>NZ_JBXAQG010000001.1:1564177-4016077 GCF_058806975.1 Ferrovibrio sp. GW821-FHT12E11
GAGTTCATCCGCATCTTCTCATACGATGTCGACTTCCAGCGCGAAGTGCAGCCGGGCGATCGCTTCGAACTGTTCTTCGATCGCCACTATGATGACAACGGCAAGACGGTGAAGACCGGCCGCATCGCGGCGGCGGCGATGACGCTGTCCGGTCGCGAGCTGCGCTACTACTTCTATCAGCCGTCTGATGGCGGCGATGCCGACTACTTCACGCCCTCGGGCTCCAGCGTGCGCAAGGCGCTGCTGCGTACGCCCATCGATGGCGCGCGCCTCACCTCGGGCTTCGGCATGCGCCATCATCCGATCCTCGGCTTCAGCCTGATGCACAAGGGCGTCGATTTCGGCGCGCTCACCGGCACGCCGATCCAGGCCGCCGGCGACGGCACCGTCGATCTCGCCGGCTGGAACGGCGGCTACGGCCAGTATGTCCGCATCAAGCATGGCAATGGCTATATGACCGCCTATGCGCATATGAGCCGGCTCGGCGTGAAGACCGGCCAGCGCGTGCGCCAGGGCCAGATCATCGGCGCCGTGGGCACCACCGGCCGCTCGACCGGCCCGCACCTGCATTATGAAGTGATGCAGAACGGCAAGCAGATCAATCCGACCGGCGTGCGCTTCCCCTCGGGCCGCAAGCTGGAAGGCAAGGAATTCGAGCGCTTCAAGCGTCAGGCTTCCGAAACCGATGGCGAACTGCGCCGCACGCCGCTGCTCTCGCTGCTCAGCCAGAACTAGTCGGCGCGCGCCGCTTCACTCTGCAGCCAGTCGACCAGCGCCTGCACCAGCGGGCGTTTGAGCTGCGCCGCCGGCGCGACGATGTAATAGGACCAGCCGGCGGTCCAGCTCTGTTCGAACAATCGCACCAGATGGCCGCGCGCCAGCTGCTCGCCCAGATGCGGCGACCGGCCGAGCGCCACGCCCTGCCCGGCCACCGCGGCGGCCACCAGAACGTTTGAATCGGTGAAGAACAATCCACGCGCCGCACGGGCTTCGGCCAGGCCCTCGCGGCGGAACCAGTCGGCCCAGTTGAGCCAGGGCTGGTTGTTATGGGCATCGACATCATGCAGCAGCTGGTGCTGCGCCAGATCGGCAAAGCGCTGCAGCGGCTGGCCGCCATGCAGCAGCGCCGGACTGGCAACGGGAAACACCTCCTCATCCAGCAGCCGCACGGCCTCAAGCCCCTTGAACGGTCCGGGCCCGAAGCGGATGGCGAGATCGATATCCTCGCGTGCGAAATCCACCAGCCGCCGCGAAGTGTCGATGCGCAGGTCGATGCCGGGATATTGCTGACGGAAGCGGCTTAAGCGCGGCACCAGCCAGCCGGCCGCAAACGACGCCAGCGTGGTCAGCGTGACCAGGCCGCTGGCCTCGCCCTCGCGTAAATGCGCCGTTGCGGCGGCGAGGCGGTCGAGGCCGTCGCTCAGGCCCGGCAGATAGGCGCGGCCGGCCGTGGTGAGGGTCAGCCCGCGGGCCTGACGCAGGAACAGCGGCACCTGCAGCTGCGCCTCCAGACCCTTCACCTGCTGGCTCACCGCAGCCGCCGTGACGCCGAGTTCGGCGGCGGCCAGGGCAAAGCTGCCATGGCGGGCGGCGGCCTCGAAGGCACGCAGGGCATTGAGCGGTGGCAGGCGGCGGCGCATGGCTCCAGTCTGCCAGACTTAGCTTTCCTAAGCCAATCCCTGAGAAAGACTGGTTTGTACCCCAGTTCTGCTTAGGTGAGACTGCGGCCAGCCCATCCCCGAACCCCAGGAGCCCGCCATGCCCAGCCTTGTCGCCGAAACCCCGGCCGCACCGGCCGCCGATGCGGTCCGGCATTTCGCCGCCAAACTCACCTTCGAGGCCGATTGCTGGGACGTCCATAACGCCCTGCAGACGGCGCGGCAGGATTTCGTGCTGCTCGATGTGCGCGGCCGCAACGCCTATGCGGACGCCCATGTGCCCGGCGCGCTGAGCCTGCCGCATCCCGACATGACCGCCGAACGCATGGCGGCGCGCTGGCCGGCCGATACGCTGTTCGTGGTCTATTGCGCCGGGCCCCATTGCAACGGCGCCGACCGCGCGGCGCTGAAGCTGGCGACCTTCGGCTATCCGGTGAAGATCATGATCGGCGGCATGACCGGCTGGGCCGATGAAGGATTCTCTTACGCCCATGGCCGCGAACCCGGCCTGGTGGAGCAGGCTGCCTGATGCTGACGCTGTACGACTATCTCGATTCCGGCAACGGCTACAAATGCCGACTGCTGCTGGCCTTGCTGAACACGCCCTATAGCCGCGTCGAACTCGATCTCGACAAGGGCGAGACCCGCACCCACGCGTTTCTGGCCAAGAATCCCAACGGCCGCATTCCGGCATTAGAGCTGGAAGACGGTTTCGTACTGCCGGAATCCAACGCCATCCTCTATTACCTCGCCGACGGCACGCGCTACCTGCCCAGCAGCCGACTGGCGCGCGCGCAGGTGATGCAGTGGCTGTTCTTCGAGCAGTACAGCCACGAGCCTTATGTCGCCACGCCGCGCTGGATCCTGCGCCATCTCGGCCGTGAGCATCCGCGCATGGCCGAGATGCCCGAGCGGCTGGAGAAGGGCCGCGCCGCGCTCGGCGTCATGGAGCAGCATCTGCAGAAGCACCGCTTCTTCGTCGGCGACAGCTACTCGATCGCCGATATCGCGCTCTATGCCTATACCCACCGCGCGGACGAGTCCGATCTCGATCTCAAGCCCTTCCCGGCCATCCGCGCCTGGATGGAACGGGTGGCGACCCAGCCCGGTCACATAAAGATGCTGCCCGGCGACTGACGGCAGCCTGTATGCTGGGCGCCGGACAACACGGAGCCCAGCATCATGGCCAAACGGACCCAGAAGAAGACTCGCGCCGGCGACCGCGACCTGCATCCCGAAACCCAGATGATGACTTACGGCTACAACCCCTTCCTCTCGGAAGGCGCGGTCAAGCCGCCGGTCTTCCTCACCTCCACCTTCGCCTATAAGACGGCGGAAGACGGCGCCGCCTTTTTCGACCTGATGGCCGGCCGCACCAAACTGCCGGACGGCGAGAAGGCCGGGCTGATCTACAGCCGCTTCAACCATCCCAACCTCGAGATCGTCGAGGACCGGCTGGCGCTGCTCGAAGGCGCCGAAGCCGCCGCGGTTTTCTCCAGCGGTATGGCCGCCATCGCCAGCGCCTTCCTCACATTCTTAAGGCCGGGCGACACCCTGCTGCATTCCTCGCCGCTCTATGGCGGTACCGAGACGATGATCCGCAAGGTGCTGCCTGAATTCGGCATCCATACGGCCGAATTCCATGACGGCCTGCATGACCGCGACATCACCAGCGCCGCGGCGAGTGCAACAGGCCGTATCGCCATGATCTTCATCGAGACGCCGGCCAACCCGAACAATGCCATGGTCGATTTCGCCATGGTGGCCAAGGCCGCCGATGCCATCGCCGCCAAACAGAGCGGCGCGCGACCCCTAGTGGTCTGCGACAACACCATGCTGGGGCCGATCTTCCAGAAGCCCCTGCTGCATGGCGTCGACATCGCGGTGTATTCTCTCACCAAATATGTCGGCGGCCATAGCGACCTGGTGGCCGGCAGCGCGGTCGGCGCCAAAGCCCGGCTCGACCGCATCCGCAGCTACCGCAACACCTTCGGCAGCCAGCTCGACCCGCATTCCTCCTGGATGATCGCCCGCTCGCTGGAAACGCTGGTGATCCGCATGACCCGCGCGGCGGAGAGCGGCCGGAAAGTCGCGCAGTGGCTCAACACCAACCCGCATATGAAGGTCACCGTGCGGCATCCCGACCTGATCCCCGACAACACTTACCAGACCGTCTACCAGCGCCAGTGCTCGGGCCCCGGCTCGACCTTCTCGTTCACGCTGGAAGGGGCGACGCGCCAGCAGAGCTTCAAACTCATCAATGCGCTGACCCTGTTCAAATCCGCCGTCAGCCTCGGCGGCACGGAATCGCTGGTCTGCCATCCGGCCTCAACGACTCACTCGGGCGTCGGCACCAAGATCCTCGACGTGCTCGGCGTCACCGAAGGTCTGATCCGCGTCTCCATCGGCCTGGAACATCCCGACGACCTGATCGACGACCTCGATGCGGCGTTCAGGGAGGCTTGCGCCAAGTAAGGCGTGGATGCCCGGCACAAGGCCGGGCATGACATCCAATATTATGCAGGCACCCTAACCTTGTCATGGCCGGGCTTGTCCCGGCCATCCACGCATGCCAGCGTTGCCGCATGGCCTATGCATGGCTTTACATCATGACCAACAAACCGAACGGCATTCTGTATGTCGGCGTCACTGGCGACATACAACGCCGCGCCTTCGAGCATCGCGAGGGCTTGATCGCCGGTTTCACCAAACGCTACGGACTGAAATGCCTCGTCTACACCGAGGCCTATGACGACATTGCATTGGCGCTGCAACGCGAGAAAACCATGAAACACTGGCCGCGCGCCTGGAAGGTCCGCCTGATACTGGCACAGAACCCGGACTGGACTGATCTCTACGATACGCTCGTCTGAAGACGTGCCAGAAAAAGACGTGGATGGCCGGGACAAGCCCGGCCATGACACTACAATTTATACCAACACTCTCGATGTCATGCCCGGCCTTGTGCCGGGCATCCACGACTTAAAGCCATCATCGACAGCTTGGAACGCCGGCACGAATAAATGTACGGCGATCCTTCTGCAGCCACACCTCATAGTGCGGCCATTCAGGCGGACAACCCCTCGTGCCTTTTGCACCAAGGTTGAAAAAATGCACCAACACGCCTTCGTCTCGCTCAAACACCGCTACGTCGTAGTCGGCACGTAGGCGCCCTGTCTTGTTGAAATATGGCATTGCAGCTTCAATAGCGCGTTGCTCCGGTTCAGACAGGGGTATCGCCGGCTGAGTCGCAAGGCTTGCCCCGCTTAAGCAGACTGCAAACAGTATAGCGAACACCCACCTTTTAGCGCCCACGCTGCACCCCCATTAAGTCGTGGATGGCCGGGTCAAGCCCGGCCATGACACCTTAATTTTGTGTCATGCCCGGCCTTGTGCCGGGCATCAGGGCCCCGGTCTCTCGGGGCCCTTGCCTCTTTTACTCCGCCGCGATGTCGACCGCGCGGCCCTGGATGGTCAGGCCTTGCGGCCCGGCCGAGACCGTCACCGTCTCGCCATCGGCCACCGTGCCTTCCAGGATCATGCTGGCCAGCGGGTTCTGCAGCGCGCGCTGGATCACGCGCTTCAAGGGCCGCGCGCCATAGACCGGGTCGTAGCCGGCATCGCCGAGCCAGTGCTTGGCGGCATCGTCCAGCTTCAGCTCGATCTTGCGATCGGCCAGCAGCTTGCGCAGGCGGCCGAGCTGGATATCGACAATGCCGGTCATGTTCTCGCGGCTGAGGCGACGGAACAGGATCACTTCATCCAGCCGGTTGAGGAATTCCGGCCGGAAGCTTGCGCGCACCACTTCCATCACCTGGTGCCGCGTCGCCTCGTCGATCTGCTCGCCCTCGGCCCGCGCCAGATACTCGCTGCCCAGATTGGAGGTCAGGATGATCACGGTGTTCTTGAAATCCACCGTGCGACCCTGACCATCGGTGAGCCGGCCATCGTCCAGCACCTGGAGCAGCACGTTGAACACATCGGGATGCGCCTTTTCGACCTCGTCGAACAGGATCACCTGATAGGGCCGCCGGCGCACGGCTTCGGTCAACGCGCCGCCCTCGTCATAGCCGACATAGCCCGGGGGCGCGCCGATCAGGCGGCTGACCGAGTGCTTCTCCATGTATTCCGACATGTCCATGCGGATCAGCGCGCTGTCATCGTCGAACATAAATTCGGCCAGCGCCTTGGTCAGCTCGGTCTTGCCGACGCCGGTGGGGCCGAGGAACAGGAAGCTGCCGATCGGCCGGTTGGGATCCTGCAGGCCGGCGCGCGCACGCCGCACCGCATTGGCCACCGCCAGCAGGGCATCGTCCTGGCCGACCACACGGGTGCCAAGCTTCTGCTCCATCTTCAGCAGCTTTTCGCGCTCGCCCGACAGCATCTTGTCGACCGGAATGCCGGTCCAGCGCGACACCACGCCGGCGATGTCGCTCTCGGTAACCGCCTCGCGCACGATCTGCTTGTTATCCTTGCCGCCACCCTTTTCGGCATCCTGCAGCTTGCGCTCCAGATCGGGGATCACGCCGTAGGACAGTTCAGATGCGCGGTTCCAGTCCGACTTGGCCTTGGCCTGGTCGAGATCGAGGCGCGCGGCATCGAGCTGTTCCTTCAGCTTCTGCGCATCGCCCAGCTTGTCCTTCTCGGCCTGCCAGGCCGAGGTCAGCGTATGCGACTGGGTTTCCAGATCGGCCAGTTCGGCATCCAGCTTCGACAGCCGGTCCTTCGAGGCCGGATCGGTCTCTTTCTTCAGCGCCTCGCGCTCGATCTTGAGCTGCATGATGCGGCGGTCGAGTTCATCCACCGCCTCGGGCTTGCTGTCGACTTCCATGCGCAGGCGCGCCGCAGACTCATCGATCAGGTCGATGGCCTTGTCAGGCAGGAAGCGGTCGGTGATGTAGCGGTTCGACAGCGTGGCGGCGGCAACAATGGCGCTGTCGGTGATGCGCACGCCATGATGCACTTCATATTTCTCTTTCAGGCCGCGCAGGATCGAGATGGTGTCTTCCACCGTCGGCTCGCCGACGAAGACCGCCTGGAAGCGCCGCGCCAGCGCCGCGTCCTTCTCGATATACTTGCGGTATTCATCCAGCGTGGTGGCGCCGACGCAATGCAGCTCGCCGCGCGCCAAGGCAGGCTTCAGCAGGTTCGACGCATCCATGGCGCCATCGGCCTTGCCGGCGCCGACCAGGGTGTGCAGCTCGTCGATGAACAGCACGATCTGGCCATCGGCCGAGGTGACCTCGGACAGAACGGCCTTCAGCCGCTCCTCGAATTCGCCGCGGAATTTCGCACCGGCGATCATGGCGCCGAGATCCAGCGCCATCAGCTTCTTGTTCTTCAGGCTTTCCGGCACGTCGCCCTTGACGATGCGCAGCGCCAGGCCCTCGACGATGGCGGTCTTGCCGACGCCGGGTTCGCCGATCAGCACGGGATTGTTCTTGGTGCGGCGCGACAGCACCTGGATCGTGCGGCGAATCTCTTCGTCGCGGCCGATCACCGGATCGAGCTTGCCCTGTTCGGCGGCCTCCGTGAGGTCGCGGGCATATTTCTTCAGCGCGTCATAGGCCTGTTCGGCCGACGCGGAATCGGCCTTGCGACCTTTACGCATATCCTGGATGGCTTTCTCAAGAGACTGGGGCGAGACACTGGCGGCTTTCAGCGCATCGGCGGCCGGCGTGCCGGTGCCGAGCGCGATGGCCTGCAGCAGGCGTTCGGCGGCGACGAAACTGTCGCCGGCCTTCTCGCGCAGCTTTTCCGCCGTCTCGAACAGGCGCGCCATCTCGGGCGCCATGTAAAGCTGCCCGGCGCCGCCGCCTTCCACCTTGGGAATTTTGGCCAGCGCCTCTTCATTCTTCTGCTTCGCCAGATCAGGCTGGCCGCCAGCCGCCCTGATCAGACCCGACGCCATGCCTTCCGGGTCGTCGATCAGCACTTTCAGCAGATGCTCGGGCGCGAAGCGCTGATGCCCGCGGGCCAGCGCCATATTCTGCGCCGCCTGCAAAAAGCCGCGGCTGCGCTCGGTGTATTTCTCGAAATCCATTGGTCGAACTCCTTGTCCGGCAGTCCTGAAATCCGGTGCCCCCGCTTGGCGGCTGGCTCCGGGGCGGACCCCATGCTCGAAATGTGGGAAGCCCGCCGTATCCTGCAAGAGGACGACCGCGAAATTCGTTAATGAGGCCGAGACTGCGGAAGCCGGCGATCTTAGCTCTGGGTCCCCGCTTTCGCGGGGACGACGATCCAAAACCACCCGTCACCCCGGCCAAGCGCAGCGCGAGCCGGGGTCCAGAGCCGCTCAAGAGGTCTCCACCGGACCGATCAGCCCCGCCGCGCGCAGACGGGCCAGATCGGGGCCTTCGATATCGACAATGGTGGGCGAACGAGTGCTGTCCAGCGGCCGGAGCGGTCGCGGCGGGCGGCGCGGCGGGGATTCGGCCCGTGCCACGGCAGGCGCGGAGGCTTCCGGCAGACTTCCGATCGCTTCGTTTGCCTTCGTTTCGCTTCGTTCAGCTTCGTTGGCGTTCGTTTCGCTTCCTTCGGCTTCGTTTGACTTCGTTTCGCTTCGTCCAGCTTCGTCTGCCGGCTCTGGCTCCGGCTCTGGGGCCTGGCTGGCCTTCAGCAGCGCGACGCTTCTGGCCACAAAGGCATCCATCTCGCGGCGTTCGGCGGCGAACCGGGCACGCAGGGCCATGTTGGGCGGCCGGCGCGCGGTCTGGCCCAGGGTCTCGATCCGCTGCGCCAGATCGTCCGGCGCGGCGATCAGCGCCTCATCGGCCAGCAGACAGCGCAGCATTTCGGCGTCCAGCGCCTCGGACTGCAGACCACGGCCGAGCACCGCCGTCCGGCCGCCGGCAGCCAGCCGCAGGTCGGACAGCAGGCGCTGCCGTTCCAGCGCCTGGCCGAGCAGGAAGCGGAACCGCAGGCTGTTTTTCAGATGCAGCCAGATCCGGTCTTCCCGGAGGCCAAGCGCGGCGGCGACGGCATCGGGGGCCTCGCCCTGGGCCAGTCGGCGGGCGACGGCCTTCCAGTCGATCATCACCGGGGATTTGCGCCTGGGCTTTGCCTGCGGTGTGCCGAGAGATTCATCCTTAAACGGATCATAGCGGTCAGCCATGGCCGGGCTCCTGGGTCAAAGGGTCCTCTCAAAAAGAACATATAGAGTATATAGGAATAAAAGTCAATACAGGCTGTGACTGGAAGCCGGAATTGCAGCCAAGGCTATGCATAAACGGTGGAAGGCATACCGGGGGGCGACCAAGGCCAAGCCCCTGCAATCAGTGGGCAAATCGGCCGGATTCGGTGGTGGCGGAGCAACCCGGCGGCCTTTATAAACGCGGGGCTGACTGAAAAACGTAACTCGGCGTAAAAGCGTAAATCCAGCGTCATGGCGCAATGACCATCCAGATCGTGCATCTGATCACCAGCCTGCGGGTCGGCGGCGCCGAGCATATGCTCGAGAAGCTGGTCACCGGCATGGACAGCGGCGCATTCAGCAATACCGTGATCAGCCTGACGGTGGAGGGCCCGATCGGCAAACGGCTGCGCGAGGCCGGGATTCCCGTCCATGCCCTGGGCATGACCGGGCTACTCACGCTGCCGCGCGCCCTGTGGCGACTGAGCCGCCTACTGCGGCAGCTGCGGCCGCAGGTGCTGCAGACCTGGCTGTATCATGCCGATCTGATCGGCACCCTGATCCGCGCGCTGACCTATCCCGATGCCAGGCTGGTCTGGAACCTGCGCTGTTCCGACATGAACCTGGACGATTATTCGCCGCGCACGCGGATGGTGCTGCGCCTGCTGGCGCCGCTGTCGCGCCTGCCGAAAACCATCCTCACCAATTCCGAAGCCGGCCGCCGCCATCATATTGCGCTGGGCTATCACGCCGATGGCTGGACCACCATTCCCAACGGGTTCGACCTGACGGCCTTCCGTCAGGAGGCCACCGGTGCGCTGCGCGGCGAGCTGGGCCTGGCGCCGAGCGACAGGATCGTCGGCATGGTGGCGCGCATCGATCCGATGAAGGATCACGCCACCTTCGTGGCGATGGCCAAACTGCTGGCCGCGCGGCATCCCGACCTGCATTTCGTGCTGGTGGGACGCGGCTGCACGCCCGCATCCGCGACACTGGCCGGCGGACGCGACGCGCTGGGCGCGCGGCTGCATCTGCTGGGCGAGCGCCTCGATGTGGCGGCCCTGCTGCCGGATTTCGATATCCTGACGCTGACCTCGGCCTATGGCGAAGGCTTTCCCAATGTGCTGGGCGAAGCGCTGGCCTGCGGCGTGCCGAGCGTGGCCACCGCGGTGGGTGATAGCGCCGTGATCCTGGGCGATTGCGGCCTCACCGTGCCGCCGCGCAATCCGCAGGCCCTGGCCGATGCGGTGACGCGCATCCTGGAGATGCCGGAGGCCGAACGCGCCGCATGGCAGGTGCGGATGCGCCAGCGCGCGGAAAGCCAGTTCAGCCTGCCCAGCGTGATTGCCCGCTATGAGAGCTTCTACCGCACGGTTGCATCGCAGCCCGCGCCCATCGGCATGATGGCTGAAAAAACCGATTGAGCCGCTGTCCGCCAGACGCCGGCGATTGGCAAATTACTGCGGCCCGGCCAGCACTTGACCGAGGGGAAGGCCGGGTGTCGGTTCGTTGACAGCCTTGGGTGCGGGTTATAGTGTGCAGCGCGAAAAACGCCGGCGCGGCAGGAATTCCCGAGCCGCCAGCCGTGTCTTTCACTACCGTATCGCTCGCAGCTGTATCGCAACAACTAAGGTTGGACGTCCATGAAGGTTCTGGTCGCGGTCAAGCGCGTGGTGGACTACAACGTCAAGATCCGCGTCAAGGCGGACAAGACGGGTGTCGATCTCGCCAACGTCAAGATGTCGATGAATCCCTTCGACGAAATCGCCGTCGAGGAAGCCGTGCGCCTCAAGGAAGCCGGCACCGCCACCGAAGTGATCGCCGTTTCGATCGGCCCGGCCCAGGCGCAGGAAACGCTCCGCACCGCGCTGGCCATGGGCGCCGACCGCGGCATCCTGGTGAAGACCGACGCCGAAGTGCAGCCGCTGGCGGTTGCCAAGATTCTCGCCAAGCTGGTCGAGGCCGAACAGCCGCAGCTGGTGATCGTCGGCAAGCAGGCCATCGATGACGACAGCAACCAGACCGGCCAGATGCTGTCGGCGCTGCTGAACTGGTCGCAGGGCACCTTTGCCAACAAGGCGAGCTTCGCCGACGGCAAGGCAACGGTCGTGCGCGAAGTGGACGGCGGCCTCGAAACCGTCGAACTCAAGCTGCCCGCCGTGGTGACCACCGACCTGCGCCTGAACGAGCCGCGCTATGCGTCGCTGCCCAATATCATGAAGGCGAAGAAGAAGCCGATCGACGAGAAGACTCCGGAAGACCTGGGCGTCGATATCGCGCCGCGCCTGAAGACGCTGTCGGTGGACGAGCCGCCGAAGCGCTCGGCCGGCATCAAGGTGCCCGATGTTGCCACCCTGGTGCAGAAGCTGCGCACCGAAGCGGGAGTGATCTGAGATGAGCATCCTCGTCATTGCCGAACATGATAACGCCTCGATCAAGGCGCCGACGCTGAATGCCGTGACCGCCGCCACCAAGATCGGCGGCGATGTGCATGTGCTGGTCGCCGGCAAGGGTGCCGATGCGGCAGCCGCCGCCGCCGCGAAGATCGCCGGCGTCGCCAAGGTGATCCAGGTCGAGGGCGACCAGTATGCCCATGGCCTGGCCGAACCGCTCGGCGCGCTGATCGCGCAGCTCGGCAAGAGCTATGCCGCGATCCTGGCGCCGGAAACCACCAGCGGCAAGAATGTGCTGCCGCGCGTGGCCGCCCTGCTCGACGTGATGCAGATTTCCGGCATCGTCGAAGTGAAAAGCGCCGATACCTTCGTGCGCCCGATCTATGCCGGCAACGCCATGGCGACCGTGCAGTCGTCGGATGCCATCAAGGTCATCACCGTGCGCACGACCGGCTTTGCCGCAGCCAGCGCCGAAGGCGGTTCCGCCACGGTCGAGAAGGCCGAAGGCGCTGCCGACACCGGCCTGTCGAAATTCGTCGGCCAGGAGCTGCAGAAGTCGGACCGTCCGGAGCTGACGTCTGCGAAAATTATTGTGTCTGGCGGCCGGGGCATGGGCTCGGGCGAGAATTTCAAGCTGATCGAAGCGGTGGCCGACAAGCTCGGCGCTGCCGTCGGCGCCAGCCGCGCCGCGGTAGACGCCGGCTTCGTGCCGAACGACTATCAGGTCGGTCAGACCGGCAAGATCGTGGCGCCGCAGCTTTATGTGGCGGTCGGCATCTCGGGTGCGATCCAGCATCTGGCCGGCATGAAGGACTCGAAGGTGATCGTCGCCATCAACAAGGACGAAGAGGCGCCGATCTTCCAGGTCGCCGATTACGGCCTGGTCGGCGATCTGTTCAAGATCCTGCCCGAGCTCGCAGACGAGCTAGCCAAGTAAGCCGCGAAGGACCGGGGAACCGCATGATCAAGACCATTGGGGTGATCGGCGCCGGCCAGATGGGCACTGGTATCGCCCATGTCTGCGCGCTGGCCGGCTACGAGGTTGTCCTGCAGGACATCAACGCCGCCCAGCTCGACAAGGCGCTGGAGGTGATCGGCGGCAACATGAACCGCCAGATCGGCCGCGGCAAGATCACCGAGGCCGACAAGGCCAAGGCGCTGACCCTGATCCGCACCTCGAACGACATCCGCGCCTTCGCCACCACCGATTTCGTGGTGGAAGCCGCCACCGAGAACGAGGGCCTGAAGAAAAAGATCTTCGCTGAGCTCTGCCCGGTGCTGAAGCCCGATGCGGTGCTGGCCACCAACACCTCGTCGATTTCGGTGACGCGCCTGGCCTCCAGCACCGACCGGCCGGAAAAGTTCATGGGCATGCATTTCATGAACCCGGTGCCGGTGATGGCGCTGGTCGAGCTGATCCGCGGCATCGCCACGGATGAGAATACCTTCAAGATGGTGCGCGAGCTGACCATCAAGCTCGGCAAGACCCCGGCCAATTCCGAAGATTTCCCCGCCTTCATCGTCAACCGCATCCTGCTGCCGATGATCAACGAGGCGATCTACACGCTCTATGAGGGCGTCGGCTCGGTGGAAGCCATCGACACCGCCATGAAGTTGGGTGCCAACCATCCGATGGGGCCGCTCCAGCTCGCCGACTTCATCGGCCTCGACACCTGCCTCTCCATCATGCAGGTGCTCTACGAGGGCCTGGCCGACAGCAAGTATCGTCCCTGCCCGCTGCTGGTGAAGTATGTCGAAGCCGGCTGGTTGGGGCGCAAGACCAACCGCGGCTTCTACGACTATCGCGGCGAACATCCGACGCCGACGCGGTAAAAAGGCCCGATAAAAAGCCCGCCAACCGGCGGGCTTTTTTGTTAGATTCAGATCATGAAGATCGGCGACCTAAGATCTGTTGGCCACAATATCAGCGCCTCTCTGGCATCTGGCCTTGGCTTGATGGCCGGGTTAATCAGCACTGATATTTATGCCGAAGCTGCAGAATCGTCCGAAGGATTCATCCTGGTCGATTTCTTGGCCGGCACCAGTCAAGGCAGCGAGCCCTCTCTGGCACTCGCCACAGCCATCCGGAGATACAGCAAAGCCCTGCCGGATTTGTGCAAGAAGCACAGCATCGATCCTACAGAGATTGTCATCCTGACCGCCCGCTTCGGCACTGATCGCGTTCATGGCCAGCACTTCACCGTAACTGTGGAAGATCGGCAGGGCCAGCGCGCGGAAGATTTGTACCTCGGTGTCGAAGGCAAGTTGGTGCGCGGGATGCGCCCAGCTCAGCCGGCCAAGCAGTCCTAACTGCTCAGTTCTTCTCCGCAATCAGCGCATCAATGAGCGCGAGCGCGTCCGCCTGGTCCCAGTGCGCCTCGCCGATCAGGCGGCCGACCTCGCGGCCCTGGCGGTCGATCAGGATGGTGGTGGGCAGGCCGACGGCGCCCCAGGCGCGGCCGGATTTCATCGAGCTGTCGAGATAGGGCTTGAGCCGGCTGGCGCCGATCTGGGCGAGGAAGGCCTCGACCTTGGCCCGGCCGCCGCGATCCTGGGCGATGGTGACGACGGCGAAATCCTTAGAGCCGCGCAGGCCCGCCAGACGGTCGAGCACCGGCATCTCGACGCGGCAGGGAATGCACCAGGTGGCCCAGAGATTGACCAGCACCACCTGGCCCCGGAATGCGGCCAGCGTGACGGTCTGGTCGGCCGGATCCTGGAATTCGGCCATGGCGACTGGCATCCGCTCGGCCGAGAGGTTAAATTTGCGCATCTCACCGGCACGCGGCAATTCGGCTGCCATGGCAGGGTTTGCCAGGGCCGCAAGCAGCGCCGCCATCGCCAGAAACCGTTTCATACCCGTAGTCATCCCGATCATGTCCGCACGCAAGAAATCAGATAAGTCCAAGGCACCCCGCAAGCAAGCCAACAGCATGTGGGGCGGACGCTTTGCCGCAGGCCCGGCGGCGATCATGACCGAGATCAACGCCTCGATCCGCTTCGACCGCAAGCTCTATCGCCAGGATATCCGCGGCTCGATGGCGCATTGCCGCATGCTGGTGCGGCAGGGTCTCATTTCGGCGGCCGAGGGCAAGAAGATCCTGGGCGGCCTGGAGACAATTCTGCGTGAGATCGAGGCCGGCAAGTTCAAGATCGATCTGGCGCTGGAAGACATCCACATGCATGTGGAGGCGCGGCTGGCCGAGCTGATCGGCACGCCGGCCGGACGTCTGCACACCGCGCGTTCACGCAACGACCAGGTGGCGACCGACTTCCGCCTGTGGGTGCGCGACGCCATCGACCGCATCGATGCCGGCCTCAACGACCTGCAACTCACCCTGCTGCGCCGCGCCGATGAATACGCCGCAACGGTGATGCCAGGATTTACCCATTTACAAGCGGCGCAACCGGTGACCTTCGGCCACCATCTGATGGCCTATGTGGAAATGACCGGCCGCGACCGTTCGCGCCTGAAGGATGCCCGCGCGCGGCTCAACGAAAGCCCGCTCGGCGCCGCAGCGCTGGCCGGCACCTCTTTGCCCATCGACCGCCACAGCACGGCCAAGGATCTGGGCTTCGCCGGACCGATGAGCAATTCGCTGGATGCGGTGGCCGACCGCGACTATGCGCTGGAGTTTCTGTCGGCCGCATCGATCTGTGCCGTGCATCTGTCGCGCCTTGCCGAAGAGATCGTGCTGTGGACGTCTGCTCAATTCCGCTTTGTCACGCTGTCTGACGCCTTCACCACCGGCTCGTCGATCATGCCGCAGAAGCGCAACCCCGATGCCGCCGAACTGGTGCGCGGCAAGGTCGGCCGCATCGTCGGCAGCCTGAATGCCCTGCTGATCACCATGAAGGGCCTGCCGATGACCTACGGCAAGGACATGCAGGAAGACAAGGAACCGACCTTCGATGCGGTCGAGAGCCTGGAACTCTGCATCGCCGCCACCGCGGGCATGATCGCCGACCTCAAGGCCAATGCGCCGCGCATGCAGGATGCCGCCGGCGAGGGCTACACGACGGCGACCGACCTGGCCGACTGGTGCGTGCGCAAGCTCGACATGCCCTTCCGCAATGCCCATCATGTCTCCGGGCGCATCGTGCGCATGGCCGAAAGCCAGGACAAGCCGCTGGAAGCCCTGACGCTGAGGGAGATGCAGAGCGTCGAGCCGCGCATCACCAAGGAGATTTTCGCGGTGCTGGGCGTGCAGAATTCGGTGAAGAGCCGCGTGTCCTATGGCGGCACGGCACCGGCCAATGTGAAGAAGCAGGTGGCGCGCTGGCGCAAACTGCTGGCGAAGAAGGGGTGAGCATGAGCGAGATCCATTACATCTCCGCCGTCATCCCCGCGAAAGCGGAGATCCAGTCTTTGCGCGGCCCCTGGGCTCCCGCTTTCGCGGGAGCGACGAAGGTTATAATGCTCGCCGTGTTCATCACGCTCACGCTCGCTGCCTGCGGCCGCAAGGACGTGCCCGACTATCCGCCCGATGCGACCGAGCGCCCCGGCACCCTGCCGCCGCGCCGCGAATCGATCCGCTATTACTGATCCCCTTTCCGCTTGAGAGTCCGATGACCGGTTTTCCCTGGTTTGCCTATCGCGACGGCGCGCTGTGCGCCGAGAATGTCCCCCTGGCCAGGATCGCCGCCGAAGTCGGCACGCCGGCCTATGTCTACAGCAGCCAGGCGCTGACCGACCGCTATAACAGCCTGAAAGACGCCTTCGCCGGCCTGCCGCATCTGATCGCCTATGCGATGAAGGCCAATGCCAGCCTGGCGGTGCTGCGGCATTTCCGCGACCTGGGCGCCGGCGCCGATGTGGTCTCGGGCGGCGAACTGCAGATCGCCATGAAGGCCGGCATCGCGCCGCAGAAGATCATCTTCGCCGGCGTCGGCAAGACACGCGATGAAATGGCGCTGGCGCTGAACAGCGGCATCGCGCAGTTCAACGTCGAATCCGAGCCCGAGCTGCATGCGCTGTCCGAAGTGGCGACAGCGCTCGGCCGGACCGCGCCGATCGCCATCCGCATCAATCCCGATGTGGATGCCAAGACGCACAAGAAGATCACCACCGGCAAGGCCGCCAACAAATTCGGCATCGCCTATCAGCGCGCGCTGGAGATTTATGCAGAAGCGGCAAAGCTGCCCGGCATCGAGATCGTCGGCGTGCATGTGCATATCGGCAGCCAGCTCACCGAACTGGCGCCCTATGAAGCCACCTTCGAGCGCCTGGCCGAACTGGTCACATCTTTGCGTGCCGCCGGCCACAATATCCGCCGCATCGACCTGGGCGGCGGCATCGGCATCACCTATGACGACGAGACGCCGCCCGATCCGCGCGACTATGCCGCCCTGGTGCGCAAGCATATGGGCAAGCTTGACTGTGAATTCGCGCTGGAGCCCGGCCGTTACCTGGTCGGCAATGCCGGCCTGCTGCTCACGCAGGTGACCTATGTGAAACAGGCCGAGCAGAAGACCTTCCTGATCCTCGATTCGGGCATGAACGACCTGATCCGGCCGGCCATGTACGAGGCCTTTCACCGCGTCGTGCCGGTTAAATCCCCGAATCCCGGGGCTAATCTGGCGCCGGTGGATATCGTCGGCCCGGTCTGCGAGACCGGCGACACCTTCGCCGAGGAGCGTCCGATGCCGCCGGCCGATGCCGGAGATTTGTTGGCCATCCTTTCCGCAGGTGCGTATAGTTCGGCTATGGCCTCCACCTACAACGCCCGTCCGCTGGCGCCTGAGGTGCTGGTCAGCGGCGACCGGTTTGCCATTACGCGCCGACGCGCCACTATTGAAGAGATGACGGCCCTGGAGACCCTCCCAGCATGGTTCAACGAGGCGAAGGCGTAAAGACCAGCGATCACCCGGTTTCCGGTCCCGCAACGGACCGGGACCTGTCGCCGGTGCTGGAACGTCGCCTCGGCTTTGCCCGCGCCGCCCTGTTCTGGGAACAGCTCTGGCCCGCCCTGATGCCGGCCGCCTGCCTGCTGGCCGTCCTGTTCATCCTCGCCGGTTTCGATGTCTGGCGCTTCCTGCCGGTCTGGCTGCACTGGCTGGCGCTCGCCGGCTTTGCCGCCGGCTTCGCCGCCCTGGTCTGGCGCGACCTGCATAGCCTGCGCTGGCCCAACCGCGCCGCCGCCATGCGCCGGCTGGAACGGGTCAACCTGCTGCAGCACCGCCCGCTGGAAGCCGCCGCCGACACGCTCTCGGCCGAACAGCAGGACCCGATCGCCCGCGCCATCTGGGACCTGCATCGCCGCCGCGCGCTGGCCCAGCTAGCCGAGGTGCGCGTCGGCACCCCGGAAGCCGGCTGGTGGCGCCGTGACATCTGGGGCTTCCGCGTGGCCCTTGCCCTGCTGCTGGTGGTGGCCTGGGCCAGCCCCGGCGAAGACCGCGGCCAGCGCCTGGCCGATACGCTCAATCCCGGCACGGCGCTGCCGCCGGGCACCCAGATCGCCGTGGAAGCCTGGATCACGCCGCCGCCCTATACCGGCCGCGCGCCGCTGTTCCTCACCCGTGACGGCAAGGCCGTGCCGGTGCCGCCAGGCAACGCAGCGCTTTCGATTCCAACCGGCAGCCTGCTGAAACTGCGGCTGGCCGCGGCGCCCGAGGGCTTCTCCTTGCGGTTCGGCAAGAGCGAGCAGAGCCTGCATGCCATCGACGAGCGCAATGGCGAACTCGATCTCGCCATCGACCTGGCGCAGGGCGAACATCCGGCGCTGACGCTGCTGCGGCGTGACAAGGTGTTTGCCGAATGGCCGCTGCGCGTGGTGCCCGATCTGGCGCCGAAGATCCGGTATGCGGAAGAGCCCAAGGTGGCCAAGCGCATCGAACTCGAGGTCAGCTTCGAGGCCGAGGACGATTACGCCGTGCAGCAGGTCAAGCTGGAACTGACCCGCGATGGCGCCGAGGCGCCGGTGCTGGTCGACTGGCCGGTGCCGCTGGGCGGCGCCAGCAGGATCACCGACAAGCAGAGCTTCGATTTCACGGCGCATCCCTGGGCCGGCCTGCAGGTGTCGATGACCCTGGTGGCCGCCGATGCCATCGGCCAGACCGGCCGCAGCGACAGCACGACCGTGACATTGCCGGCGCGCCGCTTCACCCATCCGGTGGCGAAAGCCATCGTCGAGCAGCGCCGCGAGCTGGCGCTGAAGCCGCAGCAGTGGCAGCGCGTGGTCACCGCCCTGCGCGCCCTGTCGCTGGCGCCGGAACGCTATCGCGACGACACCACGGCGCATCTGGGCCTGCGCATGTCGGCGGCCCGCCTGAGCCTGAACCGGAATGCCGCCTCGATCACCGCCGTGCAGGACCTGCTGTGGCAGACCGCCCTGCATATCGAGGATGGCAAATCGAGCCAGGGCGAGCGCGACTTCCAGGCGCTGATGGACAAGCTGCAGGATGCCATCGACCGCAATGCCGATGACAAGGAAATCCAGGACCTGATGCGGGAACTGCAGCAGGCAATGGACCGCATGCTGGAACAGATGCTGCAGGATGCCCTGGAGCGCATGGCGCGGGGCGAAGAGCCCGAGGAACTGGGCGAAGACGAAGAAGCGCTCAGCAGCGACGACCTGCAGGACATGATGGACCAGGCCCAGGACATGGCGCAGATGGGCGACCGCGACCAGGCGAAAGACATGCTGCAGCAGATGCAGCGCATGCTGGAAGCCATGAAGAATGGCCGCATCGCCAAGATGCCGGAAGGCCGCCAGCAGCAGCGCCAGGCCCAGCGCGGACAACGGGGGCAGCGCGGCCAGGGCCAGCAGGGCCAGATGATGCAGGAATTCGGCGACATGATGCGCCAGCAGCAGCAGTTGCTGGACCGCAGCTTCCGTCGCAGCCAGCAGGGCCAGCGCGGCGAGGGCAATGCCCAGCAGCGCGCCGAGAACGAAGCCGATGCGCGGCAGCAGGACGAGCTGCGGCGCAAGCTGGGCGAGATGATGAGCCGGCTGGGCGAACGCAACGGGCAGCTGCCCGACCAGCTCGGCAAGGCCGAACGCTCGATGCGGGATGCGCGCGAAAGTTTACGCCGCGGCGAACCGGGCGAGGCGATGCAGGGCCAGACCGATGCGCTCGATCAAATGCGGCAGGGCCTGAACCAGATGCAGCAGGCCCAGCGCGGCAACCCCGATGGCCAGGCAGCGGCGGCTGATTCGCGCCAGAACCAGCGCAACCCGGTGCGCGATCCGCTGGGTCGCAACACCACCGGCTACGAGAATGCCGGCGAGGCCACCAAGGTCCCCGACATGGCGCCGACGGAACGCGCCCGCCGCATCCTGGAAGAACTGCAGCGCCGCGCCGGCAACCGCGAGCGCGCCCCGCAGGAACTGGACTATCTCGACCGCCTGCTGCGCCGGTTCTGAGCACCCCAATTTTTTTGTCGTCCCCGCGAAAGCGGGGACCCAGACCCGCAGGCTCAGGCCTTTGCCCTGGATTCCCGCTTTCGCGGGAATGACGAAATCATTGACCGTCATGCCAACGCGCAGCGGTGGCATCCACGACTTGCATGCTTCGAAAGACAAAGACGTGGATGCCACGCAGGGCGTGGCATGACGGAGATGTTGGGTGTCGCTGGAACTGAACGCCCTACGCCGTCTCGCGCGTCGCCAGAGCCTTCTCCACCGCGGTGTTGAGATCGACCATGCTGAAGGGCTTCTGCAGCACCGGCTGGGTGCTGACGCCGAGATCGTGCACGCGGGCATGCTGCGCCGTATAGCCCGACATCATCAACACCGGTAGATCGGGCCAGTCGCGCGCCACCCGCAGCCAAAGCTCGACGCCGTCCATATTGGGCATGGTGAGATCGGTGAGCAGCAGATCGAAGGACTGGCGCGCGAGCTTCACCAGGGCATCGGCGCCGTCGTTGACCACGACCACGTCATGTCCCTGGGATTCCAGGATGCGCCGCACATATTCGCGAACCGGCGCCTCATCTTCAGCAACCAATATACGCGCCATAGGCCCTCGCCGACGACCGTCGTCCGCCAGGCAGTTTTTTGCCCCTGGACGGCCACCTCTTCTGAAATCAGCTCAGGTGGCGGGCCTGTCATGCCGCGCCAACGCCTTAACCATACTGCAACACAGCATGAAAGAAAACGCGCAATATGGCTGTGCGATCAACCGGCGGATGCAAACCGGCTGCAGTGGACCGTCGGGGGCGTCAGGGCGTGGGCTGGCTGGAGAAGGCCACTTCCAGGTCGACCACCTCGTCCTTCGGCGCCGGCAGGCGGACATCGAAGCCGAGCTTTTCGCCGGTGGCGATGGTCGACTGTTCGAGCTTGATCATCACGGCGCCCAGGTCGCTGCCATTGGCGCCGCGCATGGCGATGCGAATCGGCGGCAGCGGCCGTTCGATCTCGCCGACATTCACCACCTCGCCGGAGACGGCGATCTTGGTCTGGCCGCCGTCCAGGATGGTGGCGGATTTCAGGTTATGCAGCTCTAGCCCCAGCCACTGGGCCGCCTCGACCGGGATGCCCAGATGCTCGTACAGCTTGGCCAGCGGCGGATAGAAGGCGACCAGTTCGACGCGCTTTTCATAGCCGCCGCCGGCGATGCCGCCGAGCACGGCGAGCAGCAGCAGCCAGCCGACCCAGGCCCAGGAACGCTTTTTCTTCGGCTTGGCCGGCGCGCGCTGCACCCCGGCCTCGGCCAGGCGGGCGCGGCGCTTGTTCAGCACGTCGTCGGGGTCTTCGTCTTCGGGCGCCAGCGGGCTGAACGGCTCGTCCAGCGGCGGATGCAGCGGCGGCGGCCGGTCCATATCGTCCAGCTTCAGCTCGAAATCGTCGTCGAAACCGGCGATCCGCGGCACCGGCGGCGCATCCAGATCGGGCGCCGGCGGCGCCATGTCGAGATCGGACAGCGGCGGGGCGGTGATCTTTTCCGGCGGCGGCGGCTTGCCGCCCGGCGGCGGCGGCGGCACCCAGTCATCCTCGGCCGCAGCGGCGGCTTGGGCGGCCGCCTGCACCACGGCGGGCGGTGCCGGCGGCTCGGGTTCGGGCAGCGGTTCCTGGTTCCAGACCTGCCGACAACGCGAGCAGCGGACCTTCCGCGGCGCAGCGCCAAAGGTGGAGGGTTCGACGTGGAACCGGGTTTCGCAGCTTGGGCAGGTAAGAATCATGCCTTAAGTCAGCCTGAAGTCAGCCCTTTTGCGTTTCCGGATGCTTTCCCTTATAGGACGGACAGGGCCTTTTAAGCAAGGCTACAGCCTCGCAAGATATTGGCTGGCAAGGCCTTGGTCGATTCGGAGGAGATCCGGACTTGGTGCGTTTCCAGAACGTCGGCATGCGGTACGGCCCCGGGCCGGAGGTGCTGCGGGATGTGAGCTTCGAGCTGGGCGCCGGGTCCTTCCATTTCCTGGCGGGTCCGAGTGGCGCCGGCAAGACCTCCCTGCTCAAGCTGCTCTACCTGGCCCAGCGCCCGAGCCGGGGCCTGATCAGCATGTTCGGCCAGGATGTTTCCACTGCCAGCCGCGCCGCTTTGCCCATGCTGCGCCGGCGCATCGGCGTGGTTTTCCAGGATTTCCGCCTGCTCGACCACTTAAGCGCGCTGGACAATGTCGCCCTGCCGCTGCGCATCGCCGGCGCCGACGAGAAACGCACCCGCGAGCATGTCAGCGAACTGCTGAGCTGGGTCGGTCTCGGCGACCGGCTGGAGGCGCGGCCGGCGACGCTGTCGGGCGGCGAGAAGCAGCGCGTGGCGATCGCGCGGGCTGTTATTGCAAGACCCAGCCTGCTGTTGGCCGACGAGCCGACCGGCAATGTCGATCCCGATATGGCGCAGCGCCTGATGTATCTGTTTGTCGAGCTGAACAAGCTCGGCACCGCTGTCGTACTCGCCACCCATGACACGCATCTGCTGCAGGAATTCCGCTTTCCGGTGATGCGCCTGCGCGCCGGCCAGCTGCTGATCGAAAGAAACGCCGCATGAGCGCGCGTCGATCCGCCCGCGTCTCGGACCTGCAGCTGGACGTCGATACCGGCGCGCGCTTCCTGCCCTGGGCGCTGGCGGTGATGGTGTTCCTCGCAGCATTGGCCTTTGCCGGCGCGCTGGCGCTGGACGGCACCATCGACGGCTGGCGCCGCGGCGTGGCGGCGAAACTCACCGTGCAGATCGCCGACCGCCCGGGCCAGCCGATGGCGCCGCGCATCGCGGCCGCGCTGAATGTGCTGCGCGGCGTGCCCGGCGTGGCGAAAGCCGAGCCGCTGCCGCGCAGTGCGGTCGAGGCGCTGCTGCAGCCCTGGCTCGGCGCCGAAGCCTTGCAGGCCGACCTGCCGCTGCCCGGCCTGATCGACGTGACACTGGACGACAATGCCGCGCTGTCGGTGCAGGCGCTGGGCGCACGCCTGAGCAATGCCGTGCCGGGCGCGCGCATCGACGATCCCAAACCCTGGCTCGAACGGCTCGTGCAACTCGGCCGCCTGTTGCAGAGCCTGGGCGCCAGCATCGTGCTGCTGGTCGGCCTCGCCTCGGCCGCCATGGTGATCTTCGCCACGCGGGCCGGGTTGGCGGCGCGCCGCGACACCATCGAACTGCTGCATCTGATCGGCGCCGAAGACGGCTATATCGCGCGCCAGTTCCAGCGCCATGTGGCGACGCAAGCGATCCGCGGCGGCGCCATCGGCGCGGTGCTTGCCATCGCCGTGCTGCTCGGCATCCAGCTTCTTGCCGGCGGCGTCGGCACCGGCCTGCTGCCCGGCCTGGCGCTGCTATGGTGGCACTGGCTGGCGCTGCTGGTGCTGCCGGTCGGCGCGGCGCTGCTGGCCATCGTCACGGCGCGGCTGACCGTGCTCGGCGCGCTGCGCCGCATGCTGTGAGGCCGCCATGCTGATCCTGCTCGACCGCGACGGCGTGCTGAACCAGGACATCGACGACGATTATGTGAAGTCGCCCGACGAGCTGGTGATGCTGCCCGGTGTCGGCGAAGCGGTGGCGCGACTGAATGCGCGCGGCTGGCCGGTGGCGATCTGCACCAACCAGGCCTGCGTCGGCAAGGGCATCATCGACACGGCGATGCTGGACCGCATCCACGATACCCTGCGCAGCCATCTGGCGCGGAGCAGCGCCCGCATCGATGCGATCTTCTTCGCCCCCGATCCGCCCTGGGCGGTGACCGACCGGCGCAAGCCCGGGCCGGGCATGCTGCGCGAGGCGATGGCGCAGTTTCGTACTGCACCGCAGAACACCGTGTTTATCGGCGACAATGTCATCGACCTGCAGGCCGGCCGGGCGGCTGACTGCCAGCGCATGCTGGTCCGCACCGGCAAGGGCCGCCGCATGCTGGCGAAAGGCTTGCCCGAGGACGTTTTGCCGGTCACGGTGGTGGAAAATCTGACCGAAGCCGTCGACCGCCTGCTGGCGGAGACCCCTGAAGCGACCCGAGACTGATCAACGATTTGCCATGGCGCGCGACCGTTCCGACTCCCTTCCCGTCATCAGCTGGCTGAAACGCTGGATCCTGCTGCTGCTCGGCCTCGGCCTGCTCTGGCTCGGCGGCGCCGTGGCCTATGTCGAGCGCGTCGAACAGATGCCGCAGCAGCCCGATGAATCGCGCACCGATGCCATCGTGGTGCTGACCGGCGGCGCAGCGCGCATGAGCACGGCTTTGCGCCTGCTGAACGAGAACAAGGCCGAGCGCCTGCTGGTGTCAGGCGTCAGCCAGAGCGCCACACGGGCAACGTTGATGGAAGCCGTGCAGAAGGCGATGCCCGATGTGGCGCAGTCGGCCAACAACTGGCGCGGCATGGACCTGCAACTGCTGTTCGAATGCTGCGTCGATCTCGGCTTCGAGGCCGACGATACGGCCGGCAATGCCACCGAGACGGCGAGCTGGGCCCAGGCGCGCGGCTACAAGTCGGTGCGCATCGTGACGGCGAATTACCATATGCCGCGGGCGCTGGTGGAATTCGGCTACCGCATGCCCGGCATCAGCATCGTGCCGCATCCGGTGCGTTCCGATGCCATGCGGGTGGAAGACTGGTGGCAGCGCCGCACGGCGACGCTGTTCCTGCTCGGCGAATACAGCAAATACGCCGCCGCCCTGCTGCGCGCCCGCCTCGACCAGCAGCTCACCGCCACGGTCGAGAGCAAATCATGATCTGGATCCGCTCGCTGCTGTTCCAGGGCGTCTTCTATGCCTGGACCACGCTGGTGGCGGTCTACAGCCTGGTGCCGATGGCGCTGAACCGCCGCGCCCATGTCTTCCGCATGAATGCCTTCTGGGGCCGCAGCCTGAATGTGCTGCTGCGCGTAATCTGCAACATCGACGTCCGCATCGAGGGCCGCGAGCATATCCCGCAAGGCCCGGCGCTGGTGGCGGCCAAGCATCAGTCGCTGTGGGATACCGCCATCATCTTCGATCTCTTCGGCACGCCCGCCGTGGTGATGAAGAAGGAGCTGCTGAAGATTCCGATCTACGGCTGGCTGACCCGCATCCAGGGCATGATCGCGGTCGACCGCGACGGTGGCGGCGCGGCGCTCAAGCAGATGCTGAAGGACGCGCGCGCCGTGCGCGATGCCGGCCGCAAGATCGTGATCTTCCCGCAGGGCACGCGCACCAAACCCGGCGAGGTGGCGGAATACCAGTCCGGCGTCGTCGCGCTCTACCGCGACCTGAAACTGCCGGTGCTGCCGGTGTCGCTGAATTCCGGCAGCTTCTGGCCCAAGGTCGGCCTGCTGCGGCCGCCGGGCACGCTGATCCTGCGCTTCCTGCCGGTGATCCCGCCGGGCCTGGAGCGCGACGAGTTCACCGCGCGGCTGGAAGGCAGCATCGAAACGGCGACCAAAGAGCTGGAAGCGCGGGCCTTCGCGCCGCGCTGACTCACGCCACCTGCGGACGTGCCATTTTCAGCACATCGGTCAGGGCAACCTGCAAGGCTGCCGCGTCATAAGGTTTGCGCAGGATGGTGAAGCCTTCCTCGGCTGCCGTCTTGGCCTGGTCGCTGTAGCCGGTAGCCAGTATGACCGGCAGCGCGTCGCCATTCTGCTGCCGCACCAGACGCGCGAGATCCAGGCCGTTGGCATCGCCCGGCATCACGATATCCGTCAGGATGACATCGATACCGTCGCGGACATTTTGCAGCACCGCGAGGGCCGCCGGCACATCGGCAGCCAAGATGACGGCGCATCCCAGCTCTTCCAGCAGCCCCTGAGTCACTGTCGCGACATCGGGATTGTCTTCCACCAGCAGTACCTTCACATTCTGGCGCACCAGAGGCTGCGGTGCGCCGGTCTCGCTGCCGGCATCCACGGCATCCAGCGACCGCGGCAGATAGAGCGTCACTGTGGTGCCGCGGCCCGGCTCGCTCTCAATCGCTGCAGTGCCGCCGGCCTGGGTGGCAAAACCATAGACCTGCGACATGCCGAGCCCGGTGCCCTTGCCCACATCCTTGGTAGTGAAGAAGGGTT
This sequence comes from Ferrovibrio sp. GW821-FHT12E11, assembly GCF_058806975.1. Taxonomy (NCBI): domain Bacteria; kingdom Pseudomonadati; phylum Pseudomonadota; class Alphaproteobacteria; order Rhodospirillales; family Rhodospirillaceae; genus Ferrovibrio; species Ferrovibrio sp. GW821-FHT12E11. Next base: position 1,589,770 of record NZ_JBXAQG010000001.1, read on the forward strand.
CAAAGGCGCGGCTCAAAATTTCGGGCGGCATGCCGATACCGGTATCCGACACGGCCACAGCCACGAAATCGCCGTCGAGGCCAAGCGGGTTCGGGCCGGCCAGGGTGATATTGCCCGCAAGCATACGGAGCGTGCCGCCGCCGCTCATCGCATCGCGGGCATTCACCGCCAGATTCAGCAGCGCCAGTTCAAACTCGCCAATATCCACCCTGGTGAGCCAGATATCCTGGGCTATCGAGGCCTCAACGGTGATATCGCCGCGCAAGGATGCCTGCAGCATTGTCTGGATCAACGGCAGGCGCTCGCGCAGATCGACCGTCTTCGCCTCATGGGTCTGCTGGCGGGCAAACGACAGCAGCTGCCGCGTCAGATTGCTGCCGCGCTTCACGGCAATCTCGATAGCCTCCAGCGATCGCCGGGTACGCTCATCCACAGCCAGCGTGCGTTTCAAACGCCCGGCGTTTCCGCTCACTACCATCAGCAGGTTGTTGAAGTCATGGGCGATGCCGCCGGTGAGCTGGCCGATCGCCTCCAGCCGCTGGGCCTGCTTCAATGCAGCTTCCGCCGCCTCGCGCCGCGCCACCTCCTCGTGGAACCGCTCGGCCCGGCGCAGCGCATACATTGTCAGCGCAAACATGCCTAGCACGATGGGCAGGCCGATGGCGAGTTGCGTCAGTATGGTGTTGCGGAATTCGGCCGCAAGCGCCGAGGTTTCGATGCCAGCCAGGACATAGACCGGAAAATCCGGCACCTGGCGATAGCCATTGCGCCGCTCGACACCATCCGCCGCAGAGGCCGCCGTGTAGATACCACCGGATGGATTGTCACGAATCACCGCGGGAATCCGCGTGGTGGTGCCCGGCTGGCCCATTACATCGGGATAACGCGCCAGAATCTGCCCATCGGCTTTCACCAGCCCGAAGGCATCATGGCCGCGCGCCAGCTTGCCGTAGAACTCGCTGAAATGCTGCGGCATCACGGTGACCGCGATGACACCGTTGAACTGGCCGGCATCGTCGCCCTGGCGCCGGCCGCTGACCACGAAGAAGGACAGCGTGCCGATACGGGCCCGGATCACCTCGCTGATATAGGTTTCGGTCGCCATGTCCTTCTGGGCGGCGAAATAGCTGCGGTCGGTGTTGTCCAGGTCGCGCGGCACCGGATAGATCGTGCTGGAGACCAGCGGGCGGCCATGGCGATCAAAAGCCCAGATCGCCTCGATTTGCGGGAGGGCCTGCTGCGTGCGCTTGAGCCGGAGATACAGATCGGCCTCTCGTGCCCGAATCTCCCGGTCCGGAATATTTCCCACCACCTCGTTGATCTCGGAGATCGAGCGTTCGACCGTTTGCAACGCCTTCAGCGCATGTTCCTGCAGCACATCGAGCGAGCGTTCGATACGCTCGTTGGCCTGTGCGTCGATCTCGCGGTAATTCTGCCAGGTGGAATAGGCGAATATGATCGCCGGCCCGATCAGGCTGAAGACAGCGATCAGGCGCAGCGGCCAGAAGAATGTCAGCTTTGTCTGCGGCACCGGCGGATTTAAGCATCCGGTGTGCATTTTTCCAAGCAAACCCGGAAAAGCCGATCCGCCGGAAGCCATGGCTGCCAACGGTTTATTGGCGCTATACTGCGACGGATACGGGGGGGTAAGAGGCAATGGCGGTTGGGGCGAAAATAGCGCCGCTCGTTCTGGCACTGGCTGTGACAGCCGGCCTGCCCTGCACGGCATCGTCCCAGACCGCCGCCGAACTGATGGTGCCGCTGCCGCCGTCGCCCTATGGCCAGCCCGTGCCGGGCCATCCGCATGGACCGCCGGCCGCCTCGCCCGACACCCTGACACTGAGCAATGCCGATATCGGGCGGCTGCGGGCCGGCCGCTTCAAGGCCGCCATCGCCATGCAGGCGCTCGATTCACCATGGAATGCCCTGCAGGTGGAAGCGATCACCACCACGCTGGCGCGCTACGGCGTCGAGGTCGTCTCGGTCACCGACGCCGCGCAGAACCCGGCGCGGCAGGCCGGCCACCTGGCCGGCATGATCGCCCGCAAGGTGGATATCATCTTCTCGGTGCCGATCGATCCGTCGACCCAGACCGCTGCCTACAGGCGCGTTGCCGATGCCGGCATCAAGCTGGTGTTCATGGACAACGTGGTCCACAACATGACGCCGGGGCGCGACTATGTCACCGTGGTGGCCTCCGACAACGAGAAGAACGCGGCCTGGGCCACGGAAGAACTGCTCAACGCCATCGGTGGCCGCGGCGAGGTGGGCCTGATCACCTTCGCCTTCGATGCCTATCATTCGGTCACCACGCGCCGCGAAAGCTTTGTGCAGACGCTGTCGAATTATCCCGGCGTGAAGCTGGCGGCGACCGAGCGGTTCACCCAGCCGCGCGAGGTTTACCAGAAGACCATCGCGATGCTGACGGCGCATCCCGGCATCAAGGGTATCTTCGCCGTCTGGGGCGATCCGGCGATGCAGGCCGCCGCCGCCGCCAAGGCCCTCGGGCGCACCGATGTTGTGATCACCACCAACGATCTGGGTCCCGATACCGCGATGTATGTGGCGCGCGGCGAGATTCTGGCCATCGGCGCGCAGCTGCCCTATGACCTGGGCGTCGCCGAGGCCAATGCCGGCGCCCATGCCCTGCTGGGCAAGCCGGTGCCGCCGTATATCTCACTGCCGGCCCTGCGGGTGAAGAAAGCCAACCTGATCCCGGCGCTGGAACTGGTGACCAAGCGGCCGGCGCCCGAGGCGGTGAAGCAGGCCTGCGGCGCGGACTGCCGGTAGGCGGCCTCAATGCCGGTCATTGCCGCCATTTCCCATGGTCTCTCCAGCCGCACCGGTCCCTCCTGCTGCTCCCGATCCGCTCAGTCTGGCCCTGTGCATAATCTGGGATAACTCGGATTCACCCCCTTGCGGATCGCGGGGATAATCCTGATTTGTCAGGTATTACAAGATATTGATTCCCGCATGGCTGCGGATCAATCTGTAGAAACCTTTCGGGAACATTACACTGGACTCTGCCCCTTCGGGCGATAGAGTCACGCTGACTTTATCCCGGCGGCGCAGAGCTTTCTCGCGCCGCTTTCCGTCTGTTTCAGGATTACCCGCATGTCGCCGATTGCACCGATTTCCCAGCAGATCTGGGACATGAAATACCGCCTGAAGGGCGCCGACGGCACGCCGGTGGACCAGACCATCGACGACACCTGGCGCCGCATCGCCGGTGCCTTGGCCGTGGCCGAGAAAGACCCGGCCGCGCATCTGCCGGCCTTCACCGAAGCGCTGCAGGATTTCCGCTTCCTGCCGGCCGGGCGGATCGTGGCCGGCGCCGGCACCGCGCGCAAGGTCACGCTGTTCAACTGCTTTGTCATGGGCACCGTGCCCGACGACATGGGCGGCATCTTCGAGCATCTGAAGGAAGCCGCGCTGACCATGCAGCAGGGCGGCGGCATCGGCTATGACTTCTCGACGCTGCGCCCGCGCGGCGCACCGGTGAAGGGCGTGGGCGCCGATGCCTCGGGCCCGCTGACCTTCATGGATGTGTGGGACGCCATGTGCCGCACCATCATGTCGGCCGGCAGCCGCCGCGGCGCCATGATGGCGACCCTGCGCTGCGACCATCCCGACATCGAAGCCTTCATCGAGGCCAAGCGCGAGGCCAACCGCCTGCGCATGTTCAATCTCTCGGTGCTGGTGACCGACGCCTTCATGAATGCCGTGAAGCAGAACCTGCCCTGGGAGCTGAGCTTCAACGGCACCGCCTATCGCACCGTGCAGGCGCGCGAGCTGTGGGACAAGATCATGCGGGCGACCTATGCCTATGCCGAACCCGGCGTGATCTTCATCGACCGCATCAACCGCCGCAACAACCTGCATTACTGCGAGACCATCAGCGCCACCAATCCCTGCGGCGAACAGCCGCTGCCGCCCTACGGGGCTTGCCTGCTCGGCTCGATCAACCTGGCGCGCCTGGTCAAGAACCCGTTCGAGGCTGACGCAGCCCTCGATCTGGACGCGCTGGACAACCTGACGCGCAATGCCGTGCGCATGATGGACAACACCATCGATGTCTCGAATTTCCCGCTGCCGCAGCAGGCCGCCGAGGCGCGCGCCAAGCGCCGTATCGGGCTGGGCGTCACCGGCCTGGCCGATGCGCTGATCATGGTCGGCGTGCGCTACGGCTCGGCCCAGTCGGTGAAGCTGATCGAGGCCTGGATGAAGCGCCTGCAGCGCGCCGCCTATCTGGCCTCCACCGATCTCGCCAAGGAGAAAGGCGCGTTTCCGCTGTTCGACCGCGACCAGTATCTGGCCGGCGAGAGCATTGCCGAGCTGGATGCCGATGTGCGTGACGCCATCGCCCAGCATGGCATCCGCAACGCGCTGCTGACCTCGATCGCCCCGACCGGCACCATTTCGCTGTTCGCCGACAATGTGTCGTCCGGCCTGGAGCCGGTGTTCAGCTTCACCTACACCCGCACCGTGCTGATGCCCGATGGCAGCCGCCGGCAGGAAGAGGTGAGCGACTACGCCTATCGGCTCTATCGCCAGATCAAGGGCGAGAATGTGCCGCTGACCGAGGCCTTTGTGGATGCGCAGGGGCTGGCGCCGGCCGACCATGTGCGCGTGCAGGCCGCGGTGCAGAAATACATCGACAGCTCGATCTCCAAGACCATCAACGTGCCTGAAGACATCGATTTCGAGAGCTTCAAGGACATCTACCTGATGGCCTATGACCAGGGCTGCAAGGGCTGCACCACCTATCGCCCAAACGAGATCACCGGCTCGGTGCTGACCATCAAGAAGGACGAGAAGAAGCCGGCGCCGGACGCCGTGCAGCAGGCCGAGCTGCCGCTGCTGCCGACCGCCAAGCCGATCCAGACCGTGAAGCCGCGCGATCCGCTGGCCGCCGGCGGCGTCATCTACATGACCAAGCCGCTGGACCGCCCGGAAGCCCTGCCCGGCCGCACCTACAAGATCACCTGGCCGGATTCCGAACATGCGATGTACATCACGCTGAACGACATCCTGCAGGATGGCCGCCTGCGGCCGTTCGAGGTCTTCGTCAATTCCAAGAATACCGAGCATTACGCCTGGACCGTGGCGCTCACCCGCATGATCTCGGCGGTGTTCCGTCGTGGCGGCGATGTCAGCTTCGTGGTGGATGAGCTGAAGGCGGTGTTCGATCCGCGCGGCGGCCACTGGATGAACGGCCGCTATGTGCCCTCGCTGCTGGCCGCCATCGGCGAGGTGATCGAGCAGCATCTGATCGCCATCGGCTTCATGGCCGATCCCAATGCCAAGCGCGAGGACAGCGCCGTGCTGGCGCTGGCGGTGAATGCCGAGACGCCGAAGCCTTTGTCGGGCCTGCGGCAATGCCCGAAATGCGGCCAGCCCGGCCTGATCAAGTCCGAGGGTTGCGACACCTGCACCTCCTGCGGCTATAGTAAGTGCGGATAAAGGGCGGGGTCTGAACCTGCCCTAAGGGAAACGTTCCGTACCGAAGAGCCAATGCAGGGCCAGACCGCGTCTGCCATCAAAGCCGTCTTATGGGATTTCGGCGGGGTGATCCTCACCTCGCCGTTTGAGGCCTTCCGCCGCTTCGAGGAGCAGCGCGGCCTGCCGCGCGATTTCCTGCGCCGGGTCAACAGCATCAATCCGCACAGCAATGCCTGGGCCTGCTTCGAGCGCGGCGAGGTCGATGCCGCCCGTTTCGGCGAGATGTTCTTGGCCGAGAGCACGGCGCTGGGCCAGGCCGTGCATGGCCGCGACCTGCTGGCGCTGATTTCGGGCGAGGTGCGACCACGCATGGTGGCGGCGCTGAAACAGGTGAAGACGCGGTTCAAGGTCGCCTGCCTGACCAACAACATGCCGATCGGCTATGGCTCGGCCATGAGCGTGAACTCCGAGAAAGCCAAAGCCGTGGCCGAGGTGATGGCGCTGTTCGACGTGATCGTCGAATCGAGCAAGGTCGGCGTGCGCAAGCCCGAGCCGGCTTTCTATATGCGCGCCTGCGAACTGCTGGAGATCAAGCCGGCCGAGGCCGTGTTCCTCGACGACCTCGGCATCAACCTGAAACCCGCCGCCGCCATGGGCATGCGCACCATCAAGGTGGAAGACCCCGACACGGCGCTGCGAGACTTAAGCGCCATCATCGGCATGGAGTTCGCATGAGTGACGCTGATGACGTTCTGAACAGCGCGTTTGCCACGCTGTCCGACCTGGTGCGGGCCCATGCAGCCGAACGGCCGCAGCATCCGGCCGTGATCGACGCAGACGGCACCCTGACCTATGCGCAGCTGGACAGGCGCGCCGACCGCGTCGCTGCCGCCCTGCAGCGCGATGGCGCGAAACACGCCGTCAGCATCGTCAGTGCCTCGCGCAACGACTATGTGACGGCCTATCTGGGCGGATTGCGCGCCGGCCTGGCGGTGGCGCCGCTGGCGCCGTCGTCGCTGCCGGAACAGATCGTTGCCATGGCGCAGGATGCCGATGCCGCGATCCTGTTTCTTGATGGCGAGAATGAAACAGCCCTGAAAGGCGTGCTGGGGCAGCTGCCGCGTCGCATCCGGCTGGATACCGCCGAATTCGAGCAATGGCTAGCACCTGTGGATGCGAAACCGCAGCCGGTCGAGATCACGCCGGAGATGCCCTTCAACATCATCTATTCCTCCGGCACCACCGGCACGCCCAAGGGTATCGTGCAGCCCCATGGCATGCGCTGGGGCCATATGCAGCGCGCCAATTCTTACGGCTATGACCGCGCCGCCGTCACACTGCTGTCCACGCCGCTCTATTCCAATACGACTTTAGTGAGTCTGTTTCCCACCCTGGCAGGCGGCGGCACCGCCGTGCTGATGGCAAAATTCGACGTGGAGAAATACTTACGCCTCGCACAGCAGCATCGCGTCAGCCACACCATGCTGGTGCCGGTGCAGTACCGGCGCGTGATGGCGCATCCGGATTTCGACTCTTACGACCTCTCGGCCTATCGCGCCAAGTTCTGCACCAGCGCGCCGTTTGCGGCCGAACTGAAGGCCGACATCCTGAAACGCTGGCCCGGCAAGCTGATCGAATTTTACGGCATGACCGAGGGCGGCGGCACCTGCATCCTGGTCGCCGACGAATATCCGGACAAGCTGCATACCGTGGGCAAGCCGGCCGAGGGCCATGACATTCGCCTGCTCGACGAGCAGGGCAATGCGGTCAAGGCCGGTGAGATCGGCGAGGTGGTCGGCCATTCCGGCGCCACCATGACCAACTATCACAAGCAGCCGGGCAAGACGGCCGAGGCCGAGTGGTTCGCACCCGACGGCCGCCGCTTCATCCGCACTGGCGATCTCGGGCGCTTCGACGCCGACGGCTTCCTGCAGCTGATGGACCGCCGCAAGGACATGGTCATCTCCGGCGGCTTCAACATCTATCCGAGCGACCTGGAAGCCGTGCTGAAGCAGCACGAAGCCGTGTTCGACGTGGCGGTGGTGGGCGTGCCATCGGAAGCCTGGGGCGAAACCCCAGTGGCTTTCGTGGTGCTGCAGCCGGGTGTGGATGTGGCGGCGGATGCCCTGCTTGCCTGGGTGAATGCGAAACTCGGCAAGATGCAGCGCATCTCCGCCATCCGCTTCACGGACACCCTGCCGCGCAGCGCGATTGGCAAGGTGCTGAAGCGCGAATTGCGCGATTCATATAAGACGTAAACCTCCCTGTCATGCCCGGCCTTGTGCCGGGCATCCACGTCTTTACTGAGAACCCTCGCACGTGGATGGCCGGGTCAAGCCCGGCCATGACATTGTTTGAGTATCAGCTATGCCCCAGCACCGGATGCGGCTGGTAGGGTTCTTCCAGCGCCTTGATCTCGTCGGCCGTTAAAGTCACCCCCAGCGCACCGAGCGCGTCCTCCAGCTGGTACATCTTACTGGCGCCGATGATCGGCGCCGTCACCACCGGCTTTGACAGGATCCAGGCCAGCGCCATCTGCGCCGGCTTGATGCCGCGCGCTTCTGCAAGCGAAGACACCCTTTCAGCGATGGTGAAGTCGCCCGGCTGGTAATACATGCGCTGGGCGATGTCGTCGGTCTTGGCGCGCTCGGTCTCGCCCCAGCCCTGTTTCACACGGCCACCCGCCAGGAAGCCGCGCGCCAGCGGTGACCAAGGGATCACACCAATGCCGAAGCTGCGACAGAGCGGCAGCATCTCGCGCTCTTCCTCACGATAGACCAGGTTGTAGTGGTTCTGCATGGTAACAAACTTAGCCCAGCCATTCTGCTGCTGCCGATGCAATGCATCGGCGAACTGCCAGGCGAACATCGAGGAGGCGCCGATATAGAGCGCCTTACCGGCCTTCACCACATCGTTCAGCGCATCCAGCGTTTCTTCGACCGGCACCTGCGCGTCGTAGCGGTGGATCTGGTAGAGATCGACATAATCGGTGCCGAGCCGCTGCAGGCTGGCATCGATGGCCTGCATGATATGCTTGCGCGACAGGCCGGCCTGGTTCGGGTGCGGCCCCATCGGGTTGTAGACCTTGGTGGCTAGCACGATCTCGTCGCGTTTGGCATACTTTTTCAGCATGCGGCCGGTGATCTCTTCGCTGACGCCGGTGGAATAGACATCGGCCGTATCGAAGAAATTGATGCCGGCCTCCACCGCGCGGTGGAAGAAAGGCTCGGACTCGGCTTCCGGCAGCACCCAGCTGCGCCATGCCGGATCGCCATAGGTCATGCAGCCGAGGCAAAGCTTAGAGACCTTCACGCCGGTCTGGCCGAGGCGGATCATGTCCATGGCGTTTTCCTCTTCAAATATCCGGGCAGCGCTTTTTCACGGCCTTGAGCAGATGATGCAGCGGCCCGTCGCCGATGCCGAGGGCGTCCAGGTGCTGCACGGTATTGGCCAGGTAGGCGGCATTCGGACCGCGCGCGCCGCAGCAGGTGGCGATCACCTTCACCACCTGGCGCTCGCTCAGATGGCCGGCATACTGCTTGTGCTGCGGATCGGCGACAAAGGCCAGCACATTGGCGCGCTCGCCGTTTTCCATGGCGGCCAGATGGAAGCCCGGGCGATAGACGCCGGTGACCATCTCGCGACGGTAGAGATAGTCGATCACGGCGTCCTGATCGGCGCGCCTCACGCGAAAGGCACGACCGATGCAGGAGCCGCCGGGCATCAGACCGAGCACCAGGCCCGGTGCTTCCGGCGTGCCGCGATAGCGATGCGACCAGACGCAGAAGCCGCGGTGATAGCCCCAGAGCCGCGCCTGCCGCACGGCGGTGTAGGGAAAACCCGGATCCCACATCAGCGAGCCGTAGCCATAGACCCAGAGCGCTTCGCCCTTCGGCGGCTTGATGCGCGGATAAGGCGGCGCTGCCTCGCCCGGCAGCGGCTCTTCATGATCGAAGGGGATCGGCGCGCGCTTCATTTGCGCGCCGGCGTATTGACCAGCGCCACGCCCACCATGGTGACCGCCATGCCGATCAGCGCCAGCAGGCTGAGCTGCTCGCCGAACAGGATATAGGCCACCAGCGCCGTGCAGGGCGGCACCAGGAAGAACAGACTGGAGACCGTGGACGCCGCGCCGCGCTTGATCAGGATGAACAGCAGCGTGATGGCGCCGAGCGACAGCACGATGCAGAGCCAGCCGAGCGCGAAGAGAAATTCGCCGCTCCAGACCACCTGCCGGATTTCAAACAGCAGCGCAAACGGCACCAGCGCCACGGTGGTGGCGCCGAACTGGATCGCCGTGCCCGAGCGCAGGTCGATCTGCGGGCAGAACTTCTTCTGATAGAGCGTGCCGATGGTGATGCCGAACAGCGCGATCACCGACAGCGCGTAGCCCCAGGCGGTGCCGATGCCGAGATCGAGCTTGGTCCAGACCACCAGCACCACCCCGCCCAGGCCGAGCGCGAGGCCGAGCCACTGACGCCGCGTCACCGTCTCGCCCAGCACCGGGGCGGCCGCCGCCGCGACCAGCAGCGGCTGGATGCCGACGATCAGCGCCGAGATGCCGGCTGGCACGCCATGGAAGATCGAGGCGAAAACACCGCCGAGATAAACCGCCTGCAGCAGCAGCCCGGCAAAGGCGACATGACCGGCTTCCGTCCAGCTTTTCGGCCAGGGCGCCGCCGTCAGCGCGGCAAAGAGGCAAAGCAGCACGGTGACGATGGCGAAGCGTAGGACCAGGAAAGTCATCGGCTCGGCATAAGGCAGGCCGAGCTTGGCGCCGATGAACCCGGTCGACCACAGCAGCACGAACACGCCGGGCGTGGCAGCGAGGGCCCAGCGTTGTGCGGGCGAGGAAATTGCGACGGGAGGCGACATGGCGGACAAGGACGGGAAGCCTGCGGTTTTCAGCACTATTCTATGATTGGCCATCTATGGCAAGCGCAGGGGACTGACAAGCCGGGCCTGTAACAGCTGGATGGGGCCTGCTATATCGATGCCATGCGCTACGTCATTCTCGCCGGCCTGATTCTCGGGGCTTTGCTCGGTTATTACGTCCTGTGGTCGCATCTGGCCGACCGCCTGGCGGCCCAGGCCGATGCCTGGGTCGAAGCCCAGCGCAGCCTGGGACGCGACGCCGGCTATGACGGCCGCCGGCTCTGGGGCTTTCCCTATCGCCTGTCGCTGACGCTGACCAAGCCGCGCTGGCACGATCCGCAGAATCCCGCCGGCTGGAAACTGGAAGCCGATGAGATCACCGCGCATCTGCAGCTCTGGGAGCTGCAGCATGTGATCTTCGATCTGGGCGGCAGCCAGCGCATCGGCTGGCGGCTCGACAATGCCGACCGCCAGATGACGATCCGCAGCGACAAGACCCGCGCCAGCCTGGTGCTGGACGGCGCCGGCAACTGGCTGCGCGTCGCCGCCGACCTGACCAAAACGCAGATCAGCGGCGAGGCGATCCGGGGCGACTGGCGCGCCGACAAACTGCTGCTGCATGCCCGCCGCAACGGCGAGGTGCCGCCCAGCACCGATCTCGCTTTGCAGGCCGAAGCCGTCACCCTGCCGCCGGCCATGGACGGTCCGCTCGGCCGCGCCATGGCGCAGGTGAAACTGATCGGCACCGCGCGCGGCGCCGCCTTTGGCAAAACGCCGGAAGAGTTGCTCGGCAGCTGGCGCGACGCCGGCGGCGTGGTGGATATCCAGAGTCTTGTCTTGAACTGGGGCGCGCTGAAACTGGATGGCGAAGGCAGCCTGAGCCTGGACAAGCAGTTCCGGCCGCTGGGCGCCATGAGCGGCCAGATCCGCGGCGCCGAGGCCGCCTTCGATGCGCTGGTGACCGCCGGCAGGATGAGGCCGCAGGATGCCGCCCTGGCCAAGACCGGCGCGGCCATGCTGGCCAAGCGTGACGACAAGGGTGGATCGTATATTCCGGCGCAGTTCAGCGCCCAGGACGGCTGGCTGTCGCTCGGGCCGCTGCGGCTGTTCAGTCTTTCGCCGGTTTTGCCGCAGCCGTAGGACTGCCCGAACGCCCGAAATCGGGCGCGGCGGTTTCCTGGCCGGCATCGATGATGGCGCGGCGGATCGTGCGGGTGCGGGTGAACAGCTCGAACAGCGCATCGCCCTCGCCCCAGCGGATCGAGCGCTGCAGGGCGATCAGGTCCTCAGTGAAGCGGCCGAGCATTTCCAGCACGGCATCCTTGTTGTTGAGGAAGACGTCGCGCCACATGGTGGGATCGGAGGCGGCGATACGCGTGAAGTCGCGGAAACCGCCGGCGGAATACTTGATGACTTCCGACTCGGTCACCGCCTCAAGATCATCGGCGGTGCCAACGATGTTGTAGGCGATCAGGTGCGGCACATGGCTGGTGATCGCCAGCACCAGATCGTGATGACGCGGCTCCATCAGCTCGACCTTGCTGCCGATCGCGGTCCAGAAGGCCTTCATCTTCTCCACCGCACCGGCATCGGTGGCAGCTTCCGGCGTCAGGATGCACCAGCGGTTCTGGAACAGGCTGGCGAAACCAGCTTTCGGGCCGGAATGCTCGGTGCCGGCGACCGGATGGCCGGGCACCAGGTGCACGCCGACGGGCAGATGCGGTGCGATGTCGTTGATGACGGCCTGCTTGCACGACCCGACATCAGAGACGATGGCGCCCGTTTTCAGCGCCGGGCCGACATGGCGGGCGACGGCAGCATTGGCGCCCAGCGGCACGCAGAACAGCACCAGATCGGCGTCTTTCGCGGCTTCGGCCGCATCGCCATGGATGGAGTCGGCCAGCTTCAGCGCCGCCGCTTCGGCGCGATGCTTCTCGCTGGCATCGGCGACCGCGATATGCTGCGCCAGACCCTGCTCGCGCACGGCATGGGCGATCGACGAACCGATCAGGCCGATACCGATGATGGCCAGTCTGTCGAACAGCGGGCGGTTGAACATCTCAGCCCTTCATCACGGCAGTCAGGGCGGCGATGACCATGTCATCCTCCTCCACCGTGCCGATGGACAGACGCAGGCATTCGGGCAGGCCATAGCCACCCATGCCGCGCAGGATCAGGCCGCGCCGGCGTAGGGCCGCATCGGCTGCCTTCACCTGTTCGGCGCCGCCGGGAAAACGCATCAGCAGGAAGTTGGCCACGCTGGGCACAACCTTGAGGCCGATCTTTTCCAGCGCCGCGGTGACGCGGGCCAGTTCGGCATCGTTATGGGCGCGGGTCTTGTCGAGCCAGGCGGTATCGTCCAGCGCCGCGGCGCCGGCAGCCTGGGCCGCAGCATTGACGTTGAACGGCCCGCGCACGCGATGCAGCACCGCCACCACATTGGCCGGCGCATAGGCCCAGCCCAGACGCAGGGCGGCGAGGCCGTAAATCTTGGAAAACGTACGCAGCATCATGGTGTCGTCGCGCGAGGCCACCAGTTCCATGCCGTTGGAATAGTCGTTGCGCGACACGTATTCGGCATAGGCCGCATCCACCACCAGCAGCACGCCGGCCGGCAGGCCGTCCCGCAGGCGACGCAGCTCGGACGCGGAAATATACGTGCCGGTCGGATTGTTCGGATTGGTGAGAAACACCACCTTGGTCTTCGGCGTGACGGCGGCGAGCAGCGCATCCACGTCGGAAGTGAAGTTCTTCTCCGGCGCCACGACAGGCTTGGCGCCGCGCGCCATGGTGGCGATCGGATACATCATGAAGCCGTATTGCGAATACACAACTTCGTCGCCCGGGCCGACATAGGCGGCGCAGATCAGCGAGATCATCTCGTCCGAGCCGTTTGAGCAGACGAGATTGTCGGCCGGCACGCCATAGTGCTTCGCCAGCGCCTGACGCAGCGTCTCGACGCCGCCATCGGGATAGCGGTGCAGTTCACCGGCCATCTGTTTGAAAACCTCCATCGCCTTGGGGCTCGGGCCCATCGGCGACTCGTTGGAGGAGAGCTTGTGCACCTTGGTCACGCCCGGCACGGCGGCCTCGCCGCCCTTGTAGGGCGCGATATCGAGAATTCCGGGTTGCGGCTTCGGTGCAGTCACGGCACTCACTCCTTCAGATCAAATCGTCTCAGGCCGCCTCGTCGGCCAGCGGCACGGCATAGGCGCCGATCACCACAGCATCGGTGATGCCGGCCTCGGCATTGACCAGCACGGCCAGGCGGTCATCGCCATCGGCGATGAACCCGGCGATATCCAGCAGCACCCGGGCACCGTAATCGCCCTGACGATACTGGGCCAGCACGCGCCCCTCCAGCCCCGCCTTGCCCAGCAGCGTGGAAATCCGCGCCAGGCTGGGGGATGCCTCAGTCATCTGCAGCACCACCAGCGTGCAGTCGTCACCCGATTCCTCGGGCCCCACATTGGCGATCACATAGGCGCCCAGGTCGCCGGCCATCTGGCCGGTGGGATTGGGCACGAAGGGCAGCCGGGCGATGATGCGCGGCGTCTCGGTCGAACGGCTGGCCAGCAAAGGCCACCAGCTTTCCTTCTCGCCCTCTTCGGGCAGCGCCATGATGCCGAGCGTGCCGGGCTGCCCCGACATGGCGCGCAGCACCGCACTGGCAGTGGTGCAGAGCTGCAGGGGCGTGGTCGAGCCGTAATAGTCGCGTGCTAGGTCCCAGCGCGCCGCCGACTTGTTGGGCGCATGCACGGCTACCTTCACCGGCGCCTGCAGGTGATAGAGCGCAGTGATCATCTCGCGCCAGATGCGGGTCAGCGCCGCCGCCGGCAGGCCGCCGCGATGACGGTCCATCAGGCGGCGCAGGATCTGCGCCTCGCGGCCGGGCCGCAGCACCGTGCCGGGCGCGCCTTCGCGGGCCTTGGCGCCGGCCACACGGGCCACCGCCTCGGCGCGACGGCGCAGCAGATCCTGGATCTGGTCATCCAGCACATCGATCTCGTGCCGCAGATCGGCGAGGGTGGGTATGTGATCGCTCATGGATATGGGTCTGGGGGCAAAAAGCCGCATAGTCTTAAGAGCCTGCCGGCCCGGCCGCAAGGCCGGGGGCGGCCGGTAAAGTAACCGTGGCCAAAGAAGCCGTTGACAGGGGGGCCGGGGGTCCGTAAGCACGGGGTCCCGCGCCGGACAGGGTCCCGGCCGGGGACCGTACCGGGGTCCGTCCTGACGGATTCCTCGCTCCAAGCCCTGTAGGATATTAACGGCTGCCTATGAGTGCCGCGCTACCCCCCTTGCATAGCCTTGACCCTATCGGGCCCGGCCACCGTGTCACGCTCGGCGAAACCCTGCCGCTCAAGCTGGATTGTGGGCTCGATCTCGGTCCCTTCCAGATCGCCTATACGACCTACGGCCACCTGAATGCCGACCGGTCGAATGCGGTGCTGATCTGCCATGCGCTCACCGGCGACCAGCATGTGGCCAACACCAACCCGATCACCGGCAAGCCCGGCTGGTGGGTCACCATGGTCGGCCCCGGCAAGGTGATCGATACGGATCGCTTTTTCGTGATCTGCACCAATGTGCTGGGCGGCTGCATGGGCTCGTCCGGCCCCAAGGATACCGAGGCCGCCACCGGCAAACCCTACGGCCTGAAATTCCCGGTCATCACCATCCGCGACATGGTGAATGCCCAGGCCATGCTGCTGGACCATCTCGGCATCCAGCAGCTGTTCTGCGCCATCGGCGGCTCGATGGGCGGCATGCAGGTGCTGCAATGGGCCGCCAGCTATCCCGAGCGCGTCTTCGCCGCGATCCCGATTGCCTGCGCCGCCAAGCATTCGGCCCAGAACATCGCCTTCCATGAAGTGGGCCGGCAGGCGATCTATGCCGATCCCGACTGGCAGAAGGGCGATTATTTCGCCCATGACGTGATCCCGCGCGCCGGCCTGGCGGTGGCGCGCATGGCCGCGCATATCACCTATCTGTCGGAAGCCGCATTACACCGCAAGTTCGGCCGCAACCTGCAGAACCGCGAACGCATCACCTATGGCTTCGAGACCGAGTTCCAGGTGGAAAGCTACCTGCTGCACCAGGGCTCGACCTTCGTGGAGCGCTTCGACGCCAACTCCTACCTCTACATCACCCGCGCGATGGACTATTTCGACTTGGCTGCGCAGGCTGGCGGCAACCTGGCCGGCGTGTTCAAGGGCAGCCGGACCAAGTTCTGTGTCGTCTCGTTCACATCGGACTGGCTGTTCCCGACAACCGAGAACAAGGACATCGTGCGTGCCCTGAATGCGGCGGCGGCCAATGTCAGCTTCGTGGAAATCCAGACCGACAAGGGCCATGACGCCTTCCTGCTCGACGAGCCTGAGATGTTCAGCACGCTGAAGGGCTTCATCGACGGCTGCGCCGAGCAGCGCGGCCTGAACCAGACCGGGGGCGCGGCATGAACCAGACCCGCCCGATTGCGACGGCGACCCACAAGGATATCCGCCGCGACCTGCTGCTGATCGCCGAGATGGTAGCGCCGAAGACGCGCCTGCTGGATGTCGGCTGCGGCGACGGCGCCCTGCTGGAATACCTGGCGCGCGAAAAGGACGTGGACGGCCGTGGCATCGAAATCCGCCAGGCCGGCGTGAATGCCTGCGTGGCGCGCGGGCTGTCCGTGATCCAGGGCGATGCCGACAACGACCTGCCGGATTATCCCGATGCGGCTTTCGATTACGTGGTGCTGAGCCTCACCCTGCAGGCCACCCATAATCCGCGTAAAGTGCTGCACGAGATGCTGCGCATCGGCCAGCGCGCCATCGTGTCGTTCCCGAATTTCGCCTATTGGCGCGTACGGATGCAGCTTTTGCTCGGTGGTCGCATGCCGATGACGGCGGCGCTGGACGATCCCTGGTATCAGACCCAGAACATCCATCTCTGCACCATCCAGGATTTCGACGAACTCTGTGCCCGCGACGGCTTCATCGTCGAACAGCGCATCGCCGTCGATGGCCAGGGCAAGCGCTTGCAGAATGCACCCACCAACTGGTTCGGCGCGCAGGCTGTTTACTTATTGCGTCGCCGTGGTGCTTGATCCGGGCGGCGCCTGATCAGTCTTCGGAAGTGTCTGTGCGATGGGCGCCGCCGAGCTGGGCCGGCTGGGTATTCGGCTTGAGCAGGAATTTCTTGCTCTTCACGGCTTTCGCCGGCACGCCGGCATAGACCTGCTTCTCGGCTTCCACCAGCAGCACGCCGGAGAAGCGGTTCCACAGAATCTCGCCGGTCTTCTCCCAGGCATCCACCGCCTTGATGACAAAGGCGCGGTCCGACGGCGGCAGCCACAGCGCCGTCTGCGACTTGGTCGGCGAGAAGAGAGAATCGCGCATCAGGCGGGTGAGCTGCGGCGGCGTATAGGGATGACCCTGGCCGAACGGCGTCGCCTCGATATGGGCCCAGAGGCCACGGCGGTTCGGCACCACCGCCAGCAATCGACCCTGCGGCGTCAGCACGCGCCAGACCTCGCGTAAGAGCGCGCGGATGTTTTCCGAATTCTCCACGGCGTGCATCAGCAGCAGCCGGTCGACCGATGCATCCGGCAGCGGCAGGTCGTCCTCGTCCACCAGCGTCACCCGGCCGGGCAGGCCGCGCGGCCAGCGCACCACGCCCTGGGGGCCGGGCATGGCGGCGATCACGCGCTCGGCCTCGCCCTCAAAAATCCGCAAATACGGCGTGGCGAAGCCGAGGCCCAGCACCGTCATGCCCTGAACATTGGGCCAGAATTCGCGCAGGCGCAGGCGCAGCAGGCGGCGCACCGCGCGCCCCAAGGGGTTGGCGTAAAATTCGCGCAGATCGATCACATCGGGGCGCAGCATCGCGCTATATTATCCCTGTTCCAGTTCCCGTTGATAGAGATGGTCATGCCCCTCGACATCGTCCAGATCCCCGTCCTGAACGACAATTACGTCTACCTGGCCCGCGATCCCGAGACCGGCGCCGTCGGCGTGGTCGACCCGGCCGTGCACGAGCCGGTGCTGGCGGAACTGAAAAAGCGCGGCTGGACGCTGACCCATATCCTCAACACCCATCACCACCCCGACCATGTGGGCGGCAACATGGCTCTGAAAGAGGCCACCGGCTGCATGATCGTCGGTCCGGAAGCGGATGCGGACCGCATCCCCGGCCTGGATATCGCTGTGGCCGACAACGAGGGCATCAACCTGGGCAATGCCATGGCGCGCGTCTTCGACGTGCCCGGCCATACGCGCGGCCATATCGCCTACTGGTTCGCCGATTCCAGCGCGCTGTTCTGCGGCGACACGCTGTTCGCGCTCGGCTGCGGCCGGCTGTTCGAGGGCACGCCGGCGCAGATGTGGTCCTCCTTGAGCAAGCTGCGTCGCCTGCCCGACGAGACGCGGGTCTACTGCGCCCATGAATATACGGAATCGAATGCGCGCTTCGCCGTGACCGTGGAGCCGGGCAACGAGCTGCTGAAGCTGCGTTACGACCGCATCCGCGAGGCCCGCGCCAACGGCCTGCCGACCGTGCCCTCCACGCTGGACGAGGAGAAGGCGACCAATCCCTTCCTGCGCCCGATGAGCGAGAATATCCGCGCCATCCTGGGCATGGCCGATGCCGACGATGTCGCGGTCTTTGCCGAGACCCGCAAACGCAAAGATGCGTTCCGGGGCTAGAGTAATGACGAAACTGGCCAACTATCTTCTCGCGGCCGTCGCATCGCCGATTCCCGTTCTGGCGCTTTTGTGGTGGACATTACCCAAAACAGAGGATTGGGAACTGCTACTAATGTACTTGACGTTTCTGACTTTCCTTTGTGCTGTTTTGATCAGCATTACTGCAGCCATGCTGCGAACATGGCTGCATGGGCGTAGTGTCTACATCGCCCTATCAGGCGGCTGCATCGGATTGCTTCTTGCGATCTTGGTGGCCCATCTAACCAGCCCACACGCGCTAACCAGTGTAGAGATGGTATTAGCCGCAAGCGGCTTTACAGGGTGCGGACTGATCATCGCATATACGCAAATCTGGCTATATCGATTGCGGTGGTGAGTATCCCCATTCGCGGCTAGAACAGGTAATCCGGCGTCAGCTCGGCATACGTGGCGTCGCGCAGTTCGCCCATGATCCGCCACAGGCGCTCGGTGAAATCGCGATGCGCCGCATGGAAACGGCGCGAGACCGGCAGATAGAAGTCCGCCGTCACCACCGGTGGCAGCAGCTTCTCGATCTGGGTGTTGTTCTGCAGCAGCAGCAGCCGGTCCGCCACGCCTTCCAGGGTAACCACGGCATCGACCCGGCCCAGCATCAGCATGCCGAACATCTGCGCATTGCTGGTCAGCGGCACGATGTCGATGCCGCGCGACCGCAGGGTCTGCGCCATCAGTTCCGACGTGGTGGTGGCCACCGAACCCTGCAGCCCGGTGATCATGCTGCCGTCCCAGGCGACGGCATCGCCCCGCTTGCGATACAGCGCATAGGACAGCCGCAGCGCATGGCGCGCACTGTCCGGCTTGTCGCCGCGCATTGGATAAACCAGGTCGACCGCGCGCTCGATGTCGTAGCGATACCCCAGAATGCCATCCTTGTGACCGGCGCGGATTTCCTCGATCAGGCGGCGCAGCGGCATGCGCACCAGTTGCACCTTGCCATCGGTACGCGCCAGTGCCCGCTGCAATAGCTCGATGGTCATGCCGGGGCGTGCGGGAATCGTTGTGCCTTCGCCGACCAGGAAAGGCTGCAGGTCGCGATCGATATACCCCAGACGCAGCTCGACGGCCCGCGCATCGACGCAGAGCAGACCGGTCAGAAGCAGCACAAGGCAGGACAGCCGTTTCATGCGGCGCAGTCTAGACCGCTGCCTGCAAGGCAGGCAGTTACCTTTCGATAAGGTTGCGGCCGGACTAAAACAGGTAATCCGGCGTCAATGCGCTGTAGGTCGGCTCCCGCAGCTCGCCCATCGTCTGCCACAGGCGTTCGGTGAAATCGGGGTGGGCCGCATAGAACTGCCGCGAGACCGGCAGGTAGAAGTCCACCACCAGCAGCGGCGGCGACAATTTCTCGACCCGCATATCGCGGCTCTGCTGCTTCATCTGGCGGTCGCCCAGCACATCGAGGATGGCGACGGCGTCGACGCGATGCAGCGCCAGCATACCGAACATCTGTCCGCTGCTTTCGACATCGGTGATAGCCACACCAAGGCCGCGCAGGGTATCGGCGATCAGCATGGTGCTGCTGACGGCGACCGGGCCGTTGAGGCCGCTGATGCGCTGGCCGTCCCACTGCACCGGGTCGCCCGCACGCCGGTAGAGTGAATGGGCGAGCTCCACGGCGCGCCGGCTGCTGTCCGGTACACCGTCGCGCATGGGGAACATCAGATCGGCGGCCCGGCTGTCGGTGTGGCGCAGCCCCAGGACGCCATCCAGGCGGCCGGCCTTGACCTCTTCGATCAGGCGCCGGCCCGGCAGGCGGGTCAGCGTCAGCACGCCGCCGATGCGCTGGGCGCAGCGCTGCACCAGCTCCACCGCCATGCCGGGGCGGGCGGGAATGCTGTTGCCCTTACCCATCAGATAGGGCCGCACATCCTGGTCGGTGTAAGCCAGCCGCAGCTCGACCGCTGCCACGGGCCGAGCCAGCAGGGTCAGGACGAGAAAGACGGGTATCACCGGCAGCCTCATACCCGCAGCCTAGCGCGGCCGGGCCGGACGGAACAGTGACCTTTACAGCAGAGGATTAACGCAGGCCCTGGCTAAAGCAGCCGGCGGGCCTTCAGCGCGGCGCCGAGCGTGCCGTCATCGAGATAGTCGAGCTCGCCGCCCACCGGCACGCCATGGGCCAGCCGGCTGATCTGCACATTGAGCGGCCCGAGCCGGTCGGTGATGTAATGGGCCGTGGTCTGGCCTTCCACCGTGGCATTGGTGGCGATGATGACTTCCTTGATGCGGCTGTTCTGCACCCGGGCGATCAGGCCATCGACATTGAGGTCGGAGGGGCCGACGCCATCCAAGGCAGACAACGTGCCGCCAAGAACATGGTAGCGGCCACGGAACACGCTGGCGCGTTCCAGCGCCCAGAGATCGGCCACGCTTTCCACCACGCAGAGCAGGGCCTCGTCGCGGCGCGGATCGGTGCAGATGCCGCAAGGATCGCGGCTGTCGAGATTGCCGCAGGAGGAACAGGCATGCACGCTGTCGCCGACCTCTTTCAGTGTCGCGGCCAGCGGCAGCATCAGCGCGTCTTTTTTCTTCAGCAGATGCAATACGGCTCTGCGTGCAGACCTTGGGCCCAGGCCCGGTAGCCTGGCCAGCAGCTGGATCAGCCGCTCGATCTCCGGTCCAGCCACGCCTTAAATCCTCAGAAGGGCAGCTTCATGCCCGGCGGCAGCGGCAGGCCGGCCGTCATCTTCTGCATCTGCTCGGCCATCTCGCGGTCGGCGCGGCCCTTGGCATCGGCATGGGCGGCTTTGATGAGATCTTCCAGCACCTCGCGCTCGTCTTCCTTCAGCAGCGCCGGATCGATCTTGATGCTTTTCATCTCGCTCTTGCCGTTCAGCGTCACCGTCACCATGCCGCCGCCGGCGGTGCCCTGCACCTCGCGCAGCTCCAGCTCGGCCTGCATCTCCTGCATCTTGGCCTGCATCTGCTGCGCCTGCTTCAGCATGTTGCCCAGATTCTTCATGGCGGAAACTCCTCAGTCCAGCTCGTCGAGCGGATCGACATCGTCGGTGACATAGGCATCGGCGGCCTCGTCCGCCACCGGCTCGTCGGCCACCAGGGGCATCACTTCGCGCACCTCGCCCAGCACCGCACCGGGGAATGTGAGCAGCACCGCCTGTACCAGCGGATGCGCCTGCACATGGGCGCGGCGGCGGAGATCGTCGGCCTGCTCCTGCTCGGCCAAAGTCGGCTCGCCGGGCGCCTTGCTTAAGCTCACCACCCAGCGCTGGCCGGTCCAGGCTTTCAGCTTTTCGATCAGGCGTCCGGGCAGATCGTGATGGGCGCCGCTGTCGAGGCGCAGCTCGATGCGGCCCGGCTCGAAGCTGACCAGATGCACATCGTTGACCAGCTCGCCGGCCAGCATGCCCTCGCGCATCTCCTTGCACAGCGCCACCACGGCGGGGAAATTCACCGGCATGGCCGCGAGCGCCACCGTCTCGCCGGGCTGGGGCTGGGCAGAGGCCATCGCACGCGGCTGCGTCGCGACCGCGGCGCTGGTTCCGCCGCCACCACCACCTGACGGACCGCGCGACGGGGGCGCCACACCCGGCCCACCCTTGTCACGCCATTCCTTCGCCAGATCGCCGGGCGAGGGCAGATCGGCGGCATAGGCAAAGCGCACCAGCACCATTTCGGCGGCGGCTAGCGGCACTGGCGCCGAACGCACTTCGGCCAGACCTTTCAGCAGCATCTGCCAGCTGCGCGCCAGCACCGGCATGCCGAGCTTGGCCGCCAGCTCCTTGCCGCGGCTGCGCTGGGTCTCGGGCAACGTCACATCGTCAGGCGTGCCGCCGATCACTTTGACGCGCGTCAGCCAGTGCACCAGGTCGAGCATGTCCTGCAGCACCACGGCCGGATCGGCGCCGACGCGATACTGCGCCTGCAGGTTTTCCAGCGCCTCGGGCAACTGCCCATGCAGCAGTTGGTCGAGCAGCGCGAAAATCTGGCCGCGATCGGCGAGGCCCAGCATGTCGCGCACCAGTTCGGCATTCACCGTGCCGGCGCCATGGGCAATCGCCTGGTCGAGCAGCGACAGGCCGTCGCGCACGGAACCTTCGGCGGCGCGCGAAATCAGCGTCAGCGCGTCATCGTCGATCTCGGCTTTCTCTTCGCCGGCGATGCGTTTGAAATGCGCGTTCAGCACGGCGATCTCGACGCGCTTGAGATCGAAGCGCTGGCAGCGCGACAGCACCGTCACCGGCACCTTGCGGATCTCGGTGGTGGCGAAGACGAACTTCACATGCGGCGGCGGCTCTTCCAGGGTCTTCAGCAGGCCGTTGAAGGCCGCCGTGGAGAGCATGTGCACTTCGTCGATGATGTAGATCTTGTAGCGCGCCATCGACGGGGCGTAGCGCACCGCTTCGATGATCTCGCGGATATCGCCGATGCCGGTGCGCGAGGCGGCGTCCATCTCGAAGACATCGGGATGCCGGTCCTCGGCGATGGCTTTACAGTTATCGCAAACGCCGCAGGGCGAAATGGTCGGGCCGCCCTTGCCATCCGCGCCGGTGCAGTTGAGCGCACGGGCGATGATGCGGGCGGTGGTGGTTTTGCCCACGCCGCGGACGCCGGTGAGGATGAAGGCCTGGGCGATGCGCCCGGTGGCGATGGCGTTGGTGAGGGTGCGGACCAGCGCATCCTGGCCGATCATCTCGGCGAAATTGCTGGGTCGGTATTTGCGCGCGAGAACGCGATAGGGCGCCGGCTGACTCATGGACCTAACATGCCGTGCGCGGACCGAAAATTAAAGCGTTCGGGGGCAAAGGTGGGAGGCTGACAACGACCCGAACGGGAACTCGTTACGGCTGCTTCCTTCCGGACCTGACCGGGTTGGCGAGACGCTCGTCCACCGCCAACCTCCCGGGGCCTTATATCAAGCATCGGCCCGCACAATTCAAGCCGCCGAACCCCGGATTCGCCGGGCCCGGCAATGGACGGCGCGACGCGATTATGCCAGCGTTTCGGCATGGTTAGCCCCGAGACATCGCCAAACCCCGCCCGGCCGCCGCGCCCTGTCGGTTTCACCGGCTCGCATCTGGACCGCGCCGGCAATCCGCGCCGCGACCCGGCCTGGCTGAGCCAGCAGCGCACACGGACCGACGCCCGCTTCCTCATGCTGCGCGAGCTGAAGGCGCTGATCGACATCACCACCAAGCCCGCCGGCATCGCCTGGCTCGATGCCGGCCAGGCCCGGCCCTTCGAGTCGCTGCCCACGATCTTCCTCGGCGTCGATCCCGCCGGCATCCCGCATTTCGCCATCGACGGCGACACAAGCGACGCCACCGCCGGGCTGCACAGCGAAACCGAGAAATACATCGACGTGCGCAGCATCGCCGCCCAGCTCCGGCCCGAAGAGGCCGCGATCCTGGCCCAGGCGCGCAGCGTGACCGACTGGCACCAGCGTCACGGCTTCTGCGCGCAATGCGGCGCCAGGACCGCGGCCGGCGATGCCGGCTACATGCGCAAATGCACGTCTGAATCCTGTGGCGCGCAGCATTTTCCGCGCACCGATCCGGTGGTCATCATGCTGGCGGTGCGCCGCGATCCCACCACCGGCGAAGACATGGTGCTGATGGGCCGGCAGGGCCGCATGGCGCCGGGCATGTATTCGGCGCTGGCCGGCTTCATGGAACCGGGCGAAAGCCTGGAAGAAGCCGTACGCCGCGAAATCCTGGAGGAATCCGGCATCAAAACCGGCGCGGTGCGTTACCTGATGTCGCAACCCTGGCCCTTCCCGTCTTCGCTGATGATCGGCTGCGTCGCCGAAGCCACCAGCGCCGAGATCACGGTGGACCCCACCGAACTGGAAGACGCCCGCTGGTTCCGGCGCAGCGAGCTGCCCGAGATGCTGGAGCGCGGCAAGCAGCGCCTGCCCAACAGCCCGACCAGCCCGGACGATCCGCCCTGGATGCCGCCGCCGCTCAGCCTGGCGCATCAGATCGCCAAGGCCTGGCTCAATGGCGCCTGACGGCGCCGGGGCCTGGCTGGCTGGCGCCTGTCCGGTCCAAAGCGGACCACGACGGTACCAACCTGGACCAAATGGAGCCAAACTGGGCCAAAACCATCCAAAGTCAGCCAGCATAAGAATGGCGAAAAACCTGATTTTAAGCCGAAATCACCCTTAACTTTGGGGTTTTCAGGCTTTCCGGGCCGATTCTCGACCTGAAAGACCTGTTTTTGCCCGACACAAGGATGATTTCGGCCTGTTTGGGCCTGCTTCGCTCCTGTTCCAGCCGATTTCATCCGGCTCAGGCCGGTTTCAGCCACCGTCGGGCGCAAAAAAGCCGCAAATCCAATCCACGATGTCAAACAGCGGTATCCGCCCGGATACTGCTCGAGCAGAACAAGAACAATAGTGGAACATATTCTGTAAAAAAAGCAAGACCACCGGCTTGCTGTGCCTGCGCCGGGCTGCTCAGCTTCCGCCATGACCCAGACCGACAGCCTGCCGCGCGCCATCACGGCCATCGCCAGCTACCACGCCCATGTCTATTTCGATGGCCCGGCCCAGCGCGAGACGGCCGCCTGGCTGCGCGACCGCATCGACGAGCAGTTTGTGCTGCGGATCGGCCGCTGGCATGACCGGCTGGTCGGGCCGCATACCAGGCCGATGTACCAGCTCGCCTTCACCACCGCGCTGTTCCCTGTTCTGGTGCCCTGGCTGATGATCAACCGGCGGGGCTTAAGCGTGCTGGTGCATCCCAACACCGACAACCCCTACGACGACCATCTGGTGCATGCCCTGTGGCTGGGCGAACGCCTCGACATCAATGGCGCCGCGCTGCCGCACCGGATCGAGCCGGACGAAACGCCGGAAGACACCACGCCGAATACGAAGGTGACGCCGGCAGGCTAGGCCGCCAGCGCCTCTGCCGCCTTCTGCAGGCCCTCGAGCCGACCCTCGATCTGCGGCCGCGTCTCGGGATGGGTGAGGATGTAGAACGCCCCCGCTTCGATGCCGGCCAGCACCTTTTGCGCAAACACATCGCCCGGCATCTTCACCGCCAGCATCGCCTCGAAGGCGGCGCGGATGCGGGCGAGCTGATCCGGCGGCGTGCGGCTGCTCGCCTGCAGATGCGATGGCCGGTTGCGGTCGGACTCGGTGATACGCGACTCCACCACGCCGGGGCAGACCACCGAGACACTGAGTCCCGACTGCGTGATGGCCAGCTCCTGCGCCAGGCTTTCGCTCAAACCCACCACGGCGTATTTCGACGCGCCGTAAGCCGACATGAAGGGCGGCGCGGTGAGGCCGGCTAATGACGCCACATTCACCACATGGCCGCGCCGGTGCCGCAGCATGCGCGGCAGGAAGGCACGGATGCCGTTCACCACGCCCTGCACATTCACGTTCAGAACCCAGGTCCAGTCCTGCGGGTTGCTGTCCCACAGCGGCCCGAGCAGGCCACCGACGCCGGCATTATTGAACAGCAGGTCGACGGTGAGAAAGCGCTGCTCCACCTGCTGCGCCACCGCCTGCATGGCGGCAGCATCGGAGACGTCGCAGGCATAAGCCTCGACCGCATAGCCATGGCCGCGCAGCGCGGCGGCGGCCGCAGCGAGCGCGGCCTCCTCGACATCGATCAGCGCCAGCGACAGGCCGCGGGCACCGAGCGCCCGGGCGAGCGCCAAGCCGATCCCGCTGGCGCCGCCGGTGATGACGGCCACCTGTTTCGGTTCGAATTTCATGAGGTCGGTCCTTAAATAATAAGCGTCATGGGATTTCGCCTGGCAAAGCCGCCGTGAAGCGGCCGAGCAGACTGCCGAGCGTGGCAATCTCTTTTTCGGTCCAGCGGTCGCGGAACAGGTCGGCTGCGGCGCGCCGCAGCGTGTCTTCCGCTTCCGCCACGCGGGTCCGGCCGGCCTTGGTCAGCACGACATAGGCCACACGGGCATCGCGCGGATCAGACTCGCGCTTCACATAGCCGGATTTCTCCAGCGGCAGCGCCATGCGCGTGATGGTCGACTGGCTGCTGTTCAGCATGGCGGCCAAATCGACACGGCGCAGACGCTGCAGCGGCGCGCGCGCCAGATGCATCATCAGCATCAGTTCGCTCAGACCCAGCCCGTGCACCGAGGCCAGCCCGGGACCTAGGCGGGCCTCAAGGAAGGACTGGGCGCGGAACAGGCGCAGGATGGCGGCATAGGATTCGGCTTCGGTGCTCATGGCGCCGATTATAGCCGATATAATTCCGTACGCAAGTTGTTTTGAAGTTTATTTGAGGACGAGTTACTTCCCCAGCATGCCGAGCAGCTTGCGCGCTGCCGCTGATGGCGTGATCTTGCCCGCCGCCACCGCCTTCTGCTGCTTGGGCAGTTCGGCGGCAATCGCCGGATCGGTCTTCAGCCAGTCGAGCAGGCCGTCCTGCAGCTCACGCAGCAGCCAGCCCTCGGCCTGGTGACGGCGCTGGGCCGCGAAGCTGCCGGACTGTTCCAGCGCCGTACGGAATCTGCCAATGGCAGTCCACACCTCGGCGATGCCGTCGTTGAACAGCGCCGAAACCAGCAGCACATCCGGCACCCATTCGGGATGGCGCGGGCGCATCAGCTGCAGCGCCATGCGGTAATCGGCAGCGGCGAGCCGCGCGCTGGGCAGCAGGTCGCCATCGGCCTTGTTGACCACGATCAGGTCGGCCAATTCCATAATGCCACGTTTAATACCTTGAAGGTCGTCGCCGCCGCCGGGCGCCAGCAGCAGCAGGAACATATCCACCATGCCGGCCACCGTGGTTTCCGACTGGCCGACGCCGACGGTTTCCACCAGCACGACATCGAAGCCGGCAGCCTCGCAGAGCAGCACGGCTTCCCGCGTGCGCCGCGCCACGCCGCCGAGCGAACCGCCCGACGGCGAGGGGCGGATGAAGGCATTAGGATCGCGGCTAAGCTGCTCCATGCGGGTCTTGTCGCCGAGAATCGAACCGCCCGAGAGCGCCGAGGAGGGATCGACCGCCAGCACCGCGACCTTCAGGCCCAGCCCTCCGTCTTCTTTGGGCTTCGTGAGCGAGAGTCCAAAGCTTTCGATGAAGCTGGACTTGCCGACGCCGGGCGTGCCGGAAATACCGAGCCGCACCGCACCGCCGGCCCCCTGTTCGCCAGTATGGGGCAGCACCGCCTGCAGCAGCGTCTCGGCCGCCACCCGGTCGGTGGCATGGCGCGATTCCACCAGGGTGATGGCGCGGGCCAGCGCGCGGCGGTCGCCGCTCAGCAGGCGCGCGGCCAGCGCGGCGGGATCGTCGGTGCGGCGGGCGGGTTTGAGCGCGGGCGACATGGCCCGACCTTAGCCGAAGCGGCCGCGGATTGGCCACTGGCCACCGCACGCTCCCGCCTGTGACGGTCACGGCGACGGCGGGTTTTTGCCATTCCGCGATTGACAGGGAGTCGTCCGGATTCGTATCCCATAGGCAGTCATGGCGAATCGGTCCGACGAAGCCGCCCATCCCAACCCGCTGCAGCTGCTGGTGCAGGCGCGGGCGGAACAGGTGCGCGCCGGTCAACTTGAGCTTGCCCAGCCACAGGCGGTACCGGTGGCGCCGGCTGCCGCACCGGCCGCCGCTTACGATCCGGCCACGCCCTACGATCCCGCCGCCATTGCCGCGCGCATCGATCTGATGCGCGGCCGCTTCGCCAAGGCGCGTGACGACCTGGTGTCGGCCCTGCTGTTCCTGGGCGACGCCCAGCAGGACTGCAATGCCCTGAGCGAGGCCTGCGCCGCCAACCGCTGGACCATGATGGCCAGCGGCGTGGCGCTCTTAAGCGACTCCTTACGCCGCGCCCTGCCATCGGAATCGCGCCATCTCGATCTCATCGGTCTGCTGATCGATGCGCTTTATGCCCTGCGGCGGGCGGAAACCCGCCCGGATATGGGCCGGGCCGGGGCCGATCTGCTGCGCGGCCTGAAGCTGGCGATCAACCGCGAGTTGCCCTCCACCTACGCCTGAACCGATCCGTCCCGGTCCGGACGGCACATCTGGGCGCCATCACAAAGAATTCGGTTTTTTCGTCTCGGAAAAGCCTGAGTCGAGGCGTAAAATGCCGGCCATGGGCAAGCCTGTGTCATATGCACTGATCGGGGGTCTGCTGCTCGGCCTGGGCATCGACGTGACGTCGCTGCGCGCCGCCGCCGATCCCGAGGAAAGCCTGCGCGACGCCAATATCTCCTTCGGCCTATACACGCTCGGCACCAAGGGCATGGATATCGGCATGACCATGCGCCGCGATGCCGAGAGCCTGCAGGTGGAAACCGCCATGCGCACCGCCGGCGTGCTGAACTTCGCCACCCGCTTCATCATGACCGGCCAGGCGCTGGCGCGCGTCGCCGACGACCGCTATGTCCCGGTGCGCTATGTCACCGACAGCGATGGCACCTGGTCGAAACGCGCCACCCGCATGAGCTGGGGCGCCGATGGCCTGCCGGTGGCCATCGTCGAGCCGCCCAATGACGAGGATGACCGCGAAGAGGTCTCCGACCTGCTGAAAGCCAACACGCTGGATCCCAACACCGCGATGATCGCCCGGCTGCTTCGCCATGGGAGCCAGACTGGGGGCGAGACCAGCGCGACGCCGCCCTGCGACGGCATGGATGCGATCTATGACGGGCGGCGGCGCTACAACATGCATTTCACGGCGCTCGGCCCCGACAGTGTGGCGCCGCATAACCGCACCGCCTATAGCGGCCCGGCGTATAAGTGCCAGGCCAAGGTGGAACCGGTGGCCGGCTACAGCCGCAAATTCCTCGCCGAATGGAGCGAGAAGGACGAGCAGCCGACCATCATCTGGCTGGTGCAGCCGCCGGGCTTCACCGCCTGGGTGCCGGTGCAGCTGGAGGCCAGCACGCGGCTGGGCACCGCGCGGGCCTGGATCAGCGGCGCGACCCTGAACGGGCGCCAGTGGCTGGCGCCACTGGGACCGATCCGCGCCGAACTGCCCAAAGAAAACTACCAATAGGCGGGCCTGACCCCAACCATGACCCCGACCCGCAAAATCCTGGTGGCCGACGATGCCACCGTTGGCCGCGCTGTCTTCGACAAGCTATTGAATGCCCTGGGATTTCAGCCACTATTCGCCAGCGACGGCCGCAATGCCGTCAACCTGTTCATCGAGCATCCCGAGGTGGCCGCCATCCTGATGGATGTGCGCATGCCGGGCCTGAACGGCATCAAGGCGACCCAGGAAATCCGCCTGTCGGGCGGAACGCGTGGCATGGCGGTGCCGATCATCGGGATCACGGCGGCCGATGGCGAGGAAGTGCGGCGCGAATGCCTGGGCAGCGGCATGAACGAGGTGCTGATCAAGCCGATCGATCCCCGGGCCCTGGTCGAGGCGATACGACGGCTTGTTGTTTAAGATATTGAAATAATTATATAAAATAGTTAAAATCGTCGCCCTCGGGCTTGTCCCGAGGGTCCATCCCATGGTTCCGCGGTCCGGAAAGGGCCCATAGACCCTCGGAATAAATCCGAGGGTGACGCCGGGAGGGGTGGTCCGGGGTTGACTTAAAGGCCTCAAAAGGCTTTATTCCGCCCGCTTTCTGAAGCTTTGGAAGCAATCCGGTCCGAGGACCGCCGTCCGTCCGCGAGTGTCGCGCACGGGCGTCGTTTCGTTTTGGATCATTTGATGAGGTTTTCAGGGTCGACATGTTCGAATCTCTGAGCGGCAAACTGGGAGACGTCTTCGAGCGGCTGCGCAAGCGCGGCGCGCTGTCGGAGTCTGACGTCTCGGAAGCGCTGCGCGAGGTGCGCGTCGCCCTGTTGGAAGCCGATGTCGCGCTTCCCGTCGTGAAGACCTTCATCGACGGCGTGAAGGCGAAGGCCGTCGGCCAGGATGTGCTGCGCTCGGTCACCCCGGGCCAGATGGTCATCAAGATCGTCCACGATCATCTCGTCGAGATGCTGGGCGGCGGCGATGCCGAGGATGACGGCGCCGGCATCAGCCTGAATGCCGTGCCGCCGGTGCCGGTGCTGATGGTCGGCCTTCAGGGCTCCGGTAAAACCACCAGCACCGCGAAGATCGCGCTGCGGCTGATGAATAAAGAGCGCAAGAAGGTGCTGATGGCGTCGCTCGACGTCTATCGCCCGGCTGCGCAGGAACAGCTCAAGATTCTCGGCGAGCAGAACAGCATTCCGGTGCTGCCCATCGTCGCCGGCCAGATGCCGGTGGATATCGCCAAGCGCGCGCTGCAGGCCGCCAAGCTCGGCGGCTATGACGTGCTGATGCTGGACACCGCCGGCCGGCTTCACGTTGACGAAGCGCTGATGCTGGAAGTGGCCGCGGTGCGCGACGCCGTGCAGCCGCATGAGACGCTGCTGGTCGCCGACAGCCTCACCGGCCAGGATGCGGTGAATGTTGCGAAAAGCTTCAACGACCGCCTGGGCATCAGCGGCATCGTGCTGACCCGCGTCGATGGCGATGGCCGCGGCGGTGCCGCGCTTTCGATGCGCGCCGTCACCGGCAAGCCGATCAAGCTGATCGGCGTCGGCGAAAAGGTCGATGCCATCGAGCCCTTCCATCCGCAGCGTATCGCGCAGCGCATCCTCGGCATGGGCGATATCGTGTCGCTGGTCGAGAAGGCCGCCGAGACGATCGAGAAGGAAGAAGCCGAACGCCTCGCCGCCCGCGTCCAGAAGGGCCTGTTCGACATGGACGACATGGCCAGCCAGCTCAAGCAGCTGCGCAAGATGGGCGGCATGTCGGGCGTGATGAACCTGCTGCCCGGCGTCGGCAAGGCCAAGGCCGCGATGGCCGCCGCCAATGTGGACGAAAGCGTGCTGAAGCGCCAGGAAGCCATCATCAGCTCGATGACCAGGGGCGAGCGCAAGAATCCCAAGGTGATCCAGGCTGCGCGCAAGAAACGCATCGCCGCCGGGTCGGGCACTTCGGTGCAGGACGTCAACAAGCTGCTGAAGCAGCATCTGCAGATGGCCGACATGATGAAGCGCATGTCGAAGCTGGGGCAGAAAGGTTTCATGCGCAGCATGGGCGGGATGATGGGCGGAATGCCCGGCATGCCAAAACTTCACTAGAAGGCCTGGGCTGCACTGATCAGTTTCGCGTATTCGAGTTTCAACGTTTATCTGAAAGGAAGATCATGTCCGTCAAGATCCGTATGACCCGCGGCGGTGCCAAGAAGCGCCCCTATTACCGTATCGTTGTCGCCGACTCGCGCAGCCCGCGCGATGGCCGTTTCATCGAGCGCATCGGTTCCTATGATCCGATGCTGCCGAAGGACCGCGAGCGCGTGACGCTCGACGTCGAGCGCTGCAAGTACTGGCTGAGCCAGGGCGCGACCCCGTCGGACCGCGTCGCCCGCTTCTTCACCAAGGCCGGCCTGGTCACCACCTGGGCCCATGGCAACAACCCGGAGAAGGGCAAGCCGAAGGCGAAGGCCCAAGAGCGCATCAAGGCTGCCGAGGAAGCTGCCAAGGCCGCTGCCGAAGCCGCTGCCAAGCCCGCCGAAGAAGCCGCTGCTTCGTAAGTTGACGGGATGAGCGGCAGACTTCTGCTGGGCGTCGTGATCGGCGCACAGGGCATCCGCGGCGAGGTGAAGGTGAAAGCCTTCACCGCAGAGCCGGAAGCGCTCGGGGATTACGGTCCCCTGCAGGATGCCGGTGCGACGAAGACGTATCCGCTGAAGGTGCTGCGACTCTCACCGGGCAAGGCGAACGACATTGTGATTGCGCGTATCAAGGGCGTCGAAGACCGCAATGCGGCCGAGGCGCTGAAGGGCACCGAGCTTTATGTCGCTCGCTCTGCCCTGCCCCAGGCCGGCGATGGCGAGTTCTACCATGCCGATCTGGTCGGCCTGACGGCTGCGTTGCCGGACGGTCGGGTGCTGGGCCAGGTGGTGGCCGTGCACAATTACGGCGCCGGCGACATGCTGGAGGTGAAAACCGCCAAGGACGGCTCTGGGGGCCGTTCGGCGATGGTGCCCTTTACCGACGACGCGGTCCCGGTTGTGGATCTCGCCGGCGGCCGGGTGACGGTGGAGCCGGCCTTCTGGCTGGGCGCACCGGAAACCGAGGAGGACCGCAAGGCCGAGGCTGCAGAGCTGGCGGCCGAGCGGGCGGCCGAACAGGCCGGGGGCTGAGGTGAGTACGGCGCCGGTGCGGCCGTGGGAGGCGCGGATACTGACCCTGTATCCGGCCATGTTCCCCGGCCCGCTGGGGCAGAGTCTGGCCGGCAAGGCCCTGGCCGAGGGCAAGTGGCGCCTGACGGCGGTGGACATTCGCGATTTCGCACGCGATAAACACCGCTCCGTCGACGACACCCCCTTCGGTGGCGGGCCCGGCATGGTGATGCGGCCCGATGTTCTGGCCACGGCGATCGACGAGACGCTGGCGGCAGCAGAGGGCGATATCAGCGGCCAGCCGCTGATCTATTTTTCGCCGCGCGGCCGGCGCCTGGATCAGGCGCTGGTGCACGAGGCGAAGGCGGCAGGCGGAGCAACCTTGCTCTGCGGCCGCTTCGAGGGGGTGGACGAGCGTCTGCTGCAGGCGCGCCCCGTTGTCGAGGTCAGCCTCGGCGACTTCGTCCTGTCGGGTGGCGAGATCGCCGCATATGCACTGCTCGATGCAGTCGTGCGGTTGCTGCCCGGGGTGATGGGTGCCGAAGAGTCCGGCACCGAGGAGAGTTTCGCGGACGGTCTGCTGGAATATCCCCAGTATACCCGGCCGCAGGAGTGGGAAGGCCTGGCAGTGCCCGATGTGCTGCTGTCCGGCCACCACGAGAAGATCGCAGCCTGGCGGCGTGCGATGGCGGAAGAGATCACCGCCCGACGCCGCCCGGACCTGTGGGACGACTACCGTCGGCGCCGCAAGGATGCCGGCAGAACCAGTTGAACGCGTTTTGAACTTTTGGAAGAAGAAAGGCTGAGTGCCATGAACCTGATGCAGCAGATCGAGAAAGAGCAGTCCGATGCCCTGGTGGCGGCGCGCGCCGTGCCGGATTTCGCCCCGGGCGACACGCTCACCGTCAACGTGAAGGTGGTCGAAGGCGGCCGCGAGCGCGTGCAGGCCTATGAAGGCGTGTGCATCGCCCGCTCGAACCGCGGCGTGAACTCCTCCTTCACCGTGCGCAAGATCAGCTACGGCGAAGGCGTCGAGCGTATCTTCCCGCTGTACAGCCCGCGCATCGAATCGATCGTGGTGGTCCGCCGCGGCGACGTGCGTCGCGCCAAGCTGTACTACCTGCGTGGCCGCACCGGTAAGGCCGCCCGCATCACCGAGAAGCGCGACGCCAGCGGCAAGATCGCCAAGGCCTAAGTGCTGTCAGCCGGCTTCGTGCCGGCTGAGCGAGCTTGAGAGTTTGAAGCCGCCTGCCGGATGCAAAATCCGGCGGGCGGCTTTTCGTTTTTCCGGTTTGCTACTCTGCGGCTTCGCGCGCCGACGCCAGCTGCGGGCCGTTCTTCGCCGCCCATTTGCCGAGCTCGTCCAGCACCGGACGCAGCGAGAGGCCCAGATCGGTGAGCCAGTATTCAACCTTTGGCGGCACGGCAGCGTGAATGCGGCGGCCGACCAGCCCGGCGGTTTCGAGCGCCCGTAGCTGCTTGGTCAGCTCTTTCTGCGTGATCAGCGGGATGGCGCGCGACAGCTCGCTGAACCGCAGCGGAGCCCCTCTGGCCCGGGCGAGCGTCAGGATGATCGGCACCGCCCATTTGTTGGCAATGAGATCGAGCGTGGCGCAGATCATGCGCGCGCAGAGCGGCTGACCGTCGGCGGTCAGATCGTGGCGGAAATCCAGGTCGCTTTCAGTAGCCATTCGGTAAGTATAGAGGGTTTGGGTGCCTACTTGCAAATTGATAGTGCCATGAGCTATCCCTCGATCCCCCGCCAGGGCTTACAGTCCCGGCCGGGAAACGTAACCGGAGGGAATACCACCATGGCCAATCTCGATTTCTATTTCTCGCCTGGCGCCTGTTCGCTGGCGACGCATATCTGCCTTGAGGAAGCCGGCGCCAAGTTCACGCCGAAGCCGACCTATACCCGCAAGGGCCAGACCCGCACGCCGGAATACCTGGCGCTGAATCCCAAGGGCAAGGTGCCGATGCTGGGTGTGGACGGCAAGATGCTGACCGAGAACACCGCGATTCAGTATTACCTGAACCGCACCTATCCGAATGCCAAGCTGCTGCCGGCCGGCGATGCCCTGAAGGAAGCCGAGGCGCTGGCCTTCATCGCCTGGTGCGCGTCGGGCATCCATCCGGTGATGGGCCGCTTCTTCGGCCCGCAGAACTTCACCGACCTGCCCGACAGCGCCGACAACGTGAAGTCGCTGGCGGCCAAGGCCACGGCCGCCAATTTCGCCATCGTCGAAAAGGCGCTGGGGACCAAGGACTGGGTGTTCGGCGACTGGTCGGCGGCTGACGCCTATATCTTTGTCTTCTTCAACTGGGCGACCAAGCTCGGCCTCGATGTTTCGGCCTTCCCGAACTACGCCAAGCATTTCGAGCGCATGCAGCAGCGCCCCGCCGTGCAGCGTGCGATGGCCCGCGAAGCCGAAGCACTGGCGGCGATGGACAAGGCGGCCTGAGACCAGACTTCTGGCTAACACGAACGTGTTATCAGCATAACCGGGCGTGTTATTGGAAAACCCGGGGTGGCCCGATACAGTCGGGCCGCCCCGTTCAACACAACGACAACAACAATAAACACCAAGACAAGAAGGACTGACTCCCATGGCTTTGCTTGAGAAATTCGGCCCGCTGCTCGGCCGCATCCTGATCGCGATCCTGTTCGTGCCGGCCGGCATCAGCAAGATCGGCAACTTCGCCGGCACCGTCGGCTATGTGAAGTCGGCCAACCTGCCGCTGCCGGAAGTGGCCGCCGTCCTGGCAATTGTCATCGAGCTGGGCGTCGGCCTAGCGCTGCTGGTCGGCTTCAAGACCCGCTATGCCGCCCTGCTGCTGGCGCTGTTCACCCTGGTTGCCGCGCTCGGCTTCCACCAGTTCTGGGCCGTGCCGGAAGCGGCGAAGATGATCCAGCAGATCATGTTCACCAAGAACCTGGCGATCATCGGCGGCCTGCTGTTCGTGGCCGTCTACGGCCCGGGCCCGTTCAGCGTCGACAAGCGCTAAGCCGATTGTTGATCGGCGCGGATCGCGGACGCGATCTCGCGCAGGCCACGCGACAGCACAGGATCGCTGACGCGCGACAGTAAAAAGATGGCGGTTGCCGGCAACACCGGCAGCCGCTGTTTTTTTGTCAGCTCCACCATGCCGGGCAGCCGCGCCCGCCGCCCCAGCACCGCCACACCGAGCCCGGCCGACAGCGCCGCGGCAAGCGCACCGACGCCGCCGCCGGTGAAAGCCTCGGTCCAGTCGATGCGCGCCTGGTCGAGCGCGCGGATGCCGGCGGCCCGCACCGAACAGGGCGCCGCCAGCGCCACCAGCGGCAACGGTTCGCCGGCCTTCAGCTGGAAATCCGGCGCGGCGAACCAGCCGAGCCGGTCTTTCAGCAGCAGCTCGGCGCCGCGCGGGGGTTTGTTGCCGACCTGATGCAGGATGGCGGCATCAAGCTTGCCCTGCTCATACAGGCTGCCGAGGTCACTCGATAAACCAATGCGCACTTCCAGCTTCAGGCCGGGCAGGCGCGAACGCACGCGGCCCAGCAGGCCGGGCAGCTGTGCGCCGACCGCTTGGTCGCTGACGCCCAGCACCAGCGGGCGCTGAGGTTTGGCGTCCAGCGCCGCCAGCGCCGCATCATGGGCCGCCAGCACATGGCGGGCCTCGGTGACCAGCGTGTCGCCATCGGGGGTGAGCCGCACCAGGCGCGGCGTGCGTTCCAGCAGGCGGCGGCCGAGCCGCGCCTCCAACCGCTTGAGCCGCAGGCTGATCGCCGCCTGGCTGGTGCCGAGCGCCTCGGCCGCGCGGGTGAAGCTGCGGTAATCCGCCACCAGCACCAGGGCGCGTAGGGCATCGATGTCGAGGGCCGCTTCCATAATATCAATCCGTTATGACTGATATCATAATAGGTCGACTTCTGTAATGGTCAAGCCGACCCTATCCTGCCTCTCACGGGCCAGCAACGCCCGCAGACAGGAGCCACCCATGCCGATCATTCAGGTCAAATATTCCACCCCCAGCGACAAGCCCGGCCTCGTGCAGGCCATTGCCAAAGCGGCCAGCCGCATCTCGGCCGAACAGCTGCGCAAGGACCAGACGCTGACCGCCGTCACCGTGGAAGCCGTGCCGGCCGAGCACTGGTTCGCCGGCGGGCCGTCGCTGGCCGAGCAGAAGCTGGCCAGCTTCTTCCTCGACATCAAGATCGTGGAAAGCACCAACACCAAGGACGAGAAGGCCGCCTTCATCGCCGCCGTGTTCAAGACCATGGGCGAGCTGCTCGGGCCGCTGCATAACGAAAGCTATGTCTACGTCCATGACGTGCATGGCTATGCCTACGGCTTCGGCGGCCTGACCCAGGAGCGCCGCTATATCGCAGCCAAACTGGGCGTGCCAGCGGCGTAACGCCGCCACACTCGTTCCTTCAGGCCCCTCCTTCCTTCGGGCAATGGACGGCGCAGCGTGCAGACCGCATGCTGCGCCGATGTCCGTCCATCCCGTCATCGTCGCGGCAACACCCGATCCCGATTTCGTCGCCAGCCTGCCGGGCTGCGACTTTTCCGACGCCTTCACC
The DNA here is from genome assembly GCF_058806975.1 of Ferrovibrio sp. GW821-FHT12E11. Taxonomy (NCBI): domain Bacteria; kingdom Pseudomonadati; phylum Pseudomonadota; class Alphaproteobacteria; order Rhodospirillales; family Rhodospirillaceae; genus Ferrovibrio; species Ferrovibrio sp. GW821-FHT12E11. The sequence continues at coordinate 1,626,440 of NZ_JBXAQG010000001.1, forward strand.
ATGACGGTGGCGCGCGGCGGCGTGGATGCGCGCGAGGTGGCGGCGCTGTGCTTCAGCAAGCTGCCAGACTGGGCCGGCTGGCTGCTGCGCCTGCGCAATGCGGTGATGCGGCGCTTCGGCCTGAAGACCGACGAGATGGTGCAGAGCCTGCCGGTGCTGCGCGAGGATGCCACCGAAGTGGTGGTCGGCCTCAATGACGACCATCTGGATTTCCGCACCCAGTTCCGCGTCGACACGCTGCGGCTCGGGCCCGAGGGACCCGATCTGGGTCTGGTCACGCTGACCACCATCGTGCGCACCCATAACCGGCTCGGCCGCGTCTACCTGACGATCATCATGCCCTTCCACAAGCTGATCGTACGCAGCCTGATGAAACGGGTGGCAGAGAAACTGGCCGAACAGGGCGACTGAGCCGCCTGCGACATCGTGAAGCGGGACGGCATCGCAACACCGGCCCATAGTGAGGAATGCCTACCGTCACGGTCGTCCCCGCCGATCCGGCCTTTGTCGCCAGCCTGCCCGGCTGCGATTTCGCCGATGCCTTCAGCGTCACCGTGGCGCGCCGCGATCTCGATGCGCGTATTCTCTCGGCCGAATTCTTCAGCACGCCACCGGCCTGGGCCAGCGCGCTGCTGGATATCCGCAATGCCGTGATGGGCCGACTCGGCTACAAGGCGCCGAAGATCCGCAAGGGCTTTCCGGTGCTGAGCGAGTCTGCCGAGGCCGTGGTTTCGGGCCTGGATGACGGCCATCTGGATTTCCGCGCGTTGATGAAGATCGATCCCGCCGCCACCGGCAGTCGCATCACCCTCACCACTGCCGTGCGCACCCATAACCGTCTGGGCCGCGTCTATCTCACGATCATCATGCCGTTCCACAAGCTGATCGTGCGCAGCATGGTGCGGCAGATGGCGTTGCGGCTGAGCGCGCCGGCCTAGGCCGGCGCTTTGACTTCTTCGGTGAGCCAATCGCGCATGGCTTTCAGGCGCGGCGCGTCGGCCATGTGTTCGAGGCAGACGAACCAGTAGGCATTGCTGAGTGGCAGGGTGGCGTCGAACAGCTGCACCAGGCGGCCGCCGGCGATCTCCTCGGCCACCATCGCCGGATCCATCACGGCGATGCCCATGCCCTGGACCGCCGCCTGGATCGCGTAACTGCGCGTCTCGAACATCTGGCCGATCACCGGATCGATATCGGTCTGGCCGGTCGCCTTGAGCCAGACACGCCAGTCCTCGCGGCGGTTCTGCGAATGCAGCAGCTTCTGGTTCTTCAGGTCTTCCGGTTTTTTGATGAGGTCCTTGAATTTCGGATGCGCCACCGGCACCAGCGCCTCGGCGAACAGCCGGGTCGATTTCAGGCCGGGCCAGTCGCCGTCGCCATAGCGGATCGCGCAGTCGATGCCCTCGCGCTCCAGGTCGGCCGGCTTCAGCGAGGTGGTGATGCGCACCTCGATATCGGGATAGGCCTCCTGGAAGCGCGGCAGGCGCGGGATGAACCAGCGCATGGCGAAGGTGGAGAGCATCGAGAGCGTCAGCGTGCCCTCGCCGCGCCGGGCCTCCAGCTTGGACAGCGCACTGACCAGGTAGTCGAAGCCCTGCTGCACGTCGGGCAGGATCAGCTGCCCCTCGGTCGACAGCACGAGGCCTTTTCTGGTCCGGTGGAACAGCGGCACCCCCAGCAGCTCCTCCAACTGGCGGATCTGGTGGGAAATGGCCGACAGCGTCACCGAGAGTTCCTCGGCGGCGGCGGTGAAATTGAGGTGGCGGCCGGCGGCTTCAAAGGCCTTCAGGGCGTTGAGGGGCAGCAGGCGGCGGCTGGGCAGATGGGCCATGGGAATTTCTTTTAAGCCGGAGGGGAATTTAAATCCACCCGGCCGAACACGATCCCCACTGGACGCGGGGGCCGCACTGGGTTTGAATCCCCGCCCCGTAACGCCCCTGCTCGCAATAAAAATACTCTGAAAGAACGGACCAGCTGCCATGACCGCGCCCCGCACCCTGTACGACAAGATCTGGGACAGCCATCTGGTCGATATCGACGCCGATGGGAACGGCCTGATCTATATCGACCTGCACCTTGTCCATGAGGTCACCTCGCCCCAGGCCTTCGCCGGCCTGAAGGCCGCCGGCCGCAAGGTCCGCCGCCCCGACCGCACCGTCGCCGTGCCCGACCATAACGTGCCGACCACCCCGGACCGCCTGCAGTTCATTTTCGAGGACGAGGAAGCCCGCATCCAAGTCGAGACGCTGGACCGCAATGCCAAGGAATACGGCGTCAACTATTACCCGATGAACGACGTCAACCAGGGCATCGTGCATATCGTCGGCCCGGAGCAGGGCTATACCCAGCCTGGCATGACCATCGTCTGTGGCGACAGCCATACCTCGACCCATGGCGCCTTCGGCAGCCTGGCCTTCGGCATCGGCACCTCAGAGGTCGAGCACGTGCTCGCCACCCAGACCCTGCCGCAGCGCAAGGCCAAGAACATGAAGATCAACATCGACGGTGAGCTGGGCCCGGGCGTCACCGCCAAGGACATCATCCTCGCCATCATCGGCAAGATCGGCACCGCCGGCGGCACCGGCTATGTAATGGAATACACCGGCAGCGCCATCCGCGCGCTCTCGATGGAAGGCCGCATGACGGTCTGCAACATGTCGATCGAAGCCGGCGCCCGCGCTGGTCTGATCGCGCCGGACCAGAAGACCTTCGACTATGTGATGGGCAAGCCGCATGCGCCCAAGGGCGCCGCCTTCGAGCAGGCGCTGGCCTGGTGGAAGACCCTGCCCTCTGACGACGGCGCCCATTACGACACGGTTGTGGAGCTGAAAGCCTCCGATATTGCGCCGCATATCACCTGGGGCACCAGCCCGCAGGACGTGGCGCCGATCACCGGCAGCGTGCCGAACCCGGCCGATGTGAAGGACGAGCAGAAGCGCATCGCCCTGGAACGTGCGCTCAACTACATGGGCCTGAAGGCCGGCGAGAAGCTGGACAGCGTGCCGATCCAGCGCGTCTTCATCGGTTCCTGCACCAACGGCCGCATCGAGGACATGCGCGCCGCCGCCGCCGTAGCCAAGGGCCGCAAGGTGGCCGCGGGTGTTCAGGCGATGGTGGTGCCGGGCTCAGGGCTGGTGAAGAACCAGGCCGAAGCGGAAGGCCTGGACAAGATCTTCGTCGAGGCCGGCTTCGAATGGCGCGAGCCCGGCTGCTCAATGTGCCTGGCGATGAACGCCGACAAGCTGAAGCCGGAAGAGCGCTGCGCCAGCACGTCCAACCGCAACTTCGAAGGCCGCCAGGGCGCGCGCGGCCGCACGCATCTGATGAGCCCGGCGATGGCTGTCGCCGCCGCCGTCACCGGCAAGCTCGCCGACGTGCGCAAGTTCATCTGAGCGAGGAGAAAGACATCATGGACAAGTTCACCACGCTCACCGCCGTCGCTGCCCCGCTGCCGATGATCAATGTCGACACCGACATGATCATCCCCAAGCAGTTCCTGAAGACCGTGGAGCGCACCGGCCTGGCCAAGGGCCTGTTCTTCGAGTTGCGCGAAACCCCGGACGGCAAGCCGGTGCCGGATTTCTTCATGAACCAGCCGCAGTACAAGGGCGCGCAGATCCTGGTCGCCGGAGACAATTTCGGCTGCGGCTCAAGCCGCGAGCATGCGCCCTGGGCACTGCTGGATTACGGCATCCGCTGCGTGATCGCCACCAGCTATGCCGACATCTTCTATAACAACTGCTTCCAGAACGGCATCCTGCCGATCACCCTGCCGCAGGCCGAGGTCGACAAGCTGATGGATGCCGCCAAGCGCGGCCAGAATGCCCGCATCAGCGTCGACCTGGCCAAGCAGGAAGTCACCGGTCCCGATGGCAACGTGATCAAGTTCGAGATCGACGCCCACAAGAAGCATTGCCTGCTCAACGGCCTGGACAATATCGGCCTGACGCTGGAGAAGAAGTCGAAGATCGACAGCTTCGAAGGCAAGCAGCACGGCACCCAGCCTTGGCTTTACGCCCAGGCTGGACGGTAACAAAGAACCCAAACCGTCATGCCCGGGCTTGACCCGGGCATCCCATTTAATGGGACCCGCGGATCAAGTCCGCGGGTGACAATGAGAAAGCACAGAGGAACACAAGAATGGCTTCCAATCGTACCATGCTGATGCTGCCCGGCGACGGGATCGGCCCCGAGGTGATGGGCGAGGTCCGTCGCGTCATCGCCTGGATGGACAAGCGCCGGCATGTCTCCTTCGACGTCAAGGAAGACCTGGTCGGCGGCTCGGCCTTCGACAAGCATGGCACGCCGTTGCATGACAACACCATGCAGGACGCGCTGGATTGCGGCGTGGTTCTGCTCGGCGCCGTCGGCGGCCCGAAATGGGACAACCTGCCGTTTGACCAGAAGCCCGAACGCGGTCTACTGCGCCTGCGCAAGGAAATGGACCTGTTCGCCAACCTGCGCCCGGCCAAATGCTTCGACGCCCTGGTGGATGCCAGCAGCCTGAAGCCCGAGATCGTCAAAGGTCTCGACATCATGATCGTGCGCGAACTGACCGGCGGCGTCTATTTCGGCCAGCCGCGCGGCATCGAAACCCTGCCCAATGGTGAACGTCGCGGTATCAATACGCAGGTCTATACCACCAGCGAAATCCGCCGTGTGGCGGCTGTCGCCTTCGAGCTAGCCAAGAAGCGCGGCAACAAGGTGACCTCGCTGGAAAAGGCCAATGTGATGGAATCCGGCGTGCTGTGGCGCGAGGAAGTCACCAAGCTGCACCAGGAGCAGTTCAAGGACGTGCAGCTGGAGCATATGTATGCCGATAACGGCGCCATGCAGCTGGTGCGCGCGCCCAAGCAGTTCGACGTGATGGTGACCGACAACCTGTTCGGCGACATCCTCTCGGACGCCGCCGCCATGCTGACCGGTTCGCTCGGCATGCTGCCGTCTGCGTCTTTGGGCGCAGCGGACCCTGCCACCGGTCGCCGCATGGCGCTGTTCGAGCCGGTGCATGGCTCGGCCCCGGACATTTCCGGCAAGGGCATCGCCAATCCGCTCGCCACCATCCAGAGCTTCTCGATGGCGCTGCGCTATGCCTACGATCTCAGCGCCGATGCCGACCTGATCGACCAAGCCGCTGAGAATGTACTGAGCAAGGGCATCCGCACCGCCGATCTCGGCGGCGGCGGCACCCGCGTCGGCACCACCGGCATGGGCGACGCCCTGCTGATGGAACTCGACCGCCTGGCTGCCTGATTTCAGCGCAGCATCCAGAATAGTCAAAGGCCGGAGCTGAACCCTCCGGCCTTTTTCTTTGGGCTTGCATGACAGCACTGCTTTGGCGACTGTTGCCCTGTCGTCTGGGAGGGTGACCATGCTGAAGCTGATCGGCCGCAACCTGTCGCCCTATTCCCGCCGCGTCGCCGTGGCGATGACCCTGCTGGATATCCCGCATACGCGCGAATACCTCTCGGTCACCGCCGATCCCGACCGCGGCCTAGAACTCAATCCGGTCGGCCGCGTGCCGGTGCTGGAACTGGAAGGCGGCGAACGGCTGATCGAGTCGGCTGCCATCCTCGATTACCTGATGGAACTGGTCGGCCCGGCGAAAAGCCTGATCCCGCCGCATGGCCGCACGCGGCGCGACTGCATCCAGCTGATGGCGATCGGCAGCGGCGTGATGGACAAGGCGGTGAATGCCATTTACGAGGTGCGCCGGCGTCCGGCCGACAAGGTGCACGAGCCCTGGCGCCAGCATCTGCTGCGCCAGGCCAGCGGCGGCCTCGCCGCCCTGGATGCCCACAAGATGGGGCCGTGGCTGCTGGGCGAACAGATGTCGATGGCCGATATCACCGCCGCCGTGACGGTCAGCTTCCTGCGCGTCATGCTGCCCGACGATCTGGTGCCGGCCGGACTCTATGCCAGCCTCTACGACCTGACCGAGCGGGCGGAAAAGCTCGCCTGCTTCCAGGCCCATCCGCTGGAGAAGGCCTAACCTGTTTTTGTCATCCCCGCGAAAGCGGGGATCCCATTTTTAATGGGACCCCGAGTCAAGCCCGGGGTGATGGTTGAAGTGGGTATTCGCCCGCGACGCGGATATTGCCATGCTCGATGCGCAGCAGCTGCAGCGCCGCGATGCGGCCGGCAACCGGTTTCTGCAACGCGCCCATCTGTCGCTCCAGTGCCTTCGCCGAAAACACCGCGCCGAAGCGGGTCAGCGTCAGATGCGGCTCATACACATCTTTTCCGCCCAGCCTATGATAGAGCGCCGTCAGCGGTTCGGCCGAGGCTGCATCGGCATGCAGCACATTGAGGAAGCGGTATTTCGGCGCGTATGAATCCTCCATGCGGCCGAGCCGGTCGAACACGATATCGAAAGCCGGCGTCACTGCCGCCATCGCGGCCACATGGCCGGCGAACCAGTCGGCATCAGCCGGATCATGCGGGAAACTGAGCGTCACATGGGCGGCAACGCGGTCGACTTGCGGATCATGGGCACGGCGAATGGCCTCGATCCAGGCGGCATCGGCGGCGGAAAACTGCGGCACGGCGATCACCGCGAACATAGCGCAGCTATTTCAGGCGGTCGGCGAAGAAGGCCAGCGCCTGGCGCGTCGCATCCTCGGTGGCAGCACGGTTGGCCGGCACGGCCTGGCGCTCGCGGCCGGGATCGTCGAAGCCATGCATGGCGCCGGGATAGACCTGCAGCGCAAGGTCTGCCCCTTTGGCGCGGCTGCGCGTGGCGAGCGTGATGCAGATGTTCGGCGACACTTCCTCATCCAGTTCGGCGGCGAAAATCCGCACCGGCGCATAGGGCAGCAGTCCGCCCTTGTATTTGTCCTTCAGCGCACAGCCGGGATAAAACGCCAGTCCGGCGCGGAAGCCCTGTGCCGCGCCACCGCTCGGCGTCAGGCCCGGCGCATCGGGTGTCAGCGCCGCCAGCACGGCGCTGCCCCCATTCGACCAGCCCATCAGGCCAACGCGGTTCCCGGCGATATCGCCGCGGCGGCGCAGATAGGCCAGCGCCGCATAGGCATCCTGCGGTCGTACCACGGTCTCGTCGATCTCGGCCGGGCGGCTGTCATAGGTGCCGCGCTCGAAACCGGCCGGATAGCCGCGCGGGCCGAAGCCGTCGACGATCAGCGCCGCATAGCCCTGCCCGGCCCAGCGCTCGGCCCATTGGCGATGGCGCTGCGACAGGGTTGTCGCCGTGTAGACGCCTTTCGCCAGCGAGGAATAGGCGCCGGTGCGGCCATGCATCAGGATCACGGCCGGCACCGGTGCGGCCGTAGCGTCTTTCGGCAGGAACAGATAGCCGACCAGATCGACGGGCTCATGCAGCGCCCGGAACCGCACGGTGTCCTGGGCAAATGCCGGCATGGCCGCCACCATCAGCCCTCCGACAAGAAATCCCAGTATCCACTGTCGCATCTTGCTCTCTCCGCCACCCCCGCTAGGCTAGACGCAACGCCGCTCCGGATCAAAGAGGCCGCCATGCCGCTCTCGCTCTATCTTGCTGCCGCCCTTGCCGGCGCCGCCTATACGCTGACGCCCGGCCCGGCTTTCCTCGCCCTGCTGGGCATCGGCGCCGGACAGGGACGGGTCGCCGGCCTGAAATTCCTCGCCGGGCATTTCGCCGGCGACATTGTCTGGGGCGCGCTGGCGCTGGTGGCGATCATCGGCTCGGCCAGCCTCGGCACCCTGGTGTTCGATATCCTCGGCCTGATCTGCGGCGCCTATCTGCTGCTGCTGGGCTGGCGCGCCGTTACCGTGAAGCGCAGCATTGATGGCGCGCTCAACACCGACGTGGCGCAGCCGCTGCGGCGCGGCCTGGCCTTTGGCATCACCAACCCGAAAAGCTATGCCGTGGCGATTGCCATGTTCACAGCTTTGCTCGCCGCCCATGCCGGCGAGCTGACCTGGGCCAGCCTGCCGCCGCTGCTGCTGGCCGCCTGCGCCGGCTTCATCATCGGCGACGCGATCCTGGTCTGGGTGATCGGCGCGGCGCCGGTGCGACGGCTCTATCGCCGCCACGAACTCTGGGTGACGCGGATCAGCGGCGTGATCTTCCTGGGCTTTGGCCTGCAGGCGCTGACTCATGCGGGCGCGGGGCTGCTCAGGCGTTCCTAAAGACAGCCTTCGACATACTGGATGTATTCGGACAAGCCAGCACGAACTCCCACCACCACACCGTCGACAACTTCAAAGAGAATACCCGTCATACCGTCCGGTGACGATGGAACAATCAGGTAGCGACCATCCTTACCGACATAGAAATGCGGTTCGGACAGAATTCCGTCTGATTTGTAGGCTGTCAGAATATCGCCATCCCGATCACCTACACCAAAGCCCTTTGCTGTCTTGACTGGCGGCTCATAGGTATCCACACGCACCATGCGACCATAAGCCATCATGAAAGCGATCTCATCAGCCACCCCCAACGGAGTTGCGTAGTAGCAGCCGTCGTTTTCAAATGGTGGCGGGGGATCGGTATCGTTCGGATCGAAACGTGTAATCTCGAACGTGAGACCGGAGACGCGCCTCATGTCGTCAAGCGTCATGCCGATGATAAAAGCCCCAATGCCGTCTGCACGTAGGGGATTATCGTGATACCCCTTAGGCCCTCGCGTCTGTGCTCCAGCAAGCAGAGATGCGCATAGTCCGATCAGCCCCAAGCCGGCAGAAAGGCAATGAAAAAGTCGTTTCATGGACCAACTATAGTCGTCTCAGCGCCTCGCGCACCAGCGGCAGGCGGTCGTTGCCGAAGAACATCTGGCCGTTCACAAACAGCGTCGGCGAGCCGAAGCCACCGCGCGCGATCAGCTCGTCGGTATTGGCTTTGAGCTGCTCCTTCACGCCGGGTTCGGTGATCGCTTGCGCCAGCCGGGCCGGATCGAGGCCGGCGCGCCTGGCCGCTTCCGCCACCACATCGTCCTGGCTGATGTCGCGGTTTTCACTCCAGTAGAGTTCGAAGAAGGCCGTCGCCAGTGCTGCCTCCTTGCCTTCGCCCTGCGTCTTGGCCCAGAGCAGGCCGCGCAGCGCCTTCACGGAATTCACCGGAAACACCGCCGGCGGAAAGGTGATCTTGATGCCCGCCAGTTTCGCCCAGGCCTGCAGGTCCTGCTTCACCCAGGCATCGCGCGCCGGCACCGGGTTCTCGCGCATGCGATACATGGTGGGGTTCACCGTGTTGAATACGCCGCCGACCAGGAACGGCCGCCAGACGATCTCCGCGCCCTGTTCTTTGGCCAGTCCCTGCACATTGACGAAGCAGAGATAGGTCCAGGGCGAGGAGACATCGTAGAAGACTTCGATGGTCTTGCCCATGACGTTCACCCCTTATGCGGCACCAGGATGAAGCCGGCGCGCGGGAAATGCACATGCACGATGCCGGTCTCCGGCGTTTCGCGGCGGATCGTCACGCTCTGGGCATCCAGCCCCACCAGCGCCCCGATGGTGGCATCGCGGCCGGTATCGTCGGGCGTCACGCTGACCATGGCGCCCTCGGCAAGGCCGAGCGTGTTGGCGCAGACGCCGCCTTTCAGCGTCGCCGGCTCGGCATTTTTCGCGATCTCGATGGCGGCCTTGGAATCCATGTCGGCCGGACTGCCATGACCGAAGCCCTTCATGCGGTCGGCCCAGACATTCAGCGCCGTGTAATCGGCGAGATCGGTGGCTTTCGCCCGGTCGCGCACGAACCAGACGCAGTGATAGACCGCGAGATCGGCGAGGCTGGGCGCGTCGCCGAACAGGAATTTGCGGCCGTCATGCAGGGCATCCTCGATCCAGCCCAGATGCGCGCGCAGCGGACCGTTCATCACGGCGGCCTGCATTTTCATCTTCGTGCGGTCGATGGTGCGGCCGGAAAACTTGGCGCGGTCTTCCAGAAAAGCATCCGGCATCTGCTCGCCCATCAGGCCGAAGGCGATGGCGACCGAGGCCGAGAAGAGCTGGTGGTCGGCCCAGTAGGCGACGCCCTCGGCCAGGCCCTTGGCTGAGCCGGGATAGAAGGTCGGCGACGGATGCCGGCGCTCGATCTCGCGCAGAATGATCTGGGTGTCGCAGTAGATATCGGCGCCGACCTGCATCACCGGCGTCTTGCGATAGGCACCAGTCAGCGCCGTGAGATCTGGCTTGGGCATCATCGGCGGAATCTTCACCGACTGCCACGGCGCCTGCTTGATGCCGAAGGCGACGCGCACCTTTTCCGAGAAGGGCGAGGTGCCATAGTGGTGCAGGATCATGTCGGCCATTCTCGTTCCCTCCGGTTTTATGCTTTGAGGGAAGATTAAGGTCGCTGCCCCAACGTCAGGCAAGGGCTGACATGACCTGCCCCTGCAATTGTTCGAGCTGGCGGCTGAACATCGCCGGATCGTCCAGCGCCCTGCTGAGCACCAGGGCGCCCTGGATGCCCGCCACCGTGGTTTCGGCCAGCGCCCGGGCATTCCCCGCGCCGCCGCGCTGCAGCGCCGCCTGCAGCGCATCGATCCAGCGGGTGAAATAGTCCTGCACGGCAACCGCAAAACGGTCGCGTGTCGCATCCAGCGCGAAGGCGCCGACCAGGCAGATGCGCCGGCCGCTGCGGAAATACGCATCGGTGGCGGCGAACATCGCAGCAATGGCGGTGCGCGCAGCGGTGCTGTTACGCAGCGGTGCATAGACCTCGGCCTCGAACCAGGCATCGACATGGGCCAGCACCTCGGTCGCCATCTGGTCCTTGCCGCCGGGAAAGTGGTTGTACAGGCTGCCCTTGCCGAGCCCCGAGGCTTCGGTGATGGCGCTTAAACTCGCGCCCTCGAAACCCTGTTCGCGGAAAACCTCGGCGATGCGGGCGATGGCGTCGGCGCGGGTGATCAGGGCGGCGGGCATTACAGCCCCAGATCGCTCAGCCCCGGATGGTCGTCGGGACGGCGTCCAAGCGGCCAGTGGAACTTGCGGTCGGCTTCCGCGATGCGCACATCGTTGATGCTGGCCTCGCGGCGTTCCATCAGGCCGTTCTCGTCGAACTGCCACTGTTCGTTGCCATGGCTGCGATACCAGTTGCCGCTGTCGTCATGCCATTCATAAGCGAAGCGCGCGGCGATGCGGTTGCCGGTGAAGGCCCAGACTTCCTTGATCAGGCGGTAGTCGAGTTCCTTCTGCCATTTGCGGGTCAGCAGCGCCGCGATGGCCGGGCGGCCCTGGATGAACTCGGCGCGGTTCCGCCACACACTCTGCTCGGTATAGGCCAACGCCACTTTCGCTGGATCTCGGCCGTTCCAGGCGTCTTCCGCCATGCGGGCCTTCTGGGCGGCGGTTTCGGCGGTAAACGGCGGCAGCGGAGGACGGGTCATGAGGACGGGCTCCTAAGTTTGTACCAAAAGGTACAAATCTGTCGATCCGGTGTCAACCGCGACAATTTCCCGCTTGATTGCGAGGGTTTGCGGGCCTATTTTCCGCCTCGCCTGCCGGGCGCGGCCTGCCGGGCACCAACATTCGTCTCGTGTTCCCTTGTCCGCCGGGTGTCGACCTGCCGGACGCAGCGAAAGAAGGCCAGATATGACCTATAAGGTCGCCGTTGTCGGCGCCACCGGTGTGGTGGGCCGCGAAATGCTCAACATTCTCCACGAACGCAAGTTTCCGGTCTCGGAAGTGGTTGCTCTTGCCTCGCGCCGCTCGGTCGGCCGCGACGTCATGTTCGGCGACAAGCATATCAAGGTGAAGGCGCTGGAAGACTTCGACTTCCGCGGCACCGACATCGCGATGTTCTCGGCCGGCGGCGCCACCTCGAAGGAATGGGCGCCGCGCGTGGCCGCCCAGGGCGCCATCGTGATCGACAATTCCAGCCAGTGGCGCATGGATCCCGACGTGCCGCTGATCGTGCCGGAAGTGAATGCCGACGCCATTGCCGGCTATACCAAGAAGGGCATCATCGCCAATCCGAACTGCTCGACCGCGCAGCTCGTCGTGGCCCTGAAGCCGCTGCATGACCGCGCCACCATCAAGCGCGTCGTCGTCGCCACATATCAGTCCGTCTCGGGTGCCGGCAACGAGGGCGTCAACGAACTGGAGCGCCAGACCAAGCAGATCCTGGTCAACGATCCCGTCGTGCGCGAGAAGTTCACCAAGCAGATCGCCTTCAACGTCATTCCCCATATCGACGTCTTCATGGACGACGGTTACACCAAGGAGGAATGGAAGATGACGGCCGAGACCAAGAAGATTCTCGACCCGAAGATCAAGCTGACCGCCACCTGCGTGCGCGTGCCGGTGTTCATCGGCCATTCGGAAGCGATCAACATCGAGTTCGAGCAGCCGATCAGCGCCGAAGAGGCCAGCGAAATCCTCTCCACCGCGCCGGGCGTGCAGGTTCTGGATCGCCGTGAAGACGGCGGCTACATCACGCCGCTGGAATGCGCCGGCGACTACAACACCTTCGTGTCACGCATCCGCGAGGACTTCACCGTCGACAACGGCCTGGTCATGTGGGTGGTTTCGGACAACCTGCGCAAGGGCGCGGCGCTGAATGCCGTGCAGATTGCCGAAGTGCTGGCGGCCCGCCACCTGAAGAAGCAGGCCGCGTAACCTTTTCGTAGAAGCAGAAGAGTCTTTGCCTTCACGGGCCGCTGGCAACAGCGGCCCGTTTCTTTGCGGTTACCGGCGATCGTCTGCCTGCTGAGCGGCTGCAGGAATAACCATACCATTGATGCATTGCGCAACCGCGAAGGCTTCGATGTAATGCCATTGCAAATGGCTATCCGCTTCCTTCCCCGCTCCACGCTCACGATGCTGCAGACCACACCTGACGGAACGCATCCGGATGACCGCAGGTTCGCGGCGCCATGACAGCATCCCCTGCACTGCCGGCCGATGCCCATCCGATGATCCGCCAGGCCCATGATTATTGGGCCTCGGTGCGGCCCGCACCCGACCTGCTGCCCGGCCGCCAGCATGTGGAACCGACCGCAATCCCGAAGCTGCTGTCGCATATCTGGATGATCGACGTCCAAGGCAATACCGATGGCGGCGGGCCGCTGCGCTTCCGTTATCGCCTGCTGGGCACCGCGATCCGCCGCGTCACCGAAGCCGGCGAAACCGTGGTGGGGCGTTGGCTGGACGAGGTCGATCCCGATTTCGTCGCCTCGGGGCGTTTCGAGGCCTTTGCCGGACCGGTGCACGACGGGCAGCTGCGCTATCGCCGCGGCCAGCCACAGTTTCCGCTCGGCCTGGATCATCTGACCATCGAGCGGCTGTTCCTGCCGCTGGCTGCCGATGGGCGCAGGGTCGACATGCTGTTCTGCATCTCGCTGTTCCTCTCGGCCGGCCACACGCTGATGGATCCCGGCGAATGAACGCGGATTTCACTCTGCCGCCCGACGCGCATCCGGCGATGCAGCAGGGCCTGGCCTATTGGCGCAGCGCCATACCGGGCCCTAGCCAGCTGCCCGGCCGCCAGCATATCGATCCGCTCGGCATGCCGGCGCTGCTGCCCTATGCCTGGCTATTGGAGGTGCATCCGCCGGAACCGGAGATGAGCATCCCGCGCTTCCGCTTCCGCCTGGTCGGCAGCCATGTCGATATCGGCTTCGGCGGCCCGAAGACCGGCAACTGGCTGCATGAGATGGAACCCGGCTTTGAAGCCGTGACCACGCGCTCGCGCAGTTTCGTCGCTGCCGCCAGCAATGGCGAGATCAGTCACCGGCGCGGCGTGCCGCGTTTTCGCATGAATGCCGATGCCGCCGAGGTCGAACGCCTGATCCTGCCGCTGGCGGCGAACGGGTATCGCGTCGACATGCTGCTGGGCTTCACCATCTTTTACGACGGTTACGGCGCCCTGGTGCGCGACATCCCGTAAGGATCAGCGCACGCGCTGGATGTCGGGCAGGACCTGCGGCGAGACCAAGGCCTCCTGCATCAGTTCCAGACGCATTTCCGGCGCCCGGTTTTCCAGGGCATCGCGCAGCAGCGTGAAAGTGGCGGCCATGGCAAACAGCAAGGCCTTCTTCGCCGGCTTGCCTTTGAGCGTGCGGGCCAGGAACAGCGACGCAAAGAGATCGCCCGCGCCTTTGGGCAGGCCCTCGCCAAGATCGGGCACGGAGGCCAGCCAGGCACCCTCGGCATTCACCAGCAAGGCTTCCAGCCGGCCCGCGCCGCCATCCTGCCGGTGCAGGGTGGTGGCAATCACGGTCGACGGACCCTTGGTCCGCAGCGCATCGCAGGCAGAAAGCGCCGCGGGCAGGGACGCGATCGGCCCGCCGGTGAGATAGTCCAGCTCGAAACCGTTCGGTGTGATGATGTCGGCCGAGGGAAACAGTTTGTCGCGGATGAAGGCCGGCAGGGTGGGATCGACATAGAGTCCGCTGTCGGTATCGCCCATGACCGGGTCGCAAAGAAAGATCGCGTTCGGGTTGGCCGCCTTCACTGCCAGCGCGGCGCGACCGGCGGCCTCGGCCGTGCGCGGATTGCCGAGCCAGCCGAGCAGCACGGCATCGATCCGGTTCCATTCCGGCCGGGTCTGCAGCGCGGCGATCCAGGCATCCATTTCCTCGGGCGCCGTGGGCCGGTGCGCCGGCGGACCGTAGGACGGGTTGAAGGCCAGCAGGCCGGTGGGCACCGGCCAGACCTCGATGCCTGAACGCTGCAGCGGAAACACGCCGGCATTGTTGCCGACATGGCCATAGATGACCTGACTCTGGATGCTGAGCACGCGCATGGCCGGGGGTCCCAAGGTCGTAATTACACGGACGATTCCTGTCGCGAAGGAAACTTGCCACGACCCGGACCCCGATTATAGTGGCGGGGCCTTGTGCAATGCAGCATAGACAGAAACGACGACAACCGAGAGACAGCCGCATGACCGCCACCGCCCGCCCCCGCCGCAGCGTGCTCTACATGCCGGGTTCCAATGCCCGGGCGCTGGATAAGGCCAGGACCCTGGCGGCCGATGCACTGATCCTCGATCTTGAGGACGCCGTGGCGCCCGAACAGAAGGCCCTGGCCCGCGAGCAGGTCTGCACGGCAGTGATCGCCGGCGGCTATGGCGGGCGCGAACTGATTATCCGCACCAACGGGCTCGACACGCCCTGGGGCATCGAAGATGTGATCGCCGCGGCGAAAGCCGGTCCTGATGCCATCCTGCTGCCCAAGGTGGAAAGCGCCGCCCAGGTGCAGCAGGCCGAGCAGCTGCTCAACCAGCATGGCGCGCCGGACAAGACCGCGATCTGGTGCATGATGGAAACGCCGAAAGGCATCCTGCATGCCGAGACCATCGCCGGATCGTCCAAACGTCTGTCCGCTCTCGTCATGGGCACCTCCGATCTGGTCAAGGACCTGAACGCCCAGCACACGCCGCTGCGGCTTCCTGTCCTGACCGCGCTTGGCATCTGCATCCTCGCCGCCCGCGCCTATGGGCTGGCGATCCTCGATGGCGTGCATCTCGACCTTGATGATGAGGCCGGCTTCGAAGCCGCCTGCCGCCAGGGCCTGGACTTCGGCTTCGACGGCAAAACGCTGATCCACCCCAAGACCATCGACACCGCCAACCGCGTGTTTGCGCCCAGCGAAGCGCAGGTGGCCTATGCCCACAAGATCATTGCCGCCTTCGAGGCCGCATCGAAAGACGGCAAAGCCGTGGTGCTGGTGGATGGCAAGCTGATCGAGAACCTGCATGTAGAGCAGGCGAAGAAGCTGGCGGCCCTGGCCGACGCCATCGCGAAACTGCAGGCGGCTTAACCATTCCTTCGTCATCGGCGGGTCATGAAGATGGCCCGCACAGGCGGATACAGGAAGATGAAGGCATGAGCGACAAGACCAATCCCGGCAATTTCTTTGAAGACTTCCGGCTCGACCAGGAAATCCGCCACGCCACGCCACGCACCATCACCGCCGGCGATGTGGCGCTCTATACCGCGCTCTACGGCACGCGCTTTCCAGCGCAGTCGGCCGATACCTTTGCCCGCCGGCTGGGCCTACGCGGCGCGCCGGTCGACGATCTGCTAGCCTTCCATGTGGTCTTCGGCAAAACCGTGCCGGATATCTCGCTGAATGCCGTCGCCAACCTGGGCTACGCCGAATGCCGCTGGCTCAGCCCGGTCTATGCCGGCGAGACCATCTACACGGTCTCGCGCGTCATCGGCCTGAAGGAAAATTCGAACAAGAAAACCGGCATCGTCTATGTGCGCAGCCAGGGCTACAAGGATGGCGACGAGCTGGTGCTGGATTACGTGCGCTGGGTGATGGTGAAAAAGCGCGACGAAAACGCCGTCGTCGCCGATGAGCGCGTGCCGCCGCTGCTGGATCATGTCGCACCGGCGCAGCTGCGGCTGCCGCCCGGGCTGGATCTGGCCCATTACGACTGGACGCTGGCCGGCAGCCGCCATGGCTGGGAAGACTACGAGCCCGGCGAGAAGATCGACCATGTCGATGGCATGACCATCGAGGAAGCCGAGCATATGCTGGCGACGCGGCTGTACCAGAACACCGCGAAGGTGCATTTCGACCAGCATCGCCAGGGTCAGGACAAGCTCGGCCGCCGCCTGATCTATGGCGGTCACGTCATCAGCATGGCCCGTGCGCTCAGCTTCAACGGCCTGGCCAACGCTGCCTTCGTGCTGGCGATCAATGGCGGCCGCCAT
Source organism: Ferrovibrio sp. GW821-FHT12E11 (assembly GCF_058806975.1). Classification (NCBI taxonomy): domain Bacteria; kingdom Pseudomonadati; phylum Pseudomonadota; class Alphaproteobacteria; order Rhodospirillales; family Rhodospirillaceae; genus Ferrovibrio; species Ferrovibrio sp. GW821-FHT12E11. Next base: position 1,643,050 of record NZ_JBXAQG010000001.1, read on the forward strand.
GTGAACCCCACCGTTGCCGGCAACACCATCTACGCCTGGTCGCAGGTGATCGACAAAGCCGAGCTGGATGGCCGCAGCGATGCCGGCGCCCTGCGTCTGCGCACCCTGGCCCTGAAAGACCAGCCGGGCACCGCCTTCCCCGACCGCGACGCGACCGGGAAATATCCCGACTGCGTGGTGCTGGAGCTGGATTACTGGGTGCTGATGCCGAAGCGGGAAAAACGGCGGCGGTAAAGGCTTGGTCGGCCGATTAGAACGATCGTTCGTTTCTCATAGATAAGAGCCGTTCGCAAGAGCGGCCTTCGGCGCGGGCTGAAACCGAAAATCCCTTGCAAGCCGGGGGTTTAGACGGTTAAAAACAGATTCGCACGATCATTGACTCAGCAGGGCCCCGGTCTAGTATCCGGCCTGCTTTTCGGGCGTCGAATCGGCTGCATTCCCCTGCTGTCGCCGGCGCACCGCCCCATCCAAGATGCCTGCGGGTCATGCCCTTGGGCGAAGGCGCAAAAATGGCGAACGTCGAACGACCGCTCTCTCCCCACCTGCAGATTTATCGCTGGCCCGTCACCATGGCGACGTCGATCCTGCATCGCGCCACCGGCTGCGGCCTGGCGGCCGGCACGCTGCTGCTGGCCTGGTGGCTGGTGGCGGCCGCGGCCGGTCCGGAATACTACGCGATGGTGCAGGCCTGCCTCGGCTCGTGGCTCGGCCGCCTGATCCTGCTCGGATTCACCTGGGCGCTGTTCTACCACCTGCTGAACGGCATCCGGCATCTCTTCTGGGACGCCGGCCATGGCTACAGCCTTCCGGTCGCCAACAAATCGGGCTGGGCGGTGATCGGCGGTTCGGTCGTGTTGACCGTGCTGGCCTGGATCCTGGCCTACGCCTGGAAGTGAGGAGCGCATCATGAGCAAGTCCATTCCGACCATGCGCACCCATCTGAAGAGCGTGCGCGGCCTGGGCGCCGCCAAGGAAGGCGTGCAGCACTGGTGGCTGCAGCGCATCACTGCCATCGCCATGATCCCGCTGCTGCTGATCATGCTGGTGACGCTGCTGAAGCTGGCCACCGGCGACCATGCCGCCGTCACTGCGGCCTTCAAGCATCCGCTGCTCGCCGTCGTCGCCCTGCTGAGCATCCTGGCCGTCTTCTGGCATATGAAGCTCGGCCTGCAGGTGGTGATCGAAGACTACGTGCATAGCGAAGGCCTGAAGATGGCCAGCCTGCTCGCCATCACCTTCGCTGCCTTCATCGTCGGCGGCATTGCCGCCCTGTCGGTGCTCAAGCTGTTCCTCGGAGTCTGACCCATGCCTGCCAGCTATCAGGTCCATGACCACTTCTACGATGTCGTTGTTGTCGGTGCCGGCGGCGCAGGTCTGCGCGCCACCATGGGCATGGCGGCGGCCGGTCTGAAGACCGCCTGCATCTCGAAGGTCTTCCCCACCCGCAGCCACACGGTGGCGGCACAGGGCGGCATCTCGGCCGCCCTTGGCAATATGGGCGAGGATAACTGGCGCTGGCATATGTATGACACCGTCAAGGGCTCCGACTGGCTCGGCGACCAGGACGCCATCGAATACATGTGCCGCGAGGCCGTGCCGGCGGTGATCGAGCTGGAGCATTTCGGCGTGCCCTTCAGCCGCACGGAAGAAGGCAAGATCTACCAGCGCGCCTTCGGCGGCATGACCAAGAATTTCGGCGAGAGCCCGGCCCAGCGCACCTGCGCCGCCGCCGACCGCACCGGCCATGCGATCCTGCACACGCTGTATCAGCAGTCGCTGAAATTCGACACCGAGTTCTTCATCGAATACTTCGCCCTCGATCTGATCATGGACGAGGAGGGCGCCTGCCGCGGCGTGATGGCCTGGAACCTGGCCGATGGCAGCATGCACCGCTTCCGCGCCCAGATGGTGGTGCTGGCGACCGGAGGCTATGGCCGCGCCTATTTCTCCTGCACCTCGGCCCATACCTGCACCGGTGACGGCGGCGGCATGGTGCTGCGCGCCGGTCTGCCGCTGCAGGACATGGAATTCGTGCAGTTCCATCCCACCGGCATCTACGGGTCGGGCTGCCTGATCACCGAAGGCGCGCGCGGCGAAGGCGGCTATGTCGTCAATTCCGAAGGCGAACGCTTCATGGAACGTTACGCGCCCTCGGCTAAGGACCTGGCCTCGCGCGACGTCGTCAGCCGCGCCATGACCATGGAAATCCGCGAAGGCCGTGGCGTCGGCAAGAACAAGGACCACATCTTCCTGCATCTGGATCATCTCGATCCGAAGATCCTGCACGAGCGCCTGCCCGGCATCTCGGAAAGCGCCAAGATCTTCGCCGGCGTCAACCTGACCAAGCAGCCGATCCCGGTGTTGCCGACCGTGCATTACAACATGGGCGGCATCCCGACGAACTATCATGGCGAAGTGCTGACCCTGAAGGACGGCAACCCCGACAGCGTCGTGCCCGGCCTGATGGCTGTGGGCGAAGCCGCCTGCGTATCGGTGCATGGCGCCAACCGCCTGGGCTCGAACTCGCTGATCGATCTGGTCGTCTTCGGACGCGCCGCCGCCATCCGTGCGGCGCAGACGGTAGAGAAGGGCGCCAAGCATCGCGACATCAAGGGCGCCGGCGACGATGCACTGGCCCGCCTGGACAAGTTCCGCAATGCCAAGGGCGGCCATTCGACCGCGCAGATCCGCGACAAGATGCAGCGCACCATGCAGAACAACTGCGCGGTGTACCGCACCGGCGACGTGCTGAAGGAAGGCGTCGGCCTGATCGACGAGGTCAACAAGCTGATGCCCGACGTGTCGGTGCAGGACCGCTCGCTGGTCTGGAATTCCGACCTGGTGGAAACGCTGGAGCTGGACAACCTGATCGGCCAGGCCGTGGTCACCATGCACTCGGCCGAGAACCGCAAGGAAAGCCGCGGCGCCCATGCGCGTGAGGATTACTCCGATCGCGACGACAAGGAATGGATGAAACACACCCTGTCGTGGTTCGGCGACAAGGGCAATGTCACCATCGACTACCGTCCGGTGCATACCTACACGCTGTCGAACGAGATCGCCTATATCGAGCCTAAGAAGCGCGTGTACTGAGCGCTACGCAGAAGAAACAAGGACACCTTCCCCATGGCCGAGTTCGCGCTGCCGAAGAATTCCAAGATCACCGAGGGCAAGACCTTTGCCCTGCCGCCGGCCAAGGCCGGCGAGGATCGCCGCATCAAAAAATTCCGCGTCTACCGCTGGAACCAGGATGACGGCAAGACCCCGCAGGTCGACACCTTCGAAGTCGACATGAACGACTGCGGCCCGATGGTTCTGGACGCCCTGATCAAGATCAAGAACGAGGTCGATCCCTCGCTCACCTTCCGCCGCTCCTGCCGCGAGGGCGTCTGCGGCTCCTGCGCCATGAATATCGATGGCGGCAATACGCTGGCCTGCACCAAGGCCTGCGAGGATATCGACGGCGACGTTAAGATCTATCCGCTGCCGCATATGCCGGTGGTGAAGGACCTAGTGCCCGATCTGAGCAACTTCTACGCCCAGTATGCTTCGATCGAGCCGTGGATGAAGACCCAGAGTCCGGCGCCGACCCGCGAGCGCAAGCAGTCGGCCGAGGAGCGCAAGAAGCTCGATGGCCTCTATGAGTGCATCCTCTGCGCCTGCTGCTCCACCTCCTGCCCCAGTTATTGGTGGAATTCCGACCGTTATCTCGGCCCGGCCGTGCTGCTGCAGGCCTATCGCTGGATCGCCGACAGTCGTGACGAGATGACCGGCGAGCGACTCGACAACCTGGAAGACCCCTTCCGGCTCTATCGCTGCCACACCATCATGAACTGCGCCCAGACTTGCCCAAAGGGGCTAAATCCGGCGCAGGCGATCGGTGAAATTAAGAAGCTGATGGTGGAACGGCGCGGCTGATCTGCTAAATTGCGGCCAAAGTCGAGGGGGAGACGGCTGGATTGGCATAGCCGATTCGCGCTAAATTTGCGGTCGAATCATCTGTTCATGGGTTCCAGGTAAGGCCGCATAGCGTTATGGGCGATTTCACCCGCGGGGCTCCCGCGCATCTGACAAAAGTCAGCGCAGACAAGCTGCGTGATGTATTGCGTGAGCATGAGGCCCATCTTGCCGGCAAGCCCGGTGCGCAGCCGGCCATGCTGGCGTTTTCCGATCTTTCCGATGCCGACCTGTCCGGGGCCAACCTGACTCTGGCCGATCTGACCGGCGCGCGCCTGCATCGTGCGCGACTGGATGGCGCCAAGCTCTCCATGTCGAAATGCGGCGGTTCGGACTTCCGCAATGCCACGCTGGACGGCGCCGACATGCGCTGGGCCGATCTGCGCGGCGCCTGCCTGCGCGCCGCCGGCCTGAACGATGCCAACATGGCAGAATCGAACGGCGCCGAGGCCCTGGCCCCCACCTATGACTCCGAAGGCCGCATGAGCGACAACGGCCCGGCCAAACGCGCCATCGATCTGTCCGGTGCCTCGGTGCAGCGTGCCGATATGTCCGGCGCCCAGCTGCCCAAGGCCTTCGCCCTGCATGCCGACTTTGCCGACGCGAACCTCGATGACAGCAATCTGCGCGGGGCTGACCTGCGCAAGGCCCAGTTGATGTCGGCCCGCCTGGAAGGCGCCGATCTGCAGCAGTCTGATTTCTCCGGCGCCAACCTCTCCGGCGCCAGCCTCTCCGGCGCCCAGATCGGCGGCGCCAATTTTGCCGGCGCCGATCTGCGCGGCGCCCTCATCGATGCCGCCACCCGCAGCCTGCCGGAACTGGCCAGCGCCATCTTTGCCGCCGCTTCGCGCCACAGCATCGAGGATCTGAGCGAGGTGCTGCGCCATCATGAACTCTGGGTGCATTCGGAAGGCCGCCAGGGTCTGCGCGCCGACTTGAGCGATTTCGATTTTTCCGGCCGCGACCTGCAGGGCATCAACCTGATGGGCGCCCTGCTGGAACGCGCCTGCTTCAAGGGCGCGACCCTGACCAATGCCAATCTGGCCCTGGCGCGGCTGAACTTCGCCGACATGCGCAATGCCATCCTGACCCGGGCCAACATGCGTGGTGCCAGTCTGGCGCGCGCGACGCTGGACGGCGCCGATCTCTCGGGCGCCAACCTCGCTGCCATCAAGGACGAGGCGCCGAATGCGCGCGCCGCCCGCACCAATCTGGGTGCTGCCAAGCTGAAGAAGGCCCTGCTGATCGCCTGCAATCTGAGCGGCGCCAGCCTGGTCGCAGCCGATCTGCGCGATGCCAACCTCTCGGGCGCCGATCTCTCGGGTGCCGATCTCACTGACAGCCGCTTTGCCGGCGCCAACCTGACCGGCACCACGCTGAACAATGCGCGGCTCGACCGCGCGCGCGATCTGCTGCTGCCGAACTAGGCCGCCCGTTTATTCCGCTATGTGCGGCAGGGCGCGGTAGTCTTCGCTCTGCATCTCGTTCAGTCGCGACACGCAGCGCTGGAATTCAAACGCCCCCTCGCCTTCGGGATAGAGCGTTTCCGGCGGCGCATCGGCCGTCGCCGCCAGCTTGGTCTTCGCCTCATAAAGCGCATCGACCAGGGTGACGAAGCGTTTTGCCTCGTTGCGCCGCGCCGGACTGAGCGTCGGGATGTTGTCGATCATCACCGTGTGAAAGCTTTTGGCGATGGCGAGGAAATCCGCCGGGCCGAGCGGCTGTTCGCACAGATCGCCAAAGGTGAAGCGCGCGACGCCGCGCGCCTGGCAGGAGATCTTCAGTTTGCGCCCGAGCAACTCGATCTCGCTCGCCTCGCCTTCGGCATCGTCGGTCTGCAGGTTCCAGATGCGATCCAGCGCGATGGTGGATTTGGCGCTCATCGGGCTGAACCAGACCGGCGATTTCTGCAGGCGCTGCAGCCGGTAGTCGCGGCTGGCGGCCAGATGCAGCACGTCCAGCTTCTCCTTGAACACAGCGATGAAAGGCAGGAACAGGCCGCGGTTGATGCCATTCTTGTAGAGATCGTCGGGGTGGCGGTTCGAGGTGGCCACCACCACCACGCCGCGGTCGAACAGCTTCTCGAACAGCCGGCCGAGGATCATGGCATCGGCCACATCGCTGACCTGCAGTTCGTCGAAGCAGAGCAGCCAGGTGGCCCTGGCGATCTTCCTGGCCAGCGGGCGGATCGGATCGTCGCCGCCGGCCTTCTTCTCGGCGTCATCCTCGGGCAGCTTGCGATACCTGAAGATTTCCGCATGCACCTCCTGCATGAAGGCATGGAAATGCACGCGGCGCTTTTTCTCCACCGGCGCCTGGGCGAAGAACAGATCCATCAGCATGGATTTACCGCGGCCGACATCGCCGTAGATGTAGAGGCCCTGCGGCGCCGGCTCACGCTTGCGCCCGAAGGACAGCTTCTGCAGCCAGGTATCCTCGCCGCCCGGCTGATACTGGACCAGCCGACGGCCCAGCAGCTCCAGTTTTTCGGCCGCCAGCGCCTGGGCCGGGTCTTCCGCCAGTTCGCCGGACTGCAGTTTGGCGCGATAGGTTTCGAGGATCGACATGAGACCTGTTTAAAACAGAACGGGCGGCAGAGTCACCTGCCGCCCGTACCGGTTCGGGGCAGAGCCCGGTTTACTTCATCGTCGGGATGTTGAACTCGGCGCCCGAGCGGATGCCGGTCGGCCAGCGTGCCGTCACCGTCTTGATCTTGGTGTAGAACTTCACGCCTTCCGGGCCATGCTGGTTGGTGTCGCCAAACGCCGACTTCTTCCAGCCGCCAAACGTGTGGAAGGCCAGCGGCACCGGGATCGGCACGTTGATGCCGACCATGCCGACCTGGACCTTGGCGGCGAAGTCGCGGGCGGCATCGCCGTCGCGGGTGAAGATCGCCACGCCATTGCCGAATTCATGCTCGGTCGGCAGTTTCGCGGCTTCCTCGAAGGTCTCGGCGCGCACGACGCCCAGCACCGGGCCGAAGATCTCTTCCTTGTAGATGCGCATGTCGGGCGTGACATTGTCGAACAGGCAACCACCCATGAAGTGGCCCTTCTCGTAACCCTGCAGCTTCAGGCCACGGCCATCCACCACCAGCTTGGCGCCTTCCTTGACGCCGGTATCGACATAGCCCTTCACCTTGGCCAGATGCTCCGCCGTCACCAGCGGGCCCATTTCGGAATCCTTGTCGGTGCTGGGGCCGATCTTCAGCGCGCGCACGCGCGGCGCCAGCGCCTCGACCAGGCGGTCGGCGGTGCCCTTGCCCACCGGCACCGCGACCGAAACCGCCATGCAGCGTTCGCCGGCCGAGCCGTAGGCGGCGCCGATCAGCGCATCCACGGCCTGGTCCATGTCGGCATCGGGCATGACGATCATGTGGTTCTTGGCGCCACCCATGGCCTGCACGCGCTTACCATGCGCCGCCGCCGTGGCGTAGACATACTGGGCGATCGGCGTCGAACCGACGAAGCTGACGGCTTGAATGCGCGGATCGGTGAGCAGCGTGTCGACCGATTCCTTGTCGCCGATCACGCAGTTCAGCACGCCCGGAGGCGCGCCGGCTTCCAGCATCAGTTCGGCCAGCTTCAGCGGGCAGGACGGGTCCTTTTCGCTGGGTTTGAGGATGAAGGTGTTGCCGGCGGCAATGGCGACGCCGAACATCCACATCGGCACCATGGCCGGGAAGTTGAACGGCGTGATGCCGGCGACGACGCCGAGCGGCTGGCGCATCGAATAGACGTCAATGCCGCGCGCCACGTTGTCGGAATATTCGCCCTTCAGCAGATGCGGGATGCCGCAGGCGAATTCAACGACTTCCAGGCCGCGCTGCAGCGAGCCCTTGGCGTCCGAGATCACCTTGCCATGCTCGTTGGCGATCAGCTTCGCGATCTCGTCGGCGTTCTTCTCGCAGAGTTCCTTGAACTTGAACATGACGCGGGCGCGCGTCAGCGGCGAGGTCATGCTCCATTCGGCGAACGCCTTCTGGCTGTCGGCAATCGCGCCTTCCACCTCGGCCCTGGTGGCCAGCGGCGCCTTCGACGCCACTTCGCCGGTGGTCGGGTTGTAGACATCGAGGAAGCGGCCGGACTGGCCCGCCACCTTCTTGCCGCCGATGAAATGATGCAGCTCGTTCGCCATGTTTCACTCCCAGGAACGGGCCTTCCGGGCCCAGTAAGACCCGGCGACTCTAAAGCCCGGACCGGCGATGACAAGAGCCGGACCGGGCTTAATGAATCCCGTTCACCCGAGGCATCAGTCCGGGCGGGTGGCCTGCATGGACGGCCGCGCGGCCACGACATCATACCAGTCGGCCAGGGCCGGATACTGCTGCCGCCAGGGGATATCGCCCAGGCGAAACTGCAGATAGCCGAGCGCGCAGGCCAGTCCGATATCGCCCAGGTCGAACCGACCGGGCGCCGGCTCGAAACGGGTGGCAATGTGCTGCAGTGCACGCTCAACCGCGGCACGCTGACGCCGCACCCAGTCTTCCCACTGGCCACCCGCCGGACGACGACGCTCGATGGTGGCAATGAAGCTGGCATCGATCAGACCCTGGCACAGGCCGGCACGGGCCAACACCGGCAGCCGCAGCCGTCCCTCGGCCGGCAGCAACAGCGACGCGCTGCCGCCGATCACATCCAGCACCTGGATGATGGCATCACTTTCCGTCACCACCGTGCCGTCTTCCAGCGCCAGCGCCGGCACCTTGGATAGCGGCGTCACACGCAGCAGCTCCGGCGGATCGGCCCAGGGGTCGGTCTCGACGAAAGCCACACGATCCTGCAAACCCTTTTCCAGCACGGCGACGCGGGCCTTACGGGCGTAAGGTGAGGTCTGGTTGTAGAACAATTGCATCATCACAGGATCTCTCGTTTACGCCGCGATCTGGCCTGACAGCCGCGCCAGCACATCTTCCGCCTGCTGCACCATGGTTTCCATCACCGTCTTTGCCGGCAGCACGGCGGCAATGGTATCGGCAGATTCGCCCGCAATGACAGCGGCTGTATCGAAGTCACCGGCCGCACGTGCCGCGCGGTAGCGCGCAGACTCCTCGCGGATATTGCGCATCAGTTCCACCTCGCGGCCGATCCAGCGCTGCGCATGGTCGTTGACGAGGCAGCGGCCGTTGAACGGCGCCGGCCAGACATTCTCGCGCGAGATATCGAAAACGATGCTGCGGGCGGTATCGTCGCCCGAGGCCGCACAGATACGCGCCTTGGCGTCGTCGAAGCCGGCCGCCTCAGGGGTGGCGTAGAAGCGCGTGCCGACCAGCACGCCGGCAGCGCCCAGGGTGAGCGCCGCCGCAAGGCCGCGGCCGTCACCGATGCCGCCGGCCGCCACCACCGGGATCCTGGCCGGTACGGCATCCACCACCGCCGGCACCAGTCCCAGCGTGCCGCGTGACACGCCATGGCCGCCGGCCTCGCCGCCCTGCGCCACGATGATATCGGCGCCTTCGGCGGCCACCTGCTTTGCCATCGCCACCGTCTGTACCTGGCAGATCGCCAGCGCCCCGGCCGCCTTGATCCTGTCGACAAACGGCGACGGATCGCCGAAGGACAGCATCACCGCGGCCGGACGGGCTTCCAGGGCGATATCCAGCAGGCGGGGCTGCTTGGCCAGGCTCCAGGTGATGAAACCGATGCCGAACGAGCGCCGGGCCGGCTGCGCCGCCAGACGGCCCAACTCGCGCCGCAGCCAGACCTCGTCGCCATAACCGCCGCCCAGCATGCCGAAGCCGCCGGCGGCGCTGACCGCGTCGCAGAGCGTGGCATCGGCCACCAGGTCCATGGGGGCAAGCAGCACCGGATGACGGATGCCGAGGCAGCGGGTCAGGGTGGTGGAGAGCGGCATGACGGGTTCCTTGTAAAAAAAGGCCCTGCCATTCTAGCCACGGCATGGTATTCTAAATAATGAAATATAGTGAATTTAACGATCTGTTTTACAGATAGGTGACCAATGGAGCTTTCCGATCTCGCCTTTTTCCAGGCCGTGGCCCGCTGCGGCAGCATCAGCAAGGCGGCCCAGCAGCTCAACACCGTGCAGTCGAATGTGACCATGCGCATCAAGTTGCTGGAGGAGAAGGTCGGCCTGCCGCTGTTCAGCCGTCACAGCCGCGGCATGATCGTCACCGATGCGGGCCAGCGGCTGCTGCCCTATGCCCAGCAGGTCGCCGCCCTGATCGCCGAGGCCAAACGGGCCGCGCGCGACGACGGCAGCGTGCGCGGGCCGCTGCGGATCGGCGCGATGGAAACCACGGCGGCCGTGCGCCTGCCGCCGGTGCTGGCCGGCTATCACGTGCAATATCCCGAAGTGGAACTCGACGTCACCACCGGACCGACAGCAACCCTGCTCGACAAGGTGCTGGATCACAGCCTGGAAGGCGCGTTCGTCGCAGCGCCGGTGGAGCATCCCGATCTGGTCGCCACACCCGTCTTCCGCGAGGAGCTGGTACTGGCGATGGCCAGGTCCTGGCCCGATATCGACGCTTACCGCGCCGCCAACAGCACCATCACCGCCATCGTCTTCCGTCAGGGCTGCTCCTACCGCCAGCGGCTGGAGCAGTATTTCTCCGGTCAGGGCTGGCTGCCGCTGCGGCGGCTGGATTTCGGCACCGTGGAGGGAATCCTGGGCTGCGTCGCCGCCAATGTCGGCGTCACCCTGCTGCCCCGGGCCGCTGTGATGCGCAGCGCCATCGGTGACAGCGTCCGCATCCAGCCGATCGCCCACACCGATGCCATGGTCGATACCCTGTTCGTGCAGCGCCGCGAGTCCTATGCCAGCGCGGCCCTGCGCAGCTTCATCACCGCCTGCCACGCAGCCCCGGGCGATGACGCAGCGTCAGCGGCGGGACAGCGGATCCGCGCTGCCTAGAATTTTATTCTAGAAATTAATTCTAGTGCCCGCTATAAAGGGGCATGAGCAAACCTGCCCGCCGTCCTGCAGTTCTGCGCCCCCGACCCGCGACCGAAACCGGCAGCAAGCCGCGCGCCCTGATCGCTGCCCTGGCGCTGTTCGATGCCCAGGGCGTAGAGGCCACCACCATCGAGCAGGTGCGCGATGCCGCGGCCGTATCGGTCGGCAGCCTGTATCACAATTTCGGCAGCCGCGAGGGCCTGGTCTCCGCGCTGTATGAGGATCTGCTGGCGCGCTATCGCGCCGCCATAGCAGCCGAACTGGCCCGGCATGACAGCGCGCGCGCCCTGCTGGACGGCTTTGTGAAAACGCATATCGGCTGGTCGCTGCAAAACCCGGCCGCCGCGCGCTTCCTGGCCGAACACCGTCATCACCCGGCACTGGGCGAAGCCGAAACGCGGCTGCAGAGCGGGACCACGGATTTCCTGCGTCCGTTGCTGCTGCTGCTCAAGCCGGCGATCACCGCCGGCATCCTGCGGCCGCTGCCGCCCGAACTGCTGCTCAGCCTGGTGCTGGGCCCGGTGCAGACCTGGCTGCGCATGCAGCGCGGCGGCCATGCCACGCTCAAGGCCGACAGCGCCGCGCGCAAACTCTCCGACCTGATCTGGGACGCCATCGCCGTCCCCACCGCTGCAAGGAAAGCAAAATGACCAACACCCCCACCGTGCTGCGCCAGTGGTCCAGCCTTAGCCGCCTGCCCTTCGGCCGCCGCCTGTTCAGCTGGCTGGTCGGCTATACCGTACCCTATGCCGCCAGCATCAGCGCCCGCGTCGAGCAACTGTCACCGGGTCTGGCGCGCACGCGAATGGATGATCGCCGCAAGCTGCGCAACCATCTGCGTTCGCTGCATGCGGTGGCGCTGACCAACCTGGCCGAGCTGACCGGCAATCTGGCGATCATGAGCCGCCAGCCAGCGCAGGGCGCGCGCTGGATTATTACCGGCTTCGACAGCGAATATCTGAAAAAGGCCCGCGGTGCGATCACCGCCTCTTGCGAACTGGCGCCGCTCGACTGGACGGCTGCGCAGCATCTGGAAGGCCGCGTCGAACTGCGCGATGCCGCCGGCGACCTGGTGATGCTGGCCCGACCGCGCTGGAAGATCGGCCCGGCGTAATCCCTACTGAACCGTACCGGTCGTCTCACCCGGACGACGCTGGATCTGTAGTTCGGGCAGGGCCGCGTTGCTGTCCATCGGCGCCGTGGTGACCGGCAGGCCGCTGTCCGGTTTCGCCGCCACGGTTTCGCCATCGGCCGATGGCGTAGCGACGGCAGCCGGCGTTTCCGGCGTAAACGGGGCCTGCATCGACTGTACCTGACCCTGCGTTGGCGTCGTGTCGCTCTGGACGGCCGGCGGCGCCAGGGTCTGCACCGGTGTGGTCTGGGCCAGCTGATGGCGCGACTGGAAAACCGCCGGCGCGCTGCCGGGCAGCAGGCTGACCGGCGCACCCCTCGCCTGGGCCAGGGCCGGCACGTCGATCAATGCCGCCGCCGTCAGAGCTGCAAGTCCTGTCGCAATTGCTGCAATCCTGCGCATCATTGTCGCCTCCGGCGGCTGCCTGCCGACTGACATAACTGCGGCGCAGCGTTGCCGTTCCAGACCCCGGAAAATTTGCAGGATCACACAAGGTCACAGGCTGGTCACTGCGGCCGGCCACCAGGCAGCATGGCCATAAAGACGTCACAAAATGGCCCCGACATCCCGTATGGAAATGCCGCAATCGACTGCCATATTCCGTGGCCCAGTCAGGCTATGCCTGTCGCTGCAACGGAGATTTTCGATGAGCAAGCACATATCGGCCAAATCGTTTTCCATGGCATTGCTCGGCGCAACCGCGCTGATGGCCGGCGCTGCCGCGGTTCTGCCCGCAGAGGCCCAGACGCAGACGACGCCGACCAGCAAGGCCACCCAGCATCAGAGCGCTGCCAAGCCGCTGCCGGCCAGCAGCTATGTGTCCTACGCCCAGTCGGTCGACCTGTTCGAGGCGGAGGCCGCGAAACTTGCCGTCCAGCGCGCCCAGAATGTGCAGGTGAAGGAGTTCGCCGCCCGGCAGGTCAGTGACCATGCCACCTGGTCGCCGCGCCTGAGCGCGGCTGCCCGCGAGGCCGGCGTTACGCCGACCACACCGGCGCTGACCGTGAAGCAGACCACCAAGCTCAACGAGCTGCGCGCCGCGTCCGACAGCGCGTTCGACCAGCTGTATATCGCGGCCGTGATTGAGGCGCAGGAACGCGAGTTGCGTCTGCATAACAGCTACGCCCGTACCGGCGAGCAGGCGCCCCTGCGCACCGCTTCGAACCAGTCCATCACCCTGGTGAAGAAGCATATCGCTGACGCCCGCAAGCTTTCGACGCAGATCGCCAGCGACAGCTGATCTGCAATACGGGACTCTGAGGGAGACGCCCCGCCGGAAACGGCGGGGCGTTTTATTGTGCGCTTTATTTTGCGGCGGCGTATAGCGCCTTGAGTTTCGTCAGCACCGCACGGGCGTCGCCAAGCGGCAGGCAGCTCGGCCCGTCGCATTTCGCCTTGTCGGGATCGGGATGGAATTCCAGGAACACGCCATCGGCGCCGGCGGCCACGGCAGCCGCGGCGATCACGGCAACACCCTCGCGCCGGCCGCCCGCGGCAACGCCGCCGCCTTCGACCGCACGCGCGCCGGGCAACTGCACGGCATGGGTGGCATCGATGGTGACCGGCACGCCCAGCTTTTTCATTTCCGGGATCGCCAGCATGTCGACGATCAGGTTGTTGTAGCCAAACGCGCTGCCGCGCTCGCACAGGATGGTCATGCCGGGCTGCGCCGCCTGCTCGATCTTGTGCAGGATGCTCTTGCAGTCGTTCGGTGCCAGGAACTGCGCCTTCTTGACATGGAGAAGCCCGCCGGCCTTTTGCGTGGCGCGCGCCGCCGCCACGATCAGATCGGTCTGCCGCACCAGAAAGGCCGGGATCTGCACCAGATCGGCGACCGCGGCGACCGGCTCGGCCTGACCGGGTTCATGCAGATCGGTGGCGATCGGCACATTCAGCGTCTTCTTCACCTCGGCCAGGATTTTCAGGCCCTCGACCAGGCCGGGACCGCGGAAGCTGTTGATGGAGGAGCGATTGGCCTTGTCGAAACTCGCCTTGAAGACGAAGGGCAGCTGCAGGTCGGCGGCGATCTGCTTCAGCTCGGTGGCCGTCCGCAATGCCAGGTCCATATCCTCAATCACATTGAGGCCGAGGATGCAGAACAACCCCTTACCGTCACCGATCGAGAGATTCCATTTCGGCAGGGTGAGTACAGCCATAGATGCAATCCTTCATGATGGTCGCTCTGCAGGGCCTGCCGGCTGCGCGGCAGGCCGCCGCATATCCCGGATTGTGTCGCAAATCGGCCGACTTTGCGATATCCGGCAGGCCGATATGTTGCAGGAGTATCGTCGAGAAGTCACAGGATTGAACCGTTCCACCCACTGGTAATGCAGCCGGTATATCCTCATCTCTTGGGCAGCAGGCCGGATGGTCTTCGATCATCCCCTGCCTTCACGAGGTACCCCCATGAAACAGCTCCATTCCTTCGCCCTGCTCGGCGCCACCGCGCTGATGGCCGGCGCCCTCATCGCCACCCCCGTTCTGGCCCAGGACCCGCAGCGCAACGTCAAGACCGAACACGCGGTTACGGTCAAACCGATGACCATGACCGGGTATGTCCGCCGTGCGCAGACCGCCGACCTGTTCGAGCTGGAAGCCAGCAAGATCGGCGTGCAGCGCGCCCAGAACGAACAGGTGCGCCTGTTTGCCCAGCAGATGGTCGACGACAACACCGCCGTGGCGGCCAAACTGACCGCTGCCGCCCAGCAGGCCGGCGTAACCGCCACCACCCCCACCCTGACCGTTCGGCAGCACGCCAGGCTGGATGAACTGCGCAAGGCCTCGACCTCGGCCTTCGACAAGGCCTACATCACTGGCCAGCTCCAGATTCACAAGGATGCGGCCACCCTGCATCGCAACTATTCCCGCGATGGCATCCAGCCCGCTCTGAAGACGCGTTCGAGCGATATGACGACGATGAGCGAGAAGCACCTGGCCGCAGCCAAGAAGCTCTCTTCCCTGCTGGCCAGCGTCGGTTAAGCCACGCCCTACGGCTGTAGCGATCCGCCGCCCTCACCGAACAATCGGTGGGGGCGGTTTTTTTATGGTCAATGCCGGGCCAGACTGCGCAGCAGCTGTTCGGTGGCGTCATCGGCCGGCAGGAAGCTTTCGATGCGCAGATCCTGCAGGGTCACATCCTGCGGCGTGCCGAAAGTGGCGATCATGGTGACGAGGTTGAGCGCCAGCCCATCTTTCTCGATGCGGAAGCTGAGCAGCGGCTCGGGCTCGCTGTCCCAGTCGACACCGCGCCACAGGGCATCGACATCGGGATAGCCGCGCACCTCAGCCAGCACAGAGGCGGCAGCCGGACTGTCCATCGCCTCGCGCTGCAAGCGATGCAGCAGTGCCGTGGCGATGTCGCGCCAGTTGGTGATGAATGGCCGCGCGCCCTGAGGATGCAGCGGCAGCTTCATGAAGTTGACGGGCTGCGCCGGATCGAACCGCTCGCCCAGCAGGAAACCCAGCATGCGCAGGGCGGCCTGGTTGGCCAGCTGTATGGTCCAGCCGGCATCCACCACCACGGTGGGAAAGGGTTCATTCTGCTTCAGCAGCAGATCGAGCGCACGCCGCGCCGCCTGCAGCTGCGGCTCATCCAACCGGCTTTCGCGATAGGCGGCGGCAAAGCCGGCGGCATGCAGCAGGCGATTCCGTTCGCGCAGCGGCAGGTCCATCATTTCGCTTAAATGGAGCACCATCTGCCGGCTGGGGCGGGCGCGGCCGGATTCCAGGAAGCTGACATGGCGCTGCGACACGCCGCCGGTTTCGGCCAGCTCCAGCTGGCTCAGACCGCGACGCCGGCGCCATTGCCGCATCAGGGTGCCGAAACCCGCCTGGGCGGTGTTGCGGGGAATGGTCTGCAGCGCCGCTTCGCTCATGGCGTTTCTCCTGACCTGTTGACGATACTCTGGGTGAAGACGCCGGCGGGCGTCCAGCCTGACGCCCACCGGATGATTCACGCGGCCAATGGCAGGCCGGGCCGGCGCAGGGCCTGCAGCTTCCAGATGCCGATCAGGCCAGTGTCGATGGCCACCACCAGCAGGGCGACCGCACCCCAGAGGCTGAAGCTGCCGCTGAAACCCGCCAGCAGCGCCAGCGTGCCCAGCACCCAGGCGGCATCGGCGGCGGCCGTCACGG
This sequence comes from Ferrovibrio sp. GW821-FHT12E11, assembly GCF_058806975.1. Classification (NCBI taxonomy): domain Bacteria; kingdom Pseudomonadati; phylum Pseudomonadota; class Alphaproteobacteria; order Rhodospirillales; family Rhodospirillaceae; genus Ferrovibrio; species Ferrovibrio sp. GW821-FHT12E11. Next base: position 1,659,188 of record NZ_JBXAQG010000001.1, read on the forward strand.
CGAGAACGGCACGCGGCACAGCCCGTCGGGTGGACGCGAAAAACAGCAGCCCGGCATAGACGGCCAGCAGGATGCCCAGCTCCAGCATGACGGTTGCCATCGGGAAGCTGAGCAGGACCGGCTGCTGCGGTAACAGGAAACCAGCCGTCCAGGCCGGGGCGATCAGACCCGGCAGACCGCAAGCAAAGCAGAGTGCCGCATCGACGCAGAGGATAGTGGAAAAGCGCGGGTCATGGGTCATATCAAGCTCCTTTTCGACAGGGAAACTGGAGCGATATTTCATGTAGATCAGAGGCTTAACAATTACCTGACAGGTAATAGCCCTGCTTCATCGGCATTGTCGTTAATACAAATAATTATTGTTAAATATAAAATTCTATCGTATTTTTAAGTGATAATAGATTGACTATGAAATCTCACTGTTAAATATAAGCGGCTACACAACGGGTGCGGAGTGGAACCTCGTGCAGACTTTTCCGGGATTTCTGATCCTGCAAGACCGGCCGGTCCTAGTGATCGGCGGTGGGGAGAATGCTGCCCGTAAAATCCGCCTTCTGCGCAAGGCCGGCGCGGCGATCACCGTGATCGCGCCCGAGCTCAATCCCGAATTGGCCGGCCTCGTCTCTGCCGGCGCGATCGCCCACCACGCCGAGGCCTTCACGGCCGCCCATCTCGATGGCATGCGCCTGGTGATCAGCACCCTGGGCGATGCCGGCGACGATGCCGTGGTGGCCGCCGCCCATGCGCGCAACCTGATGGTCAATGTGGTCGACCGCCCGGAATTGTCGGATTTCATCGTGCCCGCCATTGTCGAGCGCGGCGACATCACCATCGGCATTTCCTCCAACGGCACAGCGCCGCTGCTGCTTAGCCGCATCCGCGCACAGATCGAGGCGTTGCTGCCGGCGCGGCTGGGCGACCTGGCGACACTCGCCGGCGACTTCCGCAGCACGGTGGCGCGCGTGATCCCCGATGCGGCGGCGCGCAAGCGCTTCTGGGAGCGTATCTTCGATGGGGCCGTGGCGGCGAAGCTGCTGGGCGGCGATGCCAGCGGCGCGCGCAGCGCCCTGATGACCGAACTCAACAGCGCCCAGGATGCCATCGACGGCAGCGTACATCTGGTCGGTGCCGGTCCCGGTGATCCCGACCTGCTGACCCTGGCAGCGCAGCGCGTGCTGATGAATGCCGATGTCGTGCTGTATGACGATCTGGTGGCGCCGGCGATCCTGGATCGCGTGCGCCGCGACGCCGAGCGCATTCCCGTGGGCAAGCGCAAGGGCCACCACCGCATCGGCCAGACGGAAATCAATGCATTGCTGGCCGCTCATGCAACCTTGGGCAAACGTGCGGTGCGCCTCAAGGCCGGCGACCCCTTCATCTTCGGTCGCGGCGGCGAAGAGATGGATTATCTCACAGCCCGCGGCATTGCGGTTTCCGTCATCCCCGGCATCACGGCCGCGCTGGGTTGCGCCGCCGCCGTCGGTATTCCGCTCACCCATCGCGATCTCAGCCATGGACTCACGCTGGTCAGCGGCCATCTGAAAGACGAAGGCGACGATGCCATCGCCTGGGCCGAGCGGGCAAAGCGCGATGAAACCATCGTCGTCTATATGGGCGCCAGCCAGGCCGAGGCCATCCGCGACCGCCTGATCAAGGCCGGCGTTTCACCGGCCCTGCCCGTTGCCCTGATCGAGAATGGCACCCGTCCGGACCAGCAGGTCAGCGCCGGTGTGCTGAATACCCTGCAGGCCCTCGCCGCCCAGCATGGCAGCGGCCCGGTTCTGTTGATCATCGGCAAGGTCGCAGCCTATGCGCAGGCCACCGCCGATACCCGTCGCCAGCAGCGGCGGGCCTGAGGAGAGACGTCATGGCCAAAGCCCCCAAACTCGACAGCCAGCCGCAGGTGGTCACCGCCAACGACCTGAAAAGCGGCGATGTGGTCTACCTGACCAAGACCGCAAGCTGGAGCCGCAGGATTGCCGAGGCTTCGGTGGTGCCCAATACCGAAGCCGGTGCGGTGCTGCTCGCCGTGGCCGAGGCACAGGCCAAGATGAACATCGTTGTCGCGCCGTATCTGATTCCGGTGGATGCCAGCAGCACGCCGCCGCAGCCGATCCAGTATCGCGAGGTCATCCGCGCGGATGGCCCGACCACCGAAGCAAGACCCGCTGCCTAAGCCCCTAAGGACGCGTTATGTACCAGTATGACACCATAGATCAGACCCTTGTGGACGAGCGCGTGGCACAGTTCCGCGACCAGGTCGCCCGCCGCCTCAGCGGCGATATCAGTGAAGACGAGTTCAAGCCGCTGCGCCTGCAGAACGGCCTGTACCTGCAACTGCATGCCTACATGCTCCGCATCGCCATTCCCTATGGCACGCTGTCGTCGCGCCAGCTGCGCGGCCTGGCGCAGATCGGCTGCAAATACGATCGCGGCTGGGGCCATTTCACCACGCGCCAGAACCTGCAGTACAACTGGATCAAGCTGGAAGATACCGCCGATGCGCTGGCCGATCTGGCCAAGATCCAGATGCATGCGATCCAGACCAGCGGCAACTGTATCCGCAACACCACCACCGACCAGTTCGCCGGCGCCGCCCATGACGAGATTGAGGATCCGCGCGTCTGGTGCGAAATCATCCGCCAGTGGTCGACCTTCCATCCGGAATTCAGCTTCCTGCCACGCAAGTTCAAGATCGCCGTCACCGGCTCGCCGAACGACCGCGCCGCCGTGCGCGTGCACGATATCGGCCTGCGCATGCATAAGAATGCCGCCGGTGAAACCGGTTTCGAGGTGATGGTCGGGGGCGGCCTCGGCCGCACCCCCTTCATCGGCAAGACCGTGCGCGACTTCCTGCCCAAGCAGGATCTGCTGAGCTACCTGGAAGCCATTCTGCGCGTCTACAACCAGTTCGGCCGCCGCGACAATATCTACAAGGCCCGCATCAAGATCCTGGTGCATGAAGTTGGCATTGACACCATCCGCGAGAAGGTCGAGGCCGAATGGCAGGCCATCAAGGACGGCGCACTGAAGCTGCCGCAGGAGGCCATCGACCAGATCGTCGTGCAGTTTGCGCCGCCGGCTTTCGAGAAACTCTCCGCTGGCGTGCATGCCGATTACGCCAATGCTTTCCGCACCGATTTCGAGTTCGGCTTGTGGGCGCGCCGCAACACCTTTAAGCACAAGCAGCCGGGCTACAGCATCGTCACGGTGTCGCTCAAAAAGGAAGGCGAAGCGCCGGGCGATGCCAAGGCCGAGCAGATGAATGCCGTGGCCGATATCGCCGACCGCTATTCCTTCGGTGAGATCCGCGTGACCCACGAGCAGAATCTGGTGCTGCCGCATGTGAAGCAGTCCGACCTGCCGGCCGTGTTCAAGGCCCTGAAGGCTTACGACCTGGCCACACCGAATGTCGGCCTGGCCTCGGACATCATCGCCTGCCCCGGCCTGGATTACTGCGCACTGGCCAATGCCCGATCGATCCCGATCGCCCAGCAGATCGCGCTGCGCTTCAAGAACTGGGAACGCGCCCACGATATCGGCGAGCTGAAGATCAAGATTTCGGGCTGCATCAATGCCTGCGGCCACCATCATGTCGGCCATATCGGCATTCTCGGCGTCGACAAGGCCGGCGAGGAATTCTACCAGCTTACGCTGGGCGGTTCGGCCGACGATCAGGCTGCCATCGGCGATCTGATCGGCCCGTCGCTGAATACCAAGGACGCCGTGGACGCCATCGACACGCTGGTCGAAACCTATCTGCGCCTGCGCAACTCCAGCGACGAACGCTTCCTCGACACCTATCGCCGCGTCGGCCTGGCGCCGTTCAAGGAGGCCGTCTATGCCGTTGCTTAAAAATGGCCAGGTGGTCGGCGAAGATGCCTTCGTGCCGGTGGCCGACGATGCCGCCCTGCCGGCCAGCGGCGCCGTGCTGGTGACCCATGCCCGCTGGCAGGCCGAGAAGGACCAGCTTTCGGGTCGCAACAGCCCGCTGGGCATCGCCCTGCCGAACACGCTCGATGTGCTCGACTTCGGACCGGAAGCCGAGCGTTTCGACCTGATCGTGCTCTGCTTCCCCAAATTCAGCGACGGCCGCGCCTACAGCCAGGCCCGCCTGCTGCGCGAACGTTTCGGTTTCCGGGGCGAGCTGCGCGCCACCGGCAATGTGCTGCCCGACCAGCTCTGGCATATGCAGCGCAGCGGCTTCGACGCCTTCGAGATACCACGCGACAACGCCGCTGAGATTTTCGCCAAGGCGATGCAGAGCTTCAGTGCCGTCTACCAGCCGACCGGCGACGGCCGCGTCAGTGCGCTCAAGCAGCGGCTGCTGGCCGCGCAGAAGAAGGAAGCCGCGGAATGAGTGCGCTCGCCTTCGCCAGCCTCGACCTCGACGACTATGCCGCGTCGCTGAATGCCAGGCTGCAGGGCGCCAGTGCCGAAACGATCCTGCAGACCGCCATTACCGACATATTCCCCGGCCAGATCGCCCTGGTCTCGTCCTTCGGCGCCGAGGCCGCCGTGCTGCTGCATCTGGCGGCGCAGATCGACAAGAATGTCCCAGTGCTGTTCCTGGAAACCGGCAAGCATTTCGAGCAGACGCTGCAGTATCGCAACACGCTGGTCGATCGGCTGGGACTGACTGATGTGCGCAACCTGACGCCGGACCCGAAGGCGCTGGCGGTGCAGGACAGCGCCGGCACCCTGTGGTTCAGGGATGCCGATGCCTGCTGCCGCATCCGCAAGGTCGAGCCGCTGGAGCGCGCCCTCAAGCCCTTCGCGGCCTCGATCAGCGGCCGCAAGCGGTTCCAGGCCAGCACTCGCAGCAAACTGCAGATGGTGGAAGTCGATGGCGTCCGCCTGAAGTTCAATCCGCTGGCCGATTGGGATGCTGCCGCGCTGGAGACCTATGCCCGAATGCACGATCTGCCGCGGCATCCGCTGGTGGCCGAGGGCTACCGCTCCATCGGTTGCGCGCCCTGCACCCAGCCGGTGACCGAAGGCGAAGACGCCCGCGCGGGCCGATGGCGCGGCAGCGAAAAAACCGAATGCGGGATTCACAGCCGCATCTGACTCCTCCCTTTCCTTCCTGCCGCTGCGACGGCGGCCAAGACCAGAAACGATCCTGTTATGACCGACGATCTCGACTCGCTCGAAGCCCAGAGCATCTACATCCTGCGCGAGGCCTACAGCCGCATCAAACCGCTGGCCATGCTGTGGTCCCTGGGCAAGGATTCCAACGTCATGATCTGGCTGGCCAAGAAAGCCTTCCTTGGTCGCGTGCCGTTTCCCGTCGCCCATCTGGATACGGGCCTGGAATTCCCCGAGACCTATGCCTTCCGCGACCGCTATGTCGCCGAATGGGGTCTCGATCTGATCAAGGATGCCTGCCCGCCGATCGAGGCCACCGATCCGACCCTGCCGCATAATTCGCGCATCGCCGCGCGCAAGACGCTCGGCCTGAAGGCAGCGATTGCCAAATACGACTGGAAGGGCGTGATCGCCGGCATCCGCCGCGACGAACAGGCGACGCGCGCGAAAGAGCGCTATTTCAGCCCGCGCGGCGATGACGGCGCCTGGGATTTTCGCGACCAGCCGCCCGAGCTGTGGGACCATTTCGCCGCCGATCTGCCCGAGGGCGTGCATATGCGCGTCCATCCGCTGCTGCACTGGACCGAGATCGATATCTGGCGCTACATCCAGCGCGAACAGATTCCAGTCGTGCCGCTATATTTCGCCGACAAGAATGCCAAGCGCTTCCGCTCGCTGGGCGAGATCGGCATCACCTTCCCGATCGACAGCCCGGCCGCCACTATCGAACAGATCATCGCCGAACTGGAAGTGACGCGCGAGCCCGAACGCGCCGGGCGTGCCATGGACCACGATTCCGAAGATGCCTTCGAACGCCTGCGCGTGGCGGGGTATATGTGATGAGCGCCGCCATGCCCGTGATCGATCTGGCCACTCACCCCAAACTCGCCAACCAGCCCGCCAACCTGTCCAGGGGCCGCGCCTTCCCCATTGTCATCGTCGGCCATGTCGATCATGGCAAGTCGACCCTGGTCGGCCGGCTACTCCATGACACGGATTCGCTGCCCAAGGGCAAGCTGGAGCAGCTGCAGGCAGTTTCGGAAAAGCGCGGGCTGGAATTCGAATGGTCATTCCTGCTCGACGCCCTGCAGGTCGAGCGCGACCAGGGCATCACGGTGGACACCACGCAGATCTGGTTCGCCACGCCGCAGCGGCGCTATGTCATCATCGATGCGCCGGGGCATAAGGAGTTTCTGAAGAACATGGTGACCGGCGCGGCCCAGGCCGACGCCGCCATCCTGGTGGTGGATGCGGCCCAAGGCCTGGCCGAGCAGACCCGGCGCCATGCCTACCTGCTGCACCTGCTGGGCATCCGCCAGGTCGCCGTGGCCGTCAACAAGATCGACCTGATCGGCCATGACGAGATCGCCTTCAATGCCGTCGCCGGCGCCGTGCGCGATTATCTGGCCGGCATCGGGATCACGGCGACGGCACTGGTGCCGGTTTCGGCCCGTCACGGCGGCAATATCGCCAGCCGCGCCGTCCAGACGCCCTGGTATCAGGGGCCGACCCTGATCGAAGCCCTGGACAGTTTCACGCCGCGCGCCCCGCTGGTCGACCAGCCGCTGCGGCTGGCCGTGCAGGACCTGTATCGCTTCGATGACAAACGCATCGTGGTCGGCCGCATCGAAAGCGGCCGCCTGACCGTGGGCGACCGCATCCGCTTCGCACCACTCGGCCGCGAAGCCACGGTCGCCAGCCTGGAAAGCTGGAACGCCGCCGCGCCGCGCCGCGAGGCCCTGGCCGGCGAAAGCGTCGCCTTCACGCTGGATGAGGAAGTCTTCGTCGAACGCGGCGTGCTGGCCTCGGCGCCGGACCACCGCCCGCTGGATGCCTGCCGCATCACCGTGCGGCTGTTCTGGCTCGACAAGGTGCCGCTGCGCAAGGGCGACCGCCTGACGCTCAAGATCGGCACCGCCGAACGCGATGTGGAAGTGGAAGCCATTCACGAATCGCTGGATGTCGAAACCCTGGGCAGCACGGCCGCCACCCAGATCGAACGCAACGGCGTCGCCCGCGTGCTGTTGCGCAGCCGGCGTCCGCTGGCGCTCGATCTCTACGATGCCTCGCCGCGGACCGGTCGCGGTGTACTGATCCGCGGGCCGCAGATCGCCGGCGGCCTGGTGGTCGAAAGCGTGGCGCCGCGCGCCGCCAACGACATTGTTGCCGTCGATTCCAGCGTCACGCTGCAGGAGCGGATCGACGCGAACGGCCATCGCGGCGGCGTACTGTGGATGACCGGCCTGTCCGGCGCTGGCAAATCAACCATCGCCATGGCGGCGCAGCGCCTGCTGTTTTCCCATGGCCGCCATGTTGCCGTTCTGGACGGGGACAATCTGCGCCACGGCCTGAACCGCGATCTCGGATTCAGCGACGAAGACCGCAACGAGAATCTTCGCCGCCTGGCGGAAGTGGCCAGGCTGATGGCCGAAAACGGGCTTCTGGTCCTGGTTTCCGTCATCTCGCCGCTGCAGCGTCAGCGCGACCAGGCGCGGGATATTATCGGCGCCAACTTCCGCGAGATTTATGTCAAAGCCGATCTTGCGACCTGCGAAGCGCGTGACCCCAAGGGCTTGTATAAACGGGCCCGCGCCGGAGAGATCGCCAATTTCACCGGCATTTCCGCACCCTATGAAATCCCGGCAAAAGCCGATCTGTCGCTGGACACCAGTCGCCCCTTGTCACTCGCCGCCGCTGATCTGGTAGACTATGTCGAAACCAGTTTCGGCACGGCGTCCTGGCACCCGGACATCTGATCGTTCGTTATTCCGATCCCAGATTGAGGAGAGACGACATGCGACGCGTCACCGGTCTTCTTGTGGCTGCCACCCTTCTGCTGGCCGCTTCGGCAGCAACAGCCCAAAGCATCACCCTGCTCAACGTGTCCTACGATCCGACGCGCGAGCTGTATCAGGAGGTCAATGCCGCCTTCGCCAAGAAATGGGAAGCCGAGGCCAGGCAGAAGCTGACCATCCGTGTCAGCCATGGCGGCTCGGGCAAGCAGGCGCGGTCGGTGATCGACGGCCTGGAATCCGATGTGGTGACCCTGGCACTGGCCTCCGATATCGACGAAATCTCCGAATTCGGTCTGCTGGCCAAGGACTGGCAGAAGAAGCTGCCCGATAACGCGTCGCCCTACACCTCCACCATCGTCTTCCTGGTGCGCAAGGGCAACCCGAAGGGCGTCAAGGACTGGAACGACCTGATCAAGCCGGACGTGAAAGTGATCACGCCGAACCCGAAGACCTCGGGCGGCGCACGCTGGAACTATCTCGCCGCCTGGGGCTACGAAGCGCGCCGGACCGGTAGCGAGGATGCGGCGAAGACATTCGTCCAGGCACTGTTCAAGAACGTGCCGGTGCTGGATACCGGCGCCCGCGGCAGCACCATCACCTTTGTCCAGCGCAATCTGGGCGACGTGCTGCTGGCCTGGGAGAACGAAGCCTTCCTCGCCATCAATGAACTGGGCAAGGACAAGTTCGACATCGTGGTGCCGAGCATTTCCATCCTGGCCGAACCGCCGGTGGCGGTGGTCGACAAGGTGGTGGACAAGCGCGGCACCCGCAAGGTCGCCGAAGCCTATCTGAACTTCCTCTATACCAAGGAAGGCCAGGAGATTTCGGCCAGGCACTACTACCGGCCGCGCAATGCCGAGGTGACGGCGAAATACGCCAACACCTTCCCGCAGCTCAAACTATTCACTATCGACGAGCAGTTCGGCGGCTGGACCAAGACCCAGAAGGCGCATTTCGGCGACGGCGGCGTCTTCGACCAGATCTACACACCCGGAAAATAATCTGTGTCGCAAGCCCTCTCCCGCATTCCCTTCAAGCCGCAGCCCAGCGTCATCCCCGGCTTCGGGATCACGCTGGGCCTGAGCCTGTTCTGGCTCTGCCTGATCGTCCTGGTGCCGCTGGCCGGCCTGTTCCTGAAATCCGCCACGCTGGGCTGGGATGGCTTCTGGACCACCGTCAGCACACCACGGGTGCTGGCGGCGCTGCGCCTGAGTTTCGGCGCCGCGCTGATCGCCGCCGCCATCAATGCCGTCTTCGGCCTGCTGGTGGCCTGGGTGCTGGTGCGCTACGACTTTTTCGGCAAGCGCGCCATCGATGCGCTGATCGACATTCCGTTCGCATTGCCCACCGCGATTGCCGGCATCGCGCTGACCACGCTCTGGGCCGAGAATGGCTGGCTTGGCAGCATCGTGGCGGATTACGGCATCAAGGTATCCTTCACGCCACTGGGCGTGGTCTTCGCCCTGGTTTTCATCGGCCTGCCCTTTGTGGTGCGCACGGTGCAACCGGTGCTGCAGGATTTCGACCGCGAGGTGGAAGAAGCCGCCGAAAGCCTTGGCGCCACGCCCTGGCAGGTGTTTTCCCGCGTGATCTGGCCCAGCATCCTACCGGCCACGCTGACCGGCTTTGCGCTCGCCTTCGCCCGGGCCCTGGGCGAGTACGGCTCGGTGATCTTCATCGCCGGCAACCTGCCGATGATTTCCGAGATCGCGCCACTGCTGATCGTCATCAAGCTGGAGGAATTCTCTTATGGCGGTGCTGCGGCCATTGCCGCCGTCATGCTGATGGCCTCGTTTGTACTGCTGCTGGCGATCAACGGCCTGCAGCGCTGGGCCGAACGACGCGAAAAGCGGAGATAGGCCGATGGCGGGGGCAGCAATTGCAGGCACGCGCAACCAGGCGCGGCGCATCGAACGGGCCGGCGCCCTGCCGCTGCGCTGGGCGCTGATAACCATTGCGCTGGCTTTCATCGGACTCTTCATCTTTGTCCCGCTGATCATGGTCTTCGTCGAGGCCTTCCGGCAGGGCTGGCAGGTCTATATCAAGGCCCTGACCGATCCCGATGCGCTGTCGGCGATCTGGCTGACTCTGGGCACGGCCATCATCGTCGTGCCCCTGAATGTCGTCTTCGGCCTGGTGGCCTCCTGGGCGATCGCCAAGTTCGAATTCCGCGGCAAGAGCGTCCTGATCACCCTGATCGACCTGCCCTTCTCCGTCTCGCCGGTGATTTCCGGCCTGGTCTTTGTTCTGATGTTCGGCCTCCAGGGCTGGTTCGGGCCCTGGCTGCGCGAGCACGACCTGAAGATCATCTTCGCCATCCCCGGCATCGTGCTGGCTACCACCTTCGTCACCTTCCCCTTCGTGGCGCGCGAACTGATCCCGATCATGCAGGAGCAGGGCACGACGGAAGAGGAAGCCGCGATCTCGCTGGGCGCCAGCGGCTGGCAGACCTTCTGGCGCGTGACCCTGCCCAATGTGAAATGGGCTTTGCTCTATGGCGTTCTGCTGTGCAACGCCCGCGCCATGGGCGAGTTCGGCGCCGTCTCGGTGGTGTCGGGCCATGTGCGCGGCCTGACCAACACCATGCCGCTGCATGTGGAGATTCTATACAACGAATACAATTTCGTCGCCGCCTTTGCCGTCTCTTCGCTGCTGGCCCTGCTCGCTATCGTGACGCTGGCCGCCAAGACCGCACTGGAATGGAAACTGGCGCACGCCAGACCGGATAAGGACAGTTAAGCATGCGCATCGAGATCGCCGGCGTCAGCCGCCAGTTCGGCAGCTTCCAGGCCCTGCGCAGCGTCGACCTGGACATCAAGAGCGGCGAACTGATGGCGCTGCTCGGTCCTTCGGGTTCGGGCAAGACCACCTTGCTGCGCCTGATCGCCGGCCTGGATCGCCCCGATACGGGCGATATCCGCTTCGATGGCAAGAGCACGGCCCGACGCCCGGTGGGCGAGCGCCATGTCGGCTTCGTGTTCCAGCATTATGCGCTGTTCCGGCATATGACGGTGTTCGAGAATGTCGCCTTCGGCCTGCGCGTTCGGCCGAAGCAGGAGCGGCCGAGCGACGATGAAATCCGTCGCCGCGTGACCGAGCTGCTGCAGCTGGTGCAGCTCGACTGGCTGGCCGAACGCATGCCCTCGCAGCTCTCGGGCGGCCAGCGCCAGCGTATCGCTCTCGCGAGGGCGCTGGCCATCGAGCCGCAGGTGCTGCTGCTGGACGAACCCTTCGGCGCCCTGGATGCCAAGGTGCGCAAGGAGCTGCGCCGCTGGCTGCGCCGCCTGCACGAACAGCTCGGCATGACCTCGGTTTTCGTCACCCATGACCAGGAAGAGGCCCTGGAACTGGCCGACCGCGTGGTAGTGATGGACAAGGGCCGCATCGAGCAGGTCGATACGCCGGTCACGCTCTACAGCAATCCGAAGACGCCCTTCGTCAGCCATTTCCTCGGCGATGTGAACGAGATCGACTGCAACATCGTGGCCGGCCGGCCGCATGTGGCGGGGCTGGATACCTCCGTGCTGCCGACCGTGCATCTGCCCAACGGTCCGGCGCGGCTCTACGTGCGGCCACATGACATCAATGCCGAGCCGACGACTGACGGCAAGGCAGTGATCCGCTTCGTGTCGCCGGTTGGCGCTCTGGTGCGCAGCGAGGCAGAACTCCCCGACGGCCGCGTCATCGAGATCATGCAGCTGCATGACCGTTTCGCCCTGCGCCCGCTGCAGCCCGGCGACCGCGTCAGCCTCACCGCCAAACGCGGCCAGGTCTACGCAGCCGAATAACCCTCAGGCGCGCACTTCGACGTAATTCACCAGCTTGCGCACACCTTCACCGTCTTTGGCGCGCGCCAGGGCCTTGTCCATCTCGTCCTTGCTGCGGGCACGGCCGAGCAGATAGATCGTGCCAAAAGCATCGGCGCAGAGACGGAAATTCACATCGGCAACGCCGCGCGTGCCGATCAGACGTCCCTTGCCCTTGCTTTCCAGCACGGTGACATCGGTCCACTTGATCAGCTCGGTCTTGCGCTTTTCCTGCTCGGCCGGCGAGAGATGGACCGCATGCCAGTAGAGCTTTTTCACATCGGGGATGGCACGCACGCCTTTTTCGAACTTGTCGTAATCGGCCTTGTCATCGAACAGGCCGGTGATGAGCAGGCGCTGCTCGTAGATCTCGGTTGAGGCTTTGACCGACTTCACCTCGGCCATCACCTTGTTGACCTTGAGGACGATCTCGTTGTCCTTGGCGATATCGGCGGCCTTGCGCGCCTCGATGGCGCGATCCACCAGGGTCTTGGGCGCGGTCAGGATATCGAACTGGGCCAGGGCAGATGCCGCCGGCAACAGCACCGCACCGCCGCCGATCATCTGCAAGAGCTGTCGTCGTTGCATGAGCCCCTCCCCCGTTGCGCAGGATTTACATGCGCGTGACAGCGCTGGTCCGCCACTGGTAACGCCCGGCGCGGAAGGCGCCGAAATGCTTGCCGATATCGGGATGGTTCACCGGGCCCGCATCGGAATCCGGCAACAGGTTCTGCTCCGACACATAGGCCACATAAGGCCCCTGCGCATTCTCGGCCAGCAGATGATAAAACGGCTGGTCCTTGCGCGGACGCAGGTCGGGCGGAATCGCCTGCCACCATTCCTCGGTGTTGTTGAACACCGGATCGACGTCGTAAATCACGCCGCGGAACGGGAACAGGCGGTGCTTGACCACATCGCCGATCGCAAATTTGGCCTCACGGCTTTCGAGCATCGTTACTCCAGAATACTCAGTACGTGGCGCGCCCGCCGCTGACGTCGAAAACGGCGCCGGTGGTGAACGAATTCTCCGCCGACAGCAGCCAGGCCACCATGGCGGCGATCTCGTCTACCGCGACAAAGCGGCCACGCGGGATCTTGGACAGCATATAGTCGATATGGGTCTGCGTCATCTGGTCGAAGATCGCGGTTTTTGCCGCCGCCGGGGTGATGCAATTCACGGCAATATCCAGTCCGGCCAGTTCCTTACCCAGCGATTTGGTCAGCGCGATCACGCCGGCCTTGGCGGCGCTGTAGGCGCTGGCATTGGGGTTGCCTTCCTTGCCGGCAATCGAGGCCACATTCACGATACGGCCGTATTTCTGGGCCTTCATATGCGGCACCACGGCGCGGCAGCAGTGGAACACCCCGGTCAGGTCGATGTCGATCACCTGCTGCCAGGCCTCCAGCGGATAGGCGTCGACAGGGGCATTGGGTCCGGCGATGCCGGCATTGTTGACCAGCAGGTCGATGCCGCCGAGCGTTTTGGCCGTCTCGGCCGCCACCGCCTCGATACTGGCCCATTGGGTCACATCGGCCTGCAGGGCAACCGCGCGACCCAGAGCCCCCATCTCCTGCGCCGCCTTTTGCGCCAGGGCCAGGTCGACATCCCAGATCGCCACGCTGGCGCCTGAGCGCAGCAGCCGTTCGGCGACGGCGCGTCCGATACCCTGCGCGCCGCCGGTCACAACGCCCCGCTTACCCTTCAACTCGATCTGGTTCATCTGTTTCTCTCCCGTTTGACGGGCAGGCTAGCAGACCCGTCTGGGCATTTCACGGGTCTGGGCAGCGGGACCGAACCTGCCTAGTCTGGGGGGACAGGGAGGGGCGATGACCACAGCGCCCGAAACACAGTATCAGGCCGACTGGCCGGCGGCGCTGCCGCCGCCGCTGGAGGCATTCCTTGCCTACTGGCGCGCACTGGAAACCGCGGCCGGCGGCATACCGCCACGGCGCAGCGTCGATCCGCTGCTGATCCCGCGCGGGTTGCTCCCCAATATCGGCCTCGTTGAGGCGCAGCCCCAGAGCGACTTACAGGGGGGCGGCCGCCTGCATCTGCGCTTCCGCCTGCTCGGCACCGGGCATCGCCGCGCCACCGGCCGCGACTACAGCGGGCGCAGCTTCGATGAACTTTATACGCCTTCGCAGGTTCTGGACTTCGAGCAGGAATACCGTCGCGTTCTGGATGGCGGCCAGCCCTGCTTCGCCCGGCGCACCTCGCTGAAGCAGAACCGGGAGTTCATTGTCTTTCAGCGTATCCTGGCGCCGCTGCTTGATGAGACGGGCCTGGCGCGCCATGTCATCGGCTACTGGCATTGGGAGAGTATCGAATCGTGACTGCCGCCACCGCCTCCGACAAACCGCTGACCTCTGACGACGTACTGGATTTCTGGTTCGAGCGCGGCAACGGCAAAGCCCTGGCCTTCCGCCAGGCCTGGTATGAAAAGAATGCCGCGTTCGATGCGCTGATTGCCGAACGCTTTGGCGCGGCCGTGGAATCGGCGTTGGCAGAAGGCCATGCCGACTGGCCCGAGACGCCGGACGGCGCGCTCGCACTGGTGCTCCTGCTCGACCAGTTCACCCGCAATATCTTCCGCGGCCAGGCCAAGGCCTTTGCCGGCGATGCCCGCGCCCGGACCGTGGCGCGCCAGGCCGTGGATCGCGGTTTCGATATCGCATTGCCGCCCGTGATGCGGCTGTTCTTCTACATGCCGTTCGAGCATAGCGAACAGATCGCCGACCAGGAGCTGGCGCATCTGCTGTTCTCGGCGCTGGACAAGGACATGCCCGGCCATGACCTGGCGCTATGGGCGGACAAGCATCGCGCGATCGTTGCCCGCTTCGGTCGCTTCCCCCATCGCAACGCCGCGCTGGGACGCGACAGTTCGCCGGAAGAAATCGAATTCCTTAAGCAGCCCGGCTCTTCGTTCTAGGCTCGTCTGCCGATCCGGCCTCGGACCGGCCCGGTGTCAGCGCCGCCAGCTCGGCACCGCTCGGCACCCGCATCAGCCGCATCTGCGGCGGCTCTTTCAGTTCCAGCGCCGCCACCAGCCGTGCCGCCAGATCCGTATTGGTCGAGAAGACGATATCGCCGGCGATGCGCGCCTGACGCAGGCTGGCGACGCCCACCACCACGCGGGTGATCACGTCGAGATCGGCATCGATCACCAGGTCCGGCTCGAACCCCATATCGGTGTAGCAGAGCTCGATCTCGTCATCGCGCCGGATCAGCCACCATTGCCGCAGCTTGTGGTCGCGCTTGGGCACGTTGCGGAAATCGAACTGCAGCACATAGCGCGCCGGCAGCTCTGTCCGCGGCAGCAGCACCTGGCGCAGGAACCACATCAGGAAGCTGACATTGCGGTCCTTGGCGTCCAGATAGGGGAGACGCCAGACACTGCCCCAGGCGGCGAGCTGGTTGACCACCATGCGCAGGTCGTTGCCGGCCTCGGTCAGGCGATAGAGATGGCCACGGCCGTTCTCGAAGGGGATACGCAGGATCAGCCCGCTCTGCTCCATCTCCTTCAGCCGGCGCGCCAGCAGGCTGCGCGGCATCATCGGGACGCCGTTCTGGATATCGCTGAAGCGGTCGCTACCCTTCATCATCTCGGTGAGAATCAGGGGCGTCCACCGATTGGCAAACACTTCGGCAGCCTTAGCCACCGGACAAAACGTTCCGTAGCCTGTCGTCATGTGCATAGACCAACTTGGAGTGGCAGCGGCGATCCGGGTTCACTTTTCGAACTATCGCCGCCCGGTATCTAACAGGCATGGTCTGCGCCCGACAATGACTCAACAGGGTGATTCCGCCATGTCTCTCCATACTGTTATTTCCCAGAAATCCGCCAATTCAGACTTGGCAGAACGTATCCAGGTGCTGGCGAAATCCTTCGCCGCCGAGGCCGCTACGCACGACGCGGCCGACCGTTTTCCGGTCGACAATTTCGCACAGCTGAAGGCGAGCAAGCTTCTCTCCGTCGGCATCCCGGCCGAGCTGGGTGGTGGTGGCGCCAGCTATCGCGAGCTGGCCGAGATGCTGGGCGTCTTTGGCCGCCATTGTAGCGGCACGGCGCTGGCCTTTGCCATGCATACCCATCCGGTCGCCATGCTGGTGCGGCGCTGGCGCAACGATCCGGCCGCCGTCGAGACGCCGCTGCGCAAGATCGCGGCCGAAGAGCTGATGCTGCTCTCCACCGGCGGTAACGACTGGCTGGAAGGCTCGGGCACCGCCAAGCAGGTTGAGGGCGGCTATCACTTCTCGGCGCGCAAGCGCTTCGTCAGCGGCTGCGAGGCTGGAAACCTGATGATGACCATGGCGATCTGCGGCAACGAAGTGCTGCATGCCGCCATCCCGATGAGCAGCAAGGGCATCACCATCGAGAAGACCTGGAAGACGCTGGGCATGCGCGCCAGTGGCTCGCATGACGTGGTGCTGGATAACGTGTTCGTGCCGGACGGCGCGATCTCGGCCCGTCGCCCCGCCGGGGTGTGGCACCCCTTCTTCCACCTGGTGTCGCTGGTCGCCTTCCCGCTGGTATACAGCGTGTATCGCGGCGTAGCCGAACGCCTGCGCGATGAAGCGGTAAAGGCGGCCCATCGCCGTCGCAACGACAGCGACGTCCAGCTGCAGGTCGGCGCGATGCAGGCCGCACTCACGGCCGCGACGGCGGCGCATGAGCAGATGCTGGCGCTCGGCGCTTCGGCTGCGCCGGGCCCGGATGTCACGTCACAGATCATGACCCTGAAGGGCATCGTCTCCGACAGGCTGATCGAGATGTCGAACCTGGCGATGGATGCGGCCGGCGGCGCCGCCTTCTATCGCGACAACGGCATCGAACGATTGTTCCGCGACCTGCAGGCTGCGCGCTACCACCCGCTGACTACCCTGCCGCAGCAGCGTCTGTCGGGCCGGCTGGCGCTGGGTCTGACGGCGGACGGTCAGGCGGCGTAATTCCCGCCAGAGACTGACGAATGGAAAAGCCGCGCAGCCTTCAGCCGCGCGGCTTTTTCAGTTTCTGCACCTGCTTGTAACGGAAACAGTCGGTGGTGTGATCGTTGATCATGCCCACCGCCTGCATGAAGGCATAGACGATGGTGGGGCCGACGAAGGTGAAGCCGCGCTTGCGCAGATCCTTCGAGATCGTCTGGCTGAGCGGTGTTTCCGCCGGCACATGTTTCTTGTGCGCCCAGTCGTTCTGCAGCGGCTTGCCATCCAGGTAATTCCACAGATAGCCGGAGAAGCCGCCCTTCTCATGCTCCATGATCTCCAGCCAGCCGCGCGCATTGGCCACCGTGCCGTGAATCTTGGCCTTGTTGCGGATGATCCCTTCATCCTGCATCAGGGCATCCAGCTTCTTCGGCGTATAGCGCACGATCTTCTCCGGCGCGAAGCCGTCGAAGGCTTTGCGGAAGTTGTCGCGCTTGCGCAGGATGGTGATCCACGACAGCCCCGCCTGGAAACCGTCGAGGATCAGCTTCTCGAACAGCGCCCGGCTGTCCCATTCGGGCACGCCCCATTCGGTGTCGTGGTAGTTCACATAGAGCGGATCGGTGCCGCACCAGGTGCAGCGGCAGCGGCCATCATCGGTGGCGACGGCAGTGATCGGTTTTTTGGCCATGGAACGGTCTATGTCTTCGCCTCGGGAATCGGTCCCGCATAGTCGGGCCGTTGCGCGGTGAGCGCAATCCCCGCCGCATCCAGCGCCACACCCTGCTGCGCCGTATCCAGCCGCAGCAGCGCCAGGCCGGTATGGCCCGTACTGGAGCGGAGTTGGCCCACCTCCTGGCCATTCGCAGTGATCGGCGTGCCGATGGCCGGCAGCGCAACGGCCTTATCCGGATCTTGCGCTGTCACGCGATAGAGCTGCTTTTTCACCAGGCCGCGATACTTGGTGCGCGCCGTCAGCTCCTGGCCGATATAGCAGCCCTTGCGGAAGTCGACACCGTGCAGCGCCTCGAAATGGTTTTCCAGCAGCAGGCCCTTGTCCACCTCGATATCGCGGACGCCATCGGGCACGCCAAGCGCGAGACGATGCGCCTCGTAGATGGCAGGATCGGCTGGCGTGAACGGCGGTTCCGTGCCGGCCGGCAGCCATAGCCGCCAGCCCAGGGCGGGCAGGCGCGGATCGGCGAACAGCAGGTCGGCGCCCGATGCAGGCGGTTCGGCGCCAAAGACCGCATAACCGCGCCAGCCGTCCAGCACCGCGATCTCCACCTTGGCCCGCAGGCGATACAGCATCAGCCGGCGCTGCAGATCGGGCAGGCGCTCGGCCGCCACATCGATCAGCAGATCACCACTGCCATCGGCGGTGACCAGGAAGTCGTGCAGGAATTTGCCCTGCGGCGACAGCAACGCGGCATAAACGGCGGTGCCCGGAACGACCGCGCTGACCTCGTTGGAAACCAAGGCATTGAGAAAGCCGGGCGCCTCGGCGCCAGCCAGACGCAGCAGCGCCCGGTCAGGCAGGGCGGCACAGATCAGATCGGCCATAAAACCTCCGGATTCAGCCCTTCTCAGGTATGGGAGTGGCAGCGACTTGGCAAGGCTGGATACCCCCCCTATAACCGGCCAGTCTTTATAGAAACCGGCCATGCGCATCCTGTTCATCACCGCCAACCGCCTGGGCGACGCCGTTTTGTCGACCGGCATCCTCGACCAGCTGCACGCGCAGTTCCCCAAGGCCCGCTTCACCGTGGTCGCCGGTCCGGCTGCCGCCGGCGTGTTCGAAGCCCTGCCGAATCTCGACCGCCTGATTGTGATGCACAAGCAGCCCTGGGGCCGGCACTGGTGGGAGCTGTGGAAGCAGCTGGCCTTCACCCGCTTCTGGCTGATCCTCGATTTGCGCGGCTCGGCCATCGGCCAGTTCCTGCTGGCGCGCCGCCGCCGCACCTTCACCGGGTCGGGGTCGAAGCTGCACAAGATCATCGTGCTCAGCAATTTCATGAAATTCAAACTGCCGGCGGCGCCCCATGTCTGGGTCGGCGACAGCCATATCAAGGCCGCGGCAGCCCTCTGGCCCGAGGATGACCACCCGGTGCTGGCGCTGGGCCCCACCGCCAACTGGGGCGGCAAGACCTGGCCGGCGGACCGCTTCGCCGAGCTGGCGCTGCGTCTCACCGACGAGAAGACCGGCATCCTGCCGAAGGCCCGCATCGCCATCTTCGGCGGCCCGGGCGAAGAGGCGCTGGCGCAGCCGCTGCTCGCCGCGCTGCCCGCCGACCGCACCATCGACCTGGTCGGCCGGCTCGACCTGGTCACCATTTCGGCCGCGCTGCGCCGCTGCGCACTCTACATCGGCAACGACAGCGGCCTGATGCATCTGGCGGCCGCCAGCGGCACGCTGACGCTCGGCCTGTTCGGCCCCAGCCGCGAAACCGTCTATGGGCCCTGGGGCGAAAAGAACAATGCGGTCCGCACCGACCTGAGCTACGAAGAGATTCTGGCCCAGCCCGGCTACGATTACACCAGCCAGCAGAGCCATATGCTGAGCCTGAGTGTCGACAAGGCCCAGAAGGCGGCCGAGGATATGTGGCGCCTGGCCCAGGACTGATCGCGATGACGCCGCCCAAACTCTCCGCACTGGTTGTTGCCCATAACGAGGAAGCCCAGCTCGCTGACTGCCTGGAGCGGCTGCGCTTCGCCGACGAGATCGTCGTCGTGCTCGACCGCTGCACGGATCGCTCGAGAGAGATCGCGCAGGGCTTCAATGCCGTGATCGTCGAGGGCGGCTGGCCACTGGAAGGCCCGCGCCGCAACACCGGCATTGCCACCTGCAGCGGCGACTGGATTCTGGAAGTCGACAGCGACGAACGCGTGCCGGCCGAGATGGCACGCGAAATCCGCGACCTGATCGGCCATGCGAAATTCGGCCATGTGCTGATCCCCTTCGACAACTACGTCGGCCAGCGCCTGGTGCGCTATGGCTGGGGTGGCGCGTTTGGCGTGATGATGGCGCCGCGTCTGTTCATGAAGGGCGCCAAAAGCTGGGGCGAGCAGCGCGTGCATCCGGCACTGGAACTGAAGGGCGAGCGGCGTTTCCTGAAAGCCCGCATGATCCATTATGTCGACCGCGACATCACCGACATGATCGCCCGGCTCAACCGCTATACCAGCGCGAAAGCCGCCGACCTGCGGGCCCAGCGCGCCGAGGGCAAGGATATCGGCAGCTTTGGCCATAACGTGCGCCGCATCTTCAGCCGCTTCTACAAATGCTATATCGGCCGCAAGGGCTATCGCGAAGGCCGCTACGGCTTTCTCATCGCCCTGATGGCCGGCCTCTATCCGATCCTGAGCTATCTGAAGGCCGATCTCGAACAGGAGTAACCGCCATGCGCTACGATCTCGTCATCCGCAACGGCCAGGTCGCCACGCCCAACGGCATCGAGGCGACCGATATCGGCGTCCGCAAGGGCAAGATCGTCGCCATCGGGTCGCTCGGCCAGGCCGACACTGCCGCCACCTACGATGCCAACGGCCTCACCGTGCTGCCCGGCGTGATCGACACCCAGGTGCATTTCCGCGAGCCCGGCCTGGAGCATAAGGAAGACCTCGCCTCGGGCACCGCCGCCGCCGCCATGGGCGGCGTGACCGCGGTCTTCGAGATGCCGAACACCAAGCCGAGCACCGCCACCACCGAAGAGCTGAACGACAAGCTGAAGCGCGCGTCCGGCCGCGCCCATTGCGATTATGCCTTCTATGTCGGCGCCACGGCGGAAAATGTCGAGCACCTGCCGGAGCTGGAAAAGCTGCCGGGCTGCGCCGGCGTGAAACTGTTCATGGGCGCCTCCACCGGTGACCTGCTGGTGGCCGATGACGCCACGCTGGAACGCGTGCTGCGCCACGGCAAGCGTCGCATGGCCGTGCATTGCGAGGACGAATACCGCATGCGCGACCGCAAGCCCCTGACCGAGGTGGCCGGCGCCACCGCGCATCTGCATCCGGAATGGCGCGATGCCGAAAGTGCGCTGCTGGCGACTAGGCGTCTGGTGACGCTGGCGCGCAAGGTCGGCCGCCGCGTGCATGTGCTGCATGTCACCACGACGCAGGAGATGGATTACCTGGTCGACCACAAGGACATCGCCACAGTGGAGACCACGCCGCAGCATCTGACGCTGTTCGCGCCCGACTGCTACGACCGGCTCGGCACCTATGCGCAGATGAACCCGCCGATCCGCAGCGACGAACATCGCCAGGGCCTGTGGCGCGCCGTGCGCTCGGGCGTGGTGGACGTGATCGGGTCCGATCACGCGCCGCATACCAAAGAGGAAAAGAGCAAGCCCTATCCGCAGAGCCCGAGCGGCATGCCCGGCGTGCAGACCCTGCTGCCGCTGCTGCTCGACCATATGAACCAGGGCCGCCTGACCCTGCAGCGCCTGATCGACCTGACCTCGGCCGGCGCCCAGCGCGTCTTCGGCCTGAGCGGCAAGGGCCGAATCGCGCTCGGCTACGATGCCGATTTCACCGTCGTCGACCTGAAGGCGAAGAAGGTGATCGAGGAAAGCTGGCTGCAGTCGAAATGCGGCTGGTCGCCGTTCACCGGCGACAGCGTCACCGGCTGGCCGATGGCCACCATCATCCGCGGACAGTTCGCCATGCGGGATGCCGAACTGCAGACGCCGATCGGCGCGCCGGTGCGCTTCGGCGAGACCACGCAGCCTCAGTAAGGCGTCAGAGAATCAGGCGTTCGGTCTTGAGGTGCGAGTCCTGCCAGCGCGGGCGCGCCATATGGGCGGCCAGCGTGCGGCGGAAGCCGATGTAGTCGGGCTGTTGCGGCAGGGTGCGGGGATCGAAGCCGATCACCTCGGCCATCATGATTTCCCAGTCGAATGGCGCGCCGCTGACGATCTCCTGCAGCTCTTTTTCCGAGGCCGGCTCGGCCTCCACCGGATAGTTCATGAACCGGCGCATGCCGTCATAGAGGGCGGCGAACAGCGAACGGTCGCGCGGCGTCAGGCGATAGCCTTCCGGGTTCGAAGACGGCGCGACGAAATCCTTGATCTGCGGATTGCGGCGCGTCGGCAGCGTCTTCCAGTAGCGGCCCATCTGCGTGGTCTGCAGCAGGCTGTCGTCAAAACGCAGGCCGAAGAAATCGCTTAAGCGGCGCATGAAGTCTTCCGGCGCTTTCTTCAGGTCTTCCAGCCGCACGGTGATGGCGCGGTGGTCGAGGAAAGCCGGTCCGTACTGGTAATCCAGCATGCCGCCGCTGACCACATACATTTTGCTCAGGCGATTCCGCTGGATCGGCGGCCGGTTGATCATGTAGTTCAGATTCGATTCCGCGGTGTCGATAGGGGCACGCGCCAGCAGCACGCCGCGGCGGTTCTCGGGCAGCGCCGCGACAATATTCGGCGAAGCCTCGATGGCCATCTTATGCAGCTGCAGGAATACCATCGGCAGCGGCGCGGCGCGGCCGAGCACGCGATCCCAGGCATTGTGCAGGGTCTCGGCGATGCCGAACAGCGAAGTGTCGTTGCGCTGGCGCTGATCGGCCAGGGCGAATTCGAAAAAGCGCTGGATATCCACCGCCGCCTTTTCATCGCCGTTGAGCCCCAGGCGATCCAGGCCGGTTTCGTTGCGGAAGAAATCGTTGTTGAAATAATTGTTGAAGACGGTGGCGATCCATTTCGCCACGGTGACCGGATCGGTGGCGACCGGCGGCTTGCGCAGATATTCGGCCAGCAGGTTATAAGGCCCGATGCCGGGAATGGTGGAGAGGTCGGGATGGTTGTCGAACAGGCTGTGGAAGAAGATGGCGCCGCAGCGGCCCCACAGGTTCATGAAAATATACGGACGGACTGACTCGGCCATGGCT
Source organism: Ferrovibrio sp. GW821-FHT12E11 (assembly GCF_058806975.1). Lineage (NCBI taxonomy): Bacteria > Pseudomonadati > Pseudomonadota > Alphaproteobacteria > Rhodospirillales > Rhodospirillaceae > Ferrovibrio > Ferrovibrio sp. GW821-FHT12E11. The sequence continues at coordinate 1,681,685 of NZ_JBXAQG010000001.1, forward strand.
CCCGCCTGTTAGGATTTTGCGGCCGCGGCCAGCAACGCGTCGCATTCTTCGGCAAAAGCCGTTACCGAACCGTCACTGCGCAGCGTCGTCAGGTTATGGTCCATGCCGGGCATGAGCCGCAGGCTGACAGCGGCACAGGGCACCAGCAACCCGGCCAGCGCCTGCGTCGCCGCGGCCGTCACGATCGTATCCGCCTCGCCCTGCAGGATGCGCAATGTCCCGGGCAGCCGCAGTTTGGCCGGATCGAGCCGGGCCTGGCCGGCGGTCTCGACCAGCGCCGGATGGGCGACGATGCCATCGGCCTGCACCACCCATTCGCCGGTCTTGGTCTGGCCGATCTGGCCGGCGGCTTTCTTGGGCGCGAAGTAAATCCGGTCCCAGTCCACGGCTGGTGCCAGCGCCAGCATACTGTGCAGCAGTCCTGGATTTTCCTGCTGCGCCGCCAGCAGGGCCCAGCCGCCGAGACTGGCTCCGATGCCGATCATGCCCGACAGGTTGAACTGCGCCGCCACCGACAGGATGTCGGCGCGCATGTTGGGCAGCGTCAGGTCGGCAAGCTGGCCGGGCGATGCACCCTGGCCGCGGAAATCCAACAGCAGGCAGGCCTGACCGCGACTTTGCGCATACTGGAACAGCGCCGGGCCGAGCGGCTTGGCCATCGGGCTCTGCCGCGCATAACCGCCGACGCCGAAAAAGCCCGGGCCGGCTCCGGCCTGGTGATAGCAGCCGAGCTGCCGGCCATCCGGCAGCGTGAGGAGATGTTTCTGGAGACCTGCGCTCACGCGATCAGGCCACCAGCCGCGCTTCCACCTGTTCGCAGATGTAATGGTAATAGCAGGCGTGGATCTGCTGGATATGCGGCGTATGGCGCGAGGGCGCGGTGATCAGCACATCGCAAGCCGCTTTCAGCTTGCCGCCGGTCTCGCCGGTCAGCGCGATCACCGTCATGCCTTTTTTGTGCGCCGCTTCGGCGGCCTGGATGACATTGGCCGAATTGCCCGAGGTGGAAATGCCCAGCAGCACGCCGCGCTCGCGGCCATAGGCTTCCACCTGGCGTGCGTAGAGACTGGCGAAATCGTAATCGTTGCTCCAGGCGGTGGTCACCGCCGCATCGGTGCCGAGCGCGATGCAGTTGAGGGCGCGGCGTTCTTTCAGGAAGCGCCCGACCAGCTCGCCGGCGATATGCATGGCATCGGAAGCCGAACCGCCATTGCCGCAGACCAGCAGCGGCAGGTCATGGCGCAGGGCCGCAACGATCAGGTCGATGGCCTTTTCCACGGCTGCGGCCGTTTCCGGCGTCGCCGCCTTGGCGATCAGTGCTGCGGAGTCTTCCAGATACGCAATGACGGACATACGGCTCGGCTCGCGGTGTGATGATACCCCGCGCCGAGCCTAGCACGGCGGCCGGCTGGCCGCAGCCGCTGGCCGCCGGCGAAATCGCCGGAAACCCTGCCGTCCCTGCCGGTTATTCAGTGCAGATGGTAGCTGGCTGCCGCAGCCCGCACCTCGGCCGGGCTGACCAGCCGGGCCGAAACCACCCGCACCGAATGCAGCTTGCCATCCAGATCGCGCTCCCAGAAATCCAGAAACTTCTTCAGTCCTGGATAGCGCGGCGCCAGATCGTAATCCTGCCAGACATAGGTCTGCAGCAGGGTCGGGTGATCGGGCATGTGATAGAGGATTTCCGCCGTGGTCAGGCGGTGGGTCAGCAGCTTCTGTAGCCATGCTGCATGGTCGGTTTTCTTGCCTGGGGAATGAACGGACATCTGCGCCTCCTGCTTTCTGCGGGAGCCGACACCCGACGTCCTGGAAACCGACTCGGGAGCCGGCACGCCAACAGTCAAAGCCTGCGGGCAGCGTGCGCTGCATTGCAATAAGATTATGTAAATGTGACGCCGATTGGCACTCGTCCGATTCCGCTGCCAGCAGAGCCCGCATCAAAAAGCACCTTTGCGCGGGATGACGGTGGGTCTCGGAAACGCCACCCCGCGCGCGGGTTCAGTGAAACGATGCCGCCATCAGGCGGCGGCGCGATCACCGGGTTGCCCGACCGGCAGACCGGGCTGCGGATAGAAGCCGCGGAAGGCGCTGATGGTCTCGCCATCGGGATCAGCCAGCCCGTCGATGCCCAGGCCGTTGTCGCGCTGGAAGCGGCGGAGCGCGTAGTCATCGCGGTTGCTCCAGTCGCCGCCCCAGCCATTGGCCGGACCGGCCGCATCCAGATAGCCCTCCCGATGCAGCAGGGTCTGCAGCTTGAAGACATCCGAGCGCCGGTTGGCGCGGCCGATGCCGACGCTTTCGACCAGGTCGAACAGGCGCTGGTCGACCGGAAAGGCGGCTGCCGTATCGGAAAACAGGTGGTCGCTGAAATCGGTCATAGGAAAACTCCTGAATTGAACGATACAGGAACATTATAGCGGTGCACTCTTGAAATCAAGATGATTTTCACTAAATGTTCCCACATCGTGTTTATATATTTCAATGCCTTAGTTTATGTATTCGTTTTAGTTGTATGTCCCGCAACCACAGACAGGTGAGAGTTGAACGAACCGGAACCGAACCGGCCGGAAGCAACGGGAAACATCCGGACGCAAGGGGAAGCACCCGGAAGCACCGGGAAGCATCCGGAAACACCGGGAACCGTCCGGAACAATCCGGAGCGATGCGGAGGCTTCCCGGGTCCGGCAGGCCGAGGCCGGGCCCGTGCCTTGACGGAATACCGGTGTCGCCCTCTCCTTACGGGCAATCCGAACAGACTGATTCAAGGGACCAGGGAGAGACATCATGACTGCCTGCATCGTTGGCTGGAGCCACAGCAAGTTCGGCAAACTGGATAGCCGCGATGCCGAGGACTTGATCGTCGAGGTCGCGGTCGGCGCGATCCGCGATGCCGGCATCGAGCCCAAGGATGTGGATGCCATCTATCTGGGCCATTTCAACGGCGGCCTGATCGACCAGGATTTCACGGCATCCCTTGTGCTGCAGGCCAGCCCCGACCTGCGCTTCAAGCCGGCGACCCGCGTGGAGAATGCCTGCTCTACCGGCACCGCGGCGATCTACCAGGGCCTGAATGCCATTGCGGCGAAGAAGGCGCGCTTCGTGCTCTGCGTCGGTGTTGAGAAAATGACCTCTGCCTCGACCGAAATGGTCGGCAATATCCTGGTGAAGGCGAGCTACAAGAAGACGGAAGTTTTCAACGAAGGCGGCTTCGCTGGCGTGTTCGATTCGATCCAGAAGCAGTATTTCCAGCGCTATGGCGACCAGTCGGACGCCACCGCGATGATCGCTGCCAAGAACCACAAGAACGGCAGCAAGAACCCGCTGGCGCATATGCAGAAGGATTTCGGCTACGACTTCTGCAAGACCGTGTCCGACAAGAACCCCATCGTGGTCGGCGGCATGCGCCGCACCGACTGCTCGATGGTGTCGGACGGCGCCGCCGCCCTGGTGATGACCGACGTGCAGACGGCGCTGGGCATGAAGAAGGCGATTGCCTTCCGAGCCTCCAAGCATGTGCAGGACTTCCTGCCGATGGCCAAGCGCGACGTCATTGCCTTCGATGGCCCGGCCAAGGCCTGGGCCGATGCGCTGGCCGAAGCGGGGCTTTCCGTGTGGGATCTTTCCTTCGCCGAGAGCCATGACTGCTTCACCATTGCCGAGCTGATCGAATACGAAGCCATGGGCCTGGTGGAAAAAGGCCAGGGCGCGAAAGCGATCATGGAAGGCTGGACCCAGGCCGACGGTAAGCTGCCGGTCAATCCTTCGGGCGGCCTAAAGTCGAAAGGCCATCCGATCGGCGCCACCGGCGTGTCGATGCATGTGATGGCGGCGATGCAGCTCTCCAACACCGCCGGCGATATCCAGATCAAGAACCCCAAGTTGGGTGGCGTCTTCAACATGGGCGGCGTCGCCGTCGCCAACTACGTCTCGATCCTCGAGCCGTTGCGTTAAGTCAGACAGGAACACCATCAAAATGGCCGAGACATTCCGCGCTGTCGTCATTGAAGACGTCGACGGCAAGCCCAAGGCGGGCTTCAAGGACCTGACCAAAAAAGAGCTGCCGGCCAACGACGTGCTGGTCGAGGTGGGCTATTCCACCCTGAACTACAAGGACGGCCTGGCGCTGACCGGCGGACGCATCGCCCGCAAGCTGCCGATGGTGGCCGGCATCGACCTCGCCGGCACCGTGGTGGTTTCCGGCAACCCGGATTTCAAGCCGGGCGAGAAGGTGATCGTCAACGGCTATGGCCTGTCGGAAACCCAGTGGGGCGGCTACAGCCGCTTCGCCTCGATGAAAAGCGACTGGCTGGTGCGCCTGCCCGATGCGTTTTCCATGCAGCAGGCGATGGCCATCGGTACCGCCGGCTATACCGCCATGCTCTGCGTGCAGGCGCTGGAAGATGCCGGGCTCAATGCGGCCGATGGCGAGGTGCTGGTGACCGGTGCGGCCGGCGGTGTCGGCTCGATTGCCGTGACGCTGCTGGCCAAGCGCGGCTATACGGTGATCGCCGCCACCGGCCGGCCCGAGACCCACGACTATCTGACCGCCCTGGGCGCAAAAGGCTTCGTCACCCGAGAGGAACTGGCACAGAAGGGCGCGCCCATGGCCAAGGAACGCTGGGCGGCGGCGGTCGATTCCGTCGGCGGACAGACGCTCGCCACCGTACTGAGCCAAGTGAAATACGGCGGCTTCGTTGCCGCCTGTGGCCTGGCCGGCGGCATGGACCTGCCCGCCAGTGTCTTCCCCTTCATCCTGCGCAATGTCAGCCTGCTCGGTGTCGATTCCGTGATGGCGCCGATGCACAAGCGCAAACGCGCCTGGTGGCAGCTCGCCCAGGATCTGCCCCGCGACAAGCTGGGCACGATCACCGAAGAGCATCCGCTCTCCGCCGTGTTCGACCTTGCACCGAAAATCCTCGCCGGCCAGATCCGCGGCCGCGTGGTGCTCGATATCGCAAAGTAGACGCGCAATTCCCTCTTGAGCGTCGCGGCGCTTCGGTTATGATGCAGTCATATTGTAATGCTGCCTTACAAAATCGCAGCGCCGTTTCCGGGAGGGAACATGATCCAGCAGGGCGAATCCGCGTCCGAGACCAAGCCGCCCTTCCTGCCGCTCGCCCTGGCCAAGCCGCGCGTGCGCCGCACCAACCATGCCGATGGCAGCTTTATCCTGGAAGCCGAGGCCGCGCTGGAGCCGCATCCCGACCATCTCGGCCTGGTGCTGATGCAGCAGGCACAGAGCCAGCCTGATGGCCTGTTCCTCGCCGAGCGCCGCGGCGACGGCTGGCGCGAGATCACCTATGGCCAGGCCTGGCAGGCCGCCCGCAGCATCGCGCAGGCACTGCTCGACCGCGGCCTGGACCAGACCACGCCCATCGTCATCCTCTCGGGCAACAGCATCGACCATGCCCTGCTGATGCTGGGCGGCTTCGTCGCCGGCGTGCCAGTGACACCGGTGAGCGTCGCCTATTCGCTGATGAGCGGCGATTGCGCCAAGGTGCATCACATCGTCGGCCTGGTGCAGCCGAAGCTGCTTTTCGCCGAAGGGAGCGGGCCGTTCGCGAAGGTGCTGGCCACGCTGCCCGCCGGTATCGAACAGATCACCGACCTGAAACCGCTGCTGGATACCAAGCCTACACCGGCCGTGGATGCGCGCTTCAACAGCATCAGCCCCGACTGGGTGGCGAAGTATCTGTTCACCTCCGGCTCCACCGGCCTGCCCAAGGGCGTGATCAACACCCATCGCATGCTGAGCAGCAACCAGCAGGCCATCGCGCAGATCTGGCCCTTCCTGCAAGAGCAGCGCACCGTGCTGCTCGACTGGCTGCCGTGGAACCACACCTTCGGCGGCAACCACAATTTCAACATGGTGCTGCGCCAGGGCGGCACGCTGTATATCGACAATGGCAAGCCGGCACCGGGCCTGGTCGAAAAGACCGTCGCCAACCTGCGCGAGATCGCGCCGACCGTGTATTTCAATGTACCCGCCGGCTACGCCATGCTGCTGCCGCATCTGGAACAGGACGAGGCGCTGTGCCGCCAGTTCTTCAGCCGCCTTCAAATGATATTTTATGCAGGCGCTGCCTTGCCGCCCGATCTGTGGACGCGGCTGGAGGCCTTGAGCATCCGCACGCTCGGCAAGCGCGTCTGCATGACCTCGAGCTGGGGCTCGACCGAGACCTCGCCGCTGGCGACGGCGGCGCATTTCCCCATCGAGCGCGCCGGCGTGATCGGCGTGCCAGTGCCGGGCGTGCAGTTGAAATTCGTGCCGTCCGGCTCGAAGCTGGAGATCCGCGTGAAAGGCCCGAATGTCACGCCGGGCTATATCGGCGACGACGCGCAGACGCGGAAGGCCTTCGACACGGAGGGCTTTTACTGCATCGGCGACGCGGCAAGACTGGCCGACGAGACCGATCCGGCCAGGGGCGTGGTCTTCGACGGCCGCATCGCCGAAGACTTCAAGCTGACCACCGGCACCTGGGTGCATGTGGGCGGCGTGCGCGTGGCGGCACTGGCGGCCTGTTCGCCGCTGCTGCAGGACGCCGTGGTCACCGGGCAGGATCACGGCTTCGTCGGCCTGCTGGCCTGGCCCTCGGCTGCCGCGAAAGACTTGCCGTCTTCGGAGTTGCACACCCGCATTGCGCAGATGCTTGCGTCCCATAATACCGCGCAGGGTGGCAGCTCCATGAAGATCGCCCGTGTGATCCTGCTGTCGGACCCGCCATCCATCGATGCCAACGAGATCACCGACAAGGGCTATATCAACCAGCGGGCGACGCTGGAGCGCCGTCACGCCGATGTGATGCGGCTTTATGCCGAATCACCCGACGCCAGCGTGATCATCGTCACCGAAAAATAAACGCGACCGCCCTAGGTTGCGCTCGCTGCCGAATCCACAGAGAGATTCGGCCGCCCGTAAATTTAGGGAGAGATGTTGTGATGCGCCGTCTGGTCGCCACGCTTTTGTTCGGCCTGACGCTTGCCGCCGGGGTCGCTGTCGGTTCGATCACCCGCGAGCAGCTGCGCACACCGCAGCCGCAGGCCGCAGCCGATGCGGATATTCCGACCATTCCGCCCACCGCCGCCTTCGTGGTGCCGGCCAATGCCGCCGACCTGACGCTCAGCGAGCGCAACCTGTTCCCCGCCCCGCAGAGCCTGCTGCTGCTGGCCGATGCGCTCGGCCTGGAGCCTGACCAACGCCAGCGCCTGCGGCAGATGCAGCATGACCTTGACTCCGAGGTGACCTCGCTGGCCCGCCGCGTTGTCATCGAGGAACGCCGGCTGGACCGCGCCTTTGTCGAGAATAATGTCGAGCCGACCCGGATCGATGCGCTGACGCAGAAGATCGGCTCGCTGCAGGGCCGCATCCGCGCCACCCGCCTGCGCGGCCATCTGGCCGCCCGCGATACGCTGACACCCGACCAGCTGCTGCTCTTCGCCTCGCTGCGCGGCTATGAACCGGCCCAGGTCAGCGAACGCGGCGACGACCTCTACCGCTAAGCCTGCAAAAGCCGTCATTCTCCCGCCGCATTTTATCCTGTAAGCTGCTCTCGTCTTTTGTCGGGAGCGCCGTCATGGTCCGTCAGTCTGTCGCTCGCCAATCTCTTCCTCGACAGTGCAGCCGTGCCGAGCTGATCGCCGATGCCGTGGTGCATCTGCTGGGCCTCGCCTTCGCCGTCGGCGCGGTCGCCACGCTGGTCGTGCTGCTCTGCCTGAACCCGGACCTGCCGCGCGGCATCAGCCTCGGCCTCTATGGCTTCGGCCTGCTGGCCACCATCAGCTGTTCGGCGCTGTATCACCTGACCAGCCATGCGCAACGCAAAGCCCTGTTCCGCCGTTTCGACCATGCCGCCATTTTCGTGATGATCGCCGGCACCTACACGCCGTTCAGCCTGCTGCTGATCGGCGGCGCCTGGGGGTGGGCCCTGCTCGGCTTCGTCTGGAGCGTGGCGCTGATCGGCGTGGCGCTGAAGCTGATCTATCCCACGCGCTTCGACAGGCTGTCGGTGGCCGTCTACCTGCTGCTCGGCTGGACCGTGCTGGCGGCGCTGCAGCCACTGGTCAGCAGCGCCTCGCTGGCCGGCCTGATCCTGCTGATCACCGGCGGCACGCTCTACAGCCTGGGCGTCGTCTTCCATCTGTGGGAGCGCCTGCCGTTCCAGAATGCCATCTGGCATGTTTTCGTGCTGGCAGCGGCGGCTTGTCACTATGCCGCCATCCTGGTGGACGTGGCCGTCGTCTAGGGCAGCTTGCGCCGCAGACGCCGGGCCAGCCAGCGCGCCAGAAAAACCAGCGCGACAGCCAGCACCAGTCCCGCCAGCAGGATATGCTCGAAGCGTTGCAGCCGGCCGAGCAGAGTCTCGATCGCCTCGCCGAACAGATAACCGAGCCAGCCGAACACCGTCGCCCAGATCGCGGCGGCAAACAGATTCAGCAGCACGAAGCGGCCGGTCGACACATTGCTGAGGCCGATGGCCACCGGGGCCACATTGCGGATGCCGTAAACGAAGCGGAAGCCCAGAACGAACAGCACCGGATAGCGTTCGAGCCAGCGGGTGGCGGGCGCCAGCCGCGCCTGCCAGTCCGGTCGCTGCAGCAGCCAGCGGCGGCCGCGCCAGCGCGCCAGCAGGAACCACAGCTGGTCGCCGGTCGCCGAACCGATGAAGGCGGCGAGGATCGTGAGGTCGAGACGGAGATAGCCCTGATGCGCGGCAAAACCGGCCAGCGCCAGGATGGTTTCGCCTTCGAGGAACGTACCGATCAGGACCGCGAGATAACCGAACTCGTCAAGCAGCGCCCCGATCTGCGCCATCAGAGCGCGCCGCGCGCCAGGAAACCCGGGTTGCGGAATTGCGGCTTGCCATAGGCCAGCGGGCCGCCTTCCCTGTAATGGTCATCCCAGGTCAGCACCGCGCCGCCGGCAGCCTCCAGCACCGCCTGCCCCGCCGCGGTATCCCATTCCGAGATCGAGGCAAAGCGCGGATAGAGATCAGCCGCACCTTCGGCGATGCGGCAGAATTTCAGCGAACTGCCGACCGTACAGGTCAGCGGAGCGAGCTGCTTCTGCAGCCAGGCATCCACCGCGGCCTCGCGATGGTTGCGGCTGACCAGCACCTGGGCGCCCGCGCGTGGCACGGTACGTGCGGCGATCTCGCGCCCGACCGTGTCGCTATGGCCGTTGAAGCGGCGTGCGCCGATACCGGCGATGCCGAGCCAGGTGTCGCCCAGCGCCGGCGCACTGACGATGCCGAGCACCGGCCGGCCACGTTCGATCAGGGCGATATTGACGGTGAATTCGCCGTTGCGCTCGACGAATTCGCGCGTGCCATCCAGTGGATCGACCAGCCAGAAACGCTCGCCATCGATCTGCGGCACATGGCCGGTCGACATCTGCTCTTCCGCCACCACCGGCACATCGGCCGTCAGCCGGTGCAGGCCCTGCAGGATGATGGTCTCGGCCGCCTCGTCGGCATCGGTGACCGGGCTGTGATCGGCCTTGGCGCGGGTGGCGAAGGCGGTGGCGTAGACCGCCATGATGGCGGCACCGGCCTCGCGCGCCAGCGGCAGCAGGGCGGCGCCTAACGGACGCAGATCGGTGCTCATGACGGTTTCACAGTCCCAGCTCAGTCTTCCGGCGGCCGGATGGTCTTCAGCGGCACCTGTTCGGTATTGATCAGGCGCTTGCCGACATGCAGGAAGTTCACGGTGACGCGCGGGCCGACCGCAGACTGCACCTGGCCCGGGCCCCAGTCCCGTTCCAGCGGATTCTCCACCCAGTCGCCCGGAGCATATGGCGCCAGCATGCCCGATACTCGCTGTTGCTTGCCTGAAGCGGACATTCTAAACAGGGCGACGCCCGCCTGCCATATGCCGAACTCGGGAATCCGCATGGGACATCCGCCCGCCACCGCCGAAACGGCCGAACTGATCGCGCTGATCTGCTCGCGGCTCTGCCACGACCTGGCCGGCAGCATCGGCGCGGTGAATAACGGCGTCGAACTGCTGGCCGAGGAAACCGATGCCGCGATGCGCGAGGAAGCCATCGGCCTGATCGCGCAATCGGCCGGCGATGCCGCGCGGCGGCTGGGCTTTTTCCGCCTGGCGCTGGGCGCTTCGGGGGGCCTGCAGGACAGCCTGGGCCTGTCGGAACTGGGCCGGGTGGCGCGCGACTATTTCGCCGGCGGCAAACTCGCCCTGCACCTGCCCGAACAGGATGCCGATATCCCCAAGCCGTTGGGCAAGGCGCTGCTGCTGGGCCTGTCGCTGGCCGGCGGCGCCCTGCCGCGCGGCGGCACGCTGACGCTGCAGCGCGAGGGCAATGGCTGGGCGATCCGCGGCGAAGGCGCCATGCTGCGCTGGAACGAGGACATCGCGGCGGCTTTCGGCGATGCCGCCGACTGGCCCCGCGATCCCGGTCCGGCCGTGGCCCGCTATGCCCGGCTGCTGACCGAAAGCGCCGGCCATCGCGTGAGTAGCAGCACCGAAGGCGAAACGCTGCGCCTGAGCTTTACGGCCTGACGCCTACTGCCCGTCGAAAGGATCGTCGCCGTCATCGGCGGCTGGTGGCAGCGCACCTTTGCCGCCATAGACCCGCCTCACTTCCTTGCGGAATTTGTCGACTGCATTCTCGTGCTTGTCGAGAAACCAGTCTTCATGATTGGCGAGATAGCTTTCGCGTAAGTCCGCCCGCCGCAGGTCGAGCGGCACGCGTTCCATGCGCGGATCGATACTGTCGAATCCGTCAAACGGCTGCGCCAGCCGCTGTTCGATGCCGGCGACATAATCGGGATTAAGCTCGATCCCGATACAGCGCCGGCCCAGTTGCTGACAGACCCGCGGCACCGTGCCGCTGCCGGCAAAGGGATCAAGCACCAGATCGCCGGGATGGCTCGACGCCTTCACCATGCGCTCGATCAGCCCTTCAGGCTTTTGGGTCGGATGCGGCTGGCGGTTCGGATGTGAATAATGCACATGGGAAAAGCCCCAGACATCGCCCGGATTGGCGCCCCGCATGTTGTTGCGCTCGCGATAGTATTTCTGCGGCACGCGCACGGCGTCGAGATTGAAGGTGAAGGCGTCGGATGCCGTGAACATCAGGATATCGTCATGGCGCGGTGAGAAACCACGCGTCTTGCCAAGCCCCTGCGTGTAATGCCAGCAGATCCAGCTGTTGAAACGCAGGCGCTGTTCGCGCTCCAGAATGTCGTAGATATACGAGATGAAGCGCACACCCATGAAGACATAAAGCGTGGCCTGCGGCTTCATCACCCGCCGGCATTCACCCAGCCAGCGGCGCGAGAAATCCAGATATGCGTCGAAATCGCGGGTATCCGAGCCGTTGCCGTAATCCTTGTTCAGGTTATACGGCGGATCGGCGATCACCAGATCGACGGATGCGTCCGGCAGTGTCGACAGAATGTCGAGCGCATCGCCCGTCCGGATATCGACATCTGATGATTCGCGCGTCGTCATGGGCATGAGTCTAGCACATGAAAAAGCCGGCCCATGGCCGGCTTTCCCAGATTCCGTTCAGCGCGGCTCAGCGTGCGCCAGCGGCCCGCTTGGCGCCAGCGGCCACCGGCTCGACCTGGTCGCGCAGCACATAGCCGCGGCCCCAGACCGTCTCGATGTAATTGTCGCCGGCCGTGGCCGAGGCGATCTTCTTGCGCAGCTTGCAGATGAAGACGTCGATGATCTTCAGCTCCGGCTCGTCCATGCCGCCGTAGAGATGATTGAGGAACATCTCCTTGGTCAGCGTCGTACCCTTGCGGAGCGAGAGCAGCTCCAGCATGGCATATTCCTTGCCGGTCAGATGCAGGCGGCCGCCCTCGACCTCGACCGACTTGGCGTCGAGATTGACGGTCAGCTTGCCGGTCTGGATCACTGACTGCGAATGACCCTTGGCGCGCCGCACGATGGCGTTGATGCGCGCGATCAGCTCGTCCTTGTTGAAGGGCTTGGTGATGTAGTCGTCGGCGCCGAAGCCGAGGCCCTTCACCTTCTTGTCGGGCTCGCCCATGCCCGAGAGGATCAGGATCGGGGTGTTCACCTTGGCGGCCCGCAGCTTTTTCAGCACGTCATAGCCGTGCATGTCGGGCAGGTTCAGGTCGAGCACGATAATGTCGTAGTCATACAGCTTGCCGAGGTCCAAGCCCTCTTCGCCGTATTCCGTGCGATAGACATTGAAGCCCTCGGCGCCGAGCATCAGTTCGATGCTCTTGGCCATATTGGCGTCGTCTTCGATCAACAGCACTCGCATGGCAGCACCCCCACGCGCGGTGGCGTTTGCGGATTGCGGGTTATCAACAGGCCCGTCATCCTAGGTTTGGCGTTTTTCCGCCCGATTCGGGTTAATTTACCATCGTTAACAAACGAAGTTAACGCATTCTTTAACGCTGCATCCTATATGGGCAGGCTGGGCCCGAAAAACCATGGTAAATTGGCCTGGCCGGGCTGCCATAACCAGAGGCTTTACCGCCGGTTAAGGCTTTGACCTGTAGGGTCTTTTTTCAACCCGATGGATGAGGCGCAATGCACAGCCTGCTGATGGACCTGGACCGGATCAAGGATGTCAGCTTCACCGGCCGGGTGACCTCCATCCAAGGCCTGCTGGTCGAAATCGCCGGTGTCGAGCGCCACCTGTCCATCGGCTCCCGCGTCCATCTACTGGCCCGCGACCACCGCAATGTCGAATGCGAAGTGGTCGGCTTCCGCCAGAACCGCGCCCTGCTGATGCCCTATGCCTCGCTCGACGGTGTCGGCCTGGGCTGCCGCGCCGTGGTCGGCGAGGACCAGCCGGTGGTCTATCCCGATCTGAGCTGGCGCGGCCGCGTCATCGATGGCCTCGGCCGTCCGCTGGATGGCGGACCGCCGCTGCAGAACGGCAACCGGCCCTATCCGCTACGCGCCAATCCGCCGCCGGCCAATTCGCGCAAGCGCGTCGGCGCCAAGATCGATCTCGGCATCCGCTCGATCAACACCTTCATCTCCTGCTGCCGCGGCCAGCGCATGGGCATCTTCGCCGGCTCGGGCGTGGGTAAATCCGTGCTGCTGTCGATGATGGCGCGCTACACCGAAGCCGACGTCAACGTGGTCGGCCTGATCGGCGAACGCGGCCGCGAGGTGCAGGAATTCATCGAGGACGATCTGGGCGAAGCGGGCCTCGCCCGCACCGTGATCGTGGTCGCCACTTCGGACGAACCGGCGCTGGTGCGCCGCCAGGCCGCCTATATGACGCTGGCGGTGGCGGAGTATTTCCGCGACCAGGGCAACCAGGTGCTCTGCCTGATGGACTCGGTGACGCGTTTCGCCATGGCCCAGCGCGAGATCGGCCTGTCGGGCGGCGAACCGCCAACGGCCAAGGGTTATCCGCCCACCACCTTCGCCGAACTGCCGCGCCTGCTGGAACGCGCCGGCCCCGGCACCGAGGAGGGCAGCATCACCGGGCTGTTCACCGTGCTAGTGGACGGCGACGACCATAACGAGCCGATCGCCGATGCGACCCGCGGTATTCTCGACGGCCATATCGTGATGGAACGCGCCATCGCCGAGCGCGGCCGCTATCCCGCCATCAATATTCTTCGTTCGATTTCCCGTACCATGCCGGGCTGCAATACCGAAGATGAAAACCTGCTGGTGACGCGGGCGCGCCAGCTGATGGCCACCTATGACGACATGGCCGAACTGATCCGGCTGGGCGCCTATCGCAACGGCTCCGATCCGAAAGTCGATGAGGCAATCCGTTACCAGCCAATGCTGGAAGCCTTCCTCAAGCAGCAGAAAAGCGAGCGCGCCGATCTGGAAGGCTGCTACGTCCAGCTGGCCGATATCTTCCTCCAGGGTGAAGGCATCTCGCGCTGATGTCGGCAAGCGGCAGGACCTGAACCATGCGCGGCATTGGCGGCCTTATCCGGTTATGGAAATGGAAGCTCGACGAGCGGCGTCGCGTCGTTGTCGATCTGGAAATCCTGCGCACCGGCATCGAGCGCCAGATGATGGCGCTGGACGAGCAGCTGGAACAGGAACGCAAGGTTGCCACCCAGCATTATGAAGCCAGCTTCGGCTTTGCCGCCTATCGCAAGATGAACCGCGAGCGTCGCGCCAATCTGGATGTCTCGCGCGAGGAAGTGATCGACCGCATCGCCGCCGCCCAGGAAGAGGTCAACGACGCTTTCCGCGAGCTGAAGAAATACGAACTGGTGCTCGAGAACTGGGAAAAGCGCGAACGCCAGAAGCAGGAAAAGCGCGAGCAGGCGGAGATGGACGAGGCCGGCCTGCAGGGCTTCCGCCGCCGCCAGGAACAACCGGGCGATCAGCCGGGCTGACTCTGCCAGCGGCGCAGCAGGCGGCCGTCAATCGCGGCCAGACCGAGTGCAATCGCGCCGATGCCGACAAAATGGCGCGGCGCCAGGGTTTCCCCCAAAACCAGCACCCCCAGCAGGATCGCGCTGACCGGCACCAGCAGAGTCACCAGATTGACGTTACTGCCGGCGGCGGCCATAACACGGAAGAACAGCACATAGGCCAGCGCCGTTGAAAAGATGGCGAGCGCCAGCAAGGCCGCCAGCGCCTGCCATGACGGCAGCGGCAGCCGCCAGCTCTGGTCGGCGAGCAGCGCGATGGGCAGCAGCAGGACGGTGGAGGACAGCAGCTGTCCGCCGGCGACGACCACCGGTTCGACATTCATCTGGCGGAAGCGCCGGCCGTAGACCCCCGAGCAGGCATAGGACAGCGTGGCCAGCAGCACGGCGCCCTGCGCCAGCACATTATGGCTCAAAAGACTGTCCGGGCCGGTGAGCAGATCGGGGCCCAGCATCACCGCGACGCCGGCAAAGCCCAGCAGCACGCCGAGGATGCGGTTCGGCGTCAGCTTCTCGTCCGTCGTGAACACATGCGCGACCAGCGCCGTCGAGATCGGCGTGGTGGCGTTGAGGATCGAAGCCAGCCCGCTGGGAATCTGACTCTGCGCCCAGAAGATCAGCGAGAAGGGAATCACGTTGTTCAACAGCCCAATGGTGATGCAGGCGCGCCAGGTGGCGGCGTCTGCCGGCAGCCGCCGGCCGGTGGCGTAGAGCACCGGCAGCAGCACCATGGCCGCCAGCCCGACCCTGCAGGTGGCCAGCGTGAGCGGCGGCAGTTCGCGCACGGCGATGGCAACGAAGAAAAACGAGCCACCCCACAGCACCGAAAGCGCCAGCAGCATCAGCCAGACCTGCAATCTCATCCTGCCGCTCTCCCTCAGCGCCGGCGCACTGTAGCGCTGTCGCGTCGTATCGATATCCGTTTCTTGCGCCTGTCGCGAGAGGTGGGGCCTAGGCCTTGATTTCGGTGCTGTGGGCCCGGCCTTCCAGCTCGGGGCTCGGCCAGGGCAGTGGTTTTTCCCGGTCATGGAAGCGGATCGAGCCGACCATGCCGGTGATTTCCAGGGCGCTGGTGAAAATGCCGGTCACATCCAGGCGGAAGGCCGGCCCGAATTCGCTTTCCGAACGCAGCACCAGATCCAGCTGCTTGGGACCGACAAAACCGTCGAACTGGATCGGCCCCGTGCTTTCCAGATCGAAGTCGATGATGAAGCGGGTCTGCGACTGCTTCTTTTCCTTGTTCTTGCGCCGGCGCATGAAAATCTGGATCGGCTCGACCTTGCCGCCGATCAGCATCGGCATCACCACCGCCTGCCAGTCGGTATCGCCCTGGCGGCTGTTGAGGCGGCCAAGTTCGCGGAAATCGTCATCCAGCTTTTTCAGCAGGTCGCCTTTGCCCTGACCCTCCAGCTTGCGCACGGTCTCGGCGCCGAGCCAGGCCTGGGCGCTGCCGGCCGCGGCAGCGGCCATGAACTGCAGCGCGGCAGAGGCCAGCCGCGCATTGGCCTGCGGCAGCATATCCTGCAGGCGCTGGGCCAGCACCGGATCGGTGGCGCGCACGGCATCGAGCGTCTGCTGCAGTGTCGGCCATTCGCCCTGCAGCCGCGTCAGCACGCTGCCAAGCGGCGGCGGGCCGAGGGCGGTGGCGGTCGGTGGCGGCGGCCGGGTGATGGCGGCGAGTTCGAGCGAAAGCTGCGTACCGGCCGGCAGCGGCTGGCTCAGACTGAGGGTCAAGATACCCTGCGGTGTGCTGACCAGCATCTGACCGTTGGCAGTCTGGCCCGAAACCACGCCGGTGATCACCTGCCCGGCCATCGCCGGCTGCGGCAGGGGCTGCTGGTTCGCCAATGCAGAGGGCAGCGCCTGCTGGGCCGCCTGGGCCTGCGGCAGGATCGGCTGCGGAGCGGTGTGCGGCGTGGCCGCGGCCTGTTGCAGCAAGGCGGCGGCGAGCGGTGCTGAAAGCGTGGTCGGAATCGAGGGCGCCGGCACAGTCACAGCCGGCGCCACGGCCGGCGTGGCGGCAGCTGGTGTTGCGGCCGGCGGAATCGCGGCGGGTGTGCCCGCGGCGGCCGGCAGCGGCATCGATGGCGTAGCGCCCGCCGGTGTGGCTGGCGTGGCGGGCAAGGTGGCGCTTTGCACCACCACCTGCAACTGGCTGCCTGCCGGCAATGGCATGGCGGCGGCTGGCGTGCCCGGTGCAGGCGGCGCGACCACCACGGCGCTCAGAGTCTGGCCCGGCTGCGGCAGCACCGGCGTCGGCGATGCCGAAGGCTGCGGCGGCGATACGGCCAGCGCCAGTTGCGCGGCGGTCGGCGGCTGCGCCAGAGCCGGCAGGGGCGGCTGCAGCGTCACGCCATTGGCGCTGAGCACCGTGGCCTGTTGCGGGTTCTGCGGGGTGAGTTGGATTTTCAGCGCGGCGGTAAGCACCGCGATATTGGCCTGTTCGAGCTTGGCCGCGAGATCGCCGGCCAGGCTGATGAGGTTGCCCGCCGCTGTGCGGATCACCAGCGCGGCCTGGTCGCGCGCCACCACCTGGGCCGATATCTGGCCGCCCTGGCTCAGTTCGCTGGCGGCGGCATCGATGGCGGCGGCGCTGCCCTGCAGCAGCGTGCCGGGCGATGGCGGAGTCTGACCGCTGGTCGGCGCGGGAGTCTGCGGTGCCGGCGGCTGGGCAACCGGCGCGGTGGCCGGCGTCGATGAAACCGGAGGGGCCGCAGGCGCAAGCGGGCCGAGATCGCTCATGCGTCTCTGCCTGCTATGCCGTCATGGTCAGGGCTGCACTGCGGGCGCGGTCCGCATCAGGCCATTCATGAGGGCTTCGATATCCTCGGCCGCCTCGCACATCGGATGGCGGGTGAGCAGCGGCACCTGGTTGCGGATCGCATCGCGCACCTTGTCGTCGCGCCGGACCACGCCGGCCAGCGGCGGGGAATATTTCAGGAAATTCTCGGCCGCCTTGTTGAGCTTGGCATAGGTGCGCTCACCCTCGCGGGTCGTCTGCGCGATGTTGATCACCACGCGCACATCGGCATTGCGGTCGGCCATGCGCGCCAGCTTGATATAGGCATAGGCATCGGTGAGCGCTGTCGGTTCGTCATTGGTCACCACCAGGGTGATGGCGGCGGCCGACGAGAAGGTGCGCACCACGGCATCGACGCCGGCGCCCAGATCGATGATGACGCGGTCGTAGCTCTTGGCTAGCTGCATCAGTTCGTCGCGCAGCGCGGTCATGGCCGGCACATCCAGCGTGGCGAGCGAGGCGGAACCGGATTTACCGGCGATGATATCGAAGCCGGCTTCGGACGGCATCACCGCATCGGCCAGGCTGAAACGGCCGGCGATGACGCTGCCCAGATCGCGATCCGGCATCAGGCCAAGCTGGATGTCCACATTCGCCAGGCCGATATCGCCGTCGAAGAGCAGCACGCGCTGGCCCTGGCGGGCGAAGCTGTGGGCCAGCGTGACCGAGAGCCAGGTCTTGCCCACACCGCCCTTGCCCGAGGCGATGGCAATCACATTGGACTGTCGCATGGCCGCGGATGGATGGCGGACCGGGCGAGCAGCGGAAGGAGGCGTCGGCGTGGTCGGCGTCATGGTTATCACGGTCATTCAGCGGCCTTCAGGGCAGCGGGTTTCGGGGCAAAATAACGGGCATCGAGATCCGGGTCGACAGTGGCCTGGGCATCCGGATCAGCCAGCAGACGATGGGCCAGCAGCAGGGCATCGAAACGCTCGAAGCCCTTGCCCACGAAGGGACTGGCGCTGGCATCGGCAAAGGCCAGACCGCCCAGATCGGCGGCCGCCACCAATGCGCCCAGGCGGCGCGACGCATCGATACGGGTGGCGATATAGCGGCGGGCGCCGAGCGCCACGGCCTGCGCCGCCAGCTCGCCGATTTCCATGGCGTCGCCGCCAGCGGCAAAGACCGCAACCGGCTCGGCACCGCTGGCCTGGATCAGGCCGGTCAGCAGCTTGCGGTCGGCACCGTCATGCAGGTTCACGCCGGCAGTGTCCACCACCAGCTTGGCCTCCGGCGGCACCGCCGCGATGGCGGCAGCCAGATCGCGGGCATCGCCGGCTTCAGAGAAAGGCGCATTCATCACGCGGCACAGCGCCGCCAGCTGCTCGCCGGCTGCGGCACGGCTGCCATCGCAGGAGATCACATGCACGCGGCGGCGGTCGATGACGCAGCGCGCCGCGATCTTGGCACTGGCAATGGTCTTGCCGCTGCCCGGCGGGCCGATCAGGATCAGCGGCCGGTTGTCACCGCTCAGGCCCGGGAAGCGATAGGTCTCGTCCAGCGCTTCGGCGAGCGCCCCCACCGGATCGTCGAGGCCGACGCGCATGGCGGCCTGGGCCAGACGCTCGGCCACGCGGGCCGGCACGCCATGCCATTGCAGTGCGCCCAGGATCAGTTCGCCCACCTGTTCGGGCTGGTGGTCGGCAAAATCCTCGCCCGGCACGAACAGCCGGCCATTGCCCTGCCCGTAACGCAGCGCCTGCGCTTCGGGCGTGGAAAAATCGTCATCGCTGCGCTGCTCGACAGCCGCAGTGATCTCGACTCCCTCGCCATTGCGATGGCTGTAGGTCGATACAATGATTGCCTCATCGCCCAAGGCCTGACGCACGAGGTCCATCGCCTCGGTCATCGTCGCTGCCTGGAAGGTCTTGAGCCGCATCGTCTAGGTCATCCTCAGATCTGGGCAACCGTCCGAAGCTTGGCCTTCGGATGGATTTCCTGCTGCGACATCACCACGGTGGCCGGGCGGAAGCGCTCGATGATCGAGCGCACATAGGGCCGGATCGCCGGACTGGTGAGCAGGACCGGCATATGGCCTTCGGAAGCCAGACGCTCGAAGGTCTGGCGCACCTGGGCGATGAAGTCCTGCAGGCGCGAGGGCTGCATGCTGAGCTGGCGATCTTCGCCCTGGCCGACCAGCGCCTCGGCAAAATTCTGCTCCCATTGCGGCGACAGGGTCACCAGCGGGATATAGCCATCGGGGCTGACATTGGCGTTGGAAATCTGCCGTGCCAGGCGGCCGCGCACATGCTCGGTGATCTGGGTGATCGACTGGGTATAGCCGCTGGCTTCGGCGATGGCTTCGAGGATGGAGGCGAAGTCGCGTACCGAAACGCGCTCGGACAACAGGTTCTGCAGCACGCGCTGCACGCCGTTGACATTGATGCGGCCCGGAATCACTTCGCCCACCAGCTTCTCGTTGCTCTTCTTCAGCTCGTCGATCAGCTTCTGGGTCTCGGCGAAGCTGAGCAGGTCCGACATGTTGTCCTTCACCACCTCGGTCAGATGGGTGGTGATGACGGTGCCCGGATCGACCACGGTATAGCCGCGGAACATCGCCTCGTCGCGCATGTTCTCGTCAACCCACATGGCCGGCAGGCCGAAGGTCGGCTCGACGGTCTCGGTGCCGGCCAGCGCGATGCGCTCGCCGCGCGGATCCATGACCAGCAGGGCGTTCGGGCGCACTTCGCCGCGCGCAGCTTCCACTTCCTTGACCCGGATCACATAGGTGGTGCCCGGCAGCTGCATGTTGTCGAGGATACGCACGCTGGGCATGATGAAGCCCATATCGATGGCGATCTGGCGGCGCAGCGCCTTGATCTGGTCGGTCAGACGATAGCCGCGCGCATCGTTGATCAGCGGCAGCAGGCTGAAGCCCAGCTCCAGGCGCAGATCGTCGATAGCCAGCGCACTGGTGACCGGCTCGTCCAGCGGACTGAGCGGCGCCAGCGGTTCGGGCGGCGGCACAAAGGCCGCAACCTTGGCCCGTTTCTCCGCCTGATCTGCAGCATAGGCCAGACCGCCGGTGATGGCCGCCAGCAGGATGAAGGGGAAGAAGGGCATACCGGGGATCAGCGCGAAGCCGGCCGACAGGATAGCCGACATGCCGAGCGCCTTGACCGAGGACAGCTGGCGCGACAGCGCCTTGTCGGTCGAACCGGTAACACCGCCCTTGGACACCATGATACCGGCGGCGACCGAGATGATCAGGGCCGGGATCTGCGCCACCAGGCCGTCACCGACGGACAGGATCGAATAGGTGTTGAGCGCCTGGGCGAAGCTGAGGCCGTTCTGGATCACGCCGATCAGCACACCGCCGATCAGGTTGATGAAGGTGACCAGGATGCCGGCGACGGCGTCGCCACGCACAAACTTGGACGCACCGTCCATCGAACCGAAGAAGCCGGACTCGTCTTCCAGCTCCTTACGGCGGAGGCGGGCGGTGGCTTCATCGATGAGGCCTGCAGACAGATCGGCGTCGATCGCCATCTGCTTGCCGGGCATGGCATCGAGGGTGAAGCGGGCCGACACTTCGGCGATACGGCCGGAACCCTTGGTGATGACGACGAAGTTCACGATCACCAGAATGGCGAAGACGATAACGCCGATCACTAGGTTGCCGCCCATGATGAACTGGCCGAAGGCCTCGATCACATGGCCGGCGGCATCGG
Organism: Ferrovibrio sp. GW821-FHT12E11; assembly: GCF_058806975.1. Lineage (NCBI taxonomy): Bacteria > Pseudomonadati > Pseudomonadota > Alphaproteobacteria > Rhodospirillales > Rhodospirillaceae > Ferrovibrio > Ferrovibrio sp. GW821-FHT12E11. Next base: position 1,702,516 of record NZ_JBXAQG010000001.1, read on the forward strand.
TGCCTTCATGGCCATGGCTGAGGATCAGGCGGGTCGACGCCAGATTCAGCGACAGCCGCAGCATCGTGGTGATCAGCAGTACGGTCGGGAAGCTGGAGAATTCGAGCGGGCGCTGGACGAACAGGCAGGTCATCATCACCATGACCGACATGGTGATCGAGATCGCCAGGGCAATGTCGAGCAGCCAGGTCGGCATCGGCAGGATGAGCACCGACAGGATCGCCATGACGCCAATGGCGAGAATGATATCGCCATGCTGGCCGATATTGCGCAGCCGGCCGAACAGATCGCCGCCACCGCCGCCTTGCGCGGCGGCAGGTGCGGCATCAGCCGGCAGATTCTCCGCCATACCCGTCTCTCCTCAACCCCAATGCGTCGCCGCCTCAGGCGGTGACGCGACTACCTTCGTTGGCGGCCGGAACGGCCAGCCCTTCGTCGGTATACTGCTTCAGCTTGTTGCGCAGCGTGCGGATCGAGATTCCCAGGATCGTCGCTGCATGGGTGCGATTGCCGAGGCAATGCTTCAGCGTGTCGATAATCAGGTCTCGCTCCACATCGGCAACCGTGCGGCCGACCAGATTGATCTGGCCACCACCTTCGGTTTCGAGCATGGCCGAGGCGCCGCCCGGGCGGCCGATGGCTTCCGACAGCGCCGTCCCGTCCGGCAGGCGGACATCCTCGATCTCGATCTGCGCGCCCAGCGCCAGCAGCACGGCGCGGTGCATGGTGTTTTCCAGCTCGCGCACATTGCCGCGCCAAGGCGCTTGCCGCAGGGCTTCCAGCGTGGCCGGCGCCATCGCCCGCTCCGGTACGCCGTTCGCCTCGGCATATTTTTTGAGGAAATGGGTCGCCAGCAGTTCGACATCGGCCGGGCGCTGACGCAGCGCTGGCAGTTTGATGTTCACCACATTCAGGCGGAACAGAAGATCTTCGCGGAAATTGCCCTTGGCCACTTCATCGGCCAGGTTGCGGTTCGAGGTGGCAATGACGCGGATATCGACCTTGACCGGCTTGCTCCCGCCGATGCGGTCGATCTCGCGTTCCTGGATGGCGCGCAGCAGCTTGGCCTGCAGGCGCACGTCCATCTCGCTGATTTCGTCCAGTAGCAGCGTGCCGCCATTGGCTTCCTCGAACTTGCCCAGGCGCCGCGCCACCGCACCGGTGAAGGCGCCCTTTTCATGGCCGAACAGTTCGGATTCCAGCAGCGTGTCGGGAATGGCGGCGCAATTGACCGAGACGAAGGGCCGCTCGCTGCGCGGCGAACGCGCATGGATGAAGCGCGCCATCACTTCCTTGCCGGTCCCGCTTTCGCCGGTAATCATGATCGAGGCGCCGCTGGGCGCAATCTGTTCGGCCAACTTGACCACCTGACCCATGGCCGGATCGCGGAAGATCATCTGGTGGCTGTCTTCGGCCACCGCTTCCAGCACGGCGGCGATCAGATCGGCCTCCGGCGGCAGCGGCAGATATTCCTTGGCGCCGGCACGGATCGCAGCCACCGCGGCGCGGGCATCGTTGCCGATGCCGCAGGCCACCACCGGCAGGTTGATGCGCTCCGCCTTCAGGCTGTCGACCAGGTGCTTCACATCGAGACTCACATCGATCATGGCCAGGTCCGCGCCCTTGCCGGCGCGCAGCGTGTTGAGCGCCTGCTCGATATCGTCCACCTGCATGACCTTGGCGCCGCGCTGCAGCGCAATGCGCGTTGCCGCACCGATCTGCCCGTTGAGCGTGCCAATGATGATCAGTCGCATAACAATCCGCCCCAGCTTACCGCTTCAGATACAGGCCGCATCAACCGCCGCGGCCGCCCTTGATGATTTCCGTCATGGTCACGCCCAGGCGGTCTTCCACCACTACCACTTCGCCACGCGCCACCAGACGGTTGTTCACATAGATATCGATCGCCTCGCCGACCTTGCGGTCGAGCTCGACCACGGCGCCACGACCGAGCTTCAGCAACTGGCTGACCTGCATATTGGCTTTGCCCAGCACTGCCGAAACATGCACGGGAATATCGAACACGGCCTGGAGATCCGCTGCAGTCCGCGCTGCATTGGGATCTTCCTCTTCCATCATGCCCGGGGTCTGCCCCAGGTCCTTCAACTCGAGATCGTCGCTGTCAGCCATACTCGATCACTCCCTGGTCGCTGCGGCGACCAACCGCCACGCGCCGATCATTGTTCCGGCTCCGCCAGCTGCGCCTGCAGGCCGGCGATATAACGTTCAACCGCCTGCTCGACATCCTGCTCCAGAGTCGCCTGGCGCCGCTCGGCCGAGCCATCCGCCCAGTTGATGCGGCAATCGGTGGGTGCCATCGTCTCGTCCGGCACGAGGGCGACCTTGCCGCCGAAACCCGACTGCGCCACCAGTTGGTCGATCTTCTGATCCAGATGCTGGATCACCGGTTCGGCAGCCCGCACCACTAGGCGCGGCTCCTCGCGCATGTCGTCCATGCAGCGCAGCACCAGGGCCTCGATCTGGTCAAACGGCTGACGCTCGATCAGACGGCCCGCCAGTTTGCGCGCAATCGCCACGGCCAGTTCGGTGGCTTCCGAACGGGCGGCGATCTGCGAGCGCTCCTCGCCGCGCGCAATGGCCGCGAGCTGCAGCTGGATCGCCTTGAGCGCCTGCTCCAGGCGCTGCTGATGCTCACCATAGGCTTCCGCGCGCCCGGCCGCCTCACCATCGGCATAAGCCGCAGCCTTGGCGACATCGATTTCCTCGGCCGAGAATTTCGGCGGCGGCGCCTTGGGCGCGTAATTGCGTTCGACCCGCGGCTTGGTGCCGTCGAAGGGCATGTCGAACAGGAATTTCGCCTTGCTTGCCATCAGTGGTTACGCCATGCCCTTCTTGATCCGGAAAACCGGCTTGATTCGTAAAATCGGCCTCATCAGTAGATGAGTTCGTCTTCGCCCTTGTTGTCGGCCAGCATGATTTCGCCCTTGGCCGCCAGTTCCTTGGCGGTGGTGACCATCAGCAGCTGCGCCTCGTCCACATCCTTCAGACGCACCGGACCCATCGATTCCATTTCCTCACGCAGCAGCTTGGACGCGCGTTCGGACATATTGGAGAAGAACAGGTCGCGGAGCGTCTCGGAGGCGCCCTTGAGCGCCAGACCGAGCTTTTCCTTCGGCACATTCTTCAGCAGGGTCTGCACGCCGGACGGATCCAGCTTGATCAGATCCTCGAAGGTGAACATCAGGGCCTTGATGCGCTCGGCAGCGTCGCGGCTGCGCTCTTCCAGGGCGGCGAGGAAGCGCGCCTCGGTGTTGCGATCCAGGCTGTTGAAGATTTCCGCCATCATTTCGTGGGCGTCGCGGCGGTTGGTGCGCGCCAGGTTCGACATGAACTCGGCGCGCAGCGTCTGCTCGACTTTGTCGAGCACTTCCTTCTGCACCGCTTCCATGCGCAGCATGCGCATGACCACTTCCATCGAGAATTCTTCCGGCAGTGCCGCCAGCACGCGGGCGGCATGCTCGGGACGGATCTTCGACAGCACGACGGCGACGGTCTGCGGATATTCGTTCTTCAGGTAGCTGGCCAGAACGTTTTCGTTGACGTTGGCGAGCTTGTCCCACATGGTGCGGCCGGCCGGGCCGCGGATTTCTTCCATGATCTGATTGACGCGCTCGGACGGCAGCGCCTTCATCAGCAGTCGTTCGGTGCTGTCGAACGTACCCGTCAGCGACCCGGTGGAGGAGAAGTTGTTGACGAATTCGAGGAACAGCTTTTCCACGACGTCGGAATTCACCGCGCCGAGGTTGGCCATGTTCTGCGAGATTTCCTTGATCTCTTCGTCGTCGAGCAACGGCCAGATCTTGGAGGAATGCTCTTCGCCGAGCGCGAGCATCAGCATGGCGGCCTTGTCAGGCCCCTTGAGCTGCCGGAAGTCTTTTTCTGCCATGAGCCGCTCCTAGACCGCAGCTATTAACTGGTCTGGTAGAGCCAGTTTCGGATAATCGAAACCGCTTCTTCCGGATGCTTGTCGACGATCTCGCCGATCTTCTTCAGACTCGATGCCTTCACCTGGCCCTCGATGCGCGCAATGTCGATCATCGATTCGATACCGGGCGTCGGCGGCGCCATGCCGGCATCGGGGGCGGCCGGCAGTTCGGCCAGCGGCGCGCCACCCACCACCATCGGCAGGGCCGGCATCGCCGGCGTCAGCATGCCCGGCGGAATGTCGTCGCTTTCCTGCGAGGCTTCCAGCACGCGGCGGATCAGCGGGCGGACCACCAGCAGCATGGCCAGCAGGCCGAGCAGCACATAGCCGGCGATCTCGCCGATGCGGAACAGGTCGGCCTTGGTCAGGCCGAGGAAGACCGGGATGCTCGCCGGATCGACTTCCTCAGGCACGTCGCCGGGCTCGGCGAAGCGCATGGTGACCACTTCGATGGTGTCGCCGCGCTGCTGGTCGAAGCCGATCGCATTGCGCACCAGCGCATTGATCTGCTGCATTTCCTCGGGCGAGCGCGCCTGGTACGAGCGCTGGCCCGAACCATCGACCTGGATGATGTTGTTGACCAGCACGGCAGCCGAAACGCGGCGGATGACGCCGGCTTCGCGCACCTGCGTGCGCACGGTCTTGGAGATTTCGTAATTGACCAGTTCTTCGGTGCGGTTGCCCGAGGATGACTGCTGCGAACCGCCCTGGCCCTGCGCTTCCGGCAGGTTGTTGGCGACCGAAACGTTCTGCTGGCCTTCCGAACTCTGGTTATTCTCGCTGATGGTCTGGGTCGAGCGCACCACCTGCTGATCCGGATTGAACAGCTCCTGATTGGTGGTGACGCGGTCGAAATCCATATCGACCGAAATCTCGGCGCGCACATTGCCGACACCGACCGAGCGCTCCAGCAGCGCCTCGACATTCTTGCGCAGGCGCTCCTCGTTCTGGCGGCGCATGTCGGCCATGCGGTTGGCGCCAGCCGTCGCCGCGTCGGGCTCTTCCTGGGTGCCGGCCAGCAGGTTGCCGCGGTCGTCGATCACGGCGATCCGCGACGGCTTCAGGTCTGGCACGGCGGAGGCGACCAGATTCTGGATGGCGCGCACCTGCGGCTGGTCGAGGCGACCGCCGCGGGTCTTGATCACGATCGAGGCCGAGGGCTCCCGCTGGTCGCGGCTGAACACCTCGCGCTTGGGCAGCACCAGATGGACCCGGGCCGAGGCCACCTGGTCGATCGAGCGGATGGTGCGGGCCAGCTCGCCCTCCATCGCACGCAAGTGATTGATATTCTGCATGAAATTGGTGGCCGACAGGGCATTGGCCTTGTCGAAGATCTCGTAGCCGGCGCCGCCGCCCGACGGCAGGCCGCCTTCGGCCAGCTGCATGCGGGCGCGCAGGACGCGGTCTTCGGGCACCAGGATCTGCGCGCCGTTGGCGGCGATCTGGTAGGGGATTTTCTGGGCTTCCAGGCGCGCCACGATCTCGCCCGAGGACTGCAGGTCGAGGTTGCCGTAGAGCAGCGCCATCTTCGGCTGCGTGATCTTCAAGCCGAGGAATACGAAAAAGCCGATCAGCACGGCTGCGGTGGCCGCCAGCATCGCCAGGCGCGCCGGACCGATATTCCGCATCATATTCATAATACCATTCACGGCATCACCCCATGCACCCGGCACGCGTTGCGGCAGGCCCTTCCTGCCTGTTTGCAGGGTAGGTAGGCGGGATGAAAAAGAGGTTAACACCCCGGCAAATTTTGCCTACCGGGATGTTGCCCTGAATGGCGAGATTTATTTAGCGATTTACGGCGAAATCCGTGCCGGGCGAAGGCCAGGCTCCGGTAGGCTGCCGGGCCGGTATTCCTGCAGGCGGGTGGTGCGCAGGCCGGGCAGGCCATGCTGCTCGATGGCGCGCTGCCAGGAGAGGAATTCCTCCACCGTCAGGGCGTAGCGCTCGCAAGCTTCGTCGAGCGTCAGCAGCCCGCCGCGCACGGCGGCCACGACCTCGGCTTTGCGGCGGATAACCCAGCGTTTCGTGTTGGCGGCCGGCAGGCTGTCGCGTGTGATCCGCTGCCCTTCCGGGCCGATCACACTGGCTTGGCTCTGCGACGGCAGCATACGCGCTCGGGAATTCAAGGACTGGAGGTTCTGCATGGTATCTATCCGCTTTTAACAAAGCCCTAAACGTGAAGATGAGTGGTTGCTGGCCTGGATCAGTGCACCGCCACGACCCAGCTCGGCGGCACACCCAGGCCGCCGATGGAGAACATCGCCTGCATGTTTTCGAAGGCCACGCTGTCGACCTTGCCCTTGGCCAGCACGTCGACGCCGACCGCCGTGTTGCTCGCAGACTTGGCCTCGACCGTGATCTTGTAGATTTCGCCTTCGGTGGCCGTGGTGCCGTCGGTCTTGACGCCATTCCAGTCGAAGGTGTGGCGGCCCTTGGTGGCATCGCCGGTGGCGCTGTGGACCAGGTTGTTGTTGGAGTCGTAGACCTTGATCGCCACCGTCGCGGCGCCGCTGGCCACGCCGTAGCTCCAGCTGGCATCGCCGCCCTGGAACACGGTGTTGGCACCGTAGAACTCGACTTCCTTGCCGATGTAGTTGACGTAGGAGCCGTTGTCCTGCGGCAGGCCCGGCGCCGGCGTCGCGGCACGCAGCGTCAGAACATCGGAGGCCGCATATTTCTTGCCCCCGACCACCAGGAAATCGGTGCCATCGACGCGTTCGATGCTTTCCACCAGGCCGCGGGTCTTGATCGCCGCCTTCATGTTGGCGCCGGTGGCATCCTTGGCCACCACTTCCAGCTTGTATTCGCCCGGCGTCGCCTTGTTGCCGCTGGCAAGCGTGCCGTCCCAGATGAAGGAATGCTCGCCTTCGGCCTTCTGCAGCGCCGCGGTATGAACGATCTTGCCACTGCTGTCGATCACGCGCAGCTCACCGGCCGCCGCCGTGCTCGGCAGATCGTAATACCAGGTGGCAGGCGTCGAAGCGGTGAGATTGGTTTTGTTCGAATCGACATCGATCTGCTTGCCGATGTAGTTGACCAGGTTCGAGCTCTGCTGCGAGCCGAACAGGGAGATCAGCTTTTCGAGATTCTTGTTCTGATTGATCGACTGTTCGACCTGGCTGAACATCACCAGCTGGTTGGTGAACTCTTTCGAGTCCATCGGCGAGGTCGGATCCTGGTTCTTCAGCTGCGTGGTCAGCAGCGTGAGGAAGGTATCGAAATTCTTCGCCAGCGACACGCCTGCATTTTCAGAGGCGGTCGGCGTGGTGTTGGTGGTGGTCGGGGTGGTGGTGACTGCGGTGACCATGATGGTGCTCCTCGCGGCAATCTTTAAATGCGAATATCAAGCCCGCCGCGCGCGGCAGCGCGCTGGGCACTGGCGGCAGCGGCGGTCTGCACGGGATCCGTGCGGCCGGCATCGGCGTAATCGTCATGACCGCGGCCACGCTGGTTGCCGCGCCCCTGACCGCCGTCGCGGCCATCCTGATTCTGGTTCGGGTCGCGCAGGGCAAAGCTCAGCGACTGCTGGTCGGTCTTCAGGCCGGCATCGCGCAGCGACTGCTCCAGGCTGGCCGAGTCTTTCTGCAGCATCTGCAGGGTTTCGGGCTTTTCCGCCGCGATCACAGCCATCAGGCGGCCGTCATGACCGACTTCCATCTTGATGTCGACATGGCCGAGGTTGCCCGGATCGAGACGGATCGAAATCTTGTCCATGCCTTCGGCGGCGCCGCGCTTGATCTGCACGGCCACCTGTTCGCCGGCCGACACATAGGCATTGAGATTGCGGGCCAGCGTCTGGTTGCTGGCATGCTGGCTCGCCTGCGCGGCCTGGCTGCCCGACACGGTGGCGACGGAACCGGCCTGCGGCGCCAGATGCGCCGGACTCTGCGTGGTGGCAGAGGTGTTGACCGGGACGGCGACCTCGGCAGCGGCCTGCAGATGCAGGGCGGTGGCGAATTTTCCATCCGGCACGGCATTCGTATGGGCCTGCTGCGCCTGCATCTGCTGCTGCATCAGCTGGGCCGCATCGGCGCTCTCGTCGTCGCCCTGCATCGCCATCAGCGCCGACTGGTCGACCAGGCTCTTGGCCGCAACGGCACCGACCGTCTGCACATCGACGGTGAGGGTCTTTTCGGTCTTGCCTTCGCTCTTCGGCGCGACGAGGCCAGTGACGATCGGCTGCGCGATCTGCACCTGCAGCTCCGGCTCGACGGCCTGGGTCTGCACATCGGCCTGCAGCTGGCTTTCGGCCTGGCGGGTCAGCGCCTGCTGGATCGCAGCGAAATCTTCCTTGGTCATGGTCTGCTGCTGCGACAGCAGCGCGGCGACACTGGTTTCGGTCGCTTCCTTGGTGGCGACAACGGCGGTCGCATCGGCGACAACCGGCGTCAACACCGGCATGACAGTTTCGGTAGCGATCTCGATTTCGCCGGCCACCTGGGCGGCCAGCGCGGCTTCGACGGTGACCGGGGCAATCAGACCGGTGGCGGCAACCGCCGGGACAGCGGTCTCGCCGCCTGCGGCAACGGTGGCAACCGGCGTGACCACGGGCGTCTGCAACTGCTGCAACAGGCTGAGAATCAGGGAGGCATCGGGAGCGGCAGCCACCACCGGCTTGGCGACGTCTTCCAGCGTGTCTTCTTCTGCCGTCTCGCCTTCGGCCGTTGCCGGCTTGGCGGCTTCAGCCTTCGGGGCCTCCTCGGCCTTCGGCGCTGTATCGGTATCGGCCGGGGCGGCATCCTTGGCGGGCTTGTCGTCAGCCTTGTCGGCCTTGGCCGGCTGCTCGGCGGGCTTGTCGACCGGCTTGGACGGCGCAGATTCGGAAGTCTTGGCGGTCTGGTCGCGGCTGGCGCTCGGCTCAGGCTGGCGCTCGGCGGGACGCTCGACCGGACGATCGGTGACAGGGCGTTCGGCGGTGGTCGGGCGTTCCACCGGCCGGGTTTCGGTGCGCGGGGCCTGATCCTGGGCCGCCTGCTCGCCGGCTTTGGCCACGGCCTGGCTGCCCTGGCCGAAGAAGGCCGTCTGCAGCACGCGCGAGAAATCCTCGGCGCGACGACTGGTCTCATCGGCCTGGCTGGGGCCGGTGACGGGAGCGACAGAGCTGTTGACCGCGTTCACTTGCATGGGAAACCTCATTCGACGGTCCCTAATAAGCAAGCCGTGGGCCAACTCCGAACTAGCACTTAATATATTGATTTATAACAGATTTATAAAAGCCGGCTGGTGCAGCACCCCACCCGCCTTTGCCGGCCGGCAATTTCTGCCGGGACCTCCGGACCCTGCCGTCCGAGCCGAATCGCCGTCCCGAACGCCGCTTCGTTTACAACGCCAGACGCGCTAGGCTGCCCGCATGAGCATGCCGCCGAAAAAGCCTGTCGGGGCGCCGCCCCGCCCCCTGGCCCCCAAACCGGCAGTGGCCGGCGAAGCGACCGAAGCGGCTGTCGAGCAGCTCGAAGCCAGCGATCTGGACGACCTGACCCATGCGGAATACCGGCTGCTGTATGACGAAGCCGCCCGCAACATCCTCTTCGCCAAGGGTCAGCAATGGCGTGTGCTGGAATATTTCACCCTGCTGGCGCTGGCCCTGGTGGCCATCGGCGTGGCCATCCCCTTCGCCCAGGACGTGGCGCGGTTCGTCGCCGGCTTCCTGGTGCTGGTCGGCCTGATCAGCATTGGCGTGCTGCTGATGCTGCAGGCCTGGCAGCATCACGAACATGCAAAAATGAGCCACCTGATCCGCGATTTTTCGAATTTCGCGCGCACCGCCCTGCGCCTCAAATCCAGCACCAGCGGCGACATCCACCGCTACATCATCCTGTCCGCGATGATGCTCTATGTGGTGGTGATGGACGTGGTGATCGTGCGGCTGCTCACCGACCTCGGGCGCTGAGCCCCTAGCGGAACAGATAGCTGTCCATCGACAGCGAACCATGGGCGAAGCTGGCATGCAGGCGCTCGGCACTGACGCCCGGCGTCGCCGCACCCAGCGCCACATACAGCGGCAGCAGATGCTCGTCGGTCGGATGGTTCATGGCCGCATGGGGTGCCTGGCGGCGGTAATCCAGCAACGCCGTATCGTCGCGCGCCGCCAGCCGGCCGGCCATCCAGTCCGCAAAGGATTGCGCCCAGTCAGCGATCGGGCCGGTATCACGACGATCCAGCATGCGCAGGTTATGGGTCAGCGAGCCGGTGGCCATAATCAGCACGCCTTCGTCACGCAGCGGCGCCAGGGCGCGGCCCAGCATCAGATGATGCTCGGTGCCGAGGTCTGGCTGCAGGGAGAGCTGCAACACCGGGATATCGGCCTCGGGATAGACCAGCAGCAGCGGCGACCAGGCGCCGTGATCCAGGCCGCGCTCAGGATCCAGACGGGTCGGGATGCCGGCAGCCTCCAGCAGCGTCTTCACACGCTGGGCCAGCGCCGGCGAACCGGGGGCCGGATAGGCCTGTTGATACAGGGCCGGCGGGAAGCCGTAGAAATCGTGGATGGTGGCGGGCTGCGCCGTGGCGGCCACTTCCGGCGCATCGGTTTCCCAATGGGCAGAAATCGCCAGGATCGCCTTCGGCTTCGGCCAGTTCTGGGCGGCGCCGAGCAGGAAACGGTGCGCCGCACGCTCGGGTTCAAGGGTCAGCATGGGCGAACCATGGCTGATGAACAGGGCCGGCATCGACGCAGGTGACGACATAAGGGGCAACTCCGCACTGCGCAGCGGTTTCGCTGCGCCGCGCTTCACCTAAGTCAGCCGCGCCGGCCCCGCAAGACGTTACTTTGCGGTGACCGCGGGACCGCCGGCCCAGGCATCCGGCCGGCTGCGGAACAGGGTCGCGACCTTGACCGCCAGGATGCGGAAGAGCGCACGGCTGGTTTCCGAACGCAGGGTCACGGCCCGGGCGCGGATATAGGCCATCTCGTCGGGGGAAATGTAACGGACCGGCGGGAAGCCATCGGCGAAGGTGAAGCGCTTGTCGATGTCGGTCATCAGGTTGGTCATGGGAGGCCGTCCTCTGCTGGGTGGCTGATGGCTCCACTGTATGCTGCACTGCACTTTTCATTAATATGGAATTATGTCAGTATTTAATGACTGAAATTCACAAATAGGCATTTCATGGACCGCTATGGCGAAATGCAGGGCTTCATGCAGGTGGTGGATCAGGGCGGCTTCACCGAGGCCGCCAAGGTGCTGCATCTCTCGCCTTCGGCTGTCAGCAAGCTGATCTCGCGCCTGGAAGACCGGCTGGGCGCGCGGCTGCTGCAGCGGACCACGCGGCGGGTCAGCCTCACCGCCGAGGGCCGCGTCTATGCCGATCAGGTGCGCGAGATCCTGGCGGATATCGATGCGGTGGAATCCAGCGTCGGCGGCGCCGAAGCCGAGCCGCGCGGGCCTTTGCGCATCAACGTGGCGCATGGCTTCGGCATGACGCAGATCGTGCCGCTGCTCCCCGGTTTCCTGGCGCGCTATCCGAAGGTGGATGTGCAGATCACCTTCGCCGACCAGATCGTCGATCTGGTGGCCGAGGGCGAAGATCTCGGCATCCGCAGCGGCCAGCTTCAGGATGAGACGCTGATCGCACGCAAGCTCGGCGAACACCGCCGCATCATCTGTGCCGCGCCATCATACCTGAAGAAATACGGCACGCCGCAGACGCCGGCCGATCTCACCCGTCACAACTGCCTACTGTTCGACGGACCCGAAGGCCTGAATGAATGGCCGTTCCGCCGCGCCGATGGCAGCATCATGCGCCTGCCGATCAAGGGCAATTTCCGCAGCAGCAACGGCGATGCGATCTTTCGCATGCTGCTGGCCGGGGTGGGCCTATGCTACGCCGCCGACTTCGGCATCAAGCAGGCGGTGGAAGATGGCCAGCTGGTGCCGGTGCTGACCGATCACACCGCCGATATCCTGCGGCCGATCCACGTGGTCTATCCGGCGCGCAAGCATCTGGCGGCAAAAGTGCGCGCCTTCGCCGACTATCTGGTCGAGCGCTTCGCGCCGCACCCGCCCTGGCTGATGACCGACTGAAACGTCAGGCCAGGGCAGCGGTGGCCGCCTGCACCAGCGCTGCTGTGTCGGCCTCGGTCTTGTCGAATGAACAGACGAAGCGATAGAGACCGTCGGCCTCGCTCCAGGTGTGGAACAGCGCGCCGCGCGCCCGCATCGCATCGGCCGCAGCAGATGGGAGCGTGATGAAGACTTCATTCGCCTGCACCGGACCGACGACACGCACGCCGGGCAGTTTGCCCAGGCCTTCGGCCAGTTCGCGCGCCCGCATATTGGCCTGACGCGCCAATCGCAGCCACAGGCCATCCTTCAGCATCGCAATGAGCTGCACCGACAGGAATCGGGCCTTGGAGAAGAGATGGCCGCCGCGCTTGCGGCGATAGAGGAAGCTGTCGGCCAGCTCGGGCTTGAAAAACACCACGGCTTCCGCGGCGAATGCGCCATTCTTGGTGGCGCCGAAGCTGAGCACATCGACGCCGGCACGCCAGGTCAGATCGGCCGGCGCGCAGTTCAGACCGGCAACGGCATTGGCGAAGCGCGCGCCATCCATATGCAGATGCATCTTGTGCGCCTTGCAGCGCTCGGCAAAGGCGGCCACTTCATCGGGCGAATAAACCGTACCGGCCTCGGTCGCCTGGGTGATACTGATGGCGGCCGGCTGCGCATTATGCTGCGAGCCCGCCCAGCCCAGACTGAGCACGGCATCCAGGGCCGCAAGATCAATCTTGCCCTCGGCGCCCGGCAGGGTCACCAGCTTGGCGCCGCCGGTATAGAATTCCGGCGCGTTGCATTCGTCGGTGACGATATGGCTGTCCTGATGGCAGAAGATCGCGCCATGGCCGGGACTGAGACAGGCGAGCGAGAGCACATTGGCGGCCGTGCCGGTGGCGACCGGAAACACCTTGCACTCATGATCGAACAATTTCGAGAAGGCCCCATCGAGTTCGACGCTCCACGGATCGGCACCATAGGACGAGACCGTGCCGGCATTGGCTTCGGTGAGGGCTGCCAGAATTTCCGGCGCCGCGCCGGCCACGTTGTCGCTGCGAAAATCCATAAGGCTAGTCCTGTGTTTCGATCGTCAGGGGAAGAAAGGAAAATCCGTTGGCAGCCGGCACCGGCTTGAAGGCCTGCGGCGCACCGGTCCGGCCATCCTGCACCGCGCTGATCAGCCAGACCAGAGCGGGATCGTAAATCATTGCCGCATCCTGCGCCGAGGGCTCGGCTCGGCCGTTCGGATGGCTGTGCCAGTGACCAATCACGCGATTGGTTCCACCAGAGTCGCGCAGGCGACGCAGCACGGCGACATGCACCGCCGGATCGAGTTCGAATTCGCGGTCGGGCTTGGCGGCCAGATTACCGGCCGGAACAATCTCGCTGACCTGCAGGTCTTCGTTCCCGACCAGCAGCGCGCAGGCCTCGCGCGGAAAGGCGGCTTCCGCCAGGGCGGCCAGCTGCGCCACCTGGGTCTGCGTCAGGCGCAGTGTCATTTCTCGACTTGGACCGTGATGCTGCCCAGCGGCTTCAGCGTTTCGCCATCCAGCGCGTAGAGCCGCTCGGTACCGTCGGCCAGCCGGACCCGCAGCACGATGCGGTTGCCGGTGCTGAGCACATCGGCGACCCGGCTGTTCTTCGGCAGGCTGAATACCATGTCCTCGACGGCCACATTACGCGGCGCGGCCGGGGTGGTGGCGGTACGTTTCGGCCCGCCGGTCATGATCAGCACGATCAGCAGGGTGGCGAGACCGACGAAGATGACGCCCAGACCGATGACGACAGCCTTCAGCCACCGTATCTTCAGGGTCTGTTCCGGCGCCTCGCTCATCCTGCTCCAACTTTCCCGGTCAATGTCAAACCTGTCCGCCCCGCAAAGCCTGCCGCCTGTTCCGTCGGAGATCGCCGGCGAACGGCTCGACCGCTATCTCGCCGGCGCCATGGCACTGCTGCCCGATGCCGACGAGGCCTCGCTGTCGCGCTCGCGGCTCAAGTCGCTGATCCTCGACGGCCATGTGCAGCTTGCCGAAGGCAAAAGCTGGGCGACGATAACCGACCCCTCGCGCAAGATCAAACCGGGCGAGGTCTATGCCGTAGGCCAGCCGGCCGCCGTGGCCGCGATCCCGGAAGCGCAGGATATCGCACTGAATGTCGTCTACGAGGACGACCAGTTGATCGTCGTCGACAAGCCGGCCGGCCTGGTGGTGCATCCCGCGCCCGGCAGCCCCGACCGCACACTGGTCAACGCCCTGCTGCATCACTGCGGCGACAGCCTGTCGGGCATTGGCGGCGTCAAGCGGCCGGGCATCGTGCATCGCATCGACAAGGATACGTCAGGTCTTGTCGTTGCCGCCAAGACGGACCGCGCCCATCACGCGCTGGCCGCCCTCTTCGCCGAACACGATATCGAACGCAGTTACGACGCGCTGGTCTGGGGGCATCCCAATCCGCTGCAGGACACCATCGAGGGCGCCATTGGCCGCGACCCCAAGGACCGCAAGCGCATGGCCATCGTCACCCGCGGCGGCAAGGAGGCGATCACGCATTACGCCACCAGCAAGATGATCTTCGACGGCAAGGGCCAGCCGGTCTGCGCACTCGTCCGCTGCACGCTGGAGACCGGCCGCACCCACCAGATCCGCGTGCACATGACCAGCCGCGGCAACGCGCTGATCGGCGACCCCACCTATGGCCGCGCCCGCAACCTGCAGCGCTACCAGCTCAGCGATGCTGCCCGCGCCACCCTGGGCGGCTTCCGCCGCCAGGCCCTGCATGCCGCAACTCTGGGCTTCCGCCATCCGGTGAGCGGCAAGGCCCTGCGGTTCGAAAGCCCGCTGCCGGCGGATTTCGCCACGCTGCTGAAGCTGCTCTCCACCCAGCGCAATACGCCCCGTTAAGTTCGGGCCCCGCTAATTCAGCCCGAACGCCGTCCGCACCGCGCCTTTCAGGGCCTCGAGCGATTTCGCCCTGGCATCCGGATCGGGCCCGCCGGTCACGCCGCGGCTGCGGCAGACGGCCGCCGCCTTCTGGGCGGCGCCCTCGATCGCCCTGCCACCCGGACCGGCCGTGGTGATCCCTGAGGTCTGCTCGACCCAGCTGCGGTCGGCCTGCTCGACATAGACACACCGGCTGTTGTTCTCGCCATTGGCGATGCTGTACGGCCTGCCGGTACTGTCCCAGCTATGCTGCGCATTGGGATAGACGACGGTGTCGATATTGGCGCCCTGCGCCTTCATCTTGGCGGCGAAATCCAGGCAGGGCTGGGTGCCGGCATAGGTGTCGGCGCCGCCGATCAGCACCAGGATCGGCGCACCGGTGGTTTTCACATTGGCATAATGCGTGTCGCAGCCCGGGTAGAAAGGTACATGCAGCGCAAAGCGCGGGCCTGCCGGCGCGAAGCGGTCGGCGACGGCCAGGATCGGCGTACGCAGTGCCACGCTGCCGCCCTTGGAAAATCCGGTGATGCCGATGCGGGCCGGATCGAGGCGGGGATGCTGGACGGCGACCTTCAGCAGGGCGAAGGCATCGGCGACCATGTCGATGGCCGGCACCGGGGCCTGATCCACCACCGTGTTCTTCACGCCGCGCGGGGTGAAGGAATCCGGGATGATCGCCGCCACGCCCATCTTTATGAACTCGCGGGCATAGGCATATTCGCGGGCATCGCTCACGCCGCCGCTGCCATGGACGATCACCATGGCCGGCACCCGGCCGGTGCTGCCTTCCGGCAGGAACAGGTCGGCCTTGACCGTCACCATGCCGCCGGCGCGGGAGGGACCCTGGAATTCCAGGATTTCCTTGACCTGCGCCGTTGCCGGTCCCGTCAGGCCGAATACGACTGTCAGCACCACGGCCAGTCCGCCCCGCATGCGCCCCTCCCTTAAGGTTGCGTCAACCCTGTGAGCACTATCACAAAGGCGGCGAGCCGGCATCCGGACCGGCTTCCGCTGTCGCACTTTCGCCGTATTTGGCCGCTTTCCTCATTGCAAATGAAAGACAAGGCACCCAAATCTGAACCAGTGCCGGGTGATCGTCCGGCCGGGGGAGTTTCCAAGATGTCGACCACTGCCAGTCTGCCAGCCCTGTCCTCCGTCGAGGGCGGCCTGGCCCGCTATCTCGCCGAAATCCGCCGCTTCCCGATGCTGGAGCCGCAGGAAGAGTACATGCTCGCCAAATCCTGGCGCGATCATGGCGACGTGCAGTCGGCGCATAAGCTGGTGACCAGCCATCTGCGCCTGGTGGCCAAGATCGCCATGGGCTATCGCGGCTACGGCCTGCCGGTCGGCGAACTGATTTCCGAAGGCAATGTCGGCATGATGCAGGCGGTGAAGCGCTTCGATCCCGACAAGGGCTTCCGGCTTTCGACCTATGCCATGTGGTGGATCCGCGCCTCGATCCAGGAATACATCCTGCGTTCGTGGTCGCTGGTGAAGATCGGCACGACGGCGGCCCAGAAGAAGCTGTTCTTCAACCTGCGCCGCCTGCGCGGCCAGATGAAGGCGATCGACGGCGGCCAGCTGACGCCCGACCAGGTGGAGAAGATCGCCACCCAGCTCGATGTCTCGAAGGAAGAGGTCATCACCATGGACCGCCGTCTGGCGGGCTCCGACAGCTCGCTCAACGCGCCGGTGCGCGGCGACGAGGAAGGCAGCAGCGAATGGCAGGACTGGCTGGTCGACGAAACGCCGAACCAGGAAACCCGCCTGGTGGAAGGTGATGAATTCGACAGCCGCAAGGCCATGCTGACCACCGCCATGGCGACCCTGAACGAGCGCGAGCGCGATATCCTGATGCAGCGCCGCCTGACCGAGGAACCGACCACGCTGGAAGACCTGTCGGCACGCTATGGCATCAGCCGCGAGCGCGTGCGCCAGATCGAGGTGCGGGCCTTCGAGAAGCTGCAGAAAGCCGTGCGCGCTTCTGCCGCCGCACAGGGCATCACGGCCCAGGCCTGACGGCGGATTTCGCCTCTAAAGCAAAAAAACAATGGGCCGCGCCACAATTCTTGTGACGCGGCCCTGCATACAGAGTCGTTAGAAAAGTCGACTCAGAAGGCTTCGTCCTCGTCGCTGTCGAACAGCGCATCCATGTCCAGATTGGGCAGCGGCGCCTGCAGGCCCAGTGCATCGAAGGCATGGGTGCCGTCCACCGACTGCAGCCAGATCGACGGCTCGGAGCCGCGGCGCAGCCAGGACAGGTCCTGTTTCACCGAGCCCATCTCCGACAGGCCGGCAACGGAAAGTTCATCCAGCATTTCGCGGTCGATATGACGCAGGCCCTGCTCGCGCACGGCGGCGGCCAGAGTCTGCGCCAGGTTGCGCAGGATGGTGATGTCGCGCGGACGCCAGTCATCGCCACCGCTGGAGCGTTCGCAGCGGAAAATCGCGGCCGGCTGGTTCTGGCTGTCGACCAGCAGCAGATCGATGCGCGCCTTGACATCGGCAGCGCTGCCCTCGGTGGGCGCATCTTCGGTGGTCATGGCGGCCAGGCCCTGGCCGGCGGCGTCGATATAGGCCTGGGTCGCCGAGCGCGGGATCACCGCACCCTGCTGGAAGCGGCCATCGCGGGAATCGAGCAGGCGCTCGCAGATCAGGTCGCCCTTGTCGTCAAAAAACCAGATGCTGACGCGGCTGGCATCCACCACTTCAACGACATCGAGGCAGATCGCTTCGCACAGGCTGGCCATGCCGCCGGTGTCGGTACCGTACAAAACTGCTTCCTGGGTCCTGAGCATGCCGCCCTCCGTACGAACGCGATGGCGGCAGTTTCCACCCGGCTGGCGCAGAGCGGCAGGTTACGGCTCAATAACGCGACATTAAGAGTCGGTAACGTTACCCGCCACTGGTGCGGGTTTAGACGGCGGACCTACCCGCCGTCCCGACGATATCTCGCACTTATTCGCGGAAAACGGCAATGATGGCTGCCGCGCCGATCAGTCCTCGAAGGGGTCTTTCATGAGGATGGTGTCGTCGCGCTCGGGCGAGGTGGAGAGCAGCGCCACAGGGGCGCCGATCAGCTCCTCGATCCGGCGGACATACTTCACCGCGGTGGCCGGCAGATCGACCCAGCTCCGCGCGCCTCGGGTGGTTTCGCTCCAGCCTTCCAGGGTCTCGTAGACCGGCTTGGCGGCGGCCTGGTCGCCCATACCGGCGGGGAAGTAATCCAGCACCTTGCCGTTCACCTCGTAGCCGACGCAGATCTTGAGTTCCTTCAGGCCATCCAGTACATCCAGCTTGGTCAGGGCGATGCCATGGATGCCGTTCAGTTTGACCGTCTGGCGCACCAGCACGGCATCGAACCAGCCACAGCGGCGCTTGCGCCCGGTGACCACGCCGAATTCATGGCCCTTCTCGCCCAGCCACTGGCCGGTCTCGTCGGTCAGTTCGGTGGGGAACGGACCCTCGCCGACGCGGGTGGTATAGGCCTTCACGATGCCGAGGATGAAGCCGAGCGAGCCCGGCCCCAGGCCCGAACCGGCCGAAGCCGAACCCGCCATGGTGTTGGACGAGGTCACGTAAGGGTAGGTGCCGTGATCGACATCCAGCAGCGACCCTTGGGCGCCTTCGAACAGGATGCGTTTGCCGGCGCGGCGAGCCTCGTCCAGGTCGCGCCAGACCGGCGCGGCATAGGGCAGGATCTTCGGCGCGATCTCGGCCAGCAGCTTCAGCAGCTCGGCGCGATCCACCGGCTCGACGCCGAAGCCGCGGCGCAGCGCGTTGTGATGCGCCAGCAGCCCGTCGACTTTGACCGCCAGCGTGGCTGGATCGGCGAGGTCGCAGATGCGGATGGCGCGGCGGCCGGCCTTGTCCTCATAGGCCGGGCCGATGCCGCGGCGCGTGGTGCCGATCTTGACGCCGCCATCGGTGGCATCCTCGCGCAGACCATCCAGCTCGCGATGCAGCGGCAGGATCAGCGAGGCATTGTCGGCGACCTTCAGGTTATGCTCGCCGATCTCGACACCCTGGGCGCGCAGCTTATCGATCTCGGCGAACAACGCCCAGGGATCGACCACCACGCCGTTGCCGATCACAGCCAGCTTGTTCCTGCGCACGATGCCCGAGGGCAGCAGCGACAGCTTGTAGACGTTGTTGCCGATCACCAGCGTATGGCCGGCATTGTGACCGCCCTGGAACCGCACCACGACATCGGCACGCAAGGAGAGCCAGTCAACAATCTTTCCCTTGCCCTCGTCGCCCCACTGGGCGCCGACCACCACAACGTTGCTCATCGTAAAGTCCTCTAATTCCAGTTTACATTCGTCGTCCCCGCGGAAGCGGAGACCCAGAGGATTTTCACATGGCCCCTGGATTCCCGTTTTCGCGGGAATGACGACGAGAGATACTCAAAGCGGCTGGACGACCTTGCCGTCCCACCAGTGACTGCACCCGGCGGCCCTGGCCGCCTTTTTCACATCGGCCTGTTCGTGCAACGCTGCCCAGGTGGCATGGCCATCCCGACGCAGTTTCGCCGCCGCGCTACGCGGCGTGCCGAAGGGAAGATAAACCAGCGGCGATGCTGCCTGTGCCGGCAGGGCGCGCATGACGCTGTCGAGATAGAGCGTGAAGCCGGTGGCCGTCTCGCCAGCCGGCGCGGTATAGCGGCCGCCACGACCAAGTTCGCCGCGCACATTGCGGGCGAACAGCGTGAATGCGATGCCGGTGTGATATTCGAAGCCGCGGAACTCGCCGGGATCGAGTGTTACCAGCAGATCCGGCGCCGCTGCCGTCACTTCGCGCACCAGCGCATCCAGATCGGCCACGATCTTCGCGGCCGCCTCGGGCAGCTTCAGCGCCTTGAGGCCATCCAGCGCGGCACGGGCCGGACCGGCCAGCGCCAGCAGTTTCAGCAGCGTCGGCGCCGCGGCACCGCCCACCTCTTTCAGTTCGGCGGCATCCTTGCGGTCCAGCGCGCGGCGGGCGGTGCGCGCCTGCTTCGGCTCCAGGCCATGGGCCGCCATGATCTCCGGCGCCAGCAAGGGCTGCGTGATATCGAGCGACAGGTTGGTCACGCCCAGCGCGGCCACGGCTTCGGCCGCCAACACGGCAACCTCGACATCGGCGGCCAGCGCATCCGAGCCGATCAGCTCGACGCCGGCCTGGGCAAACTGGCGCTCCGGGCGCAACTGCGTGCCGCGCACGCGCAGCACCTGGCCGGCATAGGCCAGGCGGACGGGCCGCGCCGCATCCCGCATGCGGATAGCGGCGATGCGTGCCACCTGCAGCGTGATATCGGTGCGCAGGCCCATCATGCGCTGCGACACCGGATCCATGACGCGAAACATCTGGCCAGCCAGATCCTGGCCCGAGCCTTCCAGCAGGGTTTCCTCGAACTCGATCAGCGGCGGCTTCACGCGGGCATAACCCTGCGCCGTGAAGCTGGCGATCAGCTTCTCGCTCGCCTGCGCTTCGGCTTCGGCGCGCGGCGGCAGCACGTCGCGCAGACCAGCCGGCAGCAGGCCGGCGGCTGCACTCGTCTCGCCGTCATTCGCAGGATTGCGTCCGCGCGGAGCCATGGTGTCTGTATCCGTTACTTGTTCTTGAAACTGGCTTTGCGCTTTTCAGCAAAAGCGCTCATGCCTTCCTTCTGATCTTCCGTCCCGAAGGTGGAATGGAAGACGCGGCGCTCGAAGCGAATACCCTCGGCGAGCGTGGTTTCATAGGCACGATTGACCGATTCTTTCGCAATCATCACGATCGGCTGCGACAACGAACAGATCTTCTCGGCGGCCTTGAAGGCTTCATTCAGCAACTCGGCCGCCGGGACCACGCGGCTGACCAGGCCGGCACGCTCGGCCTCGCCGGCATCCATCATGCGGGCTGTCAGGCACATTTCCATCGCCTTGGACTTGCCGACAAAGCGCGTCAGCCGCTGTGTGCCGCCTGCACCCGGGATGGTGCCGAGATTGATTTCCGGCTGGCCGAACTTGGCGGTATCGGCGGCCAGGATGAAATCGCACATCATCGCCAGCTCGCAGCCGCCGCCCAGGGCATAGCCGGCCACGGCCGCGATCACCGGCTTGCGGCACCTGGCCACGCGCTCCCAGTCGCGGGTGATGAAGTCTTCCTTGTAGACGTCCATATAGGTCTTGGGCTGCATTTCCTTGATATCGGCGCCGGCAGCAAAGGCCTTTTCCGAACCGGTGACGATGATGCAGCCAATCGCATCGTCAGCCTCGAAAGCATCCACGGCACGCGTCAGCTCCTGCATCAGCTGCGCATTCAGGGCGTTCAGCGCCTTTGGGCGGTTCAGCGTGATCAGGCCGACCGAGCCGCGCGTCTCCACCAGGATGTTCTCGTAAGCCATGACGGGTTTCCTCTGATTGGACTTTCTTGGACTACTGGGGCAGCAGTTCGAAGCGCACGGTGAGCGCGCCATCACGGCCGGCAAAACCGATCTTCAGTCGTTCGGTCTCGCGGCGGTATTGCTCAGGCCCGGCCGCCTGCCAGCCCAGCTGCGGCAGGGTGGCGGCATAGAACTGCCGGACGGCAGCGGTGGTGACATTGCCTTTGGCCTCGGTGCTGCCGATCCGGCCGGTCGGCTTGTCGAACACGGTGGCGGCATCGGCATTCTCGGCCAGGCCCGGCATCAACGGCACGTCCTCGGCAATCGAAAGGAAGCTGGCCGCGGCCCGGGCACCGCCAATCAGGGCTTCGGAGAAACTTGCACGAATCCCCGCCAGCTCCAGACCACCCATGACGCTGCCGCTCAAGAGAGGGCCGCCAAGGACGAAAAGTGCAGCTAGCGCCGGGACCGGGACAAACCTCCAGCCGGGGCGGAACATGGCCGGGAATTTGGCAGATCAGGCCGGCGGTTGGAAGCCCCGGGCGGGTGGAATCAGGCCGCGAATCCGGGCCGAAAAACCCTATTTCTGGCACTTCCCGCAGTAAAACGTAGAGCGGCCGGACTGCACGATGCGCCGGACGCTGGCCTTGCAGGTGACGCAGGCCTGTCCCTCGCGGTCATAGACGCGGAAGCGGGTCTGGAAATAGCCCAGCTCGCCATCCGACTGCACGTAATCGCGCAAGCTGGAGCCACCGGCCTCAAGCGCTTCGGCCAGTACGGCCTTGATGGCCGGCACCAGCTTGTGCAGCTTGTCGGCCTTCACACTGCCGGCCAGCTTTTCCGGATGGATGCCGGCGCGGAACAGCGCCTCGCAGACATAGATATTGCCCAGACCGGCCACCACGGTCTGGTCAAGCAGGGCCGCCTTCATCGGGGCCTTCTTGCCCTGCAGGGCAGTCAGCAAAACCGCAGCCGTGAAGGCCTCGTCGAGCGGCTCCGGCCCGATACCGGCCAGCAGTTTGTGGGCCGCGAGCTTTTTGCCCGGAACCAGATCCATCATGCCGAACCGGCGGGCATCGTTGAAGGTGACGGCCCAGCCTTCATCGGTGCCGAAGATGACGTGATCGTGCGGCCCGATATCGTTGGGCCAGCCCTGCCGCATTACCATGCGGCCCGACATGCCGAGATGGATGATCCAGACCAGGTCGCCTTCCAGGCGGATCAGGATGTATTTGGCACGCCGCTCCAATGCCTCGACCTGCCGGCCCTGGATGGATTTGGCGAAATTCTTCGGCAGGGGGAAACGCAGATCGGGCCGGCGGGCCTCGATGCGGGTGATGCGCCGGCCCTCCAGTTTCAGGGCCAGTCCCCGGCGGGTGGTTTCCACTTCGGGTAATTCAGGCATGCCTGTCTCTATACCGTTACCGGCCCAATTCGGCTATGGTCTGCCGCCATGACCCAGACAGGCCAGACGCCCGGAAATGCCCCGGGAAATCCTCCCGGCGACGAGACCCATTTCGGCTTCCGCACCGTGCGCGAAACCGAAAAGGCCGGTCTGGTGCGCGGCGTGTTCGACTCGGTCGCCGGCTCCTACGACATCATGAACGACTTGATGTCAGGCGGCGTGCACCGGCTGTGGAAGAACAGCATGATCGACTGGCTCAACCCCCGCGGCGCGATCCGCGTGCTCGACATGGCCGGCGGCACCGGCGACATCGCCTTTCGCATTCTCGACCGCGCGCCACAAGCCGAGGTGCTGGTGGCAGACATCAACGCCGCGATGCTGGAACAGGGCCGCAATCGCGCCATCGACCAGGCCCGGCTGACGCGCCTGAACTGGACCTGCATGGATGCCGAACATCTGTGCCTGCCCGATCGCTCGGTCGACGCCTATACCATCGCCTTCGGCATCCGCAATGTGACCCATATCGATGCGGCGCTGCGCGAGGCCTTCCGCGTGCTGAAACCCGGCGGGCGCTTCCTCTGCCTGGAATTCTCCACGGTGCGCAATCCGGCCCTGGCCGCTATTTACGATATCTACAGCTTCAACCTGTTGCCCAGGATCGGCGGTATCGTTGCCAAGGACGAGGAATCCTATCGCTATCTGGTGGAAAGCATCCGCCGCTTCCCGAACCAGGAGGATTTCGCCGCCATGATCGCCGAGGCCGGCTTCGGCCAGGTTGCGGTGCGCAATCTGACCGGTGGCGTCGCCGCGCTCCATTCGGCCTACCGTATCTGACGCATTTGCTGCCGTGCTGACCGATCTGCGCCATCTGTTCCGCCTGTTTGCCACCGGTCGCAGCTTCGCCCGGCATGATGCGCTGTTCCTGCTGCAGGAATCATCGCTGACGCCGCGCGGCAGCAAGGTCGCGCTGAAGCTGTTCCAGGCTGTCTTCGGTCGCCGTCGCCCCGGTCTGCGGCCAGGCGAACGACTGGCTGCGGCACTTGGCGATCTGGGGCCAAGCTATATCAAGCTGGGCCAGGTCCTGTCGGTGCGACCCGATGTGGTCGGCGGACCGGTGGCCGAGGATCTGGGCCGTCTGCGCGACAAGCTGCCGCCATTTCCCTGGCCTGTTGCAAAGGCGCAGATCGAAGCCGAACTCGGCGTGCCGATCGAACGGCTGTTCAATCATATCGACCCCGAGCCTGTCGCCGCCGCCAGTGTCGCGCAAGTGCATATGGCCGAGACCAGCGAGGGCCTGCCCGTTGCCGTAAAGGTGCTGCGGCCTGGCGTCGAAGCGGCCTTCGCCCGCGACCTGGCGCTGTTTGCCTGGATCGCCGAGACTGTCGAGCGGCACGAACCAGGCATGGTGCGCCTGCGGCCCCGTGATGTCGTGAACTCCCTGCGCGAATGGGTTTCCATCGAACTCGATCTGCGCCTGGAAGCCGCCGCAGCATCCGAACTGCGCGACAATTTCCTCGACGATGCGGATGTCATCGTGCCAGCCATCGACTGGCAGCGCACCGCGCGCCGCGTGCTGACCGTGCAGCGGATCAGCGGCATTGCCATCGAGGATCGCGCCGCCCTGGTGGCCGCCGGCATCGATGTCACAATGGTGGCCGAGCGCGTCATCCGCGTCTTCCTGAAGCAGGCCCTGCGCGATGGCTATTTCCACGCCGACATGCATCACGGCAACCTGTTCGTGGCCGCTGACGGCCGGCTGGAACTGGTTGATTTCGGCATCATGGGCCGGCTCGACCTGAAGACCCGCCGATTCATGGCGGAAATGCTAGGGGCTTTCTTGACAGGAAACTGGCGTCGCGCCGCGGAAGTACATTTCGAGGCTGGCTACGTGCCGGCCGATCGCAGCGTCGACGCCTTCGCCCAGGCCTGCCGCTCGATCGGCGAACCGATCCTCGACCGCCCGGTGACCGAAATCTCCATCGGCCGCCTGCTGGCGCAGCTGTTCCAGATCACCGAGACCTTCGGCATGCAGACGCAGACCCATCTGCTTCTGCTGCAGAAGACCATGGTGACAGTGGAAGGCGTGGCGCGCAGCCTGGATCCGGCGATCAACTTCTGGGAAGTGGCGCGGCCGGTGATCGAGGACTGGGCCCGCGAGAATATGGGGCCGGAGGCTTATCTGAGTGAAGCAGCCGGCATGGTGGTCGATTTCGCCAAACGCCTGCCCAAGGTCGCGCGCGATCTGGAAAGCCTGGTCGAGACGGCACAAGCCGAAGGCCTGCATCTGAGTGCTGCCAGCATTCTCGCGCTGGCCGAAAGTCAGGCGGCAGCACAGGCCCGTCGGCGCCGCCCCTTGCTCTGGGCGCTCTGGGCCATTGCCGCCCTGCTGGTGCTGACCCTGTTCCTCTGATCCGTAAAAAGAAAAGGGGCCGGTTACCCGGCCCCTTCGCTTGATCCCGATCCGGTTTGGATCAGAAGTCGAGACGGATACCAGTGACGCCGAAGGTCGCCTTCGAGTTGTTGTCGAGCTGCGCGGTGCCGCCAACCAGCGTGCCGGCTGCGATCGCATCGTCATACTCGTAACGGCCAACACCGGCGAAGCCCAGAATGCCCGTGGCGATCTGATAGGTCACACCGAGCGAGTACCAGGTGTACTTGTCTTCGCCACCCACCGCCGTACCGGCGATGTTGCCCTGGTCGGACTTGGTACGGGCGAAGTCAACGCCGATACCGACCGAACCGGACTTGGTGCCATCGGTCAGATACCGCAGACCGGCCGTGTAAACGCGGCGATTATCGTCGCCACCAGCGGTGACGCCGGTGTCTTCATGCTTGTAGGCGCCACCGAGCTGCACGGTCGAACCATCGCCAACATTGTAGGTCAGCGTGGTGCCGAACGCGTAGCCGTTCAGACCGTCATTCTTGAACACCGTGGCCGAGCCATTGGCAGCGGAGCCGGTAGAAGTGGCTTCAGTGGAGAAGCGATTGTAGCCACCAAACAGGGCCACATCGACCGGGCCGAAGGACTCGAGATAGTTCAGGGCCGCCGTATAGGCCCTGGAAATCTGACCAATATTAACTGTCGAACCGAAGCCACCGCCGCAACCGCGACCCGAACCGCCGTTGATACCACTGGTACCGCCAGGCATCGTCGTAGGGGATGTGGTAGCAGCCGGGCTGAAGTCTTCGCAGCCATCCGGGGTGTAGGACACGCCGAGCTGCAGACCCTTACCAGCCTTCGAGCCGAAATAACGATTCGCCGAGGTATAGAGGTTGATGCCCTGTGCATCGTCCGGCGCACCGGCAAACTTGGTCAGATTGCCGGTGGTGCGGGCGCCGGTCGGGGCTGTGGTGATCGCAACCGAGCCAGTCGGATCGATCGTCCCGTAGCCCGGAATGGCTGTGGGGGCGCCATAGACCATCTTCGAGGCCGCACGATCGGTCGAACCGACTTCCATGCGGCCGATGTCGGAACGCTCGACGAAGAGATAGCTCTCATCGATCTGGTCCGCTTCGGTCTGCGCTTCCAGTTCGACACGGCCGCCGATGACAAAGCCGTTATCCAGCACGGCGCGGATATTGAAATAGATTTCCGCATCGGGAGCGCCGAAGGAAACGGAATTGGTGTCACGCAGGGTCCGGTTGTTGTCTCGGTCCTGAAACTTCAATTCCTGGGTCATGTAACCGCCAACCGTAATACCGATCGGCTCGGCCTTGACCTGAGCAGAAGCAATATCGGCCACGAAGAGGCCGGCGGTCGCTACCAGGGCAGTCTGAAGGAGTAAGGTCTTTTTCATGCGGGGTCCTTGCGTTTGATGTGCTTGTCAGCGTCGAAGCAATGCCCCCCGGCATTCGCCACCGTAATGGGATATTCCTCAGGCCCGCTGCAAGTCAATGGAGGCTTAGCCCGAATGCTTTGCATTCCCGTGACAGCCGGATTTTTCCTGACGGCTGTTGCCGATAAGGCAACGGATCCTGTGTCGGCGGTCACACTGAGCTGGCCAGCGAATAACTCCACCCAAAACCTGCAAGACCGCATATCAAAAAGAAAAAGGGCGGGTTTCCCCGCCCTTTCCCGTATCCGATAAAGGATCGTATTAGAACGTCAGGCCGAGGCCGAGGACGCCGAAGGTCTGCTTATTGTCACGAGCGCCGCCCGGATTGTCCAGGTCGGAAACGCCCACGCCACCGAAGCCCAAGATACCCGGCGCGATCTGATAGGTCAGACCGAGCTGGTAATACTTGAGCTCCTGGTCACCAGTAGCGGCCGCAGTACCGAACACAGTGCTGGCACCGACAACCGTATTGGTGTCCTTACGCTTGTAACCTTCCACACCGATACCGATCGAGCCGGCATTGGCACCGTTCGTCAGGTAGCGCAGGCCAATCGAGTAGGCCTTGCGGTCACGGGAAGCAACGCCCGTGGCAGCCTTGGTCAGTTCTTCGTCGCTGTAACCACCGCCGAGCTGCACGGTCGAGCCGTCGCCGACGTTGTAGGTGAGCAGAGTGCCCAACTGCCAAGCGTCGACACGCTCGGGGGCAACGCCTGCGGCACTACCCGACGTCGGGACGAGCACTTCAAAAGCACCGCTCTGGTACGCACCGTACAAGGCCACATCAACCGGGCCAAAGGTCTCGAGGTAGTTGGCCGCACCGACATACTGCTTCGAGAACTGACCGATATTGGCCGACGAGCCGAAGCCGCCACCACAACCACGGCCCGAGCCGCCATTGATGCCGCTGGTCGCGCTGGGCATGGTGGTCGGAGCGACCGTGCCCGACGGAGTGAAGTCTTCACAACCATCCGGCACATACGACAGGCCGAGCTGGATGCCCTTGCCGGCCTTCGAACCCAGGTAACGGTTCGAAGCGGTATAGAGACTGATGCCCTGCGTGTCGTGGTTGGCATTGGCGAACCACATCAGCGGCGTGGCGCTGGCCGCCGAGTATTCCGAATGCACCGTGGTGCCGTGGCCCGGCAGAACGGTCGGGGCGAAATACAGCATCTTGCCCGAGACCTTGTCGGTCGAGCCGAGTTCGACGCGGCCGATATCCGACTTTTCGACGAACACATAGGCTTCGTCGATCTGGTCGGTATAAGTGGCAGCTTCGAGCTCGACGCGGCCGCCGATCACGGTGCCGTTGTCGAGAACGCTGCGGATGTTGAACCAGATTTCAGCGTCCGACGTGAAGCTCTGGGTTTGCTGATCGAGCTGAGCGTTGCCGCGATCCTGAGCCTTGTAGAACTGGGTGAAATAGCCGCCGACGGTGACACCGATCGGCTCGGCCTTGACCTGCGCGGAAGCGATGTCGGCCACGAACAGGCCGGCAGCGGCAACGAGCGCAGTTTGCAGAAGCAGAGTCTTCTTCATTTTCCTCTTTCCTCTCCCACCGGGATTAGGGTTGCAGTGCTAGTCACTAGCAATGAACAGACAGCCGACGGGCTGCGTGATCGCCGAGGATCAAGCCATTTCGCGCCGCCAGGTGTCAATAAAAGCAGTGATTTCCGTCACGCTTTTGCTGGCGGTGTTGCAATCCCGCCACACATTCTGTGTTTTTCGCCGATAGTGCCTTTTATATCAAAGGGATATGCCAATTTTGACCAGCGTTCTGACCTCGCGGAGCGCGAGCTACAAGTCCACTTTGATCAGGCGGTAAGCCCGACCAAGGACGGGGGCGCCATCCTCAATCCGCAACGTGTCATCCAGTTGTGCGGCCACGTCGAAACCGGCCCGGGCCGCGCAGTCGCGGATGTAATGGTCCGTCTGCCGGAAACGGCCGGTCGGCATCAGCCGGATCGGCTCTGCCCCCTCGCCAAGCTCGATGGTGAACAGCATCGAGCCACCTTCATTAAGCATTTGATTTGAATGTATGAAAATATCATCCAGGCGGCCGATATAAATAAAGACATCCGTTGCCAGAAGGGCGTCATAGCGTACCGGCGGCTGACGCAGAAGGGTGTGGATTTCCGCCTTGTACAGGTGGTCATAGCCGCGCCGACTGGCCTGCCTCAGCATATTCGGGGCCAGGTCCACACCGTCCAGACGTTGGGCATAAGGCCTGAACAGGGGTGCATTGAGCCCGGTCCCGCATCCCAGATCGAGGATGGCTTTGGTCGGCCCTGCCTTCCAGGCCTGGGCCGCCAGTCGGGCGATCATGTCCGGTCCGCGATAGGCCAAAGCGGAAAGATGCGCGTCAAAATTGCTGGCATGCCCATCGAAAACCCAGAGCACGTAATCATCCGGCGCCCGATCCGGCGCCGCCCCGCCCGCCAGCATGCTGACCATATGGCGAATCGCACCCGAGTCGGGCAGCAGGTCCGACGCCTTGCGGAAGGCCTGCAAAGCCTGATCACGATCCTTGAGATCCAGATAACACTGACCCAGCCCCAGCCAGGCTGAACCATCATCGTTTGTGGCCAGAATCTGCCGGTAGAGCGCGATGGCTGCTTCGGGCGCACCCGCAACCTGTGCATCCCAAGCCCTGCGGAATAACGCGCTGATAACTGGATCGGCTGTGGTCATCGGACGGCCTTTAAGGGTTTTCCCAAAAACTGGCAATCCCCCCTCGTCAGACGCCATGGGGCGATTGGCGATCCGGCAGGAATTGTGCTATTCCACGCAGCCTTAAAGCGTTCCAGGAGGATTGCCGCAATGGCAACTCTGTATCGACAGATTTCCATCCGTTCAGCCATGCTCCGGCTTGGCCTTGCGGCCTGCATCGGGCTGCTGGCCCTGTCCGGCTGCTCTTCGCCCGATGACGGTCAGACCCAGACCTATTATCCCGAGCGAGGCCCAGGCGGCACCTACAATCCGGCGCCCAGCGGCGAGCGCCAGAGCGTGTTCGGACCCGGTGGTTTTAACATCCTGGGTAGCGCCAAGAAGGTCGATGAAGGCTCCGGTGGCGGCATCGGCGTCAACAGCTTCCTGTGGCGTGCCACCCTGGACACCGTATCCTTCATGCCGCTGGTTTCCGCCGATCCCTTCGGCGGTGTCATCATCACCGACTGGTATGTCCCGCCCCAGACCCCGAACGAGCGCTTCAAGGTGACCGTCTACATTCTCGATCGCGCCCTCCGGGCCGACGGATTGCGGGTCGGCGTTTTCCGTCAGGTGCGTCAGGGCGAAGGCTGGCTCGATCAACCCGCCGCGCAGAACACTGCGATCAGCATGGAGAATGCGATCCTTCAGAGGGCCCGCGAATTCCGCATGGAATCCGAAGCGCGTCGCTGATGCCGGCAACGCAGCATCCGTATAAGAGAAGCACCGGATCAGTATATGTCCCGCTATAACGCCAAGGCGGTCGAAACCAAGTGGCAGGCCGTCTGGGATAAACAGCAGTCCTTCCGCGCCGAAGCCGACACCACGCGCCCGAAATACTACGTCCTTGAGATGTTTCCCTATCCGTCGGGACGCATCCATATGGGCCATGTGCGTAACTACACGCTGGGCGATGTGGTCGCGCGCTACAAACGGGCCCGGGGCTTCAACGTGCTGCATCCGATGGGCTGGGACGCCTTCGGTTTACCGGCCGAGAATGCCGCCCAGGAAAAGAAGGTGCATCCCGCCGCCTGGACCTACGACAACATTGCCAACATGCGCAGCGAACTCCAGCGCATGGGCTTGTCACTCGACTGGAGCCGCGAACTCGCGACCTGTCATCCGGGCTATTACAAGTACCAGCAGCAGATCTTTCTCGATTTCCTGAAAGCCGGGCTGATCTATCGCAAGGAAAGCTTCGTCAACTGGGATCCGGTGGACCATACCGTGCTCGCCAACGAGCAGGTGATCGACGGCCGCGGCTGGCGCTCCGGAGCCCTTGTCGAACGGCGCAAGCTGTCGCAGTGGTTCCTCAAGATCACGGCCTATGCCGACGATCTGCTGACAACGCTGCAGAGTGGCCTGGAGCGCTGGCCCGAACGTGTCAAGCTGATGCAGCAGAACTGGATCGGCAAATCCGAAGGCGCCCGTTTCTCCTTCGCGCTGAAAAACCGCGCCGATAAAATCGACGTCTACTCGACCCGCCCCGATACGCTGTATGGCGCCAGCTTCGTCGCCATCGCCGCTGATCATCCGATTGCCGCCGAGGCCGCGAAGACAGATCCGAAACTTGCCGCCTTCATCGAGGAATGTCGGCAGACCGGTACGGCGGAAGCCGAGCTGGAGAAGGCCGAGAAAAAGGGCTACCGCATCCCGGTCGAGGCGGTGCATCCCTTCGATCCGTCCTGGACGCTGCCTGTTTACGTCGCCAATTTCGTACTGATGGAATACGGCACCGGCGCCATTTTCGGCTGCCCGGGCCATGACCAGCGCGATCTGGATTTCGCCCGCAAATACGATCTGCCGGTCAAGGCCGTGGTGGCGCCGAAAGGCCAGACTGCACTTGGTATCGGCGACGAGGCTTTCACCGAGACCGACAGCACCGTCGCGATCAATTCGGCATTCCTCGACGGCATGGATGTCACGACCGCCAAACGCACCGCGATCCGCAAGCTGGAAGAGATCAAGGCCGGTGAAGGCACCGTGACCTTCCGCCTGCGCGACTGGGGCGTCTCGCGCCAGCGCTACTGGGGCTGCCCGATTCCGGTGATCCACTGCGAGGATTGCGGCATCGTACCGGTGCCGGCAAAAGATTTGCCCGTCGAGCTGCCCGAGGATGTCACTTTCGACAAGCCCGGGAATCCGCTGGACCTGCACCCGACCTGGAAGCATGTCGCCTGCCCGACCTGCGGCAAGCCGGGCCGGCGCGAGACCGATACCTGCGACACCTTCGTCGACTCGTCATGGTATTTCGCCCGCTTCTGCAGTCCGCGCGCCGATGTGCCGATGCAGAAGGCTGAAGTCGATTACTGGCTGCCGGTCGACCAGTATATCGGTGGCATCGAGCATGCCATCCTGCACCTGCTCTATTCGCGCTTCTTCACCCGGGCGCTCCGCGACACCGGCCACGTCTCGCTGCCGAGCGGCGAACCCTTCGACGGCCTGTTCACCCAGGGCATGGTCTGTCACGAGACCTACCGTGACGCCAATGGCGTCTGGCTGCTGCCGACGGAGATCAGGAAGGATGGCGGCAAGACCGTCAACCTGAAGACGGGTGAACCGGTCACGGTCGGCCGCACCGAGAAGATGTCGAAGTCGAAAAAGAACGTCATCGATCCTGGCCTGATCATCGATACCTACGGCGCCGATACCGCGCGCTGGTTCATGCTGTCTGACAGCCCGCCGGAACGCGATCTGGAATGGAGCGAATCCGGCGTTGAAGGTGCATGGCGCTTTACCCAGCGCCTGTGGCGCCTGATTGCCGAACCGCGCGGTCCGATTGCTGGCAAGGTGGCGTCACAGCCAGCAGAATGGCCAGCATCGGCGCTGGACTTGCGCCGCGCCCTGCACAAGACGATTGCCGCCCTGACCCATGATCTGGAGAATTTCCATTTCAACAAGGCCGTCGCGCGCGTGCATGAATTTGCCAACCAGTTGGAGGCAGCCAAGGGCGATGACGTTGCCACTGCCTGGGCACGCCGCGAAGCCCTGGAGGCGCTGGCCAAGCTGATCGGTCCAATGGTACCGCATCTGGCCGAGGAAATCTGGCAGGCGCTCGGCCATGATGGCCTGCTGCTCGATCAACCCTGGCCGGTCGCCGATGCTACACTGGCCCGCGATGAAATGGTGACCATTGCCGTG
Source organism: Ferrovibrio sp. GW821-FHT12E11 (assembly GCF_058806975.1). NCBI lineage: Bacteria > Pseudomonadati > Pseudomonadota > Alphaproteobacteria > Rhodospirillales > Rhodospirillaceae > Ferrovibrio > Ferrovibrio sp. GW821-FHT12E11. Next base: position 1,734,826 of record NZ_JBXAQG010000001.1, read on the forward strand.
CAGGTTTCCGGCAAGCTGCGCGCCACCATCGAGGTGGATCGCGACATGGAGCAGACGGCACTGGAAAAACTGGCCCTGGCCAATGACAACGTGTTGCGCGCCATGGAAGGCAAGCCGGCACGCAAGGTCATTGTCGTTCCGAACCGGATCGTCAATGTCGTGGTCTAGGCGCGGCGCAATCCTCATTGCAGGGCTTGCGCTGGCTGCCCTGGCCGGCTGTGGCTTCAAGCCTCTGTACCGACAGGGCAGCAGCCAGGATCCGATACCGCAGTTCGAGCAGATTTCCATCGCCCAGCCGGAAGATCGCGGCAACCAGCAGCTTCGCAATCTTCTGCTCGACATGTTAACGCCGCGCGGCACGCCGGACCGGCCGCGCTACCTGCTGGAATATCGCCTCAGCGAATCGGTAGGTTCGGTTTTCGTTACCCGCAGCGAAGAAATCACCCGCAACAACCTGCAGCTCACGGTCGATGCGAATCTGCGGGATTATCAGTCTGGGATCGTCGTCTTTAATTTTGCAGCCCTCAGCCAAGCTTCCTACAACCTGACCGTGGCCGACTATGCCAATCTGGTGAGCGAAAAGAATGCCCGCGAACGCGCGATGCGCGATGCTGCCGAGCAGATGCGCCTGCGTCTGAGTAATTTTTTCGATCGCAAGCCTATGCTGGATCAGCAAGCCCGCGAACGGCAGCAGCAACAAGCGCGATGAAGCTGGCGGCACGCGACGTCGAGGCCTTCGTCAAACGGCCGCGCGCCGATATCCGGGCCGTACTGCTGTTTGGTAGCGATGCCGGACTGATCCGTGAGCGTGCCAAGCGTATCGCTCAGAGCGCCTGCGAAGACCTGAACGATCCTTTCCGCGTTTCCACGCTGACCGGCGCGCAGCTGCATGAAGATCCGGCACGACTGGCCGACGAAGCCGGCGCCATGGCGCTGACCGGTGGCCGCCGCGTCGTCATGGTCTCGGGTGCCGGCGACCGCAACGGAAAACTCTTTGAATCCTTTCTGGAAGGCTATGCCGGCGACACGCTGATCGTGGTCGAGGCCGGCGAACTCACCGCCCGCTCCTCCATCCGCGTCGCCTTCGAGGACGCCGGCCAGGCTGCGGCACTGGGGTGCTACGCCGACGATCAGCGCGCCCTGCAGGGCCTCGCCGAAGAGGTGGCGCGCGAAGCGGGCAAGAAAATCGCCCCCGAAGCGCTCGCCTATCTGGCCGATAATCTGGGCACCGACCGCATGGTCAGCCGCGGCGAACTGGCCAAGCTGATGCTCTACAAGGGTGACGACCCGACCCCGATCAGCCTGGAAGATTGCGAAGCCACTATCGGCGACTCATCCACGCTGTTCCTGGACGATGCCGCCTTTGCCGCCTTTGGCGGCGACTTCACCACTCTGGCCGATGCGCTGACCCGCTGCGAAAGCGCCGGCGAGTCGCCGGTGGCGATCCTGCGCGTGGCGCAGAAGCATGGCCAGAAGCTGCATCTGGCCGCAGCCCAGCGCGAGAGCGGCGGCCGCGCTGATCCGACGCGCCTTGGCGTGCACTGGACGCGGCGCGACGGCTTCGAGCGCCAGAGCAAGATGTGGTCGAGCGACCGCCTGATGCGGGCGCTGGAAATCCTCACCGATGCCGAGCTGCTGGCGAAAAGCACCGGCATGCCGGCGGCCTCGGCCTGCGGCGACGCGCTGCTGCGCATCGCCAGGGCTGCCAGGGTCAGCCGCTAATTGCCGAAATCGAGAATGCCGGCCGAGCCGTCCTCGCCGCCGGCGATCAGGTAACGGCCGTCCGCACTCCAGGCCAGCGCCGTCACCGGCGCCGGGCCGAGCTGTTCCAGATCGATGCTCGATTCATCGCTGACCCGGGCGAGCTTCAGTTTGCCGGTCACATCGCCGGACGCCACCAGGCCGTGGCGCGGATGGAAGGCGACAGCGGTGGCGACATCGCCGCGGCTGAGCTCCACCGGCGCCGAGCCCATCGGGCCCTTGCCCTTGCAGTCCCAGACCACCACGGTTTCCGCGCCCGAGGTGGCGAGCCAGCGGCCGTCCTTCGACCAGCTCATGCCTTTCGGCTTGTTGGGATAGCCGCTCATGCGCATGTCGGCACTGTCAGACAGGCGCCAGCCATGCATCTCGTTTTCCTGCGTCGCCGTCATGATGAACTTGCCGTCCGGCGACCAGGTCACCGCGACATGCGAGCTTTTCCAGGCCAGTCTTTTTGCCGGCTGCGCATCCGCCTTGGCCCACCACAGCGTGACGCCGCCGTAATGCGACACGGCCAGGCGCTTGCCCTTCGGGTTGAAGGCGATGCCGCTGATCGTGCTCGGATGGTCCTCGAAGACCGCGACACTTTCGCCCTTCGTGTTCAGCAGGCCGACGCGCTTGCCGGCGGCATAGGCGATACCGCCTTCCGAGACGGCTACCTGCTCGATCCATTTGCGCGGCACGGCCGCCAGTTCCTGGCCCTCGCCCGCCACCGAGGTCAGCATCAGCCGGCCGTCATCGCCGCCGGAGACGAAGCCTTCGCCATCGGGCGAGGCCGCCATGCAGAGCAAGGCCGCATCGGTATGGGCGATCAGGCGCCGCGTGGTGGGTGCGTCCGGCTCGGCGAACGGCCGCAGCGCGATCGAGCCGTCCCCTAAGCCGAAACCGGCATGGCCGGCAGCCTCGGCGGCAGCGACGGCAACGACGCCGGACTTGAACTGCCAGAGAAAGGCGCGGAACCCGATCTGGCCGTCCGACTTAGGCGCGGGTGGCATCGAAACCCTGCTGGAGTGCGGCGGCATCGAGATCGCGGCCGATGAAGACCAGGCGCGAGAAGCGCGGCTCGTCGGCCTTCCACGGACGCTGGAAGTCGCCGTCCTTGATCATATGCACGGCCTGGAAGACGAAGCGCTTGTCGCCGCCCTTGAAGTCGAGAATCCCCTTGGTGCGCAGGATGTCCTGGCCCTTGGTCGCCAGCAGCTCGCCGATCCAGGCGTCGAACTTCTTCGCGTCCACGGCGGAATCGAGGCGCAGCGACACGCTCTTCACCGTGGTGTCATGGATGCTGTCGCCGTGATCGTGATGATCGTGGCCGCAATGTTCGTCATGCACATGGTCGTGGCCATGATCGTGATGATGGTGGTCGTGGCCGCAATGCTCGTCATGCACATGGCCGGCCTCGCCATGCGGCGGGTTGAGGAAATCCGGCTCCAGGTCGAGGATGCGGCCGAGATCGAAGGCGCCACGATCCAGCACCTTGTCCAGCGCGACATCGCATTTGGTGGCGCGGTGGATCTGGGCGAAGCGGTTGACGCTGCGGATGCGGCGCTCGACCTCGGCCAGTTCGTCGGCGCTGACCAGGTCGGTCTTGTTCAGCACGATCACATCGGCAAAGGCGATCTGTTCCTCGGCCTCGCGGCTGTCCTTCAGCCGCGCCGGCAGATGGCGCGCATCGACCACGGTGACGATCGAATCGAGCCGCGCACGGCGCGACACGTCTTCATCGACGAAGAAGGTCTGCGCCACCGGGCCGGGGTCCGCAAGACCAGTCGTCTCGACGATGATGGCGTCGAAACGGTCCTTGCGTTTGAACAGGCCCTCGATGATGCGGATCAGGTCGCCGCGCACGGTGCAGCAGATGCAGCCGTTGTTCATCTCGAAGACTTCCTCGTCGGCATCCACCACCAGCTCGCCGTCGATGCCGGTCTCGCCGAACTCGTTGATGATGACGGCGTATTTCTTGCCGTGCGGCTCGGTCAGGATGCGGTTCAGCAGCGTGGTCTTGCCGGCGCCGAGATAGCCGGTGAGCACGGTGACGGGGGTCTGCGTGTTTTCCAATGACTGCGACATAAACGGATATCTCCGGACGGCATGGCCATGCTAATCACAGGGCCCTATATGGGGTATATCGGGGCGTAACCATAGTGGCCCGCCCGCCCAAGTCCAGTGCCGGCCAGAGCGCAGAAACCATGGCAAAAACCTATTCCGTCACCATTCCCAGCCCGCTCGGTTCCCTCACCGTGACCGCCACCGCCACCGCCATCGTCAAGCTCGACTGGGGCGGCCGCGGCGCGAAGCCGGCGGATGTGGACATGCCGCCGGAAGCCGAGGCCCTGCTGGCCGAGGCGGCGCGTCAGCTCGAGGCCTATTTCGCCGATGGCAGCTTCCGCTTCGACCTGCCGCTGGAACCGGCAGGCAGCGATTTCCAGCGCGCCGTGTGGGATTTCATGCTGGCCATTCCGGCCGGCCGCACCCGGTCTTACGGCGAGGCCGCCACCACCATCGGCAGCGGCGTGGTCGATTCCCGGGCTGTGGGCAATGCCTGCGGCGCCAACCCGATCCCGGTGATCATCCCCTGCCACCGGATTCTGGCGGCCGGCGGCGATGCCGGCGGCTATTCCGGCAAGGGCGGATTGGACACCAAGCGATGGTTATTGCGCCACGAAGGCGCCTATGTGCCGTCCGAGCAGGTCAGCCTGTTCTAGTGGCCCGCCTGCCGGTTGCCGCGTGGCATCGGCATTGGCTAAGGTTCCTCCGTCCATAAAAACCGGAGGAGAAGCGCCATGGCGAAGACCATCACGATCAGCGCGAAAGACGGCGGCTCATTCAGCGCCTACCAGGCCGGCGACAAGGGTCCGGGCATCCTGGTCATCCAGGAAATCTTCGGCGTCAACAAGGTCATGCGCGACATCTGCGACGACCTGGCGCAACAGGGCTATGTCGCGCTCTGCCCCGATCTCTTCTGGCGCCAGGAGCCCGGCATCGACATCACCGACAAGAGCGAGGCCGAGTGGAAAAAGGCCTTCGCGCTGTTCGGCGGCTTCAATGTCGATCTCGGTGTCGAAGATCTGAAATCCAGCCTCGCCGTCCTGCGCAAGCTGCCGGGCTGCACGGGGAAAGCCGGCACGGTGGGCTACTGCCTGGGCGGCAAGCTCGCCTTCCTGATGGCGGCGCGCAGCGATGTCGATGCCAGCACCGCCTATTACGGCGTCGGCCTCGCCGAGCTGACCGGCGAAGTGGCGACGATCAGGAAGCCGCTGCTGATGCATGTCGCCACCGAGGACAAGTTCGTGCCCAAGGACCAACAGACGGCCGTGAAAGTCGCCGTCAGCGCCAACCCGAAGGTCACGCTGCACGAATACCAGGGCAACGACCATGCCTTCGCCCGCGTCGGCGGCGAGCATTACGATCAAAAGGCGGCCGACCTGGCCAACAGCCGCACGGCGGCCTTCTTCAAACAGCATCTCGCTTAAAAGGATTTTACGATCATGGTTCATGCCATCCGCATCCACGCCACCGGCGGCCCCGACGTGATGAAATGGGAAGAAGTCGAGGTCGGCGATCCCGGCCCCGGCCAGATCCGCCTCAAGACCTCGGCCGCCGGCCTCAACTATCTCGACACCTATCACCGCACCGGCCTCTACAAGCTGCCGCTGCCGCTCACGCTCGGCACCGAAGGCTCCGGCGTGGTGACGGCGGTGGGCCAGGGCGTCACCGACATCAAGGCCGGCGACCGCGTCGCCTATGCCTCGGCGCCGCTCGGCTCGTATGCGGAAGAGCGCCTGATGCAGGCCGACCGCTGCGTGGTGCTGCCCGCCGGCATCGACGACAAAATCGCCGCCGCCATCATGCTCAAGGGCATGACCACGGAATACCTGGTCCGCCGCACCTACAAGATCAAGGCCGGCGATACCGTGCTGTTCCATGCCGCCGCCGGCGGCGTCGGCCTGCTGTTCGGCCAATGGGCCAAGGCGCTCGGCGCCACCGTGATCGGCACGGTCAGCAATGACGAGAAGGCAAAGCTGGCGAAAGCCCATGGCTATGACCACATCATCAATTACCGCACCGACAACTTCGTCGAGAAGGTGAAGGAGCTGACCAAGGGCGCGATGCTGCCTGTCGTCTATGACGGCGTCGGCAAGGACACCTGGGCCGGCTCGCTCGACTGCCTGCAGCCCTTCGGCCTGATGGTCAGCTTCGGCAATGCCTCCGGCCCGGTGCCGCCGGTGGATATCAGCATCCTCGCCGGCAAGGGCTCGCTCTATGTCACCCGGCCGACACTGAACACCTACACGGCGAAACGTGCCGATCTGGTGGCCTCGGCGCAGGCGCTGTTCGATGTGGTGAAGGGCGGCAAGGTGAAGGTGGAAATCCCGCAGACCTATGCGCTGAAGGATGCCGTGCAGGCCCATACCGACCTGGAAGCCCGCAAGACCACCGGCTCGACCTTGCTGCTGCCGTAAGATTGGGGCTGGCGTAAACTGATTCGTCGTCCCCGCGAAAGCGGGGACCCAGTCTTTCCGCCGGCCTGGACCCCCGCCTTCGCGGGGGTGACGATCTGTGTTTGAGACAATGCCTCATGCCTGCCCCGCCCATGGCTGTTATCGGACGGACGGCCTGAGGCTTTTCCGCGCGCCCGGCCCTTTCCCGCCTCACGCCGCTTTGCCATGCTGCGCCGCGATGAGCGAGCTTCTGCATCTGGCAGCCGGGAACCTGCTGTCGCCGATGATCCTGGCCTTCGTGCTGGGCGCGGCGGCCGCCGCCTTGCGTTCCGATCTGGAAATCCCCGAGGGCGCGGCGAAAGGCCTGGCGATCTACCTGATGTTCGCCATCGGCTTCAAGGGCGGCGTCGCCATGCATGCCGCCTCGGGCTGGGCGCTGGTCGGCGCGATCGTCGCGGCGCTGGGGCTCAGCCTCCTGCTGCCGGTGATCGCCTTCGGCCTGCTGCGCACCGTCTGGGGCCAGAGCCGGGTGAATGCCGCCGCCATCGCCGCCCATTACGGCTCGATCAGCATCGTCACGTTTGTGACCGCGGCTGAATTCCTGCGCAGCCGCGACATCCCCTATGAGGGTTATCTCGTCGCCATGACGGCGGTGATGGAAACCCCGGCCATCCTGATCGGCCTGCTGCTCGCCGGCCCGCAGACGCAGCAGGGCATGCAGCCCGGCAGCAGCGAGCGCGGCGCCCTGATCCGCGAGGTGCTGGTCAACGGCTCGGTCATGCTGCTGGTCGGCGGCTTTGTCATCGGCTGGATCACCGGCGATGCCGGCATGGCCAAGATCAAGCCCTTCGTGGCCGACCTGTTCAACGGTGCACTTTGCCTGTTCCTGCTCGATATGGGCCTGGTGGCGGTGCGCCAGGGCCGCGCGGCGAAAAAATTCCCCAAGGCGCTGATCCTGTTCGGCATCGTCATGCCGCTGATCGGATCGGGCCTGGGCTTTACGGCCGCCGCCCTGCTGGGGCTTTCGGCCGGCGGCGCCATGCTGCTCGCAGTCCTGTCCGCTTCTGCGTCATACATAGCCGTGCCGGCCGCCATGCGCCTGGCGCTGCCGGCCGCCAGTCCGTCGCTCTCCGTGACACTGGCGCTGGCCGTCACTTTCCCCTTCAATGTCGCCATCGGCCTGCCGCTCTACCTGATCGTGGCGCAGCGCCTGTTCGGGAACTAGCAGATGTCCCATCCGCGCAAGAAGATCGAGATCATCGTCGAGGCGCCGCTTCAGCGCTCGGTGCTCGACTGGCTCTCCGCCCAGGGCGTGCAGGGCTGGAGCCTGCTCCCCCGGGTGATCGGCGGCGGCCAGCATGGCGAACGCAGCAGCGACGACATCACCCGCGCCTTCGACAATGTGATGATCGTGGCCGTCACCACCGAGGCGGTGGCGCGCAAGGTCCTGGACGGCTTCCATGGCCGTTTCGCCGATGCGGTGGCCATCGTCTATCTCTCGGATGTCGAAGTCGCGCGCGCGGAGAGATTCCAATGACAGGGCGGTTCCAATGACCGGGTGGTTCCAGTGAACGAGGCCGTGCTGCCCGCCCGCAGTCCGGCCCAGCAGGCCCGCGCTGTGGCCCGCGCCTGCCGCACCGCCAGCCTGGCCAGCATCACCGCGGATGGCGCGCCCTATGCCTCGCTGGTGCTGGTGGCCTTCGACCACGATGCCGCGCCGCTGCTGCTGATCTCGCGGCTGGCCGACCATACCAAGAATATCCTGATGGATGACCGCGTCTCGCTGCTCTGCGATGGCACCGCGCATTATGCCGAGCCGCTGACCGGCCCGCGCGTGACCCTGATGGGCCATGCGGCGAAGACCGAAGAGGCGCGCCACCGCGCCCGTTATCTCGCCCGCCACCCGGCCGCCGAGATGTATGCCGGCTTCGCCGATTTCGCCTTCTACCGCATCGAGGTCGAACGCGCCCATATCGTCGCCGGCTTCGGGAAGATCCACTGGATGGACGATTACAGCTACACGGGTGACTGGCAGGCGCTGGCCGATGCGGAAGCCGGCATCATCGAACACATGAACAGCGACCATGCCGACGCCGTGCAGCTCTATGCGACCAGGCTGCTGGGCAAGAGCGGCGACGGCTGGAGCTTGAGCGGCGTCGATGCCGAGGGCGCCGACCTCATCCGCGACGGCCGCGTGGCGCGCCTGCCGTTTGAGACAACGATCGGCAGTGCCGAGGAGGCGCGGGTGGAGCTGGTGCGCCTGGTGAAGAAGGCGCGGAGCGTCACCCTATAGCCTCTCTAGTCTTATTCACCATTACTAGTATCGTTCTTCTCTTCAGCGGCCGCGCTCCTGCGCCTTGAGCAATTGGACGATTTGTTTCGCTGAAAGTTCTCCTCCCATAAGCGTCCGACGCACTGGCTCGAACGCTTCCGCCATAGCGTTGTAGCGGGGAACAGATGGCCAGTGCGAATTGAAATCGCGTCCTTTGAAGTGCTGCCAGCGATCCATCTTGTCCACGAACATGCGCGCGATCCCCATGTACTCGGCCTCGTTGTTGCCGTCGAAGCCTGCGAACCTTGGTTCCTTCACGCCCGTTTTCTCAGTGATATAACTCTTCTCTTCATCGGAAAACTTTTGCCACGCGGTTTCGATGAAGTCCCAGACGTCGAGAATATTGGCCACGGCACGAACCTTTCTGGGGTCGTCCACGTAGTCGTGGATGATGCCCGGCATTTCCCAGACCAGCGCCCAAAAATGGCCACCAACGATCGCTTCCTGAATTAGATCGACCGTTTCCAACGCATGGCTGTCAGCCCCCTTCTTTGGGCCTTGGGCTTGGTATTTCAGGACCTCACTCATCATCCACACCAGAAGCTTGTCCCGATTGTTCAGACGGAAATTCTCCTTGGTCCCTCCCTCCAGGCCGACTTCCAATAAATGGCGGATCGCCTCTGATCGAGTTGGCTTGTCATCCCGTTCTTCGCGCCAATGGTCGAGGCGTTCCAAAAGGTCAGGCTCAAGACGAAGTTCTACGCGATCAGTTTTCGGGGGCATGACAAATCTCCGTATAGCACTACATTTATACGTACTGTACGGTATTTTGTACGAAACTTCAAGATAAATTTTACGCCGCCTCCTCTTCCACAAACGTCGCCAGCCCAAACCCGAGCGACCAGTTCTCCGTCGTCGTCTCCAGCAGGTTGATCAGCACATCCTCCGGCCGGATGCCGGGGTTCTGCCCGAGCTTTTCGGCGATGCGCCTGTAGAGCGCCTTCTTCTTCTCCAGCCCGCGCGTGTTGTTGACGGTGAGCTGGATGATGACGAGATCGTCGCTGCGCGGGCCGCCGCGATAGCTGGGGCTGCACCAGAAATCCGCCGCGTCATGCTCAGCCACCGTCATGAAATAATCGGTCTCCGGCACATCGAAGGTCTCGACCATCGCCTGGTAAAGCCCGGTGAGGATGGCCTGGCGATAGGCGACGGGTTTGCCCCGGCGCAGCGAGACACGGGTGATCGGCATGATGGGGGTCCTCCTGGTGGGTCGATACACCGGAGGGTAATGCCGGATTGACCATTCGAAAATCATATGAAATCCTATTTCAATGATTTCCATTCCTCATGGAAGGCGACTTTGAAGTCTTTGGACATCGAATGCGTGCAGGCCTTTGTGCTGGTGGCCGACCTCGCCAGCTTCACGCGCGCGGCCGAGGCGATGGAGGCCACCCAGTCCGCCGTCAGCCTGAAGATCAAGCGGCTGGAAGACGGGCTGGGACGCCGCCTGCTGGAGCGGACGCCGCGCCGGGTCCGCCTCACCGCCGCCGGCCAGCTCTTCCTCGACCGCGCCCGGCTGCTGATCGCCGCCCATGGCGCGGCGCTGGACTCCTTCGAGCCGGCGCGGCGGCGGCTGGTGGTCGGCATCAGCGACCATGCGGTGGGCGCCGAGCTGCCGCGGCTGCTGAGCCGGGTGACGCGCGCCGAGCCGGGCCTGGTGCTGGAGATGCGGGTGGGCAGTTCGCGCGAGCTTTTGATGGCATTCGATCACGGTGACCTCGATGCCGCGATCGTGATGGGACAGGATGCCGGCCGGCGCGGCGGCGAGGTCTTGCGCGCCGAACAGTTCGGCTGGATGGCGTCGCGCGATTTCGTGCATCGCGCCGGCGAACCGCTGCCGCTGGCCGCCCATGCCGACAGTTGCGGCATGCGCAGCATGGGGGTGACGGCGCTGGATGCGGCCGGCATCCCCTGGACCGAGGTCTTCGTCGGCGGCGGCGTCGGCACCATTGCCGCAGCCGTCTCGGCCGGCGTCGCCATCGCGGTGCTGGGCCGCCGCGTCGCGCCACCGGGCACGGTGGATGTCGGGCCCATGCTGGGCCTGCCGCCGCTGCCGCCGCGCGACCTTGTGCTCTATGCGAGCCTGGCCGATCCGGCGGCGCGGCAGTCGCTGAAGGTGTTCGCCGCCGCCATGCGCGCCGACGCGGCCTGACGCCAGATTAAATAATGTTCATGTCGGGACGCGATGGCTGCGCCGCCCTATATGGCTCTGGTTGCCGGTCCGGGCTGCTGTCCGGGACCGGAACACCGGCGAAGCCGGACGAACGCAAACGAAGCGAAACGAAGACGAACGAAGCGAAACGAAGGCAAACGAAGCGCCGGGAAGCAAAACGAAGCCCCGGGAAGTGAAACGAAGCATCGGGAAGTGAAACGAACCGGATTTGCCGCACGGCCATCCGTGCCATCCCTTGACCGATCCGGGCATAAAAAGGCCCGCCGGCCGGATTGATCCGGTCGCGGCGGGCCAGGGAACGTCCGTCTGGGGAGGATCAGCGCGGACGGTAATCTTTCAAAGTCTTACCAGCTGGTGACGACGGCCTTCTGGTACTTCTGCTCGACAAAGGCCTTCACCTCGGCCGACTGATAGGCCTTCACCAGCTTGGCGTATTCCGGCTTGTCCTTGTCCTGGCTGCGCACCGCGATGATGTTCACATAGGGGGCCTTGGCACCCTCGGTGGCGATGGCATCCTTCACCGGCGACAGGCCGGCCGGGATCGCGTAGTTGGTGTTGATCGCGGCGGCATCGAGCTCGTCCAGCGCGCGCGGCAGCTGCGCGGCATCAAGTTCGACGATCCTGATCTTCTTGGCGTTGTCGGTGATGTCGAGCGGCGTGGCCTTCAGGCCGGCGCCGTCCTTCAGCTTGATCAGGCCGGCCGATTCCAGCACCAGCAGCGCGCGGCCGCCATTGGTCGGATCGTTCGGGATGCCGACGCGGGCGCCAGCGGGCAGATCGGCGAGCGACTTCACCTTCTTGGAATAGACGCCCATCGGGAAGTTCACGGTGTAACCGATATTGACGATCTTGTAGCCGCGGTCTTTCACCTGGGCTTCCAGATACGGCAGGTGCTGGTAGGAGTTCACGTCCAGGTCGCCGGCATTGAGCGCGGCGTTCGGCTGGATGTAGTCGCTGAATTCCACGATCTGGATCTTCAGGCCGTCCTTCTCGGCGACCTTCTTCACCACTTCGAAGATTTCGGCATGCGGCCCGGCGGTGACGCCGACCTTGATCGGCTTGTCCTGGGCCAGGGTCGGCGTTGCGACGAAGGCGGCGAGCGCCAGAGCAGAAAGAGTACGGCGAGTGAGAGACATGGTTTTTCCTTTTCTGTAGGGGGAGACGAAATCAACGATGACTGAGTTTGCGCACCAGGCGGTCGCCCAGCGACTGCACGCCCTGCACGAAGACGATCAGCACCAGCACCACGGCGGCCATCACCTCGGGCAGGAAGCGCTGGTAGCCGTAGCGGATGCCGATATCGCCGAGCCCGCCGCCGCCGACCGCGCCGGCCATGGCGGAATAGCCGATCAGGCTGACCAGCGTGATGGTGAGTCCGGCCACGATACCGGGCAGCGCCTCGGGCAGCAGAACCTTGGTGACGATCTGCAGCGGCGTCGCGCCCATGGCATCGGCAGCTTCGATCAGGCCCGACGGTACTTCACGCAAAGCGGTTTCCACCAGGCGGGCGATGAAAGGGATGGCGGCGATGGTCAGCGGCACGATGGCGGCGGCCGTTCCAATGGAAGTGCCGACGACCAAGCGCGTGAACGGGATGATCGCCACCATCAGAATGATGAAAGGCGTCGAGCGCGCGGCGTTGATGATCAGGCCAAGCCCGCGATTGACGGACAAATTCTGAAGAATCCCGCCACGGTCGGTGAGGATCAGGATGACGCCGAGCGGAATCCCGAAGGCCGCGCCGACACCGCCGGAGATGCCGACCATCACCAGCGTCTCCCAGAGGCCGTCAAACAGCAGCGCGATCAATTGCGATGACATCTTCAAGTTCCTCGACGGTGAGCTGGCGGCTGGCCAGGTAGGATTTGGCGGCGATCAGCTTGGCCTCGTCGCCGCGCGCCTGCACGACCATAACGCCAAACGGGCGGCCCTGGATCTCGTCGATCCGGCCATGCAGGATGTTGAGATCAAGGCCCAGATTGCGCGACAACTCGGCGATCACCGGCTCGTCGGCATGGGGCCCGGTGAACAGGATGCGCCACAGGCGGGAATTGGCGCCAGGCTTCTCGGCAGCGGCCAAGCGCTTCTGCAGCGCCGGCGGCAGGTCGAAGCCGATCAGGTCGGCCACGAAGCTGCGGGTGGTCGGATGCTGGGGCCGGGTGAAGACCTCAAACGTCGTCCCCTGCTCGATCACATGACCCAGTTCCATCACGGCGACGCGGTCGGCGATTTCCTTCACCACCGCCATCTCATGGGTGATGAGCACGACGGTCAGATTGAGCCGGTCGCGGATGTCCTTGATCAGCGTCAGGATCTGCTCGGTGGTTTCCGGATCGAGCGCCGAGGTCGCCTCGTCGCAGAGCAGAACCTTGGGGTCGGTGGCCAGCGCGCGCGCAATGCCGACGCGCTGCTTCTGCCCGCCCGAAAGCTGCGCCGGATACTGGCCAGCCTTGTCGGACAGCCCGACGAGTTCGAGCAACGGCGCGACCTTGGCCTTGATGACAGCTTTGCTCTCGCCGCGCAGCTCCAGCGGCAGCGCCACGTTGTCGAACACCGTGCGCGAGGACAGCAGGTTGAAATGCTGGAAGATCATGCCGATGTCGCGCCGCGCGGTGCGCAGCGCGGCCGCCGACAGCGCGGTCAGGTCGCGGCCGCCGACGATGACGCGGCCCTCGGTCGGCCGTTCCAGCAGGTTGATGCAGCGGATCAGCGTCGACTTGCCGGCGCCGGAACGGCCGATGACGCCGAAAATCTCGCCGGGCGCGACAGTCAGGGAAACATCACGCAGCGCTTCGACCGAGCCGGACTCGGCCGCGAAGCGCTTGGTGATGGATTGCAGTTCGATCATGGACGTCTCAGCGGTCGAAGGGGAGGAAGCTGAGACTAAGCAGATCGCCGGCCGCGTGCCAGTCGGGCGGCAGCGCCAGCGGATCGGCCAACGAGCTGGCGTAATCCTCGGCGGCCACCGCCTGGTTGTCGTTGTCGGCGGGCTGCAGCCGGCCGCCATCGTATTTCTCAGGCGCCACGAAGGCCCCGAAGGCGGCCTGGATACGGTCGACGAAACCGGGCTTGTGGCTCTGAATGATCTGGATCTGGGTCATGGCTGGTTACCTCCAGGCCGGACGGCGGTTGTTGTCATTGGCGGCCGCGCGGGCCAGCGCCCGGGCGGCGCGGGCGGCATCTTCGGTGCGGCGGTAGACGCGCTGCTCCAGGCTGCTGAACTGCGGGCCGGAGGCGAAAAAGCGGAATCCGCTGCGTTCGCGGATCACCACACCGGCGGCCTCGCCGGCCGCCTCGATCAGATAGGCTTCACTCATGGGAAATCTCCGTTGGCCGACGGCTGTCGGCGTTTATCGCTGGTGGAAACGCAGGAACCGAAAGGGTGCGTTCAGCGACAACAACAGAGGCGGATGGTTTTCAGCGTCGCGGTCATGGGTCTCTTCCGTTCAGTGCCGGGCCCACGACCCAGGCAGGATGCCTGGCCGTGGCGCTTTAGCGTTGGTGTCGCGGCGCAAGCTGCCCTTCAAATCCCGCGATCCAGCGTGAGCCGGATAACCCCTATATTCCACACATAGGGAGGCAAGTCAAATCTAATTCACATAATTTGACGCAAATAAAACATAACTCACACGCAAAAAATGCATGGCCCAAACGATGCCTTTGAGCCAAGCATTTGATTTTCCATGATGTGTGGGAAAGTTTCGGTCGGGGTCGGCCCGACAATGCCCCATTGTATCGGACCGACCACGAACCTCATCACGACCAGCAGAGTGATGAGGCCGACCTAAAAACCGCACCGAGGTGCGATGCGCCCGAGTATATGCGAATGATTTGCAATTACAAGACTTAAATCAGGCCGGTGACGCTTTTTTTATGAGCCGCGCTAAATAGTCCGGTAAACGGGGAAACAGCAGCAACGGGGGATCATCGTGTCCGGCCAGATTCCGGCAACACCGCACACCGTTGGACGACCGAAACTGCAGCGCCTGCTGGGCTACTGGCATGCGCGGCGCGGCGATCGCCCGATGCCGGCACGCGCCGATATCGATCCGCTCGATATCCCGTGGATTCTTGGCAATGTCTCGCTGTTCGAAGTGCATCATCGTCCCGACGGCACGCCGCGCTATCGCTGCCGCCTCACCGGCACCCGCGTGGTGCAGCGTCTGCGCTACGACCTGACCGGCCGATGGCTTGATGAACTGCCCGAGCCCGATTATCAGGCGCGCGTGCAGGAGTGTTATGCGGAAATGCTGCAACGGCGCGAACCGCAGGTCGAGCGCATGAACATGATCATCGACGACCGCAGACATGCTTACGAAATCCTGCGCCTGCCGCTGAGCGGCGATGGCGAAACCGTCGACATGCTGATGCTGGCGGTGGATTTCCTCGATCCGAATATCTGATCCGTCAGGGATGCAGCTTCAGGCCTTTCACAGCCTTGTCGACGGCCTTGCGGTCGCCGTGAAAGCCCAGGCCGACCCAGGTCTGGGCTGCGATATCGCCGGCCGCGAAAACCTCGCGGTTGGCCGCGTCATGCCCGGTTGAAAACATCGCCTCCACATAGGGCACGATGACGAGGCCCTGGTCACAGGCGCGGCCATGGGCCTTCTGGAGCTCCGTGACGCCACCTGTAAAAACAAGGATCGGCTGTCCGCACATCGCGGTGTATGTCCGCCCTGCCCCGTCGATATAACGCTCGCCGATGCAATCCGGAATGGCAGCGGCAATGCCGCTGGACAGGAAGGCGGTGACATTCAGCTTCTGCCAGGTCGCCAGATCCTCGCGCACGACAATGGCAATCTTGGTGGTGAACACGGGCGTCTCCCTGCAGAACGGAAGCCCGAGAGTGCCGTCAGCCGGCGGCCAAGTCTGGAAGATTTGTGCAGGCCCGGCGATAGGCCGCCGGCGTCTGACCGAAGGCGCGACGGAACCAGCGACCGAGATGGCTCTGATCGGCGAAACCGACGGCCGCCGCCACATCGGCCGGCATCTGTCCCGTGCTCAGCAGACGGCGCGCCTGGTTGAGCCGGCGCTGCACCAGCCAGGCATGGGGCGGCAGGCCATAGGCGGCCTTGAACACCCGGTGCAGGCGGAAGCGATCCGTACCGGCCAGATCGGCCAGCGCCTGCAATCCCAGGTCTTCGGCCTGATGCGCCTCGATGGCGGCGCGGGCGCGGCGGGCCAGATGCGGCGCGGCATCCTGCGTCGGCACCCCGCCACCGGCAAAGCGCTGCATCAGCAAAGCCGCCACATGATCCAGCGCCGCATCGCGCGCCATGCGGCTGTCGGGCACGCCGAGCTGCCGGCTCGCGGCCAGCACGGCATGGGCCAGCGGGGCATCGTCGTTCAGCACGGCCGGGAAACTGAAGATCGCGTCGCCCGGATCGCGGCCGGTGCAGGCTTCGGCGGCCTGCCGCAGCCAGGCCGGATCGAAATACAGCATCGCATAGGTGAAGCCGCCATCGGCGCCGGCCTCGCCATCATGGGTCTCGCCCGGCTCCATCAGGATGACGCGGCCCGGCGTGCTGCGCTGGGTTTCGCGGCGGCAGCGGAACTGCTGGCAGCCCTGCTCGGTGACCCCGACCAGCACCTGGTCATGGAAATGCGGGTCGTAGGCATGGGCATGGAACTGCGCATGCACGGCCTCGGTGCCGCTCGACGGATCGCGGGCGAAATCAAACCAGTCCTGTGGCGAAGGCTGCATCACGACCAGAAAAGCAAGACGGCCGCAGTCTGTCAAACTGTGGCCGCGGTATCGCGTCCCTTACTTCACCACGCCACAGGCGATGCGACCGCCGCCGCCGCCGAGCGGCGCCGGAGTGTCACTGTAATTGTCGCCGCCGGCATGGATCATCAGCGCGCGGCCGGCCAGATCCTTCACTTTCAGATGCGGCACCACCATGGGCAGGGTGGCCGAACCATCGCCGCTGACCACCAGCACCGGCAGATCGCCGACATGGCCTTCCTTGTGGCCAGGGCCGTGATGCATGCCGGTCTTGCGCGGATCGTAATGACCGCCGGCGGCAAAGCCCGCCGCCGGCTGGTTGTTGGCGGCCGGATTGGGTGCCGGACCGCAATCGGGCTTTTCATGCATGTGGAAGCCATGCGGGCCGGCCGGTGCCAGTTTTGTCAGCTGCGGCGTCAGCACCAGGCCCTGCCTGCTGTCTTTCGCGGTGATGGTGCCGATGCTCTCGCCGATGCCGGTGGCGCTGATGGCGTTGATCGGGATGGTCTTCTCGGCCGCCGCCGCCGGCAGGGCGAACAGGACCGTGGCGAGGATGGCGGTCCCCTGTAAGAGACGCTGCATGGGTGTTTCCTCCGTTGGCAGAGACCTGATGACAACAGATATACCGCCGAAAAACTCCGGCAACCGGTGAAAAACAAAAAAAACGGGCGGGGTTTCGCCCCGCCCGTCGCCGTGTCCGGATGACTATCCGGCTCAGGTATTCATCGAATCGAAGAAATCGGCGTTGGTCTTGCTGTGCTTGATCTTGTCGAGCAAGAATTCCATCGCGTCCTGGCCGCCCATCGGCATGAGGATGCGGCGCAGCACCCACATCTTGGCCAGCACGCCCTTGTCGACCAGCAGCTCTTCCTTGCGGGTGCCCGACTTGGTGATGTCGATGGCCGGGAAGGTGCGCTTGTCCGACAGCTTGCGGTCGAGGATGATTTCCGAATTGCCGGTGCCCTTGAATTCTTCGAAGATCACTTCGTCCATGCGCGAACCGGTTTCGATCAGCGCGGTGGCGATGATGGTGAGCGAGCCACCCTCTTCGATGTTACGGGCGGCACCGAAGAAGCGCTTGGGCTTCTGCAGCGCGTTGGCATCCACGCCGCCGGTCAGCACCTTGCCCGACGACGGCACCACGGTGTTGTAGGCGCGCGCCAGACGCGTGATCGAATCCAGCAGGATGACGACGTCGCGCTTGTGCTCGACCAGGCGCTTGGCCTTTTCCAGCACCATTTCGGTGACCTGCACATGGCGGCTCGCCGGCTCGTCGAAGGTGGAGGAGATCACCTCGCCCTTCACCGTGCGCTGCATGTCGGTGACTTCTTCCGGGCGTTCGTCGATCAGCAGGACGATCAGATAGACTTCCGGGTGATTGTGACTGATGGCATGCGCGATATTCTGCAGCAGCATGGTCTTGCCGGTGCGCGGCGGCGCCACGATCAGGGCGCGCTGGCCCTTGCCCTGCGGCGAGATCAGATCGATGACGCGGGCGGAAACATCGCGCTTGGGACCACCGGAAATGATCTTCTCGCGCTTCTCGCCGCTGCGGCTCTTGATGGTCGGGGTCTTGGGCGCGGCGGCCGGCACGGCCGGCGCCTCTTCTTCCACCTGCGGCAATTCCATCTTCAACCGCTCGGTCGGATAGAGCGGCGTCAGGTTGTCGAAATGCACCTTGTGACGGCTCTGCTCGGGGTCTTCGTAATTGATCGTGTTGACCTTGAGCAGCGCGAAATAGCGTTCGCCGTCTTTCGGGGCGCGGATCGTGCCCTCGATGGTGTCGCCGGTGCGCAGACCGAAACGGCGGATCTGGTTGGGGCTGACATAGATGTCGTCGGGGCCCGGCAGATAGTTGGCCTGGGCGGAGCGCAGGAAGCCGAAACCGTCCTGCAGCTGTTCGAGCACGCCCTCGCCGGTGATCTCGACTTCCTTGTCGGCCAGCTGCTTGAGGATCGCGAACATCATGTCCTGCTTGCGCAGGGTGGAAGCGTTCTCGATCTGCAGCTCTTCGGCAAAGGCGAGCAGGTCGGTGGGCGATTTGGTTTTCAGTTCCTGGAGATTCATGAACGGACTCGCGGACTCGGCAGGAGAATGTTGTTTGGGAGATTTGGGCGCTGCATCCAGGACGGAGCGCAGCAGCCAGTGAAGGGGGGTGTTGACGACCGCCCGCGCAGCTTCCGCATCATGAACTTGAAATCTTATGGGATGCGGGATGTGCCGGAGCGGCCCCGGTCCGAAAGAAGATGGGCCGGTTGCCCAAGCGAGATAGCAATGCCCCGCAGATAAGTCAAGGGCGGGCGCTGCCGGTGCAGCCGCCCGCCCTGTAACAAAATAGCGACCCGATCAGGCCGTGAGGTTCAGCACCAGGAAGACCGCGCCGACCGCGGCGACGCCGGCGCCGGCAATCCGGCTGATCTGAGGCAGCAGAGCGGCGTGATTCAGGACCAGACGGCGCCAGGCGATCACCACGCCGGCGGCAATGCCATACTGGATCGCGGCAAGACCGACGAGGTAGGACAGCAGCGGGGTGGTTTCGGCGCCGACGATGCTTTCGCCGAAGGCATAGCCATGGAACAGGCCGGCCAGGGCCAGAATGGCGGCAAACAGGCCGTCGTCGATCCGGCGCGGCACCACCAGCAGCATACCGAGCAGCAGCACCGAGACGGCGACGGCGATTTCGCCGGCCGGCAGGTCGACGCTGCTGAGATGCAGCACGACGCCGAGGACCGACGCGATCACGAAGGCCAGCGGCAGCAGCAGGCCGCGCGCCCGCGGCGCCGCCAGCAGACCGGCAGCCAGGATAAAGGCCAGATGGTCGAGGCCGATCACCGGATGGGCCAGGCCGGAAAGCAGGCCGGTGGCCAGGGTATTCGGGGTTTCCCCATCCATGGCGTGATGGGCGAAGGCCGGAGCCGCTGCGAAGAAGGCCACAAGGCCGGCGACCAGACGCAACATGATGCACCTCCGTACAAATCTGGGGGGCGGCTGCCGGAATCGGGCCGCCGAATGACCCTCAGACCTTAGGTTGCGGTGCGGTCTGCGTCAAATGGCCGCCCTTGCGGAAGGCCGGCCGCAACGGTATGCGTAACCCATGCGCAGCCGCCGTCTTTCCGCCGGTCCCGATCTGCCTCGCCTGGCGGCGATGCTGGCCGCCCTGCCGCGTTTCGCGGCAATGCTTGCCTTGGGTGCGCTGCTGTTCCATGCCCTGCTGCCCCTGACCCAGCAGGCCGTGCGCCAGGTCCAGGCCGCCAATGGCATCGAGCAGATCGTGCTCTGCTCGGCGCTCGGCTTCCGCGTGCTGGCCATGCAGGACGGCATGCCGGTCGATACCGATCCGGCCAAGGCCGAGAAGACCGGCAAGCTCTGCCCGGTCTGCTTTGCCAACGCCAACCTGCAGGCCGGCCTCCTGCCAGTCGCCCCGGCGCTGTCCCGGCCGGTTCTGGCCGTCACCGTCCTTTACGGCGCCGCCGGCCGCAGCACGCTGACACAGGCAACGCGCCTGCCACAGCAGGCCCGCGCGCCACCCATCTCCCTGTCCTGAGCTACGCCACCTTTCGTTTCAGGATTACCGGGAGTTTTCCCATGTCGACCATCAAGTTTGCAGGCGCCGCGGCGCTTATCACGCTTCTGTCCACGCCCACCTTGGCCCATATCGTCGCCGATCCGGCGGTGGCCCAGCCGGGCAGCTATTTCCGCACGGCGCTCCGCGTCGGCCATGGCTGCGGCGCCGGCAAGCCGACGACGGCGGTGCGCGTCAGCATCCCCGAAGGCGTGGCCAATGCCAGCGCCCAGCCCAAGCCGGGCTGGGAGATCAAGGTGGAGACCACCAAGCTGGCGCAGCCGATCGATGCCGGCCATGGCCGCAAGACCGATACCGTGGTCAGCGCCATCACCTGGAGCGGCGGCAGCTTGCCCAACGAACAGTTCGACGAATTCGGCCTGGTGCTGAAGCTGCCCGACGCGCCGGGCAAGGAGCTGTGGCTGCCGGTGGTGCAGACCTGCGCCGGCGGCGAAGCCCGCTGGGACCAGGTGCCGGCGGCCGGGCAGAAGGCTGACCGTCCCGCCGCCCTCATCCGCATCGCCGGCGAGGCGCCGGCGGTTGCCAAGGCCGGTGACATCCAGGTGCTGCAGCCCTTTGCCCGTGCCACCCCGGCCAAGGTCGGCGGCGTGTTCCTGACCCTGAAGAATGCCGGTGGCACGCCTGACCGGCTGCTGAAGGCGGCCTCTCCCGTGGCCGCCAGCGTCGAGCTGCATACCCATGTGAAGGATGGCGATGCCCTGCGCATGCGCCCGGTGGAGACCATCCCCGTGCCGGCCAATGGCCAGACCGCGCTGGAGCCCGGCGGCTATCACATCATGCTGATCGATCTGCGCCAGCCGCTGAAAGACGGCACGCAGTTCCCGCTGACGCTGACCTTCGAGAAGGCCGGCACGGTGACGCTGCAGGTGCCGGTGCAGAAGGCCGGCGCCGGGGCGCCTGCCAGCGGCGGCCACGACCACAAGCACTAAGCCACACATATTCCGTTCCATCCGGAGCTGCCGCCACGAATCCGTGCTGCGCGCTCCGTTGCCATGCGAGCCTGACATGACCCGTTTCCTGTTCACCCTGCTGGGTGCCGGCGGCATCGCCGCCAGCGCATCCGCGCAAGTCGTCACGCCACCGATCACCGTCACCGCGCCGCCTGAAACACCGGCACTGACCGTGCCGACCGCCGAAGAGGCCCGGCAGCGGATCGAGAAAACCGCCGGCGGCGTCGATGTCGTCACCAGCGATGAGGTGCGCGATGGTCGCGCCAATGCAGTGAAGGACATCCTGGACTACGTACCCGGCGTCTTCGCCCAGTCGAAATACGGCCAGGAGGATTCGCGGCTGTCGATCCGCGGCTCGGGGCTCTCGCGCAATGTCCACCTGCGCGGCACCCGCATCCTGCGCGACGGCGTGCCCATCACCGACGCCGATGGTGCCGGCGATACGATGGAAATCGATCCGCTCGCCGTCGATTACACCGAGGTCTACAAGGGCGCCAATGCGCTGCAATACGGCGCCTCGCTGCTCGGCGGCGCGGTGAATTTCGTCAGCCCCACCGGCCGCAGCCAGCCCGGCTTCCTGCTGCGCCAGGAATTCGGCAGCTTCGACAGTATGCGCACGCAGTTCGGCATGGGCGGTTCCGCTGGCAGCACCGATTACTATGTCACGCCGACCTACAGCCACAGCAGCGGCTATCGCGACCATACCGACCAGGATTACCGCCGCCTGAACGGCAATATCGGCTATCGCTTCACCGATGGCGGCGAAACGCGGTTCTTCCTGAGCGCCGCCAATATCGACCAGAAGATTCCGGGCAGCCTGACCAAGGCCCAGGCGCTGAACAGCCCGCATTCGACTGTGCCTGCCAGCTTCATCGGCAACACCAAGCGCAACATCGATGCGGTGCGTGGCGCCAACAAGACCACTTTCCTGACCGACAGCGGCGAGGTGACGGTGGGCGCCTTCCTCGCCCGCAAGGAGCTGTTCCACCCGCTGTTCGGCGGCTTCAACCGCGTGCTGCAGAATGACGAGGTCAATGGCGGCGGCTTCGCGCGCTGGACCGACGAGCAGCAGATCGCGGGCCATCGCAACGAAACCGCGCTGGGTGTGAATTACTTCGGCGGCACCATGCAGGCCCGGCAGTACAACAATGTTGGCGGCAGCAAGGGTGCGCTGCTGTCCGATTCCGAACAGACTTCGCGCACGGTGGAGCTGTACGGCGAGAATGCCTTCTACGTGATCCCCGAGGTGGCGCTGATCGCCGGCCTGCAGGGCACGCTGGCGCGACGCGACTACGACGACAATTTCCGGGGCGACGGCAACCAGTCGTTCCAGCGCGACTATAACAGCGTCAATCCGAAGCTGGGCGCGCGCTGGGATATCGCACCGCAGAGTCAGGTCTTTACCAATTTCAGCTGGTCGACCGAGCCGCCGCCGTTTTCCGAACTCGGTACCACCGGCGTGCAGAACAACCTGCAGGAACAGGAATCGAAGACGCTGGAAATCGGCACCCGCGGCCGCGTGAAGGATTTCTCCTGGGATGCCGCGGTCTATCGCGCCTGGCTGCATAACGAGCTGCAGTTCCTCACCGTCGGCAACGTCACCAACGTGTTCAATGCCGACAACACCATCCACCAGGGCCTCGAACTGGGCGGCGAATGGGTGGCGCTGCGCGATCTGGCTGCCACCGGCGACAAGGCCTCGATCCGCGCCGCTTATACCTTCAGCGACTTCCGCTTCGACAACCACCCGGTTTATCGCAACAACGACATCCCGGGCGCGCCGGCGCATTACCTGCGGGCCGAACTGCGCTACAGCCATGCCAGCGGCTGGTATGGCGGCCCCAATGTGGAATGGGTGCCGCAGGGCTATTTCGTCGATAACGCCAATACGCTGAAGACCGATCCTTACGCCCTGCTCGGCGCCAAGGCCGGCTATGACTTCGGCAACGGGCTGAAGCTGTTTGTCGACGGCCGCAACCTGCTCGACAAGGCCTATATCTCCAATACCAGCGTGGCGGCGACGGCCACTGCGAATTCGGCGCTGTTCAATCCGGGCGATGGCCGCGCCGTCTATCTGGGGGCGGAATTCCGCTGGTAGCGAAATACGGTTGCGCGGCCTCGGTTGCGCAACCGATACTGTCGGCCATGCAGGTGATCCGGCACAGCTCTGACCTCGGCCAGTGGGAGATGGCATTCGCGCCGCCCGCCGCCTTGCTGCGCCCCTTTGTCGATATCTTTGCCGGCTATGACGAGCGCGGCACCCGCTTCACCCGCCGCCACGAACTGCCCACCGTCCAGGCGGTGCTGATCGTCAATCTCGGCACGCCGATCACCGTGATCGATACCGACGGCCACAGCATCCGGGTCGGTTGTGGCGCGGGCTTCGGCGGCGGCCTGAGCGATGCCTATGCCATCTCGGAATCCGACGGCAGCCAGCGCGGCGTCCAGGTCATGTTCACGCCGCAGGGCGCGCGCCGCTTCTTCGGCGTCCCGCTGCATTTGCTGACCAACCGGGTCTTCGATCTCGCCGACCTGCTGGGTCCGGCCGAGGCGCAGCGCCTGATCGAGGGCCTGCAGGCCGCCAACAGCTGGAGCGCCGGCTTCCGCCTGCTGGCAGAGGTCATTGCCCGCCGGGTGATGGCAGCGCCGGATTTCGATCTCGCCGGTGCGCGCGAAACCGCCTGGGCGTTGCGCCAGCTGCAGCAGAGCCATGGCCGGCTCACCATTGCGGCGCTGGCCACCGAGCTCAGTTGCAGCCGCAAGCATCTGGCCGCGCGGTTCCGCGAGCATGTCGGCCTGACGCCGAAATCCACCGCCCGCATCCTGCGCTTCCGCCAGGTGCTGGACTTGATCGATGCGGCGCCGGCGAACTGGAGCGCCATCGCACAAGCCGCAGGCTATTTCGACCAGGCGCATTTCGGCAACGACTTCCGCCGCCTCACCGGCCGCAGCCCGGGCGAATACCTGGCCGAACGCCTGCCCGGACAGAACGGCCTCGCCGTCGGCTGAAACCGGTTACATTTTTCCAATACGACATTCCCGGCCCCGCCTATCCTCCCCGCCAGATCAACGGAGAGGACCATGACCCAGCGCCCTGATATCTATCCCTTCCTGCAGTACAGCGACGCCAAAGCCGCCATCGCCTGGCTGGAACAGGCCTTCGGCTTCCGCAGCCTGATGGCGCATCCCGACGAGACCGGCGGCATCGCCCATGCCGAACTGCAGCTCGGCAACGGCATGGTGATGCTGGGCAGCCTGAAATCGGACGGCCCGTTCGCGATGAAGACGCCCGGGCAGGCCGGCGGCATCACCCAGGGTGTCTATATCGTGGTGGCGGAGATCGACGCGCTGTTCGCCCGCGCAAAGGCGGCCGGTGCCGAGATCGTCTGGGGCATCCGCGACACCGAATACGGCTCGCGCGATTTCTCGGCCCGCGACGCGGAAGGCCATCTGTGGAGCTTCGGTACCTACCGGCCGGATTTCCCGAAGGATTAAACTTTCTTCATCTGGAGGGGCGAGCCAAGACTTCGCCGCATTCTACGGGGTATGGTCGCGGCGCCGGTCGATCCGGCGCTGCTGTCGCCCCGGAGCCTCCTCATGCCGCAATTCACCGCCTTCTGCCGCGCCTTCTGGTCGCTGGCCAAACCCTATTTCAACGATCCGAAAGAACGTGTGGCCGCCTGGGGCCTGCTGGCCGTAATCGTGATCCTGAATCTCGGCAGCGTGGGTCTGAGCGTCTGGTTCAACCAGTGGTACAACGATTTTTACAATGCCCTGCAGGAAAAGGATTACGAGAGCTTCAAGACCCTGCTGCTGTATTTCAGCGGTGTGGCGCTGGCCTTCATCGTGGTTGCCGTCTACCGGCTGTACCTGCAGTCGCTGCTGCAGATCCGCTGGCGCCGCTGGCTGACTGAACACTGGATGGCCGACTGGCTGGCCGACAAGCATTATTACCACATGCAGATGGCCGGCCTGGATACCGACAACCCCGACCAGCGCATTGCCGAAGACCTGCGGCTGTTCCCCGCCTATTCGCTGACACTGACACTCGGACTGATGAATGCCGTGGTTACACTGGTGTCCTTCCTCGGCATCCTGTGGTCGCTGTCAGGCGATTTCAGCTTCACGCTGGGCGGCCACGAGATCAGCATTCCCGGCTACATGGTCTGGGCCGCCATCCTCTATGCCGCCATCGGCACCGGCCTGACCCATCTGATCGGCCGGCCGCTGGTGAAGCTGAATTTCGACAAGCAGCGCGTGGAAGCCGATTTCCGCTTCCATCTGGTGCGCGTGCGCGAACATGCCGAGGGCATCGCCTTCCAGCATGGCGAAACTGTTGAGCAGGCCGGACTGCTGGGCCGCTTCCGCGCGGTCTATGACAACTTCTATGCCATCATGCTGAAGACCAAGCAGCTGACTTGGTTCACCAGCGGCTATGCCCAACTGGCGCTGATCTTCCCCTTCGTGGTCGGTGCGCCGCGATACTTCAGCGGCGCCATCCAGCTTGGCGGCTTGATGCAGATCGTCTCCGCCTTCGGCCAGGTGCAGGAGGCACTCAGCTACCTGATCAGCTCCTACAGCGAGA
Source organism: Ferrovibrio sp. GW821-FHT12E11 (assembly GCF_058806975.1). Classification (NCBI taxonomy): domain Bacteria; kingdom Pseudomonadati; phylum Pseudomonadota; class Alphaproteobacteria; order Rhodospirillales; family Rhodospirillaceae; genus Ferrovibrio; species Ferrovibrio sp. GW821-FHT12E11. The sequence continues at coordinate 1,760,374 of NZ_JBXAQG010000001.1, forward strand.
TCGCCGAATGGCGCGCGGTGATCGATCGCCTCACCGGCTTCCGCGACGGCCTGGAGAAAGCCAGAACGCTCGGCAGCCAGTCGGACGTCAGCGTCGCGCGTACGGGTGACCGCCTTGCCGTCGAAACGCTCCGCCTCGACCTGCCGACCGGCAAGCCGCTGATGCAGGTGAGCGGCCTGGCCCTCGACGCCGGCGACAGCCTGCTGGTCGGCGGTAAATCCGGCACCGGCAAGACCACCCTGTTGCGCGCCATCGCCGGCCTCTGGCCCTTCGGCCATGGCAGCCTGAAACGGCCGGCCGATGCCGACAGCCTGTTCCTGCCGCAAAAACCCTATCTGCCGCTCGGCAGCTTACGCGCCGCCCTGGCCTATCCGCGCGACCCGGCGAGCTTCACCGATGCCGATTACCGCGCGGCGCTGGAAGCGCTCGATCTCGCCAAGCTGGCGCCGCGCCTGGACGAAGATGCGCACTGGCACCAGCAGCTGTCGGGCGGCGAGCAGCAGCGCGTGCAGTTCGCCCGCGCCCTGCTGCTGAAACCGAAATGGCTGTATCTGGACGAGGCGACCTCGGCGCTGGATGAAGCCACCGAAGCCAAGGCCCTGGCCGCATTGCGCGCGCATCTGCCGGAAACCGCCGTGCTCAGCATCGGTCATCGCCCGGCCCTGCAGCAGTTCCACAAGCAACATGTGATGCTGGAGCCGGCCGCCGATGGCGGTCCGGCGCGGCTGGCAATCAGCTAAAACGGGAACCACCCTCGGGACAAGCCCGAGGGTGACGTCCTGATTATGGTTGGGACTTATCGCCCCCAGGGCCGGCGACGGCGCGCCGTGCCCGAGGTCGGCACCGAACTGCTGCCGCGTACCGGCGCGGAGGCCGCCGGCGCAGCGGCAAAGGCGGTCTGCTCGTACGAACGGCTACCGCCACCACGAACGCTGGCCGCCAGTTCCATCAGAGCGGCAACGCGGTTCTCGGTGCTGGGATGCGTGGAGAACAGGCTGTCCATGCCGCGGCCATGCAGCGGGTTGATGATGAACATATGCGCGGTGGCCGGATTGCCCTCCGCGCGCTCGTTGGGCACGCGTTCCACTGTGCCGCTGATGCGCTGCAGGGCCGAAGCCAGACCATGCGGATTGCCACTGATCTCGGCACCCATGCGGTCGGCGGCGTATTCGCGGCTGCGGCTGATCGCCATCTGCACCACCATGGCGGCAATCGGCGCCAGGATCATGATGGCGATGCTGCCGATCATGCCTAAGCCGCTGCGGTTGCCTTCAGAGTCGCGGCTGCCGCCGAAGAACATGGCGAAATTCGCCAGCATACCGATGGCGCCCGCCAGCGTCGCCGTGATCGTCATGATCAGCGTGTCGCGGTTCTTCACATGCGCCAGCTCATGCGCCATCACGCCTTCGATTTCCTCGCGGTTCAAGCTGTGCAAAAGCCCGGTGGTGGCGGCCACGGCGGCATTCTCCGGATTGCGGCCGGTGGCAAAGGCGTTGGGCTGGTCGTTGTCCATCACATAGACGCGCGGCATCGGCAGACCGGCGCGCTGCGCCAGCGTCTGCACCAGGCCGTAGAATTCCGGCGCGGTGGCGGCATCCACCTCGCGCGCGCCATACATGGACAGCACCATCCGGTCGCTGTTCCAGTAGGCGAACAGGTTCATCGCCGCGGCGAGCGCGAGCGCGATCAGCATGCCGGCCTCGCCGCCGATCAGGAAGCCGACCGCACCGAACAGCGCCGTCATGGCGGCCAGTAACAGACCCGTCTTCATGTAATTCATGGTCTTCACCCTCGTTTTCGCGGCCGGCACGCCTGCCATAGCTGTTCAGCCGGCCCGCACCGCTATATTTAAGATCGCAACCCGTCTCTGCAAGAAGCGTTGCCATGGCCGACGATCCAAACCAACCCGCCGATACCGTGCCCTCCCTAGATGGCGTGGCCCAGGATGCCCGCCCGATCGACCCGAAGACCGGCAAGCCGCTGGCGCCGGCCAAACCGGCGATCAAGCTGACCCAGGCGCCCGGCGAGGAAGACGGCCCCAAGGGCCCCGAGCCCACCCGCTACGGCGACTGGGAACGCAAGGGCATCGTTTCCGACTTCTGAGGCCGATTTAGGAGCCGATTGCGCCGGAATTGCGGCGGCACAGCCGCCCTGCACGGCTTGCATGGCCTTTGGCCTTGCCTATACTCCGGCCCGATTTTCCTACCCTTTCCAATCAGGAGTGCGCCCGATGAGCGGCAGCAAGCATGGCAGCGTCAAGAAGGTGGTTCTGGCCTATTCCGGCGGCCTGGATACCTCGGTGATCCTGAAATGGCTGCAGGAGACCTATGGCTGCGAGGTGGTGACCTTCACCGCCGATCTGGGCCAGGGCGAGGAGCTGGAGCCGGCGCGCAAGAAGGCCGAGATGTTCGGCGTGAAGCAGATCTTCATCGAGGATGTGCGCGAGGAATTCGTGCGCGACTTCGTCTTCCCGATGTTCCGCGCCAATGCGATGTATGAGGGCCTCTACCTGCTCGGCACCTCCATCGCGCGCCCGCTGATAGCCAAGCGCCAGATCGAGATCGCCCGCGAAGTCGGCGCCGATGCGGTCTGCCATGGCGCCACCGGCAAGGGCAACGACCAGGTGCGCTTCGAACTCGGCTACTATGCGCTCAACCCGTCGATCAAGGTGATCGCGCCCTGGCGCGAATGGGACCTGACCTCGCGCACCACGCTGATCGACTTCGCCGAGAAGCACCAGATTCCGATCGCCAAGGACAAGCGCGGCGAAGCGCCCTTCTCGGTCGATGCCAACCTGCTGCACATCTCGGCCGAAGGCAAAGTGCTGGAAGACCCCTGGGTGGAAGCGCCCGACTATGTCTATTCGCGCACTGTCGACCCCGAGAAAGCCCCGGACAAGCCGGAATATATCGAGGTCGAATTCAAGACCGGCGATGCGATTGCCGTGAACGGTGAAAAGCTGTCGCCCGCCGCGCTGCTGACCAAGCTGAACGAGCTCGGCGGCAAGCATGGCATCGGCCGTCTCGACCTGCTGGAAAACCGCTTCGTCGGCATGAAGAGCCGCGGCATCTACGAGACGCCCGGCGGCACCATCCTGCATATGGCTCATCGCGGCATCGAGCAGGTGACGCTGGATCGCGGTGCGGCGCATCTGAAGGACGAGATCATGCCGCGCTATGCCGAGCTGATCTACAACGGCTTCTGGTTCTCGCCCGAGCGCGAGATGCTGCAGGCCCTGATCGACAAGAGCCAGCAGAATGTCGAAGGCGCCGTGCGCCTCAAGCTCTACAAGGGCTCGGTCAGCGTGGTCGGCCGCAAGTCGCCCAAGTCCCTCTACTCGCTGGCCCATGTGACCTTCGAGGAAGATTCGGTCTACGACCAGAAGGACGCCGCCGGCTTCATCAAGCTGAATGCGCTGCGGCTCCGCCTGCTCAACCGGCAGAAGAATTAACGGTTAAGCTGCGTTTCGACGGTTTTTGCCGGAAAGGCGGGCTTTTCAGCCCGCCTTTTTCTTTGGGCATCGCATTCTTGTCACGCAAGGCCACAGTCTGGTCGCAACCCAACCACCTGTTTTGCCTCTAGGTTTTTCATCAGCACGACCCTGAAGAGGGGCCGCAGCTTCCGGATCCTCCGGACTGCTCCCGTAGAAGACAGGAGACTTGCCATGATGACGACCATCCAGCGCGTGACCCCGGCCACCGCCTATCGTCGCACCACCAAAGCCAACGAACGCTATATGGAAGAGCGCCTGTGGCAGCGCGCGCTCAGCCGCCTGGAAGGCCCGGTGCAGGAAACACGGTCGGCCCCGCAGCCGAAGAAGCGGTCCTTCCGCCAGGTGCTTGGCACCCTGCGCGATGGTCTCGGCCGCTACGTCGATATCTACGCGTAAACCCTACAGGCCCCGCAGGCGCGCCAGCTTGTCGGGGTTGCGCATGATGAAGACGTTGCGCACAACGCCCCCTGACTCGCCGGGCACGATATCCAGCGCCAGCGCCAGATACGGCATATCGCCATCGAACAGCACCCAGCCAGGCTGGCCGTTCACCATTGCGAAGACCCGCCGGATGCCCGCCGGCAGCTTGTGCGAAATCCCCACGAAGAACCGCGTCACCTTGTCGGCGCCATGAATCACGTTCAGCGCCGCGCTGGCCTTGCCGCCGCCATCCGACCACAGCATGGCATCCTCGGCCAGCAGGCCGGCGAACATCGCCGTATCGCCGGCTTTGGTCGCGGCCGAGAATTTTTTCGCCAGCTGCTGCGCCGCCGCTGAATCGGCTGAGAAACGCGGGCGCGCTTCCTTGAGATGCTTCTGCGCGCGGCTGACCAGCTGGCGGCAGGAGGCCTCGCTCTTTTTCAGCGCCAGGGCGATCTGCGGGTAGTCGTAATCGAAGGCCTCGCGCAGCAGATAGGCGGCGCGCTCGGCCGGCGTCAGACGTTCCAGCACCACCAGCATGGCCATCGACAGATCGTCGGCCATCTCGGCCTCGGCCTCGGCGCCCGGGGCGGTGTCGGCGATGCTGACCTCCAGAGGCCCAGTGACTATTGGTTCTGGCAGCCAGATGCCGGGATAGGTCGCGCGCTCGGCCTTGGCGGCGCGCAGGCGGTCGATGCAGAGCCGGGTGCAGGCGGTGACCAGCCAGGCCTCCGGTACCTGCACCGCCGTGGTGTCGGTGCGATGCCAGCTGATATAGGTGTCCTGCACGGCATCCTCGGCATCGCTCACGCTGCCCAGCATGCGATAGGCCAGGCCGAACAGGCGCTTGCGATGCTGCTCGAAGAGGGCGGCCTTGTCGGTCATCGGGGTCTCCTGCCTCCAGAATACCCCTTAGACGGCCGACCCACCCACCTTGTGACTTCCCCGAAAAGGCCGGACTCTCGACACCGGAAACGGCCAGGGCGATCTTCAGCCGGAACGGGCGATTCTCTGAAATAAAATGTTGATTTATTTCAATAAGTTGCGAGATTCTCTGCGCCGGCTGCGGAAAGACGGTGTGGTATGCTCGTCCTCAGCTCTGGGGGCGCAGGATTCAGAAGCCTCTTTCGTATAAGAAAACAAACGGCTGATAACCCGCAAACCATGACACGCATCCCCTTCCTGCTCTCCGTCACTATCGTTGCTGCCGCCCTTGCCGGCGGCGGCTGGTGGTACTGGTCGGCCCGTGCCGATACCAAGCCGGCCTTCCGCACCCAGACCGTGGCGCTCGGCAATGTGGAAGACACCGTGTCCGCCGTCGGCACCCTGCAGCCGCTGAACTACGTCGATGTCGGCACCCAGGTCTCGGGCCAGCTGAAGATGATCTACGTGGATTTCGGCCAGCGCGTCGAACAGGGTACGCTGCTGGCGCAGATCGATCCCACCATCTACGAGGCCCGCGTCGCCGCCGACCAGGCCAACCTGCTGGCGCTGCGCGCGCAGAAATCCGACAAGCAGGTGCAGCTCGGCCTCGCCGACCGCCAGTTCGAGCGCCAGAAGAACCTGCTGGCCGGCCGCGCCACCAGTCAGGACGCCTATGACAGCGCCGAGGCCGGCCGCAAGTCGCTGGTCGCGCAGATCGCCGTGCTCGACGCCCAGATCCAGCAGGGCGAGTCGACCCTGCGGTCCGACACCGCCAGCCTGAGCTACACCAAGATTTTCGCGCCGATGACCGGCACCGTGGTGGATATCACCGCGCGCCAGGGCCAGACGCTGAATGCCAACCAGTCGGCGCCGATCGTGCTGCGCATCGCCGACCTCGATACCATGACGGTGAAGACCCAGGTGTCGGAAGCCGATGTGCCCAGGCTAAATGTCGGCATGCCGGCCTATTTCACCACGCTGGGCAAACCCGACAAGCGCCGCGAAGGCCGCCTGCGCCAGATCCTGCCGACCCCGGAAGTCGTCAACAATGTTGTGCTGTACTCCGCGCTGTTCGATGTCGCCAACCCCGAGAACGATCTGCTGACCCAGATGAGCGCGCAGGTCTTCTTCGTCATCTCGAAGGCCGAGAACCTGCCGGTGGTGCCGATGGCAGCGCTGCGCCCGCTGCCCAATGACAGGAACCGCTATGGCCTGCGCGTGCTGGAGAACGGCGCGCCGGTGCGCCGCGTGGTCGATGTGGCCGCCAGCAACCGCGTCAATGCCGCCATCAGCAACGGCGTGAAGGTGGGCGACGAAGTGGTGATCGACGTCGCCGCGGCGAAACCGCCGCCCGGCGCCCCGCCGCGCACGCCGCGGCTCTGACCGCACAGGTCCATAATGAACGTGATGGCTCCAGGCAACGAAACGCGCACGGCGAACCAGCCGGCGCCGATCATCGCCTTGCGCGACCTCCGCAAGACCTTCTATCGCGGCAGCCTGGCGGTCGAGGTGCTGCATGGCGTATCGCTGGACATCTATCCCGGCGAATTCGTCGCCATCATGGGCGCGTCCGGCTCGGGCAAGTCGACCCTGATGAACCTGGTCGGCCTGCTCGACCGGCCGACCAGCGGCAGCTACCGCTTCGACGGCGCGGAAGTCGCGCCGCTGGAGGCCGATGCGCGCGCGCTGCTGCGCCGGGAAGCCTTCGGTTTCATCTTCCAGCAATACAATCTGCTGCCGAGCGAAAGCGCCACCGCCAATGTGGAGATGCCGGCGATCTATGCCGGCTTGTCGCGCGCCAAACGCACCGCCCGCGCCCAGCAGTTGCTGGGTATGCTGGGCCTGGCTGATCGTATGGACCACCGGCCGACCCAGTTGTCGGGCGGCCAGCAGCAGCGCGTCTCGATTGCCCGCGCGCTGATGAATGGCGGTGCCGTGATCCTGGCCGACGAACCGACCGGTGCGCTGGACAGCAAAAGCGGTGCCGAGGTGATGCATCTGCTGCATGACCTCAATGCCCAGGGCCATACCATCCTTCTGATCACCCACGATCATGAAGTTGCCGCCCAGGCCAACCGCATCATCGAACTGAAAGACGGCCATATCATCGCCGATCATGCGGTGGAGCATGACCCGCCGGCTGTAGCGCCCGCCACGCCCAAGCAGCCGTCGCGTCAGCGCAACCGCGCCTTTGCCATGTTCGACGCGCTGGAAGCTGGCCGCATGGCCCTGCAGGCCCTGCACAGCAACCTGCTGCGTACGCTCCTCACCCTGCTGGGCATCATCATCGGTGTTGCCTCGGTGGTGGCCATGCTGGCGATTGGCGACGGCGCCAAGCAGCAGGTTCTGGACCGCATCACTGCCATGGGCACCAACCTGCTGCTGGTGCGGCCGGGCGCGCCCAATATCCGCCCGACCGGTGTCACGGCTACGCTGATCGCAGAAGATGCCGAAGCCATCAGTGCGGAGCTTCACAACATCCTCGCCGCCGTGCCGGAATATGCCAGCAATGTCACCGTGCGCGCCAACGGTCGCGACTATGTCACCCAGGTGAACGCCACCACCGCGCCCTTCCCGCAGGCACGCGAATGGCCCGTAGCCGAGGGCATCTTTTTCTCGGACTCGGATGTGAAATCCTACCTGCCGGTGGCGGTGATCGGCCAGACCATCGTCAACAACCTGTTCGAAGGCACCGACCCCATCGGCAAATACGTGCTGCTGAACAATATTCCCTTCCAGGTCATCGGCATCATGACACCCAAGGGCGCCACCCCCTGGGGCGCCGACCAGGACGACGTGATCTACGTGCCGCTCAGCACCGGCATGCTGCGGTTGTTCGGCCAGCGCTATGTGCGCACCATCACAGTCCAGGTGCAGGATGTGACGCGGATCAATGACACCCAGGAAGAAATCCGCCAGCTTCTGATGGCCCGCCACCGGACCGAGGATTTCCAGATCCGGAACATGGCGTCCATCATCGAAACCGCCATGGAAACCCAGAACACCCTCACCATCCTGCTGGGCTCGATTGCCGCCATCTCGCTGCTGGTCGGCGGCATCGGCGTCATGAACATCATGCTGGTCAGCGTCACCGAGCGGACCCGCGAGATCGGCGTGCGCATGGCCACGGGCGCGCGGCGGTTCAACATCATGATGCAGTTCAATGCCGAGGCTCTGGCCATCTGCACGCTGGGCGGCCTGATCGGCGTGGCGCTCGGCCTGGGTACCACCTGGCTGTTCGCCTGGTTCGGCCGGCCGGTGATCTTCTCGCCCGAGCCGGTGCTGCTCGCCTTCTTCTGCGCCTTCGCCACCGGCCTGCTGTTCGGCTACCTGCCGGCGCGCAAGGCCGCCGACCTCGATCCCGTCGTCGCGCTGGCCGCGGAATAACCAACGGAACCACGATCCATGCGTCTTCTCACCTCCACTGCGGCTGTCGCGCTGCTCTCGGTCTCGCTCGGCGCCTGCTCGATGGTGCCGGAGTATTTCCGTCCCAAGGTCGAGGCGCCCGCCGCCTGGGACAGCCGGCAGGATGCCGTCAATGTCTGGCCGGAAGCCGACTGGTGGACCGGCTTCGGCAGCCGCGAACTCGATGGCCTGATCGCCAGCGCCCGCGAGAACAACACCGACCTGCGCGCCGCCGTCGCCCGCATCCGCCAGGCCGAGGCGCAGGCCAAGATTTCCGGGGCCGCGCTCTATCCCACCGTTGGACTCGATGCCGATGCCAGCCGCACCCGCACCGGCCGCCAGACCTCGTCGAGCACCAGCAGCAGCACAACCACCAGCTCTGCCAATGCCCGTCGCGATGCGATCATCCGCAACAGCTTCAGCGGCAACCTCACCGTGGGCTACCAGGTCGACCTGTTCGGCGCCAATTCGGCCACCGCCGAAGCGGCCATCGCCCGCCTCGATTCCAGCCGCTTCGACCGCGAGACCGTGGCGATCACGCTCTATGCCGACATCGCCAACACCTATTTCCAGCTGCTGTCGCTACGTGACCGCATCCGCCTGGCCAATGACACGCTGAATTCCGCCCAGGGCGTGCTCGAACTGCTGCAGACCCAGCGCGCCAACGGCATCATCACCGATTACGAAGTGGCGCAGCAGCGTTCCAGCGTTGCCACCCAGCGCGCCACCGTGGCGGCGCTGGAACAGACCGAACGGCAGTCGCTGGATGCGTTGGCCGTGCTGCTGGGCCGCAATCCGCAGGGCTTCCGCGTCGAGGGCCGCTCGATGGCCGGCCTGTCGCTGCCGCGCGTCGCGGCTGGCCTGCCCTCCGAGCTGCTGCTGCGCCGGCCCGACCTGCGCAAGGCCGAAACCGACCTGAAGGCGGCCAATTTCGACATCGGCGCCGCCCGCGCCGCACGCTTCCCCAGCCTGGACCTGACCGGCCGCGCCGGCACCAGCTCAGACCAGCTGCGCTACCTGTTCGATCCCGGCACCATGATCTATTCGATTGCCGCCGGCCTGACCGCGCCGATCTTCCAGGGCGGCCGTCTGGAGGGGGGCGAGGAACTGTCGCGCGCCCGTAAGGACGAACTGATCGAATCCTATCGCGGCGCCATCCTGAGCGCCTTCCGCGATACAGAAGACGCCCTGGGTGCCACGGTGAATACCGGCCGCCAGTATGGCTTCGCCTCGGAAGCCTACGAGCAGGCCAACGACGCCTATCGCATCGTGGAGATGCGCTATCGCGCCGGCACGGTGGGCTTCCTCGACCTGCTGGATGCCCAGCGCTCGGTCTTCTCGGCCAATGATTCGATGGTGCAGGCCTCGCTCAGCCGGCTTGGCGCCAGCGTCGATCTCTACAAGGCGCTCGGCGGCGGCTGGGATGGCAGCGTGATCGGTCCGCTCGCGCAAAAGGATTGACAGCCCGGGACGCAGATTCAAAAATCGACAAAGACCGCGGCGACGCGGTCTTTTCGTTTCTGGGGCATGCCATGCGTATTCTCGTGACCGGATCCTCGGGCTGGCTCGGCCAGACCCTGGTGCCACGCCTGCACCGCGATGGCCATACCGTCATCGGCCTCGATCCGGTCTCCGGACCGACCACACAGATCGCCGGTTCGATCGTCGACCGCGAGCTGGTCTTCCGCACGATGCGCGATCACGCCATCGAAGCGGTGATCCATGCCGGCGCCTTGCACAAGCCCAGCATCGCCACCCATGACAACACTGCTTTCGTCGCCGTCAACGTGCAGGGCACGCTGAATCTTCTAGAAGCGGCAGTGGCTCCCGGTTCGACTGTTAGCCGTTTCGTCTTCACCTCCACCACCTCGCTGATGATCTCGCGTGAAATCCGCGCTGGTGTGGATGGCGGCGCGGCAAAGGCGGTGTGGATCGACGAAGGCATGGCGCCGCTGCTGCCGCGCAACATCTATGGCGTGACCAAGCTGTCGGCCGAGCATCTCTGCCGCATGATGCATGAACAGCATGGCTTGCCGGTGGTTATCCTGCGCACGGCGCGCTTTTTCCCCGAAGACGACGACATGTCCCATGCCATCGCCCAGTCGGAGCCCAACACCAAGGCCAACGAGTTCCTGTTCCGCCGCCTGACCGTGGAGGACGCGGCCGAGGCCCATGTCGCCGCATTGGCCAGGGCCCCGGAACTCGGTTTCGACACTTTCATCCTTTGCGCACCGACGCCATTCCGGCCGGAAGACTGTGAAGATCTGGTTCGTGATGCGCCGGCGGTGGTGGCGCGCTATTTCCCGCAGTATTACGCGCTCTATGACCGGCGTGGCTGGACCATGTTCGCCACCATCGACCGTGTCTACGATTCGGGCCGCGCAGCACGGCGGCTCGGCTTCACCTGCCGCACCGGTTTCGCGGAAATCCTGGCCGGACTTAGGCCGTCGCCGCCGGTCTGAGTCGACGCAGGCCGAGCAGCACGCCGCCGATCACCAGTACAATCGCTGCCGTCTCGTGCAACTGCGGCAGGCGCTGCTCCAGCGCGAAGGCGTAGAGCAGTGCGAATACCGTCTCCGACACGATCAGCTGGCCGGCCAGGGCGACCGGCAGGTTGCGGCTGGCGATATTCCACAGCCAGGCCGAAACCCAGGCCGAACCGATGCCGGTGGCAATCGCCATCGCCGCCAGCCGGATCCAGGCTCCGGTTTCTGCCAGCGGCGGCAGCGTCTCGGCGCTGAATGGCAGGACCAGCAGCAGCACCGGCATGCCGACCAGGGTCATCACGCCGGTCAGCGAGGCCCAGTCGCGCGCGCCGATCTGCGGATGCCGCGCCAGGTAGCGCGCATTGGCCACCGCATAGTAATTCCACAGCGTCAGCGCGCCGATGGCGCAGAGCAGGCCGAGCGGATCGGGCCAGGACGCCAGGCCAGCCAGCGCCGGCTGCTGGATCAGCGCCAGACCGGCGGCAATCAGGATCAGGGCCGGCGCGATCCGCCGCAGCATCGTGGCGTCGCGCCAGGCGCCGGTCAGCGGCACCGTGATCGGCAGGCAGCCGATGATCAGCGCCGCCAGCGCCGCGCCGATGCGCTGCACGGCAAAGATCAGCAGCAGGAAATACAGCAGGCTGCTGCTCATGCTGAACAGCAAAAGCGCCACGCCATGCTGACGCAGCAGGGCCATCAGCGGCGCCCGCGCCACCAGCAGCAGACCCAGCGAGAGTCCGCCATAGGCAATGTAACGGGCGATGCTGATGCCCACGGCGCCGAAATCCGGCGCCATATGCGGCGCGATGAAGGTGAGGCCCCAGAGCGCGCCGGCGGCAATGCCGGCCGCCACGCCCGCCGCATGGGATGGATGCGTCATCGGGCTGGTATACTCTGGCCTGCCTGTCGCTTCAACCGGTATAATGGTTAGATAAACCCATGGCCTATCTCTACCTGAGCATCGCGATCCTGGCCGAAGTGATCGGCACCAGCCTGCTGAAGGCATCCGAGCAGTTCACCCGGCTGTGGCCCAGCATCGGCGTGGTGATCGTCTATAGCCTGTCGTTCTATTGCCTGTCGCTGGCGCTGCGCAGCATTCCGGTCGGCGTCACCTACGCCATCTGGTCCGGCATCGGCATTGTGCTGATCGCCATCATCGGCTGGGTGATATTCGGACAGGTGCTGGATGCCGCCGCCATTGCCGGCTGCGGCCTGATCCTGGCCGGCGTTCTGGTCATCAACCTGTTTTCGAAGACGGCCGGGCATTGAGGCTGGCAATGCTGCGATCGGGCTGGCCCTGCGCCGCCTGCAGCAGCCAGTCGGCCTGCATGGCCCAGCAGGAGCGCGGCATGTCGCGTTTGAAGAAGCCGAAATGGCCGATGCGTGCCAGGCCCCAGTCGCGCGGCGCCACATGCAGGCGTTCGATCTCGGCATTGGGATAATAGTCGACCAGCTTGTCGACGCCCTTCTTCGGGCCGAAATCCAGATCGTCCGCGAAACTGATCAGGCGCATCGGTGCGCGCACAGCATGATTGTAGGGCCGCAATGGCAGGCCGGCATCGTCGACCAGGTAATGCGGCGAGCAGCACCAGCGCCGCCAGTCGCGCGCCGCCGCACCCGGCAGGGTCTGGCCGCCGAGCCACCAGCCCGGTAGTCGGTCGAGCAGGCCGACGACGAGAGGAAAAGCCACATACCATGACAGCGCCAGCTTGACCTGCTGCAGCGGCGACCAGTTGCGCCAGTAGCCATGCTGCGCGGCGATGGCCAGCACGGCGGCGATCTCGCCGGCCTGCGGCATCAGGCCGAGCATCTGGCCGCCGAAGGAATGGCAGACCATCGCCCGCCGCGCACCGGGCAGGCGTGTCGTCAGGAAGTCGGCGGCCGCCGGGATGTCGCGCCGGCCCCAGTCGAGCATGCGCGGCGGCGGCGCGGCCGCACTGCGCGGCGAGTCGGCGATGCCGCGGTAATCGAAGGTCAGCACGGTGAAGCCACGGCCGCCGAGATAGGCAGCAAAGGCTTCGTAATAGCGGCGCGCCACGCCCGTGGCGCCGTTGATCTGTACGGTGACGCCGTTGGACTGCGCCGGCTGTATCAGCGTGCCGGCCAGCTTCTGGCCATCGTGAACGGGAATCGTAACAGCAGTCAGTGTCATCTGCGGTGTGTTCATGGCGCGCAGACTGCTGCGCCGGTTCGCCCGCAGCAATGACCCTGTTGGGTCATTGCCGCAGAGGCCGCGCGATTCGCGCTGGCTTTACAAACCGGCGCTCACGCCGCCTGCATGGCACGCGTGCCGGCGGCCTGCAGCAGCCAGTCGGCCTGCTCGGCCCAGCGCGCCGGCGGCATGGCGCGTTTGAAGAACCCGAAATGACCGATGCGCGGCAGGCCCCAGTCGGCCGGCGACACATGATGGCGCTCGATGCGGGCGCGCGGATAGTAGCCGGCGAGCGCATCGACGCCGCGCCGCGGCCCGAACTTGTTATCGTCGGCGAAGCTGATCAGACGCATCGGCGCGGTGATGCGGTCGTTGTAAGGCCGCATGGCCTTGCCGGCATCGTCGACCAGATACTGCGGCGACCTGCACCAGCGCGCCCAGTCCAGCGCCACGCCGCGCGGCAGGTCTTCGCTGCCCAGCACCGCGCCCGGCAGCTTGCCGGTGAGCGCCACCAGGGCCGGCACCAGCACATACCACCAGAGCGGCAGGTAGAGCTGATGCGACAGCGGCCAGTTGCGCCAGTAGCCCTGCTGCGAGCCAACGGTGATCACGGCGGCGATCTCGCCGGCCTGTGGCATCAGGCCCAGCACCTGGCCGCCGAAGGAATGGCAGACATAGGTGCGTTTCATGCCCGGCGCCTGCTGCGCCAGCGCATCGGCGGCGGCCGGCACATCCTTGATCGCCCAGTCGAGCATGCGCGGCGGCGGTGCGCCGGTCGAGCGGGCGGAGTCGCCGATGCCGCGATAGTCGAAGGTCAGAACGGTGAAACCGCGCGCCGCCTGGAAGGCCGCGTAAGACTCGTAATAGCGTCGCGGCACGCCGGTGGCGCCATTGATCTGCAGGCTCAGGCCATTGGCCTGCGCCGGTTCAAACAGCGTGCCGGCCAGGGTCTGGCCGTCGGCGCAGAGGATGGTGATCTCGGTCTTGCTCATGGCGCGACGATAAAAAGCTGCTCCGCCTTCGGCAAACGCAAAGCCCGGGGGCTTCAGGTGAATATGATTCACCTGCCCTTGCGGCGCGCGACGGGATTCGCTTTCGGCCCCTGGCCCTTCATCGAAAGCTCGGCCTGCTGCATCAGTTCGAGCAGCCAGCCGCGCAGGGCCTGCAGGGCCGGCTTGTCGGCCTCGGCCCGGCGGCAGACCAGCCAGTAGCCGAAATCGACCGGCAGCATCGGCGCAAACGGCATCAATAGCCGCCCGGCCTGCAGCTTCGGCCCGATCAGCGGCGCCAGGCCGAGCGCCACGCCGAGCCCGTTCTCGGCCGCATCGAGCGCCTGGCTGACGCTGTCGACCCAGACCTCGCGTTTGGGTTTGAGCGAGGCCAGACCGGCCGCCTGCAGCCAGCTGGTCCAGCTGTCGGGGAACTGGGTGAAATGGATCAGCGTCGCCTCGCGCAGGTCGCGCGGCTGTTTCAGCCCGGCCTTCACCAGCTTCGGCGCGCAGACCGGCGCCATGCTCAAGGTCGTGAGCTTGGTGGCAGCCAGGCCGGGCCAGCGGCCATGGCCGTAACGCACGGCGGCATCCACGGCGTCGCGGGCGAAATCGGCATTGCGCGTGCTGGATTCCACATAGAGCCGCAGGCCCGGCTGGCGGTTCAGGAAGTCTTCCAGATGCGGGATGATCCAGGTGGTGGCGAAATGCGGCACCGCCGAGAGCCGCAGCTCTTCCACCTGCCGCGGCTGGCCGAGGCGCAGACTGGCCTGCGCCACCTGGTCGAAGGCGCGCCGCACGGTGCCGAAATAATCCTGCCCGGCCTCGGTCAGGCGGATCTCGCGGTTGAGCCGGCGGAACAGGGCCAGTCCCAGATGCTGTTCCAGCTGCTTGACCCGGTGGCTGATCGCCGAGGGCGTGAGATTGAGTTCGGCAGCCGCCGCCTTGAAGCTGGTCGCACGGGCGGCAGCATCGAAGGCTTCGAGGGCAAGCAGCGGCGGCAGACGTTTTCCCATGCCTCCAGATTAGGACGATTCAGCCGAATGGGAAGATATGACGTGGCGGAAGCTGCCGTCACGTAACCCTTTCGCCAGCCCCGCTGGGTCCCCGCTTCCGCCGGGACGACGATGAAGAGGTTACAGACTCTTCGGTGCGATGCCGTCGCGGTAGCAGGCGGCCGTTAGCGTATTCTGCAGCAGGCAGGCAATGGTCATCGGCCCGACGCCGCCGGGCACCGGGGTGATCACGCCGGCGCGTTCGACGGCGGAGGCGAAATCCACATCGCCGACCAGCTTGGTCTTGCCATCGTCTTTCGGCACGCGGTTGATGCCGACATCGATGACGGCGGCGCCCGGCTTGATCCAGTCGCCCGGCACCATCTGCGGCCGGCCGACGGCGGCGATCACGATATCGGCCTGGGATACGATCGCCTTCAGATCGCGGCTGCGCGAATGCGCGATGGTCACCGTGGCATCGGCGGCCAGCAGCAGGGCTGCGATCGGCCGGCCGACCAGGATCGAGCGGCCGATCACCACCGCATTGGCGCCGCTGATCGCCACGCCGGCCTTGTCCAGCAGGATCATGCAGCCGAGCGGCGTGCAGGGCGCCAGCGCCTCGATACCCTGGTTGAGCTTGCCGGCATTGACCGGATGCAGGCCATCGACGTCTTTCGCCGGATCGATGGCCGCGATAATGGCCTGGGTATCGATCTGCTTGGGCAGCGGCATCTGCACCAGAATGCCGTCCACCACCGGATCGGCATTCAGCTTCGCCACCACGTCGAGCAGCGCCGCCTGCGTGGTATCGCCCGGCAGCTTGATTTCATGCGAGACCATGCCGGCCTCGCGGGTCTGGATGCCCTTGTTGCGCACATAGACTTCCGAGGCCGGATCCTCGCCGACCAGCACCACGGTCAGTCCCGGCAGGCGCCCGGCCTTGGCTGCGAACCGCTGCACCTTCTGCGCGATCTCGGCCCGCAGGGCGGCGGCAACGGCCTTGCCGTCGATCAGGGTTGCGGTCATGGGATCACTCCTTCATCGTAAGCGCGGCGCACCAAGGCGCCAGCGCGGTCTCGAGCGCGGCCGCATCGCCGCTGATGACAATCTGCTTGTGCCGGTCGGTGGCGCCGGCGACGATGGCGAAACGCGAGACCGGCAGCTTCAGGCTTTTCGACAGCAGCGTCAGCAATGCCGCATTGGCCTTGCCGTTCTCCGGCACCGCCGTCACCTTCGCCGCGATCTCGACGCCGCACGGGTTGGTCCCGTTCTCGGCCGTGGCCTTCAGCCCGTCGATGCCGTCGCGGCCGGCTTTCGGGGTCAGGCGCACAAACAGGCGCAGACCGCCTGTCTCTGAACCCGTTGGCGGCTGGATGCGATATGGCTTAAGCGCGGTCAGCGGGCGGCGACTCTCACAGGAACAGCGGCGCGATGTCGTTTTGAATCAGCTGGCGCAGGAACAGGATCAGCAGGATCAGGATGACAGGCGAAATGTCGATGCCGCCCAGGTTGGGCAGAATGCGCCGGATCGGGCGGAGCGCCGGTTCGGTGACGCGATAGAGGAAGTCACCCATCACATAGACGAAGCGGTTGCGCGTGTTGATCACGTTGAAGGCGACCAGCCAGCTCAGGATGGCCGAAGCGATCAGGATCCAGGTGTAGAGTCCCAGGATGGTGTCTATCAGCCAGAACAGGGCAAACATCGGCGGCTTCGCGGCTCCTCTGAAGGGCTGTTCCAAGCGGGCGGCGAGCGGCCGCCCCGGGTGATGCTGGGCCTGAGTGATACCGGCAGGCCTGCGGAAACGCAACCCGAAGGCCGCACGGCCGCCGTCACAGATCGGTGGAAACAGGCCGGAAAGAGTGGCGGAAAAGCGGTTTTCCGTCGCCTGGCCGGGTCCGGTTCGGCCGGGGCCGGCGGCACCGGTCCGGGACGGCGGCATGGCCCGGATTCGCCCCCGGGAGGCGGTATGGGGGCGCTGGACAAAGCCGGGCGTGTTTGCTACTTGCTTGGCCGCCCGGCCGGGACCCTTGCGAGGTCCCCTTTATGCACGGCCGGCGCACCGGCTTGGGGCCGTAGCTCAGATGGGAGAGCGCCTCGTTCGCAATGAGGAGGTCAGGGGTTCGATTCCCCTCGGCTCCACCAATTTTCCCCGCCAATGCCTGCTTAAGATGCCTGTTCGAACGGGCCGTGTTTGACCGGGATGCCGGGTTCGGGCGGCAGCATGCGGATCGGTCCCGCGCGGCTGTCGCTGGCGCTCAGCGTCTCGACGACGATCACGCATTCCACTGCGGTGGCGCCATCGGCCAGCGGCAGCACCAGACGCTCGGCCGTGACCGTGATGGGCGCATCACCCTCGACCAGACCCGGCAGGGTATAGACGCTCTGGCAGTAGACCGGCTTGCGACGCTGGATCAGTTCCGCCAGCAGGTCGCGCATATGGCTGGTATAGGCCGGATCGGTGAGCGCGGCGAAGCTGCCGGCATCCAGGCCTTCGGGCAGCTCGCGGAACCAGCGCGCAATCTCATGGCCGCAAAGCCGCAGGCGGCCGAGATCGAAATTGCCGCGCGTGATCTCGGCGATCATCATATGCGGCAGGATGAGGCGCGGAATCTGCGCCGCATCGATCAGCCGGAAATCGGGAATGTTGACCGGATGCGGCAGGTCGCGCCAGTAATCGCGCGCAGCCACAAGCACCGGATTGGCAGCGATCACCATGTCAGGAGATCTCGATCACCACATTGCCGGCCGCGCCCTGCTCCACCGCTTCATGCGCAGCCACGATGCCATCCAGCGGAAAGCGCGCGGCGATCCGCGTGGCCAGGCCGCCGAACTGCAGCAGCATGTCGAGATCGGCGAGCGCCGCCGCACGATCGGCCGGCGTCAGCTCGTAGACCACGAAGAAGCGCAGGTTCAGACCGCGGAACAGCAGGTCGCGGAAGGGCAGCGCCACATCGCCCATGGCATTGGAGCCGTAGCAGACCAGCGTGCCATGGGGCGCCAGCACGCCTTTGGCCAGCAGCGGCGCGGTGGAGGACAGGTCCATGTCGATGATGGCTTCGACGCCGCGGCCATCGGTGAGCGTGGCGATGCGCGCCGCCACATCCTCGCTCTTATAGTCGATCACTTCATGGGCGCCGGCCTGGCGCGCCACAGCGCTGCGCGCGGCCGAGGCCGTGCCGATCACCCGCAGGCCGCGCCGCGCCGCGATCTGGGTGACGTAATGGCCGACGGCGGAGGCCGCACCGGTGACCAGCACCGAGCGGGCGCCGTTCTGCTGCGCCAGCCGCACCGCATGGAGGGCGGTCAGCGCCGGAATGCCAAAACAGGCCGCCGTGCTGAAATCGATACGATCCGGCAGGGCCACGGCCTGAGCCGCCGGCAGCGCGATATACTCGGCCGCCGTGCCCGATGGCCGCTGCCACTGGCCGTTCCAGATCCAGACCCGCTCGCCCAGACGCGCATCCGGCACGCCCGCGCCCACGGCGCTGATCACGCCGGCGCCGTCGCTATGCGGAATCACCAAAGGCCCGGCAAGCGGCCGGCCGCGCCGGCTTTTCACATCGGAGGGATTGACGCCCGAACTGTGCAGCCGCACCAGCACCTCGCCAGGCTTCGGCTGCGGCGTCGGCTGTTCGCCGACCGTGAGCACATCCTTCGCTTCGCCGTTCTTGCTGTACCAGGCGGCTTTCATAATGGTCACTCTGCTGTTTGAGAATCTTGGTAGAGGTATTTCTGGAAACCGGTGAAAGCCCGGCCGATCTCCTCCGGCCGGCCCAGATCGGCCACGGCGTCCGCGATGGAATCCCGGTATTTCAGCCGCAGCAGCGGCGTCAGCTTCTCGGCATCTAGTTCGTCCACGCCGTCACTGACGTAATGCGACAGCACGAAATCGAGGAAACCCTGCTGCTTCGCATTGAACTGCGTGGCGATCACCGCCTTGGCGCGGGCTGCGCGCTGTTCGCGGGTCTGCGGCGGCATGGCATAGGCGACATGGGCCAGCACGTCGAACAGGTCGCTGTTCTGCGCATCGATGATCTTCTGCATCTCGGCCAGCTGTTCGCGGCCGAAGCCGGCCTCGGCCAGGCCTTCCAGCAGCTTGCGCCGGGTGTCCGGATCGCTCCAGAGCGCGCACAGTTCCTCTTCGTCATGGAAAAATTCCGGCAGCTTGCCGAACAGCATTTCCATGAATTGCTGCGCCGACATCGGCGTGCCATCGGGATGCCAGAAAGACGTCGCCATCATCGACTGGATGCTGCGCGCCCGGCCATCGGCCAGCGTCACCTTGATCTTCTGGCGCGGCAGCGGCGGCTCAGGCGGTGGCGCCGGCGGATCATCGAAGCCGCCGCCACGCGGCGGGCGCGGCGTCACCGGCTCCGGTGCCAGCGGTTCACCATCCCATTCCGGGTCGCTGAAATGGTGATGCGCGCGCACGAAATCATAGATGGTGAAGTAGTCCTTGCCATCATATAGCCGCGTGCCGCGCCCGATGATCTGCTTGAACTCGATCATCGAGTTGATCGGCCGCAGCAGCACGATATTGCGGATATTGCGGGCATCCACGCCGGTCGACAGCTTTTGTGACGTGGTCAGGATGGTGGGGATGGTCTTTTCGTTGTCCTGGAAGATACGCAGATGCTGTTCGCCCAGCGCACCATCATCGGCGGTGACGCGATGGCAGTAATTCGGATCGGGACTGGTCTTGATCTGGTTGATCAGGTCGCGCACCAGCAGCGCATGGTCCTGGGTGGCGCAGAAGACCAGCGTCTTCTCGCGCTGGTCGATCTGCTGCATGAACAGCTTGACGCGATGGGCCTCGCGTTCGCGGATTTCGATGATCTTGTTGAACTCGCCCTCGGTGTAGCGCTTGCCGGCCTCGACCTCGCCCTGCACCAGGGTATCGCCGGGCGTGAAAATATAATCATCCAGCGTGGTGGCGATCTGTTTGACGCGAAACGGCGTCAGGAAGCCATCGTTGATGCCGGCCTTCAGCGAATAGGTGAACACCGGCTCGCCGAAATAGGCATAGGTATCGACATTGTCGCGCCGCTTCGGCGTGGCGGTGAGGCCCAGTTGCACGGCGGGCGAAAAATACTCCAGGATCGCCCGCCAGGTGCTTTCGTCATTGGCGCCGCCGCGATGGCATTCATCGATCACGATGAAATCGAAAAAATCCGGCGGATAGTCGCCGAAATAGGGCGAGGGATTGCCCTGCTCATCCACCGGGCCGCTCATGAAGGTCTGGAAGATGGTGAAGAAGATGCTGCCATTGGTGGGCACGCGGCCGCGTCTGGCGATCTCGTCGGGCCTGATCCGCACCAGGGCATCCTCGGGAAACGCCGAGAAGGCATTGAAGGCCTGATTGGCCAGGATGTTGCGGTCGGCCAGGAACAGGATACGCGGCCGGCGCGTCGGCTCGGTGCCATCGCGCCAATCCTTCAGGTTCCAGCGACTATGGAACAGTTTCCAGGAGATCTGGAAAGCGATGAAGGTTTTGCCGGTGCCGGTGGCGAGCGTCAGCAGGATGCGATCGCGGCCATTGCCGATGGCCTGCAGCACGCGCTCGACGGCGGTGTCCTGGTAATAGCGGCCTTCGAAATAACCGCCGCGATCCTCAAACGGCACGGTGGCGAAACGGTCGCGCCAGGCATTGGCCGCGCTGAAGGTCAGCGCCCAGAGTTCGTCGGGCGTGGGAAAGCGCGGCAACTCGCCTTCATGGCCCGATTGCATGTCGATGCCATAGACGCCCTGGCCATTGCTGGCATAGGCGAAGCGCACCGACAGCTTGCCGGCATAATTCTTGGCCTGGGCCACGCCGAGCGTCAGCGGCTCGGCCCAGGCCTTGGCCTCGATCACCGCCAGCGTGGTGTTGCGATAGATCAGCAGGTAATCGGCGGTCAGGCTCTTGCCGCGCCGACCATGGCCTTCCAGCCGGCCCGGCACAATCGGATATTCACGGCGAATACGGCTGCCCGCCACCACGCCCCAGCCGGCGGCGGCCAGGGCAGGATCGATATGCTCGGCACGCGTCTCGGCTTCGTTCATGCCATCACAGATTGCCGCTGAAGGCGTGACTCAGCAAGGACTTCTTCAGCTCGTCGAGGGCGATGAGTTTGCGTTTATAAAGGGAATTTAGGTGCCAAATTTGCTCAGAAGCTTTTTCGAGCGAATCAACAATTCTCTTCTGTGTTGTGGTGGAAGGGAGCGGAATAATCAAATTTGAGAGGGTGCTCTGATTTAAGCTTTTGATGTTTGCTCCATTACCCCCATCCACCATCTTTCGCCGCAGAACAGACGACTTCAAATAATGGCAAACATACTTTGGCATCACATCGTTCTTATTTTTCAGCCGTGCTCGTATGGTAAACCCGGAATAAGCAATGCGCTCGTCAACAGCGCCCACCAATAAACTTCGCCCAATTAATTCGACATTCCCATTCGAGCGAACGAAAAGTATGTCGCCCTCCTCCAATACGTCACTATCATCTAATCCGCCATTAATAGTAACGCTATCTAAGCTCAAGAAATCCACCCAAAACCTATTTTTAAAATCCTTCACTCCTACGATTCTTACTGTTTCTCCACGGCTAGATTGAGTGAAGTTCAGGCCATTCCTGAAAGTAGCTAGCTCTCCGAATGAAGAATCTTTCCCACTGAAGGAAGAAAACATCTGGTTCATGTAGGAATCATAAAGATCATAAGCATCTCTAAGACTCGATTCTGAATTCGCTTTTATTGCATCTATCCAATCAAATGCTTCCTCAAGAATCCCAACAATCCGTTCTTGCTCCGACCGCAGAGGCAAAGGAATTTGAAGTGACTTCACGAATGGCAATGTCACGCCATGTACAGTCGCCCCCCTTCCCGCCGCGACAATCCGATCTGCAATACTTTTAAACCAAAAAAATAAAAACTTTGCCGACAATGAATTCTTGTCAATCGGAATAACACCACGCAAATCTTGATTGATTGCCGTATCCTGCGCCGCTAAGCAAACTTTCCCCAGCCCAACACGAGTGGCGATAATAACACTCTCTGCGGGAACGACTTTCGCGGAGCTGTTTTTTAACGCCGCTTCAGTTATCGAATGCTCGGTTTCGGATAGAATATCGGAGTGCATGTCTCTGACAGTGGCCCACGGGATATCCCCTAAAAAATACTCGACCTTGTTCTTGCTCGGTGTCCCGCCGCCAACAATACGGCATACGTCACCCAATGGCTTCGTCGCCCAATTCAAACTCACAACAATCCCCGAATTTTCCGAAGGACGTTCGCGCTGTCCACATCTAGCGCAGCGATTTCGTCTAAAATTTCTTGAGGATTGCGATATTGGATATCTCCCTTACCGTTTGGATTCCTCACCGATAGGTCGAGCATCATTGAATCTATAGCTGCGACGGCGACACTCCAGCTCTTCTCTGAACCGGATAAACCACTCTGCAACGAAATAAAATCAGCCAAATCGTCGTTATTGAGCGGATTGGTCTTACCCAAATTCCGACCTGGATCGAGCTGGTAATACCATATCTTTTGAGTCTTACTGCCCTTCTCAAAGAATAGCACCACGGTCTTCACGCCCGCGCCCTGGAACGTGCCCGCCGGGCAATCCAGCACAGTGTGCAGATTGCAGGTGGTCAACAATTCCTCGCGCAGCTTGACCGACGCGTTGTCGGTGTTGGACAGAAACGTGTTCTTGATCACCACGGCGGCGCGGCCGCCGGGTTTCAGCATCTTGATGAAATGCTGCAGGAACAGATAAGCCGTCTCGCCGGTGCGGATCGGGAAATTCTGCTGAATCTCGTCGCGCTCCTTGCCGCCGAAGGGCGGATTGGCAAGGATCACATCGAACTGATCCTTGGCCTGGATATCGGCGAGGTTCTCGGCCAGCGTGTTGGTGTGCAGGATATGCGGCGCCGCGATGCCATGCAGGATCATATTCATGATGCCGATCACATAGGCGAGCGACTTCTTCTCCTTGCCGAAGAAGGTGCTCTCCTGCAGGATTTTCTTGTCCTTGGTCTTGGTCGCTTTGGTATCCAGGTATGCGAAGGCCTCGCATAGGAATCCGGCCGAGCCGCAGGCGCCGTCATAGATGCGCTCGCCGATCTTGGGATCGATCACTTTGATCATGGCACGAATCAGGGGGCGCGGCGTGTAGTATTCGCCGCCATTGCGCCCGGCATTGCCCATCTTGCGGATGCGCGATTCATACAGATCGGAGAGTTCGTGCTTTTCGGCCTGCGAGCCGAAGCGCAGGCCATCGAGCTGGTCGACGATTTCGCGCAAGGTATAGCCGCTGGTGATGCGGTTTTTGATCTCGGCGAAGATTTCGCCGATCTTGTATTCGATGGTATTCGGTCCGCTCGCCTTCTCGCGGAAGCCACGCAGATAGGGGAACAGGTCGTCGTTGACGAAATCGATCAGGTCGTCGCCGGCGCGCGCCGTGTTGTGATCGAGCTTGCCGGCTTTATCCTTCGGCGCCGCCCAGCTTTCCCAGCGATAGCGCTTGTCGAGGATGAACTTGTAGGGCTTGCCCTCGATCTTGGCGACCGTATGCCGCTCCTGCTCCAGGGCATCGAGGTATTTCAGGAAGAGCAGCCAGGAGGTCTGCTCGGTGTAATCCAGTTCGGTGGTGCAGCCGGCCTCCTTGCGGAGGACATCATCGATATTCCTGAAGGCCTGTTCGAACACGCTGAAAATCCTGAAACGCTGGTTGTCATCATGAAGGGCCGAAGCGTTTTACTTGACCAAGGGGTCCGTCTGCAATATTCTTCTTTTGTTCTTATTTCTTGAAGAATACGTCTGTATGCGACTCATCCTGTTGGGTCGCCGCTCTTGCCCATCGTGAATACGTCTTGCTCCACCCGATTGGCCGCAATCAGACTCGATCGGCTCTGCATGGGACGGAATTGGCTTTGAACGGGACTCAATCGGCCCTGAATGGGCCTCAACTGGCTCTCAATGGGCCGCAATTGGCACCCAATTGGCCCCGTATTGGTCATGGCCGGACCGCAGCGGCCCAGACTCTTCAGGCACTTAAGCCTTATTCCATCGCCAGGATGGTGTTTTTCACCAACGGATAGATCTGGTTGGCCCAGCGTTTGCCGCTGAACACGCCGTAATGGCCCACGCCGGCCTGCAGATGATGCCGCTTCATATAGGGCTTCAGGCCGGTGCAGAGATCATGCGCCGCCACCGTCTGGCCGATGGCGCAGATGTCGTCGCGCTCGCCTTCCACGGTGAGCAGGGCGGTCTTGCGGATCGCCTTCGGGTTCACCACGCGGCCGCGATGGGTGAGCGTGCCGAGCGGCAGGCGGTGTTCCTGGAACACCCACTGCACCGTCTCGATATAGAATTCGGCATCGAGGTCGAGCACGGCGAAATATTCGTCGTAGAAATCCTTGGTCTTGGTCGCCTGGGCGATATCGCCGCGCCACAGGTTTTCGAACAGTTCGACATGCGCCTTCACATGGCGGTCCATGTTCATGCTCATGAAGGCCGTAAGCTGCATGAAGCCGGGATAGACCTTGCGGCCCGCGCCCGGCAGGCCCGGCGGCACGGTGGAGAGCAGTTTCTCCTTGAACCACTCGATCGGGTGCTCCTTGGCCAGCGTGTTGACCTTGGTGGGATTGAGGCGGGTGTCGATCGGCCCGGCCATCAGGGTCATCGAGCGCGGCTGCGCCTTGTGCTTGTTCTCGGCCATCACGCTGGCCGCCACCAGCGCCTGCACGCAGGGCTGGCACACCGCCACCATATGGGCGCCCGGCCCGATCATCTCGAGGAAATGGATCAGGTGATCGACATAATCCTCGAAGCCGAAGCGGCCGGCACTGAGCGGCACGTCGCGGGCATTGTGCCAGTCGGTGATGTAGACATCGTGGTCGGGCAGCATGGTGGCCACGGTGTCGCGCAGCAGGGTGGCGAAATGCCCCGACAGCGGCGCGATCACCAGCACGCGCGGCTGCACCCCCAGATGCGACTGGGTGGCATCCAGGTTCTTTTTGAAATGCAGCAGGGTGCCAAACGGCATCACCAGGGCCGGTTCCTCGACCACCGGCACCTCGCGGTTGCCGACCTTGACGCTCTCGATGTTATAGGGCGGGCGGCCATGGCTGATGCCGGCACGCGACACCATCTCGGTATAGGCCGCGATGCCGCGCAGGCCCGGATTCATCGATGCCATCTGCTGCAGCCCCGGCAGGGCGCTGGAGGCCAGCTGGCGCAGGGGCGCCATCAGGTCGGCCTGGGTCTGGTAAGCAAGATAAAGCAGCGTCAGGCCCCGCGGGTTTTGGGGCCTACTGCCCCCGACCGGCGGCACTCCCCCACGGCTGCCGTTCCGATCTGCAAAAAAAGCTAATGCAGTTTACGCTGCAATGCGAGATATATGTATCAGACAAAGGCTGGGGGACGGACGGGATGAAGGCCACACTGACCATCAGCAGCAAGAACTACTCGTCGTGGTCGCTGCGCGGCTGGCTGCTCTGCCGCATGGCCGGGCTCGATTTCGAGGAAAAGCTGCTGTCCAGCGACGATCCCTCGACCCGCGCCGAGCTTCTGCTGCTCTCGCCCAGCTTCCTGGTGCCGCGGCTGACCCATGGCGCCATCTCGGTCTGGGACACCCTGGCGATCGCGGCTTACCTAGGGGAAATCTTCCCCGATGCCGGATTATTGCCAACCGACACGGTGCAGCGTTCCCATTGCCGCTCGATCTCGGGCGAGATGCATTCGGGCTTTTCCAATCTGCGCTCGGCCCTGCCGATGAACCTGAAGGCGCATTACCCGGGCTTCAAGGTCTGGGCCGGGGCCCAGGCCGATATCGAGCGCGTGGTGACGATCTGGCGCGACTGCTTCACGGCTTACGGCGGCCCCTGGCTGTTCGGGGCGAAGCCCAGTGTGGCCGATGCGATGTATGCCCCGGTCTGCACCCGCTTCCTCACCTATGACGTGAAGCTGGATCCGGCCTGCGCCGCCTACTGCCAGACCGTGATGGCCTGGCCGATCATGCAGGAATGGATCGGCGCTGCAAAATCGGAACCTGAGGATCTGGACGAGCTCGACGTCGAGTTCTGAGGCCTATACCGGGCCGCCCCTATACTAGGCCGCCATTGCGGCCGACAAAGTTGCGCAGCTGGTTCAGCGGCTTTTTCTCGATGGCATCGCTGCCGTTGAGCATCAGCACCAGTGTCGAGCGGCTGAGCGCCAGCTGGCTGGCCAGCTCGTCCAGCGTGATCTTCGCCACCTTGCAAGCGTCGTTCACCACCGAGGCACCCTCGGCATCGATATAGACATTGTCGCCCTCATGGCGCGTGTTCAGGCGCCGCTTGGGCGGCAGGGCACTGGCCACCGGTGCCGTGGCGGGCGGTGGGGCGACGCGCACGGGCGGCGGTTCACGGCGCGGCGGTGGCGGTGGCGGAGCGAAACTGTCGAGGCCGGCGGCAAAATCCGGCGCGCTGAAATCGTCCAGCGCGCGGCTGAGGCCCAGCTGGGTTTCCAGCAGATCGGTCACCTC
Organism: Ferrovibrio sp. GW821-FHT12E11; assembly: GCF_058806975.1. Classification (NCBI taxonomy): domain Bacteria; kingdom Pseudomonadati; phylum Pseudomonadota; class Alphaproteobacteria; order Rhodospirillales; family Rhodospirillaceae; genus Ferrovibrio; species Ferrovibrio sp. GW821-FHT12E11. Next base: position 1,786,745 of record NZ_JBXAQG010000001.1, read on the forward strand.
GCGCAGCAATCCGGCATCCAGCAGCGGCAGATCGTATTTCTGGCCGATATCGGCATGGAAAGCGGTGATTTCGTCCAGCCGCCCCTGGCGCCGCGCCACAAAGGCCTTGCTGCCGAGCGGCCAGGGCTTGCCGCTGGCGATGAAGCGTACCAGGAAGCCGCGCGTGGCGGCGACCTCCAGCAGCAGGAGACGCCAGCGGATATCGGTCAGGTTCTTCGCCTGCACCGCCTGTTTCTCGGGTTCGAAATCGCCCAGCCGGTTCTCCACCAGGCCGACAAAGACATGGAACTGGTCCAGCTTGTCGATCAGGGTACGGAAATTGACAAAGCTGTCGGCCACGCCATCGCCATTGTTGTAGTAGCGGGCAATGTCCATGGCCTGGCGCTCCACCTGGCTCACCAGGGCCAGCGCCGCCGCACGCAGGTCATTTGCTTTGGGGGCCATTCTGCCGCTCCGCGATTCCGTCAGCCGTCATGCCGACACCCTAGGCTCATCCTGGCCTGTCCGGGATAACTTTCCGTCTACGGTAAGCGAAAGGTTAGACTGGCGGCAGGCCGGTCAGCCAGTTGCGACCGGTATCCAGAGCGGCAAAATACTGAATCCGGCGATTGCCGATGCCATGGCGGATCAGGGCGCTGTCGCGCTCGTAGGCAACGGCATGGTCCTTGCGAACCACGGCGATGCGGCGGGCTTCCAGGCGGCTGCCGTCGCTGAACAGGGCATCGATTCCGGCAATGGTTTCGATCTGCGCCGCCCAGTCGGTGTAGCGCATGTCGAGCAGGAAATCGTAATCGGATGCATCGGCCCTGCTGCCCACCAGGCCGCGATAGAAATCCAGCACATCGGCATCGGTCAGCGCGCCGATATAAACCACGGTGATGATGCGGCTGATCTCATCAACCTCATAGGCGATCTGCTGACTCGGTGCGCGGGAGGCCCGCTCAGACATAACTGCCGCCATGGGTTTTGACGAAGCTGCGGATCTCATCCACCGCGCCGCGCGCCAGCGGATCGCTGCCGTTCAGCAGCAGCACCAGGCTTGGCCGGCTCATGCCCAGCCGGCGGGCGAGATCATCGAGGCTCATCTGCGCCACGCGGCAGGCTTCGCTCACCGCCACGATGCCATCGCGATCGGCATAGAAGCGGCCATCCATCTCGCGTATCCGGAAGGGCGGAGTCGGCGCACGCTGGGGCAGCGGCGGCGGGCTGCGGCGACGGGCGGCGCCACCGCGGTCGAGCTGCACGGTCATCTCTTCCGGCCGTACCAGCACACTGCCGGTGAAGTCGTTCAGTTCGGTGGCCCGCGGAATCTGCGCCTTCAGCAGGCCGCTGACCGCGCGCACCATCGCCTCGCTCAGCGGCTGCAGTTCATAGATCTCGCCGAAGGCATCGAAATAGGCGTCAATCTCGTCCAGGCGCTCGAGCCGGCGCTGCAGGAACTGCCGGCTGCCCAGCGGCCAGGGCAGGCTGGACTCACCGATACGCACCAGGAAAATCTGCGTCGTATCGACTTCGACGATGACGATGCGCCAGCGGATATCGGCCAGATGGCGCTTCAGCGCGGCGCGCTTGTCGTCGTCGAAGCCCGGCAGGCGTTCTTCCACCAGATCGATGAAGACGTAGAAGTGGTCGACCTTTTCGATGAAGCGGCGAAAATCGGTGAAGCGGCCGGACACGTCGCTGCCGTCCTGATAGGCGCGCGCGATATCCAGGCCCTGCTTTTCGACCTGAGCCAGCAGCCGCAGGGTTTCCTGCCGCAGATGTCCCGATTGGCTCGACTGATTCACTCTGCCACCCCTGGCAACGCCTCTTAACCCTGGGGCCAGAGTAACGGGGTTTGGTTGTATATTGGTATATTAAAAACTAGTAATGGTTATGCACGAATAATGCGAACCGGCCCGGAGACCGGCAGCCGGAGCGTGCAGCCCCGCTGCCGGCCGCCTGATATCACCGGAGACGGAAGAACCCGACCAGCCCGGCCAGCTCCTGGGCCTGACCGGCGAGCGCCTGGGCCGAAGCCGAGGTTTCCTCGACGAGGGCGCCGTTGCGCTGGGTCATTTCGTCCATGCTGCCGACCGCCGTATTGACCTGATCCAGTCCGGTCGCCTGTTCGCGCGAGGCGGCGGCGATCTCGGCCACGATATCCGACACCTTCTTGATCGAAGCCACGATCTCGGTCAGCGACTGGCCGGTCTGGTTGACCAGCGCCGCACCGGTCTTGACCTGGGTGTTGGATTCCGCGATCAGCGCCTTGATGTCCTTCGAGGCATTGGCGGAACGCTGGGCCAGCGCCCGCACCTCCTGGGCGACCACGGCAAAGCCCTTGCCGGACTCACCCGCACGCGCCGCTTCCACAGACGCATTCAAGGCCAGAAGATTGGTCTGGAAGGCGATCTCGTCGATCAGCGACACGATGTCGGAAATCTTCTGGGCACTGTCCTCGATGCGACTGACCGCAGTCACCGCATTTGACACCACGCCGCCACCCTTTTCTGCGGCATCGCGCGCCACCACCGCCAGCTGGCTGGCCGCCTGGGCATTGTCGGCATTCTGGCGCACGGTCGCCGTGATCTCGTGCATGGAGGCGGCCGTCTCTTCAATGCTGGCAGCCTGCGATTCTGTGCGGCTGGCCAGATCCTGGCTGCCGGTCGAGATTTCGGCTGCCGCCGCATTCACCGCTTCGGCATTCTGCGACAGGCCGCGCACGACCTCCGAGATACGCTCAGCCATGCTGTTGGTCGCCTGCTGCAGGCCGGCGAAGACACCGGCGTAGTTGCCCTGCACACGGCCACTGAGATCACCCTCGGCCAGGCGATCGAGCACCGTGCCCAGTTCCTTCAGCGCACCATCGGTGGTGGCGACCAAGGTGTTCACGCCATCGCCCAGGCGCCGCATCACGCCATCCATGCCGTCGACAGCAATACGCTGGCTCAGATCGCCGGCCGCCGCTGCCGCGACGATGCCGCCGATGGAGCGATCCAGTTCGTCTTCCTGGGCCTTGCGCTGATCCTCGTACGCCTGGCGCTGGCTGTCGCGCTCGGCCGCCATACGACGGTTTTCGAGGGCCTGTTCACGAAACACCTGCACGGCCTTCGCCATGGCGCCGAGTTCATCCACGCGATCCTGCGCCGGAATCTCTCGGTCGAGATCGCCAGCGGCCAGAGTCTGCATCGATTCCGTCATCGCCGTGACCGGACGGCTCAGACCGCGCGACAGCCAGACGGCGACAGCGGCGGTGAGCAGCAGGGTGACCAGCGTGAACAGGCCGATAATCAGCAGCTCATGGCGCTGTTCGGCAGCCTGACGTTCAGTATCGGCGACGATCTCGAGTACGGCGATGGCCTTGCCGGAAAAGTTATTCAGCGGCGCCAACAGCGTGGTGGTCTGGCGGCCTTTGAACGTGGCGGTTTTCACCGACTGTGCGCCGCCGAGTGCCGCGCGATACTCGGCCTCGGTTGCCGTGGTCTTCTCGGCAAAGGTGCTGGCATAGACATTCAGCTTGTCTTCGGTCAGCAGATGCAGGGTGAGATCGACATTCAGATGGCGCTTCATGCGCTGCAGGAATTCGGCGCTCAGATTGGTGCCGGTATCGACCACGCCGACCAGCTTGCCCTCATGCAGCAGCGGATGGGAGGAGAACAGGCTCAGCGTCTCGCGGCCCGGTTCGATGCCGGTATGAGGTTTGCCGGTATCGATGGCCTGCTTCACCGTCTGGCGGCGGCTCAGCACATTGTCGCTGTGGTTGGTCGGCGAATGGACGCGCAACAGGGCAACGCCGGCCGGCGTCTGCACCGTGATCAGGCCGACGCCCTGACGCTGCTGCAGGATCTTCAGGCTCTCGGTCAGCAACGCGAGGCCGGCCTCGCGATCGCCCCTGGCCACGGCTTCCTGCAGCGGCCTGAGGCCGGTAAGGGTGGCGCTGACCGCCGAAACCGTGCGACCCTCGAAATCGATGCCTTCCAGCACCGCCTCGTATTTGCCCTGCAAATCGTCGCGCAGGTCTTCCCCGGCCGAGCTCACCTGCTTAATAAACATGTAACTGGCGATGACCGCGGTGACGGCAAAGGTGATGCCCAGCATGGCGGCAATAAGCCGCGCACCGATCGAGCGCTGTAAAATCATGATTTCCCCCCAGAAACTCCACTTATCTCCGGTGGATTTCATACGATTGTCTGCAGGCCGACAATAGCGATGGGGGATTTCAGTTGTCTTTTATTCGCGCACAAGTTCCGGGATTCAGCCCCGGCAGGGGATGAACCGGCCGAGATCGCGGCTGACGCAGACCCGCAACTCGCGGATGCCGTCGGGTCCGCCGACAGCCTGCAGATGACGGCGCTCCAGTCCGGCGGCGGCGTTGGCCGCCATCACCGCGCTTTCGAAAGCGGCGGTGCCCAGACCGCTTTGCGGCTCCGGGAGCGTGAGCCGGGCGCGCAGCCTTTCGATGGCCTCGAAATAGCCGGCCGGGTCGGCGAAGTCGCTGCAGCTGCCATGCTTGGCCCATTCGCATTGCATCAGCCGCGGATCGGGCGAGGTGCAGAGATGCCGGCGCAGCACCGGCTCGGGCACGAGATCGGCCCGGCCGCAATATTGCGGCCAGCGCTGGCCGGCGCGCCGGTCTGCGTATTGCGGCCACAGGCCATGCACCACCCAGCCGAAGCGGTTGTCGCGGCATTGCAGCGTCGCCCGGTTGCCCCCCGGCCCGGCGCAGAAGGCCGGCGACCAGCTGAAGCTCAGCACGTAATGGTCGAAATCGCCTTTTACCCCGCGCGCTTCCTCGCGGCCCGCCGCAGGACAGGGCGCGGCCTCGATGCGGGACGGCAGGCGGCACTGCTCCTGCGCCGCGGCCGCAGACGGCAGGGCAGACAGGAGCAACAGCAGCAGGGCGAGCTTGCTAAAGGCTTTCATGGCAGTCTAAAGATCACTGACCAGCCCGCGTCTGCCAAGCCCCATCACCCGTTCATGAAGCCTGCCCAGATCGAACATTTCTTCGCCACGCTGTCGGCCGCCGATCCGGCGCCGCAGACCGAGCTGAAATACGTCAACCCGTATACGCTTCTGGTCGCCGTGGCGCTGTCGGCCCAGGCCACCGATGTCAGCGTCAACAAGGCGACCGAGAAACTGTTCAAGACGGTGACCACGCCGCAGGCCATGCTGAAGCTGGGCGAAGACGGACTGAAACAACACATCAAGACCATCGGCCTGTTCAACACCAAGGCCAAGAATGTGATCGCGCTGTCGAAGCTGCTGATCGAACGCCATGGCGGCGAGGTGCCACGCGACCGCGACGCTTTGCAAGAGCTGCCCGGCGTCGGCCGCAAGACCGCCAATGTGGTGCTGAACGTGATCTGGGGCGAGCCGACGATTGCCGTCGACACCCATATCTTCCGGGTCGGCAACCGCACCGGCCTGGCCAAGGGCAAGACGCCGCTGCATGTGGAACTGGCGCTGGAAAAGGCCGTGCCGAAAAAATATGTCCAGCATGCCCATCACTGGCTGATCCTGCACGGCCGTTATATCTGCAAGGCGCGCAAGCCGGACTGCTGGCGCTGCATCGTCGCCGTCGACTGCGCCTTCAAGCCGAAGACGAAAGCACCGGACGAAACTTAACCTGAGGCAGCATGGCAATCCCTGCCTAGGCAAAACCAGCCCGCTGATCCTGGCGCTTCCACCATGCGGCGAGCGCCCAGCCCGACACAATATGCCATACGCCCCAGCCGGCCGCGATCAGCGCCGCGCCGCCGAGCGCATCGAAATGATTGAGGATCAGCGCCAGGCCCAGGCCGGAATTATGCATGCTGACCTCGATGGTCATGGCACGGGTGTCGAAGGCGCTGAGCCGCCAGACTCGCGCCGCTGCCCAGCCCAGCAGGACAGCGACAGTGTTATGCAGCACCACCAGCGGCAGGATCTGGGTGAGGAAGACGCCCAGATGCCGGCCATTCGCCACCACGGTGGCGGCGATGAACACGACCAGGAACAACAGTGAGAGAATCTGGAAGAGCCGCCGCAACCGGGCAGCAGCACCGGGCCAGTAGCGTACGGTGAGCATGCCGGCGACCATCGGAATGCCGAGGATCATGACGGTGGAGCCGATGAAGGAGACCGGTTCGATGCTCACCTGCCGCAGCAGCACGGCGGTTGCAGGATTGAGCGAGGCCCAGAAGAGAATGTTCAGCGGCGTGGTCACCACGGCGAGGATGCTGGAAATGCCGGTCATGCTGACCGACAGCGCGGTGTTGCCGCGCGCCATATGAGTCAGCAGATTGGACAGATTGCCGCCCGGGCAGGCCGCCACCACCATCATGCCCAGCGCGATGCTGGGGGCCGGCTGCATCACCATGGTGATGGCCCAGGTGACGGCCGGCAGCACCAGCAGCTGGGCGGCGAGGCCCGAAAACGGCGCCAGCGGCCGGCGCAGGACATCGGCAAAATCGCTGAACCGCAGGTCCAGCGCCACCCCGAACATGATGACGGCCAGAACGCCCCCCAGGACCAGCTGGCCGGTGGCGTTAATCTGGATCAGGACCGCATCAATGGACGAATCCGTCATATTTCCTCTCTGTCCGGTACGGTTGTTCCGCCCGGCTTGCTGCGGCATTCTGGGGTAAACTGGCCGGAGTCGCGATGGCGACCATTGTCGCCGGATGCCGGCCCGGCCCGCAAGCAGCGGCGCAGAGGGAGAAATGAAGGGGACGAACGCCTTGCCCGAGCAGCGGCCATGCAGCCTTACCTCCGGCTGTGCCGGCGGTCTGCTGGATAGCGTGCTGACGCCAGCACAGTGGCGGCCCAGGCCATGACGCTCTGTCTGATGTTCGACACCAATGCCTACGATCAGATCCTGGCGCATGACGATGCCGCACGGATCATCGGCATGCCGCTGAACCTGGTGACCACGCGCGTGCAGGAAGACGAGCTGCATCAGATCGCCGATATCCCGCGGCGCCTGCGGCTGCTGGAGCTGTATCACGAACTGGGCTGCGAGACGGTGTCACTCAATAGCCGCTGGGATGCCGCGCGCGACGCCATGATCGCGGCGGCGGCGAAAACCCACTGCGACCTGTTCGTGACCGACGACCAGGCCCTGACGGACCAGCTGACGCAGACGGCACGCGCGATCCCGGATGTGGAAGGCCTGCGCGTGCTGACCTATGCCGACTTCCGCGCGGAGTTCCTGGATCTGGACTAGGAGAGCGGCCGTGCCGCCGGCCCGGCCGGCTGCGGCGTCTTGAGCAGGGCTGCGAGACAGTCGCTGTCGTCCACTGTCTGGCCGCGCACGCGGCTCAGGACCTGGGCATGGCTGACGCGCAGGCGCGCGGCGGCATCATCGGGATAGAGAAACAGCAGCAGCGTGCAGCGCGGCAATTCCGCCTGATACTGCCAGACCTCACCCGGCGGTTCCCGACGCAGCGCCGTCGGCACGCCGAACAGCGCCCGCGCCTCGGCCTCGGACTTGCGCACCACATCGGCGGAGACGGCGCGGCGCGGCGGCTCGTTCGGCTGCTGGTGCACCAGGGAAAGATCGAGTACCTCGCCCGGCATCACACCGGTGGCGGGCGTAGCCGCGGGCCGTCCGCCACAGGCGGCAAGCCCGAGCAGGAACGGCAGGACAAAAAAGAAGCGCGGCGTTTTCACGCCGCGCAGCTTAAACAGATAGGCCTGAGAAAAAAAGTTATTCGGCGGCCGCCGATGACGTGGCCGGACGGGCGCCCGCCGCCACAGTCTGCACCGTGCCGGAAATCTCGCCGCCGCATTCGATCTCGACCTGGCCATAGGCGATCTCGCCCGAAACCTTGCCGCTGCCACGGATGAGCAGGCGGCCACGCACACTGAGGCGACCCTCGAAGCGGCCGCGGATTTCCGCTTCATCCACCTCGGCCGAGCCCTTGAACTGGCCGCTTTCGGTGATCTCGACAAAACGGCTGTCGGTCAGCTGGGCCTCGACGCGGCCTTCCACCACCACCTTGTCGCAGGCGGTGATCTGGCCGGTCAGGCTGATTTCGCGACCGATCAGCAGCACTTTCGGTTCGGTATTGGTGCCCGAAGACGGCGAGGAGACCGAACCGGCGCTGGCCTGCACCACGGCCTTGGGCGCGAGGTCGGCATTCGGACGCTTGGCGATTTCGGGACGGAAGGTCGGGGTCGGGGGGGTCACTTCGGCCATGACGGGAGCTCCTGAGGATACGGGGGCGGATACGGGGGCAGTGGGCAGGACGGGCTTGCCGACCGCGCGCAGATGGCTGGGCATCGGCGGCAGGTCGTCATCGAGCGCCTTCAGCGGAGCCGGCGCGGCAGCGACGGGGCCGATCGCCAGTTCAGGCTGCTTCGGCTCCGGGGCGAGCGGCAACGGCGCGGCGCTCTCGGTACTCGGCTTCTTGCGACCAAACATGCGGCACTCCTCATATCCGTCTGGCAGCCCTGTACTGCCGGCGTTAAAGGCCTGTCCCGCCCGATTGATGCGGGCCTGTCATGTGCAATCGCTTGTAGACATGTACCATGAAAGCGGTCGCTACAATCGGGACAAGAAAATTTACCAGCGGAATGGTTAACAGAAGGACAATGAGCACGCCGCAGAGCCAGACATCGCCACGGCGCCGGCGGCGCAGCAGATCCGCCTCGGCGCGCGGCTGGTAGCGGAAGGCCACGGCCTCGAAATACTCGCGGCCGACCAGCCAGCCGTTCACGGTGACCGACAGCAGCCAGGACAGCGGCGGGAAGAACAGCAGCACGGCATAGAGCGGCAGCAGCGCCAGGTTGATCAGCAGCACGGTGGCGAGAAACCGCAGCGCGTTGCCCAGTGCCGGCCAGAAGGCCACCGGCCGGCCGCGCGGCTGGCCAGGGTAATAGCGTGCCTCCACCGCATCGGCGATATCGTCGATGAACAGGGCGATGGCTGCGGTCATTACCGCCGGAAACAGCAGCATCATGCCAAGGAAGAAGCCGACACCCGAGAGGAAGCCGACCACCCAGTCGATCCAGGTCTGCTGCGTTTCCGGCAGCAGCAGCAAAGCCGACCACAGGCCGACCGCCAGCAGGCCGAACACCACCATGCTGATCAGCAGCGACTTCACCAGCACGCTGCGGAAAGCCGGATCGGGCAGCTGCGCCAGCGCGCGCGAGAAGGACGCGGCGATCATGCCGTGCCTGCAATCGGATCGAGGGGCACGTTCTGGCTCAGCCCCAGATCGGCCTCGAGCACCGCACTGAAGGCCAGCAATTCGGCCTCGGCGCGCGGCCGCGCCACGATCTGGAGTCCGACCGGTAGTCCCTTGCGGGTAAAGCCGCAGGGAATCGAGATCGCCGGCGTGCCGGTGATGGTGATGGCAAAGGTGAGCACCAGCCAGGAAATGTAGGTGTCGAATTTGCGGCCGGCGACTTCTTCCAGATAGCGCTTGCGATGATCGAAGGGCGGCGCCACGCAGGTGGGCAGCACCAGGAAATCGTGCTTCTCGAAGAAACTGGCGACGCGATTGTAGATGAGCCCCTGTGTGCGCAGGGCCTGCGCTTTTTCCTCGCCGGTGAGCTTGAGCCCCTTCTCGGCATTCCAGATCACTTCCGGTTTCACCAGATCGGTCTTGTCCTTGATCTTCGGCCATACGGTGACGGCGAAGTTGGCGGCGCGCAGAACCTGGAAACACTCTTCCGCCCCACTGAAATCGGGAATCTCGTCGCTGACCGCGGCGCCCAGCTTTTCGATCCGCTTCACGGCGGCTTCGCAGAGCTGCAGCACTTCCGCATCGACCGGCGAGAGACCGAGATCCGCCGACCAGCCGATACGGCAGCCACTAGCAAATCGACTCGGCAGACGACCAGTGACCATGGCGTGATCGACAGACGCAACGAAGCTGCGCTCTGGCGCCGGAATGCTTAAGGGATCGCGCGGCTCGAAGCCGCTCATCGCATCCAGCATCAGGGCGCAATCGGCCACGTTGCGCGCCATCGGGCCATAGACCGACAGCGGATCGAAGGGCAGCGCGCGCGGACCGAAGGCAACGCGGCCGGGCGACGGACGCAGGCCGACCACGGAGGTGAAGCTGGCGGGAATGCGCAAGGAACCGCCGAGATCGGAGCCATCAGCGAGCCAGACTTCGCCCGCCGCCAGGGCCGCCGCCGCACCGCCCGAGGACCCGGCCGGGGTGGTGGCGGTATTCCACGGATTGGTGGTGGTGCCGAAGACATCGTTGAAGGTCTGCGAGCCGGCGCCGAATTCCGGCGTGTTCGACTTGGCGATAATCAGCGCCCCGTTGCCTTCCAGCCGTTCGACCGACCAGCCGGATTTGGCCGGCACGTAATCGGCGAAGACGCGGCTGCCCTGGGTGGAGCGCACGCCCGCCACATCGACGAGATCCTTGGTGGCCATCGGCAGGCCGTAAAGATAGCCCGGCGGGGCCGGATCGGGCGGCACCAGCCTGGCGGCCAGCGCCCGGGCCCGGTCCAGGCATAGTGTGGGCAGGGCATTGACCTGGGGCTCGACGGCGGCAATCCGGGCTGCGGCGGCATCGATCAGTTCCGCCGGGGTGACCTCGCGGGATTTGAGGGCCGCCACAGCCTGCCGGGCCGTCATCCGGATCAACGCGTCCATATTTGCCTTCCTTCTGCCGATTGGTTACAGAGTAGCGGCGTTCATCCTGACCCGGAAAGCCGTCCATGACCACTGCTCGCAACAACGTTCTCGCCATCGGCAATGCCATCGTCGATGTGCTGGCCAAGGTGGACGACAATTTCATCGACACCCATGGCATGACCAAGGCCAGCATGACGCTGATCGATGGCGGCCGGGCCGAGGCGATCTATGCCGAGATGCGCCACGCCACCGAGACCTCGGGCGGTTCTGCCGCCAATACTGCCGCCGGCGTCGCCGCGCTGGGCGGCTCCGTCCAGTATATCGGCCGCGTGCGCAACGACACGCTGGGTGCCGTGTTCATCCGCGAAATCCGCAACCTGGGTGTCGTGTTCGATAATGCCCCGGCCACCGACGGCCCCTCGACCGCGCGCTGCATGATCCTGATTACGCCCGATGCGCAGCGCACCATGAACACCTATCTGGGCGCCTGCGTCGGCCTGACGCCAGACGATGTGGATCCGGCCGCCGTCGCCAAGGCTGAAATCGTCTATCTGGAAGGCTATCTGTGGGATCAGCCGACCGCCAAGGACGCCATGCGCAAGGCCATGCGGCTGGCCCATGAGAACGGCGCCAAGGTGGCGATGACGCTGTCGGACAGCTTCTGCGTCGACCGCCATCGCGCCGAATTCCTCAACCTCGTCGAGAACCACATCGACATCCTGTTCGCCAACGAGGCCGAGATCACCGCGCTGTACCAGGTGCAGGATTTCGACTCCGCGCTGCAGCATGTGCGTCAGCATGTCGATGTCGCGGCGCTGACGCGTTCGGAAAAGGGTTCGGTGATCGTGGCCGGCGAAGCCGTGCATATCATCGACGCGGTGAAGGGCGTGAAGGTGGTGGACACCACCGGCGCCGGCGACCTCTACGCCTCGGGCTTCCTCTATGGCCTGACCCATGGCTTCAACCTGCATCAGGCCGGCACGCTCGGCTCGCTCTGCGCCGCCGCCGTGATTGCCCAGATCGGCCCGCGCCCGCAGGGTTCGATCAAGGATCTGGCTGAGAAAGCCCTGAAGAGCTAAAGCCCGGCAGCGATCCGAATTCCGGGCGGCTCAGGCTTCGCCGGCGACCAGGACCCGCAGCAGGCGACCGACCGAGAGCCGTATCTGCGCGCCTGCGGCCTGGCGCAGGGCATGGCCCTCGGGCGGAGCATCCGCGGTCGCCGTCGTCACGGTGACATTGAGGCTGAGGTCGCGGCGCGCCATGACATTCAGATCGGTGCAGGGGCCATCGATCAGACGGCAGCGCGTGCGCAGACCGCCATCGAAACGATGCAGCACGAAGGGCTTGGCCACGGTGAGCGAACGGCCGCCGGGAAACTCCAGCACGAAGCCGTTGCCCTGTAGCAGCATAATCCAGCGCGTGACGCCGGCGAAGACCGAGAAAGGTCCGTCGACCTCGATACGCGCGCTGCTGATGCGCCAGGCGAAGGTGTCAAGACTGGCCTCGGGCGGATCGATGGCGATCTGGGTGGTGGTGCCACCGCCATTCTTCCATGGCTGCGCCGGCAGCGCGGCGAGATCGATCAGCGTGCCGGCCGGCTTGTCGTGCGGGCGGGGTTCAGCGATCCGCATCGGCCGTCAGCACATAAGAGGCATCGAGGCGCACGGCGGCACCGGAACTGGAGACCGCAGCATGGCCCTGCGACGGCAGCGGCTGGCGACTGCGCTGCACATTCACCCGCATGGTCACGTCGGCCTGCGCCATCACGTTGATCACCGTGCAGGGTCGCCCGCCCTTGAGCCGGCATTGCGTGACGAGATCACCGGAGAACCAGAAGACGCGATGCTTCACCAGGTCGAGCGAGGTGCCGTCGGAGAAATCGAGATGACAGCCGGCGCCGTCCATCAGCGCGATCCAGCGGGTGATGCCCGGGAAAACCGAAAACGGCCCGTCGCGCTCGATCACCGCGCGGCTGACGCGCCAGCGAAAATTGTCCAGCGTCGCGCCGGGTGGCCCCATGGCGATATCGGTGGTGACGCCGCCGCCATTCTTCCAGATATGCGTTGGCAGGCTGGCCAGATTGAGCAGCTGGCTGTCATCGGCCGGATTCGCCCCGGGCAGAGCCTTGCCAGGCTCCACATGCACCGGACCGAACTTGCCTAATTGATTTTTGTAAGGGCCCATTTGAATACCAGTGACTCCGCACCGGCCGAACCGGTCATAACAATCTGCTGGGTGCGGCGCGGTTCGCCGCCCGTACTGGTGTCGCGACTACCGAAATACACGCTGTCTTCCAATCGTACCACGCCACCGGCACCGCGCCAACGCCAGCCCTGCCCGCTGTTGCCCTTCAGGATCACCGTGTCGCCGCTGCCGATCAAAGACGCGTGCACGGACGGGTGCAGATGCAACCTCAGCGTCGCCTGTACCGGCATGCCCGCATTCGCTGAAACGGGCGCCTCGGTGACGATATCCTCACCGCGCAGGTCCTCGCCGCCCGCCGCCACATACAGACGGCGGCGATGCAGCCGGTTATGACTGGCCTGCCAGCCATCATGCTCGGCCTCGAACCAGATCGCACCGTCCTGTTCGTTGCGCGTGACGCTGACGCGGGCATCCTGCGCCGGTTCGCCAGTCCCAAGACTGACCGTGCTGTGCGCAGCGACGCCGCGCAGGGCCTCGCTCCAGCCGCCACCCGGGCGGCGGGCGGCACCACAGTTGACGATCAGGCGATCCTTGGCATGACTGAATTCAGCCGACAGCAGGCCACGATGCGGCGTGCCAAGATGTGCCGCCGGTGCCCCTGCAGCATCGAGCAGCAACAGCGCGCGTTTGGCAGCCGCGCGTTCAAAGCCGCTGTGGCTGGCCGAGTTGAGCGGCTTGCCGCCGGACTCCGACAGATCGAGAGCCAGGTCTATCTGTGACGGCTGCTCTTCCTCGCCGCCATGAAACAGCGCCAGCCCGCCATCGCCATGGCGGAAAAACCGCAGCATCGGTGCCATGCGGTCGAGATAGACCTGCAGCATCGCGCCGCGTTCGGGATCGACCGCCTTGAGAAACATCCAGAGCGCGATCAGGTCGCGCAGCAGGCGGTAAAGTATCGAGGGATTGCGCGAGACATGACCGCCATCGGCATGAACCTGACTGTCGAGGCAGGCGACCAGGTCGCGCATGGCAGCGGCACCATCGCGTCCGTCGGCACCATCGCCCATCGCTTCGATGCCATAGACCAGACCGAGCAGGGCGCGCAGACGCGGCAGGCCGGCCGGTGCATGCAATGCGGCACGGCCGAGATGGGCGCGGTGCCGCGCGATCAACAGCAGGAAATCATGGGCGAAGCGCTCGTCGCAGCCATCAAGCAGAAAATGCGCGGCGAGAATCCAATGGGCCAGACGGCCGCCGGCGATATCAGGCCGCCAGGCCATGCCATGGATGCGGTCGGCATGTTTCGCCATCCAGTCGGCCACCAGGCTGCGTGCCATGCGCCGCGCCATGTCGCCACCCTGGGCAGAAAAATCGCGCAGCCAGGCAAAACCATGCAGGCCGGCGGCCCAGGCCGCGTGACTGGCGGGATCGAGTTTGGTCTCGGCAGCCGTCATGCCCCAGGGCGCGGCATGGGGCGATACCACCTCGGCGCCGGCAAAGACGAAGCGGCCCTGGAACAGACGATCCGCATTCGAGACCGCGCCCGGGAACGGATCGTCCGGCAGCAGCGGCAGTTCCAGTGGCGCCTTGCGCGGCAGGGCCAGGGCATAGAGTCGCGTGCCGTACCAGATGCCGGCCAGCCGCCGCCGCATTCTGCTCGCCAGTGAATCCTGCAGCGGTGCCGCAGTCACGTCAGATCACTTGGATCGGGACGCGCGCACCCGCGCGATGTTGCCGGCATAGGCCGACGGCCCGCCCTGGAAGGTGGCGGTGCCGGCCACCAGCACATCGGCACCGGCATCGACGGCAAGCTTTGCCGTCTCGGCATTGATGCCACCGTCGACTTCCAGGTCGATAGCGCGGCCGCTCTTGTCGATGGCGGCGCGCAAGACACGAATCTTGTCGAGCTGGGTATGGATGAACTTCTGCCCGCCGAAACCGGGATTGACGCTCATCACCAGCACAAGGTCGACCATGTCCAGCACGGCAAGCGCGGCTTCAACCGGGGTGCCCGGGTTAAGCGACAGGCCGGCCTTCTTGCCCAGAGAGCGGATGAGCTGCAGCGTGCGATGCACATGGGGACCGGCTTCCGGATGCACCGTGATGATGTCGGCGCCGGCCTCGGCGAATTGCGGGATGAAGGCATCGATGGGCGAGATCATCAGATGCACGTCGAAGGTCTTACTCGTGTGTTTACGCAACGCGCCGACCACGCTCGGCCCGATGGTGAGATTGGGCACGAAATGGCCGTCCATCACATCGATATGGATGTAATCGGCACCGGCCTTGTCGATGGCGACAACCTCGGCGCCCAGTTGGGCAAAATCAGCCGAGAGGATCGAGGGGGCGATTCGGGTGGCTTGCTGCGGCATGGCACAGGCGTAGCAAATTTGACCGCTCCCGCCAAGCAAGGCACCGGGAACAGCCGGGGCACGGGTCGGCGATAACGCTCCGATTCGCCTGCCCGATTCCACCCTTTCGGGCGAGTCGCTCGACTATGCATCCCCCGGAGGCTAGAACACGCCCATGTCCGAAGCCCCAGACCAGACACCCCCCGCCCCGCCCTCAGCCCGCCGCGTTGCCGCCAGCCTGCTGGACGGTGTGCTGGGTCATGGTCGGGCCCTGGATGATGCGCTGCTGGACGGCAAGAACGGCTTCCGCGACCTCTCCGACCGCGACCGCGCCTTCGTGCGCCGGCTGGTCGCCACAGCCTTGCGCCGCCGCGGCCAGATCGACGGCACCCTGCGCAAATTCCTCACATTGTGGCCCAAGGGGCTGCCGCGCGAAGCCATGCGGCTCGGCGCCGCTGAACTGCTGTTTCTCGATGCGCCGGCCCATGCCGCTGTCGGCGAGGCCGTCAACCTGATGCATCCCGAGCAGAAAAAGCCGCGCGGCCTGATTAACGCCGTGTTGCGCAAGGTCGCCACGGAAGGGCCCGCCATTGTGGCGCAGCTGGATGCGGCCAAGGCCAACACGCCGGACTGGCTGTGGCAGAGCTGGATCAACGCTTACGGCGAAGACACCGCGCGCGCCATTGCCGCCGCGCATCTGAACGAAGCGCCGCTGGATATCTCGGTAAAAGACGACGCTGCGGGCTGGGCTGAAAAACTCGAAGCCGAGCTGCTGCCGAGCGGCAGCCTGCGCCGCACTGCTGCCGGCGGCGTCGAAAGCCTGCCTGGCTTCAGCGAAGGCGCCTGGTGGGTACAGGATGTCGCCGCGACCCTGCCGGCAAAGATGCTGGGCGATGTGGCCGGCAAGTCGGTGGCCGATCTCTGCGCCGCGCCGGGCGGCAAAACCGCGCAGCTGGCGGCGATGGGCGCTGCCGTCACCGCTGTCGACCGTTCGGCGCAGCGGCTGCGACGGCTGGAACAGAACATGGCGCGGCTTGGCCTGCAGGCCGATGTGGTCGCTGCCGAAATCGCCGAATGGAACACCACGCGGCAATACGATGCCGTGCTGCTGGATGCGCCCTGCTCGGCCACCGGCACGATCCGCCGCCATCCCGATCTGCCTTATCTGAAAGACGAGACCGATGTGATGAAGCTGGCCGAGTTGCAGCGCCGGCTGATCGCCAAGGCCTGGAGCCTACTGAAACCCGGCGGGCGCATGGTCTATTGCGTCTGCTCGCTGCAGCCTGAAGAAGGCGAATACCAGATCGGTTATCTGCAGGCCCTGCAGGGCGCGACGCTGGTGCGGGCCGATGCGGCGAAACTGCGCCTGCCGTCGGAAGCCGTGGCCCATGACGGCGCGCTGCGCACCCTGCCCTCGATGTGGTCGGGCCGCGGCGGCATGGACGGCTTCTTCGCCGTCGCGCTGCAGAAGAACGTCTAGGACCGCGGCGACTCGACGATCAAACCGACCAGACGCCGCACCAGCGGAAAGACGAACAGCATGGTGGGAAACGCCACGATCCAGGACAGGCCCCAGGCCTGCATCCATTTCTCGACCACGCCGGGCGTGAAGCCCACGCCATTGAAGGTCGAAATTCCCGAGACAATGAAGGTCATCAGGAAAGACAGCGCCAGCGGCATGGCGACCAGATTGTAGCGGGCGGGCAGTTTCTTTTGCATCGGATGTCCGGTTCGAGGGGGCAGGCGATGTTTAGCGCATCGCCTGCCCTACAGCCAGAGCCGGATCAATCGAGCAGCGCCTTCATCACCTTGTAGAGTTCTGCCTTGGCCTCGAAGCCGACACCGGGAATCTGCGGCAAAGACACATAGCTGTCGTTCACCGCGATGCCATCGGCAAAACCACCAAACGGCTTGAACACATCGGGATAGCTTTCGTTGCCGCCCAGATGCAGCCCGGCAGCAATGTTCAACGACATCTGGTGGCCGCCATGGGGCACCACGCGGCGGCTGGACCAGCCATGTTCTTTCAGCACATCCAGGGTGCGCAGGTATTCCACCAGGCCATAGCTGAGTGCGCAGTCGAATTGCAGGAAATCGCGATCCTTGTTCATGCCGCCGAAGCGGATCAGGTTGCGCGCATCCTGATGCGAGAACAGGTTCTCGCCGGTGGCCATCGGTTTGTCGTAATGCCGGCCCAGCTCGGCCTGCAGCGCGTAATCCAGCGGATCGCCGACCTCTTCATACCAGTAGAGATTATAGGGCCGGATGGCGTTGCCGTATTCTATGGCGGTCTTGATGTCGAAGCGGCCATTCACGTCGACGCAGAGATTCTGCCCGTCGCCGACGATCTTCAGTACGGCCTCGATTCTCTTTAAATCCTCGGCCAGCGGCTCGCCGCCGATCTTCATTTTCACGACACGGTAGCCGCGGTCGCGATAGCTTTTCATCTCGTCCTGCAGCGCGCCCAGATCCTTACCGGGATAGTAGTAGCCGCCAGCGGCATAGACCCAGACCTTCTCGTCGGCGACGCCGCCGCGATAGCGGTCGGCCAGCAGGCGCCAGAGCGGCACGCCGGCGATCTTGGCGACGGCATCCCACACCGCCATATCCAGCGTGCCGACGGCGACCGACCGCTCGCCATGGCCTCCGGGCTTCTCGTTGCTCATCAGCGTCTTCCAGATCGCAAACGGATCCAGATTGTTGTTGGCCGTGTCGATCAGCGTGTCCGGCTTGGCGTCCGTCAGGCGCGGCAAAAAGCGTTCCCGCATCAGCGCGCCCTGGCCATAGCGGCCGTTGGAGTTGAAGCCGAAGCCGACGACAGGCTTTCCATCGCGCAGCTGGTCGGTGATCACGGCGACCACCGAGCAGGTCATCTTGGAAAAATCGATATAGGCATTGGCAATCGGCGAGGCGATCGAGACGGTTTTTTCGCGGACATCGACAATACGCATGGGAAAGGCGGGCTCCTGTGAGAAGGCCCGCATCTAGACATGGACAGCAGACCACCGCCAATGCCAGATTCAGATACTGTTATTCACCCGGGGCATGAGCCTTATGGAACTGAACTGGCTGGAAGATTTCCTGAGTCTGGCGGAAGCGGGCAATTTCAGCCGCGCCGCCGAGGCCAGGCATATGACCCAGCCGGCCTTCAGCCGCCGCATCCGCGCGCTGGAGGACTGGGTTGGTGTCGGATTGTTCGACCGCTCGGCCCAGCCGGTGAGGCTCACGGCAGCCGGCGAGCAGTTCATGCCCACCGTGCGCGACACGTTGCGACGCCTGGCGCAGGGCCGCGAGGAAGCGCGGCAGGCCGAGCAGGCGGAAACCGCAACGCTGACCTTTGCCGCCACCCAGGCATTATCGCTGACCTTCTTCCCGGACTGGCTGCGCGGCCTGGATATCGCCGCCAAGCTCGGCGCCATCCGCCTGATGTCGGGCAGCATGCTGGCCGGCGAGGAAGCCCTTCTGCAGGGACAGAGTCAGTTCCTGCTGTGCCACGGCCACGATGCGGTGGCCAACCGCCTGCCGCCAGACCGTTTCCTGTACCGCCGTCTGGCACAGGACCGGCTGTTACCGGTTTGCGCAGCGGATGACAGCGGCAAGCCGCGCCATGCTCTGGATGCCGCGTCGCAGGCCCTGCCCTATCTGGCCTATGCCGAGGATTCCGGCCTGGGCCGCATCGTCACCGCGATGCTGGGCCGCCGCGAAACCAGTCTGCCGCTGCGCGTCAGTTTCATCGCGCCACAGGGCACCGTGCTGCGCGCCATGGCCCGTGATGGCCGCGGCATCGCCTGGCTGCCGCAAAGCCTGATCGAGGAAGATCTGGCCAGCCGCCGCCTGGTGCCGGCCGGTGGCGAGGCCTGGACCATCCCGGTCGAGATCCGGCTTTACCGTCCGCGCGAGCGCGGCACCCGCATCGCCGAGGATTTCTGGGCAACCATCCTGCCGTCAGAACTGGACAAGACCTGACACACCGTCCCACAGCAGCTTGCAGGCGGTGACGATCAGCAGGCCGTAGCAGATGCGATAGAGCTGGCGCTGGTCCAGCCGTTCATGCAGGCGCCAGCCGGCCCAGACGGCGAGCGGAATCACCGGCAGGCAGCAGGCCATCAGAATCCAGATCTCCGGGCCCGGTCGCGCCAGCCACAGCCAGGGTCCGGCCTTGGTCATGTTGGCCACCGTGAAGAACAGGCTGGTGGTGCCGGCCAGAACCATCTTGGGCAGACCCAGCGGCAGCAGATACAGGGCGAGCGGCGGTCCGCCTGCATGCGCCACCATCGTGGTGATGCCGGAACAGAAGCCCGCCAGCATGCCTTTCGCCGGCTGCCGTGGCTGCACCCGCACCTCGCCGCCGCCCCTGAACCACAGGCCGGCGAACAGCAGCGTAATCAGCGCCATGGCGATTTCGATCAGGTGGCGATCCAGCACGCGCATCAGCACGGTGCCCGCCGCAATGCCGAGCAGCAGCATCGGCAGCAGCAGTTTTGCATCGGGTTTCGACCAGGTATTGGGCTTCCAGTAGCGCAGCGCAAACAGGTCGATGACGATGAACAGCGGCGCCAGCAGTGCGCCAGCCATGATCGGATCAAGGCCGAGCGAAAGCAGCGGGATGCCGACGATGGCAAAACCGCCGCCGAAGGCGCCGCGCATGAAGGCGATCAGGAACACGCCACAAAGCGCAAGGACGAGGGGAAGAATCTCCGGGAGCATCGTCAGACTGCTTTAGCAGCCGGAATGGCGATGCGCATCCGCTGAATTGTCAGGGGGCAATGCGGCGCGGCTTACGCCTCGCGCAGATCCAGTGCGACGGGGGCGATCTGGTCGGCGAGGTAGCGCGCCAGTTCGGCGCGGCTTTTGGGATTGCGCAGGATTTTCTCGTCCTGCGGATTGGACAGGAAGCCGGTCTCGATCAGCACCGAGGGAAGCGCCGGCGAGCGCAGCACGGCAAAATTCGCCGCGCGCATCGGATTCTCCAGCAGTTCGACGCGGCGGCCGACGCCGGTGACGATGCGGCGCTTGGCGCTGAGCGAGGCATTGTGGCCATGGCGACGCGCCAGATCGATCAGGATGGCCGCCGTCTGCTTGTCGGTGGCACCGGCATCGAAGCCGTAGATCGCGTCCACCTGGTTCTCGCGGTCGGCCAGCCGGCGGGCGAAATCGTCCGTGGCCTTTTCGGCGCGGGTATAGGCCGACAGGCCGCGGGCACCGCGATTGGGCGCCGCATCGGCATGGATCGACAGGAACAGGTCGGCGCTTTTCTCATGCGCGAAGGCGACGCGGCTGGGCAGCGGAATATAGCTGTCGCGTTCGCGGGTAATGAAAACCTTCAGGTTCGGATTGCCGGCCAGGGCCTGCCGGATGCTGAGGCAGATCGAGAGCGTGACATCCTTTTCCTCCGTGCCGGTGACGCCGATGGCGCCGGGATCGCGACCGCCATGGCCGGGATCGAGCACGATGACGGCCGGCGGGCGCGGCGGCACCGGCTTCGGCGGTGCGCCACTGCCGGCCGGCTTGCGGCCGGGCAGCGGCGCGGCACGGTCAGCCGCCAGGCCCAGACCCGGCAGCGCACTGCTGCCGAGCAGGCCGAGAAGCGAAGAGATGACGAGGCGCCGTGAATACATGCCGGTTTCCGACCAGACGAAGCGGTCAAAACGAATCCTGTGCCCGCGCGAATCGGCGGGGATGCGGCGGACGATAGAATCCGCCAGACTCCCGTGCAAGGAAAGTCCGCGTGGCCAAAGCTGTCAGGAGATGGTGAAGGCTTCGTTAATGGGTCGGCCGCCCGGATTCAATCGACCGTGTATTTGGCGCGGACGTCGTATTTGTTGCCCTTGACCCAGCTCTCGATCAGCTTTTCCAGCGCCGAGTTCGGTTTTTCGGGCAGCACCACCTTCAGCTTCACATACTGGTCGCCGCGTTCATCGCCCTTGCCGGGGAAGCCGCGACCTTTCAGCCGCAGCGTGGTGCCCGAACTGGCGCTTTTCGGCACGGCGACCGCCACCATGCCATCGATGGTCGGCACCGGAATCTTGGCGCCGAGAATGGCCTCGTCGATGGTGACCGGCAGCTCAACATGGATGTCGTCGCCCTGGCGGGTGAAGAAGGCATGCGGCTCGACCGTCACTTCAATGAGCGCATCGCCAGCCTCGCCGCCATGCCGGCCGCCGTCACCCTGATGGCGCAGGCGGATCTGCTGGCCATCGGCAAGGCCTGCCGGAATGGCGACATCGAGCTGCTTGCCATCGGGCATGGTGAGGCGGCGCTTAGTGCCGCGGGCCGCATCGAGGAAGCCGATCTTCAGGTTGAAATGGCGATCCGCACCGCGCAGCGGTCGGCTGCCACGGGCACCGCCGAAGCCTCCGGCACCGGCCGCGCCGGCGCCGCTGCGACCGCGCCGCATCTGGCTGAAAATCTCGTCAAAAATGTCTTCGGCGCCGGTACCGTCAAAGCCGGAGAAATCGCCGGTGCCACCACCGAACGGGCCGCGCGCCCCACCGGGGCCGCGGCCGCCGGCATTGGGGTTGAAGCCGGGGCGGCGCGGCTGGCCGGCCGCATCGATCTCGCCGCGATCGAATTTGCCGCGCTTGTCGGCATCGCCGATGATGTCATAGGCAGCGGAAATTTCCTTGAACCGCTCGGAGGCCTTTTCATTGCCCTGGTTGCGGTCCGGGTGAAATTCCTTGGCCAGCTTGCGATAGGCCTTGCGGATATCGTCCTGGCTCGCCGCGCGGGCAACGCCGATCACCGTATAAGGATCACGCATGGCGATGCATCCTGACGCTGACGCGGCTCATGGTTTGGCCTCGCCGGCCGGCTTCGGCTCGCCATCCTTAGACTCATCGGCCTTCTGCTCGTCCGTCTTGCTCTCGCCGCCGTCGAAGATATCGGGGATCGACACGCCGCCACCCGACGCCAGCGCATTATAGACACGCGCGAAAAAGCCCGGCCGTTCCGGCTGGGATGACGCCGGTGTCTCGGCGGGCGGGACGGCGGGAGGCTCTGACGCCGGCACAGTCACGGCCTGTACCGCTGGCGGTTCGGCGGCAGGCTGTTCGACAGAAACCGGTGCCGCGGCAATTGGCGGCGGCAGACTGGGCACAGCTGCCGGGGCCGGCGCAACAGCCGAGGCCGTGGTGCTTTCGGTCTTGTCGTCGGCTTCGGCGGCCTGCGGCCCGGCCAGGCGGAGGCCTGAAATCAGCGGCGCCGTCTCCTCGGGCTTGCGCACCATCTGCGACAGCCGGTCCAGCGCTTCGGGCTGGCCGTTCTTGGCCGCGAGATTGTACCAGCCGAGCGCACGCGGCTCACTCTTCTCGATGCCGAGGCCCAGTTCGAACATCAGGCCGAGATTATACTGCGCCACCGCATGGCCCTGGATGGCAGCGGCGGCAAACCACTTATGCGCTTCCTCGTAATTGACCGGCACGCCCTCCTCGCCCTGCAGATAGATCGCGGCGAGATTGGCCTGGGCGCGCGAGAAGCCGAGTTCGGCGGCGCGGCGATACCAGTCCATGGCCTTCTGGATGTCCTTTTCGACACCCTGGCCCCAACGGTAGAGATGGCCGATGTTGCGCATCGCAGCCACATCGTTCTTTTCAGCGACTGGCAGCCACTGGGCATAAGCAGCAGCATAATCGCCGGCCTCGTAGGCGCGCACGCCGGCCGTGAAGTCGGCCCGCGCCGGCCCGGAGACCAACGCGGTCGCCAGCAGAACCTGCGCGGCCAGCGCGGCCGCCGCAAGGTTGCCGGCCGAACGCAACTGCCGTCGCGACGACGCCACTACGCTATGCATGATCTCAGCCGTTGACGACCTTCCAGCTGCCGTCGGGCTGGCGGCAGGCAGTGCCGAAGGCCTGCTCGGTCTTGCCGCCCACGGTCACCGACTGCTGGAACTCGCGGCAATAGTCGCCATTCGACGCCGTGCCTTCGCGGGTCGGCGTCACCGTGCCGGCATTGCCGCTGTCGGGATTGCGCCAAGAGATCGGCTGGCCGATCGGCGCCGTCGTAGCCTTCTGGCTGGCCTGTTCCATATGCGCCTTGTCGGCCTTGTCGAGCGACGAGCCGACCTGGTTGCCCAGATAGGCGCCTGCCAGCGCGCCGGCGGCCACGCCAACCAGCTGGCCGGTGCCCTTGCCGAACTGCGCACCGAGTACGGCGCCACCGATGCCGCCGAGCACGGTGCCGATATTCTCCTTGTTCATCTCCGGGCCCTGGCCGTTCTGGCAGGCGGCAAGGCTGAGGGCGGCCAGCAGGGCGGGCACGGCCAGGAAACGGGAAAGACGGGTGTTCATAGGATCCTCACAGGCAAACCGGCGGCGCGGCTTCGCGGCCGAGTCCGGTATCTACAGTATATTGGTCGGGTTTGGTGCGCCGCAAGACGGGCGGGCGGCAGACTCGGGCGGGCGAAACCGAAAAAAGGCCGGCAGAAACAGCGTCCTGCCGGCCTTTATGGTTAGGGAAGTCTTACCGCTTAGGATTTGCTGAAGAAGTCCAGCGTCGAGAACAGCGGGGCCGGCTCGTCCGCCAGCTTGGCGGCGTCGAAGGTGTCCAGGCTGTTCGACTTCATGATCGAACGGATGGTGCGGATGTAATCCGGGCCGCGCACCGAATAGCGATGCAGGGTGCCGGCCAGCTGGTAGCTGTCGAGACTGCCGCGGTCGCGCATGTTGGCGCGCTTGTCGCGGAATTCGCGATAGCTGGCCTTGGAATTCAGGTTGCGCATATAGGCGGCGACCGAATGCTCCAGGCTCTTGAAGCGCTGCACTTCATAGGTCTCGCCATCGGGACGGTTTTCCGGCACCAGGCCGCTGCCCGGATTCCAGGTCCACATGCCGAAGACGGCATTGCCCATCAGTGCGAAGCGCGATGTGCCCCAGCCGGATTCTTCCACCGCCTGCGCCAGCGCCAGACCCGGCGGCACCACGTCGACGCGCGCGATCAGTTCATTGATGTCGGCATCATCGACACCATACTGCTCGGCCATCTGCTCGATCCACTGCTGGTCGCGCGCAGAAACAGCCGTACCGAATTCATTGCGCTTGCGCAGCTGCTGCAGGCGGTCGCGATCGGCAGCGATGCGCTCGTTCTCGCGCAGGATATGCGGCAGCATCACCTTCAGGAAGGCGCGCTTGCGCTTCTCGGTCAGATTGACATCGGCGATATCGACCGGCAGCGAAGCCAGGAAAATACGCGGCACTTCCACCTGGCCATTGGCATTGCGCAGTTCGGCCAGATCGAAGCCTTCCTGCTCGAAGCGACGCAGCATGGCATCGACGGTGCGGTCGGAGTCAGCGCGCAACGCCGTGCGATACGGCGAGAACTGACGCACTTCCGCGATGCGGCGCGAGGCTTCGGCCGCGCTCACGGCAGGCTGTTCTTCGGTAATTTTGGGTGCAACGGGGCGCACGGCATCGGCCACGACGCTGCGCGGCTCGATCAGCGCACGCCAGTCGAGCTGCGCCACCTGGCGCAGGCGATCCCAGGCGTCATGCACGCCTTCGCCCAGCGAGGCCTGCTGCACCTGCATGTCGGGGACGCGCGCGAGCTGGCGGCTGGACAGCAGCCCCACCCCCACGCCGGAAACCAGGCCGACGGCCAATAACAGACCGAAACCGGCAACAATCAGACGTACGTCCGATCCAATGGCAAGCAACCGCCTATCGCGATGTGCCGTCATGGGTCAAACCTCCACAGTTATCAGCGCCAAGCCCACGACACAGCCGACATAACTTCGTCGGACCGCGCCGGACGCTGCCCTATGTGCGATCCCCCACCAGGAAACGCAGTGAACTCACCGAAAACGCGGTGAACTGCCGTTAGTTCCTGCAACCCCAGGAAACCAGCGGCGATGAATACTCAGACAGCCCGAACTTCCGATACCTCGGGCACGTAATGCTTCAGCATATTCTCGATGCCGTAGCGCAAAGTTGCCGTCGAACTGGGGCAACCGGAACAGGAGCCCTGCATCTGCAGGTAAACAATCCCCCGCTCGAATCCGCGGAAGATAATATCGCCGCCATCTTGGGCGACCGCGGGACGCACCCGCGTATCGATGAGTTCCTTGATCTGGACCACGAGCGGCGCATCGGCTGGATCGTAGGTCTCTTCGACGCCGGCGCTGCCAGCATCGGCATTCATAACCGGCAGGCCGGCCATGAAATGCTCCATGATGGCGCCCAACAGGGCCGGCTTCAGCTCGGTCCAGTCGCGCGCATCGGGCTTGGTGACGGTGACGAAGTCGGCGCCCAGGAAGACGCCCTCGACCCCGGCCACCGCGAACAGGCGGGTGGCCAGTGGGGAAGCCTTGGCGGCCTCGGCATCGGTGAAATCAACCGAACCGAAATCGCCGCCCAGGACATCGCGTCCGGGCAGGAATTTCAGGGTCGCCGGGTTCGGCGTGGTTTCGGTCTGGATGAACATTCTTGATGTATCCGTGAAAGGTGGACTGGAAATTGGTTGGGGGGTCCGCAAATATCAAGGACGAAGGTCATGGCAAAACTGTGTTCCGGCAATTAAGTTGCGCGTGCCGCACAATAATTGGAAGAATTTAAACCGATGTGGATAAAACTGCGGGTTGTCCCCAGGGCTGTGGAGCGATGAGCATCCCGGCAGAGGGGGTGGCGCGTCTGCCGAGCTGGCCCGATTCGCGGCTTGTTCTCACCCCGGCAGCCCGCTGGCTGGTCGATCATGATGGTCAGGCGATGCCGATCGCCGACCTGATCGAGGGATTCTGTCGCCATCTGCTCGACGAAGGCATACCACTGCTCCGTCTGATGACCGGCCTGCCCTCGATGCACCCCCAGACCTATACGCGCGGCTTCGTCTGGCAACGGGATGTGGGAGTCACGATGGGCGAACGGCCCCACGGGATCACCAAGACCGCCGAATACCTGAACAGCCCGATCGCCGTGATCCACCAGGGCGCCGCCGCCATCCGCCGGCAGATCGAGCTGCCCGACACGCCGCTGGATTTCGAGATCCTGCACGAGCTGAAACCGATGGGGGTGACCGACTACCTGATGCTGCCCATGCGGTTCACCCAGGGACCGGGCATGGGCCGCGAGGCCGGGCAGAATGTCTCCTTCATGAGCTTCGCCACCGACAAGCCTGGCGGATTCCGGCCCGAGCATCTGAGCTACCTGATGGAGCTGATGCCGCTGATCGCCCTGCGGATGGAGCTTGAAGCCTCCCGCCGCATGACCCGGGACCTGCTGACCACCTATCTGGGCCATGGACCGGCCAAGCGGGTGCTGAACGGCGCCATCCAGCGCGGCCAAGGCTATGAGGTGGAAGCCGCCATCCTGCTGTCGGACCTCCGTGGCTTCACCGCCTTTTCGGACCGCAACACCGCCACCGAGGTGGTGGCGACCCTCGACCGCTATTTCGACGCCGTGGCGGCCCCGATCCAGGCCCATGAGGGCGAGGTGCTGAAATTCATCGGCGATGGCCTGCTGGCCATCTTCCGCGTCGAGGAAGGCAATACGCGCGAAGCCGCCTGCCGCCGCGCGCTGATCGCTGCCGAGTCGGCCTTTGCCGGCCTGCATGAACTGAACCAGGGCCGCGGCATTGCCGGGGCGCCGCCGCTGCGGGTCGGCATCGGCCTGCATGTGGGCAAGGTGGTGTTCGGCAATATCGGCGCCCGCGACCGTCTGGATTTCACCGTGATCGGCCGTGCCGTGAACGAAGTGTCGCGGCTGGAAGCCCAGACCAAGGCGGTGGGGCGCCCCCTGCTGGCCTCGACCGCCTTCGCCGCCGAGATCAACACCCCGGGCAGCAGTCCCGGGCAGCGGCTGGAGCCGCTGGGCTTCCATGTGCTGCGCGGCGTGCGCGAACCGCAGGAGCTGTTCGGTCTGCCTGCGGAGCGTCTGGCGGGCTACGAAGACTAGATTTCCGGTAACGTCGGGGGGCCCGGCGCGTTCTGGGCTTGTCGCGGCCCGCGCGCGACGCCAGAGTCCGCCATGTCATGACCGCCCTGCCGCCCGCCCTCAAGGACGATGCCCGGCTCAGCTATGCGCTGAGTTGCTGGCATCGCTGGCGCGGCACCAACCGCTATCCGGCGCGCGCCGATATCGATCCGCTCGACCTGAAACGCCTGTTGCCGAACCTGTTCCTGGTCGAGGTGGAACCCGACCACCATCGCTTCCGCTTCGTGCTGTCCGGCGAAACCGTGCGCGAGAATCTCGGCTTCGAGCTGAGCAGCCGCTATCTGGAGGACCTGTTCCATGACGACCAGCTCGTCCGCATCGAGGCCAGCTATCATCTGGTGCTGACCGGGAATGCCCAGTATGCCATGCAGCACTGGGAACGGCGTGGCATGCCCGTCATGCGGTTTCAGCGCCTGCTGCTGCCGTTGTCGAGCAACCGCCACAACGTGGACCTGATCTTCGGTATCGCGCTCTACGACCGGCTGGAAGGCCATGACGGCAACCCGATTGATCACATCGGCGACCCGGTCAAAGTGAGCATTCTCACCGAGCACACCATTCCGCTGGATGTGCCGCCGTAAAACGATAGCCTCAGTGCATGGTCGCCGCAGCGACTACCACCTCGATGCGATGGCCATCGGTATCGTCGACGAAAATCAAGTCAGCCGGTCGATCTGCTCGTCGGTGAGGCTGCCCGGGATCACGGTGAGCAGGAAGCTCAGCTGCCCCGCCTTCTGACCGGCCAGTTCGCTGACCAGCGGGCCCGGACCCTCGCCGCCGGGCGCCGCAGCCAGCACCAGCATGCGGATATCGGGATCTTCATCCACCAGCTTCAGGATCTCGTCTTTCGCCACACCCTCGCGGATCACCAACTCGGGCAGCAGACCGGAGTCCTGGTTGACCTGTTCGGCCAGCTTCTGCAGCAGGCCTTCAGCCGCATCATGGGCTTCCGAGCGCATGATCTCGGCCACGCCGGCCCATTGCTGGAAATCCACCGGCGACACCACGCGCAGCATCACCACGCCGCTGCGCACATTGCGGGCGCGGCGCGTGGCATAGCGCACGGCAACACGCACTTCCGGCGTATCGTCGACGACGACCAGGAACTTGCTGCGCCGGCGAGCCTCGGCGGCGGACGGGCTTTTGGTTTCACTCATCCCGGCAAGGTGCCATCGCTGACGGCTGGAATGCAAGCGGCCAGGACAGCGCGGTTAACCGGCTAAAGCGGTGGCTGCGCCGCCATGAATGCCTGCGCTTCCTGCTGCAGCCACCGGGCAAAGGTCTGCGCTGCCGCGGAACCGGACTGCGGCAACAAGGCCATGTAATGCCGGCCGGTCGGCGCGAAACCGAACGGTGCGAGCAGGCGGCCGCCCTGCATGTCATCGGCGACGAGATGCCAGAAACCGATGGCAACGCCGAGTCCGGCCATGGCCGCCTCCAGCATGAAATAGACATGCTCGAAACTCTGGGCCTCCAGCGCCGGCGGCGTGGCAAGGCCATGGCGGGCGAACCATTCGGGCCATGCATCCTTGCGCGTGGCGGTGTGCAGCAAGGGCGCCTGCAGCAGCGCGGCCGGCGTATCGAGAGGGCAGCGCTGCAACAGCACCGGTGCCAGCACCGGCCCCGCGAATTCCGCAAAGAGCGGAATCGCCGCAACTCCGGCAGGCCAGGGTCCGCTTCCGACGCGGATCGCCAGATCGAAACTGCCCTGCGCCAGCGCGATATCGCTGTCCGATGTCGTCAGCCGGACGATCAGCGCGGGATGGGCGGCCTGAAAGCGATGCAGCCGCGGGATCAGCCAGCGCATGGCAAAACTGCCGAAGCTGGACACCGCGATATCGGTGGAGGCCTCCGCGCGCAAGGCATCGACGCCGCGCGCAATCCGGTCGAAGGCATCTTCCAGCACGGCCATCAGATGCGTGCCGGACGGCGTCAGCACCAGGCGGCCACGATGGTTTTCCAGCAGCGACAGGCCAAGCTCTGCCTCTAGGCCACGCACCTGCCGACTGACGGCACCATGGGTGACGCCGAGGAGATCGGCGGCGCGGGTCATGCTGCCCTGCCGGGCGGCGGCCTCGAAACTGCGCAGGGCATTGAGGGAGGGCAGGCGGCGACGCATGACTCTTCCTGTGAGTTTAAATCACAGGAAGACGGAAAAATGATCGTTTTTCAACTGATAAATTGCCAGATATCACTGCCGGCGGCGTGATGCTGGATCACGCAGA
Source organism: Ferrovibrio sp. GW821-FHT12E11 (assembly GCF_058806975.1). Lineage (NCBI taxonomy): Bacteria > Pseudomonadati > Pseudomonadota > Alphaproteobacteria > Rhodospirillales > Rhodospirillaceae > Ferrovibrio > Ferrovibrio sp. GW821-FHT12E11. The sequence goes on from NZ_JBXAQG010000001.1 coordinate 1,815,945, forward strand.
ACCCAAGCAACAAGGCTTTCCGTCATGCCCTTTATCCGCACCCTGGTCCGCCGGGGCACCCTGCCCGCCCGCAAGCGCGCCATTGTCACCGGCATTCACCAGGCCCTGGTCGCCGCCATCGGCATGCCCGCCGACGAGCTGTTCAACGCCGTGCAGGAATACGGCGATGACGATTTCTTCTACGACCGCGGCTTCAACGGCATCGCCCGTTCGGACGACCTGGTGGTGGTGGAAATCACCATGCGGCGCGGCCGCAGCGACGCGATGAAGCGCGATCTCTATGCCGCGATTGCCGCCAATCTGGAGAAGGATGCCGGCGTGTCGCCGCGCGACGTCTTCATCTTCACGCACGAGAACGACTATTCCGACTGGTCGGTCGGCAATGGCAAATTCGCCATGGCAATCGTGCAGCAGCGCGGCAGCGACAGCTAGGGCGCCGGCTTATTTCTGCAGGATATTGATGATCTCGTAGATCTGGGTGCGCGAACGCTCGACGTAGAATCCCATCGAGCCCAGATGATTGGGCAGGATCACCGCGTCGGGCTTCGCATTCCACACCACCAGCGGCTTCAGCCCGGCGGCGGCGGCGAATGACGCCAGCATCTGGTCCCAGGTGCCGACCAGTTCGCGGTCGCGCACCAGATTGGGATAGTCCTGCTTCAGCTCGCGCAGGATCAGGTAATAGGCGTACATCTGCCCTTTGACGCTGTAGAAGACATCGTCGGCTTCCCAGTCGATGACGGTATTGCCGCCCTCCTGGATGCGGCGGTCAATCGCCGCCGAAGCCGAGCCGATATCTAGCGCGATGCGCTCCAAGGTCGCCTGCAGATTGTCGGCGCGGCGCTCGAACACCGCCTGGCCGGCGCCAAGCCGCGTGTTGTAACCAAGCAGCGCCGAACGCGCCTTGCGATACTGGTCTTCCGACTTCGCGGTCGGCAGCAAGGACGTGGAGAAATCGAAAATCCACTTGGTGCCGGAATACTGCAGCAGGCCGGCGGCCTCCTGCAGGTCGCGGTCGGTCTGGCTCGACCCGCGGGTGCGGCCGATCTGGTCGACCAGCTGGAAGGCAAAACGGCCCAGCGCGTGAATCATGCCGAGCTGGTAGTTCGGCATGTTGTCGAGCATCGAGCCTGGCATGAAGAAGGGATCGTTGGCGACCCAGCCGTTGCGATTCACTTCGCGGTCGATGAGAGAGGCCGCCATCGCCACCGTACGGCTGCCGCCAGCGGGCAGATCGGCGGCCGGAACGGCGTAATCCATGCGGTCGTCAATCTTGTGGGCGATCAGCATGCCGACCGGATAATACAGGCCGAACACCAGCACGACGGCGATGACGCTAGCCGGCAGCCAGCGGGCGCGCAGCCAGGCTTTGAGGGAAGAGCCGGTCGTGGTGTCGTCAAGCATGGGGGTTCGGCCAGAAAAAGGACGGGAGGCACCACCAATGTGGGCCCGCCGCGGCTGTCATTCAAGGTGGCCCAGCAACCGGCGCAGAATATCCTGAGGCTCGCCACCTGCGCCGCGCCAGGCGACGATGTGGTCCGGCCGGATCAGAACATAGTCCGCCGCATACACGTCGCGGGCGGATTCCGAGGCAAGCGAGACCCGCGTCAAGTCCACGCGACATGCGCGTGCTGCCTCAGCCATGGCCGCTGCGAATGCGCCATCGCCGCCAAGCTGCAGCAGGGTCCAGTTGAAACCAAAGCGGTCGAACAGGGATGCGCCGTCCTCCAGCCACAGATGTGGCGGGCGACCGCCTGGACAGGCGGATGGCACATAGATATTTGCCGCATCCGGTGGTGGTGTGCTGCCATCGGCGATGATCGCCGGCGAGCCATCATACCGGCCGCCGAAGGTGATGCCGGGTATGTTGAATTCGCGCCGCGCATGCTCTTCCAGATAGGCGCCGGCTTTCTGCCGTGCCGCGACACCGGCCGGCGTGTCCGTCTCGATGGCCGGATCGACCGTGAATAGGCCAAGCGAGTCGGCGAAGGCGCGGGCATAACCAGTATTGCGCAATGCCAGCGGCCGGCGCTCGGCTTCATAGCTGCCGAGCAGCGCCGGCGGTGCGCTACCCTGCAGCACGGCAGCCACCTTCCAGCCGAGATTGACGGCGTCCTCGATGGCGGTGTTGTAGCCCAGGCCGCCGGTGGGCGTGAAGAGATGCACGGCATCGCCACCCAGCAGCACGCGACCGCGGCCGAAGCGCTCGGCGACCAGGGCATGGCCGGCCGTCCAGGTGCCGCGCGAGAGGATCTCGAGATCGATCGTCTTGCCGGCGGCCGCATGGAACATGGCCCGCGCATCAGCCTCACTGACCGACGCCTCGTCCTCCCCCGGCCGCAGCTGGGTGTGGAAGGCAAACTCCCCCTTGCCATCGACGGCCGCCATGAAAGCACGGCGTGACGGGTTGAAGGTGACATTCATCCAGGCCGGTGCCTGGCCGGTCGCAGCATAGAAATCCGGCGCCCGCAGGTAGATCGCATACATGCGCCCGCCCATGAAGTCGCGCTGCACGCCGGTTTCGCCGCCATAACGGATACCCAACCTGCCGCGCACCATGCTGCGAGCGCCGTCCGCACCGACGAGATAGTCCGCCGTCACCGCATGCAGACGGCCATCGGCGACATTTTCCACTGTCGCGGTAAGCCTGTCTCCGTGGTCGGTGAAATCCTTCAGTCGCCAGCCATACTGCAGTGTGACGCCGGGCAGTGCCTCCGCCTTCCGGCGCAACACGGCCTCGACGTATTTTTGCGAGACGCGGTGCGGTAATTCCGGCGTACTCCAGGAGGAGCCGGATTCGCGCGCGCGCTGCTTCGCCTCCTGTGCCGATGGCAGGCGGAAGCGTGCCAGTTCATGGTCCGCATAGCGCGTAAAATAGGCGATGTCGGTGGGATAATCCGGCGGCAGACCAAGCGCGCGGATATCATCCGCAAATCCCAGGCGACGGAAATGCTCCATCGTGCGGGCCTGCGTGGCATTGGCCTGCGGATTGAAGGCCGTGCCCGGCTTCTCGTCGACCAGCAGGGTGTTGATACCGCGGCGGCCCAGTTCGTTGGCCAGCATCAGGCCGCAGGGGCCGCCGCCGGCGATCAGCACGGCGCAGGTGGAAGGCAGGGTCACCTGCGTGCGCCTTATGGCCGCAGGAACCCGACCGTGTCGTAGACTTCGGCGATCACCGGCGCCGACAGGGCGCGAGCCTTCTCGCCGCCTTCGCGCAGGACGCCGTCGACATAGCCCGGGTCGGCCGTGAGACGACGCATCTCTGCTGTGATCGGACCGAGTACAGAAACCGAAGTCTCGGTGAGGAGCGTCTTGAAAGCGCCCCAGCCCTTGCCGGCCGTGGCCGTCACCGCCTGCTCCAGCGTCTGGTTCGACAGGGCGGCATAGATGCCCATCAGGTTCTGGGCTTCCGGACGGCCCTCCAGGCCTTCAACCGTGTCGGGCAGCAGATCGGGATCGGTCTTGGCGCGCTTGATCTTGTCGGCGATCATATCGGCGGTGTCGGTCAGGTTGATGCGCGCCTGGTCGGACGCATCCGACTTCGACATCTTCTTGGCGCCGTCACGTAGGGACATCACGCGCGTGGCCGTGCCGAAAATCTGCGGCTCGGTGAGCGGGAACATCTCCTTGCCGTAGTCGTGGTTGAACTTCTGCGCGATATCGCGGGTCAGCTCCAGATGCTGTTTCTGATCCTCGCCGACCGGCACATGGGTGGCCTTGTAGGCCAGGATGTCGGCGGCCATCAGGGCGGGATAGGCATAGAGACCGAGCGAGGCATTCTCGCGGTCCTTGCCGGCTTTTTCCTTGAACTGGGTCATGCGATTCATCCAGCCGAGCCGGGCGACGCAGTTGAAGATCCAGGCCAGGGTGGCGTGATCGGGATTCTGCGACTGGTTGAACAGGATGTTCTTCTTCGGGTCGATGCCCGAGGCGATCATCGCCGCCGCCAGCTCGCGGGTGCTGTTGCGCAGGTCGTCGGCATTCAGCAGCGACGCGGTGATCGCATGCATGTCGACCATGCAGAAGATGCACTCGTATTCGGTCTGCAGCGCGACCCAGTTGCGCACCGCGCCGAGATAATTGCCAAGATGGAGATTGCCGGTGGGCTGGATGCCCGAGAAGATGCGCCGTTGGAAGGCCATGACGGTCCCTGTGACGATGGGGCGGTGGAAGACCCCGGTTGCGGGAAAATTTAAAGCGCGCCGGTTATCGCCGGGCGCCGGCATTCCGTCAATAGCTGCCGGTCACCCGCGACGCAGGATCGCCCGCCATTCCGACGGACGGCTGGCGCCCAGCAGCAGGATCGATGCCAGGTAGGTGACCATGCCGCCGCCGACCAGCACAGCCAGGGCGGAAACGCGCATCCAGAAACCGCCGGCATACCAGGGCGGCAGCACCACGCGATCCAGCGCCACCAACACGGCGGCCATCGCCACCGAAGCGATCAGGATGCGCAGGGCGCGTCCGCTGAGGCGCGCATCGCTGCGCCAGTGACCGCGGCGATGCAGCGTGTAGAGCAGCAGAAGGGTATTGGCGCTGGCGGCCAGCGCCGTGGCCAGCGCCAGGCCGACATGGGCCAGAAACGGCATCAACGCCAGGCTCAGCGCAATGTTCACCGCGATCGTCACCAGCGCCAGCTTGACCGGGGTGCGCGTATCCTGGCGCGCATGGAAGGCCGGCGTCAGGGTGCGCGACAGCACGAAGCCCGGCAGGCCGATGGCATAAGCCAGCAGCGTCATCGCCGTCTCCTGCGCCGTGACCAGATTGAACTCGCCGCGCTGGAACAGGATCGAAATGATCGGGAACGGCACCACCAGCAATGCTGCCGCCGATGGCAGGGCCAGCAGCAGGCCGAATTCGATGGCGCGGTTCTGCGTGTAGGTGGCCGCCTTGTGATCGTCGCGCGCCAGCTGGCCGGCCAGCGTGGGCAGCAGCGCCGTGGCGATTGCGGCGCCGACCACACCCACAGTGAGCTGGTTGATGCGGTCGGCATAGAAGAGATACGACACCGCGCCGGCCGGCAGCAGCGAGGCGAGGATCAGCCCGACCATCAGGTTGACCTGAGTGGCCCCGGCGCCCAGGGCGGCCGGCAGCACCAGGCGGAACAGGCGGCGCACCTTGTCATTGATCACCGGACGACGCAGGCGCAGCGACAGGCCGGCACGATGGGCATCCCAGGCGAGCCAGAGGAACTGCAGAATGCCACCGACCAGCGTCGACCAGGCCAGCGCATAACCGGCATTGGGCACATACGGCGTCAGCCAGAGCATGCCGGCGATCATCACCAGGTTGAGCAGGATCGGCGTCGCCGCCATGGCGAAAAAGCGGCCCAGGCAGTTCAGCACCGCGCCGTAAAGCGAAGCCAGGCTGATGAACAGCAGATAGGGAAAGGTGATGATGGTCAGCGTCACCGACAGCGGGAAGCGCAGCGGATCATTGGCAAAGCCCGGGGCCAGCACCAGGATCACCAGCGGCATGGCGATCTGTGCCACCAGCGTGAAGCCAAGCGTGACCAGCAGCAGCAGGGCAAGCGCTCGCTCGGCGAAATGCTGCGCGGCGGCGCGGCCTTCCTTGGCCTCCGTGCGGCTGAACAGCGGCAGGAAGCCGGCGGTGAAGGCGCCTTCGGCGAACAGCGAGCGGAAGAAATTCGGCAGCCGCAGCGACACGAAGAAGGCGTCGGCGATCGGACCGGCGCCAAGATAGCGCGCGATCAGCAGGTCGCGCACGAAGCCGGCGATGCGGCTCACCATGGTGAGGCCGCCGACAGTGGCTATGGCGCGAAACAGGGACATGGGGTGGACGGCCGCTCCGTTGCAGGCGCGGCGAGTATAGGCAAGGCCCTGGCAACGCACCACTCTTTCCCAACGCGCCTGCAGGCCGCTGTGACCAGCGACACGTTCTGCTGGCGATCAGGGCAAGCGGTTGCCGCTCACTTCACGGCTTCGACATGCAACGACAGCGGTGGATGCGTGGCATCGAAGAAATCGGTATCGCGCAGAATCGCCAGTCGCGACTGCCCATATCCGGATTTCTCGGCGACCGCGAAACCGGCAGCCTTCAGCATGCCGGTCAGCTTGGCGCCGTTCAACCATGCCTTATGATGCTTCGGCCATTTGCGCACCATTTCGAGCGGTATGCGGGCGCAAAGATTGTCCAGAGCCGCATAGGGATCGCCGGCGAACAGCGCGCGGATTTCCTCCGATGAAACCTTTTCGATATCGTTGGCCTTGTGATACGCGCTCAGCGGACCAGCGAAGGTCTCGAGTAGAGCCTGCTCAATCCCGAATTGCAGCGGCTTAGTCGGATGGCCACCGGTGGCATATCGGAAGAACTGATCGTCCTTCCGGCGATAGGCATCGAGGTAAAGATCGATATCGGGCGTCGTGATCCGAATGACTCCGCCTTTCTTCAACGTCCGGTGAGCCTCCCGAAACATCGCCGCGTTGGTCGCATCGTTCAGATGTTCGATCGTGTGCGAGCTGTAAATCGCCTCTAGGCTGTCATCGGCAATGGGCCACGGCTCGCCTGAGGTCAGATCATGGGCAATATGGGAATACAGCGACTTGCCGTAGTCGGCGCGCGGGTTATCCAGATTATGCCACATCGGGTGGCCCCACTTGCCGGCGCCAATATTGAGATAGCGCGGGGTACTGGGCCGGGCGTTGTCGCCATAGAGATAGAGCTTGGGGTCTTTGCGGTGTCGAGCCAACTGGTACCCGGTCGTCTTGGCCAAGACCTTGTTCAACACTGACTTCATAAGCTGCAAGCCTTTCCCTATCCACCATGGCCGGGAGCGCCCGCATAACTCTGCGCAACACCCCAAACCATCTACTCAAGGTCGCAAAATAATGCGCCACTCCTGAATTGGCAATTATGGCAGATTGAGTTTTTGTGCCAAGCGTGACCACGGACGGCTCAACGCCGTATGCCGCCCTGCAGTCTGGGTGGCACCGGTCAGGCCGCCTTGGCTGCAGCAGCGGCCTTGGCGGCCGGCTTGTCTTCGGCCGGGCTGATCTTTTTCAGCAGATGTTTTTCGATCTGCAGCAACCGGCGCTTGTCGGTCAGCTTCATGCCGGTGAGATCCTGCACGTAGAAGACGTCGACGGCGCGTTCGCCATAGGTGGCGATATGGGCCGAGCCGATGGTGAGATTGAGATCGTAGAGCCCGCGGGTCACATCATAGAGGAAGCCCGGCCGGTCGCGGCCATTCACCTCAATCACGGTGTAGCGGTTCGACGCCGTGTTATCGACCAGCACGCGCGGCGCCACTTTGAAGACGCGGGTGCGGCTGTTCTGGCCCGGCTTTTCGGTGGCAATCGCCGAGCGCAGCTTGAGATCGCCGGACAGCGCGCGTTCGATGGCGGTGGCGAGCTTTTTCAGCCGATCCGCCTTGTCGAAAGCCGCGCCGTCCATGTCCTGGATATAGAAGCTGTCCAGCGCCATGCCGTCATTGGTGGTGAAGACCTTGGCATCGACGATATTGGCCCCGACCGAGGCCATGGCACCGGCGACGCGCGCGAAAAGCCCCGGGTGATCGGGCGCATAGAGCGTGAATTCGGTGACGGCGCGGAAGCGGTCGGCCCGCGTCGCCGTGGTCAGCGTGCGGCCGGCTGTATCGGCCTCGCGCATCAGCTGGGCATGGCGCAGGATCGCGTCGGCCTCGTTGGAGTACCAGTAATTCTCGTAATGACGCTTGAGCAGGCGATCGATATCGGCCTTCGGCCAGCCGCTCAGGCCCGCGCGCACCTTCTCCTTGGTCTCGGCGATGCGCTGGTCGCGGCCGCGGCCGGCGAAACCGCCCGAGAGATATTCCTCGGCGCGATAATACAGCTCGCGCAGCAGCTGGCCCTTCCAGCCGTTCCAGATCGTCGGGCCGACGGCGCGGATATCGGCGACCGTGAGACAGAGCAGCAGCCGCAGGCGCTCCGGGCTCTGCACTAGCTGCGAGAAATCCACCACGGTCTTGGCGTCGCCCAGATCGCGCTTGAAGGCGGTGGCCGACATGGCGAGATGCCAGCGCACCAGCCAAGCCACCGTTTCGGTTTCCGCCGGCGACAGGCCGAAGCGGGGCCCGAGCTTCTCGGCCACCTTTTCGCCCAGCATGGAATGATCGCCGCCACGGCCCTTGGCAATATCGTGCAGCAGCACCGCGACATAGAGCACGCGCCGCGACAGCACTTCCTTGATCACATTCACCGAGAGCGGATGATCTTCCTTCAGCGCGCCGCTTTCGATCTGCGACAGCAGGCCAATGGCGCGGATGGTATGCTCGTCCACCGTGTAGGTGTGGTACATGTCGTGCTGGGTCTGCGCCACCACACGGCCGAAATCGGGCACGAAACGCCCCAGCACACCAGCCTCGTTCAGGCGGCGCAGCGTGGTTTCCGGATCCTGCTTCGAGCACAGCATGTCCATGAACAGCCGGTTGGCGTCCGGATCGTTACGGACCTTGCCATCCAGCAGCTTCAGATGCCGGCGCACCAGGCGCAGCGCTTCGGGATGAATATCCAGCCCATGCTGCTGCGCCACATGGAACATTTCCAGCATCTTGATCGGCTGCTTCTCGAACAGATCGGCCTTGCCGGCATTGAGCCGGCCGTTATCGACCTCGAAGCCATCGAGCTGCTTGGGCCGCCGGATCTTGGCGCGGAACGCCGCCAGTGGCTTCTTTTTCTTGTGGCGCTCTTCCAGCGCGGCGGCGAAGATGCGCGTCAGGTCGCCCACTTCCTTGGCGACCAGATAATACTTCTTCATGAAGCGCTCGACATCGCTGCGGCCCGGCCGGTCGGCATAGCCCATCGCCTTGGCGATCTCGACCTGCATGTCAAAGGTCAGGCGTTCCTCGGCGCGGTTGGCCAGATAGTGCAGATGGATGCGCACGGTCCACAGATATTCCATCGCCTGCACGTAAGAGCGCTGCTCTTCCGGCAGCAGCAGGCCGCGCAGCACCAGTTCGCTGGCGTCGGTGATGCCGTAGACATATTTGTTGATCCACACCAGCGTGTGCAGATCGCGCAAGCCCCCCTTGCCTTCCTTCACATTGGGCTCGACCACATAGCGCGAGTCGCCCATGCGGCGATGGCGCTCGTCGCGTTCGGCTAGCTTCTTCTCGATGAAATCCGAACCGCTCTTGGCGACCACGTCGTTCTGGAAGCGGGTCTTGAGCTGCAGCGCCAGCTCCTGGTCGCCCCAGATCCAGCGCTGTTCCAGGATGGCCGTGCGGATGGTGATGTCGCTTAAGCTAAGGCGGATGCATTCATCCACCGAGCGCGTGGCATGGCCGACCTTGAGGCCGAGATCCCACAGCAGGTAGAGCATGTATTCCACCACCTGCTCGCCCCAGGGGGTCTGCTTGTAGGGGAACAGGAACAGCAGATCGACATCGGAGAACGGCGCCATCTCGCCGCGGCCATAGCCGCCGACGCCGACGATCGAGAGCTTTTCCGCGGCTGTCGGATTGGGCAGGCGATAAACCCGGTTGACCGTGAAGTCATGCGCCAGCCGGATCACCTGGTCGGTGAGGAAGGCCAGCGACTGGCGCGTGGCCAGCGCCGGCGTGCCGCTTTCGAAACGGTCGCGCACCACCTTGCGGCCCTGGGTCAGCGCGGCCTTCAGCAGCACCAGCGCCTGGGCGCGTTGTTCCTTGCTGCCATGGGTGCCCTCGCCGCCCAGCGCATCGAGCTGCAGCGTCAACGCCTTGCGGTCGATGATCTGGCGCGGATCGGGAATCAGGGGCCGGAAGCTCATACCTGCTTATATAAGGCGTTTCGTTACAAAGCCCTATATTCAGACCGACTGGAAATTCACCATGCCGCCGCCATCGATCACCATGGTCTGGCCGGTCATGAAACTGCCGGCAGCGGAGCCCAGGAACACGGCGGCCCCGGCGATCTCGTCAGGTTCGCCGATGCGGCGCAGCGCATAGCCTTTCGTGGCTTTCTTCGAGATCTCGGGGTTTTCCCATAGCGCCCGGGCGAAATCGGTGCGGATCAGGCCCGGCGCGATGCAGTTGGCCCGCACATTCTGCGGCCCCCATTCGACGGCCAGGTTGCGCACCAGCTGCATGTCGGCCGCCTTGGAGATGCCATAGGCGCCCAGCGTGTTGGACCCGAACAGGCCGCCCACGGAAGAGATCACGATAATGGCGCCGTCGCCGCGCTCGGCCATGCCCGGCGCCACCATGTTGGCCAGCCAGTGATTCGACTTGATGTTGACCGCCATGATCTTGTCGAAGGCCTCGTCGGGGATGTCCTTCGACGGGCCGAAATAGGGATTCACGGCGGCATTGCAGACCAGGATGTCGACCTTGCCCCATTGCTTCACGGTGGCATCGACCAGCGCCTGCAGCTGCGCCTTGTCCGACACATTGCAGGGCACGACGATGGCCTCACCGCCGGAAGCCTGGATCTCGTCCGCCACCTTCTGGCAGGCCTCGGCCTTGCGGCTGGTGACGACGACTTTTGCGCCATGCTCGGCCATGCGCAGGGCAATCGCGCGGCCGATGCCGCGGCTGGAGCCCGTGATCACCGCCACCTTGTCCTTGAGATCGAAAAGCGTGCCGCCCATGACGTTTCCCTGTCTTTTTTACGAGATGTTGCGGCAGCTTAAACGTTCGTCCGGGGCTATGGGAACCCACGGCCGCCGCCCCTATATAGATGCCATGACCTTCCGCAACGTCTTCATTGCCTTTGCCCTTCTGGTCCTGGCCGCCTGCAGCAGCGCCGAAACGACCGCGCCGCGCGTGGCCGTCTGGCAGGGCGAGCAGACCGGCCTTTTGTATATGCGGGTGCTGTCCGAACAGCCGTTGCGCGACGCCCGCCTGACCATGCCGGATGGCCGCCATGTGCTGACCCAGCGCCTGAGCCAGCCCGAAGGCGCCGGCCGGACCGGCGGTGGCAACGAGACCTGGAATCGCCCGACCGTCGGGGTCGGCGGCTCGGCCGGATCCAGCGGCGGCTTCGGCACCGGCGTCGGGATCAGCTTCCCCATGGGCGGCGGGGGTGGCAGCCGGCCGGCGGCCCAGGCCACCCAGGCAGAGTTCGCCCTCACGCCGGACCAGATGGCGCAATACCGCGCCCGGCCGAAAGACTGGCTGCTGGAGCTGCGTTTCGACAACCGCATCGCCAGCATGGCGGCGCCGGCCCTGGCCCCGTAAGACGGACTTTGTCGGCAGAATCTGCCGCCCGGCAGGCTGCGGCCTCATTATATTTCCTGATAATCCGCCATTTTAACCATGGCACGCGGCTTGCTCCCTTCCTTGTGGAAACAGACCGATCCGCACAGGAGTTGCCGCCATGGGAATTGCATTGCTGTCGCTGCGCCAGGCCGAAAAGGCCGAGCCCCATCTCAAGGCAGCCATGAAATCGGCAAACCAGGCCAGCCCTGCCAGCACCAAATCCATGGCCGATGCCGGGCTTTCCGCCCGCGAGCGCCTGGCGCTGCGGGAAGGCCCGGTCGAAGCCGTCACCGCGGCGCTGAATGCGCGCCAGTATGTGCAGCAGATCATTATCCGTGAGAAAGAGATCACCCAGGCGCAGATGGTCTGGGCGCTCGGCCGCATCGAGCCCAACGAGATCGAGACCATGCTGAAATCGCTGGCCAAAATGCGTGGCCGCTATGCTTCCATGGTGCTGGAATATGCCCAGAGCGAACGGCCGATCAGCAAGATCGCGCTGGACGAGCTGCGCGGTCTGCGCGAGCGCATCGAAGAATTCGAGCGCGGGCTGGAAACCATCAAGGCGGCCATCCTGGACGGCCATGCCGAAGTCTCAGGCGTCAAGGCGGCGCGCCTCTGACACTGCCCAATCCGCGGGCATATGATGACCCTGGCGTGAGGTAGCCGGAAAGTTACCTGCCGGGTGGCGCAGCGCGTCTCTATACCATGTGCCATGCTGGCCACGCCGCTCCGCTCCGCTTTCTTCATCCTGACGATCATGCTGGCCGGCTGGCTGCTGATCGTCCTGCCGGCCCGTGGCGCCGACCTGCCGACCATCCATTATGTCGCCGCGCCCTTCGTCCCCTACACGGTCACCGCCCCTGACGGCAAAGCCGCCGGACCGACAGCGTATCTGATCGAGACGCTGAGCCATCGTCTCGGCCGCCCGGCCACGCTCGACATCCTGCCCTTCGCCCGCGCGCTGGCCACGACGGAAAACGAACCCAACACCCTGATCGCCCTCTTCGCCCGCAGCCCGGAACGCGAGACGCGCTTCCACTGGGTCTGCCCGGTGCTGGATTACGAAGTGCAGATGTTCCGGCGCCGCAACCGCACGGAACTGGCCGCCGCCCGCGTTGCCGATCTGAAAACCTGGCGCATCGCCGGTGTCGCCCAGGATGTGAAGACGCTGTATCTGGAACGCAATGGCGTCAGCGTGATTCCGGCCGCCGATGAGAATGAAGCCCTGCGGCTGTTGCTCTATGGCCGGGTCGACGCCATCGCCTCGCATCCGGCTGCCATCCGCCAGCGCGTGCGCGAGATGGGCGAGCGCGGCGATCCCGTCGAAAATTTCCTGGCCCTGCCGGAGCTGAGCATGAAGCTCTACCTGGCCTTCGGACAGAAGACCGCGCCCGAGGTGGCCGCCGCTTTCACCGCGACCTGCAATGCCATGATCCGCAGTGGCGAGATGGCCGGACTGCTGCAGGCGCCGCAGATCAACTGACGTTCAGCGGCGATCCAGTGCCAGCCTGAGCGCGAGCGCCGCAAACACGCCACCAAGCAGGCGGTTCTGCCAGCGCACGAAGCCGGGACGCTGCGACAGCCACTCGCCGAGCCGCCCGGCCACCAGCACGATGCCGCCGTTGAGCAGCCCACCCACCACATTCAGCACGCTGGCAAGCACCAGCGCCTGCGCCAGCGCCGTCTGCGGATCGGGCTGCATGAACTGCGGGAACAGCGCCAGGAAGAACAACGCCACTTTCGGATTGAGAATGTTGGTCAGCAGACCCTGGCGGAACAGCGTGCCCAGCGGCAGGGCCGGCGCATCGGCGCTCGGCGGCAAGAAACCGCCAGCGCCACGGAAGGCCTGCACGGCGAGATACAGCAGATAGGCCGCGCCGGCCCAGCGAATGATCTCGAACATCACCGGCGCCATCAGCAGCACGCCGCTCAGACTAAGGCCGGCAATAATCGCATGGAAATAGCAGCCGGCGCAGATGCCGGCCAGCGTCACCAGACCGGCGGTACGCCCCTGCGCGACGCTGCGCGTCATCACCAGCAGCATGTCGGGACCGGGCGTGGCCGCCAGGGCGAAGGCGGCCAACGTGAAGGTGAGCAGGGTGGCGAGGTCCATCATGGCGGCACTATATCGCGCCGCCCCGTCGCCGGATCAAGCGCGGCATTGTCACCGCGTCAATTTCGCATCACCCGACCGCCAGCACGAAATCGAAGCGTGCGATCTGGGCATCGGCGTCGCCGGCCACCGTCATCAGCAGGCGGCGGTCGAAGATCGGATCGCGCGCATTGCCCGGCTCGCCTGGAAAATAGAGCTGCGTGGTGAGGATGTCGCCGCGCGGCGGCTGCAGCTTCACATGCAGGTGCCGCGTCCGGCCCGGATAGAGCGCCGGCACGATGGTCTCGAACTGCCAGCGCCCCTGCGCATCGGTGAACTGGTGGCCGCGCAGGCGATAGCCGGCATTGTCATAAACGCCGTTCGCATCCGCATGCCAGAGATCGACCAGCACATGCGCCAGCGGCCGACAGTCGCGGCCCGTCACCAGGCCGCCGAGCCGCAGCCGCGTGCCGGCCATGCCGGGTTCGAGCAGGCTGGTCCGTTGCGGCGAGTCCGGCGAGTAGTACGGCCCTTCGGTCTGCTCCGGCGTCGGGCCGGGCTGGCCGGCATGACCGTCGCTGCAGGCCGGCGTGGGTTTCAGCGGCAGCTGCCGCGACTGGGCAAGCGCCGAGAGCGCGGTGACGGCCGGCAGGCCGGAAAACAGGGCCGCCTGCAAAAGAAGGGCGCGTCGGGTGGTCATGGTCAGGGAAACTCCGTGGCTCTGAGATCGTGCCCAGCCTTCACGGCATCCGGCTCCGGCCCCTGCGCCCGGGTCCGGGCCCAAACTGCCGGTTTGTGCGCCCCGTCACGTCCGCTCCGCGGTTTGGTTTTGACTTTCAGCACGATCGTTCGTATATTCACCCCATGAGCAAAGGCCAGCAAACCCGTGCAACCATCCTCTCCGAGGCCCTCCGCGCTGCCAGCGTCGACGGTTTCCAGGGGATTTCCATCGGCATGCTGGCCGACCGGCTGAACATGTCGAAATCCGGCCTGTTTGCCCATTTCGGCTCCAAGGAGGAGCTGGAGCGGGCCATGCTGGACGAGGCGGCCCAGCGTTTCATGGCCACGATCTGGCAGCCGGCCATGAAAGCGCCGCGCGGCCGGCCGCGCATCGAGGTGCTGTTCCGGGAATGGCTGGACTGGAGCCTGCACAATGACGACATGCCCGGCGGCTGCCTGTTCGTGACGCTGTCGGCAGAATATGACGACAAGCCGGGTCCGGTGCGCGACCATCTGGCCGAGATGCAGGGCCAGTGGCAGGCGACGCTCGCCCGCAGCGCCCAGATCGCCGTGCAGGAAGGCCATTTCCGCGCCGACCTGGACCCGAAACAGTTTGCCTACGAGCTGCAGGGCATCTTCCTCAGCCTGACCTATTTCCGCCGGCTGCTGCGCGATGCCGCCGCCGTCGAACGCGCCGAAACCGCTTTCCGCAGTCTTCTGGACCGGTCAGCCGCCACGCACTGATTTCAGTACGCCTCCCCCGACGACCTAAAGAAAAGAGCCTCCCCATGACCCAGATCGCACAACAGTCCCCTCAGACCCTCCCGAAAAAGCACGATCGTTCTGGTGCAGCGCAAAATCTGCGGCAGTTGAAGCCGACCGGCGAGCGGCCGGACTGGCTTGGCCCCAAGCTGGTGATCGCGCCGACCAAGGCCGACCTGCGCTGGCTCGACGGCGTGAGCAATCCCGCCGTCTTCGATCATCTCGATCAGCCCTGGTGGAGCCTGGCCCTGCCGGTGCTGAAGCAGACGCTCGCCACCTGGCAGCAGCGGGTGCAGGCACGCCGGGCGCTGGCCCAGGTCGATGCCGCAACCCTGCGTGACGCGGGCATTTCGCCCGGCATCGCCGCCTTCGAGGCCGCACAGCCCTTCTGGCAGAAGCCGATGCTGCTGCGCGACCACCCGGCCGACGGTCAGACGGCGTAAGTCATTATCGTCTTGTACCGCTCGCCATTCGGTGAGTTGATCCTCCGGTGATCGATGCCTAAGCTGTTGGTCCGACAATCGGACCGACAGCAAGTCGGCCACAGGGAGGGGATACAGAATGCAGCGGGACAGCGACGCCGAGCAGCGCGCCGAGCAGGATACATCTGTCATTTCGCAGGATGGCGTCTCCGCCGCCGACCGCATGGTGGAGGAGCTGTCCTATCGCATCCTGCCGGCCTGGCTGCAGGCCGCCTTCGGTACGCTGACACTGCTGACCATGGTGCTGGTGCTGAACCAGCAGTTCAATCTGCGGCTCTTCAATTACACGCTGGTCGAAAACCGCTACCTCTTCCTGCTGGCGGTCGCCACGCTGCCGCTGGTCTTCCTCGCCTATCCCTGGCATCCGAAAGCCGCGCGGTCTCCGCTCTGGCTCGGCCTCGACATCGCCTTGTGCCTTGTCACCATGGCGGCGCTGTTCTGGTTCAGCTGGAAAGCCGAAGCCATCCTCGGCGAGGGCTGGGAATTCGCAGCGCCGGCGATGGCAAAAATTCTCGGCGCGCTGCTCTGGGTATTGATCCTAGAAGCCCTGCGCCGCACCGGCGGCACGCCGATCTTCATCATCGTCGCCATCGTCTCGCTCTATCCCGTCGTCGCCGGCAGGCTGCCCTCGCCGCTCAACGGCATCGACCAGCCGCTGACCGATACACTGGCCTATCACATCGTCTCGGCCGAAAGCGCCTTCGGCATCCCCATGCGGGCCTTCGGCGAGATCGTCATCGGCTTCATCGTCTTCGGTGTGGCGCTGAACCACACCGGTGGCGGCAAGTTCTTCAACGACGTGGCCTTTGCACTGGTCGGCCGCTGGCGCGGCGGCGCCGCCCAGGTCGGCGTGATTTCATCCGCCTTACAGGGCTCGATCTCGGGCAGCGTGATCTCCAACGTAATCTCGTCGGGCGTCGTCACCATCCCCGCGATGAAACGCACCGGCTTTCGTGCCGACTATGCCGGCGGCGTCGAAGCGGTCGCCTCGACCGGCGCGGTGCTGATGCCGCCGGTGATGGGCTCGACCGCTTTCGTGATGGCGAGCTTCCTCGGCATCTCCTACGGCGAGATCGCGCTCGCCGCCGCCGTGCCGGCGCTGCTGTTCTATTTCGGGCTCTCCATGCAGATCGATGCTTATGCGGCGCGGCTGGGCCTCAAGGGCATGAAGCAGGAGGAGCTGCCGTCGCTCAAGGCGACCCTGAAGGACGGCTGGCTCTACATCGCCGTCTTTGCCGTTCTGGTTTACCTGATGATCAATGAGCAGCAGGAGGCGATGGCCCCCTTCATCGCCACCGGCATGCTGCTGGTGATCAACCAGATCCTGCCGAAAAACCGTCTGACCTGGCGCAGCTTCGTCGACCTGGTGCTGGCCACCGGCCGGGCGCTGGCCGAACTGGTCGCCATCCTGGCTGGCGTCGGCTTCATCATCGGCGCCTTCTCGGTGACAGGTCTCGCCGGCACGCTGGCCAACGACCTGGTCTATCTCGCCGGCGACAAGCCGATCGTTCTGCTGCTGATGGGCGCCATCACCAGCTTCATCTTCGGCATGGGGATGACGGTGACCGCCTGCTACATCTTCCTCGCCATCGTGCTGGCGCCGCCGCTGGTCAAGGCCGGCCTCGATCCGCTCGCCGTGCATCTGTTCATCATGTACTGGGGCATGATCTCCTTCATCACGCCGCCGGTGGCGCTGGCTACCTTTGCCGCCGCCCCGCTCGCGCGCACCTCGCCGTTCAAGATCGGCTTCCAGGCCGTGCGGCTCGGCGCGGTGATCTATATCGTGCCGTTCTTCTTCGCCCTCAATCCGGCCCTGATCCTGAAGGGCGAACCGATGGAGGTGGTGTCGGTGATTGTCACCGCCTTCATTGGCGTGTGGCTGATCGCGGCCGCGATCCAGGGCTGGCTGATCGGCGCCGGGCGGCTGGACGGCACCTGGCTGCGGCTGCTCGCCCGCATCATGCTGGCCATCGGCGGCATCGCGCTGGCCGCACCGGGCGGCAATCTCATTCCCGTCAGCAATACAACGCTGGCGGTGATCGGCGCGGCGCTGGCGCTCGGCGCTTTCCTGTTGCTGAAACTAGGGAAGAGCGACACACTGGCCGCATAAAAATCGCATAAACGTATAACCGGAGGAAACCAGAGATGCGTCACTACACCTATTCTTTGCTCGGCGCTGTTGCTGCGCTGGCCCTGTCCACGGCGGCATCGGCGCAGAAGCTGCCCGACCAACTGACCTGGACGGCCTACGATGTCGGCTCGGGCGGCTACAACCAGGCCGTCGCCGTCGGCAACGCGCTCAAGAACAAGCAGAACATCACGCTGCGCGTGCTGCCCGGCAAGAATGACGTGTCGCGCACCGTGCCGCTGCGCGAAGGCAAGGTGCCCTTCTCCGCCAACGGCGTGGGCGGCACCTACATGGCGCAGGAAGCGGTCTACGAATTCGGCGCCAAGGACTGGGGTCCGCAGCCGGTACGCTCGCTGCTGCTGAACAATTCCGACGCGCTGCTCACCATCATGACGGCGAAAGACGCCAATATCAAAACCATGGCCGACCTGAAGGGCAAGAAGGTCGCCTGGGTGATCGGCGCGCCGTCGCTGAATCAGAACATCACGGCGCTGCTGGCCTTTGCCAACCTGACCTGGAACGACGTGCAGCGCGTAGAATTCGGCGGCTTCGGCCAGGCCATGCAGGGCATGATCAACGGCCAGGTGGATGCCGCCTTCGGCTCGTCGATCTCGGGCCCGGCCTATCAGCTCGCCTCCAGCCCGCGCGGCATCCAGTATCCGACCGTGCCGCATGGCGACAAGGCCGGCTGGGCGCGGCTGAAAGGCAAGGCGCCGTTCTTCGTGCCCTTCATGGGCGCCGAAGGCCCGGAGCTGAGCGCCACCAAGACCGTGGAAGCCGCGACCTATCCCTATCCGGTGCTGATGACCTACGACAACATCGACGCCGGCATGGTCTATGCGATGACCAAGGCGATGGTCGAACTCTTCCCCGACTACAAGGATGCCGCGCCGGGCAACAGCGGCTGGGACATCAAGCGCCAGGTCTTCGACTGGGTGGTGCCGGTGCATGAGGGCGCGATCAAATACTTCAAGGAGATCGGCGTCTGGAAGCCGGAATACGACAAGAGCAACGCCGCCCTGATCCAGCGCCAGAAGGTGCTGGCCGATGCCTGGGCCGGCCACAACAAGGGCAGCCATGCCGACGAGGCCGCCTTCATGAAAGGCTGGATGAAGGCGCGTTCCGACGCCCTGACCGCAGCGAAGATGGAGCCCGTTCTTACCGAGTGGTAAGCGCCGGACAGCAGGTTGTATGATGACGGCCCGCTTCACGGCGGGCCGTTTTCTTTTGGAGCGCCGTCATGCCTGCCATCGCCATCCTGCCATCGGCCAATCTTGACCGCACGGCAGCCTTCTATCACCGCCTCGGTTTCGGGCGGCAGAACCGCTATCCCGATTATCTGGTGATCGTGCGCGATGACCACGAACTGCATTTCGCCGATTGCAGCGGCGCAGCCCCGATCCTGCTGGAGCCGAAGAACAGCATGTCGGCCTGTTATTTCCGCTGCAGCGATGCCGACAGTCTGCATCGCGAATGGCAGCCGCTCGGCCTGCCGCGGTTCAGCGCCATAGAAGACAAACCCTGGGGGTTGCGCGAATTCCATTTTACCGATCCCGACGGCAACCTGCTGCGCGTGGGTCATGTGCTGCGTTGAATTTCCTGCAATTGCAGCCGGACAATTCTGCGCTTCGGGAATCCCGCCGATCGGCTTAGGCTACGCCCATGCCCCAGACCCAGACCCAGACCCTGCTGCTCGACCATATCCGCCGCTTCGGCCGCTATAACCAGTGGGCCAACCGCCGGCTTTACGACGCCTGCGCCACACTCTCCGCCGCCGACTACCATGCGGCGCGGCCGAGCTTTTTCGGCAGCATTCACGCCACGCTGAATCATATCCTGGTCGGCGACAGCATCTGGTTCGGCCGCTTCACCGGCAACCTGCCGGCACATGTCACCAGGCTGGACCAGATCCTGCACGCGGATCTCGCGTCTTTACGGGCCGCGCGCGACGCGAAGGATATCGAGATCATTGCCTTCTGCGATGCCGTGGATGAAACGACGCTGCATGCGAGCTTCACCTACACCAACACCCGCAACGAGACCTTCACCGATCCGCTGCTGCCGCCGCTGATGCATTCCTTCAATCACCAGACCCATCACCGCGGCCAGGTCCATGGCCTGCTCAGCCATGCCGGCATCGATCCGCCGGCACTGGACCTGATTCATTTCATCCGCGAGACGGCCTAGTCAGGCCTCAGGTCCGGCCGGCGTGAAAATCTCCGCAATCAGCAGATGCTGCACCGTGCCGCCATCTCCGACCGGCAGCAGCAGGGCTTCGACGCCGTAATCGCGGCCGTCGATCTCGCGCGCCAGCCGGGCATGGACGGGACGGCGGGTTTCGACCGCCATGGTGCAGGCCCGCAGGGCACGGATGGCGAAATAGGATTCCGGATGCTGGTCCATATAGCTGCCGACGGGGTCGAAGCGCAGATGCTGGATTATATGGGAGCCGATGCTGCGATAGCGGAAACGGGGCGCGCCCTCGGTCGCCTCAACATCGACCGCCACCAGGATGGCCGAGAGATAGTCATGGCCCGTCGACGCCATGAAATCCGGCGACGGCAGGCTGCCGACGCCCGCGGCCTGCCGCCAGGCCGCATAGAGCCGGTTCAGCCGCAGGGTCTGTAACTGCTCGTCAGCGGTCAGGATGGTGAAGTCGATATCGCCGCTGGTGAAGGTCATGGCGCGAGAATAAGGGCAGGCGCCGCCGCCCACAATCGCGGGCCGCAGGAATGATGACCTCAGGCCCGACTGAAGAGCTGCGCGACGAAGAGCACGTCGACCGCGCCGCCGGCCCCGGCAAGCGGCAGGATCAGGAATTCCATGGTGAAGCCCTGGCCATCGACGGCGCGGTGCACACGGGCATGGATCGGCCGGCGCGACTCCACCACCAGATCGAAGGCCCGCACCGTCTGTTCGGCGAAATACGGCTCGGCATGCTCGTCAACATAAAGCCCGGTCATGTCGCGCGGGCTGTAGACCAGGATCTGCGGATCGATATGGCGATAGCGATAGCGCCGGCCTTCGCCGCTGGACTCGACATCGAAGATCAGCCGCGCGCCGGTCAGATAGTCGTAGACCTGGGCATCGATAAAAGCCGGCGGCGGCAGCGCGCCATCCACGATCGCCTTGCGCCAGTCGCGATAGAAGCGATCCAGCCGCATGGTTTCCAGCCGTTCCTCGGCAACCAGGATGGTGAAATCGGCGTCGCTGCTGCTGGTGATCGGCATTGCCGCAAGCATAGGGGGCGGAGGCCGCCGGAATCAATCCTGCCGCCCGCTTCAGTCCGACGCGGGCGTGTAGAGCTGGGCGATCAGCAGGCTGCCGACGGCATCATCGGGTCCCGCCACCGGCAGCAGCAGGAACTCGATGCGGAAACTGCGGCCATCGATGTCGCGCTGGGCCCGGGCATGGATCGGCCGGCGTGTCTGCACCACCAGGTCGCAAGCGCGGATGGCACGCTCGGCAAAGTACGATTCGGGATGTTGGTCCATATAGGTGCCAGCCGGATCGACGCCGAGATGCTCGATGAAATGGCTGCCGACGCTGCGATAGCGGTAGCGCTGGCGATCGTCCTCGCCGACCACATCCACCACCAGCAGCATGGCGGCGATATAGTCGTGCTGTTGCGGATCGAGAAACGCCGCGCCGGGCAGCGCGCCGCCGGAGGCGGCCTTGCGCCAGCTCCCGTACAGCCGGTTCAGCCGCAGGGTTTCCAGCTGCTCGTCGGCGACCAGAATGGTGAAATCGGCGTCTCGGCTGGTGAAAGCCATGGCGCCGAGGATGATCCTATAATTTGGCGTAATCAATCGCGCCGTGGCGATCGAGCGGCTGGCCGCCATCAGGCATCGGGTATTTCAGGCCCGCCGCGCAATTCCACAGCACCACGCGGTCGTTTTTCTTCACCCGACCGGCAGACAACGCCTGCTTGTACGCAGCATAGGTGGCCGCACCTTCCGGGCACATCAGGAAGCCCTCTTCCTTCGCCACTTCATCGAGGGCCGCGGTGATCGCATCGTCCTCCACCGCCATGGCAAAACCGCTGGAATTGCGCACCGCATCCAGGATGAGGAAATCGCCAATCGCCGCCGGCACGCGGATGCCGGCCGCCACCGTATGGGCATTCTCCCAGAGTTTCGCATGGCGCTCGTTGCCTTCGAAGGCGCGCACGATGGGGGCGCAGCCGGCCGCCTGCACGGCGATCATCTTCGGGCGTTTGCTGCCGATGAAGCCGATGGCCTCCAGTTCCTCGAAGGCCTTCCACATGCCGATCAGGCCGGTGCCGCCGCCGGTGGGATAGAAGATCGCGTCCGGCAGTTCCCAGCCGAGCTGTTCGGCCAGCTCCAGGCCCATCGTCTTCTTGCCCTCGATGCGATAGGGCTCTTTCAGCGTCGAGGTATCGAACCAGCCAGCAAGCTCCTTGCCGGCGCCGACCAGCTTGCCGCAATCGTTGATCAGGCCGTTGACCTTGTAGAGCCGTGCGCCCTGCAGCACGATCTCGTTCATGTTGACCTGCGGCGTATCGTCGGGGCAGAACACCACCGTCTCGATGCCGGCGCGACTGGCATAGGCGGCCAGCGCCGCACCGGCATTGCCGTTGGTCGGCATCGCCATTTTCTTCACGCCGAGTTCTTTCGCCATGCAGACGGCAAGCGCCAGCCCGCGCGCCTTGAACGAGCCGGTGGGCAGGCGGCCTTCGTCTTTCACAATGATTTCGCCGGCGCCGCTCAGGCCAAGATTTTTCGCCAGCCTGGGCAGATTCAGAATCGGCGTCATCACCTCGCCGAGCGACACGACATTTTCGGTTTTGCGCACCGGCAGCAATTCACGATAGCGCCACCAGTTGGGTGCGCGCGACGCGATCTTCGCCTTGGTCAGCGCCGCCTTCACGCCCGCGAGGTCGTAGCGCACCAGGATCGGATAGCCCTTGGGCGACAGGTTATGCAGGGTATCGGCCGGCAGCCGCTCGCCCGTCATGCCGCATTCCAGATGGGTGACGAAGCTGGTGGTATCGGGGATCAGGCTGCGGTCGATGCTCATGACATTCTCTGAAGTGATAGCCGTGCAATCAGGGCCGGCAGCTTAAAGTGCGCGAGGGCGGGGTGTAAGCGTTGAACCCATTGGATTATTCCCTGCAAACCCTGACAAGACGAGCCAAGGTGAGCCAAACTTTGCCAAACCGGGCCACCGCCAAACCATCTGGAACCATCCCGGACCTTCCTGAGCCATCGCGAACCATCTCTGACCCGGGTCGATTTTTGTATGCAGCTCCCTTCATTCACCCGGGCAAAGTGTAAGAAAGAACATATAGGGTACGATTGGCTGGCGACAAGAGGCCCGCCCCGCGGTTGCGGCCGGCCCGGCCCCGGCACCATCATGGCCATCATGAGCAGCAGCCCCGAAAGCTGGAACCTGACGCAGGCCTGGGCCTGGATCCGCTGGCGCGATCTGGCAAAGGTCGCCGCCTTTGCCGCCGAGACCCATCTGGGCCTTGCCGAATCGGTGCTCAACCGCGATGGCGCCGCGGTGATCGCGGAGGATCATCGCCGCGCCCTGCTCGACGCCCTGATGGATGGCCGGCTGGTGACGCGCGGCTTGCCGGCGGCGGAAGCCGGCGGCGCCGCCATCGCCGTGCCGGCCGCCGACTGGCCGGGGCTGGTGCCGGTGGCGCCCTCGGAAGCCCGCCATCTGCAGGGCCGCAAGGTGGCCTGGCGCGGATTGTCATTTGCCGCCGCCGACCTGCAGCGCCTGTGGCCGGGGCCACGCGCGGCGGCCGCGCTGTCGATATCGGCATAAGCCGTCACGATCTGGCCGCGCCATGCCGGCGATGCTAGATACTGGCTTGTCCTGCGACCCGAAGACACTTTGAGGATTCATGAGCGAGCAGAAGAATACCTATAACGGCGGCTGCCATTGCGGCGCGGTGCGCTACAGCGTCGTCACCGGGCACAATCCGCCGGTGATTTCCTGCAACTGCTCGATCTGTTCCAAGAAGGGCTCGCTGCTGAGCTTCGTGCCGGCCGACGATTTCAAGCTGATGGCCGGCAAGGATGCGGTGAGCGACTACCAGTTCAACACCATGAACATCCATCACCTGTTCTGCAAAACCTGTGGCGTGGAATCCTTTGCCACCGGCACGGCGCCGAACGGCATGAAGATGGTGGCGATCAATGTGCGCTGCCTGGAAGGCTTCGATCTGGAAAGCCTGGAACCGATGCAATACGACGGCAAAAGCGCGTAGCTGCAACGATGACGACGCCTTACAGCTTCCGCCGCATGACGGAAGCCGACCTGCCGCTGATGCGATGCTGGCTGGAAACGCCGGATGCGCGCGCCTGGTGGGGCGATGTGGATACCGAGATGGTCTCGGTGGCCGGCGACCTGCATGAGCCGGGCATGCGGCTGTGGATTGTCAGCCTGGAGGCGCAGCCGTTCGCTTTCATGCAGGATTACGATCCGCAGGCCTGGCCGGATCACCCCTTCCGCGACCTGCCGGTGGGCACGCGCGGCATCGACCAGACGATTGGCATTCCCGCCCTGATCGGCCGCGGCCATGGCAGCGCCTTTGTGCGCCAGCATGTGCAGCGCCTGTTCAGCGAGGGCGCGCCCTGCGTGGTGACCGATCCCGATCCGGAGAACGCCCGCGCCATCCGCGCCTATGAAAAGGCCGGCTTCCGGCGCCATGAGGCGACGCCGCGCGAAACGCAGTGGGGTCGTTGTGTGGTGATGGTGGCCCGGCCCTAAAGCCCGTGATGGGCCCGTGCGATCAGGCATTCCTCGTCGCCGGGCTGGCAGTCGCGGCAGACGATGGGGCGAACGTCGTAAACGCCGCAGGCGACCCGTTCGCCGAGTTTGCCCTGCAAGGCAGAGCAGCGCTCGCCCTCGCAGCGCATCCGGCCCGCCGCGTCATCGACAAAGCGGGCCGGGATGCGCGCGAGCGCAGCGTCGTCTTCGAGCGAGAAGCGGGGCCAGTCACGCGAATACGCGCAGCAGGCCCCGCAGCTCTGGCAATCGAAGGCTGCCGCGCCCTGGTCTTCAGTCGTCTGTTCGATCAAGCGGTGGGCTCGACCAGACAGGCGTCAGATCAAGCGGCCTGGATGGCGCGCACGGCCGTCTTGCCCGAGCGGCTGTCCTGTTCCGTGTCGAAGGAGACCTTCTGGCCTTCGTTCAGGCCGTTCATGCCGGCACGCTCGAGCGCGGAGGCGTGGACGAAGACGTCCTTGGTGCCGTCTTCCGGCTGAATGAAACCGAAGCCCTTGGTGGCGTTGTAGAATTTAACGATGCCGGTCTGCATGGGAATACCCTTTGTTCGATGGATGAATGGGGACAGGCCACAGCGAAGCTGCAACCGGCACCCGGTTTTCGATTTTTTTGGAGAGAGAGTCAGAAATACGCCTGGCAAAGCCGAGACGGACAGCCAGAAGGTCCGGCCAAAAATGTCGATGGGCGGACCCTAGGTCCTAAATGCGGCGAACACAAGGCCGATGATCGGCAACGATTCCCGTGACATGGCTGTCCGCCGAGGTCGATCCGGCTATTCGTAACGCTGCAGAATGCGGGTGATGCGGCCTTCCTGGGCGATCCGGCGGAGCGCCGCCGCCATCGCCGGCGCCTGCGCCACCAGCGGCGATTGCCGCGCCAGCACGATATGGGAGTCGCGGCCCGCCACGCGGTAGGGCGAGGTGACCAGATCGAAGCCGGTCAGGCGCAGCAGCCACAGCGCCTGCAATTCCGGCATCGCCGCGGCATCCACGCGGCCAACCACCACCAGGCGAAGCGCGGCCGTATAATCGTCGAAGGGCTGTTTGACCAGCTGCGCATCGGCATCGAAGCGGTCGAAATAGGTGGCGCCGCGCAGCACCGCGATGCGCTTGCCGGCGAGGTCGTCATAGCTGCGGATCGGCGGCGCCTTGCGCGACTGCACGAAGACCTTGGGTTCGCGCGGCAGCGGCGGATCGAGATAGAGCAGATAGGCCTCGCGTTCGGGCGAGCGGTTCGGCCCCAGCATGATATCGGCGCCGCCCTCCTGCATGACGCGGAAGGCGCGGGCGAACGGCAGCTCGACGAAATCCAGGGTCAGGCCGGTCTGTTCGGCGACCAGGCGCAGAATGTCGATATAGATGCCGGTGTAAGTCGGCCCGCCATTGGCCGAGCCGACGATGCGGTAGGGCGGCGCGTCGTTGATCAGCACCCGCGCAATATCGGCGCGCGCCGGCAGGGCCGCGCAAAGCAGCAGAAGGACAACGGCAAGGCGGCGCCAGACGATCATCGCGGCAGGATACAACCGCACCGACGGCAATGAAATGGAGTCGCCGCCGGGCGAACCAACACGCTGCCGTGACGGCGGCTGCAAATTCCGCATCCCGCCGTGGCGGTCCTTGGGCTAGGATCGCGTCCATAAGGGGGACATCATGCGCCTGTATCACCTGATCCCGTATCACCTGATTCTGATCGCGGCCTGCGGACTGCTCTCCGCTGCGGCATCCGCGCAGCCGCTGACCGCCGGCAGCACCGGCCCCGTTGTCTTCGACGCCCCGACCTACGAGAATTACGGCACCTTCCGCAACGGCCAGAGCAGCCCCGGCAAGGCCTCGGTCACCATCTGGCTGCCGGCCACGACGACCCTGGAGCGCAACGGCCGCCTGCCGGCGGTGATGATCGGCCATTCCATCGGCGGCTGGAAAGACAGCGCCGAGGGCGTCTATGTGAAGCCGCTGCTGGATGCGGGCTTCGCCGTGCTGGGCCTGGATCATTTCGGCCCGCGCGGCATCAAACGCGCCGCCGATGTGCCGGGCGCCATCAGCCCGATCACGCCGGTTTCGGATGCCCTGCTGGCCCTGAAACTGGCCGCCACGCATCCGCGCCTCGATCCGGCGCGCATCGGCATCATGGGACTATCCATGGGCGGCATCACCGCCGAGCAGTCATCCTATGAATTCGTGCGCCGCAAGGTGCTGGGCGACAGCGCGCTCAGCTTCGCCGCCCATATGCCCTTCTACGCACCCTGCGGCAATTTCTTTTCCAACGACGGCGGGCCGCTGACCGATGGCAAGCCGATGCTGCGGCTCTATGGCGGCAAGGACGAGACCACGGTGAAGGCGAAATGCGACCGCGTCGATGCGCTGGTGCGTGCGGCCGAGCCGACCGCCAGCCGCGAGGCGATCTGGTACGAGACCGCCTATCACGCCTGGGAAAGCCCGGCGATGGTGCCGCGCTTCTATCCGCATCATGTGAACACGCGGAACTGCCCGGTGATGGATTTCGGCAGCCGGGTGCGCTTCATCGATCTCGATGGCAGCGTGCGGCCGCTCACCGGCGCGGAAATCCAGAGCTGCATCAAGGACAGCGCCGGCTATTCGATGGGCTACAGCGAAACGGCGGCGAAAGACGCACCGAAACAGATGCTGGCGTTTTTCGGCAAGCATCTGGCGCCGTAGGCACGGCATGCTCTATTGTTGCCAGCGAACAGGAGAGCAGATGGCATTTCAGATTGGTCGCCTCACCTTTGCCATGATGGCGCTGGCAACACTGATCGCACTGGGCGGTTGCGCGCCGGGCATGCAGGGCAGCATGCGCGTTGCGCCGCTGCCGCAGCCGTTGACGGATGTGAAGGTTGCCTACGTCAACAAAGAGCTCTATCCCACGCGATTGCCGGCGCGAGCCAGTGGTGTCGACCAACACCAGTTGAACAGGGTGGATGAGAAAGTCACCCGCCTGGCGCCAGCCCTGTTGCAGCAGCATGGGTTGAAAGGCGATGCGGTTAGCTTCGTCACGATCGAGCGCGCCGCAGAGGTCTCGGATGCCGCCGCTGCGACCGCGAAAGCGCGCGGCACCACTGCGGAGTACTGGCTATTCATCTCTCCGACAGAAGCACGCGCCGGCGGCCTCATCACCAGCGTCGACTTCCGCGGCGTGCTGTCCAATATCGTCGACAAGAAGGTGCACTGGCAGGCGGATTACTCCACGCCCGGAAATCCAGTGGATGATGCACAGGTACAGGCCATGCTGACGGCGTTCATCCAGGCCATGACGAAAAA
The DNA here is from genome assembly GCF_058806975.1 of Ferrovibrio sp. GW821-FHT12E11. Taxonomy (NCBI): domain Bacteria; kingdom Pseudomonadati; phylum Pseudomonadota; class Alphaproteobacteria; order Rhodospirillales; family Rhodospirillaceae; genus Ferrovibrio; species Ferrovibrio sp. GW821-FHT12E11. The sequence goes on from NZ_JBXAQG010000001.1 coordinate 1,843,342, forward strand.
ATAACGCGTGGATGTGCAGGCCAGGGCTGGGCATCCGCGCCTTATTTCAGCAACGCCTTGAGCTGATACAGCAGGTCGAGCGCCTGTTTGGGCGAGAGCGCATCGATATCGGCCTTGCGCAATGCGCCCTCGACCTCTGACGGCGCCTGCACGACCATCGCTTTCGCCGGCTGCGCCATGCTGAACAGCGGCAGATCGTCGACCAGCTTGGCCGAGGCGCCGGTCTGGCCGGATTTTTCCAGCGTGTGCAGCACCTCAAAAGCGCGGGTGAGCACCGCATCGGGCAGGCCGGCGAGCTTGGCCACCTGCACGCCGTAGCTGCGATCCGCCGAGCCGGCGCCGACCTCATGCAGGAAGACGAGGTCGCCCTCCCACTCCTTCACCTTCAAAGTGTGGTTGCTGAGCTGCGGCAGCTTTTCGGCCAGCGCGGTCAGTTCGTGATAATGGGTCGCGAACAGCCCGCGACAGCGGTTCTTCTCGTGCAGGTACTCCACCACCGCCCAGGCAATCGAGAGGCCGTCGAAGGTGGCGGTGCCGCGGCCGATCTCGTCGAGGATTACCAGGGCGCGGCTGCCCGACTGATGCAGGATCGCCGCCGTCTCCACCATCTCGACCATAAACGTGCTGCGCCCGCGCGCCAGATCGTCGGCGGCGCCGACGCGGCTGAACAGGCGATCCACCATGCCGAGCTTTGCCGCCGTCGCCGGCACGAAGCTGCCCATCTGCGCCAGGATGGCGATCAGCGCATTCTGGCGCAGGAAGGTGGATTTACCGGCCATGTTCGGGCCGGTGAGCAGCCACAGCCGCTGGCCATCGGAAAGGTCGCAGTCGTTGGCGACAAAGCGCTCGCCCTGACCGTTGCGCTCCAGCGCCGCCTCGACCACCGGATGGCGGCCGCCGGTGATGCAAAAATCCAGGCTGAGATCGATCTGCGGCCGCACCCACTGGCGCTGGATGCCAAGCTGCGCCAGCGCCGCCGCCACATCCAGCGCGGCCAGAGCCTGGGCGGCCAACGTCACGGCTTTCGCCTCGGCCAGCACCGCCGAGCACAGGCGGTCGAAAATCTGCAGTTCGATGGCGAGCGCGCGATCGCCGGCCTGGGAGATTTTCGCTTCCAGCTCGCCCAGCTCCGGCGTGGCATAGCGCACGGCATTGGCCATGGTCTGGCGATGGATATACTGCGGGCCCATCTTCGCCATATGCGTGGGCGTGATCTCGATGTAATAGCCGAGCACGTTGTTGTGGCGGATTTTCAAGCCGCTGATGCCGGTATCCTGCGCGTATTTGTCCTGAAGCTGTGCGATATGGCGGCGGCTTTCATCGCGCAGGACCCGCAGCTCGTCCAGCGCCGCGTCGTAGCCGGGCCGCACAAACCCGCCGTCGCGCTGCAACAGTGGCAATTCCTCGGCCAGCGCATCCGACAGCGCCTGCACCAGCACGGCGTGATCGCCGAGTGCGTCGCGCAAGCTGGCCAGTTCCGGCGGCAGCACAGTCTCGGCCGCCAGACGCTGGCGCAGGTCGCCGGCCTGACTGAGGCCATCGCGCATGGCACTGAGATCGCGCGGACCGCCCCGTCCAAGGGACAGGCGCGATAGCGCCCGAGAAAGATCCGGTACCTTGCCGAGCGCAGACCGGATGTCGTCGCGCAGGCGGTTGCCGGCGGTGAGCGCGGCCACGCTGTCATGGCGCGCGGCAATCGCAGTCACATCGGTGAGCGGTGCCTGCAGCCGCTGCGCCAGCAGCCGCGCGCCGGCGCCGGTGAGCGTGGCATCGATGGTGCTGAGCAGCGCGCCATCTCTATTTCCAGAGGTGGTTTCCACCAGTTCGAGATTGCGGCGCGTGGCCGGATCGATGGCCATGACGCTGAGCGGCGTCTGCTTCACCGGCGGATCGAGGCGCGGAATCTTGCCGCACTGGGTGATCTCGACATAATCGAGCAGCGCGCCGGCGGCACAGAATTCCGCCCGGCTGAAATCGCCGAAAGCATCGAGCGCCGCCACATTGAGCGCCGCCTTGAGCCGGCGTTCGCCGGCCTGGCTGTCGAACCGCGCCGAGGGCAGCGGCGAGAGGGCGGTATCGAGCTGTTCGAGTATCGCACGCAGCTCCGGGCGGCCGAGCAGCCCCTCGGGCAGCACCAGTTCGCGCGGACTGACGCGGGCCAGATCGGCGGCCAATGTTCCGTTCCCTGGGCCCGCCTGCGTTGTTTCGGTCAGGCCGAATTCACCGGTGGAGAGATCGAGCCAGGCCAGGGCCAGCGCGCCATCTGAACCGCCGGACTGAGCAAGTGCAGCAAGATAATTGTTGCGTCGCGCGTCCAGCAGGCTGTCTTCGGTGATGGTGCCGGGCGTCACCACGCGCACGACGTCGCGTTTCACCACCGATTTCGAGCCACGCTTCTTCGCTTCTGCGGGATCTTCCACCTGTTCGCAGACCGCGACCTTGAAGCCCTGGCGGATCAGACGGGAGAGATAGGCCTCGGCGGCATGCACCGGCACGCCGCACATCGGGATCGGCTGGCCGTCATGTTCGCCGCGCTTGGTCAGCGCGATATCGAGCGCACGGGCCGCCTGCACCGAATCGTCGAAGAACAGTTCGTAAAAATCCCCCATCCGATAGAACAGAAGACAGTCGGGATAGGCCGCCTTGATGGTCAAATATTGGGCCATCAGCGGGGAGGTGCCGGGAGGGAGGTTCGGTGCTGCGGTGTTCATGGCGGAAAATTATCGGGTCGACGCAGACATACCACAGGCCACGGGGCTTTTAACCCCTTAGGGCTTGGCCTTATGATGCCGGACGGGAGCGAAAACCCGCGCCAAGACGCCTGTATGTAAATCCGGAAACCGCAGAGAAAAATGAGCGACTCGAAAAGCCCGTCTCTTTACGACGACGCCCTCGAATTTCACAAGATGGGCCAGCCCGGCAAGCTGGAGGTCGTGCCGACCAAGCCGATGGCCACGACTCGCGACCTGAGCCTGGCCTACAGCCCCGGCGTCGCCGCCCCCTGCCTGGCCATCGCCAAGGACCCGGACACCGCCTACGACTACACCTCGCGCGGCAACATGGTCGCCGTGATCTCGAACGGCACGGCGGTTCTGGGCCTGGGCAATCTCGGCGCGCTCGCCGGCAAGCCGGTGATGGAAGGCAAGGCGGTGCTGTTCAAGCGCTTTGCCGATGTCGATTCCATCGACCTGGAAGTCGATACCGAAGAGGTGGAAGAATTCATCAACGCGGTGCGCTATCTGGGGCCATCGTTCGGCGGCATCAACCTGGAAGACATCAAGGCGCCGGAATGCTTCGTGATCGAGCAGCGCCTGCGCGAGCTGATGGACATTCCGATCTTCCATGACGACCAGCATGGCACGGCGATCATCGCCGCCGCCGGCATGATCAACGCGCTGCATCTGACCGGCCGCGACTTCAAGAACGCCAAGATGGTGGTCAACGGCGCCGGCGCCGCCGGCATCGCCTGCACCGAGCTGGTCAAGGCGATGGGGATGAAGAACGAAAACGTCATCCTCTGCGATACCAAGGGCGTGGTCTACCAGGGCCGCACCGAGGGCATGAACCAGTGGAAATCCGCCCATGCGGTGAAGACCGATGCGCGCACGCTGGAAGAAGCCCTGAAGGGCGCCGACATCTTCTTCGGCCTCAGCGTCAAGGGCGCGCTGACGCCTGACATGCTGCGCGCCATGGGTCCCAATCCCATCGTCTTCGCCATGGCCAATCCCGATCCGGAAATCACCCCGGAAGAGGCGCTGGCCACGCGCGGCGATGTCATCATGGCGACCGGGCGGTCTGATTACCCCAATCAGGTCAACAACGTGCTGGGCTTCCCCTATATCTTCCGCGGTGCGCTCGACGTGCGCGCCAGCACCATCAACGACGAGATGAAGATCGCCGCCGCCGAGGCCATCGCCATGCTGGCGCGCGAGGATGTGCCCGATGAAGTCGCCGCCGCCTACAAGGGTGAACGGCCGAAATACGGGCCGGGCTATATCATCCCCTCGCCCTTCGATCCGCGCCTGATCGTCGAGATTCCGCTGGCGGTCGCCAAGGCCGCCGTGAAATCGGGCGTGGCGCGCAAGCCGATTACCGACTGGGCCGCCTATGCGTCGAAGTTGCGCGCGCGCCTCAATCCCACGGTCGGCTCGCTGCAGATCTTCTTCGACCAGGTGGTGGCCAACCCGAAGAAGGTGGTCTTCGCCGAGGGCGAGGAAGAGACGGTGATCCGCGCCGCCCTGGAATTCCGCGCCGCCGGCTATGGCACGCCGATCCTGATCGGCCGCAGCGAACGCATCGAAGCCACCATGAAGGCCATCGGCCTGAAGAACCTGGAAGGCTGCGAAATCCACAATGCCCGCATCAGCGAGCATAACGCCGAATATGCCGACTTCCTCTACAAGCGGCATCAGCGGCGCGGCCTGCTGCATCGCGACGCCCAGCGTTTCGTCAATCTCGACCGCAATGTCTTCGGCGCCTGCATGGTGGCCAACGGTCATGCCGATGCGATGATCACCGGCGTCACCCGCACCTATTCGGTCAGCTATGACGGTATCCGCATGGCGGTGGACGCCCAGCGCGGCCAGCGCGTCATGGGCCTCAGCATCATCGTGGCCAAGGGCCGCACGGTGTTCGTCGCCGATACCACGGTGACGGAAACGCCCTCGGCCAGCGATCTCTGCCAGATCGCCATCCAGGCCGCCGCCGCCGCGCGCCAGCTCGGCCAGGAGCCGCGCGTGGCGCTGCTGTCGCATTCCAACTTCGGCAATGCGCCGGGCGGCGTGGTGGAAGTGGTGCGCAAGGCGGTGATGGAACTGGACTCGCTGGATGCCGGCGGCCACAAGGTCGATTTCGAATATGACGGCGAGCTGAATGCCCGCGTCGCGCTCAATCCCGACCTGATGAAGCTCTACCCCTTCTGCCGCCTGTCCGGTCCGGCCAATGTGCTGATCATGCCGGGTCTGCATTCGGCGCTGCTCTCCACGCAGCTGATGCAGGATCTGGGCGGCGGTACCGTGATCGGGCCACTGCTCATTGGCCTGGAAAAGCCGGTGCAGATCGCGCAGATGGGCGCGAGCGTCAGCGACATCGTCAACCTCGCCGCGCTGGCTGCTTACAACGCTCGCTAACGCGGGCGTGGGGCAGCGTATAACGCGCGCTGATCGCTCCTAAGTGTCATGGCCGGGCTTGTCCCGGCCATCCACGCCTATCTATTTTTCGCCCTTAGGAAGAATTGAGGCGTATCTGGCCTTCGCTTCCACTCGCATTTCTTGCAGAGACTCATGGTTGTTCTGCTCAAATGCATCATCGGTGATGCCAATTTTTCGGAATGCTGGTTTCACATACATATCAATTTTTTCATCAAGCTCCATAAAGCGCTTCCATTTTTGATTGAGCGCTTCGATCAGATGATGGCAGCCCGCAACACTGCCCATATCAAGGACATGGTCTCGGAAGAATCTATGTGCCAAATGGTTACGCTCGCCCTTTAACACTTCAGCTTCATCCAATAATTCAATTGGCACAAAGTTAAACTTCTTCAGGTCTCGCAGTAGCTCGTTGAAGGTATACCCTTCGTGCCGGTCATATAAATCATCAAATGTCTTTCGAATTGGAAGATCGCTTTTTGCCGTTTTTAGGGCTGTAAGAATATTGATAAGACCTGTTTCGAAAACTTGGGCAAAGTACATACATGCCCCATAGTAAGCATGTACTTCTTTTATTAACTCTCCATCTGGTTCTTCCGTACTGTCCAACATTGCTGTCTCCCCCCTCTATTCAGCTTTTAGCATCTCAAGACGTGGATGGCCGGGACAGGCCCGGCCATGACAGTAAAAAAATGTCAGTCCTATCAGTCTAGCAATCTCTAAATATCCGCAAACACTTCCAGCAGGTTGCCATCGGGATCGCGGAAGAACAGCGTGCGGTGGCCGAAGGCCTGATTGGTCGGCGGGCGGACCAGGGCGATGCCCTGTCGCGTCAGTTCATCGGCGCAGCGATCGACATCGGCAACCGATACCTTGAAGGCAAGCTGCAGCGCCGCAGTGCCGGCCGGCACCGGCACATCCGCCGCCGTCAGGCCCGGGATGGCCAGCGCCAGCGTATTGCCGCCGACCTGGTATTCGAACCAGCGCGGCGACAGTTCGCGCGTCAGGACAAAGCCCAGCACCCCTTCATAGAAGCGGCGCATGGCTGCAAGATCGCGCACGAAGATGACCGTATAGTCGATGGCCCGGATGGCCTGAAATGCCACACCGGCTTGCCTGCCTTCATTCATCGATGGGTCCCTGACAGTTCCAGTCGCAGCCCGCATTCTACAAGACTTTTATCCGCTTTTGGCCCTAGTCTCGACATCACAAAAACGGGGCAGACCATGGCACTCATCCGGCGCATCCTGACAGCAGCCTTGCTCTGCCTGCTGGCGCCGGCTGTCCATGCGCAGGACTGCGCACCGCCGCCGGACCTGAAGGACGGCTGGACGGTGGCGGCGCCCGCGAGCCAGGGCCTCGATGCGGCCCTGCTCTGCGCCATCGGCCCGCGCTTCGAGGCCTGGAAAGAAGCCAATGCCCATGCGGTGCTGGTGCTGCGCCACGGCAGGCTGGTCTACGAAAAGTATTTCTCCGGGGAGGACCAGCACTGGGGAAATCCGCTGGGCATCGTGCAACACAATGCCGGCCGGCAGCATGATGTGCGCTCGATCAGCAAGAGTGTGGTGTCGCTGCTGACCGGTATCGCCGTCGACCGTGGCTGGCTGTCGGTCGATCAATCGGTCTTCGCGTTCTTCCCCGAACATGCCGACCTGCGCAGCGCACAGAAGGACCGCATCACCATCCGCCACCTGCTGACCATGTCGGCCGGGCTGGCCTGGGACGAAAGCCTGCCCTATGCCGACCGGCGCAACAGCGAGACGGCGATGAACCTGGCGCCCGATGCCGTACGCTATGTACTGGAACAGCCGATGTGGAGCGAGCCGGGTGCCGGCTATCTCTACAGCGGCGGATCGGCAGCGGTGCTGGCGGCGATCCTGCAGAAGGTATCGGGCGGCATGGATATCGACGCGCTGACAAAGACATTGCTGTTCGCGCCGCTCGGCATCACCGAATTCGAATGGGCAACCTGGAACGGCCGGGCGGTCGTCGCCTCGGGACTGCGCCTGCGCGCGCGCGACCTCGCCAGGATCGGCCAGATGGTGCTCGCCAAGGGCCGCTGGCAGGGCAAGCAGATCGTTTCGGAACGCTGGATCGCGGACAGCACCGCCCCGCAGATCAATGGCCAGAGCCCGTTCTTCTACGGCTACCAATGGTGGCTCGGGCGCTCGCTGCTGGACGGCAGGCAGGTCGACTGGATCGCCGGCTTCGGCGAGGGCGGCCAGCGTGTCTATGTCATCCCCGAGATGGATATCGTGATGGTGCTGAATTTCGGCCTGTACGCGAGAAACCTGCAGGGCCCGGTCGGTCCAGCCATTCTCAACCAGCATGTTCTACCGGCCGTGGTGAAACGCTGACGCTCTTCGCGCGAAACCGTCAGCACACATTCGTTTTATTTGGGCCGCCGTGACTTGTAACGCGGCGGCTTTTTCATAGGCTCCGCGCTGTCTCATCTGCGGAGTTCTGTCATGCGTATTCTCGCCGTTCTTGCTGTGCTTTTTCTCGCGACCGCGGCGCGCGCCGAAACCCTGCGCATCGCCTTCATCGATCCGCTGTCGGGCCCGGCCGCCGCCGTCACCGAGAATGCCCTGAACCATCTGCGCTTCATGGCCGAGCGCCTGTCGGACAAACAGACGAGCTACGAGATCACCGGCTACGACAACAAGCTGAACGCGCAGGAAAGCATCATCCAGGCGCAGAAGGCCATCGATGCCGGCATCCGCATCATCGTGGCCGGCAACAGTTCGGCTGCCGCCGGCGCGCTGAACGAATTCATCATGAAGCATAACGAGCGCAATCCGGAAAAGGCGGCGCTGTTCCTCAACATCTCGGCCATCGATCCGGCACTGACCAACGACAAATGCTCGCCGGCCCATTTCCGTTTCGATGCCCATGCCGACATGAAGATGATGGCGCTGGTGAAATTCATCGCCACCCAGCCGCAGATCCGGAAAATCTATCTCATCAACCAGGATTACTCCTTCGGCCAGGCGGTGCGCGCCGCTGCGCTGGCCATGCTGGCGCGCGTGCGGCCCGATGTGGAAATCGTCGGCGACGAACTGCATCCGCTGGCCAAGATCACCGACTTCGCGCCCTATGTGGCCAAGATCAGGGCGAGCGGCGCCGACAGCGTCATCACCGGCAACTGGGGCAACGACCTGGCGCTGCTGCTGAAGTCGGCGGCCGATGCCAGCCTGCAGGCCGGCTGGTATACCTATTACGCCAGCGGCATCGGCAGCCCGACGGCCATCCGCCAGACCGGCCTCAGCCATCGCGTCTATGGCGTGATCGAGGGCCATTCCAACATGCCCCAGTTCAATACGACAGGTGGGAGTGATAACCTCGATGCGGATTACCGCGCCCGCTTTGGCGGCAGCTTCAACGTGCCGCGCGCGCGCCTGCTGATGGAAATGCTGCACGATGCCGTGCTGAAGGCGAAGAGCGTCGAACCGAAAGCCATCGCTGGCGCCCTGACCAGCGCCACGCGCAGCACCATGTATGGCGGCACGGCGACCATGCGCGGCGCCGATCACCAGGTGCTGCAGGACCTCTATGTCGCCTCCTTCGGGCCGCTGGAAGGCGACATGAAATATGACGAAGAGAAAACCGGCTGGGGCTGGAAGACGGCCGGCAAGGTGAATGCCGCCGATACCGCGCTGCCGACGACATGCAAGATGGCGGCGTTCTGAGGCAACACCTTCTCGTCGTCATGCCAACGCGCAGCGGTGGCATCCACGACTTTCGTACGGCAGCAAAGACGTGGATGCCACGCAAGCGTGGCATGACGGATTTCGGTAGCGGAAAGCCTAGCCCGCCGAAGTGACCAGATCGACCGGCTGGTCGAGATCCATGCCGGCCTTCTCGAAGCCCTTGCGCCAGTCGTTGAGATGGCGACGCACCCACAGCCGCGCCAGGTCCTTGTCGCGCAGCTTCAGAGACTGCACCAGCATCCTGTGCGCCTCGATCAGGCGCCGCGCGCCATGCTCGGTGCCCTGCACCGCCACATGGGTGGTGGGATAGATCAGCATGTTGGACGGCTCGCGGGCCAGCTCCAGCACGCGGTTGCGCCCGGTCTTTTCCAGCAGCAGGTGGAATTCCAGATCCAGCGCCGCCACGGCGGCGGCATCATGCTGGTCGCGCTCGGTGGCGGCGATATTCTCTTCCAGCGTGGCGATCTCGTCCGCCGTTGCACGCTCGACCGCCAGCTCGATGGAGGCGAGGCTGAGCGCCATGGTCGCTTCCCACAATTCGCGGAAGGTGACCTGATGCAGCATCAAGGCACGGCTGGCGCGGGTGGCGAGCCGGTCGTAATGCGGCAGGCCGACCGCCAGGCGCCGGCTGGAATCGCGATGGACCAGGCCGCCATGCTCGAGCAGGCGGATGCCTTCGCGCACGGTGGAGCGGTTCACACCGAATTGGCGCACGAGGTCGGCTTCCGTGCCGATGGGATCGCCCGGGCGCAAACGCCCGGACAGGATTTCGCGTTCGATCGCCTCGGCCACCATCTGATAGGCCGGCACCGGCGTCAGCCGCGTAAATTTCTCTGCCGCTTCGGACATTTACCCCTCGATACGGTGCCGGACGAATCATGGTGCCGTTTCAACCGCAACTTGGATGATCGGCATTTCCATCGCCCGGGTCCAGCCGCGGCGACAGAACTGTGTGTTTGACTCTGGTCGGATTGTCCGACAATCATGGTGGCCAAGCAAAAGAAAAATAAACTGGCCCGGGAGGCCCCGATGAAAGCGTACCGATCCAGGCTGGCTCTGCTGGCCGGTTTTACCGTCCTTGCGCTCTACACACCGCTCAGCCTGGCAGCAGAGCTGCTGCCGCGCGGCGAGCCCGCAGCGCTGGGCTTCGCGCCCGACCGTCTGGCCCGCATCAGCGCCCGGCTGAAGGCCGACAGCGAGGCCCAGGCCATTCCCGGCGCCGTGCTGCTGATCGCCCGCCAGGGCAAGGTGGCCTATTTCGAGGCCTTCGGCACACGCGATCCGCAGACCAAGGCGCCGATGACGCGCGACAGCATCTTCCGCATCTATTCGATGACCAAGCCGATCGTGACGGTGGCGGCGATGATGCAGGTGGAGGAAGGCCGCTATCACGTCAGCGATCCGGTGGCGAAATTCATCCCGTCTTACGCCAAGGTGCAGGTGGGCGTGGAAAAACCCGCTGCCGAGGCCGGCGGCAAGCCGACGCTTGAACTGGTGCCGCCGCGCCGCGCCATGTCGGTGCAGGACCTGATGCGCCATACATCCGGCATCACCTACGGCTTCTTCGGCGTGGGCGCGGTGAAGGCCCTGTATGGCGACATCTTCACCGGCGATTTCGACAATGCCGAATTCGCCGAGCGCATCGCCAAGCTGCCGCTGGCCTATCAGCCCGGCAGCACCTGGGATTACAGCCATTCCACCGACATTCTCGGCCGCGTGGTCGAGGTGGTGGACAAGAAACCCCTGAGCGCCGCGCTGAAAGATCGCCTGCTCGGCCCGCTCGGCATGACCGATACATCTTTCTTCGTCACCGATGCGGCCAAGCAGTCGCGCGTGGCCGAACCCTTCCCCGACGACCGCAGCCTGGGCGGCGGCGTGGAGTTCTTCGATCCGCGCAAGGCCGGCAAGTATGAATCCGGCGGCGGCGGCCTGAATGGCACGGCGATGGATTACGCGAAATTCCTGCAGATGCTGCTGGATGGCGGCGCGCAGAACGGCAAGCGCTACCTGAGCCCGAAAATCCTCGCCTATATGACCTCGGACCACATGGGCAGCGCGGTGCCCGGCCCCTATTACCTGCCGGGTCCGGGTTACGGCTTTGGCCTCGGCTTCGGTGTGCGCACCGCCGCCGGCGTATCGCCCGATCCGGGTTCGGCCGGCGACTATTACTGGGGCGGCGCCGGCGGCACCTATTTCTGGGTCGATCCCAAAGAGAAACTGTTCGTGGTCTTCATGATGCAGTCGCCGAAGCAGCGCCTGACCTATCGCGCGCTGATGCGCGACATGGTCTATGCCGCGCTGGTGAAGTGACCGCCCGCATGAGTCCAACTCTGTGTGCAGACTGTGTGCGTTACGACGGGAGAGCGATCACACGCTTGTTGTCTTGACTCTCTGCCGTCGTATCGGCACGGTTTTGTGCGATAAAAGAATTCGCCGCTAAAAGGCGGATCAGCGGACCGGAAGCCGCTGCGACATAACTGGATGGAGGAAACGATGCCGACTCGTTACGGGACAGGTATGGCCACGGCTGCACTCGCGGTCGGCCTTTGCATGACGGCGCCCGTCATGGCGCAGGTGAAGATTGCATTCATCGATCCGCTGTCGGGCGCCATGGCCCCGATCGGCGAGCATGGCGTGAAGCATTTCCAGTACATGATCGACCGCATCAACGCCAAGGGCGGCGTGAACGGCCAGAAAATGGAACTGGTCACCTACGACAACAAGCTCAGCCCGCAGGAAACCGTGATCGCGGCGCAGAAGGCCATCGATGCCGGTGCGCGCATCCTCACGCTGGGCAACGGCTCGGGCGCCGCGGCGGCGATGATCGATTTCGTCAACAAGCACAACGAGCGCAATCCCGGCAAGGAAGTGGTGTATCTCAACTACGCCGCGGTCGATCCGGCCTTCACCAACGACAAATGCAGCTACTGGCATTTCCGCTGGGATGCCCATAGCGACATCAAGATGCAGGCGCTCACCAGCTACATGAAGGGCAAGCCGAACATCAAGAAGGTCTACCTGATCAATCAGGACTATTCCTTCGGCCATGCGGTGCGCAAATCGGCCAACGAGATGCTGAAGGCCAAGCGGCCCGACATCCAGATCGTCGGCGACGAACTGCATCCGCTGGCCAAGATCACCGACTTCGCGCCCTATATCGCTAAAATCAAGGCGAGCGGCGCCGACAGCGTCATCACCGGAAACTGGGGCAGCGACATCGCCCTGCTGCTGAAGGCTTCGGCCGATGCCGGCCTGCAGGTGGATTACTACACCTACTATGCCGGCGGCGCCGGCGGCCCGACGGCGGTGAAGCAGACCGGCCTGAAAGACAAGGTCTTCCAGATCACCGAAGGCTTCGCCAACATCAACACCAAGGAGAACTACGCCTGGGAGGATGAATTCCGCAAGAAGTCGGCGGGCCAGGGCTGGTGGTATCCGCGCGTGCGCAACGAAATGGAAATGCTGGCCATGGCCATGAACGAGGCCAAGTCGAACGATCCGAAGGTGTTCGCCGAGAAGCTGCGCGGCATGAAGTTCAAGGACATCTACGGCAAGGACACCTACATGCGGGCGGAAGACCACCAGTTCTTCCAGAACATCTACATCTCCGCGCTCACCCCGCTGTCGGGCGACATGAAGTTCGACGAGGAGAATACCGGCTGGGGCTGGAAACTGGCCGCGAGCGTGCCGATGGGCGAGACCGACGTGGCCACCACCTGCAAGATGGCCAAGCCGAGCTGACGGCCTTGCAATGACAACGGCCCCGGGTCATACCGGGGCCGTTTCGTCTCTGCTTTGCGCTGCGTAACAGGATAGACGGGGGCGTCATTGCTCGAACTGGTGATTTTCTCGACGCTGAACGGCGTCCTTTACGGCATGTTGCTGTTCCTGCTGGCCAGCGGCCTGACCTTGATCTTCTCGATGATGGGCGTACTGAATTTCGCCCATGCCAGCTTCTACATGCTGGGCGCCTATTTCGGATTCCAGATCAGCCAGTGGGCCGGCTTCTGGACCGCGCTGGTGGTGGCACCGGTTCTGGTCGGGCTGATCGGCGCCGGCGTCGAACGCTGGGGCCTGCGCACCGTCCATAAATGGGGCCATGTGGCCGAGCTGCTGTTCACCTTCGGCCTCGCCTTCGTGATCGAAGAACTGGTGCAGATGATCTGGGGCAAGCTGCCGGTGGATTACCGCGTGCCGCCGCTGCTGGACTTCCCCGCCTTCGAACTCTTCGGCACCACCTATCCCGCCTTCCGCATGTTCATGCTGCTGATCTCGGTGGCGATCTTCCTGGTGCTGCTGCTGGTGCTGACGCGCTCGCGCACCGGCCTGATCATCCAGGCGGCGCTCACCCATCCGAACATGGTGGCGATGCTGGGCCATAATGTGCCGAAGGTGTTCATGATGGTCTTCGGTTTCGGCTGCGGCCTGGCGGCGCTCGCCGGCGTGATCGCCGGCCCCGCCCTGGTGACCCAGCCGAGCATGGCCCATGTGCTGGGCCCCATTCTTTTCGTGGTGGTCGTGTTCGGCGGCCTGGGCTCGCTGCCTGGCGCCTTCATCGCCTCCTTGCTGATCGGCCTGATCCAGACCTTCGCCATCGCCATCAACTATTCCTTCGGCGATGCGCTGACCGCCATCGGCGTCGCCCGTCCGATGCAGGGGCTGTTGAGCGACCTGTGGCAGGTGACGGTGGCGCAGGTCGGCCCGGTGGTGCCGTATCTGATGCTGGTGCTGATCCTGATCTTCCGGCCCACGGGCCTCATGGGCACGCGGGAGACCTGAGCGATGACCAGCACCGCGCTCCATCCCGCCCGCCCGCTCACGGCGCTCGATCTTGTCCGCCGCTACGGCATCTGGCTGGTGGCCGCCGCCATCATGCTGGTGCTGCCGAAGATCTTCACCTCGGGTGCCGCGCTCACCACCATGTGCCTGATGGGCATCATGATCGTGTTCTCGCTCAGCTATAACATGCTGCTGGGCCAGACCGGCATGCTCAGCTTCGGCCATGCGGTCTATTACGGGCTGGGCGGCTTCCTCGCCGTCCATGCGATGAACACGATTGCCGCTGGCAAACTGCCGATTCCGTTGCCGGTGCTGCCGCTGTTCGGCGGCCTGATGGGGCTTTTGTTCGGTTTTATTTTCGGCGCCGTCTCGACGCGCCGCGCCGGCACCGCCTTCGCCATGATCTCGCTGGGGCTGGGCGAACTGATCGCCTCGCTGTCGCTGATCTTGCGCGGCTTTTTCGGCGGCGAGGAAGGCATCACCGCCAACCGCACCAAGATGCTGACGCTCTGGGGCGTGCGCTTCGGGCCGCAGATCGAGGTCTATTACCTGATCGCCACCTGGTGCTTTGCCTGCATGATCCTGATGTATGCCTTTACCCGCACGCCGCTCGGCCGCCTGTGCAACGCGGTGCGCGAGAACCCGGAGCGCGCCGAGTTCATCGGTTATTCGACCCAGACCGTGCGGTTCATCACCTTCTGCATTTCCGGCTTCTTCGCCGGTATCGCCGGCGGCCTGGCGGCGATCAATTTCGAACTGATGAATGCGGTGAACATCTCGGGCGGACAGTCGGGCGTGGTGCTGCTGATGACCTTCATCGGCGGTGTCGGCAGCTTCGTCGGTCCGATCCTGGGCGCCATCCTGGTCGTGCTGCTGCAGGTGTTCCTGAGCGACATCACCGGCGCCTGGATGCTGTATTTCGGCCTGCTGTTCGTCGGCATGGTGGTGTTCGCGCCGGGCGGCATGGCCGGGCTGATCGCCCTGCATATTCCGCTGGTCCGCCGCGGCACATTGCTCAGCATCCTGCCCTGGTACGGCCTGATGGTGGTGCCGGCGGCGATGGGGATCGCCGGGCTGGTGCTGCTGATCGAGACCGCGCATCACCAGATGGTGAAAACCGCATCCGACGGGCCGGCGATGAAGCTGCTCGGCATCGCCTACAATTCCAACGGCCTGCTGCCCTGGATCCTGGCGCTGGCGCTGATCGCCGCCGCCCTGCTGCTCGGCCGGCGCTGGGGGCCACAGTTTGCCGAGGCCTTCGGCAATGCGGCGCATGCCCCCACTGCGACAGAGCGGGAGGTGCGCAAATGACCGCGCTTGCGCTCCACGACCTGCACAAGAGCTTTGGGATCACCCCGATCATCCGCGGCGTGTCGCTGCAGGTGGGCAAGGGCGAACGCCATGCCATCATCGGCCCGAACGGCGCCGGCAAGTCGACGCTGTTCCACCTGATCTCCGGCCGCTTCGGCCTCAGCGAGGGCCGCATCGAACTAAACGGCGAGGACATCACCGGGCTGAAGCCCTATGAGATCAACCGCCGCGGCCTGTCGCGCAGCTTCCAGGTCACAAACATCTTCCCAAAACTAAGCGTCTTCGAGAATGTGCGCTGCGCCGTGCTGTGGCATCTGGGCTACCGCTATTCCTTCTGGCACAACGCCCGCAAGCTGACCGATGCCAACGAGCGCGCCGATGCCATCCTGCAGCAGATCGGCCTGATCGAGCGCCGTGAATTTCCCGCCGGCATGCTCACTTACGCCGAGCAGCGCGCACTGGAGATCGGCATCACCATCGCCGGCGGCGCCGGCGTGGTGATGCTGGACGAGCCGACCGCGGGCATGAGCCGGTCCGAGACCGCGCATTTCGTGGCGCTGATCCGCAAGGTGACCGAGGGCCGCACGCTGATCATGGTGGAGCATGACATGGGCGTGGTCTTCGACCTGGCCGACCGTATCTCCGTGCTGGTCTATGGCCAGATCATCGCCAGCGACACGCCGGCCAATATCCGCAGCAACAAGGCCGTGCAGGAGGCCTATCTGGGCCAGGCCCTGGAGGCGGAACACTGATGAGCGACGTGATGCTGCAAGTGCGCGACCTGCATGCCTACTATGGCAAGAGCCATATCCTGCATGGCGTGAGTTTCGACGTGAAGGCCGGCGAGATCGTCTCGCTGCTGGGCCGCAACGGCGTCGGCCGTTCCACCACCATCAAGGCGATCATGGGCGATGTGCCGCCGCAGGGCTCGATCGTCTTCAAGGGCGAAGAGATCGCCGGATTCAAGCCGCACGAGATCGCGCGCCGCGGCCTGGGCTATGTCCCTGAGAACCGCGACATCTTCCCGGCACTGACGGTGCGCGAGAATCTCTATCTTGGCCAGAAGAGCGCCAAGACCGCCGGTCGCTGGAGCATGGACGACATGTTCGAGATTTTCCCGCGCCTGGCCGAACGCGCCGATACCCCGGCCGGCGTGCTGTCGGGCGGCGAGCAGCAGATGCTGACCATGTGCCGCACCCTGATGGGCGACCCCGACCTGGTGATGGTGGACGAACCCACCGAAGGCCTGTCGCCCATGATGGTGGAGAAGGTCGGCACGCTGCTGGAGCGCATCGCCGCGCGCGGCGTCTCCATCCTGCTGGTCGAGCAGAAACTGACCATCGCGCTGAAAATCTGCCAGCGGCTCTATGTCATGGGCCATGGCCATATGGTGTTCGAGGGCACGGCCAAACAGCTGATGGACAATGCCGCCATCCGCAAGGAATGGCTGGAAGTGTAATCCAAAAGTCGCAGAACGCGCTTGCGTCACTGCCTCCGCGTGCATAAGACTGGGCGCCGGGTTTTTTGCAGCGAAGGCAGGCATTCATGGACATTTCACCTGCGACGGTCGTGCTGATCGTCCTCGCCATCCTGGTGGTGGTCACCATCCTGGCCGGCGTGAAAACCGTATCGCAGGGCCAGCAGTGGACGGTGGAGCGCTTCGGCCGCTACACCCGCACGCTCAGCCCCGGCATCAACCTGATCCTGCCCTATATCGAACAGATCGGGCATCGCATCTCGGTGATGGAAATCGTGCTCGAAATCCCCGAGCAGGAGGTCATCACCAAGGACAACGCCACCGTCAAGGCCGACGGCATCGTGTTCTACCAGATCCTCGATGTGGTGAAGGCCGCCTATGAAGTGCAGAACCTGACCATCGCGCTCAGCACCCTGGCGATGACCAATGTGCGCGCCGTGATCGGCGCCATGGACCTGGACGAGGCGCTGTCGCAGCGCGACCAGATCAACCGCCGCCTGCTGTCGGTGATCGATCAGGCCACCTCGCCCTGGGGCGTCAAGGTCACGCGCATCGAACTGCGCAATATCCAGCCGCCGCAGAACCTGCTGGACGCCATGGGCAAGCAGATGACGGCGGAACGCAGCAAGCGCGCCGAAATCCTGGCCGCCGAGGGCGAGAAGCAGGCGGCCATCCTGCGCGCCGAAGGCCAGAAGCAGGCCGCGGTGCTGGAAGCTGAAGGCCGCCGCGACGCCGCGCAGCGCGATGCCGAGGCGCGCGAACGCCTGGCGGAAGCCGAGGCCAAAGCCACCAAGTCGGTGAGCGACGCGATTTCCGGCGGCAACATCGCCGCGATCAATTACTTCGTGGCGCAGAAATACATCGAGGCCTTTGCCAAGCTGGCCGAAAGCCCGAACCAGAAGATGATCATGATGCCGATGGAAGCCACCGGCATCGTCGCCAGCCTTGCCGGCATTGCCGAACTGGCCAAGGAAGCCGCCCAGGTCCGCGCCGCCACTCCTGCCTCGCCCAAGCCCTGGGGCGAGCCCAAGGCCTGAGGGACCCGATCATGCCGTTCGCGCTGCTCGCCTGGCACTGGCTGGTCATCGGACTGGTGCTGGTGGTGCTGGAAGTGCTGGTCTCGGGCAATGTGCTGGTCTGGCTCGGCCTGCCGGCGCTGGTGCTCGGCGCGATCCTGCTGGCGCTGCCCGATCTGTCGCTCGCGTCCCAGCTCGGCCTCTATGGCGTTCTGGCGATCCTGGCGCTGGGCGGCGGCTTGCTGCTGCGCCGGCGCAAGGACACGGCCGTGCCCGGCGTGAATATCGGTGCCGCGCGCTTCATCGGCCGCACGGCGGTGCTGACCACGGCGCTGCATGCCGGACGGGGCGAGATCGCGCTGGGCGACAGCGTCTGGCCGGTCAGCGGTCCCGATCTGCCCGCCGGCACGGAAGTGACGATCACCGGCAGCGACGGCGTGGTGCTGACGGTGCAGCGGAAAGCCTGATGCGCGGCCGTCTTGTCGCCCTCGCCCTGCTTCTGCTGATGCTCGGCAGCGGCACCGCCGTGCGCGCCGATGACGAGGGCTTCCGCGCCCTGCAGACCGCCCAGGCCGCCGAGAAAATCGGCGATCTGCGACTCGCCATGATCAGTTACTCGACCGCCCTGCAGCGCGGTATTCCCGACGAGCTGGTCCCCAGCGTGATCGCCAGATTCTGCATCCTCTCGCTGACCATCAGCGTCGACAAATCCGCGCTCGATACCTGCAACCTCGCCCTGCGCCAGGGCCAGGGCAGCGCGCACGCCACTGTGCTCGGCAACATGCTGGCCAGCATGGCGCTGATCCTGGTGGACGAGGGCTTCGAGGAGGAGAGCCGCAAGGCGCTGGCGGAATTCGACCGCCGCTATGCCGGGCTGCAGGAACCGGACATGTCCTTCGAGCGGCAGCGCAGCAACATCGCGCGCGCCGAACTGCTGCGCTCCGATGGCAAGCCCGACGAGGCGCTCGCCCTGATCGCGCGGATGACGACCGGCAAGGAGATGGTCTTCCCGATCACGGCCGAGCTTTCCGAAGTCGAGATGATCAGCCTCGACATCCTGCGCATCCGCCTGGCGGTCGCCTACGACCTCAAGGATGCCGCGCTGCTGCGCGACACCATCATCTGGCAGACCAAGATGATGGAAAACATGAAGACCGCAGAAGCGATGGACTACGCGGGCGCTGCCGGACTCTGCCAGGCCTATTATGTCGCGCTGCAGCCGCAGAACGACCGCGAGACCTGGGAACAGGTGCATGTGCGCACCGATGCCCTGCTGCTGTTCCTGGAACGCGCCCGGCAGGCGGAGCCCGAACGTCCGCTGCTGGGACCCAGCGCCATGCGGCTGGTGCGGCAATGCATCCCGGTCTACTACGCCTTCATGCCGCTGCCGACTTATCGCGCCGTGGAGCAGAAAGGCCTGGGCCTGCCCAATCTGCTGGCGGCGCTGGAAGCCTTCGACATCGGACGGTTCGACCAGGCGCGGACACGGTTCGACACCATGATCGCCGGCCTGCAGGTGGTGGAGCATGTCAGCGCCGTGTATATGGCGCGCCGGCTGGAGCTGCTGCGCGACGTGCTGCTGACCGATCCGGGGCCGCGCGCGCGCCGCTGAGCGCTGTCAGGTGGTGCTGACCAGCTTGAGCCCGACGATGCCGGCAACGATCAGCCCGATGCAGACCAGCCGCAGCACCGCGGCGCTTTCACCGAACAGCACGATGCCGAGAACCGCCGTGCCGATGGTGCCGATGCCGGTCCAGACCGCATAGGCCGTACCGATCGGCAGGTCCTTTAGCGCGAGGCCGAGCAGCAGCAGGCTGACCACCATGCAGGCCACGGTGCCGACGGTGGGCCAGAGCCGGGTAAAACCTTCCGTATATTTGAGGCCAATGGCCCAGCCGATTTCGGTGAGGCCGGCGAGAAACAGAATGATCCATGCCATGGCGAATTGCTCCTTCGCTCTGCAAGCGCGGCCGGCATTCCGCCATGCGGGCGCTCTGCTGGCAGGGTCGTCCCCGCCTCCATCCAACGGACAAAGAAAAAGCCGGGTCGTCCCGGCTTTTTCTCATATGGCAATGGGCAGTCCGAAAGGCAAGAGGCTCAGAATTCCTGCCAGTCGTCATCATCCGCGGGCTTTGCCGCGGGAGCGGGTTTCGGCGCGGATACGGCTTTCGGGGCCGGTGCGGGCGCGGGCTTTGCGGCAACCGGCTTTGCCGCGACCGGACGGGCCACTGCTGCCACCGGCTTCGGCGCCGGTGCAGACTCCGGCCTGACAACAGCGGCCGGCGGCGCTGCAGCCGCGGGCCGCGGTGCGCCGGTATTCGCACTGCCGCCGCCGGTCTTGAAGAAGCCAACCAGTTCGGCGATCTCGCGGCCCTGGTTGGCCAGTGCCTGGGCCGAGGCCGAAGTCTCTTCCACCAGGGCGCCGTTGCGCTGGGTCATCTCATCCATGCTGCCAACGGCCGTGTTGATCTGGTCAAGGCCGGTGGCCTGCTCGCGCGAGGCGGCGGCGATCTCGGCCACGATATCCGACACCTTCTTGATGGCACCGACGATCTCGGTCAGCGAAGCCCCAGTCTGGTTCACCAGCGTGGCGCCGGTTTTCACCTGGGCATTCGATTCCGTGATCAGCGCCTTGATGTCCTTGCTGGCATTGGCGGACCGCTGCGCCAGCGCGCGTACTTCCTGCGCCACCACGGCAAAGCCCTTGCCGGCTTCACCCGCACGCGCGGCTTCGACCGAGGCATTGAGCGCCAGCAGATTGGTCTGGAAGGCGATCTCGTCGATCAGGCCGACGATGTCGCTGATCTTCTGGGCGCTGCCCTCGATCTGCGTCACGGCGGTGACCGCATTGGCCACCACGCTGCCGCCCTTTTCCGCCGTGTCGCGCGCCACGGTCGCCAGTTGGCTGGCGGCCTGGGCGTTATCGGCATTCTGGCGCACCGTGGCGGTGATCTCGTGCATCGAAGCGGCGGTTTCCTCGATCGAAGCGGCCTGGCTTTCCGTGCGGCTGGCCAGATCCTGGCTGCCGGTGGAAATCTCGCTGGAGGCATCGCGCACCGTGCTGGCGCTTTCGGCCAGACGGGCGGCGAAGTCGCGCAGGCGGGTGACGGTTTCGCGGGCAGCATCGGCCAGGCTGCCGAACGCGCCCTGATAATGGCCCGATGTGCTGATGGTGAGATCGCCCTGGCTCAGGCCACGCAGCACGCGGCCGAGATCGTCCAGCACGCCCTGCATGGTGTCGGCCAGGCCGTTCATCTGCTGCGACAGGTCGCGGAAGACGCCGTCCTTGTTGCCCAGGTCGATGCGGCGCGAGAAATCGCCAGCGCCGACCGCCGAGCAGAACTGCGCGATCTCGCGGCTGACCGCTTCTTCCACACTGCGCTGCTCGGCCATGCGGGTGCGTTCGGCCTCGGCGCGGCCGCGCTCCTCGGCTTCCATGCGGGTCTTCTCTTCGGCATTGCGCTGAAAGACGGCCAGCGCACGCGCCATGTCGCCGACTTCGTCCTTGCGCTCGGCATGGCCGATCTCGGCGCTCTGGCCTTCGGCGATGCGGGTCATGGTCAGGGTCATGCCGCCCAGCGGCGACACCACCCGGCGCAGGAAGAACACGGTGCCGGCGATCAGCAGCAGCGCACTGACGCCGGTCACGATCGCCTCGATCAGCAGGATGCGCGTGCGCTCGGCGATCAGGCGATCGGCCACCGCCAGGCCATCGGCGATGGCGGCGTCGCGCAGATAACCCGCCGTATAGAGCAGCGGATTCTGCTTGGCACGGAAATCGGCCATGGCGAAGGGATAGGCCTCACCCTTCTCGCTGGCGGTGCGGATGGAGGTGTACATCGCAGCCAGGTCGACATAGAAGGCCTTGCGGGTCTCTTCCACCTTGGCCAGCAGGTTCTGCGACGGATCGATGGTGCCCATGGTCATGCCGATACGGGCCCAGATGGCGTCGACCTTGCCGCCCTGTTCCGACAGCATGATCTGAGTGGCCGGCGGGATCGGCTTGCCCGAGGCGATCACGTTCACGGTCGCGGTGCCGCGCACGCTGGCCTCGGCCCGCATGTCGGCGGCGAGGCGCGCCAGCTCCATCGGACCGGAGACATCGTCATCGGCGCGGCTGATCGCGGCATTGATCGAATTCAGCATCGGCGTGATGCCGTTGACCAGCTCGGTCATCGCCGGCACATAGCCGTTCATCACATCGGCGGGGCGCTCGGCCATCGGCCGGGCCACGGCAGCATCGGCCTTCTTGCGCCAGTCGACCAAGGCGGTCTTCATCGCTTCGATGCGGCGCAGGTCGATGGCCGGATGGCCGGAGGCGCGGCCATTGGCGATGGCAGCGGCAATCGTATCGTCGGTGACCTGGCGCGGCTTGGCCAGGAACTCATCGTTGGCATTCATTGTCTTGGCATCGCGCAGGGCGGCGTTATAGGCGCCGCGCTCGATGCCGAGCAGTTCGACGATGCGCAACAGCTCGCCCTGGGTGGCGGCGAGGCCGCGGGCGTCGACCGCATTGCGGCGATCGCTGTAGACGTCGCTGAGCACCTGCCAGGCAAGGCCGAGAACGATGATGCCGATGATGCCGACAAACAGCAGGAAACTGGCGCGGATACGCATGGGTCACTCCCCCCTGATCAGGCCCGCCGGGAGCGGACCCTGTATTAAGGGGGGAATTTAGCGGAAGTCCTGCGGCGGGCCTACCTGCGTTTTCAGACAGTTACGAGAAATTAATACTCCCGGCAGGACCCGCCGGGGTCTTCTGCCCGCAGACAGCGAACCGCTAATGCGTCAGACGGAAGAAGCCGACCAGGTCCGACAGCTGCCGTCCCTGCTCGGCCAGCGCCTGGGCCGAAGCCGAAGTCTGTTCGACCAGGGCGCCGTTGCGCTGGGTCATCTCGTCCATGCTACCCACGGCCGTGTTGATCTGGTCGAGGCCGGTGGCCTGTTCCTTCGAGGCGGCGGCGATCTCGGCCACGATATCCGACACCTTCTTGATGGCACCGACGATCTCGTTGAGCGAGCTGCCGGTCTGGTTCACCAGGGTGGCGCCGGTTTTCACCTGGGCATTCGATTCCGTGATCAGGCCCTTGATGTCCTTGGAGGCGGCGGCCGAGCGCTGCGCCAGCGCCCGCACTTCCTGCGCCACCACGGCAAAGCCCTTGCCGGCATCGCCGGCACGCGCCGCTTCCACCGAGGCATTGAGCGCCAGCAGATTGGTCTGGAAGGCGATCTCGTCGATCAGGCCGATGATGTCGGAAATCCTGCGGGCGCTGGTTTCGATCTGGCTGACAGCCGTCACCGCGCTGGCAACCACCGCACCGCCCTTCTCGGCCGTATCGCGCGCCACCACTGCCAACTGGCTGGCGGCCTGGGCGTTATCGGCATTCTGGCGCACCGTGGCCGTGATCTCGTGCATGGACGCCGCCGTCTCTTCGATGCTGGCGGCCTGGCTTTCCGTGCGGCTGGCCAAATCCTGGCTGCCGGTGGAGATTTCGGCCGAGGCGGTGCGCACGGTCTCGGCGCTGTCGGCCAGGCGGGTGGCAACATCGCGCAGCCGCGCGACCGTGTCGCGAGCAGCATCGGCCAGGGTGGCAAAGGCGCCACTATAGCGGCCGGCGGTGTCGCGGGTCAGGTCGCCGCTGCTCAGGCCCTGCAACACACGGCCCAGGTCCTGCAACACATTCTGCATGGTGTCGGCCAGGCCGTTCATCTGCTGCGACAGTTCAGCAAAGACGCCGTCCTTGCCGGCCAGGTCGATGCGGCGGGAGAAATCGCCCGCACCGACGGCGGCGCAGAACTGCGCGATCTCGCGGCTGATCGCCGCCTCCGTCTCGCGCTGCTCGGCCAGACGGGTGCTTTCCGCCTCGGCACGGCTGCGCTCTTCCGCTTCCATGCGGGTCTTTTCCTCGGCATTGCGCTGAAACACGCCGAGGGCACGCGCCATGTCGCCCACCTCGTCACCGCGGTCGGCATATCCGATGGCGGCACTGTGGCCCTCGGCGATGCGGGTCATCGTCCCGGTCATGGCGCCCAGCGGGCTGACCACGCGGCGCAGGAAGAAGACGGCACCAAACACCAGCAGCAGCACGGCCACGGCAACACTGCTGCCCCAGACGGTCAGCTCCTGCACGCGCTCGGCCAGCACCGTGTCGGCGGCCCCCAGGGCCTCGGCGACCGCGGCATCGCGCACATCGCCCATGGTGAACAGCAGCGGACTGTGGCGGTCACGGAACTGCGCCACCGTGAAAGGATAGGGCTCGTTCTTCTCGCTGGCGTTGCGGATATCGTCATAGAGCTTGAGCAGGTCGGTGTAATAGGCCTGCTTCGCCCTGGCGACAACGCTGGCGAAGGCCGGCGAGATATCGCGGTTGCCGACAATGGTGACGATGCCGGCCCAGAGACGGTCGACATGACCGGTCAGCTCGTAATAGCGCAGCAGCGAGGCCTGGGTGATCGGCTTGCCCGAGACCACCACATTGACCATGGTGGTGCCGCGCGTGCTGGCCTCGTTACGCATGTCGGCGGCAAAACGGGCTGCGGACATCGGCTGCGACACGCGGTCATCGGCCAGGTCGAGCACGCTGTCGATGCGGTTGAGCTGCGGCGTCAGGCCGGCGCCCAGCGCCACCAGCGCCGGGAAGAAGCCTTCGACCAGATCCTTCGGCCGTTCCGCCAGCGGGCGCGGCAGGGCAGCATTGGCGCGCTGGCGCCAGTCCTGCAGCGAACTGCGCAGCGCATCCAGCTTGACCAGGTCGACGGCCGGATGCCGGGCGGTCTGGCCGTTGCGAATGGCCGAGGCGAGCGCATCGTCGGTGGCCTTGCGCGGCTTGGCGATAAAGTCGCCGTTCGGATCGCCGGCCTTGTCGTCGCGCAACGCGGCATTATAGGCGCTGCGCTCGATGGCGATCAGTTCGACCAGACGCAACAGGTCGCCCTGGGTGAGCACCAGTGCGCGCGCGGCGACGGCATTGCTGTGATCCATCCAGGCTGTACGGATCAGCGAACCGGCCAGGCCCAGCACGATGACGCCGATGACGGCGACGAAAAGCAGGAAGCTGCTGCGAATACGCATGACCCGATCCCTTTGCTGCTCCGGCGCCAGGGCCGGAACGGAAAACAATGCCGACGCGGCAGAGACAGGCTCCGCGCGCTTAAGCCGCCCTGGGGGCGGACTGGTTCTTTCAGTGATTGTTTGCGGCCGCATGACACGCGGCGCCGGCGGACGTATTGCAGTCCGGCCGGCAGGGCACAAGCGGTTTTTCCGACTCTGTGCGCGCCGTCACGCGACTGTTTGTCGCGTTTGCACTCTATGCATGGAAGCCATGTGCAGCATGCACAACGTCAGCAGAATCTGACGAATTGTCATCGCCTCATGACATAAAAACGGGCGCCATCTTGCGATGGCGCCCGTGGATATCCGTCGGGCGGAGGGGCGGGAGCCCGGCGGAATTACGTAGGAGTACTTACTCAGCCGCCGCCGCAAGGCCAGCGCCGAGCGCCGCTTCGCCATCCAGCGTGGCGGCCACCGCATGCACCACGGCGGCGATGCGGATCGCCTGCTGCACCTGTTCGGCCGAGAGGCCGCCCTTGCGCAGTTCGTGTTCATGGGCGGTGAGGCACATGCCGCAGCCATTCACGGCCGAGACGGCCAGCGACCACAATTCGAAATCGACCTTGTCGACGCCGGGCTTGCCGATGACGTTCATGCGCAGTTTCGCCGGCAGCGTCTTGTACTGGTTGTCGGCATTGCCCTCGCCCATCAGATGGACGAAGCGGTAATAGATATTGTTCATGCCCATGATGGCGGCAGCGGCCTTGGCGGCTTCCAGCGCTTCGGGCGAAAGTTTCGGCGCGAATTCGGCGACAATCGCCTGGATCACGCTGGCATCGCGGGAGGCCAGTGCCGAGGCGATGAAGGTGCCGGCGCGCTGCTGCTCGGTGAGGCCCGGCTCGGTGGCGAGCGAACCCAGGTTGAGCTTCAGGTCGCGGGCGTAATCGGGAAGGCGGGACTTCAGGCTTTCGAGGCTCATCGGGGGACTCCTTTTTTTATTCGGTAGCGAGCCGTCCGCCGTGCCCTTGCGGGGCACGGCGGAGACTGTCTGGCTTAGGCAGCCGGCTTCAGGACCTCTTCGCCCTTCTGCCAGTTGCAGGGGCAGAGTTCGTCGGTCTGAAGGGCGTCGAGAACGCGCAGCACTTCAGCCGGGTTGCGGCCGACGCTGAGGTCGTTCACCGAGACGAAGCGGATGATGCCTTCCGGATCGACGATGAAGGTGGCGCGCAGGCAGACGCCCTCGTTCTTGTCGAGGATGCCGAGTTCCTGGCTCAGCTCGCGCTTGATGTCGGCGAGCATGGCGAACGGCAGATCCTTCAGATCCGCATGGTTGTTGCGCCAGGCCAGATGGACGAACTCGGAGTCGGTCGACACGCCGTAGACGACGGTGTCACGGTCGTTGAAGTCACCGTTGATCTTGCCGAAGGCGGCGATCTCGGTCGGGCAGACGAAGGTGAAATCCTTCGGCCAGAAGAACACGACTTTCCACTTGCCCTTGTCGGACGCGTTGGAGATGTCGGCAAAGCCCTTCTTCGGGTCGTTCGAGACAACGGCCTTCAGGTTGAAGGCGGGGAACTTGTCACCAATGGTCAGCATGAAATCTTCCTCTCTTACACATGTGTTTTCGGGTCTGGGGCCGCGGGCTGGTCTCGTCCGACAATACCGGCCGGTACTGTCCGTTCCCGCTGGAAGTGATAATTAGATACATTCTATTAATTGTTCAAACAGATAATTCCGTTGAAAATAATCGTTTCAGTCGATTATATGGACCGATGCTCAATCTCCCTACCCTGCGGCAGTGGCGATACTTGGTGACTTTGGCGGAAACCCGCCATTTCGGCCGGGCTGCCGATGCCTGTTCCGTCACCCAGTCGACGCTTTCGGCCGGGATCCAGGAGCTGGAAACCCAACTTGGCGCCGCCCTGGTCGACCGCACCAAGCGCAAGGTGGTGCTGACGCCGCTGGGCGAGGATCTGGCCGGCCGGGCGCGCGAATTGCTGAGCACGGCCGAGGATATGGTGCTGGTGGCGCGTGCCGCGGCGGCGCCCTTGAGCGGCCCCTTAAGGCTGGGCGTCATCCCCACCATCTCGCCCTTCCTGCTGCCGCGCGTGCTGCCGAGCTTGCGCAAACGCTTCCCCGATCTGCGGCTGTTCCTGCGCGAGGACCTGACCGCGCGGCTGGTGGATCAGTTGCAGGCCGGCAAGCTGGACCTGCTGCTGCTGGCGCTGCCCTATGAAGGCGGCGCGCTGGATACCATGACGCTGTTCGACGACCACTTCCTGGTCGCCAGCCGCAGCGACCATCCGCTGGCCAAACGCAGCAGCGTGAAGCTGGACGACCTAGCCGATGCGCCGCTGCTGCTGCTGGAAGACGGCCACTGCCTGCGCGACCATGCGCTGGCGGCTTGTAGACTCCCTCCCTCTCCTCGTAGAGACGGCTTTGCCGCCACCTCTTTGCACACGCTGGTGCAGATGGTCGACAGCGGGCTTGGCGTCACGCTGCTGCCGCAGCTGGCGCTCGATGCCGGCATCCTGCGCGGCACCGATGTGGTGGCGCGTCCCCTCAATGGCGAGTCGACGGCGCGCCATATCGGCCTCGCCTGGCGGCGTGG
The DNA here is from genome assembly GCF_058806975.1 of Ferrovibrio sp. GW821-FHT12E11. Taxonomy (NCBI): domain Bacteria; kingdom Pseudomonadati; phylum Pseudomonadota; class Alphaproteobacteria; order Rhodospirillales; family Rhodospirillaceae; genus Ferrovibrio; species Ferrovibrio sp. GW821-FHT12E11. Next base: position 1,870,444 of record NZ_JBXAQG010000001.1, read on the forward strand.
CACCCAGCGCGCACCGGAATTCACCCTGTTCGGCGAAGCCCTGATCGCCGCCCTGCGCCAGCCGGATGCGCCGGCCGGCAAACCCTCCCCCGCGAAGAAAGCCTGAGAGCGATGTCGAAGACCCTGATCCGTCCGGCCACCGCCGACGATGCCGATACGATCGTCGCCCTGGTGCAGGCTCTGGCGATTTACGAGAAAGAGCCGCTGAGCAGCGTGAAGATCACCGCCGACGACGTGCGTCGCGACGGCTTCGGCGCCACGCCGCGCTTCGAGGCGCTGATCGCCGCGCTGGATGGCGAACCGGTCGGCTTCGCGCTGTACTTCCACAACTACTCCACCTGGGAAGGTCGCGCCGGACTGTTCGTGGAAGACCTGTTCGTACTGGAGCGCGCCCGCGGCCATGGCCTGGGCCGCCAGCTGATTACGGCGCTGGCCGCCATCGCCCATGCGCGCGGCTGCCAGCGCCTCGACCTCAATGTGCTGGACTGGAATCCGACGCGCGACTTCTACCATCGTCTCGGGATTCACCATAAGACCGAATGGCTGCCCTACCGCATGACGCAGCCGGCTCTCGCCCGCCTGGGCGAAGAGGCCGCCGCCTCATGGTTCCCCGCCAATCCGATGAACGCGCCGCGCGGATAAAAACTTTTGTGGCACAGCGCCCGATTGTGAGAGACTTGGCGCCGGAGGTATGACCCGGCAATGACGGACGGCAAGCATGCGAACACCCTGAGTCCCGGCCGGCGCATGCGCGCCCTGCCCCGCGGATTCATTGCCCTGGGCATCGCCGTGCTGCTGCTGCTGAGCGTGACCGCCGGCCTGTCCTGGCTGCTGCTGCTCAACCTGCGCAACAGCGAATACGAACGCCTGAACCTGCAGGCCGTGGGCCTGAGCCGCACACTGGCCGATGCGGCACAGCGCCAGATCGACGTGGCCGACCTGCTGCTGCAGATCGTGGTGGCCGAGATCATCGTCGACGACGCGGCCAATGCCAGCCGCAACGGCCGCCTGATCGATGCGCTGGCGCGGCCGGTCGACGCGCTGGAGCAGCTCAGCGGCCTCAATGTCTACGATGCCAACGGCGTGTTCCGCTTTGCCATCGGCGACACCGCAATGCCACGCGACCTCAGCTGGCATCCGGGCTTCGAGCGCCACCGCGCCGGCCAGGACATGCAGATCACCGCAGGCTGGACCGACAGCATGAGCAGCCTGTGGCTCAGCCGACGCCTGACCGATCGTAGCGGCGCCTTTGCCGGCGTGGTGGTGGCCGCGCTCGATATCGTGGCCGACGACCTGCTGGATCCGAATTATCTCGGCGTGCCGATTTCGACCGCCGCGCTGGTGCATGAACAGGGCCGCCTGATTATCGGCTGGCCGAAGGACACCGCTGCGGAACTGGCCGGCCTGACCGGCTTCATCGAGGGCGAGCGCGGCTATGTCGTGATCGATGGCAGCATCCTGTACTGGTCGCGGCTCAGCGGTTTTCCGATCAACGTGCTGCTGCGCGTGGAGCAGGCGGCTGTCGATGCCGGCTGGCAGCGCACCGGCATTGCCTATGGCCTGCTGCTCGGCCTGCTGATGCTGGGCGCGATCGCCGCCCTGTGGGGGACCTGGCGACAGCTGCGCCGGCGCGCCGCCACCGAAGCGCTGCTGCGCGGCATGATGGACAACCCGCCGCTGATCATGGCGCTGCAAGACCCGCAGGGCCGCTACCTGATGATCAATCGCCATTATGCCGAACAGATCCGGCGCGATCCTGCCAAACTGATCGGCCGTTCGGCCGACGAGTTCTTTCCACCGGAAATCGCAGAGCAGCTGCAGCAGCAGATCCGCGAAACCGTGCAGGCGGGCAAGGCGCTGGTCTTCGATACCCAGAGCATGACACGCGACAACGTGCTGCACGACTATATCCTGGTGCGTTTCCCCATCTATGACGAGAACAACAAATTGCTGGCGGTGGGCAGCATTGCCACCGACATCACCGACCGCAAGCAGCTGGAAGCCGCCCTGCGCGAGGAGTCGGATGCCCGTGCCAAGCTGGCCGAGAATTACGCCCGGCAACGCGAGGTGGCGGAGACCGCCAACCGCGCCAAGAGCGAATTCCTCGCGCATATGAGCCACGAGCTGCGCACGCCGCTGAATGCCATCATCGGCTTTGCCGATATGATCGCCGGCCGGCTGCTCGGACCGCAGTCGGACAAGTATTTCGAATATGCCGCGGATATCAGCGGCAGCGCGCATCATCTGCTGGGCGTCATCAACGACATCCTCGACGTATCCAAGATCGAGAGCGGGCGCTTCGTGCTGGAACGCGGCCATCACGATCCGCAGGACCTGGTGGAAGACAGCCTGCGCCTGATGCGGGGCCGCGCCCGCGAGGCCGGCCTGCAGCTGGCCAACCGCCTGCCCGCCGACCTGCCGCCGCTGCATGTGGATGCGCGCGCGGTGAAGCAGATGCTGATCAACCTGCTGGGCAACGCCGTGAAGTTCACGCCGGCCGGCGGCACCGTTGCGGTGGAAGGCGAGCTGGAACCCGATGGCAGTTTTGCGCTGACGGTGGCCGATACCGGCATCGGCATCGCCGAAGAAAACCTGGAGCGCGTCTTCGAACCCTTCTGGCAGGCCGATGCCGGCGTCCGCCGCAGCGAAGGCAGCGGCCTGGGCTTAAGCATCTGCCGCAAGCTGATCGAACTGCATCTGGGCTATGTCACCGTATCGTCGGTGCTGCAGCAGGGCACGCGCGTCACCCTGCATTTCCCGCCGGCCAGCATCATCGCTGACGCGGCGAAATAATCCCTGCCACGCCACAAACGAAAACGGCGCGTCCTGCGACGCGCCGTTCCGGTATTCGGAGAAAGCCGCCCGGCTTACTGGGCCGGCTTGGTCTCGATCTCGCTGCCGGCATCGGCGGCGCGGGTGAGCGAGGTGGGCGACACGTTGGGCTGCTTCGACGCGCGGTTGGCGATCTCGTCGAGGCGGCGCTGGCGATAGACCGTGCGCAGGGTGACGTAATAGTCGAGCGAGCTCTTTTCCAGATTGTCGAGCGTCTCGAGCAGCTGGGCGCGGGCGTCGATGCCGGTGGCGGCAGCACGCGCGATGATCCACTCGTCGCGATCGGTGTTGCGCAGATACCAGTTCAGCGGATCGGCAACCGAGTCGACCACGAAGCCGGTCAGGTCGCGCGGATTCGACGGGCCGAGAACCGGCACGAAGAGATACGGGCCTTCGCCGGTGCCCCAGACGGCCAGCGTCTGGCCGAAGTCTTCGGTATGCGGCGGGATGCCGAACCACTTGTCGGCGGCGTCGTACACACCCAGCACGCCGATGGTGGAATTGATGGCGAAGCGCGACACGGTGTCGCCGGCGCGGCCGGTCTCACCCTGCAGCAGGTCGTTGGCCAGGATGATCGGGGATTTCAGATTGACCAGCGCGCTGCGCAGACCGGTCTGGATCGGCGGCGGCACCAGCATCGAGTAGGCGAAGGCCACCGGCTTGAGCACCAGGTTGTCGATCGCCTGGTGGAATTCGAACATCGCGCGGTTGATCGGCTCAAGCGGATCGTTCACGGCGTCGAAATCGGCACGGCCTTGCGGATCGGCGGGCGGGGTTGCGCAACCGGCGAGGATGCCGGTGGACAACAGAGCGACGGCTGCGAGGGTCTTCCACTGAGACGTGCGCTGGCCAAAGGAGCGCGGGGCAACAGGCATGATGCTGGGACCTCGTTATAATTCTTAGGCTTACCTTATCAGGTATCCGGCTCGCGGAGGCAAGTCGAATCCCGGTCCCTGTGACCGCCGTCGCCGCAACCGGGCCGGGCGGCGATATTTTCCGGCGGCAGTGATGCAGTTCTGCAACACTGGCCCGGGCGCCCGCCCAGACGCCCTCCCGGCGGGCGGGCCGAGTCGGCTAATGCAGGCCCCCGCCACCCTGGCCATCCTCATCGTCATCCGGGTCGTCGGTCTCGACCGCCGGAATCGCATAGGCGCCCTTCAGCCAGCGGTTGAGGTCGACATCGGCGCAGCGCGGCGAGCAGAAGGGTGCGGTCTTTTCCACGGCCGGCTTGCCGCAGATCGGGCAGGGTTTGGCCGCCATGGCGGGTCAGCCCATGCGTCCGACTGAGAACGATTCGCGGCGGCGGCCCGATTCGGGCTTCACATGCACCACCGCCCCGATCTGGCGCTCCAGCTTGGTGCGCAGTTCGGGATCGAACAGGGCGGCCACGTCAGGCGCGCAGGCGATTTCCAGCTTGCCGCCCGGATTGCTGGCGGCCTCGCGCCAGGTCCGGCGCAGCAACTCGGCCAGCACGGCGGGCAGCGAGGGCAGCCGGCCGTCGCCGTCGCAGGTGGCGCAGTTCTCGAACAGGCGGGCGGCCAGCGGCTCGCCCACCCGCTTGCGGGTCATTTCCACCAGGCCCAGCGCCGACATGCCCAGCACCTTGGTGGGGGCGGGATCGCGCCGCAGCGCCTCGCGCAGCGCATTCACCGTGCGGGCACGGTAAGCGGCGTTTTCCATATGCAGGAAATCGATCACCACGATGCCGCCGATGCCGCGCAGGCGCAGCTGGCGCGCGATCTCGGCGGCGGCCTCGACATTGATCTTGAGCGCCTGTTCCTCGAAGGCATGGCCACGCGACGAGGCCCGGCCGGAATCGACATCGATGGCGGTGAGCGCTTCGGTCTCGCCGAACACGATGGCGCCGCCCGACGGCAGATCGACATGCCGGCTGAGCGCGGCGGCGATGTCATGTTCGATATCGAACAGTTCGAACAGCGCGGTGGGATCGTTGAAGCGTTCGAGCCGGGCGACGTAGTTCGGCGCATGCTCGAACAGCCAGGCACGCGCTTCCGCAAATCCTGCTGCGGCATTGACGCGGATCGCATCGAGCCGGGCGCCGACATAATCACGGAGCGCGCGGCCGACCGGGCCCATCTCGCGCCACAGTTCGGCCGGTACGCTGGATGACTCGGCCGCCTTGGCGCCGCGTTCCTCGATGGCGATCCAGCGCGCACGCAGGCGTTCCAGATCGGCCAGCAGTTCTTCCTTCGACACGCCATCGGCATTGGCGTTGAGGATGCAGCCCATGGCCTTGCGGCGGTTGCCCTCGCGGCGGTCTTCGGCCACGGATTTCGCGGTGCTGCGGCGGTCGCCGGCGCGGCGCAGGCGGGCGGTAACTTCCAGCGGCGTCTGGTCGGCCAGCGCCATCAGGCTCTGCATCACGGCGGCGAGCCGCATGCGTTCGGCATCCTGGCCGATGCGCTTGGTCACACGCACGGCGGCATCAAAGGGCGTCAGCGACAGGAAGCGGCCGGGCAGCGCGACCAGGCAGGTGAGCTTCACGCCCTTCTCGCCGACCGGATCGCGGATCACCTGCACCAGGATGGTCTCGCCTTCATGCACGCATTGTTCGATCGGCTTGTCGCCGGGATCTTTCAGATCGTCGCGGCCGAGGAAACCATCGCGGCTGAGGCCGATATCGACATAGGCGGCCTGCAGGCCCTTTTCGATGCGGCGGATGCGGCCGAGGAAAATCGCGCCCAGCGCGGAGTCGCGCTCGGGCCGTTCCAGATCCAGGTGAACCAGGCGGTCGTCCTCGACCAGCGCGACGCGCGTCTCGGTCAGTCCGACATCGATCAGAAGCTCGTTGGCCATCGAATCGACTATACTAAGTTTCGGGCCAAAGCGGATAGCCGAAGCCGTGCAGCAGCTTGGCGGTTTCCGCCAGCGGGAGGCCCACGACATTCGAATAGGGCCCGCCCAGCCAGGTGACAAAGGCTTCGGCGCGGCCCTGGATGGCATAGCCGCCGGCCTTGCCCTGTCCCTCGCCGGTGGCGACATAGGCAGCGATCTCGGCATCGGTCAGGCGGCGGAACCGCACGATGGTTTCCACTAGCCGCACGGCGCGACGGCCATCGGGGTGGATCAGGCAGAGCCCGGTGGTGACCCGGTGGCGCCGGCCCGACAGCAGGGCCAGGCAGTCGCGCACCTCGTCGGGGGTTTCGGCCTTGGGCAGGATGCGGCGGCCCAGACCGACCACCGTATCGGCAGCCAGCACCAGGGCCTCGGGCCGCTGTTTTGCGACCAGGGCGGCCTTGGCCGCACTGAGGCGGCCGGCCAGCGCCCGGGGCAATTCGGCTTTTTGCGGGGTTTCGTCGAGATCGGCGGCCAGGATGGCCGCCGGTTCGATGCCGATCTGCCGCAGCAGATCGCGGCGACGCGGCGAAGCCGAGGCCAGGACGAGCGGGGCCATCGGCGGTGACTGCTTACTTGAAGCGGAAGGTGACGCGGCCCTTGGTCAGGTCGTAGGGGGTCATTTCGACCATGACCTTGTCTCCCGCCAGAACGCGGATGCGGTTCTTGCGCATCTTGCCCGAGGTATGTGCCAGCACTTCGTGGCCGTTATCCAGCTTGACCCGGAAATTCGCGTTGGGGAGCAACTCCTCAACCACGCCGGGGAATTCGAGCAATTCTTCCTTCGCCATTCCGCCTCTGTTTTACGGTCTTCCGCGCCGCAGCGGCGCGAGTCATGGCGCCGTCCGTGCGGCGCGGCGAGAACATGCGCGCCCGCCCATGGAAAATCAAGCAGGGGGATACCCGGGCCCGGGCAACCGCCGCCCGGGACCGGCAATCCGCCTTCATTTTGCTTCGTTCAGCTTCGTTTCTAGTTAAACGGGTTTAGTGAAAATACTTATACACTTAAAAGGTTATTCGACCTCGATGCGGATCGCCGACCAGACCCATTTGGCGTCGTCATGGCTTTTGAGCGCCGGATGCTTGTCGTTACGCGGATAGACCACCCAGGTGGGGCCGCGACCGCCCAGCCCCAGATATTTGCCATCGGCCCTGAGCGCCAGCAGCACATCGAAGGCCTGGGTCTCGGCGACCGGGATCTCGGCGCCGTAGCCGTCGATGGCATAGACGGTGATGCGGCTGCCGGTGGCGCCGACGGCCTTGAGCACATCGCGCAGCAGCGGACCCTGGAAGGCATAGGCCTTCGGCCAGGTGTCGTATTTCACTGTCAGCTTCTTCTGGCCGAGCTTTTCCAGCATGGCGATATCGAACTGCGCCGCCCGGTCGAAGCCGACATTGCCGAATTTGAAAAAGGCGTCGTCGAATTCGTTGAGCGCGCCACGGTTGGTATTGGCGATCTTGCCATGCACGGTGAGCACCACCGGCCCGGCCGGTTTCGCCAGTTCGGCGGCCTGGACAGAGAGCGCGAGGCAGAGGCCGCAGAGCGCGGCCAGCAGGGAACGCAGCATCGTTTTCCTCCCGAAGCAAAACGCTCCGTTCTGGTTACGCGCCGGCCTGTCGATCTGTCCAGGGATTTTAGGGTCGCGCCGGCGCGTGCATACGCCGTCAGGCGCGGATCAGTCCCGGCGCACCGGGAAGATCATGGTGGCCATGGTGCCCTCGCCCAGCGCGCTGGCGATGCTGATGCGGCCGCCATGCAGCGCCATCAGGCGGTGGCTGATGGTGAGGCCAAGGCCGGTGCCCTGCTGGCGCTGGTTCTTCGGGCCGGCCTGGTAGAAGGCCTCGCCCAGGCGCTGCAGATCGGCCGGCCCGATGCCGGGCCCGTCATCGCGCACGCTGATGCGGATGCTGTCGGCATCGGCGGCGCCGGTGACCACGATGCGGCCCTCGGCCGGCGTGAACTTGATGGCATTCGAGATCAGGTTGAGCAGCACCTGGCGGAAGGCGCTGCGATCGGCCTGCAACACCGGCAGGCCATGCAGCGAGGCGTCCATCACCAGCGCCTGGTCCTTCTGGCGCGCCTGGCCGATCAGCAGCGAGATGATCGCATCGGCCTCGTCCACCACGGTCAGCGCATCCAGCGTCAGCGTCATCTTGCCGGCTTCGATGCGGCTGAGATCAAGAATGCTGGTGATGACTTCCAGCAGATGCGAGCCCGCCTGGCGGATCAGGCCGGCGTAATCCTTGTAATGGCTGTCGCCGAGCGGGCCGAAGGCTTCGGATTCCATCATCTCGGCAAAGCCGATCACCGCATTGAGCGGCGTGCGCAGCTCGTGGCTCATGAAGGCCAGGAACTCGCCCTTGGCGCGGGAGGCGAGCTGGGCTTCCTCATGGGCGGCGGCGGTCTGCGTCAGCGCGCGATGCAGCTCGAGCGCATCGATGACCAGGGCGGCGAAATCCTGCAGCTGGTGCTGCTGTGCGGCATCGAAATGACGCGGCGAGGAATCGAACACCGCCAGCGTGCCGATGCGATGGCCGTCGCGACTGACCAGCGGCGCAGCGGCATAGAAGCGCAAGCCGCCCTCGCCGGTGACGAAAGGATTGTCGGCGAAGCGCGGATCCTGCAACGCATCCTCGATGACGCAGACCTCGTCATCCAGGATCGCCCAGGCGCAGAGGCCATGCTCGCGCGGCACTTCGCGCACGCCGATGCCGATATGCGCCTTGAACCACAGCCGATCGGAATCCAGCAGCGTGACCATGGCGCCGCCGGTGGAAAAGACGCGCGCGGTCATCTGCACCAGACGATCGAAGCGCGGATCGTAGGGCGTATCCAGAATGGCAAAGCTGCGCAGGTCGGCCAGGCGCTCGGCTTCGTCGGGGGGCAGAGGTGCAGTCAGCACGCGGGAGGTCTCGTGAAACACGCCCTGTATTAAGGGCGATTGCGCCCCCGGAGCAAGCCCCGTTTCGTCACGGTGACGGCATGCAAGTGACCATGAATTATGCTTAATTTGCCATCAGCGCGATTGCTGCGGCGATTTGCCGCCCGACTTCTGCAACCCATGCTGACAAACCCTGCAACCGGAATGACCGGTGGCCGCCGCCAGAGTCTGGACCCGTCCGGCGGTTGGCCCTTATGACAGGACGGCACGACAGACGCTCAGGGGATGAAAGCCGCATGCTGCAGCTCGACCACATCACCGTCATCGCGCCCTCGCTGGCCGAGGGCGTGGCGCATGTGCGGGCCTGCCTCGATCTCGATGTGCCCTTCGGCCGGCGCCATGAGGATATGGATACCCACAATCACCTGCTGCGCCTGAATCGCGATAAACCGGGCGAGGCCGTCTATCTGGAGATCATCGCGGTCAATCCCGAAGCCCCGCGCCCGGCCCGGCCGCGCTGGTTCGGTCTCGACGACCAGAGGGCGGTGCGCGCGGCCTGGGACAGCGGCCTGCGTCTGCGCGGCTGGGTGACGCGCACCGATGACATCGATGCCGTGCTGTCGCAGCATGAAGCCATTCTGGGCAGGAAGGTGCGGATGATGTCGGGCGACATCGCCTTCCATTTCGCCATCCCCGAGGATGGCGCATTGCCATCGGGCGGCGTCGCACCATCGGTGATCGACCGCGGCAACCGCCCGCCTCCGGTGGCCCGGATGGCCGATCTTGGCGCCCGCCTGCAGTCCTTCGTGATCGAGCATCCCGATCCCGCACAGGTCAGGGCGCTGTATGGAACGCTGGGCATCGATGCGCCGCCCGAAGTGAAACAGGGCGAGCGCCTGCGCTATCGCGCGCTGATCCGGACGCCGGGCGGCCTGAAGGAACTGACTTAGCGGCGCCGGAGAATGGCCTCGCCATCGACGCTGACGCTGAGCGTCTGCTCGCCGGCGGCCGCCACCGGCGGCGCGGCATCCTGGCGCGTGGCCATGCCCATGGCTTTCATCATCACCGGGCGCTGCACCGTGCCGCCGTTGAGACCGACGCGGGCCCAGCCCTCGAAGCGCATGCCGAGCGCGGCGGCGGCCTTCTCGGCGCGGGCGGTGAGGCGCTGCAGCGCCTCGGCGAAGAGTTCGTCCTGCAGGGCACGTTCCTGCGCCCGCGACACGGTGTAGCCGAGTTCCTGCAGCAGCAGGCCCTCATTCTGCAAGGCGCCGACGGCTTCGAGGAGCTTGGCATCGTCCTTCGCGGTCAGGATCAGGCTCTGCTGCGCGCGCCACAGCGGCGCCGGCGGCTTGGCGCCGGGCGGCAGGCTGGCCGGGCGGGGCTGCGCTTCCTGAAAGGTGTTGTAACCGCCGGTCTCGGCATCGAGGCCGAGCGACCTGGCGCGCGCCAGCGCCTTGGCCATCGCCGCATTGACGCTGGCCTGGGCGGTGGCCGCCGATTCAGAACTGGCCTGCGCCATCAGCCGCGACCGCATGGTATCGGGCGTCACTTCGCGCTCGGCGCTTTCATTCAGGTTCACCACGGTGGCGTCGTCGGGCAGCGTACGCTGCACGGTCTGCGCCTTGGCATTGTCGCAGGCGGCAAGGCCGAAGAGGACGGCGGTGATAGCAATGACGGGTAACAGGCGGGTCATGGCGGCGGACTCCGGTGGTTTCTGGTTGCGGCCAGCCTTAAGGCCCAACCGTGGCAGATTTGCGGCAAGGCCACATCAACGCGCGACGAACCGTTCGCGGATGCGCTTCTGCAGGGTGTCGCGCACCTCGCGATAGGCGGCCAGTCGCTGTTCGCGCGTGCCCTCGACGATGGTGGGATCGAAGGTGTTCCAGAACTCCACCTCGCAGGCCATGGTGCGGGTCATGTCGACGGCGGTGTGCTGGGCCTCAGGCGACAGCGAGATAATCAGGTCGAAGGAGCTGTCTTCCAGGTCGTCGAAGCTTTTCGAGCGATGCTTGCTGATATCCAGGCCGATCTCGTCCATCACCTCGACGGCGAGCGGATCGACCTTGTCCTTGCGCACGCCGGCCGAGTCGACGAAGACCTGTTTGGGATACAGCGCCTTGAGGATGCCCTCGGCCATCGGGGATCGCACGCTGTTCATGGTGCAACAGAACAGCACGCTGCCGGGGAGCCGCTCGTTCATGCGGCCTACCGGATATGCAGGACGCAGATGAGGGTGAAAAGCCGGCGGGCGGTGTCGAAATCGCAGTCGATCTTGCCCTTGAGGCGTTCGCGCAGCAGTTCCGAGCCCTCGTTGTGGATGCCGCGCCGAGCCATGTCGATGGTTTCGATCTGCGCCGGCGAGGAGCGTTTGATCGCCTGGAAATAGCTGTCGCAGATTTCGAAATAGTCTTTGACGATGCGGCGGAACGGCGACAGCGCCAGGATGATCTTGCCGAACGGCGCCACGCCCTCGTCGCGGATATCGAAGACCAGGCGGTTATCTTCGATGGCCAGCACCAGATGGAACGGGCCCTGGTCGTTATGGCAGCCGACCGGGGAGAAGACGTTCTGTTCCAGCAGATCGAAAATGGCGACGCGCTGCTCATGCTCGATATCGGCGTTGCGGCGCACCACGCTGCGCTCGTCGAGATCGATCCCGACAAGACGGTGATTGGCCGGCGGCGCCTTCTCGGTCATGCCCCGGCTAGCTCCTGTTCAACCGTATGGAAACCGAGAGCGCATGGCCCTGCAGGCCTTCGGCCTCGGCCAGGGTGACAGCGGCCGGGCCGATCCTGGCCAGCGAGGCCGCGTCGCATTGCACCAGCGTCGTGCGCTTCATGAAATCGAGAAGATTCAGACCCGAGGCAAAGCGCGCAGCACCTGCCGTGGGCAGCACATGGTTGGGGCCGGCGACATAATCGCCAACGGCTTCCGGCGTGTGACGGCCGAGGAAGATCGCGCCGGCATGGCGGACTTTCGCCGCCAATCCTTGCGGATCGTCGATGGCGAGTTCCAGATGCTCGGGCGCGATGGCGTCGATGAGCGGCACGGCGTCGTTGAGGTCTGCCACGGTAATCAGGGCGCCGAATTTCTCCCAGCTGGGCGTGGCGATCGCACTGCGCGGCATGGTGGAGAGCTGCTGGCGCACGGCGGCATTGACCTGTTCGGCAAAGCCGGCATCGTCGGTGATCAGCACCGACTGCGCCACCTCGTCATGCTCAGCCTGGCTGAGCAGATCGGCGGCGATCCAGGCCGGATCGTTCCTGTTATCCGCGACGACGAGGATTTCCGAAGGACCGGCCGGATTGTCGATCCCGACCTGGCCGAAGACCATGCGTTTCGCCGTGACCACGAAGCTGTTGCCCGGGCCGGTGATCTTGTCGACCGCTGCGATGCTTTCGGTGCCATAGGCCAGAGCCGCCACCGCCTGGGCGCCGCCGGTGCGATAGGCCTCGGTGACGCCGGCAAGCTTCAGTGCCGCCATCACCAGCGGGTTCAGTTCGCCGCCCGGTGTGGGGACGACGACGACGACACGGCGCACGCCGGCCACCACGGCCGGGATGGCGTTCATCAGAACCGAAGAGGGATAGGCCGCCTTGCCGCCCGGTACATACAGGCCGACCGCGTCCAGCGCGGTCCAGCGATGGCCGAGCTTCACGCCCTGGGCGTCGGTATAGAAATCGTCGGACGGCTTCTGGCGCGCATGGAACAGGCGGATGCGCTCGGCGGCGGTTTCGAGCGCCGCCATCGTCGCCTTGTCCACCTGGGCCGCGGCGGTATCGATCTCGGCCTGGGAAATACGCAGGCCGAGTTTCGCAGAATCGACCTTATCGAATTTCAGGTTCAGTTCATGCAGCACCGCATCGCCGCGCTTGCGCACATCGGCAATGATCTGCGCCACCTGCGCCGAGACATCGCCCTCGGCGTCGCGCTTGGCCTTCACCATCGCCTGGAAGCGGGCGGTGAAATCCTTGTCGGATGCATTGAGCGAAACGGGCATCAGACGGCGACTTTCTTGCTGGCGCTGGCGGCGGCATTCACGGCAGCGGTGAATTTCTCCAGCCAGCCGCCGACCTGGATCGGCCGCGTCTTCAGCGCCGCGCGGTTGACCACCAGCCGCGAGGTAACCTGGGCGATCACTTCGACCTCGACGAGCCCGTTGGCCTTCAAGGTCGCGCCGGTGGACACCAGGTCAACGATGCGGCGGCACAGGCCCAGCGTCGGCGCCAGTTCCATGGCGCCGTTCAGCTTGATGCATTCGGCCTGCACGCCGCGGGCGGCGAAATACTTCTGCGTCACATGCGGGTATTTGGTGGCGACGCGGACATGGCTCCAGCGCTTGGGATCATCGGACGCCGACAGCTCGACCGGCTCGGCCACCGAGAGACGGCAATGGCCGATATCGAGATCGAGCGGCGCGTAGATTTCCGGGAAATCGAATTCCATCAGCACGTCATTGCCGGCGACGCCGAGCTGGGCCGCGCCGAAGGCCACGAAGGTGGCGACATCGAAACTGCGCACGCGGATCAGTTCGATATCGGGCTGGCTGGTGGCAAAGCGCAGCTTGCGGCTGTTCTCGTCGGAGAATTCCGGCTCGGGCTCGATGCCGGCCGCTTTCAGCAGCGGCAGCACTTCCTTGAGGATGCGGCCCTTGGGCAGCGCCATCACCAGTTTCGCGTTATCAATAGCGGGACTCATGACAGATCCTTGTGTTGCGGAGCGCGCCGCACCGGCCAGGGCTGGCCGATATCCTGCATCTGCGCGTCCACGCATTCGACATCCAGCCGCACCGCGCCGCCGCCGGCAAAAACCAGCGTCAGCGTCGCCGTGCCCTCCGCACCGCCATCGGCCAGAATGGAGAGCAGTTCCAGCGCCGCCTTGGCGTCGCTGCGGTCGATGCCGGTCGACTGCACATTCAACACGCCGTCGAAATGCAGGCCGGCCTGCACGCGCGCATGGGGCGTGGCGCGGATCAGCGGACGCCGCGCATCGGCGAGCCGCTCATCTTCCCAGCGGAAACGGTTCAGCACCAGCACGAACCGCCGCTGCCTGGGCTGCCAGACCATGTCGCCGATCCGCAGCGTCGCATCCTGCAGGCAGGCCGCCAGCACCGTGATGTCCTCGACATCCTCGGCGCGCAGACGCAACGGCTGGAAGCGGCGGTCGGCCATGCTTCAGTCCTTCAGCCTTTCGATCACGGCGCCGCAGGCGGCGAGCTTTTCTTCCAGCCGTTCGTAGCCGCGGTCCAGGTGATAGACGCGGTTGACGATGGTTTCGCCTTCGGCCGCCAGACCGGCCAGCACCAGCGACACGGATGCACGCAGATCGGTGGCCATCACCGGCGCGCCGGTCAGCTTGGGCACGCCGCGCACCAGCGCCGACGAGCCATGCACGGTGATATTGGCACCCATGCGCGCCAGTTCCGGCACATGCATGAAGCGGTTCTCGAAGATCGTCTCGGTAATCATGGCGGCGCCTTCAGCGACCGACATGATCGACATCACCTGGGCCTGCATGTCGGTCGGGAAACCGGGATAGGGCTGGGTCTGGAAATCCACACCCTTCAGACGCGAACCGTTGCGCGCGATCGACAGGCCGCGCGTGGTTTCCTCGATGACGCAGCCGGCCTCGCGCAGCTTCTCGGCCACCGCATCGATCAGGTCCATGCGCGCACCGGTCAGCTCGACCTTGCCGCCGCAGATGGCCACTGCGGCGAGATACGTGCCAATTTCAATACGGTCGGGCACGATCTTGTGGGTGCCGCCATGCAGCGCGGTCTTGCCATGGATGGTGAGATGCTCGGTGCCGATGCCATCGATCATCGCGCCCATCGCCACCAGACAATAGGCGAGATCGCTGATCTCCGGCTCGCGCGCGGCATTCTCAAGCACGGTGGTGCCCTCGGCCAGCGTCGCCGCCATCAGCAGATTCTCGGTGGCGCCGACGCTCACCTGCGGGAAGCGCACGGTGCCGCCCTTCAGGCCCTTCTTGGCCGTCGCCTTGATATAGCCGTTCTCGACATTGATCTCGGCGCCCAGCGCCTTCAGACCCATGATGTGCAGATCGACCGGGCGCGTGCCGATGGCGCAGCCGCCGGGCAGCGACACTTCGGCTTCACCGAACCGCGCCAGCAGCGGGCCGAGCACGAGGACGCTGGCGCGCATCTTGCGCACCAGATCGTAGGGCGCGAGCGTGGACGTGATCTTGCCGGCATTCAGATGAATGGTGCGGCCTTCGGGCGTGCCGTTGCCGCCATCCATCGAGACATCGACGCCATGCTGCTGCAGCAGATGCGCCATGGTGGCGATATCGGCCAGATGCGGCACATTGGCCAGCGACAGCGTATCCGCGGTCAGCAGGCTGGCCGCCATCAGCGGCAGGGCCGCATTCTTGGCACCGCCGATCGCGATGCTGCCGTCCAGCGGCTTGCCGCCGCGCAATCGAATTCGATCCATAACGCATTGATCCATAAAGGCTGTGGCCGAAATATGGCCGCGCCGACAAAACCGTGAGGGTCTGTCTAGCGCAAGCGCGGCCGAATCGCCAGTGTGGCGCGCCTAGCGGCCGGACGGCAGGGGCTGGCCGGCCTGGCGGGCGAGGTCGCCCAGGGAGAGGCCAAGACGGCGGCGGTAGACCGCGTCGACGCTGCCATCGGCCAGCATGGCGCCCAGCGCGGCATCGATGCGGGCGGCCAGTTCGGGCCGGCCGCGATGGAACAGCGGGTAGAAGCTGGCGACGGTATGGGCCGGCAGCAGCGGGCGGACCGCCAGCTGCAGGCGCTCGGCCTGAACCCGCATGGTGATCAGGTCGCCATAGGCGGCATCCTGCCGACCCAGCATCAGGCCGCGCAGCTGGTTTTCCTCGGAGTCCAGTTCCACGATGTCGAGGCTGGGCGCCGCCATGCGCAGGCTGGGCGGATACCACCAGCCATGCACCAGGCTGATGCGGCGGCCATCCAGGCGCGCCGGATCGGAGCCGCCCTGCAGGTAATCGGCACTGCGGATCCAGAAGACATAATAGGAGCTGACGGCGGAATGGCGGCCGACCGCATATTCCGGCCGCGGCGCGCCATCCATCGCGGCATCGATATTGCCGCGCTCGACCTCGGTCAGGCAGCGCTTCCACGGCATCTCGGCGAAGCGGGCGGTCAGGCCGCTGCGCCGGGCCGCCTCGCGCAGAATTTCCGCCGAGAGGCCATCCACCTCGCCATTGCCGAGGGACCAGACATAGGGCCGCCATTCGACATAGCAGTAGCGCAAGACGGAATCATCGGCCGCGCGCGCCGCGCCGGCCTGCAGGAGCGCCAGCAGAACGAGCAGAAAAGCCTTGCCGCGCAAGGGGCGTTACAGCTTGGGCAGGGTGACGCCGCGCTGGCCCATGTATTTGCCGGCGCGATCCGCATAGCTCACCTCGCAGGGCTGGTCGCCCTGTAGGAAGAGGAACTGGCAGGCGCCCTCGTTCGCATAAATCTTGGCGGGCAGCGGCGTGGTGTTGGAAAATTCCAGCGTCACATGGCCTTCCCATTCGGGTTCCAGCGGCGTGACATTCACGATGATGCCGCAGCGGGCATAGGTGCTTTTCCCCAAGCAGATCACCAGCACGTCGCGCGGGATGCGGAAATATTCCACCGTGCGCGCCAGCGCGAAGGAATTCGGCGGAATGATGCAGACATCGGTGTCGCGGTCGACGAAGGACTCCGGCGAGAACTGCTTGGGATCGACAACGGCGCTGTTCACGTTGGTGAAGATCTTGAACTCGCGCGCCACGCGGGCGTCGTAGCCATAGGAGGACAGGCCGTAGGAAATCGTGCCTTCGCGCTTCTGCGCCTCGACGAAGGGCTCGATCATGCCTTTGGTCTTCGCCTGTTCGCGAATCCAGATATCGGACATGACGCTCATCGGATGGCCCCTTCGGAAATGCCTGCTGTCGGGCTTAACTAGACGGGTCTTCGCGGTCAAGACCCGGTGCCGGCTCGGGCGCCGCCTCGTCGCGGCCGCGGCCCTGCTGCTTGCGACGCCCCAGATTGGCACGCAGCTCGCGCTCCAGCCGGATCTTGCGCAGGGCGCGTTCGGCGCGGCGGCCGGCCGAACGATCCCGCAGCGGTGACGGCACCGGCAGCACGGTGGTTTTTGCCGCAGGCCCGGTGTCCGGTGCCGTCTGCAGCAGGCGGCGCGCCATGGCATCCAGCTCGGCCGGCAGCATCTGGCTCTCATCGCCCGGCACCGTCGCCAGCGCGGCATTGCGATAGCGCGGATCGGCCGTCACCTCCTCGCCCAGCCATGGCGGCAGGTCGAGCGGATGATCGGCACCTGGCAGCTCGATCTCGGCCAGCCACAGGCCTTCATGACGGCCCTCGAAACGGTCGATCTCCCAGGCCAGGCCGGGTTCGCCTTCCACCGCGAGACGATAGCGCGTCTTGCCGATGCGCTGGTCCGGCGGCAAAGCCGCCAGCAGGCGGGCGGCGAGATCGACCGGAACCGGGCTTTCGATCTCCCAGCGCGTGGCAGCGGCATCCCGACTTTTCAGGGTCAGCCAGGCCTTGCCCGGCGCGAGGCGCAGGCGCACCGACCAGCCGTCGATATCGCGGAAATAGCCCTGCAGGAGCGGCGTGCCGGTCAGTCCGGTGACCAGGGCAGGCCCGCGGTCGGGCTGGCGCAGCAGGAATTTGCGCTCGATCTCGGTTCCCATCGTGGGGGCATCTGCGCCGATCATGGGTGACTCCGGGCCTGGGGGCCCCAGCGATAGCCAACCGGCCCTGCCGCCGTCAAGCGCGGCCGCATAAGCCCGTTGGGGGGAATGGAAAAACCCGCGATTTCCGGCCTTTGCAAAAGCCCGCATGTCCGGCTTGCGCCCGCCCGCAGGCTGTGGCAGTTTCCGCGCCCGACGCCGGCCGGGTCCGCAAGGGCCCAAGCGCCGGCTTGTTGTTTTCGGCCCGCCGGATTCCGGGCTGCTGTAGCTCAGTGGTAGAGCACCTCATTGGTAATGAGGAGGTCGACAGTTCAATCCTGTCCAGCAGCACCATCCCCAGCCGCCATGACGGCCCGGGACAGCGCCTGACACCCATTCCCGGCTGCATGTTGTCCTGCCATTTTCGCGTCATTCTGTCCTAAACTGACGCCATGGCTGCCGCTCCGCCGCTTTTCGCCGACGATCCGCTGCTGGATGAAGTAGCGTCCTACTGGACCCGGCAGCGCCGCGGCCGGCTGATGCCCGACCGGGCCGATATCGATCCGCTGCATCTCTCGCCCGCCGTCTGGCCCAACCTGCTGCTGTCGGAGCCGGTTCCTGACAGCACGGCCTGGCGCTATCGCCTCGTCGGTTCGGCCCATGTCGAACGCTACACCTTCGACTTCACCGGCAAGACCACGGCCGAAGTGATGCAGGGCAGCTATCGCGACTACATGGAGCGGATCTACAACACGACGCTGCACGATGCGGCGCCGGTTTATTCCGAGAGCGTGTTCCGCTGGGATGCGCAGGGCTTTGCCATGACGCGCCGGCTGATGCTGCCGCTCAGCCTCGGCACCGACGATGCGGCGGCGATGGTGTTCAGCGTGCAGGTCTGGCCCAGCGCCATGCCGATCCAGCCGCGCTCGATCACGGAACTCAGCCGCAGCGGCGGATTCAAGGACGGATTTTTCCTGGCGCTGCAGCGTGACAGCTTCACGCCGCTGCGTGACGCCGAGTAACAGGCCGCCCTGTTACACCGCGATCAAGGGCTCGGCGTCGGATTGCTGAGCTGGTAGCGACTCAGCAGGCGCAGCGGCACCGTGCCGCTGTTCGTCACGGTCACATAACTGGGCCCGCGCGTGTTGCGGCCGTAGCGATCGTACAGCTCGACCTGGCCATTGGCCGGTACCGCAACGGCGGTGCCGGCAATCTCAAGCCGGCCGGCATTGCCGTCGCGGTTGCTGACGACAATCGAGGTGTAGCTGTCGCGGCTGCCAACATCGATCTGGGCGGTGACGCCAGGCGCAACGTCGATGCTGCCGGCGAAGGCGGAAGATGCGGCGATCATCAAGGCGGACGCGACGATCATGGTGCGGATAGAGGACTGCATGGGGAGGCTCCTTGCCGCCGGACATTTTTCTGCACTGCAACGCGATTGGCGGCGCCTGGTCGAAAATGGTGCTGTTCCGCCGTATGCCAAGCTGGCGTCTTCGGGAATACGCCACTTTGCAGCGATCATCACACCGCTCAATACAAGCGCCCTTAGTAATTATCCTTTGATCATAATCCGTTAGGCATTCTTTCTAATATATCTTAACCTTAATGCATCGCTGATGGTGCATATCGGCGGCGGGGGAGAAGACAAATGGGCCAGCGATATCCGTTCGTGAATTACCAGATCGACGGCAAGGTTGTGACCCTGATCATGGTGTCGGAAGCGGGCGTCTCGACCCCGGAAGTCGCGCAGAAATCCATGTCGGCTTTCAAGGCGCGGCTGAAAAAAGACGACATCGTGCTGGTCGCCAAGGGCGTGAGCCTCGCCCCCACCTATATCGGCGCCAAGCCCTATATCGAGAAGCTGAAAGACATCCCGCTGCACAGCATTCCCTGGGGCCAGGTGGAGATGTGACGCCCGGGCTCCGGCCCGTGCATCATCGCTACTGCAAGGGGCCGTCGGGCGACAGCTCATAGGCGTCGAGCTCATAACTTTCGACATCGGTGACCGTGATTTCGTGCTCTTCGACGGCACTGGCGTGGCGCAGCTTCAGCGCATCATCCACCTTGATACAGCCCAGCAAATGATCGATCCGCTCGCCGTTGCCCGACAGCGGCAGCAGCAGCCGGGCGTAGCGGATATAGGGCCGTCCGGTCAGATGCAGGGTGTTCTTGCGATACTGCACCTTGCGCCCGAAGGTGGCGGCGCAGAAGGCTTCATCGAAAAATTCGCGCAGCGGCGAGCGTAGCGCCTCGTCGAGCCAGCGGCCATGCAGCTTGGCCTGCACCAGCTGCTCGACATCGGCGCCGGCCAGGCGATAGCGGAAACGCTCTTCGTCATGGTCGACCTCGATGACGAAAATCATCGGCAGCAGGCTGCGGATCTCGGCGGGATCGATGGCCTGGCGCGGCGGCGGAAAACGCCCCGTTTTCTTGGCCAGCCAGTAGAAATACAGCCGACGCAGATCCTCATCCTCGATTTTGTCGGCAAAACGCATGGGGTCTCCAACCACAACGGATACAGCACCTTAGTCTCTCACCCGGGGGCTGCAAGGCCAGTTACGGCCATTTCAATCGTTTCAATCGATCATAGTATCAAAAACAATCAATTTCCCCGATCTGATGCGATTGGCTAGCCTTCTGTGACGGCCATTACGACCGGTATGAGGAGCCAGCCATGACCAAGTCCACCCCGACCCCGACGACTGCTGCCACCCTGACGACCAGCGCGGGCGCGCCAGTCGCCGACAACCAGAATTCGCTGAGCGCCGGCGCGCGCGGACCGCTGTTGCTGCAGGACGTGCACCTGATCGAGAAGCTGGCCGCCTTCAACCGCGAGCGCATCCCCGAGCGCGTGGTGCATGCGAAAGGCTCGGGCGCCTATGGCACGCTCACCGTGACCAGGGACATCACCCGATACACGAAAGCGGCGCTGTTCAAACCGGGCAGCAAGACCGATCTGCTGCTGCGCTTTTCCACCGTGGCCGGCGAACGCGGCGCGGCCGATGCCGAACGCGACGTGCGCGGTTTTGCCTTGAAGTTCTATACCTCGGAAGGGAACTTCGACCTGGTCGGCAACAACACGCCGGTCTTCTTCGTGCGCGACCCGCTGAAATTCCCCGACTTCATCCATACGCAGAAGCGCGATCCGCGCACCAACCTGCGCAATCCCACCGCCATGTGGGACTTCTGGTCCTTGAGCCCGGAAAGCCTGCACCAGGTGACGTATCTGTTCGGCGATCGCGGCCTGCCGCTGAGCTATCGCCATGTGAACGGCTATGGCAGCCATACGCTGAGCTTCATCAACGATGCCAATGAGCGCTTCTGGGTGAAGTTCCACTTCCACAGCCATCAGGGCGTGAAGAGCATCAGCGGCGCGGAAGCCGAGAAGATCATCGGCGTCGACCGCGAGAGCGCCCAGGCCGATCTCTACGATGCGATCGAGCGTGGAGAGCACCCGAAATGGACCATGTCGGTGCAGATCATGCCGGAGCTGGATGCGGACAAGACGCCGTATAACCCCTTCGACCTGACCAAGGTGTGGCCGCATAGCGACTATCCGCTGATCGAAGTGGGCGTGGTGGAGCTGAACCGGAATCCGGACAACTACTTCGCCGAAATCGAGCAGGCGGCGTTTGCGCCGGGCAACCTGGTGCCGGGCATCGGCACCTCGCCCGACAAGATGCTGCAGGCGCGGCTGTTCGCCTATGCCGACGCGCAGCGCTATCGCCTGGGCGCCAACCACGGCCAGATTCCGGTGAACCAGCCGAAATGCCCGTATCACAACTATCAGCGCGACGGGCAGATGCGGGTGGATGGCAATGGCGGTTCGCGTCCGAATTATGAACCGAACAGCTTCAGCGGGCCGGTGCAGTCTTCCTACGCCGCCGAACCGCCGCTGAAGATCAGCGGCGATGCGGATCGCTACAGCCATCGCGATGGCAATGACGATTACGGCCAGGCCGGCCAGCTGTTCCGCCTGATGGATACGGCCGCGCAGGCCCGCCTGATGGATGCCATCGCCGGCGCGATGAAGCCGGTGCCGGAGTTCATCCAGCGCCGTCAGATTGCACATTTCGCCAAGGCCGACCCGGCCTATGGCGCCGGCGTGGCCCAGCGTCTGGGCCTGCAGGACGACAAGGCCGCCGCGGAGTAAAGCCCCTCGGCTTCGCGGCGACAGAAAAGCCGGCGCAGTCTCCTGCGCCGGCTTTTTAATAACGGGTGATGCAAGGCGCCTTCAGGCCGCGCCGCTCAGGCCGATGCAATGACGCAGGTCGGCGCCGGTGAAATTGGCGCGTCCGAGCTTGGACCGGCTGAGATCCACATGATCCAGCACCGCGCCGCGCAGATCGGCGCCGGTCAGATCGGCATCGATCAGGATGGGATAGAGCGTGCGGCCGGTGGCCTGCTGACTGGCGCTGAACAGCGGCGCACCGACCAGCTTGGCGCCGCGGAAGGTCGCTTCGGCCAGTTGCGCGCTGGTGAAATTGACCCCGCCGAGATCGGCCTGATCGAAATTCGCCTTGTTGAGTTCGGCTCCGAGGAAGCTGGCGAACAGCAGCTGGGCAGAACTGAAATCGGCGCCCTTGAGATCGCAGCCATGCATCTCGGCGCCGCGCAGATCGCAGCTGGAGAAATCGGAACCTGCCAGTTTCTTGCCGTTGAAGATCGCCCGTGCACCCTCGGCGCCGCCGGTGGCGATCCAGCGGCTATGCGCATGCAGGATCACCTCGATCTCGGTGGGCAGGCTGGCTGTCTTGCGGTAGACCGAATTGGAAAGGTCGACGCCTTTGAGATTGACCTTGCTGAGATCGACATTGCGCAGGTTGGCGCCGCGCAGATCGGCCCCCTGCAGCAGCGCGCCTTCCATTTTCGCGCCGATCAGGTTGACATCGCGCAGGCGCGCGGAGGTGAGATTGGCACCGGACAGATCGGCGCCGGCCAGATTGACGGCGAACATGCTGGCATTGGCGAAATTAGCGCCGGTGGCCGACGAGACCGAGAGATTGGCTTCATCGAGCTGGGCCGAACGCAGGTCGGCGCCATCCAGCTTGGCTTCCGAAAGATTGGCCTTCTGGGTTTTCGACTCGCCGCCATCCAGCACGATCTGGCCCGGCCGCAGATCGGCCTGGTTCAGCGATGCGCCGCGCAGCACCGTCTTCATCATATTGGCGCCGCGCAGGTCGCTGCGGTCGAGGATGGCACCCGAGAGATCGGCGCGCATGAAATCGGCCGCGAACAGATCGGCGCGCCGCAATTCGGACTTCACCATCGAGCCGCCGGTGAACATGCAGCGCGACAGCACCGCATCGTTCAGCTTGGCATTGTCGAGCCGCAGAAAGGAAAAATCCTCGCCCCGGCGCTGCAGGCGTTCACCTTCACTGCGCCCGCCGGCCCAGGCGGCATGACGGGACAGGGCGTTGGTAATTTGCTGCGGGGGAAATCTGAGCTCGGCCATGTTACAGGGTCTCGTGCGGCAGGCGCCTGTTAGGTCAGTAGATTAACGCAGGCCTTGTTTCGCCCTGCAAGCGTATTCACTGGCACCGCCTGCTGCGGCCCAGGGCAGCATGGTCGCAATCGGCCCGATCAGCGGCGGCTGTTGATGCCGACACACTGGCGAAGATCAGTACCCTGCATATTGGCGCCGGTCATCGAAGCGCCGGTGAAGTCGATGCCCTCGAAAGTGGCGCCGCGCAGATCGGCATTGGACAGATCGGCCTGCTCGAAGCGCGGATAGACGACCTTGCCGGTGCGCTGGTTGCGGGCATTGAAAATATCGACGCCGACAACGCGGGCGCCGCGCCAGCGGCTGCCGCCCAGCGTGGCGCGCAGGAAGTTGGTGCCGCTCAGATCGGCCATGTCGAAGGTGGCCTTGGCCAGGTTGGCATCGGCGAAGCTGGCGAACATCATCTGGGCGTTCGAGAAATCGGCGCCTTCGAGCGAGGCATTGTGCAGCTCGGCACCGCGCAGGTCGCAGCCCGAGAAATTGCAGCCATCCATGTTGCGGCCGCTGAGCACGGCGCGTTCGCCCTCGGCGCCGTTGGTGGCGATCCACAGGCTGTGCGCCTTCAGCGCCGCTTCGATATCATCGGGCAGCTGGTCGCCCTTGCGATAGATCGCACCCTGCAGCGACACGCCATCGAGATTGACGCTGCTGAGATCGATATTGCGCAGGTTGGCGCCGCGCAGATCCACACCCTTCAGCTTGGCGCCGGCCAGATTGGCGCCGATCAGATTGGCGTCCTTCAGCTTGGATCCAGCCAGATTGGCGCCGGTCAGATCGGCACCGGCCAGATTGACCGCAAACAGGCTGGCATTGGCGAAATTGGCGCCGGCCGCCGAGGCCACGGCCATGCTGGCCTGGTCGAGCTGCGAATTCTTGAAATCGGCACCGTCGAGCTTGGCGCCGTCCAGATTGGCATTGACCTGTTTGCTCTCGTTGGTCTCGGCCACCATGATCTGGCCCGGCCGCAGATCGACCTGGCTGAGCGAAGCATTGCGCAGGATGGCGCGGCCCATATTGGCGCCGCGCAGATCGGCGCGATCCAGCACGCCGCGGGTCAGATCGGCATTCTGGAAATCGGCGCAGAAAAGATCGGCACGGCGGAATTCGGCGCCGGCCAGCGAGGAATTCCCAAAGCCGGCGCGCGACAGGATCGCATCGTCGAGCTTGGCACCATCCAGCCGCAGGTTTTCGTAATGGGCACCGCTCTGCTGCAGGCGTGTGCCGCCCTGCCGGCCGGCCAGGAAGGCGGCATGGCGGGACAGGACGACCTGCACGTCGTGCGATGGAATAATGCGTTCGGTCATAATCTCAGCATCTATGGCTATCCCCGAACGGGATAGTTACTAAACGCTAACGTGCAGAGATTTGGGCCGCAACCACTAACTGTAATTGTGACGAATTCTTACTATTCGTCTTTACAGTTTTTATCGGTTTTCCAGGACTTATCGATAAAGTTTATGCCCGTTTCCCGGGTCGCATACCCGTGCACTGACGCAGATCAGTCCCGGAAATATTAACCTTTTCAAAAACGGTGCTGGCAAAGTCCACGCCCTCGACCACCGCGCCACGCAGGTCGGCGCCGGTGAGATCGGCATTGTCGAAGCGCGGGAAGATGGTCTTGCCGGTGCGCTGGTTCAGCGCGTTGAAAATCTCCACGCCGACCAGCTGCGCCCCGCGGAAGGTGGCGCCCAT
The DNA here is from genome assembly GCF_058806975.1 of Ferrovibrio sp. GW821-FHT12E11. Classification (NCBI taxonomy): domain Bacteria; kingdom Pseudomonadati; phylum Pseudomonadota; class Alphaproteobacteria; order Rhodospirillales; family Rhodospirillaceae; genus Ferrovibrio; species Ferrovibrio sp. GW821-FHT12E11. Next base: position 1,894,876 of record NZ_JBXAQG010000001.1, read on the forward strand.
CACCAGCGCGCCCGAGAGATTGGCGCCGCCGAGACTGGCCTGGTCGAAATTGGCCTTGCGCAGATCGGCGCCGACAAAGCTGGTGAACAGCAGCTGGCTGCGCGAGAAATGCGCGCCGGCCAGGTTGGTATCGTGAAACACCGCCGCGCGCAGATCGCAGCTGGAAAAATCAATGCCGGGCAATTTCATCCCGGTGAACACCGCGCGCTCCCCCGACTCGCCATTGGAGGCGATCCATTTGCCATGGCTGGCCAGCCTCGCCTCGATCTCGACCGGCAACTGGGCGCCGCGATAGATCGCACCCTGCATCATGGCGCCGCTGAGATCGGCGCTGCTGAGATCGACGCTGCGCAGATTGGCGCCGCGCAGATCGCAGTTGGCCAGTTTGGCGCCTTCGAGATTGGCCCCGACGAAGGTGGTGTCCTTCAGCTTGGCGCCGGAGAAATCCGCGCCCGACAGATCGGCGCCGGTGAGATTGACCGCAAACAGCGAAGCGCCGGTGAAGGTGGCATGAGCCGCCTTGGCATTGGTCATGTTGGCATGATCCATATGCGCGTGGCCCAGATTGGCCTCTTCCAGATTCGCGCCGGTGAGATTCACCGGCACATCCTGCTTTTTCTCTTTCTCGCCGCCTTGATCGTCCGTCACATGCTGCACGATCTGGCCCGGCCGCAGATCGGCCTGGCGGAACGACGTCTTTTTCAGGATCGCCATGACGAAATTGGCACCGCGCAGATCGGCGCGATCGAACAGCGTCTTGGTCAGGTCGCTGCGGGTGAAATCGGCCCCGAACAGATCGGCGCGCAGAAACTGCGCGGAAATCAGGGAAGACCCGGCAAAGCTGCAGCCGGGCAGAATGGCATCGTCCAGCGTCACGCCATCCAGGCGCAAATCGGCAAAGTCGTCTCCACGCCGCTGCAGACGGGTCCCGCCCGGGCGGCTGTTCAGATAGGCATTATGACGCGACAAGGCCCAGAGGACGGGCTCCGGCGGTATCCGCGCGGACATGGCGATGCTTTGTGATTCGGGCGTGGCGTGAAGTAACAGACCTGACGCATTGTAAAGAAAAGCCTCCGCTATCGCCACGCTTTTGTCATTGGATCAAGACCTTATTCACCCTTCCCAGAATCCGGCCGGATCGCTAGTGTTGCTGTATTCAGCAGGGGAAAAGCAGCAATGGCGTCGAAGAAGCGTAAATCGGTCAAAGCGGCCAAGCCGAAAGTCGCCGTGAAGCCAAAAGCCTCTGCCAAGTCCAAACCCGCCGCCAAGCCCAAGGCCGCCGTGAAAACCAAGGCGAAGCCGGCCGCGAAATCGAAGCCTGCAGCCAAGCCGAAAGCCGTCGCCAAAGCGAAGCCGGCTGTAAAAGCCAAAAAGGCCAAAGCCAAGGCTGAAGCCAATCGCCGCCAGTTCGACCGTCGCGATACCAAAATCACCGCCGAGCTGGATCATGGCGGCACCGCCGTCAAGGGCACCGTGACCAACCTGTCGCTCGCCGGCTGCCTGTTCGCGCCGAAGGTGAATGTCGCCGTCGGCGCCCGCGTCAAGCTGAAGCTGGCCGGCGAAACGCCGGTGGCCGCCACGGTAAAGGGCGTCAGCGACCGCGGTGTGCACTGCCTGCTGCATGCCGGCGGCGTCACCCTCGGCCGCCTGTCGGCCGATCTGGACGATATGGCGCTGCTGATGCTGAATGCGGGGCGCCCGCATGACATCGCCGCGCCGGCCGCCAAGCCGCGCAAGAGCGCGAAGTAACTCTCCGGTCCAAATAATCCGGCCCCAATAAACGGGGCGGGTGTCACCACCCGCCCCGTTTCCGTATCCACAATCCCTGTCCGCAATGCTGCGGTATCAGCGACGCTCCTGCAGGCCCTGCGGACTGGCGCGATAGCCGGTGAGCGTCTTGTCGGCATGGGCCAGCCGCCAGTTCAGCATCTTCTGCGCGTATTCCATGATCTTCGGCGCATAGGCCAGATCATGGGCGACATTGTTCAGCTGGCCGGGGTCTTTCTTCAGATCGAAGAATAACGGCGGCAGGGCAGCGAAATGCACATACTTGTATTTATCGTCCTGCACGACGGCGAGCGAGCTCTGGTCCATCGCCGTCCCCAGCACGCCTTCAGGCTTTGAATAGAAGATGTCTCGGAAATCGAACTCGTAATGCACTTCGGTGCGCCAGTCGGCCGGCGCGTCGCCGTAGGTAAAATCGAGCAGCGAGCGGCCGTCGCACTGGCGCGGCACCGGGGCGCCGATCCAGTCCAGGATGGTGGGCATGGTGTCGACCGTCTCGGTGAAATCTTCCACGATCCTGCCGCGCGTGGCATCGGCGGCGCGGTCCGGATTGTAGATCACCATCGGGATGCGGAAGCTGCCGTCGAAATAGGCCAGCTTGCCCAGCAGGTAGTGGTCGCCCAACTGTTCGCCATGATCGCAGGTGAAGACGATCAGCGTCTCGTCCCACTGGCCGCTGTCTTTCAGGAACTGGAAAACGCGGCCGAGATGATCGTCGATCTCGGTCATCAGGCCGAAATAGGTGGCGCGCATCTGGCGCACCTCGTCATCGCTCATCGCCGAGCCGAGCGCATCGGCGCCCTGGAAGAAGCCGCGCTGGTTCACATGGTCGATGTAGTATTTGTGCAGCGGATGCGAGGCCGAGGCTTCATCCACCGTGCCATGGCGCACCGGCGGCGCCATGTCGGCCGGATCGTACATGCTGTTATAGGGCTCGGGCGCGATATAGGGCGGATGCGGCCGGTAATAGCCTAGATGCAGGAACCAGTTGCGGTTGCTGGCGCCGTTCATGTAGGTGAGCGCGCGCTCGGTGAACCAGGCGGTGTCCGACAGTTCGGTGGGGATCGGGCTGGCCGAGCGGGTGGCGCCGGGCTTGCCTTCCTTCGGACGCCAGATGTCTTCCGGATTGTCGGGCAGCTTGTAGCCCTTGGATGCCATCCAGGCGAAATAGGCTTCCTTGTAGGGCTCGAAGACGCCGACCGGGCGGAAACCGTCCATGATGTCGCCCAGCACGAAGAAGCGCGGATCGTTCGGCCCGGTGGTGCGCGGATCGGGCGTCGTCGTCGTATAGCCGATCAGCGCCGGATCGTAGCCGGACTTGCGCAGTTCATGACCCAGATTGGTGAAGCGGGAATCGAGCGGAATGGTGTTCTGCACCGCGCGATGGGTCATCTGGTAAAGGCCGGTGAGCAGCGAGGCGCGCGCCGGGCCGCAGGGCACGGCGGTGGTGAAATGGTTGCGGAAGGTGACGCCCTGGCTGCAGAGGAAATCCAGGTTGGGCGTCTTCAGCCCCGGGGTGCCCAGATAGGGCATGATGTCGCCGCGCCACTGGTCGACGACGATGAGCAGGATGTTCTTGCGGGCTTTGTCGGTCATGTGCGGTCTACTTCGTTTAGCGGAGTGTGGGATCGAGGCGATCGCGCAGCCAGTCGCCCAGCATGCTGATCGAGAGAGTCGTGAGGACGATGACGGCGCTGGGTGCCAGCATGATCCAGGGTGCGCGGGTGATGTATTCGCGGCCGTAGCCGACCATGTTGCCCAGCGAGGTGAGCGGCGGCTGCACGCCGAGCCCGAGGAAGGACAGCCCGCTTTCGAGCAGGATGATTTCCGGGAAGGTCAGCGTCATCGACACGATCAGCGTGGAGGCAATGTTCGGCAGCACATGGCGGCCGTAGATACGGAAGCTGCCGGCGCCGAGCTGGCGCACGGCGGCGGCATAGCCCTGCTCGTTGGCTGCGAGCGCCAGGCCGCGCGAGATGCGGGCGTAACGCTCCCAGCTGTGGAAGCCCATCAGCACCACGAAGAGCGTCAGAGAATTGCCGAAGAAGGCGAGCACCGAGAGTGCGATGATCATGAAGGGCATGCTGGCCTGGAAGTCGATCAGCACGAGGATGAGCGATTCGACGCGACCGCGAAAATGCGCCGCCGCCAGCCCCAGCGTGGTGCCCAGCGTGGCCGCGATCAGCGTGCCGAAGAACGCGATCAGCAGGCTGAGACGGATCGACATGATGAGACGCGACAGCACATCGCGGCCAAGCTCGTCGGTCCCGAGGGCATGGTTCCATGGCCCGCCCATGCCGATCGGCGGCTGCAGGCGCGCCTTGAGATCGAAAGCCGTGAAGCTGTAGGGCACGATCTGGTCTGCAGCGAACGCCACCAGCAGCATCAGCAGGATCCAGCCCAGCGCCAGCAGCACACCGGGCGGGAATGCCGTGAAGAACCGCTTCAGTGCGGGGCGATCCGGACGGGACACATCGGCGGGCGATGGTGAGGCGATGTCGGTCATGGTATTTCCTCAGGCCTGCGCCCGGCCGCGCCGCAGGCGGGGATCGAGCCAGCCATAGGCGAGGTCGACGCAGAGATTGGCCACGACCATCGACAGCGCGATGGCGAGCAGGATGGCCTGCACCACGGCGAGGTCGCGATTGGCCACCGCCGAGACCAGCAGGCGGCCGACGCCCGGCCATGCAAAGACGCTTTCCACCACCACGGCGCCGGCGATCAGGCTGCCGACCATGAAGCCGACGATGGTGACGGTGGGGATCGCCGCATTGGGCAGGGCGTGATCGACGATCACCCGGCGCCACGGCACGCCCTTGGCCGAGGCCGTGCGGATATAGGGCTGGCCCAGCACTTCCAGCATGGCCGAACGGGTGAAGCGCGCCAGGATGGCTGCGCCGGAAATGCCCAGCGTGAAGACCGGCAGGATGCCCGAGCGCCAGCCGTCATTGCCGCTGGAGGGCAGCCAGCCGAGCTGCACCGAGAAGACCAGGACCAGCAGCAAGGCCAGCACGAAGCTGGGCACCGTGAAGCCGGCCACCGAGGCGGTCATGGTCAGGCGGTCGAGCAGCGAGTTGCGGTGCAGGGCGGCGAAGATGCCGGCGGGAATCCCTAAGCCCAGCTTGATGATGAAGGCGGGGATGGTGATGGCCAGCGTCATCGGCACACGCTCCATCACCAGCTGGATCGCCGGACGGCCATCGCGCATCGAATTGCCGAAATCGCCGCTCAGGGCATTGGCGGCATAGGCCAGATACTGCTCCCAGATCGGCTGATCGAGGCCCCAGGACTTGCGGAAGGCAGCAATGGCCTCGGGCGGCGCATCCACCGACATGATCAGCAGCGCCGGATCGCCCGACAGCCGCAGCACCACGAAAGCGAAGGTGACGACAAAGGCGATGGTCAGCGCGGCGCGCGCCAGACGCGAGGCGACAAAAGCCAGCATCACAGGACTCCGGACAAATCAGGCCGCGACACGGTCGGTCTCCGGCGTAACGAAATGACAGGCAACATCGCGCCCATCGGCAAGACGGCGCAGGGATGGCGCGATCTCGGCGCACAGCCCGGTGGCCTGCGGACAGCGGGTGCGGAAGGCGCAGCCGGTGGGCGGGTTGGCCGGATCGGGCGGATCGCCCTGGATCGGCGTCGGCCTGACGCCGCCCTGGCGGGCGATAGTCGGGATCGCCGCGAGCAGCGCCCGGGTATAGGGATGCTGCGGATCGCGGAACAGGCTTTCGGCTTCACCGTATTCGACGATGCGGCCGAGATACATCACGGCGACATCATGGCTGATCTGGCGCACGACCTTCAGATCGTGGCTGATGAAGACATAGGCCAGGCCGCGCTGTTCCTGCAGGTCGAGCAGCAGATTGACCACCTGGGCCTGGATCGAGACATCCAGCGCCGAGATCGGTTCGTCGCAGACCAGCAGTTGCGGATTCAGGATCAGGGCGCGGGCCAGAACCACGCGCTGGCGCTGGCCGCCCGACAGTTCATGCGGATAGCGCTCGGCATGATGTGGCTGGAGGCCGACGGCATTCATCTGTTCGGCACCGCGCGCCTGCCGTTCGGCCTCCGGCATTTTCGGGTGGTGAATGTCGAGCGGTTCGGCAACCTGGCGGCCGACCGTGAGCCGGCGGTCCAGCGCGCCGAGCGGATCCTGGTAGACCATCTGCATGGCCTGGCGCTGCGAGCGCCAGCCGGCGGTGCCGGGCTGTTCCAGCGGCACGCCGCCGAACTGCACGCTGCCCGCCGTCGGCGCCATCAAGCCGAGCAGCAGGCGGCCGGTGGTGGACTTGCCGCAACCGGATTCGCCGACCAGGCCGAGCGTACGGCCGGGCTGCACGCTGAGCGAGATGCCATCGACCGCGCGCAGCAGCGCCTTGCGACCGAACAGGCCATCGAGGCCCGGCCCCTTCTGGCGGATGGTGAAATGACGCGTCAGGTTGCGCGCTTCAAGCAGAGCGCTCATCGTGCGATCACCGCAACGGCATGGCCGGATATCGCGACATGCGGTACGGATGCCGGCACGGGCGCATCCTTATGCACCGGTTCGGCATGATAGCGGCCGTGGAAACACAACACGCGCTCGCTGGCACTGATCGCCAGCTGCGGCGGTGCGGTGCGGTGACAGCTTTCCTCTGCCTCGCCGCAGCGCGGCGCGAAGGCGCAGCCCTGCGGCAGGTTCCAGGGTTCGGGCACCGTACCGGGAATGGCGGCGAGACGGCGGCGCGGGCCCTCCAGCGCCGGCAGGGCGGCCAGCAGACCACGCGTATAGGGATGGCGCGGGCGGTCGAACATGGTGTCGGCCGGCGCTTCCTCGACCAGGCGACCGGCATACATGACGCAGACGCGGTCGACATTCTCGGCCACCACGCCGAGATCGTGGCTGATCAGCACCATGCCCATGCCGCTGTCACGGCGGATGTCCTGGAGCAGGGTCAGAATCTGGGCCTGAACCGTCGCATCCAGTGCCGTGGTCGGCTCGTCGGCAATCAGCAGCTCAGGCTCGCCGGCCAGCGCCATGGCGATCATGGCGCGCTGGTTCATGCCGCCCGACAGTTCATGCGGATAATCGCGCAGGCGCTGCGCCGCATTGGCGATGCCGACACGATCCAGCAGGCGTTTTGCTTCCGCCTCGGCGGCCGCACCGGAAAGACCGCGATGCAGGCCCAGCGCCTCGCCGATCTGGCGGCCGATCTTCAGCACCGGATTGAGGCTGGAGGACGGATCCTGGAAAATCATGGCAATGCGGCGACCGCGAATGCCATCCAGCACCCGGCGCGGGGCATCAACCAGCTGCTGCGATTCCAGCATGACACTGCCCCTGACCAGGGCCTTGCCCGGCAGCAGGCCGAGCGCCGCGAGCCAGGTCACGCTTTTGCCCGAGCCGGATTCGCCAACCAGACCGACCGCCTCACCAGCCCCGACGGTCAGGTCGACGCCATGCAGGGCGCGGATCAGACGATTGCCTTGCTGGAAATCGACGGTCAGGCCGCGCATTTCTATCAGTGACGTCATGCCAGTCTCCTTATGGGGCAAAGGAAAACGGCGGCGGTTCATCACCGCCGCCGTCAGGCACTTGCTCAGATCTTGAAGTTGCTGCTGCGGAATTCCATCGCGAAGGAAGGCGAAGCCTTCCACTGGATGTCCTTGCGCTTGGCCGTGAAGGTGGCGTTCTGGTGCAGCACCGTATAGGCCGGATCTTCGCGTTCGCAGATTTCCAGCATGCGGGCGAACATCGCCTTGCGCTTCGGGATGTCGATCTCGGTCGCCATCTGGTCCGACAGGCTGTTCATCTCGGCATTGGTCCATTCCTGGACCTGCTGCTGCTGACCCTGCGGACCATGCTGGTTGACGATGGAGGAGATCGGATCGGTGAAGGGCGCGCTGTTCGACCAGTCGCGCACAGCGCGCTGGCCGTTATTCTCGAAGATCTGCTGCCAGTTTTCCTTCATCTCGATCTGCACGTTCAGACCGGCCTGGCGCCACATCTCAACCAGGATCTGCGCGGTGGCATTCTGGTTGGTGTAGTAGTTGTTGATCAGGCGATAGGGGATCGGATCGCCCTTGTAGCCGGCCGCCTTGAGCAGCTCGCGCGCCTTGGTCGGATTGTATTCCGGCACCTTCCAGCCTTCGACGAACATCGGGCCGTAGAATTCCCACTGCAGACCGGCGGGCACACGCGTACGACCGGCCCAGAGGCTGTCGACGATGGCCTGGCGGTCGATGGCATGGGTGAAGGCCTGGCGCACGCGCGGGTCTTTCAGTTGCGCATGATGCTTGTCGAAGACGGTGAGGCGGTGGTTGTCGATCAGGCCGCCCTTCACTTCGAACTTCGCATTCTTCTCGATGCCGGCAATCTGGTCCGGCGGCATGTCGCAGACGAAATCGAACTGGCCGGACAGCAGGCCGTTGATGCGGGAAGCCACTTCCGGCACCACCATGATGCGGACGGTCTTCAGCGGCGGACGGCCGCCCCAGTATTCGTCATGGGCTTCGAGCACCAGCTCCTGGTCGGGCTTGTATTCGCGCACCTTGTAGGGGCCGGTGGTGATCGGCTTGACCGACCAGTCGAGCCAGCTCTTGGACTCTTCGAAGCCGCGGCGCGAGATGATTTCGCTGCCCGAACGGGCGATGCGGCCTTCCAGCGTCACGTCGGGCGTGCGGTTGACGAAGCGCACGGTGTATTTGTCGATAATCTCGATCTTTTCCAGCGCCGGCCAGTTGCGCTTGGCGACGGCGGGCACTTCGGCCGGCAGTTCCTTGCCGCGCACGGTGTCGCGCACCATCACATTGGCAAACAGCGTCTTGTTGCTGCTGATGTCGTAATCCGGGCCGAACATGCGTTCGCGGCTGTAGGTGAAGGCCACGTCCTCGGCGGTCATTTCGTCGCCGTTATGGAATTTCACGCCCTTGCGCAGATTAAGCTCGACGGTGCGGGAATCGATGCGCTTCCAGCTTTCCGCCAGCGCCGGCATGGCTTCCAGCTCGCTCATCAGGTTGCGCCCGATCAGGCCTTCATAAAGGAAGGAGAAGGTGCGCGTGCCGACATTGGACTGTTCGCGCAGCGGCTCCAGCGAGGCGGAGTTGGAAATCTGCTGCACGGCGATGGTGATGCTCGGCCGGTTATCAGACTGGCCGATGGCAAAGCGCGGCAGCGCCAGGCTGCCGGCCGCAAGACCGGTGCCCACGAGAAAATGACGACGATGAACCAGCATGGCTTCCCCTCCGTTTCTGGAACTGAGGCGGAAACGCTAGGCAGGCTGCATGACCGCGGCGTGACGCTGCGATGACCCATGCGTGAAGGCGCCGAGCCGCCGGCATAACGGCTCGACCTTTGACGCCAGAGGTTGGTTCAGGGAAGTTGCGGAACTCTCGCCGTCAGTCGCGCGGCGCGAGCCAGCTGCCTGGATTCTGGTCAAGACCGATCAGCGCAAGGCCCGAAGCGATGGACTGCAACTGGTCGCCGGTGGCGAGTCGACCGGCGGAAAACCGCGCTTCGAACAGGTGTCGCAGTGCTGGCACGAAGGATGAACCGCCGGTCATGAACACCTGATCGACATCCGCCGCCGTCAAACCGGACTCGGCAAATACGCGATCGAGTGCTGCATCGATCTGCGCCAGTTCCGGCGCGATCCAGCTTTCAAAGGCCTTGCGGGTGACGGTTTCGCGGATATCGATGCCTTCGGCCTGGAACACCAGATCAGCGCTGGCGGCACCGGACAGCGCCGTCTTGGTGGCCGAAACCGCGCGATAGAGGCCGAAACCGAGGTCGTTCTCGATCACGGTGATGAAATCCAGCAGCGGGCCGGACTCCACCGCTTCCTTGGCCAGCGCCTTCAGATCGGCCATGGTGCGCGGTGACTTCAGCATGGCGAGCTGATGCCACTGGGCGAAATTGGCGTAATGCTGGCCCGGCACCGGCAGGATCTTGCCATCGCTGCGATAGCTGCCGCCCTTGCCCAGCCGCGGCGAGACGACATTGTCGATGATGCGGAAATCGAAAGCGTCGCCGGCCACGCCGACACCGGCATGACCCAGCGGCGTGGCGGTCAGGCCCTGGGTGCTTTTTTGGAACCGCATCAGCGAGAAGTCGCTGGTGCCGCCGCCGAAATCGGCCACCAGCACGGTGGCCTCCGTCTTCAGGCGACGGGCGAAGAAATAAGCGGCGCCCACCGGTTCATAGGCATAACGCACCGGCGGGAATCCGGCGCGCGCGTAAGACGCATCCATGCGCTGCAGCGCCAGGGCCGGATCGGGATTGGCACCGACGAATTCCACCGGACGCCCGGCAATCACCGGTGCATCCATCTGCGCCAGCGACGGGCCGGCATGACGACGCATCAGGCCGAGGAAGTTGCTCAGGATGTCCTCATAGCCGAAGCGCTTGCCGAAGATTACCGTCGACTGGAACAGGCGGCTGGCGGCAAAGGATTTGAACGACTGGATGAAGCGGTGTTCATAGGGGCTGTCGAGGAACTGCTCGATGGCCCAGGGACCGGCTTCCACCTCGATACGGCGCGCGCGGCCTTCGGTTTCGTCCCAGAAGCAGAGCGCCGACCGGAAGATGTCATGCAGCAGCCCGGCATGATCGAAGGTCACCGGCGTGACGCTGCCATCGGCGCGCGCAATCGCCACCACCGTATTGGTGGTACCGAAATCGACGCCGATTGCGTGGGTCTGCTGTGTTGCCATGGTCCCGGCCGCCTGAAAGGGCGGGCTTTATAGGCCGGGACCGTGGCGCGGACAAGCCGCGCCACGGCACGGATATTTACTCGCCCTTGTTGATGCTGGCCGGCAGGGTCATGGCCTTGAGGTCATACTTGGCCAGCAGCGCATCATATTCACCCTTCTTCTGCAGGCTGGCCAGCGCCTCCAGCAGGGCATCACGCAGCTTGGGCTCGGTCTTCAGCACCGGGATGCCGGCCAGCGTGACGGTGAAGGCGTCGCCGAGAATCACATAAGTATTCGGCTCCTGGGTCTGCAGATAGGGCAGCGTCTCGTTGCCCTGGGCGCCGGCATCGATACGCTGGGTCTTGAGCTGGGTGCGGGCATCGATCGAGCCTTCGGTGCCGACCACGGTGATCGCCGGCTTGCCCTTGGCCACGCAGTTGACCTCGCTCCAGGCCTCGATCTGCTTCGGCCAGTTGGTCGAACGGCTGGCGCCGACCTTCTTGCCGCAAAGATCAGCCTGCGACTTGATCTCCTTCGACATCCCGGTGGAGGTATAGAACTGCGCGCCGGTCTTCAGGTAGTTGACGAAATCCTGCTGGTCGCGACGGGTCGGCAGGTCGGTCATGCCGGCCATCACCATGTCGACGCGGCCGGTCTGCAGGGACGGCAGCATCTGGGCGAAGGCGATTTCCTGCCATTCGACCGCGACGCCCATCTCCTTGGCCAGCGCGGCCCCAAGCTCGATGTCGAAGCCCTTGAGCGTATTGGTCGCTGGGTCCTTGAAGGTGATCGGCGGATAGTTCGGCATGGTGGCGATCACCACCTTACCGGCGGCCTTGATGCGGTCGGGCAGGTCGGCGGCTGCGGCCGGCAGCGCAATCGCGGCGGCCAGCAGGCCGAGGGTGAAATGCTTGATAAGCGACATGGGCGGATCTCCTTCAGGGGCTGTCAGTTCAGAACGGCGGCAATGAAATCGCGGGTGCGGGTTTGCTGCGGATTGCCCAGGATGTCCTGAGGCGTACCGGTTTCGACAATGGCGCCGCGATCCATGAAGACGACGCGATGGGCGACCTCACGGGCGAAGCCCAGCTCATGGGTCACCACGATCATGGTCATGCCGCTGCCGGCGAGGCCGCGCATCACCTGCAGCACCTCGCCCACCAGTTCGGGATCGAGCGCCGAGGTCGGCTCGTCGAACAGCATCAGCTTCGGCTTCATCGCCAGCGCGCGGGCAATCGCCACGCGCTGCTGCTGGCCGCCCGACAACTGGGCCGGATAGGCATCGCGCTTATCGGCCAGGCCGACGCGCTCGAGCAGCGTCATCGCCTCTTCGACGGCCTCGGCCCTGCGGCGCTTCTGCACGGTGACCGGGCCTTCAATGATATTCTGCAGCGCCGTCATATGCTGGAACAGGTTGAAACGCTGGAACACCATGCCGGTGGCCAGGCGCTGGCGCGCCACATCCTTGTCGGGCAGCGGATAAAGCTTGTCGCCGGTGCGACGGTAGCCGATCAGTTCGCCGTCGATCCAGATGCCGCCGCCATCCAGCCGCTCCAATTGATTGAGGCAGCGCAGGAAGGTGCTCTTGCCCGAGCCCGATGGCCCGATGATGCAGAGCACCTCGCCATGATGGATATCCAGAGACACGCCCTGCAGGGCCGTAAAGCTGCCAAAGGTCTTGCGCACGTCGCGCGCGACCAGCATCGGTTCGCTCAGTACGGGTTCGCTCATGCCGGCACTCCCGCCGCTTCGACAGCCTTGCGCGCCGCCTCCGGCCGGCGATGGCCCTTGGCGAAATAGCGTTCGAGGAAATGCTGGCCGATGCTGAGCACGGTGACCACGGCCAGATACCAGATGGCAGCGACGAACAGCATCTCGATGACGAAGTTGTTGGCGTAATAAATCGTCTGGGCGTTGCGCAGGATTTCGGAATACTGGATCACGCTGGCGATCGAGGTGAGCTTGACCATGCTGATCACCTCGTTGCCCACCGGCGGGATAATCACGCGCATGGATTGCGGCATGACGATACGGCGCAGCACGGTGAGCCGGGTCATGCCGATGGCCTGGGCCGCTTCAGTCTGGCCGGCATCGACCGAGAGAATCCCTGAGCGCACGACTTCAGCCGTATAGGCACCCTGGTTGATGCCCATGCCCAGCAGGGTGGCGACGAAGGGCGTGATCACATCCACCGTGCGCACCGAAAACACATCAGGGATGCCGAGACGTGGGAAGACCAGCGCCAGGTTGAACCACAGCAATAACTGTAGGATCAGCGGCGTGCCGCGGAAGAACCAGATGTAGAAAACGGCGACGCTCTTCAGCACCGAATTGGGCGACATCACCATGATGGCGAACAGCACGCCCAGTGTGATACCGAGTAGCATGGCGCAGGCGGTCATGATGATGGTGTTGACCAGACCGCTCAGGATCGCCGGCGCGGTGAAAAACTGGCCGACGATGCGCCAGGCGATCTGGCCATCGGCGAATGCCTTCACGATGAACAGCAGGATGGCGATAATTGCAGCAGCGGCCAGCCAGCGGCCGTAATGGCGCGGCGCCACGATGGGCAGACGTGCGATGTCGTAACGGTCGCGCGGCATATCCTTCGATTGCTCTGCATTCATGACTGGTCCCCCGACTCTGTCGTCACTTTTGTATGCAAGAACGATGCAAACGACTTACGGCATCGGCCCCTTGTAGGTGTCGCACCACTGTGCCTGCGCGGTGCAGATGGCCTGCAACCGTACCAGCTGTTCCCGCACCCGGTCCGGCGCCGTACCGCCATAGCCCTGCCGCGCCGCGACCGCCGCTTCCGGCGTCAGCGCCGCCTTGATCGAGATATCCAGCCGCGGATCGACCAGCGCCAGATCGGCAGCGGTTACATCTTCCAGGCCGATGCCGCGCTCTTCGCAGAGCCGCACCACAGCGCCGGTGATCTCATGGGCCTGGGCAAAGGGTACGCCACGACGCGACAGCCAGTCGGCCACTTCGGTGGCCAGCGTGAAGCCCTCGGTCGACTGCCGGTGCATCTCCTCGACCCGGACGGTCATGGTGCGGACCAGACCGGCCAACGCCGGCTGCACAAGCATCAAGCCATCGATGGCATCGAAGGCGGCCGCCTTGTCCTCGATCAGGTCGCGGTTATAGGCGAGCGGCAGGCCTTTCAGCGCGATCATGATGGTGTTGAGATCGCCGATCAGGCGAGCCGAGCGACCGCGGGTGATCTCGGCGATATCAGCATTCTTTTTCTGCGGCATGATCGACGAGCCGGTGGCGAAGGCATCGTCCAGCTCGATCCAGCGGAACTGGCGCGAGCACCACAGAACGATTTCCTCGGACAGGCGCGACAGATGCACGCCATGCATGGCGAGTGCGAACAGGAATTCCGCCACATGGTCGCGGTTGCCCACGGCGTCGATGGAATTCTCGGTCGCCGCCTCGTAGCCCAGTTCGACGGCAGCCAGTTCCGGATGCATGGCAATCGCCGATCCGGCCATGGCGGCCGCGCCCAGCGGCGAGCGGGCAAAGCGCTTGTCCCAGTCCTGCAGCCGTGCGATGTCGCGAGCGATGGCCTGGGCATGGGCCAGCAGCTGATGGGCGAACAGCACCGGCTGCGCCGGCTGCAGATGGGTGAAGCCCGGCACGATGGCGGTGATATTCGCTTCGGCCTGCGCCATCAGAGCCTGCTGCAGGCCGAGCATGCCGCGCGCCAGGCGGCGGGCGTAATCGCGCAGGTAAAGCCGCAGATCGTTGGCGGCCTGGTCGTTGCGCGAGCGGCCGGCGCGCAGCTTGCCGCCCAGCGGCCCGAGCCGCTCGGTCATCACGCGCTCGACGAAGGTGTGGATATCCTCGTCCTTCTCGCTCGGCGCGATGCGGCCGGCCTGCTGGTCAGCCAGGATGCCCTGCAGGGATGCGGTGATCTCGGCGCATTCCGCATCGGTCAGCAGTCTGGCGCGCTGCAATTCGCGCGCATGGGCCATCGAGGATGTGATGTCATAGGGGATCAGGCGCTGATGGCTCTGCGGCGAGCGCGACAGCGCCATCAGCGCAGGATCGGGCGGCGAGCGGAAACGGGCACCCCAGAGCCGCGTGGTGTCTTCGGTATTCTTGCTCATGGCGTCACCAGCGGGCCGGTCTTTTTGATCGACACCAGGCAAAGCATGGTGAACAGCATCTGCGCCGCGGTCTGCGCCGTCACGGTATTGGCATCATACTGCGGCGCCACTTCCACCACATCGCCGCCGACGATATCCAGGCCGGCAAGGCCGCGCAGGATCGCCAGCGCCTCGCGCGGGGTGAGTCCGCCCACCTCGGGCGTGCCGGTGCCCGGTGCATAGGCCGGATCGAGGCCATCGACATCGAAGGTGACATAGAGCGGCCCGTCGCCGATCACGGCGCGCGCCTTCGCGATCACAGCGGGGATGCCGATAGCATCCACCTCTTCGGCATGGATCACGGTCATGCCGCTCTCGACCGAGAATTCCCACAGATATTCGGCGGCGCCACGGATGCCGATCTGGATGCAGCGGTCCGGATCCAGCACGCCATCCAGCACCGCCTGGCGGAACGGGCCGCCGTGATGGAACTTGGCGCCTTCGTATTCGCCGCTGGTGTCGCAATGGGCATCGATATGCACCATGCCGAGCGGCCTGTCTTTGCCGAGCGCGCGCATGATCGGCAGCGTGATCGAATGATCGCCGCCGACCGAAAGCGGAATCACGCCAGCCGCCTGGATGCGGCGGTAGAAGCCTTCGATATCGGCATGGCAGCGATCGAGGCTGAAGCGGCTCTGCATCGGCACGTCGCCGATATCGGCAGCCTTGATCTCACCCAGCGGCGCACGCTTCAACACATGCTCATACGGCCCGATACGCTCGATATTGCGCACGGCGCGCGGGCCCAGGCGGGCACCGGCGCGGTTGGTGACGCCCAGATCCATCGGCACGCCGACGATGCAGCAGTCCAGCCCGGCGAAATCGGCATCGGACTGGATCGGCCGGTAGGGCGCACTGACGAAGGTGGCGACATCGGCGAACGGCCATTTGCGCCGTTCCGGATCGAGGAAGATCTGGGTGGCGACGGCAGCGAAATGCGGGTCGAAAATGTCGCCGCCCTTGGCGTCGCCGTATTTTGCGCGCAAGGCCTGCAGCTTAGCGGTGTCCATCGGCCCCTCGCCTCCTGACGGATATCCCATTTACGGGAGGAATTCTCTCAAACGGCCCTGTTTTCCGTTTTCATGACAACTTTGCGCTGGACGGCCACAGTTGGACAAGCGAGTTTATCGGCATGGTCCAGCGTGAGAAAAACTCTCGGAACAGCCCCGCTTCCCGTCTGCCGCCCCTGAATGCGCTCCGCGCCTTCGAAACCGCGGCCCGGCATCTCTCCATGACCCGGGCAGCCGAAGAACTGAATGTCACCCATGGCGCGGTGAGCCAGCATGTGCGGCAGCTGGAGGCGATCACCGGCGCGGCCCTGTTCGAGCGCAGCGGCAACCGCCTGCGCCTGACCCCGGCCGGCATCGCCCTGCTGCAGCCGCTGCGGCAGGCCTTCGACCTGCTGTCGGAGGCGACCCGGCAGATCACCACCGGCGAAACCGGCGGCGAGGTGGTGATCAGCGCCCCGCCGGCCCTGACCACCCTGTGGCTGGTGCGGCAGGCCGGTACGCTGCTGGCCCAGTATCCGGCCCTGCAGTTGCGCCTGGTCTCGGGCAGCGACACACGGCCGGCCCGCGCCGCGCCAATCGATCTGGCGATCCGCTATGGTGACGGCCGCTGGCCGGCGCAGATCGTCGAGCACTTAAGCGATGTGCATCTGATGCCGGTCTGCAGTCCCGACCTGCTGGCCGGGCGCGGCCTGCGCCAGGATGACTTCGCGCTGCTGGACAATGCCCCGCTGCTCTGCGCCGACAATGGCGACGAATGGGACAAATGGCTGGCCAGCAGCGGACGCGCCCGGCTGGCATCGGGGCCGCGGCATTATCTGGGCAATGCGCTGACCGCCATCGAGATGAGCGCCGCCGGTTTCGGCATCGCCATCGGCGACAATGTCACCACGTCCCGCTACCTGACTGACGGCCGGCTGGTCTGTCCGATCCAGCACAGCACACGCGCCGCCAACAGCTTCTACCTGGCGGTGCGGCCGGAATCGCAGAGCCGGCCGGCAGTGATCCTGCTGCGACAGTGGATCCGCGACAGCTTCGCGGCGATGACTCTTGCCGGTCGCTAAAGCGACCGGTGGGGATGACGTTAGCCGGCCGCTAGTTTCACCTTCTGGCGGAAGGCATGCAGCAGCGGCTCGGTATAGCCGTTGGGCTGCGCCACGCCCTCGAAAACCAGGGCCCGCGCCGCCTGATAGGCCAGGCTGGCATCGGGGTTCGGCGCCATCGGCCTGTAGAGTGGATCGCCGGCATTCTGCGCATCCACCTTGGCGGCCATGCGCTTGAGTGCCGCTTCGGCCTGTTCCCTGGTGCAGATGCCGTGCAGCAGCCAGTTGGCCATATGCTGCGAGGAAATACGCAAGGTCGCGCGATCTTCCATCAGGCCGATATCGTGGATATCGGGCACCTTGGAGCAACCGACGCCCTGGTCGACCCAGCGCACGACATAGCCGAGAATCCCCTGCGCGTTGTTGTCGAGCTCGTCCTTCACATCCTGCTCGGAGAAATTCTGCCCTGCGCTGAGCGGAATCGTCAGCAAGTCGCCCAGCGGCGGTACAGCCTGCTTCGCCACCTCGGCCTGGCGGGCGAAGACATCCACGGTGTGATAATGCGTGGCATGCAGGGTGGCCGCCGTCGGGCTCGGCACCCAGGCGGTGTTGGCGCCGGTTTTCGGGTGGCCGATCTTCTGCTCCAGCATGTCAGCCATGCGGTCGGGCGCCGCCCACATGCCCTTGCCGATCTGCGCCTTGCCCGAAAGACCGCAGGCAATGCCGATGGCGACGTTGCGCTCCTCGTAAGCCTTGATCCAGGCGCTAGAACGCATCTGCGCCTTGCGCACCATCGGACCGGCCTGCATCGCGGTATGCATCTCGTCGCCGGTGCGATCCAGGAAACCGGTGTTGATGAAGACGATGCGATCCTTCACGGCATGGATGCAGGCCGTGAGATTCGCCGAAGTACGACGCTCCTCGTCCATCACGCCGACCTTGACGGTGAAGCGCTTCAGGCCGAGCAGGTCTTCGATGGCATCGAACAGGCGGTTTGTGAAAGCCGCCTCTTCCGGCCCGTGCATCTTGGGCTTGACGATATAGACCGAGCCGGCGCGGCTGTTGGTGAAGCGGCCCTTCTTCTGCAGGTCATGCATGGCGATCAGGCTGGTGACGATGCCATCGAGAATGCCCTCGAAGGCTTCCGAGCCGTCGGGCAGATGGATCGCCGGATTGGTCATCAGATGGCCGACATTGCGCACGAACAGCAGGCTGCGGCCGGCCAGCGTGAGCTTACCGCCCTTCGCGGCGGTGTAATCGCGATCGGCCTCCAGCGCGCGGGTCATGGTCTTGCCGCCCTTGTCGAAGCTGGCTTCCAGATCGCCCTTCATCAGGCCAAGCCAGTTGGCATAGGCCGCCACCTTGTCTTCGGCGTCCACAGCGGCGACCGAATCCTCCAGATCGACGATGGTGGTGAGCGCGGCTTCCAGAATCACATCGGCGAGGCCGGCGGGATCGGTCTTGCCGATGGGATGGGCGCGGTCGATCACCAGTTCGATATGCAGGCCGTTATGCTGCAGCAGCACCGCCGAAGGATTCACCGCATCGCCGCGATAGCCGATAAAGGCGGCCGGATCCTTGAGCGCCGGCGTGAGCACGCCGTCCCTGATCGACCAGCCCTTCACATCCATATGGCTGCCTGCGGCCAATGGCACGGCTGAATCGAGGAAGGCTTTCGCCTTGGCGATCACCTTGGCGCCGCGCGCCGGATCGTAACCTTTCTTCTCATTCGGCTCATGCGGGATCGCATCGGTGCCGTAATAGGCATCGTAGAGGCTGCCCCAGCGCGCATTCGCCGCATTCAGCAGGAAGCGTGCATTCAGCACCGGCACGACCAGCTGCGGGCCGGCCATACGCGCGATCTCGGCATCGACATTCTCGCTGGCGATTTTGAACGGCGCCGGCTCGGGCACCAGATAGCCGATCTCTTTCAGGAAGGCCTGGTAGGCCCCGGCATCGAAGGCCTGGCCTTTGCGCTGCTGGTGCCAGGCGTCGATCTTCGCCTGCAGGTCATCGCGCTTCTTGAGCAGCGCGCGGTTCTCCGGTGTGAAACGGGCATAGAGATCGGCCACCCCGGCCCAAAAGGCCGTCGCATCCAGACCGGTGCCGGGCAGCGCCTGACGGTCGATAAACTCGGCAAGCGTGGCTGCAACCTTGAGGCCGGCCTTGTCTACGGTCTTGGTCATGGCGTTTCCCAAATGATTCCAAATGGTTAAATCTGATTGTAGGTAAGGATACCAGAGCCGCCATTCATTCTGTAGATGAAAAGAATTGAACGTAGTCGTTCCTTATGGGAATGAATGGCGATGGATCGCGAATACGAGCTTTTCGCCCGGGTGATCGAGACCGGCAGCCTGGCCGCCGCCGGCCGCACGCTCAACCTGTCGCCAGCCATGGTGTCGAAACGCATTGCCCGGCTGGAGGAACGGCTGGGAGCACGGCTGCTGCACCGGACCACCCGCAAGCTGGCCACCACCGAAGCCGGACAACGCTTCTATGAGCGCGTGATCGAGATTCTCTCGGCCTCGCGCGAGGCCGAAGCCCAGGTGGCCGGCGTGGCCGGCGCACCATCGGGACGTTTGCGGCTGTCGGCGCCAACCTCCTTCGGCCGCCTGCATGTGGCGCCGCATGTGAAGAGCTTCCTCGACCGCTGGCCGCGCCTGCAGATCGAACTCGACCTGACGGACTCTTACGTCGACCTGCTGGCCGAGCGGATCGACCTGGCCATCCGTATCGCGCCAGCCATCGAGCCGGGACTTGTAGGCCATCGCCTGGCGCCCAATCGCCGCGTGCTCTGCGCCAGCCCCACTTATCTGGCGCAGCATGGCGTGCCGAAAAACCTGACTGATCTGGCGCAGCACACACTGCTGGCGGCCGCGGCGCAACTGCCCTGGCGGGTGCAGGACAGCGCTGGCAAGGTGGTGACGGTGCCGGGCGAAAGCGCGGTGCGGACCAATTCCAGCGAGGTGGTGCGCGAACTGGCGGTGGCCGGACTGGGCATCGCGCTGCGCTCGACCTGGGATATCGGTGCCGAGCTGCGATCGGGTGCACTCCGCATCATCCTGCCCGGGCATCCCGGCGCCACCGATGTCAGCGTCTTCGCCGTCCATCCGGCCGGCAATTTCGTGCCGGCCAGCGTCGGCGCTTTCATCGCCCATCTGCGTACAGCCTTCGGGCCGGAGCCGGACTGGGACCGTCAGCCGGCCTGACCCCGGAACTCGACTGCCGATCGGCCGTTTCTGATGCCTACCGTCGGAGACGAGGCGACATGCTGAAATTTATCGGATGGAGCGTGCTGATCATCTTCCTGATCGGCCTGCTGGTCGTGGTCGGCTTCTTCAAGCTGATCTTCTAAAGTTCTGCCCTCAGGCCGCCGCCACGGGGTCGGACCCCGGCTCCACGACTTTCAGATGCGGCCGCTGCTCACCGCTCAGCAGCGGAAAGCGCAGACGGATGGTGGTGCCGCCATTGACGACGCTCTCCATCTCCATGCGGGCGTGAATCTGTTCGGCCAGCGCCTGCGACAGTTTCATGCCTGAATTGCGATTGCGGATGCTGGGCGTGCCGACGCCGTCATCAGACACCACCACCTCGGCCTCATTGTCATACTGACGCAGGGTGATGGTCACCATGCCCAGGCGCTCGTCCGGGAACGCGTGCTTGAGCGCGTTGGTCAGGCATTCCAGCACGATCAGCGCCACCGGCACGGCCTGTTGAATCTCGACATCGACGCGGTCGGTATCGCAGCGCACCGAGATGCCCTGTTCCGGCGGCACGATACCCGGGCTGTTGGCCATGGTACGGATGAAAGCGCCGAGATCGAGATGCGAATATTCGGCGCTGTTGTAGAGCAGATTATGCACTTCCGAGATCGCCCAGACACGCTTGCCGATCTCCTTGAGCACCGTGCCGGGATCCCCCGGCGACCGGCTGCGCATATGGATCAGTGATTGGATCATCTGCAGGTTATTGTGAATGCGGTGATTCATCTCCTTCAGCAGCGCCTCCTTGAGCGCGGCCGTCTGCTGCGCCTCATCCAGAAGCTTGCGGTCGAACTCGGCGGCGCCACGGGCACGCTCGGCCTCCACCTGCTTCATGGCACTGCTCAGCGCGATATAACCCAGCACGGAGCAGGCCAGCAGAAACAGGCTGATCGGCAGCATTTCGATCGCCACATCGGAGACCAGGCCCGCATAGGCAAAGCCATGCATGGCAAACAGCGGCAGATCGCCGATCTTCTGATAGGCATAAATGCGGCGCGTACCATCCATGCGGCCCGGCGCATCGAAGACGCCGGACGGGGCGGTGGAAATCGCCTTCATGGCCGCGCCGTCAGCCACCATCTGCACGGGTGGCGCCGCGGGATCGGGACGCACCAGAAGTTTGCCATCCTCGCGCATCAGGAAGGCTGCGGAATCCTGCGCCGTACTGATATGGGACAGGAAAGCCGTGAACTGCGTGATATCGGTGGATGTGGTCGCCAGACCCTGGAATCCTTCGCCCGGCAGCCGGGTGGCCACCGTCAGCGAGTCACGGCCGGCCGGTTGCAGCACGATGCGGTCGATGAACAGCGGGAGATCGCGGTCGCGCAGCTGGATGAAATAGTCGCGCTGACTGAAGTCCATAAAAAGCGGAAAGGTGCGGCTGCCGGCAATCAGATGGCCGCTGGCATTGATGACGCCGAGGCTGGTGGTGAAGTTCATGCCGGTATCCAGCGCGCGCAGCCGTTCATGCAATGTGAGCGGGTCGATCGCCGGATTCTCGGCCATGATACGGCCGGTCTGGTTGAGCAGCAGTTTCTGGGTCTGCACGATCCGCTGCACATACTCGCTGACGAGAGCGGCATTCTGGCGTGAATTCTCGATTGCTGCCGCTTCTTTCTGCGTCCAGGTCTGCCAGGCCCAGATGGCGCCGACCAGCAAGGGCAGCAGACCCATGCCGATCCGGAGCCACCACAGGGGCGGCGCATATGTGCCGTTACGCCACACCATCGATTTCCTTTACGGACTATGCTTTCGACTGCTTCTGCGCTGAGAGAAACATGCCGATGCGTCGCTCCACTTCTTCGAGCTCGTAGGGTTTGGGCAACAACGGCCGGTCTTCGGACAGCTCGCCCGCAACATCAGCCGCTTTCCACACGCCCGAGGTCAGAAGCACCTGCACCGCTGGCCGGTTCGCACGCAACCAGCGCGCCAGACCGAAGCCGTCCAGGTCGCCCGGCATCTGCACATCGGAAAACACGACATCGACATGGACAGAAGCTTCAAACAATGAAATCGCATCCCGTGCGTTTCCGGCCTCGATGACCGTATAGCCGCAATCGCGCAGGTGATCCGCAATCACCATGCGCACCAGCACCTCGTCTTCCGCGATCAGAATGACGGGTTTGCTCTCGGCGTCCTCGCCGTGGGGATTTTCTTGGGCCGGTGACATCATCGGACAGAACTCGCGGAAGCGGGGCGTCGGAGGATGGCAGAAGCGGCCCAAAACACCGGCAGCGCCGTCCGTTTACCCCCTCCTGGAATCAGGAGAATCGGGTTTTCGCACGGGCCGGCACAGCCGGGTTAGGATATTTTTGTGACCTTGGCCGTAACGGGTTACTCGGCCGCGACCGGCATGGCCATGCCCAGCGCCCGGGCCACTCCCGCCCCGTAGGCAGGATCGGCCTTGGCGCAGTTGGCGATATGGCGCGCCTTGATCTCGGGTGCCGCATCGCCCATGCCCCGGGCGGTATTCTCGAACAGCACCTGCTGTTGCGCCGGGGTCATCAGGCGGAACAGGTCGCCCGGCTGAGAATAATAATCCTCGTCCAGGCGGTGGTCCCAATGGGCCGCATCGCCGCGGACTGCCAGCGGCGGCTCGGCAAAAGCCTGATCGTCCTGCCACTCGCCCCGGCCGTTCGGCACATAGGTGAGCGTCGCGCCCTTGTTGCCGTCCGTGCGCATGGCGCCATCGCGGTGGTAACTGTGGAAGGGGCATTTCGGTGCATTGACCGGGATATGGTTGAAGTTGACCCCCAGGCGATAGCGCTGGGCATCGCCATAGGAGAACAGCCGCGCCTGCAGCATCTTGTCGGGCGAGAAGCCGATGCCGGGCACCACATTGGCCGGCGAGAAGGCGGCCTGTTCGACTTCGGCGAAGACATTGTCGGGATTGCGGTTCAGCTCCATCACGCCAACCTCGATCAGCGGATAGTCCTTGCGCGGCCAGACCTTGGTCAGGTCGAAGGGGTTGAGGCGATAGGTCAGCGCATCCTTTTCCGGCATGACCTGCACGAACAGGGTCCAGCGCGGGAAATCGCCGGACTCGATACTGCCGAACAGATCGCGCTGGTGCGACTCGCGGTCTGCGCCGATGACTGCACCGGCCTCGGCATCGGTCAGGTTCTCGATACCCTGCTGGGTCTTCAGGGTGAATTTCACCCAGAACCGTTCGTTATCGGCATTGATGAAGCTGAAGGTATGGCTGCCGAAGCCATGCATATGGCGATAGGTGCGCGGAATGCCGCGGTCGCTCATCACTATGGTGACCTGGTGAAGCGCTTCCGGCAGCAGCGTCCAGAAATCCCAGTTGTTGTTGGCGCTGCGCATGCCGGTGCGCGGATCGCGCTTCACGGCATGGTTGAGGTCGGGGAAGCGCAGCGGGTCGCGGAAGAAGAACACCGGGGTATTGTTGCCAACCAGGTCCCAGTTGCCTTCCTCGGTGTAGAACTTGATGGCGAAACCGCGGATGTCGCGCTCGGCATCGGCGGCACCGCGCTCGCCGGCCACCGTCGAGAATCGTACGAACAGGTCGGTCTGCTTGCCGATCTGGGAGAAGATCTTCGCCTTCGTATAGCGCGAGATGTCATGGGTGACGGTGAAGCGGCCATAGGCCCCCGAGCCCTTGGCATGCATGCGGCGCTCCGGGATCACCTCGCGGTCGAAATGTGCCAGCTTTTCAAGCAGCCAGACATCCTGCAGCAGGGCCGGGCCGCGCGGGCCGGCGGTGAGGATATTCTGGTTGTCGGCCACCGGCGCACCGGTGGCATTGGTGAGGGTTTTGCTGCGTGGGGTATCGGTCATCGTCGCGGTCCTTGGCGTCATGCCCGTCGCTGGCTGGATGGGGAGACCGCCCTCCGGAGAGGGGCGTGCCGGAGGGCGGCCTTGCGGGATGGCTGGGGAGCATCACCCCGGGGGGATGGAATCAGGCGAGTGTTTTGTGGAAAAACGCAAACGTACGGTCATTGGCCTTCTGGGCATTGGCGGCGTCGTAATGGATGCCGTTGTTGCGGGCAAAGGCGTGGCTCATGCCGGGATAGCTGTGGACATCCACCTGGGGCCGCGGCGACAGCGCATCGCGCACCACCTTCTGGGCGTCCTTGGATACGAATTCGTCTTCCTCGGCGATATGCACCAGCAGCGGATGCGCAATCCGGTCCGCCTCTGCGACCAGCTTGTCGATACCGACGCCGTAATAGGCGACGCTGGCATTGGCATCGGTGCGGGTGGCGGTCAGGTAGGCCAGCAGGCCGCCGAGACAGTAACCCATGGCGCCGACCTTGCCCGAAGCACCTTTGAGGCCACGGACATACTGCAGGGTGGCATCGATATCTTTCACACCGGCATCGACATCGAAAGCCGTGTAGAGCGCCAGCGCCTTTTTCCAGTCGGCTTCCGTCTTGTCGAACAGCTCGACATTCGGCTCCTGCCGCCAGTAGAGATCGGGGCAGATGGCGATATAGCCTCGGGCGGCAAGGTCGTCGCAGGTTGTACGCATGTCGGCATTCACGCCGAAGATTTCCTGGATCACGACAATAGCGGGGGCCGGCGTCACGGCGGGTTGCGCCAGATAGGCCGAAAAGCTGCCGTCGGGTGTGGTGATGGTGATCGTCTCGCTCATAGCATGGCCTGCTGTCGGGGAGGTGAGGAAGGAGCCCGGCGCCGCCATCGCTGACGGCGCCGGCAGACCGGATCAGGCCTTGAAGAAGGCGAGCAGGTCGGCGTTGATCACATCGGCATGGGTCGTCGCCATGCCATGCGGCAGGCCCGGATAGACCTTCAGCGTACCCTTCTTCACCAGCTTGATGGCCAGATGCGCGGAATCGGCGATCGGCACAATCTGGTCATCATCGCCATGCATGATCAGCACAGGCACATCGATCTTCTTCAGATCATCGGTGAAGTCGGTTTCCGAGAAGGCCTTGATGCAGTCGTAATGCGCCTTGGCGCCGCCCATCATGCCCTGACGCCACCAGTTGTCGATGACGCCCTGGGAAACCTTCGCGCCCGGGCGGTTGAAGCCATAGAAGGGCCCGGTCGGAATATCCAGGAAGAACTGGGCGCGATTGGCCACCAAAGCCGCACGGAAACCGTCGAACACCTCAAGCGGCAGACCGCCGGGATTCTTGTCGGACTTGACCATGACCGGCGGCACGGCGCCAATCAGAACAGCCTTGGCGACCCGGCCCTTTTCAGCGCGGGCGACATAATGCGCCACTTCGCCGCCGCCGGTGGAATGGCCGACATGAATGGCGTTCTTCAGATCGAGCGTGGCGGCCAGGGTGATGAGATCGGCGGCATAGGTATCCATCTCATTGCCGGTATAGGTCTGGGTCGAACGGCCATGACCGCGACGGTCATGGGCGAGCACGCGATAGCCCTTGTCGAGGAAGAACATCATCTGGGCATCCCAGTCGTCGGCGCTCAGCGGCCAGCCGTGATGGAACATGACCGGCTGCGCCGTCTTCGGGCCCCAGTCCTTGTAGAAGATCTCGGTGCCGTCCTTCATCGTCACGTAGCTGCTCATGGTCGTCATTCCTTTATTGGCCGTGGGAGAATTGGTGGCTGCCGCCGCATCGGTGGCGAAGGGCAGCGCCGGCAGGCCGGCAACAAGGGCCGCGCTGGCGCTCCCGATCAGGATGTCCCGGCGCGAGGCGGTCGTACAGGGCTTGCTGTTCTGGCTGGTCATCGCAACGCGTCCTTTCCCGGCAGTTCCGTTTGCATCCCGCCGATCTGTGCGGGTGATCACAGTTTGCCGATGCCGCTGCACCGAAGCCATCAGACCTAGGGTACGGGGAATTATATTTAGGTATGAGCCATCATACGGATCGGCCCTCACATGAAAGCCGTTTCTGACAGCCCCGTGTGACGGGGCTATGACCGAATTACAATCCGGGCCCAGCCACCGGCAGGCTGCAGCAGAACCGTGCGCCAGCGCCGGCCTCCGAAACATCGGCCCAGATATGGCCGCCATGGCCCTCGATGATCGAGCGGCAGATCGGCAGGCCCATGCCCATGCCGCTATCCTTGGTCGTGAAAAAGCTTTCGAACAGCTTGTCGCGATGCGCAGCCGTTATCCCCGGTCCGCTGTCTTCGACACTGACGAGAACCGTATCCGGACGCGAGAGCCGGCTCGTAACCGTAATCGTGCGATGCGGACTCTGCGCCTGTATCATCGCCTGCACCGCATTCAGCACCAGATTGACCACGACCTGCTGTAACTGGGTGCGATCACCCGGCACCGGCGGCAGATCGCGCGCCAGATCGAGCGTCAGGGCCACGCCCTGGGCCTGCATTTCATGGCGAAGGAACACCATCGCCTCCTCGATCACGTCATTGATGGCGATCGGGGCCGTTTCCGGTGCCCGACGGGTCGCCATGGTGCGGATGCGGGCAATGATATCGGCAGCGCGGCGTGCATCGGCGACCATGCGGCGCGTCAGCGTCAGCACTTCTGCCACATCGGGTTCCGAACGCGACAGCCAGCGCAGGCCGGCCTCGCCATTGGTGGCAATCGCCGCCAGCGGCTGATTCACCTCATGGGCCAGCGAAGCGGTCAGCTCCCCCAGCATCGACACGCGGGTAGCATGGGCGAAATCGGCCTGCAGCCGGTGCAGGGCCTCCTCGGCACGCACCCGCGCGCTGATATCCAGCATGCTGCACAGCACGATGCCCGCATCGCGCATTGCCGGTGGCGCCGCCATGGTGAACAGCACATCGATGATGCGACCATCAACCGTGCGCTGGCGGGCTTCCGCCTCGAAGCCGGATTTGCGGTTGAAACCGGCCACTATGCTGCCGCGGAACGCAGCGTGATCGTCCGGCGGCCAGTAGCGCGTAACAGGCCCCAGCAGGTCATCGCGGTTTTTTGCGCCCAACAGCTGCATGGCGCGATCGTTGACCTCGGTGACGATGGAAGCCTGCATGGCGGTGGCGATGAAGCCGGGATTTTGCTCGATATAGGCGTCGAGATCGGTCACGCCGGCCTGGCGCAACTCGCTGAACAGGGCATTCAGGCCGCGCGAATCC
This sequence comes from Ferrovibrio sp. GW821-FHT12E11, assembly GCF_058806975.1. Taxonomy (NCBI): domain Bacteria; kingdom Pseudomonadati; phylum Pseudomonadota; class Alphaproteobacteria; order Rhodospirillales; family Rhodospirillaceae; genus Ferrovibrio; species Ferrovibrio sp. GW821-FHT12E11. Next base: position 1,921,833 of record NZ_JBXAQG010000001.1, read on the forward strand.
ATCTGGAAACACGAGACGCCCATCGAATTGAACAGGTTGCGGTAGCGCAGCTCGCTGCGCTCCAGATCGGCAAAGGCATGCTTGCGTTCGGAGATGTCGATCACGCCGACCAGCAGGGTGCCCTTGCCCATGGTTTCGGGCGGGAAGCAGGCGGTGAACAAGGCGTCAAATTCGCTGCCGTCGATCCGTCGCAGCCGGGTCTCCGCCACATAATACGGCTTGCGCTCCAGCGTCGCCACCACGGCGGCGGCATAGACGGGGCTGCTGGCCTCGGGCCAGAACGGCTCGACGCTCTGCAGCAGCTCAGCCTTGTTGCCGCGGCCATACAGGGCCACCGTCTGGTCGTTGACATCGATGACACGGGTGGCGCGCATCATGTCGCGGACGACAGCCGGATTGTCGCGGAAATGGCGGGCAAAGTCGGTGACGCCCGCGGCATGCATGGCCTGCAGCATCTGGCCGACCTGGGAGAAATCCAGCTCCCAGAACGAAGCTGCCATCGCCTGGAACAGGTTGCGGTAGCGGTATTCGCTCTTGCGCAGGGCTTCTTCCGTACGCTTGCGCTCGGTGATGTCGCGGCCGGTTTCCACCACGGTCCGCGGCCGGCCAGCAGCGGCCGGCAGCAGCGACCAGCGGGCCTCGATCTGCACCCGCTCGCCTGCAGCGGTGGTGCGGGTGATTTCGCCCTCCCAGATGCCAGTGGTATCCAGCTGGGCTTCGATAGCGGCAAGCGGCGCGTCGTAGCGTGACTTCAGCAGTGTTTGCGCCGGCTGGCCGAGCGCATCATCGCGCTGCCAGCCGTAGAGCGCTTCGCAGGCCCGATTCCAGAACAGGATCCGTCCATCCAGGTCACGCACAAAAATGCCTTCATGGACAAGGTCCAGAAGCATTGACTGGTCCTGTGCAATGACATCATTCATTCCGTTAAGGCCCCGGTTCGATTCACGCCACAGTTTAACCCGAACCGCCGCGCAGCCCCTGCGAAAATCCCCGGCCGTCTATGCCGCCAGGGCCCGTTCGATGCAGCCCGCCAGATCGTCGGCCTTGAAGGGCTTCTTCAGCAGACAGACGGCGCCGGCCGCCATGGCCCGGTCGCGAAGGTCGGTTTCGGCCCGGGCGGTGATCATGATGACTGGCAGGCGGTAATTGCGTTCGACCAGCAGGTGCTTGAGCTCGATCCCGCTCAGGCCTGGCATCTGGATGTCGGTGATCAGGCAATCGGACGCACCGATCTCGGCCGAGCCGAGGAATTCCTCGGCTGAACCGAAGCCCCTGGCCCGGTAGCCGAACGAGCGCACCAGGCCGACCAGGGCCTGGCGGAGCGACTCGTCGTCGTCGATGATGGAAATAAGCGCCTGATCCGACACCGGCATCCCTGACCTGAACTGCCTGCGATCTGCCCGGCATCTGTGAATGTCAGGGTGTTATATAAGCGGCCCGGCCGCGCCCGGAATTATACTCAGGTATGACCGGTTTCCGGACTAATTGGCGCGCAGATTCAGGGCCTGCGCCATGCGGACAAGATCGGCCAGGCTCTGGGCTCCCATCTTGCGCATCGCTGAGCCGCGGTGGATTTTCACCGTGATCTCGCTGAGCTGCAGATCGCCGGCGACCTGCTTGTTCATCTTGCCGGCCGTGACCAGCGCCATGACCTGCTGCTCGCGCGGGCTGAGTGCCTGAAACCGCTCCTTGATAATCAGGGTGCTGTGCTGGGCGGATCGTCGACCGCGATCCTTCTCGATAGCCGCCATCACCGCATCCAGCATGTCCTGATCTCGGAACGGCTTGGTCAGAAAATCGATGGCCCCGGCCTTCATGGCCCGCACCGTCATCGGGATATCGCCATGCCCGGTCATCATGATGGCCGGCAGATGGATATTGTGCTCGGCCAGCTGGGCCTGGAAATCGAGACCGCTCATGCCCGGCAGCCGGACATCCAGCACCAGACAGCCGGGCATATCGTCCCGTTTGGCATTGAGAAAATCCTGCACCGCGCCATAGATGCGGGTCTGCAGCCCGACCGAACGAAACAGGCTGTCCAGCGCCTCGCGCAGCGATGCGTCGTCTTCAACGATATGGACTACCGCAGGTTCGGTCATGGCCAGACGCTAGCTCCCGATGAAAAAGACGGCAAGTGGCTTGCGGCCGCACCCGCCACCTCCCTTAGTCGAAATGGCCCCCGGTCGAATCAGGCCGGCGACCGGAATGGCGCTTGACGTCGTGCCGATAAACTATACCATTAGTACACTATTTATATCCGGGCGCAATATCAGCCGCGCGCCCCCAGCGGATCGGACAGACATGCCATGAGCGAGGCCGCCGCCCCCAGCTTTACCGCCCAGGAGCGGCCGATCACGCCGCTGCAGCTGCGCGATCTGTGCGTCAAGACCAATGGTCCGGCTGTCATCCGCATCCTGGTGCAATATGCGACCATTATCGCCGGCGGCGTCGCCATCCATTACACCGCGCGTCATGCCGGCATCGTCTGGGCCGCGCCGCTGGTGCTGCTGCAGGCCTATCTGATCGCCTTCCAGTTCATGACGGTGCATGAGACCGCCCACAAGACGGCGTTCCGGACGCGCAGCCTGAACGGCATGGTTGGGCATGTTTCAGGCGTGCTGATCGCCCTGCCCTATGAATATTACACCCTGTTCCACTGGGATCATCATCGCTACACCCAGGATGCTGAGCGCGATCCGGAACTGATCTTCAAGACGGTGCCGACATCGCGGCTCAAGCTGCTGTTCACTTTCACCGGCGTGTCACAGCTGCTCAAGCGCCTGCTGCTGACCCTGCGCCATGCAGTGACCGGCCGGGCTGTCATGCCCTGGATTCCCGAAGGCAAGCGCGGCCTGGTGGTGACCGAGGCCCGGCTGCATATTCTGTTCTACCTGGCGCTTCTGGCAGGCTCCATCTGGCTGCAGACCGCGGTGCTGCTCTGGACCTGGCTGCTGCCGCTCTGCATCGGCCAGCTGATGCTGCGGCCGTATCTGCTGTCGGAACATACCGGCTGCGCCACCACGCCGAGTGCGCTGGAAAACACCCGCACCACCTATACCAACGCACTCATGCACTGGTTCGCCTGGAACATGCCCTATCACGCCGAGCACCATGCCTATCCTTCGGTGCCGTTCCACGCCCTGCCCAGGCTGAACGCGCTGATCGACCACCGCATCGTACATAAAGGCCACGGTTATCGCGCGGTCATCGGCGAAGTTTGGCGCGTCCTGCGGGCTCGCGCCCTCGCGTCGTAGCAGACGTCAGTCGGCAATCAGGACGGCGGCGACCAGGTTGCGAGCATGCGCCGGGGTGACACGGCGCAAACCGAACAGGAACTGGTAGTAGATCGTACCATAAATGCGGTCGTAGAGTTCGCCGGCCGCTTCGGCCTGGCGGAACTGCCCCAGCGCCTGGCCGCGGCGGATCACCTGCACGCCGATGCTTTTTCGCGTCTTCAGGTAGCGATCGAAAAACAGCGCGCCGGAACCGGTCTTCGCCACGCATTCGGCAATCACGGCCAGCTGCACCTTGCCGAAATCACCATTCAGCGCCCTGGCATAGGCAGCGGCATGGCTTTGCAGGATGACCAGCGGATCGCCCGCATCGGCCAATGGCAGCATCAGCGAGGCCTGGCGCAGGAAGGCGTCGATCAACAGGGCTTCCCGCGATGGCCACCATTTGTAGATGGTCATCTTCGAGACCTGCGATTCACGCGCCACCGCATCCATGGTGGTGGCGCTCAGGCCCTCGTTTGCGGCGAGCTTGTATGTGGCTTCCAGGATAGCGGTTTCGAGTTCCAGCGAGCGCGGGCGACCGCGACGGGGCGGCGACGTCGAACGATCTGTCATAGCCCATCGAAGCAACCGCACCGCAGGATGTCAATTGCCCGTGGCCGATCCTGCAGCTTCAACCGGCCGAACCGGATGCGACAATTCTGCCCAGCCGCCGTGATCGACGGCAAGCGGCCGATCTGACAAGCTGAGGCATGGCCAACCTTCACATCCTCGGGGCTGCACGGACAATGGCTGGGCCGCTGCCGGCCCGCCTCGCCGAACCCTGCGACGCATGCACGGCACGCAGCCTGACGATCTGTGCCGTCCTCAGTCCCGAAGAACAGGCGATGCTGAGCGTGCTGGCGACCACGGTGAAACTCGATCCGCATCAGGTTCTGTTCAGCGAACATGACAGCGCCGATCATGTCTACAACATCACCTGCGGCAGCATTGCGCTCTCGAAATTCATGCCCGATGGCCGCCGCCAGATCACGGGTTTTCTCGGGGCTGGCGATTTTCTCGGCCTGAACACCAGAAGCGCCTATACGGTGAGCGCCGAAGCCCTGGTCACCACCCGGGTCTGCCGTTTCCCGCGCCAGGGATTTCGGCGACTGATGAGGCAGCTGCCCATGCTGGAGCATCGCCTGCTGGCTGAAGCGGAAACCGAAATCGTTGCCGCGCAGGAACAGATTCTGCTGCTGGGGCGTAAGACCGCGATGGAACGCATCGCCTCCTTCCTGCTGCTGCAATCCCGACGCCTGAAAGCCCGTGGCATGGCCGATAATCCGGTGATCCTGCCCATGACCCGGGCTGAAATGGCCGATTACCTGGGTCTGACCATTGAAACCGTCAGCCGCTGCTTCACCAAGCTGAAGACGCTGGATCTCATCGGCCTGCCGGCGCCGGATCGCGTCCAGATCAAACAGGCCGAACGCCTGCGGCTGCTCGCCGAGCCGATTTGATCCGGCCCGCCATCCGGCTGGACAGCCACTTGTTCGACCGTTCATAAGAGGGCATGAACACCGCCCCTGAACAGCTCCGCGTCGCCATCATCGGTGGCGGTCCGGCCGGACTGATGGCCGCCGAGGTCATTGCCCGTGGCAACGCCGGTGGCAGCCGCATCGCGGTCAGCGTGTTCGAACGCATGCCAAGCATGGGGCGCAAATTCCTGATGGCCGGACGCGGCGGCCTCAACATCACGCATTCCGAACCGGCTGAACGCTTCCGCACACGATACGGCACGGCTTCGGACTGGATGAGCCGCTATCTGGAGACCTTTCCGCCTTCTGCTCTCATGGCCTGGTGCGAGACGCTGGGCCAGTCAACCTTCATCGGCAGCAGCGGTCGCGTTTTCCCGCAAGCCATGAAGGCCAGCCCGCTGCTGCGCGCCTGGCTTGCGCGGCTGAACGAGATGGGCGTTCGCCTGGTGCCACGGGCGCACTGGACCGGCTGGAATGCCGCGGGCGCGCTCAGTTTCATGGATGGCACGACCTATGCCGCCGATGCGGTGGTGCTGGCGCTGGGCGGTGCCTCCTGGCCGCGGCTGGGCGCCGATGGCAGCTGGACTGCGCTGTTGCCCGATATCGCGATGGCGCCGCTGCAACCCGCCAATTGCGGCTTCACTGTCGACTGGTCGGAGCCCTTCCGCAATCGCCATGCCGGGGCACCGCTGAAACGCATCGCCCTGTCGCTGGGCGGCCAGAGCCTGCGCGGCGAGGCCATGATCACCGCAGAAGGTATCGAAGGCGGGGCCGTCTATGCACTGGCAGCGCCGGCCCGTGACGCGATCGCAAGCCATGGATATGCCCTGTTGCATGTCGACCTGCGACCGGACCTGACCATCGCGGCATTGACCGGGCTGCTGAATCAGCCGCGTCGCGGTGCTTCGCTGTCGAATTTCCTGCGCAAGCGGATCGGCCTGCCGCCTGTCGCCATCGGTCTGGTGCAGGAGGCCCTGCATGCCGGATATACCGCCACAGAAGCTGCGGCCCTGGCGGCGCTGGTGAAAGCCCTGCCGGTGCGGCTGACGGCGCCGTTCAGTCTGGCGCGGGCGATCTCCACGGCCGGCGGCATCGCGCTGACGGAACTGGACGAGCGGCTGATGCTGCGCCGTCGGCCGGGTGTGTTTGCCGCAGGCGAGATGCTGGATTGGGAAGCGCCGACCGGCGGCTATCTGCTGCAGGGCTGCCTGGCAACTGGCGTCGCCGCCGGACAGGGTGTGCTCGACTGGCTCCCGGCTTAGCGGTCGCTCCGCGGGGCCGGTGCATCATCATCGAACAGGATCCGCTCGGCGGCACCATCGAGATCCTCGTACTGGCCGTTCCTCAGAGACCAGAGAAACAACCCCAGGCCGACGATACCCAGCACGAGCGACAGCGGGATCAGATAGAAGAACTCCCCCATCACTCCGCCGCTCCCGGCACGGCCGCAGCAGGAAGGCGGTCATCTTGCGGCTCAGCAGGCCGGATGCCATTCAGCCGCAGCGCATTGGCGACGACGATAATCGAGGATGACGACATGACCAGGGCAGCGATCAGCGGCGTGATCTGGCCCAGGATGGCAAAGGGCAACGCCAACGCGTTGTAGACCAGCGCCAGCACGAAATTCTGCCGGATCAGACGACCGGAACGGCGCGCCACGGCCATGGCCTGCGGCACCGCGGCGAGACTGTCACGCAGGAAGACGAAATCGGCCGCAGTCCGACCGATATCAGCTGCCGAAGCCGGCGCCATCGAGGCATGAGCGGCCATCAGCGCCGGCGCATCGTTCAATCCATCGCCCACCATCAGCACCTTGCGCCCCCCAGCCGCCAGTTGGGCCAGATGCGCGACTTTTTCGCCAGGCAGCATGGCGGCCTGGAAGCGGGTAACATTCAGCCTCTCGGCCAGGGACTGCACAACCTCCAGCCGGTCACCCGACATGATCTCGACGGCGATGCCGCGCTGCATCAGATCGGCGATCACCGCCGATGCATCGGGCCGCAGCCGATCATCGAAGACAAAGCTTGCCAGCCAGATGCCATCTTTCGCGAGGACTGTGCCGCTGCGATCTGGTGCTTCCAGTGCCCAGTCGGCACGACCGAGGCGGTAAACCGCGCCATCGATGCGCGCTTCCAGGCCAAGACCGGGATGTTCGGCAATGCTGTCAAAGCGCAAGGTCGCCGGCGCGGCCGCGGCAAGGGTACGGGATTGCGGGTGGCGCGAATGCAGCGCCAGGCTGGCGGCCAGCGAAAGATGTTCCGGGCGAATGCTGGCGCGGTTGGTCAGGCTGAGCTGACCAAGCGTCAGCGTGCCGGTCTTGTCGAAGACCACCGTGTCGATCGTATCGAGCCGTTCCATGGCGGCGCCATCCTTCACCATGATGCCGGCCTCGAACAGACGGCGGGCGGCGACCACCTGCACCATCGGCACGGCGAGGGCCAGCGCGCAGGGGCAGGTGATGATCAGCACCGCGACGGCAATGGTCAGCGCGCGATGCATGTCGCCGGTGGCCAGCATCCAACCGAGGAAACCGAGCGCAGCCGTGGCATGCACCACCGGTGCATAAAGCTGCGCGGCACGGTCGGCAATGCGGCGATAGCCGACGCGGCCGGCTTCGGCATTTTCCATCAGCCGCACCATCTCGGCCAGGAAGGAATCCTGCGCTGCAGCTGTCGCCTCCATGACCAACGGCGCGGTCAGGTTGAGCGTACCGGCCTGCAGCTGCGCGCCGACCGTGGCGGCCCGCGGCTGGCTCTCGCCCGTCACCAGCGCAGCGTCGATATCGGAAGTGCCGGTCACCACCTGGCCATCTATCGGCACGCGCTCGCCGGCCGCCAAAATGATCTGCATACCGGGACGCAGGTCAGCCACCGGCAGGTAGTCATGACTCCCGTCGGGTCTCCGCACCACGGCACCGCGCGCCGCCAGCCGGGCAAGACCCTTTACAGCAAGCCGGGCACGCTCGCGCATCATATGGTCCAGCACGCGACCGATCAGCAGGAAGAACAGCAGGGAGATGGCTGCATCGAAATAGGCATAGTCGCCATGCGTGAGCGTATCGTAGATGCTCATGCCGAAAGCGAGCAGCACGCCGATGGAAATCGGGACATCCATGTTGGTCTGACCGTGCCGCACCGCATGCCAGGCCGAGCGGAAAAACACCTGGCCGGAATAGGCCGCTGCAGGCAGCGCGACAATGGCCGAAAGCCAGTGGAACAGGTCGCGCGAGGCCGGATCGGCACCTGACCAGATCGACATGGAAAACAGCATCACATTGCCGGCGGCGAAACCGGAAACGGCCAAAGCGCGCAACAGCTGGGTCAGCACGGAATCTTTCTGCTCAGCCCCGGCATCATACAGATGTGCCGGATAGCCCAGACGGTCCAGCGTCTCGAAGACCGGCGGCGGCGCCTCTTCGCGCCACTGCACGGTTACGCGCTTGGTGGACAGATTGACCCGTGCCCTGACGACCCCAGCCAGCACCGCAAGACCACGCTCAATGGTCTGGATGCAGCCGCCGCAATGGATTGTCGGCACGGAAATCTCGGTTTGCTGCAGGCCATCGCCGAGCCTGTGGCTGGCAAGCAGGATTTCCTCCCGCGACGGTCCGACGCCAGCCGCTATCGACGGGTGCGGATCAATGCCGGGCAGGCAGCAGCTCATGCCGGTTGCCTCATACGGGTTGCCGGACAGCCTTGTAGGCATGCCAGGTCGCATGCCCGACCAGCGGAAACGCCACTAGAAGCCCCAGCATGCCGGGCAGCAGGCTGAGCAGGAACAGCACCATCACGATGGCGCCCCAGACGATCATCACTGGCAGGTTGTTCCACACCAGGGCCATGCTGGTGCCCATGGCCGTGAAAGCATCAAGCCGCTCGTTCAGCAGCATCGGAATGGAAAACACGCTGATGGCAAAGGAGAAGGCGGCAAACAATCCGCCGATGGCGGTGCCGACCGCCAGCATGGCCCAGCCGGTCGGCGTGGTGAACAGCATGGCGGCGACCCGGTCGAGGCCAGGAAAGGGCGTCACGCCGAAGAACAGGGCATAGACGATGACCGCGGCGCGCATCCACACCGACATCAGCAGGCAGAGCACGGCACCGATGAACAGGATCTGGGCGCCGGACTGCGCCTTGACCAATATCATTTGGCTCAAGCTGACCGGACTGCCGCTGCTGAGGCGGCGGCTTTTCTCATAGAGACCAACCGCCAGGGCCGGACCAACCACCATGAAGCCGGCGAGCGCCGGGAACAGGATGTAATCCAGTCCGAGTTTCAGCAGACCGCCGACCACGATGATGGAAACGACAAAGACGGCAAAGCCATAGATGAGGCTGAGGCCCGGCAACGTGCTGAAATCACGCCAGCCGGCGCGCAACCACACAAAGGCCTCGCCGACCGCCAGATTACGGTTCAGGTTTACAGCGCGCGGCAGCGGCGGAACAACGGCTGGGATCGTCGTCATGATATCCTCGTCTTCAGCAGGAGGACCGGGCAGCCCGGAAACTTCCGGTCGCCTCGCCGGAGGTCTTCAGATGGGTCACACAGTCGGGCTGCGATGTGGTGGCGACATAGACAAGATGCACATTGGCGAGCACCAGCAGCAGAACACCGGCTGCAATGCCGAAGGCGATGCCGAGCCTGATGCCACGGGACGTCATGACCTGGCTCTCCGCAGATCGAGGACGTAGAGCGTCAGGATTTTCCGCTCCAGGGGCGACAGGCGACCTTCCCAGGCCGGCATCTGACCCTGCCGGCCCTCGTAGATGCTGGTGTAAATGGCCTGCAAGTCGCCGCCATAGATCCAGAAACGGTCTGTCAGGTCGGGCGCTCCGACCTCCTGCTTGCCCCTGGCGTCATCACCATGACAGGCGACGCAGTTGGCATCGAACACCGCCTTGCCCTCCCGCAGCACCCCGGCATCGGCGCTCTCCTTGTTCGACAAGGCATGGATATAGGCTGCAGCCTTGAGGATATCGGCGCGCTCCAGAACCTTGTCGCGGCCAAAGGCCATCATCTGCGACACGCGCGTATCGGCATGGCCGGCATTAATGCCGACTCGGATCGTCTCGGCGACAGCATCGGGTTCCCCGCCCCACAGCCATGGCGCCTGGGCGATCGCAGGATAACCCTTGCCGCCCTGCCCCTGCTTGCCATGACAGACCGCACAATTGTCGCCATACAGGGCATTGCCGCTTTGGCGCACGATCTGCATCAGGCTGTCATCGGCCTGTACCACGGCATAATCCGTCGCGAGCAGGCGCTGGGTCCAGGCCTGGCGTTCTTGCGCAGCGGTCCGGATGCTTTCGGTCACGGTCTTGCGCTGATCTATGCCGAGCAACCCCTTGGTATAGGTCACACCGACCGGCCAGGCCGGCATTAGAATCCAGTAGACCACAGCAAACAGGAACGTTCCTGCCAGGAAGAACAGCACAGCCTTGGGCACCGGGGCATTCAGTTCCTTGATGCCGTTCCACTCATGCCCGGTCGTCATATGACCGGTGAAAGGGTCGCGCTCGCCTACCGACATGGCCTGTCCTCGTCATCAATGATGTTGCGGGCCGCATCGTCGAACCGCTGCCTGTTGGATGGCCAATAGGCATAGATCAGGACGCCGATCGATAGCGCGATCAGATAGAACAGTCCGAACGACTTGGAAAAGCCGACGATGCTGCCGTGGTCGAAATCGAACATGGCGTCACTCCGTCTTCATCGTGGTCTTGTGCGCCGCATCAGTCAGGCGGCCGAGAATCTGCAGATAGGCCACCACCGCATCCATCTCGGTCACCGTGCCGGGCACGCCATCAAAGGCCCGCACATTGGTGGCATCGCCATAGCGTTCGGCCACGCCGGCGGCGGCATCACTATCGGGCGATGCCTGGCCGACAGCATCTGCCTTGGCGCTGGCGATCATGGCATCGGTATAGGGCACGCCGACCTTACGCAACGCCGCCAGATGCAGACCGAGATCGTTGACCTGCAGTGGTGTGCGCAGCAGCCAGCCATAAGCCGGCATCTTCGATTCCGCCACCACATCGCGCGGGTTATTCAGATGTGCCACATGCCACTGGTCGGAATATTTGCCACCGAGGCGGGCGATATCCGGTCCGGTCCGCTTGGAACCCCAAAGCATCGGATGATCGTATTTCGATTCCACAGCCAGAGAATAAGGCCCATAGCGCTCCACCTCGTCGCGCAGGGTGCGGATCATCTGTGAATGGCAGGCGTAACAGCCTTCGCGGATATAAATATTGCGGCCGGCGAGTTCGAGCGGGGTATAGACCCGCATGTCCGGCGCGCTTTCCACCGTCTCGTCGATGGTGAACAGGGGCGCGATCTCAACCAGGCCACCGATACTGGCCGCCACAATGACCGCCAGGACAAAACCGATGGTGTTGCGTTCCAGCTTGTAATGCAGACCGAAGATGGACATGGCGCTCACTCCCCGGCCGATGCAGAGGGGGCGCCTGCCGCCGCGGTATTGCCGACAATTGATTCATCGTCAGCCGCCGTCGTCGCAGCCATACGGATCGTCATCACAATGTTGTAGAAACCGACCACGGCACCAATCAGGAACAGCAGGCCGCCGAAGGCCCGCGCGAAGTAATAGGGGTGCATGGCGACCAGCGAATCTATGAAGGAATAGGATAGCGTGCCGCTTTCATTATACGTGCGCCACATCAGGCCCTGAATCACGCCCGAATTCCACATCGCGAAGACATAGATCAGCGTACCGGCCATCGCGAGCCAGAAGTGTACCTCGACCAGTTTTGCCGAATACATGCGCGGCTGCTTCCAGAGCCACGGCACCACGGCATAGATCGACCCGAAGGTAATCAGCGCTACCCAGCCGAGCGCCCCGGCATGCACGTGGCCGATGGTCCAATCGGTATAATGCGACAGCGAGTTGACGGCACGGATCGCCATGAACGAGCCTTCGAATGTCGACAGGCCGTAGAAAATTGCCGCCATCATCATGAAGCGCAGCGTAGCGTCATCCCGGACCTTGTCCCAGGCGCCATTCAGCGTCAGCAGCGCATTGGCGGCCGAGGCCCAGCTCGGGACCAGCAGCATCACCGAGAAGGTCATGCCCAGGGTCTGCACCCAGTGCGGCAGAGCCGTGTAATGCAGGTGATGCGAGCCCGCCCACATATACATGAAGGTGATGCCCCAGAAGCTGATGATGGAAAGCCGGTAGGAGAAAATCGGCCGCCCGGCCCGCTTCGGCAGGTAGTAATACATCATGCCGAGGAAGCCGGCAGTGAGAAAAAAGGCAACGGCATTGTGGCCATACCACCACTGGGTCATCGCATCCTGCACGCCGGAGAATGCGGAATAGCTCTTGGCATGGCTGAGCGAAACCGGCATGGCCAGGTTGTTGACGATATGCAGAATCGCCACCACCAGGATGAAAGCCATGTAATACCAGTTTGCCACATAGATATGCGGCTCACGGCGACGCGCCAGCGTGCGCAGGTAGATCAGGAAATACGTCACCCAGACAATCACCAGCCAGATGTCGGCGTACCATTCCGGCTCAGCGTACTCCTTCGACTGGGTCACCCCCATGAAATAGCCGGTGGTGGCGATCAGGCAGAACAGATTGTAGCCGAGCAACACGAACCATGGGCTCAGCTGGTCGGGCAGACGGGCGCGCGTCGTACGCTGCAGCACATGGAATGACGTGGCGATCAGCGCATTGCCGCCGAAACCGAAGATCACGCCAGTGGTATGGGCGGGACGGATGCGGCCGAAGCTCGACCAGGCCGCATCGAACGTCAGATCGGGATAGACCATCTGCCAGGCGACCCAGTCGCCGATAAACATGCCGAAGATCGCCCAGAGCATCGCCAGCACAATGCCCACCTTGCTGGGATCGTCATAGTAATTGGCAAGGCGGGCTGCGCCGGGCTCGGGCGCGTCATAGTCTCTGCCGATCACGCAGAACAGGACACCGGAAAAGAGCAGGACCAGCCAGCCGTGCATACCGAGCGGATTGTTCTGGCCTGCAACGGCCATTGCCAAGCCGCAGATGGCGAGGGCCAGTAGAATCAGGAGCGCAAGGAAGCGTTCGTTAAGTGTGAGCTGCGCAACCATTGGCTATCCCCGCCGTCAAATTGATTGCGCAGACGGTAGTCCCAATGACGGTACAGGGGAACTGAAAAGCCCCGAGCTAAATTGCCGCAGTGCAACGAAATATCAGCGACTCAATGCTATAGCGACTCACTATGATATTCGCGTATGCCGGATCGCGCCCGGCTTTGTGATGCCATACAAAGACACACTCGGGTCAACACAGGGCTGGCGCCCGCATGCTCAGCCGGCAGCCGCCGATGCCGCCAACTGCGGCTCCGGAAGGCCCATGAGATGGCAGGCATTCAAGCCGATCATCTTGCGGATTTCAGTTTCGTTATAGCCGAGCCCCAGGCAGAGCCGGATGACGGCACGGAAGCCTGCGACCGGATGCGGGTTCTTGGCCTGACCAAGATCCGAACCAAGGATGGTGCGGTCCACGCCTGCCGCCTCGATCAACTGCTTGAGCTGCTCGCCGGTGAATTTCTTGTTGTAGGTTTCGTTGATGAACATGCAGAAGGAATGTTCGATATAGGCGCCCATATCGACCAGTTCCTTAATGTCGCGCAGCGTCGCGTCGATCACGAAGGTTGGATGGTTGACCAGCAGCCGTTTCACGCCCCGCTTCTTGGCCTCGTCGAACAGCGGCCAGATCTCGCTGATATGCAAATGGCCGGCCGACAAAACCGTGTCGGTCTCGGCGATGATATCGAGGATCGGCTTGACCTCGTCCTTGAGGTCGCCCTTGTCATCCACCACCGACAGGCCGGTCGGCTTCAGCATCTGTTCCTTGGTCGGCAGGATGACATGGCGATGGCCATGGCGCAGATGGTTGGCGGCGCTGAAGGTGGGCATCCACACGATATGCCCGCCAAGCTTGAGCATATGATCGACGGCGTAAACATTGAGACCGCCAACCGTGTTGTTGAGCGCCACGCCACTCAGCAGGTTGATGCGCAGGTCGGGCATCGTCTCCTCGATGTACTTCGCCACCGGCGTCACCGAGTAGTAGTGGTCCTTGAACAGCACCGCATGCATGCCGGCATCCTGGGCTTCCAGGATCGCCTGCAGGTGATTCAGCGAGCGCGGCATTACCGAGGGGCCGCTGTGGCAATGCAGGTCGACGGCGCCGCGCAGGATATCCGCGATCACCGACTCGGGCGCGTCGGAATATTCCTCGACGGTCTTGGAAAACATAAGGATTGGATCAGTCATCGCCGTGCCTCCTGGTGATGTGCCAAACGCGCCTAGCCCGCCTGGGCAGCGCTTTTCTGTTGTGGAGCCGCCTGCTCCGCCTGTTCGCTCTGGGGCGTCATGCCGATGATCTCGCCCAGCGTGGCGTAATTCGGACCGCCCAGCCGGGCGATGGGCCGCAGCTGTCCGGAATCGACCTTGTTGCCCACCGCAAGACCCTCGCGGATATGGAACAGGTCGATCTCGCCGACGAAGAACTGGTTGTTGCCGAAATCGACCACCTTGTGCAGGCGGCATTCCATGGCAACCGGCGCCCGCGCCACCCGCAGCGGCGCCACCATTTTGCTCGGCAGCAACTCGAGGCCGAGCAGATCGGCCTCACTGACCTCGGGCGGAAACTCCGCGCCGGAACGATGCAGCGGATCGAGCAGCGTCTCATCGCCGATGTGGACTACGAATTCCCGCGTCTCGTGAATGTTGCGCGCCGTGTCTTTAAAACCATTCGGTCGCCGGCCGATGCTGACACCCAGCATCGGCGGACGATGCGACACGAAGGTGAAACAGCTGAACGGAGCGAGATTCGACTGCCCCGAGGCCGAGAGCGTGCTGACCCAGGCAATCGGCCGCGGCACGACAATGCCGCAGAGCAGCTTGTAGGCCGCATCGCCCGTGAGATCGGCGGGGCGGATTTCCTGCATGCGGCTCACGCCAGCGTCTCGCGCATCTCGGCAAGGCCCTTCATCGCCGCCTGGCGCAGGAAGCCCTGGTCGGAATTGCAGATGAAGGTGGTCGCACCCTGGTCGCGCAGCCATTCGGCGTCAGGTTTGCCGCCGACATAGACACTGACCGGCTTGTTCGCCTTACGCGCCGCCGCCGCAATCTTCTCTACCGCCGCACGGACGGCGGGCGGATTGGGCGTCTCATCACCGAAAGCCGCCGTCAGGTCGCCGCGACCGATGAACAGCGAGTCGATCCCCTCGACCGCGGCGATCTCGTCGATCTGGTCGAGCGCCTCGGGATCTTCGATCTGCGCAATGACGGCCATGCCGTCGTCCGATGCACGGATATGCTTCCACATCGGCACAGCCGTATAACCACCGGCGCGGGTGCTGGTGGCAAAACCGCGACGCCCGCCGCGATAGCGGCACAGCGCTGCCACTTCACGTGCATAGGCCGCACTAGTCACATGCGGCATCAGAATGCCGGTCGCCCCGCAATCGAACACGGACAGGACCGCATCCGGACCCGACACCCGCACGAGCGCCGGAATATTGCTGCCACGCGCTGCCATCAATGCAATGTCGGTGGTGGTGCGGTCGAACGGCGCATGTTCCTGGTCGATGACCACGAAATCGAAGCCAAGACCTGCAATGATTTCGGTGCCGTGACTGGTCGGTGTCTTGAGGAATGTGCCGACCAGCTTGTCACCGGCAAGCATCCGCTGCCGGAAAGTACGCGTCTCTGTCATATTCAGAACCCAGCCATGCTTTACTCCGGCATCGGATAATCGTCGGCATTCAACACCCAGCCGGGCTTCAGCGAGAAGTCCATGCGCGGCGGGCAGAACAGGTCGACCAGCTGGTTCAGGCCCTTGCCAACGGCTTCGGTCGTGTGCACCGAAGGCGGCGGGATGACGGCGATAGAGGGGCTGCCCAGCAATTCGTGCTGGTCGTCACGCCAGATATGCTTGTTGGGTGTCCAGGGCCAGCGTATG
This sequence comes from Ferrovibrio sp. GW821-FHT12E11, assembly GCF_058806975.1. NCBI lineage: Bacteria > Pseudomonadati > Pseudomonadota > Alphaproteobacteria > Rhodospirillales > Rhodospirillaceae > Ferrovibrio > Ferrovibrio sp. GW821-FHT12E11. The sequence goes on from NZ_JBXAQG010000001.1 coordinate 1,937,567, forward strand.
TGGTGAACGAAATCACCTTCCAGCGCGAGAGAACCCTGCTCGAAATCATCATGATGATGTGGTGAGAGCGTGGTCGGATCGCGCGGGCCCTGACGGGGATCGATGTAATTGATCATCAGGGTCGTGCAACGCCAGATGCGCCCGAAACGACCCTTCTCCGGCGGCACATCGAGCGAATAGACACGAAGCTTGAGGCCATCCTTCGGCATCGGCCACGGCTTGGCCGCTGCGACAGCCGGCTTCGGCTCCTTATAGGAGGCCGCGTTGATGCACTCGGCCAAGAGGTCGGTCGATTGCGTGGTGAACATACGCACGATGCGGCCGGGCTTCAGCACCTTGACGCTGGATTTACCGGGCGGAATGAAGGCCAGCGAATTGCCCTTCACCACCTGCGTGCCGTCCTTGGTGGTGATCTCCACTTCAAGCTTCGGGTCGTCCAGGATGATCGCATATTCATCCGGCTGCGCCTCACGCGCCAGCACGGCTCCCACGGCCGGCTCGGTGATGGCGATCAGAAAATTCTGGCCGCGCGCATACCAGGTCTTACCCTCGGGTCCGCTATCCTGCGGCGGCTCCTGATAGAAGCGGACATATTCGCAGGCGCCGTAAGCCGTGACAGGCGTGGCCGATGCGCCGGCCGGCCTGGCGGCCAGACCCGCGCGCGGGTCGCTGGGGTTATACACGGCACTCCTCCCTGATCATTTGCCGGTCGATTGGGCCGGATCATAAGGAAGGCGTGCCGCCGCGGGATGAAATATCCGCGCGCGTTTCGTAATGCGGAATGGCGACTACCGGATGTCGCCGCCCAGACGGCTGATGCTGCGCGCAATATTCTCGGCTGCAGACCGCAGATGCGGCACCAGAAGTTCGACCGCCTGGGCGCGCTTCATGGCCGAGGTGAAATACGTCAGCCCCAGCGTCGCCAGCACACGGTCGCCATCCATCACCGGGACGCCCAGCGTGGCGGATGATTTCGGCTCAACATGCGGATCGCGCTCGGCAAAACCCTGGCTGCGGATGGACTGCAGGCTGCGCAACAGCGCGGCCGGCCGGCGTGCCGAGGCATCTTCGGGATCTTTCGACGACGACAGCATCTGCAGCAGAATGTTGCGCTCGGCAGCGGGACAAAACGCGAGATAGGCCCGGCCCAAGCTGCGCGACAGCAGGCTCAGGCGCATGCCAACGGTACCGTGAAACGGCGAAATCGGGCTTTCGGGAATGGTGCTGAAACGCACCGTCATCGCATCTTCATCCAGCACCGCGATCGCCGCTGGCCACTTGAATCGTCGGGTCAGATCGATCGCCCAGGCCCGCCCGGCCTCGACCACGAGCGGATCGCCATGGAAGCCGCAGCTGAGCGCGCGCACCTGCGAGGTCACGGAATAGCCGCCCTGCCGGTGATCGTTGACGACATAGCCCCGTGCCGTCAGCGTCTTGAGCAGACGCACAATGGTCGGCTTGGGCAAGCCCGTCGTGTCATGCAATTGCTTGATCGAAGCGACCTTCTGGCGGTTCAGAGCCTGCAGAAGATCCAGCGCGCGCGTGACCGATTGGACGTGGGCGGCATCCGGCATGACGTTTCCTCGATACGCTGTTTATTCCGTATTGTGAAATGCAGCCCGCCAAAACGCAAGCCGACGACTGTCATGCCGTCACTTCATTTCGGATCGTGAAATGGACAGAACTTCCTGTGCCGGTCGGTAAACCGCACCTGTAGCGTCTCCCGCACAAGAAAAGCCGAAGGGAGGCGCATCATGACGTATATGGAAAACCGTTTTAAAGTCTGGGGGCCGTTGAAGCTGCTGGCCGGCGCAGTGTTGTTGGCCGGACTCAGCCACACGGCCTTCGCGCAGGGCACATCAAAGCCGCCGATTATCCTGGATTCGACAGGCGCGTATGAGGTGGGCGGCAAGATGATCGCCAATCCCGCCAACCCCAACGAAACCCTCTCCTGCGATCACGGCTACGTTGAATACTTCATCCCGCAAAAGCGCCGTCAGACCGGCCTGATCATGTGGCACAGTTCCAGCACCAAGGTGTGGGAAACCCGCTGGGATGGCGGGGAAGGCTACAAAAGCATGTTCCTGCGCAAAGGCTATCCCGTGTATCTGTGGGACGGCCCGCGCGTCGGCCGCGCGAACTGGAGCTGCGAACCGATCACCTACACCCCGGAGTATTTCGACCAGCGCAATTTCGCCGCCTGGCGGTTCGGTGTCACCTACCCCAACTGGCATCCCGGCCTGCAATTCCCGACTGCCGACAAGGAAGCCTGGAACCAGGCAACCCGCGCCCGTTACGACGAGTACGACACCCTCGAAAATGCCTTGCTGCAGGCCGAAGCCGGTGGCCAGGCCATCGACAGGATCGGACCTGTCGTCGCTCTCACCAATTCCGCCGGCGGCTGGCGCGCCCTGCTGTCGGCGCTCAAGGCGAATAGCAGCAGCATGAAAGGCATTGTGGCCTATGAAACCCCGGGCTTCGTCTTCCCGATCGGCGAAGGCCCGGAACCCCAGCCCAAGGCGCCCTATGGTCCGCATTCCGTACCGATGGCGGAGTTCATGAAGCTGACAAAGTTCCCGATCCAGCTGGTGTTCGGCGACTACACCGAGACACGCGCCATCTGGAAAAACGCGGCCGAAATGGCAAAGACCTTCTGCGGCATCGTCAACAAGCATGGTGGCGACTGCGAGGTCCTGCTGCTTCCGGATACCGGCCTGCGCGGCAATTCGCATATCCCCTTTGCCGACCTCAACAACGAAGCCGTGGGTGACGAGCTTTCCAAATGGCTGGGCCGCAAGGGCTTGGACAAGTTCGCCAACTGACAAAAAAAGACGCCGGCGCTTCATCGAGGCGCCGGCGTTTTCAGTGGGAGGTTCTAACGGTTATGTCGACCGCTAGCTGAGAATGGCGCTAACCGAGAACAGCTTTCACTTCCAGATATTCCTCAAAGCCGAAGACGCCGAATTCGCGCCCGTTGCCCGACTGTTTGTAGCCACCGAACGGCAGGCTGCGATCGAACGGCGCGCCGTTGAGGTAGACGCGCCCGGCGCGGATGCGGTTGGCCACTCGGCGGGCATGGTCGCGATCCTTCGACTGCACGAAGCCCGCCAGGCCGAATGGTGTGTCGTTGGCGATCTCGACCGCCTCGTCCTCGCTGTCATAACTCAGGATCGACAGCACGGGGCCGAAGATCTCCTCGCGCGCGATTTTCATCTGTGGCGTCACATCGCCGAAAACGGTCGGACGCACGTAATAGCCGCGATTGAGGTCTGCCGGTCGCCCTGTGCCGCCGGCCACCAGGGTCGCCCCCTCATCGAGGCCGGACTGAATCAGGGCCTGGATTTTTTCATACTGCGATTGGCTCACCATCGGCCCCATGGTGGTGGCCGGATCGAGAGGATCGCCGAGACGGATGCCATCGACAGCCTGGCGCGCCGCTGCAAAAGCGGCCTCGCGTTGTTCGCGCGGGATCAGCATGCGCGTCGGGGACTGGCAGTTCTGGCCACCATTCGTATAGCAGGCATGAACACCCTGGATCACGGCCGCCTTCAGGTCGGCATCCGGCAGGATGATGTTCGCGGACTTACCGCCCAGCTCCTGGGCCACACGCTTGACCGTATCCGCCGCGAGCTTTGCCACGCGGATGCCGGCAGCCGTCGAGCCGGTGAAGGACACCATGTCGATCCCCGGATGCGCGGCAATGGCCTCGCCCACCGTGGGGCCGTCGCCGTTCACCAGATTGAAGACACCGGCGGGAAGTCCGGCGTTATGGACAATCTCGGCGAACAGCATGGCAGACAGTGGCGCGACCTCGCTGGGCTTGAGCACGACGGTACAGCCGGTGGCGAGCGCCGGTGCGACCTTGGAGGCGACCTGGTTCAGCGGCCAGTTCCACGGCGTGATCAGACCGCAGACGCCGATCGGCTCACGGCGGATCATGCCCGGCGCCATCGGTTCCTCGAACTGGTATGACGCCAGAACGCGGGCAGCTTCTTCGAAATGGAACAGCGCGACGGTGGCCTGGCGCTCGGTCGCAAAGGTGATCGGTGCGCCCATTTCCAACGTCATGGTCCGCGCCAGCTCAGGCAGACGCGCCTTGAAGCCCGCGATGATCTTGTGGAGATACGAGAGGCGCTCTTCGACGCTCGTTTCGGAATAGGTCGTGAAGGCGCGGCGTGCGGCCTTCACGGCGCGGTCGATATCCTGGGCCGAACCCAGGCTGATCCGCGCGAAAATCTCTTCGGTGGCCGGATTCTGCACGCCGAGCGTCGAGGGCGCGGCCGGGTCCACCCAGGTACCGTCGATGTAGAATTTCAGCTTGTCCGTCATGCCTGTCGATCCTTCACAGATGCCGGCCTTCGTCCACCGGCACCACGATGCCCGTCGAACTGGTCAGATTGACGATACAGGCAATCACGGCTCTTGCGACATCATCCGGTGTGGTGACATGAGCCAGCGGCAATCTTTCGGCAACTTTCAGCAGTTGCTCACGGGTACGGCCGGGAACAAAATCTGTATCCACGCCCGCTGGCGAGACGGAGAACACGCGAATGCGCGGCGCGAGCACCTTGGCCAGCGCAATGGTCAGAGCATCGACACCCGCCTTGGCAGACAGATAGGCCAGGCTGCTGCCCAGACCCGTGCGGGCCGCGATGGACGAAATATTCACGATGGCCGCCTGGCTGCCGCGCTCCAGCAAGGGGCGGAAGGCACGAATCATGGCGAAGGGCCCACGCAGATTGATCGTCACGGTCCGGTCGAAGATATCATCCGTCAGGCTGTCCAGATCATTGGCGGGCACGGGTGTGGTCGCGCCGCCGCAATTGACCAGAGCATCGAGCCGCCCGTAGCGCTCCTCCACAACCTTCACGGCTGCCGCGATGGACGCAGAGTCGTCGATCGCAATGCGCAGGGCCATATGCCCACTGCCCTGCAGCCCGTTCACCACCTCTTCTGCCATTTCCCGGCGACTGTTGTAGCCGACCACGACCATGGATCCCATGGCGGCAAGGCGCGCCGCGGTGGCCTTGCCGATCCCGCTGCTGGCGCCCGTGACAAGCGCGACCTTTGCAATCGGCAGCACGGGAATTTCAATACCGGTCATCGTGTACACTCTTGTGAAATCTGGGGCGGTTCGGGCGAGGCCGCCTGATGGCGGCCTCGATCCATTACATCTCGATTTTTGCCGCCTCGATCACCGGCTTCCACTTGGCAAGCTCGCTGGCGATAAAGGCCTTGAGGTCTTCCGGAGACCCGCCGACGGGCTCCAGGGTATTCTGCTCCAGAAGGGTTCTGCCCTTGTCGCTTTTCACGAAGTCGTTCACCACCTTGTTCAGCTTGTTGATGATGTCGCGCGGCGTGCCGGTTGGCGCGACCATCGCGTACCATGCAGAGGCCTCGAAGCCCTTGAAGCCTGCTTCCTGTACGGTCGGCACATCAGGAAGCTGCTTGCTGCGCTGGCTGGTGGTTACCGCCAGGGCCTGAATCTTGCGTTCGGTCACCTGCGGCACATAGGTCGGCATAAAATCCATGGCAACATCCACCTGGCCGCCCAGAAGATCGGTCATCAGAGGCACGGTGCCGCGATAAGGCACGTTCGTCATCGTCACACCGGTAAACTGCTGGATCAGTTCCGCGGTGATATGCCCGAGCGTGCCATTGCCGGGATTGCCGACGTTGACCTTGCCAGGGTTTTTCTTGGCATAAGCGATCAGCTCCTCGAAGGTCTTGGCCGGAAAGCCGAGCCGCGTCGTGATGATCAGCGGCGACTTGGCCACGAGAACGACCGGTGTAAAATCCTTATCCGAGTCATAGGACAGGCCCTTGTACATCAGCTTGTTGATCGCGATCGGCGACGGCGTGCCGAACAGCAGCATGTAGCCATCGGCCGGCGCCTTGGCCACCGCGGCGCCGCCGATATTGCCGCCCGCTCCCGTGCGGTTTTCGACGATGAACGGCTTGCCCAGCTTGTCGGCCAGTTCGCTGCCGGTGGCCCGTGCGAGGAAATCGATCGCGGAGCCTGCCGGGAATGGCACGATCAGGGTGACCGGACGATCCGGCCATCCCTGCGCAACGGCGCCATGACAGGGAGCAAGGGCAAGCCCGAGGCCGAAGAGGGCAAGAGAGAACAGACGCATGGTTTCCTCCGATTTTCTGCGCAGGTTTTCCTGCACGTGTTGTTTGAGTCCGTCAGGCCATTGTTTTTTCGTATATCGGCAGAGCCAGCATTTCGCGCGCCTGCCGCGCGGTGGCAATTTCTCCGCCCAGAAACTCGACGATGTCGCGTGCCTTCTCCACCATGGCGGCATTGGATTCGGCCAGCACGCCTTTTTCGAGATAGACCGCGTCCTCCAGCCCGACGCGAACATGGCCACCGGCCAGATAGGATTGCGCCACCATCGGAAAGGACGAGCGGCCAGTGCCGAACGCGGTCCACTGGGTGCCGGGCGGAAGCTGGCTGCGCGCATACAGCACCGTTTCCGGCGACGGCTGGAAACCGTATTTCACGCCCATGACCACCGAGCACAGGACCGGACCCTTCAGGGTGCCGTCGCTGACCAGGTCGCGGCAGAGCGCGATGTCACCAGAGTCGAAGAGTTCAATCTCCGGCTTCACGCCCGCGCCGTTAATCACCGCAGCCATGCGGCGGACGTTGTCTGGCGTGTTGATGACGACCTGCTTGCCCGAATTCATGGTGTTGAGATCGAGGGTGGCGATATCCGGCTTGAGGCGCGCAATATGCTCCACCCGGTCTTCGGGTCGCATCAGCGTGGTGCCGGGGGCGGCGACCTTGGGGTCGTCTGCGTCCGGCACGAAACGGCCGCCCGGTCCGGTGGTGAGATTGATAATGAGCTGTTTGTCCCTGGCGCGGATGCGATTCATCACGTCGCGATAATAGTCGAGCGCCATGGAGGGACGACCGGTCTGCGGGTCGCGCACATGGATATGCACACTGGCAGCGCCGGCCTCGGCCGCACCCAGGCAGGCTTCGGCAATCTGTTCAGGCGTGATCGGCAGATGCGGTGTCATCTCCGGCGTAGTCTGGTTGCCGGTCACGGCACACGTGATGATGACGCGCGATTGCATCGGCTGGCCTCACTCCCCCTGGGCGTATCCTGTTGCCCTCTTTCGACGGCATCCCTTGCTCCGGGTTCTACAATGGAAGCGGCGGCAGTGGCTGGGCAATGTGCTGCCATTCCGCAATACGGAATGCTTGTGACCCGGGCCAGATTCCTGTCGAGGCACAGGGGTGATCGGAAACATGAGCAACGCGCCCGTCCGTCGATGCCAGGCATTCCCGCGCCGCGCCCGGCGCACCGAAACCCAAGCCGATCAGCAGCAGGGGCCTTCGCGGCTTCGGTCTTCCGGCGCTTTGGCTGAGGCGTGGCGGCGATGTCCTTAATGTCTGTCGGAGATCTTGCGCGCGAAAACAGCGGTGCCGATAACCGCCCCAATCTGAACAGACTTCCCCAGTAGGTGTTCATTTCTCAATGCACACCTGTTGAGGCCCCAAGTGCACACTGTGCAGGTAATGGCCCAGTTCAGACCAGTCTGAGATGTTTTTATGGCTGCACAGATTTGCAAAGTAAGTCATTGAAATAACTCAATGTGTTATATTATCCTAGACTCGCCGCGTGACAGAAACTTTGCCCAAAATTCTGAGGCATGACGCGAACTCTGCACAAATTCAAAGGTGCAAACTCACACTCGTCTGGATTTCTCGGCGCAAGCCCTTCATCGGGCGTTGGAACGCGAAAATGCGCCCCTTATCAGTGCGGCGAGGGGGCATTTCCACCCGGACTGCGCCTGCCCAGCGCCCCGCTTGGTATACTCACATCCACATCCTTGCATTCCAGCTTATGGGCATTAATGGCGGCCGTATCTTCGCAGGCCGCGGCAATCATTCGGACCAGATTGGAGAACAGGACAAGCTTTTGTACGGAATCGAGCCGTTCAAGGTCTGACGTCGGAACCTTCGATGCCAGGCGGAAGAATTGGGCATACTCCCCTCCCAATGGAGCAGTAGAGAACCAGAATGGTTTTGTGACCGGTTGAGTAACCGAATACTGCAGCTCCATCAGCAGCAGCGCATGATATAAATTCTCCGCAGCAACCAGCCATTCCTCGGTGCGCGCCGGATCAGAGAACAGCCCGGCATCGATATTAAGGCCGTTCAAGAAACTGGCGGCCCTGTCATAGCCAGGCATTGCCAGCCAGTTCGCCTTGCATTCGTCAGACATGGATTTTTCCAGATGCTGTAATGGACTGCCTGGTGCTGTATTTCGACAGGCTGGGGCAAGTACATTCACGCGGCAATCAGAGGCATCTCCACATCGGTTCCGGGGCATTTTCGCACCAGTAGATCGAGATCTAGCAGTGACACCATGCGGTCCTCGCGGGCGAGCAACGCGGTGATGAACGCGTTATCCATGCTCACGCCGGTCTGTGGCACAGGCTGCAGTTCCTGATTAGTCACCGAGAGAATATCAGACACTGAATCGACCAGCAGACCGTAGAATCCGCACGCGGCTTCCACGATGATCACCACGTGGGTCCCGGTTGGCGTACTCGGTGCCGCGCCAAGTCGAATGCGCAGGTCGTAGATCGGCACGACCTGACCCCGGAGATTAATAATGCCACGCACCGCAATCGGACTGTTCGGCAATGGCGTTTCCGCGGCCCATCCACGAATTTCCCGCACACTGAGTATGGCAACGCCATACTCCTGCTCGGCTGCTGTGAAGGTAAGGCATTCCTGATTCGTGTCAGACGATTCGCTCATGTGCGCAACCGGGAGGGCGGCATGGAGTGCGGCGGACATCAGAATTCCTCCCAGCTATCCGCCTTCGGCACAGCGTTTCCACGCGAGGCCACTGGCTTAAGCGCCGAAACCGGCTTTGCCACAATCCGCTTCTCGGCAATGACTTTGAGCGCCGGCCGACCCACAACGGTACGAAGACCAGCAGCCTCGTCACCGGTTTTGTAGCGCTGCACCACCGTGGCGAGCTCGCCAGCCTGGTTCGAAAGCGACTGTGCTGCGGCGGACGTTTCTTCTACCAATGCACCATTGCGCTGGGTCATCTCGTCCATGCTGGCGACCGCCGTGTTGATCTGCTCAAGGCCGGTCGCCTGCTCTCGGCTGGCCGCGGCGATCTCGGCGACAATGTCCGACACCTTCTTGATGGCCGACACGATCTCGGTCAGCGACTGGCCCGCCTGATTGACCAGAGTGGCGCCGGTCTTCACCTGGCCGTTCGAGGTCTGGATCAGCGCCTTGATGTCCTTGGACGCATTGGCCGAGCGCTGCGCCAGCGCACGGACTTCCTGCGCTACCACGGCAAAGCCCTTACCGGCCTCACCGGCGCGCGCTGCTTCCACCGAGGCATTCAGTGCCAGCAGGTTGGTTTGGAAGGCGATCTCGTCAATCAGACCGATAATGTCGCTGATCTTGCGGGCGCTTTCCTCGATCTGGCTGACGGCCGCGACGGCGTCCCGCACCACTGTACCGCCCTTCTCGGCAGTGTCGCGGGCCGCACTGGCCAGCTGGTTGGCGGCCTGGGCATTGTCGGCATTCTGCTTCACGGTCGTCGTGACTTCATGCATGGAAGCCGCGGTTTCTTCAATCGACGCCGCCTGGCTTTCCGTGCGCTGCGCCAGGTCCTGGCTGCCCGTGGATATCTCGCCCGAAGCCGCCGCGATGGTATCGGATGCCTCGCGGATGCCGCCGATGATCCCGGTCATCGTCCCGACCAGGTCGTTGACACCTTCGCACAGCGTCTGGATGTCGCCGCTCTTGCCGTTCATATCGATGCGCAGCGTCAAGTCATTGGCGCGGGTGGCATCTACCACGGCCTGCACCTGGCTCACTGCAATCTGCATCATCTGCGCAGCCTTAGTCTGCGCCGTGACATCGGTTGCGTACTTGACCACTTTGTACGGGCGCCCGTTGGCGTCCATGATCGGGTTGTAGCTCGCCTGGATCCAGACTTCTTTGCCGCCCTTGCCAATGCGCTTGTACTGGCCGGCATCGTATTCCCCGCGACCAAGCTTGGCCCAGAAGACCTGGTAATCGACACTTTCCCGGTACGAAGAATCGACAAACATGCTGTGATGCTTACCCTTGATCTCATCCAGGGCATAGCCGAGCGTCTTCAGGAAGTTCTCGTTTGCATCCAGGATCGTGCCATCCAGCGTAAACTCGATAACGGCCTGCGCCTTGCCGATCGCCGCTAGCTGTCCCTCATAATTGGCCATCGCCGCTTTTTGTGCGGTGATATCGGTGGCAAACTTCACCACCTTGTAAGGTTTTCCGTTGCTGTCGAATACCGGGTTGTAGCTCGCTTGGATCCAGACCTCGCGGCCGCCCTTGGCTAGGCGCTTGTATTGTGCAGCGTCGAACTCACCGCGCCCCAGCTTTTCCCAGAAGGCGCGATATTCGGCGCTGGCCCGATAGGCCGGTTCAACGAATATGCCGTGATGCTGCCCCTTGATCTCGTTCAGGGTATAGCCGAGAGTCTTCAGGAAGTTTTCATTGGCATCGAGGACCGTGCCATCCAGGCCGAATTCGATTACTGCCTGCGACTTGTTGATGGCCGCGAACTGCGCGCGCAAGTCCTTAGTGGAAGACAAAGCGGAAAAGAATAACATCGTTTAGCCTTTCGTCAGTCTGTCAGCCTTCTGCATCGCCTGATATTTCAAGTGACTTTCGGCAAGGCCGCTTTGCCACCTCAATCCCCATCGGACATGTCGCTGGTGTGTGGACATTGCGACTGTGTCCGTCGTGACCGGGCAGCGACGTTGTGACGGAGAAGAAGTTTCGACGGAAATCACCAGATGATGACCGCGTATGAAATGCGGCCGGTAATGCTGGACGACCATCCAGATTCGTTTATCAGGTGCGTGCGGCTGTCGATCGGACTGCACGACTGCACGACGATTGAATCATTAATTCATCTGTAAATCAGTCGCAGATGCGAACGACAGAGATACTCCGGACCCGACCTTCCATGAAGCGGTCTGGTTACCAACTTTCAATGGCAGCGCCTATTTTCGATTGACGCAAATCAATATGCACTGCCGGCACGCCTTCTAGTCTGTGGCCAACAAATCTCGGCGTGAGTATGTCGCGTATAAGAAAAGCAGGAGACCCAATGCCGGGCGCTGGACGTTCAATTCTAATTGTTGATGACAGCAAGAATATACGCGCACATCTGAGCGTGATTCTTGCTACCTCCAACTACACGTTTCTTGAAGCAGAAGGTGGTGAAACCGCCCTTTCCATTCTTCACAAGCGGCATGTTGACCTCGTCCTGCTCGATATGGAAATGCCTGGACTGTCAGGCCTGCGGACCCTGTCAGAGTTGCGCAAATTCTGGCAGGGGCCCGTCATAATCGTGTCGGGTGTCAATGCTGTGTCCTCCAAGGTCGATGCGTTCGACGGCGGCGCCAACGACTATGTGGAGAAGCCCTTCAACAACACGGAACTGCTCGCGCGTATAAAAGCGAATCTGCGCAAGCGCAGCGATAGAAAGATCATTGATGGTGCGACGATTGAGCTCGATGCTTCCCTTGGAATGATACGGAAAGGCGGAAAACCCATTCGGTTATCGCGCATGGAAGCGGTTCTGATGATTGCGCTCGCGCGCCGCGACAGCATGGCCGTTAGCCCGGCCGACCTTGCCATAGAATTATGGGGACGGGATGATGAGCATACCAGGCACACCCTTCGGGTCCTGGTGCGCAAGTTGCGCGTGAAAGTGGAGAAAGATCCGGAAGATCCGAAGATCATTCTTACTAGCAAGGCCGGCTATCGCATCGCGATGGGAGAAAGCCCCGAGACTACCGCCGCCCAGAAACCGTGATGGGTCTGCGTCTGGTGACTTCATGTATCCATCCTCGGGAGTTATTCAGGGGTCATGAAAACACAGCGCACCTCACAATACCGCGACAGGATGCCAGCCTGGGATTTCTCCGCGATCATCGTCGTCATGCCGGGCCTGCTTTGCCGCTCGGAATGGAGCCCAATCCGCCAGGTATTCGTTCAAAAGATGCGAGACGGCCTCACCAGCACCTTGAATGCCTTTAAGGGAAAAACCTGCGGCCTGGTGATGGATATGGATATCCTTCAGATAGGCTCGCATCCCGTGCTCGAACATGCATTCCGCGCCCTCATGAACCGAACAGACAATCATGTGGCCGTATATGCCGATCGCATTGATGAACGCGATAAATCCTGCTCGGCGCTGGCGATCTCGCTCGACCTCATCCGCACTTTGGGCCTGCGGCCAGGCCATGATGTCATCTGCCTCACCGGCGCCGGATGGGATGGTACTGACCAGCCCATGGATTTGCTGAGTTATGCCTTCCGTGGCCTGGGATTCCAGACGGTTCTGGATCCGAATGTGCGTCTCGTAAATGCGGAAGAGTATCGCAGGCGGGCGTGAGATGGTGTCAAAGCCTTCGTCACGCACTTTCCGTTAGCTCAAAAATCTGACGCTACGCCGCGCTACCTAGCGGTACGCCCGATCGATTGCAAAGAAGCTGTAAAAGACCGCAAAAGCCGCCAGAGCAAGCCCGAATCCCTGCAATATGACATCCTCGGCCTAAGATGCCATGACAATACCCAGCATGCCGAGCAGAATCAGAAACTCGGCCATAAGCGCATAACCAAACGATTCATCGGTTTTCATTTTTTCTCTCCTTCGCGCAATCGCGCATCAGCATCTGTCTCAATCTGAACAATTTCTCGGAATATCTGTTCATTTATTCTGGCACGCTCCCGTGCATCAGAGATGGCACGCTGTGCACCGAGCCGTTCAGTTCAGAGAAGATCTGCACATCCGGGATTAACCGCTTGGCCCTAGTGTCATCTAGGTGTAATTAAACTGTAACAATCCGATTTGGCTCTTAAGGTATCAGTAAAAATGGCGATTTTCCGCGATCCGGACCCCGATCCCGATTCTCCTGCGCTGGACGCTGGCGCGCCCTCCGTCTCCCCGTCGCGCCATATCCGGGGGGCCGCGCAATGAACCCTGCCACCACTCCAGGCGCGACCGAACTCCTCCTCAATCTGGCCGCCGGCGTGGCGCTGCTGCTCTGGGGCGTGCGCATGGTGCGCACCGGCATGACGCGCGCCTTCGGCGCCTCGCTCCGACGCTACCTGAGCGGCGCCATGCGCAACCGCGTCCATGCCTTCCTCGCCGGCATCGGCGTCACGGCATTGCTGCAGTCGAGCACCGCCACCGCGATGATCGTTTCCTCCTTTGCCGGCCGCGGCCTGATCGTCGGCGGGGCGGCGATTGCCGTGCTGCTCGGCGCCGGCATCGGCACCTCGATCACTGCGCAGTATCTCTCGCTCGACCTGCACTGGCTCGGGCCGCTCTGCATCGTCTTCGGCGTCATCGGTTTCCTGTCGTCGGAAGGCGGCATGCTGCGCCATGGCGGCCGCCTGCTGATCGGCCTCGGCCTGATGCTGCTGTCGCTGGAGATGATCATCGGCGCTTCCGCGCCGCTGCGCGATTCGCCCGGCCTCAGCATCGTGATGTCGCCGCTGGAGCGCGAACCGATCCTCGCCATCATCCTGTTCGCGATCCTGACCTGGATCAGCCATGCCAGCCTCGCCACCGTGTTGCTGGCCGCCGCCATGGCGAAAGCCGGCACCATCGATGGCAGTCTGGCGATCGCCCTGATCGTCGGCGCCAATCTCGGCACGGCGATTTCGCCGCTGCTGGCGTCCAGTGGCGAACCGCCCGCCGCCCGCCGCGCCCAGCTTGCCAACCTGATCACCCGCGTGCTCGCCACCGTGGCCGTGCTGCCGTTCATCGCCCAGCTGCCGCAATGGCTGAGCGTCTTCGGCGCCGATCCGGCGCGCATGGCGGTGAATGCCCATACCGCCTTCAATATCGCCATCGCCCTGGTCTTCCTGCCGCTGACCACACCGCTGGACCGTCTGGCCAGGCGCATCATGCCCGACCTGCCCACTGTCGACGACGGCAGCAAGCCGCGTTACCTGGATCATTCCGCACTCGACACGCCGACTGCGGCCCTGGCCGGCGCGGCGCGCGAGACGCTGCGTTTAAGCGATGCCGTGGCGCGCATGCTGGACGACACCATGACGGTGTTCACCAAGGACGATGCCAAGCTGAAAAAGGCCGTGGAGCAGGCCGACGACGCGGTGGATGGCCTCTATGAGGCGATCAAGCTGTATCTCACCGAGCTGAGCAAGCATGGCCTGGATGAGGCCGAGAGCCGGCGTTACGTGGAGGTGCTGACCTTCACGACGAATCTGGAGCATATCGGCGACATCATCGACAAGAACCTGATGGATCTGGCCCAGAAGAAGATCAAGAACAAGCTGACTTTCTCGAAGGAAGGCCTGGCCGAACTGACCGACTTCCATCATCGCGTCGCTGCCAACCTGCAGATGGCCTGCAACCTGTTCATGTCGGGCGACGTGAAACTGGCGCGCCAGCTTCTGAAGGAAAAGGCCGACCTGCGCGAGGCCGAGCAGATCGCCGCCGAGCATCATTACCAGCGCATCCGCGACGGCCGCTCGGAAAGCATCGAGACCAGCGCCATCCATCTCGACCTGATCCGTGACCTCAAGCGCATCAACAGCCACCTGACCGCAGTGGCCTATCCGATCCTGGAACAGTCGGGCGAGCTGTCGGCAACGCGGCTGCGCGCCGAAGAGCGGCTGGATCGCAGCTCGACCGAAACGGCAAAATCGGCCGGCCGCGCCAGCCTGGCCTGACCGGACGGTTTATGCGTCGGCGGTCATGGATGTTGGCCGCTGCCGCGTCAGCCGCCACAGCAGCCAGGCGGCAAGCAGCACATTCACCAGGTTCCAGCCGATCCCGTTGACCAGGGCTGCCTGGTACGAGCCAGTGAAGTCGTAGATCTTGCCCGACATCCAGCCGCCCAGCGCCATGCCGGCGAGCGTCGAGGAAATCGCCAGGCTGACGCGCAGGCCGGCCTGGCCGGCGGGAAACAGTTCGCGCACGATGAAGGCATAGCTCGGCACGATGCCGCCTTGCACCAGGCCGAACATCGCCGAAATCACATAGAGCGACATCAGCCCGTCGAACGGCAGGTAGAGCGACAGCGCGATCATCTGCAGGGTCGAGCCAAGCAGCAGGGTCGCCAGCCCGCCGATCTTGTCGCAAATCCAGCCGGACGCCAGACGGCTGACGATGCCGAATCCCAGCATCAGCGACAGCATTTCGGCGCCGCGCGCCGGGCCGTAACCCAAATCGACGCAATAGGCGACGATATGCACCTGCGGCATCGACATGGCGACGCAGCAGCCCAGCCCCATGAGAACAATCAGGCCCTGCAGCATGTTGGGCCGCAGGCCAAGCGGCCGCACGAAGCCGGCCGTGGCGGCAGCCGTCGCCACCTTCAGCGCCGGCGGCCGGCGGCGCAGCAGCAGCGCCAGCGGCAGCAGCGTGACCAGGCAGAACAGGCCGACATAGAAATGTGTGTCGCGCCAGCCGATGGTGGAAATGAAATGCTCCAGCACCGGCGGCCAGATCGTGCCGGCGACATAGTTGCCGCTGGCGCAGAGCGCGATCGCCAGACCTCTCCGCCGGTCGAACCACAGCGAGGTGTCGGCCAGCAGCGGTGCGAAGAAGGCCGCGCTGCCCATCAGGCCCATCAGGCCGCAGATCACGGCGAAGACCAGGAAGCTCGGCGCCTGCGCAGCGGCAACATATCCCGCCGACATGGTCAAGGTCGCCAGCACCACCGGCCAGATGATGCCGCGCTTGTCGGCCAGCCGTCCGGCCAGAATGCTGCCGAAGACAAAGCCGATCATGGTCAGCGTGTAAGGCAGCGCGGCCTCGGCGCGGGTGATGCCGAAATCCGCCTGTACGGCCGGCACAACGACGACGGGCGACCACATGCCGACGCCGCCGATGGTGCCGATCACCATAGCGACAACGAGACGCATCCAGGCATAGGAGGATTCGATATCGTCGGCGGTCGCCGTCTGTACGGTCATTGTTTTTACGTTTCCTGCCCTGGACTGAAAAGTGACGCGGACTAGTCGACGATGAACAGCTTTGCTCCCGTGGCGGTGCGCGAGCGGTGCGGCTCGGCATTGTCAGCCACCTGGTAGGACTGCCCGGCCGTCATGGTGAAAACACGGCCGTCTTCAAGCTCGGTCTCCAGCTCGCCTTCCAACACGAACAGGATATGCCCCTTCACGCACCAGTGGTCGGCCAGGTAGCCCGGCGTGTAATCGACGCGGCGCACCCGGATGCCGCCGAAGGTCTGCGTGCGCCAGGTGGCGCTGCCGGTTTCGCCCTTGTGATGGGTGGGCTCGATCTTCGACCAGTCGGTGGTGCCGAAGGGAATCTGGGACATCTGCATGGGGACGCTCCGTGGCGGGATCAATCCGCTTCTAGTCCTGCATTCCACGGAAATCCAGCGCAGAATTGTCGGGCGACAATCACCAGCCCAGTTGCCGGCTCGCCAGGTCCTTCATGATTTCCTCGGTGCCGCCGCCGATGGCGTTCACTTTGACTTCTCTATAGATGCGCTCGGACTTGGCGCCGCGCATGAAGCCGGCGCCGCCGAGGATCTGCACGGCTTCCGAGGCGCAGAAGGCCATGGTCTGGGTCGCCTGGTTCTTCAGCATGCACAATTCGGCAATCGGGCTTTCGCCCTGGTCGAGCGCCCAGGCCACGCGCTCGAGGAACGCCTGGCTTGCCTCGATCCGCTGCGCCATGTCGACCAGCTTGTGCCGCAGCACCTGATGGCCGATCAGGCGTTTGCCGAAGGCCTCGCGCTGGCGCGCATAGTCCAGCGCCTCGTCGTAAGCCGTGCGAGCGAAGCCGATGGCGCTGGCCGAAAGTCCCAGCCGCTCGTCGTTGAAATTCAGCATGATGCCGCGGAAGCCCTGATTCTCCGCGCCGATCAGGTTTTCCACCGGCACGCGGCAATCGTCAAAATGCAGCGTCGCGGTATCCGAGGCCCACCAGCCCATCTTTTTCAGTGGCGTGCGGCTGAATCCCGGCGTGTCGCGCTCGATCAGCAGCAGCGAGATGCCGCCCATGCCGGCCTCGCCGGTACGCACCGCCACGGTGTAGAAATCGGCACGCATGCCGGAGGTGATGAAGGTTTTCTCGCCGCGCACCACGTAATGGTCGCCGTCTTTCTTTGCCGTGGTCTTCAGGTTGGCGACATCCGAGCCGCCCGAAGGCTCGGTGATCGCCAGCGCCGAAATCTTCTCACCGGCCAGCACCGCCGGCAGCACCCGGCGCTTGAGATGCTCCGACCCGAGTTTGGCAATCGGCGGGGTGCCGATGGTATGGCTCATCAACGATGCCGCCACGCCGCCCGAGCCGGTGCGCGCCAGCTCCTGGCCGAGGATCACCGCGTAGAAGCGGTCGGCGGCGATGCCGCCATACTCCTCGGGGAAATTGAGCTGCAGCATGCCGACGCCGGCGGCTTTTTTATAGAGCGCGCGCGGAAATTCCCCGGCCTCGTCCCACTGATCGACGAAAGGCGCGATCTCCTTCGTCACGAAACGGCGGAGCTGGTCGCGGAAGGCCTCATGATCGGCCGTGTAATAGGGCGAGGCCATCAGCATTGGTCAGCGCCCGCCGCCATTATCCGCAGGAGAGGCCGAGGGCGGCCGCAGCCGCGCCATGAGCACGATATCATCGTAATGGCCGTCCAGCTTGCGGGCCCGGGTCTTCACGCCTTCGGTGGTGAAGCCGAACTTGCGATACAATCCGATGGCGCCGGTGTTGGAGGCGTAGACCTGCAGCTCGATCCGTTCGAGGCCGACGCGGCCCGACCAGTCGAAACAGGCCTGCATCATCTGAGTGCCCAGGCCCTTGCCGCGATACTGCTCGACCAGGCCCATGCCGAGGATGCCGACATGGCCGAAACCAGGCCGGTTCGGATTGTCAGGCGCCACATGGATGTTGCACCAGCCGACCACGGTATCGATGGGATCGACCGCCACCACGAAGGGCAGCTGCCGCTGCAGCATGGCCTTGATGTAGAAACGCGCCTCGTGTTCCGACGGCGCCTCGGTGAAGGCGATGAACAGGCGTTCGCGCGCCACCTGGTCGAGGCAGGCGCGATAAGACGGGGCATCATCCTCGCAGAGAGGGCGCACCCGTGCCGGCAGGACATCCATCTTGCTCATCGAGCTAATCCGCGGCCGTCAGCGCGGCCAGCAACTGCCGTGTCGCCACCTGGTCGCCCACCTTGACCGGCAGGCGCTCTACCAGGCCGTCGATGCGGGCCACCATTTCATGCTGCATTTTCATAGCTTCCATGATCACCAGACGCTGGCCGCGCGCAACCCTCTCGCCCTCGACCGCCAGCACGGCCACGATCTTGCCGTTCATCGGCGCCCGCAGCTCACGTTCGGCTGCCGCCTCGTTCCCGGCCGGCGGCACCCAGGTCAGGTCACGGCAGGCCAGCGATGCCGCATCGCAACACAGGTGCAGATCATCGCCGGCAAAAGCGAAGGCGATACTGCGCTCTATGCCTTCGGCGCCAATACGGATCGTCCCCGACTCTCGTCGCGTAATCGTGCAGGTGACGCCGTCCACACGATACCGCTCCGGCCCCGCCACACCGACGCTGAGCCTGCGCCTGCTCTCGCCCCAGCCAAGCAGCACCGGCCAGTCAAAGGCGCCGGTGGAGGACCAGGCCCTCGCCGGATCATGGCCGTTGGCAGCGGCCGAGCGCTCGAACCACAGCAGGGCGGCCGCACGCAACAGCGTTTCATCGGGCGGCAGCGCGGCGATGCTTGCAAAATGTTGCGGAATAAATCGCGTGGTCGCTGCGCCGGCAGCAAAGACCGGATGCGCCAGCAGGTCGATCAGGAAGGCCCGGTTGGTCTCCAGTCCCAGCACCACCGTATGGTCCAGCGCCGCGATCAGACGGCGACGGGCCTCCTCGCGGCTGTCGCCATGGGCGATCACCTTGGCGATCATCGGATCGTAAAACGGCGTGATCGCCTGGCCATCGCCATGCAGGCCATGGTCGGTGCGCAGGCCCTCGCCTTCCGGTGGCTGCCAGCGCAGCAACTGCCCAGCCTGCGGCAGGAAGCCGGCATGGGGCGCCTCGGCATAGAGCCGCACCTCGATGGCATGGCCGTTGAATGTCACGTCTGCCTGTGTCAGCGGCAGCGGCCGGCCGGCCGCGACCTGAATCTGCAAGGCGACAAGATCAAGTTCCGTCACCATCTCGGTGACCGGATGCTCGACCTGCAGCCGCGTGTTCATTTCCAGGAAGTAGAAGCTCTTGCCGTCGGCATCGAGCAGGAATTCCACCGTGCCGGCGCCGACATAGCCAATCGCCTTCGCTGCCGCCACCGCAGCGGCGCCCATCTTTTCCCTCAGGGCCGCATCCACGGCCGGCGAGGGCGCTTCCTCGATAACTTTCTGATGCCTGCGCTGCACGCTGCAATCGCGCTCGCCCAGATGGATCGTGTTTCCTTTAGTATCGGCAAAGACCTGGATTTCGACATGGCGGCCGTCGACCACGGCTTTTTCCAGGATCAGCTCGCCGGAACCGAAAGCGTTTTCCGCTTCGGCACGCGCGGTGGCAATCGCATGGGGCAGGTCGGCCTTGTCCGTTACCAGACGCATGCCGCGTCCGCCACCGCCGGCCGCTGCTTTCACCATCACCGGCAAGCCGATCTTTGCCGCTTCCGCGACCAGCGCGGCATCGCTTTGATCCGCGCCCTGATAGCCCGGCACGCAGGGGACATTGGCCGCGATCATGCGCTGCTTCGCCGCCGCCTTGTTGCCCATGGCGGCAATGGCTGCGGCTGGCGGCCCGATGAAGACCAGCCCGGCATCGGCGCAGGTTTTGGCGAACTCCGCATTCTCCGACAGGAAGCCATAGCCCGGATGCACGGCCTGCGCACCACTCTGCTTTGCCGCGGCCAGGATCGCATCGATATTGAGATAGCTCTGCTTCGCATCAGAGGGGCCGATGCAGACTGCCGCATCGGCCATCTGCGTGTGCAGCGCACCGGCATCGGCCTCGGAATAGACCGCCACCGTGCGATACCCGAGCGCACGGGCCGAACGGATCACCCGGCAGGCGATCTCGCCGCGATTGGCGATCAGGATGGTGGTGAAAGACGCCACTTACGACTTCTTCTTGCCTGGCAGGATGCCCATGTATTTCGAGATGATCCCCAGCATCACCTCGTCGGCGCCACCGCCGATGGAGGCCAGCCGGCTGTCGCGATAGGCGCGGCTGATCGGCGTTTCGTTCATGAAGCCCATGCCGCCGAAATACTGCAGGCAGGCATCGGTGATCTCGCGCGCCAGCCGGCCGGCCTTCAGCTTGGCCATGGAGGCCAGCATGGTGACGTCCTCACCCTTGAGCATGAGATCGGCGGCGCGATAGCTGATCGAACGCAGCAGCTCGACCTCAGTGCGCAGTTCGGCCAGGCGGAAATGCACCACCTGGTTGTCGAGGATCGACTGACCGAAGGCCTTGCGCTGGCGGGTGTAATCGATCGTCTCGTCGATATGGCGGTCGAAGGCCAACAGCGAGGAGAAGGCGCACCACAGCCGCTCCTCCTGGAACTGCTGCATCTGGTAGACGAAGCCATGGCCTTCCTGGCCGATCAGATAGCGCTGCGGGATGCGCACGTCATCCAGATAGACCTGCGCGGTATCCGAGCTGCGCATGCCCATCTTGTCGAGCTTGCGGGCGATCGACACGCCCTTGGTCTTCATCGGCAGGCAGAGCAGCGACTTGTTCTGATGGATCGGGCCCTCGCCGGTATTGGCGAGCAGGCACATCCAGTCGGCCTGGGTGCCATTGGTGGTCCACATCTTGCCGCCGTTGATGACGTAATCGCCGCCGTCTTTTCTGGCCGTGGTCTTGATGCCGGCCACATCGGAACCGGCGCCGACTTCCGACACGCCGAGGCAGACCACCTGGTCACCGGCAATCGCGGGCGCGAGAAACTCTTTTCGCAATTCATCCGAGCCGAAGCGGCTGAGCGCTGGCGTGCCCATATCGGTCTGCACGCCGATGCCCATCGGCACGCCGCCGCAATTCATATGGCCGAGCGCTTCGATCATCACCAGCTGGTAGGAGTAATCGAGGCCGAGGCCGCCATATTCCACCGGCTTGTTGATACCGAGGAATCCGAGATTGCCCATCTTCTTGAACAGCTCGTGCGCCGGAAACGCGCCATCACGCTCCCATTCCTCGACATGGGGATTGACCTCCGCGTCGATGAACTTGATCAGGTTGCGGCGCAGGCCTTCATGTTCCTGGGTGAATTCCATGGCTAGATCCTCCTCACATGCGGGCGATGCCGAAGGCATTCGGCTTGGTGACGCGGGCATCCGCGTCACGACAGATATCGAGGCACAGCGCGAGCACACGACGGCTGTCGCGCGGATCGATCAGGCCGTCGTCCCACAGCCGCGCGGTGGCGAAATAAGCGGTCGATTCCGTCTCCATCTTCTTCACCACATGGGCCTTCATCTTTTCCAGCGCCGCCATATCGGGCTCGGCCCCGGCGCGGCGGAATTTCTCCTCCGCCACAATGCCCAGCACGCCGGCGGCCTGTTCCGGCCCCATCACGGCGATGCGATTGTTGGGCCAGGCGAAGATGAAGCGCGGATCGTAGGCCCGGCCGCACATGCCGTAATTGCCCGCCCCGAAACTGGCGCCGATATGCAGCGTCAGCTTTGGCACGCGCGCATTGGTCACCGCCTGGATCATCTTCGAACCATGCTTGACGATGCCGCCGCGCTCGGCCTCCTTGCCCACCATGTAGCCGGTGGTGTTCTGCAGGAACACGATCGGCATGTCGGCCTGGTCGCAGAGCTGGATGAACTGCGCCGCCTTCACGGCGCCTTCGGTATCGATGGGGCCGTTATTGCCAATCAGGCCGATGGCCTCGCCCTCGATGCTGGCTTGGCCGCAGACGGTATGAACGCCGTAGGACGCCTTGAAATCGGTGAAGTCGCTGGCATCGACCAGGCGCGCGATCACCTCACGCACATCATAGGGCTTGCGGTAATCCACCGGCACCACGCCGCAGAGTTCGTCACTGTCGTAGGCCGGCGCCGTCCACGCCTTCTTCCGGAGCTGCGGCCCGCGCTCGTTCCACGGCAGCCTGGCCAAAATCTCGCGCGCGATGCGCAACCCGTCGGCATCGTCCTCGGCTATGAATTCGGCCACGCCGGACACCGTGGTGTGCATCTCGGCGCCGCCGAGTTCTTCATCGGTGGCGATCTCGCCGGTGGCGGATTTGAGCAGCGGCGGTCCGGCGAGGAAGATTTTCGCCCGGCCTTTCACCACCACCACATAATCGCTCAGGCCCGGGATATAGGCGCCGCCCGCCGTGCTGGAGCCATGCACCACGGTCACCTGCGGAATGCCGGCCGCCGACAGGCGGGCCTGGTTGGCGAAGCCGCGCCCGCCATCGACGAAAATCTCGGCCTGGTAATTGAGATTGGCGCCGCCGGATTCGACCAGGTTCACCACCGGCAGCTTGTTGCGATAGGCGATCTCCTGGGCGCGCAGGCTTTTGCGCAGGCCCATCGGCGCAATCGTGCCGCCCTTGATGCCACTGTCAGACGCCGTGACCAGGCAGCGGATGCCGGCAATGCTGCCGATGCCGGCAATGAAGCCGCCGCCCATGATATTCTCGGCACCGTCGTCATCGTGCATCTGGTAGCCGCAGAGCGTCGAGATTTCCAGGAATGGCGCACCGCGATCCAGCAGATGGGCGATGCGGTCGCGCGGCGTGATCTGGCCGCGCTTCTCGAACACCGGCCGGCGCGCGTTGGAGGTGTCGCGCACGCGCTGCTCCAGAGCACGGAACCCCTCGACCAGCGCCAGCATGTCGGCGCGATTCTGCCGGTAGCCTTCCGACGCCGTCTCAATCTGCGACCGGATCAGCGCCATCTCAGCCCTCTTTCAGCACGTCCGGCATCACCGAACGGTGGAAACCGTCGAAGGCCTGCGACTTGCCATGCTTTGGCAACGGGTAATGCCGGCGTGCATTGGGTACTGCCCCATCCACGCGGAGCGTCGTGCCGCTGATGAAGCTCGCCGCCGGCGACAGCAGGTAGACGATGGCGGCCGAGACCTCGGCCTCTGTCCCCAGGCGCTGCAGCGGCACATGATTGCGCATGTCGCGGATCAGCGGCTTCATCCAGTCTGGATAGGTGTCCATGCCACTGGAGGCGATCCAGCCCGGTGCCACCGCATTGACGCGTACGCCGCTGACACCCCATTCGCAGGCGGCCGTTTCGGTGAAGTTGACCATGCCGGCGCGCGCCGCGCCGGAATGTCCCATATTGGGCATGCCCATCCACATATCGGCGACGATGTTGACGATGCTGCCGCCATGATCGGCCATCCATTGCGTGTAGCATTCCCGCGCCATCAGGAAGCCGCCGGTGAGGTTGTTGCGCACCACGGCATCCCAGCCCTTCTGCGAGGTCTGGGCCAAGGGTGCCGGGAACTGCCCACCGGCATTGTTGACCAGGCCGTCGATGCGGCCGAACTGCACCAGCGTCGCCTTCACGGTTTCGGCCACGGCTGCTTCCTCGCGGATGTCGCAGCTGAAGCAGGCGACTTCCGCCCCGGGATTGTCGCTGCGCAGCTCGTTGGCCACCGTCTGCAGCTTGTCGATCTTGCGGCCGATCAGCGCCAGCCTGGCGCCAAGCCGGCTGAGCTCATGCGCGGTGCAACGCCCGATGCCCGAGCCGCCACCGGTGACAATGATCACCTGGCCGGCGAACAACGCATCGCGGAAAACCGACTGATACGGCATCGGATGTTTCGCTCCCTGTACGCAGCACTCTGCATATGCTGTCGCGTGTTGTTTTCTTTATGAGAGGAACGCTACTTGACGCTTACGTCAACGTCAATATAGGGTGCGAAAAACCCGCATGGCGCTTGACCTTACGTCAATTCCATTGCGCAGTAGCATCACAGGGAAAACGGGGAGCTTTCACCATGTCGCTCGAACAGATCACCCAGCAGATGGCCCAGCGCGTGAAGCCGGGTGCGCTCGACGCCACCGTGAAATTCGATTTCGGTGATGACGGCATGATCTTCATCGACGGCAATGCCGGCACGGTGAGTAACGAGGATGCCGAAGCCGACTGCACCATCACCATGTCGCTCGACAATTTCGTCGCCCTGGCCGGCGGCGACCTCGATCCCACCACGGCCTTCATGATGGGCAAGCTCAAGGTGAAGGGCAGCATGGGCGTTGCCATGAAGCTGCAATCGATCCTAGGCTGAACCATACCCCTGCCGTCATGCCACGCTTGCGTGGCATCCATGTCTCTTCATCAATCGAAGTCGTGGATACCACCGCTGCGCGATGGCATGACAGCGGCGTTCGGCCGCCTTACGCCGTCTTGTCCGGGCCGCCCAGCTTGCCCTGGGACGGGCGAGCAAACCAGAACAGCGCCGCGAAGCCGAGAATCAGCAACAGCTGAAGCCCGAGCGCCTGCAGACTGGGATTGACGCCAACCCGCACCATCCAGTCGGGCAGCGCCACTGGGTCGGCGGGCAACCAGCCGACAATCTGGAATTCATCGATGGCGACGCCGACAAAGCGCAGGCCGAGCACGAAGAGAAACAGCGACGTGACGGCAAACAGCGGCCGCAGCGGCAGGCGCAGCGCCAGCCGCGTCATCGCCCAGTAGCAGACAACCAGCGCCAGCAGCGCCGCAACGCTGCCAAAGATCACGGCCGGCAGCGCGCCGATCTCGTCATCGGTGGCGGCATAGAGGAACAGGATCGTCTCGGCGCCCTCGCGGAACACGGCCAGGAAGGCGATCAGGCCCAGCATGAAAGAACTGTCGGCTTCCAGGGCACCGCCCACCTTCTGCTCCAGATGGCGCTGCCAGGCCTGCAGGTTGCGGAACCGCCAGAGCCAGGCGCTGACATGGAACAGCAGCAGGGCGACGCAGAGCATGATGACGGCTTCGGTCAGGTCGTCGATATTGGCAAAAACTTCCTCGAACACCCAGGCGGCCACCAGGCTGGCCAGCAGGGCCAGGCCGCCGCCCCAGACCAGCGCCTTCAGGCGGTGGCTTTCGCCCGCCCGCATCAGGAAGGCGGCCAGCGCGGCGATCACCAGCAGCGCCTCCAGACCCTCGCGGAGCACAATGACAAAGGTCAGGGAGGCGACATGGAGCATGAACGGGCCGGCCGGGTCAGATTTCCCTGTCAGTATAATCGTTAAACGGGCAAAACCCATCCTTTCCGCCCCGGACCCCGCCACGCTGCTGCCGGGCCCCGGAAAATTCTGCCAAGTCATTGTTCGGAAAAGGGTTATCCGCCTTGGCTGGGGCACCCCTTTGGGATACTCTCCCGGCCCAGAATGCGTGCCCGGTTGTCTTTTTGTTGCAGGCAGCCCCGGCCGTCCGACCCGATTAAAGCTGATTTCCGAGGGGATTCATGTCCAATCCGCAACCGCTCATGCAGGGCAAGCGTGGCCTGATCATGGGCGTCGCCAATGATCGTTCGCTGGCCTGGGGCATTGCCAAGGCTTTGCACGAGCATGGCGCCGAACTGGCCTTCACCTATCAGGGCGAGGCGCTGGAAAAACGCGTGAAGCCCCTGGCCGCCACCATCGGCGCCGAACATGTGCTGGAATGCGACGTCACCAATCCCGCCTCGATCGATTCCACCTTCGCCGCGCTGGAGAAGGCCTGGGGCAAGATGGACTTCCTGGTCCATGCCATCGGCTTCTCCGATAAGAACGAGCTGAAGGGTCGCTATATCGACACCAGCTTCGACAATTTCGCGCTGACCATGAATGTCAGCTGCTACAGCTTCACCGCTGTGATGCAGCGCGCCGAAAAGCTGATGACCGATGGCGGCGCGGCGATCACCCTGACCTATTACGGCGCCGAGCGCGTCATGCCGCATTACAATGTGATGGGCGTGGCGAAAGCAGCCCTTGAAGCCAGCGTGCGCTATCTCGCCGCCGATCTCGGCCGCAAGAATATCCGCGTCAACGCCATCTCGGCCGGCCCGATCAAGACCCTGGCCGCCAGCGGCATCGGCGATTTCCGCGCCATCCTGCGGTGGAACGAACTGAACGCGCCGTTGCGCCGCAATGTCACCATCGAGCAGGTCGGTGGCGCCGGCCTGTATCTGCTGAGCGATCTCGGTGCCGGCGTGACGGGCGAGACCCATCATGTCGACAGCGGCTATCACAGCGTCGGCATGGTGGCGGTGGATCAGGCGCCGCAGGTCGCCGAACTGCTGCTGTCGCTCAAGAAGGGCGAGTAAGCAGGCGCCCATGTGGGATAGCAGTCATGTCCGATAACAGTTTCGGCCGGCTGTTCCGCGTCACCACCTGGGGCGAAAGCCATGGCCCGGCCCTGGGCTGCGTCATCGACGGTGCGCCGCCGCGCATCAGCCTGACCGAAGCCGATATCCAGGACTGGATGGACAAGCGCAAACCCGGCACGTCGCGGTTTGTGACCCAGCGCCGCGAACCGGATGCTGTGAAGATTCTGTCTGGCACCTTTGAAGGCCAGACCACCGGCACGCCGATCATGCTGTTCATCGACAATGTCGATCAGCGCAGCAAAGACTACGGCGAGATCATGGACAAATTCCGTCCCGGTCATGCCGACTATACCTACTGGAGCAAATACGGCATCCGCGACTATCGCGGCGGCGGGCGCAGCTCAGCGCGTGAGACGGCGGCCCGCGTTGCTGCCGGCGCGGTGGCGCGCCAGGTGCTGAAGACTCTCATCGGCCCGCAGATGCAGATCCGCGGCGCGCTGGTGCAGATCGGCGAGAAGAAGATCGACGGCTCCACCTGGAGCTGGGACAGCGTGACGCAGAATCCCTTCTGGTGCCCCGACCCGAAAATGGCGCTGGAATGGGAAGATTATCTGGATGAGATCCGCAAGGCGGGCTCGTCGGTTGGCGCCGTGGTCGAACTGCGCGCCAGCGGCATTCCGGCAGGATTGGGCGAGCCGATCTACGGCAAGCTGGATGCCGATCTGGCGGCTGGGATGATGAGCATCAACGCCGTGAAGGGCGTGGAGATCGGCGCGGGGTTTGCCGCCGCCGCGCTTTCGGGCGAGGCCAATGCCGACGAGATGCGGCTCAAGGATGGCAAGGCCGAGTTCCAGTCGAACCAGGCGGGCGGCATCCTCGGCGGCATTTCCACCGGCCAGGAGATTGTCGTGCGCTTCGCCGTGAAGCCGACCTCATCGATCCTCTCGCCCCGCGCCACCGTCGACCGTTTCGGCACTGAAACCGAAATCACCACCAAGGGCCGCCATGATCCCTGCGTCGGCATCCGTGCCGTGCCGGTGGGCGAAGCCATGCTGGCCCTGGTGCTGGCCGACCATCTGCTGCGCCATCGCGGTCAGGTCGGGGGCTTTAAAGACGGCTTCGATAAGCGCTAAGCTTTCCTCCCGCCCAGGAGGAAGACATGGCCAAAGCCAAACCCGCGAAGAAGCCCGCCCCGAAAGCTGTCAGGGCAACCAGGCCGCATGCGCTGAAGATTCCGGTGCCGGCGCGCAACACGCTCGATCCGGCGATCCAGGCCTATTTCGCCAAATGCGATGAGAAGATCGGCTTCGTGCCGAACGTGCTGCTGAGCTACAGCTTCGACGCCAAGAAGCTGCGCGGCTTCACCGAGATGTACAACGAGCTGATGCTCGGCGAGTCGGGGCTCAGCAAACTTGAGCGCGAGATGATCGCCGTGGTGGTCAGCAGCATCAATCACTGCTTCTACTGCCTCACTGCCCATGGCGCCGCCGTGCGCCAGATTTCCGGCGATCCGAAACTGGGCGAACTGATGGTGATGAATTATCGCGCCGCCGATCTGAAGCCGAAGATTCGCGCCGCACTGGACTTCGCCGCCAAGCTGACCGAGACCCCGGCCAAGATCGTGGAAGCCGACCGCGAGGCCCTGCGTAAAGCGGGCTGGAGCGACAAGGACATCTGGGACATCGCGGCGACAGTGAGCTTCTTCAACATGAGCAACCGCATGGCCGCCGCCATCGAGATGGCGCCGAATGACGAATATCACGGCGCGTTTCGGTAAGGCGGCCTGTCAATCGTATGAACCGTCACTCTCGGATTTATTCCGAGGGTCTATCTGCACGTCCAGCGCTGCCAATGGATGGGATGGATCCTCGGGACAAGCCCGAGGATGACGCGTTAGTGTAACGCCATGCTTCGCTTCATCCGCTTCCTCGCCGACCTGATCCGCCGCACCGAACTGCCGCTGCTGCTCGGCTTCGGCTTTGTCACGGCCATGGTCTGGGGCTTCGTTGCCCTGGCCGACGAGATGATCGAAGGCGACACCAGCGACCTCGACCGCAGGCTGCTGCTCGCCTTGCGCAATCCGTCCGACCTCTCCGATCCGCTTGGGCCACCCTGGTTCGAGGAGATGGTGCGCGACATCACCGCCTTTGGCAGCACCGGGCCGCTGGCCTTCATCGCACTGGCAGCCCTGGGCTGGCTGCTGCTGCTGCGCAAATACCGCACAGTGCTGCTGGTGCTGCTGGCGCTGGGTGGCGGCCAGCTGCTGTCACGACTGCTGAAATTCGGCTTCGACCGGCCGCGACCCGACCTGGTGCCCCATGGCATGAGCGTCTACACCGAGAGCTTCCCCTCGGGCCATGCCATGATGGCGGCGGTCACCTACCTGACGCTTGCCGCCCTGCTGGCCCGCAGCGCGCAGAACCGCCGGCTCAAGCTGTTCCTGCTGATCCTGGCCATCCTGCTCACCATGCTGGTGGGAGCGAGCCGCGTCTATCTCGGCGTGCACTGGCCGAGCGACGTGCTGGGCGGCTGGATCGCCGGCAGCGCCTGGGCGGCGCTGTGCTGGTTGCTGGCGCTTGCCCTGCAGCGGCGCGGCAATATCGAGCCGCCCTCGGCGGCGGCACCCGATGGCGCCGGCGACAAGCCGGCTTGACCTGACCCGGGCGGAAAGCCGACAGTAGCGGCAACCCCGCCGAGGCCCGCTTGTCCGCCCCGACCGAACCGCCGGATTCAAAAGCCCCCGATTTCAGCCGCCTGCGCGTGCTGGTGGTCGATGACGTCAAGCTGATGCGCGACATGGCGTCGGCCATGCTGCGCGCCAGCGGCGTCGAGATGATCCGCACCGGCGACGATGGCGCCGGCGCGCTGGCCGCACTGGACGACATGCTGCAGGCCGGCCATCACTGCGACCTGATGCTGCTCGATCTCAACATGCCGGTGATGGATGGCATCGAGGTGCTGCGCCATCTGGCCGACCGCAATTTCGCCGGCCAGATCGCGCTGTTCAGCGGCGAGGCCCGCAGCGTGCTGCGCACGGCGGAAGCCCTGGCGCGCGCCCATCGGCTCAATATTCTCGGCGTGCTGGAAAAACCGCTGACGCGTGCCGCCGTCGCCGCCCTGCTGGGCCGCATGCGCGAAGGCGATGCGCGCATTCCCGGCCGCATCGATGCGCCGGTCAGCGAGGCCGAGCTGCTCGACGCCATTCGCATGGGCCAGATCGAGATCGCCGTGCAGCCCAAGGTGCAGATGACGACGCGCCAGCCGATCGGCGTCGAGGCGCTGGCGCGCTGGCGTCACCCCCAGCGCGGCATGATCGGGCCGGGCCAGTTCATTCCGCTGGCCGAGAACGGCGCCGCCGCCGAACCGCTGTTCGACACCATCCTCGCCCAGGCGCTGCAGGCCGCGGCGCGCTGGCGTGCCGGCGGTCTGCGGCTGCAGATGGCCGTCAATCTGTCGACCGCCAACCTCACGCGCCTCGACCTGCCGCAGCGCATTGCGGCCGCCGTGAACGAGCATGGCCTGAAAGCCGCCGACATCATGCTGGAAGTCACCGAAAGCCGTCTGATCGAGGATCAGACGGCAGCGCTCGAAGTGCTCACCCGCCTGCGGCTGAAAGGCTTCAACCTAGCGATCGACGATTTCGGCACCGGCTATTCCTCGATGGAACAGCTGCAGCGCTTTCCCTTCGAGGAAATGAAGATCGACCGCCAGTTCATCGGTCTCGCGGCCGAGGATGCGGCGGCACGCGCCATCGTCTCCTCCAGTGTCCGCCTCGCCAAACGGCTGGGCATGGTCACCGTGGCCGAGGGCATCGAAAGCCAGGCCGACTGGGACTGCGCCGCCCAGGAAGACTGCGATATCGCGCAAGGATATTTCATTTCCCTGCCGATGCTGCCCGAAGCCCTGCCGAAATGGATCGCCG
Organism: Ferrovibrio sp. GW821-FHT12E11; assembly: GCF_058806975.1. Taxonomy (NCBI): domain Bacteria; kingdom Pseudomonadati; phylum Pseudomonadota; class Alphaproteobacteria; order Rhodospirillales; family Rhodospirillaceae; genus Ferrovibrio; species Ferrovibrio sp. GW821-FHT12E11. Next base: position 1,967,766 of record NZ_JBXAQG010000001.1, read on the forward strand.
GCTGGCTCAGCCGCTAGGCGACACGATCCCGGCCGAACCGCCCGCTTCTGCCCGATTCGGCAGCTCTGTATTATTGCTCAAAAAGACGGCTGCCTGTGTTCCGGGCGCAACAGTCTGAATTTATTCGCGTCTGCACAAAAGTATGCGTGCTAATAATCTGTCGCATGCGGACGGTTTTTGACTCACAAAATTGCACAAGTCATTGAAATTAAAGGTGCGACATTCTGTGCTGTATTTTCCTCTTGCAGTGCACCTGCTTCCGCGATACATATTGCAACGCAACAAGCTTCCGGTTTGTTGCATGCCCTTCTCGGGCGTTTCCTCCCTAGACTTGGGCCGCATTTCGATGCGGCCCCTTTTTTTGCCCAAACTGGTTCACGGTTTTACGGGACGGTTATCGCGGCCGCCCCGACGCACAGGCTTTGCGCAGCCGGCTTTTGCGGCATATCAATCCGTCGACGGATGGTAACGCGTCCTGACAATTATTGTTCCGCAGAGCCGCTTGCTTAGAACGACTTAAGAGTCGTGCGCGGCCGGCGGCGGCGGCACCGCCAGCACCTTGTCGATGCGGCGGCCGTCCATGTCCATCACCTCGAAGCGCCAGCCCTGCCAGTCGACGATGTCGCCGGCCTCGGGCAGGCGGCCGAAGCGCGCCAGCAGGAAGCCCGCCACCGTGTGATGGTCGTCTTCCTCGGGCAGATGCAGGTTCAGCCGCTCGGCCATCTCCTCGCGCGGCAGCAGGCCATCGAGCAGCCAGGAACCATCGGCGCGCTGCATCACGCCCGGCGCCACCTCGCCATCGCCGAGCGCGAAATTGCCGGCGATGTTTTCCAGAATGTCGTTGGCGGTGACCACGCCTTCGAGGCTGCCGAATTCATCGACCACGAAAGCCATGCCGCTCGGCGACTTCTGCAACAGCGACAGCGCATCGAGCAAATCGGCGCTTTCATGCAGTGCCTGCACCGGGCGCACCAGCGAATTGATGCTGCGCTTCAGCAGGCCATCGCGGCCTTCATCGAGCAGGATGTTCAGCACATCCTTGACACTGACGCTGCCGAGCGGTTCGTCGATCGAGCCGCGCGCCGCCGGCAGCAAAAGATGTGTGGTTTCACGCAGACGCAGCAGCAGTTCCTCATGCGGCGCCGAAAGATCGAGCCAGTCGAGATCGTGGCGCGGCGTCATCACGCTGCGCACGGTGCGGTCGCCCAGCTTCATCACGGCGGCAATCATCAGGCGTTCGGCCGGCTCCACCGTGCCGGCGGATTCGGCTTCGGCGACCAGATGCTTGATCTCTTCTTCGGTTACCGCATCGGTATCGCTGCGGCCGCCGCCGATCAGGCGCAGCAGCAGTTGCGAGGAGACATCGAGCAGCGACACCACCGGCCGGAAGATCGCAGCGATCACGCTGAGCAGCGGCGCCACGGCGGCGGCGATGATTTCAGGATTCTTCAGCGCCAGCTGTTTCGGCACCAGTTCGCCGATGATCAGCGACAGATAGGTGACGGCGCCGACCACCAAACCGAAGGAGACCGGCTCGGTGATGGCGCGTTCGAGTGCGAAATTCTCGCTCAGCCACAGGGTCAGGCGCTCGGCCAGCGTGGCGCCCGAATAGGCGCCGGCGAAGATGCCGACCAGCGTGATGCCGATCTGCACGGCAGAGAGGAAGCGGCCAGGCTCGGCCGCCAGCTTCAGGGCGATGCGGGCGCCGGCGCTGCCGCGCTTCTTCTTGCGCGCCATGGCCTCCAGCCGCGCCCGCCGCGCCGAGACCACGGCCAGCTCCGACATGGCGAGCAGGCCGTTCACCAGGATCAGGGCGACGATCAGCAGCAGTTCAAGCGCAAGCGACATGACTGCCCTGCGCTCGGGTATATGGGAATGTTATGGAAGCGGCGACGGCAGGAAACGGGCTGCGGCCGGCTTGGGGCGTGACGCCCACGCTAGGTCGGTCTGGCATAGCGGCCGCAATATAGGGGAAGCCGGCCGGCGCGGCTAGGCCCCGGCCGGGCCGAAGCCGGCGGCCTGGTGCGGCCCGCCGGCTCTCCGTTTGTCAGTGTTTGGTGATAGCGCGGGGTTTGGTGACGGCGCGGGGTTTGCGCACGCGCTTGGGCGCCGGCGGTTTCGGCGGCTTGCCGATCGCAAGCAGGGCGGCGCGTTGTTTTTCCGCATCCGCCTCGGCCTCGCGCCGGGCCTCCGTGGGTTCGCCGTCCAGGTCCTGGGCGGCCTCGCGGGCCAGACGCATGGCGCGTAGCCGCTCGACCTTCTCGGCCGTAGCCTTGGCAAGCTTCTCCTGCTCGCGGCGCACCACTTCGGCCTCGCGCTCGCGCTCGCTGGTTTTCTGGAAACGCTGTTCGGCGCGCAGACGCGCCGCTTCGGATGACGTGCTCATGGAAACTCCATGCATGATCCGCCTGCGTCAGAATTGCATCGGTATGCATCTGCGACAGAGGCGGAGATGGGAAGGATCGGCCGGAAAACGGGCGCGGAAAAACCTAACGGTCCGGGACCGGCGAAGTTCCGCACTGCGCTTATGCACTGGGCTGCGGAACGGTACTGGTGTTTATATGGGGCGTGGCGCCCCGCTATTCAAGGCAGCGTTTCGCCACCCTTCAGGCCCTGCCACATCTGTCGCAGCGCCGCGCCGGAATAGGCTGGTCGCTCGGAAAAGCGGTCCGGCGCGCCCCGCACGCGGTTCTGCGCGTCGACGCGAAAGCGCAGGCCCCAGAAGCCGAGCGCGCTGTCGCCCGGCATGCCATAGCGATAGTCGCGCGCCTCCACGATCAGGCCGCCGATATTATCGGCGGCGGCATCGGGCTTCTGCGTCCAGTGCAGACGGTCATCGGCGAACCAGCGGAACACTGCGCCGTCATGCGTCGCCTGAACCGCGGCGATGGCATCGCTACGATCCGCGCGCGGCACGCGCCGCCAGACGATGGGCGCCTCGGCAAAGGGCGAAGCGAAACCGATCAGGGTCTCGTCGGGCGTATCGGCCACGATGCGCCGCCACCAGGGCTGGAAGATCACCGGATAGGCGTTGATGCGCGCCGACATCGCCGCTGTATTGCCCGTCGCCTGCAGCTCGCCGCGGGCGCGGCTTTCCATATGCAGGCCGATGCCCCAGGCCATCGTCGTGTAGAGGAAAATATAGACCAGCGCGAACTGCGCGGCGCGCTGGGCCACGGCATCGAAGCGCCGGCTGACGAGGGCGACGAGAAAAACGGCGAGCAGCGGCAGCGTATAGACCGGATCGATGATCGGCATCGCATCGATGGCGAAGCGCACACGGCTGAACGGCGCCAGAAGCTGCGTGCCGTAAGACGTGAACAGGTCGATCAGCGGATGGGTCACGGCACAGAGCGCGCCCAGCCACATCCAGTCGCTGCGGCGCGCGCGATCCCCGGGAGCATCCACCGGCTTGCGGCGCAGGCGTTCGGCCTTCCAGATCAGCCAGCCGGCGGCGGCGCCATAGACCAGCGTGGCCGGAAAAGAATGCGTGACGGCGCGATGATCGAGCCAGACATCGGTGACATGCGCATCGCCGAACAGGCTGCTGAGCACATCGAGATCGGGCAGCGTGCCGATCAGGCCGCCGGCGGCGACCGCACGGCGACCGAGACTTTTGCGGAAACCGGCTGCCGCCACGACGCCGCCGAACAGCAGTTGGGTGACACTATCCATGGCGCGGCAGCATGACGGGACGGCCGGTGCACTGGCAAGAGCCGGCCGTCAGCCTGGAACCTCTCAGAGGTCGGCGACCTCATCGGCCTGCACAGCCGCCTTGGTCTTGGCCTTGTGCGAGCGCTTGGGGGCCGGCGGATTGGCGGCGCGTTCCGCCAGACGTACGGCGGCCGCCGCGGTCTCCTGGGCCTCGCGCGCCAGCCGCATCTCGCGCAGACGCGAAATCTTCACATCGGTGGCGTTGCGCAGGTCCTGCTGCATTTTTTCGGTTTCCGCCACCAGCTGCTCGCGCTGACGCGTTTTCTCCTGCCGCGCCGCCGCTCGCAGGCGCGCCTCATCCGACGAAAGCCGTGTTGTCACTGGAAACTCCTGTCCGGTCGACGGCAAGGTGCCGCGCGGTGCCGCTTTGTCTGCAGCATACAGCAATTCCCCAGCAAAAGGGGCTTTATTTGCCGCTGCCGCGGTTCGAATCCATCGTTTTGCCGGGCATTTCTTGCGCAGTCTTGCGCCGGATGGTCAGGGTCCGCGGAACAGGGCCACCAGATTGTTGGCCGGCATGTCGATCGCGCGCTCCAGCCGCAGCCCATGCCGGGCCGCCAGCGGCTGAACCTCGCTGTCCAGACAGCGCACGCCCCAGCGCGGATCGCGCGCTTTCAGGTCATCGTCGAAGGCGGCATTCGACGGCGCGGTATGGGCGCCGTTGCGACGGAACGGGCCGTACAGCATCAGCGGCGCCCGGGCAGTCAGAATGCGCGCTGCGCCATCGAACAGTGCTTCGGCCGCCGTCCAGGGCGCGATATGGATCATGTTGCAGCACAGGATCGCATCGCAGGCCGGCAACGGCCAGGGCATCGCCGTCACATCCAGATGCAGCGCCGGGCGAATATTGGCCGCCTTGCTGTCGGCGGCATGGGCATCGATGCCGGCCAGCGCCGCGGCATCGAAATCGCTCGGCTGCCAGAGCAGCGGCGCCAGTTGCGGCGCCATGAAGGCGGCATGTTCGCCGGTGCCGCTGGCGATCTCGAGCAGCAGGCCGCGCTCTGGCGCGACCGTCTTCAGCGCCGCGAGAATGGCCTCGCGGTTGCGCAGGGTGGCAGGCGCATGGCGGCGCGGATCGGACAGCGGGTTCATACCGGCACCCTATGGCGTGCCGGCAACAAAGTGAACCTGCGTAGCGAATGATCGCCGTTCATCCAAAACCCTGCTGTCATGGCCGGGCTTGTCCCGGCCATCCACGGGTCAAGGACTCCCCCCAAGAAAGCGTGGATGCCCGGATCAAGTCCGGGCATGACAAGGAATGGTTAGGCAGGAACCCATGTGTTGCCGCGATCACACAGTCGACGGCTTTATGCTGCACCCCGTTGACGACCCTGCCCGGCTGCGCTTTAATCGGCGTCATGATCACCAGCGCCCACCAGTATTATTGGTTTACGACCTCCCATAAGGGCGGCGCGCTGGTTATTGTCTGAACCACTGCAGCCGCCAGGTCGGCGGCTTGTTGTGTTCATAGGGTCTCCGGCCTTTCGGCCATATCAACGGAGACCGTCATGTCGATCCACACTCTCATCGATCACCACGCTGCCCTCGATCTGTCCGTCAAGACCGTGACCGGCGCGCTTGCGCCGGCGGATCTCGTCGAAACCGATCTGCCGAAATCGCTGCGCCTGCAGAAATCCCATCTGGCCGAAGGCGTTTCGCTGTCGGAACTGCTGGTGCTCGGCGGCCTGGCCGCCAACCGCGACGATGCCCGTCGCCTGATCGCGCGCGAGGAAGTGCGCATCGAGGGCCGCGTCATCGACAATGCGATGGAACGCGTGCGGCTCAGCGAGGGCGCCCTGCGGCTGAGCGCCGGAGCCAAGGACAATCAGCGCCAGGTGCTGCTGCAGGCGGTGTGAGTTACACGGGCTCGACGATGCCGGCTTCGGCCGGCTTGGCCTTGCGCGCCCGCTTGGGCTTGGCGGCTTTTTCCGCCTTGCGCAGGGCTTTGGCAGCCTTCTCTTCGGCTTCGTGGGCCAGGCGCAGGGCGCGCAGGCGCGCCATCTTGGCGGCGCTGGCGTTACGAACGTCCTGCTGGAATTTTTCTGAATCGGCGGCGGCCTTCTGCAGCTGCCGGGTGCGCTCCTGATGGGCGCTGGAGCGCTGCAGCGTTTCGGCTGCGGTAAGGATTGATGTCACTCGGATGCCCTCTGCGGTGCGCCCAAGAAGACACCTTGGGAAAAGGCGCAGCGGGCCGCGGGGCCACCCTATGTCATTCCGGCCCGAAAAGGGGATTTATTCCGGCCCGGCGCCAAAGCCGCAGCAATGCCGCTCCGCCCGCGCGGTTTGAACCGCGACAGGCAGAGCCCCAACACCGTATCAGTGACGACTAGTGGCCTTACGAGGCGCTCAGATACTGGGCGCAGGCATTGGCCACGCCGGGCTCGGCCGCATCGCGACCAGGCATGATGGCGTATTTCTCGGCCAGATCGCGGCGCGGGGCCCAGCCCATACCGGCGGTATCGGGGGTGACGGCCTTGGCATTGAAGGCGCAGATCCGGGCCTGCGGCTCAACGGCGCTGGCCATGCTCTGGCGATCGGCAGCACCGCGCGTCACCTGCCAGCCCATGTAATTGGAAAAAAGCGGCCCGGCGATCAGGCCAACCACCAGCATCGCGGCCGGCAGCTTGTAATGCTCCCACTGGCTCGACATGCGGTCCTGCCAGCTCGGTTTGCGATCAATAGCGATTGTCATGGGATATCCTTTGCCGCCATGCCGGTGCGGCTTGCAGATCAAGGGCGGCGCAGCCGGCAGAGCGGCGTCGGAAGCAACGCGGGAAGAAAAAGCGGCGCAGCACATCATGGCGCGCCGGGACGCGGGACTCAGCCCGGTTGAAATCCGGGCCGTGATGTTCTGGCGCACCGCAATCCGGCGGCACGCAGGCGCAGGCAGACTTTCTTCGGCCAGCCGAGGGCCGGCCGAAGAAACCGGGGTATGCGACCGGCGGTACTCGCGCCAACCGCAGGGGCCCTGGTGGGATTACTGCTTGTTGGCGGTGCTGTCGCCCTGCTGGGCCGGCGTCGGCGTGCCGGCACCCGGCTGCACTTCCTTCTTGCCGTCAATCTTGTGGTCGTTGCCCGGGGTCATGCCCTGGTTCTGCTGGGCTGCCTTCTTGTCATCGGCAATCTTCTGGTCGATGGCGGACAGATTGTTCGGCTTGTTCGGGGTCTGGGTCTGCGTCATGAAAATCACGCTTTCTATTGGCAGGAATATGCCAGACCGTACATATGGGTATTATTTGGTTTTATTCCAGTTTCGAATGAAATAACGCTATGATTTATTTATGATATTTGAAAAATTACTTCCTTTTATTGATAGATTTACTTGCTAAGGCCATAGGATCCCAAAGCAATATTATACGATTACTTTATCACCTCGCTAGGTAATCGCCATGTATCGACCTTGTCTGGCGCCAAAAATGTACCATTTATGTTCTTATTGCGCCGAGCCGGTCCCACTGGATTCTGCCGACAGCTAAGATCGGAATAAGTGGGTCCTAAGGACGTAATAAGCTCGAATAAGCCTCCAATAAGCCGGGATAAGACAAAAATAAGAGTCAAATAAGAAGGAATAAGGATCGGATAAGCCTGAAACGCAGCAGTGATGGCAGTGATATCACCGGCGATCCGGCTGCGGCGCTTGTTTTGCCGGGCCGGGGCTTTGTATCGTGCCCGGCCGGCATGACTTCGTATGCCGGCCAATGAAACGATCCCGGGAAGGAAACCAAGGCGTGTCGTCTGCCGCCGCAGCATCCGTGTCTTCTTATGTACCGTCCTCCGAACCGGGGACGCCGGCCGTGGCCCTGCGCGATCTGGGTATCACCTTCCAGCTCAAGACCGGCGAGCAGCATACAGCGGTTGCCGGGATCGACCTGACCATCGGGCGTAACGAATTCGTCGCCATCGTCGGCCCCACCGGCTGCGGCAAGTCCACCCTGCTGAATGCCGCCGCCGGCCTGCTGAAACCCTCGGCCGGCAGCGTCACCATCCAGGGCACGCCGCTTGCCGGCCTGAATGCGAAAGCCGGCTACCTGTTCCAGGCCGATGCGCTGATGCCGTGGAAGACCGCGATCGACAATGTCGCCGTGGCGCTGGAGCCGCAGGGCGTGCCGCGCGCCGAAGCGCTGAGCAAAGCCCAGGCCTGGCTCGGCCGCGTCGGCCTGAAGACATTCGCCCAGCGCTATCCGCATATGCTGTCGGGCGGCCAGAAGAAGCGCGTGGCCCTGGCGCAGATGCTGATCCGCGATCCGCAGATCCTGCTCATGGACGAGCCCTTCGGCCCGCTGGATGCGCAGACGCGACAGATCATGGGAAATCTTTTGCTTGATTTGTGGGCTGCAGATCGAAAGGCCGTGCTGTTCGTCACCCACGACCTGGAAGAAGCGATTGCGCTCGCCGACCGCGTGGTGGTGATGTCGGCCGGTCCCGCCGCCAGTATCGTGGGCGATTTCAGGATCACGCTCCCGCGGCCACGCGACATCGCCGAGATTCGCGTCGAGCCGGCCTTCCACGAGATCCACAAGGCAATCTGGTCGACCCTGCGCGTCGAAGTGCAAAAGACCTATGCCCAGGGCGGAGAAGCGGAACAATGAACCGCGCCACCCTTCTTGCGCTGCAGATTCTGGTCGGCGTCGCCTTCCTAGTGGTCTGGCATCTGCTGACCACGGTGCCGATGGCCAACGGCAAGCCGCTGTTTGCGCCCTTCTTCTTCTCCACGCCGCTGGATGTGCTGGCGCGCACCTGGAAAGACATTACCGGCGGCGCGATGTGGCGCCATATCGGCATCACGCTGCTGGAAACCGTGCTGGCCTTCGGCATCGGCGCGGGTGCGGGCATCGTGGTGGGCTTTGCCTTCGCGCGCCGCGAACTGCTGGCCGCCGTGTTCGATCCCTATGTGAAGGCCGCCAATGCCCTGCCGCGCGTGGTGCTGGCGCCGATCTTCGCCCTGTGGTTCGGCTTAGGCATCTGGTCGAAGGTGGCGCTGGGCTTCACGCTGGTCTTCTTCATCGTCTTCTTCAATGTCTACCAGGGCGTCAAGGAAGTCAGCCCCACGGTGCTCGCCAATGCCCGCATGCTGGGCATGAACGAACGCCAGCTGCTGCGCCATGTCTACTGGCCAGCGGCGCTCACCTGGATGTTCTCGTCGCTTCACACATCGGTCGGCTTCGCGCTGATCGGCGCGGTGGTGGGCGAATATCTCGGTTCCTCGGCCGGGCTCGGTTACAAGATTCACGAAGCCGAAAGCGTCTTCGATGTCACCGGCGTATTTTCCGGCATGCTGATCCTGACCATCTTCGTGATCATTCTCGATGCCGTCGTCACCCGGATTGAAAACCGGCTGCTGGTCTGGCGCCCGGACACCGCTGCAAAAACTACGTAAAAAACCATCATCAGGAGGAAACACAGATGTCCATGAAGATCGCATTCGCCGCGCTGGCGGCACTCGGCCTGATGGCCGGCGCCGCCCAGGCCCAGGTGGAAAAGCCGAAGCTGGAACTCGGCGTCGGCGGCAAGCCGCTGCTGTACTATCTGCCGCTGACGATTGCCGAGACCAAGGGTTACTTCAAGGCCGAGGGCCTGGATGTCACCATCAACGACTTTGGCGGCGGCGCCAAATCGCTGCAGTCGCTGATGGGCGGCAGCGTCGATGTCGTCACCGGTGCCTATGAACACACCATCCGCATGCAGGCCAAGAACCAGCCGCTGCAGGCCGTGATCGAACTCGGCCGTTTCCCCGGCATCGTGCTGATGGTGAAGAACGAGCTGAAGGACAAGGTGAAGACCCCGGCCGACCTGAAAGGCCTGAAGATCGGCGTCACCGCGCCGGGTTCGTCGACCAACTTCTTCGTCAACTACCTGATCGCCAAGGCCGGCGGCAATCCCAAGGACACTGCCTATATCGGCGTCGGCGGTGGCGCCGGCGCAGTGGCGGCGATGATGAAGGGCGAGATCGACGGCATGTCGAATCTCGATCCGGTGATCTCGAAGCTGGAAGCTGACAAGCTGGGCTTCGTGCTGGCCGACAGCCGCACCGAAGCCGGCACCAAGGCGATCTTCGGCGGCTCCAATCCGGCGGCCGTGCTGTATCTGAAGCCCGAGTTCATCGAGAAGAACCCGAAGACCACCCAGGCGCTGGTCAATGCCTTCGCCAAGGCGCTCGACTTCATCGCCACCGCCAGCCCGGAGGCCATCGCGGGCGCCGTGCCGGAGGCCTATTTCCTGGGCGACAAGCCGCTGTACCTGCAGGCGGTGAAGGCTTCGATGGAAACCTATTCGCGCACCGGCATCATCTCGCCGGACGGCATGAAGAGCGCCCATGACATGCTGAAGCAGTTCGATCCCGAAATTGCCGACGCCAAGATCGACCTGGCCGCCACCTTCACCGACCGGTTCGTGAAAGCGGCGAAGAAGTAACCCAGGGATACCCGCAAGAGTCGCGCGGCCGGGGCGAAATGCTCCGGCCCGCTTCCCTGGGAGTCGCGCGGCTTTGCCTGGCCGCCGTATAATAGTCCGACCATGGACGATCGGGCCGCCTTCATCGACACCCTGCCGCCGGCTCTGCATCCGCAAAGCCTGTATTATCTCGGCCTGTGGCACCGCTGGCGGGCCGGCCGCCGGGTGCCCGCGCGGGGTGATATCGACTGGTCGGCGCTGGGCAATCTGCGCGACCACGGCATGCTGGTGGAAGCGCGCGGCCGCGACAGCATCCACATCCTCTATGCCGGCGAGCGGCTGGCGCAATATTGCGGCTTCGATCCCACCGGCTACAACTATCTGGACTTTACCATGGCGGCGAACCGCAGCTGGCGCGCGCATCTGACGCTCGCCCAGCTCGCCCAGCCCTGCGGTTACGTGATGTACATGTTCCCGCGCTTTGGCGACGGCCGCATTTTACCCTTGGAATGGATCGGTGCGCCGCTGGCCAGGGATGGCCATGACGAGCCCAGCCTGATCTTTTCCTGCGCCGTGCCGATGGCCAAGGTCAATCCGGTCGGCCCCGCCGATCCCGACAGCTACCAGATCGGCGAAGGCATGGCCTTCATCGATCTGGGCTTCGGCACGCCCAAGATGGTGCCGGCCGCAATCCAGGATGGCGCGCCGCTGCAATAGGGCGTTATAGTCGCCGCATCATGGTCGAAGACAGCTTCCTCACCACGTTGCCGACGCCGCTTTCGCCGCGTGCGAAGCAGTTCTTCCGCGTCTGGCAAAGCTGGCGCGGCAGCCAGCGCCTGCCCGAACGGCGCAACATGGATCTCGACGACCTGGGCGAGCTGGCCACCACCTGCCTGCTGCTGGATATTCGCGGACCCGACCGCATCCTGATGGACAATGTTGGCGTGCAGATCACCGCCAAACTCGGCTTCGATCTGAACGGCATGAATTATCTCGACCTCACCAGCAAGGCCAACCGCGCCTGGCGCGCGCATCTCACCATCGCCCAGGCCGCCCAGCCCTGCGGCGTGGTGATCTATTACTGGCTGCGCTTCCCCGGCGACAATGTGCTGCCGGTGGAGTTCTGCGGCGCGCCGCTGGTGGAGAATGGCGCGCGCGACGCCAACCTGATCCTGTGCTGCGCCACCGGCCTGATTGATCCGATGGCCCATCGCGGCGAGCCGCTCGACCCGGACTCCTATGAAGAGGGCGAGGGCATGCGCTTCATCGACATCGGCTTCGGCGTGCCGCCGCTGGTGCCCGCCGAACGTCAGGCGGCACGACCGGTTCAGTAAGAAACCGCAGGACTTCCGCCCCACCCGCGTGAAAGACTGGCGGCGGGGGAAATGGCGGCATGGCGGAGATCATCCACAAGCATCGGACGCGCATCGCGCTGGCGGCGATTCTACTGCTGGGCGCGGCCTTGCGTCTGTGGCATCTGGGCGAGCACGGTTTCGGCACCGAGTATTACGCCGCCGGCGTGCGCAGCATGGGGCTGAGCTGGCATAATTTTTTCTACAACAGCTTCGATCCCGCCGGCTTCGTCTCGCTCGACAAGCCGCCGCTGGCCTTCTGGCTGCAGGTGATCAGCACCAAAATCCTTGGCTTCAACGGTTTCGCCCTGCTGCTGCCGCAGGTGCTGGAAGGCCTCGCCGCCATCGGCCTGGTTTATCATCTGGTGACGCGGCGCTTCGGCGCAGCAGCCGGGCTGGTCGCGGCGCTCTGCCTGGCGCTCATGCCGGTGAGCGTCGCCGTCGACCGTTCGGGCAATACAGACTCCGCGCTGGTCCTGCTACTGCTGCTGAGCGCTTATGCGCTGCTGCGCGCCATCGAAACCATGCAGCTGCGCTGGCTGCTGCTGACGGCCGTGTTCTTCGGGCTGGGATTCAACACCAAGATGCTGGCGGCCTTCGTGCCGCTGCCGGCCTTCGGCCTGCTCTACCTCTTGCTCACGCCGTCATCCTGGGCGCGCCGCTTCCGCCATGGGTTCGCCGCTGGCCTGGTTCTGGTCGCCGTCAGCCTCGCCTGGGCCGCCGCCTTCGACCTGACTCCGGCACCATTCCGGCCCTATGCCGGCAGCAGCGCACACAACTCCATGCTGGAACTGGTGGTGCAGCATAACGGACTGGAGCGGTTCCAGCCGCGCGCGCAACCCCAGATGCCGGATCCATCCGTCACGCCGCCAAGCTTCCACGACGCCGTGCCGGTGGGGCCGCTGCGCCTGGCCGACCGGCATTTGGCAGCTCAAGTGCTGTGGCTGTTGCCCGTCGCACTGGCCGGACTTCTGCTGGCCTGGCGCCGGCGTGAACCGCAGGCCGATCTTCTGCTCTGGGCCGGTTGGCTGTTCAGCTCTCTGCTGGTGTTCAGTTTCGCCGGCGGCATTTTCCATGCCTATTACCTGGTGCTGCTGGCGCCACCCCTGGCCGCTCTCGTCGGCATCGGCGCGGTGATGCTCTGGCAGGCGGAGCGGCGCTGGCTGCTGATCGTGCTGCTGCTCACCGCCGCGTGGCAGGCTCATATCGCCTTCGGCATCGTGGATAGGTTCGATCCCGAAACGCTGCCACCCTGGTTGATGCTGCTGCCGATCCTGGCGCTGCCGCTGGCTCTGCTGCGCTCTCGGGCCGCGACCGGCGCGGCACTCCTGCTGATGTTGATCAATCCGATGCTCTGGAGCGGCGCCAGTGCAATGTCGCACGGCTATGCCATGCTGCCCGCCGCCGATCTGGGCCTGCTGACGCGCTGCGCAGACTCCGAGCCGCAGCGGCGCTGGCGCCGGCTGGCCGCCGCCCATGTGCTGCCGAGCGCCGACCCGCGCCTGCATGATTTCCTGCGCACCAACCGCAACGGCGAACGCTTTGCCCTAGCGACAACGGCGACACGGCTGGCGGCGCCGCCGATCCTGCTGGCCGATCTGCCGGTGATGGCCTTTGGCGGTTTCAGCGGCCGCGATCCGATCCTGACCCTGGATGAGCTGGCGCAGCGCGTGAAGGACGGCGAGCTGCGCTTCGCGTTGCTGACGCGCGGCATGCCGACCGGCGTGACGATGCCGCCATTGCCCGCAGACGATCCGCGCCGGCAGTTCGCGCTCTGGGTTCGCGATCATGGCAGACCGGTGCCGCCATCGCTCTGGCGCAGCACCGGCAGCGAAGAACGCGCCGGCCTGTTCGACCTGCGGCCGGAAATCCCCTGGCGTTAGCCGCCGATTTCCTCGCGCAGCATTTCCAGCTCCAGCCACTGGTCTTCGGCGGCAGCCAAATCAGTACCGGCCTTTTCCAGCGCATCGCTGGCGGCGCGGAATTTCGACGGATTGCGGCTGAACAGCTGCGGGTCATCGAGGATGCGCTGCTGCTTGGCGATTTCCGACTGCAGATTGGCGATGGTCTTCGGCAGGGTCTCCAGCGCGTGCTTCTCCTTGAAGCTCAGCTTGCGCTTCGAGGCTGCGCGCGGCGCGGCCTCGCCCTTGTCGGCAGCATCGGCTTTGGCGGCGACCTTTGCCGCCGCTTTCGCCTGCACGCCGGCGCCGCGCTGGACCACCATGTCGGTATAGCCGCCGGCATAGACCTGCCACAGCCCCTTGCCCTCGGAGACGAGAACGGACGTGCAGACGCGGTCGATGAAATCACGGTCATGGCTCACGAGAAGAACCGTACCGGGATAATCGGCCAGCATCTCCTGCAGCAGATCCAGGGTTTCCAGATCGAGGTCGTTGGTCGGTTCGTCGAGCACCAGCACATTGGAGGGCTTGGCCAGCGCCCGCGCCAGCATCAGCCGTCCGCGCTCGCCGCCCGACAGCACGCGCAGCGGTGAGCGCGCCTGTTCGGCGGTGAACAGGAAGTCCTTCATATAGCTCATCACATGGCGCGGCTGGCCGTTGAGCGTTACCTTGTCGCTGCCGCCGGCGAGCGCGTATTGCAGCGTCATTTCCGGATCGAGCGTCTCGCGCTTCTGGTCCAGCGTGACCAGCGCGATATTCTCGCCCAGCCGCACGCTGCCGGAATCGGCTTCCAGCTTGCCGGTGAGAATGTTGAGCAGCGTGGTCTTGCCGGCGCCGTTCGGTCCGATGATGCCGAGCCGGTCGCCGCGCTGGATCTTCACCGAGACATCCTGCAGCACGACCAGATCGCCATAGGCTTTCGAGATGCCCTTGGCTTCGGCGATCAGCTTCGACGACGTCTCGGCTTCCGAGACCGTGATGTTGACATTGCCAGCGACCTTGCGCTGGTCGCGGCGCTCGGTCTTCAGATCCTGCAGCGCGCGCATGCGACCCATGTTGCGCTTGCGCCGGCCCGACACGCCATGGCGCACCCAGTCGAGTTCGGCGACAATCTTGCGATCCAGCTTGTGACGCTCGGTCTCTTCCTGCTCCAGCAGCGCATCGCGCCAGTCTTCGAAGGCGGCGAAACTCTGCTCCATGCGGCGCGTGGCACCGCGATCCAGCCAGACCGTGGCGCGCGTGAGGTTGCTCAGGAACCTGCGATCATGGCTGATCAGCACCAGCGCCGAACGGATGGTCTTCAACTCGCCTTCCAGCCATTCGATGGCCGGCAGGTCGAGATGGTTGGTCGGCTCGTCGAGCAGCAGGATATCGGGCTCCGGCGCCAGCATGCGCGCCAGCGCCGCGCGCCGCGCCTCGCCGCCCGACAGCCGCGCCGGATCTTCGGTGCCATCAAGGCCGAGCGCGCCGAGCAAGGAGAGCGCGCGGTAATGATCGTCGCCCGGATTGAGGCCGGCCTCCACATAGGAGAGCACGTCCTTGAAGCCGGAGAGATCGGGTTCCTGCGGCAGGTAGCGCATGGTGACGCCGTTCTGGATGACGCGGTCGCCGGTATCGGCCTGCATCATGCCGGCCACCACCTTCAGGAGCGTCGACTTGCCCGAGCCGTTGCGGCCGACCAGGCAGAGCCGGTCGCCGGCATTGACCGACAGGTCGGCGCCGTCCAGCAGCGGGGTGCCGCCGAAGGTGAGGTGGATATCGCGTAAAATCAGAAGGGGGGGAGCCATGGAAATCCTGTTCTGGGCGCAGGGTGTAGCAACCCCGCCCCGCGGACGGAAGGGTCCCATGCGGGGACTTGGGACATGGCCTTGGCCGCACAGGGATATTTCATTCTTGACTGATCGTTCCGGAATTGCCAGACTGCCGCCATGGCCCGTCCGAAAGCCTTTGACACTGCCGATGCGCTGACCCGCGCCATGGAGCTGTTCTGGGAGCAGGGCTATGCCGCCACCTCGATGGAGCAGCTCACCGGCGTGATGGGGATTTCGCGCCAGAGCCTGTACGACACCTTCGGCGACAAGCACCGGCTGTTCCTGGCCGCCATGGATGCCTATTGCGCCATGCTGGAGGCGGCGATGCTGAAACCGCTGACCGCGCCCGAGGCCGGGCTGCAGGCCTTGCATGATACGGCAATGGGCATCATCGATTTCCTGATCCAGTTCCCCAAGCGCCGCGCCTGCCTGATGGCGAATACCACCCTGGAACTCGCGCCACATAATGAAGCGGTGGCGGAGAAAGTGCGCGCCCATATGGCCAATATGGAAGCCGCCTTCCGCCATGTGCTGGGCAATGCCAAGGCGCGTGGAGAACTCTTTGCCGAAGCCGATCTGGATGCGCTGGCGCGCTATCTGGTCGGCATGGTGCATGGCCTGATGGTGATGGCGAAAAGCGGCGCCAGCCGCGAGATGCTGACCGGCATCGCGAATACGGCGGCCGGCGTGCTGCGCCCCCTGCCCCAATCCGCGTAATCATAACATCCAAAGGGAGACCCCGAGATGACCACCGACCTGATGATGCTGACCGCCAGTGCCGTGCTGACTGTGCTGTTGGCCCTGCCCTATTCCACCGGCTTCATGCTGACGCGCGGCCTCTATGTGATGGCCGGCAACCGCGAGGATTTCCCGCCGGGTACCGGCTGGATCGGCCGCGCCCATCGCGCCCATCTGAACATGGTGGAAAACATCGTGCCCTTTGCGGTGCTTGTGCTGGCCGCCGCCGTGGCCGGCAAGGCCGATGCCTGGACCGCCCTGGGCAGCCAGGTGTTCTTCTACAGCCGCGTGCTGCATGCCGTGGTGTATATCGCCGGGGTGCCGTGGGTGCGCACCTTCGCCTGGGTCGGCGGCGTGGTGGGCATGGCCATGGTGCTCTATGGCATCGTGACGCCGTAAGACCGCTGCCGTGTCTATCCTCGACACCATCGGTCAGACGCGGCTGGTGCCGCTCCGGCATATCGTGCCGGAGCGGAGCGCCCGCGTGCTGCTCAAGCTGGAATACGAGAATCCGACCGGCAGCATGAAGGACCGCATGGCCCTGGCCATGGTGGCGGCGGCCGAGAAAGACGGCCGGCTGCAGCCGGGCGGCAGCGTGGTGGAATATACCGGCGGCAGCACCGGCGTTTCGCTGGCCTTTGTCTGCGCCGCCAAACGCATCCCGCTGGCGCTTGTCACCTCCGCA
Organism: Ferrovibrio sp. GW821-FHT12E11; assembly: GCF_058806975.1. Taxonomy (NCBI): domain Bacteria; kingdom Pseudomonadati; phylum Pseudomonadota; class Alphaproteobacteria; order Rhodospirillales; family Rhodospirillaceae; genus Ferrovibrio; species Ferrovibrio sp. GW821-FHT12E11. The sequence continues at coordinate 1,984,357 of NZ_JBXAQG010000001.1, forward strand.
GTCTTCTCAAAGGAAAAGCGCGACCACATGGCAGCCCTGGGCGCGCGACTGACCTTGGTGCACAGTCCCACCGGCGGCACCACGAAAGCACTGACACTGGCGATGATCGAGACGGCGCGGCAGATCGCGGCCAGCAAAGCCGGCAGTTTCTGGACCGACCAGTTCAACAACGCCGATGTCCTGCCCGGCTATGCAAAGATGGCCGACGAAATCTGGACGCAAAGCGCCGGCCACATCGACGGCTTTGTCCAGATGGTCGGCACCGCCGGCTCGTTTCGTGGCCTGGCCACGCGGCTGCGCGCGTTGAATCCGGCGGTACAGACGATCGCAGTGGAGCCGGCGGAATCGCCCGTGCTGTCCGGCGGGCCGGGCGGCAGCCACAAGATCGAAGGCACCGGGCCGGGCTTCGTGCCGCCGCAATGGCGACCGGAACTGGCCAGCGCGATCCGTCCGGTGACGACGGCCGACGCCATGGCGATGGCGCGGCGGCTGGCGCAAGAGGAAGGACTTTTTGCCGGGACGTCGACCGGCGGGAATGTGGTGGCGGCGCTGGACCTGGCGGCGCAGCTTGGTCCCGACAAGACCGTGGTCACGCTGGCCGTCGACTCCGGCATGAAATACCTGAGCACGCCGCTGTATGCGGCCGCCTGAACCCTAGTCGAGCTTCACGCGGCAGGTGGTGCCGAAGGTGATGGTGCTGTTCTTGGCCGGGACCGACTGCAAGCAGCGCGAGCGGCCGGTATTGGTTTCCAGAATTTCCACCAGGATGCCTTCGGGTTTGCGCGGCGTGTGGCAGTCGCGGTCGCCCGGCATCAGGCGCGGCTTGACATACGTGGGCGGATTGCCGCCAGCCTTGATGTCGATCGGCACGCTGCCGTCATTCACCACGCAGAAGGCCTGGGCGGGTGCGGCAAGGAGGAAGGCGCCGAAGAACAGAACCGCAAAGAGCGCCTTGAGCATGACTCACTCCCTCCCACATATCGTCATGCCACGGCCGGGCCGTGGCATCCACGTCTTCCTAACAAACAAACCCTAATAACTCGTGGATGCCACGCAAGCGTGGCATGACGGAGAGAGTAAAGCGCGGAAAACTGCTGACGCAAAAACGCCGCCGAGATTGCTCTCGACGGCGTTTCCGCTTCCCTGGGCTCCGGCCGGTTTGGGCAGGCCGGAAACCAGAAGTCTCAGGCGCGCTTGGCGCCGGCTTCCACAGCCGCGACCGGGCCGAGCGGGTGTTCCAGGCGGGCCACCATCTCCTTCGGGCAGATCTGCCAGAACTTGGTCTTGGCGACATCCCAGTCGCTGAACAGGTTGCTGGCGAAGACCGACTGGGTCTCGCGGATATGCTCGTCGATCAGGCCGCGCAGTACGCCCTCCCAGTAGCTGGAGGCAATGCGCTGGTAGACCACGCTCTCGTCGTTGATGGCGATCGGCAGCTGGTCCTCGGCATCGTAGACGAAGGCCATGCCGCCGGTCATGCCGGCGCCGAAGTTGTCGCCCACCTTGCCCAGCACCACGACACGGCCGCCGGTCATGTATTCGCAGCCGTTCGAACCGCAGCCCTCGATCACCGTGGTGGCGCCGGAGTTGCGCACGCAGAAGCGTTCGCCCGCCTGGCCGGCGGCAAACAGCTTGCCGCTGGTGGCGCCATAGAGAACGGTGTTGCCGATGATGGTATTCTCGTTGGTCTTGGGCATCAGCGGCGAGGCCGGCGACGGACGCACCACGATGGTGCCGCCCGACAGACCCTTGCCGACATAGTCGTTGGCATCGCCGAAGACTTCCAGCTTGAGGCCCTGCACGGCGAAGGCGCCGAGCGACTGGCCGGCCGACCCGGTGAGGCGCGCGGTGATATGGCCGGGCTTGAGCCCGGTCATGCCGAACTTGCGCACCAGATGCGAGGACAGCCGCGTGCCGATGGCGCGATGGGTGTTCCGGATGTTGTAGGCGAGCTGCATCTTCTCGCCATGGCTGAACACCGGCGCCGCATCGCCCAGCATCTGGGCGTCCAGCGTATCGGGCACTTCGTTGCGGCCTTCCAGCGTGCAGTAGCGCGCATGGTCGCCGCTGTCGGCCTGGGCCAGGATCGGGTTGAGATCCAGATCGTCGAGATGCGCGCCGCCGCGGCTGACCTGCATCAGCAGGTCGGTGCGGCCGATGATCTCGGTGATCGACTTCACGCCTAGGCTGGCCAGGATCTCGCGCACCTCTTCGGCGATGAAGCTGAACAGGTTGATCACCTTCTCCGGCGTGCCGGTGAACTTCTGGCGCAGCGCGTCATTCTGCGTGCAGACGCCGACCGGGCAGGTGTTGGAATGGCACTGGCGCACCATGATGCAGCCCATCGCCACCAGCGCCGCCGTGCCGATGCCATACTCTTCGGCGCCCAGCATGGCGGCGATGACGATGTCGCGGCCCGACTTCAGCCCGCCATCGGTGCGCAGCTTCACGCGATGGCGCAGCTTGTTCAGGGTCAGCACCTGGTTGACTTCCGACAGGCCCATTTCCCAGGGCGTGCCGGCATATTTCACCGAAGTCTGCGGCGAGGCGCCGGTGCCGCCGACATGGCCGGACACCAGGATGACGTCGGCCTTCGCCTTGGCCACGCCGGCCGCAATCGTGCCGATGCCGGCTTCCGACACCAGCTTGACCGCCACCTGGGCTTCCGGGTTGATCTGCTTCAGGTCGTAGATCAGCTGCGCCAGATCCTCGATCGAATAGATGTCGTGATGCGGCGGCGGCGAGATCAGCATCACGCCGGGCGTCGACATGCGGCGCTTGGCGATCAGCTCAGTGACCTTGAAGCCGGGCAGCTGGCCGCCCTCACCGGGCTTGGCGCCCTGGGCGACCTTGATTTCCAGCTCACGACAGTTGTTGAGATATTCCGCCGTGACGCCGAAGCGGCCTGACGCCACCTGCTTGATGGCCGAGTTGGCGTTGTCGCCGTTGGGACGCGGCTTGAAATTCTCAGGTGCCTCGCCGCCCTCGCCGGAATCCGACTTGGCGCCGATGCGGTTCATCGCAATCGTCAGCGTCTCATGGGCTTCCGGGCCGAGCGCGCCAAGCGACATGCCGGGCGTGATGAAGCGCTTGCGGATTTCGGTGACGCTTTCCACCTGCTCGATCGGGATGGCACCGCCGGCCGGCTTGATTTCCAGCAGGTCGCGCACCGAGATCGGCGGCAATTCGCGCAGACCGGCCGTGTATTTCTTGAACAGCGTGTAATTCTCGCCACCCACCGCTTCCTGCATCATATGGATCAGGCTGGCTTCCCAGGCATGGGCCTCGCCGCCGCGCCGGTAGCGATAGATGCCGCCCACGGGCAGCGCCGTCACATCCTGGCGATAGGCCTTGGCATGAAGGCCGAGCACCATCTTCTGAATGCCGAGCAGGCCGATGCCGGAAATGCGCGAGGGCATGCCGGGGAAGAGATCGGCCACCAGCGAACGGGACAGGCCGAGCGCCTCGAAGTTGTAGCCGCCGCGATAGGAGCTGATCACCGAGATGCCCATCTTCGACATCACCTTGAGCAGGCCGCCATCGACCGCATCCTTGAAGCGGTTCACGGCTTCTTCCGCCGTCAGCTTGCCGAGCAGGCCGCGATTGACGCGGTCGACCAGGCAGGCCTCGGCCAGATACGCGTTGACGCTGGTGGCGCCGACGCCGATCAGCACGGCGAAGTAATGCACGTCCAGGCATTCGCCCGAGCGCACGGTCAAAGACGTGAAGGTGCGCAGGCCCTGGCGCACCAGGTGGCTGTGCACGGCGCCGGTGGCCAGGATCATCGGGATCGCGGCGCGGGCAGCATTCATGCCCTCGTCGGTCAGCACGATATGGGCGGCGCCGCCGCGCACGGCATTCTCGGCCTCGGCGCGGATGCGCTTCAGGCCGTCGCGCAGCCCGCCCTCGCCGGCATCGACCGGGAAGGTGCAGTCGATCTTCGCCGTGGTCTTCTCGGCGTATTTCAGCACGCGCGCCAGATCGGCATTCGACAGGCAGGGGCTTTCCAGGAGCAGGATGGCGACCTGCTTGGCATCCTCGTCCAGCACGTTGGTGAGGTTGCCCATGCGGGTGCGCAAGCTCATCACGCGCTTTTCGCGAAGCGAGTCGATCGGCGGATTGGTGACCTGGCTGAACTGCTGGCGGAAGAAGTGATGCAGGCCGCGATAATGTTCCGACAGCACGGCGATCGGCGTGTCGTCGCCCATCGAGCCGATGGCTTCCTTGGCGTCCTCGCCCATCGGATGCAGGATCAGCTCCATGTCTTCCAGCGTCAGGCCGAAGGCCAGCTGGGAGCGGCGCAGCTCATCCTTGCTGAAGGTCTTGGTCAGCGGCGCGGCATCCTTGATCTTGTCCAGCGTCAGGATGTTCTTGACCCACTCGCCGTAGGGGTGCTCGCCGGCCAGCTTGTCCTTGATCTCGCGGTCGAGATAGAAGCGGCCCTTCTTCAGGTCGATGGCGATCATGTCGCCGGGACCGACGCGGCCCTTTTTCACCACCTTCTGCTCGGGCACCGGCACCATGCCGGTTTCCGAACCGACAATGAGAAGGTTGTCGGTGGTCACGGTGTAGCGGATCGGACGCAGGCCGTTGCGGTCGAGCCCTGCCACCGCCCAGCGGCCGTCGGTGGCGCAGATCGCCGCCGGGCCGTCCCAGGGCTCCATGATCGAGTTGCAATAGGCATAGAGGTCGCGATGCGACTGCGGCATCAGCGGCTTGTTCGATGTCGGCTCCGGAATCAGGATGGTCTTCACCATCGGCGCGGTACGGCCGGCACGCACCAGCACCTCGAACACGCTGTCAAGCGCGGCGGAGTCAGACGAGCCCGACTGCACGATCGGCTTGATGTCGTCGGAGAGATCGCCAAAGGCCTCGGAGGCCATCTTGATCTCGTGACTCTTCATCCAGTTGACGTTGCCGCGCAGCGTGTTGATCTCGCCGTTATGGGCGAGCATGCGGAAGGGCTGGGCCAGGCGCCAGGTCGGGAAGGTGTTGGTCGAATAGCGCTGGTGATAGATGGCAAAGGTCGAGACGAAACGCTCGTCCTGCAGATCGGGATAGAAATAGTCGATCTGCTCGGCCAGGAACATGCCCTTGTAGATCACCGAGCGGCAGGAGAGCGAGCAGATATAGAAGTCGCTGATATGCGCATTGAGCACCTGCTTCTCGATGCGGCGGCGGATCAGGAAGAGGTCGCGCTCAAACGCGTTGTCATCCTTGCCATGGCGGTTCTCGATCAGAACCTGCTCGATTTCCGGCCGGGTGGCATTGGCCTTCTCGCCGATGATGGTGGCGTCGACCGGCACCTGGCGCCAGCCGTAGATGCCATAGCCGAAATCCAGGATCGCGGTCTCAACGATGGTGCGGCAGGTTTCCTGCGCCGACAGATCGGTCTTGGGCAGGAAGACCTGGCCCAGCCCGAGCTTGCCCTCGCCCGGCTCGAAGCCCGAGCGGCGCACATGCTCGCGGAAGAAGTCCTGCGGGATCTGCACATGGATGCCGGCGCCGTCGCCGGTCTTGCCATCGGCGTCCACCGCACCGCGATGCCACAAAGCCTTCAGCGCCATGATGCCGGCGGCAACGACGCTGCGATGCGGCTGGCCGTCCAGCGAGGCGATCAGGCCGACGCCGCAGGCGTCATGCTCCTCCTCGGGCCGGTACATGCCGGTCTCGGTCAGGTGCTTGACGTTGTCGTTCCACTGCTCGACGTAATTTTGTTCGATGTCGCTCATGGTCTGACTCCTCACTCCGCCGCTGCAGCCGCCGGCTGCAGCTTGGCCTGGATATAGCTGTGGATGGCGTCGGCACAGTCGCGGCCGTCGCGGATCGCCCAGACGACGAGGCTGGCACCGCGCACGATGTCGCCGGCCGCGAACACGCCCGGCATGTTGGTCATCTTGCTGCGCGCCGAAATCTTCACGGTGCCCCAGCGGGTGACTTCCAGGTTCGGCGCCTTGAACTGCTGCGGCAGCTCTTCCGGATCGAAGCCCAGTGCCTTGATGACGAGATCGGCCGGCTGGTCGAAATCAGCATTTTCAATTTCCACCGGCATCTGGCGGCCGCCGGCATCGGCCGGACCGAGCTTCATGCGGCCGGCATGAACAGCCGTGACATCGCCCTCGCCGCGGAAGCTTTTCGGCAAGCTGAGCCAGACGAACTCGACGCCCTCTTCCTCGGCATTCTTCACTTCGCGCATCGAGCCCGGCATGTTGGCCTTGTCGCGGCGATACAGGCAGTGCACGGCCGTGGCGCCCTGGCGGATCGCGGTGCGCACGCAGTCCATCGCGGTGTCGCCGCCGCCGATGACCACCACCTTCTTGCCGGCGGCGTTCAGCTTGCCGCTTTCATACTCGGCGACCGTGTCGCCCAGGCCATGCTTGTTGCTGGCGGTGAGATAGGTCATCGCCGGCACGATATTGTCGAGTCCCGAACCCGGGGCCTGGATGTCGCGTGCCTTGTAGACGCCGGTGGCGATCAGCACGGCATCGTGTTTCTTGCGCAGCTCGTCCAGCGTGGCGTCGCGGCCGACTTCGAAATTGAGATGGAATGTCACACCGGCTTCGGCGAACAGCTTGGAGCGGCGCTCGACCACGCTCTTCTCCAGCTTGAAGTTCGGGATGCCATAGATCATCAGGCCGCCGGGACGGTCGTAGCGGTCGTAGACATGCACCTGGTAGCCCAGCCGGCGCAGCTTGTCGGCGGCGGCAAGGCCGGCCGGACCGGCGCCGATGATGCCGATGCTCTGCGCCCGCTCGCCGTTCACCGGATGCGGGGCCTGCACCCAGCCTTCCTCGAAGGCCTTCTCGGTGATGTATTTCTCGATCGAGCCGATGGTGACGGTGCCATGGCCCGACTGCTCGATCACGCAGTTGCCTTCGCAGAGCCGGTCCTGCGGGCAGATGCGGCCACAGACTTCCGGGAAGGTGTTGGTCGCCTGGCTGATCTCATAGGCCTCTTCCAGGCGGCCCTCGGCGGTCATGCGCAGCCAGTCGGGGATGTTGTTGTGCAGCGGGCAATGCACCTGACAGAAGGGCACGCCGCATTGCGAGCAGCGCGAGGCCTGCTCATCGGCCTTGGTGGCGGCGAATTCGCGGTAAATCTCGTCGAAGTCGTGAGCGCGTTCGGTGGCCGCGCGCTTGTCAGGCATGGCCTGGGCGGTCTGCACGAACTTCAGCATCTTCTCGGCCATCGCGAACTCCGGAACCCTGGGGGCAGGGATAGTAAGAACTCAGGGACACCCCGGGCGCAGGTCTGTGTCATCGAAAGACGCGAAAGGCCGGTACGCTGGGGCGGAATGCACCTTTTATTGCCCCAGAGCTTGGCAATCAAGCAAAAAATGTTCGATAGGTCATCTTTGTTGACCTTTTCGATTGTTGCGTCTTCTGTTTATGGGGCCTGAACAGGGCTCGCCCCTATGGATGACTCATAAATAGGACCGATATGATACTATATGACGCACAAGCTATTGAAAATATTTATTGGTCCGGTGATGCCTAATTGGGCACACAAGAATCCTTGCGGTTGCAAATTATTGCTGGTGCAGATTGAGGTTGCAGCATAAGAACATATAGGGTACATTAAAAAGAAACGCCGGAGCCCCGCCATGCCTCTCTCCTCCCCCGACCGTCACCCCCGCTCTTATCCGCGCCCTGTGGGGCCGGAGGTTTCCGAAGCGGACGTCTTCAAGCTGCGCGGTCCGGTTGGGGTCGAAGCGGCCAATGACCGCGACGATGTCGATCGGCATGATGAGGTCATCACCTGTTCTCCGCGCGCTGCCAGTGACGACTGCCATGCGCGCGGAGAACAGGTGATGACAGAGAAATTTTCCGTCAAGACCCGCTATATCTGGTTCACCTATGCCGACTGGCAGGTTTTTTCCGATGCGCTGGCCGAGGCCTATCCGCAGGCACGCTACGATATGCGTCCCTCGCACACGGTTGGACCTGCTTGTCCGGAACCCGTCTGGGAAAACTGTTTTATGGATATGCCCCTGACTCAACGGGGTCCCGAAAACTGGGCCGGCCAGCACGGGATGGTTTTCGATCCGCACTGGCAGCCCCGATACAAGACTTACCGCCTCCGCAATCCGAATAGCGGCCGCAGCCATTCCACGCGCCGCACGATTTCGTAGCCGGTGAAACACGCCGTCGCGGTCGCTGCAATCAGGATCACACCTTCCTGCCACGCCGGCAGGCCAAGCGGGGTGAGGTTATGACCCAGCACCACGATCACCGTCTGGTGGATGATGTAGAAGGGAAAGATCGCATCGGTGAGGTAGCGCCGTGCGGGACCATCATGGTTAAGCAGCCGGCGCGCGAAGCCGAGCAATGCCAGGATCCAGACCCACTGGTCGCCGGCCAGCAGCACCGGCCGCATCCAGCCCGGCACCGCGCCGCCCAGCATGACCCAGACGATGGTGGCATAACAGGCGAGCCCCAGCAGCAGCGCCGCCCAGCGCAGGCGGTCGATCGCCATCCACACCGCATCGGATTTCGCGATGCCATAGCCGAACAGGAACAGCGCAAGATAGACCGGATGCAGATACCAGTCGTCGAACAGCGCATGGGTTTCGCCGAACAGCGGCCGCAAGGTAAGACGCAGCAAGATCAGCAGCAGCGCCGGCGCCAGCAGCAGCACCAGCGGACGGCCGAGCATGGTTTCCAGCCATGCCACCAGGCCACGCATCGCATCGCCATGCAGCCAGGGCCGCAGCCCGATCACGATCATGCTGTAGACCCAGAGATAGGCAACGAACCACAGGTGATTCCAGGTCGGCACGATCAGCGGCGCGCCCTTGATCCGCCAGCCGTCATAAAACGAGATGTATTTCACATAGAAGGCCACCCAGCCCTCGGCATAGCCCAGCTTCTCGACGATCTCGGCATAGGTCTGCGGCGGCACGATCACCAGCATGCCGAAGACCAGCGGCAGCAGGAGCCGGGCGCTGCGACTTTTCGCCATGGCACCGCGCGATGTCTTGTCGGCCATGAACCGCGTGGCGCAGCCGGCGATCAGGAATAGCAGCGCCAGCCGCCAGGGATTGGTCAGCACCATCAGCGGCTGCAGACCAAGTGGATCTCCCGGGCCGGCATGGGCGCTTTTCACATGCCAGTCCCAGGAGACGAAAAACATGCCGATATGGTATAGGATCAGCAGTCCGAAGGCGGCGATGCGCAGCCAGTCGAGATCGTAACGGCGTTCAGACATACCAGACATGGAACCCTTTTCCGTGACAGCAGAAGCAAGACGTCCTGGCCGGGTTAGCCGACCGTGAACGCCAATGCCAATATCGCCGGGACGAGCGGCGGGGCTGCTGTGACGAGCGGCAATATTGCGGATTATATCGGCTTTTCGCCACGGCTGTGGTTCGGCTATGCGGCGGCCCTGCTGATCGCCGCCGGGCTGGGCGCCTCCTCCTTCTGGATCGAGGATACCCGCAACGGCATCGCCCTGCCGGGCTGGTGCTATGCCGTCACCGAACTGACCAGCGTGGCGGTGCTGTTCGCGCTCACCCCCTGGCTGCTGCGGCTCAGCGCCAGGCTCGATCCCGCCCGGCTGGGCTGGCCGCGCGTCATCGCCGGGCATCTGTGCGGCTTCGCCATCGGCAGCGCCCTGCATATCGCCGGCATGGCGGCGCTGCGCATCCTGCTGTTTCCGCTGTTCGGCCAGACCTACCGCTTCGGCCGCGAGGACCAGCTCGGCCTGCAGCTGCTCTATGAAGTGCGCAAGGACGTGGTGATCTATCTGGGCCTGGTGGCGCTGGCCTGGCTGTTCGCCGCCGCCCGCCGCCGCGCCGCCGTCACCGTGGTGACCGTGCCGGCCACAGCAACCACGCCGCGGCGCCTGGAAATCCGCGATGGCGCGAAACGCACCTGGCTGGATCCGGCCGAGATTCTATGGGCTGAAGCCGCCGGCAATTACGTCGAGCTGCATCTGGCCCACCGCAGCCTCTTGCAAAGGCAGACTCTAGCCTCGCTCGAAGAGGATCTGGCCGACCAGGATTTCGTGCGCATCCACCGCTCGCGCCTGGTCAACCGCCGCCATGTGCGCAGCCTGGCCGGCAACGACAGCGGCGATTTCACGCTGACACTGAATGACGGCCGCCAGATCGCCGGCAGCCGGCGCTGGCGCGACAGTTCAGGACTTTAGATTTACGAGAAGCGCGGTTCGAATTTGCCGCCGCCGCGACGGTAGCGGTAGAGATAGGTCTCGATCAGGCCTTCCACCGGAGTCGGCGCCTCGATGCCAAGATCCTTCAGGTTCTTCGCGCCTTCGCTCACCACATTGTCGGCTTTCAGCAGCGCGATCTGGTCGCGGGTGATCGGCGGCGCGAAGATCGGCTGCAGCTCCAGCGCAAAGGCCAGCGGCTTGAGCGCGAAGCCCGGCACCGGCACCAGCAGGCGCTTCTTGTGGATGGCGGCCAGCGTGAGCTGCATGATCTCTTTCATGCTGTAGGTCTTGGGCCCGCCGAGTTCGTAGGTCTGGCCCACGGCACTGTCATCGGTCAGCGACCGCACGATCGCCTCGGCCACATCGCCAACATAGACCGGCTGCAACTTGGTATGACCGCCATCGACCAGCGGCAGCACCGGGGTCATCGCCGCCATGGAGGCGAAGCGGTTGAAGAAATCGTCTTCCGGGCCGAATACCACGCTCGGGCGGATGATGGTGGCGCCGGCAAAGCGGCGCTGCACACCGGCCTCGCCGGCCGCCTTACTCTTCGCATAGTCCGAACCGCTGTCGGCATTGGCACCGATGGCGGAAACATGAACCAGCTTCTTCGCACCGGCTTCCGTGGCAGCCGCAGCGATCAATTCCGCGCCCCGCGCCTGAACAGCGCCGAATTTCTGCGCGCCACGCTCGAACAGGATGCCGACGCAGTTGATCACCGCATCCGAACCCTGCACGGCCGCCTGCACCGAGGGGGCGACGCGGATATTGGCCTGCACGATCTCGATCTGGCCGACCGCACCCATCGGCTTGAGGAACAGGCCTTCCTCGGGACGGCGGATCGCCACCTTCATCCGGGCGCCCTGCTGGGCCAGCTTCTGGACGACATAGCGGCCGATGAAACCGGACCCGCCGAACACGGTGACAAGCTGGTTGCGCAGCGACATGGCGCCATTCCCCTGCAATGAAGCGAAATCTAGGCCGGACTATAGCGATTTTGCCGCCGCCGCCAATGCTTTGCAGTGTCGCAGGAGCCGCGTATCCTGCCCGCATGGGTGCCGGATTCCCCACCGTTGTCATGGGCCTGCTGCTGGGCGCCGTCTATTTCCTGCCCAGCCTGCTGGCCTGGCGGCGCAATCACCGCTGGCGCCAGAAGATCATGGTCGCCAACCTGCTGGTCGGCTGGACCGTGATCGGCTGGGCGGTCTGCCTGGGCCTGGCGCTCAGCCGGCCGAAGGCAGCACCGCTTTAACCGCCAAGCCGCCGGACATTGCCCGCCGCCACCCGCTGCACCGGCGCCAGCGCCGCGCTGCCGGACCGGGTCAGCGCCGTACCCAGCTGCATCGACTGATCCTGCCAGCGCGACAGCCAGGCCTGCATGAAATTGAACTGTGCCGCGAAAGCCGCCGCCGGCGTCCGCGCGCTCGCCACCATCTGCGCCACGCTGGCCATGCGGAATACCTCGGCCATGGCGAAACCGCTCATTCGCGTGGTCATCCGCATCGTGTGCTGCATCACCACCAGGCCCGACAGCGCTGCGGCGCCGAGCTTTTCCGGCACCATGCGACCAGCTTCCGCATGATCGCCCCGGGCTGCGAGCGTCAGCCGCCGGGCAATCACCTGCCCGGAGGCAACGCCCAGCGCCGCCGTCTTGATCGCCGTCATGCGGAGCGCGGCCGCACCGCGCCGGGCGGTTTTCTGCTGTTTCATCGGGAGTCCTTCAGGTGCGAGGAGAAATCGGTCCTGACAAGAACTCACCAGCCGTCGCTTAGTGCCGCGACAGGCCCTAGAGCAGCCAGATCAGCGTCACCAGCCCGAACGGCAGCAGCAGGATCGGGAAAGACCACAGCATGTAGCCAAAGAAACCGGGCATGCGGATGCCGGCCTGTTCGGCGATCGCTTTCACCATGAAGTTCGGCGCGTTGCCGATATAGGTGAGCGCGCCCATATAGACCGCCCCCATCGAGATCGCCAGCAAGGTCGAGGCCAGCGGCCCTATCAGCGCCTGCGCATCGCCGCCAGCCATGTGGAAGAACACCAGATAGGTCGGCGCATTATCCAGGAAGGCGGACAGCAGGCCGGTGAGCCAGAAATACATCTCGTCGCGCGGCGCGCCGTCGGCATCGCTGCTGAGCGCGATCAGGCCGGCCAGCGCCCCGTCGCTGCCGGCACGCAGGATGGCGATCACCGGGAAGATGGTGATGAAGATGCCGGCGAACAGTTTTGCGACCTCGGCAATCGGCTCCCAGGTGAAGCCGTTGGCGATGCGGCTGTCGCGTTTCGTCACCAGCAGAGACAGGCCAGCCAGCAAAAGCAGAAGAATGTCGCGCGCCAGATTCTGCGGCGCCACCGGGATGCCGAAAACATTCAGCTGCAGCGCCGGCTTCCAAGCGCCTGACAGTAGCACGGCTCCGATCACGCCGCCGAGCAGCAACAGATTGATCCCGCCCTCGACGCCCAGACCATTGAAGAATGGGCCGCGCGTATCGGGCGTCGGATCGTGGACGATGCCGTCCTTCAGATAGTAATGCCGGTCTATGACATAGAAGACGCCCAGCAGGATGATGCTGAGCAACAGCGTCGGCGTCAGCATCGCCCGCAGCGTCCAGAAGAAATCGACGCCGTTGAGGAATCCGAGGAACAGCGGCGGATCGCCCAGCGGCGTCAGTGCGCCACCGATATTGGCGACCAGGAAAATGAAGAACACCACCACATGTACGTTATGCGGCCGGTTGTCGTTGGCGCGCAGCAGCGGCCGGATCAGCAGCATGGCCGCGCCGGTGGTGCCCATGAGACTGGCGAGCAGTGTGCCGAGCGCCAACAGGCCGGTGTTGAGTCGCGGACTGCCGTGCAGGTTACCGGTGATGCACACGCCGCCGGCGATGGTGAACAGTGCCAGCAGCAGAATGGTGAAGGGCAGGTATTCCAGCAGCGCCACATCGGCCATCACATGGGCCGCCGCGCTGATGCCGTCGCGCAGGCCGTAGGGGACCAGGAAGGCCAGGGCCCAGAAGCCGGCGATCTTGCCGTAATGGTGATGCCAGAAGGCTGGCACGATCAGCGGCAGGAGTGCAATCGACAGTAAAATGCCGGCAAAGGGCAGGCCCCAGACCAGGCTCAGGCCCGCGCCGTCGAGCCCGGCGGCATGCGCCGGTGCGGCAATCAGGATGAGAAGAAGAAGGCTGCAGGCAGGGATCAGAATCTGTCGCATACCCTCACCCTGCCACCTTTTCGCACTGCACAACAACCTGAGGGACCTCTATCGTCTATTTTCATTTAGTGAGTAGCAAAATCATCATTCGCGTGTCATTTTACCGAAATAAACGGCTGCCAATCATCATTCGCACATGAGCAGCCGAATGGGACAGGAAACGACCATGGCAGCCGAGCTTTCGGCCGACGACCGCGCGCGCGCCATCATCGCCGTGGTGGAGGCGCAGGGCTATCAGACCATCAAGGCGCTGGCGGGCCAGCTCGGCAAGACCGAACAGACCATCCGGCGCGACGTCACCCTGCTCTGCGACCGCGGCCTGCTGCGGCGTCGCCATGGCGGCGTCGAGCTGCCGCCCGAGGGCGAGAACCTCGCCTATCCCGCGCGCCAGGTGCTGAACTACCAGGCCAAGCGCCGCATCGGCGAACTGGTCGCCGGCGAAATTCCCGAAAACGCCTCGCTGTTCTTCGGCATCGGCACCACGCCCGAGCAATGCGCGCTGGCCCTGCTCGATCACGCCAGCCTGCGGGTGATGACCAACAACGTGAATGTGGCGATGGCGCTGGCACGCAATCCGTCCTGCGAGATCACGCTGGCCGGCGGCCGCATGCGCAATCTCGACCGCGACGTGATCGCCGGCGAGGCCCATGGCTTCTTCAGCCGCTTCAATGCCGATATCGGCATCTTCGGCGTCGCCGGCGTGGCCGAGGACGGCACGCTGCTCGATTTCAGTCCCGACGAGGTGCATATGCGCCAGAGCCTGGCGCAGCACTGCCGCCAGCGCTTCCTGGTGCTCGACCATTCGAAATTCGGCCGCAACGCCACGGTGCGCGGCGGCCATATCACCGAGGCGACCGCTGTCTTCACCGACAGGCCGGTGCCTCCCGCCATTGCCGGCCAGTTGAAAGAAGCCGGCATCCGTCTCGTCGTCTGGTCCGACGACGCCGCTCATACTGCACCTACCAACGGGAGAGGCTGAATCATGTTCAAACGTATTCTTCTGGCGACTGTACTCGGCATCGCTACGCTCGGCAGCATCGCCGACGCATCGGCGCAGCAGCGCGCCATCTGCTACAACTGCCCGCCGGAATGGGCCGACTGGGGCTCGCAGCTTAAAGTCATCCAGTCCAAGCTCGGCATCACCGTGCCGCCGGACAACAAGAATTCCGGCCAGGCCATCGCCGCCCTGATCGCCGAGAAGGCCAATCCGGTCGCCGATGTCACCTATCTGGGCGGCATTGCCGCCGATCCGGCCAAGGATGCCGGCGTGCTGTCGCCCTACAAGCCGGTGAACTGGGACAAGATCCCCGCCGACCTGAAGGATCCGGACGGCAACTGGTTCACCATCCACTCGGGTACGCTCGGCCTGTTCGTCAACAAGCAGGCGCTGGGCAACAAGCCGGTGCCGCAGAGCTGGGCCGACCTGCTGAAGCCCGAATACAAGGGCCTGGTCGGCTATCTCGATCCCACCTCGGCGGCCGTCGGCCAGCTCGGCGTGATGGCGGTGAACCTCGCGCTCGGCGGCAGCTACGACAACCTCGATGCCGGCATCAAATACTTCAAGGACCTGCAGAAGAACCAGCCGATCGTGCCGAAGCAGACGTCGTATGCCCGCGTCATCTCGGGCGAAATCCCGATCCTGCTGGATTACGACTTCAACGCCTATCGCGGCAAATACACCGACAAGTCGCCGGTGGAATTCGTGATCCCGAAGGAAGGCAGCGTGGTCTTCCCCTATGTGATGGGCCTGACCAACAAGGGCCCGAATCCGGACAACGGCAAGAAGGTGCTGGACTTCGTGCTCTCGGATGAAAGCCAGGCCATGTGGGGCAATGCCTATCTGCGCCCGGTCTTCGCCCAGCATCTGTCGGCCGACGCCAAGGCGAAGTTCCTGCCCGACGCTGACTATGCGCGTGCCAAGCCGATCGACCTGAAGAAGCTGGCCGTCGCCCAGAAGGTGATCGTCGACCGCTACAACAAGGAAGTGAACTGAGTTTACGTGAAGGCGGACATTAAACAGTTATCTCGTCATTCCCGCGAAAGCGGGAATCCAGACCAGCCGCCGGCCTGGACCCCCGCTTTCGCGGGGGTGACGATGTGACTGGGAAGGAAACGACGTAAAAAATGCAACGCGAAACGCGACGCCTGATTCTGCTTCTGCTGCCGGCCGGCATATTCTTCGCGGCCTTTTTCCTGATTCCGATGGCCGAGCTGTTCCTGATCGGCGGCACCGGCAAGGATGGCTGGGCCGCCTATGCCGCCATCCTCACCAACACGAATTATTTCAACAGCCTGATCGCCACGCTGATCGTCGCCACGCTGACCACCGTGGTGACGCTGGCGATCAGCGGCATCAGCGGCGTGTTCCTGCAGCGCCACAAATTTCCCGGCAACGGCGCGCTGGTCGCCATGCTGACCTTCCCGCTGGCCTTCCCCGGCGTGGTCATCGGCTTCATGGTCATCATGCTGGCCGGCCGCCAGGGCCTGATCGGCACAGTGGCCCAGGCACTGACCGGCGACAAGATCGTCTTCGCCTATTCGCTGGCCGGCCTGTTCATGGGCTATGTCTATTTCTCCATCCCGCGCACCATCCTCACCGTGATGGCCGCGGCGGAGAAGCTTGACCCCAAGCTGGAAGAAGCCGCGCGCTCGCTCGGCGCCTCGCCCTTCCGCGTCGTGGTCGATGTCATCATCCCGGGGCTCAAGCCCGCCTTAATCTCGGCCGGCGCGATCTGCTTCGCCACCGCCGTCGGCGCCTTCGGCACGGCCTTTACGCTGGCGGCGCGCATCAACGTGCTGCCGATGGTGATCTATACCGAGTTTACGCTGTCGGCCAATATCGCCATGGCAGCGGCGCTCAGTTTCGTTTTGGGCGCGGTCACCTGGATCGTGCTGGCGCTGGCGCGCACGGCGGCCGGCGGCACTGTTGCGGCGGCGGGCTGACCATGCATAAGAAATGGCTCTTCGCCCTGCAGCTCGGTTTCACGCTGATTGTTTGCGCCTTCCTGATCGTGCCGGTGGTGCTCTCCATCATGGCGGGCCTGACGGTGAACTACCTGGTCGGCATCGAAAGCGGACTGACCTTGCGCTGGGTCTTCGAGGTGTGGAACGGCTATCGCGACACCATCTTCCTCTCGGTCGGCATCTCGCTCGCCTGCCTGGCGGTCACGCTGGTCCTCGGCATCCCGACGGCCTATGTGCTGGCGCGGCGCCAGAGCGCGATGAGCCGCGCCATCGAGGAACTGCTGGTGATGCCAGTGGCTGTCCCTGGATTGGCGACCGCGCTGGCGCTGATCGTCACCTATGGCAGCCTGTCGGGCTTCCGCACCAGCTGGGGCTTCATCCTGGTCGGCCATGTGCTGTTCACCCTGCCCTTCATGGTGCGCAGCGTGCTGGCCGTGCTGATGGCCATCGATCTGAAGACCCTTGAAGAAGGCGCGTCCTCGCTCGGCGCCGGCTTCATCGCCCGCTTCCGCGACATCGTGCTGCCCAACTGCCGTACCGGCATCCTTGCCGGCTCGCTGATGGTGGTGACCCTGTCGATGGGCGAGTTCAACATGACCTGGCTGCTGCACACACCCTTCACCAAGACGCTGCCGGTCGGTCTGGCCGACGCTTACGCGTCGCTCCGGCTGGAGATTGGCAGCGCCTACACGTTGGTCTTCTTCCTGATGATCATGCCGCTGCTGCTGGCCCTGCAGGCCTTTGCGCAGCCGCGAATGAAAAAGTTTGTCGCCGAGGACGATACCCATGCGTGAGCAATTCAACCCGATGTCGATTGCGCTGACCAACTGCGCCAAGACCTTCGCCGACGGCACCCGCGCGCTGGAGCCGCTCGATCTCTCCATCAACGCGGGCGAGACCGTGGTCTTCCTCGGCCCCAGCGGCTGCGGCAAGACCACAACATTGCGCATCATCGCCGGCCTGGAAGAACCCGACGCCGGCGGCAAAGTATTGTTCGATGGCAAGGATGTGACGCAGACGCCGATCGAGCAGAGAAACGTCGGCATGGTGTTCCAGTCCTATGCCCTGTTCCCCAACATGTCGGTGGCCGAAAACATCGGCTACGGCCTGAAGATCCGCAAAATGCCGGCCGACCAGATCAAGACCCGCGTCGGCGAGATGCTGGGCATGATGCAGATCGAGAAGCTGGCCAACCGCAAGATCGACCAGCTGTCGGGCGGTCAGCGCCAGCGCGTCGCGCTCGCCCGTGCGCTCGCCGTGCGGCCGCGCGCGCTGCTTCTCGACGAACCGCTCACGGCCCTCGATGCCAAGCTGCGCGATACCCTGCGGCTGGAGATCGACACGCTGCTGCGCAGCCTGAAGATCACCGCGATCTACGTGACCCATGACCAGGCCGAGGCCATGGCGCTGGGCGACCGAATCGTGGTGATGGAGCATGGCCGCGTCGCCCAGATCGGCGCGCCGCGCGACATCTACCAGAAACCGGCCACGCGTTTCGTCGCCGATTTCATCGGCACCATGAATCGCCTGAACGGCGCCGCGCGCAACGGCATCTTCACCTGCCGCGCCGGCGACCTTGCCTGGGCCGAGGCGCCGGCGCATGTCACCGAAATCCTGTTCCGGCCTGAGGATATCCGGGTCGCCGAAGCCGGCGAGCAGACCGGTCTGCACGGCACCGTCGCGGCCGCCTTCTTCCTCGGCGACCGCACGCGGCTGTTTGTCGATGTCGGCGAGAAACAGCCGCTGGTGATCGAAAGCACGGCGCGCCGCGATTTCAGCCATGGCGAGCAGGTTGGCCTGACCATCGACCCGCGCGGTATACTGGTTCTGTAAGGACGAGCGTAAGGAGCAGCGCCCATGCTGATCGCCCAGATCACCGACACCCATATCAAACTGCCGGGCAAGCTGGCCTATCGCAAGGTCGATACCGCCGCGATGCTGGAGCGCTGCGTCGCCCATCTGGCCACGCTGAAGCAGCAGCCCGACCTGATCCTGCTCACCGGCGACCTGGTCGATCTCGGCCGGCCGGAGGAATACGACCATCTGAAAGCCATTCTGGCACCGATCCGCCAGCGCATCATCGCCATCCCCGGCAATCATGACGAACGCGATGCGATGCGCGACGCCTTCGCCGGCGGCGGTTACCTGCCGCGCGAACGCGGCAGCTTCCTGCAGTTCGTGATCGAGGGCGACTATCCGCTACGCATCATCGGCCTCGACACCCTGATCCCCGGCCAGGGCGGTGGCGAGCTGTGCGATGCGCGGCTGACCTGGCTGGATGAAGCCCTGCGGCAGAAGCCCGATGCACCGACCCTGGTGATGATGCATCATCCGCCGTTCCAGACCGGCATCGGCCATATGGACAAGATCGGCCTGAAAGGTGCCGCCGGCTTCGAGGCCATCGTCGCGCAGCACAGCCAGATCCGCCTGATCCTCTGCGGCCATCTGCATCGCACGATACGCGCCGATGTCGGCGGCCGCAGCGCGCTGACCTGCCCGAGCCCGGCGCATCAGGTGGCGCTGGATATCGATGACGCGGCGCCGAGCCGCTTCACCATGGAGCCACCGGGCTACATGCTGCACTGGTGGAATGACGGAAAACTGGTCAGTCATACGGTGGCGATCGGCGATTATGACGGCCCGCATCCCTTCCACGGTCCGGACGGCAGGCTGATCGACTGAGAGAAGACGTGGATACCAGGAACAAGTCCGGCTATCCACGTCTTAATCTTCCAGCGCGTCCTTCCAGAACGGCTTGATCCTGTCGAAGGCGTTCCAGGCATCGCCGAGATGGGCGAGCTGCAGCTGCTGGCGGCCGGCAAACCAGGCGGCGATCGCCGCCGCTGCCGGGTCGCGGTCCGGCGTCGCGAGGATATTCTCGATCAGGCGGCTGCCCACCGCGGCGTCATTCAGAGCGCCCAGGCAATCCTGCAGCTCGGCCAACGCAACGCTGAAGCGGCGGCTTTCCTTGCGGCTGAAGGCGCTACGGAAGAATTCCGCCGCATAGCGCAGCTTCTTGGCGCGGATGCGCAGATCGTGCAGCGCCTCGGTTTCCAGGCTGGCATGGTCGCGGCCGAGCTTGCGCAGCTTCTTGCGACGCCGCTGCAGCAGCGCGGCGGCGAAGTGCGAGACGGGCTTTGCCGCAATATCAGCCGCGGTGACGGCCGAGCCGTCGAGCACCGCATCGAGAAAACACTCCAGGCCGAGACGGAAGCTGGCGGTGCGCGGCGCCAGCAGGGCGGCCTGCAGGGCCTGCTGCGCGGCGGTGCGGCGATCCTCCAGCACCACGGCCAGATGCTGCAATCCGCGTGCCGGATCGGGCAGGCGCTGCAGCGGCACCAGGGTTTCGGCGAGGAAGACATCAATGTCTCGCTTGCGGCCAAGCGGCCCGTTGAGCCAGCGCAGATCGTCGAGCAGCGGCGACAGCCGGTCGGCATCCAGCAGATCGGCGAACAGCGCAATCGCCGAGCGCAGCCGGCGCAGCGCCACCCGCATCTGATGCACGCCTTCCGCATCGCGGTCGCGCAGCACCGGCAGCAGATTGGCATCGAACTGCGCCAGGCACTGCCGGGCGATGGCGACAAAGGCAGCGGCGGTATCGGAGTCTTCGCTCAGGCCGGTCTCGAAAGCCGCGGCACGCAGCGGCAGCGGTTCGACCAGATCGAGGTCGGCGGCGGCCTGCACCAGCGGCGCGGCCCCGCTCCAGCGCAGATCGCAATCGAGCCCCAGTTCGGCGGCGATGGCATGCAGCGCCGGGGCGGCGGAATCGGCAGCGCCCTGCAGCACCAGCGCCTCGTAAGCCACCTGCTGCTTGCCGCGGCCAAGCGTGACGCCATGCACCTGCAGCTCCAGGCTCTGGCCGTCGCGTTCCAGCGCCCAGGCCTGGCCCTTGAGCGTGCCGGTGGCGAGGATCTGCAGTTCACCGGCCACCGCCGGTGCATCGCCCGTCGCATGACCCGCGACTGGCAGCATGGCATGACGCAGCCCGGCTCTATCCTCGAGGCCGAGACAGAGCCAGCCATCGGCCGCAAATCGGCGATCGGCGGTATCGAGCAGGCGGAGATCGGACTGCACGCGGCGGCCGCGAAGGCCGCTCAGCAGGGGATGTTTGCGTATACGGGTCAGCGAGCCCGGGGCCAGGCCAAGACGCAGCAGCGCGGGCAGTTCGCTCATGGCGGCGGACTCTATCGGAGCGTCGGCGAAAAAGTCAAACAACTCAGGCGTTTACGATTGTTACAGTTCTGCGAAACCGCAGCCTCGCAGACCCATGCCTCAATTCCGCCCCTTTTATCGGCTTAAGTGTGGTTCAGGCAGCTTTCGCAGCCTGCCGGGCCGTCCGGCACAGGTCTTCCCCCCAAGACCGTCGGACGGCCCTTTATTTTCAGCCCCCGCATATATCCATATATCCCGTCGCCGGATTTTACGCCGCTGCGACACCGTGACCGGAATTTGCCCGGGGAATTTGCCTAGGGCCTGGGGCGTTTCTTTCCGTCCCTCCCCAAGCGAGTCCGTCATGACCAAACCCTCCGTCAAAGCCAAGACCAAGCCCCTGCAGCAGACCACGCCGCGCAAACGCAGCGCCCCGGCGAAAAGCAGCGCATCGGCCAAAGGCAGTGCATTGGCCAAAGGCAGCACGGGGGCGAAAACCGGGCCCGTGGAAAAGCCGCGCCTGGTGCTGCGCAATGCCACGCCCCATGACATCCCCGGCATCCGCGCCCTCACCGGCAAGGTCTATGCCGCGATGGGATCGGACGGCGCCTATACCGCGGCGCAGCTGCGCGGCCATCAGCATCATTTCCCCGAAGGCCAGTTCGTCGCCGTCTATGACGAGGTGGTGGTGGGTTACTGCGCCACCTTCCGCATCGCTGAAAAGCTGGTGCTGAAACCCCATGACTGGGAAAGCATCACCGGACGCGGCTATGCGGCACGTCACGACGCCCAGGGCGACTGGCTCTATGGCCTGGAGGTCTGCGTCGATCCCGACTATCGCGGCCTGCGTCTGGGTCAGCGCCTCTACAATGCACGCCGCCAGCTCTGCCAGCATCTGCATCTGAAGGGCATTGTCTTCGGCGGCCGCATGCCCGGCCTGCATCGCCGCTGGATGCAGCTGCGATCGGCGGAGAAATACCTGGAGCTGGTGCAGAGCGGCCGCCTGCGCGATCCGGTGATCAATTTCCAGCTGCGCAACAATTTCGAGCCGCTGGGCGTGCTGCGCGGCTACATGGACACCGACCATGAATCGCGCGGCCATGCCACGCATATGATCTGGCGCAATCCGGAATTCGGCGATACAGCCCATGACGCGCCGGCCAAGCCAGCCCTGCGGGCGCGCACCGCCCGCGTCGCCGCCGTGCAATATCAGCAGCGCCAGGTGGCGTCCTTCGAGGAATTCGCCAAGCAGGTGGAGTATTTCGTCGATGTGGTGGCGGATTACAAAGCCGACTTCGTGCTGTTCCCCGAACTCTTCACCCTGCAGCTGCTGTCCATCGAGAACCGCAACGCGCCGGCCGCCGAGGCGGTCGCCGCACTGACCCGCTATACCGAGCGGCTGAAGGCGCTGTTTACCGAACTGGCGGTCAGCTACAACATCAATATCATCGGCGGCTCGCATCCAACCCGCGATCCGGCCGATGGCCATGTCTACAACATCTGCTATGTCTGCCTGCGCGATGGCGCCGTGCACGAACAGCGCAAGATCCATCCGACGCCGAACGAGCGCTACTGGTGGAACATCACCGGCGGCGACACCTCCAACGTGATCGAGACCGATTTCGGCCCGATCGGCGTGATGATCTGCTACGACGCCGAATTCCCCGAACTGTCGCGCCATCTGGTCGACCAGGGTGCGCAGATCCTGTTCGTGCCCTTCTGCACCGACGAGCGCCAGAGCTATCAGCGCGTGCGGTTCTGCGCCCAGGCGCGCGCCATCGAGAACCAGTGCTACGTGGTGATGGCGGGCAATGTGGGCAACCTGCCCAATGTGGAGAATATGGACATCCAGTATGCCCAGAGCTGCGTGCTGACGCCCTGCGATTTCGCCTTCGCCCGTGACGGCATCGCCGCCGATACCACGCCGAATGTGGAAATGGTGGCCATCGCCGATGTCCAGCTCGACAGTCTGGCGGCGGCCCGGCAGAGCGGCACGGTGCAGAATCTGAAGGACCGCCGCTTCGACCTCTATAACGTCACCTGGAAGGAAACCGGCGCCGTCGCGCGGCGCGATGCCGCCGAGTGATCGGTCAGTCTTCCGGTTTTTTACCCAGCAGGGCTTCGACAGCCTCGGCCAGTTCGGCCTTCCGGACCGGCTTGGACAGGATGCGGGTGACGCCCTCGAAGGGCGTCCCGCGCAGCCGGGGCGTATCGACCGATCCGGACATGAAGAGGATCGGCAGGCCCGGCTTGTCGGCCACCACCTGCTGCGCCAGCGTCAGGCCGTCCATACCGCCCGGCATCTGCATGTCGGTCAGCACCAGATCGATCGGCAGGCCGCGGCGCAGCTCGATCAGGGCCTCATGGCCGCTGGCGGCCGGCAGCACGGAAAAGCCCAGGCTACCAAGCAGGGCGGTGATCGTCGCGCGCACATCCTGGTTGTCGTCGACGCACAGGATCAGCCGGCGGTTCGGCTCGTTCTCGGGCCGGCGCGCTGACAACCGCTCGCCCTCCAGCGCCGGCAGGTAGATACGGAATTCGGTGCCCTTGCCCGGCTGACTGTCGACCTCCAGATAGCCGCCGGACTGGACGACGAAGCCGTAGACCATGCTGAGCCCCAGGCCACTGCCCTTGCCGATATCCTTGGTGGTGAAGAAGGGTTCGAAGACGCGGGCCATCACATCGGGCGGCATGCCCTTGCCGGTATCGCGCAGCGCGATCATCACATAGGTGCCGACCGGCGCCACCTTCGTGGGCATCACCCGGGGTTCGTCCAGGTAGGTGACGGCCGTGCGGATATGCAGGGAGCCGGCACCGCCCATGGCGTCGCGCGCATTCAGCGCCATGTTGAGCAGGGCATTCTCCAGCTGGCCCGGATCGACCTCGACCATATACACATCCAGCGCCAGCGCCGCCTGCACGGCAATACTGTCGCCCAGGGTGCGACGCAGAATCTCCAGCGTGCCGTCAATCAGCTCGTTGACGTCGAGCCGCACCGGTTTGAGCTTCTGCTGGCGGCCGAAGGCCAGCAGGCGCTTGGTCAGTTCGGCGCCGCTGATGGCATTGCGCAGCGCCTGGTCGATCAGGCGCTTGCTCTCGCCGTCGCGCACCCGGTCGCCCAGCAGTTCCAGGTTGCCGACGATCACGGCCAGCAGATTGTTGAAATCATGCGCCACGCCGCCGGTGAGCTGGCCCAGCGCTTCCATCTTCTGGGCCTGGCGCAACTGGTCGCGCAGCTCTTCGGCCTGCCGGCGCTCGCTCATGTCGCGGGTGATGTTGACATAGCCGGTCAGCTTGCCTTTTTCATTGCGGATGGCGCTGACCACCACATGGACCCAGAAGCGGTGCCCGTCCTTGCGCACCCGCCATTCCTCGTTGATATAGCGGCCCTTCTCGCGCGCGACGTGAAGCGCCTCCTCCGGCGCACCGGCGGCCCGTTCGGCCTCGGTGTAGAACATGTCGCGGGTCTGGCCGATCACCTCCTCGGGCGTGTGGCCGGTGAGGTTCTGCGCACCGAGATTCCAGGTCAGGATGCGACCCTCGGGATCCAGCATGAAGATAGCATAGTCGGTGATGGCATCGACCAGCAGACGGAAGCGCGCCTCGCTTTCCCGAATCTTCGCCTGGCTGCGGCGGTAGCGCGAAACATCGTGGATGACGCCGACGAACTGCGGTTCGCCGTCGAAGATGAAGCTGCCGACGGCCAGTTCGAAGGGAAAGACTGTGCCGTCCTTGCGCCGGCCCATGACCTCGCGGCCAATGCCGATGATCCTCTTTTCGCCGGTCTGCAGGTGATGCCGTAGATAGCCGTCATGGGCGGAGTGATCCGGCTCGGGCATCAACATCGATACATTCTGCCCGAGCACCTCATGGGGCTCATACCCGAACAAGCGCTCACAGGCGGGGTTGTACATTTTAACCGCGCCATTTTTGTCGATCATCATCAGCCCGTCGATGGCGGTTTCGACCACCTTCTTGAGGCGCGCCTCACTACGCTTGTATTCACTGATGTCGTGGATCACGCCAACATAGCTGGCCCCGCCATCGCGCTGGTATTCGCCGACCGCCAGTTCGAAGGGGAAGACGCTGCCATCCTTGCGGCGGCCCATCACCTCGCGGCCGATGCCGATGATCCGGCGCTCGCCGGTGGCGTGATAATGCGCGAGATAGCCATCATGCGCCGAGTGGTCCGGCTCGGGCATCAGCATCGAGACGTTGCGGCCCACGACCTCGGCGGCGGCATAGCCGAACAGGCGCTCGCAGGCCGGATTGAACAGACTGACCTGCCCATTCGCCTCGATCACAATCAGGCCATCGATGGCGGTTTCGACAACGGCCTGCAGTAGATCGCCGTTCATGGCTTGTTACCCGCAGTGGCTTTGCTATACTCGAATTTACTATCTTCGATATGTATACGGCAAAACAAATTCGCCGCTGAAATAGTCAATCTATTGCTCTTTGCAATGAGGAATTTCTTACCCCTCAGGCAGGGGGCGCGAGGGAGGGTCATGGCCCGCATTCTCGTTATCGATGACAACCCGGAATTCCGGGACATCCTGCGCACCCATCTGGCGGCGCAAAACCATGAGATCGTACTGGCCGGCGATGGCGATCAGGGCCTGACCCTGCTGGAAGCCGGGAATATCGACATCGTCCTGACCGATATCCTGATGCCCCAGCGCGACGGGGTGGAGGTGCTGCGCACGGTCAAGAAGCGCTGGCCGACACTGCCGGTGATCGCGATTTCAGGCGGCGGCTGGATCGGGGCGACCGAACTGCTGGGCATGGCCGAGCGCCTGGGCGCCGATCAGGTGCTGACCAAGCCGGTGCGGCGCGACGACCTGCTGAAAGCTGTGGATACCGCGCTGGCCGAAATCCTGCGCAAGCGGGGCTGATTACGTATAGCGCTGCAGCACCACCAGCAGCAGCCAGACCGATATCACCAGCATCGGCACGAAGGTGAGGCCGATGCCCAGCGTGCGGCCCGGCGAGCGGCCGGGGCCACCCGACACGCCCCAGGCATGGACGATACGGCCGAGGAAGATGGCGGCGCCAAGCAGATGCAGCGCCCAGACCGGCGCCTGGCGCGACAGTTCGAGCAGGAATAGCAGCAGCAGAAGCAGCGGGACATATTCGATGAAGTTGCCCTGGGCGCGGATGGCACCCTGCAGCTCCGTATGGCCGCCATCGCCGAAACTGACCTTGTATCGTCCGCGCAGCATGATGACGCGCAGCGACAGGGCCAGCAGCAGCAGGCCGCAGAGGGCGGCATAAAGCGGGGTGACGGCAAAAGGCGGCAGCATCGTTAATCTCCGGGATACAACCCGCCTGTGGCGAGGGTCCTGTCCATGACTCGACCCTACATACCGGAATTGTGCTTTCCGGGCCACAAGCCGGGCTTTTCCTGAAAAGCTGTGATCGGAAGCGGCGTCCGGTACGTAGAGTGTCCGATTGATAACTCGCCCGGCTCCGTTTCGTCACCGATAATTCCCCCATGTCCGCTCTCACCCGCTCCCGGCATGGCCGCATGGCCGGCATGTGCATCATCGTCATCGCCCTGCTGCCGCTGCTGGCCCTGCTGCTACCCACCGCGGCGCCGGCCGGCATGTCGCAGCGCCTGATCGTGCTGTTGCCCGGCGATGGCGATCTGGCGCAGGCGGCCCGCTACCTGGATGCCGCCGATGCCCGCGCGCTCGGCCAGGGCAGCTGGTCGGGCCTGTGGCTAGTCTCGACCACCGAAACCGATGCGCCGCAACGCCTCTATGCCGCCGGCGCCCGTCTGGTGCTGAACGGCAGCAGCCTGCTCGCCGGCTGTCTCGGCATCCGTCCCGTCTCCTAGTTTGAAACGAGTTCCACCATGAACGCCTCCCTGCTCCAGCTCTCCTCGCTCGACGACCTGCGCCGCCGTGCCAGCACCGTTTTCGTGATCTGGCTCTGGGTGCATCTGCCGCTGGTCGCCGCCGTCGCCTGGCTCAACAACGGCAAGCATCTGATCACCGGCAGCGTCATCGCCACGGTGATCGCCGGCATCGCCACCTGGTTCTGCCGCGCTGATCCAGCAGGTACGTCTACCCGACAGGTCGTGGCCGCCGCCTTTGTCGGCATGGCCTCGCTGCTGGTATTTGCCGCCGAGGGGCCGTGGCAGATCGACCTGCATATGTATTACTTCGCGATCTTCGCCGTGCTGGCCGCCTATTGCGACTGGCGCGCCATCCTGACGGCGGCGACGCTGACCGCGCTGCATCACCTGACGCTGAATTTCGTGCTGCCGCTCGCCATCTTCCCCAATGGCGGCGATTTCGGCCGCGTCGTGCTGCATGCCATCATCGTGGTGGCGGAATGCGGCGTGCTGATCTGGCTCTGCCTGGTGCTGGAAAACCTGTTCGACCGCTCGGCCGTCAGCCTGAAAGACATGCAGGCCAGCATGGCCGAACGCGAAAAGCTGGAACAGGCCGCAGCGCTTGAGCGCGAACGATTTGCCGCCGAACGCAGCAGTCAGGAAGCGCGCTTCGAACAGGCCATCGGCAGCGTGGTGGCCGCCGCCGCCAACGGCGACCTGGCCCAGCGCGTTGCATTAAGCGGCACCGACGGCGTGATGCTACGGGTCGGCCAGTCGCTCAACACCCTGCTGGCACGCAGCGAGACCGTGTTCACGGCCGTGCAGGGCGTGACGGCGGCGATGGCGACCGGCGATCTGCGCCGCCGCATCACCGACGATTTCCACGGCCGCTTCGGCGACCTGGCCGCCGACATCAATGCCATGGGCGACAAGCTGCGCGGCTTTGCCGGTCGCCTGGCCGAAAGCGCCACCGCCGTGCGCGAAGCCTCGGCCGAGATTTCCGGCGGCAGCCAGGACCTGGCGCAGCGCACGGAATCGCAGGCCGCCAGCATCGAGGAAACGGCCGCGTCGATGCACGAGATCACGACCACCGTGAAGCAGAATGCCGACAATGCCCAGGCGGCCAACCAGCTGGCCGCCAACGCCCGCGACACCGCCGAGCGCGGCGGCACTGTGGTGGCCGATGCGGTGGCCGCGGTCAGCCGCATCGAGGACAGCGCCAAAAAGATCAGCGACATCATTTCGCTGATCGACGAGATCGCCTTCCAGACCAACCTGCTGGCGCTGAATGCGAGTGTGGAAGCCGCCCGCGCCGGCGAGGCCGGCAAGGGCTTCGCCGTGGTGGCACAGGAAGTCCGCGCGCTCGCCCAGCGCTCGGCCAATGCCAGCAAGGACATCAAGGCGCTGATCGCCGAGTCGAACATGCAGGTGAAGACCGGCGCCACGCTGGTGAACCAGACCGGCGCCGCGCTGACCGAGATCGTGGCCGCGATCAAGAAGGCCTCCGATATCGTCGCCGAGATCGCCGCCGCGAGCCGCGAGCAGGCCACCGGTCTGGATCAGGTCAACACCGCGGTCGGCGCCATGGACGAACTCACCCAGCGCAACGGCGCGCTGGTGGAGGAGACCAACGCCGCCGCCCAGACGCTGGAAGGCCAGGCGCGGCAGCTGGCCGAACTGGTCGGCTTCTTCAGGACCGCCTAGAGGTCGTAGCGCCCGGTGCGCTCGGGCTGGTAGGCCACACGATGCAGCGTGATGCGGCGCACCGCGCCTGAGGCCATGGTCCAGGCGATGCTCTGGCCTTCAGCCAGGCCGATCAGCGCCGCGCCAACCGGCGTCGCCACCGACACCCGCGCCCTATCGAGATCGGCTTCCGCCGGGTAGACAAGCGTGAGCCAGTGGCTGCGCGCGCTGTGCTCGTAACCGAAGATCACATGACTACGCATGGTCACCGTATCGCCCGGCATATCGGCCGGATCGACGACACGGGCGCGCGCCATTTCACTGTCGAGCATATCGGCAACCGCCGGCTGGCGCGGACGCTGCTGTTCGGCGATGGCGAGCAGGCGGTCGCAATCGGACGCGGTGAGGGTGATCGCGGGACGCGGATCGAGGAAAGACATGGCAGGACTCCGGGCCGCGGCCGGAGTTTCCGGCGCGGGTATTTCAGGGATAAGGATTTTTCTGAACGAAAGCCCCGGCGGGCGAGGCGCAAAAGCGCGCGCGGCCGGGGCCTAGCGGCCTGCGTGGAGGCGGCTGGCGCGGCAGAACAGATCGAGGGTGCGGGCGCGCAAGGTCATGATGCAGCCAATATGGGCCGCATCATGCACGATATCAACTACTCAGCCGCACTTCCTCGCGCGTAAACGCGCTGCGGCGCCGCTTCCAAGAACACGGCCAAGGGCATGCAGATCGGTTCGGCGGCCTGCCGTGTCAGCACGCCATATTCGATGCCGAGCTCATCGCCTTGCAGCAACAGCTCCCAACTTCCGCCGGCAACATTCATTGCGACAGCACGGACAAAAAATGTCTTCAATCCCCCCTGCAGAGGAATTGTGACGCCACTGACCCTTAACTCATCGGCCGAGGGTTCATAATAAAATGCATTTTCCAGCCTGGTCAGAGCTGCTGATCGCGTTGCGCCGGTCAAAACCTGATAGCGGTCCTGAGAGAGAGCTGTGGCTTTGGAAAACAAGCCAGGCGGCGGATTTCTAATCCAGCCGCGCGCATTACATTCACTTTGCGCAGCGGCAACCCCGCCATAAAGGAGCCAACCAGCAAACACAACAGTTGTTGCAATGCCTGTCAGTGTCATGTCGATGACTCGCCACGCTCTATTCAGCAGCCTTGGCATGCTGCTGGCGGATCAACTTGACGATCTCGGCCGCCGCCTTGGGGATATTGGTGCCGGGTCCGTAGATGCCCGCCACGCCGGCCTGGCGCAGGAAGTCGTAATCCTGCGGCGGGATCACGCCGCCGGTGATGACCAGGATGTCGCCGGCGCCTTGCTTCCGCAAGGCATCAATCAACTGAGGAACAAGAGTCTTGTGGCCGGCGGCCTGCGAGGAAATGCCAACCACATGCACGTCGTTGTCGATGGCGTCTTTCGCGGCTTCCTCGGGCGTCTGGAACAGCGGGCCGACATCGACGTCGAAGCCGAGATCGGCGAAAGCGGTGGCAATCACCTTGGCGCCGCGGTCATGGCCGTCCTGGCCGAGCTTGACCACCAGCATGCGCGGGCGGCGACCTTCCTCGGCGGCGAAGGCCTCGATCTCTTTCTGGATCATGCGGAAGCCCTCGTCATTGGCATAGGCCGCGCCATAGACGCCCGAGATCGAGCGCACGGTGGCCTTGTGGCGGGTGAAGACGCGCTCCATCGCATCGGACATCTCGCCGACGGTGACCCGCGCCCGCGCAGCATTCACGCAGAGTTCGAGCAGGTTGGCGGTGCCGGCAGCGCCGTCTTCAAGCGCCTTGATCGCCGCTTCCGCCTTGGCCTTGTCGCGGGTGTTGCGGATGGTCTTCAGCCGCGCCACCTGGCTGTCGCGCACCTTGGTGTTGTCGACTTCCAGCGTCTCGGGCTTGTCGTCCTGGCCGGGGCGATACTTGTTGACGCCGACGATCACGTCTTCGGCGCGATCGACGCGGGCCTGGCGGCGGGCCGCGGCCTCCTCGATCTTCAGCTTGGGCATGCCGGATTCCACCGCCTTGGTCATACCGCCCAGGCTTTCCACTTCCTGGATCAGGGCCCAGGCATGGGTGACCAGCGCATGGGTCAGCGCCTCGACGTAATACGAGCCCGCCAGCGGATCGACCACCTTGGTGACGTAGCTTTCCTCGGCGATGATGAGCTGGGTGTTGCGGGCGATGCGGGCGGAGAATTCGGTCGGCAGCGCGATGGCCTCGTCCAGGGCGTTGGTGTGCAGCGACTGGGTGCCGCCGAGCACGGCGGCCATGGCCTCGATCGCCGTGCGCACCACGTTGTTATAGGGGTCCTGTTCCGTGAGCGAGACCCCAGACGTTTGACAATGCGTGCGCAGCATCAGCGACCCGGTCTTCTTCGGATTGAACTCCTTCATGATGCGCGTCCACAGGAAGCGCGCGGCGCGCAGCTTGGCGATCTCCATGAAGAAATTCATGCCGATGGCGAAGAAGAACGACAGCCGCCCGGCGAAGGCATCGACATCGAGGCCGCTGGCAATCGCGGTGCGCACATATTCCTTGCCGTCGGCCAGCGTGAAGGCCAGCTCCTGCACGGCGGTCGCGCCGGCCTCCTGCATATGGTAGCCGGAGATCGAGATCGAATTGAACTTCGGCATCTTCTGCGCCGTGAAGCCGATGATATCGGCGATGATCCGCATGCTGGGCGCGGGCGGATAGATATAGGTGTTGCGCACCATGAACTCTTTCAGAATGTCATTCTGAATGGTGCCCGAGAGCTGCCCGGGCTTCACGCCCTGTTCCTCGCCGGCGACGATGTAGCAGGCGAGCACCGGCAGCACCGCGCCGTTCATGGTCATCGACACGCTCATCTTGTCGAGCGGGATACCATCGAACAGGATCTTCATATCCTCGACGGAGTCGATGGCGACGCCGGCCTTGCCGACATCGCCGACCACGCGCGGATGATCGCTGTCATAGCCGCGATGGGTGGCGAGATCGAAGGCGACGGAAACGCCCTGCTGGCCAGCGGCGAGATTCTTGCGATAGAAGGCGTTGGATTCTTCTGCTGTCGAGAAGCCGGCATATTGCCGGATGGTCCAGGGCCGGTTGGTATACATCGTGCCGCGCACGCCGCGGGTGAAGGGCTCGAAACCGGGCTGGCTGTCGAGCGTCTCCAGGCCTTCGAGATCGGCGGCGGTGTAGAGCGGCTTGACCGCGATGCCCTCGGGCGACTGCCAGACCAGATCGGCGAGCGGCTTGTCGCCCAGCTCCTTCTGCGCCAGCTTCGCCCAGGCTTCGGGGAAAGACATCTCGCTCTTGTCGCTGCTCATCGTCTCTTACATCCCACCCACATGCCTTGATGCCGCAAACTGATGCTGCGGTGCAGCAGTAGTATGTGGCCGGGCCCGCCGGGCTGTCAAAGTGCCGTAACAGCCAGTCTAACACGGGGACCCGGAGACGGGGCGCCGGCTGCAACGGCCGGAGCGGGGCCGATCCCTTCCCGATGCTTCCAAACGCTCCCCGATGGTTCCGGATGCTTCCGGCGGAGAGCCTCTTAACCTATTGATATTGTGATGAAACTAAAAGGAAAGCCAGCACCGTTCAGGCGATTACGCCCCTAAACAGCAAGACTTATAATAAATTAAGAACATTATAGAAACATTTTGCGAGTGACCCAAGCCTTATCTTTCGCTGCATGCGCCTCAACCGACAGCAGCTTCCATTGGCGGTACGAAATCCGTGCCCGCCGTCACAGGGTGGTTTTGTGCCGTTGACAATACATAGGAGTCCTATAAATATCTTGGTCATGAACAAGCCCCTCCTCAACCCACCCTTGGCGGACCGCATCACCGACGGCCTGGCACGCGTCGCCACGGTCATGCGCGCCGACGAATGGAGCCTAGCGCAGGCCATCGGGCTGACCGCCACCCAGCTGCATATTCTGTTCTACCTCGCCCGCCGGCCGGCCG
Organism: Ferrovibrio sp. GW821-FHT12E11; assembly: GCF_058806975.1. NCBI lineage: Bacteria > Pseudomonadati > Pseudomonadota > Alphaproteobacteria > Rhodospirillales > Rhodospirillaceae > Ferrovibrio > Ferrovibrio sp. GW821-FHT12E11. The sequence goes on from NZ_JBXAQG010000001.1 coordinate 2,016,323, forward strand.
GCACGCGGGTGACCGAGATCGCAGCGCATCTGGGCGTCAGCCAGCCTACGACGTCGGACTCCGTCGCCGCCTTACAGCGCAAGGGCTATGCCGCCCGGGTCACCGCCAGCAGCGACCGGCGCTCTGCCGCGGTGAAGATCACGGCCGATGGCCGCGCCGCGCTGAAGCAGGCTGGCAAGGCGCCCAACGCCACGACAGCCGCGCTGGCCGCGCTGCCGGGCGCAGATCAGGAAGACCTGCTGCTGTCGCTGGTAAAGGTGATCGGCCGCCTGCAGGAGGCGGGCGCCATCCCGGTGCAGCGCATGTGCGCCAGCTGCAAGTATTTCCAGCCCAACCGCCATGCGGATGCGGCTGCCCCGCATCACTGCGGCTATCTGGATACGCCACTGCGACGCCAGGACTTGCGCGTCGATTGCGGCGAACACGAAACCGCCGATCCCGACACCCGCACGGCCGCCTGGGCCGCGCTGAGTGCATGAGTGTTGAGTAAGTCCGTGCGTTTGAGTCGCGTTGCGTAAGCGTCCGCGTAAAGGTGCCGGTCTGTCGACGGACATCGACAGACCGGCGGTTTCTCCCCCCTCCAAGCCCTGAAGAAGGAAGAAGACAATGTCATACGTTAATCTGGTCAATCCCGGTACCGCAACCGGCTCGGTCGGCGAACAGCTGGCGCAGATCAAGGGCGCCTTCAGCATGGTGCCGAACATGTTCAAGGCGGTCGCCAATTCCCCGGCCGCACTGGCCAGCATGTGGGGCTCGTTCGGCGCCCTGTCGCAGGGGCGCCTGGGCGCGAAGCTGGGCGAGCAGATCGCCGTGGCCGTGGCCGACCGCAACAGCTGTAACTACTGCCTTGCCGCCCATACCATGCTGGGCAAGAAGGCCGGCGCCACCACGGCGGAGATGACGGCGGCCCAGCATGGCCAGTCGGCCGATCCGAAGACGGCGGCGATCCTCGCCTTCGTGCAGACGGTGGTGGAGAACCGCGCCGGCATCACGGCCGCGGACGTGCAGGCCCTGCGCGATGCCGGCCTGGATGACCAGGATATCGTCGAGGTGATGGCGCATGTCGCGCTCAACCTGTTCACCAACTACATCAACGTCGGCTTCGACGTGCCGGTCGATTTCCCGGGCGTCAAGCTGTCGCGCGCCGCCTAACGCGTCGGGGCGGGTTGCCATCCGGCAACCTGCCCCGCCGAAGACCGGACCGCGCAAAGGAGTGCCATCATGTTCAAGCGGATTGCCCCCGAACTGGCGGTCAGCCAGTGGTTCAATACCCAGACACCGCTCAGCCTCGCCGATCTGCGGGGCCGCGTGGTTTTTCTGCATAGTTTCCAGATGCTGTGTCCCGGCTGCGTCTCGCTGGCCATCCCGCAGGCGCAGAAGATCGAGCAGGTGTTCCGCAATTCGGATCTGCAGGTGATCGGGCTGCATACGGTGTTCGAGCATCACGTGGCGATGACGCCGGTGGCGCTGCAGGCCTTCCTGCATGAATACCGCATCACCCATCCGGTCGGCGTCGACCAGCCCGGCAAGACCGGCGTGCTGCCCGTAACGATGGAACGCTATCAGTTCCAGGGCACGCCCAGCGCCGTCATCATCGGGCGCGATGGCACCATCCTGTATCAGGGCTTCGGCGCCGAGGATGACATGATGATAGGCGCGCGCATCGCCAGCGCGCTCAGCATGCCGGTGCCCGTAGCACAGTCAGTGGTACAGCCGGAAAAGGCCGAACCTGCGACCGGCTGTACGGACGGGGCCTGCGCGGTACCGGCGTAAACCGCACAGGTATCAAATTAGCCCAGCAGCAGCTCCATCCCCGGATCGCCATTCTGCATCGCCCGTTGATACGCTGGGCGCGCGCCCACGCGCTGCAGCCAGGCGAGGATCGCCGGATAAGGCGCGAGATCGACCGGCTGGTAATGCCGCATGGTGGTGAGCGAGAAGACCGGCATGATATCGGCGGCCGTAAAGTCTGCGCCGGCCAGCCAGGCATGGTCTTTCAGCCGCGCATCCATCATGGCGAGCATCATGCCGAGCCGCGTGACGCCGGTCTTGGCCGCCGGGTGATCCGCCGGCGCGCCCAGCCGGCCGCTGACCAGCACGCGCATCATCGCGGGCTGCAGGCTGCCATTGGCGAAATGGAACCAGTAGAGATAATCGGCAAAGGCGGCGTCATTGGCGCCGGGTCGCAGCCTGCCCATGCCGTATCGGCCGAGGATGTAATCGACCACCGCGCCGGATTCGGCCAGCACCAGGTCGCCGCCCGTGCTGCTCTTGTCTGAAATCACCGGCGCCAGCCCCATCGGATGCAGGGCGCGATACTCGGCCGGCGCCTGGAAATTCGGCTGGCGCGCATAGAGCTTCAGCTCGTAAGCGAGGCCCAGCTCCTCGCAGAGCCAGACGATGCGTTCGGACTGCGACTTGCCAAGATGATGGACGGTGAGCATGCGGACTCCCAGATGTTGAGCGGTGTGCGATATCCGGACAGACGATCACGGATATTCTATGGCAGGACCGGCCTTTTAGTCACAGGCATCGGGCGGTGTTTCTGGCACACTGCCATCAATAAAAAGCCATGCGTAAAAAACCGTCCATGGGAGGACATCATGACACGTCGTGCGCTCTTCGCTGTCGCCGTCACGGCCGCTGCCGGCTTTTTCGCCGCCGCCCCGGTCCCTGTCTCTGCCGCCGATTATCCCGCGGCGAAGGACGGCCTGTTCGTGGCCAGGGATTTCAAATTCCATACCGGGCAGGTGCTGCCGGAGGTGAAACTCGCCTACAAGACCATCGGCGAACCGACCGGCCAGCCGGTGCTGATCCTGCATGGCACGGCGGGATCGGCGCAGAGCATGCTGACGCCGGGCTTTGCCGGCGAACTGTTCGGCGCCGGCCAGCCGCTGGATGCGACGAAATACTACATCATCATCCCCGATGCGCTGGGCGCGGGCCGCTCGTCGAAACCGTCCGACGGCATGAAGGCCGCGTTTCCGCAATATAACTACGACGACATGGTGGATGCGCAGCATCGCCTGGTGACCGAGGGCCTGAATGTGAAGCGCCTGCGGGTGGTGCTGGGCAATTCGATGGGCGGCATGCATAGCTGGATCTGGGGCAGCCGTTACCCCGAGATGATGGATGCGCTGGTGCCGATGGCGGCGCAGCCGACCGAGATGGCCAGCCGCAACTGGATGATGCGGCGGCTGCTGATCGAGAGCATCAAGACCGATCCGGATTACAACGCCGGCAACTATACGGTTCAGCCCAAGAGCATGAAGCTGGCAAATACCTTTTTCGCCATCGGCACCAGCGGCGGCAATCTGGCCTATCAGACGCTGGCGCCGACGCGGGCGGCGGCCGACAAATTCGTCGACGAGCGCCTGGCGGCGGCTTTCACGGCGGACGCCAACGACTTCATCTGGCAATGGGCCTCGTCGGGCGACTATAACGCCGCGCCGGGTCTGGCGAAGATCAAGGCGCCGCTGCTGGCGATCAATGCCGCCGATGACGAGCGCAATCCGCCCGAGACCGGCCTGATGGAAGCGGCGATGAAGGAGGTGAAGGGCGGCAAGCTGTATGTGATCCCGGCCAGCGCCGATACGCGCGGCCATGGCACGACGGGGAATGCGAAATTCTGGAGCGCACAGCTCAAGACATTCCTCGACGGCCTGCCGCCGAAAAGCTGATCGGCAGCGCAGAGACGCAAAAGGCGGGCGACCTGCGCCGCCCGCCTTTCCCTGACCCTGCCAACATACTTACTGCGACATCGCGGTCGGCGCGCCGCCGCTCAGGCCGGCATTGGCCGCCACGGCGGAGGCATTCTCCACAGCGACAGCCTGGTTGGTGGCGCTGACGCCGGTGCCGCTGTTGACACCCGCGCCGGCGGCCGCCGCGCCATGGTTGCCGGTGGCCGCGAGGCCTGCCGAACCCGCGGTGCCGCTGGTGACGCCCAGGCCGCCACGGCCCGCGCTGGCACCGGTGGCATTACCGGCACTCGCACCGATGGCGGCGCCACGACCGCTGCCATTGCCGGCCGCGGCATTGCCCGCACCGCTCACGCCGATGCCGGCCGTGGTGTTGCCACCGGTATTAGCCGCCGCCGCACTGACACCGGTATTGGTGCCCGCACCGACGCTGCCGCCATTCGGACCGGTGACGCCCGCATTGCCGGTCACGCCGCCATTGACGCCGACACCCGAGGGACCGGCCGCGACACCGGCGCTCACACCGGTCGTCCCGGTACCGCTGGTGCCGTTGCTGGCATTGGCGGCACCGTTGGCACCGACCGCTGCATTGGCCCCGACACCGGACGGCCCGACACCAACGCCGGTGCTGCCACCGACGCCGACACCGCCACTGCCCGATCCGCTGCCCGCAGACCCGCCACCGCTGGCGCTGGCGCCGCCACTGGCACCACCGCTCGCACCACCGCCGCCAGCGGCACCGGCGGCACCGGCCGCGGCACCGGCTGCGGCACCCGCCGCACCGGCCGCATCACCGGCTGCACTGGCCGCTGCACCCGCAGCCGCACCGGCAGCACCCGCGGCACCGCCGCCGGCTGCCAGCGCCATCGACGACACCGAGAGCATCAGCGCACCCGCCATCACGGCATATGAAATCTGTCTCATCTGTTTTCTCCTGTCTGAGGGATAGACATATCGACACGAGACGCCGCCGTTGCGGCGACGCCTGCCGAGTCAGATGAGAAGACCGATGTGGGATTGCCGTGACATTGATCAAATTGCGGGCGTTTGACACCGGCGGGTCACAGCCGGCGGCGCGCGGGCGCAGTGCAGCATCGGCCAGGCTTCGTTATCGGCCGCGTTATGCGTCCGGCGGCGTCCCTGCGCCGTCTCCCAGGCTGCGCTGCATCAGCACGGTGTCGCGCCAGCCGCCATGCTTGTAGCCGACATTCTCGAACGTGCCGACCAGGCGGAAACCGCAAGCGCTGTGCAGGCCGATGGAGCCGGCATTGGCGCTGTTGCCGATGATAGCGATCATCTGGCGGAAGCCGGCGGCTTCGCAGCGCGCGATCACGGCGCCGAGCAGGCGTTTGCCGATGCCGCGGCCTGCAGCGTCCTCCGCCATGTAGACCGAGTCTTCCACCGTGAAGCGATAGGCGCGGCGCGGGCGATAGAGTGTGGCATAGGCATAGCCGAGCACGCGGCCGTCAGCGCTGTCGATGGCGGCGATATACGGCAGACCATGGCCCAGCACGTTGTCGCGGCGGTTCAACATCTCGTTCAGAGCGGGCGGCTCTTCCTCGAAGCTCGCCAAGCCGTGCAGCACATGATGGGCATAGATGCGCTGGATCGGCGTCATGTCCTCGGGTGTGGCATCGCGCAACAGGACGGTATCGGCAGGCGTGAAGGCGTTCATGGGATCCAGGGCGTGGTGTTGTAACCCGGGCCGGCATGCGGCCGGGTGAGGTCGAGGTCGCGCAGCTGCCAGTCCTCCAGATCGGCGGGCAGGTCGCTGCCATGCCCGGCCAGCGCCCGCAGCAGCGCCGGCCAGTCGAAAAGCCGGGCGTCGAGACGGCGGGCGGGCAGGGGCTGGAACAGGGTGAGCAGTGCCATGACCGCAGCATGGCGCAAACCGTCTCATAAATTAAATTTTGCCTTCTTATGCAATTCATGAGAAATACTATGGCCATGCGCGGCTTCAATCTCGACCACCTGCAGACCTTTGCCGATGTTGTCCGGCTCGGCAGCTTTTCGGCCGCCGCCGCACGGCTGAACCTGACGCAGCCGGCGATCAGCCTGCAGGTGCGGCAGCTCGAACAGAAGCTGGGCGTGCGGCTGATCGAGCGGGTGGGGCGCAAGGCCACGGCAACGGCGGCCGGCCGCGAATTGCTCGGCCATGCCGGCCATATCGATGCCGCCGTGAATGCCGCGCTGGAAGACCTGACCCAGCATGCGAAGACTGTGGCCGGCCGCGTGCGCATCGGCATCGGCGCCACCGCCTGTATCCACTTTCTGCCGCCGGTGCTGGGCGAGCTGCGCCGGCGCTTCCCCGCGCTCGAACTGGTGGTGAATACCGGCAATGCGCCCGATGTGCTGCGCGCCATCGAGGACAACACCATAGATCTGGGCCTGATCACCCTGCCGCCAGCGCAGGCCGGTGGCCGCGTGCGCAACCTCGGCCGCAGCCTGGAGATCACCACGCTTTTACAGGATGACTTCGTCGCCATCTTCCAGAAGGACAGGACGCAGAAGGGCACGGCGCTGCCGGCCATGGTGAGCCCGGCGAGTCTCGCCGCGCTGCCGCTGGTGATCCCCGAGCCCGGCGGCCATACGCGCAGCCTGATCGAGGACTGGCTTGGCCAGGCCGGGCTGGTCTGGAAGCCGGTGATGGAACTCGACAGCGTGGAGGCGATCAAGCAGCTGGTCGCTGCTGGCCTGGGCTGCTCGGTGCTGCCCGGCATGGCGCTCTCCACGCCCGATGCCCGCCGCGGATTGATCGTGCGGCCGCTGAAGCCGAAACTGACGCGGGTGCTGGCGCTGGCGCTGCGCCGCGACAAGCCCTTGAGCCGGGGCCTGCGCGAAACCGTGGCGGCGCTGCAGCGGGCCGGAAAGGCGCATAAGACATGACGAAAGCCAAAGCCGTTGCCGCCACCCGGCTGAGAATCGTGCTGGCGCCCGGCGTGTTCCTCGGGCCGGGCAAGGCCGACCTGCTGGAAAACATCGCCGCGACCGGCTCGATCTCGGCCGCCGGCCGCCGCATGGGCATGAGCTACAAGCGCGCCTGGCAACTGGTGGAAACGCTCAACGGCTATTTCAAGACGCCGCTGGTGACGGCGGCCACCGGCGGCAAGGCCGGCGGCGGCGCCAGCCTGACCAGGCGCGGCGCCGATGTGCTGGCGCGCTATCGCGCCATGGAAGCCGCCACCGCCAAAGCCTGCGCGGCGGATATCCGGGCGCTGCAGAAACAACGCGGCTGACGGCCGCTGCTTCGCTATTGCCGCAGGGCTATAACGGTCGCTATAGTCTTCTGGACATAACGGAGACCGCCATGCGCATCCTGCCGCTGGTCCTTGCTGCCGCCCTCGTCACCGCGCCGCTTGCGGCCAAGGCCCAGGAGCTGCTGGTCTTCGCTGCGGCAAGCCTGAAAACGGCGCTGGACGAGATCAACACCGGCCGGCCGATCAAGGTCTCCTATGCCGCGTCTTCCGCGCTGGCGAAGCAGATCGAGGCCGGCGCCCCGGCCGATGTGTTTCTCTCCGCCGATCTCGACTGGATGGATTACCTGGAGCAGAAAAAGCTGCTGAAGGCCGACACGCGCAGCAGCCTGCTCGGCAACCGCATCGTGCTGGTGGCGCCGGCCGATTCCAAGACAAGCGTGACGATCGCGCCGGGCTTCGATCTCGCGGCGCTGCTCGGCCGGGACGGCAAGCTGGTGATGGCCGATGTCAATGCCGTGCCGGCCGGCAAATACGGCAAGGCGGCACTCGAGACGCTGAATGTCTGGCCCTCCGTCCAGGGCCGCGTGGCCCAGGCCGAGAATGTGCGCGCGGCGCTGGCGCTGGTGGCGCGCGGTGAAGCGCCGGCCGGCATTGTCTATGCCACCGATGCGGCGGCCGAAAAAGGCGTGAGGGTGCTGGATGCTTTCCCGGCCAACAGCCATCCGCCGATCGTCTATCCGGCCGCCGTGCTGGCGGATTCGAAGCATGCGCAGGCCGCCGCCTATCTGGCCGCTCTGCGCAGCGCCGCAGCAAAGGCCGTGTTCGAGAAGAACGGCTTCACCCTGCTGGCGCCGGATGCGAAAACCAATTGAAGACGAGGCCCATAAGAATATTGTCATGCCCGGCCTTGTGCCGGGCATGACAATAATAAGGGACAGATGACTCTCACCCATGAAGAACTCACCGCCATTGCGCTCAGCCTGAAGGTGGCTCTGGTGGCCACCGCCGGCAGTTTGCCGTTCGGTGTGCTGATTGCATGGCTGTTGGCGCGCAAGAGCTTTCCCGGCAAGGCGCTGCTGGATGCCGCCGTGCATCTGCCCCTGATCCTGCCGCCGGTGGTGACCGGCTATCTGCTGCTGCTGGTCTTCGGCCGGCGCGGCCTGCTGGGCGGATTCCTGGCCGAGCATCTGGGCATCGTGCTGGCGTTTCGCTGGACCGGCGCGGCGCTGGCCTGCGCGGTGATGGGCTTTCCGCTGCTGGTGCGCGCCATCCGGCTGTCGATGGAAGCCATCGATCCCCGGCTTGAGCAGGCGGCGAAAACGCTGGGGGCCCATCCGGCACTGGTTTTCCTCACCGTCACCCTGCCGCTCAGCCTGCCCGGGATTCTGGCCGGCATCGTGTTGAGCTTTGCCCGCGCGTTCGGCGAATTCGGCGCCACCATTACGTTTGTTTCCAATATCCCCGGCGAGACGCAGACGCTGCCCACCGCCATCTATGTCTTCACCCAGGTGCCGGGCGGCGATGCCCAGGCGCTGCGGCTGACCGTGATCGCGATTGCCATTGCCGCCGTGGCGCTGATCGCCTCCGAGCTGCTGGCGCGCCGCATGGCGAAGCGAGTCCTGCAATGAGCCTGCAGGTCGATATCACCCATGCCCAGGGTGATTTCACGCTCACCGCGCAGTTCGCCTGCGACCACGGCCTGACCGCTTTGTTCGGCCGCTCGGGCGCCGGCAAGACCACCTTGGTCAATCTGATTGCCGGGCTGCTGCAGCCCCGGCACGGCCGCATCAGCATCAACGGCCGCGTCCTGGTCGATACCGCGGCCGGCATTTTCGTGCCGCCACACCGCCGTCGCATCGGCTATGTGTTTCAGGAAGGCCGGCTGTTTCCGCATCTGACCGTGCGGCAGAACCTGCTCTATGGCCGCTGGTTCAACGGTCGCAGCGACGCCATCACGCTGGAGCAGATCGTCGATCTGCTGGGCATAACAGCCCTGCTGCAGCGCCGCCCGGGCACGCTGTCGGGCGGCGAGAAACAGCGCATCGCCATCGGCCGCGCACTGCTCAGCCGCCCCGAACTGCTGCTGATGGACGAGCCGCTGGCAGCCCTGGATGCCGCGCGCAAGGACGAAATCCTGCCCTATCTGGAACGCCTGCGCGACGAACTGAATCTGCCCATCGTCTATGTCAGCCATGCGATCCCGGAAGTGACGCGGCTGGCCGATACCGTGGTGCTGCTGTCAGACGGCCGCGTGCAGGCGGTGGGCACGATGGCGGATTTAAGCAGCCGGCTCGATCTCTTCCCGCTGACCGGCCGCTACGAGGCCGGCGCGGTGCTGACCGCCACGGTTGCGGGCCATGACGAGACCTATGGCCTGACAGAACTGCACAGCAGCGCCGGCCGTCTCTATATCGCGCGCAGCGACCGTGGCATCGGCGAGACCGTGCGTTTGCGCATCCGCGCCCGCGATGTGACGCTGGCGCTAAGCCCGCCGTCCGACACCAGCGCGCTCAACATCCTGCCTGGCATCGTCACCGAGCTGAAACACGATGGCGGGCCGCAGGTGGAAGTGCAGATCGACTGCAACGGCGCGCTGCTGCTGGCGCGGGTGACGCGGCTCTCGGCCGAACGTCTCGGCCTGGCCCCCGGTGTTGCGGTGCACGCGATGATCAAGACGGTGGCCCTGGACGGCGGACGGCGGCGCTAGCGGGTCTCACGGCGGCCGGGCGGCGTTGCACCCCTGCGCAGGCCGACAGTATACTGACGGCCACAACCGGAGCCTCCGTCCATGTTCGCCCGCCCCGGGCCCGTTTTCGACCCTAGCCTTGCCGGCTGGGTCAGGCCCTTTGCCGAAAACCTGATCGGCCAGACCGCCTTCCACCGCTGGGCCGGACTGGACCTGCTGAGCCTTGCGCCCGGGCGGACCGAAGTGGGCTTCACTGCCCAGGGCGATATGCTGGTTTTCGGCAAATATGTGCATGGCGGCGTGCTGAACGGCCTGCTGGAACCGCCGGCGCTGCTCGCCATGCTGGGTCATATGCGCGAAGATGAAACCGCGATGACCGTGGATATTCATGTGCAGCATATCCGTTCCGTACAGGCCGGCGAGCGCGTGATCATGACCGGCACCATGCTCAAACGCGGTCGCAGCGTGGCCTTCTGCGAGGTCGCGGCAACCGTGGACGAGCAGCTGTGCACGACAGCCCGCATCACCAAAACCATTCAGAATAAGGCGAGTTGAAGCCGTGACCGATCTCAAGACCGCCGAAAAGGGCCGCATCCTCTGCGTGCTGGGGCCGACCAATACCGGCAAGACGCATCTGGCCGTGGAGCGGCTGCTCAGCCATCGCAGCGGCATCATCGGTTTGCCGCTGCGGCTGCTGGCGCGAGAGATTTATGACCGGGCCGTCAAGATCAAGGGCGACCGTCATGTGGCGCTGGTCACCGGCGAGGAGAAGATCATCCCGCGCGGCGCCACCTGGTTCGTCTGCACCGTGGAAGCCATGCCGCTGGACCGGACATACGACTTCCTGGCCGTCGACGAAGTGCAGCTGGCGCAGGATGCCGAGCGCGGCCATGTCTTCACCGACCGCCTGCTGCATGCACGCGGCACCGAAGAGACGATGTTCTTAGGCTCCGATACCATGCGGGGTCTGATCCGCCGCCTGGTGCCGAAGGCCGAATTCGTGGCGCGGCCGCGGCTTTCCCAATTGACCTACGCTGGTGCCAAGAAGCTGTCGCGACTCCCCAAGCGCTCCGCCATCGTCGCTTTCTCGGCCGCCGACGTCTATGCCATCGCCGAACAGGTGAAGCGCCAGCGCGGCGGTGCCGCCGTCGTTCTCGGCGCGCTGTCGCCCCGCGCCCGCAACGCCCAGGTCGAGCTGTTCCAGAACCGCGATGTCGATGTGATGGTGGCCACCGATGCCATCGGCATGGGCCTCAATCTCGATATCGAACATATGGCCTTCGCTGAGTTGACGAAATTCGATGGCATAGGGATGCGCCCGCTGACGCCGGCCGAGATCGGCCAGATCGCCGGCCGCGCCGGTCGTCATCTGCGCAACGGCACGTTTGGCACCACGGCCAACTGCGCCCCGCTGGAACCCGACCTGATCGAGCGGATCGAGAATCACCGTTTCGAGCCGGTGGTGGCGGCGCGCTGGCGCAACAGCGATCTGGATTTCCGGTCTGTTGACAGCCTGATCAGAACATTGGATCTGCCGCCGCCGCGCGAGGGCCTGACGCGCGGCCGCGATGCCGACGACCTGCTGAGCCTGCAGGCCCTGAAGGCGGACGCCGCGATCATTGAGCGTGCGACCTCGAAGGAGCGCGTGGAACTGCTGTGGCAGGTCTGCGCCATTCCCGATTTCACCAAGGACCTGTCGGACAGCCATGCCCGCCTGCTGAGCCAGCTCTATGTGCATCTGGTGGACAACCACGGCAAGCTGCCAAGCGACTGGGTGGCCGGTCAGCTGCGCAACATCGACCGCACCGACGGCGATATCGACACACTGTCGCAGCGGCTGGCGCATATCCGCACCTGGACGACCGTGACCCACAGAGGAGGTCATTCGGGCGGCGGCTGGATGGAAGATGCGCAGAGCTGGCAGGCGAAGACGCGCGCCATCGAGGACAACCTGTCTGATGCGCTGCACGAGCGGCTGACCGAACGCTTCGTCGACCGTCGCACCAGCGTGCTGACGCGCGGTCTGGCCGAAGATATCTCTCTCCTGGACGTCAAGCTGGGCGAAGACGACGCGCTGACCGTGGATGGCGAGATCATCGGCCATCTGCGCGGTCTGCGCTTCCGCCCGGTGGGCCATGACAGCGTGGAACAGCGGCGCATCCTGCGTTCAGCGGCGCTGCGGGTGCTGGGTCCGGCGCTGAACGAGCGCGCCCAGGCCATGCTGGCGCTGGAAGATAGCAGCTTCGCGCTGTCGCCCGAAGGCGGCATCATGCTGACCACGCCGGAGAAGGGGAGCGTGACGCTCGCCATCCTGGCCAAGGGCGCCGAGATGCTGGAGCCCAAGCTGACCCTGCTGGCCGACGAGCAGCTGCCGGCGGACACCCGCAAGGCGGTGGACGAGAAATTGCAGAGCTGGCTGAAGCGGCATCTGCACCAGCATCTGGGCGATCTCTATCGCCTGCGCGACGCCGAGCTGAAGGGTACGGCGCGCGGCGTCGCCTTCCAGCTGGCGATGGATCTGGGCACCGTGAAACGCGACGATGTGGCCGACCTGGTGCGCCATATGGGCCAGGCCGAACGGCATCCGCTGCGCAAGATGGGGGTGAGCTTCGGCGAGACCCATATCCTGGTGCCCAAGCTGCTCAAGCCCAAGCCGACCCAGCTGAAGACGCTGCTCTGGGCCGTCTATAATGGCAAGGAGCCGGAAGCGCCGCCGACGCCGGGCCTGACCTCGCTCCCCGTTCTGGAATGGCGCGACGACCGCTGGTGGCTCGCCGCCGGTTTCCTGCGCGCCGGCCGCCAGGCCTTCCGCCTGGATGTCGTGCAGCGCATCGGCGAAGGCGCACGCCAGGCCGAACATGCGGCCCGCCAGGCGCTGAAGCAGGACAAGGCGGCAAAACGCGAGACGCCGAAGCCGGATGCCGCGCCCGCGGCGGCAGCAGAGACAGAGGCTGCGGAAAACGAATTGGCGGCAACGGAACTGGCCGCCGTGGAAGCGGCGCTGGCGGAAGCCGTGGCTGATGACGCGATCGAGGTCGCCGCCGGCCCGGAACCGATCGGCGAGCGGATCGGGCAGCCGATGGAAGCCATGGCCGAAGCCCCGGCGCCGGTGCTGCATGCGGATGCCGCGCCCAAGGATGTACCGAGAGATGCGCCGAAGCGGAAAAAACCGCTGGGTCCGCCGGGCAGCTTCCAGGTCGATACCGCCTGGATGAACCTGGCCGGCTGTGGCCCCGAGGAGCTGGACCGCCTGCTGTTCGCGCTGGGCTACAAGACCATCAGGGTGCGCGATTCGGAAACCAAAACCGATGTGACGCTGTATCTGCGCTCGCACAAGGCCATCGTGGAAAAGCGCAAGCGCGAGGACGAGAAGCGCCGCGAGGACGAGGCCAAGATGGCGGATTCACCCTTTGCCGCTCTACTCAAGCTGAAGCAGCAGCAGGACCGGCGCTGACGATTTTCAGAGTTTGAGCTGGGCGCGCTTTTCGCACTGGCCGAGCGCGCGCAGCAAGCGGTTGATCGCCGCCTCCAGCTCGCTCATCGCCACGGCGTCGATCACCCAGTCGCGCTGCTGCTCGACCAGATCGGCCTGCACGGCCTGCAGTTCGAGCAGGATCAGCGCGGTGAATTCCAGACGCTCGGAGACCGGCATATGGTCGAGCGGGCAGCGATGGCCCATCGAGAAGGGCCCGAGCACGTCGCGAATATGCATGCCGATGCCGCGCGCCTCGCTGATGCGCTGGGCATCGGTGGGCAGCATCGGGGCGATGGCATGCAGGTTGGCCTGGGCGGCGATCAGGCAGAGCAGGCCGTGATAGGCATTCTCGATGGCGGCGATCCAGTCTTCCAGCATGCCGGCGCCGCTGCCCATGGCGGGCGTCAGCGTCGCGGCGGAGAGGAAATTCACGCCATCGCGCAGATTCTGGCGGGAGAGTTCGGTGAAGGACGACGACATCACGGCGGCTCCTGGCTGCCGGCGATCCGAAGGCTGGGGAGGCCTGCTGGGAGGAACCGGCAAACCCACCCTGCCACCGGGCAGCCCGTCGCACGCAGTTACTTTTCAGATATGGCCGGCGGCCTGTGATACTTGTCACAACTGCCGAAACCGCAGGCGGACCATCCGAAAGCCGTTGAATTCCCGCAGGATGATGCCGTCCGTATGCGGCGGCGGGTTGCGGCAGGCCGGCGGGGCGACTATTTTCGCCGCCGTGCGTCTCCGTAGCTCAGCTGGATAGAGCGGCTGCGTCCTAAGCAGCGGGTCGGGAGTTCGAATCTCTCCGGGGACGCCAACTTCAGTTCAGGCGCGGAAGGCTGCCGTCGCAGCCCGCGCGCCGGCTTCCAGAAACCGTGCATCCGATCCGACCGTCAGCAGCGCAAAGCCTTTTGCCGCCATGCGCGCGGCATAGGCCGGCGCGCCGCAATGCAGGCCGCAGGGCAATCCGGCAGCGGTGCAGCGCGCCAGAATATGATCGAGCAGCGCCAGCATCTCTGGTTCCTCGCGGTCGAAGCCCGGCGTGTAGCCGTGGCTAAGCGCCAGATCGGCCGGACCGATATAAAGCCCGCCCAGACCGGGCACGGCGATGATCGCATCGAGATTGTCGACAGCGGCGCGCGTCTCGATCATCGCAAACGGCACGATCTCCGCATTGGCGCGCGTGGTATCGGCATAGGCCTCGGCCAGCGCCAGACGCGCGCGGATCGGCCCGAAGCTGCGCGCACCCAGCGGCGGATACAGGCAGGCTGCCACCAGCCGGCGCGCATCGGCAGCCGTTTCGATCATCGGCGCGATGATGCCGCGCGCGCCGGCATCAAGCGCGCGCATGATGGCGGCCTCATCCAGCCAGGGCGCGCGCACCAGTGCGGCCGCGCCGGCCTTTTCGATGATCGGCAGCAGCGCCAGAAGATCGGCATACTCCGCCGTGCCATGCTGCATGTCGATGGTGACGCTGTCCCAGCCGCCCTGCATCAGGGCTTCCGCCGCCAATGGCGAGGGCAGCGCGATCCAGCCGTTCAGGACGGCTGCGCCGGCACGGGCCTGGCGTAGCCGATGAGCGAAGGTCATGCTCAGGTCCCCGTTTTCAGGCCCCTGTCCTCAGGCCCAGGTCATGTTGGTGAGCTTGATGTTCTGGTAATCCTGGATCGCCTGACGCCCGCCCTCGCGGCCCATACCGGAATGATCGACGCCGCCGAACGGCGTTTCGGCATGCGCGATCAGGAAGGAATTGATCCCGACCATGCCGGCGCGCAAGCCGGCCGAGAGCTTTTCGGCCTTGGCCGAACTGCCGGTAAAGGCATAGGCCGCCAGGCCATAGGGCGTGCTGTTGGCGCGCGTGATCGCATCGTCGAGGGACGTGAACGTCGCGACCGGCGCCACCGGGCCGAAGGGTTCCTCGATCATGATGCGGGCATCGTCGGGTACATCGGACAGCACCGTCGGCTCGAGGAAGAAGCCCTTGTTGCGGCCTTCCGGCCGGCGGCCGCCGCTGCGGATTTTCGCGCCGCGCTGGACCGCATCGGCGATCAGACCCTCGACCTTGTTGCGGCCCGAGGCCAGCGTGAGCGGCCCCATGGTGGTGGCCGGATCGCGGCTGTCGCCCACCTTCAGGGCTTTGGCTTCCGTCACCATCCTGTCGAGGAAGCGGTCGATGACCGACTCTTCGACATAGAAGCGGTTCGGCGCGATGCAGACCTGGCCGGCATTGCGGAACTTGAAGGTGGCGCATTGCACCGCGGCAGCTTCCACATCCGCATCGGCGCAGACCACCACCGCCGAATGGCCGCCGAGCTCCATCGAGCAGCGCTTGACGGTTTCGGCCGCCTGGGCCAGCAGCATCTTGCCGACCGGGGTCGATCCGGTTAGCGAAATCTTGCGGACCTCTTCGGCCTGCATCAGGCTCGGCACGATATCGTTGGCGCGGCCGGTCAAAACCTGCACGACGCCGGCAGGCACGCCGGCCGCCACGCAGGCCTCGGCGATCAGCGTGGTGGTCATCGGCACCTGTTCGGACGGCCGCACGATGACGGGGCAACCGGCGGCCAGCGCCGGAGCGATCTTGCGCGCCGGCAGGTTGACCGGGAAATTCCAGGCCGAGAAGGCCGCCACGATGCCGACCGGCTCATGCGTCACGATCAGGCGGCCGCCCTGGCGCGAGCGGATCGTCTCGCCGAACAGGCGCTCGGCTTCGCCGGCGAACCAGTCGAACTGCTCGATGGCCGCGTTGACCTCGCCCTCGGACTGCGCAATCGGCCGGCCAATCTCCATCGACAGCGCACGCGCGATGGCACCTTTGCGTGCTTCCATCTCGCGCGCAATGCGCCGCAAAATCTTGCCGCGCTCCCAGCCATGCACCGCCGACCAGACCGGCAGGGCCGCCCGGGCATGGCCCAGCGCCTCGGCCACTTCGGCCGGGCCGCAGGCCGGCTGCAGCCACAGCACCTCTTCGGTGCAGGGATCGATCACCGGCAGCGATTCAGTCTGGGTCTTGCTGCGGAATGCGCCACCAATCAGCGCACAGGGCTGGTCCACGGTCATGCTGTAGGTCCTCTTGGAGTCTGTGTGGTTTTCACTGCGACGCGGTCACGCCGCCATCGATGTAGACGACCTGGCCGGTCATGTAGCTGCCGGCCGCGGCGGCGAAGGTGATGACCTGGCCGACGACCTCGATGGGTTCGCCGATGCGGCCGAGCGGATTGCGTTCCAGGATGAAATTCTTGAAGGCCGGCCGATCGAGATGCGGCCGGATGCGGTCCGACTGGATGAAGGTGGGCGCAACGCCGTTGACCGTGATGTTATGCGGTGCCAGTTCCATCGCATGCTGCTTCACCAGCATGACCAGCGCGCCCTTGGTGGCGCAGTAGGCGGAATAGCCGCGCCCGCGCAGGGCCAGCTGCGAGCGGACGGACAGGAGATGGATCTGGCGTCCGCCCCGGCCGCGCGCAATCTGGTCGCGCGCCACCGCCTGGCCCAGGAACATCGCCGAGCGCAGATTGGTCGCATAGACCTCGTCGAAGGTCTCCGGCGTGACGTCGAGGATGGCCTGTTCGCGCTGGATGCCGACGCAGTTGACCAGGACGTCCACACCACCCATCCGCTCTATCGCCTCCGCGGTGGCGGCGAAGATGGACTGCTCCCTCCGGGCATCCAGGGCGATGCCATGAGCCTTGCCGCCGGTGGAGACAACCCGTTCCGCCAGCGCCTCGGCCTTGTCCAGGCTGGGCCCGGCGACGCAGATCTCGGCGCCCAGCCGGGCCATGGCAACCGCGATGGCTTCACCGATGGCGCCATATCCGCCGGGAATGAAGGTGCGCAGACCGCGGATGCTGAACAGGCTGTCGACCTGCCCCAGATCGATCACCGGGGTGAGGCTTTCGGTTTGAACATTCATGGGTCGATCTCCACGCCGGCGGCACGGTAAACACTTTCCATCAGCTCCAGCGTCTTCAGGTTGCCGAGCCGGTCGGTTTCAAACGGCGTTCCATCGCTGAGGCCCGTCATGAAGGACCGGATGGCCGTATCGAAGCATTCCTGGTAGCGGCCGAGCAGGTCGACCTCCTCGAGGGTTTCCGCTTCACGGCCGACGATGAAGATGCGGTTCAGCTCCATCACGATGGTGCCTGTGGTGCCGATAACCTCGAGCCGGTCGCCATGCAACGGCGGATAACCGGGCGCGCAGAGACTGCCATCGGCGGTGGCGATCAGACCGTCCTCGCCTTCCATCAGAATGGCGGCCGTATCCTCGCCGGGCAGGCCGCTGCCCAGACGTCCCAGCCGCGCGGCGACCACCTGCAGCGGCCCGACCAGGCAGAGCAAAACATCGAGATGATGGATCATGGTCTCGAAGACGAGATTGCGCGCGAATCCTTTCAGATATGGCTGCCGCTCGATCAGGAACGGCACCGTGCCCTCGCGTTCGCACAGCCCGGAGCCGCGACAGGAGATGGCCACGTGACGGATTTTTCCGATGCGGCCGCCGTCAATCCAGCGCCGCACGGTCATGTAATGCGGCCGGAACCGGTAATTCTCATGCACCATGAAGCGCACGCGGTCGCCGACATCCGCGACCAGGTCCCGGGCCTCGGCCACCGTCGCGCACATCGGCTTCTGCACCATGATATGGATGCCGAAATTGGCGGCCAGCCGCGCCATCGGAGCATGCGCGCCAACCGATGCCGCAATATCCACGATATCGAAGCCGCCATGGGCAAACATGTCGATAGCATTGCTGTAGACCCGCGACACGCCGAATTCCAGCGCGCGCGCTTCCGCCTTCGAGCGGTCGGTGTCGCAGACCGCCACGATCGCGGCGCCGGCGGCTGCCCAGGCGCGCAGGTGATACAGGCTGATCAGGCCGCAGCCGATCAGCGCAACGCGCAATTTACGCTCGGTCATGACGGGATCAGCCATGACGCGGTCCGAAGGTTCCATATCCGTAATGCCAGACACTGCCTGAATCGTTTGTGGTGCGCAGCGTATGGCGCATGCCGGCGGGAATCCGCACCAGGTCGCCGGCCTTGCACAGACTGCGCTCGGTGCCCACTTCGATCTCGACACGCCCTGCGGCGACGACCACGAATTCATCGCTTTGGTGCACGAAATCCGCCCAGACCTGCCCGGGCGGATCGACATAGGTATCGAAGGTGAAGCCCGGGAAATCCGCACGGATGGCGTCTGGGGAAACCGGGACGTCATAAGCCTCTGACTGGAACCTACTCACGCGGCGCGATCCGTCAGCAGGCCGCCCAGATAGGCGCGCGCCGACTCGAAGGCCAGCAGCGCGTCGTAGTCCGGCACGCAGGTCACCGCGCCCTTCTGCACGAAAATGAACTGCTCGCAGATTTCCTGCAGAATCTCGAGATGGAATTTCTCGTTCGGATGGACGCAGAGAAAAACCAGCCGGCCTTCCGCGCGCAGGCGCCGGAAGAAATCGAGCATGAAACCGATATAGCCATCCTGCGTGTTGAACTGCGGCTCGTCGAACAGATGCACCATCGGGTAGTCGGACCCGGCGGGTTCGAGCAGCGTATTCGGCGTCCAGGACCGGAAATGACGGACCTGATAGGACTGGTGATAATGGATGGCGAGGCGGTCGCGCTGGTCGGTGCGGACGCGATGGATGTTGCGGCCCATCACCTGCACCTCGCCCGCCGTCGGCGTATTCGATCCGGTCACCAGCTCGAACAGCGTGGTCTTGCCCGAGCCGTTCGGCCCCATCATGCCGACGATGGACGGGCGTTCGATGGTGAAATCGGCCGTCAGCCGGAAGGTCGGCGTGCGGTCGAACCGGCCGCGGCGATAGACTTTCTCCAGCGCTTTGACATCCAGCATCGCGGTCATGCTCACACTCCGATCAGGCGCTGGCGCAGGACCGGATTGTCCAGCAGATCCTGGGCCCGGCCCTCATATTCGATGCGGCCGCGATCCATCACATAGGTGCGGTCCGAGACTTCTAGGGCCGCCAGCGCATTCTGTTCGACCACTAGCACGGCGATGCCCTCATCCCGCAGCCGCCGGATGGTGCGCATCACGCCCTGCACGATGTTGGGCGCCAGGCCCTGGCTGGGCTCGTCGAACAGCACCAGGCCGGGCGAGGCCAGCAGCGCCCGCGAGATCGCCACCATTTGCAGCTCGCCGCCCGACATGTTTTCGCATTCGCGGCGCATCAGGTGCTCCAGCGCCGAGAAGATTCCGAACATCTCGTCCTGACACCACGACCGGAAGCGGGTGCGGCGCGTGCCCAGACGCAGGTTGCGCGCACCGGTCAGGGTCGGGAAGACGCGACGGTCATCCGGTACCCATGAAATCCCCAGGCGCGAGATGCGGTGGGTTGGCATATGGGTGATGTCGCGATCGTCGAAGCGGATCTGTCCGCGCCGCGGCGGCGACAGGCCGAGGATGGAGCGGATCGTCGTGGTCTTGCCCGCGCCATTCGGACCGAGCAGGGCGACAACCTCGCCCGGGCCGATATCGAGCGACACACCGAACAGCGCCTGCGTCTCGCCATAGAAGGTTTCAATTCCGGATACGCTGAGCATCAGGCAACCGCCCCCAGCGCCGACCGCGCCACCCATTTGTTGGCCTTGAGCGCGGCCGGCGTGCCCTCGGCAATCACCTGGCCCCAATGGATGACCGAAATGCGGTCGGCCAGGTCGAACAGGAAGCGCATGTCATGCTCGATCAGGCAGATGGTGTACTGCCGGCGGAGCTGGCGGATCAGCTGCGCCAGGGCCTGCGTGCCCTTGGCGCCGAGACCGGCCGTCGGCTCGTCGAGAAACAGGATGCGCGGTTCGGCAGCGAGCGCGACGGCGATTTCCAGGGCGCGCCGCTCGCCGTAGCTCAGATCCTTCGACTTGTTCCAGGCGCGATCCGCAAGGCCGACCTGATCCAGCACAGCCAGCGCCGCCTTGGTCAGTTTGCTGTCGTTAAACGTGGCGCGGAACGGACTGCTGCCGATGGCGCGGAAGGCCGGCAGCGCCAGCATCACATTCTCGATGACCACCGCGTCGTCGAACAGGTTCATCAACTGGAACGAGCGCGAGATGCCCAGACGCGCAATCATATGCGGCTTGAGCCCGGTGATGTCCTTGCCATCGAAGATAATGCGGCCAGCATCGGGCGCATGATGCCCGGTGAGGACATGGAAGCAGGTGGTCTTGCCGGCGCCATTGGGGCCCATGATGCCATGCACAGTGCCGGCTTCGATCGACAGCGCGATATTCTCCAGCACCACGCGGGCGCCGAAGCGCTTCTGGATGCCCTGAGCCTGAAACAGCGCCATCACACTGCCTCCGGCCTGACGGCAGGCGCAGCAGACGGTGACGGCGGCGGCGACCGCTGTGCCATGCCGTGGATCAGCCCGGCCAGACCTTCCGGCCGCACCATGACCATGACGACGAAGATCAGGCCGTACCAGAGCAGCCAGGCCTCGGTCAGGCCGCCCAGCACATCGCGGGCGATGAAATAGAGGATGACCCCCAGCACCGGACCCCAGAAGCTGACCAGGCCGCCGCCGACCAGCACCATCATCACGATGATGCCGGACTGATGCAGGCTCATCACATCGGGATAGGCGCTCTGCTGCGCCATGGCGAACAGCCCGCCGGCCAGACCGGCAAACGCCGCCGACACGGTGAAGGCCAGCCATTTCCAGCGCCAGACGTCATAACCGACGAACCGCGCGCGGGTTTCATTCTGCCGGATCGCCTGCAGGATGCGGCCGACGGGCGCGTTGACGACCCGCCACATCAGCAGCACCGCCACTGCCATGATGGCGGCTACGAACCAGTAGAAGGCCGCATTGTCGTTCAGGTTGACGCGCCACGGACCGATGACGAGATCGGGCCGCGGAATATTCAGCAGGCCGTCCTCGCCGCCGGTGAGCCAGTGCAGCTTCATGGCGGTGAACCAGAAGACCTGGCCGAAGCCGATGGTGAGCAGCGCGTAATAGATGCCGCGGCGATGCGACAGGAAGGCGCCGACGACGGCGCCGGCAACGGTGGCCGCGAGGATGGCTGCCAGCAGGCCGCCCCACAGGCTGACCGCCACGCCATGCTGGAACAGGCCGAAGCCATAGGCGCCGATGCCGAGATAGGCGCCATGGCCGAAGGAGTGCAGGCCGGTATAGCCGAACAGCAGGTTGAAGCCCATGGCGAAGAGGATCCAGATTGCGATCTCGACGCCGAGATACTGGTAGAGGCCAACCCACTGCAGCCAGAACGGCGCCGTCGCCAGGATCGCGAGGAAGAGTCCCATCGGCAGCGTGAAGGGCGTGCCGCCGCGGGCCGGGATATCGGAAAGCGTGATCATCGATTCAATTCTCCAGCGCACTCTGGCGTCCCAGCAGGCCGCGGGCGCGGAATCCGACAATCGCGATCAGCAGGATATACATCGACATCAGCGACCAGGCGGGCGCATAGGCGCCGGTGATGCCGGTGGCCATGCCCACTAGGATGGCGGCGGCGACGGCGCCCCAGAAGCTGCCGACACCGCCGATCACGATGATGAGGAAGGCCGGAATGACGACATCGATGCCCAGATGCGGGCGCAGGCCCCAGATCGGCGCCATCACCATGCCGGCGATGCCGGCCAGCGCCGAGCCGAAACCGAACACGATCAGGCGCAGGCGGGCAAGATCGTAGCCGAGCGCCCGTACCATCTCGCTATCATGCGCGCCCGCCTTGATGATCGCGCCATAGGGCGTGCGCTCGAGGAAGAGCCAGACCAGCAGGATGGCGACAATGGCAAAGCCGGCGGCATAGAACTTGTAGGTCGAGAAAATCAGCCCGCCCATCAGGAAGGCGCCGCTGATCATCTGCGGGACTGGCATGCTCTGCTCGCCGGTGCCCCAGACCAGCCGGATCGCCTCTTCGACGACAATGGCGGCGCCAAAGGTGAGCAGCAGGCCATAGAGCGGCGCCTTGCCATAGGTCGGACGCAGACAGAGTTCGAGCAGCATGCCTGCGACGCCGGCCAGCACCGGCCCCAATGCGAGGCCGATGAAATAACGGCTGGCCATCGGTAGTTCGAGCCACCAGATGCCGAATGGCGTGCCGGCAAACCAGCCGGCGCCAATGGTCGAAAGCGCCAGGTAGGCGCCGAGGGTGAAGAGCGAGCCATGGGCGAGGTTAATCACCTCCATCACGCCAACAATCAACGTGAAACCCAGGGCAATCAGGGCGAACAGCAGGCCCAGCGTGAGCCCGTTGACGAGATGCGGAACAAGACTGGTCATGTGAATCAGCGTTTCGACAGGGACAGGAAAAGAGCGGGCAGCCGCATGACGGCCGCCCGCAGTTTCAGGGTTACGCGTCGAAGCTCGGCGTGGACTCGTAGGATTCCAGCTTGCAGGCACCGCTCGCATCCGCATCCATCGCTTCCTGCGGCGAGGTGTTGCCGAGGATCTTGAACATGTCGTCCGAATCCTTGGTGCCGACATTGGCCGTGGCCAGATAGATGGACTGCTGCACCTGGTGCGTCACCGGATCGATCCAGGCATCGTGGTGCTGCATGCGGTCACGCGCCGACATCTTGTGACCTTCCAGCGCCTTGATAACCTTGATGTTGTTGGTGGAGCCGGCGCGTTCGATGGCGCCAAGCAGTTCGCGCACCGACCAGTAGCCGTTGTAGAACACGTTGCCGGGCACCTTGATCGACGTATCCGGGAACATGGTCTTGTAGCGCTGCACGAACTCGGCCACGCCGGGCAGATCGAGATTGTAGTACCAGGTGGTGCCGAACACGCCGAACAGGTTGTCGAGCGGCAGGCCGTAGACGTCCGGCCAGTCCTGCTGGTTATTGATCCAGGCGGTCTTGTCGCCCATGCCGAGCTGCGCGATCTGCTGGCGCATCGCCTTCTGGTCGTCGCCGCCGATCGCCGCGGCAACCGCGCCCGGCTTGAGCTGCTGGATCTTCAGCAGTTGCGAGGAGAAATCGCGGGTGCCCTGCGGCACCAGGATTTCCTCGACCATTTCGCCGCCAAACTGCTTGAGCAGCGCCTTGGTGGCGGCGGATGTGGAATGGCCCCAGACGTAGTCGTTGGTTAGCAGCACCCACCTCTTGCCGAACTTCTCGACGGAGGCCTGCACCGCCGCCTTGGCGAAGTTGGTGCCGTTGGCGTCGAAGACGAATTTGACGCGGTGACAGTTCTGCCCGGCTTCCGACGGCGCGCTGGAGTTGGTGTTGATGTAGATGACGCCGTATTTCTGCGCCACCTGGCTGATTGCGTTGGCGACGCCGGAATGGATGGCGCCGATCAGGAAGCCGCAATTCTCACGGGTGATCATGCGCTCGGCGACGCGGCTGCCGGTGGCCGGTGTGGTCTCGGTATCGAGATGGAAGGTTTCGATCTTGCGGCCGAGCACGCCGCCCCTGGCGTTGGCTTCGGCGATGGCCATCATCATGCCGCGGCGGTCTTCGGCGCCGGAATTGGCATACTGGCCGCTGGCATCCGATGTGATGCCGATGCGGATCGGCTTGGCCGCACCCTGCGCATAGACGCGGTTATGCGTCCACGGGCCCATGAAGGCCGCGCCGCCGGCGGCGCCCGCGGCCGAAGTCAGCAGACGACGACGGCTAATCTTGAATTGAGACATGGTGGTTCCTTCCCTGGATGGCACTCTTTTCGGGCCTGACGGCGGTCGCTGTTCGATGAT
Organism: Ferrovibrio sp. GW821-FHT12E11; assembly: GCF_058806975.1. Lineage (NCBI taxonomy): Bacteria > Pseudomonadati > Pseudomonadota > Alphaproteobacteria > Rhodospirillales > Rhodospirillaceae > Ferrovibrio > Ferrovibrio sp. GW821-FHT12E11. The sequence continues at coordinate 2,040,052 of NZ_JBXAQG010000001.1, forward strand.
CGAACGCCGGTTCAGAGAAACTGAATAAAAATTCAATTCACGTCAATGAATATTTTTTCTATAGGATTGAATATTCCGTTCAATGATGGAATTCCCGGCTAAAATGCTGTAAAGGCTAGGACATGAGCGATCAGTCGGCTTCTAAAACGCCCCCGATTTCCATCGACGATCTGGCAGCGTCGGCCAGCGTCGAGACCTTTGACGGCCTGCGCCAGCGCATTCGCGACCGCTTCGCCACCCTCAGCCCACATCTGCAGCGGATCGCCCGGGCGTCTTTGGAAGAGCCGAACGGCTTCGCGCTCAACACCACCGCGACCATCGCCGCCGATCTGGAAATCCAGCCCTCGACCCTGATCCGCTTCGCCAAGGAATTCGGCTATTCCGGATTCTCCGATCTGCAGCGCGTGTTCCGGCAGCGCCTGATCGAGGGCGAACCGACGGTGCGCGAACGCGTCTATTCCGAGGAGACCGCGCGCCCCGGACCGCTGAATGTGCATGACCTGCTGCAGACCTGCGTCTTTGCGCACGTGGCGGCGCTGAACGATCTGCTGACCCATTGCGATATCGAGAGCCTCAGCAAAGCGGTCGAGATGCTGCGCCAGGCCCGGCATGTCTATATCGCCGGCCTGCGCCGCTCGCGGCCGATCGCCGCCTATCTCGCTTACGCACTCACGCGCTCCGAACGCGCCAGCAGCCTGCTCGATTTCGCCGGCGGCATGGCCGGGCCACAGATCGCCACCATCGGCGCCGATGATGTTCTGGTCGCCATCGCCTTCCCGCCCTATTCACGGCCGGTGGTCGATATCGTGCTTGATGCCTATGTCAGCGGCCGCAAAGTGCTGGTCGTCACCGACGGCCCCGCCAGCCCGCTGGCCAGCAATTCGCATCTGCAGCTCTATGTCGATGCCGGCGCGGCCTCGGCCTTCCAGCCGATCTCCGGCGCCATCGGTCTGGTGCAGACGCTGATCACCGCCCTGAACTGGACACCCAAGGCCGATTAAACGAAATCAGCCGGCAGGCAGAAAACGCCGCCGTTCCTCGCGGAATCGCTTGGCCAAAAAATCGCGGCAGGTGGCGATGCGGCGCACGGATGTGGCCTCGGGATGGCTCAGCAGATAATAGCTCCGCCGGTATGTGACCGTTGGCAGGATGCGCATCAGGCCGCTGTCTTTAGGTACCGCGAAATCATGCAGGATGCCGATGCCGGTTCCGGCCTTCACCGCTTCCAGCTGCCCGACCACGCTGGCGCAGCGGAATTTCCGCCCGGGCGTGCGTTCCAGCAGCGCGCCGTAATCCAGCGCCGATGAATAAGCCATGTCCTCCACGCCGGTGACCAGCACATGCCCGGCCAGGGCTTCGGCATTTTTCGGCGTGCCTTCCCGCTTCAGATAGGCGCGCGCGGCATAGAGGCTGAGCGAATAATCCGTGAGGCGGGAGACCACGAGACGGCCGGCCGCCGGCTGGTCGAGAACGATGGCCAGATCCGCCTCGCGCCGCGTCAGCGAAAAGATGCGCGGCATCGGCACCAGCTCAATGGTCAGGCCCGGATGCAGGGCAACCAGGGCGCCGAGTTCTTCCGCCAGGAAACAGTTGCCCAGACCGTCGGGCGCACCGATGCGCACGGTGCCGGTGACTTCGGCCTCCACGGCGCGCAGCTCTTCCGCGATGCCCAGCACCTCGGTTTCCAGACGCTCGGCGACATCCATCAGCCGCTCGCCCGCCGTCGTCAGGGTCGAGCCGGCGGGCCGCCGGATGAACAGCTGCGAGCCCAGCGATTCCTCCAGTGCATCCAGCCGCCGCGAGACAGTGGCGTGATTCAGGCCGAGTTTCCGGGCCGCCGCCAGCAACTGGCCCTCGCGGGCAATGGCCAGAAAGACCCTGAGATGATCCCAATCCATGCCTTGGGTCCTGACTTCAATTTACGCACACCGGTTGATGACTATTTCAGATTGCTGTGCGCTGATTGATGCTGGATCAATTCAGGCCATCGGTCAAATCCTTCGCAGAGTCCTTTCAGGAGCGCGGCAATGCCCACACAGATCTCACATTTCATCGGCGGCCGCCTGGTGCCCGGCCAGGGCCGCAGCGCCGCCGTGTTCAATCCGGCCACCGGCACCCAGTCGGGTGAAGTGGCGCTGGCCTCGGCCGCCGAGGTCCGCGCGGCCGTCAAGGTCGCGACCGAAGCCGCGCCCGGCTGGGCCGCCACCACGCCGCTGAAGCGCGCCCGCATCCTCAACAGCTTCCTGCGCATCCTGGAAGAGCGCACGGACGAACTCGCCGCCGTCATCACTGCCGAACATGGCAAGGTGCTGTCGGATGCCCGGGGCGAGATCCAGCGCGGCATGGAGGTGGTGGAATTCGCCACTGCGGCCCCGCAGTTGCTGAAGGGCGAAGTGACCGAGAATGTCGGCACCAAGGTCGACAGCTATTCGCTGCGCCAGCCGCTCGGCGTGGTCGCCGGCATCACGCCGTTCAACTTCCCGGCCATGGTGCCGATGTGGATGTTCCCGGTCGCGCTGGCTTGCGGCAACTGCTTCATCCTCAAGCCGTCGGAACGCGACCCCTCGGCCTCCTTGCTGCTGGCCCAGTGGCTGAAGGAGGCCGGGCTGCCCGATGGCGTGTTCACCGTGGTGCAGGGCGACAAGGAGGCGGTCGACGCGCTGCTGCATGATCCCGATATCCAGGCGATCAGCTTCGTCGGCTCGACTCCGATTGCCCGCTACATCTACGAAACCGCCGCGCGCACCGGCAAGCGCTGCCAGGCACTGGGCGGCGCCAAGAACCATATGATCGTCATGCCCGATGCCGATATGGACCAGGCCGTTGATGCGCTGATGGGCGCGGCCTATGGCTCGGCCGGCGAACGCTGCATGGCCATCTCGGTCGCCGTGCCGGTCGGCGAGGCCACCGCCAATGCGCTGATGGCCAAGCTGGAACCGAAGGTGCGCGCCTTGCGCGTCGGCCCCGGCACCGATGCGGAAGCCGAAATGGGGCCTCTCGTCACGCGCCAGCATCTCGACAAGGTGCGCGGCTATATCGATGCCGGCGAAGCCGAAGGTGCAAAGCTGGTGGTCGATGGTCGCGGCCTGAAGCTGCAGGGTTATGAGCAGGGCAATTTCATCGGCGGCACGCTGTTCGATCACGTGACGCCCGAGATGACGATCTACAAGGAAGAGATTTTCGGCCCCGTTCTGGCCGTGGTGCGCGCCGACAGCTACGAGACCGCGGCGAAGTGGATCAACGAACACGAATACGGCAACGGCACGGCCATCTTCACCCGCGACGGCGACGCCGCCCGTGAATTCGCGCACCAGATCAAGGTCGGCATGGTCGGCATCAACGTGCCGATCCCGGTGCCGATGGCCTTCCATTCCTTCGGCGGCTGGAAATCGTCGCTGTTCGGCGACCTGCATATGCATGGCCCGGAGGGCGTGCGGTTCTATTCGCGCCTGAAGACCATCACCAGCCGCTGGCCGACCGGCATCCGGGCCGGCGCCGAGTTCGTCATGCCGACCATGGGGTGATCGCGCTCGGAATCCAGCTTGCCGCCACGCCAGGATCGCACTACAAAAAACCATCGGCGGTCTGCCGTTCCGTGATGTTCAAGCCCTTGGTGAAGGGACGTCCGCTCTCAGCGGACGCCGCTTCCTCGCAACACCCGTCAGGACCATGCAGCGACGATCTTTCCTGACCGGTGTTGCCGCCGCCGCCCTGCTGCCGGCACTGCCAGTGCAACCGGCGCGCGCCGCCGATATCTGGGGCGGCGACCTGGGCTATCCCACCGGCTGGGGGCCGCCGGGCGAGACGCCGCACTGGGAAAAACATAAGGCCTATCGCGTCGGCAATTATTCCGGCGGCTATGAAGGCCTGTTCCCGCTGCACAAGGTGGCAGCCGCCGGCGGCACACCGGCGCCGCTCGCGCTTTCGCTGCGCGACGACCTGACCTACGGCTCGGGCCGCAAGCTGGCCGACTATCTGCGCAGCTGGCCAGTCACCGGGCTGCTGATCGCGCGCGACGGCGTCATCCGCTCGGAATATTACGGCTTCGCGCGCCAGCCGCAGATGCGCCTCACCAGCTGGTCGATGGCAAAATCGGTCACGTCTTTGCTGCTCGGCATCTGCATCGACCGCGGCCTGATCGCCTCGCTGGACGATACCGCCGACCGCTATGTCGACAGCCTGGCCGGCACCGTGCATGGCCAGACCAGCCTGCGCGATCTGGCCAATATGTCGAGCGGCGCGCAGATCCTGCATGCGAAAGACAATGCCACGCTCTATCCGCAGGCCTTCCTCGGCAAGGGCGCCGATCTGGAAACCGCCGTGCGTGGCTGGAACTGGCGCGCCGAGAAGGCCGGCAGCCGCTTCAATTACAACGAGCTCTGCCCGCTTACTATCGGCATGGTGATCCGCCGTGTCACCGGCAAGAACCTGGCGCAGTTCTGCGCCGAGCAGATCTGGCAACCGCTGCGCGCCGAGGCCGATGCCACCTGGATGACGGATTCCAGGGGCAAGGAGTTCAACTGCATCGGCTTTGCCGCACGCCTGCGCGACTGGGCACGGCTGGCGCAGATGATCGCGCAGAATGGCGAGATCGGCGGGCGCCAGATCGTCAGCGCCGCCTGGCTGACCGAATGTTCGAGCTGGTCGGACAAGGACCGCCAGGTGCGACATGGCAGCGCCGATCGCGGCATCGGCTACAAATGCTTTTTCTGGCATCCGCGCGCCGACGGTTCATGGATGATGATGCTGGGCCACCATGGGCAGGTGGTGCTGATCGACCGCCGCAGCCGCACCGTGCTGGTGCATACCGCCGTCGATCATGACGGGCCGTGGCGGCGCGAGCTGTTCGAGCTGTTCGACGCGGCGACCAAGCAGAGCTGACGCCTGCGTCCTACTGCGCCCGCGCCAGCCTGATCTTGCGGTTCAGCCGGCCCTCGGATGTGAACAGTTCGACCTGCACGCCGCGACCGCCCGGATGCACGCGCATCGACCCCTGGGTAAGCTTCTGACAGTTGCCGCTGCCGGTGCCGCGCAAATTATAATTGCTGAGCTGGCCGGTGGCGCCGGCATATTGCAGCTCGAAGCCGCAGGCCCAGTGCGCCATGCGGATACGGCCGGCGGGATCGCCAACAAACCGCACCGGCTGCAGGATCAGGAGCACGGACACCGTCTGCTCGCGATAGGTGAATTTGCCGCGATAGTGCCCGGCTTCGATATTGGCGAGCGCCGCCGGCGCCAGCAGCAGAAGAGCCGCGCAGATTCCGAACAGCCGATAGAACATAAGCCTTCGCGCTTCCGGCCATGCGGTCATGCTGCGCCCTGATCCGCCACATCGAAGGGGGCCGGCGGCTGACCCGCCAGATGGCGCTCCCACATCTGCGCATAGGCGGCTTCAAGATTGCGGGTGAAGCGCGCGATGTCGAACAGCGGTGACGTCTCGCGACCATCGGCCAGGCGCTGGCGGATCGCGGCGAGACGGGCCGGATCGCGCGCCAAATCCAGTGCCAGCGCCTCGTAAGCCGGCAGATCGGCGGCGATCAGCTCGGACAGCCCGCTGGTGGTCAGCAGGCTGCCGGCGACACGGCTGATGAAGGTGCGGCCGGCGCAGGTCACCAGCGGCAGGCCGCTCCACAATGCATCGGAAGCGGTGGTATGGGCATTGACCGGGAAGGTATCGAGGAACAGGTCGGCCAGACCCTGACGGGCCAGATGCGCCGGCAGCGCCAGGGCCGGCGCGAAGACCAGCCGGGCAGGATCGATGCCGCGCGCCTGTGCTTCGCGGCGCAGGTTGTCAGAGGCCAGCGGCGTGCTGTGCAGCAGCCACAGCACGCTGCCCGGCACCTGGCCGAGCAGCCGCATCCAGATATCGAAGACCTGCGGCGTGAACTTGTAGGGATTGTTGAAGCTGCAGAAAACGAAGCCCTCCTCGGGCAGGCCGCAGGCGGCGCGCGTCGGCACGGCCGCCGTTCCGCGCTTGGTGTCGTTGGGCTGGTAGCTGTGCGGCAGCGTCACCACTTTTTCGTCGAACTGCCCGTGATGCGCCGGCGGAATAATAAAGCGGTCGGCAATCACATAGTCGATGAAGGGCGCGCCCATGGTGCCGGGATAGCCGAGATAGTTGACCTGCACCGGCGCCGGACGGCAGGCCAGGATTTCGGCGCGCGCATTCTGGGTATAGCCCTTGAGATCGACCAGAATGTCGATGCCGTCGTCATGGATACGCTGCGCCGCCGCACCATGGGCCAGCGGCCGCAGATCGACAAAACGGTCGAAGCCGGCGACCAGGCGGCGACGGATATCGGTGTCCGAATCCGCGCCAAGCGAATAGCCGGCAATCTCGAAGCGGCTGCGGTCATGGCGCTCGAACAGTTCGGCCATCAGATAAGCGGTGGCATGGGGATGGTAGTCGGCCGAGAGATACCCGATGCGGATTTTATCGCGGCGCTGGGCCGACTGCTGCGGCAGGCGTACGGCGGCAGCCGTAATCGGCGCGGCGAAATGGCGCGCACTGAGCAGCTGTTCCTCCGCTGTCGTGTCCAGCGTAATCAGCGAGAAGCAGGTGATGTCGGTGGGACCGGCGCGCACGAAGTCGCGCACCCTGGCTTCGATGGCAGCGAAATCCTGCCAGTCGCAGATATAGCGCCGCTCGAACGACAGCTTGCCCCAGGCCGCGGCCTGCTCGGGCGCCTCGGATGCCACCTGCTCGAAGCAGGCGATGGCTTCCTGGTGCCGGGCGGACTCGCCCAGCAGGGTACCGAGGTTGAGGCGGGCGCTGATGAAATCGGGCTTGAGCCGCAGCGCCTCGCGATAGGCGGCTTCGGCGCCGGCGATGTCGCTCATGCGCTTCAGGGTGTTGCCGAGATTGCTCCAGGCCTCGAAAAATGCCGGCGCGATCTCCAGGGCCTGGCGATAGCGGATGACCGCTTCAGGGAGGCGGCCGAGGTCGGTCAGACTGATGCCGAGATGCGCCTGCGCTTGCGCGAAGCCCGGATTGTAGGTCAGCGCCTTTTCCTGCCAGGCCACGGCTTCGTCCAGCCGGCCGGCGATGCGGCAGGTGATGCCGAGATGATAATAGGACTGGAAATATTCGGGCCGGATGCGAATGGCCCGTTCGTAGCAGTCGACCGCGCCGGCCAGATCGCCCTTCGCCCGCAGCGCATTGCCGAGATTGTTATAGGCGGATTCGTTGGGCTGCAGGCGAATGGCCTGGCGGAAAGCGGCAATGGCCTCGTCGAACTGGCCCTGTGTGCGCAGGATGGTGCCGAGGTTGTTATAGGCCTCGGGGCGTTTCGCATCGACGGTGAGGGAACGGCGGATTAGCTTGGCCGCCTGGTCGAGCTCGCCGCGGCCATAGAGCAGCAGGCCCAGATTCTGCAGGGCGGTCGCCTCGCGGGGCCGCAGCGCCAGCGTCTTCTGATAGAGCTTTTCCGCTTCCTCAAGCCGGCCGGCCTGATGGGCCTCGACTGCCTGAATCAGAATCTTATTCGCCGACATGACCCATCCTGCATTCCCCTGCGCCGCAGCATACCGGCGACCCTGCCGGATCACAATCGCGCCTCGGCCGCAGACAGGCAGGCCATAATTCTGCCCCGGTTGCGCGCTGATCTGCGTTATCCTGCAGACCCGAACGAAGTACCGCCATGACGGATGCCGCTACGCCATTTGCCACAGACGCCGCGCCACTTCCTGCCAGTCGCACCACTTGCGTGATTGCCGGCGGCGGCCCGGCCGGCATGATGCTGGGCCTGCTGCTGGCCCGCGCCGGCGTCAAGGTCACCGTGCTGGAGAAGCACAAGGACTTCTTCCGCGACTTCCGCGGCGACACCATCCATACCTCGACGCTGGAAGTGATGCGCGAGCTGGGCCTGCTGGAGGCCTTCCTGCAGCTGCCGCACCAGAAGGCGCAGACGCTGCGCGGCAGCTTCGGCAAAGACGAAATCACGCTTGGCGATTTCCGCACCCTGCCCACTGCCTGCAAATACATCGCCTTCATGCCGCAATGGGACTTCCTCGATTTCATCGCCCGGCAGGCGCAGCGTTATCCCGAATTCACCCTGCACATGGAGGCTAAAGCCAACGGGCTGCTGCGCGAACATGGACGAGTCTGTGGCGTGCGCGTGAAGACGGCGCAAGGCTATGAGGAGATTCATGCCGACCTGGTCGTCGCCTGCGATGGCCGCGATTCCGAATTGCGGCACCAGAGCGGCTTGCCGGTGATCGACCTGGGCTCGCCCATCGACGCGCTTTGGTTCCGGCTGCCACGCGGCGACGGCGATCCCCATGAGCTGGTCGGCCGGCTGGATCGTGGCCAGCTGATCGCCATGATCGACCGCGGCGATTACTGGCAATGCGCCTATGTGATTCCGAAAGGCAGCCTGGCGGCCCTGCAGGCGCTGGGCCTGCCGACGCTGCATGCCGATCTCGCACGCCTGGTGCCCTTTGCCGCGGCGCGGTTCGCGACAGCGATCACCAGCTGGGACGATCTGAAACTGCTGTCGGTGCAGATCAATCGCCTGCATCGCTGGCATGCGCCGGGCTTCCTGTGCATCGGCGATGCGGCGCATGCGATGTCGCCGGTGGGCGGCGTCGGCATTAACCTCGCCATCCAGGATGCGGTGGCCGCCGCCAATATCCTGCATGCCGCGCTGAAACATGCCGACGGCCCGCTGCCCGACCGCCTGCTGGACCAGGTGCAGGCGCGGCGCGAATGGCCGACGAAAATGATCCAGGGCTTCCAGCTGCGGGCCCAGGACATCCTGTTCAACCGGGTGCTGCGCGGCCAGGGACCAGACCAGGGCCCCCTGCGAGCGCCGTGGCTGCTCAGACTGGCCACCCGCCTGCCGGTGATCCGCGGCCTGCTGCCGCGCTTTATCGCCCTGGGCCCGCGGCGGGAACGTGTGCAGAGCCCCGACGTTCATTAGCCATGCGTTTATGGCTGAAAATCGGGCTCGCCGTTCTGGCGTTCGGGCTGCTGCTGACCCTGGCCAGTCTCGGCGCCGTAGCGCTATGGCCACGCGCGGCAGCGGAAGCCATTGCCAGCCATCTGCTGCAGCGGCGCGTCACCCTCGCCGAACTCAGCATCCACTGGGGCGATCCGCTGCGCATCCGCCTGCACGACCTGACCCTGGCCAATCCTGACGGTTTGCAATCGACGCATATGATCACCATCGCGGCGCTGGAGGCCGAGGTGGATCGCCAGGCGCTGTTCGATGGCCGCGTGGTCTATCGCCAGCTGCGCGTCGACAAGCCGATCGTGGTGCTGGAGCGCGACGCTAGGGGCCATGGCAACTGGGCCTTCGGCAGCAGCAGTTCCAATGGCGCTCCCGCCAAGGGCGGCCTGGCGCTGGTACCGAAGAACCGCACGCAGTTTCCCAGCCTGCTCGACATGAAGCTGACCGGCGGCATGGTGTGCTACCGCTCCTCCTCGGGCCAGTGGCTGTCGATCCCGCTGGACGATCTGACCATCCAGGCGCAGAACGAGGATGCACCGGTGACGTTGACGCTGGATGGCGGCTACAACGACACGGATGCGCAGCTGAGCGCCATGACCGCCTCCTTCAACACGCTGCGCGATGCCGGGAAACCCTTCGATGCCGGTTTCGGCATCGTGACATCGAGTGCACGCCTGGACTTCAAGGGCGTGATCAACGAGCCGCTGGATTTCGAGGACGTGCAGGGCCGGCTGTCACTGGAAGCGCCGAAGCTCGATGCGCTGCTCGGCATCTTCAAATCCGCCATCGGACTGGGCGATGTGCCGCTGCGCTTTGCCGGCGGCTTCACTCATACCGGCGAGCAATGGCAGCTGGACGGCCTGAGCGGCGATCTCGGCGGCAATGCCTTCGAGGGCAACATGACGCTGCATGAAGGCGCACGCGGCAAGAGCGACCGCATCCGCGCCGTGCTGGATTTTGCGCGCCTCGATCTGGCGCCTTTGCTACCGGTGCCGGAGGCCAAGGCGACCGGCCCGGCCTGGCGCAGCGTGAAACTGCCGCCGCCGACCGCGCCCGATACGGCGCAGGTGGATTTGCAGGTCAGCGCCCAGCGTTTCATCTATGGGCCCTGGCAGGCGGAAACCCTCACCTTCGCCGCCACGCTGGAACCGGGCCGCATCGATGTCGAGCGGTTGGCCGCGCAGTTGGCCGGCGGCGAGGCCGTGCTGCAGGCGACCATGACGGCCCAGTCCAACAGCGGACCTTCCGGCGGACAGGACGGCAAGCTGGTGCTGGCGGCGCGCATCGCTCGTGCCAGTGCCGACCGGCTGCTGCCGATGCTGGGCCTGCCGAGCGGACAGCTCGCCGGGCCTGTGGATCTGCAGACCAGCTTCAGCGCGCAGGGACCGACCCTGGGCCAGGCGATGAAGACGGCGCAGGGCCAGACCGTGCTGGCGCTGCAGGACGGCCGTATCGCACGCGCGCTGATCGAACTGGTCTCTGCCGATCTGCGCACGCTCTTCCGCCAGAAGGATGAGTCGACCGGCCTGCGCTGCCTGCTGGCGGTGATCGACCTGAAGAACGGCGAGGGCCGCATCGCGCCGCTGACTCTGCGCAGCGATGGCGGGACCATACGCGGCGCCGGCAGCCTCAATCTGGTCGAACCGAAGATCGATCTGCTGATCCGGTCCGATCCAAAGACCACCGGCAGCCTCGCGCTCGACATTCCGATCCGGCTGTCCGGGCCGCTGGACGGCAGCGGTCTCAAGGCCGCGCCCGAGCGCAACGCCACCCTGCCGGACCTGCCGCTGCCGGCCCTGAAAGGCGAGATGGCCGCGCTGGCGCAGAAAAATCCCTGCTGGCGCTGAGGCCGGCGCGCCACGCGCGCATACAGTAGTAAGTCCGCTGGAGATCGCTCAGCCTCTTGCGAGCGCCGCGCGACCTGCGCTACCAAAACAGTCGGCGGTTACTTTCAGGGGAATGGTGGGATGCGTCGGTCCGGCAGTCTTGTGCTTATGTTGCTGGTCTTGGCCGCCTGTACCCATAACCCGATCCCGGACGGCTATACCGGCCCGCGCGCCACTATTTCCGACTCCGCCCTCGTGAAGGGCAGCAGCAGCGCCGACATGTTCTTCGTGTCGAAGGTCGACGGCAAGATGATTGACGACAGCGCGGCCGCCACCCGCAGCGCCAATCAGGGCCGCGGCTTCTTCATGACACCGGCCGTACTCAAACGCGACATCCCGGCTCAGCCGCTGCTGCTGACTCTTGTCGGCCGCACCCAGTATGGCGCACCGATCCAGGAACTGATCAATCCGATCTTCCATGTCAGCGGGGATGTGGCCTTCACGCCCGAACCCGACGGCCTTTACATGGTCAAGGGCATGCTGAGTGAAACCCGATCCGCCGTCTGGATCGAAGACACCAGAACCGGCCAGATCGTCGGTGACAAAATCGAAGTACAGGGTCGCGCCACGCTCGGCGTCCTGCAGAAGTAAAACCACGGGAATCCTCAGATGCGTTTTGCTGCCATACTTGTGTCCTGCCTGCTGCTGATCGGTTGCGCCACCCAGCCGGTCGCACCGGACAAGGCACTCGCCTACAAGCGTATCGGCGTGTTGTCGGCCATGGGCGACAGCTTCGCCCTCAATGCGGTCGGGGTGACTGTTTTCGGCAACGAGGCCAAGACCGAGGAACTCAAATTCGGCGCCGATGACATGCTGAGCGAAAAGGCCATCCAGGCGCTCTCGGCAAAATACGAAGTGGTCGATCTGACCAAATACCGCGAGGCCTTCCTGGCGCAACCGAAATACTGGCCGGGCCAGAAGGGCATGTTCGCCCCCGATGCGCCGACGGCGCAGGAGGTGGTGCGCAACCTGATGGGCGCCGAACAGCTGGACGCCTATCTGGTTATCACGCCGGCCAGCTTCGCCGTCCGCGGCACCAATCAGAGCGGCGGTGGCATCGGCATCATGAAGCTGCAGAAGGTGATTAGCAGCAACGACCACCGCCTGCATGCCGCCTATATCGTGACCGTGATCGACGGCAAGGATTATTCCTACGCCGCCGACATGCGGGCCATTCCGGTGGATGAGTCGAGCGCCATGTCCTTCATGGCCGGCAGCTCGCCCCTCAGCGGCCCGAACTGGCCCATGCTGCAAAAGCACTGGGAAGCCGCGGCGGCGAATAAGGAAGAAATTCGCCAGATGTTCGACCTGCTGGTGAGCCAGAGCATTCCGCATACCCTGCGCCGGGCCCAATTGCTGAACTGATCGGGCGGGTGCTCAAAAAAATCCCTGCCGGCGCCGAGGCTTAACGAAGCCTCCGGAACCGCGGCTTGGGCATGGCGTTTGAGTTGGCCATGGCCGAGAAACCCGCGCGCACCCCAACCCCCAGCACCGCCGGCCCGAGCCGCTGGTTCACCCGCTTTGCCGGCAAGGCCGCCCATGTCGCCGGCACGCCATGGGTTTTCGCCTTCGCGCTGCTGAGTATCGTGGCTTGGGTCGCGCTTGGTCCGATGCTGGACTATTCCGAAGTCTGGCAGCTCACCGTCAACACCGGCACGACGATCGTCACCTTCCTGATGGTCTTCCTGATCCAGAACACCCAGAACCGCGATTCCGTCGCCATGCAGATCAAGCTGGACGAACTGATCCGGGCCAACGCAAAAGCGCATAACTCCCTGCTCGATCTGGAAGAGCTGACCGAGGAGGAGCTGGAGAAATTCCGTGCCACCTACGAGAAGCTGGCCGCTGGCGCGCGCAAAACCAAACCCGCCAGCAAAGCGAAGGCCTGAGCCATGCTGCTGCCGCTCACTCCCCAGGATGCCGCCGCCGAAGCCGGCCTGCGCTATGTGAGCGACGCCGCGCCCGGCATCCTGCGCCGCCGCCATGGCAAGGGCTTTGCCTACAGCACCCGCGACGGCGCGCGCCTGGACTGCCGCGAAACCCTGCAGCGCATCCGCAGCCTGGCGATCCCGCCGGCCTGGCAGAATGTATGGATCTGCGCTCAGCAGAACGGCCATATCCAGGCCACGGGCCGCGATGCGCGCGGCCGCAAGCAGTATGTCTACCATCCGGATTTCCGCTCTTTGCGCGAAAGCGGCAAATACGAGGCGCTGCCGGCTTTCGCCCGCCTGCTGCCGGCCATCCGCGCCCGCGTCAGCGCCGACATGGCCCTGAAAGGCCTGCCGCGCGACAAGGTGCTGGGCACCATCGTGCATCTGCTGGAAACCACGCTGATCCGCATCGGCAATGCCGATTATGCGACGCAGAACGGCAGCCACGGCCTAACCACCCTGCATCGCCGCCATGTGAAGATCGAGCGCGGCGTGCTGCGTTTCCGCTTCATGGGCAAGAGCGGCAAGAGCTGGGACCTGCAGCTGCATGACCGCCGGGTGCTGAACGTGATCCGCGCCTGCCAGGACCTGCCGGGACAGGAAGTGTTCCGCTACCGCGACGACGACGGCATCGTGCAGAGCGTCAGCTCGGCCGATGTGAACGCTTACCTGCGCGAGATCAGCGGCGCCGATATCACGGCGAAGGATTTTCGCACCTGGGCCGGCACGGTGCTGGCCGCGCTGACGCTGCAGGCCTTTGCCGCGCCGCCGAGCCAGCGCGTCGCCAAGCGCAACCTGCGCGCCGCCCTGACCCAGGTGAGCGCCAGGCTGGGCAACACCGTGGCGATCTGTCGCAAATGCTACATCCACCCGGTGGTGATCGAAGGCTACATGATGGGCCGGCATCGCCTGGCTATTCCGGCGGAATCCCCCGCAGAAGCCAGCGGTCTGCGTCCGGAGGAATGGGCGGTGCTGCGCTTCATCGCGGCCAAACCGCGCAAAACTGTGACGAAAAAACAGCCGCATCGCAGCGGAACTCAACGGCTGTCACAGCGTTCCATGGATGGCCGATCTTATTCTTCAGCACCCCGGCCCGAGGCCTGAGCGTCACATCAGGCCGCACGGACAAAAAGGAGTGCCTCCCATGCAGACCCAGATTCAGATTCTCGACTGGACCGTCGATGCCGCCGCCAAGATCGTCGAGAACGACGACTATGTGGTGTCGATGTATGACAATGCCGAAGGCGATTACGACATCGCCTATATCCGGGCCAAGCGCCTGCATTCCGATGCCATGGAACGCGCGGTGCGCCCGCTGGCCATGCGCGAGGCGCGCGTCGCCTTCACGCTGGCGATGCGCCAGGGTCGCGGCTAGGCGGCGGCGGATTTTTCCGAGAGGTTGAATTCGCGCGCCAGCAGTTCGTAACTGCGGCGCTTCACATCCTGGCTGTGGGTCCAGGTCAGGATGACGATCTCGTCGAGCTGCATTTGCGCGGCATAGCTGCGCAGCTTTTGCGCCACCTGCTTGGCTGAACCGGCAAAACTACGCGCCCACAACGCTTCCACCTCTGCCTCTTCGGCCGCCGTGAATGGCCGCACGTCGTCGGGCGCCAGCAGCGGGCCCAGCTTCCCCTGATTGCGGTCCAGCTTCCAGCGCGCCCGCGTGCGGAACAGATGCCGCGCTTCCTCTTCGGTATCGGCAGCCAGCGCCCAGATGCACAGATTGGCCCGCGGCGTGTCGCCGAAGGCCGTGGCCTTGAAGTTGCGGCGATACAGCTCCAGCGCCTGGTCGGCACCGCGCCCGTCGGTGATGAAATGGGCGAATGAATAGGGCAGACCGAAAACGGCGGCGAGCTGGGCGCCGTAATCCGACGAGCCGAGCATCCACAGGTCGGGCGCACTGGCCGGAGTCATCGGATGGGCGGCAATCGCGCGGAAGCGATGGCCATCGGGCAGCTCCAGCCCATGCAGCCAGTGCAGCAGGTCGCGCACCTGGGCCGGGAAACCTTCGCCACCGTCACCGTTCGGATTGAGCGCCACCGCCGTGCGGCCGTCAGAGCCCGGCGCGCGGCCGACGCCGAGATCGATCCGGCCGGGCGCCAGCGCATCGAGGATGCGGAACTGCTCGGCCACATGCAGGGCGGAATAATGCGGCAGCATCACGCCGGCGGAGCCGAGCCGGATACGCTGCGTCCGCATCGCCAGCGCCGCCAGCAGCACTTCGGGTGCGGTGCCGACGATGCTGGCATGGTTATGGTGTTCGGAGACCCAGAAGCGGTCGTAACCCAGCGCCTCGGCATGCTGCGCCAGCGCGACGGTATCGCGGATGGCGGCGTCCTCGGTCCTGCCGACGGCAACGGTGGATTGGTCGAGAACAGAGAGGCGCAGATCGGGCTGGGTCATCCTCCGCATCTAGCGCAGCCGGACCAGACCGGCAAGGCGGCATCTTGCCAGACTCTGGAACACCAAGCGGTCCGAAGGGTTGTTATGGGGTATCCCGGACAGAAAACAAGGAGGCCATGACATGGCAGAATTGCGTTCCATCGAATCCCGCACCGAAAGCCGCGGCGGCACCATGCCGCTCACACCTGCCGACAAGCGTGTTGTCGAACTGCTGACGCTGCTTGGCCAGCGCTGCCATGACTCGCAGGCCGGCTACGCCAAGGCTGCCGACCAGGCGCAGGACGAGGACCTGGTCGAGGAATTCGCCGCGATGGCGGAGGAGCGTCGCGCCATGGCCGTGGATATCGACAATGCCCTGCGCGGCCTGGGCGCCGAACCCGGCACGGGCGGCTCGTCGCTGGGTGCGCTGCATCGCCTGTTCATCGGGGCGAAATCCATGCTGTCCCGCAACGACCGCCGCGCCATCCTGGAAGAGGTGGCGCGCGGCGAAAGCGCATTCGAGGAAACCTACGACGAGGTGCTGGTGCTCGATCTGCCTTATGAACTGCGTCGTCTGCTGCAGGCGCAGCATCGCGCGGCGCGGCGGGCCCGCGACTACTATGCCGCCATGGCCGAGCGCACCCCGCAGGAGATGCGCCATGGCCTCGCCGCCACCGCCAACAGCGTGATCGCGGCAGCCAAGCAGCGGCCGATGCTGGTGACGGGCCTGGCCGTGATGGCGGGAGCCCTGTTCGCGGCCGCCCTGGCCGGTCGCCGGTATAAGCGGTGGTGAGTCTGCAGCAGGTGCCGGTCGATCCGCCGGCCGAGCCGGGGATTCCGCCGCCCCTGAAGGAACCGCCGCCGGTGCGCGAACCGGAAGAGCCGCCCGAGCATCTGCCGCCGCTCAACCCGCCCATTCCCGAAAAGGTCTGGCCCGAAAAGGTTTGAAGCCGCAAACGGCGCCCGGAGAAACACCGGGCGCCGTTTGTCATGTCGGGCAAAAAAAATAGCGGACGTCTGGCGACATCCGCTGAGTTGGGGGGAAGGACCTACAGAGGAAAGAAACACTCAGACTCGGCAGGAATTCTGCCGGCTCCGGACGGGGGGACGAACCGGAGCCGGCCGTGGCCGGAGGCGTAACAGCCCTAGGCCAGCGGGGGTCGGCGACCGGTGATCAGATGCGCGATCAGGCTGACCACGAAGACCACCAGGAAGATGAAGAACAGGATCTGGGCGATGCTGGCCGAGGCGGCGGCAATGCCGCCGAAACCGAACAGGCCGGCGACCAGCGCCAGGATGAAGAAAATCAGGGCCCAATACAGCATGGGTGGGTACTCCTCTTTTGCGCCCGTCAGGCCGTCCTCAATCAGGGCAGGCATCGCGGCGGGCAGTTGCAAAAGAAACGGGGGGCCGGGGCTTTGGTTGCACAGCCCGCCGGGAGAAAACCGGGAGAAAGCTGTGACAGGCGGGTCACAACGGCGCGGCAGCCGGCGGCCACAGGCAGCCGGATTTACAATATTTACAAATACTTAGACTGAAATCAGGCTTTCAGGACGGTTTCGACCACCCGCTGCACCTCGGCCGCCTCGCGCAGGGTCGCCAGATCCTGCACCCCGCCGCCGGTCAGCGCCGCCACCTTGTCGAGCTGGCGCTTCAGTACCAGGGGCCGCATCTTTTCGTTCGGCAGGGCATCGGCCGCCTCGCGCCACTGGCCATCGGCGTCGAGCTTCTCGGCAATCGACCAGTCGCGCAGACGGATGCGGCCCTTCGGCCCGATGATGGTGAAAAGGTTGTGGTCGGGCTTGTCGGTCTGGCCGACCACGCCATCCACGGTGACCGGCAGCGTCCCCGCCAGCAGCACGGCGCCGATGCTGCGCTCGGATTTGCCGGCTTCCGGATAGGCGACACTGTGAGACTTCAACTGAAGAGGCCCGAACAGGCGGCGCGCCAGGAACAGGAAATGCGAGCCGACCTCGCGGGCGAACCCACCCTGGGCGCGGGCATCCAGCCAGTTCACCGCATCGACCTGCCAGGGCCGCGGCCAGGCGGCGAAGCCGATCTCGATCTCGATCCGCTCCACCGGGCCGGTGGCGCCGTCTTTCATCCAAGCGCGCAGCTGATCGACCGCGAAGGACGAGGCGAAGGGGAAATTGATACCGGCGCGGGCCCCGGTTTTCTCGGCTTCGGCGACAAAGGCTTCGGCCTCGGCCACATTGATGGCCAGCGGCTTTTCACAGAACACGGCTTTGCCAGCGGCAAAGGCGTCGCGCGCATAGCCCATATGCGAGGCCGGCGGCGAGGCGATGTAGAGGCAATCGCAGGCCGCAATCGTGGCAGCAGCAGAATCGAGCCGTGCAACCTGCGGCAGCTCGGCGGCCAGGCGCTGCATGGCACCGGCGGCAGGGTCCCAGACGCCGGCGACGGTGAGCACGGCCGGATCATGATTGATGGCGGCGCGCAGCAGGCGCTCGCCCATGATGCCGTAACCAATGATGCCGAGACGAACTGCCATGACGCTTTGCTTTCGGGAATAATGGTCCGGGAGGACGGCATTATATGCAGGCCGCCGGGTTTGACCACTACCTGTAGTCCTGCAATCCCGGTTGTCTTCGCATGTCAAACCGCGATGCAGCCAATGCATACCCGGATGCTGATAATTGCATTGGGCATTACCGGATTTTAACGCCACAACTGCCACGCGCCGATTTACACCGGACGCAGCGATCCCGCGGGAAGGGAGCGCCTTCCGCACTGACCGTGCAGCGGCCGCATGATACCGGCGCCGCAACCGCCGCGGTCTCAGTCAAACCGAAATGACACAGGCGATCCGCCTTGCAGGGGGTCGCGCCAGGAGACTGTTATGCGCCTCGTTCCGCGGCTGAAGATCGGCCCCCGTATCTATCTCGTCATCGCCATCATGGCAGCCCTCACCATCGGCATCGGCTGGATGGGCATCTTCTCGATGGACCGCTACGAGACCCAGAGCAACCAGATGTCGTCGCTGTCCGAACGCGCGCTGATCAGCGAGCGCGTCATGGGCCGCATCGTCACCACCCGCGCCATCACCATGGAAATCTACGCGGCCGGCACCCCGGAGCTGATCCGGCAGTATGGCAACAATATGGAAGCTGAGATTGTTGCCATCGAAAAAATCCTGGTCGGCTGGGAAAAGCTGCTGCCGCCGGAAACCCAGAAGACCTTCGGCGAGAGCGTCAAAGCGCCGCTGCAGAGCTATTTCGCCAATCGTCGCGCCATCATCAAGGCCGCGACCGAAAACGGCGTCGACGCCGCCCGCGAGATCGGCCGCTCGCCCGCCGTGCTGAAGCAGCGCGACGACGTGATCGAGACCCTGCGCAACGCCTCCGAGCGCAATGCCAAAGCGGTCGACACCATGAACGATCAGCTGACCGACTTCTATCAGGTGCAGCGCCCGACCATGATCTGGACCACGGCCATTGGCCTGCTGGCCGCTGTTCTGCTGGCCGCCCTGATCGTCATCGCCACCATCACCCGTCCGATCACCGGCATCACCGGCACCATGCGCAAGCTGGCCGATGGCGAACTGCAGGTTGCCGTGGATGGCGCCGCCCGCCACGACGAGATCGGCGCCATGGCCAAGACCGTGCAGGTCTTCAAGGACAACATGGTGGCCCGCGCCGAGGCCGAAGCCCAGATCGAGGCTGACCGCCAGAAGCAGACCGCCGACCGCGAAGCCCGCGAGGCCCGCGAACGTGCGGCGATTGCCGAGATTTCCGATCTCTGCGACAAGATCGCCGCCGGCGACCTGCAGACCCGCCTGAACGAAGGCAACAAGGACGGCTTCCTGCTGACCATGAGCCAGAAGCTGAACGGCCTAGCCGGCATGCTGCAGTCGATGACCGGCGAGCTGGACACCATCACCGCGGCGCTGGCCGATGGCGATGTGACCCGCAATGTCGAAGGCAACTACAACGGCGTGTTCGGTGCGCTTAAGGACAGCGTCAACCGCATGGCCTCCACCCTGAAGGATTTCGCCGGCCGTCTGCGCGGCGCGTCTTCTGCGGTGCGCGACGCCTCGGGCGAAATCTCTGCGGGCAGCCAGGATCTGGCCCAGCGCACGGAAAGCCAGGCTGCCTCGATCGAAGAGACCGCTGCCTCGATGCATGAGATCACGGCCACCGTGAAGCAGAATGCTGACAACGCCCAGGCCGCCAATCAGCTCGCCTCGGTGGCGCGCGGCACCGCCGAAAAGGGCGGCAGCGTGGTGCGCGATGCCGTCACCGCGATGAACGGCATTGAAGCCAGCGCGCAGAAGATCAGCGACATCGTCGGCCTGATCGACGAAATCGCCTTCCAGACCAACCTGCTGGCGCTGAATGCCAGCGTCGAAGCCGCACGTGCGGGCGAGGCCGGCAAGGGCTTTGCCGTGGTGGCACAGGAAGTGCGCAGTCTCGCGCAGCGCTCGGCCTCGGCGTCGAAGGACATCAAGGGCCTGATCCAGGAGTCGAATGCGCAGGTGCGCAGCGGCGCCGCCCTGGTGCAGCAGACCGGCAGCTCGCTCGACGAGATCGTCGGCGCGGTGAAGAAAGTGGCCGATATCGTCGCCGAGATCGCCGCCGCTTCGCGTGAGCAGGCCACCGGCCTTGACCAGATCAACACTGCGGTAGCCAGCATGGACGAGACCACCCAGCGCAACGGCGCGCTGGTGGAGGAAACCTCAGCCGCGGCCCAGGCGCTGTCTGGTCAGGCGCAGGAACTGGCGCAGCTGGTCGGCTTCTTCCGCACGGGAAATGACAATGCCGTACCGGCCGCCACCAATGTGGTGAAGGTGACCGCGGCCAAGCTAGCCGCCGCCACGGCTTTCACGGCGACCAAGGCGAAGGCGCCGGCCGTTGCCGCACCGAAGGCCAAACGGCCGCCGGTGGCGGGCAACACCGCCCTGAAGGCGGAAGACGACACCTGGGAGGAATTCTGAGATGACTGAACGACACGAGTACCTGACCTTCGCCATCTCGGGCCAGGATTACGGCATCGACATCCTGAGCGTACGCGAGATCCGCGGCTGGACGCGGGAGACCCCGCTACCCAACGCGCCCGCCAGTGTGCGCGGCATCATCAATCTGCGCGGTCAGGTGATTCCGATTTTCGACCTGCGTATCCGCCTGAATGCGGAAGCCACCGAGCCGACTGCGATCCATGTGGTGATCGTGGTGGAGGCGAAGGCCGGCTTCTACGGCCTGCTCGTCGATGCGGTGTCAGATATCGTCTCGCTGGAGGATGGCGAACTGCAGCCGGTGCCGGCGACGGCGATGGATGTGGAGCGCGGCTTCCTCACCGCGCTGGCCGCGCGCGAGGAGCGTATGGTGTCGCTGATCGACCTCGACCGCCTGGTCGAGGGCAAGACCGTGGCCGCGATCGATGCCGTCGACACGCCCTTGCTGGAAGCCGCAGCGTAAAGCTTTAAGCGTTCCCCAGACGCTGATGGAAAAGGCGGGCCTCAGAGCCCGCCTTTTTTATGATCCGGCGTTACTTCACCCGGAAGGGCAGGTTGGCCGTGGCCGCCGCGCCCTTGCCGTCGCGCACGGTAACGAACAGGCGGTAGTTGCCGGGCTGCAGGCCGCTGATCGCCGCGCCCTTGGGGCCGGGCTCGCGCACCGCCTGCGGGAAGACCGGCGGCACCTGTTCGGCATCGCCCGAGGTGCGCAGATCGGTGCTTTCGGCCATCACCTGCCAGACCACGCCGAAGGGATCGCCATCGGGATCGTCGACCGCGATCTCAGCGCGCGCCACCTGGTCCTTGTTCCATTCCTCGCCATTGGGAAAGCGGAACAGCGCGATGCGCGGCGCGCGGTTGCCGGCGGGCGTGTTGCCGCCCCAGGCCGCCGCCATCGCTTCAGCGGTTCTGGTATATTCGCCGCCCTGCAGCAGCAGGCTGTGCCAGGTCGGCGTCACTTCCTGCTTCTGGCCCCAGTAGAAGACGATCTGGCCCTGCACCTCGGGCTGCAACGCGGTGAACCAGCGCGACAGCATCGCCGCCTTCTCGTCGCTGCTCGGCTCGACCGCCGCATTCCACGGCGTGCGTTTGGCCTGCCACTGGCCCATCGGGCCCATCTCGGTGACGATCAGCGGGCCGCGCCAGCCCTGCGCCCGCACGCGTCCGGGCAGCGAAGGCAGGGAGTCGCCATAGGAATTCACGCCGAGCACCTGGATGCTGGGGGCATGCTTGCGCAGCTTGACGATCTTGTCGGTGCCGGTCTCGGCCAGGATCGCCATGGTGGGGTGATGCGGATCGAGGCGGCGCACCACACGCGCCGCTTCCTCGAGCGCCGGCCAGACATCGGTGTCGTCCTTCAGCTCGGACTCGACCTCGTTGCCGATGCCCCACATCAGCAGGGCGGGGTGGTTTTTGTAGCGGTTGACGAAGTCGGTGAGCTTCTGCAACTGCGGCCCGACCTGGGCCAGATCGCGGTAATTGAAGCCGCGGCGCGGATGCTCCATCCAGAAGCCGGCAATCACCATCAGGCCGTTTTTCTGCGCCTCGTCCAGCACGTAGCCGGTCTCGTCGCCATAGGTGCGGATGGTGGTGGCGCCCAGCTGTTTGAGCAGGCCGAAACGGCTCTGGCCGGCGGCACCGACGGCGACGAAGGGCTTGCCATCGACCAGGATGGCGTCGCGTTCGACAACCACATTGGCGGCAGACACGGGGGGCACAGTCGCCAGCACAAGCGCGGCGGCACAGGACAGGACGGATAAGAAGCGCGGCATGGCGTGACTCATGCCCAGATGCGTCGCCGCATGCAAGCGCTTTGCGCAAGGCCTGTGCAAAACCCGGAGACTTCCGGGCCATCCGCCGCGCAGGGTCAGTCTGCGGGGGCGCCGACGCTGGCGGCGGGGTCCTGCGCGGCGGATGGCACCGGACCGGAGCGCAGCGGTGTCTCGCGCAACCGGACGATGGCGATCAGGGCGAGCGCTGCAATCGCCGCGGCAATCAGGAAGGTGGCCTGGAAGGCGCCGGTGATGGCGGCCTGCACGCCCGGCCGCAGGGTTGCCGGGGTGGAGGCCAGCGCCGTGGTGCCGGCCCGCAGCAGCTGCACCGCCGGCGCCGGGCCGAGCGCCTCATGGCCGGGCAGCAGCCGCAGCAGATAATCGAGCCGGCCGAGCAGCACGGCGCTGAACAGCGCCACGCCGAAGGAACCGCCCATCGAGCGGAAGAAGGAAACCGACGCGGTGCCGACCCCGAGGTCGCGGTATTCCACGGTATTCTGCACCGAGATCAGCATCACCGGCATGAACAGGCCGATGCCGAAACCCGCCATCGCCATATACAGACCGGCCAGCCAGAGCGGTGTGGTGGCCGAGAGCGTGGCCAGCAGCAGCATCGCCGCCAGCACGAAGCCCAGGCCCAGCAGCGGGAAGCGTTTATAGCGGCCGGTGCGGCTGACGAGCTGGCCGGCGGTGATGGCGCCGGCCACCGAGGTAACGGTAAGCGGGATCAGCATCAGCCCGGCATCGCCCGGCGACATCTGGTAGACCATCTGCAGCAGCAGCGGCATGAATACCAGCCCGCCGATCATCACCATGGCCAGCAGCGTGCTGGAGGTCATGGCGGTGACATAGTTGGCATTGCGGAACAGCCGCGGCGGCAGGATTGGTTCGGGCGCCCGGCGTTCCTGCCAGATGCTGAGCGCAAACAGCAGCAGGGTGGCGGTGGCCAGGCCGAAGATCACCGGCGAATCCCAGGCCACCTCGTTGCCGCCCATGGTGGTGACCAGCAGCAGGCAGCATACGGCCGAGACGATCAGCACCGCGCCGGCATAGTCGATCCGGTGGCGCAGCCGTTTCACCGGCAGACGCTGCAGCGTCTTCTGCGCCACGATCAGCGCGGCAAGGCCGAAGGGCAGGTTGATCCAGAAGATCCAGGCCCAACCCAGATGTTCGGTGAACAGGCCGCCCAGCACCGGGCCGGCCACGCTGGCCACGGCAAAGACGCTGGCGATATAGCCCTGGTAGCGGCCGCGTTCGCGCGGGCTGACCACATCGGCGATCGTGGCATGGGCCATGGCCAGCAGGCCGCCGCCGCCCAGGCCCTGCAGCGCGCGATAGAGGATCAGCTCCTTCATCGTGGTGGCGAGGCCGCAGAGCAGCGAGGTGACCAGGAAGATGGCAATGGCCACCTGCAGCATATGCTTGCGGCCATAGAGATCGGAGAGCTTGCCGTAGATCGGCGTCGCCGCCGTCGAGGTGAGCAGATAGGCCGAGACCACCCAGCTCAGATGTTCGGCATCGCGCAGGTCGGCGGCGATGCCGGGCAGCGCCGTGGCGATGATGGTCTGCTCCAGCGCCGCCAGGAACATGCCCAGCATCAGGCCGAACAGGATGACGATCTTTTCCTGGTGACTGAAAGCGACTGGACCCGGAACCGGGTCGGCGGGCGGCGGCTGGCTGGTCATGGGCAGGCCAAGGAAGAAGAGCGACGGGATGACGGCGCCGGAAAGGCTGCGTCGCCGGGGGAAAACGTCGTATACGTTCTACTAGACCTGCCCGGCCACCCTGACAAGGCGGCATTTCGCCACGGCCCGGGTGTCATCGTTTTCCAACCGTTACGGCCTAGTTTGACCGGGCCGCTTCGGTTAGCGTGCCGACGGTTTTCCGGGGAGTCCCATGCGCAAGATCGAGCATCTGTTTGAAAGCATTCTGTTTGCCTCGCGCTGGGTCATGGCGCCCTTCTATATGGGCCTGGCCATCGCCCTGATCCTGCTGCTGATCAAGTTCCTGCAGGAGCTGTTCCACACCATCCCCGTGGTCTTCTCGATGTCGGAATCCCAGCTGGTGCTGTCGATCCTGTCGCTGATCGACCTGTCGCTGGCCGGCAACCTGCTGCTGCTGGTGATCTTTTCCGGCTACGAGAATTTCGTCTCCAAGATCGATACCGGCGACCACAAGGACCGGCCGAGCTGGATGGGCAAGATCGATTATTCCGGCATGAAGCTGAAACTGGTGGCCAGCATCGTCGCCATATCGGCGATCCAGCTGCTGCGCGCCTTCATGAATATCGAGGAACGCGACAATATCGAACTGGCCTGGCTGGTCGGCATCCACCTGACCTTCGTGATCTCGGGCGTGCTGCTGGCCTGGATGGATCGCCTGACCGAGCATGCGGAAGGCCACGGCAAGGATCCGCATATCCCCGATGACGAGACGGTGGCCGATGGCACCATCGACAGCGGCCCGAAACCGAAACCCAAGACCAAGAGCGCCCATTGAGTCGGCGGCCATGGCGCGGCGACTGATTCCCCGCGCCCTGGTCCTGTCCGTCGTTCTGCTGCTGGCGGCCTGCGCCAGCGATCCGTATCGCGATTACGATCCGCTGCCCGCAGCCGTGCAGCGCGGCCATGCCGGCGCCATGCCGCATACCGACCGCAGCGGTGCCGTGCTGACCGTCTTCGATCCGGCGCGTTCGTTTTTCCCGCTGGCCCTGGGCGGCGCTCTGGTCGATTTCGACCAGAGCGCCGGACGCGGTTTCCATTCTGCCTTCACCGCCAATTTCAACGCCGTCGCCGCCGACCCGGAACAGCCGCTGGACTCCATGCTGAATGCTGCCGAGGGCTCGCGCCTGCAATTGCTGCGGCCGCAGCGCGACCTGCTGCATGCCACCCTGCTGGACGCGTCAGCGGCCGTGGTGATCGCCATGCCGCGCGATCCGGCCGAAGCCGATGCCTTTGCCGCCACGGCGCGCGCCCATCGCGACAAGCCGGTGTGGGCTTTGCTGCCGGCCTATGCCCGGGGGACGGAACGCCTGCTGGATCCGCAGGAAGCCCGTGTGCTGGCCTGGAGCGCGCTGGTGGCCGGCGCCAGCGGCCTGATCTGGCAGGGCGAGGATAACTATGCCGCCCGCAATGCCGGATCGCTGGGCATCAGCGCGCAGCCGCGGCTCGATTACGGCATCCGCACCGGCACAACCGCGCCGCTGGTGGTGACGCCCGAGGCGGCCGCCACATCGCGCCGTCTGTGGGATGCGGTGGCGCAGATGAACCGCCGCATCGGCCGCCTTGCCCCGGCCCTGCTGCAAGCCGGCGCCGACACAGGCTACAGCCTGGCGGTGCGGCAGCCGCGGCGGGGCGATGCGCCATCGCGACTGCGCAGCCTGCTGAAAGCCTATGAGAGCGGCCTGCTGCTGATCGTGGTGAACCCGACACCGGAGGCAGACCATTTCCGCGTCGCGCTGCGCTTTGCCAAAGTCGCGCGCATGGATGACGACCGGCCGGTGGAACAGGATGCTGCACGCGGCCTGTTCCGCGACCGCATCGATCCTTACGGCGTGCAGATCTATCGTATTGCGGTGTCTAGTCCGGCGTCCTGAGGATGGCGGCGCAGAGCGCCGGTACGGCCGCCTTGTCCTTAGCCGTGACGACATGGTTTTCGGTGCTGCGCGACAGGCCGGCAATCGTCACCGCGACGCCCCGCTTGGGGCAGATGCCGAGACAGCGCACACGCGCGACACGCACCTCGCGCTTGTGAGCGCCGGCCTGTTCGAGGCGGTCCCTGATCTCGTCCTTCAGATGCTGCGTCAGTTCAGTGCCGCGACCGCCATCGCATTCCGAGCACACCAGCACCAGTGCCGTCGACCACGGCGCGGCGACGGGTTCGAGAACTGGCTTTTCAGGATGGCTCATGGCTCGGTTTCGGCTAAAACTGCACCCACCGAGATAAGGCAGACGGCGCTGCAGGGCAAGCCGCCGCGAAGCAACAGAGGCATGAAACGACGGTGCGCCCGGCCGGTTCCCGACTGTTGCACAACTACAACGCCCACGCCGTGTTTCAGCTTAAAGACGGCACCTGCGCTTGTGCGCGCCGTTGACCCTTCCCACGTCAGGAGCACCGCCGGATCAACATGGCGGACAGACGTCCCCTCGCCACTTGGTAAAGGATTGCACCATGTCCCGTTTGACTCTCGCCGCCTTTGCGGCCGCCCTGCTGTCTGCCTCTGCCCTGGCGCCCGCCATGGCGCAGGAGCAGCAGAAGATGAACACCGGCACCTATGGCGGTATCGCCGGCGGCTACCTGATTCCGCAGGACACCGACGGTCCCGGCGGCTCGGTGCTGGAGCAGGATAATGGCTATGCCATTTATGGCCAGTACGGTTACCGCTTCCCCAACCAGCTGCGCCTGGAAGGCGAGCTCGGTTACGGCAATAGCGAGTATGACCGCTTCCGCGCCAACGGCGGCAGCAGCCGCCTGGGCGACGATGTCGATCGCTACTCGGCCACCGGTGCGGCCTATTACGATTTCAACACCGGCTCGCCGCTCAGCCCCTATATCGGCGCCGGCGCCGGCGTGATGCACCAGCGCTTCGACCGCCGCACCGTCAGCAGCAACGGCACAACGCTGGGCGGCAATGATGGCAACAGCACCGACCTCACCGCCTTTGGCGAGGCCGGCCTGAACTATCGCCTGAGCAGCAGCCTGGAACTGGTGCCGAGCTATCGCTACCAGTGGATCGGCGATGGCGAGCAGGGCCTGGACGATACCACCATGCATGTGGTGCGCGTCGGCCTGCGCAGCTGGTTCTGATCTCCTGACGATCCGACGGCGGAGCCCACAAAGCTCCGCCGTTTTTTATGTGTGGCAGGCCGGTGCCTCTGCGGGAATGTCGAGGCCGCCCAGATCATCGAGAATGGGGCAGTCGGGCCGCGCATCGCCATGACAGGCTTCGGCCAGATGCTGCAGGCTGCGTTTCATCGCCTGCAGTTCGACGATCTTGCGCGTCAGGTCGTCGATATGCTTGACCGCGATCTCTTTCACCGCCGCAGACGGCCGCTCACCATCCTGCCAGAGGCCGAGCAACAGCCGGATATCCTCCAGCGCGAAACCGAGATCGCGGGCACGGCGGATGAAGCGCAACAGATGCACGTCGCGCTGGGCGTAAAGGCGATAGCCGCTGCCGCTGCGCCCGGCTGCCGGCATCAGGCCGATGCTTTCGTAATAGCGGATCATCTTGGCGGTGACGCCAGACGCCGCACTGGCTTCGCCGATATTCATGGCAGAACCTCCGGTTTCCAGCGTTTCAACAGCAGCGCGTTGGTCAGCACGCTGACGCTGGACAGCGCCATCGCAGCGCCGGCCAACATGGGATTGAGCAGGCCGAAGGCTGCCAGCGGCAGGCCGATGACGTTATAGACAAAGGCCCAGCCGAGATTCTGCCGCACCTTGGCATCGGTGGCACGGGCGATGGCGATGGCATCGACCACCAGCGCCGGATCGCCGCGCATCAGCGTGATGCCGGCGGTCTGCATCGCCACATCGGTGCCTCCATATCCAGATTCACCTGGGCCCATGGCGATGCCGAGATCAGCCGTGCTGAGCGCCGGCGCATCGTTGATGCCATCGCCCACCATCGCCACCACCGCGCCGGCCTTCTGCAGCGCCTGGATGCGCGCGGACTTATCCTGCGGCAGCAGCTGCGCCGCGACATCGTCAATCCCGAGCTGGGCGGCCACCGCATTGGCCGCGCCGGCATTGTCGCCCGAGAGCAGCAGGGTGCGGATGCCCATCGCCTGCAGACGCAGGATGGCGGTCTTTGCCGTCGGCCGAACCGTATCGCCGAATGCGATCAGGCCCAGCACGCGACGTCCGGGTAGCGCTGCCAGCCAGGACACCGTGCGGCCCTGGGCCGCCAGCGCCGCGGCCTGCGCCTGCAACGGCGACAGATCGATGCCATGCTCGCGCAGCAGGCTGTCGCGCCCCAGCAACAGCGGACGGCCATCGAGCAGTCCACTGACACCGCGGCCGGGCAGATCGAGGAAGTCGGTGAGACGATGCTGCGGCAGGCCGGCAGCACGCTGGCGCAGCGCCTGGGCCAGCGGATGCTGCGATCCGGCCTGCAGGCCGGCCGCGAGCTGCAGCAGTTCGGTTTCATTGCTGTCTGCGTTGGCGATGATATCGGTGACCACCGGCCGGCCTTCGGTCAGCGTGCCGGTCTTGTCGAAGGCCACGGTATCGACGCGGCGTGCCACGTCCAGCGCATCGGCATCGCGGATCAGGATGCCATGGCGCGCGGCAAGACCGGTGCCGACCATCAGCGCCGCCGGCGTGGCCAGGCCAAGCGCACAGGGACAGGCGATCACCAGAACCGCGATGGCATGCAGCAGGGCGCGTTCGCTGTCGCCGCCGCTCAGGCTGAGCGTCAGCGTGAAGGTGACCAGCGCGGCGAACAGCACGACGGGCACGAAGATGGCGCTGATATGATCGACCAGCTTCTGCACTGGCGCCTTGCTGGCCTGGGCGCTTTCCACCAGCCGCACCACGCGGGCCAGCATGGTTTCCTGCCCGGTCGCCGCCACGCGCACCAGCAGCAGGCCATCGCGATTGATGGTGCCGGCATGCACGGCATCGCCGACGCTTTTGTCGACCGGCAGGCTTTCGCCGGTCAGCATCGACTCATCCACGCTGCCGCGACCTTCAATGATATCGCCATCGGCGGCAAAGGCCTCGCCGGCACGCACCACGATCAGATCGCCGCGCTGCAGCTGTGCCGTGTCGACGGTTTCCTCGCGGCCATCGGGATGGCGGCGGCATGCAATGGGCGGCCGCAGGCGCAGCAACGCGCGCAGGGCTGTCACGGTCTGACGCTTGGCACGCAGCTCGAGCCACTTGCCCAGGCGCACGAAGGCGACGATCGCCACCGAGGCTTCATAATACAAATGCGGCATCACCCCATGCGCCATATGCGGTGCGGCGACATACCAGTTCCAGGTGCTGAGACCCCAGGCCGCCGTGGTGCCGAGCGCCACCAGCATGTCCATGTTGCCGGTGCGCGCGCGCAAAGCCGAGAAAGCCCCGCGATAGAAGCGCCAGCCGAGCAGGAACTGCACCGGCGTGGCGATGGCGAACTGCGCCCAGGCCGGCAGCATGCGATCGTGAATGCCGGCAACCTCGGCCACCATGCCGCCAAGCAGCGGCAGGCTGAGCAGGATGGCGAGCAGGGCCAGACGGCCCTCGCGCTGCAAGGCCTGGGTCGGTTCGGGCAGCAGCGCTTCCGGGGCGAGCGGCTGGGCCTCGTAGCCCGCCTTGCGCACCGCCGCGACCAGCGCCGCCGGATCGGCCGCGCCAAAGACACGGGCGGTTTCACCGGCCAGATTGACGCTGGCGCTGGCCACGCCAGGCACGGCGGCCAGCGCTTTTTCGACCCGGCCGGCGCAGGAAGCGCAGGTCATGCCGGTGACCGACAGCGAAAGCGCGGGGGATTGGGGAGATGGCAGGGCGGACATGGGACACTCTCGGGACAGCTATATGGGCTGTCCTAAGACATAGGGCTTCCCATGATGGGAAGGTCAAGCTCTTCTGTATCGATGCTCCGCACCGGGTCTGCCACCTCCGGAGGAAGTAATTCTGACCAATTCTGATTTTCCCCAAGTTTTCATAGGATTATCGAATCATAACGACGCCAGCGCCGCTCAGCTTTGATAGGGTCGGGCCATGGACTTCGTGGCCAGCCTTCCCAGCCCGTTGACCGAGCCGAGCCGCCGCTTCTTCGCCGAGTGGCATCGCTGGCGCGGCGGCGGCCTGATTCCGCAGCGCAGCGCCCTGGATACCGGCCGGCTGGGCGACCTGCTGCTGCGCTGCATTTTGCTGGAAGTCCGCGGTCCGGAATCTATGCCGATCCATTTCGCCGGCAGCGATATCGTCGATCTGCTGGGCGCCAATCTGGCCGGCCGCAACTATCTCGATCTGACCGAACCGGAAAACCGCCGGCGCCGCGCCGACCTGCTGCTGACTGAAGTGGCGCAGCCCTGCGCCGCCGTCATCTATTACTGGCTGCGCCGGGACGCGCAGATGGTGCCGGTGGAACTGGTTTCGGCACCGCTCTGCGAGGCCGGCGAGACACGGCCCAGTCTGGTGCTGGCCTGCGCCACCCTGCTGCTGAAAACCTCGGATGCCGGCGGCGCGATCGAGCCGGATTCTTACGCCGAAGGCGAAGGCCTGCATTTCATCGATATCGGCGCCGGTCTGCCGCCGGTGGGCCCCGACCTGCATGTCAGCGGGCAGCTGGAACAATGACCCGCGCCCATCCTTACAAGACTGACAACCTGCGCGCCCTGTTGCAGACGCCGGCGTTGCAGGTGCCCGTCACCGCTCTGCCGGCGGCGCGTCACAGCGGCGACGACAATGCCCTGACCGCCGACAGCCGGCAGTTCCTGACTGCCTGGAAAGCCTGGCGCGGCGACCGCCTGCTGCCCCGACGGCGCGACATGGATCTGGTCTCGGTGGCGCGCCTGATGCCGCAGATGGTGCTGCTGGAGGTGTTCAGCGCCGAACGCACCGCCTTCCGCCTGGCCGGCAACGATATCGAACAGCTGCTGGGCACCCGCCTGATGGGCCGCGATTACCTCGACATGATATCGCCCGACCTGCGCGCCTGCCGCGGCAGGCTGCTGTGGCAGGTGGTCAACCAGCCGGTGGCGCTGGTCACATTCTACGGCTTGCAGCAACCCGACGGGCGGCGGCGCGAGGTGCAGGTCTGCAGCGTGCCGCTGTTGCCCGACGAACCCGATGCGCCCCTGCAGCTCCTGGCGGTGGTGAGCAACCTGCCGCATCTGTATCGCGGCGAGAGCATCGCCCTGACGGTCAGCGGGTTCCGCGTGCACATGATCGATGTCGGCGCCGGCTTGCCTGTCATACAGGCGTAAACCCCGGACAACCGCTAAAATCACCGGCAATACCCGCAATTGGCGCTTGCAAGAGATCGCCATGCGTTACCGCTGGGCGAAAACATTATTTTTCGATACCCTATCTCCTGAGTGTATGACCGGACTGAATAAATCAGCCGGCTGACAAATGGGAGGCGGCCCTGGGTTCCGTGCAGAAGCTAGAACGGCACAGCATCCTGTTGATCGAAGATTCGACCCCGGTCCGCGCCGCCCTGCGCGCCGCCCTGGAAGCGGCCGGCTATGAGGTGCTGGAAGCCCCTAGTGGCGAAGACGGACTGACCAAAACTGCCGATGCCGACCTGCTGCTGCTTGATCTCGGCCTGCCCGGGATTAGCGGATTCGAGGTGCTGGAGCGTCTGCGCAAGACCTCGGCCATGCCGGTGGTCATCCTCTCCGGCCAGGAAGAGGTGGATGCGAAAATCCGCGCCCTCGACCTCGGCGCCGACGACTATGTCACCAAACCCTTCGATGCCGGCGAGCTGCTGGCCCGCGTGCGCGCCGCCCTGCGCCGCAGCCAGGACGCAGCCGGCAGCGCCACCAGTACAATCGTCACCGTCGGGCCGTTCGTGATCGATCCGCTGACCGGCGATACACGGCGCGACGACCGCCCGGTGCGCCTGTCGCCGATGGAAGCCCGCTTCGTGAAGATGCTGGCGCAGAAAAGCGGCCAGCCGGTCGGCACCAAGCAGCTCACCGTCACGCTCTGGGGCAATGACAATGCCGAGATGCGCCAGGCGCTGCGGGTACTGGCGCGCAAGGTGCGCTGCAAGCTGGAAAAGGATCCGGACGAGCCGCGCTTCCTGCTGACCGAGCCACGGCTCGGCTATCGGCTGACCGATCCGGAAACCGTGACCGCCGCGCATTGATCGCCTCTGCAATCTGAGACCGGCTGCCATGCAATGTCTGCATGGCGAAAAACGAAAATCCATTGAATCTCAGGCGATTGCAAATCGCCAACGGTGAACGCGCCCTGCATCCGGGGCATGATCACGCCGATCTGATGCGACAAAATGGCAGGGGCCCTTGGAAAATTTGCAGACACCACCCATATCGGTGTCATGGCGATGGCGCACTGCCGTTGCCGGTGTCGAAGATCCCCCCCTTCGATGCCACTACTGGCGCAGTAGTATATATGCGCGAAACGCCCGGCTCGCCCCCCCGACCGGGCGTTTTCTTTTGTCCGGCTTTTGAGACTAATCCGTCCTCTGATAGTATGCGGCCAATCCGAGGATATGCCCGATGACCCAGCATCCGACCATCGACCGCACCACAATCGACAATGGCGTCATGCAGCAGCGCAAGGCCTTCTACGACAAGATCGGCGCGCGCAAGCTGACGCCGCTGTGGGAGGTGCTGCATGCGCTGGTGATTCCGCAGCCGAAAAGCGCCTGCCAGCCGGCGCTGTGGCGCTATGCCGATATCCGCGACGACATCATGGAAGCCGGCCGCCTGATCACGGCGAAGGAAGCCGAGCGGCGGGTTTTGATTCTTGAAAATCCCGGCATGCCCGGCCAGTCGCGCATCACCACCTCGCTCTATGCCGGACTGCAGCTGATCCTGCCGGGCGAAGTGGCGCCGTCGCATCGCCATACGCAGTCGGCCTTGCGCTTCATCGTCGAAGGCGATGGCGCCTATACCGCGGTCGACGGCGAGAAGACCATCATGCGCGAAGGCGACTTCGTCATCACGCCGAGCTGGACCTGGCACGACCACGGCAATGACTCAGACCGTCCAATGGTATGGATGGACGGCCTCGACATCCCGCTGGTGCAGGCGCTCGACTGCTCCTTCATGGAACGCTATCCCGAGGACAGCCAGCCGCTGTCGCGTCCCACCGGCGATAGTCTGGCGCGCTACGGTTCCGGACTCCTGCCGGTCGATCACGAAGTGCGCGTGCCGACTTCGCCGGTGTTCAACTATCCCTACAGCCGCACGCGCGAGGCGCTGGACACCATGCGCCGCACGGATGAATGGGATCCCTGTCACGGCCTGAAACTGCAGTATGTGAATCCCGCCACCGGGGAAGCGGCGATGCCGACCATCGGCACCTATATGCAGCTGCTGCCGAAGGGTTTTGCCGGCGAGCGCTATCGCAGTTCGGACGCGACGGTGTTCAGCATCGTCGAGGGCGAGGGCTATACGCTGGTCGGCGAGGGTGCGGATGCGCAGCGCTTCGACTGGGGCAGGCGCGACACCTTCGTGATCCCGAGCTGGGTGCCGCATCGCCATCATGCGCCGAACGGCGATGCCGTGCTGTTCAGCTTCTCGGATCGTCCGGTGCAGAAGAAACTCGGTCTGTGGCGCGAAAGCCGCGGCAACCGCTGAGAGCCAGATATGACCAAGATTCACAAGATCATCGAAGTTGCCAATGACGACGAGGAAGATGACGACGACTTCATCGAACTGGGCGCGCAGGATTTCCGCACCGGCGACGATCTCGACGGCCTGCGTGCGGTGGCGCGGCTGGCGCGGCTGGCCGGCAGTCTCACTTGGTTCAGCGCCGTCGGCCGGCCGCTGAACGCGGCCGAGCGCGACATTGCCGAGCGCTATGCGGCCGGCATCGGATTCTCGGAAGTGCATATCGCCGGCGTGGAAAACTGGCTGGCGGCCTCCGACACCGCGCAGGCGACGGATTTCGAGGAAGACTGGTGGCAGGCCGAGGAACAGATGCGCCGCGCGCTGTTCGAGGATGCCCTGCAGTTCAACAGCGAACACGATCTGGAAGTGGCGCTGGCCCATGTCTCGACCCGGGCCGGCGAAGTGGCCCATGAGCGCGCCATGAAGGCGGCCGCGCGCCATGGCGTGAGCGATCCCGACCTGCTGAAGGTGGCGGCCGGTGCGGCGGCGCAGGCAGCCTACCAGGCCGCCCTGGTGCTGGCGGCCGAAGCCGATGCCGAGCATCCCTTCGCGCTGAAGTTCAGGCTGTTCGAGATGGGCCGCCTGCCGCTCGGGCTGGTCGGCAATACCTTCAATCTGTTTTAAGCCGCGCGTTGCTGCGTTCTTCGCCGCGGATTTCGCGCTGGCGGCCGTAAAGGAAAATCCCCACCACCAGACCGCCCAGCACCAGGCTGAGCGTCACGCCCCAGAACAGCGGCCAGGCTGCGGCGGGATCGAACTCGGCCGCGCTGCCGTGCCAGAAGCGCAGCGCCATGACAATGGCGGCGCCGAAGGCAACGATCAGCGCCAGCGTGATGCTGATGGCGAAAATCTTGTCGCTGCGCGAATGCAGCGACGGGATGGGAAGCGGGGCGAGGGGATCGGGCATGGCTGCCTCTCTTTTCTGTATGCCGTTACGGAACACCAGATTGCGCCGCAACGACAAGAAACAAGAGATGTGACGAATGGACGCGCCGCCCGGCCGCGCCCTGCTGCCGGACCGGCGTCCTTCTGCCATACTGCCGGCTGAAGGATACGTCAGGGAGAAACGCAGACATGCCGAGCCGGGCAACCGTTGAAGCCTTTGTGGCGATGGTGGAATCCAACCAGCACGATACCGCCATCGAACAGTTCTATACCGAAGACGCCAGCATGCAGGAAAACCTGGGCGAGCCGCGTCAGGGCCGCGACCTGCTGGTGGCGCGCGAGCGGCAGGTCCTGGCGCGGGCCGATGCAGTGCGGACATGGTGCATCCGCCCGGTGCTGATCGAGGGCGACACGGTGGTGATCCACTGGGTGTTCGAATTCGACTTCAAGGACGGCAGCAAACGCCGCATTGAGGAACTGGCACACCAGACCTGGAAAGGCGACAGGGTTTGGCGCGAGCGCTTCTATTACGACCCGGCGCAGATGAAGACGGAACGCGCCTGAGGATCGGGCGCCGCGGCGAGGGAGCCGGGCAATATTCCGCGCTTCCTTTTTTATGCGGGAAAACTTATATTCACGGTTGCAGGCTGAAAAGCGGCACAGGTGGAGATGTGCTGGTTTTCCAATGTTTTTCATCGTTGTTTTCCCGAGTAAGCTGAAGTCGCGTGAGTCCTGGCAGGGGATGCTTACGGCAAGGCCATGGAAGAACCGGAGCAGAGTCCCGTCGCGCAGCCGCTGTTGCGCGAGAGCGCCTGGGCAGGGGTCAAGAAAGCGGTGCCCGCCGTTGTCCTGGCCGTGACCTTCGGGCTCCTGGCCTTCGGGATCGCCAATCGCGTCGGTGCCAATTTCGGCCTGCCCATGCTGCTGGCCAGCGACCCGCCCGATGCAATGTCGCGCGATGAGAAGGATGCCCTGGCCCGGCGGTTTTCCGGCAACGGTCCGGTGGTGCTGCAGGCCGTCCGGCTGCGCCAGACCAACGACGCCATCGCCCTGATGGGCTTCTCGCTCGAGCAGGAAAAAACCTTCCGCACCGATCTGGCGGCCCAGGTACTGCGCGAGCAGCCGACGCCGGCCGGCCGCGAGATCGCCCGCTATATCGAAACCCTGCCGCCGCCGGCCGACCCGCCGGTGGCAGCCGCACCGCCGGCGCCCACACCGGTATCCGTCACCGCGATGTCGCCCAATGGCGGCACGGCTTCGGCGGCGCGGTCGGCGCCCGCACCCGCAGTGACCGCAGCGCCGCGCCCCAAACCGGCCCCGGTGCCCCTGCCGGCCACCCTGGATCCGGAAACCACGCTGCCGCTGGCCTGGATTTCGCTGTGGGATCACAAGGACCCGGATGGCGATGTCGTGCGCGTCGTCAGTGCCGGCTACAGCCGCACGGTCGCCCTGCTGAACGAGCCGGTGACCCTAGTGCTGCCGGTGCCGCCCAGCGGCATCGTCAATGTCATGGGCGTGACCGATGGCCAGGGCGGCATCACCGTGGGCATCGGTTCGGCAGCCATGGGCGTGGCCCTGCCGGTGCTGAGCGAGGGACAGATCGTCGGCGTTCCCGTCATGGTGAAGTGACGCAAGCGATGCAGGCATTGGTCAACTGGCTGAACCGCTATTCGATTCTGATCGCCGCCCTGATTCTGGTGGTGATGCTGGTCCAGCTGTGGATGCATCTGAACCTGGATGCGACGCGCATCGCCGGATGGCTGGGCGAGGCCGGCATCTGGCTCTCGGCCCAGGCCTGGTGGGTTCTGGGCGTCGCAGTGTTTTTCTGGCTGGTCGTGTTCGTCGGCCTCTGGCACGAAACGCGATCCGCATCTTCCTCCGGCGCAAAGCGCAAAAGGGGCGTTGTCATGGATATCCTCGATCGTCTGACCAACCGCAAAGTCATCGAAGACCGGCTGTCCGAACCGCCGGAGCCGATCCTGATCGATGCCGAGCTGCTGAAAGGCCGGCTGAAGGCGCGGGTGATCGGCCAGGACGGCGTCTGCGACGATGTCGCGGCGCAGATCCGCCGGCGCGCCGCCCTCAGCAAACGCGTGAAGCCGATCGCCGTCTTCCTGTTCGCCGGCCCGCCCGGCACCGGCAAGACCTATCTGGCGAAATGCCTGGCCGAAGCGCTGGATCGCAAGCTGGTGCATCTGGACATGGCGCAGTATGCCCGCGGCGCGGTGGCCGGCACCACGCTGTTCGGCTCGACCAAGGGCTATGTCGGCTCGGACTCTTACGGCACGCTGACGGCAGCACTGCGCGACGTGCCGGATGCGGTGATCCTGCTGGATGAATTCGAGAAGGCCCATACCGACATCCACAAGAATTTCCTCACCGCCTGGAATGACGGCTTCATCACTGAATCCTCCGACGGCAAGCAGATCGCCACTTCGAAGGCAATCTTCGTCCTCACCACCAATGCCGCCACCGCCAAGCTGGCCGAGCTGGCGAAGCAGTATGTCGAAGACCCAGAGATGCTGCGGCGCACGTCGCTGCAGGCCCTGCAGGAAGCGCGCTTTGCGCCCGAGGTGCTGAGCCGTATCGACCGCATCTTCGTGTTCAGGCCGCTGCAGGGGCTCGACATCGCCCGCGTCGCCGCGCTGGAGATCGAGCAGATGATCAAGGGCTACGATCTTGAAGTGGTGGCCGGCGGCATCGATCCCGAGATTCTGCTGGGCCTGGTGGAGAAGCTGGGCAAGCTGGAAGACCTAGGCTCGTCGCGCGATCTGGTGCGCGCCATCGAAGAGAGCATTGCCGATACCCTGATCGAGGCACGGCGGCGCAAGGCGCGCTTCATCCGCCTGGATGTGAACGGTGACGATGTGGTCGCCGTCTTCGAACAGAGCGCCGGACGCTAGCCGCCGCATGTCTGCCACCCTGCGTCTCTGGCGTCAGGCCCCGCTATGGCGGGTCTCGCTGTATCTGGGCGTGCTGGCCGGCACCAGCTTCCTGGTGTTTCCGCCAGCCACACCGCCGCGCGCGCCCGCGCCACGCGCCGCCGGCAAGGTGGATGTGAATCCGGCCGTCGCCTTCCAGCCCAGCACGACCAGCATCGACAGGCCGCTGAGCGATGCCGACCGGGCCGCCATCGAGAAAGCCGCCGTCGACAAGGTCCTGGCCGAACGCGCCGCGGCCGAGAAAGCCCTGCTGGACCGCGCAGCTGCGGATAAAGCGAATGCCGTGGCTGCCGCGGTGGCCGCCGAACGGATCGCGGTGGCCAAGGCCGCCCAGGCTGCTGCAGCGCCGCCACCGGCTGCCACACCGGCACCGCGCACCGGCAGCGCCGCGCCGGTGCCGCAGCCGGGCGGATCGCAGACCGGAGGGTCGCAGACTGGCGTCGGCCTGGTCCAACCCGACAAATCCCTGACACCGCAGGCACCCGTCGGCAGCACCACCGGTGGCTTCGGCACCAAGCATCGCGTCACCTATACGCTGGAAGACCGCGAGATCCCGCTGCCGCATGGCGAATTCCGTGTCGCCGGCCTCGCCCGCTACAGTTTCGGCGCCACCCAGGGCAGCGTCGCATCGCTAGTGCAGACCGATAACGGCATGCTGAAGGCGGTGGTCATGGCCATCT
This sequence comes from Ferrovibrio sp. GW821-FHT12E11, assembly GCF_058806975.1. Classification (NCBI taxonomy): domain Bacteria; kingdom Pseudomonadati; phylum Pseudomonadota; class Alphaproteobacteria; order Rhodospirillales; family Rhodospirillaceae; genus Ferrovibrio; species Ferrovibrio sp. GW821-FHT12E11. The sequence continues at coordinate 2,077,753 of NZ_JBXAQG010000001.1, forward strand.
CAACACCGCCAACAGCCAAGATGGGCGCCGGCCTGCGCGCCTTCAGCGATTGCAATCGCACCGACATGCATCACGTGGTCCAGCAGAAGAACCAGGATTTCGGCGACCAGGATTGCTATTACGTCAACTACACATTCCCGGACAACTGGCGCAATGCGAGCGCAAGCGCCCAGTATAAATGGGTCATCACCGATCTCGATCTGCAGAAAATTCCCGTGCCCGCCACCATGGTATTGGCGAACCTGCATTTCGCGTCGCAGGATGCCATCATGCGGGCAACCTATTACTTCAATCCGGAAGCCAGGGGCATCACGACACGACGCGCCGCGATCGTCTCCGAGAGCGAGTGGAACAGCCGGTATCTGGCGCAGGACACCAAGAAGCTGGATTACATCGAGACGACCAAGAGCTGGGCAGCCGCGATGTATCCGTTCCTGCGCGGAACCTTCGAAGGCAAGACCGGCAATATACCGAGCGCCAAGCTGCTGACGACCCTGCCCTGAGCCTGCGCTATTTCGCCCAGACCTTGTGCTTCCTGTGCCAGGCCGCGAGCGAGAGCTTCGGATATAACTCATACTGCTCGTCATTGCGGCCGATCTGCGGTTTCACCCAGGCTGGCTTGTAGCGCAGCATGAGATGTACCTTCGCCTTCGGCTGCGGCAGCGCCGTATCGATGGCCGAGGCAAAGGGATGGATCAGATCGGGCCAGGTGGGATCGTAAAGCCACAGCGCCGTCGCGCATTTTTTACAGAAGTTGCGCTCGCCCGTGCTGGTCCTGCAGGTCCCGCCATCCTCGTCGGCGATCGCGGCGCGAAACACCCCGATGCTGCGTTTGCCCTTGGTGATCTGCAGGCTTGCCGAGAGGCCGCCCAGGTTGATGGCGTAGCCACCGCCGCCAGCGGTCTTGCGGCAGATCGAACAGTAACAGAGCTGATAGGGCACCGGCGTGTGGCTGTCGAGCGCGAAGCGGACGGCGCCGCAGCGGCAGGAGCCTTCGAGATGCATCGGCATGGCAGTCTCCCATGAACAGATGAAAACTAACGGTTCTGACCCGGCCTGCGATCCGCTAAACATGGCCCATGCTGGCGCATATTCATATCACCGGTCCCGCGGGCGCCGGCATCAGCACGCTGGGCGCGGCGCTCGCCCGGGCCCATGGCCTGCGCCACCTGGATACCGACGACTTTCTCTGGCTGCCGAGCGATCCGCCCTATCAGGAACTGGTGCCGGCACCGACGCGGCTGCAGATGCTGCGCATCGCCTTCGAGGATGCGGCCCGGCAGGGCTGGGTGCTGTCGGGTTCGCTGTCGGGCTGGGGCGATCCGCTGATCCCGCAATTCGACGCCGTGCTCTATGTCTATGCGCCGGCGACCGTGCGGCTGGAACGGCTGCGCCGGCGCGAGGCCGAAAAGCTGGGTGCGCGGATTCAGCCCGGCGGCGTCATGCATGCCGAGCATCTGGACTTCCTCGCCTGGGCCGCCGCCTATGACGACCCCGCCATGACCGGACGCTCGCGGCACGAACACGAAGCCTGGCTGGCGCGCCTGACCTGTCCGGTGCTGCGGCTCGATGGCGAGATGCCGACCGTAGACCAATTGCGGCAGACCGGGGTTTTTCTGGCAGGACTGTGACAAGGATTGCACCCTGACAAAACGCCGGTGGCCAAGCGGCCATCATGGCGTTATATCGGCCGCGCGCTCCAGGCCGATACAAGCTCCCAGCAGAACAGAGACTTTCCATATGACCCAAATCCTCAAGCCGCGCGCCGGCGGCGCCGGCATCCTGCGCAACGCCGTGGTGCTGGGCCTGCTCACCGCCATCGGCCCGTTTGCCATCGACATGTATCTGCCGGCGCTGCCCTCCATCGGTGCCAGCCTGAATGCCGGTGCCGATGCCGTGCTGATGAGCCTGACGGCGTTTTTCATCACCTTCGCGCTTGGCCAGCTGATCTTCGGGCCGATTTCCGACCTGCTGGGCCGGCGGCCGCCGCTGTATTTCGGCGTCATCCTGTTCATCGTCGCCAGCATCGGCTGCGCGCTGGCCGATACGGTCGAGACGTTGATCGCCTTTCGCCTGCTTCAGGGTCTGGGCGGTGCGGCCGGCATCGTCATTCCGCGCGCCGTGGTGCGCGACATGCACAGCGGCGTCGAGGAAGCGAAACTGCTCGGCCTGCTGATGCTGGTGTTCAGCGTGTCGCCGCTGCTGGCGCCGCTGTTCGGCAGCGTCATCATCGAGGCACTGGGCTGGCGCAATGTCTTCTGGTTCGTCACCGGCATCGCCGTGCTGGCGGGGCTGCTGGGCTTTTTCCTGGTGCCCGAGACGCGTTCGTCCGAACAGCGCCGGCAGAGCAATCTCGCCAGCATGCTGGCCAGCTGCCGCCAGCTGCTGACCGACCGCACCTTCATGGGCCTGACGCTGGCCACCAGCTTCGCCATTTCGGCCTTTTTCGTCTTCCTGGCCAATGCGCCCTTCGTGATGATGGGCGAATACGGCCTGTCGCCCAGCGGCTTCAGCCTGACCTTCTCGGCGAATGCCGCGGCCTTCTTCTTCGCCGCGCAGTTCTGCGGCTGGCTCGGTGCCCGCTATGGCCTGCCGCGGCTGATCATGCCCTCGATCTTCGGCTTCACCCTGGCGATGCTGGCCGTCTTCGCACTGCAGGCGGCGGGAATCCATAGCCTGGCGCTGATGATGGCGGTGCTGCTGCTCGGCTATGCCTGTCTCGGCATCCTGCTGCCCACGGCCTCGGTGCTGGCGCTGGAAGCCTATGGCGAGGCGGCCGGCATGGCCTCGTCGCTGATGGCGACCACGCAGCTGGCGATCGGCGCCGTGGTGATCGGCGTCAGCGGCAAGCTGATCGGCGGCACCGCGCTGGCGATGACCGCCGGCATTGCCGGCTGCGCCCTGGCCACGCTGGTCGTGGCCCTGCTGACCCTGCGCGGCGCGCCAGAACGGGCGCCGGCCGAGTAGCCGGCGGCCGCGGATTGGGCTAAAAATTCCCCATGAGCAAGAAGCCCACGAAGACCGCCGCCGGCCCGATCAAACTCGCCACCTGGAATATCAACTCGGTGCGCGCCCGCCTCGACCTGATGGGCGCCTTCCTGTCGCAGCATGACCCCGACATCCTGTGCCTACAGGAAACCAAGGTGCGCGACGACGAGTTTCCCCATGAGCTGTTCGTGCAGCGCGGCTATACCCATCGCCTGATCCACGGCCAGCCCGGCTATAACGGCGTGGCGATCTTCGCCAAGGCGGCAATCACGCTGAAGGAAAAACTGAACCTGGCCGGCCGCGACGACCGCCGCCATATCGCCGCCGAACTCAGCGACGGCACCATCCTGCATAACTATTACGTGCCTGCGGGCGGCGATATTCCGGACCCGGTCGCCAACGACAAGTTCGCCCACAAGCTGGCGGTGCTGGAAGGCATGACCAAATGGTCGGCCGCGCTGAAGAAAAAGGGCGGCAAGGAAATCCTGGTCGGCGACCTGAATATCGCGCCGCTGGAAACCGATGTGTGGTCGCACAAGCAGCTGCTGAAAATCGTCAGCCATACGCCCATCGAAACCGAGGGCATGCTGAAGATGCAGGCGGCGCGCGGCTGGATCGACGCGGTGCGCCATTTCGTGCCGCCGAGCGAAAAGCTGTATTCCTGGTGGAGCTACCGCTCGGCCAATTGGGAGGCCGCCGACAAAGGCCGCCGGCTGGACCATGTCTGGGTCAGCCCGCAGTTGCAGGACCGTTTGAGGGGCGCTGCAGTCGTAAAGGCGATGCGCGGCATGGAGAAGGCCTCCGACCACGCGCCGATCATCATTACCCTTGACCTCGGCAAATAAAGCGCGGTTTTCTGGAAACGGTCGCAGGGCTGTGACCGTTTCCGCAGGCGCTCCACCCTGCGGAACTCACGGCAAGCGCAGCAGTTGTGATTTGGCCTGCCGGCGCCGCATCGCGCGGGCCGAGGGGCATCACGCCGCGCCATAACCATGCCACCCATGCAGCCGGAGCGCTGTTCCGGCCGCAGCAGGATTATGGACGCTATTTTTGCGATTCCAGTTCCGGGGCCTTGCCGATGTCCAACGCCAAGACCACAGCCGCCAGCAAAAACGATTCGCGCTTCCGCACGGCGTTCCTGCGGGAAATTCCACTGCTGCAGCGGCGTGCCCGCGTCCTCAGCCGCAACCGCAGCTTGGCGGAAGACCTGACCCAGGAGGCGCTGACCAAGGCCTGGGCGCGGCGCGACAGTTTCACGCCGGGCACCAATCTGCGGGCCTGGCTGCATGTCATCCTGCGCAACGTCTATTTCAATCACCTGCGCAGCCGCAAACGCGAGGTGGCGGATTCCGAAGGCGTCTTCGCCGAGCAGGTGCCTGTGCCGCCCGCCCAGCAGAGCAAACTGGAGCTGAAGGAAGTGACCGGGCTGATGCGCAACCTGGCGCCGCGCCACCGCGAAGCGCTGATCCTGGTGGTGGGCGAGGGCAAATCCTACAAGCAGGTGGCCCGGCGCTGGCGCTGCAATATCGGCACGGTGAAAAGCCGGCTCGCCCGTGCCCGGCAGTCGATGACCGCCATGCTGGAGCGCGGCTGATTGGCTGAACCAACCCGAACGTGACTTGTGGGGCAGCCCCGGGGCTTGCTAGGCTCACCTCCATAAAAGCGGGGGACCCATGCGCATTTCACTGAAAATTCTCGGTCTGGCTCTGACGCTGGGCCTGGCGGCCTGCGCCGGCGGCCAGCAACAGGGGCCGGTTGCCCCGCCCAAGCCGGTGATGCCGCAGCCCGCCGCCACCGATCTCAATCCCGGCCTGAAGCCGCTGTATTTCATCGGCGAGCTTGAGCATGTGAACAACATGCCGCGCAACGAGGCCGAGCTGGCCCGCGGCCGGGCAGGCCCACCGATCCTGACGCTCAATATCCTGCAGGGCACCGGTGTGATGTGGGATTCGCAGCGCGCGGAGAATTACTCGATCCATATGACCGGCCTGATCCAGATGGAAGCCGGCATCTACCGTTTCGCCGCGCTGTCCAATGACGGCGTTCGGGTCACCATCGACAAGACCCGCGTGGTGGATGACCCCTATGTGCATGCCACCCAGATGAGCCCGACCACCGAAGTGCATATCAGCCATCAGGGCTGGTATCCGATCACCGTGCAGTATTTCCAGAAACGCGGCACCACCGCGCTGCGCCTGATGTGGCAGCCGCCGGGTGCCGGCGGCCTGATGGAAGTGCCGGCGGCGGCCTACGCCCACATTCCCGGCAAGTGACGACAAAAAGCCCGGCTCGCCGGGCTTTTTAATTGCGCCGGCGCTGTCGTTTTTTCGGAACAGTCCCGCTTTCCCTGTGTTGATCCATGACGGTGCCGTCACGCGCCGCTGTGTCATGCGTCAGTACAAGGAGATGCGGAATGTCGGACTTCAATCCGGAGAAGGACTACAAGGCACCCTCTGAAGCCAAGCCGAAGGCCCTGCGCGGTTTCGCCGCCATGGATGCCGAGCGCCAGCGCGCCATCGCCTCGAAGGGCGGCCAGAGCGTGCCGGATTCCAAACGCAGCTTCTCGCAGAACCGCACCCTGGCAGCCCAGGCCGGCCGCAAAGGCGGACAGGAAAGCGGCGGTAACTTCAAGAACGATCCGGCCCGCGCCGCAGCGGCCGGCCGCAAGGGCGGTTCCGAAAGCGGCGGCAATTTCGCCAATGACCGGGCGCGCGCGGCGGAAGCCGGCCGCAAGGGTGGCCTCAATTAGGGGCCGACAGACCAGTCGGGGTCGGGGATGGTGAGAAAGACCTTGCGCAGGCCTTCGCCCCACAGGCCGCGGATGCTGGCGAAATAGGGTTCCTGCTCGGTGATGCGTTTGCGTAGGGCGAATTTCAGGGCGTCCTTCGGCAGGATGGCGAGATCGAGCGGCAGACCCACCGAGATGTTGGAACGCAGCGTGGAATCCATCGAGACGAGCGCGCATTTCGCCGCCTGCACCAGCGGCGTTTCCGGCGTGATCACGCGATCGAGGATCGGCTTGCCGTATTTGATCTCGCCGATCTGCAGGAAGGGCGTATCGGCCGTGGCGCGGATGAAATTGCCGGCATAGTAGAGCATGTACAGCTCATGCGGCTTCGATCCGATCTGTCCGCCGAGCAGCATGGACAGGTTGGGCTCGACACCCTGTTCCTTGAGGCTTTCGCCATCGCGGCGGGCGACCTCGCGGATCGCGGTGCCGACCATGCCGGCAGCCTCGAACATGCTGGTGGCCTGCAGCAGGTCGCAGGGCTTGCCGTCTTCATCGGCGAAGCCTTCCTTCAGCAGGGCGACGACGGACTGGCTGAGCGACAGGTTGCCGGCCGTCATTAGCACCAGGGCGCGGTCGCCTGGCTGTTCCCAGGTGTGCATCTTGCCGAAGGTGGAGATGGAATCGACGCCGGCATTGGTGCGGCTGTCGGACAGCATCACGATGCCGTCCCGCAGCTGGAGGCCGACGCAATAAGTCATTGTTTCCTACCCATCCCCAGACGATAACCGGCCCGCATCAAAGCAAGCTGGCCCAGCCTCGGTCAAGGGAAGGGGTGGGTCAAGCTATACAGGCGGTAATACCGAATCTTACCAGAGACCGAACCAGACGCCCCAGCCATGGATCACCCCGATGGGAAAGAACAGCGCCCCGGCGATCAGGAAACCCCACTCCTGCTGCGTGAAGCAGGTGTAGAGGTGCTGCAGCCAGCCGGCAAAGCTGAGCCCGGCCACAATCACTGTGGCGATAAGGAACCGCTTGAAAAATGCGAGCATGAATGCCCTCCGATCCCAGTCCTAACGACGGGCGGGGCGATCAGTTCGGCTGCATGAAATCGCGGGCAATCGCCGCGCCCAGCTCGATATTGGTATCGATCAGGTTGGTCAGGTATTCGTGCAGGCCACGGGTGAAGATGCTGTCGATATCGTCGTAGCGCAGCTTCAGCAGCATGCTTTCGGCCAGGCGCACCGACGGGTAGTCGCGGCGGTAGCTTTCGCGCAGATACTGCAGGATCGAAACGATCTCCGAGAAGCAGGCATGCAGCGAGCGCGGGAAATCCTCACGCAGCACCAGCAGCTCGGCCACCTTCAACGGCCGGATGCTGTCGCGGTAGATCTGCCGGTAGATGCGGAAGGCCGAGACCGAGCGCAGCAGCGCACCCCACTGGTAATAATCGACCGCGCCGCCGATATCGCCGGGCGAGGGCAGCAGCACGTGATACTTCACATCGAGGATACGCGCGGTGGAATCGGCGCGCTCCAGAAGCGTGCCGAGCCGCATGAAACGATAGGCATCATCGCGCTGCATGGTGCCTTCGGCGACGCCACGGAACAGCTGGCTGCGCTCACGCACCCAGTCGAAGAACGGCGAGAAGCCGTCCGCCTCCACCTTGTTCATGCTGAGTGTGCGCATCTCCAGCCAGGCGGCGTTGATGCTTTCCCAGGCCTCGCTGGTGATCTGCGCGCGCATGGCGCGGGAATTTTCTCGGCCCGCTTTGAGGCAGGCATGGATCGAGGACGGGTTGTCCGGCGCGAAGGCCAGGAAGTCGATCACCGCGCGCCGCGTCGGCGGACCGCCATGCAGGGCGAAGGACTTGTCGCAGCCGGCGATGATGAGGGCCGCTTCCCATTCGTCGTTGCGGGTGCCGCCATGAGTCGACTGCATGCTCATGCGATGGGCTACGCCGAGAATGCGCGCCATCGCCTCGGCGCGTTCGATATAGCGGGTCATCCAGTAGAGATTATCGGCGGCGCGGCTGAGCATCGGTCAGTCCTCGCCCTCGGTGATATCGGGCGCGTCTTCCAGCACCCAGGTATCTTTGGTGCCGCCGCCCTGGCTGGAATTCACCACCAGCGAGCCTTCGCGCAGGGCCACGCGGGTCAGACCGCCGGGCACCACACGCATGGTTTCGCCTGACAGCACGAAGGGCCGCAGATCGACATGGCGCGGCGCAATGCCGCTTTCCACAAAGGTCGGACAGGTGCTGAGCGCCAGCGTTGGCTGGGCGATATAGACTTCAGGCTTGGCGATGATCTTGGCGCGAAACGCCTCGATCTCGGCGGCGCTGGATTTCGGCCCGACCAGCATGCCGTAGCCGCCGGAGCCATGCACTTCCTTGACCACCAGTTCGGCCAGATGCTCCAGCGTGTATTTCAGGTCGTCGGGCCGGCGCAGCACATAGGTCGGCACATTGGCCAGCAGCGGCTCTTCGCCGAGGTAGAAGCGCACCATATCCGGCACGTAAGGATAGATCGACTTGTCGTCGGCGACGCCGGTGCCCACCGCATTGGACAATGTCACGTTCCCGGCTTTATAGGCCGAGAAGATGCCGGGCACGCCGATCATCGAATCCTTGCGGAAGACTTTCGGATCGAGGAAGTCGTCATCCAGGCGGCGATAGATCACATCGACGCGCTTCAGGCCGCCGACGGTGCGCATGTAAACGATCTCGTCCTTCACCACGAGATCGCCGCCCTCGACCAGTTCGATGCCCATCTGCTCGGCCAGGAAGACATGCTCGAAATAAGCCGAGTTGAACACGCCCGGCGTCAGCAGGGCGACGGTGGGCTCGTCCTCGCAGTTCGGCGGCGCGCTCTCGCGCAGGGTCTGCAGCAATGCATCGGGATAATGGCCGACCGGCGCCACCCGCACGGCGGCGAACAGGTCGGGGAAGAGGCGCATCATCGCCTCGCGGTTCTCCAGCATGTAGGAGACGCCCGATGGCGTGCGACAGTTGTCTTCCAGCACATAGAACTGGTCTTCGGCCGTGCGCACCACATCGATGCCGGCGATATGGGTATAGGTCTGGCGCGCGATCTTCACGTCGCGCATGTGATTCACGTAAGCCGCGTTCTTGAGGATCAGATCTTCCGGGATGGTGCCGGCACGCAGGATTTCGCGCTTGTGATAGATGTCATCCAGAAACGCGTTGAGGGCGCGCACGCGCTGCTTCAGGCCGCGGCGCAGACGGCGCCATTCCTTGGCGGCGATGATGCGCGGCACGATATCGAAGGGGATCAGGCGTTCGGTGTCGCCGCCCTCGCCATAGACCGCGAAGGTGATGCCGAGGCGGCGGAACAGCAGATCGGCTTCCTGGCGGCGCCGCGCCAGCATGTCGCCGGGGGCTGCATCGAGCCAGCGCTTGTAATCCTGGTAGGGCGCACGGACACCGGCGGATTGCCCCTGCGACTGGCCGGACGAGGATTGCGCCTGCGTCTGGCCTCCGGGGCCGGTATCCATCTCGTCGAAAGCGGTCAAGGGATCAGATCTCCGCGACGAGAACGAACGGAAAGAACTTCCGTTCGATTAAATCGGAAAACGGGCGGAGAGAAAAGCGGCTTGCGCGGTCGGGACCCAGAAAGCGGCGACTGATGACCACGCGGCCGCAACCCCACCAACAACAGAGAAGAAGCAACCCGGGCCGGCGGGTGGGAAGGCCGGCCCGGGTCTCTTCGCGTTGCCTGTTACTGCACCGTCTCGCCGTGCAGGTTCAGGTCGAGACCATCGCGCTCGGTGGCCTCGTCGACGCGCAGACCGATGGTCCAGTCGATGATCTTCAGGATGATCAGGGTCACAACCGCCGTGAAGACGATGGTGATCAGAACACCGTAGATCTGGGTCAGGACCTGACCGCCGTTGCCGTCGAGCAGGCCGAGCGGGGCATCCTTGCCGGCGATCGCCGCCTTGGCGAACACACCGGTCAGGACCGCACCGACGATGCCGCCGATGCCATGGACGCCGAAGGCATCCAGGCTGTCGTCATAGCCGAGCGCGTTCTTCACCGTGGTGGCGGCGATGAAGCAGATGATACCGGCGACGATGCCGATGATCAGGGCGCCCATCGGATCGACAAAGCCCGAAGCCGGGGTGATGGCGACCAGACCGGCGACCGCACCGGAGACAATGCCGAGCACGCTCGGCTTGCCGCGGGCGAGCCATTCCGAGAACATCCAGGCCAGCGCGGCAGCAGCCGTGGCGATCTGGGTCACGGCCATGGCCATGCCGGCATTGACGTTGGCGCCAGCGGCCGAGCCGGCGTTGAAGCCGAACCAGCCGACCCAGAGCAGACCGGCGCCGATGATCGACAGCGTCAGGTTATGCGGCGCATGGCTGACCTTGCCGTAACCCTGGCGCTTGCCAAGGACCAGCGCGGCGACCAGACCGGCCACACCAGCGTTGATATGCACCACGGTGCCGCCGGCGAAGTCGAGCACGCCCATTTCGCCCATCAGACCGCCGCCCCAGACCATGTGGGCAACCGGCGCATAGACGAAGATCAGCCACAGGCCGATGAACCACAGCATCGCCGAGAACTTCATGCGATCGGCAAAGGCGCCGGTGATCAGGGCCGGGGTGATGATGGCGAAGGTCAGCTGGAAGGTCATGAAGACCGTTTCCGGGATGGTCTTGGCCAGCGCGTTCACGCTGTCGATGGCGATGCCCGACAGGAACAGGTTGGAGAAGCCGCCGATGATGGCGTTGCCTTCCGAGAAGGCCAGGCTGTAGCCGACGATCATCCACAGGATGGTGACCAGGCAGGTGATGGCGAAGCTCTGCATCATGATGCTGAGCACATTCTGCTTGCGCACCATGCCGCCGTAGAAGAGGGCAAGGCCCGGGATGGTCATCATCAGGACCAGCGCGGTCGAGGTGAGCATCCAGGCGGTGTCGCCGGTATCCAGCTTCGGCGCTTCAGCCGCGGCATCCTGGGCGAAGCTGGCGCCGGGAAGCAGGGCGAAGAGCATGGCCAGAACCAGGCCGAAAAGCATGTAAACGGACCAGCTGAGCTGCCGCTGGTCGGCTGCCGAAACAGTCGGCATCGAGACGGTGGGGAGTTGCATGACGGTTTAATCCTCCTGTCAGTGAAGGCCGCGCCAGTTTCCAGTCCGGTTCCGGGAGAGACCCCGATGCCCGGCAGACCTTATCCGGTTCCCCCCAATGAGAATCCCGGCGGCCCACACCCCTGGCGCATACCTCAGGCAGAAGGATTACAAGAAGCGTGCCAGTGGGTTGCACTGCGGCAAACAGGGTGGAAAGCCGGATTCCGTCACGGAAGTCCGGGCATTCTACAGCCTGGGCGCGTCTGGCGTGATGAAAAAATAAGCCATTGCCGCTTTTTTGGTGTTTTTTTAAGCGCTAAAACAGCCTGATTATGCGGCGATCCGGGGAGCCGTCAGCCCCGCCGGGGCGGAAAACCGGCCCGAGCTGAAGACCGGGCCGGCCTCGATCAGGCCTTGTCGGTAGGATCGAAGCTGAGTGCCACGCCGTTGATGCAGTAGCGCAGGCCGGTCGGCTGCGGCCCGTCCTCGAACACATGGCCCAGATGGCCCTGGCAGCTGGCGCAATGCACCTCGATGCGCCGCATGCCATGGCTGGTGTCGACGCTGGCCTTCACATTCTCGGCCACCGGAGCGTAGAAGCTGGGCCAGCCGCTGCCGCTGTCATATTTGGTTTCGGACTTGAACACCTCGGTGCCGCAGCCGGCGCAGAAGTATTTGCCCGCCCGCTTTTCGCGATTGAGCGGGCTGGTGCCGGCACGCTCGGTGCCGTGATTGCGCAGCACATGCTCGGCTTCGGGTGAGAGCGGCTTGGTGGGGGCGGTCTTGGTGTCGGTCATGGCATTCTCCGTAGCCCAAGATTTAGCGCACTGTGCCGAGGCTTCAACCGTCATGCCATTGCCAATCTTGTGAAGTAAGCTGGGCCAATCTTGTGAAGTAGGCTGGCTGCATCATGGAGGCGCAATGCTGATCGTTCTCGGCGGCCTGCCGGGCAGCGGCAAGACCACGCTGGCCCGGGCGCTGGCGCAGCATCTGCGCGCCGTGCATCTGCGTATCGACAGTATCGAGCAGGCGCTGCGCGCGGCCGGCCATGGTGAGATCGGCGCAGCGGGTTATGGCATCGCCCAGCGTCTGGCCGCCGACAACCTGCGACTCGGCCTGATCGTGATCGCGGACTGCGTCAATCCGGTAGAAGCCAGCCGCACCGGCTGGCGCGCAACCGCCACCGAGGCCGCGGCGCGGATCGTTGAAATCGAACTCATCTGTTCCGATGCCGCCGAGTATCGCCGCCGCATCGAAAGCCGCGCCGCCGATATTCCCGGCCATGTCCTGCCGGACTGGCAGCGGGTCATGACGCTGGATTACGAACCGTGGCGCAATGCCATCGTGATCGACACGGCGGGCAAATCGACGGCGGAGATTGTGGCTAGCGTGCTGACGCGGCTTTAACGCCGGCTCAACTTCTTCGCCAGGTCGTCGAGCTGTTCGAGCGTCTGGTAATGCAGCACCAGCCGGCCGGCTTCCGCGTTGCCCGGTTCGCCCTCGATCTCGACCCGCAATCCTAAAGCAGATGTCAGGCCACGCTCGAAGGCCAGCGTGTCGGCATCCTTCTTCGCGGCAGCCTCTGCGGGCGGCTTCTTCGCAGCCGGCGGACGGCCGCCCTTCTTGGCGGCGGCCGGCGTGCCGACCTCGCGGCCGACGGCCACCAGCTTTTCCACCTGGCGCACGGTGAGTTGGCCCTCGACGATGCGCTGGGCCAGCTCGGCGGCCAGCGCATGGCCGATCAGCGGCCGGGCCTGGCCGGCCGAGAGCCGGCCATCGATGATCATCTGCACGACCGATTTCGGCAGCTGGCGCAGGCGCACGATATTGGCGACATGGCTGCGGCTCTTGCCGATCACCTGGGCGATCTGGTCCTGGCTGTAGCCGAACTCGTCGGCCAGCTGCAGGAAGGCGCCCGCCTCTTCCATGGCGTTCAGGTCTTCGCGCTGCAGGTTTTCGATCAGGCCGATCTCGACCGCGTCGCGGTCGGAGATGTCCTTGATCACCACCGGCACGGCATGCAGCTTGGCGATCTGCGAGGCGCGCCAGCGGCGCTCGCCGGCGATGATCTCGTAGCCCTGCCCGTCCTTGGCGCGGCGCACCAGCAGCGGCTGCAGGATGCCCTTGGCCTTGATCGACTGCGCCAGTTCCTCCAGCGCCTCCTTGGGGAAGGACTTGCGCGGCTGATACGGATTGGGCTTGAGCTGTTCGATCGGCACTTCTCTGACGCCGCCGGCCGCGCTGCGCGCAGCCGCGGCTTCGGAGCCCGGCGCTGGTTCGCCCATCAGGGCGGCAAGACCGCGGCCGAGGCCGCGTCGTTTCGGATCGTCGATCATCGTTACGCTTTCACTCTTCTAATCACTCCGCCGCGTCGCGCAAAGCCTGCTCGCGTTTGATCACCTCGCGGGCCAGCGCCATATAAGCGGTGCTGCCCGGTGCGCGGTGATCGTAGATCAGCGCCGGCACGCCATGACTGGGCGCTTCCGAGATGCGCACATTGCGCGGGATGACGGTGTCGTAGACCTTGTCGCCGAGGAAGCCGCGCACATCGGCCGCCACTTGGTCCGAGAGGTTGTTGCGCTTGTCGAACATGGTCAGCACCACGCCCTGCACATCGAGAGTCGGATTGAGCGTGTTGCGCACGCGCTCGACCGTGCGCAGCAGCTGGCTCAGGCCTTCCAGCGCGAAGAACTCGCATTGCAGCGGCACCAGCACCGCATCGGCGCCGACCATCGCATTGACGGTCAGCAGGGTCAGCGAGGGCGGGCAGTCGATCAGCACATGATCGAAGCCAGCGAGCCGGCCCTCGATGGCATGTTTGAGACGATGGGTGCGATGTTCGAGATCCATCATCTCCAGTTCGGCGCCGGCCAGCTCCACATTCGCCGGCACGATGGAGAGATTGGGGACTTTCGTGGGCCGGATGGTCTCTTCCAGCTGGGCCGCGCCCATCAGCAATTCGTAGGTGCCGAAGTCGCGCTCGTCATGGGTGAGACCCAGACCGGTGGAGGCGTTGCCCTGCGGATCAGAGTCGATCAGCAGCACGCGTTCGCCCACGGCGGCCAGAGCGGTCGCCAGGTTGATCGCCGTTGTGGTCTTGCCCACCCCGCCCTTCTGGTTGGCGATGGCCAGCACGCGGGCCTGACGGCCAACGGCGGCAGAGGACTGTGCCTCGTCCCCGCCCAGTTCGGCGTTCAGCGTATCGTCGTCGCCCCAGCCCGGGGTTTCCGACTCATGTTCCTGTTTCGTACTGGTCACGCCGGGTCCGGGGTTGTAAAGCGGATGATCCGCGCCTCAGCCTCGGTGCGGCTGGGCAGCAGATCGGAAGCGCCGAGTGTCCAATATCGCCGGGCCTCGGTCAATTCATCCCCGGCCTGCCGGCCCTTCAGGAACAGGAAGGTGGTGTCGGCGCCGGCCAGCGGACGGGCCAAGTCAATCAGGTCCTTCAGCGGCGCCAGGGCGCGGGCCGAGATCACCTCTGGTGCGCCGCCCATGGCGGCGTGCAGGACTGCGGGATCGACCGCTTCGATGCGTTTCACGTGAACGGTGGCGGCCACGCCCATGGCATGGGCGGTCTCGCGCAGGAAAGCCGATTTGCGCTGGTCGCTTTCCACCAGATGCACGGATGCCACGCCGAAGGCGGCGATCACCAGGCCGGGAAAGCCGCCGCCCGAACCGATATCGAGCCAGCGCGTGGCGCCGGCCGGGGCAAGGTCGAAAAGCTGGGCGGAATCGAGGAAATGCCGCTGCCACAGGTCAGGCAGCGTCTTTGGCGCCACCAGGTTGATGGCTTTCTGCCACTTCTCCAGCCGCTCGGCATAGATGCGCAGGCGCGCCAGCACGGCGTCGCTGCATCCTGTCTGCGTCTGAAAGTCCTCCGGGCTCATGGATGGCGTTATGGCCCATCCCAATCCGCTACTCAATCGTCACACTCGGGCTCGTCCCGAGGGTCCATCCCAATCATCCGCGCATCGGAATACCCAGATGGACCCTCGGAATAAATCCGAGGGTGACGGTCTATGGTGTGGCCGGTCTCCCGTGAAACCCGTCTACTCCCACGGATCGTAGGTGCCAAACGACCAGATATGGCCTTCGGGATCGCGGCAGGTATAGCCGCGCCCACCGTAACTCTCGTCCTTGATGTCGATCAGGATCACGGCGCCGGCCGCCGTGGCGCGGGCATGATGCAGGTCGGCATCGGGGACGACCACGTAGATCGTGGTGGTTTCCCGTCCCCCGATCTCATCGGGCTGCACCATGTGTTTGGAAAACGGCGTATCGATCACCGAGCTGAGCATGATCATCTCGTCGCCATAGCAGAGCTGGGCATGGCCGACCCGACCCTGATCGTCGGTATGAACGGAATGCTTTTCAAAGCCGAAGGCGGTTTCCAGCCAATCGATCATCGCCGGGGCGTCGCGATAACGCAGAACCGGCACGATCTGGCCGGTATGTTCGGCGGGGCGACCGCTCACAGGGAGTCCCGACATGCAGCTTCCTCCTGATTTCCAAGTCTAGCGGGGTTTGAAAATCAACGCATGAAAAAGGGGGATGTTTCACGTGAAACATCCCCCTTTTTAGCTAAGCCATTGAAATACTGTTATTCGGCTGCTTCCGTCGCGCCCCGGCGGGCCTTTTTCACATGTCCCAGCAGCGTCGACAGCGCCGCCGGCGTGACGCCGGAAATCCGCGCCGCCTGGCCCAGCGTGCCCGGACGATGCTGTTTGAGCTTGGCGCGCACCTCGTTGGAGAGCCCGCCGACGGCGTCGTAATCCAGGCTGTCGGGCAGGATCAGGCTTTCATCCTTGCGGAAGGCGACGATATCGGCCTCCTGGCGCTCCATGTAGCCGGCATAGCGCCCGTCGATCTCGATCTGCTCGACGATCTCCGGCTCCAGACCGGCCAGCGCGGGCCAGATCGCGGTCAGCCGTTCGACGGTCATGTCCGGATAGCCCAGTAGCGTGGCGGCCGAGCGCGGCTGGCCATCCTGGTTGATGCTCAGGCCCCGCTTGGCCAGTTCCGGCGGCGTCATTTTCAGGCTCTGGACCAGTTCGCGCGCCGAAAAAAGTCGGTTTTCCTTGGTTTTCCAAACCGTTTCACGGGCAACACCGACACAGCCCAGCGCAATCCCAAGCGGCGTCAGACGCTGATCCGCATTGTCGGCACGCAGGCTCAGGCGGTATTCGGCGCGGCTGGTGAACATGCGATAGGGCTCGGCGGTACCCAGATTCACCAGGTCGTCGATCATCACGCCGATATAGGCATCGGCCCGGTTTAACGTGAAACCGCCCCCGTCGCCTTTTGGGCCCCCGCCAGCAGAAATGGCGGCATTCAGGCCGGCCATGAGGCCCTGGGCGGCGGCTTCCTCGTATCCGGTGGTGCCGTTGATCTGGCCGGCCAGATAAAGGCCCTTCTGGCGCTTGGTCTCCAGCGTCGGCTTCAGCTCGCGCGGATCGACGTAATCGTATTCGATGGCGTAGCCGGGCCGCAGCATGACGGCGTTTTCCAGCCCCTGGATGCTTTTCAGCAGGCCCAGTTGCACGTCTTTCGGCAGCGAGGTGGAAATACCGTTCGGATAGACGGTGTCGTCATCCAGGCCTTCCGGCTCCAGGAAGATCTGGTGGCGGTCGCGCTGGCCGAAACGCACCACCTTGTCCTCGATGGATGGGCAGTAGCGCGGACCGGTGCCTTCGATCTGCCCGGAATACATCGGCGCGCGATGCAGGTTGGCGCGGATGAGATCGTGGCCGGCCTGCGATGTGTAGGTGACGCCGCATTCGATCTGCGGCGTGGTGATTTCACGCGTCATGAAGCTGAAGGGCACCGGCGGATCGTCGCCCTTCTGCATCTCCAGCGCTGACCAGTCGATGGTCTTGCCATCAAGGCGCGGCGGCGTGCCGGTCTTCAGGCGACCGAGCGAAAACCCGCATGTTTCAAGGGTTTTCGAGAGGCCGAGCGATGGCGCCTCGCCGACACGGCCGGCCGGAATCTTCTCTTCGCCGATATGAATGAGACCGCGCAAAAACGTGCCGGTGGTGAGCACGACCTTTGGCGCCGCGATGAAGGTGCCATCGCCGCAGATCACGCCGCGCACTTCACCGGCTTCGATGCGGATGTCTTCGGCCGCGGCCGCGCGGATGGTGAGATTGGGCTGCGCGAACAGCAGCGCCTGCATGGCCTGGCGATAGAGATTGCGGTCGGCCTGCGTCCGCGGGCCGCGCACGGCCGGACCCTTCGAACGGTTGAGCATGCGGAACTGGATGCCGGCAGCATCGGCGACACGGCCCATCACGCCATCCAGCGCATCGATCTCGCGCACCAGATGGCCCTTCGCAAGCCCACCGATCGCTGGATTGCAGGACATCTCGCCGATGGTCTCCAGCTTGTGGGTCAGCAGCAGCGTGCGCGCGCCCAGCCGCGCCGAAGCGCTGGCGGCTTCGCAGCCGGCATGGCCGCCGCCGATCACGATGACATCGTACCTGTCCTGCATGGGCGCGGGTTTTACGCACAGGCAGAGGGGCCGTCAAAGGGAATCGATGTTTCACGGGAAACCCAACCATGGCTCCGCCTATGAGGCAGCCCGTTTCACGTGAAACCCCCCGCCAAAGTCATATGTTTATGATTTGTTCGATAGATATTGGGGCAGACAGCCTATCCCGACGCCTTAAAGAACGAAGATGGACAAAACCGTCGCGACTGCGGCGAGCTGTGCCATGTTGATGACCACGCTGAGGCGATGCAGGGCCTTGAACTGCCCGGCGGCTTTTTCATCGCCTGCGTCTTTCGCGGCCCGCAGGGCATCGAGCCGCGGGATGACCAGCTGCCGCGTCAGCACGGCGCCGGCCGCCACCAGCGCCATGATGGCGGCAGGGATCGGGCGTCCGGAGACCGCCAGCGTCAGCGCGGCCACACCGCCGCAGACCATGATGATCAGGTAATAGAGCGGAAACAGCGCGCGCACGAAGGCCGCGGCAACGGCGGCTTCAAGCTTGATGAAAATCATCGGCGTCAGCGCAAAGGAGAAGAAGGCCATCGTCCCGAGCAGGAGCGCGGTGGCGTAGAGCGCGATTGCGTGCAGCAGCATGGCCCGGTCCGTCCTTCTGGCATCACATTGCGTTTCAGTCTGTTGCAGTCTTGCAGGATGACAATCGTGGTGGCAATTCCGCCGTTGACGGGATTCGCGGCCTTGGCCATAGAAGGCGCATGACTCAGGATCAGACTGCTTCCCTTCTCTCCATCGTCCGCTTTCCCGTCAAAGGCCTGACGCCGCAAAAGCTCGATGCGGCCCAGCTCACGCCCGACCAGCCGATTGCCGGCGACCGGCGTTTCGCGCTGGCCCATGGCAGCTCGGCCTTCGACGCCGCCGCGCCCGCCTTTCAGAAGAAAGCGCATTTCCTCACCTGGATCCGCAACCCGCCGCTGGCAGCACTCGACTGCAGCTTCGATCCGACCGGCAGCAAGATCAGCATCGCCAAGGATGGCAAGGTGCTGGTCCGCGATGCCGACCTCACCTCGCCGCTGAGCCGCCAGGATGTCGAGCGCGTGGTGCTGGCGCATATCGGCAACGACGCCACACGCGGCAGCGTGCGCGTCGCCGAAGCGCCGGGCGCCTGGTTCGCCGATGTGCCCGATCCCTATATCTCGATCCAGAATACCGCCACCCTGCTCGAACTCGGCCGCAAGCTCGGTCAGCCCGGCGGCAGCACTGGGCCGCTCGACTATCGCCGCCTGCGCGGCAACCTGCTGGTCGACGGTTTCCCGGCCTGGGCCGAGATGAAGTGGGTGGGATCGAAAATCCAGATCGGCGAGACGGTGCTGGCGGTCGAGGCCGTCATCGGCCGCTGCGCCGCCACCCATGTGAACCCTGACACCGGCGTGTCCGATACCGATCTGGTCGGCCTGCTGAACCGCGATTACGGTCATAACAAATGCGGCGTCTATGCCCGCGTGGTCGAGGGCGGCACCATCCGCCCGGGCGACCGCGTCGGCCGGATCTTCTAAAGGCGGCAGGAGCGCGGCGATGCAGTTCATGGTGATCGAGCGGTTCCGCAACCAGGATGCCAGAGCCGTCTATCGCCGCTTCCGCGACCAGGGCCGCCTGATGCCGGATGGCGTCAGCTTCGTGTCGAGCTGGGTCAGCGCCGATCTCGACCGCTGTTTCCAGATCATGGAGACCGATGACATCACGCTCTTGCAGCGCTGGTGCGCCGCCTGGTCCGACCTCGTCGAGTTCGAGATCGTGCCGGTGACGCCGGGCAAGGATACGGCGGCGGCGCTCGCGGACCAGCTTTGATGGGTCAGCGCGGTTTCCTCACGCGCGCCGGCGTGACGCTCTCCTATGTCGACTTTGGTGGACCGGCTGCGCAGACGCTGGTCTGCCTGCATGGCCGCAGCGGCTGCGCCCGCAATTTCGCAACCGTCGCCCAAAGCCTGCGCCCCGACTGGCGCGTGGTGGCGCAGGACCTGCGCGGCCATGGCTGGAGCGACCATGCGGATGACCGCAGCCGCGCCGCCTTCATCGACGACGCCATCGCGCTGATCGAAACCCTCGCCTGCGGGCCGGTCATGCTGCTCGGCCATTCCTTTGGCGGCGTCACCGCCTATCAGATGGCCGCACAGCGCCCCGACCTGGTGCGCGGGCTGATCGTCGAGGATATCGGCTGCCGCTTCGGCCCGCCGGTGGATGGCGAATCCTGGCCGCTGCGCTGGGAGACGCTCGACCAGTTCCTCGCCTTCATGCAGACCACGCCGATCGGCATCGACCGCTTCCTGCTCGACAGCCTGGTCGAATACGAGGACGGCTGGGGCTTCCGCTTTTCCGATGCCTGGTTCGTGGCAGCCCGCGCGGCGCTCACCGGCGACTGGAGCGCTGACTTCGCCGCCGTGCGCTGTCCCGTGCTGCTGATGCATGGCACCAAGAGCTGGGCGGTGACGCGCGAAGAGATCGAGCGCATGGCCGCACTCAATCCGCGCTGCAAGATCGCGCTGTTCGAGGGCGCCGGCCATGTGCCGCATGACGAACGCGCCGCTGAATTTACGCAGATTTTACGCGGCTTTCTGACGCGTCATGCGACGTAATGCCGCTTGATTGCGACGCGTGACAGGCGCAGGCTCCGCGCAGGTTTCGCAATGAGGCTGTCGCCATGATCACCCGCCGCCAGATGCTGTTCGCCTCCGCCGGTCTCGCCGCTGCCGGCGCCGGCGCCACGGTCCTCGCGCCCCAGGCCGCGCTCGCCTGCGAGGCGGTCCATGCCGCCGCCGCCACGAAATACAGTCGGCTGTCGCGCGGCGTCGCACTGGCCGGTGAAAACGTGCTGAGCAGCCTGCGCGACATGGCCTGCCCCTGCTGCGGCGAGCCGCTGGTGCTGTTCGGCGGCAAAATCGCCCTTTAAGAGCCGCCCGCCGGCCGCAGCGGCCATGCTGCGGCTGCGAGAACGCCGAATCCGTCGAATCGCCTCCGGGTTGCCCGACTGACGCCACATTCCGGGTATGGGTTGGGGTCAACTAGAGACCCCAAATGGGGCGACAGCTTGGGATTGACCCGGAGTGCTCGCCATGAACAACCTCGCCACCCTGCTCCTGCTCGGAGCCTTGGGAACCACCGCCGTCCCCGTCCATGCCATCGAGCCGGTGGCGCAGCCGCCCGGCGGCAGCAGCGGGCCCGTCTATACGCAGAGCCAGAACATCACCAGCCCGGCGCCGGCAACGCGCAGCCAGAGCAATGTCACGGCCGATCCGGCCGCGCAGGTGGAACCGCCGGGCGGCCCACCGGCCGGCGCACTGTCGCTCTCGCAGATCATTGCCCAGATCGAGAGCCGGCCCGACTGCGCCTATATCAAGGATATCGACTGGGAGGATGGCCGCTACGAGGTGGTCTATCGCACCCGCGACGGCCGCGACCGCGACCTCAAGATTGATCCGCGCACCGGCCGTCCACTGGAAGGCAGCCTGCCGGTGCCGCAATGGCCCAAGGGCTGAACGCCCTGCTCTAGGCCAGCGCGGTTCCTGAGGGTTCGCCCGTACCGCGCGGCCACTCGCTGCGCAGCAATGCGAACAGGTCGCTGTCGCGCCAGCGCCCGCGCACCAGGAAATTCTGCTGCAGCCGGCCTTCCTGGCGGAAGCCTAGTTTACGCAGCACCGCATGGCTGCGATCATTCTCCACATCGGCCAGCGCCGTGATGCGGTGCAGGCCCAGTTCGGCAAAGCCGAAGCGCAAAGCCGCCTGCATAGCTTCCGAGGCATAGCCCTTGCCGCGCATGCTGCCGTCAAACGAAAAGCCGATATTGCCCTGACGGTGTTCACCGGCGGCGATGCTCAGGCGCACCATGCCGATGGCGCGGGCCATCTGCTTCTCTTCCACCGCGAACAGCCAGTCGCGCCCCGACGGCGCAGCCGCCTCTTCCACCCGCGCAGCGACAAAGCGCGTCACCAGCTCGGGCGTCAGCGCCGGGCCAGGCAGGAATTTCCAGAACTCTTCCTTCACGGCGAAGACCTGGAAGGCGGCCTCATCCTCCGGCCGGAAGGCGCGCAGGATCAGGCGCTGGGTTTTGAGGGTTGGGTATGCGTCGGACATTCAGATGGTTTGACCGTGAAAGGGTTAACTCGGATTAGTTTAAATCCGGCAGATTTCCACTTTACGAAAAGCATACGGACGGGGAAATTGATTGTCTATCAAGGCTTCTTATGGATGCTCCGCAGTGCCTTCAGCAATTTTCGAGAAATACAGGTCCGCTCTACGATCAAAGCCAATATCCGCCGTCTGGCGTGGACACGGCTCGGCGATTTTTCTGGAATTGGGCCAACTATCCTCCTGCGTCAAACGTGATGGCTCAGCCCCCAATTCGCAGGGCGAATTTACAGTCATGATTGAATGGAGCTGGCGCGTCGAAAGTAAGGACTCCGTGCTTTGCGGAAGCTGGAGTGATGAAGATGCCTGGCAGTCCATTCTCGGCTCATTAGTAGGCCGCAAGGTCGACGATATTGCCCTTTATGGACGACTTCCTGAATTGCAGCTCACCTTGTCGGGGGACCGCTACGTTACGTCCTTCATGACTTCCGATGGGCAGCCAGCCTGGGCGATATTCCTTCGGGAAAATCCACCCTGCTCTCTTTCTGTCGAAGATGGAGAGATCCGCGAGCAAGCTATCGTTGAATCTGCCAGCTCGTAGCCACTCCCCTACTTCCCGATACAAAAGTCGCGGAAGATCACGTCAAGCAGATCCTCCACATCGATCCGCCCGGTGATGCGGCCGAGCGCACGCGCCGCCAGCCGCACATCTTCCGCCGCCAGTTCGGCGCTGGAATTGTTGCGCGCATTGCCGATCAGGAAACGGTCCAGTGCGGCCAGGCAATCCATCAGCGCCTCGCGGTGACGGGCGCGGGTGAGCGTCGCGTTGCCGGTGAGGCCGATCCGCGCGGTGACTTCACTTTCCAGGATCGCGAGCAGGGCTTCCATGCCCAGATTGCCGCGCACCGAAACCGGCAGCACCGGCCGGCCATTGATTGTCCAACCCGCAGCGACACTGGCCGCATCGGCCTTGTTGGCAATCACGATGGCATCTGAATCGATCAGCGCCGCGGTCTCCTTCGGCACGGACGTGTCGGTGGCGTCCAGCACCACGAGTTTGAGATCGGCAGCCTCGGCGCGTTTCAGGGCGCGGGTGACGCCCTCGCTTTCAATCGCATCGGCGGTTTCGCGCAGGCCGGCGGTATCGGCCAGCACCACGGGATAGCCGCCCAGATCCAGATGCACCTCGATCACGTCGCGCGTGGTGCCGGGAATATCCGAGACGATGGCGGCCTCGCGTTTGGCCAGTGCATTCAGCAGCGACGACTTGCCCACATTGGGCGCGCCCAGGATCGCCACCATCAGGCCATCGCGCAGGCGCTCGCCGCGCTGGCGGTCATCCAGATGGGCAGCGATCTCGGCGCGCAGGCGCGCCAGCTGCGGCTTCACTTCCGCCGCCACGCCTTCGGGCAGGTCTTCGTCGGGGAAATCGATATCGGCTTCCAGATGCGCCAGCGCGCGCACCAGCTGGTTGCGCCAGCCCTCGTACAGATCGCCGAGCGCGCCCTGCATCTGCCGCAACGCCTGCCGGCGCTGGGCTTCGGTTTCGGCATTGATCAGGTCGCCGAGCCCTTCGGCGGATGTCAGGTCGAGCTTGCCATGCTCAAACGCCCGGCGGCTGAATTCGCCCGGTTCGGCCAGGCGCAGGCCGGGCAGCGCCGCCAGCGCGGCAAAGATGGCACCGAGCACGGCGCGGCCGCCATGCACCTGCAGCTCGGCCACATCCTCGCCGGTGAAGCTGTGCGGACGCGGGAACCACAGCACCATGCCTTCATCCAGCAAAGACCCATCGCTCGCCTTCAACTTGCGCAAGCTTGCCATGCGCGGGCGCGGCAGGTCGCCGCCGGTGAAGGCGAGCAGCGCATCGCCGGCCTGCGGGCCGCTGAGCCTGATCACCGCCACGCCGGCGCGGCCCGGCGCGGAGGAGAGCGCGTAGATGGTGTCGGGGCTCACCCGTTCTCCATCACTTCTTCGCGGAATGATCCGGGCCGTCTTCGGGTTTGAGCAGCAGCCGCTGCACCCGGCCGCCCTGTTTCACATGCACGTCCAGGATCTCGTCGATATCGGCAAAGGTCTCGGCGCGGTACCAGACCCCGTCGGGATAGATCACCAGCGTCGGGCCGAGTTCGCAGCGCTCCAGGCAACCGGCATTGTTGACGCGCACGCCCTGTCCCAGGCCGAGCCCCATCTCCTTGGCGCGGGTCTTCATGTAGTTGCGCAGCTTCTCGGCACCCTTGCGGGCGCAGGACCCGCGCGGATGGTTTTCCGGCCGCTCGTTGGTGCAGACGAAGATATGGGCCTGGTAGAAATCGGCCGGATCGCCGGGCAGACGGGTCATGGCGGCGACCTACTTCTTCTTGTCCGCGCTGGTGCCGCCCCCGCCCAGCGGGTTCTGGAACTGGCTGAAAAAGAATTTCTGCATCTGCTCGAAATTCTGCACCCCCATCGGGCCCCAGGTCTTGAGCAGCACCTCGGGATCCATGGATTTCAGGGAATTCAGCATGCGCTCCTGCATCTGGGCCATAACGGCCTCCTGGATGGGCTGCACATCGGGCAGGCCGAGAAAGGCGCGGGCCTCTTCCGGCGTGCAATCAACATTGACAGTGACCTTCATCGCTGCACCATACTGCTGGATGGAAATGCCTAAATTGAGAAGCAGGACAAATACCTAGCATGGCCACCGACCCGTTGTCAGGGATCAAGAGCGATATGGCGCGCAACAATCTGGACAAGGCCGCCTCGCCCTATCTGCAGCAGCATCGCGACAACCCCGTGCACTGGCAGATCTGGGGCCCCGAGGCGCTGGCCGCCGCCCAGGCCGCCGACAAGCCGATCCTGCTCAGCATCGGCTATGCCGCCTGCCACTGGTGCCATGTCATGGCCCATGAAAGCTTTGAAAACCCCGAGATCGCCGGGGTGATGAACACGCTGTTCGTCAACATCAAGGTCGACCGCGAGGAACGGCCCGATATCGACACGCTCTACATGAATGCCCTGCAGGTGCTGGGCGAACAGGGCGGCTGGCCGCTGACCATGTTCCTTACGCCCAAGGGCGAGCCCTTCTGGGGCGGCACATATTTTCCGCCCGAGCCGCGCTTCGGTCGTCCCGGCTTCGTCGAGGTGCTGAACAAGATCTCCGAGGCCTATCACGAAAAACGCGACGCCATCGCCCAGAATACCAAGATGCTGGTCGGCGCGCTGCGCAACATGGCCAAGCCGCAGAGCCGCGACCGCCTGCCCTTGAGCAACGAGGTGCTCGACCAGGTGGTGGGACAGGTGCTCGGCCATGTCGACCCCGAACAGGGCGGCATCGGCTCAGCGCCGAAATTCCCGCAGACCGGCCTGTTCGATCTGTTGTGGCGCGGCTACCTGCGCACCGGCATCGCCGATTATTCCGTTGCCGTGGTCAACACCATCACCCGCATGGCCCAGGGCGGCATCTACGATCATCTCGGCGGCGGCTTCGCGCGCTACTCCACCGATGCTGAATGGCTGGCGCCGCATTTCGAGAAGATGCTCTACGACAATGCGCAGCTTCTGTCCCACATGGCCATGGTGGAAGCCGAGACCAACGATCCGATGCTGCGCCAGCGCATCGAGGAAACCGTCGGCTGGCTCTTACGGGAAATGATTGCAGACGGCGGCGCCTTCGCGGCGACACAGGATGCGGATTCGGAAGGCGAGGAAGGCAAGTTCTACGTCTGGCATATGGGCGAGATCGAGACGGTGCTCGGCCCCTATGCCGGCGAGTTCTGTGCCGCCTATGACGTGACCGAGGACGGCAACTGGGAACACAAGACCATCCTGCGCCGCTCGCTGGAGCCCGACCTGAAGGACGAGGCAAGCGAGAAAAAACTGAAGACCGCCCGTGAAAAGCTCTTTGCCGCGCGCGAGACGCGCATCAAGCCGGGCTGGGACGACAAGGTGCTGGCCGACTGGAACGGCCTGATGATCGCAAGCCTGGCCACGCTGTCACGCCAGTATGCCAAGCCCGAATGGCTGGCGGCCGCCGAACGCGCTTACGGCTTCATCGCCTCCACCATGGCCTTCGGCGAGCATCGTCTTGGCCACAGCTGGCGCACCGATATTCTGGTCGCGCCGGGCCTGCTGGACGATTACGCCAACATGATGAGCGCGGCGCTCAGCCTGTTCGAGGCGACCGGCAATCCGGATTACCTGGCGCAGGCCAGGCGCTGGGCCGAAGTGGTCGAGAGCGACTATAGCGACAGCGTCAACGGCGGCTATTTTCTCACCTCGAAGGATGCCGAGGATCTGATCGCACGCACGCGCCATGCGGCCGATAATGCCACGCCGGCCGGCAACGGCACGCTGCTCGGCGTATTTGCGCGGCTGTGGTACCTGACCGGTGAACTGGTCTGGCGCGAGCGGGCGCAGCTGCTGATGGATGCCTTCTCGCCCGATGTGGGCCGCAACTTCTTCCCGATGGGCAGCTTCCTCAACAATGCCGACTTCTTCGGCAATGCCGTGCAGGTGGCGATCATCGGCAAACGCGGCGATGCGGCGACGGAAGCGCTGGTCGATGCGGCCTATCGCGTCTCGGTGCCCAACCGCGTGGTGATGGTGACGGCGCCCGATGCGACACTGCCCGAAACCCATCCGGCCACCGGCAAGACGCAGATCGATGGCAAGCCGACGGCCTATGTCTGTCTCGGCCCGACCTGCGGCCTGCCGGTCACGACGCCGGCGGAACTGGCCGCCTCGCTGAAGGCGACCAGGGCAGTGTAAGCCTCATATCGTCGCTCCCGCCGCACTGGATCCCCGCTTTCGCGGGGATGACGAAAGAGGTGGTGCGTTATGCGGCCGCCAGCATCATCTCTTTTTTCTTGCCGCGGATCAGCAGCGAGACCACGGCAGCCACCACGCCGGTCATGCCGGCGATGATGAAGGCCTGCAGGTAGTCGCCCTGCTGCACCCGCATGTAGCCGGCGAAGAAGGCCGCACTCGCCGCGCCCAGCTGATGCCCGGCGGCGATCCAGCCGAACACCACCGGACCGTCGCGCTCGCCGAAGGCCTCCACCGCCAGCTTCACGGTCGGCGGCACAGTGGCGATCCAGTCGAGGCCATAGAACACGGCGAAGATCGACAGGCTGACCATCGAGAAATCGGTATAGGGCAGGTAGATCAGCGACAGCCCGCGCAGGCCGTAATACATGAACAGCAGCTTGCGCGGATCGTAGCGGTCGGTGAGCCAGCCCGACGCCGTCGTGCCGAACAGATCGAAGAAGCCCATCAGCGCCAGCACGCCGGCCGCACTCGTCGCGGCGATGCCCATATCGCCGCAGAAGGACAGCATATGGGTGCCGACCAGGCCGTTGGTGGTGAAGCCGCAGATCCAGAAGGTCAGGAATAGGAACCAGAAGTCGCGCTTCTTCGAGGCGCGGCCGAGTGCTGAGACGGCGAAGACCAGCGGGTTCTGCGCCGGGCCGGCTGCGGCGGGCGCCTCGGTGGCGCCATAGGGCAGCAGGCCGATATCGGCCGGGCGTTCGGGCAGCAGCCACCAAGCCAGCGGGATCAGGGCGGCGCAGGCAATCGCCACCGTCCACACCACGGCGGACCAGCCGCCGGCATCGGCAATCGCGGTCAGCACCGGAATGAAGATCAGCGTGCCGGTGGCGGTGCTGGCGGTCAGCAGACCCATGACGAGGCCACGGTTGGTGACGAACCAGCGGTTGGTGATCGTCGCGCCCATAACCAGGGCGACGGCGCCGGAGCCCAGGCCGGTCAGCACGCCCCAGCTGGCGATCAGATGCCAGCGTTCGGTCATCAGGGTGGACAGCGCGGTCGAGGCCGCCATCAGCACCAGGGCGGTGATCAGGGTGCGGCGAATGCCGAAGCTCTGCATCAGGGCGGCAGCAAAGGGCCCGACCAGCCCGTAGAGGAAGATGCCGATGGCGGCCGCCAGCGAGGTGGTGTCACGGCTCCAGCCGAAGGATTGCTCCCACGGCACCAGCAGCACGCTGGGGGTGGAGCGCAGGCCGGCGGCGACCAGCAGACAGACGAAAATGATGGCCACGACGACAAACGCATATTTCTGGCCAAGAAGGGCGGGGCGTGCTAGGCTCATGTGACTAACCGGTACGTGTTGCGATGCGTCTATATACGTACCGATCGGTTACATCGTCAAGTCCCGATAAGGAACCTGCTGCCGTGACCCGGAAATCCCAGGTCGATCCCACCCCCGATACCGCCGGCCAGGCTGCTGCGCCGGCGCGCCCGCGCGCGGCCGATAAGATCCGCCGCACGGCGCGCGAGCTGTTCTACCGCGCCGGCATCCGCGCCATCGGCGTGGACGAGATCGTCACCAAGGCCGGCGTCACCAAGCCGAGCCTGTATCGCGCCTTTCCCTCCAAGGATGAACTGGCGGCGGCTTACCTGCGCGATTACGACGCCGAATTCTGGCAGCGGTTTGCTGCCCACCTGGCCAAGGCTGGCGCCGATAATCCGCGCGAAGGCCTGTTCAACTACCTGCGCAGCCTGGGCGAACGCGCCGGCGGCCCGGATTATCGCGGCTGTGGCCTGTCGAACACGGCGGTGGAATACCCCGACAGCAATCATCCCGCCCGCCTGGTTTCGGAGGGCCACAAGCAGCAGCTACGGCTGAAACTTGCCGAGCTTGCCGCCGATATGGGCGCCGATGATCCCAAGCTGCTGGGCGACAGCCTGATGCTGCTGATCGAGGGCGCCTATGTCAGCGGCCAGATTTTCCGCCAGGGCGGCGGCCCGGCCCGGGCGCTCGCCGATGCAGCCGACCGGCTGATCGACAGCCATTTGCGCGGCTGAGACCGTGCCTTTCCCGCTGGCGGTAAGGTGACGGAAATCACAGCGCGACCGGAAACGCGGCCCCGCATCCCGAAAGACCGGGAAAATCACGCCGTGCCATCGGCCACAAACACGCAATCCTGACATCGGCTGTCATGGTTTGGGCCTACACTCGCCCTATCTGATAGAGGCCGGCGTGCCGGCCCAGACGGTCCGACAAACGTTAACGCAACGCGGAACCTCGGTGCCGACAGGCCGTTTCCCTGTCCGCCAGCGAGGGCCACCGCGTCAAGGCAGGCCGAGGCCGGGGAGTATCGCAGAGATGAGTGAGACTTTTGCCCTGGACAAGGGCGATACCGCCGGTGTGCCGCCGTCGGATATCTCCGATATCTATGAAACCGAAAGCCCTGTCGCATCAGCGGAGATGCGCAGCCTCGATGCGCGCGACGGCCTGCTGCGGGGCTATGCCGCGGTGCGCGACCTGACCGAAAAACTGGCCGAGCCGCTGTCACCGGAAGACCAGTCGATCCAGTCGATGGCCGATGCCAGCCCGACCAAATGGCATCGCGCCCATGTCACCTGGTTTTTTGAGACCTTCCTGCTGCAGCCCTATCAGCCCGGCTACTGCGTTTTCGACGAACACTTCAATTACATGTTCAATTCCTATTACGAGCAGGTCGGCGAGCGCCATCCGCGGCCCGAGCGCGGCATCCTGAGCCGGCCGCCGGCCGAAGCCATCACGCAGTATCGCCGCTATGTGGATGCCGCGATGGTTGAACTGATCGGCCGCGCCGACGACGACACGCTGGCCCGCATCGCGCCGCTGGTGGCGCTCGGCCTCGCCCATGAACAGCAGCATCAGGAACTGTTGCTCACCGATATCAAGCATGCCTTCTCACGGCATCCATTCGCGCCGGCCTATGTGCCGCCGCACAGCCAGACACGCGAGCCGGCGGCGCCAATGGGCTTCACCGCCTTTGCCGGCGGCATTGTCGAGATCGGCCATGACGGTCATGGCTTCGCCTTCGACAACGAAGCGCCGCGCCATCGCGCGCTGCTGCAGCCCTATCGCATCGCCAACCGCCCTGTCACCTGCGGCGAGTATCTCGATTTCATCGCCGATGGCGGTTATGCGCGGCCGGAGCTGTGGCTGTCGGATGGCTGGGCCACCGTGCAGACCGCGGGCTGGCAGGCGCCCGCCTACTGGCTGCAGGATGCGCGCAAGGAGACCTGGCAGATATTCACCCTGCAGGGCCGCCGCGCGCTCGATCCGGCTGAGCCGGTCTGCCATGTCTCGTTCTACGAGGCCGCCGCCTTTGCCGAATGGGCCGGCAAACGCCTGCCCACCGAAGCCGAATGGGAACATGCGGCCGCGTCTGGCAAACGCAGCACCAGCGGCGGATTCCTCGACCGCGCCCATCCGCATCCGCGGCCCTGCCATGGATTGTCAGGCGAGCTGCAGATGCTGGGCGAGGTCTGGGAATGGACGCGCTCGGCCTACGAGCCCTATCCGGGCTTCCGCCCGGCCGCCGGCGCCGTGGGCGAATACAACGGCAAATTCATGATTGGCCAGCAGGTGCTGCGCGGCGGTTCCTGCGTCACGCCGCCCGGCCATATCCGCACCAGTTATCGCAACTTCTTCCCGCCGGCCGCGCGCTGGCAGTTTTCCGGCATCCGTCTCGCGGAGGATCTATGAGTAACATTGCCGTCCTCAATTTCGAACGGCCGCGCAATCGCGGCTTCAAACCCCAGGTCGTCCGCAGCCCGGACCAGGAGTCCGACTTCGCGCGCGACATGCACAAGGGCCTGGCCGGCTGGCCCAAGGCGGTGCCGGCGAAATACTTCTACGACCGCCGCGGCTCGGAACTGTTCGAGCAGATCTGCACGCTGCCGGAATATTATCCGACCCGCACCGAGATGCAGATGCTACGCGACAATGCCAGCGAGATCGCCGCCATCATCGGCCCCGATGCAGAACTCGTGGAGTTCGGCGCAGGCGCGTTGGACAAAGTCCGCCTGGTGCTCGATGCGCTGAAGACGCCGCGCGCCTATCTGCCCATCGATATCTCGGGCGAGCATCTGAGCAGCGCTGCGGCATCCCTGGCCAAGGATTACCCCGGTCTGGCCGTGCGGCCGGTGGTGGGCGATTTCATGCAGACGCTGCCACTGCCCAGGCGCGAGAAATTCGCCCAGAGCCGGGTCGGCTTTTTCCCCGGCTCGACCATCGGCAATTTCACGCCGGAAGAAGCGCTGCGCTTTCTGCGCAACGCCGCCAGCATGCTGGGCAACGCCCGGGGTGAGTCGGAACAGGCCGGGCCCTCGGGCGCCAGCCTGCTGATCGGCGTCGATCTGGTGAAGGATCCGGCGCTGCTGCATGCGGCCTATAATGACAGCCAGGGCATCACGGCGGCTTTCAACCTCAATCTGCTGCGCCGGGCCAATGCCGAACTGGGCGCCGATTTCGACCTCGACGCGTTCCACCATTACGCCTTCTACCAGCCGCATCTGCATCGCATCGAGATGCATCTGGTCAGCGCGCGGGCGCAAAGCGTGCAGATCGGCGGCCAGCGCTACAGCTTTGCGGCCGGCGAGTCCATTCACACGGAAAACTCCTACAAATACACGGTGGCCGGTTTCCGTCAGCTGGCAGAAAAAGCCGGTTTCCTGCCCGGTGCGGCCTGGACCGACGAGAACGAGCTGTTCAGCCTGCACTGGCTGATGCTGCCGTGACAAATGATCCGGCCCGCATAACGTAATCGGAAAGTAACGCTACGGCGGGTGCGAAGCTGTCTAGGGTGCGGCCATGATTTTGCCGCCCCCCGCACATTTCACATCGTCGCCGGCCCTCCTCGGAGATGGCTGGCATGTGGTGCGCGCGGCCGATCGCGGCCAGGGCTGGCATCCGCAGGTGCGCGAGCTGCTGTGCCACTGGCTGCGGCTCTGCACCCCTGACGGCCATGTGCCGTCCCGCAATGTCATCGACCGCAGCCTGCTCGGCGAGTTGCTGCCCTATTGCTGGATGCTGGATGTGCAGCGCAGTCCGTCCTGGCGCTTCCGTTATCGCATGGCGGGCTGCGCCTTTGTCACCGCCATCGGACAGGATCTCACCAACCGCTGGTATGACGAAGCCCGGCCGCTGGCCTGGGCCGCCAACCGCCTGCGCCTGATCACCACGGCGCGCGATGGCGTGCCGACCTGGCGCCGCGGCCCGATCCCGGTGGAAGACGATGCTCTCGATTTCAATGGCTGGCGCGAAAGCGAGAACCTGATGCTGCCGCTGGCTTTCGACGGCATCAACACCGATACGCTGCTGGGCATCAGCCTGCCATATCGGCCGGTCGAACTGTGGGACATGCCCGAGGCAGCCGACTAAAGCGGACAGACCGTGGGGGGCGCTGTGGCGGCGCTGCGGTGTGCGAGCGATTGCACACGCGGCGCCCCCGGCTGCCGCGCCTGACCCTATACTGGTGCCGCAGCACTACGATTGCGATCCTTCAAACCGCCGATGAAAGCGCGGATCGCGGGACGCAGCTCGGCGAACAGCGGGTCGTCACGGCGCTTCAGCATCACTTCGGCAAACAGCTTCAGACCGATGCCGAGCGAGGCCGCCTCGTCCTCGGCGTAATGCCCGCTGGCGCGGATGCGTTCGACGATGCCGATGATCTCATCGTGATTGATGGTCTCGAAGATCAGGGCCGGCTGGCGCTCCGTGCCTTCGCGCGGCGTGCCGACATGCTCGATGGTAACGCGGTAACGATGACCCTTCATGACATGCCCTTTCCAGGCGATATCGCTGGTTCTGATGCTGCCCATCCATACCCCCGCTTGTTGTGATTACTGGCCACGGATTTCTTTTGCCGTGCGCACCAGGATGTCGATGATGCGGCGCTGTTCCTCGGGCGAGGCGTCGTCCTTCTCATGCAGCGCGGCGCGCAGATTGTGGCGCGCGGCCTTCATCGACGAGGACGGATCGCCGCCACCATGACGCCCGCGTCGGCCATAGCCGGCATCATCGTCGTCCGGCGTTTCACTGCCGCCGCGGAAGAAACTCTTGGCCCGCGCAATGCGCTCGCCGATCTTGGCCAGCTGCGCCATCATGGTGTCGGCATTGACGCGGTTCTCGGCCAGATAGTCGCGGCCGGCCTGGGTCAGGCTGTACAGCTTCTTGGCGCCATCCGCCGCCACGCTGGTATGCCCGATTTCTTCCAGATAGGTCAGCGCCGGATAGATCACGCCCGGGCTCGGGGCATAGAAGCCCGAAGTGTGTTCCTCCAGCGCCTTGATGATCTCGTAGCCGTGGCGCGGGTGCTCTTCCAGCAGCACCAGGATCAGCAGCTGAAGATCGGCCGCGTTGACCACGCGGCTGGCGCGGAAGCCATGACCGCCCAGGCTGTCGTCGCCGGAGCTGAACAGCGCGGCGGCCAGTTTGCCACGGAAATGGCTGCGGCGACCGCCGCGGTGCATGGCGCGATGTTCGCGTAAAGCATTGATAATGTGGGGATGCATGATATATTCACTCATTCGTTAGGTCTTTCGTTGTGTCCTTAGACGTATCGTAAGATATAGTTTGCGATATCCAAGGTCAAGGGGAATTGTCCACAGGCCGTTGTGCCGGCGATCACGTTTCCGCGCCCGAGCCGCCTCTGCGCCGCTTTCAAGCCAATGTGTGTTGCGGCAGCGCCGGGTCCGCGCAGACTGATGACAGCCCTACCTCCTCATCGGCCCAGGCCAGAGATTCCCCATGAAAACCCTGCTCACCCTTCTGGCGGCCGCACTGTTTGCCGTTGCCGCATCCGCTCAGGAAGCCCCGCGCCGCCTGCGCGCCAGCATCGACAGTGTCGATGGCCAGACGCTCGGTCTCACCACACGCGAGGGCGAGAAAGTCAGGCTCACGCTCAGCCCGACTGCGACGGTCACCGCGCTGGTGCCGGCCTCCCTCGATGCGATAAAGCCGAACAGCTATATCGGCACCGCAGCCATGCCGCAGCCCGATGGCAGCCTAGTGGCGCTGGAGGTGCATATCTTCACAGAGGCGCAACGCGGCAGCGGTGAAGGCCATCGCCCGTGGGATGGCGGCAGCCCCAGTGGCAATGCAGGCGGCAACACCATGACCAATGCCACCGTCAGCACCGTGGTGGCGGCCAAAGCCGATGCGCGCGGCCGCATGCTGACGCTCACCTATCCCGGCGGCGACAAGCAGGTGCTGGTGCCCGACAGCGTGCCGGTGGTGGCCTTTGCACCCGGCGACCGCAGCCTGGTCAAACCCGGCAATCATGTGCTGGTGCAGGCAGTGAAGACCGCCGATGGCGCTTACAGCGCCGAACGCATCACCGTGGGTCGCGACGGCCTGGTGCCGCCGATGTGAGTCAGGTGGTGCCCGCTGCCGGACTCGAACCGGCACGGCCTTGCGGCCTCGGGATTTTAAGTCCCGTGCGTCTACCAATTCCGCCAAGCGGGCAGGCGTCTTCTCTCTACGCGGCGGCAGCCCCGCGGGTCAATTGTCCCGCTGCAATCCCGTGCTGGACAGGACGGGCGGTGCATAAACACAATGCCCCATGGCCGATCCTGAACCCATTATCGCGCATTTCCACGAGCAGGGCGGCTATTGCCGCGCGCTCGGTTCGCCCTTTACCGGCACAGTGCTGGATGGTATCGGCACACTGCTGACTGCCGCGCCCGGCTGGGCCGCAGACATCCTGTCCTGGACGGGCCAGCCGAGGGCCGATGCCCTGGCCCTGCGCGTGGCCGGCGCGCTGCATCGCGCGGTGCTGCAAGGCGATCCGGATTTGGGGGCGGCCTATGCCGCGCGCAGCATCGATGGCGCCACGCTGAGCGCCGCCCTGACCCGCCACCACGCGCTGTTAACGCAGTATCTGCAAAGTCCGCCACAGACCAACGACCCGCAGCGCTCGGCCGTGCTGCTCGGCGGCTTCCGCCAGATCGCCGCAAGCTTTCCGCATCTCGCCCTGCAATGCCGCGAGATCGGCGCCAGCACCGGGCTGAACCTGAGCTGGGATGCCTATGCCTATGATTTTGCCGACTGGCGGCATGGCGACCCGTCCACTGCGCCGTTACGGCTGCGCGCCGACTGGCAGGGCGTCGCGCCGCCCTCTGCGATGCCGAAGGTGCTGGACCGCGCCGGCTGCGACATCGCGCCGCTGACGGCTGCGAATCCCGAGCACTGCCAGCGCCTGCTGTCCTATATCTGGGCCGACCAGCCGCAGCGGCTGGAGCGGGTGCACGCCGCGCTCGACCATGCACGGCGACAGAGTGTCGCAGTCGAACGGGTCGCGGCCGCCGCTTTCGTCGCCCGCGAACTGCAGCAGCGCCGGCCCGGCGCCGTCTTCGTGCTCTACCATTCCATCGTCTGGCAATATATCGGCGCAGCGGAGCAGCAGCGCATCACGGCCCTGATGCAAACTGCCGGCGCGACGGCCACGGCCGATGCCCCGCTGGCCTGGCTGCGCCTCGAACCCGGCCTGGCCCGCGATGGCGCCGACCTGACCCTGACGCTGTGGCCCGGCAACAAACCGGGCGGCAAGACCCATCGCCTGGCCGAGGGGGATTATCACGGCCGCTGGATCCGCTGGCTGGCCGAGCCATAGGGGTGATTGCTGTTGCAATCACCGGCGTCCGGGCAACTGCCGGCTGCAGGAAAAAAACCCAGACACGACAGTCGTTTTTCGGCAATCCCCGCCCTATCTTGCGGCCATGGATCCGCTCGTTTTTACCCGCCTTGCCCGCTCGATCGCCGATGCTTCGCTGAACGGCCTGGACGAGGGCGAAATCCTCGGCCAGTTCTGCGCCGGCCTGAACGATGCCGGCATTCCCATCAAGCGCGCCCTGCTCGGCGCCGATACCCTGCATCCGGTGCTGGCCGGCCGCATCTTCTCCTGGCACCAGGAGCAGGAGCAGGTGGCGCTGCATGAGTTCGGCCGCTCGATCTCCGCCGAGGGCGAGCAGAAATGGCGCGCCAGCCCGTTCTACCATCTGGAGGAAAGCGGCGAGCCGCATCTGCGGGTGCGCATGATCGGCCTCAACGGCGAGCATCGCTTCCCGATCATCACCGAACTGGCCGGCGAGGGTTATACCGATTACCTGGTGACCATGACGCGCTTCGGCCAGAAGGCGATCATCGGCCAGCTGGACAGCATCTATGCCTCTTGGACCACCGCCCATGGCGAAGGCTTCAGCGATCGGCAGATCGAGACGCTGAATGCGCTGATACCTTTCGCGGCCGCTGCCGTCCGTTCGGCCAGCGTGCGCCGCATCGCCGAGACGCTGGCGGAAACCTATCTTGGCCGCGATGCGGCCCGCCGCGTGCTGTCGGGCACCATCGGCCGCGGCGATGCCGAACGCATTTCGGCGGCGCTGTGGTTCAGCGACCTGCGCGGCTTCACCCGCCTGGTCGACACCGTCACGCCCGAACTGATCATGCCGCTGCTGAACGACTATGCCGGCGCCGCTGTGGCCGCCGTCCATGCCCATGGCGGCGAGGTGCTGAAATTCGTCGGCGACGGCGTGCTAGCCATCTTCCGCGATGACGGCAATCTGCAGAATGCCTGCCAGCAGGCGCTTGCCGCGCTGAAGCATTGCATGAAGGACCTGCGCCATGTGCGCAACCGCCGCGCCAATGCCGGGCTTCCCGTCACCGATATGTCGGTGGCGCTGCATGTGGGCGAAGTGCTGTACGGCAATTTCGGCGGCGAGGACCGCCTCGATTTCACCGTCGTCGGCCCCGCTGTCAACGAGCTGTCGCGCATCTCGGGCCTCAGCCGCTCGGTCGACCAGCGCGCCATTCTCTCGGCCGCCTTCCGCAGCGTGGCCGGCGGCCTGAAGGACGAAGCGGTCTCGCTCGGCCGCTATGCCCTGCGCGGCGTCGAAAGCCCGTCCGAACTCTTCACGCTCGATCCGGCCCTCCTGCGATAAAGACCGGCTGCGTCAGACTGCTTACGCCGCCATGACGTGGCGCTCATGCAGGGCGCGCAGCATCAGCTTCGCGGTCTGCTCGCTGGAGGCTGGATTCTGCCCGGTGATCAGGTTGCCGTCGCGCAGGGCATGGGGCTGGAAATCATCGGCCGCCACGAAATCGCCGCCGCGCTCGACCAGCCGGTCCTGCAGCAGGAAGGGTACGGCCTTCGCCAGACCCACCTTCTTCTCTTCTTCATTGGTGAACCCCGTGACCCTGCGGCCGGCAACCAGCCAGCTGCCATCGCGGCGTTTCACATTCACCAGCCCGGCTGGTCCATGGCACACGGCGGCAATCGGCTTGCCGCGCGCATCCAGATCGGTGATGCGCTGCGCCAGCGCCTGACTCTGCGGCAGGTCCCACATGGTGCCGTGGCCGCCGGGCAGGAAGATCGCGTCATAGAGCAGGCTGTCGAGGCCGGCAATCGACGGGGTGGCCTGCAGCGCATCCATCACCGGCTTGTCGGCCAGCAGGCGCTGCACGCTGTCGGGCTGCGGTTCGCTGCCGCTGATGCTGCGCGGATCGAACGGCACCGGCCCGCCCTTGATCGAGGCGACCGTCACTTTCGCGCCGGCATCGCGGAACAGGTAATAGGGCGTTGCCAGTTCCTCGGCCCAGACGCCGGTGATGTCGCCGCTGTCCATCAGGCTGTGCGAGGTGGTGACGATCAGGATGTGCGTGCTGGCCTGGGTCGGCGCGAGGCGGCTGGGAATCTGGCTCATCGGTCTCTCCCCTTGATCGGTTTGTCCGGACCGGGCTGACATAAGCAGCCCGTGACCGGTTTCAACGGCGCGGCAGCGCCTGCCATAAAACGATAATGGCCGGGGATTGCTCCCCGGCCATTGCCGCAAAAAATCTTGTTTCTCGGCGTCGGATTATTCGCCCGGCTGTACCGCCGGCGGGTGTGCCGGAGGAACATCCTTGGTTTTCCGCCGTCCGATGATCAGGCCGCGCAACACCACGTAGAACACTGGCGTGAGGAAGAGCCCCACGAGGGTGACGCCGATCATGCCGGAGAACACCGCCGTGCCAAGCGCACGACGCATTTCCGCACCGGCGCCAACCGCGGTAACCAGCGGCAGCACACCCAGGATGAAGGCGAAGGCCGTCATCAGAATGGGGCGCAGACGCAGGCGGCAGGCCTCGATCACCGCTTCCGACGGCGACTTGCCCTCGGCTTCCAGCTGGCGCGCAAATTCCACGATCAGGATCGCGTTCTTCGCCGCCAGACCGATCAGCACCACAAGGCCGATCTGCACCAGCACATTGTTGTCGATGCCGACGACCCAGACGCCGAGCAGGGCGAACAGCACACTCATCGGCACGATCAGCATGATGGCCAGCGGCAGCACCCAGCTTTCATACTGGGCCGCCAGGGCCAGGAAGACGAACACCACCGCCAGGATGAAGATGTAGGTGGCGGTGTTGCCGGTCGAACGCTCCTGCAGGGCCAGTTCGGTCCATTCGAAACTCTGGCCCGGCTCCAGCACCTGGTTGGCGAGGCCCTCCATGATCTGCAGCGACTGGCCGGTCGACACGCCCGGCGGCGTGTTGCCCTGCAGCGGCACCGATACGAAGGTGTTGTAGCGCTGCAGCAGGTCGGGACCGGCGGTCTCCCTGATTTCAACCAGCGTGCCCAGCGGCACCAGGTCACCGGTGGCCGAGCGAACCTTCAGACGCGAGATGTCCTCCTTGTTGAGGCGGAACTGCGCATCCGCCTGGGCGCGCACCTGGAAGATACGGCCAAAGGCGTTGAAGTCGTTCACATAGGCCGAGCCGAGATTGACCTGCAGCGTCTCGAACACATTCGACAGCGGCACGTTCAGCATCTGCGCCTTGGTGCGGTCGATGTTCAGGAAGATCTGCGGCGAGGTGGCCGAGAAGGTGGTGAACACCCCGGTCACGCCCGGCGTCTGCATGGCCATGCCCATGATCTGGTAGGCCTTGGCCAGCAGCGGCCGCACGTCATCGCTGGTGCGGCTCTGCAGCTGCATCTTGAAGCCGCCGCCCGAACCGATGCCGGGCACCGCCGGCGGCGGCACCGCGATCACGAAGGCTTCCTCGATACCCTGCAGCTTGCCGATCATCTGGCCGATGATGGCCGTCGATGTCAGGCCCTGCGGCAGACGCTCATGGAAGGGCGTGAAGGTGGTGAACATCACCGAGGCATTGGTGGCGTTGGTGAAGGTCGCACCGTTGAAGCCCGGAATGGCCACCACATGCGCCACGCCCGGCGTGCCCTCGATCATCTTGGTCGCCTTCTGCGTCACCGCGTCGGTGCGGCCGAGCGCGGCGCCGTCGGGCAGCTGGATGACGACGATGGCATAGCCGCGATCGAGCGGCGGGATGAAGCCCGGCGGCACGGTGCGGAACATGAAGAAGGTCGCCGCCACCAGCAGGGCATAGACGCCCAGCATCATCACGCGACGCGTGATGATGCCGCCAACGCCCTTGGCATAGGCGTTGCTGGTCTTGTCGAAGCCGGTGTTGAACTTGTGCGCCGCCAGCTGCACCCAGCGCATGGGCGCGAACTTCGACTCATGGCCGGCTTCGTGCTTGCGCAGCAGGATGGCACCCAGCGCCGGCGAGAGCGTCAGCGAGTTGAAGGCTGACAGGATCGTCGCGGTGGCGATGGTGAGCGCGAACTGCTTGTAGAACTGCCCGGTGATGCCGGGGATGAAGGCGGTGGGAATGAACACCGCCGACAGCACCACGGCAATCGCGATCACCGCGGTGCCCACCTCGTCCATGGTTTCATGCGCCGCATCGCGCGGGCTCATGCCCAGCGCGATGTTACGCTCGATGTTTTCCACCACCACGATGGCGTCGTCGACCACGATGCCGATGGCCAGCACCAGGCCGAACAGGCTGAGCACGTTCAGCGTGAAGCCGAAGGCCAGCATGACGGCGAAGGTGCCGATCAGCGAGACCGGGATGGCGAGGATCGGGATCAGCGAGGCGCGCCAGTTCTGCAGGAAGACCAGCACCACCAGCGCGACCAGGATGATCGCCTCGATCAGCGTCTTGTAGACCTCGCGCACCGATTCCGCGATGAACTCGGTCGGATTGTAGATGATGGTGTATTCCAGGCCCGGCGGGAAATCCTTCTGCAGCTCGTTCATCTTCTTGATGACCGATTCAGAGGTCTCCAGCGCGTTGGTGCCCGGACGCTGGAACACGCCGAGCGCAATCGCGGTCTGGCCGTCGAGATAGCTGCGGCTGTTGTAGTCCTTGGCGCCGAGCTCGACGCGGGCGACGTCTTCCAGCTTGACCAGGCGGCCATCGGCCGAGGCCTTGATGATCACGTTGCGGAACTGGCGCACATCCTCGAAGCGGCCCTGCGTCGTCACAATGGCCTGCAAGGCATTGTAGTCCGGCGCCGGCTGCTGGCCGAGGCCACCACCGGAAACCTGCACATTCTGCGCCTGCAGCGAGGCGACGACATCGGCGCCCGACAAGCCATAGGCCGAGAGACGGTTGGGGTCGAGCCAGATGCGGATGGCGTATTCGCTGCCGCCGAAGATCTGGATGTTACCCACGCCGTCCAGCCGCAGCAGCTGGTCGCGGATGCGCAGCTGCATGTAGTTGGCGATATAGAGCTGGTCGTAGGTCTTATCGGGCGACAGCAGATGCACGACCATGAGGAAGTCACCGGCCTGCTTGCGGGTGGTGATGCCCTGGCGGCGCACTTCTTCGGGCAGGCGCGGCTCGGCGATGGTGACGCGGTTCTGCACCTGCACCTGCGCGGTATCCAGATCAGTGCCCGGCTTGAAGGTGACGGTGAGCTGCATCAGGCCGTCGGCGGTGGAATAGGACGACATGTAGAGCAGGTTTTCGATGCCGGTGATTTCCTGCTCGATCGGCGTCGCCACCGTGCGGGCCAGCGTCTCGGCATCGGCGCCGGGATAGCTGGCCGACACATTGATCTGCGGCGGCGCGATTTCGGGATATTCCGAAACCGGCAGGTTGAGGAAGGCGATCACGCCGATGATCACCGTCACGATGGAGACCACCGCGGCAAAGATCGGCCGATCAACGAAGAAATGTCCGAATTTCATAACTGCCTCGCGGCGAAAAAGAAATTTATAAGGTGGCTTACTTCGGCGCCTGCTGGCCCTGAGGCGCAGCCAGCGCCATCAAGCCCTGCCACACCGGCGGCAGGGTGATCGGCTGCGGCGTCAC
Organism: Ferrovibrio sp. GW821-FHT12E11; assembly: GCF_058806975.1. Classification (NCBI taxonomy): domain Bacteria; kingdom Pseudomonadati; phylum Pseudomonadota; class Alphaproteobacteria; order Rhodospirillales; family Rhodospirillaceae; genus Ferrovibrio; species Ferrovibrio sp. GW821-FHT12E11. The sequence continues at coordinate 2,118,066 of NZ_JBXAQG010000001.1, forward strand.
CTTGCCGCCGCCCAGACGCACGCGCTGCAGACCGTTGATTACCACCGTGTCATCGGCCTTCAGGCCTTCGCGCACAATGCGGTAGTTGTCTGTGCGCGAGCCCACCTTGACCGGGCGCTGCTGTACGGCGCCGCCCTCGCCCACCACATAGACATAGCGGCGGTCAAGATCGGTCAGGATGGCTTCGTCGGGAATCAGCACGCCGGTATATTCCGGGCTGCCGGGCACGGCGACGCGGCCGAACAGGCCCGGCGTCAGGAACAGGTCCTTATTCTCGAAGATCGCACGCAGGCGCATGGTGCCGGTGGCGGTATCGATGCGGTTGTCGGTGAAGTCGAGCACGCCCTTGTGCACGAAGGTCTTCTCGTCGGTCAGCTGTACCGCGACCGGCAGACCCTTGCCGTTGCCGGTGTTGCCGTTCTGCTTGGCGATGCGGGCATAGCTCAGATACGAACGCTCATCGATGTCGAAATAGAAATACACCGGATCGAGCTGCACGATGGTGGTCAGCAGCGTCTCGTTCTCGCGCACCAGGTTGCCCTCGGTGACCAGCTTGCGCGAGATGCGGCCGGCAATCGGCGCACGCACTTCGGTGAAGCTGTAATTCAGCCGCGAGGTTTCCACGGCGGCGCGGGCACCGGCGATGTTGGCCTGGGCGGCCAGGAAGGTCTGGCGGCGCTGGTCCAGTGTGGCGGCCGCTGCGGCGCCGGTCTGGGTCAGCTTCTGATACCGCTCGTATTCCACCCGCGCCAGATCGAGTTCGGTCTGGCGGCTGTTCAGCGTGGCCTGCGCCTGGTTCAGTGCGGCCTGATAGGTGCGGCGATCGATGGTGAACAGCAGGTCGCCCTGGTTGACCGTGGCGCCGTCCTGGAAATGCACACTCTCCAGATAGCCGTTCACCCGGGCGCGGACTTCCACGGCTCCGATGGCGTCGAAGCGGCCGGTATATTCATCCATCTCGATGATCGGCTTGGCCAGAGGCTTGGCCACCGTCACCGGCGGCGGACCGCCCTGGGCCAGCGCGTCTGCGCCCAGAAGACCGAAACCGACCAGAGCAGCCATCATCAGGCTGCTTTTACGAACCAAACCGAACGACATTGGGAGACCCCCGCTTTTTGCATACGCGAAGTTGAGAAAATTGAGGTGCAAAGCTGTAAGGCGCTGGTGACGATACGGGAAGCGGACTGAAACACTCCTGTGATCGTCGGCACCAAAAGCTCGCGAGCCGATACCTTACCGCAACCGGATCGGCACTCGCAGTGCAACATTGCACCCCGTCATCCTGTGATTACGCCACAGGTCAAGAGTGTGCGGAAATAGCACACAGGTATATGAAACACAACATGAACATGCTGGCTTGCAGCAGTCCTGACCGCGTTGAAACCTGAGGTTTCAGAATGGCTTGAGGATCACCAGCAGAACGATCCCGATCATCAGCACCGTCGGAATCTCGTTCACCAGGCGGTAAAAACGCTGGCTGCGGGTGTTGCGATCCTGCTCGAAGGCGCGCTGCCAGCCCACCATGTTGCCATGGATCGCCTGCATGCCCATGACCAGGGCGAACTTGGCCCAGAACCACGGCTGGTCCCAGTGATGGCCGAGCCAGACCATGGTGCCGCCGAAAATCCAGGCTGCACCCATGGCCGGATTGATGATCGCCTTGAGCAGACGGCGCTCCATCAGCTTGAAGGTTTCGGATTCCTTCGAGCCGGGTTCGGCGGCGGCGTGATAGACGAACAGCCGCGGCAGATACAGCATGCCCGCCATCCAGGCGATGATCGAAATGATGTGCAGGGCTTTCAGCCACTCATAGAGCATCGTGGTTTCTCTCAGGACTTGCAGATGCAGCGCCGCCAGGCCGTGCCGCAGGATCGTTCGCCGCTGCCGCAGCGGGGCTGCGCATCATACTGCGCGCGCCGCACCAGACCGGCCAGGCCGGCGATGAAATCGGGGTGTACCCCCACGGTCGGCACGCGGATATACGCCTTCGCGCCGTTATGCTGCGCCAGTTCGGCATATTCGATATCGAGTTCCACCAGCGTTTCCGAATGCTCCGATACGAAAGCCACCGGCACCACGACAATGGCGCGACCGTCTTTCGCCGCTCGGGTGATTTCCGCATCGGTCGACGGGCCGATCCATTCCAGCGGACCGACGCGGCTCTGGTAGCAGATCTGCGTTTCCAGATCGGGGCGATTGAGTTGCCGCAGGATAGCCGCAACGCCGCGCTCGACCTGCATCTGATAGGGATCGCCGTCGCTCACCACCTTCTTCGGCAGGCCATGGGCTGAAAACAGAATCCGCACCGGGCCCCGCGCTTCGGCTTTCGACAGATGATCGCGCAGCAAGGTTGTCTGCGCTGCGATAAAACCGGGCTCGTCGGGATAGCAGCCGATCGCCGCCGTCGGCACCGCCAGCCCGGCCTTTGCCGCCGCGCGATACCAGTCCTGCAGCGACGAGGCCGTAGTGGTGGTGGAGAATTGCGGATAGAGCGGCAGCAGCACAACGCGCTCTGCACCCCAGTCCTTCGCGGCTTTTGCCGCCTCATGGCCGAACGGATGCCAGTAACGCATGGCAATGAAAACGCGATAGTCGTCGCTGCCCAGCGAGACCTTCAATGCCGCGGCCTGCGCTTCGGTCTGCGGCAGGATCGGCGAACGGCCGCCCATATGGGCATAGATTTCCGCCGCCTTCGGCGCGCGTCGCGACGAGATCAGTTTCGCCAGCAGCCAGCGGAACGGCTGCGGCAGGCGGATGATCGCCGCATCGTTGAACAGGTTGAACAGGAAAGGCTCGACAGCACCGGGACTATCCGGGCCTCCGAGATTGAACAGGATGACGGCGGTCTTCTGGGGCATGATGGCGAAGACCTAGCGTGAAGCGGCGATGCGGCCAGCCTGAGAAAGACTCATGCCGCCGCCTCGGTGCCCTTCACCAGGCGCACCAGCTCCTCCACATGCCGCACCGGCGTTTCCGGCACGATGCCATGGCCGAGATTGAAGATATGGTTGCGGCCTTGGAAGGTGCGCAAAAGACGCTGCACGCCTTCGGCCAGTGCCGGTCCGCCGACCACCAGCAGGCGCGGATCGAGATTGCCCTGCACCACATGCCGGTTCCACAGGTGGTCCTTCGACCAGCCGAGCGGCATGGTGTAATCCAGTCCCAGCGCATCGGCGCCAGTGGCTGCGGCATAGCCGTCATACAGCGCGCCGGCACCGCGCGGGAAAGCGATCACCGGAACGGTCGGATGGTTCGCCTTCAGCGCCGCAATGATCTTGCGCACCGGCTCGATGCAGAATCGGCGGAATTCATTCTCCGGCAGCACGCCGGCCCAGGTGTCGAACAACTGCACCACCTCGGCGCCGGCCTGAATCTGGCGGTCCAGGTAACTCACCGTTGCCTCGGTCAGGATGTCCATAAGGGCCTGCAGACCCAGCGGGTTGCCGAAGGCCCAGGTCTTGGCGGCGGCGAAATCCTTGGACCCGCGTCCTTCGAGCATATAGGTCGCAACCGTCCAGGGAGCCCCGGCAAAGCCGATCAGGGTGCAGCTGGGGGGGAGGGCCGCCTTGATACGCCCGACCGCCTCGTAGACCGGTCCCAGCGTCTTGTGGATGCCAGCAGGGTTCAGCCGAACCAGCTCGCCGTCGGTTCGGATGGCATCCAGCACCGGTCCCTCGTTTTCCTTGAAGGCCAGATGCTGGCCCAGGGCCTGCGGGATCAGCAGGATATCGGCGAACAGGATGGCAGCATCGAAGCCGAAACGCCGGATCGGCTGCAGCGTCACCTCGGCAGCCAGTTCGGGGTTGTAGCAAAGATCGAGGAAACTGCCGGCCTGGGCGCGGACCTCGCGGTATTCCGGCAGATAGCGGCCTGCCTGGCGCATCAACCACAGGGGCGGACGCGCACTCGGCAAGCCGGCCAGGGTGCGAAGGAGGGGTTTACTTGGCTGCTGTGCTGATTGCCCCGGGGCCGGGGTCTGAGGAACAAGGGTCATCACTTATTCCTTTCCTATTTTATATATAATTTAAAGAGGTAGTGGTTGCAGTAGTGCGGTGAGTCCTGGGGATACTCCGGGACTCAGGCTCTGCCCCGGATTCCATCCCGCGGATGGCCTGCTGCCGGGAAAACCTGCCCTGGCGGGGATAAACCCGTTAAAACCGGTACGACTCCGATGCCGTTCGCCGCTGGGGATTATGGGGATAACGGGGACGATGACCGGATGATGGCGGCATTGTGTCTCATCCCCGCTTTCCACAGGCCGGTCGGAAATTTGATCCTCCGGTGACAGGCTGGTTGCATGAAAAAGGCGTTCCGGGCATGAAAAGACGAGCGATGGGGATAACCCCTACCTTATCCCGCTTATCCCCATAATCCCCCTGCCGGATTCCCGATGCAGAAAACCACCCGGCCGCATATCCACCTGGTCTCCGACGCCACTGGCGAAACGCTGAAGTCGGTGGCCAAGGCAGCACTCGTGCAGTTCCAGAAGTCGCAGGAAGAGGTGGAAACCCACACCTGGGCGCTGGTGCGCAAGCCGTTGCAGATGGAACGCGTGGTGGAGGCCATCGCCGCCATGGGCGGCCTGGTGCTGTTCACCATCGTCGACCAGGAATTGCGCGAAATCCTGATCAAGGGTTGCGCCAAGGCCAAGCTGCCGATCGTGCCGGTGCTGGATCCGGTGATCATGGCCTTTGGCAAATATCTGGGCGAGAAGGCGGTGAACCTGCCCGGCCGCCAGCACGAGCTGGATGCGGAATATTTCCATCGCATCGACGCCATGCATTTCACCATCGCCCATGATGATGGCCAGCATCTGGAAGATCTGGAGAAGGCCGACATCGTTCTGGTCGGTGTGTCGCGCACCTCCAAGACGCCGACCTCGATCTATTTGGCAAACAGAGGCTTCAAGACCGCCAATGTGCCGATCGTGCCGGGCCTTGTCATTCCGGACGAGGTCGAGACTCTGAAACAGCCGCTGGTCGTCGGTCTTACCACGTCGCCCGACCGTCTGGTCTCGATCCGCAAAAACCGTCTAATCTCGATGAACCAGAATACCGAGACGGCCTATGTGGACGACGAGCGCGTGAAAGAAGAACTCGTCATCGCCCGCAAACTCTGCAGCAAGCATAACTGGCCGATGATCGACGTGACCCGGCGCTCGATCGAGGAAACCGCCGCCGCGATCCTGAATCTGCATGCGCGGCGCGAAGAGCAGCGCAAGCAGCAGGATCTGGGCCTTGAAGGACCGAAGGCGTGAGCCTGATTCTTGCCTCGGCCAGCACCACGCGCGCCACCATGCTGCGCGCGGCCGGCCTCGATTTCCGCGTGCTGCCGGCCCGTGTGGATGAAGAGGAAATCAAGCTCGGCCTGAAAGCCGAAGGCGCCGGTATCCGCGATGCCGCGCAGGCGCTGGCCGAACTGAAGGCCCATCGCATCAGCCATGCCGAGCCGGGCGATTTCGTCATCGCGGCGGATTCCATGCTGGCCTGCGAGCAGCGCTGGTACGACAAACCGCAGAACCGTGACGAGGCCCGCGACCATCTGCTGTCCCTGCGCGGCAAGACCCATGAGCTGGTCAGCGCCGTTGTGCTGGCGCGCGGCGGCAGCGTGATCTGGCGTCATATCGACGCGGCGAAGCTGACCATGCGCAATTTTTCCGACGGTTTCCTGGACGCCTATCTGGTCCAGGCCGGCGATGCGGTGCTGTCATCGGTCGGCTGTTACCAGCTTGAAGGCCTGGGTGCGCAGCTGTTCAGCAAAATCCAGGGCGACCACTTCACCATCCTCGGCCTGCCGTTGCTGCCGCTGCTGGATATCCTGCGCGAGAATAAAGTTCTGAGAGCATGAGTTCCGATACAGACGACGACATCCTGCCGCGCGCCGGCGTGATCGGCTGGCCGGTCGACCATTCCCGTTCGCCGAAGCTGCATGGCTTCTGGCTGCAGCAGTATGGCATCCGCGGCCGCTACGACCGGCTGCCGGTGCCGCCGGAAGAACTCGGCGCGTTTCTGGAGGCCCTGCCGAAGGAGCCGGGTTTCCGCGGCATCAATGTCACCATTCCCCACAAGGTCGCCGTGCTGCCGTATCTGGCGCAGGTCGACCCGGTGGCGCGCCGCATCGGCGCGGTGAACACCATCGCGGTGCAGCCCGATGGCAGCCTGCATGGTAGCAACACCGACGCCTTCGGTTTTCTAGCTTCGCTGCGCGCCGATGCGCCGAAGATGTGGCGTGCGGCCAATGGACCCGCCGTGGTGCTGGGGGCGGGGGGCGCCGCGCGGGCGGTGATGGTGTCTCTGCTGGATGCCGGCGCGCCGGAACTGCGTCTGACCAATCGTAGCCGCGACAAGGCCGAGGCCCTGGCCGCCGAATTCGGCGGCCGCGTGCTGGTCGTCGACTGGGAGGAGCGTGCCGCCGGCCTGGCCGGGGCGAACCTGCTGGTCAACACCACCAGCCTAGGCATGGGCGGCCAGCCGGCGCTGGATATCGCGCTGGACGATCTGCCGGCCACGGCGCTGGTCAACGACATCGTCTACACCCCGCTGGAAACCGACCTGCTGGCCCGCGCCCAGGCGCGCGGCAATCCGGTGGTGGACGGGCTGGGCATGCTGCTGCACCAGGGCCGCCCGGGCTTCGCAGCCTGGTTTGGCACCACCCCCGACGTCACCCCCGCCCTGCGCGCCGCCGTGCTGGCTTGACTTGGGTTAGCTAAGTTAGCTAAGCTAACTTTCGCGGATTAGCTAAGTCAAGTGTAAGTCTATGACGATCCAAGTGAATATCCACGAGGCGAAAACCAGTCTGTCCAAGCTGATCGAGGCCGTGAAGCGTGGTGAGGATGTGGTGATCGCCCGCGCCGGCAAGCCGGAGGTGCGTCTGGTGATGGCCGAGACCGCCGTGCCCAAGGCGAAACGTCAGTTCGGCTTCCTCAAAGGGCAGATGCAGTTTGCCCCTGATTTCGAAACCGTTCGCCTGTTTCAGGACGAGCCGTGATGAGGCTGCTGCTCGATACCAACATCTTCGTCTGGGCGCTGAACGATCTGCAGGCGCTCGCCCCCTCGGCCCAGAGCATGCTGCAGGATGGCGATAACGAGCTGTTCGTCAGCATGGCCAGCCTCTGGGAGGTCGCCGCCAAGATGAGCGCCGGAAAGCTGCAAGCCGAGACCGACTGGGAGGCCTATCTGCCTCGGATGGGCGCCAGCCTGCTGCCCATTGAGGTCGCCCATGTCAGCGAAGTCGCCCGCCTGCCCAACCTGCCTGCCGATCCCTTCGACCGCATGCTCATTGCCCAGGCGCGCTGCGAAGACCTGATCCTGATGACCCGCGACAAGCATTTCGCCGATTACGATGTCACGGTGATGCCGGCATGATGAAGGTCGCGCTCACCGGTTCGATCGGCATGGGCAAGTCCACCGTGGGAAAGATGTTTGCGGCGCTCGGCGTGCCGCTGTTCGACGCCGATGCCGCCGTGCATGCCCTTTATGCGCCGGGCGGGGCCGCGGTCGCGCCGATCCGTGCCGCCTTCCCCGAAGCCGTGGTCGACAATGCGGTGGATCGCGGCATCCTGTCGCGCCTGGTGCTGAACGATGCCGCCAGGATTAAGGCGCTGGAAGCGATCGTGCATCCGCTGGTGGGCCAGCTGCGCCAGCAGTTCCTGGATGCCGCGGAGCAGCGCGGCGAGCCCTTCGTGCTGCTGGATATCCCGCTGCTCTTCGAAGGCCAGGGCCACAAGACCGCCGACGCCATCATCGTGGTCAGCGCGCCGGCCGGACATCAGCGCGACCGCGTGTTGGCGCGGCCGGGCATGACGGAAGACAAATTCGCCGCAATTCTGGCGCGCCAGGTGCCCGATGCCGAAAAGCGCCGCCTGGCCCATCATGTGATCGATACCGGCACCAGCCTGGATGAAACCGAGGCGCAGGTGAAAACCCTGGTTGCCGAATTGCGCCGCAAGGCAGGGGAAGCGTAATGCGCGAGATCGTGCTCGATACCGAAACCACCGGTTTCAAAGCCAACGAGGGCGACCGCCTGGTCGAGATCGGCTGCATCGAGCTGATCAATCACATCCCGACCGGTAATCACTTCCACAGATATCTCAATCCTGAACGCTCGATGCCGGAAGACGCTTTCAAGGTGCATGGCCTGTCGGACGAGTTTCTGAAGGACAAGCCACTGTTCGCCGCCGTGGCGCAGGAGTTCTGCGACTTCATCGGCGAGGATCCGCTGGTGATCCATAACGCCAGTTTCGATCTCAGCTTCCTGAATGCCGAACTGGCGCGGCTGTCGGGCATGCCGCATATCGCCATGGAACGCGCCATCGATACCGTGCGGCTGGCGCGCGCCAAATTCCCGGGCGCCCAGGTCAATCTCGATGCGCTGTGCCGTCGCTTCAGCATCGACAATTCGGCCCGCACCAAGCATGGCGCGCTGCTCGACGCGGAACTGCTGGCCGAGGTGTATCTCGAACTGATCGGCGGCCGGCAGCAGGGTCTTGGCCTGGCCGGGATTGAGGCTGGCGGACAGCAGTTGTCCACGGCGCCGATCCAGCGTGGCCCGGCCCGGCCGCCGCGACCCCATGCCCCCAGCGATGCAGAACTCGCAGCCCATGGCGCCTTTGTCGCAAAACTGAAAGACGCGCTCTGGCTCAAGGACGCATAAAGATTATTTTCCGATTACCTTATTGGAAACTCACTCTTTTTCCCCGGTAAACGCCGGTTAATCTGCGCTCCGCCTCCTCGTGGATATCAGTCGCCCGGTTTCACCCCCATGCGTCGCCTGCTGCATTTCAGCGCTGCCCTGTTCGGGGCCATCGTCCTGCTGCTCGCAGGCCTCAACCTCTATGTCTATACCGACCTGCGGCAGGCAGCGATCCGTGAGGAAACCGGCGATCTGGAGCGGCAGGCCGAACTGCGCGGCCAGGAAATCGAAAACTCGCTGCAGAGCATCCGATTTGCGCTGGAAAAAATCGAACTGCTGTGGACGCTCAATGGCAATGAGGCCGAATGGCTGCATCACCAGCTCAAGGGCCTGGAACAGCAGCTGACCTATGTGCGCGCGCTGACCATCATCAGCGCCACCGGCGACGGGCTGCACACGTCCCGCACTTATCCGGTGCCGGCGCTGAATGTCGCGCCATTTCCGGTGATCGCCTATCACATCAATGGCGGAGCCGACAAATTCAATCTCGGCATGCCGACCAAGAGCACCATCGACGGCGACTGGCAGCTGCCGCTCAGCATGGCCGTGCGCGGCAGCGACGGAACGCTGCGCGCCATCGTCGTCGCCATTATCGATCCGCGCGCCTATGCCAAGGCGTTTGAAAGCGCCGTGGCCGAAGGCGATTACGTCACGCTGCTGACCCGCGACCTGCATCTCATCTCCCGCTCGCCCTGGCTGGAGAGCGAAATCGGCCAGTCCCTGGCGCGCACGAGTGCCTATCAGGCCCTGGACGCCAGCGGCCAGAATGCGATCAGCGGCATTTATGCCAACCCCTTCACGGGCGTACAGCGCATCGCCGCGGTGCGGCGTCTGTTCGATGGCAAGCTGGTGATCTCCAGCTCGCGGCCGCTGATTGCCGGCATCGCCGGGTGGCGCTCGCAGGCCATCATCATCAGTGTGATTTCCGGCGTGATTCTTCTGCTCGGCGGACTGGGTGTGTATGTCGCGCTGCGCATGCTGGTGGACCGCGACCGCAAGGCACAGGCGCTGGCACGACTGAATCACGAGCTGCAGGAACAGACGGCGCGCGCCGAGCGGCTGGTCACGGTGAAAAGTGAATTCCTCGCCACCATGAGTCACGAAATCCGCACGCCGATGAATGGCGTTCTGGGCATGGCGCAGGCGCTGGAAAATCTGCCGCTGGATGCCACCGCGCGCGACTATGTTGGCGTTATCCGTGAGTCGGCCGAAGGGCTGCTGGGCATCATCAACGACATCCTGGATTTCTCGCGGCTGGAAGCGGGCCGCCTGAAGGTTGCGCCCAGTGCCGTACGTCTGCCGGTCCTGATGGAATCGATGAGCGCGCTGTTTGCGCCGGCCTGCGCGCAAAAGCATCTTGCCTTCCACACGGAGCTCGATCCCGCAGCCCCTTTGAGTATCGAGACGGATCCGGTACGGCTGCGCCAGATCCTGATCAACCTGCTGGGCAACGCCGTGAAGTTTACCGGCAAGGGCCAGGTCGTGTTGCGCGCCAGGAACCAGCCTATGCGCAATGGAGAGGCCGGCATCCGCTTCGAAGTTGCGGATACCGGTATCGGCATCGCCGCCTCGGCCCTGGGCAGTATTTTCGAACGCTTTGCCCAGGAAGATGCCTCCACGGCGCGTCAGTATGGCGGTACCGGGCTCGGGCTTGCGATCTGCCGCCGCCTTGCGACCCTGCTGGGCGGTGAAATCGGTTGCGAGAGCGAGAAGAATGTCGGCTCCGTTTTCTGGCTGCATCTGCCGACCGATATGGCCGATGACACGGATGATGCGGAGTTTGCGGCGCCACGGCCGCGCCGTCAGGATCACACGCCGCCCGACCTCCTGTGCGTGGATGACAATCACGTCAACCGCCGCATCATCGAAACCCTGATCAAGCCGTTCTGCCGCAGCCTGACCATGGCCTCCAGCGGGGCCGAGGCGATTGCCGCGGTTTCAAAGCGGCGTTTTGACGCCGTTCTGCTCGATATCCACATGCCGGACATGGATGGCGTCGAAACCCTGCATCACCTGCGGCGGCAGCCCAATGGCCGCGGTCTCTATGTGGTGGCGCTTACCGCGGATGTGGTGCCGGAAGCGCTGGCGCGTTACGACATGGCCGGCTTTGATGCCGTGGTGCCCAAGCCGGTCGAACTCGACCGCCTGCTCAGGGTGCTGGGCCTGTTGCCGCAGGACTGATTTCAGCGGCCGTCCAGATCGCTGAAGCAGAAGACCATGTCGACCGTCGACCCGTCGGTCGACAGCGGCATCAGCACCGAGCTGCTTGCCCGCAACGGCGACTGCCGCAATGAGCTGCCGTCTGGCAGGGCGCCGACGACCGGGTTATAGGTGTAAACCGGGATGCGCTTTTCGATGACGATGCGGTAATTCAGCATCACATCGTCACCGGGCACGCCAAGATGGGCGCCCATGTAATTTCCCTGCACCGGCTGGCCGGTCGGGTCGCGGCCGCGCAGGGCCACCTGGGCGGTGCCGACCAGGCGATAGCGCAGCCACGGCGGTTCCGCCAGAACTTCGGTGAGCAGGATGCCGGGCAGGAGGTCGGCGGGGATGTCCAGCGGATCTATGTCCTGGCGGCCCGGCATCGGCCGGTCGCCACGACGGATGTTCCAGTAATCCCAGATGCGCCGGATCGGCAGCGAGCACCGCTCAAGCAGTGCAGCGCCGAGCAGGCGTGGATATTTCGAGTTGCGGATATCGTCGTCGAGCGACCCGCTCACAGTTCCCCCTTATGACCCGTTGCCCTGCCGGGAACGGTCAGATTGCCGTCACCAACCGGCGGCGGCAAGGGGAAGTTGTGTTTTGCGGCTCAGGCTGTGCCCACGGGCTGGTCGGCCTGGGCTTCCTTGCTGCGCTGGTACTGCTGCACGAAGTCGATCGGGTCCAGCATCAGCGGCGGCATGCCGCCGTCGCGCGTCGCGTCGGCCACGATACGGCGGGCGAAGGGGAACAGCAGGCGCGGGGCTTCCACCAGCAGCAGGGGTTCGACATGGTCGGGCGGGATATTCGCCAGGGTGAACAGGCCGGCATAATGCAGGTCGACCACGAAGGCGACTTCGTCGCCATGCTTGGCTTCGCACAGGATGCGCAGGGTCACTTCGAACAGGCTGTCGTTGACGCGTTCGGCTTGGGTGCCGACATTGACCGAAATCTGCGGTGCCGACTGGACGCTGAACGTACGCGGCGCCATCGGATGCTCGAAGGAGAGATCCTTGGTGTATTGCGCGTTCAGGCCGAAGCGCGGCGCGTCGTCAGGGTTGAAACCGGGCGGCGGATTGGCGGTGTCGGTCATGACCGGCTGTCTCTCTGTCTTATCCAGTTCGCTGGGCCGGCTGTCCCTAGCATGATTTGCCGCAACCGAACAAGGCGGCAACCCTTGCCGCCGGCTGCGGCCGGCCTTGCAATACGGTGATTTCTCCTTATTTGCAGGAAATGCCGGTCTTCGGTCGGGGGCATGCGCTGCTGGACCGGCGCAGGCGGCAGGAGTAAATTCGCCCGAACAGGGCAAGACAGGCTTTTTCATAATGGGCGACGGTTTCCAGTTCCTCGATATTCTTCTGCTGGGTGCGATCGCCGGCTTTATCGCGCTGCGTCTGCGCGCGGTGCTGGGTCAGCGCACCGGCCATGAACAGAAACGCCGCCGGCCGCCCTTTGCCGATGCCGACGAGGCAGCCGACAAGCTGGACGATTCCGACGGCACCGTGGTCAACCTGCCCCGTCGCGACGATGCCGCCAAGCTGTCGGGCGATCCCGCCGCCGATGAACGCATTGCCCGCATCCGTGCCGTCGACCCCAGCTTCAACGGCGCCGAATTCCTCGAGGGCGCCAAATCCGCCTATGAAATGGTGGTCACCGCGTTTGCCGCCGGCGACAAGGAGGCCCTGCGGCCCCTGCTGTCGCGCGAGGTGTTCGACGATTTCGCCAGCGCCATCGACGACCGCGCCAAGCGCGGCGAGACCATGCAGACCACCTTTGTGGGCCTGCGCGGCAGCGCCATTGTCGATACCCAGGTGAACAACCGGATCGCCGAAGTGACCATCAAGTTCGAGTCCGAGCTGATCACCGTGACCAAGGATGCCCAGGGCCACACCGTCGGCGGCCATGGCAATGCGGTGGAGCAGGTCACCGATATCTGGACCTTTGCCCGCGATACGCGGTCGCGCGATCCCAACTGGACGCTGATCGCCACCTCGGCGCCCACCGAAGCCACGCCGACCTGACGCAGTGCTCGGGCGGCTCGCGCTTCTCCTGTTTGTTGGTCTGGCCGGCTGCGGCCCGAAAGCGCCGCCCCCGCCGCCGCTGGCCTTCCGGCCAGCCACCTTTGCCGATCTGCCCGGCTATGCGTCCGACCGGGTTGCCGAAGCGCTGCCAGCGCTGAGCCGCAGCTGTACGCGGATGCTGCCGCGCAACGATCGCCCCCTGGACAATTACGACCGTTACGGCACCGGCAACGACTGGCGCGCCTTCTGTACTGCGCTGGCGCAGATCGGTGCGGGTGACGATGCCGCCCTGCGCCGCCTGGTCGAGGCCGAGCTGCAGCCGGTGGTGGTGCTCGGCGACGGCAAGGCGGAAGGCCTGTTCACCGGCTATTACGAACCCCTGGTGCGCGGCAGCAGGACCAAGCAGGGCATCTATACTGTGCCGCTGTACCGGCAGCCGCCCGACCTGGTGCAGGTCGACCTCGGTGAATTCCGCGACAGCCTGAAGGGCCAGCGCATTGCCGGCCGTGTCCGCGATGGCCGCCTGCGGCCCTATGAGGATCGCGGCGCTATCGATGGCGGCGCCCTGGCCAACAAGAGCCTGGAACTGGTGTGGCTCGATGATGCCGCCGATGCCTTTTTCCTGCAGGTGCAGGGTTCCGGTCTGGTGCAGCTCGATACCGGCGCGAAAACCCGCGTCGGCTTTGCTGCCCAGAACGGCCATCCTTATGTGGCCATCGGCCGGGTGATGATCGAGCGCGGCACCCTGCCGCGCGAAGACGTGTCGATGCAGGCGATCCGCGGCTGGCTGCGTGCCAACCCCGATGCCGCGCCGGAACTGCTGCGGCAGAATCCGTCTTACGTGTTTTTCCGGGAATTGCCGCCGCCGAAGGACGATCTCGATGGACCGCCGGGCGCGCAGGGCGTGGCGCTGGTGCCGGGCCGCAGCCTGGCGGTGGATCGCAGCCATCATGCGCTGGGCCTGCCGCTGTGGCTTGATGCGAAGCAGCCGGCGGCTGCTGGCGCAGGCGAGGCATCGCTGCAGCGCCTGATGGTCGCGCAGGATACCGGCGGGGCCATCCGCGGCGCGGTGCGCGGCGATGTGTTCTGGGGGGCCGGGCCGCAGGCCGAAAGCGTGGCTGGCCGCATGAAGCATCCGGGCCGCTTCTGGCTGCTGCTGCCAAAATCCGTGGCGGCGAAGCTGACCGCCGTCTCTTAAGACGGCGCGCCGGTCCAGTGATCGAAGGCGCCGGCGCCGAAGATGGTGTCGATAACCACGCCATCGCTGGCCAGCGGCGCATGCAGGCCTTCGTAATGCATCCATTCGCGATTGCGCAGCCAGGTGACTTGGCCGCGATTGATCACTGGGCTGCGCCGCCGCACCACCGCGGTGTAAAGCCGGTTGAATTCGGCGGCGGCGGCGGGCGGAAAGATATCGTCGATCACGCGGCCGATCAGGCCCGGGCCGTAGATGGCGATATGCTCCTCGCCCAGCAGGCGGATGCGGAAGCGCGTCTCCGACAGCACGTCGATCAGGTAGACATAAGGAAGCAGGCCGCGCAGTTCGAGGGGGTCGAGATCGCTGCGCGACGGCAGGCGGTCGCCCGGCCCGCATTTCGACTGCCAGTAAGCGAGCAGACTTTGCAGGATCGGCGATTTCGGCGTCAGGCTGTCGGCAGCGCCGGCGCCGCGGAATTTGAGCGCGGCGCTGGCCTCCGAGGATTTGCCATCATCGGTCATGGTTCGGACTCTGGTGCCGAGTCATGGGTCGAACAAGCGTAAATCCGGTAACCCCCTGTCGCCCGGCGGATTCCGTTACCGCCGGCACCATGTCATACTAGCCCGACGATCCTTTACGACCTCTTGCCAGACCCGCCATGCCCGCCCATTCTCCCCTTGTCATCCGGACCTCGGAAGACCGCGACCTCGCCGCGATTGCCGCCATCTACGGCCACCATGTGCGCCACGGGTTCGGCAGTTTCGAGGAAGTGCCGCCGGATGCCGCCGAAATGGCGCGTCGGCGCAGCGACATCCTGGCAAAGGATTTTCCCTATCTGGTGGCCGAACTGGACGGCCGGGTAATGGGCTATGCCTATGCCAGCGCCTACCGCCCGCGCATCGCCTATCGTTTTTCCGTCGAGGATTCGATCTATGTGTCGCCGGATGCGCCGCGCCGGGGCATCGGGCGGGCGCTGCTGGAAAACCTGATCGCGCGCTGCAGCGGTCTGGGCTATCGCCAGATGGTGGCGGTGATCGGCGATACGCAGAATCTCGGTTCCATCGGCCTGCATGCAGCCCTTGGCTTTCGCGTCGTCGGCACGCTGCCCTCCATCGGCTTCAAACACGGCCGCTGGGTCGACAGCGTGTTCATGCAGCGCGCGCTCGGGCCCGGCGACAGCCTGCTGCCGAACGCCCAGGTCAGCCCGGACTGAACAGCCTACATGCCGCTGGCAAGGAAGGCGCCATCCACCGGGATGGTTACGCCGCTGACGTAGGAGGCGGCCGGCGAGGCGAGATAGACGGCGGCGCCGGCCAGCTCGTGCGTCTGGCCGAAGCGATGCATCGGCGTGCGCGCCATGGCCAGCGCCTTGCGGTCATCCTTCATGGTGTCCTTGTTCAGGTCGGTCATGAAGAAGCCCGGCGCGATGGCGTTCACCCGCACGCCGCGGGCCGCCCATTCGGCCGCCAGCGTCTCGGTCATCGCCACCACGCCATGCTTGCTGATGCAGTAGAGGGCGTTGCGCGGGAAGCCGCGGAAGGACGCCAGCG
The DNA here is from genome assembly GCF_058806975.1 of Ferrovibrio sp. GW821-FHT12E11. Taxonomy (NCBI): domain Bacteria; kingdom Pseudomonadati; phylum Pseudomonadota; class Alphaproteobacteria; order Rhodospirillales; family Rhodospirillaceae; genus Ferrovibrio; species Ferrovibrio sp. GW821-FHT12E11. Next base: position 2,133,728 of record NZ_JBXAQG010000001.1, read on the forward strand.
AGGCGATGCTGATGATGCTGCCGCGGCCGCGGCCCAGCATCAGCTTGCCGAATTCCAGCGACGCGAAATACACGCTTTTCACATTGGTGGTGATGATGCGGTCGAAATCCTCCGGCGTGAATTCCTCCGCTGGCTTCAGCGTCATGATGCCCTGCGCATTCACCAGGATATCGACCGGCGCGATCTTTTCGCAGCGTGCGGCGAAGGCCTTGAGCTGGCTCATGTCGGCGGCATCCACCGCATCGACGCCGGCAGCGATGCCGTTTTTGCTGAATTCGACAGCCGCCTGCTCCAGCACGTCGCGGCGCCGGCCGGCCAGCGTCAGCCGTGCGCCGGCCTTGCCCAGGCCTTCCGCGATTGCCTTACCGATGCCGCTGCCGCCGCCGATCACCACGGCATGACGACCGCTCAGGTCGAATGACATCTCTTCGGGCTGGGCAATCGGGCTGACGGAATTCACGAGGCTTTCTCCCGGGTCTCGTTCAGGAAGTCCCGACGTTCCAGCACGTCGAGATAGGATTGCTTGGTCTGGTTGATATGACTGCGCATCAACGTCTGCAGCGCGGCCACGTCGCGGGCCTTGATCAATTTGAGCATCTCGCGATGGTCCTTGATCGACAGCTTGTTCAGCGAGGCTTCATGCGAGAGCCGCGAGCGCAGCGCCTGGATGCGGAAACCGATCAGGCTGTAGGCCGAGCTGATATAGGGATTGCCGCAGAGATCGATGATGGTCTCGTGGTATTCACCGTCTAGCGTGCGATAGGCGATGTTGTCGTTCGCGTCATAAGCCGCGCGCATGCCGTCGAAGATGCGGGTCATGCGGGTGACCAGCGCGTCGTGATGGCGCTCGATGGCGGCCGCCACGGCTGCCACCTCCAGCACCTCGCGCAGTTCCGAGATCGCCGTCACCTGGTCGGGCGCCAGGCGGAAGACATAGGTGCCGCGCTGCGGCTGCACTTCGACCAGGCCTTCCAGTTTCAGTTGCAGCAGCGCCTCGCGCACCGGCGTCTTGGAAATCCCCAGTTCGGCGGCCAGCGTGTTTTCCGACAGGCCCGCGCCCAGGCTGAGCCGGCCGTCGATGATGCGGGTGCGCATCTCCTCGACCACCAGTTCCTTCAGCGATTTCGGCCTGATCAGTTTCATGACGCCTGCCTGCCAGTGCCTGTCAGCCGGTGGGACCGCGTAAACGGCGCATAAGATTCCGGCTTGTGCCTAGTGTGTGGTGTCTGATATATCAGTTGAGAGGGCGTCACACAAGAGCGCCCCGCGAAGACGTGTTTGAGGAAACGCAAAACCGCTGGCGGTCGCTCCTGTCCGGGAGCCGGCGCCGCCATCCGTCCGGGAGAGGCCCATGACCATCGCAACCAAGATCCTGAAATCCAGTCTGGCGCTTTGCGCCGGCATTGCCCTGTTCGCTGCCTTGCCGGTGCAGGCCCAGCAGAAATTCACGCTGAAGTTCAATCACGTGCTGGGCCCGAAAGAGCCCTTCCATGACGGCTTCACCGCCTGGTCCAAGGCAGTCGATGCGCGCACCAATGGCGGCCTGAAGATCGAGGTCTTCCATTCCGCCCAGTTGGGCAAGGAAGAAGACATCATCGAGCAGATCCGCCAGGGCGCCAATCTCGGCCAGAACACCGACTCAGCGCGCATGGGCAACTATGTGCCCGGCATCGCGGTGATGAACGGGCCGTATTTTGTCGAGACGCTGGAAGACGTGGCCAAGCTGCGCAAGGCGCCGACCGTGATCAAGTGGCAGGACGAGCTGGCGACCAAGCACGGTTTGAAGGTCGTGTCCTTTAGCTGGGTGCAGGGCTATCGCCACTTCTTCACCAACAAGCCGGTGAAGACGCCGGAAGACCTGAAGGGGCTGCGCATCCGCACGCCACCTGCGCCGATCTGGCAGGAATCCATCCGCGCGCTCGGTGCGACTCCCGTCGCCATGGCCTTTGGCGAGATGTATCCGGGCCTGCAGCAGCGCGCCATCGACGGCGTCGAACTGGTCTACAACAACATTCCCGGCGGGCGCTTCTATGAGGTGCTGAAATTCGCCAATGAGACCAAGCATATCATGCTGATCAACTTCGAAGTGGTCAGCGCCAAGTGGTTTGACGGCTTGCCGAAAGACTACCAGACGGCGCTGGTCGAGGAAGCCGACAAGGCCGGTGAGGCGACATCGAAGGAAATCTTCCGGCTCGAAGCGGAAGTCGAGCAGCAGCTCAAGGGCCGCGGTATGACCATCGTCAAGGATGTCGATCTGGCCGCCTTCCGCAAGGCTGGCGACAAGGCCTACGAGACGCTGAAGATTCTCGATGCCAAGAATGCCGTGCACAAGGAAATCGGCAAGTAATCTCGTCCGGAGTTGTCATGCTGAAGGTATTGTATGACCGGGTTTGCGCGGCGGAGGCTTTTGTCGCCGCCGCGCTTCTGGTCCTGATGGTCATCCTGATTTTCCTTGGCGGCGTGATGCGCATGATCGGCTATCCGATCAACTGGTCGGGCGATGCCGCCACCTGCTTCTTCGCTTGGGCCTGCTTCCTCTGCGCCGATATCGCCTGGCGCAAGAACAGCCTGATGTCGATCGAGGTGCTGACCACCAAGCTGTCGCCGGGCCTGCAGGCGGCCTGCCGCTGGATCAACTACGCCCTGATCACGGCGTTTCTGGTCTATCTCGTCATCATGGGCTGTTACCTGTCGTGGATCAGCCGCATCCGCAGTTTCCAGGGCATCCCGGAGATCAGCTATTCCTGGGTCACCATGAGCCTGCCCGTCGGCGGCCTGCTGCTGCTGATCTCCACTTTCCTCAAGATGCGCGACGAGCTGCACGGCAAGATCGCCCATAGCAACGCCGCCGACATCCTGTAATCGCCATGCTGCTTGTCCTGATCGCCTTCGCTGTCCTGATGCTGATCGGCATGCCGGTCGCCTTTGCCATCGGCATTTCCGGCATGCTGTTCTTCCTGCAGCATCCGGAACTGCCGATCACCATCCCGATCCAGATCACGGTGACCGAGACGCAGAATTTCGCGCTCCTCGCCGTGCCGCTGTTCATCCTAGCCGGCAACTTCCTCAACAATTCCGGCATCACCCATAACCTACTGAAACTGGCGAGCGTGCTCACCGGCCGCATGTATGGTGGCCTGGCACAGACCTCGATTGCGCTGTCCACGCTGATGAGCGGCGTCACCGGATCCTGCATCGCCGATGCGGCGATGAATGCGCGCGTGCTGGGCGTGCAGATGCTGAAGCGCGGCTTCTCGAAAGGCTATGCCGCCGGCGTGCTGTCCTACGGCTCGCTGATGGCGCCGATCATTCCGCCCGGCATCGGCTTCATCCTCTATGGCACGGTGGGGCAGGTCTCGATTGGCCGGCTGTTTGCCGCCGGCATCCTGCCGGGCTTCATGCTCTGGGCCTCGCTGGCGATTGCCATCTCGATCACCGCGCGCAAACGCGGCTACGGTCCCGAGCGCGACACGGCGCCGACTGCGAAGGAAATCGCGCTGGCCTCCTGGGGCGGCATCTGGGCGCTGCTGTTCCCGGTGATCCTGCTGCTCGGCCTGCGCATGGGTGTCTTCACGCCCTCCGAGATCGGCGCGTTTGCGGTGATCTATGCCATCGTCATCGGCATGTTCGCCTATCGCATGCTGACCTTCGCCAATTTCCGCGAGGCGCTGGAAGGCAGCCTGGTCGATGTCGGTGCGGTGATGTTCCTGCTCGCGCTGTCGGCCATCTTCGGCTACGGCATCGTCTTCGAACGCGTGCCGGAAGTGATCGCCGACTGGATGATCGGCTTCACCGACAATGCCCATCTGGCGATGGTGCTGATCGTGCTGTTCGTGCTGGTGGCCGGCACCTTCATGGAAGGCTCGGTGCTGATCATCATGCTGACGCCGCTGTTCATGCCGCTGATCCGGCAATACGGCATCGATCCCGTCCATTTCGGCCTGGTCTTCATCATCGCCGCCACCATCGGCAACTTCACGCCCCCGGTCGGCGGCGCGATGTTCGTGGTCTGCCAGGTGCTGCGCTGCCGGATCGGCGATTACACGCGGGAATCCATGCCCTTCCTAATCGCCGTCTCGGCCGTGACCCTGCTGCTGGTCTTCGTCCCCGAGGTGGTGCTGGTGATCCCGGACTGGATTTTCGGGCCCAGTTGAGACTGGTTTTCACATTGATATAATTAGATAATCCTATTAACTTGTCAGGCAGCCAATGACTGCCCTGCCTGACATACGGCTCCCGATCTCGCGCGTCGAGATGCTGGCCGAAACCCTGCTCCAGCCGATCCTGGCCGGCGACTGGCGGCCGCATGACCGCCTGCCCTCCGAACACAGCCTGGCCGAGACCCACGGGGTCAGCCGCGCCGTGGTGCGCGAGGCCATCGCCCGGCTGAAATCCGACGGCTATGTCGAGACCCGCCAGGGCAAGGGCGCTTTTGTCGCCGCCGCACCAGGCGGGAATGCCTTTCGCCTGACTGCCGACGGCGACGATCACCTGCTGGAGCTGCGCGCGCTGATCGAGGCCGATTGCGCCGCATTAGCCGCCGAACGCCATACGCTGGCCGATCTGCAGGCGCTGCGTGCTGCGCAAGCCGCCATGCGCGACGCGGTGGCCGCCGGTGGGCTCGGCCTGGCCGAGGATATCCGCTTCCATGACGTGCTGGCGACGGCGGCGCATAACCCGGCGCTGCGGCGTTTCGCCGCCTTCATCGGCCGCCATGCGCGCGAGGCCATGCAGTTCGCCCGCCTCAGCCGCCTTAAGGACGAAAACCGCCTGGCCGAGATCGAGGCCGAACACAGCGCCATTATCGCCGCCGTTGAAAACTGCGATGCGGCGGCTGCCCGCGCCGTCCTGCTCAGACATATCGAAAGCGGCCTGCGCCGCCACGGATTATAACAGCCCCATCGTTGCGTACCGGAGACCAGCCCGCATGTCCGCCACCATTGATGCCAAGCCTCGCGTTGCCCTCTTCGTCACCTGCCTGGTCGATCTGTTCCGGCCCTCGGTCGGCTTCGCCACCATCAAGCTGCTGGAAGATGCCGGTTGCAGCGTCGATGTGCCCGAAGCCCAGGTCTGCTGCGGCCAGCCGGCTTACAACTCCGGCGACCGTAAGGATACGGTGACGATCGCGCGCCAGGTGATCGAGGCCTTTGAAGACTACGATTACGTGGTGGCGCCCAGCGGCTCCTGCGGCGGCATGATCAAGGATCACTATCCGGCGCTGTTCGCCGCCGAACCCGACTGGCAGCGCCGCGCCGAAGACCTGTCGGCGCGCATGTTCGAACTGACCAGCTTCCTCGTCGATGTGCTGAAAACCGATCCGGTCTCGGCCAGCCTGTCAGCGAAGGTCACCTATCACGATTCCTGCTCAGGGCTCCGCGAACTCGGCGTGAAGGCGCAGCCGCGTGCGCTGCTTGGCAGCGTCGCGGGTGTAGACCTGGTGGAAATGCAGACGCCGGAAACCTGCTGCGGTTTCGGTGGCACCTTCTGCGTCAAATACGGCGAAGTCTCCACCGACATCGTCGAACGCAAGACGACCGATATCAAGGCCACCGGTGCCGATCTGCTCCTGGCCGGCGACATGGGCTGCCTGCTCAACATGGCGGGCAAACTGAAGCGCGAGGGCAGCCCTATACAGGTGCGCCATGTGGCCGAGGTGCTGGCCGGTATGATCGATACGCCCGCCATTGGCGAAGCAAAGTGAGGACCATGGCATGAGCATGGAAATCACCGCCCAGGCCTTCGAGGCCAATGCCGCCAAGGCGCTGCGCGATCCCAACCTACGCAAGGCCATGGGCATCATCAGCGGGCCGATGGCCAGCCGCCGCGTCGAGACCGCGCGCGAACTGCCGGAATTCGAGGCTTTGCGCGACGAGGGTGTGAAGATCAAGAACCACGTCCTGCAGCATATCGACTTGTATCTGGAGCGCTTCGAGCAGCAGCTCACCGCGCGCGGCGGCAAGCTGCACTGGTGCCGCACGCCGCGCGAGGCACGCGAAACCATCCTCGCACTGTGCCGCTCGCGCGATGCGAAAATCGTCACCAAGGGCAAGTCGATGGTGACCGAGGAGATCGGTCTCAACGATTTCCTGGTCGAGCATGGCATCACGCCGGTGGAAACCGATCTGGGCGAATACATCATCCAGCTGGCCCATGAACCGCCCAGCCACATCATCGGCCCGGCCCTGCACAAGACGCGCGAGCAGATCGCCGAGCTGTTCGAGGACCATCATCCCGATTACGAACTGAACGGCAAAAAGGCTGGCACGCGATCTACAGAGCCTCAGGTTCTTGTGACAGAGGCGCGCAGTGTGCTGCGTGACACCTATTTCAAGGCCGATGTGGGCATCACCGGTGCCAATTTCCTGATCGCTGAGACCGGCGCCACTGTGATCGTCACCAACGAGGGCAATGGCGACCTGACGCAGTCACTGCCCAGGATGCATATCGCGGTCAGCAGCATCGAGAAGGTCATCCCCAATCTGGAAGACCTCTCCACCATCCTGCGGATTCTGGCGCGCTCGGCCACTGGCCAGGAAATGAGTTGCTACACGACGCTCAGCTGCGGCCCGAAGCGGCGGGAAGACATCGACGGGCCGGAAGAATTCCATGTCGTGCTGGTCGATAACGGCCGCAGCGAAATGCTGGGCACGGCGCTCCAACCTCTTTTGCGCTGCATCCGTTGCGGCGCCTGCATGAACAACTGCCCGGTCTATCATTCGGTCGGCGGCCATGCCTATGGCTGGGTCTATCCCGGTCCCATTGGCGCTGCGCTCGACCCGCATATGATCGGCCTGGAGACGGCGCGGCATCTGCCCAATGCCTCCACCTTCTGCGGCAAATGCGAGGAGGTCTGTCCGATGCGCATCCCGCTGCCCGATATCATGCGGCACTGGCGTGAACAGGCACATGAAAAGCAGATCACGCCGCCGCTCCAGCGCTGGGGCGTCGAGCTCTGGGCCTTCGCCGCCCGCACGCCCTGGCTCTATCGCCTGGGCACGCGGATTGCGATTGCCGCCCTCAACATGCTGGGCAAGGACAAGGGGCGCTTCGCGTCCATGCCGCTGGCCGCGGGCTGGACCGACGGACGCGACCTGCCGGCGCCGCAATCGGCCGAGACCTTCATGGCGCAGTACCGCAAGCAGAAGCGGAGCGTCTGAGATGAGCAATTCCCGCGACCGTATTTTCGCCACCCTGCGCGCCGGCCTCAAAGACACGGTGAACGATCCCGGTCGCCGCGCCGCGGTGATCGAGCGCATCAAGGGCCATCCGCGTAATCTCGTGCCGCAGCGCGCGCAGATTCCCCATGTCGAACAGGTGGCTTTGTTCATCGCCAAGGTGGAGGCGCTGACCGTCACGGTCGACCGCGTGGCCGGTGAAGCCGATGTGCCGGGCAAGATCGCCGATTATCTGGCGCAGCATAACCTGCCCAGCCGTCTGCGCGTTTCGCCCGACCCGCTGCTGCAGGCCCTGCCCTGGGGCGACCGCCCGCTGCTGCAGGTCGACTACGGTCCCGGCCGCAGCCAGGATCTGGTCAGCGTCACGCCGGCCTTTGCCGCCATCGCCGAAACCGGTACGCTGATGCTGCACTCGTCCAGCACCACGCCGACGACGCTGCATTTCGTGCCCGACCATCATGTGGTGGTGCTGAAAGAAAGCCAGGTCACCGGCGGCCTGGAAGACGCCTTCCAGCGTTTGCGTGACAAACTCGGGGACGTGGACAACTGGCCACGCACGGTGAATTTCATCACCGGGCCGTCGCGCACCGCCGATATCGAAGGCGTGCCGGTGCTCGGGGCCCATGGACCGCGCCGCCTGCATATCGTACTCATCGCGGATGGTTCGTAAGGCTTCCATAAAACCGGCGCCGCTGGTGCCCGCCAGTCTTAAAGCTGAAGACGGCGATGCCTGGCATCAGGTGGCGAAATCGGCGCGTCCGCTGAAAAAGAATGTGGTGCCCGAGCCGCTGGCGCCGCTGCCGAAAATCTATCGGCCCGAGGGCGCCGGCCAGGCCGCCTATGCCAGGGCCGATGCCAAGCAGAAGGCGCCGCTGCCGGCGCACGGCCCCATCGGGCGCGGTGGCGCGAAGCCTTTGCCGCAGATGGACAAACGACTGAAGCAGCGCTTCGAACGCGGCGAGCTGCCGATCGAGGCGCGGCTCGACCTGCATGGCCTGACGCTGGCCAATGCCGAACGCGCGCTGAGCAAGCTGATCCGCGACGGCATCGCGCAGCAGAAACGCTGCCTGCTGGTGATCACCGGCAAGGGCCTGCAGCGCGACGGCGAGACAGGATTGCATCAGGGGCGCGGCGTGCTGCGGGCCTGGCTGCCGGAATACCTGCGCCGCGGTCCCTGGCGCGACCAGATCTTAGGTGTCGCGCCGGCGCGGCAGGAGATGGGCGGCGCCGGCGCCTTCTATGTGCTGCTGCGCCGACAGCGCGAAGAGGGCACGCCTCAGCCGCGCACGCGGTAATAGCCTTTCGGCGCCAGCGTCGCGCCGAATTTCTGTTCGCGCTGCAGGTCCGGTTCCAGCAGATTCGGATAGCTGGCGATAAAGGCCTCGATGGCCTCCATCGGCCCGGGCCCGTGTTCGGGGCGCACCGGATGGCCATTGACCACCGTATCCTCAACGATGATGGAATCGCCGGGCAGGAACAGGGCGCGGAAGACTTCCAGCTCGGCGCGGACATGCCGTTCGGTATGGTCGGAATCGAAAATGAAAAATGTCTCGCCGGGTTTGCGGTCTACCGGCAGCAGACGGGCGATAGCCGTCACGGCCTCGGGCGCCGCCGAATTGCCGATCAGGAACTTGATGCGTGGATGGCTGCCCAGCTGGTTGGCGCTCTTGTCGATGTCGCAGGAAATCACCAGCCCGTCTCGGGCCTCGACATGGTCGGCGAAGAACAGGGCCGAGCCGCCATGGCGCGTGCCGGTCTCAACCACGAAACGGATTTTCCGCTCGTGGATGATCTCCTGGTAATTCCACATGTCGCTGGGCAACTTGAGCGTGCGAACGCCCTTGTAATGCATGCCCTTCCAGACATTGGTCTCGTGGAACCATTTCAGATAGGCAATCGAAATCGGATCGTGCACGGCATTCTCCCGCAGCCCGCAGCATGCAAACCTATCCTCCTACTGCGGGCGGGTTACCAAATCCTTATGGACCGCCTGCGGCAATAATCCGGCATCGGACTTGTCACTGGACAGGGCCAGGCAGAGAATGCCGCGTCTTTTTCATTGTCAGCAAAGCCCGCCCCATGAGCATTCACCAGCATTTCTCGCCCGACTATGCCACCGCCCGCCAAGCCGTCCTCGCCGCGGCCAAAGCGGCAAAGGCCGAAATCGAAAGCTTTGCCCATCCGCTGAAAGGCATCGCCGGCGAAGACCTGTTCACCGATATCGCCTGGATCGGTCCGCGTGATGCGAAAGCCGTTCTGGTCACTGTTTCGGGCACCCATGGCATCGAAGGCTATTACGGTTCAGGCTGCCAGGTCGGCTGGCTCAATGACGGGCACGCGGCGCAGCTGCCGGCCGGCACGGCAATGCTGACCATTCATGGCAGCAACCCTTACGGTTTTTCCTGGGGCCGCCGCGTCAATGAAGACAACATGGATATCAACCGCAACTTCATCGATTTCGCGACGAAGGCGCCGCCGGCCAATCCGGCTTATGCCGAAGTGCATGGCTGGCTGGTGCCGCAACAATGGGACGATGTCGTGGCCAGCGGCATTCAGCAGAAGATCGCCGCCTATTATGCGCGCGTTGGTGCGAAGGCGGCGACCGCAGCCATCGTCGGCGGCCAGCACAGCCATGCCGACGGCATTTTCTATGGCGGCGTGCAGGCCTGCTGGTCGCACAGGACCATCAAAAGCATTGCAGAGAAATATCTGTCCAGGGCGCAACGCGTCTGCGTGCTGGATTATCACACCGGGCTTGGCCCGTTCGGTTATTCGGAAATGATCTGCCGCCACGCGCCTGAATCTGAATCCCTGACGCTGGCGCGGCGGTGGTTTGGCGATGCCGTCACCTCGCCGGCCATGGGTCAGTCAGATTCACCGGTCATCGAAGGCAATCTGCGCATGGGTATCGCGCGCTTCTGCGCCCAGGCCACGGTGGTGGCCAGCGCCATCGAGGTCGGCACGCTCAGCTCGGAGGAAGTGCGGTTGTCGGTGATCGCCGATAACTGGCTGCATCTGCGCGGCGACGTGTTCTCGGCCCAAGGCAGGCAGATCAAGGCACAGATCCGCGCCGCCTTCTATCCCGACAACGATGAATGGCGCGGCCTGTGCTATCCGCGCGCCGTGGAAATCCAGCAGCAGGCCCTGGCCGGTCTCGCGGCCGCGTAATCTCTAGCCTGGCGCCCGGCCGGCGCGGCCGTTCTGCGCCTGCACCGGCCCGTCCCAGCGCGTGACGATAGTGTCGTAGTCGCCACTGCGCTTCAGGGCGGTGAGCCCGCGGTTGAACGCGGTGCAATGCTCGGCCTTCTGGAAGGCGACGCTGTAGCTGGTCGGCTGGAACAGGGCATGCTCGGTCACGGGAGCGCTGGTGTCGATGCCGGCTTCACTGCTGCGCGACAAGGAATAGAAAATCCGCCGCTCCAGGATGGCCACATCGGTGCGGCCGGAGAACAGGGCCCGCACCTGCAGCATCTGGTTGGCGACCTCGCGGTATCGCGGATTGCCCTGCCGCACCGCGGTCATTTCCGGGCCCAGCAGGACCTGGGCATTCTGGAAAGCCGTCACGTCATGGTTGGCCAGATCGCCGATGCCGCTCAGGTTCAGGCCGCGCTGGGCCAGGGTGAAGGCTGTGTTGCGGTAGACCAGCAGGGTATCGCTGAAACAGCCGGGCAGATTCATCGCCGGATTGGCTGGTACGATGGCATTGAAAACACCCCGGCGGAAATCTTCGGACAGCCGGCCCAGCGGCACCAGCTCCGGCTTCAGCGCCAGGCCACCGATATGCGCAGCGGCCAACACCAACTCGTATTCCAGTCCGGTCAGGCTGCCATCGGATTTCTGCAGCACATAGGGTGCAGTCGGACGGAAGCCGGTGACAATCGTCTGCTGCGCCGATAACGGGACTGCCGCGCCGCCCGCCAGCAGCAGGATCAGGGCGCAGAGAATTGGGATCTTGCGATCCGGGAACATCTGGCGCAACGACACGGCGGAATACTAGGATGCTGCCGATGCATCGGCAATCTGCGATCAAACAATCCCCTGTGAGGGTCAAACGTTGAATACGTCGCCATGACGCCCTTCGGCGCTCGCATTCGTGCCCTGCGGCAGGCGCGCGGCATCGCGCTCAAGCAGATGGCGGCCGATCTCGGCGTTTCTTCGGCCTATCTCTCGGCGCTGGAGCATGGTCATCGCGGCCGTCCGTCCTGGTTGCTGCTGCAACGCATCTGCGGTTATCTGAACATCATCTGGGACGAGGCCGAGGATCTGGCCGAACTGGCCAAGTTGTCGCATCCGCGCGTCACCATCGATACTGCCGGCCTGACGCCCAAGGCCACCCTGCTGGCCAATGAGCTTGGCCGCCGTATCGGCAGTCTGGACGAAGCCCGCTTGGAACAGATGCTGAGGCTACTGCGCAGCTAAAAGCGCCGAACGCCGCCACAAAGCCGCCGTATTCCCGCCCCGCCTCGCCGGGCACTTAATCGGCGCTGCGGCGTTACTCCGGAGACGAATGGCTTCAGGAGGTTACGGTGCAGGCCGCGCGGATTCTACGCAAAGACCAGGACAGCGCTGCACCGCCGGACGGGCTGCTGCAGCCCGGCCGCAATGCCTGGTGCGTGGTCGAGGCTCCGCGCGCCAGCATGCTGGTCGATGCGGCCGATTATTTCATCGCATTGCGCCGTACCCTGCGCAATGCGCGCCATTCCGTGCTGATCACCGGCTGGGATATCGACAGCCGCACGCCACTGGTCGGGCCCGATGGTGAAACCGGCGACGATCTGCCGGTGGCCTTCGGCGCCTTCCTCACCGAACTGGTGCGCCGTCGGCCCCAGCTCAGCATCAAGCTGCTGCTGTGGGATTACTATGCTGCCGTCTATTCGCTGGAACGCGAGCTGATGCCGGCGCTGGCGCTGCAGTGGAACACGCCGCGACAGATTGAACTCTGCCTTGACGATGTGCTGCCGATCGGCGCCTCGCATCACCAGAAGATCGTGGTGGTCGACGATGCCGTGGCGTTTTCCGGCGGGCTGGATATCACCATCCGCCGCTGGGACACCAGTGTGCACGAGCTGCACAACCCGCTGCGCGCCGATCCTGCCGGCAAGACCTATCCGCCCTTCCATGACGTCCAGATGATGGTGGATGGCGATGCCGCCGCCGCCCTTGGCCGGCTGGTACGCAACCGCTGGTATCGCGTCACCCATGAACTGCTGCCCCCCTGCCATGGCGGCTGCGATCCCTGGCCCGATGATCTGGAGCCGGACTTCCGCGATGTCAGCATCGGCATCGCCCGCACCGAACCGCATTACGGCCCCGAGCCTGCGGTACAGGAGGTGGAGGCGCTGTTCCACGACATGATCGATGCGGCCGAGCGCCATCTCTATATCGAGAACCAGTTCCTCACCTGCACGGCGCTGGCGAAAACCCTGGCGCAGCGCCTGCGCACGCGGCCAGATCTGGAAGCCGTGATCGTCGCGCCCAAAACCCATCATACCTGGCTGGAACAGCAGAGCATGCTGGCCGGCCGTATCCGGTTCATGCGGCTGATCGAGAACGAGGGCCTGCAGGATCGCGTGCGCTTCGTCTATCCCTGCCTGCGCAACGACGGCAGCGTCGAAGACCGCAAGACGGAAGTGATGGTGCATTCCAAGGTAATGATCGTCGACGACCGCTATCTGCGCATCGGCTCGGCCAATCTGTGCAACCGCTCGCTTGCCGTCGATACCGAATGCGATCTGGTGATTGCGGCTGCAACGCCGGCCCAGCGGCGTGCCGTCACGGCGGCGCGCGACCGCCTGATCGCCGAACATTGCGGCACCGAACCTGCTGAAGTCTCAGCGCTGATGCAGCGCACCGGCTCGCTGTTCGCCACGCTGGATGCGCTGCAGGACCGCGAACACCGGCTGTGCCCGATCCAGGATGAATTGCCCGGTCTCGATCTGACGGCGCAGATCGAGGCGATTGCCGATCCGGTGCGTCCCCTGAGCGCCGATTTCAACCTGCCGGACCCGAGCAACGAGCCGCCGAGCCAGCGCCGCTTTTCGGCCATGCTGGCGATCGCCTGCACCGCAGTGGCGATCATCGCTCTGGTGCTGGCCTGGCGCTACACGCCGCTGTCGGACTGGGCGTCGCCCTCCAAACTGGCGGCGGCCTTCCGCAGTATTGCCGCCAGCCCCTTGTCCTTCCCTATCGTGGTGGGAATTTTCATCGCCGGCGGTTTCATCGCTTTCCCGGTCACGCTGCTGATTGCCGCCACCGCGATGACCTTTGGCACCTGGGAAGGCCTGAGCGTGGCGCTCACCGGCTCGATGAGCAGCGCGCTCGCCACCTATGCGGCCGGCCGCTGGCTTGGCGCCGATATCCTGCGGCGCGTCATGGGGCCGCGGATCAACCGGGTGGCGCGCAAGGTGAAAAGCAACGGCATCCTCGCCGTCACCACCATGCGGGTGATGCCGACGGCGCCCTTCATGCTGGTCAATCTGGTGGCCGGCGCCACCAAGATCCGTCTGATGGATTACACCATCGGCACCTTCCTTGGCTTGGCGCCGGGCATCGTCATCATGTCGGTGCTGGGCGGTCGGCTGCTGGAGATGATGACGCGCCCTTCCCTGATGGATGTGCTGCTGATCGTCGGCTTCCTGGTGGTCTGGGCCGGCCTGTCCTACATGCTGCAGCTGGTGGTGGCGCGCCTGCGGGACAAGCTCGTTGAGAGTTGACGGTTCGCCGCCGCCCGGTCCGCAGACCGTCCGCGTGCTGACCTGGAATGTCCATGCCGGCATCGGTCCCGATGGCCGTTACGATCTGCCCCGCATTGTCGCCCTGGTGCGCCGGCACCAGCCCGATATCGTGGCCCTGCAGGAACTGGATTCGCGTGGCCGGGGCGATGTCTCGCCGTTCGAGTATCTGGCCCAGGCGCTGGGCAGCCATGCGGCGGAAGCCAAGACCATTGCCGCACCGGACGGCTATTACGGCCATGTCCTGATCAGCCGCTGGCCGCTGACCGAAACCGCCATTCATGATCTCTCGGTCAGCAGGCGCGAACCGCGCCGCGCCATCGAGACCACGGTGATGACGCCCTATGGCCCGCTGCACCTGGCGTCGGTGCATCTGGGGCTGAGCTTCCGCGAGCGGCGCCAGCAGGCGGCGATGCTTTCCGCTATTGCAGGTACGTCCCGCGGCACAACCGTGATGCTGGGCGACTTCAACGACTGGCTCATCTATGGCGGCGTGCGGCGCGCATTGAAGACGTTGCTGCCCGGCCGCAGCAAGCTGCGCAGTTTTCCCGCCTGCTATCCGCTCTTCATGCTTGATCGTATCTATTGCCGGCCACGGGCGGCATTGCTGCGCTGCTGGACCGACCCGCTGGGCCGGCGCGTGTCGGATCACCTGCCGGTGATTGCCGATATCCGCCTGGAGCAGGCCGCCCCCGGGCCGCAGCCGCTCAGCCTGCCCGAGATGCGGGCCGAGGAAGCGGCTGCCGAAGCGCCATCGCCGGAGGCCCTGCTGCGCTAGGGCTCAGGCCTTGTGGGCCAGCCGCGGCTGCGCCAGCCGCATGCCGCTGTCGATCAGCAGAGTCTCGCCGGTGATGTTGGGCGCCGCGGTCAGGAAGAACAGGATGGTGCCGGCAATGTCGTCCGGTTTGTTGGTGGTGCCGAGGGGCGCGAACCGCTGCCAGGTTTCCTGTGCCGCCTTGTAGGCAGCCTCGCCCATGCCCTGCTGCAGCCATTCGCCCTCGACGAAGCCGGGGCAGACGGCATTGATGCGCACTTCCGGACCCAGCACGCGGGCAAGGCTGAGCGTCAAACCGTTCAGCGCGGCTTTCGAGGCGACATAGGCCAGCGACGAACCGGTGCCGTAAACACCGGCGATGGAGGAGACATTCACCACCGCGCCATGCGCCGACCGCAGATGCGCTTCGGCGGCGCGCACCATCTGGAACGGACCGATGGTGTTGACGGCGAAAATGTCCTGGAAGTCCTGGGCCGACAGGCCGGCAAGATCGCGATGGGCGACGAATTTCGTCGTGCCGGCATTGTTGACCAGATAATCCAGCCGGCCGAAGCGCGCGATGGTCTCGGCCACGACACGCTGGCAGTCGGCATCCTCGGCCACATTGCCCTGCACCAGCAGGGGCGGGATGCCGCCGGCGGCTTCCACCGCAGCCGCCACGCGCTCGGCCGCCACGCGATTGCGCGAGAAGTTGATCGCCACCTGGCATTTGCGGGCGGCCAGCTGCTGCACGGTGGCGGCGCCGATGCCGCTGGAGCCGCCGGTCACCAGGGCCACCCGGCCCGTCAGAGTGTTCATCATTATTCCTCCCGGTATTCAGGCAGAAAGGAAACGCCGCCTGAAGCGGCCGCGCAATGCTTATAAAAGCGCCAGAATCTGAGAAATTTCACATAAACATGCGTCTCATTCGCATTGACTTGATCTGCATACGGGTGTTACCGAACAGTATTCGTTGGGGGTGATAGCCAGATCGCAGCGCCGGACTGCCCGGTGCTGCTCAGCAAGACCCGTTCTTCGCGGAGCTTTCTGCATGCGCCTTCGTACGCCCGCCTCAACCCTCGCTGTGCTGGCCGGACTCACCACTGTCCCCGCCGTTGCCCAGACCACCACGGAACCGCCGGCCCAGCTGCCGGCCATCCAGGTCGAGGCGCCTGCGATGCCCGAGCGCGCCGATGGCCCGGTGGAGGGCTACCGCGCCACCCGCAGCGCCACCGGCACCAAGACCGATACCGCCTTGAAGGACGTGCCGCAGACCGTCAACGTGGTACCGCGCCAGGTGATCGAGGATCGCCAGTCCACGCGCCTGGCGGATGTGCTCTACATGGTGCCGAACGTGCAGCCGAACGGCACCAATGGCGGGCGCGGCCAGAATTTCACGCTCCGCGGTTTCCAGACCCAGACCTTCGCCATCGATGGCGTGATGCAGAGTCCGGCACTGAACTTCCCGCTGGTCTCACGCGACCTGTCGTCCATCGAGCGCGTCGAGGTTCTGAAGGGGCCGTCGTCAGTGCTCTACGGCCGCACCGAGCCGGGCGGCCTGATCAACCTGGTGACGAAGAAGCCGTCGAATGTCTTCGGCGGCAGCGCCACGCTGCAGGCCGGGTCTTATGATTTCTATCGCGGCGAAGGTACGGTCACCGGTCCGATCGATCCGGCCGGCACGCTGACCGCACGCATGACCGTGGGGATGCAGACCGAAGGCAGCTTCCGCTATAACAACGACGACACGCGCGAATATTTTGCGCCGGTGCTGAACTGGGCGCCGCGCGACGACACGCGCTTTTCCTTCAACTACGAACATACCGAACAGCAGAGCCAGTTTGATCGCGGCCTGCCGGCGCAGTTTAACCGTGTGGTGCTGCCGCGCGAGCGCTATTACGGCGAGGACTGGGCGCGCTACGAAGCGACAGTGGACAACACGGTCTATCGCGCCGAGCATGATGTGCGTGACTGGCTCACGCTCCGCCAGATGTTCAGCTACACTTGGGGCGAAACCTTCCGCATGGTGCCGAACGGCACGACGCTGAACGCGGCGCAGACCGTCATGAACCGTCAGGCGCTCCGCCAGATGGAGAAGATGGATGCTTTTGACTCGCAGACCGAAGCGGTCTTCAAGTTCGATACCGGCAGCGTCGGCCATACCTTCGTCACCGGCTATGAATATATCAATGCCGACCGCTTCATCCTGCAGCAGAACGCCACCCTGGCGGCCGTCAACCTGACCAGCCCCGGCTTCGGATCGCTGCCCGGCACCTTCAACTTCCAGAACATGCCGCTCACCCGCATGAACATCAATTCGGTGTTCATGCAGGACCAGATCAAGCTGAGCGACCAGTGGGAGGTCCTGCTCGGCCTGCGCTATGACTCGCTGGACCAGACCAGCATCACCCAGCGCATTGCGACGATGGTAGACCGCGACAATGTCGGCCCGCGTGCCGGCGTGGTCTACAAACCGGTGCCGCCGCTGTCGCTCTATGCCAGCTACGCGACGTCCTTCAGCCCGCAGACCACGGCCATCCTCGGCGGTGGCGTGCCGGAGCCGGAAAAAGGCATCCAGTATGAGACTGGCGCCAAATATGACGTTATCCCCGACAAGCTGACGGCCGGCCTGGCGCTGTTTGAAGTCACCAAGGAAAATGTTGCCACCGCCTCCGGTACGCCGAATTTCTCGGTGCTGACGGGCGAGCAGCGCTCGCGCGGCATCGAGCTGGACCTGGTCGGCCAGATCCTGCCGGGCTGGAGCGTGATGAGCGGCCTCACCTATATGGAAGCGGAAGTGATCGCCGACCGCACGCTCGTCAAGGGCGCGCGCCTGCCCAATGTCCCCAAGCTGAGCGGCAGCCTGTGGAACACCTACCAGTTCCAGAGCGGCGATCTGAAAGGCCTCGGCCTTGGCGCGGGCGTCACCTATGTCGGCAACCGCCAGGGCGATCTGGCCAACAGCTACCGGGTCGACAGCTACTACCGCCTCGATGCCACGGTCTTCTACGACCTCAATGATCGTATCCGCCTGTCCTTGACCGGCCGCAACCTCACCGATGCCGAGTATATCGAGCAGACCGTGACGCGCCTGGAAAACCTGCCCGGCGCGCCGATGACGGTCATCGCCGGCATCACGGCGAAGTTCTGAGCCTGTGGATGCCGTGCCGTCGCCCTGCTCTGCTGGTTGGCCTGCTGCTGCTTGCGGCTGCACCGGTCTGGGCGCAGGCCGGCGGCAAGCGCATCCTGTTCGTGCACAAGGCTGACAGCGCCAGCCGCAAGACCGACGACGCCATCAAGGCGCATCTGGAAAAGCAGGGCTATCTCGTCACCTATCACGACCAGTATCTGCCGGCGGCCGAAGCCTGCCGCCACGATCTGGTGACGCTGTCAGCCAGCGTGCGCTCGCGCGACCTGATGGAAGCCTATCGCGATGTGCCGGTGCCGCTGCTGACCTGGGAGAATGACGAACTGGACGATCTGCGCATGACCGGCCGTCGCAAGGACGCCGATTATGGCGCCGTCGAACGCGAGCATGAATTGTGGATGGTCAACGCGCCGCATCCGCTGGGTGCCGGCCTCGCGGCCGGGCCGCGCAATGTTTACACCGGCAATGCGCCGATGGGCTGGGGCAGGCCGGGCCTCGGCGCCAGCATCATCGCCACCCTGCCGGGCCAGCCCGAGAAGGCGGCGATCTTCGCCTACGAACGCGGCGCTACCATGGATTACGATTTCCTGGCGCCGGCCCGGCGCAGCTTTTTCCTGCTGGATAACGACACCTTCGGCAACCTGAATGCCGATGGCTTGGCGCTGTTCAACGCCGCCGTGGCCTGGACGCTCGCCGATCCCAAGACCGGCAAGCCGGCATGCCCCTGACGGTCAGACTGCGGCAGATCGTTGGTCCGCGCAGCATGCGCTGGCTCCATGGCATGCTCGGCTTCTGGCTCTGTCTGGTGCTCGGTTTCCTCTGCCTCTTCGGCACGCTGACCAGTGTCGGTCATTATATCGACTGGCTGGCCGATCCAGCGCTTCGCGTCGAACGGCCGCTCAATGCCGCACCGGCCAGCTGGGGCCAGATGGAAGCGGCGATCCGCAGCCGGCATCCAGACTGGACGATCCAGCGCATGATGGCACCGCAGGGCAGCCGGTTCGCTGCCGAGGTGCGCGTCGTCACGGCGCCCGGTCCGGATGGGCAGGGCCAGCCACGCCTGCTCTATGTCGATCCCTATCGCGCGGTCGTCACCGGCGAAGGCCCGCGCGAAACCGTGCAGGCGACGCTGCGGCAGATTCACCGCCAGTTTTACCTGCCCAATGTCAACGGCATCAATATCGGTGTCTATCTCGCCACGCCGTTCGGCCTGGTGCTCTTCCTCATGCTGGTCAGCGGCCTGGTGATCTATCCGCGTTTTTGGCGCGGACTGTTTCGGCTGCGCGTGACCCAGGGCAGCAGTGTGTTGCTTAACGATCTGCATCGGCTGGTGGCCGGCTGGTTGGTCTGGTTCCTCGCCGTGATGTCGCTGACCGCCATGTGGTATTTCGCCGAGCGGCTGATGCTGGATACCGGCGGTCGGCTGGAACCGCCGGCGCCGAAAGCCGCCGCGTCATCGGCACCGCCACTGCCGCTCGACGATCTGGTCGTCATCGCGCAACGCGCTTTCCCGGAACAGCAGATCGGCGCGGTGTATTTTCCGCGCCGCAATGGCGACGCGCTGCGCTTCGACGGTCAGGCCGGTGACTTTATGGTGCGCGATCGCGCCAACAAGGTCTATCTCGACCCGAAAACCGGTGCAGTGCTGCGGGTGGAGAAGATCGACGGCGCCGGTTTCTGGCGCATCTGGAACGAAATGACCAATCCGCTGCATTTCGGCGATTTCGCCGGGCTGTATTCCCGATTGATCTGGTTCTGCTTTGGTCTCGGCCTGACCGTGCTGGTGTTCAGCGGCGCGTGGATGTACTGGGCCCGGCTGCGCAAGGAGCGCGACCTGATCCGGCGGCGCGCGGCACGCGCCGAGACAGCGCGCGCCGCTTAACGCAGCCTTACAGGATGTATTTGCTCAGGTCGGCATTCTTGGCCAGATCGCCGATGCGCTGTGTCACATAGGCCGCATCCACCGTGACGGTCTGGCCGGCATGGTCGGTGGCGCTGTAGCTCACTTCTTCCAGCACGCGCTCCAGGATCGTGTGCAGGCGGCGGGCGCCGATATTCTCCACGCCCTCGTTCACCTCGGCGGCGATCTTGGCCAGGGCATCGATGGCATCGTCGGTGAAGGCGAGCGTCACCTGCTCGGTGCCCAGCAGGGCCGTATACTGCTTCAGCAGGCTGGCCTCCGGTTCGGTCAGGATGCGCTTGAAGTCGTCGCGCGTCAGGCCCTTCAGCTCGACGCGGATCGGCAGGCGGCCCTGCAGCTCAGGCAGCAGGTCGCTCGGCTTGGCCACCGAGAAGGCGCCCGAAGCGATGAACAGGATATGGTCCGTTTTTACCGTGCCGTGTTTCGTGTTGACGGTCGTACCCTCGATCAGCGGCAGCAGGTCGCGCTGCACGCCTTCGCGGCTGACATCGCCGCCGCCACGGTATTCGCTGCGCGCGCAGATCTTATCGATCTCGTCGATGAAGACGATGCCGTTCTGCTCCACCGCCGTGATGGCATCCTTCACCAGGCTGTCCTGGTCGACCAGCTTGTCGCTTTCTTCCTGGGTCAGTGCCGTCATGGCGTCCGCCACCTGCACCTTGCGCGGCTTGCCGCGCATGCCGCCAAAGGCCTTGCCCAGCATGTCCTGGATATTGGCCATGCCCATCTGTGCGCCCGGCATGCCGGGAATCTCGAACATCGGCATGCCGCCGCCGGCGCCATCCTTCAGTTCGATGTCCACCTCGCGTTTGTCGAGCTCGCCTTCGCGCAGCATCTTGCGGAATTTCTGCCGCGTCTCGACGCTGGCCTTCTCGCCGACCAGGGCATCGAGCAGACGCTCCTCGGCCGCCAGTTCGGCGCGGGCGGAGACGTCCTTGCGCTTGCGCTCACGGATCATGGTCAGCGCGCCTTCCAGCAGGTCACGCACGATCTGCTCGACATCGCGGCCGACATAGCCCACTTCGGTGAACTTGGTGGCCTCGACTTTAAGGAAGGGTGCATTGGCCAGCTTGGCCAGACGGCGCGAGATCTCGGTCTTGCCCACGCCGGTCGGGCCGATCATCAGGATATTCTTCGGCAGCACTTCATCGCGCAGGGCCTCGGGCAGCTGCTGGCGGCGCCAGCGGTTGCGCAGCGCCACAGCGACCGCCTTCTTGGCGTCGTGCTGGCCGACGATATAGCGGTCGAGTTCGGAAACGATTTCGCGGGGCGAGAACGAGGTCATGGCAGCTTTTCAACAATGACGTTGCGATTGGTATAGACGCAGATATCGGCAGCGATGTTCAGGCTTTTGCGCGCGATCGCCTCGGCATCCATGTCGTCGCGATCGATCAGCGCGCGGGCGGCGGCCAGCGCATAGTTGCCACCCGAACCGATGGCGATCAGGCCGTCTTCGGGCTCCAGCACGTCGCCGGTGCCGGTCAGCACCAGCGATACTGATTTGTCGGCCACCGCCATCATGGCTTCCAGGCGGCGCAGGTAGCGGTCGGTGCGCCAGTCCTTGGCCAGTTCGACGCAGGCGCGCATCAGCTGGCCGGGATGACGCTCCAGCTTGCTTTCCAGCCGCTCGAACAGCGTGAAAGCATCGGCGGTGGCGCCGGCGAAGCCGGCCAGGATCGAGCCGTCGCCAATGCGGCGTACCTTGCGCGCGTTCGACTTGATGACGGTCTGGCCCAGGCTGACCTGGCCGTCGCCAGCCAGCACAACCTGGCTGCCCTTGCGCACGGCAAGGATTGTGGTGCCGTGCCAGGTCGGCACGCGGTCTTCACTGCTCATGTCGGAAACCTCAACCTCGGAATGCCGTTTCATGTAGGAAGGCGGCGTCGCGCACGCAAGGTGCCGAAAATCCGACATCCGTCACAGTTTGAAGGGTGCTGCCGCGACGGCAGGGGCCCATGTCGCCGCGCGATGCTGCAGATCCTACAACCACCAGTCTATGCAACTTTCGCGACCGCGCGAAGTGGCGTGCAGGCGGTCCCCTCGACTCTTCCTCCGGGCTGCCCTAAAATTCCCCCACACCGGCACAGGCAGGCTGGTGGGGGTGTCAGAATGAACTACCTGATCGATCCGAAGGGCCAATGGTGGCGTTGGCCGTCCGCGACGCTGGCGGAACAGCTTGGTTATAGCGATCCCGATTTTGATCTCGCGTCCTACGCCACGCGCAATCTCGGTTTTGTCTCCCTGCTGGTCGATGAAGCGGCAACCTTCCTGCAGTTTCGCGCGGGCATGGTCAGCCGCGACGCGCTCGAAACCCTCAAGCCCTATCTGATGCGCGCGGTCGCCAAGAAGCCGGTGGCGCTGGTTTTCTATGCCAGCGGCTGGCTGGAAGAGGCCTATGTGGCGGCAGAGCCCTTGCTGGCCCGCATGGAAGAAGTGGCGCCGATGCGCGAGGCGCGCATGCGCGACCAGTTCATCCGTCAGGCCCATGCGCCGCGCGACTGGCTCTATCATGCCCATGCCGAACTCAGCGGCCTGTTCGAACTGTGGCGCTTTGTCGATGGCGTCTATTCCGAACCGGTGCACCGCTACCTGCAGAGCACCGGGCTACAGGATCGCACCGTGCGCATCCAGCCCGGCAACGATGGCGAGCTGTATGTCGACAACAGCGGCACCGGCTTCACCGTCTACGACAATTTCTCCTTCCATGAAATGCGGCGGCGGCGGATCGACGACCAGCCTGATCGCGCCTATGGCCAGTGGGTGGCAAAGGCCTACAAGCAGGCGCTCGACAAGGGCGATCCGCAGATCGATGATATCGACGCTATCATCGAGCAGCCCGGCCATGATCCGCGCCGGCGCCGCTACCAGCGTGTGATTCTGCGCTGGAAGCTGCCGACAGAAGGAATTCTTCTCACCGGCAGCTCCCTGCTCAACCAGAACATTTCCATTCCGCTCGACGTCACCGACGCCAAGCGCTGATCTGTTCCGTCAGTGCACCGCCACCTGCAGCGGCGCTGCGGGTTGCGTCGGCATGCGTGGGGCGCTGTCGCGCTCCAGCAGGCGGTCGAACTGCTGCTGGTCGGCCAGCAGCTCGGCACGATCCATCCACACCAGGGTGCCGTCCAGGCGGACATCGCCGGGTGCGTTCATCCAGCGGATGCCCGGTTCGATATTGCGATAGCCATAGGCCTTCGCCACGCCCTTCTGTACCAGCGCATGGCTGACCATGCTGAAAGTGTATTGCGTGTCCCACAGCGTCAGCGCCAGTGCACGGCTGATGCGCGGCAGGATCATCGGCATCTGCCGCTTGCGATAGTCCGGATGAATCCAGGTGCCGCCGGAATAGACCATGGCCCCGCGGATCAGCGCGGCGCCGGGACTGTCGGCATCGCAGCTTTCCTCGGGCAGCTTCTGCTCGTCCGGGCGGGGATAGAACAGCTTCAGGCTTTGCAGGTAATCGCGCAGCGTTTCCGTGCCGGTATCGAAGAAGCGCGCGGCCTGGGTGCTGACGATGACGTCATCTTCATCGCGACCGATCAGCCAGAAGCCGCAGCTTTTGTCGATGCCGCCATAGGCGCAGTCGAAGCTGGGCGCGAGGCCGTGCCAGCTGCCCTGGTTGCGGGCATTCACCTCGCGCAGCAATTCGAAGTCTGTGCTCAGGGTGAGATAGACGCCGCGGTCGCGGGCGGCTTTGTCGGCGGCCAAAAAAAACGCGCCCAATTCGGGGCGCGGTCCATGCGTCAGCGTAATTTGGTCAGGCAGGCGGGGATGCACCGGGCTGCGGGCGTGAATCGCCGGCGGCGCGGGGAAGCGCGAGAAAATGGTCATCATGACCTCCGTCAGTTGTGGTTAGCACGACGGAGTATACACCATTATGGTTAATGTTCCCAGTTTGTTGACAACGGAGGTTGTAGCCCGAAGGCCGCCGGGCACAAAAAAACCGGGCCATGAACCGGCCCGGTTTTTAGTAACGGATGGTGTGAAGGATCAGGCCTCGACGGCCGGGGTCTCTTCGCTTTCGCCCTCTTCCTTGCCGCTATAGGAGGTGGCGGCGGCCTTGATCAGCTGGAAGATGCGGTCCCGCACCATCGGGTCGGTGATCTTGCCGAAGTTGCGCACCAGCTCCAGCGCCTGGCGGCGCGATACCGGGCTTTTATCCTGCTCGATCTCGGAGACGACGGAATGTTCGGGCCGCACGCTGGGCTGATGTTCGATGCCCGGCATGTCTTCAAAGAAGTAGGACGGCGGCACGTTCAGAATCTGCGAAAACTGCTGCAGGCGGCTGGCACCGATGCGGTTCAGGCCTTTTTCGTATTTTTGAATCTGCTGGAAGCTCAGGCCCACGGACGTACCCAGGCGCTCCTGGCTGAAACCGGCAAGAGTGCGGCAAGCGCGCAGCCGTGCCCCGACATGGGCGTCGTATGGGTTCGGTTTACGCATAAGCTTCTCCATCACGGGTGAGTCTCTGCTGTTGTTTGATGTAGTGTTTTTACCACCACTCGCCAGGGGCTTCTACCCGGTTGCATTTTGCGGCCCGGAGCAAAGTCGGGCGATTTCCATAACTTATACCTTCTCCAAGAAGTCAAATCCGCTTGCAGCGAGAATGGCTTAAGTCAGAAACAACCATGGCGTCATTGCGCCGTGCCAGACGGTCGTCACTTTGTAAAATTTTGATAACCTGCGCTTCAGGATCGTGCTTGACCCTGCTCGCGTGTACCGCGAGGCTGGCGCGGTTCCTTGGGGGGAACGCCGGAACGGGCAAGACCCAAACCGCACCGTGAGATGACGCACGGCTGCCGTCCCGTACCGAGGAGTAGGAGCTTTGATGCGTTTTTCGTTCTGCGTCGCCGATCCCTGTCGCGCCCGCATCGGCCGCCCTCACCCCATCGCCTGATCCCACCCGCAACATTAGGCGCGCCATGGCTGTCGCGCCTTGCTTCGCCCATGGAGAATCCTATGGCTGTTTCCGAGCTGTCCCTTGCTCTTCCCGTTGAAGATGCAGCACCGCCGGCCCGCGATCCGCGCCGCGTGCCGCCGCTGGTCGCCTGGTTCGGCCGGCTTGGCATCCGGCTGCGCATCGCCATCGGTTTTGCGGCGGCGCTGCTGCTGCTGACGATCGTGGCTGCGGCCGCCGTCTACGGCATCCAGCGCGGCGTCGTCGCCTTCAGCACCTATGACCGCATCGCCGGCAACAACCAGCGGCTCTATGGTTTCGAACGCGATCTGGTCGATCTGCGCCGCAATCTGCTGCTGTTCATCGAGCGCGACGATCCGCGCGGCCTGCTCGGCGTGCGCCGGCTGGAGCCGCGCATGACCGAAGCCCTGGATGGCCTGGTGGCCGGCGTGCGCGATCCGCAGCGCAAGGCCATGCTGGCCGAAACGGTGCCACTGCTGAAAAGCACGTTTTCCAAGCTGGCGCTGGCGCTGGATGCGCGCAACCAGCTCAAGGCGATCAGCAGCAGCCAGCTCGACGTTTACGGCCCGCGCGCCCGCGAGAGCCTGATGCAGCTGATCAAGGCCGCGAACAAGAAACAGAATTTCATGACCGCAACGGAATCCGGCCTGGTGCTGGATGCGTTTTCGGAAATCCGCATCGCCGCCACGCGGTTCATCGGCCAGGGCGACATGGCGATGGCGGCCGAGGCGCGCGGCAAGGTCGGCACTTTCGTCGACATGATCGAAGACCTGAAGATCATGCTGGAAGACGAGGCGGAGCTGAAGGCGCTGGCGACCGAGGCCGAAACCTTCGCCAAACAGTATGAGGCCGGCATCCTTAACGCGGCGGGTGCCGCCGCCGACATCAACCGTCTCGTCTATCAGGAGATGGAGCAGGATATCGCGCAGATCGCCGAGCGTATCGAGCAGGTGCGCAGCAGCCAGGATGCGACGCTGCAGACCGAGCGCAGCGGCGCGACCGCTGCGTTCGACGCCACCTTCGCCACCGTTCTGGTCATGTCGCTGGCCGCGCTCGCCGTCGGCATCGTCTTTGCCTGGCTGATCGGCCGCAACATCGCCAATCCGATTACGGCATTGACCGATGCGATGGCAAGGCTGGCGCAGGGCGATTACGGCGCCGAGGTGCCGGGCCTGCAGCGCGGCGACGAGATCGGCCGCATGGCTTCGGCGGTTTCCGTGTTCAAGGAGAATGGCGCCGAGAATGAGCGCCTGCGTGGCGAGGTGGAGACGGAACGCCGATCGGCCGAACAGACCCGCGCCGAACAGGAAGCGCTGCTCGACCGTGCGGTGGGCGAGATCGTGTCGGCGGCGGCGGCCGGCGAACTGGACCGCCGCATCGACACGGCGCCCTTGAGCGGAGTGGCTGTGCGGCTCGGCAGCGGCATCAACCAGCTGCTCGATGCCATCGGCGGCGCCATCGGTGCGGTGGGCGGCGTGCTGGCCGGTCTGGCCGCCGGCGATCTCACGCGCCGGGTGGACGGAGAATATAACGGCGTCTTTGCCAAGCTGCAGGGCGACGTCAACATGGCCGGCAGCACGCTGGCCGATGCGATGACGCAGATCGCGCAGAGCGCCGCCGCGGTGCGCGATGCGTCTGCGGAGATCTCGACCGGCAGCCAGGATCTGGCGAGCCGGACGGAGAGCCAGGCGGCGGCGCTGGAACAGACGGCCGCCTCGATGCATCAGGTGACGGCGACAGTGAAGCAGAATGCCGACAATGCCCAGGCGGCGAATCAGCTGGCCGGGGTGGCGCGCGACACGGCGGAGAAGGGCGGCGGGGTGGTGACCCAGGCGGTTGCGGCGATGGGCGAGATCGAGGGCAGCGCCCAGAAGATCAGCGATATCGTCGGCCTGATCGACGAGATCGCCTTCCAGACCAACCTGCTGGCGCTCAATGCATCGGTCGAAGCGGCAAGAGCCGGCGAGGCCGGCAAGGGCTTTGCCGTGGTGGCGCAGGAGGTGCGCACCCTGGCGCAGCGCTCGGCCGATGCCAGCAAGCAGATCAAGGGCCTGATCTCGGCCTCCAACGCGCAGGTGAAGTCCGGCGCGGCCCTGGTGAACCAGGCCGGCAGCTCGCTGACCGAGATCGTGACGGCGGTAAAGAAGGTGTCTGACATCGTGGCCGAGATCGCGGCGGCCAGTGCCGAGCAGTCGCGCGGTCTGGAAGAGGTCAACGGTGCCGTGGTCAACATGGACGAGATGACCCAGCGCAACGGCGCGCTGGTCGAGGAGACCAATGCCTCCGCCCAGGCCATGGCCCAGCAGGCCACCGAACTGAGCGCGCTGGTGCAGCGCTTCCGGGTCGCCTGACCCGTCAGCGCAGGCCGTCGATGCCTTTGATCTCGGTGGCTGCGAGGCCGCCGAGCCGGGCATTCGGCCGGCCGCCCGTGGCCATGCCGAGCGCATAGACAATTTCATCGGCGCGCGGCGCATCGTCGATGCTGACGCCCACCGTATGGAAATGCGAGCGCACATAGGCGGCGTTCACATGGCCCAGCGGCATCATCAGGCGCACGCCGACCGGGCCCACCATCTTGCCGGCGGGCACGATCGCCTTGGTATCGCCCAGCACCGCGCGCATGCCCCAGCCGCCCGAGGGATGCCACATGGCGCCATGCTCCAGTTCGCCGTCGGCGCCGACGATCGCGCCCTTGCCATAGGCCTCGATCTCCGCCGGCTTGGCATCCAGCGCCTTGAGCAGGCGGCGCGCCACTTCGCGGCCCAGTTCGTTCAGCGCCTCCATGCCCGGCATCAGGTCTTCGACATACCGGCCGGCATAGGGATTCTGGACAACGACAGCCGCCGTGCCGATCCGCAGCGGTTTCGCAAGGTCAGGGCCGTGATCGTGCAGCACGTCCTCGACATTGGTGACGAATTTGCGAACCTTCCACATGGCCGAACCTCAGGCTTCGTTGACGACCGGGTTGCGCAGAACGCCGATCTTCTCGATCTCCACTTCCACCGTATCGCCATGTTTCATGAAATGCGGCGGCTTGCGGCTCCAGCCCACGCCGGCCGGCGTGCCGGTGACGATCACGTCGCCGGGCACCAGGTCGAAGATGGTCGAGCAATAGCTGATGATGCGCGGAATCTTGAAGATCAGGTTGCTGGTGTTGGAGGATTGCTCGGTCTTGCCGTTCAGACGCAGCTCCAGTTTCAGATTCTCGGGTTCCGGAACCTCATCGGCGGTCACCATCCAGGGACCGAAGGCGCCGGTGCCCTGGAAATTCTTGCCCGCCGCGATCTGCTTGGCATGGAACTGCCATTCGCGGATGCTGGCGTCGTTGTAACAGGCATAGCCGGCAATATGCTTGTAGGCATCGGCCTCGGCGATATGACGGCCGCCCGTGCCTATAATCAGCGCCATCTCGCCTTCCCAGTCGAGCTGCTCCGATACCTTCGGGCGGATGATCGGCTGGCCATGGGCCACCTGCGAACGCCAGACGCGCAGGAAGATCGGCGGAAACTCCGACAGCTCGCGATGCATGCCGGCGGCCAGCACCTCCTGGTGATGATCCATGTAGTTGCGCACCAGGCAGACGATCTTTTCCGGGCGCGGGATCACCGGTAGCAGGGTCACGTCCTGCAGCGCCAATTCGGCCTTGAGGCCGGCCACGATGGCATCGCGCCCGGCATAATCCTTGCCGCCGAGGAAATCAGCCAGCGTGGGATAGCTGCCGCCGAAATGTCGGCCCAGATCGACGATCCTGTCGCCCTGCACGGCGCCCCAGGATTCACGGCCCTGATGGGCGAAGGATGCGAGTTTCATAGATGGTGTCTCCCTGATGATACGCGCGGCCACACTGTCATTGCAGGGCCGCGCGGCAATGACTGGATGAGTGGTGTTACGAGGTCACGGTTTCGCCGGTTTGCCGGGCCTGCATGGCATTGGCGACATTGGCGGCGGTTTTCATCACATGCTCGCGCAGATGCGCAGCCGCCTTTACCGGGTCGCGCGACAGCACGGCGTCCATCAGCTTGCGGTGTTCGTCGCTCTTGTTGCGCTTGGCCGTGCGATAAATGGCGGATAGCCGGCGATAGCGTTCGGCCTGGTCGAACAGGCTGTTGCACATGTTGATCAGGCGCTGCGACTTGCCGCCTGACAGCAGCGCCATGTGGAAGTCGCGATGGCGCTGGCTCCATTCCTCGTTCAGCGGCAGCGTTTCATCGAACAGGCGCTTTTCCTCGCGCTCGAGGCGATAGAAGGCGGCGACGATGCGCGCCTCCCAGTCGTCGCCGCCATCGGCGATGGAGGCTTCAACAGCTTCGCGCTCCAGCACCACGCGCAGGGCGGCGATGTCCTGCAGGTCTTCCAGCGACACCGGCGCCACGCGGAACCCGCGATTGCCTTCCGCCACCACCAGGCCTTCCGCGGTCAGGCGGTTCAGCGCCTCGCGCAGCGGGCTGCTGGAAAACTCGTATTCCCGCTGCAGCACATCGATCTTCAGCTTGTCGCCGGGCAGCAGTTCGCCGCGCACGATGGTCTGGCGCAGCAGGGAATAGGCCTTCTCGACCAGGGTGGGTTCGGCTTCGGGGCGGGCGATCATGGCTCAGCCTATGCAGGACCGGCGGTTTCAGTGCTGTGCATTCTTGTAGACATTATGCATAAAACGATGCTTAATGCAAACATTAAGTACGGCTGCCGATGCAGAAAGTTTCATTTTCTGGCCGGTAAACCGCAAAAAACCTTAGGGAGAACACCGATGAGCAAATTTGCAGGCTTTGCCGGCACCCTGCTGGCGACCGTCTTTCTGGCCGGCGCGGTCCAGGCCGCCGACTATCCCACCCGCCCGATCAGTCTGGTGCATGGTTTCGCCGCCGGCGGCACGGCAGACGCGATCTCGCGCATCCTGGCCCAGCCGATGTCGGAAATCCTGAAACAGCCGATCATCGTCGAGCAGCGTCCGGGTGCCGGCGGCAATAATGCCTCGCGCACCGTCGCCAATGCCGCGCCCGATGGCTACACCATCGGCCTGCCCACCGGCGGCCATGCGGTCTCGGCCGGCCTGTATAAAAGCCTGCCGTTCCATCCGGTCGACAGCTTCGAGATGATCTCGACTGTCGTCTATTACGCCTTCGCCATTGCCGCAAAGCCGGATTTCCCCGCCAACAGCATCGGCGAACTGCTGGCCTATGCGAAGGCCAATCCGGGCAAGCTGGATTACGGCTCTGCCGGCGTCGGCTCGACCCATCACCTGACCGGCGAACTGCTCGCCTCGGTCGCCGGCATCCAGTGGAATCATGTGCCCTATCGCGGCGAGGCTGCAGCCTTCACTGGCCTGCTCAGCGGCGAGCTGCCGATCATCATTGCCACCACAGTGACCGTGCAGCCGCAGCTCAATGCCGGCAAGCTGAAGGCGCTGGCGGTGTCGTCGCCGGCGCGGTTCCGCGGCATGCCCACCGTGCCCACCGTGGCGGAAAGCGGCGTGCCGAATTTCGATGTGCGCACCTGGGCCGGCCTGTTCGCGCCCAAGGGCACGCCGGCGCCGATCATCGCGCAGCTCAATGCCGCCGTGCAGCAGTCGCTGGCGCGGCCTGATGTGAAGGCGCGGCTTGAGGAAGTGGTCGGCGGCGATGTGCAGGGCAGCACGCCGCAGGCGATGAAAACGATGGTTGCCGCCGAAGCCGCGCGCTGGACCGATGTGATCAAGAAGGCGAATATTCCGCAACAGGAATGAGAACGTGAAAACAGTCATCATCCGCAACACCGGCGGGCCGGAGGTTCTGCAGGTCGAAGACGTGCCGACGCCCCGGCCGGGGCCCGGCGAAGTCGTGGTGCGGGCCGAGGCCATCGGCGTCGGCTGGCCCGATGTCCTGATCCGCACCGGCGTCTACAAGTGGATGCCGCCGCTGCCGACCAGCCCGGGCAGCGATATGAGCGGTCATGTCACGGCGATCGGCGATGGTGTGACGGCGCTCAGCGTCGGTCAGAAGGTTCTGGTGACGGCGCGCGAGCTGGCGCAGCGTGGCGGCTGCTATACAGAGTCTCTGGCCGTGCCGGCCGAGGCCCCGTTTCCGCTGCCGGCCCATATCGATCTCGATGCTGCGGCCTGCCTGCCGAATTACCAGGTCGCCTGGTCGATGCTGCGCCTGGCCCTGCAGGGCGGCGACCGCAAGCCGCGCAGCGTCTTCATCGCCGGCGCGGCCGGTGGCGTCGGCAGCGCCGCGGTGCAACTGGCGAAGCATCATGGCCTCATCGTGATCGGTAGCGTCAGCTCGGCTGAAAAGGCAGACTTCGCACGGCGCCAGGGCGCCGATCATATTATCGATTACAAGGCCGAAGCAGTGCTGCCGCGCGTGCTGGATCTCACCGGCGGTGCCGGTGTTGATCTGGTTCTGGACCATGTCGGCGGTGCCGCGCTGACCGACGGCCTGAAGATGCTGGCGCCCTGGGGCACGCTGATCTCCTTCAACGCCATCGCCGGCTTGCCTGAACAGGACGTGTTCGCCACCATGCGCGCCCTGCTGTCGAAAAGCCTGACCTTGCGCTGCTTTTCCATGCATACGCTGGATGGCGATCTGGCGCTGCGGCGGCAGATCATGACCGAGGTCATCGCCCTGCTGTCATCCGGGGCGATCCGGCCGGCGATCGGCCGGCGCCTGCCGTTGTCGCAGGCCGCCGAAGCCCATCGCCTGATCGAGCGCGGTGACTCGCTCGGTAAAATCCTGCTGTCGCCGTGACGCGGCAGACCGTGCAGTTCGTGAGGTAACCATGGCCGAACCGATTATCCGCATCAAAGACATCGCCTGGATCAGGCTGCGGTCTCCCGACCTGGATCAGCAGGAAGACTATCTGACCACCTTCGGCATGACGCGCGTCGAACGCACGGCTTCTGCGCTCTACATGCGCGGTACCGATCCGTCGCATCACATCCACATCACCGAGAAGGGCGACCCAGCCGTCTTGCGTATCGGTTTCTGGGCGCGGTCGCTCGATGATCTGCACAAGCTGTCGAAAGAAGCCGCCGGCGCCTCGGCGGTTGAATCGATCGACGAACCCGGTGGCGGCAAGCGCGTCCGGCTGTCCGAACATAACGGCATGGGGCTGGAAGTGGTCTGGGGCGTGGCGGCGGCACCGGCCCTGCCGGTACAGACCAATGCTTTCAACTTTGGCCATGACAAGCAGCAGCGCGCCGGTCACCTGCTGCGTGTCGACAACCGGCCTTCGCAGGTCAAGCGCATCGGTCACGCCGTGATCAGCACGCCCGAGGTCGAGAAGTCGGTTGCCTGGGCCCGGCATCATCTCGGCATCGTCGCCTCCGACGAGGTGCATGCCGAGGATGATCCTGGCCTGATGCTCGCCAGTTTCAACCGCGTCGATGCCGGCGAGACCTATGTGGATCATCATGTGATGATGTTCGGCCGCCACCAGAATGCGGGTCTCAACCACATCTCCTTCGAGGTGCAGGATTTCGACGATCTCGCCGTCGGCCATGAAGCGCTGCTGGCGAAATATCCCGATCTGCATCTCTGGGGTCTCGGCCGCCACACGCTGGGCAGCCAGATTTTCGACTACTGGCGCGATCCCTGGGGCCGGGTGCATGAGCACTGGACCGATACCGATATGCTGAACAGCACCCACGAATACCGGCGGCACCCCAAGAGCAAAGGGCTGCGCTCGCAATGGGGCAGCCAGGCGCCCCAGGCTTTTCGCGACGCCGCCAGCCGCTGACCGCAGGCCGGTCCGGGCCGGCTGAGGGAAATCGTGATCGTGACTACAAAAGTATGCTTCACCTATCTGTAGGGAGGTACTAATGTTCCTTTCTGCTCGCCAAACACGAGATCGGCGGCTAATCTGGTATTCAGAAGCCGCTGTAGCCGTGCTGGCCGCAGGAAAAACGCATCCTCCCGCGCCTTATGATCCGTCTGCCAATCGATTTACCCGTGATGCCTGCTTCCATGCCCTCCCCGGCCAAGGCCTGACGCCGCCATGCGCGACCGTCTCGGCAAGGCCCTGGTACTGCTGCAGGCCACCCCCCTGCCGGCCGATCTGATCGACAACCCGGCCCGCACCGGCCAGTGGCTCACCACGCTGGGCAATCTGCAGCAGGCGGTGGCGACTCTGCGCGGCGAGGCCCGCAATGCCCGCGGCGAAATCGCCGAAACCCGCGGCGAACGGGTGATGCGCAACTTCAACCGCATGGTTGCCGATCTGCCGCTGGCCTGCCTCAACGGGGTGTCGCCGGTGATCAAGCTGGGCCTGATCCGGCCGCTGCTGGTCGATCTCGAAGCGGTCGAGCGCCGCATCATCGGGATGCCGCTGCCGGACCTGAGCGCCTTCACCGCCAAACTGACCCAATATCGCACCGCCACCGCCGGCATGGCGGCCCGCCATGCGGCACCCGATCCGCCGGCCCAGTTCCGCCCCCCGGCCGAGGTCGTGCGCCCGCCAACCCGGCACTGACTCGGGACCGGTTCCGGGGCGTCAAACCCGGTAGCGACCCGTTCCGGTTCCTGCTATACCGCGCCCGTTCCCGCCCATCCCCTGGCGGGGCAGTGGCAAGGAGAGCGTCCCATGGCCCGTACGGCCAGCATTGCCCGGAAAACCAATGAAACCGAGATCGCGGTCACGCTCGATCTCGATGGCAGCGGCGTCTACAAGGTTTCGACCGGCGTCGGCTTCCTCGACCACATGCTGGAGCAGCTGTCGCGCCACAGCCTGATGAACCTCGAGGTCCAGGCGAAGGGCGACATCCATATCGATTTCCACCACCTGACTGAAGATACCGGCATCGCCATCGGCGAAGCCGTGGCGAAAGCGCTGGGCGACCGCAAGGGCATCATGCGCTATGGCGATGCGCTGATTCCGATGGACGAGACGCTGACCCGCGTCGCCATGGACATCTCCAACCGTCCGTATCTGATCTGGAAGGTGAATTTCACCAAGCCCAAGCTCGGCGACATGGATACCGAGCTGTTCAAGGAGTGGTTCCAGGCCTTCGCACAGAATGCCGGCATCACCCTGCATGTCGAGAATCTCTATGGTGAGAACAATCACCATATCGTCGAGAGCTGCTACAAGGGCCTCGCGCGCGCGCTGCGCACGGCCTTCACCGTCGATCCGCGCAGCCCCCACGCGCTGCCGACGACCAAAGGCAAGCTCTAAGGGGCACTCATGCGATTCTTCACCCTGCATGAGCGTCCCGGCAAAGCCGGTGGCGATACCGAACTGCTGGCCGTGAAAACCGGCTTCAGCTGGTGGGCCGCCGTGCTGCCGCCGCTCTGGCTGCTGCGCCACCGCCTCTGGCTCGGCCTGCTCGCCTATATGATCTTCAGCGCCGCCTTCGGCATCGCGCTCGAACTCGGCGATATCGCCGATCCGGCCGCCAGCGCCATCGGCATCGCATTCAGCCTGCTGATCGGCGCCATGGCCCATGACTACCGGCGCTGGACGCTGCGTCGCCACGGCTGGCGCATGGTCGGCGTGCTGCGCGCGGCGGATGCCGAGGAAGCCGAGCTGCGTCACCTGCACGACGGGCGCCATGCGATCGTTCCGGCGGCGGCCCCGGCCTATATGGCGGAGGCGTATCCGATGCGCGGCAGCACCGACGCCTTCCCCCGTTTATTGTCATGATGCGGTTATTGTCATGAAGCTGGCCCTGATCGATTACGGCTCCGGCAACCTGCGCTCGGCGGCGAAAGCCATCCAGCGCGCGGCCGACGAGAATGCGATTGCGCTCGACCTGCGCGTCACCGCAAAGACCGCGGATGTGGTCGCCGCCGATGCCATCGTGCTGCCCGGCGTGGGCGCCTTTGCCGACTGCTATCGCGGCCTCAATGCGCTTGATGGCATGATCGAGGCGCTAAACGAACAGGTGATCCGCAAGGCGAAACCCTTCTTCGGTATCTGCGTTGGCATGCAGCTGATGGCGACCCTCGGCCGCGAGCATGGCGAGCATAAAGGCCTCGGCTGGATCGACGGTGCGGTCGAGCTGCTGAAGCCGGCGGATGCAAGCCTGAAGGTGCCGCATATGGGCTGGAACCAGCTCAACCTGCGTCAGCCCCATCCGGTGCTGGCCGGGCTGGAAACCGGCACCCACGCCTATTTCGTCCACAGCTATCACATGATTCCCGCCGACCGCGCCGTGGTGCTGGCCGATGCCGCCTATGGCGGGCCGGTGCTGGCGATGCTCGGACGCGACAATATGGTCGGCACCCAGTTCCATCCGGAAAAGAGCCAGGCGACGGGTTTGCGCCTGCTGGCGAACTTCCTGCGCTGGCGTCCGTAATGGATCAGGAACCGAAGCCATGAATGCCGGACTGAAAGACATCAAGCCCAATGCCCTGGTCGAAAAGGTCATCAGCCTGAGCGATGACGAGATCGACGAGCTGTCCGATGCCGCCGAGAAGGCGATCATCGACGGCAACGGCTTCGGCTGGCTCAAGGTGCCGGCGCGCCGCATCCTGGAAAGCTACTGGCGCGGCGTGCTGCTGATGCCGCAGCGCGATCTGTTCGTGGCCCGGCTGGATGGCGCCATCGTCGGCTCGACTCAGCTGCTGCGGCCCTCGATCAACAACGAGGCCCAGGGCCACAGCGTGCAGGTCACCACCTTTTTCATCGCGCCCTGGGCGCGCGGCCATGGCCTGGCGCGCGGACTGATGGCCTTTGCCGAAGAGGCGGCGCGCGAATCCGGCTACCGCCAGATCGATCTCGACATGCGCGCCACCCAGGCCGCGGCGATCCAGCTGGCCGAAGGTGCGGGCTATCGCCGCTGGGGCGTCAAGCCGCATTACGCCTTCGTCGACGGCCATTATGTGGAAGGCTACTTCTACAGCAAGCCGCTGCTGGGGCTTTGATATGAGCGCGCTGAATCTCTATCCCGCCATTGACCTGAAGAACGGCGAATGCGTGCGCCTGCAGCAGGGCGACATGGATCGCGTCACGGTCTTCAACAGCGATCCCGCCGCGCAGGCGAAGCAGTGGGAAGATGCCGGCTTCAAATACCTGCATCTGGTGGATCTCGATGGCGCCTTCGCCGGCAAGCCGGCCAATGCGGCGGCGGTCACGGCGATCCGCAAGGCGATCCGCCTGCCGATCCAGCTCGGTGGCGGCATCCGCGACGAAGCCACCATCGAAGGCTGGCTCGATGCCGGCATCAGCCGCGTCATCCTCGGCACCATTGCCGTGCGTGATCCGGAGCTGGTGAAACGCGCGGCCCGGCGCTGGCCCGGCCGCGTCGTGGTCGGCATCGATGCGCGCTCGGGCCGTGTGGCTGTCGAAGGCTGGGCCGAAGCTAGCGATCTTGATGCCATCGATCTGGCGAAAAAATTCGTCGATGCCGGCGTTGCCGCCATCGTCTACACCGATATCGACCGCGATGGCCTGCTGAAGGGGGTCAATGTCGCCGCCACCGCCGCCATGGCACGCGCCGTCTCGATCCCCGTGATCGCGTCCGGCGGCCTGGCCGGCATCGAGGATGTCATCGCACTCAAGCATGAAGCGGCCAACGGCGCCGGCATCGATGGCGCCATCCTCGGCCGTGCGCTCTATGACGGCCGCATCGATCCGGCCGCAGCGCTGAAGGTGGCGGCATGAGCCTCAAGGTCCGCATCATTCCCTGCCTCGACGTCAAGGACGGCCGCGTCGTCAAGGGCGTCAATTTCGTCAACCTGCGCGATGCCGGCGATCCGGTCGAGCAGGCGGCGGTTTACGATGCCGCCGGCGCCGACGAACTGACCTTCCTCGATATCACGGCATCGTCGGATGCCCGCGACACCCTGTTCGATGTGGTCGCCCGCACGGCGGAACGCTGCTTCATGCCGCTCACCGTCGGCGGCGGCGTGCGCGTGGTGGAAGACGTGCGCAAACTGCTGCTGGCCGGCGCCGACAAGACTTCGATCAACACCGCCGCCGTCAACCGCCCTGATTTCGTGCGCGAGGCGGCCGAGAAGTTCGGCAGCCAGTGTGTGGTGGTAGCCATCGATGCCAAGCAGGTCTCTCCCGGGAAATGGGAGGTCTTCACCCATGGCGGCCGCACCGGCACCGGGCTGGATGCTGTTGAATGGGCGCAGCGCATGGCCGCGCTCGGGGCGGGCGAGATCCTGCTCACCTCGATGGACCGCGACGGCTCCGAGAAGGGCTTCGACCTGGAGCTGACCCGCCGGGTGGCGGACAGCATCTCGATCCCCGTGGTGGCATCTGGTGGCGTCGGCAATCTGGATGACTTCGTCGATGGTGTAACCAAAGGCCATGCCTCGGCCGTGCTTGCGGCCTCGATTTTCCACTTCGGCCGGCATAGCATCGGCGAAGCGAAACAACATATGGCCGCCGCCGGTATCCCGGTGCGGCTGTAAGGCACAAAGGGAGCGCGACGCGATGGGCGAGAACCGCGATACGCTGGAACGGCTGTATGAGGTCATCAAAAGCCGCAAGGGCGGCGACCCGGCCGTGTCGCATACCGCCAAGCTGTTCGCCAAGGGCCGCGCCAAGATCGCGCAGAAGATGGGCGAGGAAGCCGTCGAGCTAGCGATTGCCGCCGTGGCCGAAACCCGCGACGACGTGATTTCGGAAAGCGCCGACCTGGTCTTTCACCTGCTGGTGCTGTGGGCCGATTGCGGCGTAACCATCGATGAGGTGCGCGCCGAACTCACCCGCCGCGAAGGCATGTCGGGCATCGAAGAGAAAAAAGCGCGTCAGCTCACCTGATCAGGACGGATTGCATGGCCAAGGCTTACGACAGCACCAACATCTTCGCCCGCATCCTGCGCGGCGAGATTCCCTGCAAGAAGGTCCATGAGACCGCCCATAGTCTGGCCTTCCACGACATCAATCCGCTGGCGCCGGTGCATGTGCTGGTGATCCCCAAGGGCGCCTATGTCGATTTCGACGATTTCTCTGCCCGCGCCTCGGCCGAGGAGATGGCGGATTACACCAAGGCCATCGGCGACACCGCGCGCCTGACCGGCGCGGCTGCGGGCGGCTACCGCCTGCTCAGCAACTGCGGCGAAAACGCCAACCAGGAAGTGCCGCATCTGCATGTGCATGTCTTCGGCGGTCGCGTGCTGGGCCGCATGCTGAAAAAAGACGGCGAGTAGTCCGTCACCAATCCCATCATTCCCGCGCAAGCCGGAAGCAGCGCTCATCCATAAATCCTGGGGAACGGGGATTTTCTGACCCTTGCGGATCAATTTGTTACTTTATAACGTTATAGAGTAACAATTCTGTTCCCGGGGGTCTCATGCCGTTTTCCGTCCCGCGCCTGCTGAGTGGCGCCAGTCTTGCCGTCCTGCTGCCCGCTGCGGCTCTGGCCCAGGAAACCCCGACCCAGCTCTCTCCTGTCGTCGTCACCGCGCCGCTGCGCCAGAGCCAGGACGAGATGGCCGAAGCTACCACGGTGCTGGAGGGTGCGGCGCTGGATCGCCGCCGCGCCGCCACCCTGGGCGAAGTGCTGGATGGCACGCCCGGCGTCACCTCCACACAGTTCGGCGCCGGCGCCGGCCGGCCGATCATCCGCGGCCAGAGCGGCCCGCGCGTGCGCGTGCTCGACAACGGCGTCGATACCTTCGATGCCTCCACCGTCAGCCCCGATCATGCGGTGATCGCGCCGATGGGCGGTGCGAAACGCATCGAGGTGCTGCGCGGTCCGGCCACGCTGCTCTATGGCAGCTCGGCCATCGGAGGCGTGGTCAATGTGATCGACGGCCGCATTCCCGATGCCATGCCGAAAAACGGCACGGCGGGCGAGGCGCGGATCGACTATGGCACCGGCGCGAAGGAGAAAAGCGGTTTCGCCGCCATCGACCAGGCCGTCACCGACCGCTTCGTCGTGCATGGCGAAGCCGGTGCGCTGACGGCCGATGATTACGGCATCGACGGCTATGCCAGCCCGGCGGCCCGCGCCCGCGGCACCAGGGGCCGCGTCGACAATACATCGATGCATAACAGCAATGGCGCTGTTGGTGCGTCATACCTCGGTGAGGCCGGCTATGCGGGCGCCAGCGTTTCGCAGTTCGACAGCTATTACGGCGTGCCGGGCAACGATCCGGTGCATATCGACATGAGCCAGACGCGGCTCGATACGAAATTCGGCTTCTACGAGCCGCTGCGCTTCCTGGACGAGGTGAAACTGAAATTCGGCTATGCCGATTACCTGCATGACGAGATCGAGGCCAACGGCCGTCCGGCCACGCGTTTCGATTCCGAAAGCTGGGAAGGCCGGCTCGAAGCCGTGCACAAGCCGTTGTTCGGCGGCAACGAAGGCGTCATCGGCCTGCAGGGCGGCCGTCACGATCTGACCGCCACCGGCGCCGAGGCTTTCATCTCGCCCACCGTCACCGACAGCCAGGCGCTGTTCCTGCTCGAGCGTTATGAGACCGGTCCCTGGGGCTTTTCGCTCGGCGGCCGGGCCGAGCGCGTAAGCGTCGAGGCCAGCACGCTCGGCCAGGAGCGCGCTTTCACGCCGCTGGGGTTGTCCGCGGGCACGACCTACAAACTGAATGACAGCTATACGGCGGGCCTGTCGCTGTCGCGCACCGAACGGGCGCCCTCGGCCGAAGAGCTGTTTTCCAACGGTGCGCATCTGGCGACGCAGAGTTTCGAGATCGGTCGCGCCACGCTCGACAAGGAAACCGCCTGGCATGGCGAGATCAGTTTGCGCAAAACCGCCGGCGACGTGACCGGTGCGGCCACGCTGTTTGCCACGCGGTTTCAGGATTACATCTTCGGCGCCTTCACCGGCAACCAGCAAGACGGGCTGAACGAGCTGCAATACAGCCAGACCGATGCGGATTTCCGCGGCGGCGAACTGGAAGCCGCCTGGACCGTCTTCCGCGGCACCGGTTACACGCTCGGCCTGGATGGCAGCGCCGATTATGTGCGCGGTGAGGCGCGCGGCAGCGGAACCGCGCTGCCGCGCATTCCGCCGGTCGGCTACCGCAGCGGCTTCACCGTCAGCACCGCGCCGCTCGACTGGCGCATCGAGGTCGCCGGCCGGCTCGACCAGGATCGCACCGGCGCTAACGAGACGCGCACCGATG
This sequence comes from Ferrovibrio sp. GW821-FHT12E11, assembly GCF_058806975.1. Taxonomy (NCBI): domain Bacteria; kingdom Pseudomonadati; phylum Pseudomonadota; class Alphaproteobacteria; order Rhodospirillales; family Rhodospirillaceae; genus Ferrovibrio; species Ferrovibrio sp. GW821-FHT12E11. The sequence goes on from NZ_JBXAQG010000001.1 coordinate 2,173,389, forward strand.
GCTATACCGTGCTGAACACGGCCTTCACTTGGCGGCCGTTCGAACAGAACCGTGATCTCGCGTTCAGCCTGCAGGGCCGCAACCTCACCGACGAGGAAGGCCGCAATCACACATCCCTGCTGAAAGACGTGGCGCCGATCCGCGGCCGCGAGTTGCGGCTGGGCATGGCGGCAAAGTTCTGATCCGGGATGTCGGGATGCCTTACGCGGCGGTCTTATCGACGCTCTCGGCGATGATGCGGGCGAGGTCTTCCTGGAAGAACGGCTTGCCGAGCCGCGGCAGGGCCGTGCCGTCGGGCAGTTCGGCATAACCGGTGGCCAGGATCACCGGCAGCTTCGGCCAGGCCGCGCCGATCGCATCGGCCAGCTGGGTGCCGGTCATTTGCGGCATCGCCTGGTCGGTGATGACCAGATCGATCTTGTGCTGGCCACTGCGCAGGACATCCAGGGCCTGCTGGCCCGAGATGGCTTCGATCGCAGTGTGACCCAGGTCTTCCAGCATCGCCACGGTGCTGAACAGCACCAAGCGGTCGTCATCCACGGCCAGGATGGTCAGCTTGCGCATCCCGGGGTCCTCCTGTGATGTGAGTGTCATGGTCGTATCGGCGTCCGGCAGGCCGGCCATCCCTGCCACCGGCAACCAGAGTTCGGCCACCGTGCCTTCCTGCCTGCGGCTTTTCAGCACGAGCTGTCCGCCCGACTGTTCGGCCAGGCCATGCACCATCGACAGGCCGAGCCCGGTGCCCTTGCCCACCCCCTTGGTGGTGAAGAAGGGCTCCATGGCGCGCGACAGCGTCGTCTCGTCCATGCCCTCGCCGTTGTCGGCAACCGACAGGCAGACATAGCGGCCGGGCCGCAGGGTGCCGCGGGTCTGGGGCAACTCTTCCGAATAGGCGGTGACCACGATGACGCCGCCGTCGGGCATGGCATCGCGCGCATTCATCGTCAGGTTCAGCAACGCCAGTTCGAGCTGGTTGCCATCCACCATCACGATATCCAGCTGTGCGGGGAAGCGCACCTCGATGCGGACCTGCGGGCCCAGCGAACGCTGCAGCAGGTCGGTCATGCCATAGACCAGCTGGCCCAGATCGGTCGGTTCCGGCTTGAGCGCCTGGCGGCGGGCGAAGGCCAGCATGCGCTGGGTCAGCGCCGCGCCGCGCTGCGCACCCTGCATGGCATTGTCGAGCAGCCGCAGCAGCTTCACATCCTCGGGCAGGCGCTTGCGCATCAGCTTCAGGCTGCCGAGGATCACCATCAGCAGGTTATTGAAGTCATGGGCGATGCCGCCGGTCAGGCGGCCGATGGTGTCCATCTTCTGCGACTGGAACAGGGCCTGCTGTGCTTCTTCCAGGGCGCGCTGCGTGTTGTGCCGCTCGGTGATGTCGCGCGTGACCTTGGCATAGCCGATCAGCGTGCCGTCGTCGCCGCGGATCGCATCGATCACCACATTGGCCCAGAACCGCGTGCCGTCCTTGCGGATGCGCCAGCCTTCCTTCTCGAAGCGACCTTCGCGCGCGGCGATGTCGAGGCCGCGCGCCGGTTCGCCGGCGGCGCGGTCCTCCGCGCTGTAGAACTGCGAGAAATGCTGGCCGATGATTTCGGCCGGGGTATAGCCCTTGATCTTCTGGGCGCCGGCATTCCAGTTGGTCACGCGGCCCTGGGGATCCAGCATGTAGATGGCATAGTCGGTGACGCTCTGCACCAGCAGGCGAAAGCGTTCCTCGCTGTGGCTGAGGGCCGAGGCCGCGCCTTCGCGCTCGCTCAGGTCACGGGTGATCTTGGCATAGCCGATCACCCGGCCGGAGTTCTCACCCGGCTCATGAATGGGATCGATGACCACATGGGCCCAGAAGCGGGTGCCGTCCTTGCGCACCCGCCAGCCTTCGCTCTCGAAGCGGCCCTCGCGCGCGGCCGTGGCCAGCGCCTGCTGCGGCCGAGCGGCGGCGCGATCTTCCTCCGGCCAGAAGCGGGCGAAATTCTGGCCGATGATTTCCTCGGCCGTATAGCCTTTGAAGCGCTGGGCGCCCGGATTCCAGCTCACCACGGTGCCATCGGGATCCAGCATGTAGATGGCATAGTCGGTGACCGCCTCGACCAGCAGCCGATACTGGCCATCCGGCGTCAGCCCGCCGGCAAAATACGGCAGCTGGGATCGCGTATTGCGTTCCATGGACGGGACGTCCCCCTTCAGGCGGGCCTGGGGCCCTGGCCGGCTTTCCTGCGCCATCGTGCATAATGACTGGCGGAAGGTAAAGTTCCGCCTCTGTTACCCGGACGGCGGGTTTTGCCGTCAGGCCGGCTCGGTCGCCCCGATCCGGGTTGCCACCAGCACGCTCAGGGTCTCGGATTTGCCGCGCAGGGCGACGGTCTCGCGCTGCCAGACCATGCCCTGCAGGGCGGTGGCGCCGGCGCGCTCGGCCACCTCGGCCGACACCACCAGCTCGGCGCCGAAATCCTTGGTGGCGCTTTCCAGCCGGCTGGCGGTGTTGACCGCATCGCCCACCGCGGTCAGATGCATGGCGCTGCCATGGCCCATCTCGCCGACGATGGCGGGCCCGCAATGGATGCCGATGCCGATGCGCAGCGTCTGGTCGAGATCCATCTTCAGCGCCTCGTTCAGCCGCACCAGGGCCTGCGACATGCGGCGCGCCGCATCCAGCGCGCGGCGGCAGCCCTCGTCGGGCCCCTCGTCGATACCGAACAGCGCCATCACGCCATCGCCGATGAACTTGTCCAGCCGGCCGCCGGCGCCATCGACGGCTTCGCCCATCGCCTTGAAATACTGGTTCAGCACGAACACCACGTCATAGGGCAGCTTGCCCTCCGACAGTTTGGTGAAGCCGCGCAGGTCGGCGAACAGGATGGCGATGCGGCGTTCGGCGCCCTGGGCATGGCTGGCGACGCCATAGACCGCGCGGGCCGGCACCCCGGCCGGCAGCAGCGGCACGACCGCCATATCTTCGGTCGGGCGAATCTGGCAGGCCAGCCGCACGCCGGGTGTGGCGCGGATGCGGTCGAGCACTTTCTGCTCGGCGGCATCGGCTGGAGAAAGCGTTTCGGCGCCGGGTCCGGTGACGCGCACGCGGCAGGTCGAACAGCGACCCTGGCCACCGCAGACGGAGGCATGGGCATAGCCGATGGCGCGGCTCGCCTCCAGCACGGTGATGGCGCCGGCCTGGCCGCGGAAGCGGCGGCCATCGGGATAACTGATGGTGATGCTGCCGCGCCGGCGCTGCAGCAGGGCGATCATGCCACGACCGAGCAGGCCGGCGGCCAGCAGCGCGATCATGGTCAGGTATGCGACCTCGACGGCATTGCGGCCAAAGTCGTTGGCGATCTGGCCCGGCCAGTTCAGCGTGCCGCGGAACTGCTCCAGCCAGTCGGGTTCCTGCATCGCCAGCAGCACGGCGCGGCCGCCCGAGAGATAGCCCATGGTGGCCAGCATCGGCAGCACCAGCGCCACCGCATAGAGCAGCGGCGACAGTTTCTCGAAGAAGGGCTTCAGCCGCAGCCAGTAATAGACGCCGATGCAGCCATGGCCCCAGGCGATCAGGATCAGGATATTCTGCCGCAGGCCGATCAGCGGTTCCTGTACGAACTGCACGATCAGCACATAGGCGTAACTGTCGTTCATGCCGAAGGCGGAATTCAGCGCGCGCGTGCCGACGATGTGGTCGACCACCAGCGGCGGCACCAGGATGCCGAGGCTGATCTGCATCCAGCCCTGCCAGGCGATGCCGCGGTAATGGCCGCGCCGCAGCCAGTTATACAGTGCCAGCAGCGGATGCAGGATCGCGGCGGCATAGAGCACCACGGTGCCCGGCCAGCTGCGCCAGATGAATTTGAACAGCACCGAGCCGCCATCCATCGCGCCCAGCGATACGATGCCCAGCATGTGATTGATCAGATGCGTGGTGAGGAAGACAAAGAGGATCAGGCCGGTCGTCAGCTTGGTCCGGCTGTAGATGTCCTCGAAACGCGGGCTTCCCCCTGCCATGGCGGCAGACTAGGCGGGCAGCGCCACCGCGTCCAGCGGGTCGGATTTCACAGACGCGGGATCGGGCAGCTGGGGTGCGAACAGCAGTTCGAGATAGTTGCGGTAATGCCGCCACTGCGCCGCGATGACGGTGGAATCGCGCTGCACCTTCGACAGGATGAAGGCGCCTTCCGGCAGCACCAGGCTCATCTCGGCCAGCGTCTTCGCCTGCACGGGCAGGCGCGGCGGATACAGCGCCATCACCGCTTCCAGCTTGCCGCCGATCCGCGTCGTCCAGTTGCGGAAGACCTGCCGCAGCACGTCCAGCGTCGCCGCGTCGAACATCTGCGCCTCGTAGATGAAGGAGGCGTAGAGGCAGCCGGGGAAGGGTGCGGTCAGCTGCGCCATCTCCTCCTCATAGAGTCCGATGCAGATCAGCAGCTGCTGCAGCGGGTCGCGGCTTAAGGCTTCGGCGCGGTCGAGATTGCGTTCCAGATGCGCGGCATCCAGCGCTGCATCGCGTTGCACCAGCGCCAGCGCCAGATCGCTCTTGGTCTTGAAATGGTAAAAGAAGGCGCCCTTGGTCAGACCGGCCCGGGCGATCACCGCATCCACCGCCGTGGCGGCATAGCCGGTCTCCAGGATCAGCGCCTGGGCGGCATCCATGATGGCCGTACGGGTGGCGGTTCCGTCGCGGGGCATATTCAATCTCCTGACCTGAAATCTAGGGTAACAGACCGTCTGGTCGGTTCACAAGCCTGTGAGGTTTCTCGGCAGTAAGTGAAATATATGAAACAAATCAAAGAAAAGGACCCTCATTTAGAGTTGCTCCAGGCAGGCTGTGTATACCTTGACGCGATCTCGCCTTCGTAACTATACCGACCAGTCTGTTTTGAAGTCGGAGACGAATGATGCTGAAGGATCAATACGGCCAGCCCCTGAGCGGCGCCAATGCCGCCGCGCTCGGCCCTTACGAACAGGCCGTGGCCCAGTTCAACGGCTATATCGGCAACCCGCTGGAAACCGCAGAGGCCGCGATTGCGGCGGCGCCGGATTTCGCCATGGCGCATCTGCTGCGGGCCCATCTTTTCCTTTCCGGCATGGAGGCCGCCGGTCTCGCCCCGGCCCGCAGCGGCCTGGAAACCGCGCGCGGCCTGGCGCAGACCGAGCGCGAGCTTGGCCATCTGGCCGCTGCCGAGGCCTGGGTGCTGGGGCGGTTCGAGGCGGCGTCTGAACTCTTCGACCGCATCCTGCTCGATCATCCGCGCGATCTCGTGGCGCTGCAGATGGGCCATCTGCTCGATTACTACCGCGGCGACGCGCGCAACCTGCGTGACCGCGTGCTGCGCGTGCTGCCGGCCTGGACCGCGGCGATGCCGGGCCATCATGCGGTGCTCGGCATGCTCGCCTTCGGCCTCGAGGAAAGCGGCGACTACAGCCGCGCCGAGGAGACCGGCCGCCAGGCCTGCGCTCTCAATCCGCGCGATGGCTGGGCCCATCATGCGGTGGCGCATGTGATGGAGATGCAGGCGCGCGTCGATGACGGCATCCGCTGGGCGCGCGAGCGCCAGGCCGACTGGGCGAACGACAACATGCTCGCCATCCATAACTGGTGGCATATGACGCTGATGCATCTCGAACGCGACGAGCATGCCGACGTGCTGGCGCTTTACGACACCGTGATCCGCGGCAGCAATTCAGCCGTCGTGCTCGACATGATCGATGCCTCGGCCATGCTGTGGCGCCTGCATCTGCGCGGCGTCGATGTCGGTGCGCAGCGCTGGACCGAGATCGCCGAGGCCTGGGCGCCGCTGTCGAAGGACGGTTTCTATGCTTTCAATGACATGCATGGTCTGCTCGCCTTCATCGGCGCCGGCCGCCGCGATCTGGTCGAGCGGCAGCTCGACACCATCCGCTATGCCGCCTTCGATGCCAGTGGCATCAGCAACGCGGCGATGAGCGCGCAGGTCGGCCTGCCGGTGGCGGAAGCGCTGGTGGCTTTTGGCGAAGGCCGCTATCGCGACTGCATTGCCCTGCTGCGTCCGGTACGCACCATCGCCAGTCGCTTCGGCGGCAGCCATGCCCAGCGCGACCTGCTTGATCTCACCCTGATCGAGGCGGCGCGGCGCGCCAACGACCGCGCGCTGCTGCGCGCGCTCAGCGCCGAACGCCTGCATGCCCGGCCGCAGAGTCCGCTGGCCCTGCGCTACCTCGCCCAGTCGGTCGACCGCGCCGCGGCCTGAGGTTCAGAGCGAAAACGCCGCCTAGACCGAGAAGGCCGGCCGAACCTGCTCGGCCAGGGCACGCATGACCGCCTTCCAATGCTGCTCGGCTTCCGGTCCGGCGGCGGCGAAAGCCTTGGCGAAGGCCTGGTATTGCAGGTCGGTCAGCTTGTTTTCCAGGGTCGTGCCCTTGGCGGTCAGCGTCAGCAGCGCCAGCCGGCGATTGGTCGGCGCCGCCTTCTGCGTGACATAGCCCTGCATGACCAGGTCGCGCAGCGGCCGGTGCAGCGCCTGGCGCGACACCGCCAGCATGTCGATCAGGTTGGCGATCGCGATGCCGGGCTGGCGTGCCACGACGTAGAGAATCCGGTGATGCGGCCGGCCGAAGCCCAGCTTGTCCAGCACCCGGCCCGGCCCGGCCACCCCGGCGCGGTAGCCGAGATAGAACAGCGCGATCGTCTCATCGACGGACCCGCCTGCCGGATTCAACAGGGTCTTGGGATTCAGCAGGGTCTTGCGCGGGCTCGCGGTTTTTTTACTGGCCGTCATGGGGCGGGGTCCGGAAGCGAAGCGGGAGAACCGCAGCATACACCAAGGATTTCAAAGGGCTAGCAGTTCAGGGCGCGGCGGCGGACCGGGGCGGCACTAACCCATCAACATTATTGATATTATCAATAGCATTGATATATGTGCCGGCGTTATCCCGCCTTGCTCTCAGGAGTCTGCACATGTTTGGTCTGCTATTCGCCGGTTTCGCCTATCTCTGCTTCGGCGCGGTCGTCATTGCGCTCGCGGCATTTCTCGTTGGCGCGGCGCTGCCGCTGCCATTGCCCATCCATATCGACGCCACGGTCTGGCCGCCGCTTTCATCCTGGCAGGCCGTCGCCGGTGATATCGGCCTGATCGCCCTGTTCGGTTTGCAGCACAGCGTGATGGCGCGTCCGGCCTTCAAGCGGTGGCTGACCGCTACGGTGCCCCAGCCATTGGAGCGTGCGTTCTATGTCCTGATGTCGTCCGTGATGCTGGTGCCGCTGATCCTGCTATGGCAGCCGCTGCCGGCCATCGTCTGGCAGGCCAGCGATCCGCTCGCCGTCACGCTGCTCTGGGCACTCTATGGTTTCGGCTGGCTGCTGCTGGTTGCCAGCACCTTCATGATCGACCATTTCGAACTCTTCGGCCTCGCGCAGGCCTGGCGTCGCTGGCGCGGCTTGCCGTCGCCCAGCGACGAATTCCGCACGTCCTGGCTTTATCGCTACATGCGGCATCCGATCTATACCGGCTGGCTGCTAATCTTCTGGGCCACGCCGCTGATGTCGGTCGGTCACCTGCTCTTTGCCATCGGCATGAGCGTCTATATCCTGATCGGCATCGCCTATGAGGAACGCGACCTGATCGCGGCCTTCGGCGACCGCTACCGCGATTATCGCGCCCGCGTGCCCGCCCTGATTCCCGGCTTCAAATTCCGGGGCTGACGCCATGCCGATGCTCGAAACCGCTACCGGCCGTCTGCATTATATCGACAGCGCGTCCGCGGCCAGCGACGCACCCAACCTGCTGCTGTTGCATTCCAGTGGCGCGTCGCACCGGCAATGGCGGCTGCTGATGGCGCAACTTGGCGAGCGCTGGCGCATCCTTGCGCCAGACCTGTTCGGCTATGGCGGGACGCCGTTGCCGCCATCTCCATCTCAGCCTGCTTCGATCCTGCAGGCCGAGATGGAGATGCTCGGTGCATTGCTGCAGCAGGTTGATGGCCCGCTGCATGTCATCGGCCATTCCTATGGCGGCGCCGTGGCGCTGGAACTGGCGTTGCTGCATCCCGCGCGCATTGCTGCGCTGGCGCTCTATGAACCGGTGATGTTCGCGCTGCTGCGCGACAGTACGGAACAGACGGCCTGGCGCGAGATCGCGGGCATCGGGCAAGGTATAGTCGATCTGGTCGGCGCCGGCGATCTGCACACCGCGGCCTCGGTCTTCCTCGCCTACTGGGTCGCGCCCGGCGCTTTTGAATCTTTGCCCGATGCACAGCAGGCTACACTCGCTGCCGGCATGCTCAAGGTGGCGGCCGAATTCGGCGCACTGCTGCAACGCCATGACGCGCGGCCGGATTTCAGCGCGCTGACCATGCCACTGCTGCTGCTGTGCGGCAGCGACACCACCTGTGCCGCGCGCGGCGTCAGTACCGAGCTGCGCCGCCTGCTGCCCCGCCCTGATTTCCGCGAAGTCGCCGGCGGACGTCATATGGCGCCCCTGCAGCAGCCCGATCTGGTCAATCCGTTGCTGCTCGATTTCCTGCAGACGGCGGCGCTGCGCCCCGCGGCAGGGGGAAAACTGCTCCCCGCCTAAGGAACCCGGGCGGTCATCGCACGTTCCTTTTCCCGAGTATTCCCGGGAAAACCGGGCAAACATTTCACCTGCCCGCGCGGTTCGTCCGGGCGGGGGGAAGCCGGAGCGATGACCGACCAGACCACACCTGCGGCGGCGCAGGAGGCGGCTGCCCTGCCGTTGCCGCCAGTGCCGCAACCGAACTGGGCGCTGTTCCTCGATATCGACGGCACCTTGCTGGATATCGCCGACTCGCCCGAGAACGTATCTGTTTCGGATCAGCTGCGCGCCGATCTGCAGGTCGCGGCGCGCCTGCTCGATGGTGCGCTGGCGCTGATCTCGGGTCGCACCATCGATAACATCGACAGGCTGTTCGATCCGCTGCGCCTTGCCGCTTCGGGCCAGCATGGCAGCGAATGGCGGCCGACCCCCAGCGCCAATGCTCAGCCGGTGGTCGAGCAGCCGTTGCCCGCCGGCCTGCATGAGGCGGCGGCCCATCTCGGCAGCCTGCATCCCGGCATCGTGGTCGAGCGCAAGAGCCATGCACTGGCCGTGCATTATCGTCATGCGCCGGCGCTGGGCCCCGAGATCGGCGCGCGGCTGGCCCAGGCGATGGCGGGTCTGGAAGGCCTGATGCTGATGCCGGGCAAGTTCGTCTGGGAGATCAAGGACGCGACGCAATCCAAGGGCACGGCGGTCGAGCGCTTCCTGCAGCAGCCGGCCTTTGCCGACCGCATTCCGGTTTTCGTCGGCGACGACCGCACGGATGAAGACGGCTTCCGCGCCGTCGAGCAGCATGGCGGCTTTTCGCTCGCCGTCGGTCCGCTGGCGCTGCGCCGCGCCGAGCGCCCGGGCTTCATCGCGCCCGCCGCCGTGCGCGGCTGGCTGTCGGATTTCGTCAAGGCGCAGCCCGCGCCACAGAGGTCGGCATGACGGAAAACCGGCGCAACCTCAATCTCGGTGTCATCGGCAACTCGGTGATCGCTGCGCTGATCGATCGCGAGGCCCGTATCGTCTGGCATTGCGCGCCACGGCTGGATGGCGATCCCGTCTTCTGCGACCTGCTGCAGCCCAAGCTGGAAGACGACGGCGTCTTCAGCATCGCCTTGCGCGACATGGTCTCGACCGACCAGCGCTATATCGAAAATACCGCCGTGCTGGTCACCACGCTGACCGACAAGAATGGCGCTTCGATCCGCATCACCGATTTCTGCCCGCGCTTCAAACAGTATGACCGCACCTACCGTCCGGCCATGCTGTTCCGCCGCGTCGAACCGGTCAGCGGCACGCCCGTCCTGCGCATCCGCTGCCGGCCGCTGTTCGATTACGGCGTTACACAGCCGAGCCGCACGCTCGGCTCCAACCATATCCGCTTCACCGCGCCCGGCGCGGCGCTGCGGCTCACCACCGATGCGCCGATCGCCTTCATTGAGGCGGAAAGCGAATTCGTGCTGACCAATCCGGTCACCCTGCTGCTCGGTCCCGACGAAAGCTTCACCGCTTCGCTCACCCATATGGCCCGCGAGTTCCAGGAGCGCACGGTGGAATACTGGGTCGAATGGGTGCGCTATCTCTCGGTGCCGTTCGAGTGGCAGGAAGCAGTGATCCGCGCCGCCATCACGCTTAAATTATGCGCCTATGAGGAAACCGGCGCGATCCTGGCGGCGCTGACCACCTCGATCCCGGAAGCCGCCGATACGCCGCGCAACTGGGACTACCGCTATTGCTGGCTGCGCGATTCCTACTTCGTCGTGCAGGCGCTCAATCGTCTGGGCGCCACCAAGACGATGGAGGATTTCCTCCGCTATATCACGACGACCGTGGCGCTCAATCCCGGCGCCGAACTGCAGCCGGTCTATGGGCTCAATCCGGCCACTTCGCTGGAAGAGCGCACCATGCCCGGCCTGACAGGCTATCGCGGCATGGGTCCGGTGCGGCACGGCAATGCCGCGTTTTCGCAGCGCCAGAACGATACCTATGGCTCCATTGTGCTGGCGGTGGCGCAGATGTTCTTTGACCGCCGCCTGCCCCGCCAGGGCGATGTCGCGCTATTCCGTCAGCTCGAAGGCCTGGGCGAAATGGCGGCCGGCCTGGCGCTCACGCCCGATGCCGGCCTGTGGGAATTTCGCGGGCGGGCGCGCGTGCATACCCATTCGGCGGCCATGTGCTGGGCGGCCTGCCGCCGGCTCGCCCGGATCGCCGGCGTGCTGGAGCTACCCGACCGCGCCGCCTACTGGCGCGACCATGCCGACCGCATCCGCAAGGCGATCATCGAGCAGGCGTGGAATCCGGAACTGAACAGCTTCGTCGAGAGTTTCAACGGCAGTGACCTCGATGCCTCTTTGCTGCTGCTGCAGGAAATCGGCTTCGTGGCCGCCGACGATCCGCGGTTTCTCGGCACCGTCGATGCCATCGGCAGGCATCTGAAACGCGGCAGCCATCTGATGCGCTATGTGGCGCCCGACGATTTCGGCCTGCCGCACAATGCCTTCTCGATCTGCACCTTCTGGTATGTCGATGCGCTGGCCGCCGTCGGCCGCCGTGACGAGGCGCGCGAGATTTTCGAGGGCCTGCTGGCCTCCCGCAACCACCTGGGCCTTCTCTCGGAAGACCTGGATACGCAGACAGGTGAGCTATGGGGCAATTTCCCGCAGACCTACTCGATGGTTGGATTGATCGTTTGCGCCATGCGACTGTCCAAAAGCTGGGAGGAGGCGTTTTGGCGCGGCTCGTAATCGTTTCGAACCGCGTTGCCATGCCACGTGAACGCCTGGGCCGCGCCGGCGGCCTGGCGGTGGCGTTGAAAGAGTCGCTGCAGCAGCATGGCGGCCTGTGGTTCGGTTGGAGCGGCGAGGTGGCGGATGCGCCGTCCGAGACGCCGCGCCGCGCCAGCCAGGGCCGGGTGAACTATGCCGTGCTCGATCTCTCGCCGGCCGAGCACAAGGGTTTCTATCTCGAATTCGCCAATGCCACGCTGTGGCCGCTGTGCCATTACCGTCTCGGCCTGATCGATTTCCACCGCTCGTCCTGGGACGCCTATCTGGCGGTGAATGCGCGCTTCGCCGAACAGCTGGTGCCGCTGCTCAAGCCCGATGACGTGATCTGGATTCACGATTATCACTTCATCCCGCTGGCGGCCGAACTGCGCCGGCGCGGCGTGACCAATCGCATCGGCTTTTTCCTGCATATTCCCTTCCCGGCGCCCGAGGTGCTGGCGGCGTTGCCGGGCCATGAGCGGCTGGTGCGCGATCTCTGTGCCTACGATCTGGTTGGTTTCCAGACCCAGAGCGACGTGCGGGCGCTGACCGAATACATCCTGCATGAAGCCAATGGCACGGTCGGCGACGATGGCCGCGTGGCCGCTTACGGCCGCGAACTGCGGGTCGGCGCCTTTCCCATCGGCATCGACACCGAAGACTTCGCCACCATCGCGGCCAAGGAAGCCAGCAGCGAAGAGACCCGCCGCCTGGTCGACAGTCTGGCCGGCCGCCGGATGGTGATCGGTGTCGACCGCTTGGATTACTCCAAGGGCATCCCGCAGCGTTTCGAGGCCTTCCACCATCTGCTGGCCAACCGCGCCGAGCATCGCGGCAAGGTGACCTTCATGCAGATCGCGCCGATCTCGCGCGGCGAGGTGGCGCAGTATCGCAAGCTGCGCAGCGAACTGGATGGCCTGACCGGTCGCATCAACGGCAAATTCGCCGAGTTCGACTGGGTACCGGTGCGGTATCTCAACAAGTCGTTTTCCCGCAATTCCCTGGCCGGCTTCTACCGCCATGCCAAGGTCGGCCTGATCACGCCGCTGCGCGACGGCATGAATCTGGTGGCCAAGGAATATGTCGCCGCCCAGGATCCCGACGATCCCGGCGTGCTGGTGCTGTCGCGCTTCGCCGGCGCGGCGCGCGAGCTGAAGGGCGCGCTGATCGTCAATCCCTACGACACCGAGCATATCGCCGATGCCCTGCACCGGGCGCTCAGCATGCCGCTGGACGAACGGCGCCAGCGTTGGGAGGCGATGATGGCCGTGCTGCGGTCCAATACCGTCACGCATTGGCGCGAAAATTACCTCGCCGCCCTGCAGGGCCTCGATCAATAGTTGACTAAGTCAAGTATTGCCGGCACAGTGGCGCCGCCCGGCAGGGAGCGGGCGCCTCATGTCGAAATCCTCCGCCGCTGCGCAAAGCCCGGGCGCCGCACAGAAATCCGCATCCCGGCGTCATCAGCCAGCCAACGATCCCGGCCACGAGGTCGAGGCGATGCGTCGCTTCAACCGCTTCTACACCCAGAAGATCGGCCTGCTGGAAGGCAGCAAGCTCTACGATCCCTTTTCGCTGGCCGAGACGCGCGTGCTCTACGAGCTGGCGCACCGCGACCGCGTCACCGCCAGCGATCTGGGACGCGATCTCGGCCTGGATGCCGGCTACCTGAGCCGCATGCTGCGCGGTTTCGAAAAGCAGGGCTTTGTCATCCGCAAGCCGGCGCCTGAAGATGCGCGCCAGAGCCTGCTCAGACTCACCGCCGCCGGCCGCCGGGCCTTCGCGCCGCAGGAGGATGTCTCGCGCCGGGTGCTGAGTCCGCTGCTCGAACCCCTGCCGCCGGCGGCGCGCCGCCAGCTGGTCGATGCCATGGGCACGATCACGCGGCTGCTCGGCGACGATGCGCCTGAAAAGACCAAACCTGAAACCCCGGTCGTGACCCTGCGCCGGCACCGCCCCGGCGACATGGGCTGGATCGTCGCCGCCCATGGCCGGCTCTATGCGGAAGAATACGGCTGGGACAGCAGCTTTGAGGCCCTGGTGGCCGAAATCGCCGCGCAGTTCCTGAAAGACTACGACCCCGAGAACGAAGTCTGTTTCATCGCCGAGATGAATGGCGAACCGGTCGGCTCGGCGGTGGTGGTGCGCAAATCCGCCACGGTGGCCAAACTGCGTCTGGTCATCATCGACCCGAAGGCGCGCGGCATCGGCCTGGGCCATCGTCTGGTCGGCGCCTGCATCGCCTTTGCGCGCGCGCAGGGCTACAAGAAAATGACGTTGTGGACCAACAGCGTGCTGACGGCCGCCCGCGCCATCTATGTGAAGGCCGGTTTCAGGCTGACCCATAGCGAACCGCATCCCAGCTTCGGCCAGCAGCTCATCGGCGAAACCTGGGATCTCAAACTGTGAAAGCCCCGCTGCCATGAAAAGCTGGCAGCCGATCGCTGTCGCCGCCGCGGTCGGCGTGCAGATCGGCGCGGCGCTGGTCGCCACCCGCTATGTGGTCGGTGAAAGCGGTCCGGCGACCCTGGCGATGTTCCGCTACAGCATCGGCGCGCTCTGCCTGCTGCCGGCGCTGTATCTGCAGCGGATTCCGATGCGCTTCGCCTGGCGCGATGTGACACCGATTGCCGCGCTGGGCATCGTGCAGTTCGGCATCCTGATCGCGCTGATCAATTACAGCCTGTCGTATATCACCGCGGCGCGCGCCGCCCTGCTGTTCTCCAGCTTTCCGCTCATCACCATGATCCTCGCGGCCCTGCTCGGCCGCGAACGCCTGACGCTGGCCAAGAGCGCCGGCGTGCTGCTCACCATCTGCGGCGTCGGCCTGGCGCTGGGCGAGAAGGTCTTCGATGCCTCCAGCGCCGAACACTGGATCGGCGAGGCCGCCGTGCTGCTCGCGGCGTTTTGCGGCGCGTTTTGCAGCGTGCTGTTCAAGCCCTATCTGCAGCGCTATCCCACGCTCAGCGTCGGCGCCTTTTCGATGCTGGCCAGCGTCGCCTTCCTCGGCATTCTGGCGATCGGCGAAGGCGCCTTCACCGGCTGGTCGGGCTACAGCCCGAAAGGCTGGCTGGCGGTGCTGTTCATCGGCCTGAGCAGCGGCATCGGTTATTTCGGCTGGCTCTGGGCCCTGCGCCATACCTCGCCGACGCGGGCCACGGCCTTCCTCGGCCTGAGCCCGATCACGGCCGCCCTGCTCGGCGCCCTGCTGCTGGCCGAGCCGCTGACCCTGCCGCTGCTGGCCGGCCTTGTCGTACTGGTCGCCGGCCTGTGGCTGGCGCTGCGGCCGGACAAGGCGTGAGCATCTCAAGCCTTGCCATGTGGTAAGGTGCAGGGTCTCTGAAGCAGGGCTAAAGTCCGCTCCGCAACAGGAGTCCGCCATGCTGTCACGCCGCGCTTTTCTCACTGCGTCTTCTGCCGCTGTCGCCTTTGTCGCGCTGCCGAAAGCGGCATCCGCCGCCACGCTGGATCTTCGCCTGACGCCGGCGGCGGCGGCACTGCCGGTGATGCCGGGCCAGCGCCCCACTGGTGTGTGGGCCTACAACAACAGCCTGCCCGGTCCGGTGCTGCGCCTGAAGCAGAACGACCGCCTGCGCGTGACGCTGGAGAACAGACTGACGCAGGACACGACGATCCACTGGCACGGCATCCGCCTGCCCAATGCGATGGACGGCGTGCCGGGCCTGACGCAGAAACCGGTGAAGCCCGGCGCGACCTTCAACTATGACTTCATCTGCCAGGATGCCGGCACCTTCTGGTATCACCCCCATGCCGGTAACCCGGAGCAGGTCGGTCGCGGCCTCTACGGCCTGCTCATTGTCGATGAACCGAATCCGCCGCCGGTCGACCGCGATGTCGCCTGGGTCTTAAGTGATTTCCGTCTGGATAAAGACGCGCAGATCACCGACGACTTCCGCCATCCGATGGATCTCACCCATGCCGGGCGGCTCGGGAATGTCGCGCTGAACAATGGCCGTCTCGTGCAGCCCTTCGCGGTTACGTCTGGCGAGCGCCTCCGCCTGCGTCTGGTCAACACCGCGAATGCGCGCATCTTCGATCTGCGCTTTGCCGATCATGCGCCCTGGCTGATCGCGCTCGACGGCCATCCGCTCGATACGCCGCGTCCGCTGGGCAAGGACGACCGCGTCATCCTCGGGCCCGGCATGCGCGCCGATCTCATCATCGATGCCGATGGCGAAGCCGGGAAACGCTACACCGTGTTTGACCGCGACCTGCAGGGCCGCGAACACCGTCTCACCGATCTGGCCTATGGCGATGCGAGCGGGCAGAAGAAAGAGCGTCCCGCCGTCGCGGCGCTCGCGCCCAATCCGGTGCGCGAACCCGACCTGAAGAATGCCGAACGCCTGCCGCTGGTGCTGGGCGGCGGCATGGGCGTGCCGTCGCAGATGCAGGTGGATGGGGGAAAACGCATCGACATGCGCGATGCCTTCCAGAAACACCAGATCGCCTGGAGCCTGAACGGCCAGGCCATGGCCGATCATTCCGACCACCTCGGCCACAACCCGCTTTTCGACCTAAAGCACGGAAAGACTTACATTTTCGAGGTCAGCAACGACACATCCTGGCCGCATCCGATCCACCTGCACGGCCATGTCTTCCGGGTCCTGACGCAGGCCGGCCGGCCCTGGCATGACACCGTGCTGCTGCAGCCCAATGAGAAGGCGCAGCTCGCCCTGGTGGCCGACAACAAGGGCCACTGGATGCTGCATTGTCATATCCTGGAGCATCAGGTCGCCGGCATGATGGCGACCGTGAAGGTGGGGTAATCTCCTAAGTATATGATATTAATAATCTCCTTTTTCTCTTGATCTTTCTTAAATATACTTTACAATAATAATACTCTACGACACTGGAGGATTATTAATGTCAACAATTGATATAGATTTTGATGTTTATAAGGCTCTTACGAATCTTCGAGAGACAGAGAGCACAAGTTACAACGACGTCCTGCGTCGTTTGCTGAATCTCGACAGCGTAAAAACACCGCCCCAGCAAGACGAGGTCGGAGGATGTGTTTTTAAGGGTGTGTTGTTTCCTGATGGCACGGAATTTCGTGCCAACTACAAAGGGCGCCTATACTTAGCGAAAGTCGAAAATGGTGCTCTTATGTTGGACGGCGAAGAGAAAAGCAGTCCATCAGAAGCTGCTTATGCAATAACGAAAAGTGGAATTAATGGTTGGCGTTTTTGGGAATGCAAACGACCCCAAGATACGCGATGGCAAATAATTGACGCACTGAGAAGCAGCGCAAAGTAATTATAAGAATCTGAGCAGTAAAAACGCGGCTTACTGCAGTAAGCCGCGTTTACTATTGAAATCAGCCGTTTAGGCCGAAAGCTGCTTCTTGGCCTCGTCCAGCAGTTCGGCCAGCTTGGCGGTCAGGCGATGGTCGGAGACCTCAACGCCCTTGGCCTTCAGGTCGGCCTGCACCTTGCGGATCACGTCGGCATCGCCGGCTTCCTCGAAATCGGCTGCCACCACATCCTTGGCATAGGCGTCGGCTTCGGCGCCGCTCAGGCCGATCTGACCGGCAATCCACAGGCCCAGCAGCTTGTTGCGGCGGGCCACGGCCTTGAACGCCAGCTCCTCGTCATGGGCATGCTTCTTCTCGAAGGCGTCTTTGCGGTCGTCGAAGGTGGTCATGGTAATCCTCGGTCACGGACGGTAAGCAACGCCATTATATTGTGGAGCCGGAGGGCCGGCTGCAAGCCCCGGACCCGATTACCCTTTTAATTTCAGAAAACCGCCATTTCACACCCGCAACCTTGGCGATTTTCCTGGCTGAAAACCGCCCCCGGCGGATTGCGATACGATCCCCCTTGCGGTATCTAGGGGCCGAGCTTTCCCTATAGCCGGACAGGTGTGCCATGACGCGCCGCAGACAGGTTTACGAGGGCAAGGCGAAGGTCCTCTTCGAGGGTCCCGAGCCGGGCACTCTGGTACAGTATTTCAAAGACGACGCGACCGCGTTCAATAACAAGAAGAAGGGCACCATCACCGGCAAGGGTGTCCTGAACAACCGCATTTCCGAGTATCTGATGACGCGTCTGGGCGAGGTCGGCATCCCGACCCATTTCGTCCGCCGCCTCAACATGCGCGAGCAGCTGATCAAGGAAGTCGAGATCGTGCCGCTCGAGGTCGTCGTGCGCAATGTCGCCGCCGGCTCGCTGGCCACGCGTCTGGGTGTTGCCGAAGGCACCATGCTGCCGCGCAGCATCGTCGAGTTCTATTACAAGAACGACGAGCTGGGCGATCCGCTGGTTTCGGAAGAGCACATCACCTGCTTCGGCTGGGCCACGCCCCAGGAAGTGGACGAGCTGATGCACCTCGCGCTGCGCATCAACGATTTCCTCTCTGGCCTGTTCCTCGGCATCGGCATCCGCCTGGTCGACTTCAAGCTCGAATTCGGCCGCTGGTGGCAGAATGACGAGATGCGCATCATCCTGGCCGACGAGATCAGCCCGGACTCTGCCCGTCTCTGGGATCTGAAGACCAACGAGAAGATGGACAAGGACCGCTTCCGCCGCGATCTCGGCAATGTGGCCGAGGCCTACCAGGAAGTCGCGCGGCGCCTGGGGATTCTCCCCGAAGGCGGTCCGCGAGACATCAAGGGTCCCGATACGATGCAGTAAAGTGGCGCACCAGAAAAAGCGCCGTGAGAATACCGCGGCGGCCCTGCTAAAGGCCGCCGCTGCTTTTTGAGACCAAGGGAAAGATGATCCGATGAAAGCCCGCGTCCATGTCAGCCTGAAGAACGGCGTGCTCGATCCCCAGGGCCGCGCCATCGGCCAGGCTTTGCATTCGCTCGGTTTTGCCGATGTCGGCGAAGTGCGCCAGGGCAAGCTGATCGAACTCGAGCTGAACGGCGCGCTGGCGTCGAAGCCGAAGCCCGAGATCGAGGCCGCGGTGAAGGAGATGGCGCAGAAGCTGCTGGCCAACACCGTGATCGAGAATTACACGGTCGAGCTGGTGGGCTGAACCGCATGGGGGCTGCAGCACATCACGCAGGACCGGGCGCAGCGGCAGTAATGCTGCTGCTGGCCGGCTGCGCCGCTGTGCCGCAACCCACCAGCCTGACGGCATTGCCGGCCGACAAGGCCCGCATCGTGGTCTACACCGCCCCCACCTATCGTCCGGTCATCGCGCATAGCGTGCGGGTGAATGGCGCGGATGTCGGCCGGCTCAACGGGCCGAACCAGATCAGCCTGGTGGATGTCGCGCCGGGCCGCCATGAGGCCGATGCGATCCGCGCCGGCCTGCTGGCCGACAAGACGCCGCGCGCCAACCAGCAACGCGAATTGCAGGCCGGCGAGACCTGGTATCTGCGGGTGAACGAATATGGCGTCAATTGCCAGGCGCTGCATCCGGCCCAGGTGGTGATCGAAAGCGGCCTGATCGGCCTGCTGGTCGTCAAGGCGATGACACCGGCCGGCGAGCAGATGCGGCGCTGCGAATATTTCAATCCGGAACTGCAGACCGCCGGCGAGGATCTCGGCCGCACCGCCGTCAACGAGATTGTCTATGGCACGGCCCGGCCGGCGCCGCAGGTGGCGACGGCGCCCGATGCGGCGGGTGAAACCAGCAGCGTCGTGCTGCTGGAACAGGTGCAGGCGGAATGGCCGCAGATTCTGCCGGCGCTGAAGCAGCATGCCGCCCGCGACTTCGCGTTCTACGACAGCCTGATGTTCGCCTCGCCGGGCAGCACCAGGATCCAGGACTGGACCCTGCTGGCCGTCCGCGCCGACGATCCCGGTTATCTTGACCTGATCGTGCGGGTGTCGGCGCAGACGCTGGATACCAACCGGCGGGTGGCGGCGCCGAACCGCATCATGCGCTATCGCCTGACCTCGAATGCGACCGCCTACAGCGTCAGCGAAGTCTCGGAGCACCGCACCTATACCGCTTCGCTGGACAGCGACGTGACATCGGCGGCGGGTCCGCCGCCATCTTTGCAGGCGGTGAAGGCCGACTGGCCCGCCATCGAGAAGGTGCTGCGCGGACATTTCGATCGCAACACCATCAGCTATGAAATGCAGTTCCGCGCCGACAAGGGCAGCCTGAAACCCTACAAGTATGAGCCGCTCGATACCTGGCCGGGCGCCCGCGCCGGCGAATACGGCATCGTGGTGCGCATCAGCGCCGGCTACAGCGATGAAAGCCGCCGGACGCCGATTTCCGGCACCCGCGACATGCTTTACCAGATGCGACGCACCGAAGACGGCGTCATCGTGCAATCCGTGACCCAGCCAAAGGCCCGGCAGTGATCCCCGCACGGCCGGCCCAGGAGTGAGAATGAAAGCAGCGCTGATCACCTTCCCCGGATCGAACCGCGAGCGCGACATGCGCATGGCGCTGACCAAGGTCAACGGCGGCAGGCCGCCGATTGATGTCTGGCATGGCGACAGCGAATTGCCGAAGGACATCGACCTGATCGTTTTGCCGGGCGGTTTTTCCTATGGCGACTACCTGCGCTGCGGCGCCATGGCGGCGAATTCGCCGATCATGCGCGAGGTGAAGAAGCGCGCAGACAGCGGCACCCGCGTGCTGGCCGTGTGCAACGGCTTTCAGATCGCCTGTGAAGCGGGCCTGCTGCCGGGCGCGCTGATGACCAATGCCGGCCTGCAGTTCATCTGCCGCCAGGTCGACCTGCGGGTCGAGACCACGGCGAGCGAGTTCACGAAGAAATACCGCCAGGGCCAGACCATCCGCGTCGCCGTCGCCCATCATGACGGCAACTACACGCTGGATGCCGATACGGTGAAAAAGCTGGAGGATGCCGATCGCATCGCCTTCCGCTATGCCGACAGCCTCGGCACGGTCGCGCCGGAGACCAACCTCAATGGTTCGGTCGCCAATATCGCCGGCATCTACAATGCCAAAAAGAATGTGCTCGGCCTGATGCCGCATCCGGAAAATGCCACCGACCCGGTCTGCGGCGGCACCGACGGCCTCGGCCTGTTTGAATCGATTGCGGAGTCGCTGTCGTGAGTGAAGCGAAGAAGGCCGTGCAGTATCCGAACGACCTGATGGGCCTGAGCAAGGCCGAATACGATCTGGTGCTGGAGATCATGGGCCGTGTGCCCAACCAGGTCGAACTCGGCATCTTCTCGGTGATGTGGTCGGAGCACTGCTCCTACAAGTCGTCGAAGAAGTGGCTCAAGACCCTGCCCACGAAAGCCCCCTGGGTGATCTGCGGCCCCGGCGAGAATGCCGGCGTCATCGATATCGGCGACGGCGATGCCGCCATCTTCAAGATGGAAAGCCACAACCATCCCTCCTTCATCGAGCCCTACCAGGGCGCGGCGACCGGCGTCGGCGGCATCCTGCGCGACGTCTTCACCATGGGTGCGCGCCCGATCGCCAACCTGAACGCGCTCCGTTTCGGCTCGCCCGATCATGCGAAAACCCGCCATCTGGTCTCGGGCGTGGTGCATGGCATCGGCGGCTACGGCAACTGCGTCGGCGTGCCGACCGTTGCGGGTGAAGTGAACTTCCACCCGAGCTACAACGGCAACATCCTGGTCAATGCGATGACCGTGGGTCTGGCCAGGGCCGACAAGATTTTCTATTCGGCCGCCGCCGGCCTCGGTAATCCCGTCGTCTATGTCGGCTCCAAGACCGGCCGCGACGGCATCCATGGCGCTACCATGGCCTCGGCCGAGTTCACCGATGACTCGGAAGAAAAGCGTCCCACCGTGCAGGTCGGCGACCCCTTCACCGAAAAGCTGCTGATCGAGGCCTGCCTTGAGCTGATGGATACCGACACCATCGTCGCCATCCAGGATATGGGCGCCGCCGGCCTCACCTCGTCATCCTTCGAGATGGCGTCGAAGGGCGGCATGGGTATCATCATCGATCTCGACAAGGTGCCGGCGCGCGAAACCGGCATGACGCCGTTCGAATTCATGCTCTCCGAAAGCCAGGAGCGCATGCTCATTATCCTCAAGCCGGGCAGCGAGCCGCAGGCCGAGGCGATCTTCAAGAAGTGGGAACTCGATTTCGCCGTGATCGGTCATCTGACCGATACCGGCCGCATGGTGCTGCGCTTCAACGGCGAACAGGTCGGCGATCTGCCGATCGATCCGCTGGCGGCGGCGTCGCCGGAATATGATCGCCCCTGGGTGAAGACCCCGCCGCAGAAGCCGCTCGGCCGCGTCAATCATCCGCTGCCGTTTATCGAGGCGCTGGGCAAGCTGATCGCGGCGCCCGACATGGCCTCGCGCCGCTGGATCTGGGAACAGTACGATCACCTGGTGCGCGGCGACACCGCGCAGATCCCCGGCGGCGATGCCGCTGTCGTGCGCGTCGAAGGCCATGCCACCAAGGCGCTGGCCATGACCACTGACTGCACGCCGCGCTATGTGTTTGCCGATCCGGTCGAGGGCGGCAAGCAGGCGGTGGCCGAAACCTGGCGCAACATCACCGCCGTTGGCGGCCGTCCGCTGGCGATCACCGACAACATGAATTTCGGCAACCCGGAGCGGCCCGAGATCATGGGGCAGTTCGTTGGCGCCGTCGAAGGCATCCGCGAGGCCTGCCTGGCGCTGGATTATCCGGTCGTCTCGGGCAACGTGTCGCTCTACAACGAGACCAACGGCAAGGGCATCCTGCCGACCCCCGCCATCGGCGGCGTCGGCGTTTTGGATGACGTGGCGACGATGGCGACGCTCGCCTTCAAGCTGCCGGGCGAAGCCATCCTGCTGGTCGGCAAGACCAACGGCCATCTCGGCCAGTCGGTCTACCTGCGCGACATCTGCGGCCAGGAAGCCGGGCCGCCGCCGGCGGTGGACCTGAAGGCCGAGCGCACCAATGGCGATGCAGTGCGCCTGCTGATCGGCAAGGGCATGGTCTCGGCCGTGCATGACTGTTCCGACGGCGGCCTGGCCGTGGCGCTGGCCGAAATGGCCATGGCGTCCGGCATCGGCGCCGAGGTCAAACTGCCCAGCGGCGACGCCTTCGAGATCGGTTTTGGCGAGGATCAGGCCCGCTATGTGCTGACCTGCCCGGCCGCCCAGGCGGAAGCCGTGATCGCGGCGGCTGAAGCTGCCGGCGCCCCGGTGGCCAAGCTCGGCCTCACCGGCGGGGACGCGTTGACCTTTGCCGGCCAGGGCACCATATCGGTCGCGGCGCTGAAGTCGGCCCATGAGGGCTGGCTGCCGGGCTATATGGCCGGTAAGAAGTAAGAAATCGGCCAAAAAGGAATACCGCGATGGCGATGGATGCCACCGAAATCGAGAAGATGATCAAGGATGCCCTGCCGGATGCGCAGGTGGAAATCCAGGACCTGCGCGGCGACGGCGACCATTACGCCGCCACCGTGGTGTCGACCGCCTTTGCCGGCAAGACCCGGGTGCAGCAGCACCAGATGGTCTACGCCGCACTGAAGGGCCGTATGGGCGGCCAGCTTCATGCGCTGGCGCTCACCACCCAGACCCCGTAACATTCCGAACGATATTTCTGGACGAAGGACCAGCGTCATGAGCGAGAAAGAACAGACATTCGAGCGTATCCGCGAGGAAGTGGGCAGCAACGATGTCGTGCTGTTCATGAAGGGCACCCCGGTGTTCCCGCAATGCGGCTTCTCCGCCACGGTCGTGCAGGTGCTCTCGCGCCTCGGCCTGAAGTTCAAGGGCGTGGACATTCTCGCCGATCCGGCGATCCGCACCCACCTGAAGGAATATTCCGAGTGGCCGACCTTCCCGCAGCTCTATGTGAAGGGCGAGTTCGTCGGCGGCTGCGACATCGTGCGCGAGATGTACCAGAACGGCGAGCTGCAGCAGTATCTCACCGAGAAGGGCATCGCCGTCCAGGCGGCGTGATCGCCAGGATCCTGATCACCAGGGCGACGTAGAAAATCCGGGCGCGGCCAGCTAAACTGGCCGCGCCTTTTTCGTATCCGGACCCATCATGACCAATTCCGCCGCCAATGCCCTGATCCAGCGCTATTACGACGCCTTCAACGCGCGCGATGTCGAAGGTTTCCTCGCGCTGCTGACCGAGGATGTGGCGCATGACATCAACCAGGGCAGCCGCGAGACCGGCAAGGCCGCCTTCCGCAAATTCCTCGATCGCATGAATCGCTGCTACGAGGAAAAGATCGTCGATCTCTTCGTCATGACCAACCAGGACGGCAGCCGCGCTGCGGCCGAATTCACCGTGCTGGGCGTCTATCTGGAATCCGACGAGGGCCTGCCGGAAGCGGAAGGCCAGCGCTATACCCTGCCGGCCGGCGCCTTTTTCGAGATCGTCGACGGCAAGATCGCGCGCATCTCCAACACCTACAACATGACCGACTGGGTGAAGCAGGTCGCGGGTTAAGGCTGGCATGACGGAATCGTCCTCGCCCGTTTGCTACGCCAACCTGAACGTTCACCGTTTCGAAGGCGACGAGCTGCGGGCGCGGCTGGACGATCTCGCCCGCCTGCGCATCGAAGTCTTCCGCGCCTGGCCCTATCTCTACGACGGCGACATGGCCTATGAGCGCGACTACCTGCAGCGCTACGCCAGGGCGAAAACCGGCACCATCATCGCGGCGACGGATGGCGACAATATCGTCGGCGCCAGCACCGCGCTGGCGCTGGATGAAGAGGCCGCGTATGTGCGCGCGCCGTTTGTTGCTGCCGGCCTCAACACGGCGGAGATTTTCTATTTCGGCGAATCCGTGCTGCTCAGCCAATATCGCGGCCATGGCATCGGCGTGCAGTTCTTCGCGCAGCGCGAGGCCGCCGCCCGCCGTCACGGCTACAGTATCTGCTGCTTCTGCGCGGTGCAGCGGCCCGACGACCATCCGCTGCGCCCCAAGGATTACATGCCGCTCGATGGCTTCTGGGCCAAACGCGGCTACGCCAAACAGCCGGCGCTGATCTCTGGATTCAAATGGCTCGATATCGGCGCTGCGGCGCAGACCGAAAAGCCGATGGTCTACTGGATGAAGCGGCTGTCATGATCCGCCTCGCCTGCGCTCAGTATCCGATCACCGCCTTCACGCGCTTCGCCGACTGGCAGGCCCATGCGGCGGCCTGGGTCGACCGCGCCGTGCAGCAGGATGCGCGCCTGCTGCTGTTTCCCGAATATGGCGCGATGGAGCTGACATCGCTGCTGTCGCCGGCGCTGCAGCAGGATCTCACCGGGCAGATTGCCGCCCTGCAGGCGTTTCACGAGGCCTTCGTCGCCACCTGGGCGGCGCTGGCGAAGACCCATGACGTGCATATCGTCGCGCCGAGCTTCCCGGTGCGGGTTGATGGCGTGTTCAGGAACCGCGCCTATGTTCTGTCGCCAGCGGGCACCGTGGCCTTCCAGGAGAAGCGGCAGATGACGCGCTTCGAGCGCGAATCCTGGATCATCGATGGCGGCGCGGCGCTGAATGTTTTCGATGCCAGCGTCAATGGCGAACGCCTGCGCTTTGGCGTCGCCGTCTGCTACGACATCGAATTCCCGCTGATCGGCCAGGCGATGGCGGCCGCCGGCGCCGACCTGATCCTGGCGCCGAGCTGCACCGATACGCTGGCTGGCGCCAACCGCGTCGTCATCGGTGCCAGGGCCCGCGCCCTGGAGAACCAGGTCTACACGGCGGTGGCGCCGACCGTGGGCAATGCCGATTGGTCGCCCTCGGTGGATGTGAATGTCGGCTGGGCCGGCGTCTATGCCGCGCCGGATCGCGGCCTGCCCGACAATGGTGTGCTGGCCGAGGGCCGGCTGAACGAACCGGGCTGGATTTATGCCGATCTCGATTTCGCCGCCCTGCGCAGCGCACGCGACAACGCCCAGGTCTTCACCCGCCGCGACTGGCCGGACCAGAGCCTGCCGTCGCTGGATGTGACGGCGGTTGGTCTGAAATAATTTGTTCGTCGTTCCCGCGCATGCGGGAACCCAGAGCCACAAGCATCGTCGCCGGCCGCCCTGGATTCCCGCATGCGCGGGAATGACGATATCGTAGTTATGCGTCCACCAGCTCGCGCTTGGCGGCGCCGGCATACTGCTTGGTGACCGTGGCGACGCGTTCGCCGAGGCGACGCGCGGTTTCCAGGTCGCTGGCGATCGGACCCTTGTCCGGGCCTTCATCGGCATTCGACTGCGCCATGGCGCCGAGGAAGCTGCCCAGGCGATTGAGGTCTTCGACGCTGCCCTTGGAATTGTTGTTGCCCGGCAGGATGTCGAGGCCGACCCAGATCATGCCGTGTTGTGCAGCGAAGGTTGTCAATTGAACAAGCGTGTTGAACTTGTCGCCCGACTGCGAGGCCGAGTTGGTGAAGCCGGCGGCGATCTTGTTGGCCCAGCCGCGGCCGTACCAGACCTGCGAGGTGAAATCCATGAAGGTTTTGAACGGGCCGGAGACGCTGCCCATATAGGTGGGCGAGCCGAAGATGATGGCATCGGCGGCGGTGATCTCGGCGATGCGCGCCTCACCCTCGGCCACCGGGACCAGCACGGCCTTGGCGCCAGTGACCCGGGCAACGCCCTCGGCCACGGCTTCCGCCTGTTTCTGGGTATGGCCGTAGCCGCTGTGATAGACGATGGCAACCTGGGTCATTGGAGTAAGTCCTTGCAGGAATAGGGAATTTCTAAGTCACCTGAAGCATGTTGGTTACTTCAGGTGACCATTAATATGACCCCTTGATTTCCTGAGTAAAGTAGGTACTTAAAAGTGACTAAAGGCGTTTGACCATACCGCCGTCACAGTTTCAGGAGTTTGCGCCATGAGCACCAGCCTGCCGATCAAGACGGTCAAACCTGCCGGCGAGCAGCATATGGGCTGTCCGATCGATGCGGTGCTGCGGCTGCTGATGGGACCATGGACCACCTACATCCTGTATATCCTGCGCACCCAGGGACCGCGCCGCTTCGGCGAGCTGAAGCGCGAGGTCGGCGGCATCTCGGCGAAGGTGCTGACCGAGCGCCTGCGCATGCTGGAAGAGGCCCGCCTGGTGCATCGCGACTACCAGGCGACGATTCCGCCGCAGGTGACCTACAGCCTGGCGGCGCGTGGCGCCGAACTCAATCCGATGCTGGACAGCATCAGCGAGATCGCGGTGCGCTGGCAGCAGGAAGACGCGCGTCCATCGACCGCCGCCGCCGCAAAACAGGCCGCCGAGTAGGCCGCTTTAAATCAAACCATGGAATTTCAGCAGCGCGTCGATGCGCTGCTTGAGCAGCGCCAGCGCCACCGGCTTGACCAGGTAGCCGTCCACCTTCAGCTGCTTGGCTGACACCACGGTTTCCTGCTGCTTGTCGGCGGTGAGAAAGATCACCGGCGTGTGCGCCAGGCCCTCGTTGGCAAAGCCACGCAGCTTGGTGAGATAGCCCAGGCCATCCACCGGTTCCATATGCACGTCGCACAGCACCACCTGCGGCCGGACGCGCACGGTCTCGCGGAAACCCTGTCCGCCTTCGGAGGCCTCGTGGATATTCTGGAAGCCGATCTGCCGCAGCAGGCCGACGATCATCATGCGGGTATAGGATTCATCCTCGATCACCAGGATGCGGATCTTGTCGTAGCGGGCTTTGTCGTCGCTCATGGGGTCGGACTCGTTTTCAGCTTTTGAGTATCTGGGGCAGCAGGTCGCGCAGTTCGTCCAGCGTCGGCGCCATCAGCTCGGCCATCAGCGCGACGGTCTCGGCATCGTTGTCGTCGCAGGCATCCTGCAGGTTGGAGGCCAGCGCGCCGAGCCGGCCGATGCCGATGGTCAGCGCGCCACCCTTCATCGCATGGGCCAGATGCCGCACCTCGGCCATGTCGGGGATCGCGACGGCATGGTTGATCGCGTCGATGCGGATCTGCGCATCGGCGACGAAATCCTGCAGCAGCTGCCGCGCCATGGCGTTGAAGCTGCCGAAACTCTCGGCCAGCTTGGCCGGATCGAAGATATCGCTGTCCCAGCCAAGCGCCGGCGCGGCGGCCTGGGCCGGCGCGGCGTCCGGTTTCTCGACCGGTGCCGGCTGGCGCAGCGGCAGGGCCTGCGGCAGCCATTGCCCCAGCAGGCGCCCCAGGGCGCGGCTGTCGATCGGCTTGGTCAGATAGCCGTCCATGCCGGCATCGAAGCATTTCTGCTCGGTGCCGGTCAGCGCATCGGCGGTCAGTGCGATGATCGGCAGGCGCGCCCGGCCCTCTGCGGTTTCCGCGGCGCGGATCGCGGCGGTGAGCGCGAAGCCGTCCATTTCCGGCATATGGAAGTCGGTCAGCAGTAGGCCATAGCTGCCGCGCTCCAGCTCATACTGCTTCAGCGCCGCGGCGCCGTCTTTCGCGATGTCGCAGGCAAAGCCCATGCGCGACAGCATCTGGCGGATCACCATCTGGTTGGTCGGGTTGTCTTCCGCCACCAGGATCATCGCACCCCGCGCCGTCGCCACCTCGAAATCGGGCGGTGCAAAGGCCATGTCCTCGCGTTCGGTGGCGGCCGGCAGGTCGGGCACCGCCAGCCCGCGCGCCATCGCCACCGCGCGCCACAGGGTGGCCCGGTGCAGCGGATAGGTCAGGCTGGCGCTGAACTGCGCGGCGTCCGCCGCATCCAGCGTCGAGACCAGGTAGCGCGAGGCCGCCAGGATGCAGGCGGTGCCGGCGCCCAGCAGATGCGGCGCCTCCAGCCCCGGCGGGTCCTCGCAGCGCGCATCGACCAGCACCAGATCGTAGCTGTCGCGCGGCAGGTTTGCTGCCGCCTGCAGATCATCGACCATGGCACTGATGCTCAGGCCGGCGGCCTGCAGATAGCTGGTGGCTGCATCGGCCAGCGGCTGCGGCAGACCCGCCAGCAGCACGCGGCCGCCGGCAATGTCGACCGCCGGCGCCGGCGCCGTGCTGCCGGCTTCCGCCGGCAACGGCAGCTCGAACCAGAAGACCGAGCCCGCGCCCGGCATGCTGTCGACGCCGATACGGCCGCCCATCATGTCGCAGAGGCGATGACAGATCGAAAGTCCCAGCCCGGTGCCGCCGAACTTGCGCGCGGTTGAGCTGTCGGCCTGGCTGAAGGGCTTGAACAGCCTGGCGCATTGTTCCGGCGTCAGGCCGATGCCGGTATCGCGGATCTCGAACCGCAGTCGGTCGTCCGTGTCGGCGCGCACATGAATGCTCACCGTGCCGCGTTCGGTGAACTTGATCGCATTGCCGCCCAGGTTGAGCAGCACCTGGCGTAGGCGCGTCGGATCGCCCAGCCGGCGGTCGGCAAGCTGCGGATCGATGGCGATGGCAAGGTCCAGGCCCTTGTCGTCGGCCCGCGTGATCAGCAGCTCGCCGATGCCATCCACCACATCGCCGAGCGAGAAGGGGATGGTTTCGATATCCAGCTTGCCGGCCTCGATCTTGGAAAAATCGAGAATGTCGTTGATCACCGTCAGCAGCGCGCCGGCGGATTCGCGGATCACCTTCGCCATGCGCTGCTGGTCCACATCCAGCCGCGTCAGCTCCAGCATCTCGGCCATCGACATCACGCCGTTCATCGGCGTGCGGATCTCGTGGCTCATGGTGGCAAGGAAATCTGATTTCGCTTTCGTCGCGGCTTCGGCCTGTTCCTGCGCCAGGCGCAGGGCGCGCCCGGCATCGCGGAACACCTTAAGCGCGCGCGCCAGCTGGCCGATCTCGTCGCGCTTGCCGGTGCCGGGGATATGATGCTGCAGGTCGCCATCGGCCACCGCTGTCATCGCATCGGTCATGCGCGCCAGCGGGCGCGACACCTTGTTGCGGGTCACCCAGACGGCGAAGGCGGCGCTCAGTCCCACCAGGGTCAGCACGATCACCAGGCCTTCCTGGAAACGGCTGAGGGTCGCGCCGGCCTGGCGCAGGGTGCGGTTGGAGGCGACGATCTTGTATTCGATCAGCGATCCCAGCCGCGTGGTGATCGGGTCGACGGTGGGATACATCACCTCGTCGACAAAGCGTCCGACGGCCGGCACATCGCGTGCCTGCACGGCGCTGCGCAGCCGCGTGATCGCGGCGCCGGAATCCTGGATGCGGATATCCAGGTCCTCGGCGCGGCGGCTCTCGTCGGCATCCTCCACGTCGGTCTTGTAATTCTCCCAGGCGATCTCGATGCGGCCGCGCGCCTCGTCGATGGTGTTGGCGGCCTGCTCCCAGCCGATCAGGTCGTTGCGGATCTTCACCGCCGTATCGACGATATCGGCCTGATAGGCATCCTTCACCTGGCCCAGCAGCACGATGGGGCGGATGGCGCGGTTGCGCACGGTCTCCAGCTGCGCATCGGCGGTGCGCAGCAGCAGCACGCTGAAGCCGCTGCCCAGCACCACCGCGCCAGCCAGCAGGGCGATGGCGAAATACAGACGCGCGCGGATCGACATGTCTTCCCCTGAGAGACGCCCTGCCTGAATAGCAGTCCATCATCCACAACCTAACAGGGGTTAGCAGGAAAGGAAGTTAGGAAGCCGCGGGTTTTAGCCCCGAGCTATCGTCGCGCAGCGAGGCAAGCTCTGTATAGTTACGGGAGAGCTTCTGCTATTTCTAAAAATACAAAGATATTTTGTGAATATTATATACTCAATTTTAATTTAGTATTATGGGAAATATCAAGAAAAATCAAGATATTAGTAATTTAAAATTTACTATACATATAATTTTTTCATATTACTAAACTATATAATCTAATAATTAAAACATTCGAAAATCAGGATGTTATAGATTATTATAATGGCAAAATATCCAGTATCTAAGCCTTAAACTAAATTATAATTTACCATGATATCCAGAAGAGCTGAAGTCCTATTCAAAGATAAAGTGGCCGGGACTCTTGAGGAGACCGCCAATGGAGGGACGCGTTTTGTCTACGGGGTAGACTGGTCTACGCCTATTGCTTGTAGCCTCCCTGTAATTCGTCGTGAGCATGAATGGTCGGTTGGGTTACATCCATTCTTTGAGCATCTTGGGCCAGAAGGATGGTTGCGAGAACAGCAGGCACGAGTAGCTCATATTCAACAGGAAGACGATTTTGGATTGCTCTTACGATACGGTTTGGACTGTATCGGCGCAGTAGGTGTCCGCCCCCAAAGAGATGTGACATTCGCGAAGGAAATTACTGAGGCCACCGCCAGCCCAGGGCGAACCATTTCTGGTATCCAGAAGAAGCTTCTTGTTATCAAAACCGGTCAAGTTTATTGCCCCGCCGAAGCCACTGGACCTGCTTTCTATATCGCTAAATTTAACTCTCAAAAGATTCCGACATTGGTGCGCAATGAAGCGCTGAGCCTACGATGGACTTCTGGTTTGTTAGGCGCCAGAGAAGTGACAGAATTTCAGCAAGGGTATGTCGAAACGGTAAATGAGATTTCTCTTATCGTTACGCGTTTTGATCGCACCGTGGAAGGCGAGAAGTTACGGCTTGAGGATTTTGCGCAAATTCTTAATAGGCCTCGTGGCGCCAACTATGGTGGAAAATATGCTTCAAGTTATGAGGAAGTCGCCGAAGTAATAAAAGAGCACTCCGTCCGACCGCAAATTGATCTCTTGCATTTCTACAGAAGGCTCATCGCATTTGTCTTAATTGGGAATTGCGACGCGCATTTGAAGAATTTTTCCCTTTTAGAAACACCGAATGGATTGCGTCTATCCCCCGTTTACGACGTTCTCAATACGGCGATTTATGATGGATATGACCAAACGTTGGCTCTTGAGCTTGAAGGAAAACGCGTAGCCTTGGATGAAGTTACGCGACCTATTCTGGAGAGTTTTGCCAAGCGAATAGGTCTGCCTGAACGAGCTGTTCAGCAGACTTTTGTGGAACTTAGAACGAAAACCCGCCAAATATCAGGAATACTCCAGCCGCCAAATGCCGAAGGGCCGGACGGATTTGTCACAAAGTTTGGCGAGATTGTGAGCAGGGCATGTCTGAGAATTTTGGAAAATTAGGCCCTTTGAATTGGCAGGCGCTTGTCGCGGAAGCCATACGAAGGAGAAAGTCTGAGAAGCTCACGCAGCGTGAACATGCATCTCTCGCAAGTGTCAGCATTCCTACTATTGTGGCATTCGATCGAGGAGAAATCACGCTCACATTGGCAAAAGCATTCGACATATTGCGTGTGGTTGGCTTGATGGATGAAGCCGTTGAAGGGGGCACGCAAGAGGTATTCGTTCAAGAAGCTTTTACTCGATGGCGAGATCTCACTTCACCTCTAGAAGAAGACGCGCCAGCTCGGTTTCCAAATGGATGGTATCGGATCGACTATGCGCTTAAGGGAGATTTGAGAGCGGTTGGCTTATCCGAGTTGGAGAATATATTAGATCAAGCTGAGTTGCCCCACACGGGTTGGCCCGCATTCCGGGTTCCAAGAGCGGGGTCGGATATCCCAGTCAGAGAAGTAAATGGCTGTGTTGAATGTTGGTATGGAGAACGCGCTAATATTGCCAATCGCATTGTTCCAGATGCAGCCCACTCCGATTATTGGCGTGCGGCCCCGACGGGGCGTATGTTCCTCATTCGAGGCTATCAAGAGGATGATCAGGAAACATTCAAGCCAAGAACGATTTTTGATCCGTCACTGGTCATCTGGCGTTTAGGTGAGGCGCTATTACATGCGGCGCGCGTGTCTAAACTTCTAGCAGAAGATCAATTTCTCGCTAATGAAGGGACCGGCATACAAGTGCATTTTCGTGCTCTTTATGCCGGCTTAAGCGGGCGTGTGCTGCGGGCTTGGTCAAATCCCATGAGTGATCTTCTCATTGAGGGCGGGGCTGCCCGTAGCGATGAGGCAATGCTCGAAGCGATTGTTCCGGCAAATAAGATCGAGAAGAGCTTGGCCAGCTTCTTAACGCCTATGCTGTTCTCTCTATATGAGAGATTTGGCGTGACAGGGCTTCCTATCAGTCGGGTTGAACATGAAGTGGAGCGGCTTCAGAATAGTCGTGTTCGTTCGGATAAAATGCCCCGCTGATCGTGGGTCTACTGAAAGTGATACTAGAAGATAAAAATCAGCATTGGATGTGTCGGCGTCGAATTGCCGAATAGTATTTCAAGATTACTAAACGTTTAGTGGAAGGTGCGTTTATTACACTTGTTGAGACAGGTTTGGATGAAAATGACGAGCGCAAAATAATCGCCGCGCTGCGATCGTAGTAGTTAGGCTAACTTGCACGCTTGTTTTTCTTTATTATGTCAGAATTCACAAAAAAGGCCGCTCGTGAGAGCGGCCTTCTCTGTAAGGGCATGATCCGAACGGTTTAGCGCGAGTAGAACTCGACGACCACCGCCGGGTCCATCTTGACCGGGTACGGGACATCAGCGAGCAGCGGCACACGCTTGAACGTGGCCTTCAGCTTGCCTTCATCCATCTCGATATAGTCGGGGATGTCGCGCTCGCTCGACTTCAGCGCTTCCAGCACGAAGGTGTATTCCTTCGCGGCGCCGCGCACTTCGATCACGTCACCGACGCGGATCTGGTAGCTGGCGATGGTGACGCGCTTGCCGTTCACGGCGATATGGCCGTGATTGATGAACTGGCGGGC
Organism: Ferrovibrio sp. GW821-FHT12E11; assembly: GCF_058806975.1. Classification (NCBI taxonomy): domain Bacteria; kingdom Pseudomonadati; phylum Pseudomonadota; class Alphaproteobacteria; order Rhodospirillales; family Rhodospirillaceae; genus Ferrovibrio; species Ferrovibrio sp. GW821-FHT12E11. The sequence continues at coordinate 2,206,124 of NZ_JBXAQG010000001.1, forward strand.
GGCGAACACGGTGGCGACCACCTTCATGCGGTAGACCACGGCGTCGAGGCGACGCTCGAGCAGGCCGATGAGGTTCTCCGAGGTATCGCCGCGACGACGGTTCGCTTCCGCGAAGGCGCGACGGAACTGCTTCTCGGTGATGTTGCCGTAGTAACCCTTGAGGCGCTGCTTGGCCATCAACTGGGTACCGTAGTCAGTCGGCTTCTTGCGCTTCTGACCATGCTGACCCGGCGGATATTCGCGCTTGTTCAGCGGGCTCTTGGCGCGACCCCAGAGGTTTTCGCCCAGGCGGCGATTAATCTTGTACTTGGATTCCTGACGCTTGCTCATTCTGTGTGTAGTCCTGATTCGGCGCATGGTCGGACGGCAGCCACGACGACCCGGTCCATGCAAGGAATGCCGATCCCCCCGCTGAGGAGGCGGGGAGGGCGGGCGCATCATAGGGATAAGGGGGGGCCCGTCAAGCGAGGAGTCCGGTTTCCGGGCGCCGGCCGGCTCATGCCCGGCGGCGGGCTTGAACGGGCAGAAGTTCGCACTATGTTCTTGTATTCCGGGCCGGATCAGGCGGCTTCGCGCATAGGTGGTGAAATCGGTTAACGCGAAGCCGAGGGAAGCGAAACGAAGCCAGACGAAGCGGAATGATGCTCAAACGAAGCAAAAGGACCCCAAAGGAAGCGGATCGAAGCGAAACGAACGCCAACGAAGCCGCAGGAAGCGCAACGAGCCTGCCCTCCAGCACCGGTGGCCGTGATTGCCTCGGCCCGGCGCTGGACTTCCCGTCGCCCTGCCCTTTTTATTCAAGGCCTTAACATGGGGAGACTGGCGGGCATGCAGCTGCATCTGAGTACCTGGGCCGAGGTGGAAACCTATCTGAAGCGCTCCACCGGGATCATCATCCCGATCGGCTCCACCGAGCAGCATGGCCCCAACGGCCTGGTCGGCACCGATGCGATCTGCGCCGAGGTCTTCGCCGCCGAAGTCGGCAAGGCCGCCGATGCCCTGGTGGCGCCCACCATCAATGTCGGCATGGCCCAGCATCATCTGGGCTTCCCCGGTTCGATGACCTTGCGGCCCTCCACCCTGATCGCGGTGATCCGCGACACGGTCGCCAGTCTCAGCCGCCACGGCTTCGACCGCTTCTTTTTCCTCAACGGTCATGGCGGCAATGTCGCCACCGTGACGGCGGCGTTTTCCGAAATCTATGCCGAAGCCTCGCTGGCGCAGCCGGGGACGAATACGCCGGCGCTGCGCTGCGCCATCAAGAACTGGTGGGAAGCGCCGAGCGCGCGCCGCCTGTCCAACAGCCTGTTTCCGGGCGAGGAAGGCAGCCATGCCACGCCCAGCGAAGTCTCGGTCACCTTCCATGCCTATCCCGACGCGGTGAAGACCGTGGAGATGACGCCGCGCATCGCACCTCATGGCGGCTTCACCGATGCGATGGACTATCGCCGCCGCTTCCCCGATGGCCGCATCGGCTCCAACCCGGCGCTGGCCACCAAGGAACACGGCAAGACGATTGTCGAAGCGGTGGTGCCCGAGCTGGCCGAAAGCTACAAGGCGTTTCTGGCGGCGTGACATGAGCAAAGCGGTTCTCGATAGCTATTACGCGGCGTTGCGCACCGGCGATTTCGGCACGCTGGAAGGTTTGCTGACACCGGGCATCACCGTGCGCTATTTCGGCCCGCCGGGTCTGCTGCCCTGGGTCGGCGTGCATGAAGGCTTCGAGGCCTACAAGCGCTTCCTCGACAAGGTGCGCGATGCGCTCGAGATCATCGAGGTGGCGCAGGAAGCCGTGATCGCCGAGGGCGCGTGGGTGGTGGTGCTCGGCCGCGGTCACTGGCGCGCCAAGCGTTCGGGCAAAGACCTGCGCGTCAGCATGACCAATGCCTTCCGCTTCGAGAACGGCAAGATCGCCGAATATCGCATCTATACCGACACGGCGGCCTTTGCCGCCGCACTCGGTCCGCAATAAACGGGAAGCGCGCCGGCGACCGGCGTCGCTAGGATGGCGGCATGACCGATCTTGCCTCCCGCATTAACAAGCTCGACTGGCCGGCGCTGCTGCAAAGTCTGGATGCCGATGGCTTTGCCACAACAGGCGCGCCGTTGCTGTCCCCTGATGACTGCGCCGCGCTGATCGAATCCTATGAACAGCAGGCGCTGTTCCGCAGCCGCGTGGTGATGGCGCGCCACGGCTTCGGCCAGGGCGAATACCAGTATTTCCGCTATCCGCTGCCCGCTGCGATCGCCACATTGCGCGAAAAGCTCTATCCGCATCTGGTGCCGCTGGCCAACCGCTGGGCCGAAAGCATGTCAGTCGCCACGCGCTTCCCGGCAGTGCATGCCGACTATATCAAGCTGTGCCATGACGCCGGGCAGTCGCGGCCGACGCCGCTGCTGCTCAAATACGGCCCCGGCGACTACAACCGCCTGCACCAGGATCTCTATGGCGATCTGGTGTTTCCGCTGCAGCTCACCATCCTGCTCAACGACGGCTTCGACGGCGGCGAATTCGTGCTGGTCGAGAACAAGCCGCGCAGCCAGAGCCGCGCCGAGGTCGTGTCCTTGAAGAAAGGCGACGCTGTGATCTTCGCCGTAAACACCCGGCCGGTAGACGGCGCGCGCGGCTCATACCGCGTGGCCATGCGCCATGGCGTCAGCCGCATCCGCAGCGGCGCGCGCTACACGCTCGGCATCATCTTCCACGACGCGGGCTGATCAGCTCCGGGGTGGCCAGACCTGCACGGAGACGGTCTGTTCGCGGCCATCCAGCCGGCGGTCGCCGGCGGATTCGAAGCGCGGCAGCGTCTGGTCATGCAGCGCGGCTTCCGTCAGCGCCGCGTCGGAGACCGCGATCTTGCAGTCGAGCAGCCGGGTCAGGGCTTCCAGGCGGCTGGCGATATTGACGGCGTCGCCCACCACGGTGAATTCCATGCGCTGGTCGCTGCCGAAATTGCCGACGACGACCGGGCCGTAATGCACGCCGACCGACAGCCGCACCTGCGGCACGCCGCGAGCCTGCCGCTTGGTGTTCCAGCGGTCGATCTCGGCCTGCAGGTCGATGGCGCAGCGGATGGCGCGGGCGGCCGAGTCCGCCTGTTCATGCAGGGTGCCGAAGGTGGCGAGGAAGCCGTCGCCCAGATATTTGTCCAGCGTGCCGCCATGGCGGAACACCACGCCGCTGCCGCGTTCGTGGAAACTCTTGAGGAAGCGCACCACGCGGTCCGGTGCCATGCGTTCGGACTGGCCGGTGAAGCCGACGATATCGGCGAACAGCAGGGCGACGCGGCGGTTGGTCGGCGTGCCGAAATTCTGCTCGCTCGACAGGATGCCCTCGGCCACGTCCGGCGAGACATAGCGGGCCAGGGCGGCGCGCGCGATCTCGCCGCGGGTCTGGCGCAGCAGCAGGGCGCGGGCGCGCCACACGGCGGCGGCCAGTAATGCGGTGGCGATGACGGTCAGCACCACCTGGTTCAGTAGCTGGAAATAGCCGACATAATACGGGTTGGTGATGAACTGCAGCAGCGCCTGCGGCGAGGCTTCGACGCCCGGCGTATAGGGCAGCGTGTCGGACCGCATCGCCACCAGCACCACGCCCATCGACCACACCGCGACGACGCACAGCCCGGTCCAGATCACCTGCAGCGGTGAATAGGACAGCGCCGCGCCGACGATCAGCAGCACCAGGTAGAGGAATTCCGGGCCGCGCACCCGCATCTGGATCGGAAAGCCGAAATCGATCATGCCGGGCGGCGGCAGGATCACCACCGCGGTGATCAGGATGACGTCGAGCAGGATGAAGCCGAAGCGGATCGGCACGGCATAGCGGTGCCGGTGCAGCAGATGCGGGACCAGGCCGAGCAGCAGGAAGCCGCTGGTGACCGAGAGATAATACAGCTGGCGCTGCGGCTCGATCGCCAGCACCAGCCAGAGCATCACGGTCAGCACGGCAACGATGCGGGCGCGGAAGGCGAAGCGGCGGCCGCGGGTTTCTTCCTCGGCGATGGAGCGGCTGAGCCGCTCACCCAGCGGCGTGCGCGGCGGTCGTTTCGCCAGGAACCCGATCACGCTGTCTGCCTGCCCGTCATGTCCGCAATCTCCCCGCTCGGTCTGCGCCATTCTGCCCGTTGCGCACTGCAGCGGTCTGTGACGGCTGCAGCATATTGCATTTGGCTGCATCACATCGCTGCGATGTTGCAGTGCACGCGCCTGCATTTGTAATCAGGCGCACACAAACACCGGATCACACAAAAACCTTATTCTCGTCACACCACCAGCATGCTTGTCCAATTAAAGTCCCGCCATAGATCACAGAGCAAGCCAGCACGTTTTACAGAACCGAAGGAGGGGCCCATGCAAGACGCACGCACGACTGCGATTCACCTGATCCGCAGCAGTACGGTCTGCTGGAACACCAACGAGCCCGGTCTCAACGAGATGCTGGCCGATCCGATGACCCAGTTGCTGATGCGCCGCGACGGTGTCCAGGAATCGGAAATCCGCCGTCTGGCCGCCCGCCTGCGCCAGCGCAGCGCCGAGCCGGCCTGACCCTTTCAAATCTGACCCGCCCGCTCAGGGTGGGTTAGCGTAAACCCGCGGCCGGCAACGGCTGCGGGTTTTTGCTGTCCGGAGCGCAAAGAAGCCGGGCTTAACTGGTCCGGGCATACAATTTCATGGGCTTGGTAGAATTCATGGGCTTGGTAGAATTTGCGACTTATTCTCACTTGCATTCAGCGTCATTGCGACCTATAGTCATTTGCACGGGCCGGGGCTGGCCCGACAGGAATTGACCTTGATGCAGGAAAGCCAGAGCAAGTGTCCGCGGACGCGGCAGGCCGAGACCGCGACGGTCACCGAGCTGCGCGCCACCAATCTCGGCAAGGGCGGCAACGCCCGGTATGACAGCCGCTGCATCTTCCGCGGCGGCCGGGAAGTGGAGATCGTGCATAACGGCGCGGAATACCGCCTGCGCATGACCGCCGCCGGCAAGCTGATCCTGACGAAGTGACGATCTGGCGGCCTTTGCCGCCGCAAGGATGTGTTGTGATGAGGAAGGAGACATCGATGTCCCGCCGCAAGTCGTCGCACCGCCCAGTGTTGTCTGGACTTGGGTTATCTCTGCTGGGCGATGCCCTGCTCAGCGTCTGCGACGCCTGTCGCGACATCCGGGTGATTGCCCGCGCCGGCTAGGCGTCAGGAATCATCGGGCGAAAAATTCGGAAGTCGGCTGCCGCAGCTCCTCCCACCCTGCCTGCGGTCGCTGAAAGCGGCTGGAGCGGCGTCCCTCGCGCAACTCCAGCCGCAAATCTTTTAAGCGACCACCACCCAGCCATCCGTATCGAGCTTCACCGGAAACGCCGGGATCGCCTTGTTCTTGCACGGGCCGATATAGCAGAGCCCGTCATGGATGGTGAACAGGGCGCCATGGGTGCCGCATTGCAGCGCCGTCTTTTTCATGTTGAAGAACTTGTCGGGCTGCCAGTCCAGCGAGGTGCGTACATGCGGGCATTCATTGACGTAGCCGAAGACGGCATCCTGCCAGCGCACCACGAAACACTGGAAACGGTCCTTGCCCTCGCCCCAGGTGAAGCCCTTGGCATCGGTTGCCTCCAGTTCATCGAAGCGCAGCAGCCTGGTGCCGGGGGCGGGCTGGTTCGGGCGGACAGTGGTCATGATCCCAACCCAATTTCGTCATGCCCGCGAAAGCGGGCATCCAGGGCCAGAGACAAAACTGGGCTCCCGCTTCCGCGAGAGCGACGATAATCGATAACCATTACGCGCTGACGCCGCCCATTTTACAGATCAGCTTCCAGCTTGCTGCATCGACAGGCGACACCGACAGCCGCGACTGCCGCAGCAGCGCCAGTTCCTTCAGCTTCGGCTCGGCCTTAATCTGGGCGAGCGTGACCGGGGTCTTTAACGGAAGCAGCGCTTTCACGCTCACCATGCCGAACTTGCCGGTCTCGTCGGTCGGGTCCGGGTGATACAGCTTGCACACTTCCACGATGCCGACGATCTGCTTCTCGTCCACCGAATGATAGAAAAAGGCGCGGTCGCCCAGCTTCATCGCCTTCATGTTGTTGGCGGCCTGGTAGTTGCGTACACCGTTCCAGCTCTCGACCTTCTTCTTGACCTGCATGTCCCAGGACCAGGCGGAAGGTTCGGATTTCATCAGCCAGTAGTTCATTTTACTGCCCTTCAATATTGGGATCTTTGCCAGACCAGACCCAGATGTTGCCGCCTTTGTGCTCCAGAAATACCGGTCTTACCGATTCGTCCTCGAAACAGCGCGAAGCCGTTATACGAATTCTTTCCTCAGATTCCCACTTCGCATCCAGAATGCGTCCGGCGTCGCTTGGGCGATTGAACAGATAATTTTCCAATATGAGAACGGGAATCGTTTCCGCCGTGCTCCATATGGAAATCATCGCCTCATCTGTTTCGCAACCCAGACCATAGGTCAGCATGTTCTGGTTGCGAGGAGAAAGAATAGGCCGGCCGCCCAGTGATATCTCCGTGCCATCCTTATTAACGATAAGAATGTCACCACCTTCATAGAAATGGACTTCCACCAAGGCCCATGACTTCTGCGGCCATGTACCGGTGATGCGATGGTAGATAACGCAACCGCCAATATCTTGATGTTGTATGCCGTCTATGACCTCTACAGGGGTCTCGCGCTCGCATTGTTCAAGCGGCACGTCGGTGTACGATTTCGTTTTTTCCCCGGAAACGTACAGCGTAAGTGTATTGCCTGAGCGTCTCGCGAACTCCGGATACCGTTCCAACACAGCCTTTTCTTTGAAATTCCCTGCCGCTATAGAATTTGTAAATTTGGACGTGTCGGGCGCGGAGAATGGCTTTTGCTGGGCGCATCCGGTAAGCAGAACGACCAAGCAGATAGCTGCAGCTTTTATACGAATCATGCTTCCGCCTTGAAGGGGCGCGAAAGCAAAGCGGTCAGCATGTCGTCAATCGATGCGTTCAGGTGCAGCACGGCATTCACGGCGGCGCAGATCGGCAGTTCAACGTTCTTTGCCTGCGCCAGCACCTGCAGCGCCTTCGCGGTATGCACGCCTTCGGCCACGGTGCGGCGGCCGGCCATGATCTCGGGCAACGTCCGGCCTTCGCCGAGCGCTACGCCGACCGAGAGGTTGCGCGACTGCGGCCCGGAGCAGGTCAGCACCAGGTCGCCCAGCCCCGAAAGCCCCATCAGCGTCTCGCGCTTGGCACCCATGGCCAGTCCCAGCCGTGTCATCTCGGCCAGGCCGCGGGTGATCAGCGCGGCGCGCGCATTGTCGCCCAGCGTCTTGCCGATGACGATGCCGCAGGCAATCGCCAGCACATTCTTCACGGCGCCGCCGATCTGCGCGCCGATCACGTCGTCGGAGAGATACGGCCGGAAGGTCGGGCGGCCGAGCCGCTGCATCAGCCGCTCGCCCAGTGCCGCATCGGTGCAGGCCAGCGTGGCGGCAGCCGGCAGGCGGCGCGCCACTTCGCCGGCGAAATTGGGCCCGGTGAGAATGGCAATCGGCCGGCTTGGCAGTGCCGATGCCATGACTTCCGAAGGCAGCAGCCCGCTGCCGATCTCGATGCCCTTGGCGGCGATCACCAGCGGCGCATGACCGGGTAGCGCGCTGCCGATCTGTTTGGCGAAATCGCGCAAGGACTGCGCCGGCACGGCCAGCACCAGGGTGCTGCAATCGCCGAGGTCGCGCAGGGTTGCGGTGGCTTTCAGGCTGGCCGGCAGCATCACATCGGGAAGATAGGCGGCATTGGCATGGTCGCGATTGATCATCGCCACCACGTCGGCGTTGCGCGCCCACAGGATCGTCTCGCCCTGTTCGGCCGAGAGCGCAGCGAGCGCGGTGCCCCAGGCACCGCCGCCGATGACGCCAATCTTCATCATGCCTTTATTCCTGCAAACGGCTTCGCCGCCGCCATGGCATCCAGCGGCCAGCGTGCCCGCGCCGGCGCCTCCAGATTGTCGATCATCCCGAGGCGGAAGCGCTCCAGCCCGGCCCAGGCGATCATGGCGCCGTTATCGGTGCACAAAGCCATCGGCGGCGCGGTGAACTGCAGGCCATGCTGCGCCGAGAGATCGACCAGGCCAGCGCGCAGGGCGGCATTGGCGGCGACGCCACCGGCGACGACGAAATGCCGGCCGGCAGCCGTATGGGCAGCGTCGAACAGCTGAATGGCATTGCGGCTGCGGTCCAGCACCACATCCATCACGGTCTGCTGGAAGCTGGCGGCCAGATCGGCCTTGTCTGTTTCAGTCGGGGCGTCGCCACAGCTTTCCAGCGCCAGGTTTTCCAGAGTCTGGCGCACGGCGGTCTTGAGGCCAGAGAAGCTGAAGTCGCAGCCGGGCCGGCCCTTCAGCGGTTTGGGCAGGACAAAGCGCGTTGCATCGCCCTGCTTCGCCAGTTTCTCGATGGCGGGTCCGCCGGGATAGCCCAGACCCAGCAGCTTGGCGGTCTTGTCAAACGCCTCGCCGGCGGCGTCATCAATCGTCGTGCCGAGGCGTTTATACTGTCCGACGCCCTCGACGATCAGGAACTGGCAATGGCCGCCGGAGACCAGCAGCAGCAGATAGGGAAACGGCACGTCGTCCGACAGCCGGACCGACAGCGCATGGCCTTCCAGATGGTTCACGGCAATGAGCGGTTTGTTGGCGGCATAGGCCAGCGTCTTGGCCGTCATCAGCCCGACCATGACGCCGCCGATCAGGCCCGGCCCGGCGGTGGCGGCGATGGCGTCCAGGTCGGTCAGGCGCAGGCCGGCGGTCTTCAGGCTCTCGGCCACCAGGCCGTCCAGATGTTCGATATGGGCGCGGCTGGCGATTTCCGGTACCACGCCGCCATAGGGCGCGTGTTCCCTCATTTGCGAGAACAGGCTATGACTGACAACGCGGCCGGCACGGTCATCCCTGCCCCGCGGGCCATGGTCCTGAACGATGGCGCAGGCGGTCTCGTCGCAGCTGGTTTCGATGCCGAGCACAAGCATCGCCGGGTCCGTCCCAAGTGGTGGTTGCTACAGTATATACAGAGCGAGTAGGCCTAGCATTATGACGCCAAGCCAGCAAGTGAACCCCGGTCTTCCCGTGCTGACCATCGGTACGCGCGGCTCGCCGCTGGCGCTGGCCCAGGCCCAGGAAACCCGCGACCGCCTGCTCAGGGCCCATCCGGCCTTACGCGAGGCCGAGATCGCCATCCGCATCATCAAGACCACCGGCGACAGGATCCAGGACCGGCCACTGTCCGAGGCCGGCGGCAAGGGGCTGTTCACCAAGGAAATCGAAGAGGCGCTGCTGGCCGACGAGATCGACCTGGCCGTGCATTCGATGAAGGACATGCCGACGCAGTTGCCCGACGGTCTGATGATGGCCGTCTACCTGCCGCGCGAGGATGTGCGCGACGTGCTGCTCAGCATGGCGCCGATGGCGCTGGCCGATCTGCCGCAGGGCGCCACCGTCGGCACCTCGTCGCTGCGGCGGAAAGCGTTTTTGCTGGCGCGCCGGCCCGATCTCAGCGTGGTGAATTTCCGCGGCAATGTGCAGACGCGGCTGCGTCGCCTCGAAGAGGGCATGGTGGCCGCCACCTTCCTGGCGATGGCCGGGCTGAACCGCCTGAAGATCGCACCGCCGGGCATGCGCGTACTGCAGACTGACGAGATGCTGCCCGCCGTGGCCCAGGGCGCCATCGGCATCGAATGCCGGGCCGGCGATACCCGCGTGCTCGACTTCCTGAAACCTTTAGACGATGCGCCGACGCGCATGCGGGTGGAAGCCGAGCGGGCCCTGCTCGCCGTGCTCGACGGCTCCTGCCGCACGCCGATCGCAGCATTAGCCGAACTCGACGGCGTCGGCATGCGGCTGCGCGGCGCCATCGCTCGGCCCGATGGCACGGAGCTGATCGAACTGGATGGGCGCGGCAATGCGCGCGACGGCGTGGCGCTCGGCCAGGATATCGGCGGCCAGCTCAAGGCCCGCATCGGACCCGGTTTCTTCGATGTCTGACCGGCGGATATAACCGCGTGCATCTGCTGCTGACCCGGCCCGAAACGGAATCGCAGGCGCTGCGCCAGCGGCTGCTGGCGGCCGGCCACAGTGTCGATGCCGCGCCCCTGCTGGCGATCCGTCGCAAGCATGACGTGTCATTGCCGCTGGATGGCGTCACTGCGCTGCTGTTCACATCTGCGAATGGCCTGCGGGCCTTCTGCGACGCCACGTCGCGGCGCGATTTCACCGTCTATGCGGTCGGCCCGGCCAGCGCGCTGGCGGCGAAGGCTGCGGGTTTTGCGCAGGTGGAGGCGGCCGGCGGCAATGTCGATCTGCTGGCGCAACTCGTGCGCGCCCGGCACTCGGTCTCGTCTGGGGCGTTACTGCATGCAGCCGGCTCGGCGCGGGCCGGCGATCTGCAGGCCATGCTGCAGGCCGATGGCTATGACGTGCGGCGCTGCGTGCTTTATGACGCCGAAACCGCCATCGCCCTGCCAGAGGCGGTGAAGGCCAGATTCGGCGCGAAAGGCTATGACGGCGTGCTGTTTTTCTCTCCCCGCACGGCGGCGACATTTGTTACCCTGACGCAGGCGGCCGGCATTGCCGCCGGCGCCGATGCTTGCGCGGCGCTCTGCCTCAGCGCCAATGTGGCGGAGGCCGTACGGGACCTGCCCTGGCGCCGCGTCGCGGTGGCGGCGACGCCGTCGGAAGATGACCTGCTGACCCTGCTGTAAGAACGGGATCTTTAGAATGAGCGACAAGCCCGGACAGGAAAAGATCATCGACGCCGATGTCGAGCCGCTGGAGAAGCCGCGCTCGCGCACCGTCCGCGTGGTGCTGTATATCCTCGGCGCTGTGGTGCTGAGCGTCGCCGTCGCCATCGGCTACCAGCTCACTGTGACCGGCCGGCTCGACGACCTGATCGCCGGGCGCAGCCTCGCACCGCAGCCGGCTGCGCGTCCCGCACCCAGCATCCCCGCTGCCGCTCCGGCACCGGTTGCAGTCCCGGCACCGACGGCGGTGGCCGATCCGCGCGTCGACGCCTTCGAGCAGCGGCTGACCGCGCTGACCGCCAGCCTTGAACGGCTGCAGCAGCTGCCGGCCGCCAATGCCGGCGATCCGCAGAAGCTGCGCGACCTGGAACAGCAGCTGGCGGCCCTGCGCCAGGCCAGCGAAGCGACGGCGAGCCAGCGCGCAGCATTACAGGGCCAGGTCAGCGACCTGCAGGCCAAGCTCAACGACATCGCCGAGGCGCGCAACACCGCCCTGCGCGATCTGGTGCGCGAACCGGTGCTGCAGCTGATCGCCTGGAGCGAGTTGCGCGAGCATGCCCGCCGCGGCGAGAAATTCGTCAACGAGGCGACGCAGCTCGGCCAGTATGCCGAAAGCCAGGGCGGCAGCCTGAAGACCGCCTTCGCCACGCTGCAGCCCTTTGCCGAACAGAGCGTGCCGTCATCGGTCGCATTGGTTGCGCGCTATGCCGCGCTGGCCGAGCAGCAGCGTGCAACGCCGGTGGCTGCGGCTGCGAGCGAAGACAAAAGCTGGTGGCAGCGCAGCCTCGACAAGCTGAGCAACCTGGTCAGCGTCCGCCGCGTCGGCACGCTGGACAGTGCCACGGTGGATGGCCGTCTTGATATCGCGCAGGCCGCGCTGCTGCAGGGCGATCTGGCGGCGGCGGTGGCGGCGCTGGATGGCGTGACGCTGGTCGCGCCGCTGCAAGACTGGCGCGGACAGGCCGAGGCGCGGCTGAAACTGGATGCCGCGCTGGATGCCTACGGCGCGGCGCTGCGCGGACATCTGGCGGTCCGCTGACCATGCTGCGTCTGATCCGCGGCGGTATCGTTCTTGGCGCGCTGATGGCGGTGGCCGGCTTTGCCGCCTGGCTCGCCGACCAGCCCGGCCGCATCCGCCTCACCTGGTTCGATCATGTGATCGAGGCGCCGGCGCCGCTGCTGGCGCTGGCCTTCGGCCTGATCCTGCTGGTTGGATTCCTGATCACCTGGGCGCTCGCCTGGGCCGCGGCTTTGCCGCAGCGACGCCGCCTGAAAAAGCAGGCGCGCGGCTATGCCAATTTCGCCGCCGGCATGGTGGCGGTGGCGGCCGGCGAACCCGACCGCGCCATGGCGCTGGCGGCGAAAGCCGAGAAGCAGCTCGACGATCCGGCGCTGACACGGCTGCTGATCGCCCATGCGGCGCAGCTGAAAGGCGACGAGGCGCTGGCGCTGAAAGCCTATCAGCTGCTCAGCCGCGATCCCGGCACGGCCTTCCTCGGCACCCGCGGGCTTCTGGCCGATGCGCGCCGCCGCCATGATCGCGAGGCCGCACTCGAGCAGGCGCAGCGGGCGTCGCGCTTACGGCCGTCCTCGCCCTTTGCCGCCGAGGCCGAACTGCGCCTGCTGGTGGAAGCCGGCGACTGGGACGGCGCGCGCCAGCGCCTGGACCTGGCGCGCAGGAAGAAGGCCGTCACCAAAGAGATGCAGGCGGCGCTGAATGCGCGGCTCGACATGGCCGAGGCGCAGGCGGCGCTCGGTCGCGACGACAAACGCATGGCGCGGCACTGGGCCGAGCGCGCGGCCAAGGCGCTGCCCGAACACCCGGCACCGCCGCTGCTGATGGCGCGCGCCGCCGATCACCATGCCGCCCGCGAAGCTGCCGGCTTCCATCTGCACCGCGCCTTTGCCCGCCGTCCGGCAGAAGCCTTTGCGGACAGCTGGCTGGCGCTGCAGCAGGAGACGGCGCCGGCCCAGCGCATGAGCGCGGCAGAAGCCTTTGTCGCCGAGCGCCGGCGCGAAACCGCGAGCCAGCTTCTGCTGGCGGCCACCGCGCTGCAGAACCGCGACTTCACGGCGGCGCGCGGTTTTCTCAATCAGGCCGGTTCGGCCGGCGGCTCCTGGGCGGCGCACCTGCTCGCGCGCCTCGCCGAAGAGGGCGATGGTGATCCGTCTGCGGCGGATCACTGGCGGGCACAGGCCGGCGCATCGGCGCTGTGGCAATGCGGCCATTGCGGCAGCGGTGCCGCCGACTGGGCGCCGCTCTGTGCGGCCTGCGGCAGTTTCGACACGCTCGATCCCACGGAGCTTGGCAGTGTCGCGCCGCTGGCGGCGCCGGCGCGGCCGCTGCTGGGTAGCCGGGCGATATAATATCCGGACAAAAATCCGCGAAGAATCCGGTGTCGCGGATATAGGTGTATTCACGTTATCGGAAAGTTAGCTGCAATTGCCGCGCCCGCGCGTGACCTTGGCACAGCGGACCATCCTGCAATCCCTGCAGTTCCGCCATGACCAACCGGGCGGAGCGAACCATGGGCATTCTGGCGGGCAACACGGGCCTCGTGCAGGCCATCGACAAATCGATGGCGCGGATCGAATTCGATCCCACCGGCATCATCCTCGACGCCAACGAGAATTTCCTCGCCGCCATGGGATACAGCCTGGCCGAGATCAAGGGCCAGCATCACCGCATGTTCGTCGAACCGGCCTATGCGCAGAGCGCCGAATACAAGGCCTTCTGGGCCAAGCTCGGGCGCGGCGAGTATGACGCCGCCCAATACAAGCGGCTGGGCAAGGGCGGCCGCGAAATCTGGATCCAGGCCAGCTACAATCCGATCCTCAACGCTTTCGGCAAGGTCAGCCGGGTGGTGAAATTCGCCACCGACATCTCCGCGCAGAAGCTGGAGCAGGCGAATTTCCAGGGCCAGATCGACGCGATCTCGAAGGTCATGGCGGTGATCGAGTTCGATCTCAAGGGCAATATCCTCAACGCCAACAAGAATTTCTGCGACGCTGTCGGCTATGCGCTCGACGAGATCAGGGGCCAGCATCACCGCATCTTTGTCGATCCGGCCGAGGCCGCATTGCCGGCCTATGCGCAGTTCTGGGACAAGCTCGGTCGCGGCGAATACGATGCGGCCGAATATCGCCGGATCGCCAAGGGTGGCCGTGCGATCTGGATCCAGGCCAGTTACAATCCGATCCGTGACATGAACGGCCGGCCGTTCAAGGTGGTGAAATACGCCACCGACATCACGGCGCGCAAACAGGCGAATGCGAATTTCGAAGGCCAGATATCCGCCATCTCGAAAGCCATGGCGGTAATCGAATTCGATCTCGACGGCAAGATTCTCACCGCCAATCCGAATTTCCTCGCCACCGTCGGCTACAGCCTCGCCGAGGTGCAGGGCAAGCATCACCGCATGTTCCTCGATCCGGCCGAGGCCGCGGCGCCGGCCTATCGCCAGTTCTGGGACAAGCTCGGGCGCGGCGACTACGATGCCGGCCAGTACAAGCGCCTGGGCAAGGGCGGCCGCGAAATCTGGATTCAGGCCAGCTACAATCCGATCCTCGATCTGATGGGCAAGCCCTACAAGGTGGTGAAGTTCGCCACCGATATCACGACGCAGGCGCTGGCGATCCGTTCGATCATGGCGGCTTCGGGCACGATTTCCTCGGCTTCGGCCGAGATCATCTCGGCCAGCCAGGATCTGGCCAGCCGCACCGAAAGCCAGGCGGCGACCGTGGAAGAAACCGCGGCCACCATGCATGAGGTGACGCAGACGGTGCGCCAGAACGCCGAAAGCGCCGGCACCGCCAGCCAGCGCGCCCATGAGGCCACCGACGCCGCCAACGAGGGCGGCCGCATCATGGCCCGGGTGACCGACGCGATGACCGCCATGCAGAACTCAGCCGAGCAGATCGGCACCATCATGTCGCTGATCGACGAGATCGCCTTCCAGACCAACCTGCTGGCGCTGAATGCGAGTGTGGAAGCGGCCCGCGCCGGCGAGGCCGGCAAGGGCTTTGCCGTCGTCGCCCAGGAAGTGCGTGCCCTCGCAGGGCGTTCGGCCAATGCCTCGAAAGAGATCAAGACGCTGATCCAGAAGTCCAACGGCGAAGTGCGTCAGGGGGCCGAGCTGGTCAGCCAGGCGGCCGGCGCGCTCGGCCGGATCGTCGAGTCGATCTCCGGCGTGGGCGGCATCGTCGGCGATATCGCCGGCGCCAGCCGCGAGCAGGCTCTGGCGCTGGAGCAGATCAATGCCGCCGTCACCAATATCGACCAGATGACCCAGCGCAACGCTGCCATGGTGGAGGAAAGCCGTGCCGGCGCGCTGCAGCTGCAGGAGCAGGCGGTCGAGCTGGAGCGCGTGGTAGAAAGCCTGCGCGGCGACGTGCAGAACAACACGCCGGCGTCCGATTACCAGTATCAGCAGGCGGCGGAATAAGCCGGACGGCTAGGCCGCGTCCTTGTCGGTGCGCGGCAGCAGTTCGTAGGGCGGCTTGAAACCCGGCAGGGCGGCGATGCGGTCGGCCCAGGCCTTCACATGGGGCCAGGCGGAGACATCGAACTTGCCCTCTTCCATATAGGCGACGATGCAGTAGACGCCGATATCGGCAATCGTCGGCCGTTCGGCGACCAGGAAGCTTTTGCCATCCAGCAGGTCGTTCAGCACGGTCAGGCCCGCATCGGCATGTTTGCGGGTATATTCCATCACCGCCGGATCGGCCTTGGCGAAACGCTCGAAGAAGCGCGTGCGGTTGATGCCTGGCTCCAGCCGGTCGGTTTCCCAGACCAGCCATTCGCGGATGCGCTGACGCTCTTCCGGCGTGGCGCCGCCGAACTGGCTGCTCTGCTCGGCGATGTATTCCAGGATGGTGTTGGCCTGGCACATGGTCTGGCCGTCATGGCGGATCGCCGGCACCTGGCCGTAGCGGTTGATCGCCAGGAATTCGGGGCTTTTATGCTGCCCCTTGGCCAGGTCGATATGGCGGTAATCGAAGGGCAGGCCGCACAGGCTGAGCATCAGCCCGACCTTGTAGGTGGGTGAGGACAGGAAACTGCCGTAAAGCGTGTAGGCCGCGGCCATAATGCGATAACCCCCCGGATATCCGCCAAGTGCCAGATATTCAGGATAAATATCTGGCTGTCCGTCGTCGTTTTGACCGGTTTTGCGGCTTGCCAACCGGCCGGTCGGGCCGTATTTTCCGCGCGCTGCCCACCGGGGTCAACCCGGCCGGGCCCGCCGTGCCGGCGTAGCTCAGGGGTAGAGCAAGACTTTCGTAAAGTCGAGGTCGGGGGTTCAATTCCCTCCGCCGGCACCATTTCCCCCCGCGCCATCCTTTCTCCGCTCCCCTGCGCGCTGTCCGTTCGCCGGCCGGCTGCTCTGCGCTGTCTTGTCCGGCAAGACGGTGGTGACTCGCTAAATCAGCGAGGCGATGGCATTTCGACAGATCGTCGCATGTGACCGCGTGTCTCTCACCGGTCCTGCCGCTGCGCGGCATACTCGCCGCACCTCGATAAAAAACGAAAGCCTCTCCCATGCCGCATCCCGTTCCCACCAAAACCGAACGCCAGTTCGGCGATGAGGAGATCATTGTCTCCAAGACCGATCTCAAGGGCCGCATCCTCTATGCCAACGATGTGTTCTGCCGCATCGGCCTGTATGCCGAGCATGACCTGATCGGCCAGCCGCACAGCATCCTGCGGCATCCCGACATGCCGCGCTGCGTGTTCCAGCTGCTGTGGGAGACCATTGCCGATGGCCGCGAGATTTTCGCCTATGTGAAAAACATGGCCAGGAATGGCGATTACTACTGGGTGTTTGCCCATGTCACGCCGAGCTTCGACGCGAAGGGAACCATCGACGGCTATCACTCCAACCGCCGTCGTCCCGACCGCGCCGTGCTGGACAGGGTGATTCCGCTGTATGCGCAGCTACTGGCAGAAGAAGCGAAGCATGCCGACCGCAAGCAGGGCCAGGCCGCCGGCTTCGCGCTGTTGCAGCAGATGCTGTCAGCCCGGGGCATGCCTTACGAAGAATTCGTTTTCTCTCTCGCCGCCTGACGCCTGGAGTTTGTCATGACCTTCTTTCTTGGCGGCCGCCATCGCGCCGCCCTCGATATCATTGCCGATGTCTGCGACCGTGCCGCCGCCGGCGATCTGGACGCCCGCATTGCCGATACCGAAAGCCATGGCGACCTGGCGCCGGCGCTGCAGTCGCTCAACCGTCTGCTCGACCGCACCGATGCCTTTATCCGCGAGGCCGGCGCCTCGTTGATGCATGCGGCCGAGGGCAAGTATTTCCGGCCCTTCCTGCTGCGCGGCATGCCGGGTGATTTCCGCCGCGGCGCGCAGATCATCAACACGGCGCGCGATGCCATGCGCCAGAAGGCCGAAACCGCCGCCGCTCTGGAAGGCCAGATCGCCGAAGAACGCGCCGCTGCCGAAGCGCGCGCCCGCGACGAGCGCACCAGGCTGGCGGACCAGTTCGAGGCCGAGGTGATGGGCATCGTGATGGCGGTGCAGGATGCGGCCCGCGGCCTGCAGGGCAATGCCGCCACCATGGCCGGCGAGATCCAGGCCGTGCATGCCAATGCGGAGTCGGTGGCCGGCGCGGCGCATCAGTCTTCAGCCAATGCCCAGGCGGTTGCCGCGGCGGCCGAACAGCTCAACGCCTCGATTGCCGAAATCCGTCATCAGGCCAGGGCGTCGCGCGAGGCCAGCAGCCAGGTGGCGGCGGAAGCGCAGCGCGCCAGCATCACGGTCGGCGAACTGGCGCAGGCCAACCGCAAGATCGACGACGTGATCGACTTCATCCGCTCGGTCGCCTTCCAGACCAACCTGCTCTCGCTCAATGCCAGCGTCGAGGCGGCGCGCGCCGGCGAGGCCGGCAAAGGTTTTGCCGTGGTGGCGCAGGAGGTGCGCAGCCTGGCGCAGAAGACGGCGGAGGCGGCGAAAAGCATCGCCGACCAGATCGGCGCCATCCAGCAGGCGTCGGAAAAGACCGCGACGGCGATCACGGCGATTGGCGCCCAGGCGGAAACCCTGAACCAGCAGGTCGGCAGCATCGCCGTGGCCGTGGCCGAGCAGGCCGGCGCCACTGCCGATATCAGCACCAACGTCAACGATGCGGCCATCGGCATCGAAAGCGTGTCGGACGGGATCGGCGATATCAGCACGGCCGCCGGCACCGCCGGCACGGCCGCCGGGGATGTCAGCCATGCGGCGGCGGCCCTGAACAGCCAGGCCGATCAGCTCGATGCGCAGGTGCGCCGGTTCCTCGGCCACATTCGCGCGATGTGAGGTTACTGGGGGCGGAAATACAGTGCCGCCAGCAGCAGCACTGGCTTTTCGCCGACCCCGAAGGGCAGCAGCAGCCGGTCATAGGCGGTGTGCTGGGCGCCGTCATTGAAATTGGCCGGCACGGTATCGGTCATCGGGCGGGCCAGCGTCAGGCAGCGGCGATAGCCGCTGGTGCTGGTAGAGGCGCGCAGGTCGAGGATCACTTCCGACAGGCGGCGGCCGGTCATGTCATGGCCCAGGCGGGCGGCGCTGATCGGGGAGAAGCGATGGAAATAGAAGTCGCCGTCTTCCAGCTGCTCGATCACATGGATGCGGTCGCTTAACGGGGCCAGGCTGTCGGACGGAAATTCGGCCCAGGCCGGAAACCGCCGACCGCCGGCCAGACGGCGCCATATCACCAGCAGGGCCTGCAGGTCGTCTGGCAAAGAGGTGTCCGGAGGGGGCTGCATACGATCCGTCTGATTATCAGACTCAGTCCTAGCACGGTCATTCCCTCATGGGCAGGGACCGATTTATCTATTTCAGGTTGCAGTTTTGATGATTTGACAGTGTCACACTGATTGAAACGATCTAAAAATGGGCAATAGCGCTATCGCACACATTTTCAAACTATAACTTTCAGTAGAATTTGGAATCGTGACAGTATGCCGATAATTCTTTACTGGCCTGGCGCCGTCGGGAGACCGCGTCAGGATCAGCCACCCGTGGGGATTGTAGGTATGGTGGGATCGGGCAGCGCGATGACGCTTACGAAAAAAACCAAACGGACCCGGAAGAATATTTCGCCCCTGCTGGAGAAGATTCTCTCCGACCGGTCGAATGTCGTCTTCAACGTGCCCAAGAAGGCGCGGCGCGCGAACAACAATTTTTTCGACAATGCGCGTCTGAACAAGGCGATCATCTTCAAGTATCCGAATTTCGAAATGGACATCGCCGATTTCGTCGCCGGCGAGAGCCTGAACAAGCAGGATCGTCCGGTCGAGACCTGTCTGTATTTCCCCTATGATTCGGTCATGCCGCAGGATGGCGGCCATGGCGTCTATCTGCGCGAAGCCGACTTCGCGGCCAAGCTGCGGTATTTCATCGGCATCGATCTGGAGACGGTGACGCCGGAAACCGCGCGCGATCTTGAACTGCTCAGCCTGATCGACGATATCCCATCGCTCGATCCCTTCCTGATGCGGGTGAAATTCGAGGAAGCCGACCTGGAAGTGGACGGCGATTTCCTCGGCCTCGACAAGGTCGAGGAGCTGAGCATCAAGAGCATCATCACCCGCGATGTCTTCCCGATCATCACCAAGGCCTTCCCCGAGCAGGTGATCAAGCGCAAGTCACGTTCTCTGGCCGATTTCATCAATGGCCTGTGGAACAGTCAGAGCCCGGAAGCGGCGATGTTCATCGAGGCCTTCGGCCTCGACAAGTCGCAGAGCCACCGCATCCTCACCGCCTGGAAGGGCGTCGCCTATTACGAATACAAATACGCTGAAAACATCCGCAAGAGCACCGAGATGATCCGGTGGCTGCAGTCGAAGGATTCAGAGCCTTATGATCTTGCCATGTTCGGCCATCTGAAAGACCTCTATCAGATGAACCGCAAGGCGACGATCGAGCAGATGAAGGCTCTGACCGCCAGCACGGCCAGCATTTTCAAGAATTATCGCGACTGTCATTCGCAATTCCTGGAGAACAAGCCCGAGGCCTTCCGCAAATTCCTGCAGAATGCCAATGATCATTTCTGGGCGCTGGGTTTCTGCGTCAATGCGCTCGATCACTGCAACTACCTGTTTGAATCGGAAGTCGCCGACAAGCCGGGTATGAAGCTGCGCTACGACCAGTTCGAGATTTTCCTCGGCAAGATCAAGATCACCGTCGACCGCAACATCAATCCGGAAAACCACCTCAACTGAACCCGCTGGCTGCGCCATCATCTGGCGCGCAGTCTCCTCGCACTCAGTGGGTGGCGACCTTCTCGGTCGCATAGCCGAGATTGATCAGCAGCTGCCGCTCCAGGTCGCCGCCCTGGCCGGTGATGCGCTGGGCCAGCAGCAGGTAGATCGCATCGATATGGATGGCGACGATCCGGAACTCGGCGCCGGTCGGCATGTCGATCTGGTTGAGGAAGTCGTGCAGGCCCTTGGCCAGGTCGGTCAGCAGCTGGTAGCCGAAGGTGCCGGCCATGCCCTTGATGTCGAAGGCCAGCTCGCGCAGCTGCGGCAGCAGGAAGATCAGGGCGAAATCATCCTTTTCCACCCCGGCCAGCAGGTAGCGCAGTTCCGCCAGCCGGCCGAGGATTTCGGCTTCAAATCCGGGTACGGCGGCGGCGATCACGCCCTCCAGCCGTCGCTTCATCTCTGGCGGCAGGGTGAATTCCAGGCCCTTCTGGCGGTTCACCGCGCGGCGGCGCAGCTCCTGCGATGCCTTGATGAGCCGCGGCCGCTCGGCCTTTGCGGCCAGAGCGGCGCGGGACGTCGTCGCGGAGGGCAGGGCGGATTCATCCAGGGCCATGGCCGGCATAATCTACAGTAGAATGATGAATGTCGCGCGGGCTTTTCTCTTTCTGCGGGTGTAAATTTGATAACCCATATGGCGGGCCGGGGCTGGCCGGACTGGCACGCGGGGGCAATTTCGATGCAATTCTGCTGTTGCGGCGGGGCCGCCCGCCCCGTAGATGCTCGGGTGACCCGCCCGCCAGCCCGGATGCCCCCATGTATGTGCCTGCCCATTTCGCCCAGCGCGACACCGCCCCGGTCTTCGACCTGATCGAGCAGAATGCCTTCGGCCTGCTGCTCTCCACCAAGGAGGGCCTGATCGGCAGCCATGTGCCGTTTCTGCTGAATCGGCCCGGCGAGCATGGCGCCGGCGAGCATGGCACCCTGATCTGCCATCTGGCTGCCGCCAACCCGCAGGCCGCCCTGCTCGACGGCCAGGAGGTGCTGTGCATCTTCCAAGGCGTGCATGGCTATGTCTCGCCGAACTGGTATGCCAAGAAGCCGGCGGTGCCGACCTGGAACTACCGCGTGGCGCATGCCTATGGCACCGCGACGGTGACGCGCGATCCGGCGGTGCTGCGCGGCATTGTCGATCGCCTGTCGAAAATCTACGAAGGCCCCGATGGCTGGAAGCTGGATGACGAGCCGGCGAGCTATTTCGAAGGCATGGCGCGCGGCATTGTCGGGATCGAGATTCCGATCGCGCGGCTCGAAGGCAAGGACAAGCTGAGCCAGAACCGTCCGCTTGCCGATATCGATGGCGTGATCGCCAATCTGCGGCGTCTGGGTGGCGCGGGCAATCAGGCGCTGGCCGATGCGATGGCGCCCATCGCCGAGAAGAAGCGCAGCGCATAAAAAAAGCCCGGTATCGCTACCGGGCTTTGATTTCTTTTTGTCATTCCCGCTTTTTTGCGGGAATGACGACGGAATGATTTAGTCCGCCGCGTCTTTCATCTCTTCCGGTGCGTCGCTGTCGTTGGCGGCACTGCTGCCGTCGACGCGGAAATGCCCGACCAGTTCAGCCAGCTGCCGCGCCTGGTTCGCCATGGCCTGGGCAGATGCATTGGTCTCCTCGACCAGCGCGCCGTTGCGCTGGGTCATCTCGTCCATGTTGACCACCGCGCCGTTGACCTCTTCCAGGCCGCGCGACTGCTCGGCACTGGCCGCCGCGATCTCGGCCACGATGTCCGACACCTTCTTTACCGCCGTCACGATCTCGGTCAGCGAGCTGCCGGCCTGGTTCACCAGGGCCGCGCCGGACTTCACCTGCGCGTTGGAGGCCGAGATCAGGCCCTTGATTTGCTTGCTGGCATCGGCCGAGCGCTGCGCCAGGGTGCGCACCTCCTGCGCCACCACGGCAAAGCCCTTGCCGGCCTCGCCGGCTCTTGCCGCTTCGACCGATGCATTGAGCGCCAGCAGGTTGGTCTGGAAGGCGATCTCGTCGATCAGGCCGACGATATCGCTGATCTTCTGGGCGCTGCCCTCGATCTCGCCCATCGCCGCAACCGCCTGGGTCACCACCCCGCCGCCCTTCTCCGCCGTGTCGCGCGCCACCCCGGCCAGCTGATTCGCCGCCTGGGCATTGTCGGCATTCTGCTTCACCGTCGCCGTCACCTGATGCATCGAGGCGGCCGTCTGTTCCAGCGCCGCCGCCTGGCTCTCCGTCCGGCTCGCCAGATCCTGGCTGCCGGTCGAGATCTCCGCAGACGCGTCGCGCACCGCGGCAGCCGCAGTGTTCAGCTGCACCATCGTGCTGGCCAGCCGCTCGCTCACCTGATTGGCATCGCCGGTCAACTGGGCGAACAGGCCTTCATACTGGTTGCGGATGCGATGGGTCAGATCGCCATCGGCCAGCTTGTGCAGCATGGTGCCGAGATCGCCGAGCGCGCGCTCCACCGTGCCGAGCAACTGGTTGACGCCGCCGCCCAGCTCCTGCATCACGCCGGCGATGCGGCTGGTGTCGATGCGTTCGCTGAGCCGGCCGGCATTGGCGGCATTGACGATATCGCCCACCGCGCTTTTCAGCAGCGCTTCCTGGGCCTGGCGTTCGGCCTCGAAGCGGCTGCGGTCAGCTTCGATCTGCGTCTGCAGCGCCTGGGCTTCCTGGCCCTGGTCCTTGAATACCTGTACGGCGCGCGCCATGTCGCCGATCTCGTCGCTGCGCTCGGTACCGACCACATCGGCGCTCCAGTCGCGTTTGGCCAGCCGGTCCATGGTGCCGGTGGTGGCCACGATCGGATCAATGACGCGGCGGCCGACATAGAGCCAGCCGATCGCCACGGCCGCAATCAGGCAGATGACCGCGATGATCGCCATCACCGTTTGTGCAATGTCGATCGCCGAGAGCGAGGCCTTTGACGACCGCGCCGCATCGGCGCGGGCCGAGGCGACAAGCTGGTCGACCGCATCGGCCAGCGCCAGCGTCGCCGAACGGCCTTCGCTGAGCGCTGACAGGCCCTGGCGCTGGGCCGCCAGTTCCGCAAGGCGCACGCTGAACAGGCCGTTCTCGCCTTCGCTCACCTTGGCGATGCCGCTGACCATTTCGGCGATTTCCTTGTTGGGGAAGATCGCTTCGACGGTGTCGAGCGTGCGCAGCATCTCGGCCTTGGTGTTGATGTTGTCGACCTGGATCAGCTCCACCGCCTCCAGGCTGTCGGCCTGGGCGGCCACCGCCAGCATGCCGACGCTCAGATTGGTCTTGGCCACCAGGTCCTGCAGGGCGCGGCTGCCGGCGACCTGCTTGTCGAGGATGCTCTGGATCATTTCCGAGGCGCCGCTGCCGGTGGCGCGCGACACCAGCTCGAATTCCATCGTCATGTCCATCACCGCCTGGTCCACCGCCGGCTGGGCCAGGAACAGGAAGTTGGCGTGATTGTCGGTCATGGTCTTGGTCAGCGCCTGGCGCTTGCCGTTCAGCACCAGCCGTTCCTTCACGGCGGTGTCGATGCTGGCCATGGCGTCCGACAGGCGGGCGAAAGCCTGCTCGACTTCCTCGCGGGTTTCCGCCGGCGCGTCGCTGGCCTTCACCTGCGCCAGCGTGCGGCCGATCTGGGTCAGCTTGCCCTGCAGCACGGCGCCGGCGGTGCTGCGTTCGGAATCATTGGTGGCATAGGCGAGCGCCGGGGCCGAGGCGGCCAGATCGGCGCTCTGGGCGGCCAGGGTCAGCGCGCTGCTCACCGCCGGTAGGCTGCGCTCGGTCAGCATGCTCAGGGCGCCGCGCACCTGGCCGAAGAAGGCAAATGAAACCAGACTGGAGACGACCGCCATGGCGGCGATGACGCCAACAGCGAGCAATAACTTCTGACGGATGCCGAAACGCATTCTTGCGCTCCCCCTGAATACCCCACTGATGACTAGAGTGCGCCGCCACAAAGAGGCGTGCAACCCTTGATCCGCAGGCAGAGTGCCGCAGGCTGTCTAAAACATGGTTAAGGCATACCTAGGGGTTATGCGATGCAGGGTTGCATGCACAAGGGAGCAGCGTTTGCACAACGCTACGGCGTTTTTACGCCTCGTGAATGCGACGGATGCCGTCCAGCAGGTCGATCAGGTTGCCGCTCGGCAGTTTCCGCATCGGAAACCGCTCGGTCGAGCGCTCCCAGATATTGTGGGAATGACTGAGCCGCGACAGGCCGTCACCCAGGGCCCAGAAGGTATCCTTGGATTTCTTCAGGAAATCGATGAAGGCGCCGCCGTTTTCCTTGTTCACGAACAGGGCGTCGAAACTCTGGTGATACTGCTGCAGCAGGCCGCTCACCTGCATCCAGGTCTTCGACCGCGCATGCTGGGCTTCGTCGCGCAGGCGGGCGATCTCGGCCTGCTGGCTGCCGTAGCCGGAATCGCGCGGTTCGGCGCCGCCGCTCAGCCAGGCCCCGACCCGCTTCCACTTCGCCTCGTTGCGATGGAAGTCGTAATCGAAATAGATCGTGCCCTTCCAGGCATAGACGATGCCCGGTGCGTCGGCGGGATCGATGCGAAAGGCCTCGATCACCGGACGCAGCGCCTCGGCATCCTTGGCCTCCCACAATTTCTGGGTGAGGCGGTCGACGGCCAGCGTCGAATCCTTCTGGTCGCTCTGGCCCTGCATGGCGAAGCCGGCCACCGCCGTCATCTTCTCGCGCACGAAGCTCTTGATCGCCGCCAGTTCGGCCGCCGGGATTTCCAGATAGGCCTCGTTGACCGGGATCGCCTCGATTTCCAGGCGGTCGCGGATCAGGAAGGGATCGAGCGAGGGCAGGCCGTCGATCAGCTCCAGCAGGTTGCGGTCGTGATAGAAATGGTCGGCATTCAGCTCCGGCGAAGTGGCCAGATGTTCGGCCATCACCGGATCCAGCTGCGGATCGGAGAGCAGCACGGTCTTGCCACCCTCGTAAATGTTGCGTTCGTTGAAGGCGAGATACAGCTTGGTCTGCACTGGCCGGCCATCGCTGAGCTGGTCACGCTCCTGCATGGAGGGACTGTATTTGACCAGGACCAGATTGTTGGCCTTGCGGCTCTTGAAGAACAGCGGCTCGTCATGGGCCGCGCCATTGCCCTGCGCGCCGGCCCTGGCGGCATTCTGGCGCAGCCGCAGGGTCTGATCGAGCAGGTTGAGGACGCGCGACGAGCCGGAATCCAGCATCGGGCGCAGATATTTCTCTCCGGAAGACATGGCCGGGAAGCTAGTGGCGGACGCGGCGCGGCGAAACTGTAAAAACGGTAATGTGCCGCGCCATTTGTCCGGGGTTCAGGCGGGAACCGCGTTCAGAACTCCTGCCAGTCGTCATCATCGGCCGCTTTCGGCGCCGGCTTGGGCGCCGGGGCTGCGGCTGGCTTCGGCGGCGGGGCCGCCGGTGCCGGCTTGGCGGCCGCGACGGGTTTTGCCGCAGCCGGCTTCACCACTGCCGTCTTTGCGGCTGCCGGGGGCGCCGCGACGGCTGTTGAGGGTTTTGCGGCCGCCGACGGAGCTGCTGACGGGGTGGCCGGCATGGTGCCGCCCAGTCTGAAGAAGCCGACCAGTTCGGCAAGCTGACGGCCCTGGTTGGCGAGCGCCTGGGCAGAAGCGGAGGTTTCCTCGACCAGGGCGCCGTTGCGCTGGGTCATCTCGTCCATCTGGCCCACGGCGGTATTCACCTGCTCCAGGCCGCTGGCCTGCTCGCGGCTGGCGGCAGCGATCTCGGCGACGATATCCGACACTTTCTTGATTGCGCCGACGATCTCGGTCAGCGAGGCTCCGGTCTGGTTGACCAGGGCCGCGCCGGTTTTCACCTGGGCATTCGAGGTCGAGATCAGCGCCTTGATGTCCTTCGACGCATTGGCCGAGCGCTGGGCCAGTGCGCGCACTTCCTGGGCGACGACGGCGAAGCCTTTGCCGGCCTCGCCGGCGCGCGCCGCTTCCACGCTCGCATTCAGCGCCAGCAGGTTGGTCTGGAAGGCGATCTCGTCGATCAGGCCCACGATGTCGCTGATCTTCTGCGCGCTTTCCTCGATCTGCGTCACGGCCGTCACCGCATTGGCCACCACGCTGCCGCCCTTTTCGGCGGTATCGCGCGCCGCTGTCGCCAGCTGGTTGGCGGCCTGGGCGTTGTCGGCATTCTGCTTCACGGTCGTCGTGATCTCATGCATCGACGCGGCGGTTTCCTCGATCGAGGCCGCCTGGCTTTCCGTGCGGCTGGCCAGATCCTGGCTGCCGCTGGAGATTTCGCCCGAGGCATCGCGCACGGTACGTGCCGTATCGTTCAGCTGTCCGGCGAAATCGCGCAGCTTTTCCGACAGCGCAGTGGCGCCGGTTTTCAGCTGGCCGAAGATACCCGGATAGTCGCGCGACAGCTTGTGGGTCAGGTCGCCGCCGGCCATGGCGCTGATCGCGGTGGCGATCTCGCCGGTCATCGCCTGGCATTTGTCGGACATGGTGTTGATCGCTTCACCCAGCGCCTTGATGAATCCGCTCTTGGTGCTGACATCGACGCGCTCGGCAAAGCCCTTGTCGGTGGCGCCTTCGATCAGCTCCACAACCTCGTTGCCAAGCCGGATCTCTTCGGTGCGGTCGGCCCATTCCACCACGGTGCCGACGCGTTCGCCGCGCTTGTTGACGGCGGGATTGGCGATCAGGTCGAAGCTGCGGCCGCCAACCGTGATGCGGGTGCGGTAGGTGTCCTTCAGCCTGGACAGCATGGCGGTCTGATGCGCCGGGTTCTTGTGGAAGATATCGATCTTCTTGCCGATCAGGT
Source organism: Ferrovibrio sp. GW821-FHT12E11 (assembly GCF_058806975.1). Classification (NCBI taxonomy): domain Bacteria; kingdom Pseudomonadati; phylum Pseudomonadota; class Alphaproteobacteria; order Rhodospirillales; family Rhodospirillaceae; genus Ferrovibrio; species Ferrovibrio sp. GW821-FHT12E11. Next base: position 2,232,898 of record NZ_JBXAQG010000001.1, read on the forward strand.
CTTCCGCATTGAAATGCGGCAGGTCGCGCTTGATGTCGGATTCTGCCGTTTTCAGCGTGGCGATCACTGCGCGGTTGCAATAGACGATGACATTGTCCTCGTCGGCAATCATCACATTGGCGGTGACATTCTCCAGGCCGCTTTCGGCGCGCGCCGCACCGACCGAGGTCTGCTTCAGCGCGTTGACGGCGCGAGCCAGCTTGCCGACCTCGTCGCCGCGATCCAGATAGCCGATCTCGATGCGCAGGTTGTTGTCAGCCAGTTCGCCGGTCCAGCCGGCGATCTTCGGCAGCGGCCGCAGCAGCATCCGGGTCAGCAGCACGGCGATCACGCCGCCAATCACGATGGCGATGAGGCCGGCGATGATCAGGTTCATGGCGATATGATCGCCGAACGCGTCGATGCGCTCTTTCAGCACGCCGGCATAGAGAATGCCGCTGACCTTGCCGGCGGAGTCATAAATCGGGTGATAGACGGTGTAATAGGGTTTGCCCAGAATCACCGCCTCGCCCAGATAGGTGCGGCCCTGGGTCACTGGGCCATAGGCAGCACTGCCCTTGCCCAGCGGCGTGCCGACCGCGCGCTTGCCTTCGGCATTGATGATATTGGTGGTCTTGCGGAAGAAGTCCTGCTCGGCATCCTGCCAGCGGAAGACGGTGGCGGTTTCGCCGGTCACCCTGCCGATCTCGTCGATCATGTCATGATTGTCGAAATCCGGGATCGTCGTCATGGTCACGCGGCCGACGCGGCCCTGGGCATCGATATCGAATTTGGTATCGGGGAAGCTCTTGCGCACCAGCACCGCCAGGGTGCGCAGGCTGTTGTTCTGGCGCTGGATCACCTGCTCGGCCAGTTCGCCGCGGATGCGCCAGATGGCGGCGCCGCCAACTGCGGCGGCCGTGAGAACGATCAGGGTGGCCACGACAAGCGTGATCTTGGTGACGAGCGGCAGGCGGCCGATCAGCATGAGGTCCCTCGGGGCAAAATTATTGACGCTGGTCAAGACGATACGGGGCATGCCCGCAGAACGGGCAGGGTCATAAAATCAGTAAATCAAATCTGCGGGTAATGATTTTTTGATAAGGCGATAGGAAACACCTATAGCCCCCGCGGTGTGGTCCGCGCACGGATCATCCTGCGGTGCGGCGAAGGCGCTGGGCCAACCATTATGGTTACCGCGACGCCTCAGATGCGGAAGAATCGCACCAGCTCGGCCAGTCGTGCGGCCTGATCCGCCATCGACTGGGTTACGGCTGTATTTTCTTCCACCAGCGCGGCATTGCGCTGGGTCATCTCATCCATCTGGCCAACCGCCGTGTTGATCTGATCGAGGCCGGTGGCCTGCTCGCGCGAGGCCGCGGCAATCTCGGCCACGATATCGGTCACCTTCTTCACGGCGGCGACGATCTCGGTCAGCGACGATCCGGCCTGGTTCACCAGCGTTGCACCGGTCTTCACCTGCGCATTGGACGTCGCGATCAGGCCCTTGATGTCCTTGCTGGCATTGGCCGAGCGTTGCGCCAGCGCGCGTACTTCCTGCGCCACCACGGCAAAGCCCTTGCCAGCCTCGCCGGCACGCGCCGCTTCCACCGAGGCATTCAGCGCCAGCAGGTTGGTCTGGAAGGCGATCTCGTCGATCAGGCCGATGATATCGGAAATCTTTCTGGCGCTGTCCTCGATCTGCGTCACGGCGGTGACCGCATTGGCGACCACGCTGCCGCCTTTTTCCGCCGTGTCGCGCGCCATGGTGGCGAGCTGGCTTGCGGCCTGGGCGTTGTCAGCATTCTGTTTCACGGTTGCCGTGATCTCGTGCATGGAGGCGGCGGTTTCCTCGATCGAGGCGGCCTGGCTTTCCGTGCGGCTGGCCAGATCCTGGTTGCCGGCCATCAGTTCGGACGAGGCGTTATGAACGGCATTGGTGCTGTCGCCAAGCTGGGCGGCGATCTCGCGCAGGCGCTGGGCCATGCGGTTGGCGGCATCTTTCAGGCGGCCGAAGGCGCCGTCATAGGCGCCGCTGACCTGGCGGTTCACCTCGCCTTCCGCCATGCCACCCATCACCGCGGTGAATTCGCCCACCACATTGTCCAGCGTGGCGGCCAGACCATTCATCTGCCGCGACAGGTCGAGGAACACGCCGCTCTTGCCCGTCTCGTCGATACGGCTGTCGATCTTGCCGGCGGCAATCGCCGTGCAGAAGGCGGCGATCTCACGACTGATCGCCTCGTTGCGGGTCATCTCTTCGTCCTGGGCGCGCTGCTGCGCGGTGACGCGATCGCGTTCTTCCGCTTCCAGGCGCTGGGCCTGGCCCGCACTTTCGCGCAGGCCTTCCAGTGCGGTGGTGATGCGGCCGAGTTCATCCGGGTTCTGCGCCGGCGGTACCGGCGTGTGGTAATCGCGCTGGCGCAGCGCGTCGACCGAAACCAGCAGGCGATGCACCGGGCCGGCAAAGCGGCGGCGCAGCACCACGATACCCACCAGCGCCAGCAGCAGCGCCACGGCGACGGCGGCGCCGGCAGTCATCAGGCGACGCTCGGCAGCATCCTGTTCGCGGTCGGCATAGGCGATCGCTTCATCCAGCGCGATATAGGCCAGCCCGACGATCTGCTCGAACGGCCCCTGGCAGAGCGCGTTCCAGTCGTTCGGGCTCATCACCGGATTGCCGCTGCCATCCAGCTTGGCGACCACCGCATCGATGCCGGCCTGCGCCTTGTCATGAGCGGCCTTGGCATCGCGCACGGCTTTCAGGATCGACGGCATCACGCCGTTGCGGCTGATCTGGTCCTCCAGGCCTTCCCAGCCGGCCTGCACGATGCCGCGATTGCGCAGCAGCGTGGTGCGCTGGGTGTCGTCGAGCGGCTTGTTGGTGTTGATGTTCTGGCGCTGGATCGAGCACTGGATGCCATAGCGGTCGCGGATCTGCCAGGCGAGGCGGCGCACCTGCACCAGCTCGGCGATCAGCGGATCGAGAATGCGGATTTCGTTGCTCACCACGGCGGAGGTGGCGTTCACCGCATTGATCAGCCCGGTGGTGGAATTGTACCAGTCGTTGGTGTTGGCGATGGCGCGGCTGGCCTTGGGCTTGTCGCCTTCTGCCAGCAGGCTGGGGAATTTGCCGTCCACAATGCTCCATTGCTCGGCGATGGCGGCCTTCAGCTTCGCCTGGTCGGGGACGTCGAGGCCGACAAAGGCCTGCTGCACGCTGGCATAGCGCCTGGCGTAATCCGCCTTGATGGTTTCCATCGCGGCACGGCCATTATCCAGCGAGAGGATGTCGGCCTGAGCCTGGCCGCGCTGCACGCGGAAATTGGCGACGCCATCGAACAGCAGCCGGTCGGCGCGGGCCAGGGCGAGGATCTTGCCCTTTTCGGCGGCGGCCAGCTGGGCATCGCGCATCTGCACCAGGGTGACCACGAGGCCGACGGTGCCCAGCAACAGGATGATGGCCAGCAGCAGGCGGTTGAGCGAATGACGGAACATGATGGCCCCCGGCGGGCCGCTCAGACGACCCGTTAGATGAGAATTGGGCCGTATGCTATTCCCTGTTTCGTTTCCTAAAACCTAAAATCTTGATTATGCGTGTGAATTTTCGACTTCCCGGGTGTATTTGCCGCTCTGGACCAGGGCCTGCAGGGTAATCAGGCGCTCTTCGCCGCCGGACTCCAGTTTTCGGATGGCGGCATGCTCGGGCAGGTTCGGCAGGGCGACGATGCGTTCGACGCGCCAGCGCGCCCGCGCGGGTCCGGGCAAAAAGCGCGAATGTTCAATGAATACGCTGCCCACCGGAACGGCTGCCGCTTCACTCGCCATGCTGTGACCTTCCCCGCAATGGCTCGGCCATTGACCCTTGGCCAGCCTGCCCACTGTCGGATGAGTATGCTTAATTTTTTCTGAATGAAAAAGCCCAGTTTTCCGGGTTTTTTGGCGAATAGGAGGCGATCCAATTCCCGTAATGGTCGCCGGCTGCCATCTGTGATAGCACTGCGCGGCAAAGGGGGGACCGCCGATGCGCCCGTTGCTCTACGCCCTGGTTGTAATCCCGTTGCTGGCCGTCCTGACGGCCTCGGCCGGCGCGCAGACCATCGCCATCGGACCCCAGGCCGCCCCGGACGGCCCCGCCCGTATGCAGCTGCACTGGATCTGGTCCTTCGTCGATGGCCAGCAGAAGCAGCAGGTGCTGCAGCTGCGCAGCTGCCGCCCGCCAGGCGAGGCGCCGGCGCCGGTGGCGGTGATCAACCATGGTTCCCCGGCCAAGGCCTCCCTGCGTCCGACCATGAAGCCATCCACCTGTGAGTCGGAAGTGGCGCAGTGGTTCCTGCAGCGCGGCTATGTCGTCGCCTTTCCGCTGCGCCGCGGCTATGGCGAGACCGGCGGCGACTGGGTCGAGAATTACGGCAGCTGCTCGCGGCCGAACTTCCATCATGCCGGCCTGGCCAGTGCCGACGATATCGATGCCGCCGTGCGTTACGTGACGACGCTGTCCTATGTGCAGCCGGGCCGCACGCTGGTGGTCGGCCAGTCGGCCGGCGGCTGGGCCACCATCGCCTATGCCAGCCGCAATCCGCAGGGCATCGCCGGGCTGATCAATTTCGCCGGTGGCCGCGGCGGCTGGGCCGAAGAAAAGCCCAACACCAACTGCACGCCCGACGCGCTGGTGGAGGCGGCCGGCCGCTATGGCGCCACGGCGCGGCAACCGATGCTCTGGGTCTATACCGAAAACGACACCTTCTTCGCGCCGGCCTTATCGAAAGCGATGTACGACAAGTTCACCGCCGCCGGCGGCAAGGCGCAGTTCACCGCGCTCGGTCCCTGGGGCAAGGACGGCCACGGCCTGTTTTTTGGGACCAACGGCGCGAAGACCTGGGGTCCGGTGGTGGAAAAATATCTCGCCACGCTGCCGAAGCCGTAAGGCTGCAGCTCAGCGGAAGCAGCGCGCCGCGATCTGGTCGCGGATGATGGCGGAATAGGCCTGGGCGCCGGGACCGTTGGTATGGGCGCCATCGCGGTAATACTGATGATTATCGAAGACATCCGCCAGGCGCGGATCGTCGGGCGCGGTGAGGTCGCAGAGTTTTTTCACGCCGGCCAGACTCTGCCGCATGGCATCGTTGACCGGCTGCATTTCCGTCAGCCGCGTGCGGTCGTAGCGATACATCGGCGTCATCACCACCACCAGTTCGGCATCATGGCGGCGCACGGCAGTGGCGATGGCCTCCAGCATGGCGAGGCCCGAGGGCGAGGGCTGCGCGACCGGTCCGCCGGTGATCGGATCCGACGCCGGCCGCGCCATGGCGCCTTGCAGCGGCTGAAAACCGGTGTCGGAAGCTTGCATCGGCTGGCGCAGGCCGCGCAGCGCGGTCGCGCCGATGCCGCGATAGCGATAGAAGCCCGAGCGCAGTTTGAGTCGCGCCAGCAGCTTGCCGCCGGTCACCCAGGTCTCGAACTGCGGGTCCAGCGTGGCAAAGGGCGCGAAACGTGCCAGGTGACTGACATTCGGCCCGTTGAGGCCGCTGATCACATCGGCCGGATCGAAGCCGTAGATCACGCGGCGCACACTGCCGGCCGGCAGCACGTTCAGCAGCGTGGCGACGTAATAGCCGCTCTGGCCGTCTTCGGCGGCATTGTAGGTCTTGCCGCCGATCACCACGGGATCGAGAGCGTAATGCGCGCCGGACGCGCCGAGGATCACGGTCTCGGCGCCCGACCTCTGCACGCGCGCCGCCGGATTGAAGGACGAGGCGGCGAACAGCCGGTCGAAGACGAGGCCATAAAGCTGGTCGCAGATCGCCAGCGCCAGCGCCACCGTGACGACGGCGATGCCGACCTGGCGCCGCGTTGCCGGGCCCTTGAGTGTCGGACGCATCGGCTCAGAACCGGAAGTAGATGAAATTCCGGGCATCGTCATTTCCCAACAGGACCGTGGCCACCACAAAGCCGAAGATCAGTGCCGCGCGCAGTGTAACAGACGTGAAGCGGAAGCCGGGGCGGAAATGAATCACGGCTTCCACCGCCAGCATCAGCACGGCGCCGATCAGCGCGGTGCGCGAGATGTCGATCTTGGCGGTGGCCGGCGCCAGCGTCACCAGCGCGCCGAGCAGCTCGCCATACTGGCCGAGCGAGGCGGCGCGGATGATGCCGAAGCTGATCACCACCACCATCATAGTGGCGGCGATGTTGAGGCTGCGGCGCCAGGCGGCATCGCGTGCGCCCGGCAGGGCCGGCAGCGCCTTGTGCGTCAGCATCAGCGTGGCCTGCAGCGCGCCGAACAGCAGATAGGTGCCTTCGGCGCCATGCCATAGGCCCATGGTGATCCAGGTGACATAGGAGGCGACGGCCTCCTTCCACCAGCGCGTCCATTTGGTGTGCTTGACCAGCAGCAGCGCGGTGGGGCGATAGACATAGTCGCCGATCCAGCGCGTCAGCGAGATATGCCAGCGCTGCCAGAAATCGGTCAGCGTCTGGGCGAAGAAGGGCTGGCGGAAATTCACCGTCAGCGCCACGCCGAACAGGTTGCCGGCGCCGACCGCGATCATCGAATAGCCGCCGAAATCGGCCAGCAGCTGCAGCACGAAACCGGCAAAGGCGACCAGCGCATTGCTCCAGCCGCCGGCAGCGCCGGTATTGTAGGCGCTGTCGACCACGCCGCCGAGACGGTCGCCCACCACCTCTTTCAGGAAGACGCCATAGGCGATCAGCAGCAGGCCGTTCAGCACCATCTCCGGCGTCGGCCGCAGGAACTCCCACAGCGGCTTGGCCAGCTGCGGATAGCGTTCGATCGGGCCGGACAGCAGCGTCGGATAGAAGGAGGCGAACAACGCCAGCCGCACGAGGTTGCGGTCGGCCGGATAATTGCGGCGATGCACGTCGATCAGATAGCCGCAGCAGGCGAAGCTGTAGAAGCTGAGGCCGACCGGCACCAGCACGGCGCCATAGCCGCCGAAATTCAGCCCCGAGACCGGCAGCAGCTGGTCGAGGCCGTCGAGCCAGACCGGCAGGTATTTGTAGACGGCGAGCGGCGACAGCACCGCGGCGACAGCCAGCAGAATGCCGCCCATGCCGCGCGGCTTGGCGCCGAGCCACAGACCGAGCAGCCAGGTGGCGAGAATGATCGCCGCCAGCAGCGGCGGGAAGCGCCAGTCGATGGCGCCATAGAGCAGCGCGGCGGCCAGCAGCAGCAGCAGGCGGCGCGGCCAGGCTGGCAGCACGGCGGCCAGCGCCGCCGTGATCAGGATGCCGCCGGTATGCAGCAGAAGATCCATCAGGCCTGTTCCAGGACGCGCTGCATCAGGATGCGGTCGCGCCAGCCATCATCCATGCGCACGCCTTGTGCCACGCGGCCGACATGGTGGAAGCCGGCTTTCTCCAGGCAGCGCACGGACGCCGTGTTGCCCTCGACGATCCACGCCGTCACCACATGAAGCTGCGCCGGATTGCTGCGGCAGAAGGCTTCGATAGCGGCTGGCGTCAGGCCACGCCCGCGCGCCGTCACATCGCCGAGCACGAACCACAGGTTGGCGATGCGGTCATGGCTGTCGATGCTGTCCAGCGCGATCAGCCCCTGCGGTTCTGTCTCTGCACCAGTGCCGAAAACCGTCCACAGCTGGTCGCGCCGGCGCAGGCCGAGCGTCAGCGCCTGCGCGGTGAGGCCGCCCTGGCGCAGGTTGGAGGACAGCAGGGCGTTGGTGGCGGGATCGTTGAGCCAGCCGGCAATCGCTACGCAGTCCTCGGCCGTGGCGGGACGCAGATGCGGCACGGTCATGCGGTGTTACTGCTGCAGCGCGTCGGCGGCGCGCCAGGCGGCATGGTCGCGGCGCAGGCCTTCGGGCCACTTGGCCGGATCGAGGCCATGCTGCATGACGATGGCAATCGCCAGGCGTTCGAGGCCGAAGCCGAGGCAGCCGGTATTGGCGCGCATGCCGTCGACGCGGATATCGAAGGCCTTGCCGAAGGTGGCCGAATGCAGGTTCGACGACAGCACCGCCAGCGTCTTGCCGGTGCCCGGCAGCACGGCGCGGTATTCGTATTTCATCGCCAGCCGGTGCTGGTGCACGGCCTTGGCTTCGTAATCGTCGGTGAAGAAGGGATCGTTGGCCGGCAGCAGCTCGCCATAGAGCGACCAGGCCGTGGCCCAGTCCTGGATCATGCGCATCGATGTCTCGCGCGTCTCGCGCACGTAATCGGCCGAGCCGAGGAAGACGATCTCGCGCAGCGTGAATTCCATCAGACGGCCGGGATCGCTGTGATTGGCCGATTCATAGCGGTGGCAGCGCGTCACGGCCGTCACGGCCTCGTTGCCGGCCAGCTGCGTGCCGGTGCGCGCGGCATAGCAGTGGTAGCAGGTGGAGGGATTATGCACGAGCGCCACCGGCGCCAGTTCGCCGGCTGCCGGCTGCGTGTTCTGCACCGAGGCGCGCGCCCGCGAGGCAAAGGCATCCAGCACCTGCAGGTCCTCGGTCAGATGCGAGATGAAATGCAGATGCTCGGGGAAGGCGCGCAGATGCTGGGTCAGCGCCAGCTGCTCGATCGGGATGACGTTCGGATAGATCTCGTCGCGCGCGCTGAAGGCGCGGGCGAAACGCCACATCAGCGTCCAGTCGAGGAAGCGCATCAGGTCGCTGTAGGGCGGCCGCAGGATGAACAGGCCCGGCGCGGTCGGCTGGAACAGGGTCGGATCGATCTCGGACACGGCTTTGGTCAGGGTGTCCGGGGCCGGCAGGGTGAAGCTGGGGATCAGCGGCGGCAGTTCGACATTGCCAAAGCGCTTGCACAGGATGGCGAAGCCGTCATCGACCTGCTGCTGGCCCAGGTCTTCGGCGCTTTCCAGCCACCAGGCCTCATTCTCGATCCAGACCCGGCGCACCGAGGGGTGGATATAGGCGGCGGCATAGCGCACCAAGTCGCGGCCATGCGCCGGGATGGCGACGGTGGATTTGACCCGGAACAGCGCGGCAGCCATGGTCTCAGCCGGCCTTGGACTGGATGGCGGCGGCGATGCCCGAGACCTTGCGCATCTGGCCATCGTAGAAATCGGCGCTGGAGAGGTCGACATTCCAGCTCGACAGCACGAAGGCAATCAGCTCCACCATGCCGAAGCTGTCGATATAGCCGCCGTCGATCAGGTCGACCTCGGGCGTCAGCAGCGGATCGCTGGCGTTGCTCGGGTCCATCTGGCGCAGAAACGCAATCAAGGCAGCGGCAACATCCTGCGCCATATCGGAAAATCCCCTGTTCACCGCCGGCTCGAAACAGCCCGGTCAGGCCTGTGGCCCGCGTTTATAGAAAGCGGTGCGAGGACTAGCAAGGGGTGAGTGCCAGGGCCGGGGCCGGCGCGTGGTGGGCGGTACAAGGATCGAACTTGTGACCCCTACCATGTCAAGGTAGTGCTCTACCGCTGAGCTAACCGCCCATTACGCGCAACCGCCGGTCTTCAGGGAAAACCGTCGGGTCCGGGGGTCGACCGGACGGCTGGCTTTTAATGGCTGCGACGCCGGTTGGCAAGTCCCGCCCGGATGCCCCATATTCTCCTGCCAGTTGCCCCAGTATCCGGTCGGCCCGGGATTTCCCCGTCCGGCAGCTTTCCAGGTCCGAATGACAAGCAGCGCCACGCTCAAAACCCGCCGGTTCCAGCCCGATCCGGAATTCCCCAACGATCCGCCGATCCGGGTGACTTTGCCGGTGGCCGGACGCAGCGCCCTGGTGCTGTCCTCGCCCCATTCGGGCGATATCTACCCGGCCAGCTTCAAGGCCTTCAGCCAGCTCGACGCGCTGTCGCTGCGCCGCTCCGAGGATGCCTTCATCCACGATCTCTACAAGGCGGGGCCGTCGCTCGGCGCGCCGCTGCTGGAAGCGCTGTTCCCGCGGGCCTATTGCGATCCCAACCGCGCCGCCTACGAACTCGATCCCGGCATGTTCGATACGCCGCTGCCGCCGCATGTGGTCACCGACAGCAGCAAGATCGGCGCCGGGCTCGGCACCATCGCCCGCGTCGTCGCCGGCGGCATGGAAATCTACAAGGGCAAGATTCCGTTTTCCGAAGCCGAACGCCGGGTCGAGACCTGCTGGCGGCCCTATCACGATGCGCTTGAGGCCCTGCTGACCGAGGCCAAGGCGCATCACGGCGTGGCCCTGCTGCTCGACTGCCATTCGATGCCCAGCGTCGGCGGCAACAACATGCCCGACGCCGGCATGCGCCGCGCCGATATGGTGCTGGGCGATTTCCATGGCGTCTCCTGCGCCGGCCGGCTGGTCGATCGCGTCGAGGATTACCTGAAATCCTGCGGTTTCGGCGTGGCGCGCAACAAGCCCTATGCCGGCGGCTATATCACCCAGCATTACGCGCGCCGCGATGCCGGCATCCATACGCTGCAGCTTGAGATCAACCGCGATCTCTATATGGACGAGGCCAAGATCGTGAAGTCGGTCGGCTTCGACCGCGTGCAGAAAGCCATGACCGGCCTGACCGAACTGCTGATTTCGTCGGCGACGCCGGCGTTTCTGAACAAGTAGAATTTTAAAGATCGAGTGTCATGGCCGGGCTTGTCCCGGCCATCCACGCGCTTTTCTGAAAATCCGACGACGTGGATGCCCGGATCAAGTCCGGGCATGACACCATATGGGGATTTATCTCGCCTCCAGCGGCAGCGCCGTCGTCCGCTTGATGGTGTGCAGCACGATGGAGCTGCGCACGGCGCGCACGCCCGGCACGCGCAGCAGATGCTGCGATAGAAAATCGGCGAAGCTTTTTAAATCCTTCGCCACGATGCGCAGCACGAAATCGGCCTCGCCGGTCACCGAATAGCATTCCTGGATTTCGGGAAACCGCGTCACGGCTGATTCAAACGCATCCATCTGCTCGGCCTGGCGTTCCAGCGAGATATTGGAAAAGGCCATCACCGTGAGGCCGACCGCTTCCGGATTCAGCAGCGCCGCATAGGCGGCGATCACCCCGTCCTCCTCCAGGCGCGACAGCCGCCGGCTCACCTGGCTGGCCGAGAGCCCCACCGCCTCGGCCAGGGCTGCATTGGGCTGCCGGCCGTCGCCCTGCAGGGCCGAGAGCAGTTTCAGGTCGAAAACATCCAGATCCGGGGTCATGCGTGATTCCTGCAATTTCAGGAATAATATGCCAGAAGATTGCGCATATGACGAAAATAAACCGAATATCGCGCGGATATTGCGTGAAAACGGCGATATCCTCGGAAGACATTCATCCTTCCGGGAGGCCGCCATGGCTGTCCGCGACATCGACCCAAATAGCGATGGGGACCTGGAGATCGCTGCCGATTTCACCCATCCGCAGCCCCTGCATCGCTATACGGCCGAGGATCACGCGGTCTGGCGCGACCTGTTCAAACGCCAGGCGGCCCTGCTGCCCGGTCGCGCCTGCCAGCAGTTCCTCGACGGTCTGACCGGGTTGGGCATGGCCGCGGATGGCATTCCGGATTTCGAACGGCTTTCGGATGTGCTGGAGAAGGCGACCGGCTGGCGCATCGTCTGCGTGCCGGGGCTGGTGCCCGACGATGTGTTCTTCGGCCATCTGGCGGCGCGGCGCTTCCCGGTCACCTGGTGGATCCGCAAGCGTGCGCAGCTCGATTACATCCAGGAGCCGGATTGCTTCCATGACATCTACGGCCATGTGCCGCTGCTGATGAATCCGGTCTTCGCCGATTACATGGAAGCCTATGGCAAGGGTGGTTTGAAGGCGAATGGTCTGAACGCGCTGCATCACCTGGCGCGGCTCTACTGGTACACGGTGGAATTCGGCCTGATCGAACAGGCCGACGGCTCCTTGCGCATCTACGGCAGCGGCATTCTCTCCTCCAAGACCGAAAGCGTCTTCTGCCTCGACTCTGATGCGCCCAACCGTGTGCGCTTCGATCTCATGCGGGTGATGCGCACGCGTTACCGCATCGACACATTTCAGAAGACCTATTTCGTCATCAAAAGCTTTGAAGAGCTGTTCGAAGCGACGCGGCCCGATTTCACGCCGCTCTATGCCGCACTGAAGGACAAGGCCGATTACGCCGCCGCCGATGTGATGCCGCAGGATGCCGTGATCACGCGCGGGACGCTGAACGCAAAAGATGGCGGCTGGGAAAACGATACCGCCGACGCGTGACATCATGGCAAGGATCGCGCTTGACCTTCCCCGATGGGAAGCTTTTATAGTCACTACATGTCTGTGTATTTCCGCCCGCATCGCCCGTCGAGACTGCGCCGTTTCTGCGCGCTGACCGCGGCGCTTGGCCTGTTGTTCGCGGCGACTGTGGCCTCGGTCACGCATAGTGTCGCAATGCCGATGATGCCGGCCATGTCAGTGGAAGCCATCAGTGTGCCGGATCATCACGCGGTGACACCATCTTCCGCCGCCGCGCATGACTGCGGCGGCAGCATGGCGGCTGACGACATGCCGACGCCGTCTACGCCCTGCGAGCAGGGCTGCCTGCTGTGTAAAAGCTGTTCGCTCGCTAGTGTCTTGCTGCCGGCCGCACCGTCAGTGATCACCTCCGGTGCCTATCACGACTACCAGCCGGCTCCCGTTCTGGCACCTGCCGGCATCTCGCCCGCCCAGCCGAACGAACCTCCTCGACACTGATCTGCATCGGAACTGCGACTGCCGGCACAACCGTCAGTCGCAGTACAGCCGTATTGCACATCATGCTGAGGGTGATTCCATGTCTTCGAGTTTCCAGACTGTAGCGTTCGCGCTGCTGATTGCGGCGGTTCCACTTGCCGCAAGCGCTGCCGATCCATCCGATCCAACGGTCGCTGTGCCGCCGCCCGACTATCAGTCGGCCTTCGCTGCCTATCGCAAGGCAGCCTTTGATGAAAAACGTGACTGGCGCCAGGCGAACGATGCCGTGCGCGCTGCCGGCGGCCATGCCGGCGCTTTGAAAGACGACCCGTCCGCGGATGCCGCGCGGGCGGCCCCCGCTATGCCGATGATGCAGGACCCGCATGGTCATCGCCATGGAGGACGTCAGCCATGATGACCATTCAGAAAAGCATCGCGGTGCTCGCGCTGGCTGCTGTCACCACCGGCTGTGCCGGACCGGTGGCGGAGCGTGCCTTCAATGAGGTTGCGACCACGGCCGAACAGCGCATCGGCCAGCGGCCGACCTGGATCAAGAATGATGAGGACGCCCGTGCGGTGCGCGATACGCTCGACCGCCTGCTGACCAGGCCGCTAACGGCGGACGACGCCGTGCAGGTGGCTTTGCTCAACAACCGGCGCCTGCAGAGCAGCTTTTCTGAACTGGGCATCAGTGCCGCCGATCTCACCGCCTCTTGGCGGCCGGCCAATCCTGGCATCAGTTACGCACGGCTGCGCCGCGGCAACGAAACCGAAATCGAACGCGGCATCAGCATCGATGCTTTCAGTCTTTTGCTTCTGCCATTTGCCGCCGGGATCGAAGATCGGCGCTTCGAGGCCACCAAGCTACGCACCGCCACCGAAGTTCTGGCGCTGGCGGCGCAGACCCGGAAGGCCTGGTACGAGGCGGTGGCGGCGGAACAGACGGCGAAATATGTCGGGCAGATCCGCGAGGCGGCCGAAACCCAGGCAGACCTAGCTCGCCGTATGAAACAGGTCGGCAATACCAACGCGCTCGGGCTTCTGCGCGAACAGATTTTCTATGCCGATGCTACGGCGCGGCTGGCAAAGAGCCGCGTGATGGCGGTGGCGACGCGCGAGCGTCTGACCCGCCTGATGGGCCTGTGGGGTAACGACACCGGCTTCAGTCTGCCCGAGCGCCTGCCCGATATTCCCGCCACGCCACGCCGTGTTGAAAGTATCGAGGCACAGGCGATTGCCGAGCGGCTAGATGTGCAGTTGGCGAAAGCCGATCTCGCCGCCACCAGAAAAGCCTATGGCCTGACCAACGTCACGCGGTTCATCAACGTGCTGGAGGTGGGCTATCAGCGCAACAGCGACACCGGCAAGGCGGACCAGAAAGGCTACGAGATTTCACTCGAGGTGCCGCTATTCGATTTCGGCGATGCCAAGGCGACGCGTGCCGAGCATTATTATCTGCAGGCGGTCAACACCCTGGCCGATACCGCCGTGCAGGCACGCTCGGCGGCGCGCGAAAGCTATCTCGCCTATCGCGCGGCCTACGACCTGTCGCGGCATTACCAGACCGAGATCATCCCGCTGCGTCAGAAAGCCAGCGAGGAAATGGTGCTGCGCTACAACGGCATGCTGATCAGCACGTTCGAACTGCTGGCCGATGCACGCGAACAGATTGCCGATGTCTCGGCGGCGCTGGAGGTCCAGCGCGATTTCTGGATCGCCGATACCGATCTCAGTTTCGTCACCATCGCCCCGGTCGACAGCGGCGGCATGGCGGGCAGCAGCAACAGCCTGCTGCCGCGCCGTTCGGCTTCGGCCGCGCATTGAGGAGAGACCCATGTTTACCAGACGCAATCTAATTACCGCCGCATCCGGTGTCGCTGCCGCCAGTGTTGCCCGTTCGGCACTGGCTGCCCTGCCCGAGCCGGGCGTTTCTCCAGGCCCGAAGATGGTGCCGCCGCCACAGCCCAGCAGTGGCCGACCTTTCCATCCGGTGGTGACACTGAACGGCTGGTCGGCGCCCTGGCGCATCAATGGCCAGTGGAAGGAATTCCATCTGGTGGCCGAGCCGGTGGTGCGCGAAATCGCCCCGGGCATGAAAGCCAATCTCTGGGGCTATAACGGCAGCAGTCCAGGGCCAACCATCGAGGCGGTGGAAGGCGACTTCGTGCGCCTCTTTGTCACCAACCGGCTGCCGGAACATACCACCATTCACTGGCATGGCATGCTGTTGCCCAGCGGCATGGACGGTGTTGGCGGCCTGAGTCAGCCGCAGATCAAGCCGGGCGAAACTTTCGTCTATGAATTCCAGCTGCGCAAATCCGGCACCTTCATGTATCACCCGCATGCAGACGAGATGGTGCAGATGGCCATGGGCATGATGGGCCTGTTCATCGTGCATCCGCGCGATCCGAACCAGTATCGCGTCGACCGCGACTTCGCTTTCCTGATCAACGCCTATGCCATCGAGCCCGGTGCCGCCACCCCAAAGGTGGCGGAGATGACCGACTTCAACCTGTGGACTTGGAACAGCCGGGCCTTTCCGGGCATCGACACGCTGCCAGTGCGGCTGGGCGACCGCGTGCGGATTCGTTTCGGCAATCTCACCATGACCAACCATCCGATCCATCTGCATGGCTATGACTTTGCCGTCACCTGCACCGATGGTGGCTGGGTGCCGCCGTCGGCGCGCTGGCCGGAAGTCACCATCGACGCGCCGGTGGGCGCCATGCGGGCGTTTGAATTCGAGGCCAATGCGCCGGGCGACTGGGCGTTTCACTGCCACAAGTCGCACCACACGATGAATCCGATGGGGCATGGGGTGCCCACCATGATCGGTGTCGACCATCGCGGCCTCACGCCGCGGCTGGTGTCGCTGATCCCGGATTACATGACGATGGGCGAGCGCGGTATGGCCGATATGGGTGAGATGGAAATGCCGCTGCCCGACAACACATTGCCGATGATGACCGGCCAGGGCCCGTTCGGCCCCATCGAGATGGGTGGCATGTTCACCGTGGTGAAGGTGCGCGATGGCCTCGCGCGCGGCGATTATCGCGATCCCGGCTGGTACAAACACCCGCCCGGCACCGTGGCCTACAAGGTCGATACCGCAGCGGCCAGCACGCCTGCGCCGGCCAGCAAGCCGGCGGCGAAAACCCTTCCGACTCCTTCCGAACACAAGCATTGAGGACGACACGATGGCATCCATATTCCTGAAAACAGCTTTTGCCGCCACCGCCTTCGGTGCCCTGCCACTCACCGTGGCCGCCCATGGCCCTGAGCAGCATTCCCCGGTTGGTGAGCCCGGCAAGGCATCGGCCGTGTCGCGCACCATCTCGGTCAGTATGAGCGATGAAATGCGTTTCGCGCCGGCCAGTATCCCGGTGAAGCGCGGCGAAACCATCCGCTTCGTGGTGAAGAATGATGGACTGGAGCCGCATGAATTCATGCTGGGCGAGATCAAAGCCCTGCAGGACCATGCGGAAGTGATGCGCAAGCATCCGACCATGGTACATGACGAGCCCAATGCCATCACCGTGCCGCCGGCTCATATCGGCGAACTAATCTGGCATTTTAGCACCGCCGGTCGTGTCGATTTCGCCTGCCTGATCCCCGGCCACTTTGAAAAAGGGATGAAGGGCGATATTCAGGTCGGGAGATAGGCAATGGTGATGAGATTGGCAGTGGGCTTTCTGCTCGTGCTCGGCGTGGCCGATGCACTGGCGCAGGAAGGACAGACCGAAGGCGAAGTGCGCAAGGTCGATCAGGAATCCGGCAAGATTACCCTGCGGCACGGTCCGATCACCGGAGCGCTGGAGATGCCGGCGATGAGCATGGTATTCCAAGTGAAGGATGCGGCTCTGTTGGGTCGCTTGCAGGCCGGTGATCGGGTCATTGCTACCATTCTTAAGGAGGATGGGGTGTTTTACATCCGGACAGTTGAACAGAAATCGCGCTAAAAGTGGGGCGGGATGGCGATGCGCCATCCCGCGGATCGTCGCGTCGGTTACTGGCGCAGGAAGGCGCTGACCATCGCGGTGGTCGCCTTCGGATTCTCTTCCATGATCCAGTGGCCGCTGTCGGGCACCACGCCTTCCGTGACGTTATCGGCCGTCGCCCGCATCACCACGGCCATGGTGCCGCCGAACGACTTCTCGCCGCCTAGCGCCAGCACCGGCATCTTCAGCCTGCCGTTCTTTTCCAGCATCGCCTTGTTGTCGATGGCGTCCTGGTCGAAGGCGGCGAACTGCGCAAAGCCGGCATGCATGGCGCCCGGCATCGCATAGAGCCTGGCGTAATGCTGGCGCGCGGTTTCGGTGAAGCGCTTCGGGTTGGCCGAGAACTCATTCCAGAAACGATCCAGGTAGATGCGCTCGCGGCCCTTCACCAGGCGTTCCATATCCGGCCCGCCGAAGCGGAAATGCCACAGCAGCGGATGTTTCAGGATCTCGTCCCACGGACCGATGCCCGGCACCGGCGCATCGATCAGCACGAATTTCTTCACGCGTTGCGGATACTGGGCGGCGAAGGCATAGCCCACCATGTTGCCGATATCATGGGTGACCAGGTCGGCGTCGGACACCTTCAGTGCATCCAGCACGCCGGCCACATCATGGGCCTGGGTCTTCTTGTCGAAGCCGGTCTTCGGCTTCGCAGACAGACCGAGGCCACGCAGGTCGGGCACGATCACCGTATGGTCGCGCGAAAGTTCGACGGCCAGCGGCACCCACATGTCGCCGGTCTCGCCATAGCCGTGCAGCAGCACTGCGGCCGGCCCCTTGCCGCCGACGCGCAGATGGATGGTGGTGCCGTTGGTGGCGATGGTCTGCGCCTTGAAACTCCTGGGCCAGGCGATGCCCTGGTCGGCGGACAGCGCCGGCATGGCGATGGTGCTGGCGGCGGCAAGCGCAAGGGCGCCGGTGAACAGGCTGCGGCGCGGCATGGAAAGGCGCATGGGATATTCCTTTTTTTGATCTGTGGGGAAGGCTCAGAGATTGCTCATGCCGCCGTCGATGACGAGTTCGCTGCCGACCGTGAAGGCGGACTCGTCCGAGGCAAGGAAGACCACGGCCTTGGCGATCTCGGAGGCGGCGCCGAAGCGCCTGGCGGGGATTTGCTGCAGGATGCCGTCTGCCATGCCTTTCAGATCGGCCTCGGAAAGGCCGAGCTTACCATAGAGCGGCGTCGAGATGGGGCCGGGGCTGACGGCATTCACGCGGATGCCGCGGCCGATCAATTCGCCCGACAGCGTACGCGCCATCGAGATCAGGCCCGCCTTGCTGGCGGCATAGACGCTGGAATTCGGCATGCCGATGCGGGCGTTGATCGAGGTGTTGAGCACGATGGAGGCTGTTGCGGCAAAGACCGGCAGCAGCGCCTGCACCAGGAAGAACGGTCCTTTGAGATTGATCGCGACCGAGCGGTCGAAACCGGCTTCGTCCCATTGTTCGACCGGGCGGAAGTCGGCAACGCCGGCATTGACGAACAGGATGTCGAGCTTGCCGAAGGCCAGTTGCACCTGACGGGCGATGTCCTGCTGGCCGGCCACATCGCCGGCATCGGCGCGCAGGATCAGCACGCCGGGGCCCAAAGCGGCGCGGGCCGCTTCGATGGTGGCGGGATTGGTGCCGGTGACGGCGACGCGGGCGCCCTCGGCCACGAACTGCAGGGCGGTCTCCAGGCCGATGCCGCTGGTGCCGCCGGTGATGAGGGCTGTCTTGTTGGTCAGGCGGGTCATGATGCAGGTCCTTTCCGGGTGCGTGTTGTCGTTGGCCCGAGAATGCGCCCGCCATTGATGTTTGGAAATTATTGATATTGCACAATACCCATGCATAAATGCATGGAATGACTCCCGGCCTGGACTGGAGCGACCTGCGGATTTTTCTGGCGATTGCCCGCGCGGGCACGCTGGGTGCGGCGGCGCGTAAAATCGGCCAGACCCAGCCCACCATGGGGCGCCGCCTGCGCGCGCTAGAGGCGGCGCTCGGCCATGTGCTGTTCCAGCGCACCGCCGATGGCTTCGTGCTGACCGACGAGGGGGGCACGCTGCTGAAATATGCCGAACGCATCGAGGCCGAGACGCTGGCGGCGCAACGCCAGCTCGCCGCCGGCGACCATGACATCGACGGCCAGCTGCGTCTTTCCACGCTGGACTGGTTCGCCATCTACATGCTGGCGCCGGTGCTGTCGGAATTCGGCCTGCGCTATCCGAAGACCAAGGTCGAACTGCTGACCGATGCGCGGCTCTACAGTCTGCCGCGCCGCGAGGCCGATCTGGTGATACGCATGCGGCCATTCGACGAGCCCGAGGTGATCGGGCGTCGCCTGGTCACGGTGCCCTATGCACTCTACGCGCCCGTCGGCAGTGCGGTGCCGGCCTTTGGCGATGGCGCCGGCCTGCGTGTCGTCACCATGCATGAAGCCTATGCCGGACGACCCGATGTGCTGTGGCTGCAGCGCGCGCTGCCTCATGCGATGGCCGGATTCAGCAGCAACAACCTGGCGGTGCAGGCGCAGATGTGCGCCTGGGGCGCGGGCTATACCGTGCTGCCGCGGCCGGTGGGCGATGCGACGCCGGGCATCGTGGCGCTCGATCTCGGCGAACCGCTGCCCGACCGGCCCCATTACATCGGCTATCACCGCGACCTGCGACGCCTGCCGCGTCTGCGCGCCCTGATGGACCTGATCGTCGAGCGGCTGGCGAACTGAAATAAATACCGTCACGCCTCGCGGAACCTTCGCGCGGCGCCCGGGTTGTCATCAGGTCATTCACCGCTTGCGGGGTGGCCTGCCATGAAAACCGGTCTTGTACTGCTCAGAGGCGTTGCGCTCTCTGGCCTGCTTCTGCTGCCTGCGCTTGCTGCGCCGGCCGGTGAACCACCCGCGCCCGCTGCCCCCGCTGCCGTCGTACAGCCCGCCGTGCAAATGCCGGTGGAAACCAGAGCGAAACCGCAGAAACCGCAGGCGCAGTCCCAGCCTCTGCCGATGGCGGCGCTGGTCACCTTCGCGCTGATGGCGTCGCAGGGCACCAGTCTGCCGCAGAATAACGGCATCGGGCCGAACCGCTGATCGACCACCGACAACGCAGCTTGACCTTGCGCCGTTGCGCGTCATCTGGCCTTGGGACGCGCGTGGGATAACGTCCCATCCAGATGTCGTCGCGGGCGTCCCTCCCGGTCTGCAGCCACTGCGCCGGGAGGCTCGCGCCTATCCGTAGATCTTGCCCAGATCCCGCACCAGCCCGATCACGGCGGCGCGCAACTCCGCCGGTTCCAGCACTTCCGCCTCCGCCTCCAGCCGCAGCATCTGGCCGGCGGCGAATTTGGTGTCCTCGATCGGGATGCTGACGCGGTGCCAGCCTTCCGCATCGGCCGGCTGCAGGGTGCGCAGGGCCGCTTCATGCATCGGCGGCGCGATGCTGCGCAGCCAGCGCAGGCCGCGCGGGCTGATGCGCAGCTCCGCCGTGCCGCGAAATACCTCGGCCTCGAAGCGTTTCGCCGACTCCGTCCACCAGGCCGCCAGATCGAAATCCCTGGGCAGCGCCAGGCTGGCATCCGTGCCGAGCACAGTCAGCGCCTGGATGCCGCCGACGCGGAAGGAGCGCATGGCGCCGGCGCTCTCTTTGCTGCTTTTCTTCTCGACAGTCTGGCCGGCCAGATACCACTGGCCCGATTTCAGGATCAGGCCGCGCGGCAGCAATTCGCGCTCGCTCAGCTTCTGCCAGCTCTTGTAGGTCATGCGGATGCGCTTGCTGTTCCACACCGCATCGGCCAGCGCGCGCAAATGCGTCGTCGCCTCCGCGTCGCTGTCGCGGAACCAGCCGAGCGGATCGAGATGGAAGCGCGCTGCCACGCGCTCGGCCTGCTGCTGCAGCGCCGGCGGCAGGGCCGCGAGCAGCTTCAACTGAGCGGTGGCCATGATCTCGGCCAGGCCCAGTTCGGCGGCGGGGCCGGGTAATCCGGCCAGGAACAGCGTCTCGGCCTCGGCCGGCGTCATACCGGTCAGCTTGGTGCGATACCCATCCAGCAGCGCGAAGCCGCCGCTCGGACCGCGATCGGCATAGACCGGCACGCCGGCAGCGCTCAGGTGATCCACATCGCGGTAGATGGTGCGCACCGAGACCTCGAATTCCCCCGCCAGCGCCTCGGCCGTCATCCGGCCGCGGGTCTGCAGCAGCATCAGGATCGAGATCAGCCGGCTCGCACGCATTTTTCGAGTATAGCCGAAATACCTGACACTGGCTGTCAGGAATAGGGGACTAGGCTGTGGCCCATAAAGAAAAGGGAGCCTCCGCCATGAACGACATGACCCCCGCCGCCCCCCAGTCTTCACCCGCCCCCCAGTCTTCTCGGACTCTGGGCGTCTTCACCGCCGCCGTTCTGGCCTCCCCCGACCCTGTCTCGCAGCAGACGGCGGCGGTGATCGACCGTTTCAACCGCGCCTTCCACGAGCGCGATCCCGCCGCCATCGCCCCCCTGGTGGCCGAGGCCTGCGTCATCGAAGCCATTACCCCGGCCCCGGACGGCGCGCTGCTTTATGGCCGCGATGCGGCGCTGGCCAACTGGCAGGGCCTGGCGGCCGAGACGCACAGCCATTTCGAGCAGGAGGAGGTGTTCGTCGTTGGCGAACGCGCGGTGATCCGCTGGCGCTATGTCTTCGGGCCGGCCGCCACCGAGGCCCTGCGCGGCGTCAACATCATGCGCGTGCGCGATGGCCTGATCGTCGAGGCGATGGGCTATGCCAAGCGCGCGGGCTGAATGCACGGGGCTGAAGCCATGACTCATCTGATGAAAGCACAGGCCATGTCCTATCCGCATCTCGCCATCGCCGGCCGCATCGCCAATGGCAACGACACGCCAGTGGTTGGCGGCACGGTCGTCAGCAGCGGCCGCGCCGATTTCGATTTTCTCTACGGCCGCTGGACCCTGGTGAACCGCCGCCTGAAGCAGCGCTTCGCCGGCCTCGACCAGGATGATCCGCAAAGCTGGGAGGTCTTCGAGGGCCGCAGCCAGTGCGGCGGATATCTGGATGGCATTTCCAATATCGAGGAGATTCATTTCCCGTCGCGCGGCTTTTCCGGCCTCACCATGCGGCTCTACGACATCAACGCCGCCGCCTGGCGCATCTGGTGGGTCAGCAGTTCCAACGGCCTGCTGCAGCCGCCGGTGGCCGGACGCTTCGAGACCGGCGCCGACGGAATCCGCCGCGGTGTGTTCCTCGGCGACGACACCGATGAAGGCTTTGCCGTGAAGGTGCGCTATCGCTGGACGGTGAACGAGATCGCGCCGGTCTGGGCGCAGGATTACTCGCGCGACAACGGTATCAGCTGGGAATGCAACTGGGTGATGGATTTTACGCGGGTGAGATGACCATGAGCGATATCACGCTGTATTCCGGGCCTTTAAGCATGTTCGGCGCGAAAGTGCAGATCGCGCTGCATGAAAAGGCCATCGCCTTCGATCTGGTGATGGTGCCCTTCGAGATGAAGGCCCTCTACGAGCCCAAGCATCCGGCGGTGCTGCGCATCAATCCCAAACGCCAGGTGCCGGTGCTGGTTCATGGCGATCTCGAACTCTACGACAGCACCCAGATTTTTGAGTATCTGGAAGACCTGAAGCCGCAGGCACCGCTCTGGCCGCGCGACATCGCGGCGCGCGCGCGGGCGCGGCGGCTGGAGCATGAATCGGATGAGGTGTATTTCCCGCCGGTGATCCGCCTGATGGGCCTGCAGCAGATCCCCGACGACCCCACGGCGGTCGCGGCGCGCGCCGCCTGCGCCGCGTATTACGCGCAGATGGAGGGCCTGCTCTCCGATGGCCGGCCCTGGCTCGCCGGCGCCGATTACACCTATGCCGATATCGCCTTCTACATGGCGCAGATCTTCGGCGCGCGTATGGGGGCGCCGATCGACAGCAGCTTCGCCCCGCGGCTGGGCGACTGGCGCATCCGCATGGGCGAACGCGCCGCCGTGCGACAGGTGGCCGGCGCCATGGGACGCTGGCTGCTGAGTCAGGCGCGGCCCTTGCCGCCCTTCATGATGGCGCTGGCGGAAGCGGCAGCCTGACCGCCGCTGCCGGTGCAGGGCTTCAGCTGCGCTTTTCGATGCCTTTCTTCTGGCCCTTGTCCATGCCCTTCTTCTGACCCTGCTCCATGCCCTTGGCCGGTGTCTTTTCGGCTTTCTGCTTGGCGGCCTTGTCGGTCTTCTCTGCTTTTTTGGCCGTGCCCTTGTCGGCCTTGGCCGGCGGGGTGGCGGGGGTCGCCGTCTGGGCGATGGCGGGCAGGGCTAGGCTGAGACTGAGCAGCGCAGCAGCGGCGAGCGTGGCGACGGTTTTATATGTCATGGGGTTCCTCCCTTGGAGACCACCGACGAGCATAGGCCGCGGCAGGACGAGGTCAACGCCGCAGGTCGGGCCTGCGGCCGCGGACGGTCGCTACTGCATCTCATGAAAAGGAAGGCTGATCTCCCGCGCGGGAGATCAGCGGGTCGGCATCAGCGCTGGCGCGCCTTGCGGGCGGCATAGCGCGCGTCGCGCGCCGCCTTCAGTTCGGCTTCGCTGCGCACCACCGGCTTTTTCGCTTCGGCGGCGGCGGCATCGGCAACGGCCTTGGCTTCGGCAGCCAGGCGGCGCTTTTCGGCATCGGCGACCGCCTTGGCGGCGGCTTCGGCCTGCTTCTTGGCGCGGCGCTCGGCAGTGGCTTTTTCGCGCTCGGCATTGGCGGCGGCGCGGGCGGCCTGGCGGGCGGCAAATCCGGGATCGCGGGTCGGGTCGTTGGCTTGGGCTTTTTCGAGCAGGGCCTGGCGGGCTTTTGCCGCGGCATCCATGCGGTCGAGCAGGCTGGTTTCTTTAAAGGCCATGTGGCAGTGAGTCTCGGTTATTGCGGATAGCCTGTCAGAGCAGAGAAACCGCAAAAAGTACAGAGGCAGCCCAGCAAAGACGGCGAAATTGGCGGTTTTGACGACGCGGACGGCGGTCCATCCCCAGAGCGGAACCATTCCGTCATACAGGGGTTCCCTTCGGCTTACGGTTGCCATGCCCGCGAGAGGATTGCCCATGACCCCGGCCCCCGACAAACGCCCGCCGGCGGAGTCCCCTGCTGCCGTCGTACTCGTGGTTGAAGACGAGGTTCTGGTGCGCATGGCGATCGCCCAGTATCTGCGGGACTGCGAATACACCGTGATCGAGGCCGGCAATGCCCGCGAGGCGATCCAGCTGTTTGAAAACGGCGCGCAGATCGACGTGGTCTTCACCGATGTGCGGATGCCGGGCGAGATGGACGGTTTCGGCCTGGCGCGCTGGGTGCGGGCCAACCGGCCGGGCATCGAGGTGATCATCACTTCGGGCGGCGAGAAGAAGGCGGAAGCCGCCGGCGAACTCTGCGAGGAGGGGCCGTCGCTGGGCAAGCCCTACGAGCCCGTCGAGGTGCATCGCCGCATCCAGTCGCTGCTGGCAGCACGCGATCGCGCGCAGAAGCACGGCAAGGACTAGGCCTCCTGCCGCTCTTGTTCCCATAGTCCTGGAGACTGGCCGGCGCGGTCCTCCGCGCGCTAAGCTCGCCCCAAGCAAGAAACGAGAGCGGGGAGAGCGGCGTGACAGGTCCATCGCAGACGACAGCAGGCGCATCCCGCGTCGCGCTCATCACCGGCGCGGCGCGCGGTCTTGGCCTGGCGGCGGCAAAACGCTTTCTCGCCGATGGCTGGCGCGTGGCGCTGCTCGATATCCTGGACGATACGCTGCAGGCCGCCGTGAAGGATCTCGGCGCGCCCGATGCCACCCTGGCACTCATCGCCGATGTGTCCGATCCAAAGGCGGTGCAGGGCGCCGTGCAGGCCGCGCACAAACATTTCGGCCGCATCGATGCGCTGGTCAACAATGCCGGCATCGCCGTGTTCAAGCCGATCCTCGAGGTGACGCTGGAGGACTGGAGCCGTGTCATGGCGGTCAATCTCACCGGGCCGTTTCTGATGACCCAGGCCGTGGCGCCGATCATGCGCGATGCGGGCGGCGGCGCCATTGTGAATATCACCTCGATCTCGGGCCTGCGGGCGTCCACGCTGCGCGTCGCCTATGGCACCAGCAAGGCCGGGCTGGCGCATCTGACCAAGCAGCAGGCGGCCGAACTCGGGCAATACGGCATCCGCGTCAATGCGGTGGCGCCGGGCCCGGTGGATACGGCGATGGCGAAAGCCGTGCACACGCCGGAAATCCGCGCCGACTATCACGACCATATTCCGCTCAACCGCTATGGCCTGGAGAGCGAACTGGCCAACGCGATCTGCTTCCTGTGCGGCGACCAGGCCGGTTACATCACCGGGCAGGTGCTGGCGGTGGATGGTGGCTTCGATTCAACGGGAATTGGTTTGCCGACGCTGCGTGGGGAGAGAAGGAATGTTTAAATAACAAGAAGAAAATGTAATAAAATGCGCAAGACATGGTTGTTTAAAAGTGAATACTAATGTATTCGTTGACGCGAAAATTATATTTTTCTTTGCAGAAAAACAGCTTGAACGAATCGCAAACTGCGCAACACACTCGCCTGAGTCGTATTCGTAAAATTTAGTGTAATAAACTCCAATCCCTCAACTCCGCTTAAGCGGTTGACTTATATGTCAATCAGGGCCACATTAGATAAATTGGTGGTGCAAAAAGCACTCCATAAAGTTGACTTGGATTTTCCAGATCCAGATGAAGTGGCGCATCGTCATTTGTTTATGACGGAAGAGGCATTTGCACAGTGTCCTCCAAATTATGCGAATCGGCGAACTTCTATGCTTAGAGGCCGAGCACTAGCTAATGCTCGCTCGTCTATAAAGTCATTTCTCATGGGAGAACCCATGTGGGACGGCACAGATTTTAAATGCCTTCAACCTTTAGAAAAGCAAGTGTGGGAGCTTCGTGTAACCGAAGCCCCGCAAGTTCGCTTGTTTGGTTGGTTTGTGGACAAAGATGCGTTTGTCGTTACGCATTGTAAATTGCGGGATGATTTACCCTATCAAGGTAAAAGCAGCGAATGGGACGACGAAGTAGAAAAGACCATTAAGAAGCGGGACAAGCTTCTCACACTTGGCTTATCAATATTCATTGGTAAGCAGTTCGAAGATTATGTAGGCGCAAGCGAAAGCTACGAGAATGAATAATCAGTCATCAAACCGGCCGCCACTTTCTTCCGATGAGAAGGAATTTTATCGCGCCAGTCTACGCCACAAGTTTTTTCGGCAAGTACGGTCTCTGTTTGAAAAATTAAGCAAAGACGGCCTTACACAAAAGGAGCTGGCCCGTAGATTGGGAACTGATGAAGCATTGATTTCGAAGCGACTGAAAGGCGAGCAAAATATTACGCTCGATACTCTCTCCGATTTAGCGCGAGGCATGGATGCGCGCGTCGAATTCAAAATTGTACCCATGAATGAGGTGCGTCAAGAAGTAGCTAAACGAAGATTAGCTCAAGCTTATACCAATGCTTTCGATTATAAACCAATTTTAGACGCGGTCGGAATTATTGGAACTGGCGGCGCGAGCGATGTGTGGGTTAAGCAGGCGCTTTACAGGACTATGTTTGACCCTAAAGTAATAGCTATACCAAAACACATTACGACTTCTACAAAACAGCCAACGGCAGATAAGCAACCATGGCATGGCTATGACTTATCAGATCGAGCGCACAAACGAGGTGTCATAAGAAAGCATCATGGGAATGCTGATGTTTTCAAATTTTCTCTGGTAGATCACTAAAATGGATCAGCGGTCTATTCAGTGCCTTTTTTGTGATGATCTTCGCCAAGAATCTAATGGTAAGGCACTGCACATTGGCGTGTATGGCACTGAAATTTATGTAAATGATTTTCCTTATGAGCAGTCGCAATTAGTTGCGTTGGTTTATGTGCGTTCTCCGGCATCAAATCCCCATAATCGCATTCAAATACGTATTGAGATGCCAAATGGCGAGGACAAAGTGTTCCCCGAGCAAACAGGGAGTTCGGAGCTATTTGAGAACATAAATGGCGATAAAAAAAAGAAACCTCTGTACTTGGTTAGCAAACACGTCGTCCGCATCGAACCGCTCAAGCTCGAATCTGCTGGTCAATTAAAAGCGTGGGTAAAGGTTGATGGAGAAGAAACTTTTGCTGGTAGTCTAAGAGTTTCTCATCCCCCGTCTCTAGAAGACTCTTCGTGGGACGCTGTTCTTGCGAGCGTGTTCCATTACTCCGCTTTGTCTGTTGATGCCAATGAGCGAGAGGAGTGGGCTTTTAGAATTATGGAGATAGCCCGTAATGAATTACCCTCTGTTGAGGGGGGCGCGGATTTACCAACACGAATTGATCTTGGTCGAAATACTTATAGGGTCTTTTATCCTAAAAAGCTCAATGATGTTCCGGTTCTGAAATTCAGTACGAAAACTGAGGGGGTAACCCCAAACATTATAGAGAATGACGAGTTTGGTTTCCTCGTTCGTTTTGAGCCAATTGATCGTTTAGTGGAAGAATTTTCAGTTCAAACACGGACAAAGCGGCAGTAATTTTATTCGTTGCATTTAGATTGATCGCCATCCTTTCATATACTGTGGCAATGCTTGAACTTCTTCCCCGAACCGCAGGGGCAGGGATCGTTGCGGCCGGTCTTTTTCGCTGGCTGCGTCTCGACATCGCCGTCGACATAGACCCAGCGCCCGCCTTCGCTGGCCTCGCGGCGGAAGCGCGAGCGTTCCTGCAGCACGCGAACCTGGCCGTCGCGCAAGAGATACCGCGTGGCGAACTCCACGCTGCCGGTCTCGTCCGCCTCGCCGCCATTTACGGCGTCGAGAATCTGCAGCCCGATCCATTGCGTCTGCGCCATGCTGGCGGCGATTTCCACCGGATCAAACTCCGCCCGATGCTCGGGAGCCAGGGTGCGCTTCAGATGCGCCACATCGCCCTGCGCATAGGCCGTGTAGCGCGAGCGCATCAGCGCCAGCGCCGTTGGCGCTGGCGCGCCGGCCAGAAACGGTGCGCAGCAGGCGGTGAAGGCCAGGTTGGAGTCGCAAGGGCAGGCAGCGATCATGAGAGCTGCTTATCCGTTTTTGCGCTTCGCTGCAGCCGTCTTCAGCATATGCCGCATCATCGGCCGCGATGGCGACGGCCGCGCCACTTCGGTGAAGCCGGCGCGCAGAAAGCTGCTGGCATAGCCGGTATAGGATGTGCTGCGGCTTTGCTCCGCATCCACCGGATAGGCTTCCAGGGCCGGGGCCTTGGCCTGGCGCGCGGCCGTCACAGCGGCGGCGATCAGCGCCGATGTCACGCCTTTGCGGCGATGGCCCTTGCGGATGAAAAAGCACGAGATCGCCCAGACCGGCGCATCGTCCACGCGCTTCATGCGCGAGGACGCGTCGAACCAGGGAAGCGCGGCGCGCGGCGTCAGCTGGCACCAGCCCACGGCGAGGTCGCCGTCAAAGGCCAGCAGGCCCGGCGGCGGACCGGTCTTCACGATCTTGCGCAGGTCCGCCTTGTTCCTGTCGCGCGGCCGCTTGCGGTAGTCCGCGCCGATACGCGGATACATGCACCAGCAGCCGTTGCAGGCGCCGTTCGGTCCGAACAGGTCTTCCAGCGCCGGCCACAGCTCGGGGGTCAGGGGGCGGATGGCAAGCGGCATGGCAGTTCCCGGGCATCGAAGCAGGCGCGCGGGCTTGAAAACCCGGTGGTATGTTCTATTATTGTTCTTTCTTGTGCTGCTGTCCATCGTGAATCGGAATGCCGGGATTTCCCCGCCAGACATGGTGAAGGGCTGTTTACGCTGGCGTGCGCTTTTGGCAAAAACCGGGTGTTTGATCCAGAAAAGCGGGTCAAAATCCCGGAACTCGCACAAATCCGGGCTTTTGGGGCGAAAATCCGGGTCAGAACTGGCCTAAACTGGCCTCCAATTGGCTAGAACTGGCTCCCAACGGGTCGGAACTGGTCTTCTACCGGCCCGAACTGGCCTCCAATTGGCCCTGAACCGGACCGACTTGGCCGGAACCAGGCCTGCCCGTCAGGTCAGCGGGATCATGATATGCCGCTGGTAGCCCGGCTCGGCTTTCAGCCGCTCGTGCCAGGCCAGCAGATGCGGCAGATGCGGCCGGGTGAGCGGGAAACCGGTCCAGCGCTGCAACTGGCAGCCGGCCGGGATGTCGCCCAGGGTCAGGCGGTCGCCGGCGACATAGGGCCGGGTCGCCAGATGGGCATCCAGCCGGGTCCAGTAATCGGTGAGCAGGGCCTCGGCCTTGCTCAGCTCGTTCAGGTCGGCCTTGGCCGGCTCGCGGATCAGGCCCAGCAGCAGCACGACCATCGGCTTGTCCAGCAGGGTCAGCGTCCAGTCCATCCAGCGGTCGGCCTGGCTGCGCAGCGCCGGATCGGCCGGCCACAGCGCGGTTTCGCTGCCGTACCGCGCGCCGAGATAGCGCAAGATGCTGTTGCTTTCCCAGTGCACGCTGCCGTCGGTGTCGCGCAGCACCGGGATCAGGCCGTTGGGGTTCATCGCGCGGAACTCTGGCGCATCGGTGCCGCCGAAGGCGCCGCCCCAGTCGATGCGGTCATACGCCAGGCCCAGGGCGTCGGCGGCCCACAGCACCTTCTGCACATTCAGCGAGGTGGTGCGGCCCCAGATGGTGATTTTGCTGCTTTGCTGCTCTGGCATTTGGCGTTTTTTCCCAATTCTTTATGGCCGGAATCTTTTTCGCTTGGGCGAATACGACTAAACTCCGCGCCCATGCGCAAGCTGTACCATCTCTGGCTGTCGCCCCAGTCCCGCAAAGTCCGCGTTCTGCTCAAGGAAAAGGGCCTGGAATTCGATCTCGAGGTCGAGAAGGTCTGGGAGCGGCGCGACGAATTCCTCGCCATGGACCCGAGCGGCGAAGGCCCGGTGCTGATCGAGCATGACGGCCGCGTGCTGGCCGACAGCCAGGCGATCTGCGAATACCTCGACGAGGTCTACCCGAACAAGATGCTGCTTGGCTTCGATCCGCCCGGCCGCGCCGAGACCCGCCGCCTGGTTGCCTGGTGGGACCACAAATTCGGCCCCGAGGTCAGCCAGCCGCTGGTCTTCGAGAAGGTGATGAAGCGCTTCCTCGGCGGCGGCCATCCGGAATCCGCCGTGATCCGCATCGCGCACCAGAATATGAAGATCCATCTGGATTACATCGCCTGGCTCACCGAGCGGCGCAACTGGCTGGCCGGCGACGATTTCAGCCTCGCCGATATCGCCGCCGCCGCGCATTTGAGCTGTGTCGATTACCTGGGCGATGTGCCCTGGGCCGATTATCCCGGCGCCCATGACTGGTATGCGCGGGTGAAGTCGCGGCCCTCGTTCCGGCCGCTGCTGGCCGACCATATTCCCGGCCTGCCGCCGCCGAAGCATTACGCCGATCTGGATTTCTGAACCCTTTAGGAGACTATCGAATATGAGCATCCGTCGCATCGAAGTCGGTCCCCGCATGAGCCAGGCCGTGGTGCATGGCAAGACCGTGTATCTCGCCGGCCAGGTGGCTGCCGACAACAAGGCCGACACCAAGGGCCAGACCGAGCAGATCCTCGGCCAGATCGACAAGCTGCTGAAGGAAGCCGGCACCGACAAGACTCGCATCCTCTCGGCCACCATCTGGCTCAGCAACATGGGCACGTTTGCCGAGATGAACAGCGCCTGGGATGCCTGGGTGTCGCCGGGCAACACGCCGGCCCGCGCCACCACCGAGGCCAAGCTGGCCGGCCCGGATTACCGCGTCGAGATCGCGATCATTGCCGCGCTCGCCGACTGAGACGGATATCAAGGCGCGCATCCGTGAGCGCGCCCTGGCCGAAGGATTCGATACGGTCGGCTTCACCAGCGCCGACCGAATCGGACCCGAGCTGGCCCAGCGGCTGGATGAATTCATGGCGCTCAAGCGCCATGGCGAAATGCTCTGGCTGGAAGACAAGGCCGAGCGCCGCCGCCATCCCAATGCGCTCTGGCCCGAGGCGCGCGGGATTATTGCGCTTGGCCTGAATTACGGACCGGACCGCAATCCGCTCGAGGTTCTGGCCAGAAAAGACCGCGCTGCGATCTCGGTCTATGCGCAGGGCCGCGACTACCATCTGGTGGTCAAGAAGAAGCTGAAGAGCCTGGCCGGCTGGCTGCATCGCGAGGCCGGCCGCGACGTGAAGGTGTTCGTCGATACTGCGCCGCTGATGGAAAAGCCGCTGAGCGCCGCCGCCGGCATCGGCTGGCAGGGCAAGCATACGAATTTAGTGTCGCGCGACTTCGGCTCCTGGCTGTTTCTGGGATTGATTCTGACGACATTGGACATCGCGCCCGACGCGGCCGAAGTGGATCACTGCGGCACCTGCTCCAACTGCCTCGACATCTGCCCGACCAAAGCCTTTCCGGCGCCCTACCAGCTCGATGCGCGGCGCTGCATCTCGTATCTCACCATCGAATACGATGGCGTGATCGCGCCGGAATTCGCCGATGTGATGGGCAACCGCATCTATGGCTGCGACGACTGCCTCGCCGTCTGCCCGTGGAACAAGTTCGCCAGCACCGCGCAGGAGATCAGCCTGCAGCCGCGCAGCGAACTGGACGCACCGGCGCTGCTCGATCTGGCCGGGCTGGATGATGAAAGTTTCCGCGCCCGCTTCAGCACCACGGCGGTCAAGCGCATCGGACGCGACCGGTTCGTACGCAATGTCTGCGTGGCGCTGGGCAACAGCGGCGATGCGGCGGTGCTGCCGGTACTGCAGCGCCTGTCGCAGGATTCAGCCGCCGTCGTGCGCGAACAGGCGGCGCAGGCCTTGCGGCGCCTTACTGCCTGACGTCGATCTTCTCGATATATTGACCCGCTGTAACCGCGGCGGCGGTATCGGGCGCGAGCAGGCGGACCTGCAGCAGATCGGCCCGCGCGCCACGCTTGTCGCCGGCATCGGCGCGCAGGATGCCGCGCTCCAGCAAAGCCTCCGGCATGCGCGGTTCGATGGCTAATGCGGCTTCGGCATCCTGCAGCGCGCCGGCCGGATCGCCGGTCTGGCGGCGGGCGGCGGCGCGCAGCGCCATGGCATCCTCGCGCAGCGGCGCCACGACCAGCGCGCGATCGAGATCGGTGCGCGCCGCGGTATAGTCCTGCAGCGCCGCATGGGCCATGGCGCGGTCGATCAGCAGGTCGGGCGTGTCGGGCACGACTTTGAGCGCGATATCCAGCAGCTTCTTCGCGCGGTCGGGCTGGTCGGCCAGCAGCCAGGCATTGGCGGCCTGGTCGAGCAGCGCCACCGAAAGATGCGGCGCCTGTTTCTCGGCTTGCGGCAACAGCTGTTCCAGCCGGTCGGCGGCATCGCCGTAATGCTTCATCTCCACCAGCGCCAGGGCGGCGCAATGGGCCGCCGGCAGGCCGCCGCCGGTCGCCTGCCAGGTCTGCGCCTGGGCGAAACCTTCTTCCGGATTGCGCCGCATCAGGCTGAGGCAGTCCTGGTAATTCTGGTCTTCCAGCACGCGTGAGGGCGAGGGCTGCGCCTGCAGCGCGCCTGTCATGGCCATGACACTGGCGAATGCCGTCAGAAGCCCTATCTTGCGGAATGCGATCATGGCGCGGCAGAGTGGCCGCGCGCCGTGGCAAAATCAAGGCATGGGATTTCTGGGATGGCAACGCTGTTCTGTTTCGGTCTGGGCTTCAGCGCCCGCGTGCTGGCGGCCGAGCTGCGCCGCGAGGGCTGGGGCGTCATCGGCACCAGCCGCAGCCTGGAGAAGGCCGCCAATCTCGCCGCCGCCGGTTACGATGCCCATGTCTTCGATGGTGTGACGCCGCTGAGCGACGCTTCGGTGCTGACGCCCGCCACGCATATGCTGATTTCCGTACCTGCAGAAGAAGAAGCCGACGCGGTGCTGCGCTGGCATGCCGCCGCTATCGCCAAACTGCCGCATCTGAAATGGCTCGGCTATCTCTCCACCACCGGCGTCTATGGCGATACGCAGGGCGGCTGGGTGGATGAAGCCTCGCCGGTCAACCCGACGCAGGCGCGCAGCAAACGTCGCGCCGAAGCCGAGGCCGCCTGGCTCGACCTGCACCGGACCCTTGGTGTGCCGGTGCATGTGTTCCGGCTCGCCGGCATCTACGGGCCGAAGCGCAACCAGCTCGAAGGCCTGCGCAACGGCACGGCGCACCGGGTCATCAAGCCCGGCCATGTCTTCTGCCGTATCCACGTGGAAGACATCGCCCAAACCCTGCGCGCCTCCATGCGCCATCCCGATCCCGGCGCGATCTATAATCTGGCCGACGATGAGCCGGCGCCGCCGCAGGAGGTGATCGCCTATGCCGCCGGGCTGCTGGGGATCGAGCCGCCACCGGAAGTGCCGTTCGCCGAGGCGAAACTGTCGCCGATGGCGGCGAGCTTCTATGCCGACTGCCGGCGGGTGCGGAATGACAAGATCAAGCGCGATCTCGGCGTCACGCTGAAATACCCGACCTACCGCGAAGGGCTGAAGGCGCTGCAGTCCAGCCTGTAGAAGGCGACCAGTTCGGGATCGGGGCGGATCGGCGTCTGGTCCATGCGTTCTTCGATGAAGTGCATGCCCAGACGTTCCAGCGCGCGGCGCGACGCCAGATTGTCGACCTGCGCGCCGGCATCGAGATGCTTCAGTTGCAGGGCAGGGATCGCCGCCGCCACAAACGGCGCCAGCGATTCCGACAGGTAGCCCTGGCCATGGAAGACCTCGCCCAGCCAGTAGCCCATGCTGCCGATGCGCTCTTCTGCATCGATCACGGCGACGCCGTACCAGCCCATCATGGCATTGTCGGACTTGCGTTCGGGTACGCGGCTGAAGGCGGTGCCCTCTGCGTTGCTGGCGATGGCGCGGGTGAGGCGTTCGGTTGCGGCCTCGATGCTGTAGGGGCTGGGCCAGGTGGCGACCCAGCGGCTGACATTCGGTGTCATCAGCGTCGAGACGGCGACGGCATCTTCAAGCTGCAGTGGACGCAGCCGCAGCCGCACGGTCTCGATGACCACATCGCTCACAGCAGGCTCCACACCGTGTCGATCAGCAAGGCTAGGTCCTGCGGGCGCGACAGCCGGTGATCGCCATCGCGGATCAGGGTCAGTCGCGTATCGGCACCCTGGAAGGCGGCCACGGTTTTCACCGCATGCTGGTAGGGCACATCCGGGTCGGCCATGCCCTGCAGGATGCGCACCGGCTTGTCGAAGCTGATGCCGGCCTTCAGGATCATGTGGTCGCGGCCTTCGGTGATCAGCTTCAGCGTATATTCGTAAGGCTGGTCGGAATACTGCGAAGGTTCGCGCAGCACGCCATCGCGCAGGATCGCGGCGCGCTGCGCCTCGCTCATGCCGGCCCACATCAGGTCTTCGGTGAAGTCCAGCGCCGGCGCGATCAGCACCAGCCCCGCGACCTTGTCGGGCAGCGCCAGCGCCGCCAGCGTGGCGAGCCAGCCGCCCATGCTGGAGCCGACGATCACCTGCGGCCCGCTGCACAGGGTTTTGAGCACGGCCAGGGTGTCTTCTTTCCAGCGACCGATGCTGCCGTCGAGGAAGGCGCCATCGGACTGGCCATGGCCGAAATAGTCGAAGCGCACGAAGCCGGCGCCACGCGCCTTTGCGGCGGCTTCCAGTGCCAGCGCCTTGCTGCCGGTCATGTCGGAGCGGAAGCCGCCGCAGAACAAGATGCCGGGGCCGCCGGCGTCACGGGCTGGCGTGGCGGCATAGGCGAGCCGGGTACCGTCAGGGCGGGTCAGGAACTGGGTTTCGGTCATGCCGTCTTATCTAGCGGCTTATGGCGTCGGTTTCCATGCCGCCACGCGCCGGGCGGCCTCCTGTCGCTGCTCCGGCGGCAGGCTTTGCGTCAGCAACCGGCGACCGCGTTCGGCCATGGCGTTGTTGCCGCGGGCGGCCAGCGTGAACCACATCAGTGCCGCGGTGTGGTCCACCGGCACACCGACGCCATTGACCAGCATCAGGGCGAAATTGCTCTGCGAAACCGTATGGCCAGCCTCGGCATTGCGCCGGTACAGGGCCGCGCTGCGGGCTTCATCCTTGGGCACATAACGGCCGCTGGCCAGGGCAAAAGCCAGATCGAAGCGCGACACCACATCCCGGGTCGTCGCGGCGCGGTCGATCAGGGCCGTCATGCGGGCGGGATTCTTCGGCATGCCATAGCCCTGCCAGGCCGCTTCGGCGAGATACATCATCGCGCGCACGTTGCCGGCGCCCGCGGCCTGCTCCAGATCGGCGATCACATCGCGCAGCACCGGGGCGGAATCGGTTTTCGGCGGTGCCGCCGGATTGAGGGCACGGCGGTTGGCTTCGATCAGGCCGTCGACCGTCACCAGGGCTGCCAGCCGCGACATGGCCGGGGTTATGCGCGCATCATACAGGCTGCGCAGCAGCACCAGATCGGCCTCGGTGAGATCGGCAACCTGGTCGCCGGTCTGATAGCTCATCACCGAATGCAGGCGATGCGGATGGTTCAGCAGGCCGAAACTGTGCAGAACCTCGTGCCGCACGCAGCGTTCCAGGCTGGGCGCCGCCAGATTGATCTGCAGCGCGGCCCACTGCATATGGCCGATGGTATCGAAATTATAGGTCGCGTAGCAGATCGCCTTGCGGTCGCCGATATTGAATGCGGCGACATTGCGGAAGGTGATGGTGTAGTTGGCTTCACTGGGCGCGGCGGCCGGGCGGACTTCGACGCCGGCCAGCGCGGCCTGCTGCCTCAGCGTGGCGATGGCGAGGGTAATGGCATCCGGCCGTGAGCGCAGGCCCTCGATCCGGTAGACGATCGGCTTCTGCCATTTGACGATCATGCCGACCGGATCGTAACTGCCGCCATAGGCGGTATCCTCCCGGCTGGCCGACAGCGCGCTGGCATCGAAGCCACGCAGGATATCCTCATGGGAGGGAGTCGGGGATGGCGCCGGGGTGCGCGCCGCGATGCTGCCGATACCGGCGCCGGCCCACAGGCTGCCGGCCAATACAATGAGCCGGGCCAGAATCCCGATCTGCCGCATCACTGCAGTCTGTGCTCCATGGCGTATCCGGTCATGCCACCTTATCTAGCGGCTTATGGCCCGGGTTTCCATGCCGCCGCCCGCCGGGTCGCAATGGCCTGATCCTCTTCGGAGATCTGCGGTAGCAACTTCTGGCGGTTGCGTTCGGCCAGGCTGTAATCCTTGCCGGCGGCGATGGTGAACCACATCAGGGCTTCCTGCAGGTCCTGTGTCACGCCCTTGCCGTCCCGCAGCAGCACCGCGAGATTATTTTGCGACACGATATGGCCGGCCTCGGCATTGCGGCGGTACAGTGCGGCCGCGCGGCTTTCCTCCCGGGGCACATACAGCCCGGCAGCCAGGGCATAGGCGACGTCGAAGCGCTGGGCGATCTCGGGCAGGGCGGCCGCACGGTCGATGATCTGCCGCATCTTCGCCTCGTCCTGCGGCACGACGAGACCGAAGCGATAGGCTTCGGCCAGATAGAGGTGCGCGCGCACATTGCCGGTGGCGGCCGTTTTTTCCAGATCGGCGAAGGTGGCTTGGAAAATCGCCGTGGAGTCCGTCTTGGGCGGCGCGGCGGGATTCAGGGCGCGGCGTTTTTCCTCGATGATTCCGTCCGCCAGGATCAGGCCAGCCAGCCGCGAACTCGTGGCTTTCATGCGTGGATCGTACAGAGTCTGCAGCATCACGATATCCGCTTCGGTCAGGTCATGGACGAAGCTGGTGGTGTAGTAACTCAGCACCGAGTGCAGCTTGTGCGGATGGTTCAGCAGGCCGAAGCCGTGCAGCGTCTCATGGATGATGCAATGCTCCAGTCCTTTGAAGGACAGGTTGACCTGCAGCACCGCCTTGGTCATCTGGCCGGTCGGCGGATTGTAGCTCGGCGTCATGTAACAGCCGGCACGCCGGCCGTTCAGCATGAAGACGGCGACGTCGCGAAAGACGACGGTGAAGTTCGCCTCCTTCTCGTCCTTGGCTTCCTGCACCTTGATGCCGGTGATCCCGCCCATGCGCGTCAGGGCGTCGACCGCCACCTTGATCGCGTCGGCATTGTACCGCAGGCCCTCGACCCGGTAGCGGATCGGCCGTTGCCACTTGATCACCATGCCGGTGGGATTGTAGGTGCCGCCGTAATCGACATCCTCGCGGCTGGCCCAGAAGGCGGCGGCATCGAAACCGCGCAGGATGTCGGCATGGGAGGGATTCTTGCCGGTCGTCTGCGCCGCGGCCGTTGCCGCCGCGAGGCTCGAAACCAGGACACATAGTGCAAATCTGCCAAATGCAGGCATGCCCGCCCCCGCTCACTTGCCACAGGCCCGGCTTTGCGCTACCCGGCAGGCGGCCTATAGTGGCCTGCCTCGAGTCTTTCAGCCGCAATGCCAGACACCCCCCTTTCTACCCTGAATACCCATAACCCGGGAAGACCGCCCGCCGTGATGCAGGTGCTGCCGGCGCTGGTCACCGGCGGCGTCGAACGCGGTACCGTGGATACCGCCAAGGCGCTGGCCAGGGCCGGCTGGGTCTCCTATGTGGTTTCGGCTGGCGGGCCGATGGTGCGCGAGCTGGAGCGCGCCGGGGCCAAACACATCACGCTGCCGGTCGCCAGCAAGAATCCCTTCGTGATCCGCAAGAATGCCGCGAAGCTGGAAGCGCTGATCCGTAGCCTGCCGGTCGATCTGGTGCATGTGCGTTCGCGCGCGCCGGCCTGGTCGGCGCGGCTGGCGGCGCAGCGCTGCGGCGTGCCGCTGGTGACCACCTTCCACAATGCCTACAAGTCGCATAGCTGGTTCCGCAAGTTCTGGGCCGGGCCGATGGCCAAGGGCGACATGGTGGTGGCGATTTCCGATTTCGTCGCCGACTACGCCAACAAGGCCTTCGGCGTGCCGCGCGCCCGTCTGGTCACCATTCCGCGCGGTATCGATCTGGCGAAATTCGATCCCGGCCGCATCTATCCCGAACGCCTGTCCAACCTGCAGCAGCAGTGGCGCCTGGTTGACGGCCGCCCGGTGATCCTGCTGCCCGGCCGGCTGACGCGCTGGAAGGGCCATACCGTGCTGTTGCGCGCGCTGGCCAAGCTGGCTGAGCGCCATGAGGGCAAACAGGATTTCACCGCGGTGTTGCTCGGCGATACCCAGGGGCGCGAAGGCTATCGTGCCGACCTTGAGGGTCTGATCGTGCAGCTCGGCCTTGATCGCTGCGTGCGCATGCCGGGTGACGGCAAGGACATGCCGGCCGCCTATATGCTGGCCGATGTGGTGGTTTCGGCCTCCACCTTCCCCGAAGGTTTCGGCCGCGTCGCCGTGGAGGCGCAGGCGATGGGCAAGCCGGTGGTGGCCACCGATCACGGCGGCTCGCGCGAAACTGTGCTGCCGGGCGAGACCGGCTGGCTGGTGCCGCCATCCGATCACGATGCGCTGGCCGATGCGCTGGACGAGGCGCTCAAGCTGACACCGACGCGCCGCGTCGCCATCGCCGAACGGGCGCGCCGTCATGTGTCGGAGCGCTTCACCATCGACGCGATGTGCGACGCCTATATCCGCGTCTATACGAGGCTGCTGTTCCCCGATCACGGTTGAGAGGTTCGCCATGCCTGACAGATCCGTGAATGACAGGCGCAAGCTGACGCTGTTCCATGCGACCAACAGCCGTTCGGCCGGCGTGCTGCTGCTGCTGGAAGAGCTGGGCGCCACTTACGATCTGCAGGTGGTGAACCTCAAGGCCGGCGAGAACCGCCAGCCCGCCTATCTCGGCGTCAATCCGATGGGCAAGGTGCCGGCGATCCGCCATGGCGATGCGCTGATCACCGAACAGGTGGCGATCTTCATCTATCTGGCCGACCTGTTCGCCGAGGCCGGTCTGGCACCGGCCTTCGACGATCCCGACCGCGGGCCTTACCTGCGCTGGATGGCCTATTATGGCTCGTGTTTCGAGCCGGCGCTGGTCGACCGCGCGCTGAAGCGCGAACCAGCGCCGCCGGGCATGAGCCCCTATGGCGATTACGACCTGGTGATGAAGACGCTGAACGAGCAGCTCTCGCAGGGACCCTATATGCTGGGCAAGCGCTTCACCGCGCTGGATATCCTGTGGGGCATGGCGCTGACCTGGACCACCGGTTTTGGCATTGTGCCAGTGACACCGCTGATCAAGACCTATATCGAGCGCTTCGCCCAGCGCCCGGCGCTGGCGCGGATACGGGTGAAGGATGCCGAACTGGCCGCCGCGCAGGAGAAAAAGGCCTGACGCGACGGCACAGCGACGCGGATCTTACCGCAGCGGGATGGCGTACATCAGGCCGCCCTTGGTCCACAGGTCATTCAAGCCGCGTTCCAGCTTCACCGGGCTGCCCTTGCCCAGGTTGCGCTCGAAGCTCTCGCCGTAATTGCCGATCTGCTTGACGATCCAGTAGGCCCATTTCTCATCGAGGCCGAGCGCCTTGCCATAGCCCGGCGTGACGCCGAGGAAGCGCTTGATCACCGGATCCTCGCTTTTCAGCATCTCATCGACATTCTGCTGGGTGATGCCGAGTTCCTCGGCTTCCTTCAGCGCCAGCAGCGCCCATTTCACCACCTGGTACCACTGGTCGTCGCCCTGGCGCACCATGGGGCCGAGCGGCTCCTTGGAGATGCGCTCGGGCAGGATGATGTAATCATCCGGCGGGCTCAGCGCGGTGACGCGCACGGCGGCGAGCTGCGAGGCATCGGTGGTGTAAACGTCGCAACGGCCGGAGCTGAAGGCGGCGATATTCTCGTCCACCTTTTCGATCACCACCGCCTTGAAGGTCATGTTGGAC
This sequence comes from Ferrovibrio sp. GW821-FHT12E11, assembly GCF_058806975.1. Lineage (NCBI taxonomy): Bacteria > Pseudomonadati > Pseudomonadota > Alphaproteobacteria > Rhodospirillales > Rhodospirillaceae > Ferrovibrio > Ferrovibrio sp. GW821-FHT12E11. Next base: position 2,272,224 of record NZ_JBXAQG010000001.1, read on the forward strand.
TTGCGGAAGTAATCCGAGAGGTTCAGCTCGGTGGTGGTGCCGGGCTGCACGCAGATGGTCGAACCGTTCAGCTCCTTCGCCGACTTCACGCCCAGCTTCTTGTTCACGATGAAGCCCTGGCCGTCATAGAAATTCACCCCGGCCTCACGCAGGCCGAGCGAGGCGTCGCGCAGCAGCGTCTGCGTCACGTTGCGGGTCAGCACGTCGATCTCGCCCGACTGCAGGGCGACGAAACGCTGCTGCGCCGTCAGCGCGGTGTATTTGATCTTGCTGGAATCGCCGAAGACGGCGGCGGCCACGGCGCGGCACATATCGACATCGATGCCGGTCCACAGGCCCTGGCTGTTCGGCGCCGAGAAGCCGGCGACACTGCCGTTCACGCCGCATTGCACGAAGCCCTTGGCCTTGACGGCATCGAAGGTGGCGCCGGCGAAAGCCGCCGGTGCGCCAAGGCCGACGGCGACCAGGCCGGTGACGGCCAGCGTGGCAGCCAGAATGGATCGGATACGCATGATTGAGCCCCCTGTTATGACGGTTTCCCCGTCCGGTTATGCGAAGGCTATGCCAGCATGGTTCGGCCGGCCGGCCCAGCGAATTCCGCCGCGGGGATTCCGCAGGCCGGGCCACCCTGCCGCCGAAAGCGGCAATGCCCGGTTTGCCTGCCCGGAATCGGCCCGGAATCGACCGGGGCGCTGGCTTGACAGGGGGAGTGGGGCGGCTAGGCTGCGCCCCCTTGGAGGTCCGCTAAATCATGTCCAGCTCTGCCCTTTCTGCTGCCGAAGTCCGCGTCACCCTGCCCGATGGCAGCGTGCGAACTTACACGGCCGGCAGCACCGGCGCGGATGTGGCGGCCAGCATCGGCGCCGGCCTGGCCAAGGCGGCGCTGGCCATCCGCCTGGATGGCGTGCTCAAGGACCTGAAGACGCCGATCACGCGCGACGTGAAGCTCGAGATCGTGACGCTGAAGGACAAGAACGAGGCCGAATTGCTCGAGCTGATCCGCCATGACGGCGCCCATGTGATGGCGCAGGCGGTGCAGGAGCTGTTCCCCGGCACCCAGATCACCTTCGGGCCGTCGACCGACGACGGCTTCTATTACGACTTCGTGCGCGACGAGCCCTTCACGCCGGAAGACTTCGGCAAGATCGAGCAGCGCATGACCGAGATCGTCAAGCGCGACCTGCCGATCAGCCGCGAGGAATGGGAACCGCAGAAGGCCGTCGATTATTTCACGTCCATCGGCGAGACCTACAAGGCCGAATGGGTGGCGGAAATTGCCAAGCGCGGCGAAGCCATTTCGATCTATCGCCAGGGCGACAGCTGGCTCGACCTCTGCATGGGGCCGCATCTGCCTTCCACCGGCAAACTGCCGCCGGTGTTCAAGGTGATGAAGGTCTCGGGTGCCTACTGGCGCGGCGATGCCAACAATCGCCAGCTGCAGCGCGTCTATGCCACCGCCTGGCGCGACCAGAAGGAACTCGACGCCTATCTGAAGCGGCTGGAAGAGGCCGAGAAGCGCGACCATCGTCGCCTGGGCAAGGAAATGGGTCTCTTCCATCAGCAGGAAGAAGCCGCCGGCATGGTGTTCTGGCATCCCAAGGGCTGGACGCTGTATCGGACTCTGGAACGCTACATGCGCCAGCGCCTGGAAAAGGCGAAGTATCTGGAAGTGAAGACGCCGCAGCTGGTCGACCGCAAGCTGTGGGAGGCCTCGGGCCACTGGGAGAAGTTCCGCGAGAGCATGTATATCGCGGAGAATGAAGAGGGCCTGCGCGAGTATGCGGCCGATCCGGATGCGCGCATCTTCGCGCTGAAGCCGATGAACTGCCCCTGCCATGTGCAGATTTTCAACCAGGGCCTCAAGAGCTACCGCGACCTGCCGCTGCGCATGGCCGAGTTCGGCTCCTGCCACCGCTTCGAGCCGGGCGGCGCGCTGCATGGCATCATGCGCGTGCGCAACTTCACCCAGGACGACGCGCATATCTTCTGCACCGAGGACCAGATCATCTCGGAGAGCAAGATCTTCTGCGACCTGTTGCAATCGATCTACAAGGACATGGGCTTCACCGAGATCAAGGTGAAGTTCTCCGACCGACCGGCCAAGCGCGCCGGCTCGGACGAAACCTGGGACAAGGCCGAGAATGCGCTGAAGGATGCCTGCGTCGCATCGGGCCTCGACTACACGCTGAATCCCGGCGAGGGCGCCTTCTATGGCCCGAAGCTGGAATTCGTGCTGCGCGACACCATCGGCCGCGACTGGCAGTGCGGCACCCTGCAGGTCGATTTCGTGCTGCCCGAGCGCCTGGATGCGGATTACGTTGGCGCTGATGGCGCCCGCCATCGTCCGGTGATGCTGCATCGCGCGATCCTGGGCAGCTTCGAGCGCTTCATCGGCATCCTGCTGGAACAGTATGCCGGCCGTCTCCCGCTTTGGATGGCTCCCTTGCAGGCCGTGGTCGCGCCGATCGTCTCGGATTGCGATGCTTACGCCCAGCAGGTGGCCGACCAGCTCGATGCTGCCGGCCTGCGGGTCGATACCGACCTGCGTAACGAGAAGATCAACTACAAGATCCGCGAGCTCAGCTTGGCCAAGGTGCCGGTGATCCTGGTGGTCGGCAAAAAGGAAGCCGAACAGGGCACCGTGACGCTGCGGCGTCTGGGCACGGAGCAGCAGGAAACCATTGCGTTGGCCGAGGCGATTGCTAGATTGTCGGCCGAGGCACGGATGCCCCAAGGCTGACCCTAGCTGCATTCGCCTTAACCTACTGATTTTGTTGTAACTACTTTAGGAGCGCGTCATAGCCCGTCCCCCAATGAATACCCAGCAGGCCCCGAAATCCGACGGCCCGCGTATTAATCACGAGATCGACGTCCCCCAGGTGCGCCTGATCGACGCCGAAGGCGAGAACCGCGGTGTGGTCCAGATCCGCGAAGCGCTGCGTCTGGCTGAAGAAGCCGGCCTCGATCTCTGCGAGATTTCGCCCACCGCCGATCCGCCCGTCTGCAAGATCCTCGACTTTGGCAAGTACAAGTACGAGGAGCAGAAGAAGGCCGCCGAGGCGCGCAAGAAGCAAAAGATCATCGAACTCAAAGAGATCAAGCTGCGCCCGATGATCGACACGCATGACTATGACGTGAAGATGCGGGCGATGGTGCGCTTCTTGGAAGAAGGCGACAAGGTCAAGGTGACGCTGCGCTTCCGCGGCCGTGAAATGGCCCACCAGGAACTCGGCATGAAACTGCTTGATCGCGTGCGCGACGATCTTGGCGAAAAGGCCAAGATGGAGCAGACGCCCAAGATGGAAGGCCGGCAGATGACCATGGTCATGTCGCCGAAGTAAGACCACAGCGATTGCAAATGGCGCCGGTTCACATCGGCGCCATTTCTGTATCTGCAGCATAAGAATAATAAAGCCAGGGAGCGTTCAGCAATGTCGGCAATCACTGTGAAGGCGATGGTGTGCAAGGCCTGGGGCGGCCCGGAGAGCCTGGTGCTCGACGATCTGACGCTGCCGGCGCTCGGCCCGAAAGAGGTGCGCATCAAGGTGCATGCCGCCGGCCTGAATTTCCCCGACACGCTGATGATCGCCGGCAAATACCAGTTCAAGCCGAGCTTCCCCTTTGCGCCCGGCATGGAATGCGCCGGCGAGGTTGTGGCTGTGGGCGAGAAGGTCAGCGACCTGAAAGCCGGCGACCGCGTCATGGCCACCACCGGCAGCGGCGCTTTCGGCGAGCAGGTGCAGTGTCCGGCCGGGAATGTGTTCAAGATTCCGGCCAGCATGCCGTATGAGACGGCCGCCGGTTTCCCCATCACCTACGGCACGACCTATCATGCGCTGGTCGATCGCGGCCGCATGAAAAAGGGCGAGGTGCTGCTGGTGCATGGTGCTGCCGGCGGCGTCGGCCTGAATGCCGTGGAACTCGGCCGCGAACTGGGCGCCACCGTGATCGGCACGGTCGGCTCCGACGAGAAGGCTGCCATCGTGAAAGAGTATGGCGCCGCCCATGTCATCAACTACAGCACCGAAAGCATCAAGGACCGCGTGAAGGAACTCACCGGTGGCAACGGCGCCGATGTGATCTATGACGCGGTCGGCGGTGATGCCTTCGACCAGTCGTTGCGCTGCATCAACTGGGATGGTCGTCTGCTGGTGATCGGTTTTGCCTCGGGCCGCATCCCGGAAGCGCCGGCCAATCTGGCGCTCATCAAGGGCTGCAGCATCGTCGGCGTTTTCTGGGGTGCGTTTGCCGCGCGCGAGCCGGAGAAGAATCGCGCCAACTTTGCCGCCTTGCTGGCGCTCTACGAACAGGGCCGCCTGAAGCCCCATGTCTCGGGTACATTTGCGCTCGACCAGGTGCCGCAGGCGATGCAGGCGCTGCTGTCGCGCAAGACCACCGGCAAGGTGGTCATCAAGGTCTCGTAAGGGTTACTTCACCTCAAGCTCCGCCAGCCATTGCGGCAGCGTGCCATTGAGGTCGTAGGTGATGAGCTTGCCGTATTCCACTGCGGTCATCGAGACCGGCTTGTCTTCCATGATGTCGACCTTGGGGAAGCGCTTGGCGATACTCGCCTTGTCCGGGGCTTTCACGATGGCCCAGAGGCCGGCAGAGCCGTAGTCGTAAGACACGAGATAGCTGTTCATGGCCGTTCTCCCTGTTGTCTATTCTTCGCCCGCAGCGCCGTCGCACTCAAGGGGTTGAGCTTGGATTTCAGCAGCAGGAAGGCCGGCGCCGGCATGGCGGCCAGGGCGACGGCCTGGTGGCGCGGGACGCGGAAGCGGGACAGCCACTGTCCGGCCGGGTTCTGCGGCGCGGTCAGGTTGTAACCCGGCCGGTCGAGGACTGCGATCGGCATCTGCCCGGCAATATCCTGCCAGTCGCGCCAGTGGTGGAACTGCGCCAGGTTGTCGGCGCCCATCAGCCAGACGAACTGCGCCATCGGATAATGCAGCCGCAGGCGTCGCAGGGTGTCGGCGGTATAGCGCGTACCCAGAGTATCCTCGATGGCGGTGACCCGGATGGCGGGATGGGCGGCGGTGGCCCGAGCCTGGGCCAGGCGCTTGCCCAGGGGCGCCATGCCGCTGCGGCTTTTCAGGGGATTCTGCGGACTGACCAGCCACCAGATCTGATCCAGCTTCAGCCGGTGCAGTGCCGTCAGGCTGATCTCGCGATGGGCGGCATGGGCGGGATTGAACGAGCCGCCGAGCAGGCCGATGCGCAGGCGCTGGCGCGAACCAAGAGGAGGGATCATGCGCCGCGCCCGCCGGATTGCTCGATCAACCGGGCCGGATCTGGCCGGTGCCATGCACCAGATATTTGAAGGTGGTGAGCTGCTCCACGCCGACCGGGCCGCGCGCATGCATCTTGCCAGTGGCGATGCCGATCTCGGCGCCCATGCCGAACTCGCCGCCATCGGCGAACTGCGTCGAGGCATTGTGCAGCAGGATGGCGCTGTCGAGCCGGTTCATGAACTGCGCGGCGTTTTGCGCGTCCTGTGTCAGGATGGCGTCGGTATGATGCGAGCCATAGGTGCTGATATGGGCAATGGCGTCGTCAATGCCCTCCACCACCTTCACGGCGATAATGGCATCCAGATATTCCGTTGCCCAGTCGGCCTCGGTGGCCGGTTTCACGCGCGGATCGGCGAGTTGCACATCGGCATCGCCGCGCACTTCGCAGCCGGCATCCAGCAGAGCCTGCACCAGGCGGTTAAGATGCGTAGCGACGGCAGCACGCTCAATCAGCAGCGTCTCGGCAGCGCCGCAGACATAGGTGCGGCGCAGCTTGGCGTTCAGCACGATCTGTTCGGCCATCACCAAATCGATGCTGTGCTCGACATAGATATGCACATTGCCATCGAGATGGGCGAAGACCGGCACGCGGCTCTCGGATTGCACGCGTGCCACCAGCGACTTGCCGCCGCGCGGCACGATCACATCGAGATACTCCGGCGCAGCCAGCATGGCGCCGACGAAGGCGCGGTCGGTGGTGGGCGCCAGCTGAATCGCCGCCTCGGGCAAGCCAGCCTGCCGCAGGCCTTCGACTAGGCAGGCATGGATCGCCTTGCTGGATTTGTAGCTTTCCGAGCCGCCGCGCAGCACGCAGGCATTACCGGCTTTCAGGCACAGGCCGCCGGCATCGGCGGTCACATTGGGCCGGCTTTCATAGATCACGCCGATCACGCCCAGCGGCGTGCGCACGCGTTCGATCTTGAGGCCGTTGGGCCGGGTCCAGCAGGCCATCACATCGCCCACCGGATCGGCCAGCGCGGCGATCTCTTCCAGGCCCTGCGCGATGCCGGCAATGCTCTTGGCGCTCAGGGTCAGGCGATCGAGCAGCGCCGGCGTCAGGCCCTTGGCTTTGCCAGCCGCCACATCTTCCGCATTCGCGGCCAGGATGGCGGCTTCGCTGGCGCGCAGTGCCTTGGCGGCATGCAGCAGTGCGCCATTCTTCTGTGCCGTGTTGGCGGTGCTCAGGATCGCGGCGGCCGCTTTCGCCGCACGGCCGATCTCGGCCATCAGGACCGTGCTGTCAGATGAGATAGAACTCTGGACGTTCATCGCAGTACCAACTCGTCACGATGGATCATTTCGTCGCGGCCACGGTAGCCGAGAATCTCTTCAATGTCGCCGGATTTGTGGCCTTTGATGCGACGGGCATCTTCATCGGCATAAGCCGAAAGTCCAACAGCGATCTCGGTGCCGTCGCGGGTGCAGACGCGGACCAGATCGCCGCGCTGGAAACGGCCGTCGACAGCGGTGACGCCGGCGGGGAGCAGCGAGCGGCCGGACCGCAGCGCTTTCACCGCGCCGTCATCCAGCGTCAGCGTGCCCTGCGGATTGAGATGGCCGGCGATCCACTGCTTGCGCGCGGCGGCCGGCGTCGAATGGGCACGGAACCAGGTGCAGCGTCCGCCGTCGCGCACGCTCTGCACCGGATGCAGGTGTTTGCCGTTGGCGATCACCATGGCACAGCCGGCGCCGACTGCGATCTTGGCGGCGACAATCTTGGTGATCATGCCGCCGCGGCCGAGGCCGGAACGCGACACGCCGGCCATGGCTTCGATCTCCGGCGTGATCGCCTCGATCTCGGTGAGGAATTTCGCATTCGCGTCGAGGCCGGGATCGGCGGTGTAGAGTCCGTCGATGTCCGACAGCAGCACCAGGCAGTCGGCCGAAATCATCTGGGCCACGCGGGCGGCCAGGCGATCGTTGTCGCCGAAGCGGATTTCGGCGGTGGCCACCGTGTCGTTCTCGTTCACCACCGGCACCACGCCGAGTTTCAGCAGCGTGTTCACGGTCTCGCGGGCATTCAGGTAATGCCGGCGCGATTCCGTGTCGCCCAGCGTCAGCAGCAGCTGCGCCGTCTTCAGGTCATGTTTCGCCAGCGCATCCTGCCAGGCCGATGACAGCCGGATCTGGCCGGCCGCGGCGGCGGCCTGGCTTTCCTCCAGCCGCATGGCTTTCGCGTCGAGGCCGAGAATGCGCCGGCCGAGCGCAATGGCGCCCGACGAGACGACCAGCACTTCTTTGCCATCGGCGCGCAGGTTTGCGATGTCTTCGACCAGGGCAGTCAGCCAGGCATCGCGCAGCGTGTTCTTCTCGGCATCGACCAGCAGCGACGAGCCGACCTTGATGACTATGCGCCGGCTCTTCTCAAGATTGGCCTTGTCGAGGCCGTTACTCATCCTCGCCGGCCTCGAGCTCGATCCGCACCTTCTCGGCGGCGCGCGCTTCGGCGATGATGGCATAGAGTGCGTCGCTCACCACCTGCACGCCTTCGCCGGTGACGCCCGAAAGCGCCAGCACCGGACGTTTCGCGGCGCGTTTCAGCTTGGCGATCTTGTCTTTCAGTTCGTCGGCCGGGATCGCATCGATCTTGTTCAGACCGATGATCTCCAGCTTCTTGTCGAGGTCTGCGCCATAGACCTTCAGCTCCTTGCGGATCAGCTTCCAGTCCTTCACCGGATCTTCAGCGGTGCCGTCCAGCATGTGCAGGATCACCGCGCAGCGTTCGACATGGCCGAGGAAGCGATGGCCGAGGCCGGCACCGTCGGCGGCGCCTTCGATCAGGCCGGGCAAATCCGCCAGCACGAATTCGCGGTCGTTCGATTTCACCACGCCGAGCTGCGGCTTCAGTGTGGTGAAGGGATAATCGGCAACCTTGGGCTTGGCGCGGCTGACACGGCTCAGGAAGGTCGATTTGCCGGCATTGGGCAGGCCGACCAAGCCGGCATCAGCGATCAGTTTCAGACGCAGCCAGACCCACTTTTCCTCACCGGGCCAGCCGGGATCGGCGCGGCGCGGCGCGCGGTTGGTGGCCGATTTGAAATGTTCGTTGCCGAAACCGCCATCGCCGCCCTTGCACAGCAATACTCTCTGGCCGATCTCGGTCAGATCGGCGATCAGGGTCTCGTTATCCTCGGCCAGAACCTGCGTGCCCTTCGGCACCTTCAGGATCACGTCATCGGAATTGGCACCCGAGCGCTGGCGGCCGGAACCATGGCCACCGCGCGCGGCGCGGAAATGCTGCTGGTAGCGATAGTCGATCAGCGTGTTGAGGCCATCGACGCATTCGACCCAGACATCGCCGCCCTTGCCGCCATTGCCGCCATCGGGTCCACCATATTCGATGAACTTCTCGCGGCGGAAGCTGACGGAGCCGGGGCCGCCCTGTCCGCTTTCGATATAGACCTTGGCCTGGTCGAGGAACTTCATCTGGATATCGGTCTGTCAGTAAGGGCAAAGAAAAAGGGGAATGGCCTGCGCCATTCCCCTTGATCGATTGTGATGCTTGCGGGAAAGGCGCGTCTACTTACGCCTCCGGCGGGAGCACCGAAACATACGAGCGGCTGCCCTTGCCCTCGTGGAACTTGACCTTGCCGTCGGCGGTGGCGAACAGGGTGTGATCCTTGCCGATGCCGACATTCTTGCCCGGATGCACCTTGGTGCCACGCTGGCGGACGATGATGTTGCCGGCGACAACGGCTTCGCTGCCGTACTTCTTGACGCCGAGGCGCTTGGACTCTGAGTCGCGACCGTTGCGGGAAGAGCCGCCAGCTTTCTTATGTGCCATGGAACTGTCTCCTTAAACTGTTCAGCGCGCGCTTAGGCGGCGATCTCGAGGATCTTCACCGCAGTGTAATGCTGGCGATGACCGTTCTTGCGACGCGAATTCTGACGGCGGCGCTTCTTGAAGATGACCAGCTTCGGGCCACGGGTCGGACCGACCACTTCGGCGATGACCTTGGCGCCGCTCAGCGTCTTGCCGAGCTTGACGTCGGCGCCGTTGCCGATGGCGAGAACCTGGTTGAATTCGATCTTGGCACCGGCTTCGCCAGCCACCAGTTCGACCTCGAGCACGTCGCCCGCTGCCACCTTGTACTGCTTACCGCCGGTCTTGATCACTGCGAACATCTTGATATTCCATAAGAAAGCGGCAGCGCCGGCCGTCCGGCACCGCCTGAATTCGAGGGGCGCACTATAGCCGGGGCCAAGGGGCTGTCAACCCCGGATTCGGGCCGGTTTTTGCCGTCTGTCGCGCCGCCAGTCCCAGGCCGGCTGGGCGGTGGCCGTGGGGGCCCAGATGCCATTCCTTAATATCTGGGCCTCCAGCTCGGCATCGGCGTAATCCGGGGCGTAAGCCGTATAGGCCCAGGCCAGGCCGGCCCGCACCATGGCCCGGTTGAGGTCGTCCCCGCCGGCATAGCAGATGGCCACCACCCGGCCATAGCGGTCGCGGTCCTTCTCTGCGCAGGTGACGGCCCGGCCGCGGATCAGGCCGCGCAGATAGGCCGCCGCCTCCTGGCCGCACAGCCAGTCATGGCCATCCCTTTGGCAGATTTGGGCTTTTTCGGGAGCGTCGATGCCATGCAGGCGGTAGTTCACCCCGGCGATCTTGATGGTGTCGCCGTCCAGCACGGCTGGCAGGAGCGCCGGTTCGGCGGCCCGGGCCGGTGTCGCCAGTATAAGGAGAAGCAGCGGCAGGAGCCGAATCGCATACCATGTCATGCATCCGGCTTAGCATATTCCGGTATGCGCTGCTGACCGGGCCGTGGCCCTGACTGTCACAAAACCATGGCTGACGCCCGGGCGGAAAATCTGCTATCCGGGCCGCCATGTCCGGCTCCTCCGTCCCTGCGTCCTATCGTCGCCGTCTGCTGGTGATCTACAACCCGACGGCCGGGCGGCGGAAACGCCATCGCCTGGAGGCCTATCTCGACCTGCTGGAAGATGCCGGCTGTGCGGTCGAATTCCGGCCCACCGGCAAACGTGGCGATGCCGAACTCTTTGCCGCCGATGGCCAGGCCGAGAAATACGATGCGGTGGTGGCGGCCGGCGGCGACGGCACGATTGGCGAAGTGGCCAATGGTCTGCCGGAGCGCAGCGCGCCGCTCGGGATTTTTCCGCTGGGCACTGCCAATGTGCTGGCGATGGAAATCGGCCTGCCGCTCGATCCGCCCAGCGTGATGCAGGCGGTGCTGCATGGACCGCAGACCATGATCTGGCCGGGCTTTGTGAATGACAGGCTCTTCACCATCATGGCCGGCGTCGGCTTCGACGCCCATGTGGTGGCCAAGCTGCCGCCGAAGCTGAAGCGCTGGCTCGGCAAGGCTTCCTATGTGATCGAATCCTTACGCCAGCTCGTGCAGTACGAGGTTCCGGGATATCGCCTGACGATCGACGGCAAGGATTACGACTGCGCCTCGGCGGTGATCGCCAAGGGCCATTTCTACGGTGGGAAATTTATCTGCTCGCCCAATGCGCGGCTGGACGATCCAGCCTTCGAGGTCTGCCTGTTCCGCATGGGCGGCCGCATCGGCGCGCTGCGCGCGACAACGGCGATGACCCTTGGCCTGCTGCAGAAGCTGCCGGAAATCGAGCTGGTGCGTGGACGCGAGATTGTCATCCATGGCAAGGCCGGCGAACCGGTGCAGGCCGATGGCGATATTGCCGCTGTGCTGCCAGCCGCGACCCGGATCAGCGCGAAAGCCATTCCGCTGATCGTGCCGCGGGGCAGCGCACTGGCGACAGCAGCGCTGCAGACCGCCGCCGAATAATCTCCGGAATTTTTAGTGCGGCAGGCGCTTGTAGCGCACGCCGGCGCCGCGCTCGATGGCAGCGGCGTGCAGGCGCTCGACGCCGAGTTCGTGACGCAGCATTTCCAGCCAGCGCAGTTCTTCCTGGCGGCCATGACCGTCGACCGCGACGATATCGCAGGCCAGCGCATAGGCGGTTTCCACCCAGTCGGCCGGCAGGGCTTCCTTGACCAGGCCGAGCACCGCATCGACGCCGTCTTCCTGATCCAGCAGCGCCACGCAGTCACCCACGGCCACCTGCATGGCGTCGAGACCGTAGCCGCGGAAGATCGGCAGATGCCGCACCGCCACGTCGATGGCGTTGATTTCGGAGTCTTTCAGCTTCCCGTCGGCCACGGCGGCAATGACCATGGCATAGATCAGGGCATTCTGGGGCGTGATGGTCGACATGCGGAAAAAGCCTTCGGAACGGGGAGCGCTTCGACTAGCGGCCGAATGCGGCGAAAGGATGGCTGCCAGTTTAGGCGAGATTTTGCGCTTCGCCAGTGCCGGCGCGCATCGATGTGAGGAAGCTCGCCGTTTCCGCCACGGCGTCCCTGATTCCGACGCGGCGTACATCGACGCTGGCCGGAAAAGCAGAGAGCAGACGGGAGGGCAGCTGCGCGTCCAGCACAACAAAGACGCCGTAATCGTCAGCACGCCGCAAAAGTCGCCCATAGGCCTGCTTCAGCTTCAGGCGGGTCAACAGATCGTCATAGGCCTGGCCGCCGAAAGCCGCCTTGCGCGCCTTGTGCAGCAGGTCGGGCCGCGGCCAGGGCACGCGGTCGAAGACGACCAGGCGCAAGGACGCGCCCGGCACATCGACACCATCGCGCATCGCGTCCGTGCCCAGCAGGCAGGCGTTTTCCTCGGCGCGGAAGATGTCGACCAGCGTGGCGTTATCCAGCGGATCGACATGCTGTGCGTATAACGGAAGGCCGGCTTCGGCCAGCGGCCGCAGGACGCGCTTCTGCACGGCGCGCAGGCGGAAGATCGCGGTGAACAACCCCAGGCCGCCGCCGCCGGAGGCCAAGAAGAGTTCGCGATAGGCGGCGGCCACCTGGTCCATGGCATCGCGCCGCACGTCGGTCACTACCAGCACGCGGGTGCGGCCGGCATAGTCGAAGGGCGAGGGGAAGGCGGCACGGCGGGCCGGTTGCGGCAGATGGCGCGCGCCGCTGCGGATCTCGGCACTGGCCCAGGCGGCTTCCGGCGCCGCATCGGTTTTCATCGGCGCGATATCGCGCAAGGTCGCCGATGTGATGGCGACGCCATGGGCCGGTTTCAGCACAGCGGCAGCGAAAGGCTGCATCGGGTCGAGGTAATGGCGATAGAGGCCGAGATCGAGATCGCGGCCGTCGATGCGCTCCAGGCCGAACCAGTCGACGAAGGTCGATGGCGTTTCGGTCTGCAGGTCGAGCAGCATGCTGCGCCAGGCATCCAGCGTCAGCTTGCGTCGCAGCAGGCCGCGCACGGCGCCTTCCATGCGGCTGCGCGTCGCCGTGTCCAGTTCGGCGGTTTCATCGGCCAGCATGTCGCTTAAGGATTTGCTCAGGCCGTTCAGCGGCTCAAGCAGACGTTCGATGCCATGGGCAAAGGTCAGCGCGGCATCTATCAGGCCCTCGACCGGCTCGCGCGTCGGGCATTCCAGGCCATAGGGGCTGTCCGGCTGGGCGCTACGCGCCAGTATCTGCTGGCGTGTTTTGGCCAGAAACTTTTCGCCACTGCCATTGGCATTACCCTCGGCCAGACGCGCCAGCCAGCCCTCGCCGGGCAGGCAGCGCGCGGCCTCGACGATGGCATCCAGCATGGCCTTGCCGCGGTCGTCCTGCGCCACCAGGTCGCCGATGCGGTTGGCCAGGCCGCGGGCGCGGCTGCGGCGTCCGCCTTCCGGCCCACGCAGCCAACGCCGCAGGTCGACGCCTTCCATACCGGTCAGATGGGCGGCGAAAGCGCCGTCGGCGGCTTCGAACAGGTGGTGGCCTTCGTCGAAGACATAGCGCAGCGGCTTCTGCGACTCATCCTCGCCCATCGCGGCCTGGATCATCACCAGGGCGTGGTTGGCGATCACCATCTCGGCCTTGCGCGATTTGCGTACGCTGCGCTCGATGAAGCATTTGCGGTAATGCGGACAGCCGGCATGAATGCATTCGCCACGCTGATCGGTCAGTCCCAGCGTGCGGTTGCGGCCATGCAGGTCGACGGCCCAGGCGGGAAAATCGCCGCCAGCCAGGTCGCCGTCGCGGGTGGCGCCGGCCCAGCGCGCGATCAGGCTGAGCGGCACGATATCCTGGGGCCGCGCGACGCCGCCCTGGCTCGCATCCTCCAGATTCAGCAGGCAGAGATAATTCTCGCGGCCCTTGCGCACCACCACTTTGGCGGCCTTCTCGGCCGGATCGGAAAACAGACGGTCGAGTTCGCGATCCAGTTGGCGCTGCAGGTTCTTGGTATAGGTGGAGAGCCAAACCGTGCCGCCATTCTTCTCGGCCCAGACGCTGGCGGGTGCGATATAGCCCAGCGTCTTGCCGATGCCGGTGCCGGCTTCGGCCAGCACGGTTTCCGGCATGCCGATCATTTCGCGCGGCGCGAAAGCCTGCGCGGTGGTGGCGGCATAATCGGCCTGGGTCTCGCGCAGCTCCGATGTCGTACCTAGCAGGCGGGCCAGACGCTCGCGCGCCTCCATCGGCGACACCGTCTGCGTATCCGGTGGCGGCGGCGGCGCGTAATCCACCCATTCGGGCAATTCTTGCCAGATGTCGAGGCCGCCGAAACCGCCGGCCGGCACGCTGGAAGCTTCGGGCCCCAGCGCGGTGAGCAGATAGATGGCCCAGGGCCAGCCGGCTTTTTGCAGTGTCTGCGCGAGACGTGCGCTGCGCTTCAGCGCACGCGGCTGCTGCTTCGGCAATTCTTCCAGCAGGGTCTGCGCGGCATGGTGCAGATACTGGGCGGCTTCCTCATCGTCGGCGGCGTCAAGCTCGAGGCGCGCCAGCAGGCCATGGGGTGTCGGCAGGCAGAATCGCGCCGGCCGTACGAAGGCGAAGAGATCAAGCAGGTCATAGGCCGGGAAGGGTTCGACACCCAGCCGCGTGGCAGTCGCCCTGCCATGCACCAGCAGCGGCGGCGTGGCACGGGCGCGGCGGGCAGCGGCATCGGCGGAGATTTTTTCCAGCCGGCCGTTCTCGAACCACCAGGCGAAACCACCGCCGGCGACCAGCGCCGGCAGCCGGCCGAGTGCGGCTGCCAGAGAATCCGACATGGATTACTGCGCGGCCCAGATGATGCGGGCGATCCAGGCGATGTCCTGCACGTCGAAGGCGCGCTCGGGGAATTCGGGATTGAAGGAGGCGAGTTCGATGCGGGTCAGCGTGCGGCGCGCCAGCATCTTGCACATGACTTCGCCCTGCACGGTCTTGGCGATCACGCGATCGCCGCGACGCACGCTGGCGGCTGGCGAGACAATCACGATGTCGCCGTCGCGATAAACCGGCAGCATGCTGTCGCCGCTGATCTCCAGGGCATAGGCCTGGCTGTCGCCCAGTTCGGGGAAGGGCACCTTTTCCCAGCCCTCACCGATCGGGAAGCCGGCATCGTCGAAGAAACCGTCCTTGCCGGCCTGGGCCAGGCCGATCAGCGGCACGCGCTGCGTGCTGCGGGCCACACCGCCGGTCTCGATCAGCAGGTCCATGAATTCCGGCACGCTGGCGCCGGTGGCCTCGATCACCTTGGCGATCGATTCAGTGGACGGCCAGCGCTGCTTGCCATCGCGAGAGGTGCGTTTCGAGCGGTTAAAGGTGGTCGGATCCAGCCCGGCCTTGCGGGCGAGTCCGGACGCAGTCAGGCCGTAACGTTCGGCCAGGCCGTCAATAGCGGCCCATATTGCCCGGTGAGTCAGCATGGGACGATAGTCTTGTAAATTCAGGGTTTTGGCTACAGGAATATTCTCTCTAAAACCATTTGACATGAGAACAATATAGGAATATAAGGGTCTAAAGAAACGAGAATTTTTGTTCTGTTCCTATCGTAGCAGGGTTGGATATGAAACAAATTGCGGAAAACCGGGCGAAAATGGCCCGTCCGGCACCCGTATCGCCTGCGACAGGGCCAACCGCAGGCCGCCGTGCCGTGGTGGTTTTCCTCGAGGAGACCCGACTGCCCAAGCTGCGCCGGCTCAAGCCCGGCTTCCGTCACTGCCTCGCCTATCTGGCCCTGGATGATGGCTGGATCGGAATCGATCCACTCTCTCATCGCCTTGAAATCCGGAGCTTTTCCGGCTGGTCGCCGCAGGCCGACCTGGCCGCGCATCTGCGGGCGCGCGGCCAGTGCGCGCTGACCGTGCCGGTGCTGGATCCGCCGCGCCGGCTGGCGCCGCCGCTGCCGTTCTCCTGTGTCGAGACGGTCAAGCGCCTGATTGGGCTGCACTGCTGGTCCATTAGAACACCATGGGAACTTTTTCTTGAGTTGCGGAAAATATCCCTTGATTATGGATTTGTTTCGTTCTATTCTGACTCTACAAAGAACATTTAAGCAACTTTGCGCCGATATGGATCGGTGCCAGCCTGCGAAAGGCCTGCAACATGGGTGGGATTTTCTCTTCGCCGTCACCGCCGCCGCCTCCGCCGCCCATCCCGGCCCCGCCGCCGCCGAGTGAAAGCGAGGCCGAGATCGCCGAACGCGCCGCGCGCGAGCGCCGTCGCCGGTCCCAGGGCGAAACCATCGCCACCTCCTGGCGCGGCCTGGACGACAACGTCGCCGGTGGCGCCCCCGCCGCGAAACGCCTGCTGGGCGAGTGAGTCGCATGTCGATCACCCCCGTCTCCACAGCCGGCGCCACCATCGATCCCTTGCAGACCCTGCTCGATCCGCAGGCGCTGCGCCGCCGCCACAGTCGTGCGCGCAGCCAGCGCGGCAGCTGGGATGCCCTGTGGCAGGATTGCTACGACTATGCGCTGCCGCTGCGTCGTCCCGGCACGGCGGCCGGTTTCAATGCCGGCGGCGGCCGTGTGAACGAGCGGCTGTTCGATGCCACGGCCGCCGATGCCGCGGAGCAGCTTGCCGCAGCCCTGTTATCCCAACTGACGCCGCCATGGTCGCGCTGGTTTGCCTTCCAGCCGGGCCGCGATGTGCCGGAAGCCGAGCATGGCGCCATGGCTGCGGAACTCGACAAAGCTGCCGCCCTGCTGCAGGCGCAATTCGACAAGTCAAATCTCAGTGTCGAGCTTCATCAGGCGTTTCTTGATCTGGTGGTGGCCGGCACCGCCTGTCTGGCCTGCGAGGAAGCAGCGCTCGGCGAGGTCAGCGCCTTCCGCTTCTCCGCGGTGCCGCTGAACGATCTGGTGCTGGAAGAAGGCGTCGGTGGTCGGCTCGATACGGTCTTCCGGCGTCAGGACTACAGCCTGGACCATCTGGCGCTGCGTTATCCGGCGCTGGAACGGCAGGCCTGGTTCGCGGCGCGGCGCCAGCGCGACCCCGAGGCGCGGCCGGCCGCAGCGCTCGGACAGAAATGCGGCATGGACGACCCGGCCCGCCTGGCGGTCGATCTCAAGGGCAACGCCATCACCTGTCAGAACATGTCGGCGGACACTAAGCATCGTATCGGTCATGTCGAAGCGATGGCCGATATCCGCCTCGACACCGCCTATCACTGGTCGGTGCGTGACGAATGCAGCCGCTGCCCGCTGGTCACGCTGTGCCAGGGCGCCTGCCTGTTCCTGGAGGGCGATCTGTGGCGCCAGGCCTGTGACAACAGCTACTGGCACAATCTTGCGGTGCTGGCAGCGTCGCTTTACTGGCTGACGCGGCTGGTGCTGATCGAGATCGACGGTCCGGCGCGGCGGCCGGATCTGCCCGAACACGTCACGGTGATCGATCCGGCCCGTCTGGACGCGGTGGCGGCATGACGCTGCTGCTGCTCAGCACGCCGGCGCGCGCCAGCCTGGCCTGCGCCGTGCAGTTCCGTCGGGCGGCCGAGGCGCTCGATCAGCCGGTGCGCCTGCTGCTGGCCGACGGTGTCGGGGATATCGATCCCGCACAGCCGGCCGGCTTCGCCCTGGCCTGCGACGATCGTCTGGCGGTGGCCGCCGCACGGCTGAACGATCGCCACTGCACCGGTGGCATCGGGGCGCGGCTCAGTGCACATCTGCAGGATCCTGCCATCGGCTTTGCCCTGCTCGGCTTTTACCTCGGCCTGCCGCAGGGCACGACGACGGGTGGTCGCAGCGCATGCGCCAGCCTGCTGCTCACCGCCGGCCGGGCGCAGATCTTCTGGCGCGCCGAGATGGACGAGGCGCGGCAGCGCTATATCGCCCATGGCACGGCGGCCACGGACCTGGCCTCGGCCCTGATCCGGGCCGGCCTGCGCCATGGCAAGGGCTGGGGTCGCGGCATCCTGCATCTGGAAGCGAGCGGAACGGCAGATGGCTTCCACATCACCCGCATCGGCCAGACCGTCGCGCCGGCCTGGCATGCGATGGCCATGGCGGCGGCGCCGGATTTCCATCGCCGTCTGCTGGCGGCCTTGCTGTTCGACACGCCGCTGGATGTGACGCCGCCGGCGCCGGTGATCGTCATCGATCTTGCAGCCGGCGATGTCACCCTGGCCGACAGGCTGGCAGCCTAATGATGGCTGCCGAGATCGCCGCGGCCGCGCTTTTGCTGCTGGTGGCCCTGCTGGTGCAGGACTGAGCCGGAAACGACCAACAACTGAGAAGGAGTCCGCGATGTAAGCCTAGATTTTGCAACCATTAAAAGAACAAATCAGCAACTTTTACAAAGGTATCCTACTCATGACGATCCCCGTTTCCACTGGCAATGCCGAACTGACCTATGAGGGCAACGGCACGACCACGATTTTCGACATTCCCTTTGCCTTCGCTTCGGCGGCTGAGATCGCCGTCTATCTGAACGGCAATCTCGCCGCGGGCGTCAGCGTCTATGGCGCGGGCGATCCGTTCGGCGGCACCGCCGTCTTTGCCGGCGCGCCAGCCAGTGGCGCGGTGGTGCGTATCCGCCGCCTTCAGGTACTGCACGTCTCAACCAACGACCGCACGGCGGGCGCGTTGGCGCAGAAGCTGGTCGCCGGCACCGCCGTCACGCTGACCGAGCAGGCGGATGGCGGCGATGAAACGCTGCGTATCGATGTCGATGCCGGGTCGCTGCTGCCGGTTGGTGCCGTCAGTGCTTTCGCTGGCACGACCGCGCCGACCGGTTGGCTGCTCTGCGACGGCGCGGCAGTCAGCCGCGTGACCTATGCTGCGCTGTTCGCCGTGACCGGCACGGTCTATGGCACCGGCGATAGCAGCACCACCTTCAACCTGCCCGATCTGCGCGGTCGCGTGGTCGCCGGCAAGGACGATATGGGCGGCACCGCGGCCAATCGCCTGACTGCCGGCTCGTCCGCTGGCCTGAACGGCAGCCAGCTTGGCGCGGCCGGTGGCAACCAGCAGCATCAGCTGACTGTCGCTGAACTGGCGTCGCATCGTCATGACGTGCGCGGCGAGCAGGCGGCTGCCTCTGCGGTGAGTGTTCACGTCTACCGCGATGCCGGTGTTGTCATTGGCCACACCGAATTCGCCGGCGGCGACGCACCGCATAATAACACGCAGCCGACCCTGGTGCTGAATTACATCATCAAGGCCTGAGCAACCCGGCCCGGCGGCGCCATCCGCCGGGCCGCCTTTCTGTCGCATCACAATGGAGGCCCCGCATGTCCGAAGAAACCCTGGTCGATCGCTTCGACGTCATCGCGCGCCAGCGGCTTGGCGACCTACAGGAGCAATATGCCCGCATGAGCTTGACCCCACACAAGCCCGGCGATCTGGAGCAGCAGCGCCGCCAGGGCATGCTCAAGGCCATGCTGACCCATATCGCCCTGCTGCAGAAACTGCTCGGCCTCGATCGGGCGGGCCGCAAGGCCGAGCCGCCGGAGGAATACGACCAGGCTGCGCTGGAAGCTTTGCTGGCTGATGCGCGGGGGGCACGCGATGACTGAACTCAGCCCACGCATCCTGCCGCCGGATCTGGCGCAGACCATATCGTTGCGCGATTTCGTCGATGTCTGGAACCGGCGTCAGCGCCTGACCACGCCGGCGCTGCATGACGATGTGATCGCCTGGCTCGAACGCTGCTGGAACGAAAAGCGCCGCGACCTGCTGCTGCTGGTCTTCCGCGATGCCGGCAAGTCGACCCTGGTCGGCCTGTTCGCCGCCTGGCTGCTGCTGCGCGACCCGTCGCTCCGCATCCTGGTTCTGGCGGCCGAGCAGGCGCTGGCGCGCAAGATGGTGCGCAACGTCAAACGCATCATCGAACGCCATCCGCTCACCGTGCGGCTCAAGCCCGACCGGCCGGACCAGTGGGCGGCCGACCAGTTCACCGTGCGCCGCGATGCCGAATGGCGCGATCCCTCGATGCTGGCGCGCGGCCTGCATGGCAATATCACCGGCTGTCGCGCCGATATCGTGCTCTGTGACGATGTCGAAGTGCCCGACACCAGCGACACGCCGCTGAAGCGCGAGGAGCTGCGCGCCCGCCTGGCCGAGATCGATTACGTGCTGGTGCCCGAAGGTACGCAGCTCTATGCCGGCACGCCGCACTCATACTATTCGATCTACGCGCTCGGTCCGCGCAAGGAGATCGGCGAGACCGCACCATTCCTGGACGGTTTCGCGCGCCTCGAACTGCCGGTGCTCGACGAGCGGGGCCAGAGCCGCTGGCCTGAACGCTTCACGCCCGCACGGCTGAACCATATCCGCCGTCGCAGCGGCCCGGCGCGCTTTGCCGCCCAGATGCTGTTGCAGCCGACCTCCACCGAAGACGGCCGCCTCGATCCCGAACGCATCGTGCTCTACAAGGAAGACATCACCGCAGAGATGCTCAGCGGCGATGCCCTGCGACTGAAGCTCGGCGAGCGGCGTCTGGTCTCGGCCAGCTGCTGGTGGGACCCGGCTTTCGGCGCACCACGCAAGGGCGATGGCAGCGTCATCGCCATCGTCTTCACCGATTCCGATGGCGGCTATCACCTGCATCGCATCCGCTGGCTGAAACAGGATGTGCGCGATCCGGCCGATGCCGCCACCCAGCTCTGCCGCCAGGCCGCAGACTTCGCCAGGGAATTCTATGCGCCTGCCATTCGCGTCGAGATCAACGGTCTTGGCCGTTTCCTGCCCGGGCTGCTGCGCAAGGCACTGGCCGAGACCGGCTGCGGCGCCAGCGTGATCGAATGCAGCAGCCGCAAGGCCAAAGCCGTGCGCATCCTGGAGGCTTTCGATGCCGTGCTGGCGGCCGGGGCGCTGCGCGCCCATGACCAGATCACCGAAACGCCTTTCCTGCGCGAAATGCGCGAATGGCGGCCCGGCGGGCAGATGCAGGACGACGGCCTGGACGCGGTGGCCGGATGCCTGGCCAGCGAGCCGGTGCGTGTTGGCCTGCTGCCAGCGCGGCCAGAGCGGCACGACTGGCGCCAGGGTGGCCTGGCCCATCGCGCCGTCACCGATTTCGATGTGTAGGGAAGGAGACGCGCCATGATGACCAGTGAAATCGCCATCGACCTGATGTGGTGGCTCAGCGCCGTCGAACTGCCGGCGCTCGGCGGCCTGTTCTGGCTGACCCAGCATCAGCGCGAACGCCAGGAACTGCTGCTGCACCAGATGCAGGCCGAACAACGTGCCGCGGTAACGGCGACAAGAGCCGCATTGGCCGACTACAAACTCGAGGTCGCCCAGCGCTATGCCTCGATCGGCTACCTCAAGGATGTCGAGACGCGGCTGACCGAACATCTGCTACGCATCGAGGCCAAGCTCGGGCAGCAGACACGGATGGTGTCCTGACATGACAGCCTTCGATCATCCCAACCGCGCGGCGGCTTACGGCGACCAGGCCTTTGCGCTCGATGTGCTGGCGCGCACGCTCTGGGGCGAGGCGCGCGGCGAGGGCACCGATGGCATGCGCGCGGTTGCCAGCATCATTCTCAATCGTGCCGGGCGACCCGGCTGGTGGGGCCGCAGCCTAGCCGAGATATGTCTGAAACCCCGGCAGTTTTCCTGCTGGCTGCCGGGCGATCCCAATCGCGCGAAACTGCTGGCCGTCACCGCGCGCGACCGGGCGTTCGCGCAGGCGCAGCAGATCGCCCAGACGGCGCTGGCCGGCGACCTGCCGGACTACACCTTTGGCGCCACCCATTATCACACGGTGGATACGGCGCCGGCCTGGGCGCGCGGTCGCACGCCCTGCGCGGTGATCGGTCGCCACGCTTTCTATAACGATATCGCCTGACGGGACTCTGCCATGCTCGACAAGCTGCTGCTGGCCAACGTCGCCTCTCCCGTGGAGGCCATCGGGAATGTGTTCGATAAATTGTTTACCTCTGACGAGGAGCGCGCCCAGGCCGAAGCAGTTCTGGAGCGGTTACGGCAACATCCGGCTGAGCTGCAAATCGAATTGAACAAGATCGAGGCGACGCATCGTTCGGTTTTCGTCGCCGGCTGGCGGCCTGCGGTCGGCTGGATCTGTGCGGCTGCCGTGGGCTGGGCCTATATCGGCCATCCGCTGTTCCTCTGGGCGGCGGCGCTGTGGTCGCCGGGCCTGCAGCCGCCGGCGATCCAGACCGACAGCCTGTTCGAACTGGTGCTGGCCATGCTCGGCATGGCCGGTCTGCGCAGCTTCGAGAAAACCGCGGGGCGGACGAAGTGAGGGGTCGTCTGCTCTCCGTCATGCCACGCTTGCGTGGCATCCACGACTTGCTTACGGCCGGGAAAGACGTGGATACCACCGCTGCGCGTTGGCATGACGCGGAGAAGGAGAGCGGGGTGACGTCCCGCGTGGCTTCTGCTATCCCATGCCGATGACCACGATCTATCGCATCATCACCGAATCCGACTGGGCGGCGGCACAGGCGGCGGGCGCTTTTACCGGCACGGCCCATGATATCCGCGACGGCTTCATCCATTTCTCCACGGCGCAGCAGGCGGCCGACACGGCCGCGAAGCATTATGCCGGCCTGGCCGGCCTGCTGCTGCTCGCCGTCGACACCGCGGTGCTGACGGCGCCGTTGAAATGGGAGAAATCGCGCAACGACGATCTCTTCCCCCATCTCTATGGGCCGCTTCCCGTTGCAGCGGTCCATCGCGTCGAAAAACTGCCGCTCGATCCGGCCACCGGCCGTCATGTCTTCCCGGAGCTGGCGTGATGAACGGCTTCGTCGCCGATCCGCTGTGGAACCGGCCGGCGATCTCCTACACGCTGTTCGCCCTCGCCGATGCGGCGACACAGGCCGCCATCGCGCCGGTTACCGCTGCGCTGGCCGCCGCCGCCGGCGGTGCCGCGCCGCTGCATCTGCCGCCGCCGGATACGCTGCATCTGTCGCTCTACAGCATGGCGCCGGTGCGCAGTAATTTCGACAAGGATGCGTTCTGGACAACCGTCGCGGCGGTCTCGCGGGCCACGCTGGAACAGTGGTGCGCCGATCATGCCCCCTTCACCCTGCGCTTCACCGCGCTGCGGGCCATGCCGACGGCCGTGATCGCCGTGGCCGAACCGGCCGAACCGGTCTGGGACCTGCGCCGGCGCATGGCGGCCGGCGTGCCGCCGCCACCCGGTGGCGTCAACACATATGATCTGATTCACATCACCGTCGCCCGCTATGCGCAGCCGGACCGGCTGCCGGCAGATTTTGCGGCCCGGGTCGCCGCCATTCCGCTCGATCTGCCCTTCGCGGTGCGCGCCATATCCCTGATGCGCGAGACCGTCTATCCCGCGCTCGCCTTTGAAACGCTGGACAGCGTGCCGCTGCGCGCCATGGAGCCCGTATCATGAGCCTGTACAAAACCCTGATCTGGCCGCTGGTGCGTTATGTCGATGCCGAGACCGCCCATCGCGCCACGCTCAAACTGTTGTCCTGCGCGCCGCTGCCGCCGGCGCCCAAGGACGACCCGGTGCTGGCCACCACCTTGTTCGGCCGCAGCCTGACCAATCCGGTCGGCCTCGCCGCCGGTTTTGACAAGAATGCCGAAGTGCCCGATGCCATGCTGCAGCTCGGCTTCGGCTTCGTCGAAGTGGGCGGCATCACGCCGCAGCCGCAGTCGGGCAATCCGCGCCCGCGCGTCTTCCGCCTGGAGGAAGACCGCGCTGTGATCAACCGCATGGGCTTCAACAACGACGGCCTCGCTGTCGCCGCCGCGCGGCTGGAGGCGCGGCGCGCCAATCTCAAAGGGGGCCAGCCTGGGCTGCTCGGCGTCAATCTCGGCGCGAATAAAGACTCCGCCGACCGTCCCGGCGATTATGCGATCAGTTACGCGCGGCTCGCCGCGCTCAGTGGTTTCGCGGTGGTCAATGTCTCCTCGCCCAACACGCCGGGCCTGCGCAATCTCCAGGGTCGCGAGGAGCTGACGGCCTTGCTGGCGCGGCTGCAGCCGCTGCACGAGCAGTATAAAACGCCGCTGCTGGTCAAGATCGCGCCCGACCTCGCCGATGAAGACATCCAGGCGGTGGCGCAGCTGGCTGTGAATTTCCGGCTGGATGGCATCGTCGCCACCAACACTACGATTGCGCGACCGGCCACGCTGGAAAGCCGCAACTATAAAGAGACCGGCGGGCTGTCGGGACAGCCGCTGTTCGAGCCTTCGACCGCCGTGCTGCGGCAGCTTTACTCTTACGTCGGCGGCAAGGTGCCGCTGATCGGCGTCGGTGGTATTGCCTCGGGTGAACAGGCCTATGCCAAGATCCGCGCCGGCGCCTCGGCCGTACAGCTCTACTCGGCGCTGGTCTATGAAGGTCCGGGCCTGGTGACGCGCATCAAGGCCGAGCTGGCGGCGCTGCTCAAGCGCGATGGCTTCAAGAGCGTCGCCGAGGCGGTGGGGAAAGGGTAACCTCCGCCTCTCGTCATGCCACCGCTGACGCGTTGGCATGACGGTTTGGAGGCAGAAACGAAACGGGGTGCCTGAAGCGCCCCGTTGGCACTCAGAGTAAAGCGGACCGCTTACGCGTTTTTCACCGGATTGCGCAGCAGGCCGACCTTCTCGATCTCGATCTCGATGATGTCGCCATCCTTCATGTAGACCGGCGGGTTGCGCTTGGTGCCGACGCCGCCCGGCGTGCCGGTGGCGATCACGTCGCCAGGTTCCAGCGGCGTGAAGGTGGTCACATACTTGATGATCTTGCGGATGTTAAAGGTCATCAGTTCGGTATTGGACTTCTGCATCACCTGGCCGTTCAGGCGGCTCTGGATTTCCAGGGCCTGGGCATCGGGGATCTCGTCCGCGGTCACCATCCAGGGGCCGAAGCCGCCGGTGGCGTTGAAGTTCTTGCCCGGGGTGAACTGGCCGGTATGGGTCTGCCAGTCGCGCACCGAGCCGTCGTTGTAGCAGCTGTAGCCGGCGACGATGCTGAAGGCATCGTCTTCGGAGACCTTGTAGCCGCGCTTGCCGATAATGACGGCCAGCTCGGCCTCGTAATCCAGCTTGTCGGATTCGGCAGGCTTCAGCAGGGGCTGGTCATGGGCAACCTGGCTTTCCGGGAAGCGCACGAAGATGGTGGGATGGCCCGGCGGCTCGCGGCCCATCTCGCGGCGGTGTTCGTCGTAATTGACGCCGACGCAGACGATCTTGCCGGGATTGGGCACCACCGGCAGCAGCACCGTGCCCTTGTAGGGCAGGTCGGCGGTCGCACCCTTGGCAGCGGCTTCCACTTCGGCCAGTGCGCCGGCCTTCAGCACCGCGACCAGGTCGGGGTATTTCGTCCCCAGCTTGGCGCCCACATCGACGATCCCGTCCCCCGAGACCACGCCATACGAGCCCTTGCCATTTCGGACGAAGCTCACCACTTTCATCGCACTGCTCCCTTGAAGCCTAACAGGAAAATAACGTGGATTATTCGGGGGCAGACGATAGGCTCCGCCCGCCTTGCCGATCAAGTCCCCGGACCAATTTCGCCCCTGAACCAATCCGGGTCAAACCGGTTCGCGCCAGCCCAACCTAATCAATCGCCCCAGCCCTGCCCATCATGACCGACTTGAAAAAATCGCTACCAGCCTTGCTGATTCCGCGACTCTGGCCCGCGGGTCGCCCCGATCTGCGCCGCCGGGTGGTGATCGCCTTCGTCTTCCTGGTGGCGGCCAAGCTGATCAATGTTGCAGTGCCATATCTGTTCAAGCAGGTGGTCGACCTGCTGGACCATGGCTTTTCCGCCGGCCAGATCGCCGTCACCGCGGTGATCGGCCTGGTGGTCGCCTATGGTCTCGCCCGCATGGGTGCCCAGGCCTTCGGCGAGCTGCGCGACGCGGTTTTCGCCAAGGTGGCCCAGGCCGCCATCCGCGATCTGGCGCTGGAGACCTTCAACCACCTGCATGCGCTGAGCCTGCGGTTCCATCTGGAGCGCCAGACCGGCGGCCTCTCCCGCGTGATCGAACGTGGTACCAAGGGCATCCAGTTCGTTTTGCAGTTCATGACCTTCAACATCGTGCCGACCATCGTGGAGATCGCGCTGGTCGGCGGCGTGCTGTGGTGGCTCTACGGCTGGGTCTTTGCCGTCATCACGGTCAGCACCATCGGCGGCTATATCTGGTACACGCTGGCGATCACCGAATGGCGCACCAAATACCGCCGCCAGATGAATGACGAGGACCAGCGTGCCAATACCCGCGCGGTCGACAGCCTGCTGAATTATGAGACGGTGAAGTATTTCACCAACGAGGCCCATGAGGCGCATCGCTTCGACGAGGCGCTGCAGCGCTACGAAACCGCCGCGGTCAAAAGCCAGACCACGCTGGCCCTGCTCAATCTCGGCCAGGGCGCCATCATCTCGGTCGGCCTGATCGCGGTGATGAGCCTGTCGGTGCTCGGCATGCGCGACGGCACCATGACGCTCGGCGACCTGGTGATGGTCAATGCCTACCTGATCCAGCTTTATCTGCCGCTGAATTTCCTCGGCTTTGCCTATCGCGAGATCAAGCAGGGCCTGATCGATATGGAGGCGATGTTCACGCTGCTGGTGGTGCCCACGGAAGTGCAGGATGCGCCCGATGCGCCGGCGCTGCAGGTGCCGCGCGGCGAGGTGGCGTTCAGCGATGTACGTTTCGCCTACGATCCGCGTCGCGAAATCCTGCAGGGCGTCAGCTTCCGCATCGCGCCCGGCAAGAAGATCGCGGTCGTTGGCTCTTCGGGCGCCGGCAAGTCGACGCTGTCGCGTCTGCTCTACCGCTTCTACGATATCCAGTCGGGCAGCATCACCATCGACGGCCAGGATATCCGTGGCGTCACGCAGCTCAGTCTGCGCCAGGCCATCGGCATCGTGCCGCAGGATACCGTGCTGTTCAACGACACCATCCTTTACAACATCCGCTATGGCCGTGTCGGCGCCTCCGATGCGGATGTGGCGCAGGCGGCCCGCGATGCCCGGCTCGATCACCTGATCGCCCGCCTGCCCGATGGCATGCAGACCATGGTGGGCGAACGCGGCCTCAAATTGTCCGGCGGCGAGAAGCAGCGCGTGGCGATTGCGCGTGCGCTGCTGAAGAACCCGAAGATCATGGTGTTCGACGAGGCGACCTCGGCACTCGATACCCATACCGAACGCGAGATCCAGGCAGCGCTCAGCCGCGCCGCCGAAGGCTGCACCACGCTGGTGATCGCGCACCGGCTGTCCACTGTTGTGGATGCCGACGAGATCATCGTGCTGGAGCAGGGCCAGATCGCCGAACGCGGCCGCCATCATGCGCTGCTGGCCCAGGGCGGGCTCTATGCCGCGCTCTGGCACAAGCAGCAGGAAGCCCGCGATCGCGAGGCCAAGGCCGGCACCGAAAGCGCCGCTATCCTCTCGGCGGCGGGCGACTGAGCCGCCGGCGGGGCCAAAATCGCCCAAAGTCCTGCCCCGGCAGGTCTTTAAGACGGGGCCGGCAATCGCTACATTGCACCCGCGTCATACGTCCCGTTCCGACTGAAGGAAGACTGCGTCCATGGACACGATCCGTTCCGTTCTGGTGCCGATCCACCGCGAAGGCTGGAAGTTCATCGCCATCTTCGCGATCGTCACCCTGATCCTGTTCTGGATCGCCACCCCGCTGGGCTGGCTCGGCGTCATCCTCACCTGCTGGTGCGCCTATTTCTTCCGCGACCCGCCGCGCGTTACGCCCGATCGCGCCGGCCTTCTCATTTCGCCGGCCGATGGCGTGGTGCAGATGATCGAGCGCGCCGCGCCGCCCGAAGAGCTCGGCATGGGGTCCGACCCGCTGATGCGCATCTCGGTATTCATGAATGTCTTCGACGTGCATGTGAACCGCGCCCCGGCCGAGGGTGTGGTGACGGCGCTCGCCTATCGTCCGGGCAAGTTCCTCAATGCCGCGCTCGACAAGGCCAGCATCGACAACGAGCGCCAGTCCATGCGACTCAAGCTGACCTCGGGCAAGGAGATCGCCGTCGTCCAGATCGCCGGCCTGGTCGCCCGCCGTATTCTTTGTGAAGCCCGCGAGGGCGAAACCTACAAGGCCGGCGAACGGTTCGGCCTGATCCGCTTTGGCAGCCGCGTCGATGTCTATCTCGATGACGGCATGGTGCCGCTGGCCATCGTCGGCCAGCGCTGCATCGCCGGCGAGACCGTGATCGCCGAGGATGGCGCCACCGAGCAGCCGCGGACGGGTACGGTCCGTTAATACGACTGTAAGATCGCCGGACTAGTCTGGCGGCGACAGGAGAGCCACGATGCCGATGAAGCCGATCAAGCTGCGCAACCTGCCGCTCAACACGCTGGCGCCAAATATCCTCACCATCATCGCGCTCTGTTCAGGGCTGACGGCGATCCGCTTTGCCATCATGGGGCAGTTCAAGTTCGCGGTGATGGCGATTGCCACCGCCGCCCTGTTCGACATGCTGGACGGCCGCGTTGCCCGCCTGCTGAAAGGCGCGTCGAAATTCGGCGCCGAGCTGGATTCGCTGTCGGACTTCCTCTGCTTCGGCGTGGCGCCGGCGATGGTGCTGTATTTCTGGACGCTCAACACGCTCGGCGGCGGCAATACCGGCTGGGTGGTGGTGCTGGCCTTCGCGGTCTGCGCGGCGCTCCGTCTGGCGCGCTTCAATACCGCGCTCGACGATGACCAGAAGCCGCAATGGACCGGCAGCTTCTTCACCGGTATTCCGGCGCCGGCGGGTGCGGGCCTCAGCCTGCTGTTTCTGATTATCAGCCTGGAGCTGGACAGCGAGTTCTTCCGTTCGGCCGGCCTGAATGCGATCTGGATGCTGGTCATCGGCGGCATGATGGTCAGCCGCGTGCCGACCTATTCCTTCAAGCGCGTCCGCGTGCCGCGCGAATATATCGGCCTGGTGCTGCTCGGCGTCGGCCTGCTGGTCGCCGGCCTGCTCAATCAGCCCTGGTATACGCTGGCGGCGATGGAGATCGCCTATATCGCCTCGATCCCCTTCTCGGTGAAGGCTCATGACCGGCTGAAGCGTGGCGATGGCAGCGTACCGGCCGGGCCCGACCAGCCTGCACCGGTTACGACGGTCGAGCCGGCAGCCGTGGAATCCGGCGAACCGCCGCGCAGCAGTCTGCACTAGCGTTTTTCATACGATCCCGCCATTTTCGCGCCATGGATCGCCTGCGTGACATGGAAATCTTCGCCGCTGTTGCCATTACCGGCAGCCTGTCGGCCGCGGCGCGGCGCCTCAATCTTTCCATTCCGGTGGTGAGCAAGCAGCTGGCGCAGCTCGAACGCCGGCTCGGGGCGCGGCTGATCAACCGCACGACGCGGAAATTAGCGCTGACCGAGGACGGCCTCGCCTTCTTCGAACGCTGCAAGACCATCCTCGCCGATGTCGCCGATGCCGAGCAGGCGATTGCCGGCGCCGACGGACGGCTGACCGGCACCATCCGCATCACCGCGCCGGTGGCCTTCGGCCGCGCCTGGATCACGCCGCTGATCGCCGCCTTCGCCGCCAAGCATCCGCAACTCAGCTTCCATCTGCAGCTCACCGACACGGTGGTCGATCTGCTGGAGGAGAATATCGACCTGGCGCTGCGCATGGGCGATCTGGCGGATTCTTCGCTGCGCACGCGCCGGCTGGTGTCGAACCAGCGGCTGATCTGCGGCGCGCCGGCCTATCTGAAAAAACGCGGCACGCCGCAGACGCTGGCCGACCTGGCCGCGCATGACTGCATCGCCATCTGCGGCACCGGCCCGGGCCAGGTCTGGCGCTTCACCGGCGACACGGAAGAAAGCGCCCTGCGCATCAACGGGCGTCTGGCCGCCAACAATGGCGAGGTCGCCTATGCCTGGACCCTGGCCGGCCTGGGCCTGGCGCAGAAATCGATCTGGGATGTGGCCGACGATCTGAACAGCGGCCGGCTGGTCGCGGTGCTGGCCGCCTATCGCCGCGACGAGGATGTCCATGCGGTGTTTCCGCCGGGCCGACAGGTGCCACATCGCGTCACTTGTTTTGTCGATTTCCTGACAAAGGAGCTGCAGGCGGCGGAACGCAAGCTGCTTGGTCCCGCCGCCGTGCGGGCGAAAAAGGAACGCGCCAGCCGGAGCTGACGCGTTTTCGTTGTTTACGCCGAGGCTTGCGCCGGCTTCAGCACCGCGCGGTCGCCGAGATAGCCGAGCGCGGTCGCGGCCAGACCGATCAGCGCCAGCCCGGCGCCGCCCAGCGCCGTCGCGGCAATGCCGAAGCCCTGCGTGATCATCAGGCCGCCGACCCAGGCGCCGATGGCGTTGCCGAGATTGAAGGCGCCGATGTTGAGCGTGGCCGCCAGGGCTGCCGCATCGGCGGCCTTGTCCAGCACACGGGTCTGCAGGCCGGGCACGGTGGCGAAACCGAATACGCCGACCAGCGTGACGAGGATCAGCACCGGCACCAGCTGCGCAGCGAACAGATACTGCGCGACCAGCACCAGGATCAGCAGGGCGAGAATGCCCATCAGGCCGGGCATCAGGCTACGGTCGGCGACCTTGCCACCCAGCGTGTTGCCGATGGTGACGCCGACACCGAACAGCACCAGTGCCACGGTCACCATGGTCTGGGTCGTGCCGGTGATGTCGAGTAGTAGCGGTGCCACATAGGTGAAGGCGGCAAACACGCCGGCGAAACCGAACACGGTGGTCAGCAGGGCCAGCAGCACGGCGGGCTTCATGGCCACGCGCAGCTCGCGCAGGAAGTTGGAGTCTTCGACCTTGGCGATGCGCGGCACCAGCAGCGCAACCGCCGCCATGGCGATCACGCCCAGGCCGGAGATCGCCCAGAAGGTTGAGCGCCAGCCATAGGCATCGCCCAGCAGCTTGCCGAACGGTACGCCGAGGATATTGGCAATGGTCAGGCCGGTGAACATCAGCGCCACCGCACCGGCACGCCTGTCCGGCGCCACCAGGCCGGCGGCGACCACCGAGCCGACACCGAAGAAGCTGCCATGGGTGAAGCTGGTGACCACGCGGGCCGCCATCATCAGGCCATAACCCGGCGCGATGGCGCAGAGGATGTTGCCGATGGTGAACAGCGCCATCAGCGCTAGCAGCAGGGCTTTGCGCGGAATGCGGCCGGTCAGCGCGGCGAGCAGGGGCGCGCCGATGGCGACGCCGAGCGCATAGCCGGTGACCAGCAGGCCGGCATCGGGCACCGAGACGGCGAAGTCCTGGCTGAGCTGCGGCAGCAGACCCATGATGACGAATTCGGTGGTGCCGATCGCAAAGGCGCTGACCGACAGCGCCGCAATGGCAATCGTGGATGATCGTTGGGTGGACGACATGGGAGGCTCCTGAGGGAGGGCTGATTTTTTTGTTTTACGGAATGATATTGCGGCGGCGCAGATCGTCGAACAGGGTGATGACCATCTGCCGGGTCTCGACATGCTCGTGGAAGCCGAAGCGCCGCGCCTTGCTGCCATCGGCGAACATGTCGTAATCCCAGGAGAAGACGAAATCGGCAAAGCCCCAGGCCGAGACATCGGCATAGGGATGCGGCGCCAGACCATGCTTTGCCTGCATGTTCTGCCACAGGGCTGCCTTGTCGGCCATCACGGTGCCGAGCTGCATGGGCAGCGGCGGTGCGACTTCGAGGTCGAAATAGTCGGCGATAAGCGGCCACATCTCGCGCCAGCGGAACAGGTCGCCGTTATTGATGTTGAAGGCCTGGTTGGCAGCTTTCGGCTCGGTCGCGGCCCAGACGGTGGCGTGCGCCAGCAGGCCGGCATCGGTCATTTCCAGCAGCGCATCGTAGGCGCCGGGCTTGCCCGGAAAGCGCAACGGAATGCCCAGCTCCTTCGACATCGCCGCATAGATGGCAATGGCGACAACAAGATTCATCGGATTGCCGAGCGCGAAGCCGCCGACCACCGAAGGGCGAATGGCCGACCAGCTCCAGGTCTTGCCCTGCTGGTGCTGCGTCAGGAAGACCTGCTGGTCGACATTGAATTCCGGCGGCATGT
Organism: Ferrovibrio sp. GW821-FHT12E11; assembly: GCF_058806975.1. NCBI lineage: Bacteria > Pseudomonadati > Pseudomonadota > Alphaproteobacteria > Rhodospirillales > Rhodospirillaceae > Ferrovibrio > Ferrovibrio sp. GW821-FHT12E11. The sequence goes on from NZ_JBXAQG010000001.1 coordinate 2,303,694, forward strand.
GACGGCCGGCCTCGTCCTCGCGCGCCGGTGTCTTGAAGGGTCCGAGATGCGCGCCATAGACCTTGTAGCCCTGCATCAGGCTGATGTGCTGCAGGCCGCGCGCCACCGGTTCGATGGCCTCCACCGTATTCACCAACATGGCCAGATTCGGCGGCACCAGTTCGGCCCAGGTCGGGCGATCCTGATAGGCCGCGTAGAAGACATGCGTCACGTCGCCAAGACCGGCGAGCTTCAGTTTTGTATCGGCGGCGTCCAGCAGGTCGAGGGCGATATGACGCAGCGCTGCGGTCGACTCACCGCCCCGGCGCGACAGGCCGATGACGCGCCAGTCGTCCAGCGTCGCAAGATGGTCGATGAGGTTGCGGCCGATCACGCCCTGGGCGCCGACTACCAGAGCGGTTCTGGTTTTCTGAGTCATGCCGGCAAGGTAGGCGCCGGGGCTGCCAGAACTAGCAGTCGGTGCGGAGAAGCAGTTTTTCCAAAATGGAAAGAATAGCCGCCGGCTGCCTCAGTGGCTCTTGCGGCGGCGCTCCTCGATCTTCTCTTTCAGCTTGGCGGCGAAATCGCCGCCATCCTGCTTCTGGGCCAGGAACAGCTCGATGGCCATGGTGGCGCGTTCCTGGTCGGTCACTGGCGGTCCCTTGCGGGCGATCTTTTCGCCCAGCTTGAGAAGCTGGGGGCTCAGTTTGGCGCGCAGGCTGCGGATCTGCTCGGCCAGTTGTGCGCGCAGCCGACGGCCTTCGGCCGCGTCCTTGGCCGGGCCGTTGAACTGCTGTTTGGGCTTGGGCGCCGGCGCGGCGGTGCCGAACAGCCGGCTCAAAAGCCCCGGTTTTGCCGGGGGTTTACTCGCCTTGGGCTTGGACAGGGCAGGCTCCTTTCCCCGTTGTAGTTATTAATAATTGTGGGCCCCAGTTGCCCTAAAACTTTAAGTTCTTGTCAACCACGTTTTGTCATCATACATCTGGACCATGACGATGATCATCCCTCCGGTGTCATCCCTGCCGCAAGCCCAGCCGTCCACCCCGGCGCAAGGCTTGAACCAGTCGCAGGCTCCGAACGCGGCCCTGGCCGCCGCGGCGGTCACGGCTTTGCCGGTCGGCAACCAGACCCGGCAGGCGGCCATCGCCACCGGCAATACCGGCGGATCGGCCCAGTCCAAGGGCGAAAAAGGCAAAAAGACCGATACCGGCGCCAATGCCACCGAAGCCAAGACCGATACCACCGGCGCCCGTCCGCGCGGCATGGGCCGTCGGGCCGATCTGAGCGTCTGACCACCCTCCCGCTTTTCCCCCGGCCTCTCTTCCGGTCATAAAAAGGTTCCAGCCCGCCGGGGAAACCCGGCGCGCCACATGACGTTTGGCTTCCGATGATCCCCTTCCGGGCAGCAGGAGCCGCGCCATGAACCCGATGCAGTATCCCCGTTTCGCCCGCCCGGCCGGTTTCGGCACCGGCATTGGCGGCCATACCGGCCTGAACACCATCGAGCGCGGGGCCAAGCTCTATTTCGCCGAGGATGTGCAGCCGCTGGTGCTGCAGGCCTGCCGCGCCCATGGCATCGGCTTCGATCTCTTCGCCACCCGATTTTCCATGCCGCGCGGCGCCTTGGTGCTGATGCTGAAAGGCCATGATCCGGTGCCGCGTCCGGTGCAGCGCGCCATCGAGGCCTTCGTGCTCAAGGGCCTGAGCCTCACCGCCGGCATGACCGCCTGGCAGTCGGCGGCCGCCACCGCCCAGGACCGCCTGTAAGCGGCGCCCGCGATGACCCTGCACAGCCCGATCACCGAGGACGACGATTTCCTGTTCGAGGACGGCCTGCCCTGCCTGCGCAAGGAGGGCAAGCTCTACTATCTCGGCGACGTGCAGCCGCGCGTGCTGGAAGCCTGCCGTCAGTACGGTATCAGCTTCGAGCAGCTCGCCGACAAGCTCGGCATGATGCGGCCGGCGCTGGTGCTGATCCTGAAAGGCTACGACCCGGTGCCGCTGCCGCTGAAAAGCATGCTCGACCGCCTGGTCACCCAGGCCGAGACGATGCCGGCCGGTGCGGAGACTTCGGCAACCGAATCGGCAGCCGCTCCGCCCGATTCGCCGGCGAAACCGTCGGTCACCATCCTCTCCGTGCCGGTGCCTGGTGCGCCCGCAGATGCAGATGCGGCGGCCGAAGCACAGGACAGAATAATGGAGGCGCCGCCGATCACCGTACCGGTGGAAGAGGTGATGATACCCGATGTAGTGGCGCTTGATCGTCCTGCGGCACCGCATGTCGTGGTGCCGACGATTCCGGATTTTGAATCCGGTCGCCCGGCTTTCACGCCGGGCCTGCGTCGCATCGCCCGTCGCGGCAGCCGCAAACAGCAGGTCAGTTTTTATTAACCTAAACTGCCCACTCTCCGTCGCGTGAAACATGATTCAACACGCGATTCGCCTGAGGGGGATAAAGACATGCCGGCCCGTATTCGGCACCTGCGCACAATTCTCGCTTCGATCAATGAACAGCTGCAGCAGGATGGTCTGCGTCCCGACGCCCGCGCCTATCTGGAGCGGACCGCCGATGCCTGTCGCACGGCGATCCGCGATCTCGCGATAAAGCTCTAGGCGGTTTTCGCTGCCGGCAGCAGCCGCTTCAGCAGGCCGGCATTCACCATCAGACCGAACAGGATCAGCGCTGCGCCGCCGAGCTTGACGGCGGATGGCGTCTCGTCCAGCACGAGGCCTGCGCTGATCAGGCCGAAGACCGGCACCAGCAGGGTGAACGGCGCCACGATGCTGGCCTTGTACTGCCGCAGCAGGAAGCTCCAGGCGGCGAAACAGGCGGTGGTCGACAGCAGCCCGATATAGAGCACGGCCATGATGCCGCGCGCATCGAGCGAGGCGATGGCCGTCGTGATAGCGGCCTCGCCCTCGAAGACCCATGACAGGCCGAGCATCGGCAGCGGCGGCACGGCGCTGACCCAGACCATGAAAGCCAGCGGCTGTGGTGCCGCGGCCCGGCGCGTAAGGATATTGGCCAGGCCCCAGCAGGCGGCGGCGGCGATAATCATGCCGAAGGCGATCAGCGACGCCCCCACGCCCATATCAAGACCGATCACGGCAAGACCTGCCGCGGCAATCATCATGCCGCTCCATTGCATGATGCCAGGCCGTTCCTGCAGAAGCAGCGCGGCAAACACCACGCTGAACAGCGCCTGCGCCTGCATCACCACCGAAGCGAGGCCGGCCGGCATGCCATGGGCCATGGCGACGAACAGCAGGCTGAATTTCATGACGCCCAGCACCAGGCCGGTGCCCAGCACCCAGCGCCACGGCACGCCGGGGCTGCGGAACAGCAGCAGGAAGGGCAGGCTGGCGACGGCGAAGCGCAGGCCGTTGAACAGCAGTGGCGGGAAGGCGTCGAGGCCGAGCCGGATGACGACGAAGTTGAAGCCCCAGATCGCGGCGATCAGGACGGCGAGGGCAATATGCGGAACGGACATGGTTATGCCACCGGGGGAAGCGGACCTTGTTTTGCCGGCACTCTGCCGCCGGCGTTACAGCCGCGCCAGCGGAATATTGTCGGGGTGCATTCGCGGCCGCGAGAATTGTCAGCGACTTAGGCCAGGGGTGTATTGTCGGGCGGCAATTTGTCGCTCGACAGGCAAGCCCCGGGCTGGCTAGTCAGGCTTACGACTTCAACGGATGGATGCCATGACCGACCAGTCTCTGACCCAGGCCCTGCTGCCGAGCCAGCGCGCGCTGTTCGATATTCCCGCCGATGTCGCCTATCTCAACAGTGCCTATATGGGCCCGCTGCCGAAAAGCGTGGCGGCGGCCGGTGAGGCCGGCATGCGTGCCAAGCTGAATCCCTGGACCATCAGCCCGGTGGATTTCTTCACCGAATCCGAAGCGGTGCGCGGCCTGTTCGCGCAGCTGGTCAACGCCAATGCCAGTGACATCGCGATCGTGCCGTCGGTGTCCTATGGCATGGCGGTGGCGGCCAATATTCTGCCGCTGAAAGCCGGGCAGACCATCGTGACGCTGGCCGAGCAGTTCCCCTCCAACATCTATCCCTGGATGGAACTGGCCAAGAAGACCGGCGCGCAGTTCGTCAATATCCCGCGTCCTTCGGATGACGACTGGACGGCGCTGGTGCTGGAGCAGATCGACAGTCGCACCGGCATCGTGGCCCTGCCGCATTGTCACTGGACTGATGGCGGCCTGCTCGATCTGGTTGCCATCGGCGCCGCCTGTCGCAAAGTGGGTGCCGCGCTGTGTATCGATGCCACACAGTCGATGGGGGTGATGCCTTTCGACGTGGCCACGATCCAGCCCGATATCCTGGTTGCCGGCGGCTATAAATGGATGCTGGGGCCGTATTCGTTCGGCTATCTCTATGTGGCACCGCGCTGGCAGTCGGGCCCACCGATCGAGCATAACTGGATCGCACGCAAGGATTCGGAAAACTTCGCCGGCCTGGTCGATTACAAGGCCGAGTTCCAGCCGGGTGCACGACGCTTCGATGTCGGCGAACGCAGCAACTTCGCCCTGACTCCGGCGGCGAAAGCCTCGCTCGAACTGCTGCTCGGCTGGGGCACGGCGCGCATCTACGCGACGCTGAAATCACGCAACGACAGGGTGGCCGAACGGGCGCGCGCCGAGCTGGGTCTCGACACCGTGCGCGCCGACCGCCGTGCCGGGCATTATCTCGGTCTGCGTTTCGGTGATGCCGTGCCGGCGGATCTGCCGGCGAAACTGGCGGCGGAAAAGGTGTTTGTCAGCGTGCGCGGCAAGGCCATGCGCATCACGCCCCATGTCTACAACACCGAAGACGATATCGAGCGTTTGTTCCGCGTGCTGAAGGCGGCGCTGTAGGTCCTCATCCCATCCGTTATGCCACGCTTGCGTGGCATCCACGATTTATCCTGTTGCCAAGTCGTGGATGCCACCGCTGCGCGTTGGCATGACAGTTGTCTGTAAGGCTACGTGCCGCGGCCCCAGAGGCCGCAATAGCGCCGTGCCACGAAGGGCAGGTTGTTGGCATAGCCCGGCCAGCTTTCGTATTTCGGCAGCTTGAATTCCTTCTCCGCCGTGTCCCAGCATTTGCCGTCCTGGGCGAGGATTTTCATTTCGGCCGAGGCATCCTGCAGGAACTGCAGCTGCGCGCGCACATCGTCCTTGGTGCCGAGGCGGTCATTGGGGCCGGGATGGCCGGGGATCATGCGATCCCAGTCCATCGCCAGCACTTTCTTCATGAAGCCTTCGGTTTCCAGCGGATAGAAATCGATGATGCCGCGTCCCGGGACCGAACCGACCGGAATGGTGTCGACGATGAAGATGATCTTTTCCTTCGGCAGGCGCATCACCAGAGACGAGTCGGAATGGTTGAGACCGTGATAGGTCAGCTCCAGCTTGGTGCCGCCCAGCGTGATGGTGCGGCCCTTGTTGCCCACCACTTCATCGGGGATCACGGTATGCGGGTCCTTCAGCGGCACCAGGCGTTCCTTGGCGCGCTTGTGGGCGATGAAGATGGCACCGGCATCCTTCAGGGCCTTGCCGCCGGCAATATGGTCGTAATGGTGATGGCTGTAGATCACGTATTTGATCGGCTTGTCGGTGACCTTGCGGATCTCGTCCACATAGGCCTGGCCGCCGGTGGGCTTGCCATAGGCGACCGGATCGGTGGCGATCACGCCATCCCGGGTGACGATGAACATGGCCTGATGGCCGCCATTGCGGAAGACATAGACATTATCGGTGCCCTCCACCTTGGTGGTGGCGATCGGCGGGCGCGCGGCCTGTTGGGCCGCAGCCGGCGCGACCGTGCAGACGGCGCCAGCCATTGCGGCCATGCCGATGGCGGCAGACAGAATCCGGTTCATGATTGTTTCCCCCATTTGAGATTCCCCGAGCAGACCCGTCAGGCCTGCCGTACCCCAGCATAGGCCAGAATGCCCGAGCCGGCCGGGCAACTTTCGGTGATCGGAAGGCCATGGGCTGTCCCGGCCACGATCTTTCCCCTCCACCGTCATGCCAACGCGCAGCGGTGGTATCCACGACTTGGCCCACGAAAGACGTGGATGCCACGCTTGCGTGGCATGACGATAAAAGATGCGGATCAGGCCGCCGCCGTTTCGGCCGCGATGGCACGCTGCACCGCCGGGCGCTGCAGCATGCGCTGGCGATGCGCGATGATCCGCGGCAGCTGCGCCACATCGACGCGATCGCCTTCCAGCCACTGGGCGAGCGTGAAGAGATAGGCATCGCAGATCGTATAGTCCACGCCCATAACCCAGGGGCCGGCCAGCATGCCGGTCTCGATCAGATGGAAGGCCTCGAACACGCTTTGCGGCACCTTGCGCTGCATCGCCGCGATCGACGCCGCGTCATCGGCCTCGACCCAGCGATAGCCGCGCATGCGATGGGCATGGGCCACATGCACGGTGGAGCACAGATAGCTGTTGAAGGCCTGCACCTGGCCGAAGGCGTAAGCGTCGTCGAGCGGCGCCAGCTTCGCGGCGGGATAAAGCTGCGCGATATAGGCCAGCATCGCCGGGGTTTCGGTCAGCACGCCACGCTCGGTCACCAGTGCCGGCACGCGGCCCTTCGGGTTGATCGCCAGGTATTCCGGCTTGCGCTGGTCGGCGCTGGCAAAGCTCATCCGCGTCGTCGTGTAGGCGGCGCCGGCGTCTTCCAGCGCGATATGCGAGGCAAGCGCGCAGGTGCTGGCGACATAATAGAGATTGAGCATGGGGTCGTCCTCGCAGTTCAGACCGGGTAGTTCAGACCGGGTACCAGCGTTCCACATCGATACTGGATGTCAGCGGGCCATCGCCATCGCCATCCCGGGTTTCGAGACTGGTGATGCCGAACAGGTGCCGCAGCCGGCCGGTATCGTCGGCCAGTGGCAGGCCGAGCCGCTCCATGGCAATCGGCAGACTCCAGTTCTTGGTCAGGCTGCTGCCCTTCTGGTAGCAGATGGCGGGTGCCGTGATGACCTGCTGCAGGGTGCGGTTGATCAGCGGCAGCACCGTATCGGGGTAAATGTCTTCCATGGACAGTCCCTTCGGGCTGCTGCCATACCACTCGACCAGGCTCTGGCCGGCCAGATGGAAGCGGAAGCGGCCATCGTCACCGGCATCGACGATCCAGATGTCGCGCAGGGCCGCGGGAAACCGGATCGGATCGAGGTCGCGCAGCAGCGGCACGCGGCTGCCGGCGGCGGCATAGAGATCAAGCCAGTGTGCGGCCACCAGCCGGTGGCTCGGCAACATGATGTCTTCGATGAGGGCGGTCAGCGGCCGATTCACGCCGACAGTATATCGGCGACGTCAAAAGCCTGTACAGCGCTCAGCCGGCCGAGCGCATCGTGTCGTCGGCCTGGCCGCTGCGGCCGTCCTGCGGGATGCGGTAGCGGTGCTGGAAATCGGCCGAGACCAGGGCATAGCTCTGGCTGCGGTCGTAGCGGAACACGGTGGCGCTGATGATATGGCGCAGTGCGCCGTCGCGGTCGGCCAGCGGCAGGCTGATGCGCTGCAGCGCCACCGAGTAGTTCCACTGCGGCAGCATGCTGCTCAGACCATGCAGCACGGCCGCCGGCATCTCCACGATGGCATGCGCCATGTCGAGCAGGCGCTCGCGCGTCGGCGATTCAAGCAGCTCCGTCATGTCGCGGCCTTTGACATCCAGGCCGTAGAATTCATTCACGTTGCCGCCCGCCAGCCGGTAGCGGAAGACGTCGCCGCCGTCATGGTCGAGGATGCAGATATCGGGCAGGTAGCGGCCCAGCCGCAGCGGGTCGATGGCCTGCACGGCGGGAATCCGGCCGCCGGCGGCGTCATAAAGCTCCAGCCAGTGCTGCACCAGGGCGCGGTGCATCGGCAGGGTCATGTCAGTCAGCAGCGTATTGAAGTCGTGCGACATGGGACGCCCCTCGGGGTGGCATCCATTCTGCGGCGCGGCGGGCAGGGCTGACAACCGCTAATCGCGGCTATTCACCGGCTCGTGTCGAGCGGATACCAGTAATCTGCTTCCGGCGGTAGCGGATCGTCGCGTTCGCGGTTGAAGATCGAGTTGCCCAGGATGTGCCGCATACGGCCGGTGGCGGTGTCGCGCAAGGGGAAGGTCAGGCGTTCGAACGAGCGCGGCAGATGCCGGTCCGGCGTCTGGGTATGCACGCGCTGGAAGCCGGCGCAGGGCCGTTGCAGCACCTGCTGCGACTGGGGGATCAGCACCGCCACGGTGGCGGCAGGGAACAGGTCCTCGTAATACAGGCCTTTCGGGCTGCGGCCATACCACTGCACCAGGGTCTCGCCCATCAGGCGGAAACAGAAGCGGCCGTCCTCGGTGGCATCGACGATCCAGGCATCGGCCAGCGCACGCGGGAAATGCAGCGGGTCGATTTCGGCCAGGGTGGGGATGTCGCCCTTGCTGCGGTAAAGCGCGAGCCAGTGCTCCGCCACGGCACGATGGCCGGGCAGTTCCAAGTCGGTCAGGAGACTGTCGAGCGGGCGATCCATAGGGACTGCAAATGCAACGGTCCGGACAGCATAGTCGCCCGGACCGGATGTGTAACGCAGTATGCGGCGGTAGCCGCGCTTCAGCTGTCCTGGCCGTTGCCGGCGAGGTCGGCGGGGTTGGGCATGCCGAGCACATGGAAGCCGCTGTCGACATGAACGATCTCGCCGCTGACGCCCGAGCCGAGATCGCTGAGCAGGAACAGCGCGGCGCCGCCCACTTCGTCCAGGCTGGCATTGCGGCGCAGCGGGCTGTGCTGCGCAGTGAACTTGAAGGTGGCGCGGGCCGAGCCGATGGCCGAGCCGGCGAGCGTGCGCATCGGCCCGGGCGACACGGCGTTGACGCGGATATTCTGCGGGCCAAGATCGACGGCGAGATAGCGCACGCTGGCTTCCAGCGCCGCCTTGGCGACGCCCATCACGTTGTAATTCGGCATCACGCGCGTGCTGCCTTCATAGGTGAGGGTGATCAGTGAACCGCCCTGGCTCATATAGGGCTGCGCTAGCCGCGCCACCTCGGTGAAGGAATAGCACGAGATCAGCAGCGAGCGGCTGAAGTTGCCGCGCGTGGTGTTGAGGTAGCGGCCCTTCAGCTCTTCCTTGTCGGAATAGGCGATGGCATGCACCACGAAATCGATCTGGTTGCCGAAGGCGGCGCCAACCTTCTCGAAGGCCTGGCGCATCGAGGTCTCGTCCTCGACATCGCAGGGCACGATGGCTTTGGCATTGACGCTCTGGGCCAGCGGGCGCACGCGGCGCTCGAAGGCTTCGCCCTGGTAGGTGAAGGCAAGCTCCGCGCCATGCTTGTGCAGCATGTCGGCGATACCCCAGGCGATGGAATGGTCGTTGGCGACCCCCATGATGAGGCCGCGTTTGCCGCTCATCAGTGCAGGCATGTCAGTCATGTTCGTTCCGGACTTTTTTGATTGGGGAAAGCTGGCAGGTCAGGCGGCGTAGCGCTGGAAGATCAGCGAGGCGTTGGTGCCGCCGAAGCCGAAGGAATTCGACATCACGCGGTTCAGCGTCACGTTGTCACGGCGCTCGCGCACGATGGGGAAGCCTTCGGCGCCAGGGTCGAGGTTTTCGATATTGGCCGAGGCGGCAATGAAGTTGTCGCGCATCATCAGGATCGAGTAGATCGACTCCTGCACGCCGGCGGCACCCAGCGAATGGCCGGTGAGCGACTTGGTCGAGCTGATCGGCGGCACCTTGTCGCCGAACACTTCGCGGATCGCGTTCAGCTCGGTGATGTCGCCGGCCGGTGTGGACGTGCCGTGGGTGTTGATGTAGTCGATCGGCGCGTTATGGCCATGGCCGCCGGCCTCGCTGAGCGCCTGCTGCATGCAGCGCACCGCGCCTTCGCCCGACGGCGCGACCATGTCGGCGCCATCCGAGGTGGCGCCATAGCCGACCAGTTCGGCATAGATCTTGGCGCCGCGCGCCTTGGCATGTTCCAGCTCCTCGACCACGAGGATGCCGCCGCCGCCGGCGATGACGAAGCCGTCGCGGTCCTTGTCATAGGCGCGCGAGGCCTTTTCCGGCGTGGCGTTGAAGGAGGACGACATGGCCGGCATGGCGTCGAACAGGCAGCTCAGGGTCCAGTCCAGTTCCTCGCCGCCGCCGGCAAAGACGATATCCTGCTTGCCGAGCTGAATCAGTTCAGCGGCATTGCCGATGCAATGGGCCGAGGTCGAGCAGGCCGAGCTGATCGAGTAGTTGACGCCCTTGATCTTGAAGGCGGTGGAGAGCACGGCCGAGCAGGTGCTCGACATCGCGCGCGGCACCATGAAGGGGCCGATCTTTTTCGGGCCGCCTTTTTCGCGGGTGATATCGGCCGAGGCCACTAGGTTCCTGGTCGAGGCGCCGCCAGAGCCGACGATCAGGCCGGTGCGCGGGTTGATGATGTCATTGGCTTCCAGCCCGCTGTCGGCGATCGCCTGCTCCATCGCCAGATAGGCATAGGCGGCGCCGTCGCCCATGAAGCGCTTCTGGCGGCGGTCGATGGCGGCCTCCAGATCGATCTTCACGGTGCCATGCACGCGGCTGCGGAAATTCAGGCGGTCATAGTCTTCGGCAAACACGATGCCGGAGCGGCCGGCCTTCAGGCTGTCTGCGACTTCCTCGACATTATTGCCGATGGAAGAGGTGATGCCGAGACCGGTAACGACGACGCGACGCATGGCGTAAGGCTCCTGTTATGCGGCCGGGTTAGCGAATGCTGGCCGCAACGACAATGCTTTCACAAATATAGGGCCGTCGTGTGACGGCGCAGCCGGGTCAGACAGCGCGCATCAGGCAGCAGCCGGCGCCATGCCATCCGGAAACACGCCAACGCGCATGTCCTTGCATTCATAGGCCGGCTTGCCGTCGATGAACATCGTGCCGTCGGCGATGGCGATGCCGAACTTGCGCATCAGCACCCGCTTGATATCGATCTTGAAGGTGATCTTCTGGGCCGCCGGCGTGACCATGTCGGAGAATTTCACTTCGCCGACGCTGAGCGCGCGGCCGCGGCCCGGCGCCTTCATCCAGCCGAGGAAAAAGCCGACCAGCTGCCACATGGCATCGAGGCCGAGGCAGCCCGGCATGATCGGATCATTCTCGAAATGACAGGGGAAGAACCAGAGGTTCGGCTTGATGTCCAGCTCGGCTTCGATCTCGCCCTTGCCGTATTTGCCGCCATCGCTGACGATCTTGACGATCCGGTCGAGCATCAGCATGGGCGGCAGCGGCAGGCGGGCATTGCCCTCGCCGAACAGCTTGCCATGCGCGCAAGCCAGCAGATCCTCGTAGCTGTAACTGTTCTTCCGTTCCACGTTCTTTAGTTCCACTGGCGCGAAATCCTCAACCCGTCTGCTGCCAGGATGGCGCAGTCCCTCTGTGGCAAATGACCCTTAAGTGTCGGGTCTGCCATCGCCTTCCGGGCACAATGTAGTGATCCCCCGGCCAGCCGCAACAGTTTCGTTGCAACTTGTTACAATGACGCGATCCGGTCGCATCGACGGCCCGGGCGAAGTGGTTAACGCCGGTCGCCGCCGGAACAGACCCTGCCCGATCAACAGCTTGCGAGGGGAATGCAACAATACCGACAAATCGGTGGCCTCAGGGCCACTCCTGTTATATATGCAGACTTATGACCAAGGTGATCGATCCCCGCTTCAAGGCGGCCGCGGCGCGGCTGCAGGGTGCCGGCCTGCGGACCACGCGGCAGCGCCTGGTGCTGGCCGAGATCCTGTTCGAGCGCGGCCATTGCCATGTCACCGCCGAAGGCCTGTTCACCGAGGCTGCCGAGCGTGGCGCCCGCCTGTCGCTGGCGACCGTCTACAACTGCCTGCACCAGTTCACCGCCGCCGGCCTGCTGCGCATGGTGACGGTGGATGCCGGCCGGGCCTATTTCGACACCAACCTGTCGCCGCACCATCACTTCTATTACGAGCGCTCGGGCGAGCTGCGCGACATCCCGGAAACCGAGATCGCCGTGGCCCGCTTGCCCGAGGCCCCCGAGGGCGCGAAAATCGCCCGCGTCGACGTGATCGTCCGCCTCGAAAGCTGAGGCCCGCGAAACGCTCCGTCTGCGAGCCATTCGCAACTTTTAGAATAATTCTAAAACGCCTTGACGGCCTGCGGTTGCGGTTCATAATCCGCTGATTCCGAATCTGCCGCGCTGTCCCCCATGGCAGCCGCATCAGACCGGGACGACCGCTGTGGGGCCCGTTCGGGGAACCCGCGGCTCAGGGGAATGCAAGGAGGACCAGCAATGCCCGCACTCAAAGGCTCCAAGACTCACGGCAATCTGAAAGACGCGTTCGCCGGCGAAAGCCAGGCCAACCGCCGCTATCTCTATTTCGCCCAGAAGGCCGACGTTGAAGGCTACAACGACGTTGCCGCCGTCTTCCGCTCGACCGCCGAAGGCGAGACCGGCCATGCCCATGGCCATCTCGAATTCATGGCCGAAGTCGGCGATCCGGCCACCGATCTGCCGATCGGCGAGACCTCGAACAACCTGAAGGCCGCCGTCGCCGGCGAGACCCACGAATACACCGACATGTATCCCGGCATGGCGAAGACCGCCCGCGAGGAAGGCTTCGACGAGATCGCCGAATGGTTCGAGACGCTGGCCAAGGCTGAAAAGAGCCATGCCGGCCGCTTCCAGAAGGCGCTCGACACGCTGGGCTGATTTCCCGGCCCTGGTGACGTAACGATCTGCGGAGCGCATCGCCCCAAGCTGGCGCTCCGCAGATGACCAGCACGTTAGACGCACCCATCCGGGGGACTACCATGCGCGAAGGCAGCCTTGAGGCGCCGGTCCGGCATCCGCTCGACTGGAACAATCCCGATTTCTACGACCTGGAAAAACTCGACGCCGAAATGCGGCGCGTGCTCGACATTTGTCATGGCTGTCGCCGCTGCTTCAATCTCTGCGACAGTTTTCCGCGCCTGTTCGATCTGGTCGATGCCTCGCCGACCGGCGAACTCGATGAAGTGAAGTCGGCGGACTTCAAGCCGATCGTGGATGCCTGCACGCTCTGCGACCTGTGCTACATGACCAAGTGCCCCTATGTGCCGCCGCATGAATTCCAGCTCGATTTCCCGCATCTGATGCTGCGGTATCGCGCCGCCGAACGGCATCATGGGCATAAGGATGCGATTGGCGACCAGCTCTCGCAGACCGATCGCAACGGCAAGCTCGCCGGCCTGGTGGCGCCGATTGCCAACTGGGCCTCCGAACGCGGCAACGGGCTGACCCGTCCGGTGATGGAAGCCGTCACCGACATCCATCGCGATGCCGAGCTGCCGAAATTCCACTCGAAAACCCTGGTGGCGCGCGCCAAATCCGAGCCGGCGGCGGTGAACCGCGAGGCTCCCGCCTTTGGAAAACGCAAGGCGGCGATCTACGCCACCTGCTTCGGCAACTACAACAATCCCGATATCGGTGTCGCCGCGCAGAAGATTCTCGCCCATAACGGCGTCGACCTGCGGGTCGAATATCCCGGCTGCTGCGGCATGCCGCGGCTGGAGCAGGGCGACATTGCGGATGTGGCCAAGAAGGCCCGCGTGGTGGCGGAGGCGTTTTCGCCGCTGATCGACAAAGGCTACGACATCGTGGCGCTGGTGCCATCCTGCGCGCTGATGCTGAAATTCGAATGGCCGCTGATTCTGCCCGACGACCCGCTGGTGAAAAAACTGGCCCAGGCTACCTTCGACATTTCGGAATACATCGTCGACATCGCCAAGAAGCATGGCCTGGCGCCGGGCCTGAAGCCGCTGGAAGGCGGCGTCACCCTGCATCTGGCCTGCCATGCCCGTGCCCAGAATATGGGTAACAAGGCGACCGAGATGATGAAGTTGATCCCGGAGATGAAGCAGGGCCAGGACCTGGCCGTGATCGAGCGCTGTGCCGGCCATGGCGGCTCATGGGGCGTGCGGAAAGAGTTCTTCGAGGTCGGTATGAAGGTGGGCAAGCCGGTCATGCGCACCGCGGTGAAAGAGAACAAGGCGCATATCGCGTCGGAATGCCCGCTCGCCGCCATCCATATCCGCCAGGGCATGGAGCGCGAGGGCAAGGATAAAGAAGGCTTCACCCTGCCGGCCAAGGCCGATCATCCGGTGGAGCTGTTTGCAAAGGCATATGGGTTGATCTGATGAACACCAAAACGACGATCACACGCGACGACATCCTGGCGATGCCGGACTTCGAGAAAGTCCGCAAGGACAAGCGTGCCGAGATCGTCGCCATCAAGAAGAACCGCCGCGTCGGCGTCGGCCCGTTCTGCACCTTCTATTTCGAGAATTACGCCACCATGTGGTGGCAGATTCACGAAATGCTGTTCATCGAGAAGGGCGGCGAGGAGCAGATCGCCGACGAGCTGCATGCCTATGCGCCGTTGATCCCCAAGGGTGCTGAACTGGTCTGCACCTTCATGATCGAGGTGGACGATCCGGTGCGCCGCCCGGTGCTGCTGGGCCAGCTCACCAATATCGACCAGATGGTGGTGCTGGAATTCGGCGGCCACAAGGTGAAGGCGATTCCCGAGGACGACGCCGAGCGCAACCGCGAGGACGGCAAGACCTCCTCGGTGCATTTCCTGCGCTTCCCCTTCACGGCCGAACAGGTGGCGGGCTTCAAGGCGGCCGACCGCGTGCTGCTGGCCATCGAACATCCGAGTTACGGCCATATCGCCGTGATCCCGGAGCCGGTACGCGCCAGCCTGGCGCAGGATTTCGCCTGAGCGGCTTCGACCATTGGGGGGTATTATACCGGTACGGCTGGTATAATATGGGCCGGTCGTCCACGGCCGCGCGAGATGGGTTATGACGCCCGAATCCTACGTTCTGCTCACCACCATCCTGCTGCTGTTCCCGCTGGGATACCTGTTCCTCGCCTGTCCGGCCTTCCTGCTGGTGCGCTTCACCATTCCCTCGGTGCCGCGGCTACTGCGCGCCATGTTCCGGGGCTATTTCTGGATGCTGCTGGTCACCAGCCCGCTGGCGCTACTGGCCTATGCGGTGGCGGGCAAGGCCTGGCCGGCGCTTGGCATGCTCCTGCTGGCCAGCTGCACGTTCTTTGCCCATCGCTGGTTCATGCGCCATTTCGACACGGCGCTGCAGGCCCGGGATGAAGGCGATGTGGCCGCGGTGACCCGGCTGCGCCGGCTGCATGTCGCGGGCATGCTGGTCAACGGCGTGGTGCTCAGCAGCGTGATCGCCGGGATTCCCTACATCACGGCAACCTGATCTTTGCCGTTTCGTCCGGAGCAAAAGGCCGTGTCGCGGGTTATCTGCGGCAGGGCATTCCGCTCCGGAGGAAACACATGCAGTTCCATCGTGGCCGACTGATCGATCACATCCAGCTGGTGGTCCGCGACCTGGCGGCAGCGCGCAAATTCTACGAGGCGGCCTTCGGCGCCCTGGGCCTGAAGATCGGGGGCGAGGGCCCAGGCTTCTTTTTCGTCGACGAGCTGTATGTCAGCACCGCCGAAGCCCATGCGGATTTCCATCTCACCGGCCGGGCGCATATCGCTTTCCAGGCCGCCGACGAGGCCATGGTCAAGCGCTTCCATGCCGCCGTGCTGGCTGCCGGCGGCCGCGACAATGGCGCGCCCGGTCCGCGCGACAAATACCATCCCGGCTATTATGCCGCCTTCGCGCTTGATCCCGATGGCAACAATATCGAGGCGGTGTTCCACGGCCCCGCCACCCGTTCGGCGCCCAGCGTGGTCATCGCGGCGGATCTGCCGTCCTGATCGTTACGGGATACAGCGCGCCAGGCTGCGCGACCACAGATCGCGCAGGCCAGGCAGTCCATCCAGGATGCTGTTGCCGTTGCGCTGGCGTTGTTCCAGTGCGGCGGCCTCATGCGACACGGCTTCCAGTCCCACGGCACCGGCCATGCCGGCGAGCCGGTGCAGCAGTTCGGCACGCTGCATCGGTTGCGCCTCTGCGATTTCCTGCAGCAGATTTTCGCTGGCGTCGCGGAAGCGCCGCAGCGCCACGACCCAGCTGGCACGCCCAACCTCGCCTGCGACGCGGAGTTGCAGCGCATAGTTGACCCGGCGCGGCGCGGTCTCGATGGCCTGCTGCAGGATGGCGTTCAGACTGTCCAGACCCAGCGGCTTCTGCAGGATATCGAAGACACCGACAGCAGCCAGACGCTGCCGCACGGTTTCGTCGACATGGGCGCTGAGCGCAATGATGGGCAGGTTGGCCTTGCGCTCGTCGCCCAGGTGACGGATGCGGCGCGCCAGTTCGAAGCCGTCGATTTCCGGCATCTGCAGGTCCAGCAGCACCAGGTCGAGGGCATCCTGCTCGACATGCCGGATCGCCTCGCCGCTGCCGCAGCTGCGCAGGATATGGCCTTCGCTGCGCAACAGGGCTGCGCCGGTTTCCCGGTTGAGCGCCAGATCGTCGACCAGCAGGATAAACTGGCTGGCCACCAGGCGATCGGCGGGCGCGGCGGAGACCAGCGGCAGGGTCAGGGTGAAGCAGCTGCCTTCACCTGGCGCGCTATCCACGATCAGGTCGCCGTCCATGGCCCGCGCCAGGTCGCGCGCGATGGATAACCCGAGGCCGCGGCTGCTGCCGCCCGCAGCCGCCGTCTGGCCAGCACCTTCGATGGCCGTCCCGCGCCGGTATGGGGCAAAGATAATGCCCTGTTCGGCGGCCGGAATGCCTGGTCCGCTGTCGTGCACGGCGATGGCCAGACGCGGCGCGGCCGGCGAGGGCAGCGCGCTGGCGGTGACCGTCACCTCGCCGCGCGGCGTGAATTTCACGGCATTTTCGACCAGGTTGAACAGGATCTGCTTCAGCCGTAGCTCATCGCCGATCACCGAATGCGGCAGGGCCGGGTCGATGTTGATGCGCAGCCGCAGCCGCTTCTCCTCGGCGCGCTCGCGCACCAGGTCGACGGCTTCCTGCACGCAGTCCTGCAGTGCCACCGGCCGTTTCAGGATGGTCAGGTTGCCGCTGCTCAAGGAGGCGCGGTCGAGCAGGTCGGAGATCAGCGCCAGCAGGATCTTGCCGGCACGGCGGATGGCGGCGAGCCGCAGGCGCGCGGCTTCGGTCAGGCTGCGGTCATCGGGCATGGCAGCCGCACCGAGGATGGCATTCAGCGGCGTGCGCAGGTCGTGGCTGATGGCGGCGAGGAAATCCTGCTGCGCACGGCGCTGCGCCTGCGCCTCGATCTTTTCGGCCTGCAGCAGGCGGATGCGGGTGGCCAGCGCCTGGGCCGAGAACAGCACCTCCCAGCTTGCCGTGATGAAACCCACGAACAGAATCATCCCGGTGAAGGGCACAAAGCCGAAATAGGCGGCCAGTGTGTAGAAGGTGCCGGCGATATAGGTCAGCCAGCCGACCAGAAACCAGCGGGCGCCGGCGACGCGATGCCACATCGCCAGAAAGCCGGCGGGGAAGATCAGGCAATAGCTGACGACCGCGACGAGATACTGCCAGTCGGGTCCGCGCAGCCAGGCGCGCTGCAGGTCGGGCCAGGGATGCAGCACGATGATCGGCAGGATCAGGGCGAATCCGGCGATACCGCAGACCAGCAGCGCCGTGCTCAGGCGCGGCGCGAAGTCCCGCACATCTAGCAACGCGCGCGTTAGCAGGGGTGCGATCGCCACTAGCGCCATCGACGATGCCTTGTAGAGCAGCCGCGTATGGTCGGTGAAACCGAACAGGTCGGCGAAGACGCCATAGAGATTGAGCCAGAAGACCAGCACCGTGGCGCAATGCAGGCCGTACCAGAGATAGGCCATGCGGCCGATGCCGGTGCCGATCACCATGGTGTAGATGCCGGTGGCGGCGATCAGGGCGACCGCCAGAGCGAGAACCGCCTGGTGTCGGATCGCCCAGACGGTCCAGGCGTCGCGGCTGAGGATATCGGCCACCAGCGATCCGAAACCCAGGGCGTTCAAGCGCAGCAGCACGATCCGGGCCTCACCCGGTGGAACCGCGACCTGGAAGCGTTGGCCGACGCCGATCTCGGCGCCGGTTTCGGGCAGGGCCGCGCGGGCGTCCAGCCGTCGCGCCACCGACAGCAGGGTGCCGGTATCATCGAGCACGACAAGTTGCGGCAGGTAGAGCGGATCGGTATCCATCCGCAGCATCCAGTCCGTCAATGTGCTCTGATTCACCAGCCGGACGGCCAGCCAGAGCGCCCTGTAATCCGGCCATGGCGCCGGCGCCGGCGCGGCCTGCGCGAAGGCGCGGCGCAGCAGTGCCGGATAGGCCGGATCGCTCTCGCCGGCGGGGTCACCGTCATAACGCGCCGCCTGCACCATCAGGTCGATCAGTGTGCCATCGCGCAGCGTCAGCGTGGGAATCTCCTGCGCCCGTGCCGGCGTCGCCGCCAGCAGTAGGAGCAGCGGTAGCGCGGCGAGGAGGTCAGTAAGTCGGCGCGGCAAACACATAGCCCTGGCCATGCACCGTCACGATCAGCTGGGGCGGTCGCGTATCGTCGCCCAGTTTTCGGCGCAGGCGCGAGATCAGCACGTCGATGCTTTCGGCCGACATGCTGCGCGCGCCGTCGCTGACCATAGCGATCAGATGGCTGCGCGGCGTGAGGCGTTTGGGCCGCTGCACCAGGCAGGCCAGAAGCTGGAATTCGCCGCCGGTCAGGCGCACCTCTTCGCCCTGCGGCGAGAGCAAGCGGCGGGTGGCGAGGTCGAACTGCCAGCCCTGGAAGCGGATCACGTCGCTGTCGTCGGGCCGTGTCCACAGCGCCATGCGTCGCAGCAGGCTTTTCACCCGCGCATGCACCTCGCGCAGGTTGAACGGCTTGGTGATGTAGTCGTCGGCACCGATCTCCAGACCGATCACGCGATCGGTGTCGTCGGCAAGCTGGCTGATCAGGATGATGCCGATGCTGCTCTGGACGCGTAAGGAACGGGTGATATCCAGGCCGTTGCGGCCGGGCATGCGGATATCCAGCAGGACGATATCGCAGGGCGCAGCGGCGATCTGCGCCTCGACATCGGCGCCACTGTCGGATTCCGCCACGTGATAGCCGGCCTGGCGGAAATAGCTGCAGAGCAGATGCCGCGTGACCGGATCGTCATCGACGATCAGCAGCCGGCCTTCGGTTTCGGGCGTTACGCTGACGGCCTCTTCCGCCGCTGCGCTGCTAACTGTTTTGACTGGGTCCATCTTCCCGGGTCTGTGCTCTCTCAGAGCCTGTGCTCTCGTGCCGCAAGCCTGACAGACTTCCCCGCGGTTGCAAGGTCTCTGGCAGCATGCCGTCAGATGCAGCCGACGCCCGGGCTGTAGAACTGGCCCGGCGGGCAGAGACTGGTCGAGACGGTGCCGCCGCCGCCGAAGGTGCCGCTGCCCGGGATGAAATCAGGGTTCAGGCCGAGCTGCGCGAATATGTCAGCGAAAAACGGGTTGGTCTGAAATATCTCGAGCGCGCCGGCGAATTGCTGCAGCGCGGTTTCAATTATCTCGGAAAACTTGGCATCGAATCCCTGCAGCCCTTGGGTATTGAGCGCTGGCTGGGCGCCCTGCGTAAGGAACGACGGGGGGTTCTGGAAAAAGGCCTCGGCCTGCTGGAGTTCCTTATGCATCTGCACCAATGTGGCTGTCATCGAAATGCCCGCGGTCTGACTGACCGTCGCCAGGTCGATCATCATGCTCGTGTCGGCCGGCTTGCCGAAATATGACTGATACATCTGCAGTAGCTGCTTCTGTTGCTCTGTCTCCGTGCTCTTCATCTCCGACGCCTGCTGCGTCGGCTGTATCTGATCTTCTACCTGCACGGCCTTCGCCTCCTGCGTCGGCTGTGTCCCCTGCACCGGCTGCGATCCCAGCTGCGGCATCTGTGTCGGCTGCGACGCCGGTTGCGTCTGCTGCTCTACCTCCACGTTCTTCGCCTGCTGCGTCGGCTGCGACGCCTGCTGCACCTGTTGCTGCGCCTCCAGAATCCGCTGCTGAAGTTGCTGCTGTGCCTGCGACGCCTGCTGTTGCAACTGCTGGAATTTCTCCTGCATCTGCTGCATGGAGGAAGAGTTACCCTGCGCATAAACGGGCAGAGACAGGCATGACAATGCCAGCGCTGCAGGTATGCAGAGCCACCGGGTCGTTCGGATCATCGCGCGAATCGTCATTGTTCTTCTCCGCTCAGAATCGTGCCGAAAGCCCGACCGATACGACGTGAGAGTTGTAGCTCTGGCGGTCGATATTCGAATCGGTGTCGGTATGGCTGTAACGCGCGAAAGCCGTCAGGCTGCGCACGACGTCCTGTGTCAGCTGCCGGTAATAGCCGACGGAGCCGCCCCAGATGCGGTCTTCGCGTGTGATGGCGGTTTGCACCAGGTCGGGACCAGAGAAATCGTAGCGGGCATAGCGGAGCGAACCCTGGATCGACTCCCGCGCATTGAACTTCCAGGTCAGGCTGGGCGAAGCCTCGACGAACCGGAAGGTTTGCGCGGCGATTTCGGCGTTGTTGCGGCCGAGCGACAGGGCGAAAGCGGTGTCCAGCGGCAGATCCTTGAAGCGGTGGCGCGGCGTGACGGACAGACCGAACATGTTGCTGTCGAGGTTCTCCGACTTATCGAAATTGTATTTGGCGAGGTCGAGGCTGGTGGTCAGCGTGGTCTGCATGTCGAAGCGGCGCGTATAGGCCATATTCATATGCGGCCGCCAGTAATAGCCGTCGTAATCGCCGGTCGCGAGCGCACGGGTCATGCCGGTGTTGAAGGAAAATGCATTGTAGATATCGACCTCAACCCTCGCGCCGACGCTGAACGCGTTGGTGAGGAAGTTGAATTCGTCGTTGTCGAGGTAATTGATGGAGTGCAGGTTGTAGTCGAAATCGATCAGGGATTGCGGGCTGACCGAATATATTGCCTTGGCGCCCGCCGCGGTGACGGCGCGCTGGTCGGATACGCGGCGCGGTTTGAAGGTCGTGCTGTCGAGCACTGTGTTCGAGGCCAGGCCCGTCACATGCTCCAGCGTTTCCGAAGCATGGGGCAGCACGATCAGGTTGCCGACCATCATCGGGAAGTTCTTGGGCAGCGGCGGCAGCTTCGGGCTTTCCTGCGCCATGGCCAGGCCGGCAGGCAGCAGGATCAGCGCCGCAAGGCTGGCGCCGGTGAAGCCTGCACTCCAGGCAAAACGTGTTGTCACGGCATGTCCCCCACTGTCGGTCCGGGCGCCGCAGGCGGCGCTCAGACTGCAGTAGGGGCAGCCGGGAAAGGCCGCAATTTCAAATCGTTGCTTGTCCTGAACGGCATCTTTCCGGTATCTGAACAACTTCTGAACGTCGCCGGCATCCGCAGCCTTGGGCCGAGGATTGATCCGGCGGCATTGCACCGGCACGATGCCGGCTGGAGGTTCCCCATGTCCGTCCTTGAATCCGAAGCCGCCCTGCGCGACTGCTATGCCGAACCGAGCGACACCGTTCAGCGGAAAATCATTCCGCGCCTCGACAAGCATGCCAAAGCCTTCATTGCGCTGTCGCCCTTCCTGGCGCTGTCCACCAGCGGGCCGGACGGCGCCGACTGCTCGCCGCGCGGCGATGCCCCGGGCTTCGTGCATGTGGAGAATGACAGCACCCTGCTGCTGCCTGACCGGCGCGGCAACAACCTGATCGATTCCTTGCGCAACGTCGTGCAGCACCCCCATGTCGGCCTGCTGTTCCTGGTGCCGGGCATCAACGAGACGCTGCGCGTCAACGGCACGGCGAAAGTGATCACCGATCCGCAACGGCTGGCGCCGATGACGGCGCAGGGCAAGGCGCCGTCATCGGCGCTGGAGATCACGGTGCGCGAAGTCTTCTTCCATTGCGCCAAGGCGATGATGCGGTCGGACCTATGGAACCCCGAGAAGCATGTGCCGCGCAGCAGCTTCCCCAGTCTGGGCAAGGTGATCGCCGATCAGGTGGCGGGCGTCGATCTGGCCGTGGTCGAGGCCAGCATCGCCGATGGCTACAAGAACCGCCTCTATTGAGGGCGCGCGGGATGCCGGCCTATCGGCTGCACTATTTCCCGGAATCGGGTAACAGCTACAAGCTGGCCCTGATGCTGACGCTCTGCGGCCAGCGCTTCGAGCCGGTCTGGACCGATTTCGGCGGCGGTGTCACGCGCACGCCGGCCTGGCGCGAAGCCGTCAACCCGATGGGCGAAATCCCGGTGCTGGAGGCAGACGGCGTGCGCCTGACCCAGACGGCGCCGATCCTGCTCAAGCTGGCGGAGCAGTACGGAAAATTCGGCGGCACGACGGAGGCGGAAAAATTCGAAGTGCTGCGCTGGCTGTTCTGGGATAACCACAAGCTCACCGGCTACATGGCGACCTACCGGTTTCACCGCACCTTCACACCCAATCCCGATTCGCAGGTGCTGAAGTATTTCCGCCGGCGCCTCGACGATTTCCTCAGTATTCTTGAGCAGCATCTGCAGGGCGCGCCCTTTGCCGCGGGCGCAGAGCCGACGGTGGCGGACTTTTCGATGATGGCCTATCTACATTATCCGGCGGATGAAACCGGCTACGATTTCGCCGTCAGCCATCCGGCCATTCATGCCTGGCTGCAGCGGATCGCGGCTCTGCCCGGCTGGCAATCGGCTTACGATCTGCTGCCAGGCCAGCGCCTCACGCATTATGTCTAGGCCGGTTTGACCGGCTCGCTTTGCACCGGTTCACTTTTCACCGGTCCGAGCCAGTCGGGTTCCTGGCCGCGATGGAAGCGGATGCCCATCACGAAGGACTGGGCGATCTTTTCGGCGCGATTGACAAACAGCGCCGCGGCTTCGGGCGGACAGAGGTCGGCGACCGTTGCGCGGAACAGGTCGAGCCAGTGATTGAAATGCGGCTCGTCCAGCCGGGGCATGCCCTGCTCGCCGCGTTTGTAATCCAGCATCAGATGCGCCGCCATCGGCCGGCCCTCGTAGCGGCCGGTCATCAGCAGCACCGATGACCAGAAATCCACCATCTTGGCCAGATGATGATCCCAGCGATCCTGGATCGCACCGTTGAAAATCGGTCCGAGCAGGTCGTCGCTGCGGATGCGGTCGTAGAAGCCATGCACCACCGCCCGCACCATCGCCTCATCCACGCCGGCATGGGCACCGGGCGAAATGGCGGCGCGGCGCGCCTGGCGCTGGGCAAGAGTGGTATCGTCGTCGTGGCTCATGGCATTCAGGATAGGGCGGCAGGGCAGCCCCGATGCCGCGACGCGGTGTCGCAGGCCATCGCCAGCGTCAGTCGAAGGTTTCCTGAGGATAGAGACCCCAGAGGTGCTGGCGCGGAATCCAGCCGCGCGTGCCGGCGATCTCCACCTGGCACCAGTTCAGGTCCGGGCATTTGCGCACGCGGGCCTGCACGCCGGGTTCGGCCGTCAGCAGCACGTCGGTGGCCGTGTCGGCCTTCTTGAACAACGAGCGCACGGTGCCGTCGACCACGGCGAAGCGCTTGCCCGAGGTCAGGTTCTTGTGCACCCAGGTCTCGGTGCCGTCATGGTCGCGGATGCGACGCCAGTATTCGTATTCCGCCACCACTTCCACCGGCAGGCCGCGGCGCTGGTACTGCCAGGCGATCGGGTAGCGTGCGCCAGGGCCGGTGCGGGCATTCACCTTGTCCGACGACAGGCTGACGAAGCGCGGCAGCGGCAGGCCGGAATCGAGGCCCTTGTCGGGCACGGGGGACGCGCTGGCCGCATTGGGCGCCGTCAGGGTCGCGGCCTCGGCGGCCAGGGCTGTGGATGCCGGGCCGGCCAGAATCAGACAGAGGGCAAGGGCGAATCGCGACAGCATGAAAGCGGTGACTAACGCAGAACCGGCAAAGGAAGGGTTAAAGCCCGGACCAAATTGGCGAATCGGGCCAGCACTGCGGATCGTAGCAGCGCCCGAGTCCCGCGCAATACTGTTTCGGTGACGGTCCGCAGGCCGCCAGATTCAGGCCGGCGGGGCCGCCGTGACGATGAAACCGTCGGGATCGCGGTAAACCACCAGGCCGCTGGGCAGCGCCGGATGCGGCAGTGTCGTCTCCCCTGCACCGGAGGCCAGCATGGCAACCGGCGACCAGGACAGGCCCAGCGCAGCGGCGGCGGCATCGCCCTCCGACGGCCATGCCGGGCAGAGTGCGGCGAAGGCATCGTTGAAGAAGGTCAGGCGGCCTTCCACATCTAGCAGGGCGACCGGGCCCGGCACCGCTAGCAGGGCGCTCTGGTGCCGCTCGACCGCCTGCCGGGCCTGGTCGACCTCGCCGCGCAGGGCGCGCAGCGTGATGGCGCCGAGTGCCATCTTGGCCAGGTTGGCCAGCCGCGCGCATTCGACCAGGCCGAAATCATGGCGCGGTCGCGGATCGAAGATGCAGACCGTGCCGATGGTATAGCCGCTGGGCAGCAGGATCGGCGCGCCGGCATAGAAGCGCACGAAGGGTGATCCGGTGACGGCGGGATTGTCGTGGAACCGCTCGTCCTCGCGGGCATCGGGAATGACGAAGACGTCAGACTGCAGAATGGCATGGCCGCAGAAGGAGGTAGCGCGGGGGCCTTCGGCCGTATCGAAGCCAATGCAGGCCTTGAACCACTGGCGGTTTGTATCCACCAGGGTGATCAGGCAGCTTTCGGTGCGGAACAGCGACTGCCCCAGATTGACGATGGCGTCGAAATCCGGCTCCGGCGGCGTATCGAGCAGCGGCAGCGCATGCAGTGCAGCCAGGCGATAGGTGTCGTTCTCGGGGATCGGAGCCTCGATCATGCGGCGGCCTTCTTCCAGTCGATGCCGGTCAGGTCATAGACGGCATGAACAATGCGCACATGCAGCCGCGTGTCGCTGAAGGGCAGCAGCAGCAGTTCGTAGTCGTAGGCGCGCGCCGCCGACACCAGGCGGCTGCGGCGCACTTCGGGTTGTCGGCTGGTGACAATGCGATGGAACGGCTGGCTGACCGCCGTGCGCATCACAGGCGAACGCAGGTCGCTGAAGCTGATGCCGGAGCGGAAATCGGACATAATGGCCGTCAGGTCGCTGCCGACATGCTTGCAGAGGGGCGGACCCACCTGCGGGAACATCACCACGACTGTCTGGCTGTCGGCATGTTCCACGCTGTCGATGCGGGCGAAGTCATTGTAAGTCGTCACCACCGGCATCAAATGACTGCCGCGATAGTGAATCCAGTCCTGGTGCAGCTGCCGCAGTTTCGGTGAAAGAATATCGATCCAGTTGATCATGCAATGCCAGTGAGAACGACCGGATCACAATTCTAGTCCACTCATCTATTCCGGCAAGTCGTTCATTCCCGGTCGATCAAATGCAGGTAGCTGCCGCAGACGCTGCCCTGCCGGCAGCCGGCGGGGCCGAGATCGGCGCCGACCGCATCCTGCAGGCTGAACAGCGCCTGTGCCGGATCGATGTCGTCGACCTGCACCGAATAGTGGAATTCATGGCCGCGGAAACGGCTGCCTTTCGGGCCGAGCGCGGTCTCGGCCAGGGTGACGATGCGGCGATAGCCCAGGCTGCGCCGGCGCTCGGCGAAGCTGGTCGCCACCGGCAGCAGCCCGGCCATGGCATGGCTGTGGCCGGTCGCATCGGTCAGGCTGCGGCCCAGCAGCATGAAGCCGCCACATTCGCCATAGATCGCCACGCCGCGGCCCGTCGCATCGTGCAGGCCGCGCATCAGGGTCTGGTTCGCCGCCAGGGCACCGGCATGCAGTTCGGGATAGCCGCCGGGCAGGATGACGGCATCGGCTTGCGGCGACGGCGCCTGATCCTGCAGCGGCGCGAAGAAACTCAAATCCGCACCCTGGTCGCGCCAGCCCTGCAGCAGATGCGGATAGGCGAAGGCAAAGGCCTCATCCTGCGCCACCGCCATATGCTGGCCGAGTGGTTGCAGCGGCCGCAGCTTCGCCGTGCCGTCAATGGCCAGTGGCTGCAGCAGGGTATCCAATGCCGCGCGGTCGAGATGCCGGTGCAGCCAGTCGGCGGCGCGGTCGAGAAAAAGATCCAGACCTTCATGCTCGCCGGCCTGCACCAGGCCCAGGTGGCGGCTCGGCAGGGCGAGTTCGGTTTCCGCCGGCAGGGCGGCCAGCACCGGGATGCCGCTTTGCTGCAGCGCCTCGCGCAGCAGGGCTTCGTGACGGGGCGAGGCGACGCGGTTGAGAATGACGCCGGCGACTGCGACATCGCTGCGGAAACTGCGGAAGCCATGCACCAATGCTGCGGCCGACTGGCTTTGGCGCGCCGCATCCACCACCAGCATCACCGGCAGGCCGAGCCGCACGGCCAGATCGGCGGTCGAGCCTTCACCGCTGGCGGCGCCGTCGAACAGGCCCATCACGCCTTCGATCACCGCCACCTCGGCCTCTTCGGCGCCGGCGCGCAGCACGGCGGCAACGGTTTCCGCACGCATGGCATAAGGATCGAGATTGTAGCAGGGGCGGCTGGCGGCGGCGGCGCGATGGAAGGCGCCGTCGATGTAATCCGGTCCGGTCTTGAAGGCGGTGACGCTGCGGCCTTCGCGGCTCAGCAGGCGCAGCAGCGCCAGGGTCACAGTGGTTTTGCCGCTGCCCGACGCGGGCGCGGCGATTACGAGGCCGCTTGGCATGACGCGACGGGGGTTGGCATCGCCTGCAGGTCGCTGCTGCCGAAGACCTGATGCAGGTTGACCACCTCGCCGACCACGAGCAGCGCCGGCGGTTCGATCTGCGCGGTCTGTGCCTCGGCCACCACGCGGTCCAGCGTGGAGGTCAGCACGCGCATCTGCGGCAGGGTGGCATGGCTCACCAGGGCCGCCGGGCGGTCGGCGCTCAGACCCGCATGACGCAGCTTGGCCACCAGGATATCCAGATGCTTGATCGCCATGTAGATCACCAGCACCGGCGAGGCGCGCACCATGGCGGCCCAGTCGACGCTATCGGGCACTTCGCCGCTGGCGTTATGGCCGGTCAGGAAGGTGACGCAGGAGTTGGTGTCGCGATGCGTCAGCGGAATGCCGGCATAGGCCAGGCCGCCGATGCCCGCCGAAATGCCGGGAATGACGCGGAAGCCGATGCCGGCCTCGCGCAACGCCAGGGCTTCCTCGGCGCCGCGGCCGAAAACGAAGGGATCGCCGCCTTTCAGCCGCAGAACGCGTTTGCCCTGGCGCGCCAGCTCGACCAGGCGGATGGAAATATCACGCTGCTTCGGCGAGGGCTTGCCGCCGCGCTTGCCAGCGTATTCCAGCACCGCGGCCGGCCGGGCGCAGCGCAGGATCGCTTCGCCGACCAGCGCGTCATAGACGACGACATCGGCCTGGTTCAGCGCATTCACCGCATGCAGGGTCAAAAGCCCCGGATCGCCGGGACCAGCGCCGGCAAGCCAGACCTGGCCGGGCGGAAAAACGGGCATGTCGAGGGCGGGCAAATGCATGGCGTGAGGGTACACCGCACGGTCGCCGGTGTATACTTCGCCTCCCATGACGGACCTCTCGCCGGATAAACCTCTGCGCCGCGGCTGGACCACGGGCGCCTGCGCCACCGCGGCGACGGCGGCTGCCTATCAGGCATTGTTGACCGGCGTATTCCCCGATCCGGTGACCATCACACTGCCGAACGGTGAAACGCCCAGCTTTGCGCTGGCGACCGAACAGCAGGGCGACGGCTGGGCCCGGGCCGGCATCGTGAAGGATGCCGGCGACGATCCCGATGTGACGCATCAGGCGCTGATCGTTGCCAGGGTCTCGCGCGGGTCACCGGGCAGCGGCGTGCAGTTCCGGGCCGGCGAAGGTGTGGGCATGGTGACGCTGGCCGGCCTGCCGCTGCCGCCGGGCGAACCGGCGATCAACCCGGTACCGCGCCGCATGATGGCCGCGGTGGTGCAGCAGGTTGCCGCCGCGCATGGCGATGCCGGCGATGTGGAAATCGAGATCGCGGTGCCCGGCGGTGCGGACCTGGCGAAACGGACCTGGAATCCGCGGCTCGGCATAGTCGGCGGCCTGAGCATCCTCGGCACCACCGGGATCGTCGTGCCGTTTTCCTGCTCGGCCTGGATTCATTCGATCCATCGCGGCGTCGATGTGGCGGTGGCCGCCGGTCTGGATCATGTCGCCGGCTGCACCGGCTCGACCTCCGAGGCGGCGGTGCAGACGCTCTATGGATTATCCGATCAGGCGTTGCTCGATATGGGCGACTTCGCCGGCGCGCTGCTGAAATACCTGCGGCAGCATCCGGTGCCGCGGCTGACCATCGGCGGCGGTTTCGCCAAACTGGTGAAACTGGCGCAGGGCCAGATGGACCTGCATTCCGGCCGCAGCCAGGTCGATGCCGAAAGCCTGGCCCGGTGGCTGGGTGAGCTGGGCGCCTCCGCCGATCAGGTGGCGCAGGCGCAGGCGGCCAATACGGCCCTGCAGGTTCTGCAGATGGCGCAGGCCGCCGGTCTGCCGCTCGGCGATCTGGTGGCGCGCCGGGCCTGCGCCGTGGCCCAGGGCATCGTCAGTCCGGCGGCCATCGTCATCGATGTCGTCGCCGTGGATCGTGCCGGCAGCATCGTCGGGAGAGCGCATGGCACGCCAGCGTAATCTCCTGCTGCTCGGCGGCACGGCCGAGGGGCTGCGGCTGGCGCGCGAACTGGCGGGCCATGCGAAAGTGCGCTGCATTTCCTCGCTGGCCGGCCGTACCGAGAATCCGCAGGTGCCGCCGGGCGAGGTGCGCATCGGCGGCTTCGGCGGCATCGAAGGCTTGAGCAGCTATCTGGTCGCCGAGAAGATCGACCTGGTGCTGGATGCCACGCATCCCTTCGCGGCCCAGATGGCGCGCCATGCCCACGAAGCCTGCACCGCGCTGGGCATTCCGCGCGCCAAGCTGGTGCGGCCGCCCTGGGTGGCCGCGCCGGGCGATCGCTGGACCCTGATGCCAAGCGTGGCCGCGGCGGCGGTGTTCCTGCGCTTCCATCCGGCGCACCGGATTTTCCTCACCGTCGGCCGGCAGGAACTGGGGCCCTTTGTGCCGCTGGGCGGCGGCCTTGCATCGCATGGCAATGCCCGCTGGTTTCTCACCCGCATGATCGATCCGCCAGCCGCGGGGCTCGCACTACCGGCCGGTGAACTGGTTCTGGGCCGCGGTCCCTTCTCGCCCGATGACGAGAAGGCGCTGATGCAGCAGCACCGCATCGATCTGCTGGTGACCAAGAATTCCGGCGGCTCAGCGGCCAAGGTGGCGGCTGCCGCCGAACTTCATCTTCCCGTCCTGATGATCGAACGCCCGCCGCTGCCACCGGGCGAAGCGCTCGATTCAGTCGGCGCCGCGCTGGGCTGGATTAACATCGCGGCATTATAACAGCATCTGTCATGCCAACGCGAAAGCGGTGGCATGACAGATGTTATTTTTTCGTCTTCCCTGGCCGCAGCACATGCACATGCTTCGGGTCATACAGCGCGCTGTCGCTGAAGGCAGTATCCTCGCCCAGCACGTGGCCGACCAGGATCAGTGCCGTGCGGGTGATCTTGGCCGCCCGCACCTTCGGTGCAATATCCGAAAGCTGGCCGCGGATGATTTCCTGGTCCGGCCAGGTGGCACGGACGACAACGGCGACCGGACAATCGGCCCCGTAATGCGGCGTCAGTTCCTCAATCACATGTTTCATGTTGCGGATCGACAGATGAATGGCCAGCGTGGCCTTGGTCCTGCCGAAATTGGCCAGCGTCTCGCCAGCCGGCATATCCGATGACTTCATCGCCGTGCGGGTCAGGATCACGCTCTGCGCCACGTCGGGCAGGGTCAGTTCGGTCTGCAGGATCGCGGCGGCGGCAGCGAAGGCAGGAACCCCGGGCGTGATGGTATAGGGAATGTCGAGTTTTTTCAGCCGGCGGATTTGTTCGGCGATGGCGCCGTACAAAGACGGATCGCCCGAATGCACGCGCGCAATATCCAGGCCTTTGTCATGCGCCGCGACGATCTCGGCCATGATCTCGTCCAGGTTCAGCGGCGCGGTGTCGATCACGCGGGCCTTTTTCGGCGCCAACGCCACGACTTCCGGCGGCACCAGCGAGCCCGCGTAAAGGCAGACCTTGCAGGCCTTGATCAGTTTCGCGCCCCGCAGCGTGATGAGGTCCGGCGCGCCGGGGCCGGCGCCGATGAAGTGGACAGTCATTCCGTGAACTTCTTTTCGTAGCCGCGTGGCGTATAGGCAAAGCGGCGGCCATCAGGCATGGCTATCGCCCTGCTGGCCGACGAGCCGACCAGCACCACCGTCAGCATGTCGACCGCGTCGATGTCGAGCGCAGCCAGGGTCGTCAGGGTGATGCGTTCGCCCTCGCGGCCCAGATTGCGGGCCAGCACGACGGGCGTGTCCTGCGGGCGATGCTGCAGCAGGATGTCTTTCGCCAGTTCCAGCTGGTGGCGGCGGCGCTGCGACACCGGATTGTAGAAGGCGATGACGAAATCGGCTTCGGCTGCGGCCTTGATGCGCTGGAGAATGGCTTCCAGCGGCGTCAGCAGGTCGGACAGCGAAATCGTGCAGAAGTCATGACCCAGCAGCGCGCCGGATTTCGCCGCTGCGGCCTGCAAAGCAGAGATGCCGGGCGCGACCTGTACGGCGAGCCGCTGCCAGTCTTTGCGTTCCGGTCCTTTCTCCAGCAGGGCGAAAACCAGCGTTGCCATGGCATAGATGCCGGGATCGCCCGAGCAGACCAGCGCCACGCGCCGGCCACTTGCTGCCAGATCGAGGGCGGCGCGCACGCGCAGCTCTTCCTCGCCCAGCTCGTAGCGATGGAGCGTCTTGCCAATGCTGAGTTCGGGGTAGAGATCGAGATAGAGGCCATAGCCGACCCAGTCGGTGGCCTCACTCAAGGCGATCCGTGCTTCCGGTGTCAGCCATTGCGCATCGCCCGGGCCGGTGCCCACCACATGCAGCTCGCCGCGCATTTTTCCACGCGTTGTCCCGTCGAAGGGCAGCGGCGCCAGCGCAAAGGCACAGGTGGCGCGCTCGGATTTCTGCTTGGGCACCAGGAGGATGCCGTCCGGTCCGGCGGCAGCCAGCGCCGCGCCTTCCGACACGCCATGCACGCCGACCTCGGCGAAGACGGCATCCGAGGGATTGGCCAGCCGCGGTGCCTCGGCTTCCAGCGTGGCGGCATCGAAAACACGGAAGGGCACGTCGAACCATTTCGCCAGTTCCTGCATCGCCGGTTCGTCGGCTTTCAGGTCGAGCGAATAGATGCCGGCAATGCTGTCGCGGGCAATCTCTTCGCGATCCAGAACGCCCTGCACCAGGCGGATCAGTTCGACGGGTTTGCAGTTGCGCTCGCAGCCGACGCCGATGGCGACACTGCGCGGGTGATAGACCAGGTGATTGGCGTTGCCTTCGACGGCTCTGTGCGTCACCTCGATCAGCATGGTGCCGTCATCGCGGATCGGCAGGCCGCTGTCGCGCAGCCAGGGCGCTTCCCCTGCAATGCGGATACCGGTGCCGCGCAGGAGATTGGCCATCAGGCCCTTGGCGTCGTCGGGATTGGCCAGCCTGTAGCCTTCGGGCGGTTCGTCCAGTCCCAGACCGAAGGCCAGGTCGCCGGCGGTGGTGACGGCGGCGATGCCCTGCAGCACGCTGGCGATGCGGCGGCTCAGCAGGTTGGCGCCGTGATGGCCGCCCAGCAGCGGCACCACGCTGGAGCCATCGGCCGCCACCGCGATCAGCGGCGGCTCGCTGCGTTTGTCGGCCAGGGTACCGGCCACCGCGCGGATCAGAATCCCGGCGGCGCAGATGCCGATCACCGGGCGTCCGGCCGCGAAGAGCTGCGCCATGGTCTCCGTGGGCTTGCCGATGGGGAGCGCATGGACGAGCGCCGCATCGTCGGGCGCGTAAACGTCCCAGGCCGGAAACGCCGTCATCAGTGCCTGTGCCGTTCCCCGCGCATTGGGGGTTAGCAGCACCAGCGCCGGTTTACCTATGCTCAAGACTGGAACTCCATGAAATGGCTTTCGCCCTTCTTGTGGATCAGGATCATGGCGAAATACGGGATGCTCTGCGGGTCGACATCGTCGAGCGGCAGGATGCGCTGCTCGGCCATGGTGGCGCGTTCGATATAATGCGCGCGGCTGCTCAGGCCAAGCTGCCGCAGCAGGGCGACGATGCGTGGCCCGTGACGACCGAGCTTCAGGATCGCGGCCGCATCGGTGTGCAGCAGCTTCTGCGCAATGGTCTCGTCATCCAGCGGCGCCGGGATCACCGTCAGCACGTCGTTGCGGGAGACCAGGGGATGCTTCAGCGCTGCAGAGCAGGCATTCAGCGACGACACGCCGGGCACCACCTCGACCGGGAAGCGCTCGGCCAGTCGGCCGAACAGATACATGAAGGAGCCGTAGAGGAAGGGATCGCCCTCGCACAGCACGGCAATGTTGCGGCCGGCATCGAGATGCGCGGCGAGGTCCTTGGCGGCCTGGTCGTAGACGGCCTGGGCCGGGAAACGCGCCACCGTCAATGGCATGCGGATCGCCACTTCGGTCTGGCCGCCTTTCAGATGCGGCGCAACGATTTTACGCGCCAGGCTGTCGCCGGTTTCGGGGGCGGGATAAGCCACGACATCTGCGCTTTGAAGAAGCCGCAGCGCCTTCAGCGTAATCAGCTCGGGGTCGCCCGGGCCGATGCCGAGGCCATATACGGTGCCGGTCATGCCTTGCCAATCTTCAATCTTTTACAGCGCACCACTGCGTCACCGGGAACATCGCGTGCCAGCCATGGAAGCGGCCGACCGGCTCGGCGCGCTGCACCGAAAAGCGCGCGAGATCGCCACCATGCGTGCTGCGCGCCTGCGTCAGGATACTTTCGCCTTCCAGCGTCACCACATTGGCAACGATCCGTCCGCCGGGCTTCAGGGCGTCCCAGCAGCGTTCGATCACGCCTTCCGCCGTCACGCCGCCGCCGATGAAGACGGCGTCGGGTGGCGGCAGGCCATCCAGCGCAGCGGGCACGATGCCATCGCGGATATCGAGATCGGGCACGCCAAGCTGGGCGGCATTCTGGGCGATCATGCTGCGGCGCGAATCCTTGCTCTCGATGGCAATGGCGCGGTTACGGTGATGGCTGCGCATCCACTCGATCGAGATCGAGCCCGATCCGGCGCCGACATCCCACAGCAGCTCGCCCGGAAATGGCGCCAGCCGCGCCAGCGTCACGGCGCGGATCTCGCGTTTGGTGATATTGCCGTCATGGAGATAGAGATCGTCCTCAAGGCCGGCGAGCCGGGTCAGGCCCGGGCCGTCGTTGAGCTGCAGCGCGATGGTGTTGAGATCGGCGCAGGCGCCATGGGGCCAGCCCTTCGCCCTGCCGGTCAGCACGCGCTCCTGCGCGCCGCCCAGATGCTCCAGCACCGTGATTTCGGCCGAGCCGAAACCGCGCTTGTCGAGATACTTCGCCACCTGCGCCGGCATGGCGCCATTCTCGCTGAGGATCAGCAGCCGCGCCTGCGGATAAAGCTGTGCCGCCAGCAGGTCGAGCGGACGGCCGTGTAGCGTGAGACAGGCGACGGCATCCAGCGGCCAGGCCAGTTTCGCCGCCGCCAGCGCAAAGGCGCCGGGATGGCTGACGATCACCAGCTCTTCGGGTGGCACACGTCTGGCCAGCGTCGCGCCGATGCCGAACCACATCGGATCGCCGCTGGCCAGCACGCAGGTGCGTCGGCCCTTGTGGTCCAGGATGCGGTCGGCTTGCGCCAGCAGCGGCGAGGCCCAGGCGATACGTTGCTGGCCATCACGAACCGGCACCATGGCGAGATGGCGCTCGCCGCCGATCAGCAGATCGGCGGTCTCGATCAGTGTGCGTGCGGCGGATTTCAGGCCGTCGAGGCCGTCTTCGCCAATCCCGATCACGGACAGCCATGGTGTCGTCATGCAGGGTCCCAGGTCGCAAGGGCGTTGATGGCCGCCGCCGCCATAGCGCTGCCGCCGCGCCGTCCCTTCAGTGTCGCATAAGCCACGCCCTTGGGCGACGCCTCGATCAGCGCCTGTTTGGATTCCGCGGCGCCGACGAAGCCGACCGGGAAGCCCAGGATGGCCGCCGGCCGGGGTGTGCCGGGGTCCTGCAGCAGTTCCAGCAGCCGGAACAGCGCGGTCGGGGCATTGCCGATCACCACCACGGCGCCGTCGAGATGGGGAAGCCAAAGCTCGACGGCAGCGGCTGAGCGGGTGATCTGCCCAGTCTGGCCGATCTGGCGTGCTTCCGGTGTGTTGAGGAAGCTCAGCACACGGTTATCGGCTGGCAGGCGCGAGCGGATCACGCCATAAGCCACCATGTCGACATCGCTTAAGATAGGCTTGCCGGCGCGCAGCGCGTCATGCACGGCCTGCGGCAGATCGTCCGTCCACACCAGGTCGGGCAGAATATCCGGCATGGCGCAGGCATGGATCAGCCGCAGCGCCAGCTCGTCGATACCCGGCGGCAGATGCGCCAGATCGACTTCCTTGCGGATCAGCTCGAAGCTCAGGCGATAGATCGCATCCGGATCGCGCAGATAGTCGTAGCCGGTCATTTCACAAGCGTCTTCGGACCATGCGGATGATCGGCATGGGGATAGGGATGATGACCATGGTCATGAGACGCATGATCGTGATGGTCGTGGCTATGATCGTGCCCGTGCCCGTGCCCGTGCCGTTGTCCGTGATCGTGTCCGTGGCTGTGCCCGGTGCCGATGCCTTCCACATGATGGTGGTGGCTTTCCTGCGCCAGCCCGACCTCGTCCTCGAAGCCGAGCACCTGGGCGCGGTATTTGCACATCTGGCAGTTCATGTTGTTGGTGCCGGCCAGAATCTCCGACACCCGGTCCTCGAACACCTCCAGCACCAGCGGGTGGTCGTTGAGATAGCTCGCCTTGACGAATTCGATCTCCGGATGCGCGGCTGCCGCGTCGTCGACCGCGCCGTAGATGCGGTCGACCAGGATGCCGGTGAACAGGAAATACGGAAAGACGATGACGCGTTTGTAGCCGAGTTTGGCCACATGCTGCAGCGAGGGCTGTACCAGCGGGAAGGTGACGCCGGAATAGGCGGTCTCGCCCCAGCCGAAGCCGAAGCCTTCCCACAGCATGCGCATCACTTTGGCCACATTGGAATTGGCGTCGGGATCGGAGGTGCCGCGGCCGACCACCACCAGCGCGGTTTCATGGCGCCCGATGCCGTCGCCTGCTGTATCCAGTGCGGTCTGCACCCGGTCGCCGGCGGCGCGAAGCATCTTCAGGTCGATGCCGAGGTCGCGGCCATAGGTGATGGTGATATTGTCATGCTCGGCCTGATACCGGTTGAGCACGCTGGGGATATCGTTCTTGGCATGGCCGGCCGCGAACAGCATGCCGGGCAGGGCGAGAATCCGCGTATTGCCCTTGGCGCGTAGCGCGTCCAGGCCATCACGGATGATCGGCGTGGCGAATTCCAGGAAGCCGTAATCGACATCGTATTGCGGCAGGCGCCGCTTCATATGCTCGGCCAGCGCCTTGAACTGGGCCACCGCCGCCTCGTCACGGCTGCCATGGCCGCAGAGCATCACGGCGGTTTTCTCGAAGGCGGATTTTTCCAGCGAAAACATGGGGCGTGGTGTGCTTTCTGCTCAGGCCATGGCGATGGCTTCGATCTCCAGCAGCCATTCCGGCAGCAGGGTCGAAGTCACGATGGCGCTGGAGGCGAATTTGCGATCGCCAAGAATTTCGTTGCGCACCTGCCGGTTGGCCTGCAGGTATTTGTGGTCGGTCAGGAAGATGGTGGCCTTGACGATGTTGTCAAAACTCATGCCGGCCTCTTTCAGAATGGCCTCGATATTGCGCCAGCAGTTGCGCGCCTGACTTTCGAAATCCTTCGGGATGCTGCCGTCGCTTGCCGCCGGAATCTGCCCGCTGATGAACAGCATGCGCTGGCCGCCGGCGACCAGCACGCCATGGGCGTAATTGCCCACCGGCGGTGCGATACTGGCGGGATTGAGCAGGGTCTTTTCCATCAGAACTCGATTCCTTTCTGCGCCTTCACGCCGGCCTGGAAGGGATGCTTGATCTCGGTCATTTCGGTCACCAGGTCGGCGGCTTCGATCAATTCTGGCTTGGCGTTGCGGCCGGTCACCACGATATGGAGCTGCGGCGCGCGTTGGCGAAGGGTTTCCACCACTTCGGCCAGATCGAGATAGTCGTAGCGCAGCACGATGTTCAGCTCGTCGAACACCAGCATGTCGTATAATGGCCGGTCTCCGGTGCAGGCGGCGATCATGCGCTTCGCCTCAGCCCAGGCCTCGGTGGCGGCGCGGATGTCGCGGGCGCGGTCCTGGGTGTCCCAGGTGAAGCCCTCGCCCATCGCCTTGATCGTCACTTGTTCAGGGAATTTCTCCAGCACCGGCCGCTCACCGGTCTGCCACTTGCCCTTGACGAACTGCACGATGCCGACGCGGAAGCCATTGCCGATGGCGCGCATCACCAGGCCGAAGGCGGCGGTCGACTTGCCCTTGCCCTTGCCGGTATGGACGATCAGCAGGCCCTTCTCGGTGATCGTCTTGGTCGCCAGCATGCGGTCGCGTACTTCCTTGCGCTTCTTTGCCTTTTCGTTGGCGCGCGCATTGATCTCGTCGTCGCTCAGGCCGGGTTCCTTGATTTTCATGTACCAATCGCTTTCATGCGGCCGACATTCTTTCCAGCAGATCGGCGGCGGAATTGGCTTGCGGCCGCCACAGGCCGCGCCGAATCGCCTCGCGGAAGCGCTCGGCGATCTCGCGGGCGGCGGCCGGATTGTTGATCTCGATGAAATGCCGCGTATCCGGATCGGCCAGGTAGGATTCATAGAGCAGGTCGAACTGATGATCGCGCACCAGGCCGGTGGTGGCGGCAAAGGCGAACAGGTAATCCACCGTGGCGGCGATCTCGAAGGCGCCCTTGTAGCCATGGCGCTTTACGCCGTCGATCCATTTCGGATTGCCGGCGCGGCCGCGCACCACGCGGGCGATCTCTTCTTCCAGGCGGCGGATGCGCGGCGCTTCCGGGCGAGAATGGTCGTTGTGATAAGCGGTCGGTGCGGCGCCTGAGACGAATTGAACCGCCGCCACCGCGCCGCCCTCAAACTGGTAGTAGTCGTCGGAATCCAGCAGGTCGTGTTCGCGGTTGTCCTGGTTCTGCACCACGGTGTCGATCACGCCCAGGCGGCGGGTGAAGCCGTCCTTGGCTTCGACGCCTTCTGCTTCGGCACCATAGGCATAGGCGCCCCAGGCGATATAGGCGCGCGCCAGATCGGCGGTCTCGGCCCAGCCGCCTTCGTCGATCAGGGCCTGCAGGCCGGCGCCATAGGCGCCAGGCTTGGCGCCGAAGATGCGATAGCCGGCGCGGCGACGCGCATCCTCCGGGCTGACGCCATGGGCGATCATCGCGTCGGTTTCGTCGCGGAAGCGCGCGGCCAGCGGGTTGAGTTCCGGCGGCTCGTCCAACCCCTGCACGGCGCGGATGGCGGCATCGAACAGCGCCAGCTGCGCCGGGAAGGCGTCGCGGAAAAAGCCACTCACCTTCAGGGTGACGTCAATACGCGGCCGGTCCAGCAGGTCCAGCGGCACGATCTCGAATCCGGTGACGCGACCCGATGCGGTCTCCCAGGTCGGGCGCGCGCCAATGAGAGCGAGCGCCTGGGCGATATCGTCGCCGCCGGTGCGCATGTTGGCGGTGCCCCAGGCATTGAGAAGAATCGCGCGCGGCCATTCGCCATGATCCTGGCGATGCCGTTGCAGCAGTGCATCGGCCGACTGCCAGCCGAGCGTCCAGGCCGAGGGTGTGGGCAGGCTGCGCGCATCCAGCGAGAAGAAGTTGCGCCCCGTGGGCAGCACTTCCGGCCGGCCGCGGGTCGGCGCGCCGCTCGGGCCCGGCGGCACGAAACGGCCATCGAGGCCGAGCAGCAGATTTTCGATCTCGGCGCGGCCACAGCTCAGCACCGCCGGGCGCAGGCGGTAGTCGATTTCCTGCAGAACCACGCGGGTCGCGGTCCAGGTCTCGTCGGGCAGGCGGCGGTCGCCGATCAGCTGCTTGGCCAGCATCTCCAGCCGTTCGATGGTGTCGCCATGGCTGCGCCAGTAGCCGTCCGGCACGATGGCGTCCAGGATATCCGGGCGCGGTCCGGTCCAGTCGGCGGCATAGTCGGTGCCCAGGGGATCGAAGCCGAGCCCGAGATCGGCACTGAGCGCGCGCAGGATCGAGGCATTGCCGCCCTTGCTGTCGTTGCGCGGCAGCCGCACCAGCGCCACCAGCAGGTCGATCAGCTGCTCGCCATGGGGATTCACGCCATAGACATGCAGGCCGTCGCGGATCTGCAGCTCTTTCAGGTCGCAGAGATGATTGTCGAGCTTGAGCAGCGCGGATTCGGTGGGCTCGCCCGGCTGGATGTCGCAATCGGCGTCGAGACCGAGCCGCCGCGTCTCGTCGATGATGCGTTCGGCCAGCAGCGGCAGGCGGCGGCGGTCGAGGCCGGCAGCTTCGTAATATTCATCCACCAGCTGTTCCAGTGCCGAGAGATCGCCATAGATTTCTGCGCGCGTCAGCGGCGGCGTCAGATGCGACAGGATCACGGCAGAGGTGCGGCGCTTTGCCTGCGTGCCCTCGCCGGGATCGTTGACGATGAAGGGATAGAGCTGCGGCAGCGGCCCGAACACCACTTCGGGGAAGCAGTCTTCGCTCAGCGCCAGCGCCTTGCCGGGCAGCCATTCCAGATTGCCATGTTTGCCGCAATGGATCACGGCATCGGCGCCGAAGCTTTCACGCAGCCAGGCATAGGCCGCCAGATAGTGATGCGGCGGCACTAATGCCGGATCGTGATAGCTGCGGGCCGGATCGATATTGTAGCCGCGCGCCGGCTGGATCATCACCGCGACATTGCCCAAGGGCAGAACCGGCAGGGTGAAGCCGCTGCCGTCGGGTCC
Organism: Ferrovibrio sp. GW821-FHT12E11; assembly: GCF_058806975.1. NCBI lineage: Bacteria > Pseudomonadati > Pseudomonadota > Alphaproteobacteria > Rhodospirillales > Rhodospirillaceae > Ferrovibrio > Ferrovibrio sp. GW821-FHT12E11. Next base: position 2,342,500 of record NZ_JBXAQG010000001.1, read on the forward strand.
GTCATGGAGCAGCGGATCGGCTTCCGGATCGCCCCAGCGCTCCTGGACGGCCTGCTGTATCGAGGGCGGCAGGTTTTCAAAGTAGCGACGGTATAATGCGAGCGGATACAGCACCCGCACGCGCCGGCCGGCGGCGCGGGCGAAGTCGTTGGTCACGCCTTCCTGCAGCGCTTCGATCAGGCGGTTGCCGCTGACCGGCAGCGCATTCAGTTCATAGCCGGCATCTTTCATGGCGCGCAGGATTTCCACCGCGCTTTGTGGCGTATCCAGGCCGACGCCGTTGCCGATGCGGCCGTCGCGGTTGGGATAGTTGGCGATCACCAGCGCGACTTTGCGCTCTGCCGGTGCCAGGCGTGCGAGGCGCGACCAGGCGCAGGCCAGCTTTGCCACATAGCGGCAGCGGCCGTGATCGGGCTGCATGCGTACGATGCTGCATTCGGTGCGGGTGTCGAAGGTGGCTTCAGCCTTGAAGGCCACGGCACGGGTGAGGATGCGTCCGTCGATTTCCGGCAGCGCCACGGCAATCGCCAGATCGCGGGCATTCAGGCCGCGCGTGCCGGTCTGCCAGTCCTCGCGCGGGCCTGAGGCGAACACCACCTGCAGCACCGGGCAGTCACACTGCCCCAGCGGATCGTCGGTGGGCGTATTGGCTGCGCCACCATTCGGGCTTCCGATAGCGAAGCTGGTGGCATTGAGGATCACGTCAGGCAGCGCCTGATCCAGCAGGGTCCCGACCAGATCGGCCGACAGGCGGTCCTTCAGGCTGGTGACATAGATCGGCAGCGGATGCAGCCCCTCGGCGCTTAACGATTCGATCAGCGCATCGACAGCCGCTATATCGCCGGCCTGCAGCAGGGCGCGATAGAAAACAATGGCGCAGATCGGATGCGGCATGCCGCGATGCTTGGCGGCCCAGGTGTGGCGCAGCGTGTCGAGATCGGGATCGGCGAGGTCGGGCCAGTACAGGCCGGCGGCCGGCAGCGGCCGCGCCGGCGGCGGGTCTTCCGCATGACCGATCACGGAAGCCGCATAGCGCAGGGCATTGCGCAGGTTGTCGACGCCGCCCTCGCGGAAATAGCTGAACAATTCGGCGCGCGTCTCGTCGGTGACGGTAGAGAAGCCATCGAGGCCGGGATCGGCCTGGCGGTCGCCGGGCAGGAAGGCGAGCGCGATGCCACGCGTGCGGCAAACCTCGCTCAGACGCTCGACGCCATAGGCCCAGTAGCTCTGGCCGCCGAGCAGCCGCACGATCACCAGCTTGGCCTGCACGATCACGCTGTCGACATAGAGATCGACCGCGTAGGGGTGGCCAAGCTGCAGCAGATTGGCCAGTCGCAGCGAGGGGAAGTCGTCGCTCAGGGCCGCGCAGGCATTGCTCAGGCCCGCCAGTTCGGAATCCGCAGCGCTCAGGATGACGATATCGCCCGGCGACTGTTTCAGGTCGACAGCGCCATCCGCTGTCGCCGCGCCGCCGGGTATGGCATTGAGCAGATGCAAGGCGCTGCGCCCCTGTTCGACTCAGGCCGCGAGGGCGGCGCGGATCGCCGCCTCGTCCAGGCCGGCGCGGCCGATCACCACCAGGCGCGTGGCGCGTGGCTCGGCGCTGGTCCAGTCACGGTCGTAATAATGCGACAGCCGCGCGCCCACGCCCTGCAGCACCAGCCGCATGGTCTTGCCGGCGACGGCGACAAAGCCCTTCACCCGCAGGATGTCGTGTTCGGCGATCACCGGCAGCAGACGCTCCAGCAGGGCATCCGGCGCCGTCTGCTCGGGCAGGGTCAGCGAGAAGCTGAAGAAATCCTCGTGGTCGTGGTCTTCCTCATTGTCGTGATGCGACTTGCGCGCCGCGATGTCGTCTTCGGCGGCCGCATGCAGGCCCAGCAGGATATCGGCGGCGATCTCGCCCTGGCTGATCGACAGGGTTTTCACGCCCTGGCGCAGATGCGCACCGATCTCGGCCCGCACATTCTGCATGGCGCCTTCATCCAGAAGGTCGGCCTTGTTCAGCAGCACCAGATCGGCGCAGCCGAGCTGGTCCTCGAACAGTTCCTCCAGCGGATTGTCATGATCCAGGCTGGCATCGGCGGCGCGCTGCGCGGCCACCGCATCTTCATCATCGGCAAACCGCCCTTCGGCCACGGCGGCGGCATCCACCACGGTGACCACGCCATCCACCGTTGTGCGGCTTTTGATGCCCGGCCATGCAAAAGCCTGGACGAGGGGTTTCGGCAAGGCGAGACCGGAGGTCTCGATGACAATGTGCGTCGGCGGATTGGGCCGGTCCAGCAGCTTCTGTAGGGTCGGCAGGAAATCGTCGGCCACCGTGCAGCACAGGCAGCCATTGGCCAGCTCGATGATATCGTCCTCACTGCAATCGGGCGCGCCGCAGCTTTTCAGCAGCTCGCCATCGATGCCCATTTCGCCGAATTCGTTGACGATCAGCGCGATGCGCCGGCCCTTGGCATTGGTGATGAGGTGGCGGATCAGCGTGGTCTTGCCGGCGCCGAGAAAGCCGGTGACGACGGTTGCGGGAATCTTCTGCATAGGATGAGCGCCCTGTTCCATGACGCCGACGCGGACCATGGCTGCTGTCGGTCTTGCGCCTGCGCGGCGGCAAGAATGACATAGGCCGGGCGCCGGCACACCCCGTCCGGCACGTCCGCTTCGACTAAAGCCGATGGCAGGTCTCCGGGCTTGCGGGTTGTCGCGGATCGCGCGCCTTCCCAGACCGTGTCCGGTCCAGTGGCTGTTGCGCGCCGCTCGCCGCCTACCGTAGCGGGGGCTGCCGCGGCTTGCGGCCCTGCACAGACATATCTGCACAGAAAGCCGGCACCGCGTTCCCTTTTCATCGCCGTTCCACCTTTCGGCAGGCGGCGAACCATCGCGGCGGACCCTAAGCCCGGGGTCCGGCCTTGTCAAACGCGCGCCAACCCCGCGGGGAGGCCCGGGCATGTCTTGTCAAACGCAACCGGCTTGGGGCACAAAGGAGACGGGTGGTTCGCAACGCATGCGTAATAAAGAGGTCGTCATGTCCTTCAAGTCCAAGCTCGGCCAGATGGTTCTGCCGGCCCTCGTTCTGGCGAGCATCGCCGTTCCGGCTCTGGCCCATCCCGGTCATCCCGGCGCCGAGCCCGCCGCCGCCGGTTTCTCCGCCGGCTTCGCGCATCCCTTCGGCGGCCTCGATCATCTGCTCGCCATGCTGGCGGTCGGCCTCTGGGCGGTCCAGCAGGCCGCGCAGCAGCCGCGCGCCCTCTGGCTCTTGCCGGCCAGCTTCGTCGCCGCGATGGCGGCCGGCTTCGGCCTCGGTCTGGCGGATGTCGCCCTGCCCGGCGTCGAGTCCGGCATCGCGATGTCGGTGCTGATCCTGGGCCTGATCGTTGCCTTCGCCATGCGTCCGCCGCTGCCGGCCGCCATGGCGGTGACCGCCGTGTTTGCCCTGTTCCACGGCCATGCCCATGGCACCGAGATCGGCGATGCCTCGCAGGCGCTGGTCTATGGCTTCGGCATGCTGTTGGCCACGGCGCTGCTGCATGGCATCGGCCTGGTTGCAGCCCGTCTCGCGCAGCAGCTGAATGTCGGCCTGATCACCCGCGCCGCCGGCGCGGCCGTGGCGCTGGCCGGCATCGTCATCCTGGTTGGCTGACGCGTTTCCTCTTTTCGGCTTCCTGACCGAGCCGCGCTACTGGGCCGTTTTCGGCGCAGCAGCGCTGGCCGGTCTGGTGCGCGGCTTTTCCGGTTTCGGCGGCGCCATGATGTTCATGCCGGTCGCCAGCCTGGTCTACGAACCCAAGCTCGCCGCCATCCTGCTGTTCATCGCCGATGATATCGCCGCTTTGGCCATGCTGCCCGATGCGCTGCGCCGCTGTGTCTGGCGCGAGGTGCTGCCGCTGGGCCTGAGTGCGGTTGTCGCCGTGCCCTTCGGCGTGGCGCTGCTGGTGATCGCCGATCCCGATGTGATGCGTTGGGTGATCTGTCTGCTGATCCTGCTGGCGGTCGGGCTGATGGCCGCCGGCTGGCGCTATCGCGGCCGGCTGGGTCTGCCGGCGACGCTTGGCACCGGCGCGCTGGCCGGCCTGAGCGGCGGCGCTGCCGCCTTGCCGGGTCCGCCGGTGGTGCTGCTCTGGCTTGGCGGCCAGGGCGAGGCCGCCACCGTGCGCGCCAACCTGATCGTATTCTTCGGCTTCACGGCGATCGCCTCGGGACTCGCTTACTGGTGGAACGGGCTGTTCACCGCGGAAAGCCTGCTGATGTCGCTGCCGCTGATTCCGGCTTATCTGCTGCCGCTCAATCTGGGCAGCCGGCTGTTCGCGCGTTCGAGCGAACAGCAGTTCCGTCTGGTGGCGCTGGGGCTCTGTGCCTTTGCGGCGCTCAGCGGCCTGCCGTTGTGGCGGATGCTGGGCTGACTTACGTCGCCTTGTGCAGGCGGGTAGCGGTGCGCAGGGCGCCCAGCAGTTCGGATTCGATCTGGCTGCCGCCGCCCTGGATACGCTGGGCGGTCACCACATACAGCGCATCGATCTGCGCCGCGATGATGTCGAGCTGGATCGGGCTGGGCGCGCCCATATCCTTGGTGAAATCGTTCAGCGATTTGGCAAAGGCGGTGAGCAGCGGATATTTGAACATGCCGCCCATGCCCTTGATGTCGAGCGACAGCGAACGGATTGCCTGCATGGCCTGATCGACGCCGTGGCCGGTGGCCACCTCGTCCAGGGATGCGCGCAGCTGACGCAGTTTGTCGGCAATTTCCTGGGTGAAGCTGTCGGTGGCTTTTTCCACCACCTCTTCCAGGCGGCGCAGCTCTTCAGGTGCAAGCTGAAGGCGGAAGCCTTTCTTGAAATTGACAGCCTTGCGGCGCAAATCCTGCTGTGGAGGCGTGAAAACCGGCTTTTTCGCCATTATACTGACCTTGATGGCTGCCGGCGTCAGTTGAGGTCGATGCGGCGTTCCGGCCCGCCATAGCCGGGCGTGCGACGCCGCCGGCGATCGGGACCGTAATACTCGCCGATGCGCACGAACTGGCGCGGCCGTGCAATCGCGGCCACCAGCCGGGTATAAAAGCCGTTCACCGTGTAAGGCTTGGCGACGAATTCCGACACGCCGCAATCTCGGGCGCGGCAGACATATTCCTCTTCCGAATTCGCCGTCATCATGACAATCGGCATCATGCGGTTCGGCGAACCCGCATCGTTGCGAATCCACTGCACGATATCCATGCCGTTGCGGCCGAGCTTTTCCGCGCCCAGCGCCCATTCGGTGATCATCATATCGGTGCGGCCCAACCGCAGGATGTTGACCGCCGTGTCGAAGTCGCGGGCGCGATCGATATACTGGGCATCCAGCATCATCAGCACATCGCGGACCATCTGACCCATCAACCGGTTCGGCTCGACGACCAGAAAACTGATCTTCGAGAAATCGATACGCTCATGATCCGACATCGTGTCTTCGCTCACTGCAGCATCTCCCCGCACGGGCTTGATAAGAATCCTACTAGAAAGGACCTCAAAGCAAAAGCGCGTCCAGGTAGTATTGGACCGTTCCGCGGTGGTAGCACGCGGCCGGCACGGGAGCGAATAATTTCTTAGTAAGCTGGCCGATGCAATCAGCCCGTTGGGCGAACGCCCCCGGGCTCAGTTGCTGGCGGGCTGGAAACTGGCCGGTGCCTTGTCGATCACCCGGCTGCCGCGGCGCTGGATTTCCAGAACCGCCAGACCGCGCTGCACCACGCCATCGCTGCGGAAGCGGAAAATTCCATCATATCCGGCAAAACCGTCCGGGTTAGTCAGGGCCGCCTCGTCAAACATCGCCCCCGCCGCGCTGCGGGCCAGGATGCCGACCAGGGCAGTGGCGTCATAGGACAGGCTGGCCAGCCGGGGCGGCCGGCGGCCGAAACCCTGCTCGAAGCGGCGGGCGAATTCGGCAAAGCCTTCTGGCGCCGGGCCGGCATACCAGCCGCCCACCAGGGCCGGTTCGCTGCCCAGGGCGGGATCGTCCCACAGACCGGTGCCCAGGAACCGCACCGCACGCGGATCGATATCGAAGAAGGGCAAAAGGGGAGCAAGGGCGCGCAGCCGCGCCCCGCCTTCGGGCAGCAGCAGGGCATCCACCGGACGCGGCAGATTGGGGTCGACGCCGTCCACCGGCGGGTCTTCCAGGCTGCGGGCCGGCAGGGCGCGCAGGCTGCTGGCAAAGCGCCGGACAATAGGGGTGAGGTCTGGTGTGTCGCCGGGATAGCGCTCCTGCTTCAGCATCTGGGCACCCGCCTGGCTTGTGGCGCTTTCGGCGGCCTGGGCCACCGCGCCGCCATAGGCCGAGTCCGGCGCCAGCAGGGCAAACCGTGTCATCCCCTTGGTGCGCGCATAGGCGACCACGCGCTCGACCTGCTGGTCCGGCGTGAAGCCGAGCAGGAAGACGCCGCCGCCGGCCACGCTGCGGTCGGTGGAGAAGCTCAGGACCTTGACGTTGCGCAGCCGCGCCACCTGGCCCACGGTGGCGGCTTCATTGGCGAATACCGGCCCCAGGATGATCTGCGCGCCTTCGGCAATCACCTGCTGGGCCGCGGCCGCGGCCTTGTCGGCCTGGCCTTCGGTGTCGCGCGGCAGCAGCACCAGGCGGTCGTCGCCCAGATCGAACAGCGCCAGCTGCGCCGCCTCGAACAGGGCGCGCCCCAGGCCGGCATTCGGGCCGCTCAGCGGCGCCAGGAAACCGATATGGATGGCCGCGGCGCCGCCCGGGGCGCGCAACTGCGGCGCCGGCGGCATCGGCAGCGTCTCGATCGCCACCGATGGCGTGGCAGCCGGCAGCGGCAGTGGTTGCGCCGGCGGCTGCGTCCCGCTATTGGGCATGGCATTGGTCTGGGCCGGCGTCTGCACGGGGGTGCCGGGCGAGGGCGCGACACGCTGGGGCGCGCCGGGAACAACACGATCGAGCAGGCCGGGCAGGCCGCCCTGCATGCTGGGGCCGCTCTGGCAGGCAACCAGCACCAGCATACCGGCCGCGGCGGCTGCAGGCCGCAGCACCATGGACAGGCCGGAAAGACCAGCTTTAAGGTAACCCACGCAGCTCATTCCGGCGCTCATGACAGACCCGTTTCAGCCGCTGCCCGACAATCTTGGCGTCGATGCAGCGCAATTCACATCCGGCTTATATCTGGTGGCCACCCCCATCGGCAACGCCGCCGATATAACGTTGCGCGCCCTGGCCCTGCTCCGGCGCGCCGATCTGGTGGCCTGTGAGGACAGCCGGGTCAGCGGGCCGCTGCTGAAGCGCTATGGCATCGCCACGCCGTTATTTCCATATCATGAGCATAATGCGGCAAAAGTGCGGCCCCAGCTGCTCGGCAAACTGCAGGCCGGCGCCGTGGTGGCGCTGATCTCCGATGCCGGCACGCCGCTGATCAACGATCCCGGCTACAAGCTGGTACGTGACTGCATCGCCGCTGGTGTCGTGGTCACGGCGCTGCCCGGCGCCTCGGCGGTGCTGACGGGCTTGAGCCTGTCCGGTCTGCCCAGCGACCGCTTCCTCTATGCGGGTTTCCCGCCGCCCAAGGCGGCTGCCCGCATCCGCTGGCTGGCCGAGCTGAAATCCGCCCGCGCCACCCTGATCTTCCTGGAAAGCGCCCAGCGCCTGCCCGACAGCCTGGCCAGCATGGCCCAGGTCTTCGGTCCCGAACGCGAGGCGGCCGTGGCGCGCGAGCTGACCAAGAAATTCGAGGAGGTGCGGCGCGGCAGCCTGGCCGAGCTGGCCGCCCATTATGCCGAACACGGTCCGCCCAAAGGCGAGGTCACGCTGGTGATCGGGCCGCCGGCCGAAGAGAGTGTCGCGGGCGCGGACGATCTCGATGCGGCGCTGCGGGCGGCGCTGGCGCGGCTGCCGCTGCGCCAGGCGGTGGACGAGGTGGCCACCGTGCTCAATCTGGCCCGCAAGGCGGTCTATGCCCGCGCCCTGGAATTGCGGGATGCCGCAGACTGACGATCTTCCCCCCGATGCGCGGCATCGCCGAGGCCGGCGCGGCGAGACCTGGGCTGTCTGGTGGCTGCGGCTGCAGGGCTACCGCATCCTGGCGCGCAACTGGCGTCACCCTCTGGGCGAGATCGACATCCTGGCCCGCCGCGGCCGGCTGCTGGTCGCCGTGGAGGTGAAGGCGCGCGGCACCTATATGCAGGCGGCAGAATCATTACAGGCCAAGCAGCGCCGTCGCATTGCCAATGCGGCTGCGGTATTCTTGGGCCAGCAGGCCGATGCCGCCGCCCTGACGCTGCGCTTCGACGCCATGCTGCTTGTACCGGGGCGCTGGCCCCACCATATCCGCGATGCCTGGCGCATCGACTGAGGCCGGCCCGAACCGGGTTTTGAACGACCGGGCCATTGAACGACAGGGGATGTTCGTGCGTATCACGTCTGCTAGCCGCTTTCTTGTTCTGGCCGCCCTGCTGGCCACAGCACCCATGCTCAACGGCTGTGTCGGCGTCGCCGTCGGTGCCGGCGCTGCCACCGGTGTTGCCGCGGCGGAAGAGCGCGGTATCAAGAATGCCGCCAACGACAAGGGCATTCAGCTCGCCATCAACGATCGCTATCTGAAAGACAACCAGTATCTCTGGCGCAAGCTGTCGATCACGGTTTACGAAGGCCGCGTGTTGCTGACCGGTGTGGTCGGTACGGAATTTTCGCGCGACGAGGCCACGCGTCTGGCCTGGGCCGCATCGGATCGCATCAACGAGGTGATCAACGAAATCCAGGTGACGCCATCGGGCGATCTGCTCGACTATGCCAACGATACCTGGATCACCACGCAGCTGCGCGCCAAGATCGCCGGCGACAAGCAGATCGTCGACATCAACTACTCGATCGAGACGGTGAACGGCACGATCTATCTGATGGGCATCGGCCAGTCGGATGACGAGATCACGCGGGTGACCGAACAGGCCCGGACCATCAAAGGGGTGCGCAGGGTTGTCAGCCATGTCTGGCTGAAGACCGATACGCGCCGCCGGCCGGTGTAGAAGCCCGGCAAGAGGCAGCATGAGCGACAGCGCAGCGATAGAGACGGCTTTAAAGACCCTCGGCGCTGCGCCTGATGACGGCATCGATATCGCCGAGGCGGCGCTGCTGCTGGCGGCGCTCGACCGTCCCGGTCTCGATCTCGCGCCCTATCGCCGGCACCTGGCCGATATCGCCGCGGCTTTGAGCCGCATCGGCGCCGGTGCCGAGGTGGCGCCACGCGCCATGGCACTGGCCAGCGTGCTCAGCCTGGAATTCGGTTACCGCGGCGATACCGAAAATTACGACGACCCGCAGAATGCCGACCTGATCCGTGTCATCGACCGCCGCATGGGTCTGCCCGTCAGCCTCGGCGTGCTCTACATCTACGCCGCCCGCGCCCAGGCCTGGCCGGTGGCCGGCATCGATTTTCCCGGCCATTTCCTGATCCGGCTGGAAGGCGAGGATGGCGCCCTGGTGCTGGATCCCTTCCATGCCGGCAAGATCGCGGCGGCGCCGGAGATGAACGACCTGCTGCGCCGCATCGGCGGTGGCGAGGAAGTGCGGCCCGAGCATGTGCGGCTGATGACGCCGCGCGAAGTGCTGCTGCGGCTGCAGAACAACATCAAGGGCCGCGCCTGGCGCGGCGGCGATGTCGAACGCGCGGCCGAGACGCTGCGGCGCATGCTGCTGGTGGCGCCGAATTTCGCGCCGGCCTGGCGTGAACTCGGCGTGGTCGAGGGCAAGCTCGGCCATATCCGCCAGGCGATGGCGGCCACCGAACGGTTCCTGATGCTGGCCGGCGACGAGGCGGCAAGCCTTGAGGCCGAGGCTTTCCTGCGCCACATTCGCCTCCAGCTGAACTGACCTTTTCACAACAAGGAACTGTGCCATGGCCCTCAAGGTGGCGATCCAGATGGACCCCATCGAAAGCATCGACTTCGATGGCGACAGCACCTTTGTGCTCGGCCTCGAAGCCGAGCGCCGCGGCTACAGCCTGTTTCACTATCTGGCCAAGGATCTGAGCTTCCGCGACGGCCAGGTCCTGGCGCGGGCGCGGCCGCTGCGCCTGCGGGCCGAACGCGGCAACCATTTCACGCTCGGCGAACCGGCGCTGATCGATCTGGCCGAGATGGATGTGGTGCTGATGCGTCAGGATCCGCCGTTTGACATGTCCTACATCACCGCCACGCATATCCTGCAGCATATCCACCCCAAGACGCTGGTGGTGAACAACCCGGTCGCCGTGCGCAACGCGCCGGAGAAACTGTATGTGACGCATTTCGACGGCGTGATGCCGCCGACCCTGATCTCGTCGGACATGGAGGCGATCAAGGCCTTCCGCGCCGAGCATAAGGACATCATCCTCAAGCCGCTGTTCGGCAATGGCGGCGCCGGCGTCTTCCATCTGAAGCCCGATGACGAGAATCTCGGCTCGCTGCTGGAAATGTTCACCAAGCTGGCGCGCGAGCCGGTGATCGTGCAGCGCTATCTGCCCGAGGTGCGGGCAGGCGACAAGCGCATCATCCTGATCGATGGCCGCCCGGCCGGTGCGGTGAACCGCGTGCCGGCAGCGGGCGAGGCGCGCTCCAACATGCATGTCGGCGGCCGGCCGGAAAAGATCGGCCTGACCAAACGCGAGCATGAAATCTGCGAGATCATCGGGCCGCATCTGAAGCGCGAAGGCCTGATCTTCGTCGGCATCGACGTGATCGGCGATTACCTCACCGAGATCAATGTCACCTCGCCCACCGGCATCCAGCAGATCAACCGCTTCGACGGCGTGCAGCTGGAAGCCGAAATCTGGGATGCCATCGAGGATGGGCTCAGCCGTCGCGTGATGGCATAAATCGCTCCCGTATAAGTCCCCGATAAGTCACAGAACTTCGGCACTGTCGCGGTGTTGTGTCCTCAGGCTGCCGTGTCGGCAGTATAAGGAGGAGACACCATGCGCAAGATCCTGATGGCTACCGCCGTACTGGCGGCTCCGTTGATGCTGGCGGCCTGCAGCCCCAGCCCGCCGCAGAGCCAGACCGTGATCGTCGACCCGCCGCCGCAGCGCGCAGTGGTGCAGCCGGGCCAGGCCGTGGTCGTGCCGCCGGGCAGCACGGTCCGCACCTGCCCGCCGGGCTACACCACCTGCTGATGCGAGTCTGAGGTCCAGACCATAATGAAAGGCTGGCCGGGGCGCAGTTGCGCGATCCATTCGTATGCGTTGCAATCTGCAACCCCGGCCATGCAACCTGAATATGAATTATTTTCGTATAAACGGTTTCTGATAGGTCGGCGGCCCGTCAGGTCCTAGTGTCTTCCTGGTCCAGGGGGCACATACACAATGTCGGGTCTAGAGCGCGAGCTCTGGACGTTTGAGGAGCGTGTCAAACACGCCCTGATCCCGTCCGGTCTTTATATTCGTTACAAGGTGCTGAAGGAACGCTGGGCGGGGCAGCCAGAACTGCGCCTGCTCGACCTGCTGGTCGATCAGCGGCGCAATGCCATCGATGCCGGCGCCAACAAGGGCACCTTTACCCATGTGATGGCCGGGCTGGCCCGGCATGTCTATGCCTTCGAACCCAATCCCAAAATGCTCGCGGTGCTGCGGCAGACCGCGTCCCAGAATGTCACCGTCTCGCCGCTGGCGTTGTCTGATCGCGCGGGAGCCGCGGACTTCCTGATCCCGCGCGGTCGCAGTGGCGGCCATTCCAACCAGGGCGGATCGCTCAGTTGTATCAAGGTCTGCGGTGCCCATACCGCGGTCGCGGTCACCATGGCGCGGCTCGACGATCTCGATCTGCCCGATATCGGCTTCATCAAGATCGATGTCGAGGGCAGCGAACTGGATGTGCTGGCCGGTGGCGCTGCCCTGCTGGCGCGCGACCGCCCGGTGCTGCTGGTCGAAATGGAAGAGGTCCACACCCGACAGCCGATCGAGCAGTCCCTGGCGGCCGTGCTGGCGCGTGGCTATCGCGGGCTGTATTTCGACCAGGGCCGCCGCAGCCTGCGCCTGCTGGAGGATTTCGATCCCGAGGCAATGCATCGCCAGCGCAATGCGGCTTATGTCTTCAACTTCATCTTCCTGCCCATCTGACGCGACCCGGCGGCCCCGCAGGGTTGCCGGTTGCATACAAACCGGTCTGCCAGCCGCGAAAACCGGCAATCAGGGATTCGTCAGTATTGGTCAGGATATTTGGCCGTGACATTCGGCCGTGCTTTGCTATTGTCCCCCGCCAAATAACGCATAATCAGGGAAGCGAGTCGGGTGGCGTCGGGGGCGTTCTTGTCACTGCAGGATGTCGAGCGGCTGCTGGCGGATCCATCGCCTGCGGCGCGTACCGACACGGCCTCCAAGGTGGCGCTGGCCTGGTCCACCCAGACGCTGTCGCCATCCGAACGCCAGCTGGCCGAAGCCATCGTCACCGCGCTTGCCCGCGATGCCGAGATCATGGTGCGCCAGGCCCTGGCCGAGCATCTCAAGAGCAATCCCGAACTGCCGCGCGGCGTCGCCCTCAAGCTGGCCCGTGACACGGCGGCGGTCGCCACGCCGCTGCTGCAGTTCTCGCCGGTGTTTTCCGATGCCGATCTGATCGAACTGGTGCAGGTGGTGTCGCCGCTGCACCAGACTGCGATGGCCGGCCGCCGCACGGTGTCGGCGGCGCTGTCGAATGCGCTGGTCACACATGGCGCCGAGCCGGCGGTGGCCGTGCTGATCGCCAATCGCGGCGCGCAGATCACCAACACCATGATGGAACGGGCGCTCGACCGCTTCCCCGACAGCCGCAATGTCGGCGAGGCGCTGGCCCGCCATCCGCAGCTGCCGCCGAAATTCGCCGCGCGCCTGATCGCCCAGGTCTCCGACGCCCTGCGCGAGACGCTGGTGGCGCGCTACCAGATTCCGCCGGCGATGGCCGCCGACACCATGATGCAGCTGCGCGAGCGCACGCTGCTCGGCCTGATCGGTGATGGCGCCGAACCGCCGGCGCTGGCCGAGCTGGCGGCCGACCTGCAGAAGCGCGGCCAGCTCAATCCCATGCTGCTGGTGCGCGCCCTGGCCGGCGGCGATCTCGCCTTCTTCGAACAGGGGCTGGCCCAGCTGGCCGGCATCGCGCCCGCCAATGCCCGGCTGCTGATCTACGATCCGGGCAAGCGCGGCCTGCCGGCCATCTGCCTGCGTTGCGGTCTGCCCAAGGATTATCTGAAGATGATCGAGGCAGTGATCGATCTGGCGCGCGGCTTCGATTTCCAGCGCGGCACCATCGAGCGCGCCGAATTCGCCGAGATGGTCACCGGTATGATGCTGGCCGATTATGCCGTTCTGTGGGATCCGCAGGAGCAGCGCTGGCTCACCCGCCGCCGCAGCCGCGCCCAGGCGGCCCAGCGCCTGGCGGTTGCCGCCGCCTGACGAAGTTCAGGCCGTGCCGCCGGTGCGTGTGGCCGGGAAGGCGACGGTGATGGTGGTGCCCTGGCCCGGTGCGCTGTCGATACTGATACGGCCCTGATGGGCCAGCACGAAGGCCCGCACCAGAGACAGGCCCAGTCCGACGCCGCCGTAATTGCGGCTCAGCTTGGTATTGGCCTGCTCGAAGGGATCGAAGATGCGCGCCTGGTCCTTGGGCGCCACACCGATGCCGCGGTCGCGCACCCAGAGTTCAATCTCGTTGCTGGCCGGCTGCAGCCGCGCGCCGACGACAACCGGCAGTTCGGGCGGTGAGAATTTCAGCGCATTGCCGATCAGGTTGATCATGATCTGTCGCAGCAGCCGCGCATCGGCATAGAGCATCGGCAGGTCGTCCGGAATCTCCGCCACCAGGCTTTCCGGCGGACGGCCGAACTGCTGCGCCGCCAGCCGGATGCAGGTGGCGGCCTGTTCGGCCACATCCACCATGTCTTCCTGCACCACGATCTGGTTGGCCTCGATGCGCGCGAGGTCGAGAATGTCGTTGATGATGCCAAGCAGATGCGTGCCACTGCTGTGGATGTCGCCCACATAGTCGTCATAGCGCACCCAGTCGGCACCGAACATCTTGCGCTTGATGATGTCGGAAAACCCGATGATGGCATTCAGCGGCGTGCGCAGCTCGTGGCTCATATGCGCCAGGAAGGCGGATTTCGCCTGGCTGGCGCGCAGGGCGGTGTCGCGCGCCTGGCTCACCTCGCGGAACAGCTCCTCCAGCTGCGCGTTCTGCTGCTGCTGCTCGGTGATGTCGATCAGGATCAGCGCCGCATCGCCGTCGGGCAGACGGCGGAGGCTGGCGCGCACCCAGCGGTGGTTGGGCAGTTCCAGCACCGGGCGGCTCTGTCCGACTGGCGCCTGGTGCAGCTGCTGCGGCAGGTCTTCGGGCAGCCCGGCGCGCTGCAGCAGCGGCGCCAGCGGCGCATCGCGGTACAGGTCGTCTTCAGGCAGGTCGAGCAGGGCCTGGAAACGGCGGTTCCACAGCTGGATGCGGCCGGCGGCATCGCAGAACACGAAGGCTTCGCTGCTGTCGGCGACATCCAGCAATTCGTCCTGGGCCCGGCGGATGCGGTCGTACAGGCCGCTGTTCTCGCGATTGAGTCGCCAGTTGCGGACCATGATGCGATGGACCACGCGGTTGGCGACGATCATCGCCGCTACATACCCGCAGAGCAGCCCGGCCAGGCCATAGCCGATCGTGGTGCCGACACTGAGGAAATGCACTGCATAGGGCAGGGCGATGCAGATGATGAAGGTGGCGCCGGCCAGCGGCATCAGCGACAGCGCCGGCGCCGAGGCCCCGATCACGCCGGCGACCACCGCGATCAGCAGCAGTTGTCCCTCGGCATCGATCAGCGGCAACGCCAGCGCGCTCAGGCCCCAGATGCAGCCGGCAAACCCGGCAACGAAAATTTCCACCGGCATCTGCCAGCGCGGTTGTGCCTCGTGGCGCACGCGCTGGCGCATGGACCAGTCCGCCACGATGATGCAGGCCGACAGCATATGCAGCAGCCACCAGCCCAAGAGCAGATTCTCGGGCACCTGTTCCCGCAGCAGCAGCGCGGTGACGGTGGGGAAGCAGACGGTGGCGCCGGCATTGATCAGCAAAATCTGCTGGAAGCTCTGCCGGAACGGCGGTCCGCCCTGGATCTGCTGCGTCTTCGTCGCGCCTGCGCCATGGCCCGCGGCGGAAGCCGCGGCATGGGATTCGACGCGCGGATTCGCGCTATCAGGAGGCAGGTTCGACATCGCTGTATGGTGGCTGTTTTGCGTTATCACTCAACCGGAGATGAGAGTCCTGACGACAGGACGGGTTCGAATGTGTAACGCGCGGCAGGGGATACAGCATCGTTCCCCTGATGACCAGCGCGAATTTACGCCTGCGGCAAATGGCCCTGCAAACTGTGACGGCGCTCACCAGCCGCAATCCGGCGTCAGGCCGGCATCTCGGTGCGGGAGGCCGGGAAAAACACGGTGATGGCCGTGCCCTGGCCCGGCGCACTGTCGATGGCGAGGCGGCCGTGATGGGCCAGCACAAAGGCGCGCACCAGCGACAGTCCCAGGCCGACGCCACCGTAATTGCGGCTCAGCTGACTGTCGGCCTGCTCGAAGGCCTCGAAGATGCGCTTGTGATCTTCCGGCGCGATGCCGATGCCGCGGTCGCGCACGGTCACCACCAGTTCGTTCGTGCCAGTATGGAGCGCCGCCTGGGCTTCCACCGGCACATCGGGCGGCGAGAATTTCAGCGCATTGCCGATCAGGTTGATCATGATCTGGCGCACCAGGCGCGGATCGGCATGCAGCGCCGGCAGATCCGGCGGCACGCTGACGCTCACGGCTTTGGCTTCGCGGCCGTAATGCGAGGCGGCCAGGCGGGCCGAGACCGGCAGTTCCTCGTCCAGCATCACCGGCTGTTCGTTCAGCACGATCTGGTTGGCCTCGATGCGCGCTAGGTCGAGAATATCGTCGATCACCGCCAGCAGATGGCGCGCGCTGCCGTTGATGTCGGCCAGATACTCGTCGTATTTCTCCCAGGCCTCACCGAACATCTTCTTCTGCACGATGTCGGAAAAGCCGATGATGGCATTTAGCGGCGTGCGCAGCTCGTGGCTCATGTTGGCCAGGAAGATCGATTTTGCCTGGCTGCCGCGCAGCGCCGCATCGCGCGCCAGGCTCACCTCGCGGAACAGCTCTTCCAGACGGGCATTCTGCTGCTGCAGCTGGCTGGCGGCCTGCTGCTGTTCGGTCACGTCGATCACGATCAGCGCGCGGTCGCCCTGGGGCGTGGCGCGATGGCCAATCTGCACCCAGCGGCCATTCGGCAGCTGCAGGGTGCCGCCGGCGATCTCGCTGGTCAGCAGCGCCTCGGCCAGTCCGGCATCGCGCAGCAGGCCGTCCAGGTCGCGGCCGCGCTGCAGCTGTGCCTCCTGCAGGCCCAGCACCGCCGGCAGGCGCCGGTTCCACAGCTGCAGCCGGCCGGCGCTGTCGATCAGCGCGAAGGCCTCGGTGCTTTCGGCGATGTCCAGCAGTTCGGCGCGGACGGCGCGGATGCGGGCGTCCAACGCGCTGTTCTCTTCATAGAGGCGGCGGTTGCGCCGGATCACGCCGTTGACGATGCGGTTGGTCAGGATCATCGCGGCGGTATACAGCGATGAGACCACCGCCATGGCGGCGCCGACCCCGGTGCCGGTGAGCAGGAAATGCGTAATGAAGGGCACGGCGATCAGCAGCATGAAAGCCAGCGCCGCCTGCGGCACCACCGCCAGCGTGGCGGCCGAGCCGGCGATCATGCCGGCCGCCACCATCACCAGCAGCAGCTGATATTCCGAAGTCAGATGCGGCAGGAACAGCGACGACACGCCCCAGGCCGCGCCCGAGACGGCCGCGCTCGCCAGATCGAACTGCCGCAGCCGCGCCGAACGTTTCTCGCTGCCCTGGCGCCGCATGCCATGGCCCAGGCGCCAGCGCACCAGCATGGCGATCATGGTCACGCCATGCAGCAGCCACCAGGCGGCCAGCCAGGGAAGCGGAATCTGGTTCGACAGCAGCAGGGCGACGGCGCTGACATTGACCAGGGTGACCACGCCGTTGATCGGCACGACCTGATGGAAGGTGATGCGGGAGTCGGGCTTGCGATCTGCCGGAGCGGCAGCGGGTTCGGTGGATGCGGTGTCGATGATCCCGGACATGCCTAGAGCGTTTCCCCCGGAAGATACTCAACCGGAAAGACAGGGTTCATGCAACAGCTTTGGGCAACCGCTTTAACTCACCAGCCGTTCACACGGTCCCATTCGGCGACGATTTCGCTGCCGCCATCGGTCACATAATAGCGATCATACATCGCGCCGGTCATGCAGACGTGATTGGGCAGCACGCGCAGCCGCGTGCCGGGCGGAAAGGCAGCGAAATCCACCGGCGGCATCTGCGGCCCGCCGAGCAGACCATGCTCCTGATGCACGTCATGGATGTTGAGGCCATCCAGCGGCAGGGCCCCGGCCGGCCGGCAGACGCGGCCATAGCCGGTGCCGGGACTGTGCATGTTGGCGCCGGTGTCCTTCGACAGCGCCAGGCCGCCGGCATCAATCAGCAGATGGTTGCGGCTGTGGTGATGGCTCACCACCGAGGCCAGCACGCTGACCGCGATGTCTTCCATCCTGCAACTGCCCAGGGCGGCCTGGAACAGGTCGAAGAAGACGAAATTGCCCGGCCGCATCTCGGTGATGCCGTCCAGATGTTTGGCAAACAGCGCCGTCGGCGTGGAGCCGACCGAAACAATCGCACAGGACAGCCCGGCCTCGCGCAGGCGTGTGGCGGCCAGGATCACGGCCGTGCGTTCGGACTCGGCGATCTCCTCGATCTGCGCGATGCTTTTCGCGCCGTAGGAATGGCCCGCATGGGTCAGCACGCCGGCGAGATTCGCGCCCGGCTGCGACAGTGCCTGGCCCAGCGGCAGCAGTTCGGGCGCGTTGGGTGCAATGCCGGCACGGCCAAGGCCGCAGTCGATCTTGATCAGCACGTGGAAGGTGACACCCAGCGCGACGCCCTTGGCGGCGATGGCCTCGGCCACGGCGATATGGTCGGTGATGATCTTCAGGTCGGTGCCATCCTTCATGATGGCGGCCACCTGCTCCAGCTTCTGCGGCGCGATGGGCACGGCATAGGTGATGTCGCGGAAACCGGCTTTGGCGAAATAGGCGGCCTCGGCCAGAGTCGACACCGTGATCGGGCCGGGATCGCCATTATGGCACATCAGCGCCACGCGCACCGATTTCGCCGTCTTCAGATGCGGTCGCAGGGTTACTTTCAGATGCGCTGCGCGTTCGCGCATGCGCGCCACATTGCGCATCAGCCGCGTGCGGTCGAGCAGCAGGGCGGGGGTGGGCAGGTCGTCGAGGGTCATGGTCATGTCGGCCGGACTCTGTTTATCGGGGGCTCAGCACCAGCTGCGTCTGCGTCACCACGGCGGCCAGCTTGCCGTCGCCGCGCGTGATCCGCGTCTGCCACACCATGGTGGTCTTGCCGCGATGCAGCGGCGTGCATTCGGCTTTCGCCGTATCGCCGGCGGGAATCGCGGCAAAGAAGTTGGTCTTGCTTTCGATGGTGGTGGTGCTGAAGCCGTCCGTGAGATTGGCCACCGTGGCCACCGCGCCCAGCGTATCGGCAAAGGCCATCACCGCGCCGCCATGCAGCACGGCGGGCCGTGTGCACAGGTCCGGCGTCACCGGCAGTTCGGCCAGCACCTTGTCGGGCGCCACGCTGATGATGCGCAGGCCGATCAGGTCGGCAAAAGGCAGCTTGGTCAGGTCCGACATCGCAAAGGCCTTATTTCAACAGTTCGTAGGGACCGCCGGTTTTCAACGCAGCCTGATAGGCCGGCCGCGCGTGGATGCGGTTGAGGAAGTCGCGGATCGGCACGTAAGTGTCATCGAGGCCGACGCGGGAGGCGGTCGCCTCCAGCGGGAAGCTCATCATGATATCGGCGGCGCTGAAGTCCGGCCCGGCGAACCAGCCGCCGTTCTTCGTCAATTCGTCGCACCAGTAGCGCATATGCTGGGCGAGCTGCGGGTCGATCAGCGTCGCCTGCGCCTTGCCCGCCACCATCTTGATGATCGGCCGGATCAGGCCCGGCACGTTTTTCGGCAGGCGCAGAAAGATCAGCTTGAGCAGCAGCAGCGGCATGGCCGAACCTTCGGCATAATGCAGCCAGTAGGTATAGCGGCGCTTCTCCGCCGTGGCCGGCGCCGGGATCAGTCTACCCTGACCGTAGGTCTCGATCAGGTATTCGACGATGGCGCCGGTCTCGGCGATGGTGATGTCGCCATCGGAAATCACCGGCGACTTGCCGAGCGGATGGATCTGCCGCAGCGCCGCCGGCGCGCGCATGTCAGGGCCGCGCTCGTAGCGCACCACCTGGTAGGGCAGGCCCAGTTCCTCCAGCAGCCAGAGCACGCGCTGCGAACGGGAGTTGTTCAGGTGATGGACGGTGATCATGGGAACCTCTGTGCGGTAAGCGGGCAGCCTAGCATGCGTGTCGGCATGCGGAGAACCGCCCGCGCGCGTCAGCGGGCAGAGAATCTTTGAGCCAGGTCCTGGCGGCGGAACTGCTCGATGACGAAATCGACAAAGGCGCGGGTCTTGGCCGGCAGCAGCGTCTTGCTGGCATAGTAGAGCGAGATCGGACCCACATCGGCATGCCAGTCGGGCAGCAGCCGTACCAGCGTGCCGCGTTCCAGATGCGGCAGCACATCCGGAATGGCCAGCATCGCCACGCCCAGGCCCAGCAGGGCGGCGCGGCACATGGAGGATGGATCGCTCAGGATGACGGCGGTGTTCATCTGCGGCTCGGCTTCGCGGCCTTTGCTGTCCCGCATCACCCAGCTGCGCAATCGGCCGGTCTGCACCGAGCGCATGGCGATGCCATCG
This sequence comes from Ferrovibrio sp. GW821-FHT12E11, assembly GCF_058806975.1. Taxonomy (NCBI): domain Bacteria; kingdom Pseudomonadati; phylum Pseudomonadota; class Alphaproteobacteria; order Rhodospirillales; family Rhodospirillaceae; genus Ferrovibrio; species Ferrovibrio sp. GW821-FHT12E11. The sequence continues at coordinate 2,362,352 of NZ_JBXAQG010000001.1, forward strand.
CAGGCGGCAAGATCGGCCGGCGTCTGCGGCAGACTGCGGCCGGCGAGATAGGCCGGCGCGGCGACGGCGACGATATGCGCGCGCGCCAGTTCGCGCGCCACGATGCCCGGCGTCAGCGCGAAGCCGCCACCGATGGCCGCATCGTATCCTTCCGCGATCAGATCCACCGCGCGGTTCTCGAACTGCCACTCCGGCGTCACCAGCGGATAGCGCGCGCGGAAGCCGGGCAGCAGCGGCAGGATGTAATCGGCGCCGAAGCCTGGCGCCAGACTCACCTTCAGCAGGCCGGCCGGCTGCGCCGTTTCGGCGCTGACTCCGGCAATCGCCGCCTGGATGCTGTCCAGCCCGCCGCGCACCGATTGCAGAAAGCGCTCGCCGGACTCGGTCAGGGTCAGCCGGCGCGTGCTGCGCTGGAACAGCCGCACACCCAGATTGGCTTCCAGGGTGCCGACATTGCGGCTGACAGCGGCCGGCGTCAGGCCCAGGCGACGCGCGGCGGCAGAAAAACTGCCGAGTTCCGCACTACGCACAAAGGATTCCAGATTGGCCAAGGTTTCCATGGCAACACACTTTCAAGTAATACTTGAAAGTAATGTACATAATTACCGGCTAATTCAAAGGGAGTTGTGCGCCTACCCTCTGCTCCGTCACCACCATCCACCTACGGAGCATGCATCATGTCCACCCAGCCTTCCTCCCCCCAAACCCTGACCGGCAAGGTCGCCCTGGTCACCGGCGGCTCGCGCAGCATCGGCGCCGCCATCGCCAGGCGTCTCGCCGCCGAAGGTGCGGCGGTCGCCGTCACCTACAGCGCCTCGCCGCAGAAGGCCGAAGAGGTCGTGCAGATGATCGCCGCGGTCGGCGGCAAGGCCCGCGCCATCCGGGCCGATGCCGGCGATGCCGCTGCGGTGAAGGCGGCGGTCGATGAAACCGCCGCCGTCTTCGGCCGGCTCGACATCCTGGTCAACAATGCCGGCACGGCGGCGCAGGGCGTCACTGGCGAAATCCCGCTCGCCGATTTCGACCGCTTGGTCGCGGTCAATATCAAGGGTGCCTTCGTCGCCGCGCAGGAAGCCTCGCGCCACATGCAGCAGGGCGGCCGCATCATCAACATCGGCAGCATCCACAGCGAATATGTCCCCTATGCCGGCATCTCGGTCTATGCGCTGACCAAGGGCGCGGTGGCCGGCATGACCCAGGCGATGGCACGCGATCTCGGTCCGCGCGGCATCACGGTGAACAATGTGCTGCCGGGCCCCACCGATACCGACATGAATCCCGCCTCGGGCCCGTTTGCCGAGACCGTGCGCGGCCTCACGGCGCTGCAGCGCTACGCGGCACCCGATGAGATTGCCGGCTTCGTGGCCTATCTCGCCGGCCCGGACGCCAGCTACATCACCGGCGCCAATCTGCGCATCGATGGCGGTTTCGCCGCGTAAATCCTGAACGGAACGGAGATCGTGTCATGACCAAGAGCATCAGCAACAGCACCATCGGCATCATCGGCGCCGGCGCCATCGGACAGGCTTTCGCCACACGACTGGCGGCGGCGAAGATCGACGCCATCCTCAGCAACAGCCGCGGCCCGGACTCCTTGCGCGACACAGTAGCCGCGCTCGGCCCCACGGTTCGCGCCGGCACCGTGCAGCAGGCGGCTTCCGCCGCGATCGTCTTCATCTCGGTGAACTGGGCACAGCTGCCGGCCGCGCTGGCCGGCCTGCCGGACTGGAATGGCCGCATCGTGATCGACAGCAACAATCCGGTGGTGCAGCCTGGCTTCCAGCTCGCCGACCTGGATGGCCGCACTTCCAGCGCCGTGCTGGCCGGTCTGCTGCCGGGCGCGCGTCTGGTGAAGGCCTTTAACACCCTGCCGGCGGCGCTGCTGGCGCGCGACCCGCGGGAGAGCAGCGGCAACCGCGTGGTCTTTCTCTCGGGTGACGATGCGGCGGCGCGAACCGAAGTATCGGCGCTGGCCGAGCGGCTCGGCTTCGCGCCCGTCGATCTCGGTCCTCTGGCCCGGGGCGCCGCGCTGATGCAGTTCCCCGGCGGCCCGCTGCCCGCGCTCAACCTGCTGAAGGCGTCGTAGCCTCTGCTCCCGCGCCGGGGCCTTCGCCCGGCGCGGGGATCCGGCTGTCATGAAAATTTATGGCGAAAATCGGGCATGCCTCCTTGACGGGGGGCAATGCCCTGCTTAAGTGTCTGGCGCTCTCCCGAGGGGAGTGCTAACAACTTTGAGATTTTGCCGGAAAACGGCGAATTTCTGGGTTTCCGAATTTTTCGATGCGACAGATACATATGGAGGATCGCATGAAGTTTCGTCCGCTGCATGACCGCGTGGTGGTAAAGCGCGTGGCCGAGGAAGAGCGTTCGGCTGGCGGCATCATCATTCCGGACAGCGCCAAGGAAAAGCCGATGCAGGGCGAGATCATCGCCGTCGGCGCCGGCGCCCGCGATGAGGCTGGCAAGGTCCAGCCGCTCGACGTCAAGGTCGGCGACCGCGTGCTGTTCGGCAAGTGGTCGGGCACCGAGGTGAAGCTCGATGGCACGGATCTCCTGATCATGAAGGAATCCGACATCATGGGCATCATCGAAGGCACCCCCGCCAAGAAGTCCAAGGCCGCTTAATCAGCGCCCCCATTCAAAAGATTTAAGGAGATAGTCTCATGGCTGCTAAAGACGTTCGTTTTGGCGCCGATGCCCGTGGCAAGATGCTGCGTGGCGTCGACATCCTCGCCGATGCCGTCAAGGTGACGCTGGGCCCGAAGGGCCGCAACGTCGTGCTCGACAAGTCGTTCGGCGCGCCGCGCATCACCAAGGACGGTGTGACGGTTGCGAAGGAAATCGAGCTGGCTGACAAGTTCGAGAACATGGGCGCCCAGATGGTGCGCGAAGTGGCCTCGAAGGCGAATGACCAGGCCGGCGACGGCACCACCACCGCCACCGTGCTGGCCCAGGCCATCGTGCGCGAAGGCTCCAAGGCCGTTGCCGCCGGCATGAACCCGATGGATCTGAAGCGCGGCATCGACCTCGCCGTCGAGAAGATCGTCGAAGACCTCAAGACCCGCTCGAAGAAGATCTCGGGCGCCAAGGAAATCGCCCAGGTCGGCACCATCTCGGCCAACGGCGACCATGAAATCGGCAACATGATTGCCAAGGCCATGGAAAAGGTCGGCAACGAGGGCGTCATCACGGTTGAAGAGGCGAAGAGCCTGGAGACCGAACTGGACGTCGTCGAGGGCATGCAGTTCGATCGCGGCTACCTGTCGCCGTACTTCATCACCAATGCCGAGAAGATGCTCTGCGAGATGGAGAACCCCTTCATCCTCCTGCATGAGAAGAAGCTGTCGGGCCTGCAGGCGATGCTGCCGGTGCTGGAAGCCGTCGTGCAGACCGGCCGTCCGCTGCTGATCATTGCCGAAGACGTCGAGGGCGAAGCCCTGGCGACTCTGGTGGTGAACAAGCTGCGCGGTGGCCTGAAGGTCTCGGCCGTCAAGGCGCCGGGCTTCGGCGATCGTCGCAAGGCGATGCTGGAAGACCTCGCGATCCTGACCGGCGGTCAGCTGATCTCGGAAGATCTCGGCATCAAGCTGGAGAGCGTCACGCTCGCCATGCTCGGCACCGCCAAGAAGGTGACCATCGACAAGGAAAACACCACCGTTGTCGGCGGCGCCGGCAAGAAGAAGGACATCGACGCCCGCGTTGGCCAGATCAAGGCGCAGATCGAGGAAACCACCTCGGACTACGACCGTGAGAAGCTGCAGGAGCGTCTGGCCAAGCTGGCTGGCGGCGTGGCCGTCATCAAGGTCGGCGGCGCCACCGAGATCGAGGTGAAGGAGCGCAAGGATCGCGTTGACGACGCGCTGCATGCGACCCGCGCCGCGGTTGAAGAAGGTATCGTTCCGGGCGGCGGCACTGCGCTGCTGTACTCGGTCCGCGCCATCGACAAGGTCAAGGTCGACAATGCCGACCAGAAGCATGGCGTGGAAATCATCCGCCGCGCCCTGCAGGCTCCGGTCCGTCAGATCGCCGAGAATGCCGGCGTTGACGGCGCCGTGGTGGCCGGCAAGCTGCTGGAGTCCAAGGACACCAGCTGGGGCTTCAACGCCCAGACCGAAGAGTATACCGACCTGGTGAAGGCCGGCGTCATCGACCCGACGAAGGTCGTGCGCGTCGCGCTGCAGGGTGCTGCTTCGGTGGCCGGCCTGCTGATCACCACCGAGGCCATGGTTGCCGACAAGCCGGAGCCGAAGTCGGCCGGCGGCGGCATGCCGGGCGGCGGCGGCATGGGCGGTATGGGCGGCATGGGCGGCATGGACTTCTAAGTCCGACGCTCTCTGCTCGCAGAGTTGGGAAAGGCCCGGTGGAAACACCGGGCCTTTTCTATTGGCCATTCGGTCTACATCATGGGCAGCGCAGCCTGAGGAGTCCGCCCATGTCGAAATCGCTGGTCATCGCCGCCGCCGGGATGTGGGCCGCCATGGCCGTGCTGGATGCGTTCTGGCTCGGTCTGGCGACGAAGCTGTTCTACCGGCCCCGGCTCGGTAGCCTGCTGAACGACACGCCGGTCTGGTGGGCCGCCATCGCTTTCTATGTGCTTTACGGCCTGGGCCTGCTGGTCTTCGTGCTGCGGCCGGCGCTGCAGGATGGCGACCCGCTGCCGCAGGCCATGCTCTACGGCGCCTTTTTCGGCCTCGTCGCCTATGGCGCCTATGACCTGACCAACCAGGCCACCACGCGCGGCTGGCCGCTCAGCGTCACCGTGGTCGATATGGCCTGGGGCGCGGTGATGAGTGCGCTGGCGGTTGGTTTCGCGCTCTGGCTGGAGCGAAAATTCGCATAAACGATGCGCGCATAAAATCCTCCGCCGGACTGACAAAAATTCTTCGGTTTTCAGCGGCGGGTCTCTGCCCTAGCTTAGGTCCTTTCCAGAAACCCGGAGGGAATCCCCATGAGTCTGCGCATCGGCAGCAAGGCACCCGATTTCGAGGCTGACAGCACCATCGGCAAGCTGAAATTCCACGACTTCATCGGCGACGGCTGGGGCATCCTGTTCAGCCACCCGAAGGACTTCACCCCGGTCTGCACCACCGAGCTCGGCGCCGTGGCCAAGCTGAAGCCCGAATTCGACAAGCGCAATGTGAAGGTGGCCGGCCTCAGCATCGATCCGGTCGACGATCACAAGCGCTGGGTCGGCGACATCAAGGATGTCACCGGCTTCCTGCCGGACTATCCGCTGATCGCCGATCACGACCTGAAAGTCGCCAAGCTCTACAACATGCTGCCCGAAGAATCCGGCGACAGCGCGAAGGGCCGCACGGCGGCCGACAATGCCACCGTGCGCACGGTCTATATCGTCGGGCCCGACAAGACCATCAAGGCGCAGCTGCATTACCCGATGACCACGGGCCGCAACTTCGACGAGATCCTGCGCATGATCGACAGCATGCAGCTCACGGCGAAGCACAAGGTGGCGACACCGGCCGACTGGAAGCCGGGTGAGGATGTCATCATCGCCGGCTCGGTCAGCGACGACGACGCCAAGGCGAAATACCCCGACGGCTGGAAGGCGCCGAAGCCTTACCTGCGCATCGTGCCTCAGCCCAAGTAAGACCCGCTCGTATCCAGGCGACGCCGTGCGCTGCGGCGTCGCCTGCAATCCTTTGGCGCGCCGATCCCCGGAGCGTGCCGGACCTGTCCGCCGATACAGGCAGGCCGGGCAAAAACCCTCCAGATGTGATGGTATGGGGCGCTTGATTTCCGCGATTTGCCGCGCCCGGCGATGATCGCGGGGGTTGTTATTGAAAAGTAAGCGGAAACGCGCGGTTTTCACTGCTACTAACACGGCAGCCGATTACAGCGAGCAAACATTCCGATGCTTAGCGCCCCGTCCTTTCGTCTTTTCCTGCTGCTGATGTCCGCCCTTCTGGCGGCAGCCCCGGCGCGTGCCACCGACACGATCCGCATCGGCGGCACCGGCATGGGTCTGGCGCTGATGCGCGTTGTCGGCGAACAGGTCGAGCGCGCGTATCCCTCCATCCAGGCCGAGGTGCTTCCCAGTCTCGGCACTACGGGCGGCCTGAAGGCGCTGGCTGCCGGCGCCATCGAGGTTGCGATTGCGACCCGCCAGGCGACGCCGGACGAAAACGCCGCCGGCATCCGCACCGCCGCCTGCATGACCACGGCGCTGATTTTCGCCACTTCGCGCAGCGGAACCTTCAGTCTGACCCGCGATGAACTGCCCGCGATTTACAGCGCCGCCGATCCACGCTGGCCCGATGGCCAGCCACTGAAGGTGATCCTGCGCTCGCGCACCGGTTCGGAGAATCCCTATCTGGTGAAGGCCATCCCCGCGCTGGAACCGGCCTTTGCCGCCGCCTTCCGGCGCAGCGGCATTCCGGTCGGCGCGACCGATCAGGAGAATGCCGAATTTGCCCAGAAGACGGCCGGCTCGCTGGCCATCACCACGCTGCTCCAGGTCCGCGCCGAAAAGCTGAACCTGACGCCGGTGGCGCTCGATGGCGTTCTGCCGGCGCCGCAGTCGATTGCAGACCGCTCCTATCCCCTGCCGCTGTCGGTCTGCCTGCTGGTGTTGCAGACCGCCACGCCGGCAACGCTCATCATGGCCAACTATATCGCGACGCCGGCCGGCCAGGCCGTCGTACGTGCCAATGGCGCCGAACCATCGCCGTGATGTCGTATGGCTGAAACCGGAACAGACCGCATCCGGCGCATCCTGCGCCGCATCGCCATCTGGGTCGGCGTGCTGGTCGCCATCGCGGTGCCCGCCGGTTATGGCACGATTGCCTATTTCGATCAGATCGCCATCCAGGCGCTGTCGGCGCGCTTCTCGGCCCGCCAGGTCGCGCTCTATGCCTATGTCCAGGGTGATACCTGGCGCTACAGCAATCATCGCGTCGGTGAGATCGTCGAACTCTTCGCTGCTCCCGATGGCGACACCCGCCAGTATGTCTACGACGATCTCGGGGCCGAGGTCGTTGCCATCGGCGAGCTGCCGCCCTGGCCGATCCTTGATGTTTCCGCGCCGATCATCGCCGGGCCGCGGGTGGTGGGCAGTGTGGTGGTGGCGCAAAGCCTGCGCCCCCTGCTCGAACGCGTTCTGATCCTCTCCCTGCTGGGCGGCATGCTGGGTGTTTCGGCCTATGCCTGCGTGCATATGGCGACCAGCGCGCTGCGCAAGGCCGCGGAAGACCTGAAGGAACAGTATCATCTGACCCAGGACGCCCTGCGCGTGGCCGAAGACGAACGGCGCAAGGCTGAAAGCGCCAGCCACAGCAAATCGGAATTCCTGGCCAATATGAGTCATGAGCTGCGCACGCCGCTGAATGCCATCATCGGCTTTTCCGACATCATGCGAACGCAGCTGATGGGACCGCTCAGCGAACGCTACAAGGCTTACGCGGAAGACATCAGCAGCAGCGGCCAGCATCTGCTGGGCGTCATCAGCGATATCCTGGATCTCGCCAAGATCGAGGCCGGACAGCAGAATCTCTATGCCGAATACTGCGACCTGCAGGATATTCTGAGCGATAGCCTGCGTCTGACCATCTGTCGCGCCGAGAAAACCGGCGTGACGCTCATGTCGGATTTCGACATGGCAGGCGGCCGCATGGGCACGCTCGATGCGACCAAGACCAAGCAGATCGTGCTTAACCTGCTGTCGAATGCCGTGAAGTTCACGGCGCAGGGCGGGACTGTGACGCTCAGCGCCCGCCGCGATATGGCCGGTCACCTGCGCATTGCGGTATCCGATACGGGTATCGGCATGACGCCCGCCGAAATCCAGTTGGCCTTCCAGCCCTTCCGCCAGATCAGCAATGCGCTGTCGAAACGCTTTGAAGGCACCGGCCTCGGCCTGCCGATCTCGCGCAAGTTCGCCGAGATCCAGGGTGGCAGCCTGCAGATCACCAGCGAGCCCGGCAAGGGCACTACCGTGGAAGTGCTGCTGCCGGTGGGCCTGCAGCGGACGGAAGAGCAGGCGGCCTGAGCGCCGCGTCGCTATTTTTTACGCGTGGTGCGGCAGCACCACCGTCACCAGCAGGCCACCGGCTTCGGCATCGCCCAGTTCGATGCGGCCGCGATGGGCCTGGATCACATCCTGCGCGATGGTCAGTCCCAGCCCGGTGCCGCCGGTCTCGCGGTTGCGCGAGCTTTCCAGCCGGGTGAACGGCCGGAAGGCGGCCTCGCGCTGGTCGGCCGGAATGCCCGGCCCGTCATCGGCAACGGTGACGGTGACGCCATCGGGCGTCTCGCGCAGCCGCACCTGCACGATGCTGCCGAACTTGCAGCCGTTGTCGATCAGGTTGGCAAAGGCACGGCGCATGGCGATCGGCTGGCCGGTCAGGCCGGCATGATCGGGGCCGTCGTAGCTCACGGCGCAGCCAGCATCGGAGGCCGTATCGCACAGGCTGATCAGCATGGCGGCCAGATCGATGGCGCTCTTCGCCTCGTCCTTCAGCGTGTTGCTGGCAAAGGTCAGCGTGGCGCTCACCATCGCTTCCATATCGTTGATATCGGACAGCACCTGGCGGCGCTGGTCCTGGTCGGGCAGGTATTCGGCGAACAGCCGCAGCCGGGTCAGCGGCGTGCGCAGGTCGTGGCTGATTGCGGCGATCATCTGCAGCCTGTCGTCGACGAAGCGCTTCAGCCGCAGCTGCATGGCATTGAACGATCCGCCGATGGCGCGCAGCTCGGGCGCGTTGAACTCCTTGACCAGCCGAATCTCGCGGTCCCGGCCGAGTTTCTCGGCCGCCGCCGCCAGGTCGTCCAGCGGCCGCACCACGCCGCGTGCCACCCAGACCGACATCAGCCCGATCATCATCACCGCGAAGATCGGCAGCAGCACGTTGCGGATCATGCGCACGGTTTCCTGGCCGTCGCTTTTCGGCATCACCAGCAGCCAGTCCTCCTGTGGTCCGATGCGGAAGGCGATGCGCAGGTCGCTGCTCAGCATGTTCTCGCGCCGCACGTCGAGGACGTCGCGCATGGTGACGGGCAGGGGCGGCAGGATGATGACCAGCGGACGCGAGGAATATTCCGGATCGTCCAGTTCATCCGCCATCAGCAACACGTCCTGCGGCGCAATATTGAGCCGTTCGGCGATCAGCAGCCTCATCTCGGCGAACGCCCCGGCGCGCGAGATGTGCCGGAAGTCCGGCCGCGCCGCCAGCAGCGTCATGTCCAGCCACTGCCGTGCCGGCAGGTCCTGCAGCACGGCCGGCCGCGCCTCACTGCTGGCCGCACGGATGCGGTCGCGCGACTCCTGCAGGGTGGCGAGCATCCAGTCGCGGTCGAAGAACATGATCTCCGGCGGACGGATCACCAGCGGCATCAGCTTGTCGACCGCCTTCACCGCCAGCAGGCTGAGCAGGATAACGATGATGATGCGCGGCGCCAGCCGCAGCTTTGACCAGAGCGGAATTCTCACGCCGCCGCATCCCGAATCATGGTCACCACCGCCGTGAAGAAATAGCCTTCGTTGCGGATGGTCTTGATGAAGGCCGGGTCCTGCGGATCGGCCTCGATCTTGCGGCGCAGCCGGCTGATCTGCACATCGATGCTGCGGTCGTAGGACTGGCTCATGCGGCCATGCGCCAGGTCCAGCAGTTGGTCGCGGGTCAGCACGCGCTGCGGATGCTCCAGGAAAGCCAGCAGCAGGTCGAACTCGCCGCTGGTCAGGTCGGTCAGGGCGCCGGCCGGCGACATCAGGGTGCGGCGGCTGGCATTGAGCTGCCAGCCGCCGAATTCATAGGCCATCGCCACCGGGCGGGTTTCGGCATTGATGCTGGCGGCGCTCAGGCGCCGCGTCACCGCGCGGATGCGCGCCAGCAGCTCGCGCGGATTGAACGGCTTCACCACATAATCGTCGGCGCCGATCTCCAGGCCGATGATGCGGTCGGTGTCGCCGGTCATCGCGGTCAGCAGGATGATCGGCACCGTGCTCTGGGCGCGCATGCGGCGGCACAGCGACAGGCCGTCCTCGCCCGGCATCATGATGTCGAGCACGATCACGTCGATGCGCGCCGCCTCGCAGAGCGCAAACATCTCGCGGCCGTCGCGGGCCTGGCTCACCTTCAGCCCGTGATCGGTCAGAAACCGCGCCAGCATGGCGCGAATGCGATGGTCGTCATCGACAATCAGAACGTGGGTGGTGGGGCTCGTGGTCACGCGTCTCTCCGGCAGGCGGCCACTATATCAGGTCGAATCGGCCCGGCACCGGGCCAGCAACATTCTGAAACATAACGATACGGGGCTGACACCGGCCCCGGCGGCCCGCCGGGTAGGGTGCCGGCCATACCACCCCGGACCCGTCAAAAAAAGAGCGCTCTCCCGATGAAAAACACCGCCTTCCTGGCTGCCGCCGCAGCCATTCTCCTGCTGCCATTCGTGGCCACGGCCCAGCAGCAGCCGGCACAACAGCAGCCGGCCCCGCCGGTCAAGAAGGACTGGGATATCCGCCTTGGTGCCGGTGCGCAGTATCAGCCCGAATACGAAGGCAGCGACGAGTATGAAGTCGCGCCGGTGCCGCTGCTCATGATCAATTACAAAGACCTGGTGTTCCTGCGCGGCCCGATGCTGGGCGCCAACGCCTTCACCTGGCAGGGCCCGCGCGACAGCGACAAGCTGCAGGTCGGTCCGCTGGTCCGTTACCAGATGGGCCGCGATGAAGACGACAGCGACGACCTGCGCGGCATGGGCGATATCGATGCCGGCGCCGAAGTGGGCGCCTTCATCAGCTATCGCATGGGGCCGTGGTCGGCCGGACTCACGGCGTTTCAGGATGTCAGCGGCGCCCATGATGGCCTGACGGCGAAGCTCAGTGGCGGCTATGCCTATAGCTTCAGCCCGAAGCTGCGCCTGCGCAGTGAGCTTTTCGCCACCTGGGCCGACGAGAGCTATACCGAAACCTTCTTCGGCGTGACGGCGCCGCAATCCGCGCGCAGCGGCATGCGGCGCTACCAGCCCGAGGGCGGCTTCAAGGATGCCGGCCTGACGCTCGATCTGGATTACAGCCTGACCGAGCATTGGGGCCTCACCGGGCGGCTCGGCTACAAGCGCCTGCTCGGCGACGCGGCCGACAGCCCGCTGGTTCAGGATCGCGGTTCGGCCGACCAGCTCAGCACCGGCCTGTTCCTCAGTTACCGCTTCTGAATGCGCGGGATGACAGCGGCGCATGATGGGACACACGCGATGAAAGCAGGCAGGGCATGATGGGACCATGGCACTGGGTGGCCTGGGCCGTGGTGCTGAGCAGCCTGATGGCCGGCGTGCTGGTCACTGTGCTGGGGCGGCGGCTGTCGGTCTTCTGGTTCGGCCTGAACCTGCTGGCGGTGGCGCTCTATCTTGGCGCCTGCGTGGCCACCCTGCTCAGCAGTCTGAAACTGGAGGAGGATGTGGTGGCGGCCGGGCTGCAGCTTGCGATGGCCCTGGTGATCCTGCTGCTTTCCACCTACCGCCTGCATCTGGTGGGCGTGCTGATCTTCGTTGCGGGCACCACTGGCATGGCGCTGTTCCAGGCGCTGGCGACGGTGTCCGAGCCGATGACGGCGCAGGATCTGGCGATCCTGATGCTGGACGCGGTGAGCATCGCCTTCCTGATCGTGCTGTGGCCCTACGTGCATGCCGAGCTGCGCCATATCGGCATGGCGGCGCAGCGCTATGGCCAGTGCGAGGCGCAACTCGACGCGCAGGAGCGGTAGGAATTTCCAGTCTTGTCATCCCGGGCTTGACCCGGGAATCCCATTTTTTTGAAATGCAAAAGGGTGCCGGAAACGGTGCCCTTTTCTAATTTCTAAAAATTGAAGCGAGCAACTCTGATTTATATAAAGGATGCTGCGGCTTAATCTGGTGCGCAACATTTTCTGCTTCACTTCTATCCCAGCCAATCTTCCGTCCGCAGTCCATCCACGCGCCCGAATTCGCGCTGGTTTCCGGTGACCACGATCAGGCCGCGGCTGCGTGCATGGCCGGCGATCATCAAATCGTAAGGTCCGATCACGCTGCCACGCTGCTCCAGCGTTGCGCGGATATCACCGAAATGCCCGGCGGCCTCGGCATCGAAGGGCAGCACTATCAGTCGCGCGGCAAAACTTTCCACCATGCGGCGGGTCTCTGCCGGCTGCGCCGAACGCGCCGCGCCATGCAGCAATTCACCCAGGCTCACGGTGGAGATGCAGAGCGTTTCGGCCTCGGCATTGAAACGCGGCCGTGCGCTGGCGGGCCGGTCGCGCAGCACGCGGATGCAGATATCGGTATCGAGCATGTAGCGCAGCATGGGCTCAGCCGGCGTTGCCGTCGTCCGCGCTCAGAGCGGCTCGCGGCGCTGCATGATGGCCGGCTGGTCGCGCTCGGGCAGGTCGAGGCCGGGGGCGTCGAAAAAGTCGTCCCACAGCCGGTCGGCCGGCACCAGGATGCGGCGCGCGCCGTCTTTCAGCACAGCCACCTCCTGCACATCGGCGGGAAAGGCCACGTCACGGGCCAGGCGCACCGCCTGGCTGCGGTTGGACAGGAAAAGCCGGGTGCGGATCGTGGCCATAGGCTTGTCTCGGAATCAGAGGGATATCCATATGGGATATACAATATTAAATCGGCCTTGTGGAGAGTGCGAATTTAATGTACTCTATATGTTCTTAATGGGTAAGCCGGTTTTCCGCCGTTTTCCCTGTCGATCTTTTGCATCGTGAATCCAGTGCGAAAGCCCCGCTGCCACAGCGGCCGGGCCGGGCGCATATTATTGCATGTCGAGAGCGGCTTCGGCGCAACGTCGCGAACGATCCTGAGCCATCCGGAACCGCTCCGAACGCCGGCGAAGCGAAACGAAGGCAAACGAAGCCAAACGAATGGAAACGAAGCCGAACGAAGGCCAGGGAAGCCAAACGAAGTGAAACGAAGGCTGGCGAAGCGATCCGGCTATTTCCCTGGGTCCACCGTATCCGCCACCTCGTCCTTGGCCCGCTGCGGCAGCAGTTTCATGGTCAGGATGAAGCCCGAGAGCAGCAGGCAGATGCCGTTGCAGACGATCAGCGGCCACTGCATCAGGGTGATGCCATAGGCGAGCCAGAGCGCGAAGCCGGTCACTGTCAGGCCATACATCACGCCGGAAATATCCTGCGTGCGGCGCGAGCGGATCACCTTCCAGGCCTGCGGCGCGAAGCTCACCGTCGAGGCAAGTGCCGCGCCGGCGCCCAGCAGAGTCGCCGTGTCCATGACTGCATCCCGGTTGTTGTGGAAACCGGGAGAAAGAACGGCAGCCTAGGCGAACTGTTCCCGGGCCAGCGCCGCGCCTTCGCCCAGCGCCTTCAGCTTGGCATGCGCCACGGCCGAGTCGAGCGGAGCGAGGCCGCAGTTGGTGCAGGGGATGATGCGGTCCTTGGGCACATACTGCATCGCGGTCTTGATGGTGTCGGCGATCTCCTGCGGCGTCTCGATGGCGTCGCTTGCCACGTCGATCACGCCGACCATCACCTCCTTGCCCTCCAGCAGCGCCATCAGATGCGGCGGCACTTTCGAGTGGAAGCATTCCAGCGACACCTGGTCGATCCGGCTCTTGGCCAGCGCCGGGAAGAAGTCTTCATACTGGCGCCATTCCTGGCCCAGAGACTGCTTCCAGTCGATATTCGCCTTGATGCCGTAGCCGTAGCAGATATGCACGGCGGTTTTGCATTTCAGGCCGTCGATGGCGCGATGCAGCGCCTCGATGCCCCATTCGCCGGCCTGTTTGGTATAGGCGTTGAAGGCCGGCTCGTCGAACTGGATGATATCGACGCCCTCGGCTTCCAGGGCTTTTGCTTCCTGGTTCAGCAGCTCGGCAAAGGCCATCGCCATCTTCACGCGGTCGCCGTAATACTCATCCGCAATCGTGTCGATGATGGTCATCGGGCCGGGCAGGGTGAATTTCAGCTGCCGCTTGGTATGCGCGCGGCTGAAGGCGCCCTCCCAGGGATGCGCGCGGCCTTTCAGCGTGAGCTTGCCGACCACGCGCGGCACCATCGCCTTGTAGCGGTTGTCGCGGATGGCCATCTCCACCTTGTTCTGGCGGTCGATGCCATCCACGCATTCGACAAAGCCATGCACGAAATGCTGGCGCGACATCTCGCCGTCGCCGACGATGGTCAGGCCGGCATCTTCCTGCGCCTTGATCCACAGCAGCGTCGCGTCGCGCTTGGCATCTTCAAGGTCCTTGCCCTCGGCTTTCCACTGCGGCCACAGCTTGTGGGTCTCGGCCAGCCAGGCCGGCTTGGGCAGGCTGCCGGCGACAGCGGTGGGGAACAGATGCCTGGCGGACATGATGCTGGGTTTCCTCGCCTGATTCGTGGGCGGCGACGATACCATCTGTGACCAAGATGAGACATAGCCTCGCGCAACAGTGAACCCTGCCGCACTGCAGCGTTTATCCCGGGTCTGACGATCAGGGCAGGATGAACTATGCGCCGGATTCTGTATCTCGACGGGTTGCGCGGCTGGGTGGCGCTGTTCGTGCTGTTCCATCACCTGCTGCTGGCCTTTGCCCCCGATGGCCACGAGGCCGGCGTGAAAGCCTCGCCGGCGGCGGCGCCGTTCAGCTTCCTCACCGATGGTCCGCTGGCGGTGTCGATCTTTTTCATCCTGTCGGGCATCGTGCTGACCGCCGCGCTGGATGCGGCGCGGGAAAAGGGCCTGCGGCCGGGCCTCGGCCGGCTGGTTCTGAAACGCTGGCTGCGGCTCGGCATCCCGATCTTTGCCGCCGGCCTGGTGGTCTGGGCGCTGCTGCAGATCAATGCCGATCGCAGCATCGCCATCGGCTGGGCGGCGGAGTCGGGCTGGATGCGCATGTTCTTTCCGCCGGCCTACGCCCCGTCCGTCTGGGACATCCTGCGCGAGGCCTTTGTCTCCGCCTTCATCGGGCCGACGCCGGTGCATGATCCGGTGCTGTGGACCATCCGCATCGAATTCCCCGGCTCGCTGCTGGTGTTCCTGCTCGCCCTGTATCTCCCTGCCGGCCGCACGCGCCTGACGGCGGCGCTGTTCGCCGGCACACTCCTGGCGCTCACGTCCACGGCATGGCCGGCCGGCTGGATCGCCAATTATTGCTCGCTCTTCGCGCTCGGCATCGTCTTCCACGATCTGGCGCGCCACGACACGCGTATCGCCGCCTGGCGCGATCCGGTGGGCGTCACGCTGGTGGTGCTCGGGCTCTGCCTGTTTCCGCTGTTCGGCCTCAGCGTCTACGATCCGGCCGCCACGCCGCCCGATCCGGCCAGTCCGATTCTCGGCACCAGCCAGCTGCGTGCTGCCCTGATCGTCGGCGGCGTCATGCTGGCGCCGGTGCTGCAACGCTTTCTTGCCAACCCGCTGTCGGGTTTTCTCGGCCAGATTTCCTTCGGCCTCTACCTGCTGCACGCGCCGCTGATCTGGTCGTTCGGCGGCATAGCCTATCTGCCGCTGCTGCCGCTGCTCGGTCCTGTCATGGCGGCCACCACGGCTTCGCTTGTGGTCGGCACGCTGGCGATTGCCGCCGCCAAACTGTTTCATCACGTGGTTGAACAACCGGCGATGCGGATATCCGCAGCGGCTGCGATATGGCCGTCCCTATTCGGCCGCCTGCCCGGGCGCACTGCCAGGCGTGGCATAGGCCGGAATCTGGAACTGGCGCCGGTAGCTGCCCGGCGAAATGCCGGTCACGCGTTTGAATAGGCGGCGGAAGAAGGCGGGATCCTCGTAGCCGACCTGCCAGCCGATCTCGTCGACCGGATCGCGCGTGCCTTCCAGCCGGCGTTTCGCTTCCTCGATGCGGATCTGCTGCACATAGGCCATGGGCGCATGGCCGGTCGCCTTGGTGAAGCGGCGCTTGAAGGTGCGTTCGGCCACACCCGAGCGCTTCACCACTTCCTCCACCGGGTCGGCGACCTGGTAGTGTTTATCCAGCCAGCTCTGCGCATCCAGGATCGCGGCGTCGCCATGATCGCGCCGGCCCTCGAAGGTGATGAAGGGCTGCAGCCCGTCGCGATGCCATTGCAGGGCGTAGAATTTCGCCACCGCGCGCGCCGCCGCTTCGCCCGTGTGTCGCGCCACCAGGTAGAGCGCCAGGTCGTGCCATGACATCGAGGCGCCGCAGGAGACGAACTGCTGCCGCGATCCGGCGATGGTCAGGGTCTGCTCCGGATGCACCGGCACCTTGGGATACAGCGCCTGGAAATGCGGGCCGTAGGACCAGTGCACCGTGCTGCGCTGGCCATCCAGCAGGCCGGTCTCGGCGATCAGGAAAATACCCGAGCAGGCCGAGCAGAGCGTGGCGCCGGCGTCGTGCCGCCGCGCCAGCCAGTCGACCAGGCTGTTGTAGCGGCCAGTGCGCCAGGCCTTCATCACCAGCGCCGGCACGATGACGATATCGGTCTGGTCCACGTCGCGGAAGCTGCGCTGCACGCTCACCCGCGTACCGCCCGCCACGATCAGCTCGCCGGCCTCCGCGCCCACCAGTTCCACCTGGAACGGCGTCATCTCCGGCAGGCCGGGGATGATGCCCTGCATCTGCGGGAAGGCATTCATCAGATCATGCATGCCGAACAGCACCGAGGCCGAGGCCTCGGGGATGGCGATCAGGCTGACATGGATGAGCTTAGGGTTCATTTGAGCGCTTCATTGGCACAAGAGGACCGGTATTGACAAGTTAGCCTCTCACATCCGGCTGCGACAGCGCCCATTCTCCGCCGCCCCGACCCCCCGGGAAAGCTACAGAATGGAATGATTCTATGATGATCGATCAAGACAAGCTTCACGCGCTCGTGAGCATGGCCGTCGGCGAACTCTCGGCCGCCAATGGCGGCGTGATGATCAGTGTTGGCAACAAGCTCGGCCTTTACAAGGCGATGGCCGGTGCCGGGCCGCTGACACCGGCTGATCTGGCGCAGCGCTCGGGCTGTGCGGAACGCTACGTGCGCGAATGGCTGAACTGCCAGGCCGCCGGCGGCTATGTGGATTACCACGCCATCGAACAGACTTACGAGCTCTCGCCGGAACAGGCGCTGATGCTGGCCGACGATAGCAGCCCGGTCTTCATCCCCAATGCCCTGGAAGTGACGGCCTCGCTGTGGTTCGACGAGCACAAGACCATCGAGGCCTTCCGCACCGGCAAGGGCGTGGCCTGGGGCGACCATCACGAGCGGCTCTATTGCGGCGTCGCCGCCTTCTTCCGCAACGGCTATGCCGCCAACCTGGTGCCGGCCTGGCTGCCCGCTCTGGAGGGCGTCGTCCCCAAGATGGAAAACGGCGCACGCATCGCCGATGTCGGCTGTGGCCATGGCCATTCCACCATCATCATGGCGAAAGCCTTCCCGAAGTCGCGCTTCTGGGGCTTCGATACCCATGCCGGTTCGATCGCCCAGGCCCGCAGCAATGCGGAACAGGAAGGTGTCGCCGACCGCGTCACCTTCGAGGTGGCCAAGGCCGGCGACTATGCGGAGCGAGGCTTCGATCTGATCTGCTTCTTCGATGCGCTGCACGACATGGGGCATCCCGATGTCGCGCTGAAGCAGGCGGCCAGGGCGCTGGCCAAGGACGGCACGGTGATGCTGGTCGAGCCGTTTGCCAACGACAAGGTGGAAGACAACCTCAATCCGATCGGCCGCATGTATTACGCCGGTTCCGCCATGCTGTGCTGTGCCCATGCGATCTCTGAAAACGGCACGCATGTGCTGGGCGCCCAGGCCGGCGAGGGCCGTCTGGCGGAACTGGCGAAGGCCAGCGGCTTCTCGCACTTCCGCCGGGCGACGCAGACGCCGTTCAACCTGATCCTGGAAGCGCGGGCCTGATGCGCGCCCATGTCTTGCGGTCAGTGACCGGGACGATCATTGGCCGGCGCGCCGAGGATCGCCAGACCGACGGCCTGACACGGCTGGTGGAGGCGGTGCGCACCTGGCGCCGGCGTATCCGGGCGCGCCGGGCCCTGGGACAGGTCGATCACCGCACGCTGCGCGATGCGGGCGTCGATCCGCTGGTCGCACAATACGAGGCGACGCGGCCGTTCTGGATCGCCGAGCGGCGTCTGCGCGACCGCTGACCGAAGCAACAGGCGACAGCCGCGCTGCAAGCCGCGGCTGTCGCCGTCCTGCCGCCTGACGGCGGCAGACAACAGACAGGGATACCGATGTCGATTGCACAAACGGATTTCGCGGCGAACCCGGCCGCGTGGCGTCTGCCGATCAGCGAGGGTGGCGCATTGCTGCGGCTTGGCTGGCCGATCGCACTGATCGCGCTGGTCAATATGGGCATGAGCGTGACCGACACGCTGATGGTGTCGATGCTGTTCGGCACCGATGCGCTGGCGGCGGTGGCGGTCGGCAGCGATCTCTACTCGATCGTCTTCTACATCTGCGCCGGCATCCTGGGCGGCGTGGCGCCCTTCTATGCGGCGGCGGTGGCGCGCGCCGATGCCGAGGACCGCCACCGGCTCGAACGGATCGGCTGGATGCTGGTGGCGCTGCTGACGGCAGCGACCGTTCCGGTGGTCTGGTTCGCGCCGCTCTGGCTGCAGGCCTTCGGACTGGAACCGCGCCTACTCGCGCTGGGCGCGGGCTTCACCCAGACCATGGCGCTCACCCTGATTCCGATGCTGGGCGTCATGCTGTATCGCACGCTGCTGACGGCGGCCGAGCAGCCGCAGGCCTTCCTGAAGGTCACGCTGGCGATGCTGCCGCTCAATGCGGCCGGCAACTATGTGCTGATGATGGGCATGGGCCCCATTCCGGCCTTCGGCCCGACCGGGTCGGGCCTCGCCACACTGCTGGTGGCGAGCGCCAGCCTGGTGCTTCTGCTGCTGATGGCGCGTCGCACGGCACCCCTCCGGCCGGCGGTGCCGGCGCCGTTCGACTGGCGCGGCTTTGTTGCCGTGCTGCGTGTCGGACTGCCCATCGGCGTCACCATGGCCACCGAGACCGGCCTCTATCTGGCCGTGACGCTCTATGCCGCCACCTTGGGCGCGGCCGATGTCGCCGCCCATACGCTCACCCTGCGGATGGCCGGTATCATCTATGCCGGCTCGGCCGCACTGCAGCAGGCATCCATGGTGCGACTGGCCCGGGCCGACGGCCTGGGCGATGCCAGCGCCGGCCGCGCCGTGATCGCCAGCAGCCTGGTGCTGTCGTCTGCCGGCGGGATCGCATTCTGCCTCCTGCTGGCGCTCGGCGCGCAACCGCTGGCGGTGTGGTTCTTCGATGCCAGTGCGGCGGGTGCTGCTGCGGCGCAGGTTGCCGTGGTGCTTTTGCTTCTGCTCGGCCTGCTGCAGTTTGTTGGCTATCCCGGGCTCGTCGCCATCGGCCTGCTGCGCGGGCGCAAGGATACCAGGGCGCCGATGACCTATAAGCTGGTCGCCTATTGGGGCATCGGCACGCCGCTGGGGCTCTACCTGTGCGAGATACAGGGTCTCGGCGTGACGGGCCTGTGGATCGGCCTTGTCGTGGGTGCGCTGCTCACCACGGTTCTGACCCTGGGGCGGCTGTTCGCCCGCCGCTAGCGACAGGCGCAGCGGATTTGCCTCCGGTTGTCCGGCGCACTAGACTTGCGCCGGACAAAAATAAAACCCGGAGGAAACAAAGATGACCCTGCGCAAGTTCGCATTTGGAATCGCTGCGGCCGTGACGCTGTCGCTGGCCGGCACCACGACCGGCTGGGGCCAGACCAGGCCCGCCGTGAAGGATCTCGGCGGTGCAGCACCAGCCTCGGTGATCTATATCGGCAACAGCTTCTTCTACTACAACAACAGCATGCACGGGCATATTGCCCTCATGGTCCGCGAAGGCATGAAGGATCATAAGTATCGCGCCTCGTCGGTGACGATCAGCGGTTCCGGTCTCGACTGGCACAATGTCGATGCCTATTTTCAGCCGAACGGCATCGGCCGCTATTCCTTCGTCGGCGACAACGAGGTGGTGTTCAACCCGCCGGGCGGCAAGCTGTTCGAAGTTGCCGTCATGATGGATTGCAGCCAGTGCCCGGTGCATCCGACCTTGAGCAAGGTCTTTGCCGAATACACCAAGAAACACAGCGATACCGTGCGCAAGCATGGCGGCCAGCCGGTCTTTTTCATGTCCTGGGCCTATCAGGACAAGCCCGAAATGACCGAGCAATTGGCCGAGGCCTATACCAAGGCCGGCAACGAGCATAAGGCTTTGGTGATTCCGGCGGGCCTGGCCTTTGCGCAGTCGATCAAGCTGAAGCCCGATCTCAATCTCTATGTGGCCGACAAGCGCCACCCCAGTCTGGCCGGCACCTATCTCGCCTCGGCCGTCACCTATGCCACGCTGTTCGGTAAATCGCCGGTGGGCATGAAGTACACGGCCGGGCTCGACGCCGATACGGCGGCCCACCTCCAGAAGGTGGCGCAGGACACCGTGCAGCAGTATCTGGCGCGGTGATTACTCGGCGCCGACCGTCGCGCGCTGGCTCGCCAGCACGCGTTCGGTCGGTGTCGTGTTCATGAACAGCTGCATGACGCCGGCCGCCGCACCGATGCCGGCGGCGAGCTGCCAGGCGAGCTGGTACGAGCCGAGCGCGTCATAGATGACGCCGCCGGCCCAGGCGCCGAGGAAGCTGCCGACCTGGTGGCTGAAGAAGGCGATGCCGGTCAGCGTGGCGAGATAGCGGATGCCGAAGATCTGCGCCACCAGGCCGTTGACCAGCGGAATGACGCCCAGCCACAGGGTGCCCATGATGGCGGCGAAGACCAGCGTGCTGGCCTGGCTCACCGGCAGGCTGAAATAGACGGCGATGGCGACCGAGCGCGCGATGTAGATCACGCCCAGCAGCATCGGCTTGTGGTAGCGGTCGCCGAGCCAGCCGAACAGCCAGCTGCCGAAGACATTGAAGGCGCCAATGACGGCGAGCGCCTGCGCGCTCAGCATCGGATCGGCGCCGCAATCGGCCAGGAAGGTGGGCAGATGCGTGGTGAGAAACACCAGCTGCAGGCCGCAGACGAAGAAGGCCGCCGCCATCACGATATAGCCGCCATGATTGGCAGCCTCGCCCAGCGTGCTGCGCATGGTTTCGGTGGCGCCGGGGATCGCATCCAGCGGCACCTTGTCGGCACGGCCGCCCATCAGGGCGGCGGGCAGCATGGCGGCGGCCAGCGCCACGAAGACGAACATCGCCATCTGCCAGCCGCTCGCCTGGATCACGCCCTGGGCCAGCGGCGCGCAGAAGAAGGTGCCGATCGAACCGGCGGCGGAGACCAGGCCGAAGGCCAGGCTGCGCCGCTCGGGCCGCACGACTTTCGCCGCGATCTTGGCGGCGATGCCCGATGTCGTGCAGGCCAGGGCCACACCGATCATCAGGCCGGAGCCGAGCGTGATCATCCAGGCACTGTGGGCATAGGCAGTAATGATGAGTGCGCCAGCATAGAGCAGGCCACCGAACAGCGCGATCAGCCGGGTGCCAAAGCGGTCGACCAGTGCGCCGGCAAAGGGCTGCGCCACGCCCCAGACGATATTCTGGATCGCCAGGGCGAATGCGAAATCGGCCGCCGAGATGCCGATATCTTTCGTCACCGGCTGCATGAACAGGCCCAGGCTTTGTCGCATGCCCATGGCGAGCGACAGCATGATGGCTGCGCCGGCCAGGATGGAGACGCTCTGCCACTGGCTCAGCGAAGGGTGATGGAATGCGGGGCGGGCGGGGGAACTGGCGGTATCGGTGGCCATGAGGGGCTCTTGCTTGGCTGTCTCGGGTGCCGGCGATGATAGGGGTGGATTTGCACAAGTCCAGAGGGGGAAATGTACCGGTACATCTTGCCAAGGCCGGTCAGCAGTGCTGTGCTAAGGCCAAGCCCCTGATCGAGAAGAGCCCCAGATGAGCAAAGATATTCTGAAGGATATGCAGGTTTATCGCGACGAACTGACCGCGATCCGCCATGACATCCACCAGCATCCCGAAACCGCCTTCGAGGAAAACCGCACCGCCGATGTGGTCGCGGCCAAGCTGACCGAATGGGGCATCCCGATCCATCGCGGCCTGGGGAAAACCGGCGTGGTCGGCACCCTGAAAGGCAAGCGTGCCGGCCAGCGCACGATCGCGTTGCGCGCCGACATGGATGCGCTGAACATGCAGGAGAAGAACACCTTCGATTACACCTCGGTGCATCAGGGCAAGATGCATGCCTGTGGCCATGACGGCCACACGACGATGCTGCTCGGCGCGGCCAAGCATCTGGCGCAGAATCCCGATTTCGCCGGCACGCTGCATTTCATCTTCCAGCCCGCCGAGGAAGGCGAGGGCGGCGCGCGCGTGATGATCGAGGATGGCCTGTTTGAGAAGTTTCCCGTCGATGCCGTCTATGGCATGCACAACATGCCCGGCCTGAAGACCGGCGACTTCGCCATCCGTCCGGGTCCGATGATGGCAGCAAGCGACACATGGACGGCCGTGTTCCGCGGCACCGGTGGCCATGGTGCCATGCCGTATTTCGGCACCGACCCGACACAGCCGGCCGCGGCTTTTGTCACCGCGACGCAGAGCATCATTGGCCGCAATGTGAATCCGCAGCATGCCGCCGTGGTCAGCGTTGGCCATCTGGCCGCCGGCCAGTATGGCGCGGCCAATGTGATTCCGTCAGAGGTTACCGTGCGCGGCACGGCGCGCAGCTATACGCCGGAAGACCGTGACCTGCTTGACCGTCGCCTGGGCGAAATCGCCGAAGGCATGGCGAAGGCCCATGGCTGCAGCGTGGACTATCACTATCTGCGGCGTTATCCGCCGCTGAAGAATGCGCCTGAGCAGACGCTGCTGGCGCTCAAGGCTGCGGCGCTCACCGTGGGTGAGGCGCGCACCGATGGCGATGCCGAACCGCTGACCGGCGCCGAGGATTTCGCCTTCATGCTGGAGCAGAAGCCGGGCGCCTATATCCTGATCGGCAATGGCGGCAGCATCGCGGATGGCTCCTGCCATTCGGTGCACACGCCGCATTACGACTTCAACGACCAGATCATCCTGACCGGTGCCGCCTACTGGGTGAACCTGGTGAATGTGGAACTGGGCGACGTGCGGTAAATCTTCCACGTCATCCCCGCGAAAGCGGGGATCCCATTTTTATCGCAAAGGATAATGGGACCCCGGGTCAAGCCCGGGGCGACGGTTTGGCGCGGTCGCCTACCAGCCGAAGCTGTAGCCCAGCGTGACGCCGACGCGGGCCTGGGTGGCCGAGCCGGCCTGGTCGACCAGCGGGCTGTCTGCCGCGTCGCCGGCGATGCGGTCGAGGCCGGCGAAACCGCCGAGCGATACACGCTCGTTCAGCATATAGGTCAGGTTGGCGCCGAGCCCGTAGCTCATATAGGCACCGTCAGGCGCATAGCGGCGATAGCCGCTGCGCGCCGCCTGGGCGCTGTCGATACCGAAATAGGTCTGGGTGAAATCTTTCGAGGCCACGGTAGCGCGCGGGCCGGCGGTCAGCATCAGGCTGTCGCTCAGCTTGGTCGACCAGTTGGCGAAGACATCGCCGATCACGGCGTCATGGCCGCCGAAGCCCTGGCGCACTTCCGCGCCCAGCTTGAACGGCCGCATGTCGTAATGCACGAAGCCGCCGGCCTCGCCGGCCGGATCGACATCGCCCAGGCCGCGCAGGGCGTCATCGTCATCCTGGTCGCGGCCGAAGCGGTATTTCACCACCGGGCCGGCTTTCCAGTTCGAGCCGCGCTCGAGCAGGTTGGCGCCGAGGCCGTCGCGGGTGGAGAGGAAAAAGCGGTCGGCATAACGCAGGTCGAAGAGCGGGATCGGATCGACCTCGTATTCGTCGGAGCCCAGATAGGTCGGCGCATAGATCGCGCCGCCGCCGACGGTGAGGCGGAAGTTGTCACCGCTGCTCTGTTCCGCGGCCTTGGTCTGGGCAACGGCCGGCAGCGCCGCCAGCAGAGTGGCGGCGGCGAAAGCAACGCGGGTAACAAGCGGCGACATGATGGACTAACGCTCCGGGGGCGACTTTGTATCCCGCTACCAGTGCCGGGAAATTACGGCCGGATCATGGCGACACAGGACCCGGCCTGCCGTGACCGTGGTCACGACAAGTCCTTGATATGGGCCGGAGTATCGAAAAGGCGAGGCCGCGGCGGCCGATTCAGTGCCCGAGGCGGGCGTAGCGGTCGCGCATGGCCTCGGCCAGCGTGCGGTCGCAGCCGGCGGCGCCATGGCTGGCGGTGCCCGCTTTCGCGGCCTTTTTCGGCTCGGTCAGCGGCCGCAGCAGCAGGCCATCGGGCCGGTCCTCGATGATGAATTCGGTGCCCGCCTGCCAGTGATGGCTTTTCAGCAGGTCGCGCGGCAGGTCGAGCCGCAGGTTCTTGTCGAGTTTCGTGGTTGCCATGATCGCCTCTTGAAAGGAGTGCGTCTGGGAACGCGACAGCAGTGAAGCCCTGAATCGAGAGACAAACAAGGGGTGCGCTGCGGTCTGCCCGCTTTCAGGGCTGCCTGCCTGCCTTTTCGGCAGCAGGTTTGCGGATTCCGAGGACCTTGAGCCGCGAGGCGAGCGTGGTCGGTTTCACGTCCAGCAGTTCGGCCGCACCGCCGGGGCCGAACACCTTGCCACCGCAGGCCTGCAATGCGGCCAGGATATTGGCGCGGTCGCGGCTGCGCCGGTCATCTTCGGTCAGCAGCAGCGGCTGGCTCGCAGCCACGGCCACCGGCTGGGCGGCGGGAATTGCGGCATCCGGCAGGTCGAATCGCAGGCGACCGTCGCGCGCCAGGATGGCGGCACGCTCGATGGCATTCTCCAGTTCGCGCACATTGCCGGGCCAGTCGTAGTGCGACAGCCGCCGCATGTCGCCTTCGCTCAGGCGCAGCCCATCGGTCTTCAGCTTGCGGCCGGCGCCGCGCAGGAAATGCGCAGCCAGCGCCGGGATATCCTCGCGGCGTTCGCGCAGCGGCACCGATTCGATCGGCACGACGTTGAGGCGGAAATACAGGTCTTCGCGGAACCGTCCCTGGCGCACTTCGGCTTTCAGGTCGCGGTTGGTGGCGGCGATCACGCGCACATCGACATTGCGGGTACGCTCCTCGCCGACGCGCTCGAACTGGCCTTCCTGCAGCACGCGCAGCAGCTTGCCCTGCAACTCCAGCGGAATCTCGCCGACCTCATCCAGGAACAGCGTGCCGCCATCGGCCAGCTCGAAGCGGCCGATGCGGTCGCGCAAGGCACCGGTGAAGGCGCCTTTCACATGGCCGAAGAATTCGCTCTCGAACAGCTCGCGCGGAATGGCGGCGCAATTGACGCGGATCAGCGGGCGGTCGCTGCGTTTGCTGGCTTCATGGATGGCGCGCGCGATCAGTTCCTTGCCGGTGCCGCTCTCGCCGGTGACCAGCACGGTGGCGTCGGTGGGCGCCACCAGCTCCACCTGACGCAGGATATTCTGGATCGCCGCCGATTTGCCCAGGATGCCGCGATGATTGCTTTCGGCGCGGATTTCCTCCTGCAAATAGGCGTTTTCCAGTTCCAGCTTCTGCCGCAGGCTTTCCACTTCCTCCAGCGCCGCATGCAGCTTTTCATCGGCTTCGCGCTTCAGGCTGACATCGCGGAACACCACCACGGCGCCCACCACGGCGCCGCGGTCGCGGATCGGCGTCGAGGTGTATTCGACCCAGAAGGGTTTGCCGTCGCGGCGCCAGAACACCTCGTTGGCCACCGTATGCACATGACCGTCGCGGAAGGCGCCATAGATCGGGCAGTCATGGCCGGGATAGTGCGAGCCGTCGGCATGACTGTGATGCACCATCGAATGGATGTCCTGGCCGACGAGTTCATCCGCCGTCCAGCCCAGCATGCGTTCGGCGGCGGGATTGACGAAGGTGGTCTTGCCTTCGGCATTGACGCCATAGATGCCTTCGCCGGCAGCGCGCAGGATCAGCTGGTTCTCGCGCTCGATGTCGCGGAAGAACCGCTCGACGCGCTGCCATTCGGCAATGCCGCCGCGTAAGTATGAATCCGCTTCGGCATCGACATGGCGGCGGCGCAGTTCGTCCAGGTCGCCGAGCGTCAGCAGCAGATGGCCGGCCGCGCTCATGAAGGCGCCGACATACTCCACCTTCAGCTCATGGCCGCCGGCATGGCGCGGCCGCAGGTCGCGGGTCCAGTAGCGCCGCTTGGCCGCCACGGCCTCGGTGAAGACGATCAGGGCCGGACGCTGGCCCGGATGCAGCTCGGTCATCTTCATGGCGCAGAGTGTGTCGCGGTCATAGCCCAGCAGCCGGGCGGCGGCCGGGTTGGCATCCAGGATGCGGTCGGCGGTCGGGTCGACGGCCAGCATCGCTTGCGGATTGCTGTCGAAGGCATGGCCCAGCGCGCTGACGGCAGGGAGGGGCGTCTGATCGGTCATTACGAAATATTGTAATCATAACTACGAAGTTTCGTATACTACGAATATTCGTAGTAAGGGGCAGAACATTACTTCCGCTCATTTATGCAGGTTTTACGCGGCAATGCTGCGCCGCACCCCCTCTGGCACATGGCTTGCAAATTTATCCGTCAGGCCAGCCACCAGGGGGATGAGATATGTCGCTGTTCAAGAATCCGTTCGATGCGGGTACCGATCTTTCCGCCTGTCCCTGCGGCGCCCATCGTTCGCTGGCCGACCACAATGCCGAGCTGGCGCTGCTGCAGCGCGACCAGCAATTGCAGGTCGCCGGCGATGAAGAAAAGCGCCTGACCAATGCGGTCGACCAGGCCGTCGTCCGCGCCCTGATCCCCAATGACGTGACCCGCCGCCGCGTGCTGCACACCATTGGCGCGGGCACGCTGCTCGCGGCCATCGAACAGTTCTTCCCGCTGGCCACCGCGCGCGAGGTCTTTGCGCAAGGGTCCGCGCCGCTGGAAAAGAAAAAGCTCAATGTCGGCTTCATCGCCATCACCTGCGCCACGCCGATCATCATGGCGCATCCGATGGGCTTCTATTCCAAGCACGGCCTGGATGTCGAAGTGGTCAAGACCGCCGGTTGGGCGGTGATTCGCGACAAGACCATCAACAAGGAATACGACGCCGCGCATATGCTGTCGCCGATGCCGCTGGCGATCACCACCGGCACCGGCTCGAACCCGATCCCCTATACCGCGCCGGCGATCGAGAACATCAACGGCCAGGCGATCACGCTGGCGATGAAGCACAAGGACAAGCGCGATCCGAAATCGTGGAAGGGCTTCAAGCTCGCCGTGCCCTTCGACTACTCGATGCACAACTACCTGCTGCGCTATTACCTGGCCGAGCATGGCCTCGATCCGGATACCGATGTGCAGATCCGCGCCGTGCCGCCGCCGGAAATGGTGGCGAATCTCCGTGCCGACAATATCGACGGCTTCCTGGCGCCCGATCCGGTGAACCAGCGCGCAGTCTATGACGGCGTCGGCTTCATCCATATCCTGTCCAAGGAAATCTGGGACGGCCATCCCTGCTGCGCCTTTGCCGCCAGCCAGGAGTTCATCACCCAGGCCCCGAACACCTATCGCGCCCTGCTACGCGCCATCATCGAAGCCACGGCCTATGCGACCAAGGCCGAGAACCGCAAGCAGATTGCCGAGGCCATTGCGCCGGCCGCCTATCTCAATCAGCCGGTGACGGTGGTCGAGCAGGTGCTGACCGGCACCTATGCCGACGGCCTGGGCAATGTGAAGAAGGTGCCCGACCGCATCGATTTCGCGCCCTTCCCCTGGCAGAGCTTCGGTATCTGGATTCTCACGCAGATGAAGCGCTGGGGCCAGATCAAGGGCGACATCGATTACCAGAAGGTGGCCGAACAGGTCTTCCTCGCCACCGATACCCAGAAGCTGATGCAGGATGTCGGCCTCACCCCGCCGTCGAGCCCGTACAAGACCTTCTCGGTGATGGGCAAGGTCTTCGACCCGTCCAAGCCGGCGGAATACGTCAACTCGTTCAAGATCAAGCGGGTCTGAGTCGCAGGCGGAGTTGCGTTGATGAAGATGTCGTTCCGCCTGCGTGCCGCCATCGTATCCCTGGCGCTCCTGCTGTCGTTGCTCGGGGCCTGGCATATCGCCACCTCGGGCACCGGCGCCACCCAGGCCATGGATCCCGAATATGCCAAGCTCATGGGGCTGACCGCCACCCAGGGCAAATCGGCCATGCCGGGGCCGCTGGATGTGGGCAAGGTGCTGTGGGCGCATCTGGCTGATCCTTTCTACATCAAGGGTCCGAACGATCAGGGCATCGGCGTGCAGCTCGGCTGGTCGATCCTGCGCGTGGCCCTGGGTTTCGGCCTCGCCGTCATCGTCGCCGTGCCGCTCGGTTTCCTGATCGGGCTGTCGCCGCTGTTCCGCCAGGCTCTCGATCCCTTCATTCAGGTCATGCGGCCGGTGTCGCCGCTGGCCTGGATGCCGCTGGCGCTCTACACCATCAAGGACTCAGCGATCTCGTCGATCTTCGTCATCTTCATCTGCTCGGTCTGGCCGATGCTGACCAACACGGCCTTCGCGGTGGCCAATGTGCGGCGCGAATGGCTGAATGTGGCGCGCACCCTGGAGGTCGGCACCTTCCGCAAGATCTTCCGTGTCATCCTGCCCGCCGCCGCACCCACCATCCTCACCGGCATGCGCATTTCGATCTCGATTGCTTGGCTGGTGATCGTGGCGGCCGAGATGCTCGTCGGCGGCACCGGCATCGGCTACTTCGTCTGGAACGAATGGAACAACCTGTCGATTGCCAATGTGATCAACGCCATCCTGTTCATCGGCGTGATCGGCATGCTGCTCGACCAGTTCCTCGGCTTCCTAACCCGCCTCGTCACGTTCACCGAGTAAGTGCGATGAGCCAGCATTTCATTTCCGTCGAGGCGCTCAAGCGCCAGTTCCCCGGCGCCGACCAGGCGGTGTTCGAGGATCTGTGGTTCAGCATGGATAAGGGCGAGTTCGTCTGCATCATCGGCCATTCCGGCTGCGGCAAGACCACCGTGCTCAACATCATGGCCGGGCTCGACAGCGCCACCGAGGGCGCCATCATCTTCGACGGCACGGCGATTGAAGGCCCGAGCCTGGAGCGCGCGGTGGTGTTCCAGGGCCACGCCCTGATGCCCTGGATGACCGTGCTCGACAACGTGATGTTCGCGGTGCAGTCGCGCTGGCCGAAATGGACCAGGTTCGAGGCCGCCGAACATGCGCGCAAATATATCGCCATGGTCGGTCTGGCCGGCGCGGAGGCCAAGAAGCCGTCGCAGCTGTCGGGCGGCATGAAGCAGCGCGTCGGCATCGCGCGCGCGCTCAGCATCGAGCCGAAAACGCTGCTGATGGACGAGCCCTTCTCGGCGCTGGATGCCCTGACGCGCGGCACGCTCCAGGACGAGGTTCTGCGCCTGCGCGCCACCACCAATCTCACCGTCTTCATGATTACCCATGATGTGGACGAAGCTATCCTGCTGGCCGACCGCATCGTGCTGATGACCAACGGGCCGGGCGCGAAGATCGCTGAAATCCTGGTCAACACCCTGCCCAAGACCCGCACGCGCGAAACCCTGCACCAGCTCGCCGAATACTACCCGATGCGCAATCACCTGCTGGATTTCCTGGTGCGGCGCTCGAAAAACTTCATCCCGCCGGCTGGCTGGGATGCGAAGAAACCGCCGCATGTGCGCCCCGCTGGCGTCAACGCGGCCGCTGAATAACCGTCAGAAAGCAGAGGAGAGAGACCCGTGAAGCGCGAAGCCGTTACCGAAAAGATCTGCGATGCCAAACGCCTGAAGGGCCTGACCTGGAAGGCCATCGCCAAGAAGATCGATCCCAAGGAATCCCATATCCTCATCACCGCCGCCCTGCTCGGCCAGATGAAGCTGGAGCCGGCGCAGGCCGCCAAGGCCGCCAAGCTGCTGGGCCTGGGCAAGATGGAGGAAAAGCTGCTCTGCGAGATCCCGTATCGCGGCTCCCTGCCACAGGTGCCGCCGACCGATCCGACCATCTATCGCTTCTACGAGCTGGTGCAGGTCTACGGCACCACGTGGAAGGAATTGATCCATGAGGAGTTCGGCGATGGCATCATGTCGGCCATCGATTTCAACATGACGATGGAACGCCTGCCCGACCCGAAGGGCGATCGCGTCAAGATCGTCATGACCGGCAAGTATCTCGAATACAAACGCTACTAAGCGGCGCCGCGTGCGGTTTGCGCAGGCTTCTCGCCCATGAGGATGATGGCAAACGGGATGCTGAAGGTTCAGCATCCCGTTTTTCGTGGCGGCAATTGCCCGCGGGCCGTGCGCTGAACGCAACTGAGGGGCGCAAAAGTTTTCTTGGCACGGAACATGCTTTGTTTTCAGTGAAAATTATAGGCATCGCAAAAGGCGATAGAGGTAGTGAATGCCCGGTCAGTCTCGCAGTCTTTCGGTGCTCGGATTTGTCGGCTATGCCGCCACGCAGCTCTACGAGGCGCGCCAGTTGTACAGCGAAGCGCCGGCGGCGGCGAAGGCCATCGGCTATGCCATCGCGGTCGGCGCGCTGGCCCATGATCTGCAGCGCGAGCGCGGCTCCAGCGCCCTGTTCATCGGCAGCAAGGGCACGCAGTTCCGCGAGCAGTTGAACGGCGCGCGCGGCGATCTCGACAATCGTGTGACCGAATTGCGCCGCGCCCTGCAGGATTGCCGCGGCCTCGCCCTGCTGGCGCCGTTGCTCGCGGCGGGCGCCGAGCTGAGCCAGGCGCTGGATTCGGCCCGCACCGCACGGCCGGCCATCGACCGGCTGGATCTGACCACCCAGCAATCCTTCGCCAACTGGACCGCGCCGATCCGTCAGGCGCTGGAGAGCGTGCGCAGCCTGGGCTATCTGCTGCAGAACATGGCGATCGCCCGCGGTCTCGATGCCTTTCTCGCCCTGCTGGAAGGCCTGGAAAAATCGGCGCAGGAGCGCGCCACCGGGTCAGGCGCGCTGGCGGCCGGCAAGTTCGAGTTGCCGATATTCCAGCGCTTCATGAGTCTGGGCTTCCTGCAGGAGGCCGATTTCACGGTGTTCAAGAGCCACGCCACGCCGGCGCAGGCCAAACAGTTCGACGATCTGCGCAGCGGGCCGCAATTCGCCGAAGTCGATACCCTGCGCAGCCGTATCTATCACAGCTTCGCGGCCGGCGAAGCGGCCGATATCGCCGCGCCGCACTGGTTCCAGGTTACGACAGCGCGTATCGACCAGATCTGCCGCGTGCGCGATCGCGTCGCGGCGGATCTGCAGGCGGCCTGCGCGGCGCTGCTCGAACAGAAACCGGATCGCCTTGCCGGCATCCTTGGTTTCTGCCTGATGCTGGGCTTGCCGGTGATTGCCACGGTTGCTGCTGCCGTGGGCGCCGGTGCGCGCCTTGGTCAGCTGCGACAGTCCTGGCGCGCCTGGCGCGGCCAGGCGGCGGCCCGTCGCAAATCCTCGCGGGATCGCCAGATGGTGCGTGACAATGAAAAACTGCAGCAGGCCGAGGCGGAAGCCCGGGAGCGGGTTTCGGCGGCCGAGGTCACCGATCTGGTCAACCGGCTGATTGCCGGCGATCTCTCCAGCCGTCTGGCGCAGGATGGCAAGAGCGGCTTTTTCCTCGATCTCAGCCAGCAGCTCAACCGCTTTGTGGAAATGCTGCAGCATATGATGGACGAGATGGCGCTGGTGACGGCGGCGCTCGGCGCCGGCGATCTCGCCCGCCAGGTGCAGGGCGACTATGCCGGCCTGTTCGGGCAGCTGAAAGACAGCACCAATGCGATGGCGGCTTTGCTCGGCGATTTCTCCGGCCGTCTGGCTGAAAGCGCCACCGCGGTGAAAACCGCGTCTGCAGAGATTTCATCGGGCAGCCTCGATCTCGCCCAGCGCAGCGAAAGCCAGGCCGCGGCGCTGGAAGAGACGGCGGCGACCATGCAGCAGATCACCGCCACCGTGAAGCAGAATGCCGATAACGCCACACGCGCCGACGGCCTCAGCCATAATGCCCGCAGCACGGCAGCGCAGAGCGGCACCGTGGTGCAGGGCGTGATCGCGGCCATGCAGCAGATCGAGGCCAGTGCGTCGAAAATCGGCGATATCGTCGCGGTGATGAACGAGATCGCTTTCCAGACCAACCTGCTGGCGCTGAATGCCAGCGTCGAGGCGGCCCGGGCCGGCGATGCCGGCAAGGGCTTTGCCGTCGTCGCCCACGAAGTGCGCGCGCTGGCACAGCGTTCGGCCAATGCGGCAAAGGAAATCCGCAACCTGATCGAGGCGTCCAACGGCCATGTGCGCGACGGTGCCGCCCTGGTCGACAAGGCCGGCGCTTCGCTGGATGAGGTGAATACGGCGATCCGCGGCGTGTCCGACATCATCGCCGAGATCGCGGCAGCGTCACGTGAACAGGCCACGGGCCTCGAACAGGTGAATATGGCGGTGGCGCAGATGGATCAGACCACCCAGCGCAATGCGGCCCTGGTGGAAGAGACCACGGCCTCGGCCCAGGCGCTGTCGCACCAGGCCACCGAACTGGCCGAGCTGGTCGGGTTCTTCCGGCGCTAATACGCCGGACGGCCCGGCCTCAGTAAATAATGTTGCTCAGCACATCCAGCACTTCGCCGCTGGCCGTGTGCACCATCACCACATCCTTGGCAATGATGATGCGCTCGGTACCAGGACGGGCCGGCGGCAGGTCGCGCAGCAGCGGCCCCGGCAGGCGGGGCGCTTCGGCCAGCACCACTGGCGGCAGCTGCGAACCCCGTGCGGGGATTGCGGTCAGGCCGGCGGGCAGGGCGCGTTCGTAGCGTTTCTGACGCGCGGCGCGTTTCTGCTTCTGGCGCACACGCTCGAAATACAGCGGGATCAGCCACTGTTCGGTGTGATTGAAGGCCACGTTCTCATCCACATTCGTCAGCACCGGCGGCGCTGCGAGGGGCTGGATCGCGGTGCTGATCTGCGACTGGGCCGGCGGCGGTGCCAGGCCCGGCCCCTGCAGCAGGTTCTGGGCCTGCGCGGCGGCAGCCGGCAGGGCAGTGGCAAGCAGGGCGGCGGCGAACAGGCTGCGCATGGTCAGGCCGGCAGGGCGGCGGCGGCCGCGTCTTTGGCCGCCTGCTCGCGCAGGATATCGGCCTTGCTGCGTTTCACGCTGGCGGATTTGAGCTGGCCGCAGGCGGCCATGATGTCGCGGCCGCGCGGCGTGCGCACCGGCGAGGAATAGCCGGCGTTGAAGACGATATCGCTGAACTTGCGGATCGCCTCGTCGCTCGAGCATTCATAGGGCGCGTTGGGCCAGGGGTTGAACGGAATCAGGTTCACCTTGGCCGGCACGCCCTTCAGCAGCCGCACCAGCTCTTTCGCATCGGCCGGCGTGTCGTTCACGCCCTTCAGCATCACATATTCAAAGGTGATGCGGCGCGCGTTGCTCAGGCCGGGATAGCTGGCGCAGGCGGCCATCAGGTCCTTGATCGGGTATTTCTTGTTGATCGGCACGATCACGTCGCGAATGTCGTCGCGCACCGCATGCAGGCTGATCGCCAGGTTGACACCCAGCTCGGCGCCGCAGCGCGCGATCATCGGCACCACGCCGGCGGTGGAGAGCGTGATGCGGCGCTTGGAGATGGCGATGCCTTCGCCGTCCATCACGATCTTCAG
The DNA here is from genome assembly GCF_058806975.1 of Ferrovibrio sp. GW821-FHT12E11. Classification (NCBI taxonomy): domain Bacteria; kingdom Pseudomonadati; phylum Pseudomonadota; class Alphaproteobacteria; order Rhodospirillales; family Rhodospirillaceae; genus Ferrovibrio; species Ferrovibrio sp. GW821-FHT12E11. Next base: position 2,395,905 of record NZ_JBXAQG010000001.1, read on the forward strand.
CGCCTTGGCGACACTGTCGAAATTGTACAGCGGCTCGCCCATGCCCATCATCACGATGTTGGACAGCATGCGGCCGTCCGGCGGCGAGGGCCATTCGTTCAGGTGATCGCGGGCCAGCATCACCTGGCCGACGATCTCGGCAGCGTTAAGGTTGCGCACCAGCTTCATAGTGCCGGTGTGGCAGAAGCGGCAGGTCAGCGTACAGCCGACCTGGCTGGAGACGCAGAGCGCGCCGCGATCGTCCTCGGGGATATGCACGCATTCGGCTTCTTCGCCGTCGGCGAAGCGGATCAGCCATTTGCGCGTGCCGTCGGTGCTTTTCAGATCCGTGCTGGCCGTGGGCCGGCCGACGCTGAAATGATGACTGAGACGCTCGCGCAGGTCTTTCGACAGCGTGGTCATCGCGGCAAAGTCGCGGCTGCCGCGATAGTAGATCCAGTGCCAGAGCTGGCTGGCGCGCATCTTCGCGCCCTTCTCGGCTTCACCGGCCGCCACCAGGGCCGCGGCGATTTCGGCGCGCGTCAGGCCCAGCAGCTCGGTGCGGCCATCGGCTGCTGCCGGCGCGCGGTCGCCGACGCGGACATCCTCGACGATGGCGGCAGAAGAGGAGAGCGCCGGAATGCTCATGACGTCGCCGGCAGGCCACAGGCCTTGTCGATGGCCTGCAGGGCCGGCATGAAGCCGCCCAGGTCATAGGTGTCGGTGGTCTTGGTGCCGCGGGCGGACTCGCCCTTCACCACCAGGGATTTGCCCTTGCGCAGGGCATCGACCAGCTTCTGGTCGACGGATGAATCGGAGGCCCAGGCGGCCTCCTGGTGGGTGAACATCTCCACCGTGGTGGGGCCGATCACCGCCTGCGCCGGCGTGGCATCCTTCAGCGTGTAGCCGAAATAGATGCTGACCTCGTTGCGGATCTTTTCCTTCGGCTTGTGCGTCACCAGGATATAGATCTCGCCGCGCTTGGCGGCTGCCGGTTCCTTCTTCTGCGGCAGCGCATGCAGGTAGCAGAGCTTGGCGCCCTTGTCGGTATGCTCGTAGGCATCCCAGCCGCTGAAGCTGCCGATCTTTTTCGTCTCGGGTTTGGCGGCCGTCGGCTTGGCCTCCTGCTTCTTCGCCTGTGCCAGGGCAGGGCTGCCGAGGGCACACACGCCGAGGGCAAGCCCGATGGTAAGGGCAGGCAACAGGAGGAGCGAGGCGAGCGTCTGAGCTGCGGATCGATTAGCCGTGTTGTCGGTCATGGCGGCGAACATAGCGGGGCGGATAGGCGATTTCCACCCGATTTCATGGCGACATCATGGCAACCGTCACAGCGTTCACGGGTTGTTGTCTAAGCCATTGGCTGGCTTGTCTTATCCCTGATCTTCCCGCACCATTGCGCCATGATCGGGCGCCCCCATGGACCGTGAACGGCAGGCAGAGCTGATGGCCGCGGTGGCGCAGGCCGGCGATCGGGCGGCTTTTGCGCGGCTGTACGAGCATTTCGCCCCCCGGGTGAAAGCCTATCTGATGCGTCTGGGCACGCCCGAAGATGCCGCCGAGGAACTGGCCCAGGAAAGCCTGATCCTGGCCTGGCGCCGGGCGGCGAGTTTCGATGCGGCGCAGGCCTCGGTGGCCACTTGGCTGTTCACCATCGCGCGCAACAAACGCATCGACCGGCTGCGGCGCGAACGCCGGCCCGAATTCGATCCCAACGATCCGGCCCTGATCCCCGACCCCGAGCCGGCGCCGGATCAGGGCCTGGATGTGGCGCAGGACGAGGCCCGGCTGCGCGTTGCGCTGCAGACCCTGCCGGCGGAACAGATTAAGCTGCTGCAGCTCGCTTTCTTTTCCGATCTGTCGCACCGGGATATCGCCATACGGGAAAACCTGCCGCTCGGCACGGTGAAGTCGCGTATCCGTCTGGCATTGGCCAGACTGAAAGGGCAGCTTGAAATCGGTAAATCCGACCAATAAGCGTCCCCGGCGATATTTTAAACCTCAATCATACGCGGTCAGGTTGCAACCCATTGAATCCGAATGGGAATTGCATGACTGTCGGATCATGTTACCGCATTCCGATTCGTCTGGTCGGCTTAATTAAGAGTTCCCGTATCCGTGTCAGCCGGCCACTCCCTGCCATTTGCCGACGATCGCATCCTGCTGAACCTGGCCGCCTACTGGTCGGCCAAGCGGGGCGCCCATCCACTGCCGCCGCGCAGCGCCATCGATCCGCTCGACATGCCGCGCCGTCTGTTGCCGCATCTGGCACTGGCCGAGCGCACCGGACAGGGTTCCGAATTCCGGTTCCGCCTGGTCGGCACCGAGCTGGTGCAGCGCTTTGGCCGCGACGCCACCGGCAAGACCAGCACCGAACTGTATCCGACCGGTGATTACCGCCCGTATCTGGAAGGCATCTACGACATCGTTTTCGACAAGGCGCAGCCCTTCTTTGTCGAGAATGTGCGGGCCTGGGCCGAGGAAGGCCATGGCCGCATGCGTCGCCTGCTGCTGCCGATGGCGGCCGAAGCCGGCGAAAGCCGCGTCGCCTTTGTACTCAGCGCCGTGAGCTGGTCGCCGGCCGATCCCGTGGCGGGTCATCAGCCGGTGCCCTCGCGCCAGCGCCAGATTGCGGTGGAGGCCCTGGAAAAAGGCGTGCTGCAGGCCACCTTCCGCGGCCTGCTCGATCCGCCTTAAGCCGGATTGATCCGCCGCACGATCCCTCTATAGTCCGGCGCAACAAGAAACAGGCGTCAGGCGAGGACATCATGGACGATCCCTTCATCACCATCACCGGCGGCTGTCTGATCGTGCTGGTGGTGCTGGCCGGCTGGTCGACGGTGCAGTACGAACTCAACGCCACCACCCAGTGGCGCATCGCCAAATACGCCACCAACGTGATCTCGCTGGTGCTCGGCTTCGGGCTGGGCCAGGCCATTGCCCTGAAGGTCGGCGCCATGCGTGGCATCCCGCCGGATAACATGCTGCTCACCGTGGTTGGCAGTTTTGGCGGCGCCTTCATCGCCATGTGGGCGATCCAGATGGTGGAATATGCCGTCCGTCGCCGCCACGGGCTCGACCCGCTGCCCTATCGCCTGGTGCGCTTCGATCTGTTTCGTTGGTAGCTACTTCAGCGCCGCCGGATCGAAACTGAACAGCAGCGGGAAAAATGTCTTCCAGCTGTTCCAGCGCTGCGAGCCGGCCTCAGAGATGCTCCAGAGCAGACCATCGGCGCCGCGCGCCAGGTCTTCCAGCCCGGCCATCGCCGGATACTCCGCCAGCACCGCGCCGTTCTGCGTGTCGATGCTATAAAGCCGTCCCATGCTGCCGTTGCTGGCGCTGAGCCAGAGATTGCCCTGCGCATCGAAGGTGGCGCCCTGGATATGGAAAGGTAGGGCCAGACTGCGCGCGGCTTCCGCCATGCGGAAGGGCTTGTCGCTGCCGTTGAACACCATGGCCGGATCGGCGGCGACCAGCCGGGCGGCCGTATCGTCGCGGCTGTAGCGGCCGAACCACAGCAGCCGCCCGTCGAAGCTGAGGAAGTTGCTGCCCAGCGCCGGATCTTTTTCCAGCTTGCGCGGCTTGCCGACGATGACGGCGCGGCCGGCCTGCAGCGAGCGCGGCAGATCGAAGGCATAGAGCGCGCGGCCGCTGTCGGCGAGGAACAGCAGGCCGCCATCGGGCGTGGCGGCCAGGCCATCGGCATGGCCGATGCTGTCGGGCAGGTCGAACCCGCCGACCACGGCGCCGTTCTTAGGATCGACAGCGAAGATTTTCGCCGGACCGCGATTGGTCTGCTGCTCGGTGCTGCGATAGGTGCCGACAAAGATCGTGTCGCGCACAAAGGTCAGGCCCTGCGGCACATAGCCCTCGTTCAGGCCCGGCGCCCAGAAGCGGCTGCGGATCGCCGCGTCCATCGGGGTTTTCGACAGGCTGCGCTCGGTATAGCGCGGCGCCTCGCCGCCAGGCACATCTTGGATCGGGCTCTGACCCTGGGCGGGCAGGGCCAACAGAAGCAGGCCGGCAAAGATAAGGGAGCGCATACGGGAACTGTAACCGCAGCGGGGCGGTTTTGTCTGCCTCGCTCCCTTGGCAAAAACCGAAGTGCTGCCTAAGTTTACCCTCATGTCCGATACCGATGCCTGGCTGGAACGCCGCAAGCTCAACCGCCGCCTGACCTGGTGGCGCTTCATCGCCGTGATCGCGGTGCTCGCCGTCGCGGTCATTGGCCTGTACCGCCTCGACCCCGGCAATGTGATCCGCGGTCATCAGGTGCATGTGGCCCGTCTGGAGATCAGCGGCGTTATCAGCGAAAACGACTGGTGGATGGAAAAGCTGCAGGAGGTGGCGGCGGATGACCGCGCCCGTGCGCTCATCCTGCATATCAACAGCCCCGGCGGCAGCACCTATGGCGGCGAGGCGCTGTTCCAGGCCATTCGCAAGGTGTCCGAGAAAAAGCCCGTGGTGGCGGTGATCGGCACGCTTGGCGCCTCCGCCGGCTACATGATCGCCATCGCCGGCGACCATGTTCTGGCGCGTGAAACCTCGCTCACCGGCTCGATCGGCGTGCTGTTCCAGACTGCGGAATTCTCCAAACTGATGGAAAAGGTCGGCGTCAGCGCCGAAACCATCACCTCGGGCGCGCTCAAGGCCGAGCCGAATCCGACCAAGCCGATGAGCCCGGCCGGCCGGGCCCAGATCCAGGCCATGGTCAATGAAACCCACAGCTGGTTCGTCGGCCTGGTGGCCGACCGCCGCAATCTGCCGGTCGAGAAGGTCCGCCAGCTGGCCGATGGCCGGGTCTATTCCGGCCGCGCGGCGCTGGATAATGGCCTGATCGACGGCCTGGGCGGCCTGGCCGAGGCCCGGGCCTGGCTCGCCGGACAGCGCGGCATCAGCGCCGATTTGCCCCTCCGCGACGTGCCGCCGGACCCGCCGGCCGGCCTGCTGGACGGCCTGGGCAGCCGGACGGCCATCGCCCTCCTTGGAAAAAGCCTTTTCGGGGAAAGACTTAGGCTTGACGGCCTGACCTCGGTTTGGCACCCTGAGTAACGAACGAGGGGGCCCGCAGCCGCTGCGCAGGGAAAACCGATGATCAAGTCCGAACTCATCAACCGTCTGGCCGAACGTAACCAGCATCTGACGCAGCGCGATATCGAGCGCATCGTCGGCACGATCTTCGATGAGATCGCCAACGCACTCTCGCGCGGCGATCGTGTTGAATTGCGCGGTTTCGGTGCATTTTCTGTGAAACGCCGTCCGGCGCGCACGGGTCGCAATCCGCGCACCGGCACAGCCGTGGACGTGCAGGAAAAGTTCGTGCCCTTCTTCAAGACGGGCAAGGAACTGCGCCAGAAGCTCAATCTCTCGGGCAAGTCGTCCGACACCGAGTAATTTTCCAGCGGGGGTCCGCATGCGCTTTCTGCGCGTTTTTCTGGGCGCCCTGCTTCTCCTGATCCTGGTGGTGTTTGCGGTCGCCAACAAGAATCCGGTGACGGTCAGCATCGATCCGTTGCCCTTCGAGGTCGAGCTGCCGCTCTACCTGCTGGTTTTCCTTGTCTTCTTTGTCGGTCTGATCCTCGGCGCGGTGTTCGGCCGGTTCAATGCATGGTCGGCGGCGCGCCAGAAGGCCGCGCGCCAGCGCCAGGCCGAGATCAAGCTGGCGGCGCAGAAGCCGGCCGACCAGACGCCAGCCGCATCGGCATTGCCGCCGTTGCCGCCGGCGCCGCTCGCCTGACCCGGCTCCGCCCATGCGCAGTATCGATGCCGCCGCCGTCCATGCGGCTCTGCCCTACGGAAAACTGATTCCGCATCTGCGCGCCGCCTTTCAGGCCGGCGGCGAGGTGCCGGTGCGCAGCCATTTCCATATCGACGATCCGCAGGGCGGCCCGGGCGGTACGCTGCTGATTATGCCGGCCTGGCAGCCCGGGCGGCATATCGGCATCAAGGCGGTCAGTGTCTACCCGGACAACCCGAAGGCGGGGTTGCCGTCGGTGATCGGCGCCTATCTGCTGTTCGATGCGCGCACCGGCGCGCCCAAGGCGGTGATCGATGGCGTCGCGCTCACGCTCCGTCGCACCGCCTGCGCGTCTGCTCTGGCCGCTGGTTATCTGGCACGTCAGGATGCACAGCATCTTCTGATGATTGGCGCCGGATCGCTGGCGCCGCATCTGATCCGCGCCCATTGCGCGGTGCGCCGTTACAAGCGCATCGAGATCTGGAATCGCAATCGCAGCAGCGCCGAAGTGCTGGCGGCGAAACTGACCGACCTGAATGCATCGATTGCCGTGGTCGACGATCTGGAGGCCTCGCAGCGCGTCGCCGACACGATTTCCTGTGCGACCTTAAGCCGCGAGCCGCTGGTGCGTGGCGACTGGCTCAAGCCCGGCACCCATGTCGATCTGGTCGGCGGCTTCACGCCGCAGATGCGCGAGGCCGACGACGCCACGCTGTCGCGCGGCGAGGTTTGGGTCGATACCCGCGAAGGCGCATTGAAAGAAGCCGGCGATCTCGTCGTGCCGATCAAGCACGGCCTGCTGAGTCCCGAGGATGTGCGCGGCGACCTGTTTGCCTTGTGCCGCAACGATGTCTTCGCCCGCAGCAACGATACCGAGGTCACCGTGTTCAAATCGGTCGGTACCGCGCTGGAAGATCTGGCGGCGGCCGAACTGGTGGTAGAGAGCCTGATGTCATGAAGACGGAAAACGGCATGAAGGTCATCATCGTCGGCGGCGGCATCATGGGCCTCAGCAGTGCCTGGGCTTTGCGCCGCAATGGTGCCGATGTCACGCTGATCGAGCAGGGCACGCTGCCCAATCCGCTCGGCTCCTCGGTCGACCAGCATCGCCTCATCCGCTACCCCTATGGCGCGCAGGTGGGCTACACCCGCATGGTGCGCCATGCCTACCACGCCTGGGACCGGCTCTGGCGCGACCTGAAGATGACGCTCTATGCCGAGACCGGCACGCTGATCCTGAGCGGCGAGGGCGATGACTGGACGGCGAAATGCGCCGCCGTGCTGACCGAGGAAGAGGTCGAGCATCTCGCCTTCGATGCCGAAACCGTGGCCGGCCGCTATCCCATGCTGAACGAGGCCGGCCTGCAGGATGCCTTCTATTGTCCGTCCGGCGGCGTGTTGTTTGCCGAAGCCATCGTGGCGGCGCTGACCACGCATCTGCGCGACCGCGGCGTGCGCATTGCCACCGGTAAAACCGTCACCGCGGTGGATGCAGAGGCCGGCACGGTCACACTCGGCGAGCATGGCGCGCTGCAGGCCGACCGCGTGCTGGTGACGGCCGGGCCCTGGACCTCGAAACTGTTGCCCGGCCTGGCCGAAGTGTCGCGGCCGTCGCGCCAGGTGGTGGTGTATCTGCAGCCGCCGGCCGATCTGGGCACGGCCTGGTACAGCGCACCGATGCTGCTCGAAATCGGCCAGACGAAAGGCTTCTACGTTGTGCCGCCGCGCATCACCCGCGATGGCATGCGCACCGGCCTGAAGATCGGCGACCATCGTTTCGGCCTGACCGCCGATCCTTCCGCCGACCGCGAACCGAGGCCGGCAGAGATTACCGCCATTCTCGACAACGCCCGTCATCGCATCGCCAGTCTGGACGATTACAAAGTGGTGCAGGCCAAGACCTGCTTCTACGACGTGGAGATCGAGGAACGCTTCCAGTTCCGCACGCTGGGGCCGCGTGCCTATGCCTTCTGCGGCACGTCAGGCCATGGCTTCAAGTTCGGGCCGCTGGTCGGCGAGATGATCGGCGACGTGCTGTTTGAAAAAGCCGAGCCGCTGACCACGGCGCAATGGCTGTCCGGCGAAGTGGATCGCGTGGCGATCACCGCCGATCACATCACCCCGGACGGCGCCATCAGTTCCGTGCCGGCCGCCGCATCCGACAAGAGCGGATAGCGGCGCGGCTGGAACAGCTGGTAGTGCCACCATTCGTTGCGATAGAAATCCCAGCCCGCCGCCGTCATGATTCCCAACAGCAGCGCGCGGTTGCGTTGCTGCGCCGCGCCGATCTCCAGCACGCCATGGAAGGCCAGCGGCGTGAAGGCATCGAAATCCGTGCCCATGTCGAGTTCGTCGCCGGCGACATCCACCAGCGTCACATCCACGGCGGCGCCGCGCGAATGCGGCGAGCCCTTGCGCGGATCGGCCAGGAAAGTCGGATCGGGCGTGTGGTTCCACAAAGCCCAGGCGGCTTCGGTGGGACGGAAGGCATCGAACACCTTCAGCCGCAGGCCCATCTGGGCGGCCAGCTGAACGGCGTTTTTCAGCAGCCCTGCGGCTTCCGGGTTGAGGTAACAGCCGGCACGGGCATAGATCGGCGCACCGGTCAGGTTATCGGCCGTGGCATAGCGCAGGTCGATCAGGACCGGAAAGTCCGGCGGCTTGATCTCGACCAAAGCGGGCATCACTGCTACTCCATCACCATGAACACGCCTTCCTACTATCACCGGCCGGCGAACCCGTGAAGCTGCTGGCCCTCGATACCGCGCTGAACGCCTGCTCGGTCGCCATCACCGATGGGGATCGCGCTCTGGCGCGCGTGGTTTCGGCCGGCGGCAAGGGTCATGCCGAACGGCTGCTGGCGCTGATCGAGCAGGCACGGCTGGAAGCCGGGATCGAACTCGGCCAGCTGGACGGCATTGCCGCCACCATCGGGCCCGGCTCGTTCACGGGCATCCGTACGACGCTGGCCACCGCGCGCGGCCTCGGGCTCGCGCTCGGCAAACCGGTCTGGGGCGTGACCACCACGCAGGCACTGGCTGCCGCGGCGGCCCGGCCCGGGCAGGGCACGGTTGCGGCGATCGATGCGCGCCGCGACGAAGTCTATCTGCAGGTTTTCGCAGCAGACGGCACGACGGTCACCGAACCGCTGCTGCTGCCGCTCAAAGACGCGGCTGCCGCGATTCCACCCGGCGCGTTCATGCTGGTCGGCAGCGGTGCGGTGCTGCTCAAAGACGCCGCCGGCCACGCCGACCTGACGATATCGGATGCCGATCCCGATCCCGATCCGGTGCTGGTGGCCAGGCTGGCCCGCGCGATGCCGCGGCCCGACGCGTCACCGGCGCCGCTCTATATCCGTCCGCCGGACGCGGCCCTGCCGAAAGCGCCGCAGCCGCGCGCCGAACTGGCGGTCGGCATCGAATCCTGCGGCGGCGAAGCGGCTGCCGTGCTGGCCGCGCTGCATGCCGAAGCCTTCGCCGAGGGCGGCTGGACTGCCGACAGCCTGCGGAACCTGCTCGATATGCCGGGCGCGCTCTGCCTGGTCGCCCTGAATGGCACGCAGCCGGTGGGTTTCCTGCTGCTGCGCCAGGCTGCTGACGAAGCCGAGGTCATAACGCTCGCGGTGACGCCGCGGCTGCGGCGCCTGAATGTGGCGCGCCGGCTGCTGCAGGCCGGCTTTGCCCGGCTTGGCGCGCAGGGTGTTGCACGCTGTTTCCTTGAGGTCGCCTCCGACAACAAGCCCGCGCGCGGGCTTTATCTGGCGGCCGGCTTCGCCGAGGTCGGCCGCCGCGCCGCCTATTACCAGACCGCGGCCGGCCCGCGCGACGCCATCGTCATGCAGCGGCTGCTGGGGCAGGACTAAAGTACAAGTTGCAGGAATATTGCTGTGACACTTTGATTTTTGCCAAGAACGCACTGGATTTAGGCAGAATCGCTCCCTAGTTTAAGCATTGGCACGACGTTTTACTTGATCTGTTCATGGAGTTTGAGCCAATGCCGCAGTCCGCCGAGCGGTTACAGTTGCTGACGCTGACCGCCCAGATCGTCGCGGCGCATGTCGCACAGAACCGCATCGACACCGCCGAACTGCCGGCCCTGATCCGCCAGGTCCACGCCACCCTGGCTGGTCTCGACGGCACCACAGCGCAAACGCCGACGCCGGCCGGTGCTGCGACTGCGGAGCGCTCGCAACCCGCCGTGCCGGTGAAGAAATCGGTGACGCCGGATTTCATCATCTGCCTGGAAGACGGCAAGAAGCTGAAGATGCTCAAACGCCATCTGATGAGCCATTACAAGATGACGCCGGAGCAGTATCGCGAACGCTGGGGCCTGCCGGCCGATTACCCGATGGTGGCCCCCAATTATGCGCTGCATCGCCAGGTGCTGGCCAAGAAGATCGGGCTTGGCAAGGGCCGCCATCGCCGTTAAGACGGCGCATCACGGGAAATATGGCCCCCGGTCGAGTCGCGCCGCGCGTTTCATCGCTGGCGCGGCCGTGCTAAACTGCTGGGGCAGGGATCATTCACCAATAAAAAGGGCGTTCGGCGTATGAGCAGCCGCCTCGAACAACTTTGCGAACAACTTGGCATGCGGATGACCGACCAGCGGCGTGTGATCGCCCGGGTCCTCAGTTCCTCGCACGATCACCCCGATGTGGAAGAGCTGCATCGCCGCTCGGTGGCGGTGGATCCGCGCATCTCGATCGCCACGGTCTATCGCACCGTGCGCATGTTCGAGGAGAACGGCATCCTCAGCCGTCTCGATCTCGGCGACGGGCGTGCGCGCTACGAAGAAATGCCGGAGTCGCACCACGATCATCTGATCGACACGCGGTCGGGCAAGATCATCGAGTTCAACGATCCCGAGCTCGAGGCGCTGCAGGACAAGATCGCCGCGCGCCTGGGCTACAAGCTGGTCGATCACCGGCTGGAGCTCTTTGGCGTGCCGCTCGATGACAAGGACAAGAAGAAGGGCTGAGTCCCAGCCCTTCCGCAGCCATGGCCATGCGCGCACTCGTGACGCTCACCGTCTTTCTTGCCTGGACGGTGCTGCTGATCCCCGTCCAGATTCTGCTGATCCGTCTCAACAGTCCGTTGATGCGCAGCTTGCCGTATTTCTATCACCGCTCGGTGGCCTGGCTGCTGCGGGTGAAGGTGCGGCGCGTCGGCCAGCCGTCGGCCACGCGGCCGACGCTGTTCGCGTGCAATCATATCTCCTGGCTCGATATCGTGGTGCTGTCGGCGGCGATGCCGGATGTGAGTTTCATCGCCAAGCAGGAGGTGAACGAGTGGCCGTTCTTCGGCACGCTGGCGCGGCTGCAGCGCACGGTGTTTGTCGAACGCGAGCGCCGGTCGCGCACCGCCGAGCATCGCGATGAAATGGTCGAGCGCCTGCAGCAGGGCGACAGCCTGATCCTGTTCCCCGAAGGCACCTCGTCCGACGGCCTGCGCATCCTCACCTTCAAGTCGGCCTTCTTCGCCATGGCGGAAGCACCGGTGCATGGCCGCCATCTGACCGTGCAGCCGGTCAGCCTCGGCTATGCCAAGCTCAATCACATGCCGGTCGGCCGGCGCTGGATGCGGCTGTTTGCCTGGGTCGGCGACGAGGATCTGGTGCCGCATCTGTGGCGCTTCCTCAAGGCCGGTCCGAGCGAGGCGGTGGTGGAATTCCACACGGCCGTCACCATGGACCAGTTCAACTCGCGCAAGGGCCTTGCCGCCTGGTGCCACCAGCGCGTGGCCGAAGGCCTCAGCGACATCAATGCCGGCCGCGAAATCCCCGGTCCGCGCACGCCGCCGCAGAAACTGCCGGCCCCGAAGCCGCAGGACATTGTGGCCGAAGACTGAAGCCCCCATCACTCTTGCGAATAATTCTCAACTAAAATAAGCTCCCCGCATTCACCGGGGGAGCCGCTTGGCCGACGAGACCGCATCTGCCGCGGCACGACATCACTTCGCGGCGCTGTTCTCCGCCCAGCGGGGCCCGCTGGTGCGCTGGCTGTCGCGTCTGGTCGGTGACCGTCACGCGGCCGAGGACCTGGCGCAGGATGCCTATATCAAGGCCGCTGCTGCTGCCGAGGCCGGCGAGGTGCAGCATCCGCAGGCTTTCCTCTATCAGACCGCGCGCAACCTGGCGCTCGATCATCTGCGGCGGCAGAAGGTGCGCACACGGGTGCATCCCGCCGGCAGCGACGGACTCGATGCGGCGGTCGCCGCCGTGCCGGCAACCGAGCCGTCACCGGAGACGCAGGTCCTGGACCGCGATCGCGTTCGCCGCTTCCAGGCTGCACTGGCCTGCCTGCCTGAGCGCGCCCGCCAGGTGCTTGTGTTGCACCGGATCCATGGGCTGACCCAGACGCAGATCGCGCGGAAATTCGGTGTCACCGAACGTACCATCGCCAAGGACCTGGCGCTGGCGCTGAAACATTGTCTCGCCGCCGATGGCGGCTACGGATAGGACTTCCGCTTTGACCGGCCTCGCGCGTCTTATCGATATGTCCCTTGATCCGACTGCCCATCCCGAGCAGCAGGCCGCCGACTGGTTCGCGACCCTGCGCGGCGACGCCGATGCAGAAATCCGCGCGGCGTTTCTCCTCTGGCATGATGCCGATCCGGCCCATGCGGCGGCCTATGCCCGCGTCGAAGCCCTGTGGACCGATGCCGATTTGACGGCGGCGCTGTTTGCGGTGGGCGCGGAAAAACCCAAGGTCCGCGTTCCCATGCTGGCGCGCCGCATGGCGGCGGCAGCTGCAGTGCTGGTAGGGCTGTGGGGGGCTGCGCATATCAGCGGGCTGGATGTCGATTTCGCCGCTGACCATGTGGCGAAAGCCGGGCTGCCGCAGCGCGTGACCCTGGCCGACGGGTCGCAACTGCTGCTCGATGCCGGTGCGGCAGTCGCAGTGGATTACAGTGCGCAGCAGCGCAAGGTCACGGTGCTGCGCGGCCGCGTCTTTGCCGAGGTGCAGCCCGATGCGGCCAGGCCCTTCCGGCTGCAGCGTGACGATGTGGCGGCCCAGGCGCTCGGCACGGCCTACAGCCTGGATGCTGCGCGTGACGTCACGGTCGCCGTACATCATGGCCGCGTGGCGGTGGCGCGGGCCAGCCGTTCATTGGCCACGCTGACGGCTGGGGAGGCGGCCGTTCTGGGGCAGGGTGGCGGCATGAATGCCATGGCCATCGCGCCGGAGGCTTTCGCTTGGACCGAGAACCGCCTGGTTTTCGCCAACCGACCGCTGGGCGAGGTGCTGGACGAACTCGACCGCTACTGGCCGGGCATGATCTGGGTACGCGGCGCCGATCTGGCCGGCCTCCATGTCTCGGGCAGCTACCGGCTCGACGACCCACCGGCCGTGGTGGCGGCTCTTGCCGCGGCCACAGGGGCGCAGGTTGCCGTCTATGGCGGCCGGCTGTTGATCCTCTCCCGCTGATTTTTTCATAAAAACGCTTCCGGTTGACGCTGCCCCATGCGTCAGGGCTTAAGGGTCGCAAATGCGTCGCATTTGCTGAAAGAACAGGCATTGGGGAAGTTGAATGCACAGGTATTCTTGGCGCAACGCGCTTTTGCTGGGAACGGCGTTGGTTTTCGGCATGGCGGGCAATCTGCCCCTGCAGGCCCAGACCCCAGTTGCGCAGGGTCAGCCAGTCCAGCAGCAGTTCGACATTCCGGCCCAGCCGCTGACCGCGGCGCTGGATGGTTTTGCCCGTAACTCCGGCTGGCAGCTCGGCTATCCGGCAGCGCTGGCCCAAGGCAAGACCTCGAGTGTGCTGCGCGGCACCTTCAGCCCCGCTGATGCGCTGGCCCGCCTGCTGACCGGCACCGGCCTCACCTACCATGTCACCGGCGCAAATACGGTGACACTGGTCGAACTGCCGGCCCAGGGCAGTAACGCCGCGGTGCTGCCCACACTGGCGGTCGAAGGCCGGCAGCGCAGTGAAACCGCTTGGGGGCCTGTCGACGGCTATGTCGCAACGCGCAGCGCCACGGGCACCAAGACCGATACGCCGCTGCTGGAAACGCCCCAGTCCATTTCGGTGATCACACGCGAGCAGATGGACGAGCAGAAGCCACGCCAGATCGGCGAAACGCTACGCTATACCGCCGGCGTCCGCGCTGAAGCCGGTGGCCTGCAGATGCAGCATGACGGCATCCAGCTGCGCGGCTTCACGCAGTTTGCCGGCTACCTCTATCGTGATGGAACGCGCGAACTGCCGCAGGCTTTCCTCGGCTTCCATGCGCCGGAGCCCTACAACATGGAGCGCGTCGAGGTCATCAAGGGTCCGGCCTCCATTCTCTATGGCCAGAATTCGCCAGGTGGCCTGGTCAACATGGTGACCAAGCGGCCGACCGACCGGCCGATCAACGAAGTGGAAGTGCAGGGCGGCAGCTTCGACCGCAAACAGATCGCCGCCGATATCGGCGGCGCAGCGAGCGAGAAACTGTCCTACCGTTTCGTCGCGCTTGGCCGCGACACGGACACGCAGGTGGATTATGTGCGGGATGATCGCATCTTCCTGGCCGGCGGTCTGACCTTCCGTCCCGGCGCCGATACATCAGTGACGCTGCTGATGGATCATCAGCGTGATGACTCGCTCTACATTTACGGTATGCCGGCGGTGGGCACCGTTCTGTCGAGCCCGAATGGCAGGATACCGATCAACCGCTTCGTGGGTGAGCCGGACTTCGATTCCACGCTGATGAACAAGACATCCTTCAGCGCGCTGACCGAGCATGGCATCGACAATACCTGGACGCTCCGCCAGACGCTGCGCTACAGCGATCACGACTATGATTCCAAGACGATCTTCCTTGGCGCCCAGCAGGCCGATCCGCGCTTTTATAACCGCAACGTGCAACGACGGCTGGCCGCGGGGCGCGTCTTTACTGCCGATCAGCAGGCCGAAGCCAAGTTCGATACCGGCCCGGTCAAGCACACGGCCATCGCCGGCTTCGACTATCAGCATGTTTCGCTCGATGTGATGACCGGCAACTCGACCGGCGGTGGCGGACTGCTCAATATCTTTGCGCCGAGCTATGGCAGGGCCGTGAGCGTGCCGGCCTTTGGCAGTGGTTCCGACCAGACGATCGCGCAATACGGCCTCTATGCGCAGGACCAGATCAGATATGACAACTGGATCCTCGTCGCCGGCGGACGCCAGGATCGCGCCGTCAGCGATACGAAGAATCGCTTCACCGGCTTCAAAACCATGCAGGACGACCGCGCGCTCACCGGTCGCGCCGGCCTGATGTATCTCTTTGACATGGGCCTGGCGCCCTATGTCTCTTATGCCGAATCCTTCGAACCGGTGTCCGGTACAGACTTCTCCGGCAAGGCCTTCGTGCCCGAAACCGGCCAGCAACAGGAAATCGGCGTCAAATATCAGCCGAAAGGCTACGACAGTTTCGTCACCTTCTCGGCTTTCGACCTGCGCCGGCAGAATGTGACGACGAGCGACCCTGCCCATCCCACCTTCAGCATCCAGACCGGCGAAGTGACGTCGCGCGGCCTGGAGCTGGAGGGCAAGGCCAGCATCAGCCGTGAGCTCGATCTGCTGTCTGCCTTCAGCTATACCGATGTAGAGGTGACCAAGAGCAACGGTACCGATCTGGGAAAGCGGCCGGCCCGCGTGCCGGAATACATGGCCTCGCTCTGGGCCGACTATACGCTGCGCAGCGGCGATCTGTCTGGTCTCGGCTTCGGTGCCGGCGCCCGTTACATCGGCACCACCTATGGCACATCAACCAACAGTTTCGATGTGCCGGCCTATACGCTGTTCGATGCCGCTGTGCATTACGACTGGCAGAATTTCCGCGTCTCGCTGAACGCCGCCAATCTGTTCGACAAGGAGAACTTCTCCTGCGGCTCGCTGACGAGCTGTAACTACGGCATCGGCCGCACGGTGATTGCCGCGGTCCGTTACCGCTGGTGATCGCTGCCCTGCAAAGGGCGGCGACGCGGCCATTCTGGCTGTTGGTCCACCGCATCGCAGGCCTGGCGACGGCGGGATTCCTGTTCGTCGCCGGTCTGACCGGTGCGGTGATCGCGTTTCATTTCGAGCTGGATGCCTGGCTCAATGCCGACATCTTTCATGTCCAGGCGGTCGGACCGCCGCTGCCGCTCGACGATCTGGTCGCCCGCGTCGAGGCGGCGGAGCCGCGCGCCATGGTGCGGTATGTGCCGCTGAATGTGCGGCCGGGCGAAACGGCGCGCCTGTCCCTGCGCCCGCGCTCCGATCCGCAGACCGACCGGCCCTTCGTGCTGGGCTATGACCAGATTTTCGTCGATCCCGCCACCGGCACGATCCTTGAGCGGCGTCAGCGTTTCGGTGGGGGCATCGACCGGCGCCATGTGGTCGGTTTTCTTTACGAACTGCATTACCGGTTGCATCTGCCGGGTCGCTGGGGCGCCTGGCTGATGGGTGGGGTCGCACTGGTCTGGCTGTTCGACAGCATCGTCGGAGCAGCGCTGACCCTGCCGCGGGCACGACCACTGCTGCAGCACTGGCGCGTCGCCTGGATAATCAAACCCGATGCGAGCCTGCGCCGCCGCTATCTCGATCTGCATCGGGCCGGTGGCCTGTGGTTCTGGCCGGTGCTGATGATGCTGGCGTTCACCAGCATCTACTTCAACCTGAACCGCGAGGTGTTCCGGCCCGTTGTCTCGGTCTTCAGCAGCCTGACCCCGTCGCCCTACGATCTGCGCCAGACCCGGCCGGCCGGCAGTCAGACGCCGGCGGGACTGGGCTTTACCGCGATCTCTATCTCCGCCAATGCCGAGGCCGACCGGCGCGGCTGGTCGGATCGTCCGGGCGGGATATCCTACAATTCGGCCTACGGGATCTATTCGGTCCACTTCTTCCCCGGCCAGTCGGATTACGGCGCCGGACCCAACCGGCCGTTTCTGTATTTCGATGCGATGGACGGACGATTGCTCGCGGCGGAAGTGCCCTGGCAGGGCACGGCCGGCGATGTTTTCCTGAGGCTGCAGTTTCCTCTGCACAGCGGCTGGATCGCCGGTTTGCCGGGGCGCATCGTCATTTCTGCCGCGGGGCTGATAACGGCGCTGCTCTCGGTCACCGGCATCGTGCTGTGGTGGCGTCGGCGGTCGGCGGTAAAAAAAATGGCGGGCTAGAACGTCATATCTTCAGGGGCCGGTGAAAACCGGTTTCGACCAGCCAGCCAGCCGCGCCGGGCAATCCGCCGCAAGCCAGCCAGCCATCGGCCCCAGCCTGCCCTTGATATTCTTTTATATATTCCCATTTAGTTCTTGTTGCCCGCCAGGCAACAGGCAGATTCGGTCTCGTTTCCCCGCCTTCGACGAAAGCCGGCGAGTGCCGGCGAAGCCGAACGAACGCAAACGAAGCCGAACGAAGCCGAACGAAGCCGAACGAAGCAAAACGAAGCCGAACGAACGCCCGGGAGCGCCGGTGGAGCCTGGCAGGCGCGAATCGGGGTGTTGTCGGGCCGGACCCGATGCTGCCCGGCTCGGGCGAGGTGCACGGTGATTATATTAACCCCTTGATTCTCTTGTGAAGAATCTGTGACGCTGCCCCTGATCGGCTGCTGTTGTCCTTGGTTTTTGCCCCCCGGGGTGATAGCGTGGGCTGTCGGCAACGAATTCTTAAGGAGCGTCTGGGGCGTCGTCAGGTTGAAGGCCCGCCCCGCTGAAACCCGGACTTGGCCAAAAAGCTGTTCATCAAGACCTACGGCTGCCAGATGAACGTCTACGACTCCGCCCGCATGGCGGACGTGCTGGCCCCGCTCGGATACGCCAAGACCGACGATCCCGAGGATGCCGACATGGTCATCCTCAATACCTGCCATATCCGCGAAAAGGCCGCCGAGAAGGTATTCTCCGAGCTTGGCCACTGGCGCATCCGCAAGACGGAGGCCCAGAAGCAGGGTGGCGACGTCACCATCGCGGTCGCCGGCTGCGTCGCCCAGGCCGAGGGCGAGCAGATCAACCAGCGCGCGCCCTTCGTCGACCTCGTGGTCGGCAGCCAAGCCTATCACAAGCTGCCCGAGCTGCTGGCGAAAGCCGAGCGCGCCAGCGTCAGGCACAGCGGCGGACCCCATAAAGCGGGACTGGGCCTGATGGAGACCGCCTTCCCGGTCGAATCGAAATTCGATCATCTTCCCAACGAGATTTCTGCGGCCCCCGGGCCGGTCGGCTATCTGGCCGTGCAGGAAGGCTGCGACAAATTCTGCACCTTCTGTGTCGTGCCCTATACGCGCGGCGCCGAATATTCCCGTCCGGCGGATGCCATCATCGCGGAAGCCCTGAGAATCGCCGCCACCGGCGTGCACGAGATCGCATTGCTCGGCCAGAATGTGAATGCCTGGCATGGCGAAGGTTCTGATGGCGCGACCTGGTCGCTGGCCCGCCTGCTGGCGGCGCTGCACGAGCGGGTCAATGCGCAGTATCCGCAGATCCGCTGGCGCTACACCACATCGCATCCGCTGGAGATGAGCGACGACCTGATCGCCGCCCATCGCGACCTGCCGATGCTGATGCCCTTCCTGCATCTGCCGGTGCAGGCCGGTTCGGATGCCGTGCTGAAAGCCATGAATCGCCAGCATCGCGCGGCAGACTATCTGCGCGTGGTGGAAAAGCTCTATGCCGCGCGTCCCGATCTGGCGCTCAGCGGCGATTTCATCACCGGCTTCCCCGGCGAGACCGACAAGGATTTCGCGGCGACGCTCGATCTGGTGCGCCAGGCGCGCTATGCCGCTGCCTATTCGTTCAAGTATTCCGCCCGCCCCGGTACGCCGGGCAGCCTGTTGCCCAATCAGGTGAGCGATGCGGCGAGCAGCGCGCGGCTGCAGGCCCTGCAGGATCTGCTGCGCGAGCAGTCGCTGGCCTTCAACGCCGGCACGGTGGGGCGGACGCTGGATGTGGTCGTCGACCGCGCCGGACGTCGTCCCGGCCAGGTGCTCGGCCGCTCGCCTTACATGCAGTCGGTGATCGTCAACGATGCGTCGCTGCAAATCGGCGATCGCGCCGCAGTGACCATTACCGCCGGCCATGGCAGTTCCGTGGATGGGCAGCTCGCCCGTCTGGCAGCAGCATGAGGATCGATTGGACGCAGCAACGAGGCCAAAGCCTGTGAGCGATGCACGCGGCGCGGATAAAACGGCAGCCGATCCGATCATTCTGGATTTCGAGGACAATCGCCTGCTCGCCCTGCTGTTCGGCGAGCATGATCGTCATCTCGCCCGCATCGAAGAGCGGCTGGGCGTGGCGGTGGCGTCGCGCGGCAACCGGCTGATGATCACCGGCCCGGCCGAGGCGCAGGTCCAGGCGCGCAAAATTCTCACCGATCTCTACCGCCGTCTCGAAAACGGCACCGAAGTCGAGATGGGTGATGTCGATGGTGCAATCCGCATGACGCAAGGGGGTCCGATGAACGCTCCAGTGACGGCGAAGCTGCGTGACAAGGCCGAATTGATTCGGGATGACCGGCCGATCCCGGACGGTGCGGTGCGCACCAAGAAGCGCATCATCATTCCGCGCTCCCATACGCAGAAACTGTATTTCGACGCACTGCAGAATAACGAACTGGTCTTCGGCCTCGGCCCGGCCGGCACTGGAAAAACCTATCTCGCCGTCGCCATGGCGGTGTCGATGCTGCTGGAAGGCCGTGTCGACCGTATCATCCTGTCGCGCCCCGCCGTCGAAGCCGGCGAGCGTCTTGGCTTCCTGCCGGGCGACATGCGCGACAAGATCGATCCGTATCTGCGTCCGCTCTACGACGCGCTCTACGACATGCTGCCGGCCGAACGCGTGGCCAAGGGCCTGGAAAGTGGCGAGGTCGAAGTGGCGCCGCTCGCCTTCATGCGCGGCCGTACCCTGGCCAACGCCTTCGTCATCCTGGACGAAGCGCAGAACACCTCGCCGGTGCAGATGAAGATGCTGCTTACGCGGCTTGGCGAGAATTCGCGTCTGGCGGTGACCGGCGATCTGTCGCAGATCGATCTGCCGATCGGCGTGCCGTCGGGCCTACGTCATGCGCTGGATATTCTCGATGGCGTCGATGGTATCTCGTTCGTGAAATTCGGCGAGGCCGATGTGGTGCGCCATCCGCTGGTCACCAAGATCGTGCGCGCCTATGCCCAGAAGGAGCAGCAGCTCGACCTGGCGACGCCCAGACCGAGACGCTGATCCGCCACCATGCCTGAAGGCCCGAGTATAGAGATCGACATCCGCATTGCCGCGGCCGGCTGGCGCAAGGATTTGCCCAACCCGGCTGTGGCGGTTCGCAAGGCGGTGCAGGCCGCCCTGAAAAGCGAACTGCCGGCCAAAGCCGCCACCGGCCTGAGCATCCTGCTCACCGACGATGCCGAGATGCGCAAGCTGAATGCCGGCTGGCGCGCCAAGGACAAGCCGACCAACGTGCTGTCCTTCCCGGCGGAAAACGCCGTCGATCCGGCACGACCGCCGGCCTATCTGGGCGATGTCGCACTGGGTCTCGCCACCTGCAAGCGTGAAGCGAAAGCGCAGAAGAAAACCCTGGCCGACCATGTGGCGCATCTGACCGTGCATGGGGTGCTGCATTTGCTCGGCTACGACCATATGGATGACGACCAGGCCGAGGCGATGGAGCCGCTGGAGACCGTGATCCTGGCCGGTATGGGCATTGCCGATCCCTATACGATCCGGCCCGCCAGGGCCGTCACCAAGAAGAAGATCGTGACCAGGAAGAAGACCGTTACAAAGAAGAAGAGTGTTGTGAAAACGAAATCTGCGCCTGTCCGGGCGAAACAGAAGACCACGAAGACGACCGCAAAGCGGAGGCGCGCGTCATGAGCGAGGCCCGCGAAAACGGCAACGGCGGCACGACATTCTGGCGCCGCCTGCTGTCGCTGCTGCGCGGACGCAGCGACGAATCCCTGCGCGAGAGCATCGAAGAGCTGCTGGAAGAGCATGCCGATGACAGCGCCACGCCGGAAGAGACCGCCGAGCGCGCCCTGCTGCGCAATGTGCTGGAAGTGGGCGAGCTGCGGGTTGGTGAAATCCGCGTGCCGCGCACCGACATCATTGCGGTCTCCACCGAGATCGAGTTCGAGAAGCTGGTGAAGATGCTGGTGGATGCCGAGCATTCGCGTCTGCCGGTCTATCGCGGCTCGCTCGACGACGTGATCGGTATGATCCATGTCAAGGATGTGCTGCCCTATCTGGCCGGCCGCAGCGGCTTCGCCATCGACAAGATCATGCGCAAGCTTCTGGTGGTGCCGCCATCGAAGTCGGTGCTGGAACTGCTGCGCGAGATGCGCGACAGCCGCGTGCATATGGCCATCATCGTCGATGAATATGGCGGCGTGGATGGCCTGGTCACCATCGAGGATCTGGTCGAGCAGATCGTCGGCGAGATCGACGACGAGCATGATGAAAGCGCCGGCGCCATGCTGATCCAGCGCGCCGACGGCGTGCTGGAGGCGGTCGGCCGCTGCCCGATCGAAGACCTGGAAGAAAAGATCGGCCGCGTCCTGCAGGATCCGGAAGAAGACGAGGAAGTCGATACCGTCGGCGGCCTGATCGTTTCGCATCTCGGGCGGGTGCCGCTGCGCGGCGAACTGATCGAACATCCCGCCGGCCTCGCCTTCGAGGTGCTGGATGCCGATCCGCGCCGGGTGAAGCGTGTGCGCATCCGCGTACAGACGCAGGAAACCAGCGCCGATGCGGCCTGACGCCTGACATGAGCCGACTGACCGCTGTGATGACCGTGCTGGCGAATCTGGCCGGCTGGCGCCGCTATGGCCTCGCCCTGCTGCTGGGTGTGGCTTTGGCCGGTGCGCAGGCGCCGCTGTCGCTCTGGCCGCTGGTCTTTATCGCCTTCATCGGACTGCTGCATCTGCAGACTACCACGCTGCGCTGGCGCGCCTTTTTCACCGGTTTCGCTTTCGCCTATGGCTATTTCGTCGCCGGGCTGTACTGGATCGGCATTGCCTTCTTTGTCGACGCCGACAAATACGCCCTGCTGCTGCCGCTGCCGGTGCTGGGCCTGCCGTTGCTGCTGGCCGTGTTCCCCGCTGCAGGCCTGTGGCTGGCGCTGCAGGTTGCCGGCGCCAGCGCGGCCTGGCGGTTCCTGCTGGCGCCCTTCGGCTGGCTGATCGGCGAATACCTGCGCGGCCATGTGCTGACCGGCTTTCCCTGGAACGTGGTGGGCGCCATCTGGGGCGACTGGCCGGCCACCATGCAGCTGGCCGCCTTCATCGGCGTGCAGGGGCTCGGGCTGATCACCATGCTGGCGGCTGCCGGCCTCGCGCTCTTCCTGTTGCCCGGCCTGTCGCAGCGGGTGCGATTGGCGACATTGTTGCTGCCGGCCGGCTTCGTGTTGCTGCTGGGCCTGGGCAGTCTGCGCCTGCCGACGGCAGCCGTCGACACCGTGCCCGACGTACAGTTGCGTCTGGTGCAGCCCAGCGTGCCGCAGACGGTGAAATGGCGCGACGACCTGCGCCAGCAGCATCTGCAGGAGCATGCCGCGCTCAGCCTGCAGGCGGCGGAGATTCCGCCCACCCATATCATCTGGCCGGAAACCGCCCTGCCGTATCTGCTGGACGAGGAACCACGCCTGCGCGAGGGCCTGGCCAGGCTGCTGCCGGCGAAAGGCGGTGCCCTGATCACCGGTGCGCCGCGCCGGATGTTCGATGCGAAGCAGCAGCTGGTGCTGTTCAACAGCGTCTTCGTGCTGGATGCCACCGGTACGCTGGCCGGCGTCTACGACAAGCTGCATCTGGTGCCGTTCGGCGAATACCTGCCGTTCCGCAGCATCCTGAAGCCGCTCGGCCTCGACGCCCTGGCGGCGGGCAGCGTTGATTTCTCGCCCGGCGAATCGGCGGCAGCACTGACCATTCCCGGCCTGCCGGCGGCCCGCGTGCTGGTGTGCTACGAGGCGATTTTCCCCGATGAGATATCGGATGGCAGTGGCGGGCCGCGGCCCGGCCTGTTGCTAAACGTTACCAACGACAGCTGGTTCGGTCGTTCGTCAGGGCCTTGGCAGCACCTGAACGCTGCCCGTTTCCGCGCCATCGAGCAGGGCTTGCCCCTGGTGCGGGCCGCCAACAACGGCATCAGCGCCATTATTGACCCTTATGGGCGAATCACCGCCAGCCTGGGGCTGGATGCCATCGGCGTGGTTGACGGCCGTTTACCAAAAGCCCTGGATGGTTCTCCGCCTTACGCGCGTATCGGTGATGTACCTTTGCTCGCTTTTTCGCTATTATTCCTTATCTGGCGCTTTGTGGCGCTTCGTCGCAGTGCAAAGCGTTGACCGCAGCAACGACGAGGGACTTTAATCGGCCCTTCGTTTTTGATTATGCGTTGCGTGAGGGTGCCCAGTGACGAAGAACTCCGTCGACATTCATGTCGGCAATCGATTGAAATTACGCCGGACCATGATCGGCATGAGTCAGGACAAGCTCGGCCAGATGGTCGGCCTGACCTTCCAGCAAATCCAGAAATATGAAAAAGGCGCCAACCGTATCGGCGCCAGCCGTCTGTTCCAGTTCGCCATCATCCTCGGCGTGCCCGCTGCCTATTTCTTCGAGGGCCTGGACGAGGCGCAGATTGCCAACCGCGATGGCCAGATGGTGGAATCGGCCGTGCCGTCCAACAGCCCGGCGGCGTCGTTCAGCCGTGACGATGTCGAACTGCTGCGCGCTTTCAACGGCCTGCGCCAGACCGGCCTGCGCCGCAAGATCATCGATCTGGTCTGGGCCATGGGCAACGGAACCGAAGAGACGGACGGCGAAGACTCACCGGCCGGCGCTGTGGAACCGGGCTTAACCCCAGTTCGGTCACGCCATTCCGCTTGACCCCCGCGTCAGGCTCTGCGAAATAACCGGACTTTTCCCGTTTTCCCAATTCCGGCGTGCGCCAAACGCCGGTGCGGGGGCGGGGTTTAAAAAAAGCCTGGGGCCGGTTGGCGCGGCTGCTTGAGGAGATAACACGTGGCGCGTTCTTCCTATCTGTTCACCAGTGAATCGGTGTCTGAAGGCCATCCCGACAAGGTCTGCGACCAGATCTCGGACGGTGTGCTGGATCTTTTCCTGAAGGAAGATCCCTATGCCCGCGTCGCCTGCGAAACGCTGGCCACCACCAACCGCGTGGTCATCGCCGGCGAAGTGCGCGGCCCGAAGAGCCTGGTGTCGAAGTCGGGCGCGGTGAACAAGAAGAAGATCGAAGAGGTGGCGCGCGCCACCATCAAGAAGATCGGCTACGAGCAGAAGGGCTTCCACTGGAAGACCGCCAAGATCGAAGTGCTGCTGCATGGCCAGTCGGCTGACATC
The DNA here is from genome assembly GCF_058806975.1 of Ferrovibrio sp. GW821-FHT12E11. Lineage (NCBI taxonomy): Bacteria > Pseudomonadati > Pseudomonadota > Alphaproteobacteria > Rhodospirillales > Rhodospirillaceae > Ferrovibrio > Ferrovibrio sp. GW821-FHT12E11. Next base: position 2,419,903 of record NZ_JBXAQG010000001.1, read on the forward strand.
GCCGTCGGCGTCGATGCCGCCGGCAACAAGGACGAAGGTGCCGGCGACCAGGGCATCATGTTCGGCTATGCCACCAACGAGACCCCGGAACTGATGCCGGCGCCGCTGCAGCTCTCGCAGAATATCCTGAAGGTGCTGGCCGACGTGCGCCACAGCGGCAAGGAGCCGCTGCTTGGCCCCGACGCCAAGAGCCAGGTCACGCTGCTCTACAAGAACGGCAAGCCGACCGGCGCCACCGCCATCGTCGTCTCGACTCAGCATGCGCTGAAGGACAAGAAGGGCCGCGTTCTGGAAAGCGGCGACATCAAGCGCATCGTGAAGCCCTACGTGCAGAAGGTCATGCCGAAGGGCTGGATGTGCGATGACGAGCATCTCTACGTCAATCCGACCGGTCGTTTCGTCATCGGCGGTCCGGACGGCGATTGCGGCCTCACCGGCCGCAAGATCATCGTCGACACTTACGGCGGCGCGGCCCCGCATGGCGGCGGCGCCTTCTCGGGCAAGGATCCGACCAAGGTCGACCGTTCGGCCGCCTATGTCTCGCGCTACTTGGCGAAGAACGTGGTCGCCGCCGGCCTGGCCGACAAGTGCCTGATCCAGCTGTCCTACGCCATCGGCGTTGCCTATCCGCTGTCGGTCTATGTCGACACCTACGGTACCGGCAAGGCCGACGAGAACAAGATCTCCAAGATCCTGCAGGAGCTGGTGAAGCTCAGCCCGCGCGGCATCCGCGAGCATCTGAACCTCAATCGCCCGATTTACGCCCGCACCGCCGCCTACGGCCATTTCGGCCGCAAGCCGGAAAAGGACGGTGGCTTCTCCTGGGAGAAGACCGATCTGGTCAAGGACCTGAAGTCGGCCTTCAACATCCGCTAATTCAACATCCGCTAATACGTGTCTGACGACGAGTCCGCGGCCGCGCCAAGACGTCTGATTTTCGGACGTCGGCGCGGCCGCAAACTTTCCCCCACCCGCGAAAACCGTTTTGGCGACTGGCTGCCGCGCGTGTCGATCGCGCTGCCGGCGCCTGGCATTGCGCTCGATCCGGCCTCGCTGTTTGCCACACCGAAAAAAGCCTACTGGGTCGAGATCGGCTTCGGCGATGGCGGCCATATGTTCGCGCTGTCGCAGCAGCATCCCGATGTGGGCTTCATCGGCATCGAGCCCTACGAGCATGGCGTGGCCAAGCTGGTCATGCGCATCGCCGAACGCCATGATGGCGGCGACAGCCGCGACAACATCCGCATTCTCACCGACGATGCGCGCCTGCTGCTGAAGGCCTTGCCCGACAACAGCGTGGCGCGCGGCTTCACCCTGTTTCCCGATCCCTGGCCGAAGAAGCGCCATCAGTGGCGCCGCATCGTCAATGCCGACACGCTCGCTGACTGGTCGCGGCTGATCCCGCCGGGTGGCGAACTGCGGGTCGCCACCGACGTGCCCGATTACCAGCGCTGGATGCTGCGCCATATCCTGGCCGAGCCGCGGTTCGACTGGCAGGCGGAGACCCGTGCCGACTGGCTGCGGCGGCCGGATGACTGGCCGCCGAGCAAATATGAGCAGAAGGCCATCGCCGCCGGGCGGGTGCCGCACTATTATCGTCTGCGACGGACCTGAACCTCCGCCGTAGAGACAGCCCGGGAGGCGCTCATGCGGTTGCGTCTGGTATTCGCGACGGTACTGGCCGGCCTTGGCGCCGCCCTGGCCCTGATGATTGCCCGGGTGAATCTGGGCCCGGTCGTCGCCGGCCAGCTGCCGTCCAATGAAACCCTGCTGATCCATCATGTCTGGCTCGGCATCGCCGGCGGCCTGCTGCTGCAGCTGGTTTTCCTGCATCGGGCGGCCCAGGCCCGGGCCGATCTGTCCGGGTTCGCACGGGTCCGCGACGGCCTGCTCTGGGGGGCTGCCGGCTTCACCGCCTTCGTGCTGGCGCCCTGGCTGGCGCTGCCCGACCTGCCGCCAGGCCGGATTCCGGCCGACCGCCTGCTTTTCTGGCTGCTCGCCCTGGCGTCAGGTGCAGGCGGCCTTTGGCTCCTGTACAGCCCCGGTGGGCACTGGTTCAGCGGCCGGATCGCCGCCCTGGTGCTGCTGGCCTTGCCGCCACTGGCTGGCGGCTTCAGCAGCGCCGGCGGCAGTGGCCCGCCGGCCACCCCCGGCTATGGCGAGCTGGCCGGATCGGCCAGCCCAGACCTTGGGGTCTGGAAGGTGCTGGGCCTCTATCTCCTGTTCTGGCTGCTGCTGGGGTATTTTTCGGCTCTGGCGGCCCGTCGGGTGGGGCCGCGCGGACCGGGAAAAACCGACCCTGCCGGACCGCCCCCGACGGGATGACCGAGGGGGCGAAAAGCCTTGCATTGGTGGAATTTGCCGCTATAACAGCCTCCGACATCGCTGGCCTGGTCCATGGTCGGATCGGGAAGGGACATGGGCCAGCCGGCCCATTTTTCGTTTCTACGGGTTTCTGCCGGCACTTGTCGGCCCCGACCGGCGATCAGACCTCGGCAGAAACAGACTTCGACGTTTTTAAGGACCCAGCGCACGCATGGACGCGGCGACCCGTATTGCAGACCTGATTGCACCCACGCTGACGGCGATGGGCTTCCAGCTGGTGCGTGTGCGCCTGCTCGGCAGCCAGCGCCCGGTGCTGCAGATCATGTTCGAGCGCGACACCGGCGGTGCCCCCCATGACGGCGGCATCACCGTGGATGACTGCGCCGAGGTGAGCCGGGCGGTCAGCGCCGTGCTGGATGTGGAAGACCCGATCAGCGATGCCTATCGCCTGGAAGTGTCCTCGCCCGGTCTCGACCGGCCGCTGACCAAGCCGGCCGATTACGAACGCTTCAAGGGCTTCGCCGCCAAGGTGGAGCTGGGCCGTCCGCTGGATGGCCGCAAGCGCTTCCAGGGCCGCATCGGCGGCCTGACCGGCGATACCGTGCTGCTGAAGGATGAGGAGAAGGGCGACGAAGCGCGTCTGCCGGTCTCCGACATCAGCAGCGCCAAACTGATTGTCACCGACGACCTGATCGCCGCTTCGCTGGCGGGTCGTCCGGTGATTGCCAACGACAGTCCGTGACTAGGTAACGAGTTCAAGGAACAGGAACGATGGAAACGGTGACCAGTTTCAACCGCATCGAGCTGCTGCAGGTGGCCGATGCTGTGGCCCGCGAGAAGGCGATCGAGCGCGATGTCGTGCTGATGGCGATGGAAGACGCAATCCAGAAGGCGGCGCGCTCGCGTTACGGCCTGGAGAACGACATTCACGCCGAGATCGACCGCAAGTCGGGCGAGATTCGCCTGGAGCGTCATCTGCAGGTGGTCGAGAAGATCGAGAACGATGCCATCGAGATCGGCATCATCGAGGCGCAGCGCCGCAATCCCGACGCCCAGGTGGGCGATGTGATTGCCGAGCCGCTGCCGCCGATCGATTTCGGCCGCATCGCCGCGCAGACCGCCAAGCAGGTGATCGTGCAGAAGGTGCGCGAAGCTGAGCGCGAGCGCCAGTACAACGAATACAAGGACCGCATCGGCGAGATCGTGAACGGTCTGGTCAAACGCGTGGAATACGGGAACGTCACCATCGATCTGGGCCGCGCCGAAGCGATCCTGCGTCGCGACGAGCTGCTGCCGCGCGAGACCTTCCGTCAGGGCGATCGCGCCCGCGCCTATATCTACGATGTGCGCCGCGAGCCGCGCGGCCCGCAGATTTTCCTCTCGCGCACCCATCCGCAGCTGATGGCCAAGCTGTTCGCCCAGGAAGTGCCGGAAGTCTATGACGGCATCATCGAGATCCGTGCTGTGGCGCGCGATCCGGGCAGCCGCGCCAAGATCGCCGTGCTCTCCAACGACACCTCGATCGATCCGGTCGGCGCCTGCGTCGGTATGCGCGGCAGCCGCGTGCAGGCCGTGGTGAACGAACTGCAGGGCGAGAAGATCGACATCATCAAGTGGTCGCCCGATCCGGCCACCTTCATCGTCAATGCGCTGGCCCCGGCCGAAGTGGCCAAGGTGGTGCTGGACGAGGAAGCCAATTCGGTGGAAGTGGTCGTGCCGACTGACCAGCTGTCGCTGGCGATTGGCCGCCGTGGCCAGAATGTGCGCCTGGCCTCGCAGCTGACCGGCTACGACATCGACATCCTCACCGAGGAAGAAGAGTCCGAGCGCCGCCAGAAGGAATTCCGCGAGCGCAGCCAGCTGTTCATCGACGCTCTGGATGTCGACGAGACCCTGGCCCAGTTGCTGGTCACCGAAGGCTTCACCAAGGTCGAGGAACTCGCCTATCTGCCGGTGGAAGAGCTGGCCGAGATCGAGGGCTTCGATGGCGATATCGCCGGCGAGCTGCATGAGCGCGCCTTCGAATATGTCGAGAAGCGCAACACCGAGCTGGAAGAGAAGCGCAAGGCGCTTGGCGTCAGCGACGAGGTTGCCGCAGTCGAGGGCCTGACCCCGCCGATGCTGGTGGCGCTGGGCGAGAAGGGCGTGAAGACGCTCGACGACCTCGGCGATCTGGCCGGCGACGAGCTGCAGGAAATCGTTGGCGAAGGCATGTCGAACGACGATGCCAATGCCATCATCATGGCGGCGCGCCAGCATTGGTTCGCCGGCGAGGAGAATGCGGACGGCCAGGCGTAAGCCTGCCGTCCGGAGTTGAAGGACGGTTTTCGACCATGCCGCAACGCCGTTGTCTGCTGACCGGCCTGCGCGCGGACGAAGACCGGTTGCTGCGTTTCGCCATCGATATGGCGGGCGTGGTAGTGCCGGATCCGGCACATCGGCTGGGCGGGCGCGGGCTGTGGCTTGCGCCGGCGGCGGATGCGGTGGCTCAGGCGGCGGCAAAGGGCCTGTTTGCCCGTGCCGCCAAACGCAAGCTGCAGGTGCCGGCCGATCTGCCGGCACGCAGCCTGGAGGCCTGGATGGCGCATGGCGCTGCCCAGGTAATGAAGGCCCGGCGTGCCGGGCTGGTGGTGGCCGATGCGGCCGCAGAGGGGGACAGGGTGTCCGCCGATGCGACCGGCCTCGGCTTCGGGCGGCTGGCGCTGATGCGCACGCCGCTCGGGTTGCGCGCGGCGGCCGATCTGGCGCTGCTCGTCCGGCTGGGTGTGGCATCCGATGCTGCACCAAACCGTGGGCGGGGGCTGGCAGGCGGGCGGCAGCGCCATAAGTAAGGGCATCGCAAGATGCGGAATGTTTGATTTTTTGCGGTAGGCGGAAGCGGACTGTATGAGCGACGTGAACGAGCAGGACAAGGACAAGGCGCGGCCCAAGCGGCTGGAACTGAAGAAGACGGTGGAGACCGGACAGGTCCGCCAGAGCTTCAGTCACGGCCGCACCAAGGCGGTGACGGTGGAAGTGCGCAAGAAGCGCACCATCGTGCCGCCGGGTGCTGCCGCGGCCGGCAAGGCCGATGCCGCTGCGCCCGCCGCGACGCCTGCTACCGCGCCCGCCGCATCTGCCGCACCGAAGGCCGCCGCGCCCAGCGTCAGCGTGCCGTCGCTGGCCGAGAAATTCGCCGAGCATGACGCCGCCAAGGCGGTCAAGGCCGCCGAGGAAGCCGCAGCCGTTGCAGCAACGCGCGCTGCCGCCGAGCCGGCCCCGGCTGCCGCACCCGCCCCGCCGCGTGCTGCCGCTCCGGCCGGCACTGCGACGCCGGCGCCGACCGCCCGTATCGTCGAGCAGCAGCCGCGCAGCGGCCCGCGCATGACGGCACAGCCGACCGGCGATGTCCGCCCCGGCACCCGCACCGAGCGGCCCGATCGCAATGCGCCGCCGCGGCCGACCCGCACCTCCGGCATGGTGCTCAAGCCCCTGTCGGACGAAGAGAAGCAGAATCGCGCGCGCAACGACGACCTGCGCAGCCGCTTCACCGAGATGCGTCGCGTGGCCGAAGAGGACATGCGTCGCCGGATGGACGACCAGTCCAAGATTCATGCCGAACGCGAAGCGGCCCTGCGCCGCCAGGCCGACGAGGATGCGCGCAAGCGTGCCGAGGAAGAAGCCCGCAAGAAGGCCGAAGCCGAAGCTGCCCGCCGTCTGGCCACGCCTGAGACTCCCGGCACCGAGGCCGCGCCTGGCGCGGTCGCACCGACCGGCGTTCGCCCGGCGGCCATGGAGGATGACGACGAGGGCGGCGCCAAGCGCCGCAGCGGCCCCGGCGGCGCCAAGATCGTCCCGGCCAAGCCCGCGCCGCGTCCCGGCCGCGATGGCGCCGAGCGCCGCACCGGCAAGCTGAGTGTCACCAAGGCGTTGGACGACAACGAGCGCGTGCGCTCGGTTGCGTCCTTCCGTCGTCGTATTGAACGCGAGAAACGGGCCCACAATCAGGGTTCCGCGGAGCAGCTCAAGATTTTGCGTGACGTCGTCATTCCTGAAACGATTACGGTGCAGGAGCTGGCCAACCGTATGGCCGAGCGTGGTGTCGACGTCGTCAAGGCGCTGATGAAGATGGGCGTCATGGCGACCATCAACCAGACCATCGACGCTGATACCGCCGAACTGATCGTCAGTGAATTCGGCCATCGCGTGCAGCGTGTGGCGGAATCGGATATCGAACTGGGTCTCGGCGGCGAGAAGGACGAGGATGCGGTGATGCTGCCGCGTTCGCCGGTCGTCACCGTCATGGGCCATGTCGATCACGGCAAGACCTCACTGCTCGATGCGCTGCGCCAGACCGATGTGGTCAGCGGCGAAGCCGGCGGCATCACCCAGCATATCGGCGCCTACCAGGTGCATATGAAGTCGGGCAAGGCGATCACCTTCCTCGATACGCCTGGCCATGAAGCCTTCACGCAGATGCGCGCCCGCGGCGCCAAGGTCACCGACATCGTCGTGCTGGTGGTTGCCGCCGACGACAGCGTGATGCCGCAGACCGTGGAAGCCATTCACCATGCGCGGGCGGCCGGCGTGCCGATCGTCATCGCGATCAACAAATGCGACAAGCCGGCGGCCAATCCGCAGAAGGTGCGGCAGGAACTGCTGCAGCACGAAATCGTGGTCGAGCAGATGGGCGGCGAAGTGCAGTCCATCGAAGTGTCGGCCAAGACCAAGATGGGCCTCGACACGCTGGAAGAAGCCATCCTGCTGCAGGCTGAAATCCTCGATCTCAAGGCCAATCCGGACCGCCGCGCCGAAGGCGTGGTGGTGGAAGCCAAACTGGAGCGCGGCCGCGGTTCAGTCGCCACCGTGCTGGTCGCCCGTGGCACGCTGCATGTCGGCGATGTCTTCGTCGCCGGCAGCGCTTGGGGCCGCGTGCGCGCCCTGATCGACGATCACGGCAAGAATGTCGTCTCGGCCGGCCCGGCCGTGCCGGTCGAAGTGCTGGGCCTGCAGGGCAATCCGGAAGCCGGCGACGAGTTCGTCGTCGTCGAGAACGAAGCCCGGGCCCGTGAAGTCGCCGAGTTCCGCGAGCGCAAGCAGCGCGAAGCCCGCTCCGCCATTTCGGCGCGCGGTTCGCTCGAGCAGATGTTCTCCAAGATCCAGGCCGGCGAAGCCAAGGAACTGCCGATCGTCATCAAGACCGACGTGCAGGGCTCGCTGGAAGCGATCCAGGCCGCCGTCAACAAACTGGGCACCGAGGAAGTGGTTGTCCGCTTCCTGCACGGCGCCATCGGCGGCATCAACGAGTCCGACGTTTCGCTGGCGGCGGCCTCGAAGGGCGCCATCATCGGCTTCAACGTGCGTGCCTCCAAGCAGGCGCGCGAACTGGCTGAGCGCGATGGCGTCGATATCCGCTACTACTCGATCATCTACAACCTGATCGACGACCTGAAGGCCCTGCTCTCGGGCATGCTCGCCCCCACCATCCGCGAGCGTTTCCTGGGCTATGCCGAAATCCGCGAGGTGTTCAACATCACCAAGATCGGCAAGGTCGCGGGCTGCATGGTCACCGAAGGCCTGGTCAAGCGCGGCGCCAAGGTCCGCCTGCTGCGCGACAACGTGGTTATCCACGAAGGCGCGCTCTCGACGCTCAAGCGCTTCAAGGACGATGCGCGCGAGGTAAAGCAGGGTATGGATTGCGGCATGTCGTTCGAGAATTACAACGACCTCCAGGTCGGCGACATGATCGAGTGTTTCGAACTCGAGAGCGTGGCGCGCGAGCTGTAAGTCGCGCGTCCGCTTCCAGGGAGCAACCGGTATGGCGCAGCGCAAAGGCGGCGGCAAAAGCCGCGCACGCAGCAGCGAAGACTCGGGCGCCGGCCGCAGCCAGCGACAGCTGCGTGTGGGCGAAGAATTGCGGCATATCCTGTCGGAGGTGCTGCGCAACGGCCATTTCCGCGATCCCGATCTGGCCGATCTCGTCGTCACCGTCACCGAAGTGCGCATCAGCCCCGACCTGAAGGCGGCGACGGCTTTCGTCATGCCGCTGGGTGGCAGCGATGCGCCCAAGATCATCGCCGGGCTGAACCGCGCCAGCGCCTATATCCGCACCGAGGCCGTGAAGCAGATCAATCTGCGCGTCGCGCCGCAATTCTCCTTCAAGCTCGACCACAGCTTCGACGAGGCCGCCCGCGTCACCCGCCTGTTGCAGCAGCCGGCCGTGAAGGCTGACCTGGCCAAAGAGCCGGACAACGAATGAAAAGGCTAGTCCTTTGAAGAAGAGGGGCCGCCCGGTCCATGGCTGGGTGATCGTCGACAAGCCCCTCGGGCTCACCTCGACGCAGTGTCTGGCAAAAGTCCGCCGCCTTACCGATGCTGCCAAGGCCGGCCATGGCGGCACGCTCGATCCGCTGGCCAGCGGCGTGCTGCCGATCGCTTTGGGCGAAGCCACCAAAACCGTGAACTGGGTGATGGGGGCAGGCAAGACCTACCGCTTCACCGTCCGCTGGGGCGAGGCCACCGCCACCGACGATACCGAGGGCGCCGTCACCGAACGCTCCGATATCCGGCCCGACCGCGCGGCCATCTTAGGCATGCTGCCCAGCTTCACCGGCGAGATCCTGCAGCGCCCGCCGGCCTATTCCGCCATCAAGGTCGACGGCCAGCGCAGCTACGACCTAGCCCGCGCCCAGACCAGGGCAGGGGGCGAGCTGCCGGAGTTGGCGGCCCGGCCGATCCGCATTGATGCGTTGCGCCTAGTCGACTGTCCGGATCCGGACCATGCCGTGTTCGAGGTCGATTGCGGCAAGGGGGCCTATGTACGGGCGCTGGGGCGGGATTTTGCTTTATATTTAGGGACTTACGGCCATATCACGGCCCTGCGGCGCACCCGGGTCGGGCGCTATGTGGAAACGGCGGCCTTTTCGCTGGATTCACTGGAGGAACTGTGCCAAAAGGACGCCGCGCACGCGTACCTGCTGCCGATCGAAACCGCGCTGGACGACATCCCGGCCCTGGTTCTGACCGGCCCGCAGGCCGACCGTTTAAGACACGGTCAGCCGATCAAGGTCGCGCTCACGGCCCCCGGACTCCCGCCGGAAGGCGAACTTCTGGCCATGGCAGACGGCAAACCCGTCGGCCTCGCCGAACGTCTCGCCGACGAGGTTCGCCCGTTGCGCTTGTTCAACCTTTGATGTCGCGGAGTTAAGACCATGACGATTACCCCCGAGCGCAAAGTCGCTGTTGTTTCGGAATTCGCCACCAAGAAGGGCGACACCGGTTCGCCGGACGTCCAGGTGGCCCTGCTCACCGAGCGCATCAACAACCTCTCTGAGCATTTCAAGACCCACAAGAAGGACGTGCATTCGCGCCGCGGCCTGCTGATGATGGTGAGCAAGCGTCGCAGCCTGCTCGACTACCTGAAGCGCACGGATACGCCGCGCTATGACGCGCTGATCCAGCGTCTGGGTCTCCGCAAGTAACGATTATGGCCGCTGCCGCGAAGCGAATCGCCAGCAGCCGTATTCCGGATACGATGAACCACGCCCGCTCCCGGACCGCCGGGGCGGGCGTCTTCATTTCATCGTAGGCCGGAGAGTGGTCGGCGCCATCGGGATGGACTCGATGCGCCGGTTTGCCGTGTGCGACTGATCTGAAGTCAGTTGTGCCGGCCGGGCGGGAGGCGATGGGCGCCGTCCCGCCAGGTGCCTAGGTCAGGGACAGTCCGAAGGACCTAAGGGCGCCGAGGAAGGAAGAAAACTCATGTTCAATATCCACAAGACCGAACTGATGTGGGGCGGCCGCAAGCTCACCATCGAAACCGGCAAGATCGCCCGTCAGGCCGATGGCGCCGTGATGGTCACCTATGGCGACACCATCGTGCTCTGCACCGCCGTTGCCGCGAAGTCCCCCAAGCCGGGCGTCGACTTCTTCCCGCTGACCGTGAACTACCAGGAAAAGACCTTTGCCGCCGGCAAGATCCCGGGCGGCTTCTTCAAGCGTGAAGGCCGTCCGACCGAGAAGGAGACGCTGACCTCGCGTCTGATCGATCGCCCGATCCGTCCGCTGTTCGCCGATGGCTTCCGCAATGAGACGCAGGTGGTTGCCACCGTGCTGTCGCACGATCTGGAAAATGATCCGGACATCGTCGCCCTGGTCGGCGCCTCGGCCGCGCTCACCATCTCGGGCATTCCCTTCATGGGCCCGATCGGTGCCGCCCGCGTCGCCTATATCAACGGCGAATACGTGCTGAACCCGACCAAGACCCAGCTCGGCGAAGCCGGCAACAAGCTCGACCTGGTCGTCGCCGGCACCGCCGACGCCGTGCTGATGGTCGAATCGGAAGCCCAGCAGCTGCCGGAAGACGTGATGCTCGGCGCCGTGATGTTCGGCCACAAGAACTTCCAGCCGGTGATCGAAGCCATCATCGGCCTGGCCGAACGCGCTGCCAAGGATGCGATGCCGCTGTCGGCCCGCACCGGCTACGAGACCGCCTTCAAGAAGCTGCAGGATTCGGGCATCGAAGCCGAACTGCGCGTCGCCTATGAAGAAAAGGTCAAGCAGGCCCGCTACGCCAAGGTCGGCGAAGTGAAGGCCAAGGCCAAGGCGCTGTTCGCCGATGGCGAAGCCAACCCGGTCGACGTTTCCGATGCCTTCAAGCATCTGGAAGCCCAGGTCGTGCGCTTCAACATCCTCGACACCGGCCTGCGCATCGACGGCCGTGACACCAAGACCGTGCGCCCGATCGTGTCGGAAGTCGGCGTGCTGCCGCGCGCCCATGGCGCCGCCCTGTTCACCCGTGGCGAAACCCAGGCGCTGGTGGTCACCACGCTGGGCACCGGCACGGATGAGCAGATCATCGATGCGCTGGACGGCGAATACCGCGAAGCCTTCATGCTGCACTACAACTTCCCTCCCTACTCGGTCGGTGAAGCCGGTCGCATGGGTTCGCCGGGCCGCCGTGAAATCGGCCATGGCAAGCTGGCCTGGCGTGCGGTTCGCCCGCTGCTGCCGGCGAAGGAAGCCTTCCCCTATACCATCCGCGTTGTCTCGGAGATCACCGAGTCGAACGGTTCCTCCTCGATGGCCACCGTCTGCGGCACCTCGCTGGCGCTGATGGATGCCGGCGTGCCGCTGACCGCTCCGGTCGCCGGCATTGCCATGGGCCTGATCCTGGAAGGCACCCGCTTTGCCGTGCTGTCCGACATCCTGGGCGATGAAGATCACCTGGGCGACATGGACTTCAAGGTGGCCGGTACCGAAGAGGGCGTCACTGCCCTGCAGATGGACATCAAGATCGCCGGCATCACCGAAGAGATCATGAAGGTGGCGCTGGAGCAGGCCAAGGCCGGCCGCGTGCATATCCTCGGCGAAATGGCCAAGGCGATGTCGCAGAACCGCAGCGGCGTGAAGGAAAACGCCCCGCGCATCACCACGATGAGCGTGCCGAAGGACAAGATCCGTGAAGTGATCGGGTCGGGCGGCAAGGTGATCCGCGAGATCGTCGAGAAGACCGGCACCAAGATCGACATCGAGGACGATGGCACGATCAAGATCGCGTCGAGCGATCCGGCCGCCGCCGATGCCGCCGTGCAGTGGATCAAGTCGATCGTCTCGGAACCCGAGGTCGGCATGATCTACAAGGGCAAGGTGGTCAAGCTGGTCGACTTCGGCGCCTTCATCAACTTCTTCGGCAGCCGCGACGGCCTCGTGCATGTTTCGGAAATGGCGCCCAAGCGCGTCAATAAGCCGAGCGACGTGGTGTCGGAAGGCCAGGAAGTGCGCGTCAAGGTGCTCGGCATCGACGAGCGCGGCAAGGTGCGCCTGTCCATGAAAGTGGTCGACCAGGCCACCGGCGAGGACCTGACGAACAAGCCGCGCGGCGATGACGCCGAGGCCGCCCAGGCTGACTAAGTCTGAACGGCATATCGATACGGAGAAGGCCGGGAGAAATCCCGGCCTTTTCTTTTTGCTCGGGGCTGGCATAGGCTGCCATTCATGTCTCAGCCGATGCCGACCCGTCGTTCCCTGCTCGCAGTAGCCACTGGCGGTGCGTTGGCGGCTTGTGTGCCTGGTCCGGCAGATCGGCGTGGCGCGTTCAGCCACGGCATCGCCAGCGGCGATCCGCTGGCCGACCGGGTTATTCTGTGGACACGGTATCTGCCCGCCGATGCGGCGCCGGAGACCATCGTCACCTGGCAGGTGGCGCGCGATGCTGCCTTCGGCACCATCCTGTGTCAGGGCGTGGCGCAGGCTCGTGCTACTGCCGATTACATCGTCAAGGTGGACGTGGACGGGTTGGAGCCCGGCCAGTCCTATTTCTACCGCTTCCTCGCGGGTGACCAGGCCTCGTCCGTGGGTCGCACCCGCACGCTGCCGGTCGGCAGTGTGGCGCAGTACACGTTGGCAGTCTTCTCCTGCGCCAATATCGGCTTCGGCTACTTCAATGCCTACCGGCATGCCGCCGAGCGCGAGGACATCGACCTCGTCGTCCATCTCGGCGACTACATCTACGAATACGGATTGGGGCGCTATCCGGCCGCACGGCTGCGGGTCGGCGGCCGCGACATGCAGCCGGCGTCCGAGTTGGTGGCGCTGCAGGACTATCGGCAACGCTATGCTAGCTACCGCGCCGATCCCGACCTGCAGCAACTCCATGCCCGGCATCCGATGGTCGCCATCTGGGACGATCACGAAACCGCCGACAATGCCTGGTCGGAGGGCGCCAGCAACCATGCCGCCAGCCAGGGTGACTGGGCGCTGCGTCGCAAGGCGGCACTGCAGGCCTATTATGAATGGTTGCCGATCCGTGGCGATCCGGCCGCCGTCGCGGGCTACCGCAGTTTCCCGATCGGCACCCTGGCCGACCTGATCATCCTCGACACGCGGTTGGCCGGCCGCAGCCGCCAGCTCGGTCTGCCTGCTGCGCTGCGCGACGCGTCTGCTGACACGGTGCCGCCTGCGGCTCTACAGCCGTTCCTCACGGCGCTGCATGACGGGCGGCGCAGCCTATTGGGCCTGACGCAGGAAACCTGGTTGCAGCACCAGCTCGCAGAATCCACGCGGCGCGGCGCGCGCTGGCAGATCGTCGGACAGCAGGTCCTTGTTGGCGCAGTGACCACGCCGGCCGTCTTCGCGGACCTGACGCCGCCGGGCGATAGTCGCCACGCCGCTCGCCGCCTGCGCGCCCGTCTCAACACGCTGGGTGTGCCCTCCAGCTTGGACAGCTGGACCGGATATCCGGCGGCGCGCCAGCGCCTGCTGGCGGCGGCGCAGACCGCTGGCGACAATGTGATCTTCCTGGCCGGCGACAGTCATAACGCCTGGGCTTTCGCCATGCCTGATGCCGCGGGTGGTATCGCTGCCGTCGAATTCGCCGCGCCCAGCGTCACTTCGCCGGGCGCCGAGGCTGGCCTGTTGTCTGAGAATATGGTGCCGCTCGCGCAGGCGATGCGTGAGGCCAGCCCCGGCATGCTCTGGTGCGACCTGCAGCATCGCGGCTATCTCGCGGTGACGCTGACGCCTGCGGCGGCGACAGCGCGCTGGCTGTTGCTGCGCGACATCCGGCAGCGCGACCTGTCGCTTGCCGGCATGCCAGGCTTGCGCGTGGCCAGTCAGGCCGGTCCCGGTCTTGGCGCGGTGCAGCCGGTGTAACCTAGAAACCCGTCTCGAGCTTGCGCAGCGGCTGGATGATACGCTCGTAGCGGCCGTCGCGCCGCATCGCCTGATAGGCCGTGCGCAAACGGACCGCCGTGTCGGGTTCGATATTCTTCGATGCGGCGATCCAGAAGGGCATGGTGGCGAAGGTGTCGCCACTCTGCAGGTCGGCCGGCGTGAAGCCCAGTTCCAGCCAGGTTGCCCGTCCCACTGCCTTCAGTCCGAACCAGGCGCCGATGCGGCCGGCCTGCAGCAGACGGGCATTGTCGGTCTCGCTGTTGGTCGCCTCGATCTCGATCAGGCCATAGGACTGCAGGATCGCCTGCAGTTCGGATCCGCGCATGACATTGACGCGGCCGACCTGGCCCAGCGTATCCAGGCGATCGATCTGCGGGTTGCCGCGCCGGGTGAAAAAGACGGCACGGTCGGCAAAGACCTCGCCGATCCAGACGAAACGATTTTCACGCTGCGGTGTGCGCAGCAGGGCCGGATAAAGGGTGTCACCCTGGTCGAGTTCCAGCAGCGCGCGTTGGAAGGGCAGGATGCGCACGCCCGCGTCGGCGGCGTCTAGGCGGGCGGCTTTCGCCAGTTCAAGCAACAGCACGACAGCAGGGCCGCCGGCGCGGCCCTCGGTGTCGGTCATGTAGGGCGGCCGGGCTGCGCCGATGATCTGTAGCGGCTGGGCTGCCGCAGCCATGCCAGCGCAAGCCCAGGTGAGAGCAAAGCCCAGAATGGCAATGGCCGGATGCAAACGGTTCCCTCCTGATTCTGGGTCACCTTATGGCGTGCCCTGAAAGGGGGGAAGTGAAGAACCGGATATGTTCGTCGATTTTACCGCCAATCCCGGCGTTTTTTTGGTCTTTGGGGCCAGCGCGCCATTGCATCGCCCGATTCCTGCCGCTTTTCTGCGTTTACACTAGATTAGACGATTCCGTGTGGAGCCATCCCATGACGAACCGCCCCCTTCTTGCCGGATTGATGCTGACGGCCGCCGCTTTCGCGATGCCGTTTTCAGCGCCGATGGTTCATGCCCAGACTCTTGCCGCGCCGTCGGCCGCCGAGGCTGACGGGACCGAGGACATGACCGATGGCGCCACCATCGTGCGCGGCAAATACGCCGCCGGCGACGCCAGAGCCGACTGGGAAGCCGCGATCCAGAAGGGCAAGCCCGAGCGCATTGCCGAATGGCGCGACTATGGCGACAACGGCAATGCCAATGTGGTCTTCACCTTCCATAACGGCGACCTGATGCATTATGGCGAGCATGGCCGTCGCCGCGGCGGCCAGGCCGGATCGATGGACGGCTTCCGCCGCATCGAGCTGAACCTGTCTTTCTCGCAGGGTAAATTCACCGGCGGCCGCAAGATGGTGGACGGTATCGAGACCGAGCCGACCGAAGCCGAAATCCGCGGCGCCAATCTGCAGGCGCTGGCCGCGCTGGAGCGGCTGGCCACCGTGAAGCCGGCCTTCTCGGAATCGCGCCAGACCGGTTTCTCCATCGCTTCCATCCCGCAGCCCGCGCCCGCCTCTGCGGAAGCGCGCAAGCTGGCAGGCGAGGGCGGCGAGATTGTCTTCCGCTGCTCGGATACGCTGCATGCCTTGCTGGGTGCGGCGCAGGACCGGCTGGTGGTGGAAACCGCGGGCCGCGATCCGGTGGTGTTGCAGCGCCAGCAGCCTGGCGCGCGCTACGACTATTTCGGCGCCGGCTGGGGCGCCGAGCGCAGCGGCGAGGTGCTGCGGCTGCAGGATTCGGGCGGCCGCGCCCAGGTCTGCCGCATCGTGTCGGCCGGCGCGCCGCCAGCCTCGCTGCCGCCAGGAAATGCGGGCGACGCCAATGCGCCGCTGCCCAGCGTCACCGTTCCACAGAACCGGTAAGCCAGAATCTGTAAGCTTGGCCTAACCGGCCGGCTTGTCGCGAATGCTGAATGTAGCGCTGACAGTGCTGACCGCTGTGTCACCAATGCGCAGTTCGCAGGTCACCACGGCGAATTTGGACTTCTTTGTTTGAAAGTCAGTCAAGTGCGCCTCCAGCCAGGCGCCCATCGGCACGGGTGAATCGTAACTCAGTGAGAGTTCCTTGGTTCGCACCGACTGCGTTTCGGGCCGCCGTTCATAAACGAAGCAGGCGGCGAAATAGTCGGCCAGGGTGGCGAGGAAACCGCCATGGCCGGTGCCGTAGCGGTTGGTGTGCTTCGGCCGCACGTGCAGGCCGTAGACCGGATCGGTGCCTGCCTCGCCGCCACGCTTATAGACTTTGCCGATGGCGTGGAAATAGGGCGAAGGCGATCGCGGCAGGGCGGTGAAGCCCGGCGGCACCGGATGGGGTTTGCGGGAAGTGCGGCGTGTCATCGCAGCCTTGATGGCTTATGCGCCTGACGAAGGCAAGCCATGCGATTCAGACAAGGCTGGGCACAAAAAAATTGAGAGGCGATCCGGGGGGAAGATCGCCTCTCAAGGGGGGGTATTCATTGGGGGAGGAAAATAAGAAATGAAGCGACTCTGCAAAATCTCTTCATCTCATGGTTCTTATATAGGCGCTTCCTGCCCAGCGCGCAGTGATGGCGGTCACGATTTTTCGCGCCCCGAAATTCCCCTGGAATCTGTCCGTTTACGCGAGTGTGAGGCGCGCGGTTAATCAGCGGTTGCGCAAGCGCAGCAGCAGCGGCGTGACCAGCAACAGAACTGCAATAATCAGCAGCGTGAGGCTCAGCGGCCGCGTGACAAACGTGCTCAGGTCGCCGGCCGAGATCGTCATCGCACGCCGGAATTCCTGTTCTGCAAACGGCCCGAGGATCATGCCGATCACGGTGGGCGCGGTGGGAAAATCAAAACGCCGCATCAGATAACCGACGACGCCGATCAGATACAGCAGCACCAAGTCGACCCAGGACTGACTGATGCCGTATGTACCGATCGTCGCAAAAACAAGAATGCCGCCATACAGCCATGGCGAGGGGATCGACAGGATCTTCGCCCACAGGCCGGCTAGCGGCAGGTTAAGGATCAGCAGCATCACATTGCCGACATAGAGCGAAGCGATCAGGCCCCAGACCAGCTCGGGCTGGCTCTGCAGCAGCTGCGGACCGGGATTGATGCCGTAGGACTGGAAGGCCGAGAGCATGATCGCCGCCGTCGCCGAGGTCGGCAGGCCCAGCGCCAGCATCGGTACCAGCACACCGGCCGCAGACGCGTTGTTGGCAGCTTCCGGTCCGGCCACACCCTCGATGGCGCCATGGCCGAATTCTTCCGGATGCTTGGAGAGTTTCTTTTCCAGGAAATAGCTGACGAAGGTTGGCACTTCGGCGCCGCCGGCCGGCAGCGCGCCGAAGGGGAAGCCGAGGAAGCTGCCGCGCAGCCAGGGCTTCCACGAGCGCTGCCAGTCTTCCTTGGTCATATAGGCACGGCCTTTCAGCGGTACCAGCGTGACTTCCGATTTCGGCCGGCCGGCGAGATACAGCGTTTCGCCCACCGCGAACAGTCCGACGGCGACGACGATCACGTTGATGCCGTCCAGCAGTTCCGGCAGGCCCAGCGTGAAGCGCGGCTGGCCGGTCTGCAGGTCGATGCCGACCAGGCCGAGCAGGATGCCGAAGGCCAGCGCCGTCAGGCCGCGCAGCACCGAGGTGCCCAGCACGGCGGAAACCGCGATGAAGGCCACCACCATCAGCGAGAAGTAATCCGCCGGCCCGAAGCGCAGTGCGAATTCCACCAGCGGCGGCGCGACAAAGGTCAGCCCCAGCGTGCCGATGGTGCCGGCGACGAAGCTGCCGATGGCGGCGGTGGCCAGGGCTGCCGCCGCGCGGCCCTTCTTGGCCATCTTGTGGCCTTCGAGTGCAGTGATGATGGTGGCGCTTTCGCCCGGCGTGTTGAGCAGGATCGATGTGGTGCTGCCGCCATACATGGCGCCGTAATAGATGCCGGCGAACAGGATGAAGGCGGCGGTGGCCGGCACGCTGAAGGTGATCGGCAGCAGCAGCGCGATGGTCAGTGCCGGCCCCAGGCCCGGCAGCACGCCGATGGCGGTACCCAATGTGACGCCGACCAGCGCCCACATTAGGTTCATCGGCTGCAACGCGACGGCGAAGCCGCCGGCCAGCAGGGAGAGGGTATCCATCAGGTGCCGCCTTCCAGCAGGGCGGGCAGCAGGCTGCTCTCGCCGATATTGATGCCCAGCAGTTGCGCGAAGCCGAAATAGGCGACGCCTGCGAAGACCAGCCCGATCAGCACATCGCGCGCCGGCCGCGTGCTGCCGAAGGCGCGGGCCGTGCAGGCGAACAGCAGCGTGGAGGCGGGGATGAAGCCCAGTGGTCCGATCAGGCCGATGTTGAGCACCAGCCCGAGCAGCAGCCAACCGAGCGCGCGGACATCCAGCACGGTTTCGGTTTCTTCCGGCGGGCTGGTCCACAACCCGGTCCAGACCTGCACGATCAGGCCAAGGCCCAGCGCGATCAGCAGCGCGCTGGCCAGATAGGCGACCAGCGTGGGGCCGACCTGCGCATACATCGGCGAGACCGGAATCTGGGTGGTCTCGTACAGCGCCAGGAAGCCCAGTGCGATGACGCCGATGGCGACGGCCGTCTCCGGCTTGGCGAGGCGCTGCATCAGGCCAGGCCGATGTCCTTCAGGATGCCCTCGATGCGCGCATTCTCTTCGGCGATGTATTTCCCGTAAGGCTCGCCGGCCAGGAACACATCGGTCCATTCGCGCGTCTTGAGCTGTTCCTTCCACGGCGCGCTGGCATTCATCCTGGTCATCAGCTCGATCATCGCGGCCTTGTCGGCATCCTTGACGCCCGGCGGGGCGAAGACGCCGCGCCAGTTGTACAGCACGACATCGAAGCCCTGCTCCTTGATGGTGGGCACATCGACGCCCGGCTCGCGCTTCTCGGCCGAGATCGCCAGCGCGCGCAGCTTGCCAGCCTTGATCTGCTCGCTGAATTCGCCCCAACCGGAAACGCCACAGGTCACCTGCGCGCCCAGCAGGGCCGCCTGGGCCGGGCCGCCGCCCGAGTAGGCCACATACGACACCTTCTTGGCATCGCCGCCGGCCGCCTTGGCCAGCATGCCGGCCAGGATATGGTCAGTGCCGCCGGCCGAACCGCCGGCCCAGCTCACCTTGCTCGGATCCGCCTTGAAGGCGGCCATCAGGTCGCCCAGCGTCTTGTGCGGCGAATTCGGCGGCACGACGATCACTTCGAACTCGCCGGTCAGGCGGGCGATCGGTGTGGTCTGCGTGATCTTCACCGGCGACTTGTTGGTGATCAGCGCGCCCACCATCACCATGCCGGCGACCATCAGCGCGTTGCCCTGGCCTTTCCACTGGTTGACGAACTGCGGCAGGCCGACAGCGCCGCCGGCGCCACCGACATTGGTCACCTGCGCGCCCTTGATCAGGTTCGCCGATTTCAGCGCCAGTTCCATGCTGCGCGCGGTCTGATCCCAGCCGCCGCCCGGATTGGCCGGCACGAACAGTTTCAGACTGTCGACCTGGGCGCGGGCATCACGCATGAAAGCGGGCATGACGGCGGCGGCAGTACCAGCACAGAGGGTGGACTGCAGAAAGCTGCGGCGGTTTATCATGGTTTCTCTCCCAGAGACGGCGTTTGTTTGATAGTGGCAGTAGAGCCGCCTAGGGCAAGCGAAAACAAGGAAATACGCCGTAAAATTTTGCACTCAGGGGACGGCGCGACTCAGGCCGGCAGGGCGATTTCCACGGTAGTGCCCATGCCGGGCGCGCTGCGGATGTCCAGGCGGCCACCATGCATCTCGACCAGGGTGCGGCAGATCGAAAGGCCCAGGCCGGCGCCGCTGTTCGGCCGGGTGCGATACACATCGGAACGGTAAAGCGGCTGCACGACGGCGCGGCTTTCCGCTTCGCTCATGCCGACCCCCGTATCGGCCACCTGGATGCGGACCACGCCATTGCTGCTGTCGGCCCGGATGGTCACGCTGCCGCCGGGCAAACTGAACTTCACCGCATTGCCCAGCAGATTGATCAGAATCTGGGTCAGCGCGCGTTCGTCGACGCGAACCAGCAGCGGCTGCGGCTCGTAATGCAGGGTCACCTGGGCCTGGCGCGCCTGTGGCTGCACCATGGCCATGGCGCTGGCCACAATCTGATCGAAGCTGCAGTCCTCGATATTCATTTCCAGCCGGCCGCTTTCCAGGCGCGACAGATCGAGGATGTCGTTGACCAGGCGCAGCAGATGCTCACCCGATTCCCGGATGTTGACGGCATACTCTCCCTGGCGCTGCGACAGCGGCCCGGCATAACCGGCCGCCATCATGTCGGCAAAACCGATGATGGCATTCAGCGGCGTACGCAGCTCGTGGCTCATATGGGCGAGGAAGCTGGTCTTGGCGCGGCTGGCGCTTTCGGCGGCCTCGCGCTGGTCGATCAGCATGGCCTCGGTTTCTTTCAGCCGGGTGATGTCGACGCCGCAGGTGACAATGCCGGCGATGCGGCCGTCGGTGTCGCGCAACGGCACTTTCATCGCCCAGATGACGATGCTGCGGCCGTCCGGTCCGGTCCAGGCCTGCTCCATATGGGATGACTCGCCGGTTTCCAGGATGCGGCGGTCGACATCCTCGATCACCTTGGCGGCATCGGCACCGACGATGTCCGACCAGCTGCGGCCGATATAATTCTGGTCATAAGCCTGACGCAGTTCGCGCATGCGCCGGTTCATGATGCGATAGCGCAGGCTGCTGTCCTTGTAGGTCATCGTCGCCGGCATGGTGTCGAGCACGGTTTCGAAGAAGCGCAGGGTCTCCTGTTCTGCAGCGCGCGCCTGTACTTCGCGTTGGCGCGCATTGTCGAACTCGATCATCACCAGGCCCAGGCCGGTGAGCAGGTTGAGGAAGATGCCGAGCGAGAACGTGGAGACCTGAACCATGCCCTGGCCCTGCAGTTGCAGCGCCACGCCGATCACCAGCAGGGCGCGCCCGGTCAGCAACAGGCCGGTGAAAGTGTAGAAGATCGAGCGGCGGTGTCGCAGGACGGTGACGCCGGCATAGAACACGATCAGGCTGCTCAGGCCCGGCGAGATCGTGGCGTAGAGCGAGCCGCTCACCTCGCGCAGCACCAGCACAATGATGAAGACCACGATGGTGGCGATGCCGGCATGCCACAGCCGGTCGGATCGCCCGGTCAGAACACGGATGCCCGATGCCAGCATCACGGCCCAGAGCAGGTTGCCGAAGACGGCGAGCCAGCGCAGCGCCAACGGCTGGGTCTCGACCTGGTTGCTCAGGCCGAGCGTGGCCAGCGAAACCGCGATGCCGATATGAGCGATGCCCCAGAACAGCAGGTGCCGTCCGCCCTCGAATCGGCGCCATGTCAGCAGGCAGATCAAGGCAACGACCAGCGGCGCGGCAATGGCGGTAATGGCTATGGTCGTGTCGAGCATGAGCGGCGTGGCGTTTCCTGTTCGCCCTACTCTAGGGGGCAAGGGCATTGCATTTCCATTAAAACCCGTGCTGCGGGCCTGCCGGTCAAGCGCTTGAAAGGCCAGCGGGTTCTCTCCACCATGGCGTCATGACAATGCAATGGTCCCGTCTGCTGTCGGCGCAGCGCCTCGGGCATGAGACCGCCGAACCGGTAACCCCGGCCCGCAACCCCTTCCAGAAGGACTGGGACCGGGTGGTGTTCTGCTCCGCCTTCCGTCGGTTGCAGGACAAGACCCAGGTCCACTCGCTGCCCGAGAGCGATTATGTGCGCAACCGGCTAACCCATTCCCTGGAAGTGTCGTCCGTGGGCCGTTCGCTCGGCGCCCAGGTCGGCCAGGTGATCGTCGATCGCCAGGGCGGCGATCTGGGGGGGCTCACCGCGGCCGAGTTCGGCCATATCGTTGCCGCGGCCTGCCTGGGTCACGATATCGGCAATCCGCCGTTTGGCCATTTCGGCGAGGCGACGGTGCAGCACTGGTTCCGCTCCGGCCCTGGCGCCGTGCTGATCGCGGCCTTGAGTGAAGCCGAACAGCGCGACTTCCTGCATTTCGAGGGGAATGCGCAGGGCTTCCGGGTGATGACGCGGCTGCAGAACTGGCGCGATGCCGGTGGCCTGCGGCTCACCTGCGCCACCCTTGCCACCTTCATGAAGTATCCCTTCGGCAGCAGCCGGGCCGATCCTGCCAAGGGCAAGTTCGGCCATTTCGTCGCCGAGACAGCCCTGTTCGAGGAAGTGGCGCGCAATGCCGGCCTGCTCAGCCTGGGCGCGGACCGGTTTGCCCGCCATCCATTGACCTATCTGGTCGAAGCGGCGGACGACATCTGCTACTCGGTGGTGGATATCGAAGATGGTTTCAAGCTCGGCCGCATCACCTTTGCCGAGGCCGAGGCGCGGCTGAAAGGCCTGCTGCAGCGGCTGCCGCCGCGCTATAGCGAAATCGAGGACGAAACCTGGAAGATCGCCTATCTGCGCGCCAAGGCGATCGGCGATCTGATCGATCTGGCGGTGAAGGTCTTCCTCGACCATGAATCCGAAATCCTGGAGGGCCGCTTCAGCGGCGACCTGCTGGCGCGCACCAGCAAGGCACCGCAACTGGAGGAGATCGCGGGTTTCACCCGTAACCGTATCTTCGAGACCCGCGAGCGTTTCCAGACCGAGGTGATGGGTGGCGAGGTGCTGGCCAGCCTGCTGGAGGCTTTTTGTGGAGCGCATCATGCGCTCGAACAGTCCGGCGGCGATGTGAAGGCATTGGCGCCGCGTCACCGCGCCCTTCTGCGCCTGATGCCGCAGCAACCAAAGCCCGGCGCCAGCCGTTATGACTGGCTGCTCAGCGTTACCGATTTCATCAGCGGCATGACCGATTCTTACGCACTGCGGCAGTTCCAGCGACTGCGCGGCTTGCAGGACTGAAAAAAACTCCGGAGGATCCCATGGCGGCGCATATCGATTATTACACCTTCCTCGCATCACCCTGGGCCTATCTCGGTTCCAGGCGCTTCGAAGCTATCGTCGCCAAGCACAAGGCCACCGTGCGCATCGTGCCGGCATCGGCCCTGACGGTATTCGGCGAATCCGGTGGCTTGCCGCTGGCCAAACGGGCACCGCAGCGCCGTTCCTATCGTGATGTGGAGCTGAAGCGCTGGCGCGAGTATCTCAATATGCCGCTGCATCTGATGCCGAGCAGTTTCCCCGTCGATGAAAGCCTGGCGGCGCGGCTGGTGGTGGCGGCGCGCGACGACGGCGCTAATGGCGTCGGACTCGCTCATGCGGTCATGCATGCGATCTGGGCCGAGGATCGCAACATCGCCGATCCGGAAGTGCTGGAAGAACTGATCGTCGAATGCGGCCTCGACCCGGCCAGGCTGTTCAAGGCCGCCGACAGTGCAGCTGTGCAGGCTGCCTACGCGGATGGCACGCGGCAGGCCATCGATGCCCAGGTGTTCGGTGCGCCGACCTATATCCTGAATGGCGAGCGCTACTGGGGTCAGGATCGGCTGGACTTTCTGGATCGCGCGCTGGCGAAGGCGGGGTAAGACGATGCGCCGGCTGGCGGTCGGTGTTCTGTTCGCGGTGTTGACGGCCACATCCCCGGTTTCCGCGCAGGAAACGGCCGCCCAGGTCGCGGTGGCCGAGCCGGCAAAAGCGCTGGACGACGCCACCAAATGCCTGGCGCTGGCAGTCTACTGGGAAGGCAAGACCGAAAGCCATGACGGCCAGTTGGCGGTGGCGCATACAGTGCTCAACCGGACGAAGAATCCGAAATTTCCCAATACGATCTGCGGCGTGGTCTCGCAGAAAGCCCCGCGTGGCAAGGGGTGCCAGTTTTCCTGGTGGTGCGATGGCAAGCGTGACGAACCCCAGGACGATACCGACTGGAAAGAAGCGGTCGAAAGCGCGCGCGCCGCGATGACCGGTGGGGCCAAAGACCCCACCAATGGCGCGCTGTATTTTCACAGTGCAAAAATCAAGGCGCCATCATGGGCGGCCAAGCGGAAGAAGCTGGCCCGCATCGGCGATCATGTCTTCTACCGTTGAAGGAGCGAATCATGTCGAAGGATGACGAAACCAGGGCCCTGTTCGAGGCCGGTCTGAAAGTACGGCGCGAGGTGCTGGGCGCCGACTATGTCGACGGCTCGATCGCTAAGGCCAACGATTTCATGATGGCTTTCCAGCATATCACCACCGAATGGTGCTGGGGTTATGGCTGGGATCGCCCGGGGCTCGACCGCAAGACGCGCAGTATGCTCAACCTCGCCATGCTGACGGCGCTCAACCGCGCACCGGAAATCAAGCTGCATGTGAAGGGCGCGCTGAACAACGGCGTCAGTGTCGACGAGATCAAGGAAGTGCTCCTGCACGCCACCATCTATTGCGGCATTCCTGCCGGCCTCGATGCCTTCAAGGCTGCGAACGAGGTGCTGGAAGCGGCCGGCGCGGTTTCCAAAAAAGGCTGAAACCCTAGGCCTTCCAGGCCACCAGCACGGCGCCGCCGGCGATCAGGAAAACACCCAGCCAGTTGAGCAGCGACAGGGTCTCGCCCAGCAGGACGGTGCCGAAAATGGCTACCATGACGACGCTCAGCTTGTCGACGGGCGCCACGCGGGCGGCATCACCGATCTTGAGCGCGCGGAAATAGCATAGCCAGGATGCACCGGTGGCGAGGCCGGAAAGCAGCAGGAAAATCCAGGTCCGGCTGGCGATGCTGTGCAGCGGCTGCCACTGGCCGGTGGCGAAGACGATGCCGGCGAGCAGCAGCAGGATCACCACGGTGCGCAGCAGGGTGGCGAGATCTGCAGCGATATCGCCAACGCCGATCTTGGCGAAGATGGCCGTCAGGGCGGCGAAAACCGCCGACAGCACGGCCCAGAACTGCCAACTGGAAAGCATGGATGTCATCGCGGAATTCCTCCTGCGGGTGACAGCATAGCCTGCGGAATTATGGGCCGCCCAGTGCCCTATATTTAAGTGTTTACTTATTTAAGTGAATATTATAAACAATAGCCATGCAGATTTTCACAGCCCTTGCCGACCCCACCCGCCGCCAGATCGTTGAACGCCTCGGTCACGGCGAACAGGCCGCTGGCGAAATCGCCGAACAGTTCGACATGAGCGGCCCGGCGATTTCCCAGCATCTGAAAGTGCTGCGCGAAGCGGCGCTGGTGCAGGTGCGGGTGGATGGCCAGCGTCGGATCTACCAGCTCAATCCACAGGGGCTGGGCGAAATGGATGCCTGGCTGAACAGCGTGCGGCGCTTCTGGGCGCCGAAGCTGGATGCCCTGGAGCGCGAATTACGCAAGCCCGAGACAGCGAAGAACAAAGCGAAAGGAAGCAAGAGATGAGCACGGATGTGATCGACAACAATGCCTATGGCACGGTGCTGGAATCCGGTGCGGTCCGCTTCGAACGCCTGCTGCCCGGCCCGATCGAGCGGGTCTGGGACTATCTCACCGTCCCGGAAAAGCGTGCCACCT
Organism: Ferrovibrio sp. GW821-FHT12E11; assembly: GCF_058806975.1. Classification (NCBI taxonomy): domain Bacteria; kingdom Pseudomonadati; phylum Pseudomonadota; class Alphaproteobacteria; order Rhodospirillales; family Rhodospirillaceae; genus Ferrovibrio; species Ferrovibrio sp. GW821-FHT12E11. Next base: position 2,445,282 of record NZ_JBXAQG010000001.1, read on the forward strand.
GGCTGGCGGGCGGCGAGATGGAGCTGCATGTCGGCGGCAGGGTGACGCTGGAATTCCATAATGCCACGCTGGCGCCGGAAGGTGAGGCGGTGCCGGACTGGCTCAAGCCCTATACCGGGCCGCTGACCAATCCCGGCCGGATCACCCAGTTGGCGCCGCCACATCTGCTCGGCTTCACCTGGGGCGATGCGGGCGACGGCAGTCCGGCCTCGGAGGTGCTGTTCGAGCTGAAGGCCCGGGGCAAGAGCGTGCTGCTGTCGCTGACGCATCGCCGCCTGACCAGCAATACGGAAGGGCTGATGGTCTCCTGTGGTTGGCATGTGCATACCGGCGTGCTGGTGGCGGTGCTGAACGGCGACCCGAAGCCGCCCTACTGGAGCAAGTTCGACCAGGTGCAGCACCATTATAAAACGCTGTTCGACGTCTGAGCCGCTGCAATAAAAAAGCCCGGCCATAAGGCCGGGCTTTTCCATGGAGCGTAATCAGGCTGCGGGTCAGTTCACGCTCTGGATCGAGTCCTTCAGGATACCGAAGATGTCGTCGATATGGCCCTTGTTCAGGATCAGCGGCGGCGACAGCGCGATGGTATCGCCGGTCAGGCGGCACATCAGGCCCTTTTCATAGGCTTTTACGAAGACGTCGTAGCCGCGCTTGCCGGCGCCGTCTTCACGGGCGGCCAACTCGACGCCGGCCATGATACCGATATTGCGGATGTCGATGACGTTCTTCACGCCCTTCAGGCTGTGCACGGCCTCTTCCCAGTAGGGCGACAGCGCCTTGGCATTCTCGAAGATGCCTTCGTCGCGATAGAGATCCAGCGTGGCGATGCCGGCGGCGCAGGCCAGCGCATGAGCCGAATAGGTATAGCCGTGGAACAGTTCGATCATGTTCTCCGGGCCGCTCATGAAGGCATCGTGCACATGCTTGCGGGTAAAGACCGCAGCGGCCGGCACGGCGGCATTGGTCAGGCCCTTGGCTACCGTCATCATATCGGGGATCACGTCGAAGGTATCGGCGCCGAAGGCGGCGCCGGTGCGGCCGAAGCCACAGATCACTTCGTCGAAGATCAGCAGGATGCCATGCTTGTCGCAGATCTGGCGCAGCTTCTGCAGGTAACCCTTCGGCGGAATCAGGACGCCGGTGGAACCCGCGACAGGCTCCACGATCACGGCCGCAATCGTGCTGGCATCATGCAGCGCGACGATGCGCTCCAGATCGTCGGCCAGATGCGTGCCCCAGTCGGGCTGGCTCTTCGAGAAGGCCATGTCCTTCAGGCTGTGGGTATGTGGCAGGTGATCGACGCCGGCCAGCAGCGGGCCGAACACCTTGCGGTTCGACACGATGCCGCCCACTGAAATGCCGCCGAAGCCGACGCCGTGATAGCCACGTTCGCGACCGATCAGACGGGTGCGGGCCCCTTCGCCGCGGGCGCGGTGATAGGCGATGGCGATCTTCAATGCGGTGTCGACGGCTTCGGAGCCGGAATTGGCGAAGAAGACGTGGTTGATGTCGCCCGGCGCCAGATGGGCGAGGCGAGCGGCGAATTCAAACGCCTTGGGATGGCCCATCTGGAAGGTGGGCGCGAAATCCATTTCGGCGGCCTGCTTCTGGATTGCTTCCACGATCGGCTTGCGGCAATGGCCGGCATTGACGCACCACAGGCCAGCGCTGCCATCGAGCACCTGGCGGCCGTCATGCGTCGTGTAATGCATGTCCTTGGCGCCGACCAGCAGCCGGGGATTGGCCTTGAACTGGCGGTTCGCGGTGAAGGGCATCCACCAGGATTCCAGGTCGTTCGGCACGGCGGTGTTTTCGTTGGAAACGAGGGCGGGTTTGGCAGACATGGCAGGCTCCGGCGCGCGAGGAGAAAGGGCTCAAGCCGTATCATCGGGCGTTTCGCGATGGCGAAACAGTGCTTTTCTGCAAACGGCTAAACCCTTGATATTTATTGAATCGTGAGCAGAATGTTGACGATCCTGAACAGCGAAACGGGGGCCGGGATGGCATCTGGCATGGAAATAGACATCGGCAGCCGGCTGAAAGCGGTGCGGCTGGCGGCGAAACTGTCACAGCGGGCGCTGGCCCGCCGCGCCAACGTCACCAATGCCACCATCTCCCTGATCGAGGCAAACCAGATGAACCCGTCCGTCGGCGCGCTGAAACGCGTGCTCGATGGCCTGCCGATGTCGCTGGCGGAATTCTTCGCCATGGACGATGCGCCAGCGCCGCGCAAGGCCTTTTACGGCGCCGACGAGCTCGCGGAAGTCGGCAAGGGCAAGATCAGCTATCGTCAGGTCGGCGCCGATCTGAACGGACGCGCCCTGCAGATCCTGGTCGAACGCTATGCGCCCGGCGCCGATACCGGCCGCGTGATGCTGCGCCACGAGGGGCAGGAGGGTGGCGTCATCATCCGCGGCCGCCTCGAGGTGACGGTGGCCGACCAGGTACGGGTTCTGGGTCCGGGCGATGCCTATTATTTCGAAAGCGACCAGCCGCACCGCTTCCGCAACCTGGGCAAGGACCCCTGCGAACTGGTCAGCGCCTGCACGCCGCCCAGCTTCTGAGGGTTCAGTCCTTCGTCGCGGCCACCGCGACGATCTCCACCATATGCGGATGTTCCAGCGTGGCGCCGATGCAGGCGCGCTGCGGCGGATTATCCATGTCCACCCAGGCATCCCAGGCCGCGTTCATCTGCGGCTTAAGAGCCATGTCGCAGATATAGACGGTGCAGGAGAGCAGCCGCGATTTGTCGGTGCCGGCATCCATCAGGAAGCGCTCGATCTTGGCCAGCGTTTCCGTCGTCTGCTTGTGCATGTCGAGCTCGGTGGTATCGGCGACGGCCACGGTGAAGACCAGGTTGCCATGCGCCACGGCGCGGCTGCGGGTCGGCGTCATGCCGGTGAGGCGGGTAATCGGCAGCATGATCTCACTCCTTCGTGGACGCGGTGGCGACGATCTCGATCAGGTCGCCGTCTTCGAGGCTGGCGCCGATGCAGGCGCGCTGTGGCGGGTTCTGCATATCCACCCAGGCATCCCAAACCGCATTCATCTGCGGCTTCAGCGCCATGTCGGTGATGTAGACAATCACCGACAGCAGCCGCGACTTGTCGGTGCCGGCCTTGGCCAGCTGCGCATCCAGATTGGCCAGCGCTTCGGCGGCCTGTTTGCGCATGTCCAGCTCATAGGTATCGGCGGTGGCAACGGTGTAGACCATCTTGTTGAAGACGACGGCGCTGCTGCGGCCGGCAACGCTGCCGGGGAAACGCGTGATGGGAAGCATGGGCGGGATCCTCAGGTTGTGGCGATCGTAACCGCCGCATAAACAACTGGTGGGAAAGCAGTTTTTTAGCCATCTGCTCATCGATTGACCAGCCGCAGAAACGAACAAAGTCTTGTGCCGGTCCGGCCGATGGCTGATAAGTTGCAGCCACAATCGGTTTGTATCGGGGGTCTTATGAAAACGCAGTATGGACCTGGAGCGACCGCCGTGCGGCGCGCCCTGGACGGTCTTTATCTTGTTTGCGGCTGGGCGGCCGGTGTGCTGCTCGTGCTGATCTGCCTCATCATGCTGGTCCTGTCGGTGGGGCGCGAGATCGGCTTCTCCCTGCGCGGCGGTGACGAGATCGCGGCCTGGTTCTCCACCGCCTGCTTCGCGCTCGGCCTCGCCTATACCTTCAAGAAGGGCGAAGTGGTGCGCGTCGGCATTCTGGTTGAGCGCTTCGAAGGCGAGGCGCGCCGCTGGGCGGAGTCCCTGTGTCTGCTGATCGGCTGCATCTTCACCGGCTGGATCGCCTGGTTCTGCAGCGATTTCGTCTATGACGCCTACCGTTTCAAGGACGTGACGCCGGGTATGCTGATCCTGCCATTGTGGATCGTGCAGCTTCCGTTGGCGCTCGGCACCACGGTGCAGTTCATCGCCTTTGTCGAGCAGCTGGTGATCACGGCGCTGGGCTACAAGCCCGATTACGCGAAGGACCCGCCCAAGACCGCCGAGGAAGTCCTCGAGCGCGCCGCATCGCAGGTCTGAGGAGCGCATCATGGGTCAGATGGAGCTTTCACTCATCGTCTTGCTGTTCATGCTGCTGCTGCTTGGCACCGGCGTCTGGATCGCAATTTCACTCGCCGCCTGCGGCTGGCTCGCCATGCTGCTCTATACGCCGGCCCCGGCCGGCAAGGTGCTGGCCGTTGCCTTCTGGGATTCCAGCGCATCCTGGACACTGGCGGCCCTGCCGCTCTTCATCTGGATGGGTGAAATCCTGTTCAGGACAAAGCTATCGGAGGAAATCTTCAAGGGCCTGGCGCCCTGGCTGGGCTGGCTGCCCGGCCGCCTGATGCATGTGAATGTCATCGGCTGCGGCATTTTCGGTTCGGTCTCGGGTTCCTCGGCCGCCACCACGGCGACGATCGCCAAGATCGCCCTGCCGGAACTGAACAAGCGCGGCTATGACGAGCGCGTCTCGCTCGGCTCGCTGGCCGGTGCCGGGACGCTGGGCATCCTGATTCCGCCGTCGATCACCATGGTTGTTTATGCGGTGGCGGCCGATGTCTCGATCATCCAGCTCTTCCTCGCCGGCTTCCTGCCGGGCCTGCTGGTGATGGTGCTCTATTCGGGTTACATCGCCATCTGGTCGCTGATGAATCCCGACAAGCAGCCGCCCGACGACATGAAGGACATGACCTTCAGGGAGCGGATGCGGGAATCGAAGAACCTGATTCCGACCGCGCTGCTGATCCTGTTCATCCTGGTTACCCTGATCCTGGGCTGGGCCACGGCCACCGAATGCGCGGCCTGGGGTGTGCTGGGCTCCTTTGCCATCGCGGCCTGGTCGCGCTCGCTGACCTGGGAGAATTTCTGGCAGAGCGTCATGGGCACCGTGCGCATGACCTGCATGATCATGCTGATCCTGGCTTCGGCCGCCTTCCTGTCGAAGGCGATGGCCTATACCGGCATTCCGCGCGGTTTGGCCGATTATGTCGGCGCCCTGCAGCTCAGCCCCTACGCCCTGATCGCAGCGCTGACCATCATGTATATCCTGCTCGGCACCGCGCTGGACGGTATCTCGATGATCGTGCTGACCACGGTGGTGGTGCTGCCGCTGATCAAGCTGGCCGGCTTCGATCTGGTCTGGTTCGGCATCTTCATGATCCTGGTGATCGAGATGGCGGAGGTGTCGCCGCCTGTGGGCTTCAACCTCTTCGTGTTGCAGACCATGTCAGGACGAGACAGCCTGTTTGTGGCGAAAGCCTCGCTGCCCTTCTTCTTCCTGCTGGTGGCCGCGGTGGCGATCATCACGGTCTTCCCGGAGATCGTCTCGGTGCTGCCGAAGATGGCCTTCCCCGATTCTGCCGGCGGATAGCGGCGAACGATCACAGCCAATAAAAAAGGGCGGCCTCTCGGCCGCCCTTTTCATATGCACCGCAGATGCGGGGTTTACATCTTCTTGTAGGCGTCGACGATCGAGGCGCCATCGGTGCCGGTCTTCTTGACCCATTCTTCGATCATGGTGGCGCCGATCTTCTCGAGGCCGGACTTCAGCGCCGGCGAGGGCGGCTGAACCTTCATGCCGTTCTTGGCCAGATCGGCCTTGGCCGACTCGGTCTCTTCCTTGGCCATGTCCCAGCCGCGCTTCTCGGCGGCAACGGCGGCATCCTTCACGGCCTTCTGCGTCGCCGCATCCAGCTTCTTGAAGGCATCGGCGTTGACGAAGACGAGGTTCTTCGGCAGCCAGGCCTGGGTGTCGTAGTAATGCGTCAGGCTTTCCCAGACCTTGGAGTCACGGCCGGTAGCGCCCGAGGTCATCATGGTGTTGACGACGCCGGTGGCCAGCGCGCCGGCCAGTTCGGCCGCCTGGATGGTCACGGGCTGCGCCTGCACCAGTTCGGCGATGCGCGAGGTGGCCGGGCTGTAGGCGCGCCACTTGGTGCCCTTCAGGTCATCGACGCTGTTGATGTCCTTCTTGGAGTAGATGCCCTGCGGCGGCCAGGCGATAGCATACAGCACCATCATGCCCTGATCGGCCAGCTTCTTCTCGATCAGCGGCTTCGAGGCCGTCCACAGCTTGAACGAGGAGTCGAAGCTGGTGGCGAGGAACGGTACGCCGTCGACGCCGAAGACCGGGATTTCGTTTTCCAGATTGACCATCAGCACTTCGCCGGCCTGGACCTGGCCGGTCTGGACGGCGCGCTTGATTTCCGGCGCCTTGAACAGCGAGGCGCCCGGATGGATGGTGATCTCCAGCTTGCCGCTCGACAGCTTCTTCACGTCATCGGCGAACAGCTGCAGATTCTTGGTGTGGAAGTTGCTGATCGCATAGGCGTTCGGCAGGTCCCACTTGGTCTGCGCCGAGGCGGCGCCACCGATCATTACGGTGCCGAGCACGGCAGCGCTAAGCCACATCTTCGTCATATCGATTGTCTCCCCATTGGACGATGCGCCCGGAATAAAGCGCGCATTAAAATAGTTTGTCATCGTATGACCGGTTTTGGCAAGACCAGTGGCCCGGAAAATGGGCTGATGCGGAAACGGGCAATATGCCGCGCTGCGGTCAGTTGCCGGCCAATCATTTGCCAGATTGGTTCGCGGCTGGTTCCGCGTCGATCACGCCGGCCACCACGCGGCGCACCTCTTCTGGCGAGAACGGCTTTTCCAGACAGGGCCGGCCGCTCTCGCGCAGGAATTCGGCGATATCGGGGCTCAGCATGTCGCCGGTGACGAAGATGATGCGCTGCGACAGGGCCGCGTTCTGCGCCCGCAGGCGGGTGAAAAAGCTGGGCCCATCCAGGCCCGGCATGCGCAGGTCGGTCAGGATGACGGCGAAATCACTGTCGCCCAGCAGGTCGAGCGCCGCCTGCCCGTTATCGGCCAGGGCGACGACAAACCCGGCGCCACGCAGGATTTCCGCCAGCAGGTCGGCCACGCCGCTTTCGTCATCGACCACCAGGGCATGGCGTCCGCGCGGCAAGAGCGTGCGCTCGCCGCTGCGCCCGGTCTGCGCCGGTTGCGCCAATGCGCTGCTGGCCGGCAGGCGCATGCGAAAACAGGCGCCGCCACCATCGGCCGCATCGGCTTCCAGGGTGCCGCCATGGGCGGTGACAATGCCATGGCTGACGGCGAGGCCGATGCCGGTGCCGCTGCCCGGGCTGCTGCCCGGCGGCTTGGTGGTGAAGAACGGCTCGAAAATGCGGCGCCGCAGGTTGGCCGGAATACCCGGTCCGCTGTCGCTGACGCTGGCCTCGATCCACTGGCCATCGCCGCTCAGGGCAATCGCAATGGCGATGCGGCGCGGATCGGGCTGTCCGGCCAGCGCCTGCTGGGCATTGATCACCAGATTGCTGAACACCTGGTTGAGCTGGTCGGGATCGGCCGAGATCGCCGGCAGGTCGGGGGCGAAGCGCCGCTCGATGCTGATGCCGCTGCTGCGCAGATTGTAGTCCAGCAGGTTCAGCACGTCTTCGACCACGCGTTCCAGCATGACGGGCCGCCGCGCCGGCCGCCGCTGTCGCGCCATGCCGAGGAAGGTGCGGGCGATGCGGGCGCAACGTGCTGCGGCCGTTTCGATCTTGCCGGCGCGCTCGGCATACGCCGTGCCTTCGGCGTTTTCCTTCAGCATCTGCGCCTGGCCGACCACGATGGACAGCGGGTTGTTCAGCTCATGCGCCACGCCGGCCAGCAGCGAGCCCAGCGCCGACAGCTTTTCCGACTGGTACAGGGCTTCTTTCTGGCGCTCGATTTCGGCGGCGGCGCGTTTGCGCTCGGTGATGTCGCCCACCGATCCAGCCATGCGCAGGGCGCGCCCGTCAGGCCCGCGCTTGGCCGCGGCCGTCGTCTGCACCCAGCGTTCGACGCCATCGGCGCGCAGCAGGCGGTATTCCATGACGATATTCTCGACCTCGCCGCGCAGCAGTCGGCGCGTGCCATCCTTCAGGATGTCGAGATCGTCGGGATGCACATGCACATGCCAGGCATCGATGGTGGCAAGATCCTTGGCTTTGCGGCCGACGATTTCTTCCAGTCGCTCGGAGTAGAAAGCCGTGCCGTTTTCAACATCCCACTCAAAGATGCCGTCGTTGGAGCCGCGCACCGCCAGGCGGTAGCGTTCCTCGCTCAGGCGCAGCTGCTGGCGCGCGGTGATATCGCGTAAGTAAGCGACCAGCAGGCGTTCGCCGCCGGGCAGCATCAGGTCGGTCACCGTCAGTTCGACGGGAAACACGCTGCCATCGGCGCGCAGACCCTCGGTCTCGAAGCGCTGACGGTTGCGCGCGTCGCCGGGATTGGACAGGCGGCGCAGCATCGCGGTCTCATGGAACGGGCGCAGATTTGGCGGCACGACCACGGCGCCGACCGGCCGGCCCAGCACGTGCTCGCGCTGCTGGCCGAACATGGCTTCGGCGGCGGGATTGAATTCGACGATGCTGCCCTGGATGTCGGTGAGGATCACGCCGTCCAGCGAGGCCGCCAGCAGCGGACGCAGATGCTCGATGTCGTAGGGCAGCCGGGCCGACACGCGCTACGAGACCCGCCGGCTGAACAGATAGCCGGCGCCGCGCACGGTCTTGATCACCTCAGGCTTGGTCGGGTCCATCTCGATCTTGCGGCGCAGGCGTGCGATGCGGATGTCGATGCTGCGATCGAACGGTTCCCAGTGATGGTGATGCGCCAGGTCCAGCAGCTGGTCGCGGCTCAGCACACGGTCGGGATGACGGGCGAAGGCGGCCAGCAGATCGAACTCCATGGCGGTCAGCACGATCTCGGCGCCGGCGGCATCGAACAGCTTGCGGGCACCGAGATTGAGGAAGGTGCTGCCAAAGCGCACCACCTCGGCGTCGTCGCCCTGTTGGGCTGCACCGTCACCCAGGCGGCGCAGCACGGTGCGGATGCGGGCGCGCAGCTCGCGCAGGTCGAAGGGCTTCTGGATATAGTCGTCGGCGCCCATCTCCAGACCGACGATGCGGTCGACCACCTCGCCGGCTGCGGTCAGCATGACGATGCCGACTTTCGAGCGGGCGCGCAGCCAGCGCGCCAGGCTCAGGCCATCCTCGCCGGGCATGGTGATATCCAGGATCACCAGATCGGCCGGCCGTTCGGCATGCAGCTGGCGGAAGCTGACGGCATCGGCGGCCGTCTCGACATGGAAGCCATGGCCCGACAGGTATTCCGCCACCATCTCGCGGATGCCAGCCTCGTCGTCGACCACGATGATATAGGGTTCACCTGTCATGCCGTCCCCATTCCCCATGGCTGTGATAGCAAGCGAAGGCCCAGGCCGTCCATCGGCCTTGCAGGCAGCGGCAGGGTCTCAGGCGCAGGCCCGCGGCAGCGCCGCACGTTCGCAGGCGTTCAGGAAGGGCAGGATCACGCGACCGACCGCATCGGGCTGGTTGGCCGGGGCCAGATGGCCCAGGTCGGGCAGGATGGCATGGCGCACCACCGGCAGGGCGCCGGCCAGCCGTTCAGCGATCAGCCGCAAGATGCCGGGCGAGCGCGTGCCGCTGAGCAGCAGGGCCGGTATCTTCAGCATGGCATAGGCGGCGAGGGCCTGGCGGGCGCCGAAGGCCATGCCGATATCCAGGCAGAGCCGCGGGGCATGGCCGGCCAGGGCAGTCTGGCGCATCGGGGACAGGGCCGCGAAGGCGCCCGGATGGTTGCAGAAATCATGGTACAGGCGGGCGGCCTCAAGGCTGTCGCCGCGCAGGCAGGCCACGCGCATGTCGCCGGCCAGGCTTTCCATCTGGCGCTGCGCCGGGGCGTGACCGCCGCATTCGGGCTTCAGCAGATGCAGGGCCATCGGCTCGTACAATGTCATGCTGCGGATCCGGTCGGGATGGTCCAGGGCCGCGCGCAGCGCCACGGCCGCACCGAAGGCATGGCCCAGCAGATGCACCGGCCGGTCGAAGCGACGCAGCAGGGTGCCGATCAGGCTCGCATTGTCGTCCAGCGTCATGCGCTGGGGCATCGGCAGCGGTTCGCTGCGGCCATAGCCGTAGAGATCCGGGCAGTGCAGGCGGAAGCCATCGCCCAGCCAGGGCAGCAGGCCGCGCCACATCTGGCCCTGCATGCCCGATCCGTGCACGGCCAGCACCGGCGTACCGCTGCCGGCCGTGAACAGATGCACCATGGTGCCGCGCGGCCCGACGAAAGCCTGTACCGGCACCGTGCTCATCAGCGCCATCAGCGCAGGATGAGTCGGCACCAGCTGTGCGGCGGGATTCACGGCGACGGGCCGCGACGGCACGGGCACGGTTTCAGGCTGGCGGAACGGAACGGCGGTCATGGTCGGATTTCCGGAAAAAGAAAGATCAGGCGGCCTGCGGGCTTTTGGCGGCGGCAATCATGGCGCCGCTCAGGGTGCCATAGGCGGTGGCCCAGGCTTCGCGCAGCTCCGGGGTGAAGGCATCGCCAAAGGCACCGGCCAGCGTATCGAGCAGCGCGCCGCCGACGGTGGCGTAATGGCTCTCCTGCACGCCGTAGCCGACATGGCGGCGGGCCATCTGCTGCACGGTGGGCAGCACGGTCTCCAGGCGGTCGAGTGCGGCCACCACGGTGGCGATCGCCATCATCAGTTTCTGGCCCTGGGCCACCATGTCGCCCTTGAACAGCGGCTTCAGCGCCGGGTCGAGGGTGAACAGGCGCTCGTAGAAGGCGGCCGCGGCCGCGTCCTTGATCGGCAGAACCTTGGTGAAGCTGTCTTTGACGAGGGCAATCTGGTGCGGGGTCATGGCTGGTCTCCTGTCGGGTCTCTGGGGCTTGGCCGGCGGTGTTGCGATTCGCCGCCGGTCCGGGGCTTTGTGACGGCGCGGTTTATCGGCCCGGCGGGTTTCGCTTGTGTGTCTCGCAACCGCGAAAAGCGTTTCAATTGTTTCATTTGCCCGCCGGGGCAGTGATTGGCGCTGTCACACGAGGCGGCTATGCTCGCGGAAAGCACGCGTAGGGAAGCCATGACAAACGGAAAAGAACTGATCCCAGCGACACCTTCCGGCAAGCTTCCAATAGTCCGTCCGGGAAATACCCCTGCCGGGCCTGCCTCATGGCGGGCGCGCCTGTCCTGGGCGATGTTCGACTGGGCCAACCAGCCTTATTTCACCGTCATCACCACCTTCATTTTCGCGCCCTATTTCACCAGCAAGGTGATCGGCAATTCGGTCGAGGGCCAGGCGCTGTGGGGTTACACGCTGGCCTTCTCCGCGGCGATCATCGCCATCGGCGCGCCCTTCCTCGGTGCCCTGGCCGATGCCGGCGGCCGCCGCAAGCCCTGGCTGTTCCTGTTCCAGATCCTGCTGGCCTTTGGCTGCGCGCTGCTGTGGCTGGCGCAGCCCGGGCAGATGCAGCTCCTGCCGCTGGTGCTGCTCGGTTTCATCCTGGCCAGCATCGCCGCCGAATATTCGATCATGTTCAACAATGCGCTGCTGCCGTCGCTGGAGACGCCGCAGCATATCGGACGCCTGAGCGGCATCGGCTGGGGCCTGGGCTATGCCGGCGGCCTGCTGGCGCTGTTCGGCACGCTGATCGTGTCGCAGCCTGAACTCATCGGGATCACGCCGCCGCCCGGCGAGGCCCTGCTCGGTCTGCGCCGCGACGCCTTCGAGGCCGAGCGCATCATCGGGCCAGCCACCGCGATCTGGGTGGCGATCTTCGTGCTGCCGATGTTTCTGTTCACGCCGGATCGTCCCGGTTCGGGCCTGCCGTTCACGCAGGTGATCAGGGTCGGCATCGGCCGCGTGATCGGCACCATTCGCCATATGCGGCAATACGGCAACCTGTTGCGCTTCCTGATCGCCTACATGATCTATTACGATGGCGTGGTCACGATCATCACTTTTGGCGGCATCTATGCGGCCGGCGTCTTCAACTGGGGCACCACCGAACTCGGCATCTTTGGCATCCTGATCAATCTGGTGGCGATTCCGTCCGTGATGATCAGCGGCGCGCTGGAGGATCGCATCGGCTCCAAGCGCGCCGTGCAGATCGCGCTGGTGTCGATCGGCCTCGGCGCCTTTGGCATCCTGTCGATCACGACCGGCAAGGTGCTGTTCTTTGTCGATGTTATGCCGCGCGCTGCCGGCGCCGGCCTCTTCAGCTCAGCCGGCGAGCAGGTGTTTTTCCTCTGCGCCATTCTTCTGGGTGCCGGCTTCGGCTCGGTCCAGGCGGCCAGCCGCACGCTGGTGGCGCGGCTGTCGCCACCCGACATGGTGGGCGAATTCTACGGCCTCTTCTCGCTGTCGGGACGCGCCACCACATTTCTGGCGCCGCTGCTGATCGCCATCACCACGCCGATCTTCGCCACCCAGCGGGTGGGCGCCGCGATTGTGCTGGTCTTCCTGGTGACCGGCTTCATCGTGCTGTGGAAGGTAAAGGAGCCGGCGCGGTCGTGACATAAGAAAAAGCCCCGGCTTTAACCGGGGCTTTTGTCGTTATGCCGTCTTGGCAAATGGCCGCTGCGGTTTCTCGCGACCGGCCAGCACCTGCTCGGTTTCCTGCATGTAGTCGCGCGTGATCGGCAGAATGTCGACCTGCTTGGTCAGCTGCACCTGGAACACCATGTTGCCCCAGTGCCGGAAGGTGACTTCCGAGGCGGCCAGGTAGAATTCCCACATGCGGCAGAAGCGTTCGTCATACAGCGCCTTTGCCTTGTCCCACTGGGCCATGAAACGCTGGCGCCAGTGCTTCAGCGTCTCGGCATAATGCAGGCGCAGGATTTCCATGTCGGTGACCCACAGGCCGCTGCGCTCGATCACCGGTGTCACCTCCGACAGCGCCGGGATATAGCCGCCGGGGAAGATGTATTTGCGGATGAATCCCGGTGTGGTGCCCGGCCCGTCCATGCGGCCGATCGAATGGATCAGCGCCACGCCATCATCCTTCAGCAGGCGGGCGACGCCGTTGAAGTATTCCTGGTAATGCGGCACGCCGACATGCTCGAACATGCCCACAGAGACGATGCGGTCGAACTGGCCGGCCAGCGTGCGGTAATCCTGGATATGGAACTTCACCCGGTCGCTCAGGCCATGTTCGGCCGCGCGGCTGGTGGAGATCGTGTGCTGCTCGGTGCTGAGTGTGATGCCGGTGACCTCGGCGCCGCAGGTCTCGGCCAGGTAGAGGCCAAGCCCGCCCCAGCCCGAGCCGATCTCCAGCACCTTCATGCCGGGCTCGATCCGCAGCTTGGCGGCGATATGGCGCTTCTTGGCGAGCTGCGCCTGTTCCAGCGTGGCATCGGGCGACGGGAAATAGGCGCAGGAATACTGCTTGTCGGTATCGAGGAACAGATCGTAGAGCCGGCCATCCAGATCGTAGTGATGCTGGACATTCTTGGCGGCCTTGCTTTGCGGGTTGAACTGCTGCCACAGCTTGGTGACGCGGTCGAAGGCGCGCATCAGGCCGGAGAAGGGCAGCTGCCCATGGGTGCCGAGATTGCGCACCACCACGGCCAGGAAATCGTAGATCGTGCCTTTGTCGACGACGAGATCGCCGTTCATATAAGCTTCGCCGACCGCCAGATTCGGGTCCAGCGCCATGCGCGTCCCGGTGCCCGCCCTGGTCAGGCGGATCACGACGGTCTCCGGTCCCACCGGGTCGCCATAGTGCCGGCTGCGATTGTGGTGATCGATCACCGTCAGCGAACCGGTTTTGATGACTGCCTTGAGTACACTGTCCAAAAGCATGCGGAATCTCCAAGTAGAAGAGATAACGCCCCAATCCGTCATTCATATTGACGCGCTGGGTTGCCGGCGACAAGAGGGGTTGTGCAGGTCCGCTCGGCTGGAACCGAGGGCATATCCGGTGCGTTGGTTACCGATGCGGCGAATTCGCGGCCCGGTTATGCAGGCCAGGTCTCCGCCCAGGCGATGCCCTGCTTCTGCATCATGCGCTGGAAGGCCGGGCGCGGATAGGCGGTGTCCACCACCCGCTTCAGGTTGGGCCAGTGCCACATCGGCCGCGCGAAATAGCGGCTCCAGCGCGCCAGCATGGCCAGATAGATGTCGCAGATGGTGAACTGCTCGCCGGCCATATGGCGATTCAACGGGCCGATACTGTCGTTCATCACGTCGAAGCTGCGATAGAGCTTGCGTTCGGCCTCGGCCTTAAGCGCCGCCTGCTGCGCCGGGTCGGCGAAGGTCCAGTCGGGGTGGAACCAGTCGATGCAGCCGGTCTGCACCGTGTTGGTCATGTAGGTCAGCCACTGGTAATACCGGCCGCGCGCCGTGGAATTCATCGGCGGCGCCAGATTGGCCTCCGGGTGCTTGTCGCTCAGATACTGGCAGATCGCCGCCGTCTCGAAGATGACGAAATCGCCATCCACCAGGGTGGGAATCCGGCCGTTTGGGTTGAGCGTCGTGTAGGGCGGACGCTCATGCTCCTTGGCGGCAAGGTCGAGCCGGATGGCCTCGTAGGGCGCGCCGATCTCCTCCAGCACCGCCTGGGGGGCCATCGCAGCAGAGCCGGGGGACCAGAAGAGCTTGTACATCGACGTAAACCCCGTCAGTGCCGGAAGTGGCGCATGCCGGTGAAGACCATGGCCAGGCCGGCCTTGTTGGCGGCATCCACCACCTCCTGGTCGCGGATCGAACCGCCCGGCTGGATCACGGCGGTGGCGCCGGCTTCCACCAGGGCCTCCAGGCCGTCGGCAAACGGGAAGAAGGCATCCGAAGCCGCCACCGAACCCACGGTCAGCGGCTCGGCCAGGCCGGCGGTGGCGGCCGAGTCCTGGGCCTTGCGATAGGCGATGCGGGCGGCGTCCACACGGCTCATCTGGCCGGCGCCGATGCCCACCGTGGCGCCGTTCTTGGCATAGACGATGGTGTTCGACTTCACATGCTTGCCGACGCGGAAGGCGAACAGCAGATCGGCCAGCTCCTGCGGGGTGGGGCTGCGCTTGGTGACGATCTTGAGATCCTGTTCCTCGATGCGACCCGCATCGCGGGTCTGCACCAGGAAGCCGCCGGCGACGGATTTGACGAACCAGCCGCTGCTGAGCGGATCGGCCATGGCGCCGGTGACCAGCAGGCGCAGGTTTTTCTTGGCATTCAGGAAGGCTTTGGCGTCGTCATCCACGGCGGGCGCGACGATCACCTCGGTGAAGATGGCGCCGATCTTCTCGGCGGTCGCCCTGTCGAGTGTGCGGTTCATGGCGACGATACCGCCGAAGGGCGAGACCGGATCGCAGCGGAAGGCGGCATCCCAGGCTTCGCCCAGCGTGTCGGCGCTGGCGACGCCGCAAGGGTTGGCATGCTTGATGATGGCGATCGTCGGCTTGTCGCTGAATTCCGACACCAGCTCGAAGGCCGCATCGGTGTCGTTCAGGTTGTTGTAGCTGAGTTCCTTGCCCTGCAGCTGCTGCGCGCTCGCCACGCCCGGGCGCTTGTCGCCGGTAACGTAGAAAGCCGCGCGCTGATGTGGGTTTTCGCCATAGCGCAAGGATTGCTTGCGCTCGGCCGAGAGCAGCAGGGTGGGCGGGAAATCCTCGCCATTCTGGCGCGCGAACCAGGTGGCGATCATGCTGTCGTAGGCGCCGGTATGGGCATAGGCCTTGGCGGCCAGGGTGCGGCGCAGCTTGAGATCGGTGGCGCCGTTATTGGCCTTCAGTGCCGCGATCACCGCGTCATAGTCGGCGACATCCACCACCACATTGACGAAGCCGTGGTTCTTGGCTGCCGAGCGGATCATCGCCGGGCCGCCGATATCGATATTCTCGATACAGGTCGGGAAGTCGGCGCCCTTGGCCACCGTGGCGGCGAAGGGATAGAGATTCACCACCACCAGGTCGATCGGCGGGATGCCGTGCTTGTCCATCGCCGCCTTGTGATCAGGTTCGTCGCGCAAGGCCAGGATGCCGCCATGGATGGTGGGATGCAGCGTCTTCACGCGCCCGTCCATCATCTCGGGGAAGCCGGTATGCTCGGCCACTTCCTTCACCGCAACGCCGGCGTCTTTCAGAGCCTTGTAGGTGCCGCCGGTGGACAGGATCTCGATCCCGAAGCCGCTGAGCGCCTTGCCGAAGTCGATCAGCCCGGTCTTGTCGGACACGGACAGTAGGGCGCGGCGCACTTTGATCAGATCGGCGGACATCGACGGGGCCTCGGGAAGGGCAGGAGGGAAGGGCGGACGGGCTATAGCATGATGCGGCCACCCCCGGAAGATGTGGAAAACTTAGGGAGATACAAGGGTTTAGGAGGTTTGTCCGCCGCCGCGATCCATGCTAAACGATGCCCCCATGCGCTCTTATCTGGAATTCGAGAAGCCGATCGCTGAACTCGAGGCGAAAATCGCCGATCTGAGGAAGCTGGTCGACAGCGGCAACACCGATATCGCGGAAGACCTGGAGAAGCTGGAGGCCAAGGCTGCCCAGCAGCTGCAGAGCACCTACGCCAAGCTCGGCGCCTGGCAGAAGACCCAGGTCGCCCGCCACCAGGACCGCCCGCATTTCGCCGATTACATCGCCGGCCTGGTCGAGGATTACGTGCCGCTCTGCGGTGACCGCGCCTTTGCCGAGGATGGCGCCATCACGGGTGGTCTTGGTCGTTTGCGCGGCCGCGCCGTCATGGTCATGGGTCATGAAAAGGGCCGCGGCACCGAGGGCCGGGTGAAGCACAATTTCGGCATGGCCAAGCCGGAAGGCTATCGCAAGGCGATCCGCCTGATGCGCATGGCCGACCGTTTCCGCCTGCCGGTCGTCACCTTGGTCGATACCGCCGGCGCCTATCCGGGCGTGCAGGCCGAGGAGCGCGGCCAGGCCGAGGCGATTGCCCGCGCCATCGACTGCTGTCTGGATATCCGAGTCCCGCTCGTGGCCGCCATCGTCGGCGAGGGCGGTTCGGGTGGCGCCGTGGCGCTGGCCGCTGCCAACCGCGTGCTGATGTTCGAACACGCGATCTATTCGGTGATCTCGCCCGAAGGCTGCGCCGCCATCCTGTGGAACGACAATGCCAGGGCGCCCGATGCGGCCGAGGCTTTGCGCGTCACCGCCGATGACCTGCTGAAGCTCAAAGTCGTGGACGAGATCGTGAAGGAGCCGCTGGGCGGCGCCCATCGCGATCCGGCCCGGGCGATTGCCTCGCTCGGCGATGCGCTGGATGCCAACCTGCGCAGCCTGGTCGGCCAGGAGCCGGGCAGTTTGCGCGAGGCACGCCGGCGCAAATTCCTCGATATGGGCGCGACTGGCCTTTAAGTTTCGGTCAAGTCCTTGATGCGGCTGGACCATGCCGGTCCGGCTGCGGCCGATTGCAGGCCGATGCGATCCCGTTGCGGGCCGATTGGGTCCCATGCGAGGCCAATTCGGTCCCATGCAGAGCCCATTCTGTCCCGTTGAGGACCGATTGAGTCCAAGTCTGTCCCGCTGATTTTTCACGATGTCCGACAGCAGCGTCATTGAGATGGTGCTGTCGGCATTTGATTCAAGTGATTCGTCATTCTCGCGAAAGCGGGAATCCAGACTGCTGGGTAGACTGGGCTCCCGCTTTCGCGGGAGCGACGATTTATGGCGATGCTATGAAGCGCTGCACCAGCGGCGCGATCTCGGGCGCGCGGTCCTGCGCAAAACTGTGCGTGCCGCCGGCGATGATATGGAACTCGGTCTTCGGCAGCAGAGAAGCCAAGTGGCGGCCGACGCTGACCGGGCTGATGGTGTCGGCATCGCCCCAGAGCAGCAGCGCCGGCTGCTGCACGCCGGGAATCTCGGCTGAGTGGTCGGCGCGCGCCTGGGTGATCCAGTCGGCGGCCTGCGGATATTCGGCGCGATAGGCGGGTCGCCAGTCGGCGGCGCCGAAGCGCATCACGTCGATGCCGCCGCTGGCCGCCGTGAAGACCAACTTGCGGATCTTCTGCGGATAGAGCAGCGCCAGCCGCAGCGCGAAGATGCCGCCCATCGACTGGGCGAGAATGACATTGTCGTCATCGGCCAGCTGCGCGGCGGCATAGGCGGTGAGAGCATCGAGGCTGTCATAGCCCGGGCGATGCTTTTCATGGCCGAGGCCGGGCCAGTTCAGATAGGTCTTGGCATAGGTCTCCGGCAGCAGGCGTCCGAGCGAATGCCAGAACTCGGCCGCGCCGCCAGCGCCGGGCAGGAAGAGGAGATGCGTCATGCGGGGAGGATGCGTCAGTGAACGGCTGCCGTCACGCGCGGAGTTGTACTGGTGCAATGCGTGGGGACTGGAACGTTAAAATAAAACCGTCGCCCTCGGATTTATTCCGGGGGCCTATCTGCGCGACCCGACGCGCCGATGGTTGGGATGGACCCTCGGGACAAGCCCGAGGGCGACGGTTGGGGGAGTATAAAAATCGTCATGCCACGCAAGCGTGGCATGACGGAAGGGACTGGATGGCTCGGGCGGGTTACGCGATCTTGCGCATCTCGGCTGAGGGCAGGTACTTGTCGCTCCAGATCGCCTCGACCGGGGCCACCTTCTGCAGGTTATAGGCCTGGGCGATGGTGTTGATGCCACGCTGCAGTTTGGCCTTGTCGATGGCGCCGATGCCCAAGGCCTTGCCTTCCACCGTCTTCACTTGGTTGTCGAGCACCCATTGCAGGCGCTCCTGCTCGATGTCGTGCTTGAGCAGCGCATCGGCCTTCAGCAGCGAATCGGTGACCGCCTTCGGGTCCTTCATCGCATCCTGCCAGCCACGGCAGACCGCGCGGCAGATGCCGGGAATGGCGGCCTCGTTGTCTTTCAGGAATTTGCGCGAGACGACGACCGAGTTGCCGTAGAAATCGAGGCCGTAATCGGCATAGAGCATGATCGACACGTCCTCACGCTTCATGCCCAGCGATTTCAGGTTGATCCAGACGGTGGAATCGAAGCCGGTGACGGCATCCACTTCGCGCCGCATCAGCTGGCTTTCGCGCAGGCGCAGATCGACATTGTTGAACTTCACGCCGGCCGGATCGAGGCCGTTCACCTTGAAGAAGACCGGGAACAGCTTGTAGGCGTTGTCGGTCAGCGGCCCGCCCACGGTCTTGCCGATCAGGTCGGCCGGCTTGGTGATCTTCGCGGTCTTCCAGCTGACGATGGCGGCCGGGGTGATCTTGTAGATGTTGAACACCGCGAGCGGCACCTGCTCGGGGAAGCTCGCATAGAATTCCGACAGCGAGGTGAGATCGGCGAAGCTGACATCATAGGTGTTGGACGACACGCGCTGCAGCGCATCGGCGCCGGCCGCCGGGTCCATCGCGGTGATCTCGATGCCCTCGGCGGCGAAGTAGCCTTTCTCGAAGGCGTAGATGAAGGGCGAGTTGGTGCCGTTGCGCGGCAGGTTGAGCGAGAACTTCACCGGCACCTTTGCGCTGGTCTGCGCATAGATGCGTTTCGGCACGAAGGCGGCCGTGGCCGCGAGTGCGGCGCCGCCGGTCAGGAGGCTGCGGCGGCTGGGGCGCAGGATGCGGGAGGAAGCAGGCATGGGAGGCTCCGTCGGCTTGTAATTGTATGCACGAGCCTAGGGTGCGCCTGCTTTTCCGTCACGAAATATTATTGCGTGAATTTTGTGCAGATGGCGAGGATTCGGCCATTGTGTTTTCTGCCGCTGCGGCGGCGTCGGACATGACGGGCCAGCCTGCCTGAAAATTGGAAGTCTTTCCTGCGTCGCTCCCGCGCAAGCGGGAGCCCAGTCGATCCGCTGTTCTGGATTCCCGCTTTCGCGGGAATGACGACAGGGGCTTAGCTCTTCCAGTGCGCCTTACTTCCAGTGTGGGGGCCAGGTCTTCTGGACGATCGGCAGGGCCTGCATGCGCGCCATCCAGGCCGCCATCTTCGGCGGGAACAGATCGGCCGGAATGGCGTCGGGCTTGCGCAGGCGGAAGCGCGCGATGATCGCCAGATGCGGATAGAGCGTGTAATCGGCGGCCGAGACGGTGGCGCCGCTCAGGAAATCCGCCTTGAGCTGCGGTTCCCAGCGCAGCAGTTCGTCTTTCACGTCGGTCACCGCTGCGGCCAGTGCTGCGGCATCGGCTTTCTCAGGCGGGGCGAAGACCGCTTCGAACAGATGCTCGATCTTGCTGCCGACATAGTTGTCGGCCTCGCGGATCATGCGGCGCTGTTCGGCGCGCGCCCGCGTATCGGCGGCGAGCAGGCGCGGCTGCGGCCAGCGGTCCTCGACATATTCCATGATCGCCGCCGATTCGCGCAGGACAAAATCGCCATCGATCAGGGTGGGCACGCGCTGGCGCGGATTGAGCGCGGTATAGTCCGGCGTCTTGTGACCACCCTCGCTGAAGGACAGCACCTTCAGTTCGTAGGGCACGCCCTTGTGTTCCAGCGCCAGCCAGATGCGCCAGGCATAGGCCGAGCCGGAGCCGTAATAGAGCGTGACGGTGGTCATGATGGCGGGTCCCCTGGGAAAGCGTGCCGGCCTGAGAAAGGGCGGCGTATAAGGAGAGTCAATATCACAAACACGGTCACCCGCGGACTTGATCCGCGGATCCCATTGCATGGGATGCCCGGGTCAAGCCCGGGCATGACAATGGAACTACTGAGGCCGCTTCAGCACCAGCTGGGTGCCGAAGAAGCTCATCACCGTCTCACCCTTCTGGTTCTCGATCCAGTATTTCATCTTCACGATGCCGCGGTCGGGCTTCGACTGGCTTTCGCGCGTCTCCAGGATGCTGGCGCGGCCATAGAGCGTGTCGCCCGGCCGCACCGGCAGGAACCAGCGCAGCTCGTCCAGGCCCGGCGAGCCCATGCTGCCTCTGCCCAGCAGGCCGGCATTGAGCAGCATGCGGAAGCCCAGCAGCCCGGTCTGCCAGCCGCTGGCGATCAGGCCCTTATAGGGCGACTGCTCGGCGGCGAGTTTGTCGAGATGAAACGGCTGCGGATCGTAGGTGAAGGCAAAGGCCAGGATTTCGGCTTCCGAAATCGTCACGCCATCGGCCTTGATGATCTCGCCGGCGCTGTAATCCTCAAACCAGCGTTCGCTCTTGCTCATACTGTTTTATCTCTAGCTTGCTATTAATCCAAATGCAGAACCGCAGCGACCTATTAGGTCACATGCGTCCGCCTTGATCCACATCGCGGGCCAGAAAAGGACAAATGGCGCACCGATGATGAGCCATAAAGCTCTTAGGTGGTGACGCACTGCTGCAGCGGCCGCAACAATGATCCACGCCCAAGCAATCCATACGCATACCGAAATATTTTCCGCAGTCGGAATGCAGTTGGTACACCCTGAATCAAAGGCGATTAACCAGCGGCCAGGCCCGTACCAAAACCCAAAGGCAGAAAGTAACAAGGAGACAACAATTAAACTGTATAGTTCAACGCGTCGCGCTTTATTGGCAGTCGTCATGATTCATACAACCACATTTTGGAAATAATCTTGCACGTCGGCGACGAATATATCCGGCTGTTCCATCGCGACGAAATGTCCGCCGCGTTCCAGGTCGTGCCGGTGCGTCACATGATAGCCGCGCTCCAGCCAGCCTTTCGGCGACGGTGGCACCAGGTCCCAGGGCGGCAGCAGGAAGCCGGTGGGGCTGGAGACGAAATCGCCGGGCTGCATGGCCAGGTCGCCATTCTGCCGCGCCGCCCAGTAGATCCAGGTCGCCGTCGCCGCCGTGTCGGTCAGCCAGTATAAGGCAATGTTGGCGATCAGGTGATCCATGGCGAAGGGCGGGTCCTGCTCGGCCGGGCCGCGCGGGAAGCCGTGGAATTTCTCGACGATCCAGGCGGCGAGGCCGGCCGGACTGTCGCTCATGGCATAGCCCAGCGTGGAGGGCTTGGTGCTTTGGATCGCCAGATAGCCGGCCTCGCTGCCATGCAGCTTCTTGGCGCGGGCGATCCACTCGCGCTCGGCCGTGCTGAGCGGCGTCGACTCTTTGCTCAGCGGCGGGCGCAGCGGCACCATGTTGAGATGCAGGGCTGCGGCATGATGCGGATAGTCGATGCCCATCCAGCTGGAGACGATGGAGCCCCAGTCGCCGGCCTGTACCAGGAAGCGGTCGAAGCCCAGCACCTCCACCATCAGGTCGCACCACAGCCGCGCGATCGCCCGCGGCCCGATCGGTTTCTCGATCGGCATGGAAAAGCCGTAGCCGGGCAGGGTCGGGCAGATCACGGTGAAGGCGTCTGCGGTCTTGCCGCCGAAGCGTTCGGGATGCGCCAGGCGTTCGATCACCTCGATGAACTCGAACACCGATCCCGGCCAACCATGGGTAAGCAGCAGCGGCCGTGGCGTGTCGCCCGAACCCGGCTCGATCAGAAAATGCACAGTCTGCAGCCTGCCGGTATCGGGGCGTTTCAGCTTCACGCGATACTGCAGGAAGGCATTCAGCTTCGCTTCCCAGAAGCGCCAGTCGAAACCGTTGCGCCAGCGCTCGATGAAGCGGCGCATATAGGCACCGTGGGTGCCATATTGCCAGGCGGCATCCACCGGCTCGGTGGGAAAGCGCGTATGGCTGAGCCGCATCTGCAGATCGGCCAGCGCCGCATCGGCAATCTCGATGCTGAACTTTTCCGCCGCAGGCGCCAGCCGCAGCATGTCAGGCCTTTTTCAGCGACGCGGTGAGCAGGCCGGCGCCGATCAGCATGACGCCGCCGGTGCGGTTCATGATCGTCAGGGCGCGCGGGCTGGCGATGCGGCTGCGCGCCTTGCCCATGAGCGTGATGTAGAAACCCTGGATCAGGGTGGCCAGCGTGCAGAAGGTGGCCATCAGCGCGATCACCTGCGGCCAGAGCGGCAATGCGGCGTCGATGAACTGCGGCAGGAAGGCGGCGAAGAACAGGATGCCTTTCGGATTGAGCAGCGTGACCAGGAACGTCTGGCGCACCGCCTTCCAGGCGCCGCTGCGCCGCTCGGTTACGGGATCCAGATTCATCGGTGGCGCGCGCCAGAGCTGGATGCCGATCCAGACCAGATAGGCCGCGCCGATCCATTTCATCACCGTGAAGGCCTCGGCCGACGCCGCCAGCAGCGCACTGAAGCCCAGCACCGAGAGCGTGATGGCGCAGATATCGGCGAGCACGACGCCGACCAGACTGGTCAGGCCGATGCGCCAGCCGCTGGAGACCGTATGGCCCAGCACCATCAGCGTGGTGGGGCCGGGGATCATGATCATGATCGCGGCGGCGGCGGCAAAGGCGAGCCAGAGTTCGAGACTGACGGGCATCGTGCGGATTTCCTCCCTGTATTCCGTCTCTGTATCGTCCCAGCCAGCCATAGGCCGGCCGGTCAGTGCAAGGGGGAGGATCATAAGAACATTAAGAGAATTTAATTTGATAAAACCAGAATAATATCCTATATTATGTTCTTTGTTTGATCCATATGGAGCTATGCCATGACCCTGCTGCCGAGCCGTTCCGGCCGTGACGATGCCGCGCTGGAGATCGACCGTCTGTTCGGGGCGCATCCCGGGCCCGCGCCGGAGCCCGATCCCCTCGGTCGCATCGGGGCCGGCGATCCGGCCTGGGAGGCGGTGCGCGGCCGCTGGATGGCCGGCGCGCCGCTGCGCCAGCTGTTCGGCGACACGCTGTTCCGCCTGACCGACACCGTGGGCCGTGGCCGCAGCAACCGGCGCGGCGATGTGTTCAAGCTGCAGGCCCTGCTGCATCGCGAGGGTCTGCTGGATGCCGCGGCCACCGGCGGGCCGACCGGCTACTGGGGTCCGCGCGACGATGACGCCATGCTGCGCTTCCAGACCGGCGCCGGGGTCACCCCGGACGGCTGGGCCGGCCCGGGCGGCGAGACCATCGATGCGCTGGAAAGCGGCTACCGGGCGTCGTCACCGGCTGCCGCGCCGCTGCCGGGCCTGACGGTGACCGGCGATGTCGCGTCTGCCGGGCGCAATCCCGGGTCCGCCTCGCCGGTGCATGAGGCATTCCGTGCCGCCCTGCATGAGCAGGAAAGCAGCACCGGCGGCCATCACGGCTACGACGCCGAGAATGACGGCGCCTATGGCCGGTATCAGCTGCGCCAGCCGGCGCTGCGCGATGTCGGCCTGATGGACGCGGCCGGCAACTGGACCGGCAAACACGGCGTGCGCAGCCTGGCGGATTTCAAGCGCAACGCCGAGGCGCAGGAACAGGCCTTTGCCGATCTGATGGCGCGCAACGAAACCTATATGCGCCGTCTCGATGTGCTGAAGCATCTCGGCCAGGAGGTCGATGGCATCAAGGCGCGGTTCAGGCTCACCGAAGCCGGCATGGCGGCGGCGGCGCATCGCCAGGGTGCCGGCATGCTGAAAGCCTATCTCGATTACCAGCGCCGCCATGGCTGGAAGAGCGATTTCACCCGGGTCGACGATGAGGGCCGGGCGGCGGTGGCGGCGCTGCAACCCGGCATCGCCGATCCGCAGTCGGCCGAACAGGTGTTCAAAAGCGTGGAAACGCGGTTGCGGCTGTTTGAAAAAATCCCCTATCGCCGCGGCCCGGAGCGCTAGGGCTTGTCGGGCTTCTGCCAGCTGGACAGTGGCCAGAGCTGCTGCCGGTCGTCGCCGTAATCGTAGATGCTGATCCAGGTCTGCGCCGGGCCGTTTCCGGCATCCGGTATGGTCAGCTTCAGGATCTCGTCCCGGTAAATGAAGTGCCGCAGCGGCTGGGGGTATTCGGCCAGCCGCCAGCCGATACCGAAGACCAGCGTCTCCTGCGGTGTGCGCAGCGCCGCATGAACCACGGCGCTGGTCCAGTCGACGACGATCATCACGGTTTCGGTCGTCTCCGCCTTCGCATAGTCGGCGCCGGCAGAGTAGCCGACCACAACCAGATTGAACGGCGGCGCATAGCCGATCGGCACCGGCAGCGCCAGATTGGCAATGCGCGGATAATACGGCCCGGTCAGTTCACGCAGTTTCGCCTCGACAGCGGGATGCTTCAGGACCAGGTCGATATTGTCGGTGGCGATGGCGCGGGTCAGCTCGGTGTAGTCGCCGATCCTGGTCATGTCGCTGCTGCCGGCGCGCGCCGGCTGCGCAAGCAGGATCAGGATCGACAGAAGCATGAAGCGGCGCATGGCGTCAGCATACTGCGGGAGCGCCGATGTTGTCTGCCGGTTTCAGTCCGTCGCCAGGCCTTCAATGCTGAGCGCGGCAAAGGTGGCGAGCCAGTGCTCACCCCCGTATTCACCGCTCTCCAGGAAGGGCAGGCTGGCGGCTTCATGCAACGCCGCCGATTGCAGCAGGCCGGACTGGTCGCCGGGCAGTTTTGCGGCGATGCCGCGCAGGCACCAGGCGCGGCTCAGGTTGAGCCCGTCCAGATGCACGCCCTTGGCATCCGCGCGGTCGGCCACGATGGCCGGCGTGAAGATGGTGGTGGCATCGGGCAGGAAGCGGTTCCACCACGCGGCGAAGTCGGTATCGGGCAGCAGCGCGGCCATCAGCAGCGCCCCGGTCAGTGCGCCCGACAGGAAGTCGTCGCCATTGGGTTCAAAGCGCGCCGGATAATCTGTGTCCTTGCGGAAGACGCGTTCGGCGTAAGCGGCAATCGCCGGCTCCAGCGTCGGCTCCTGTGTCACGCGGGCATAGTGCAGTGCCAGCAGCAGGCCGAAGGCGGTGTTGAAATGCGTGCCGACGCGGATCGGATAGGTCAGCTTCTCCATATAGGCGGGGAAGCGCTGCACGATGCGCTGTTCCAGCGGCTTGAGCGCCGCGCGCCAGGTCTGCGCCTGCGGGAGATCCCATTGCGAGAGTTCGGCGCTCAGCGTCAGCAGCCAGCCCCAGCCATAAGGCCGCTGCCAGGTGCCGCGGCCGGGCGCGTCGAGATAGGCGGCTTCGCCGGCGCCGGCTGCCGCCGTGAAGAACTGCGCGAACAGGGCTTCGGCTTTGGCAGCACCGGCCAGAGCCGGATGGCGGCGCAGGCAGCGCGTCAGCAGCCACCAGCCATGCACGCAGGAATGCCAGTCGTAACTGCCCCAGAAGATCGGATGCAGTTTGTGCGGCGGCAGCACATCGCCGGCATCGTTGTTGAAATGCGTCAGGTTGTTGGGGAATTCGCGGTCGAGATTGCGCAGGGGCAGCGCGGCGAAGCGTTCGGCCTGGGCCAGAGTGAGCTGGGTCATGCCACCATGATGGCACAGCCCGTCGCCTCAACAAAGGTTGTCATGCCCGGACTTGATCCGGGCATCCACGAAATGTTTTTGCCGGCTCCAAAACGTGGATGGCCGGGACAAGCCCGGCCATGACACTTTTTCTAAAGCTGAGAACCGCGGCTTACTTGCCGTGGCAGTATTTGAACTTCTTGCCGGAGCCACACGGGCAGGGCGCGTTGCGCGGCGTCGCCTTCCAGGTGCTTTCGTCATTCGGGTCGACGGCGGCGCTGCGGGCCTGCGCCACCGGGCGCGACGGCAGGCTTTCGGCATCCGCGCCGCCTTCCAGCGGCTCGCCGCGGCTTTCATGCATGGGCTGCGACGGCCGGGCGAATTCCGGCGGCGGTTCGTCGTTGCGCACTTCGACGCGGGCGAGGATGGCGGTCACCTGCTCGCGCACGCGCACCAGCATCTGCTCGAACAGCGTGAAGGCCTCGCGCTTGTATTCGTTCAGCGGGTCTTTCTGCGCATAGGCGCGCAGGCCGATGGCCTGACGCAGATAGTCCAGGTGATGCAGATGTTCCTTCCAGGTCTGGTCCAGCACCTGCAGCAGCAGGCTGCGTTCGACCATGCGCATCACATCGGGGCCGAAATTGGCGGCCTTCTCGGCCATGCGGCGCTCGACCGCATCGGCCAGCCGCTCGCGGATCTGCTGCTCGGCGATGCCTTCTTCCTTGGCCCAGTCGACGATCGGCAGATCGAGCGCGAAGATGCGCATCACTTCCGCCTGCAGGCCGGCCGAATCCCACTGTTCGGCATAGGCCTTCTCAGGGATGTGGCGGGTGACCAGTTCGTCGACGATCTCGTCGCGCATGTCGGCCACGGTATCGGCCACATGCTCGGCGCCCATGATCTCGATGCGCTGCTCGTAGATCACCTTGCGCTGGTCGTTCATCACGTCGTCGTATTTCAGCAGGTTCTTGCGGATTTCGTAATTCCGCGCTTCCACCTTCTGCTGCGCCTTTTCCAGCGCCTTGTTGATCCAGGGATGGATGATGGCTTCGCCTTCCTGCAGGCCGAGGCGCTGCAGCA
The DNA here is from genome assembly GCF_058806975.1 of Ferrovibrio sp. GW821-FHT12E11. Lineage (NCBI taxonomy): Bacteria > Pseudomonadati > Pseudomonadota > Alphaproteobacteria > Rhodospirillales > Rhodospirillaceae > Ferrovibrio > Ferrovibrio sp. GW821-FHT12E11. Next base: position 2,472,307 of record NZ_JBXAQG010000001.1, read on the forward strand.
TGCCTTCCATGCGCTCGGAGCCGAAGATGCGAAGCAGGTCGTCTTCCAGCGAGAGGAAGAATTTCGACGCGCCCGGATCGCCCTGGCGGCCGGAACGGCCGCGCAGCTGGTTGTCGATGCGCCGGCTTTCATGGCGTTCGGTGCCGATCACATAGAGGCCGCCGGCTTCGCGCACCCGGTCTTTTTCGGCGGCGACTTCGGCACGGATCTGCGCCTCCATCTTCTCTTTCAGCTCGCCGTCCATGCCGGCGGTCTCGCGCAGGATACGCATCTCGGCATTGCCGCCGAGCTGAATATCCGTGCCGCGGCCGGCCATGTTGGTGGCGATGGTAACGGCGTTCAGGCGACCGGCCTGGGCGACGATATAGGCTTCCTGGTCGTGATGGCGCGCGTTCAGCACGTTGTGTTCGATCTTGCGCTGCTTCAGGTAATCCGACAGCAGCTCCGACTTCTCGATCGACACGGTGCCGACCAGCAGCGGCTGGCCCTTCTCGCGGCATTCGGCGATCAGCTTGACGATGGCTTCGTATTTCTCACGCGCCGAGCGATAGACCTCGTCATCGGCATCGATGCGGGCGACGCCGACATTGGTCGGAATCTCGATCACTTCCAGGCGGTAGATATCGGCGAATTCGGCGGCTTCCGTCGAGGCCGTGCCGGTCATGCCGGACAGCTTGGGATACATGCGGAAGTAATTCTGGAAGGTGATCGAGGCCAGCGTCTGGTTCTCGGTCTGGACTGACACGCCTTCCTTGGCTTCCAGCGCCTGGTGCAGGCCGTCGGAATAGCGGCGGCCTTCCATCATTCGGCCGGTGAATTCGTCGATGATGACCACCTTGTCATCCTTGACGATGTAATCCACGTCGCGGGTGAACAGCACATGGGCGCGCAGCGCCTGGTTGGCGTGATGCACGGCGGCGATGTTTTCGATGTCGTAGAGCGATTCCGACTTCAGCAGGTCGGCGGCGCGCAGGATCTGCTCGATATGCTCGGTGCCGCTTTCGGTGAAGTTCACCGAACGCTGCTTCTCGTCCTTTTCGTAATCCTCGGGCACCAGCTGCGGGATCAGCGCATTGACCTTCACATAGAGGTCAGTGGTGTCTTCCGACGGACCGGAAATGATCAGCGGCGTGCGCGCCTCGTCGATCAGGATGCTGTCGACTTCATCGACGATGGCGAAGCTGAAGGGGCGCTGCACCATCTGCTCGCGCTGGAACTTCATGTTGTCGCGCAGATAGTCGAAGCCGTATTCGTTGTTGGTGCCGTAGGTGACGTCGCAGGCATAGGCCGCGCGGCGCTCCTCGTCGTCCAGGCCATGCACGATCACGCCGGTGGTCAGGCCGAGGAAGCCATAGACGCGACCCATCCAGGCGGCATCGCGGCTGGCGAGATAGTCGTTCACGGTGACGACATGCACGCCCTTGCCGGCCAGGGCATTGAGATAGACGGCGAGCGTGGCAACCAGCGTCTTGCCTTCGCCGGTCTTCATCTCGGCGATGCGGCCATCATGCAGCACCATGCCGCCGATCAGCTGCACATCGTAATGGCGCTGGCCCAGCACGCGCTTGGCCGCCTCGCGCACCACGGCAAAGGCTTCCGGCAGCAGGTCGTCCAGGTCTTCGCCGGGCTTGCCGTCGCGGCCGGCCAGACGCTGCTTGAACTCGACCGTCTTGGCCTGCAGGCCGGCATCGGTGAGCGCGGCAATTTCCGGCTCCAGGTCGTTGATGGCCTGAACCGCTTTGGAATATCCCTTGACGGCGCGGTCGTTGGCCGAACCGAACAGCTTCTTGGCGATCGCGCCGAACATGCCGTACCCCTGAAAATGCCGCTAAATATGCGTCGCCAAACGAGAACCGGGCGACGAAACCCGGCATTAGATATGCATTGCCCCGGCCTGTGTCAACGAAGGGGGGTGCGGTAAATCCGCCCGTAAAGCGCCGCGAACAGGCCCGGGCCGACCGCATTGACCCGCGCCGTTTCAAGGGGTTACATCGCGCTTTCGCCGAAAGCGCCCAGAACTTCCCCTATCCCAAGGTCATTCCCGTGTCTGCTGCCCCTGTTTCTGCCGCCATTCCCGATCCCGTAGAGCTGTCGCAGGCGCTGATCCGCTGCCCGAGCGTGACCCCGAGCGACCAGGGCGCGCTGGGGGTGCTGGAACAGGCGCTGACCGGTCTGGGCTTCACCTGCGAGCGGCTTAAATTTTCGGCAGCCAACACCCCCGATGTGGAAAACCTCTATGCCCGTTGGGGTGCCGGCGCCATCGGCACAGCGGGTGCCGGCCCGAATTTCTGCTTCGCCGGCCATACCGATGTTGTGCCGGTGGGCGACGCCAAGGCCTGGACCGTCGATCCCTTCGGCGCCGAGATCATCGAGGGCCAGCTTTATGGCCGCGGCGCCACCGACATGAAGTCGGCGATTGCGGCTTTCGTGGCTGCCACCGGGCGTTTCCTGGCCGCGCGCGGCAATGCCCTGAACGGCCGCATCAGCCTGCTGATCACCGGCGACGAGGAAGGCCCCGCCATCAACGGCACCACGCGGGTGCTCGACTGGCTGAAGGAAAAGGGCGAGACGCTGTCGGTCTGCGTGGTGGGCGAGCCGACCAATCCGCTGAAGCTGGGCGAGATGATGAAGATCGGCCGGCGCGGCTCGCTGACCGCGCGCCTCACCGTGCATGGCATCCAGGGTCATGTCGGTTATCCGCATCTGGCCGACAATCCGGTGCCCAAGCTGCTTGATATCTTGTCAGCGCTGAAGTCGCGCCGGCTCGATACCGGCAACGCGCATTTCGAGGCATCGAACCTGGAGATCACCACGGTGGATGTCGGCAATCCGGCCAACAATGTGATTCCGGCCTCGGCCAAAGCCGTGCTCAACATCCGCTACAATACCGAACAGACTGCGGCCGGCCTGAAGGACTGGATCACCCGCACGGTGGAAGCCGTCTGCGGATCGCAGAGCGCCAACCGCGCGCTGCAGGGCACGCGCTTCGATCTGGTGCTGGAAGACGGCGCCATGCCCTTCCTCACCAAGCCGGGGCCCTTTGTCGCCGCGATGGCGGAAGCCGTGAAGACCGGCACCGGTCGGGTTCCTGAATTAAGTACGACGGGTGGCACGTCGGATGCGCGCTTCATCCAGGCCTATTGCCCGGTGGTGGAATTCGGCCTCGTCGGCCAGACCATGCACAAGGTTGACGAGCGCGCCGGCGTGGATGACATCCGCGCGCTGAGCAAGGTCTATGAAAGCATGCTGCAGCGGTTCTTCGATGCCGCCGTTGTTTAAAGTCGAAGTCGCCAACGCGCTGCGCGGGCTCGGCCTGCTGCTGCGCGGCGATTCGGCGGCCCTGCTGCATTTCGATCTGTCCGAGGCCGGTTTCTGGCGCAGCTTCCGCGCGCCGCTGATCGTCGGCGTGGTCTACGTGCTGCTGCTGCCACCCGAAGGGCCTGTCGGCGAAGCCGATCTCGGCTGGCCGCTGTTCGCGCTGGTGCAGTTCGTCCAGTTCCTGCTCGCCTGGGGCATATATTTGGGGTTGATTGCAGGGTTAAGCCGCATGTTTGGGTTGAGCGGCCGCTATGCCGTCTTCGTTGTCCTGTACAACTGGGCCCAGGCCATCGTGACGGCCGCCAGCCTGCCGATCCTGGCCGGCGGCGCGCTGCAGCTGATCCCTGGCAGCGTGCAGGTCGGATGGAGCACAGCGCTGCTGCTGGCGTGGTTTTACATCGTGGTGCAGACGGCGCGGCATGGCTTGCAGGCAGCACTGCCGGTGGCATTGGCGGCGGCGATTTTCGATCTCACCGTCAGCCTGGTTCTGTATCGACTCGGCGATCTGCTGTTCTGATCGGCGGCATCCGGCTGGACTTGCACGGCGGCAACGGCCAAGCTGTGTATAAGTGATTCTCCGGGGATGGTAATGGATCAGATTCTGCGCCAGACGCTGCTCGACATGGTCGAGGAAAGCCGCAGCCTGCGGACCCGGCTCGCGGCCGATGGCAGCCTGTTCCTCGGCTATAACGACGACATGCGCGCCATGCACAACAAGCAGGCCAAGGCGCTGGCCGGCTATGTCGATGCCAAGGGCTGGCCCGGCCTCGCGCTGGTCGGCGAAGACGGCGCCACCGCGGCCTGGATGATCGCCCAGCATGCCATCGGCTTGCCGCGCTTCATGCGCGCCTGTTTCGAGCTGATCGAGGCGGCGGCGGCGAAAGGCGATGTGCCGCGCTGGCAGCTGGCGCTGCTCACCGACCGCATCCGCTGGCTCGAAGGCAAGAAGCAGGTCTATGGCACCCAGTTCGACTGGGATGCGAATGGCGAACTCAATCCGCTGCCGATCGAGGACGAGGCCAATGTGAATGCGCGCCGCGCCTCGGCCAGCCTGACGCCGCTGGCCGATGGCATCGCCCAGCGCCGCAAGGAAGCCGCTGATTCTGGCGAAGTGCCACCGGCCAATGCCAGCCAGCGCACCGGTGATTTCGAAGCCTGGGCGAAAGCGATCGGCTGGCGCGCCTGAGATTGTACCGAGCCGGTTCCTGTTGGTGGAACTCTGATGTCCAGGTTGAGTGCATGTGTCTTGCTCGGATCAGCCGCATTGCTGATGGCATGGCAGAGTGTGCCGGCGCAAACCGAAAGCAGTGCCGCTATACCATCGGAGATTCGTGGGTCATGGGCGAAGCGCGGTTCGTGCGGCGATCCGGACCAGAGGATTCTGATCGGCGCCGACACGATCAAATGGGGCAGCAATCCTCCCGAGGACGCGATCTACGTCCTCAATGACGGGCCGCGGGGACAGGCGGCTGTGCGCTGGCGGGAAGAAGGCATCGTCAGCAATTTCAACTACGACCGCGCGCGCGACATCCTGATTTTTAACAGCCAGGGATATGGCATGCCCGGTGTAGAACGCTGGAATCGATGCCGCCGCTAGCCGGCCTGCGTCAGTACTCCACACGCGTCAGGCACAGCCCGTCGGGCGGCGCCGTCGGCCCGGCAGCCGCGCGATCTTTCTTCTCCAGCGCCGTCTTCACATCTGCCGCCGTCCAGCGACCTTCGCCCACCATCTTGAGCGTACCCGCGGTGATACGCACCTGGTTGTGCAGGAAGCTGCGCGAGCGCACGGTGATGTGGATTTCCTCAGCAACGCGGCTGACGGCCAGATGATCCAGCGTGCGCTCGGGCGATTTGGCCTGGCATTCGGTGGAGCGGAAGCTGGTGAAATCGTGATGACCGAGCAGCACCTGCGCGGCGTCGTGCATGGCTTCGGCATCCAGCGGCACCGGCACATGCCACACGAAACCGGCCTCCAGTGCCGGCGGCGGGCGTCTGTTCAGAATACGATAGAGGTAGTGTCGTGCCGTGGCCGAGAAGCGCGCATCGAAGCTGTCGTCCACGATGCTTGAGTCCAGCACGGCGATGCGCTGTTCGCGCAGGTAGAAGTTCAGGCCATCGCGGATGCGGTCCGGCGTGAAGTCGCGGTCGAGATCGAAATGCACCACCTGGCCGGTGGCATGCACGCCGGCATCGGTGCGGCCGGCGGCGAAAATTTCCACCGGCGCGCTGCACATGGCTTCCAGAGCCTCTTCCACCGCCTGCTGCACGCCTCGGCCATCCTTCTGGCGCTGCCAGCCGACAAAGGCCGTGCCATTGTATTCCAGCGTGAGGCGGAAGCGCGGCATCAGACGAGCCGCGAGCCCTTGGGCAGCGGCAGGCCGCGCAGGAAATCGGCAATCGCCACCGGCGACTTGCTCGGGCGCTGCAGTTTCAGCAGCGTCAGCGCGCCGGTTCCGCAGGCGACCGTGCCGGTATCGTCCAGCATGGTGCCGGGCGCGCCGCTGCCGGCAACCGGTTCGCAGGCCAGCAGCTTGATGCGTTCGCCGTTCAGCGCAAACGTCGTGCCGGGGCCGGGATTGAGCGCGCGGACCATGCGGTCGATCTCGGCGGCGGATTTCGTCCAGTCGATGCGGCCTTCATCTTTGCTGAGCTTGGCGGCATAGGTCACGCCTTCGGCCGGCTGAGCCTGCGGCGCGATCTTGCCATCGGCGAAATCATGCAGGGCGCGCACCATCAGCGGTGCGCCGATGCGGCAGAGCTCGTCATGCAGCTGGGTGACGGTCATGCGCGGCGTGATCGCCACGGTTTCGCGCAGTAGTACCGGCCCGGTATCGAGGCCGACATCCATCTGCATGGCGCAGACGCCGGTCTCGGTGTCGCCGGCAAGAATAGCCCTTTGAATGGGCGCGGCACCGCGCCAGCGCGGCAGCAACGAGGCATGCAGGTTGAAGCAGCCGAGCCGCGGCGCATCCAGCACCGGCTTGGGCAGCAGCAGGCCATAGGCCACCACCACCGCGGCATCCACATGCAGCGCGGCGAAGTCGGCCTGGGCTTCGGGCGATTTCAGGCTGACCGGATGGCGCACGGTCAGGCCGTTCTGTTCGGCGAAGGCCTGCACGGGCGAGGGCGTCAGCTTCTGGCCGCGGCCGGCCGGGCGCGGCGGCTGGCTGTAAACGGCGGCGATTTCATCGCCGGCCTTCAGGAACGCCTCCAGCACCGGCACGGCGAAATCCGGCGTGCCCATGAAGACGAGGCGTAATGTCATCCTGAGATCAGGCGGTGGCGGTCAGGCGCTTCTGCTTCAGCAGCTTGCGCAGGATCATGTTGCGCTTGAGCGCCGAGATATGGTCGACGAACAGGATGCCGTCGAGATGGTCCATCTCATGCTGCAGGCAGACTGCGAGCAGCCCGTCGGCCTGCAACTCCTGCTGCTCGCCGTTGCGGTCAAGATAGCTGACCTTGATCTCGGCCGGGCGCTCGACCTCGGCATACTGTTCCGGCAGCGACAGGCAGCCCTCTTCGTAGAGCTGGTCGTCATCGGACACCCAGGTGATTTCCGGGTTGACGATGTAGAGCGGCTGTTTGTCCTCGCCCTCGCGCGCCACGTCGATCACCAGCATGCGCTTGGGGATGCCGACCTGGATGGCGGCCAGGCCGATGCCGGGCGCCGCATACATGGTTTCCAGCATGTCATCGAGCTGCTGGCGCACCTCGTCCGTCACCGCTTCGACGGGGGTCGAAACAGTCTCCAGAACCGGGTCGGGCGCCGTGATGATGGGCAGCAGGGCCATAGGGTCTTTCCGTGATATTACGGGGCGTCAGATAGGCCGCGGGCTGGCGGTCCGTCAAGCCCGCTGTTATTTAACGTCCATGCCCATGGATATAATGCCGATTCTCGCCATCGCCAGTCTTGCCGGGCTGGCCATCGTGCTGATCCTGCTGGTTTTCCTGCTGCGCCGGGGTGGGTCTTCCGCCGGTGAGGCGGCCCTGGTGGCCGAGCTGCGCGATCAGGTCGACCAGGCCCGCGACGAGGCCGCCGCCGCCCAGGCTGCCCGGCTGGACGCCGAGCGCCAGGCCGCCGGCCTGCGCGCCGAACTCGCCGTGAAGACCCAGGCTTTCGAGAAGCTGGCCGAGACCGCCACCCAGGCGGCCCGGGCGGCCGCCGTGGAATCCGCCGCCCAGCTCTCCAACAAGCTGCTGGCCGACCACAAGCGCGAGGCCGAGGCCCAGAAGGAAGACGCCGAGAAGAAGGTGCAGTTGGTCACCGAAAGCCTGACCAAGCAGATGACCGCGGTGGCGCAGGTGGTCGCCGGCACGGTGGCCCAGCAGCAGAAGGACAACCAGCGCGTCGATGCCATTCACCGCATGCTGTCGCATCCAGGTGGCGCCGGGCGGCTGGCCGAGATCGGGTTGGAGAATACGCTGAAGGCTTTCGGCCTGCAGCCGGGCGTCGATTTCGTGCTGCAGTATCATGTGGCCGGCGACAGCGACCGCGGCAGCTTGCGCCCCGATGCGGTGATCTTCCTGCCCGGCGACGCGGTGCTGGTGGTCGATTCCAAGGCCTCGAAGCTGCTGCTCGACCTGGCCGAGGCGGAAGGCGCGGGCGCCGAGGCGGCGGCGCTGCAGCAGCTGGCCCAGCGCATGACCACGCATCTGCGCGCCCTGACCGCCAAGGATTACGGCAACGCGGTGGTGAGCGCCTACAGGGATGCGAAACGCGGCGGCGTGCTGAAGCGCAGCATCGTCGCCATGACGCTGCCCAACGATGCGGCGGTGGAAAAGCTGCGGCTGGCGGCGCCGGATTTCGAGCAGCGCGCTATCGAGGCCGGCGTGGTGCTGGCTGGACCCTCGTCGCTGTTCGCCCTGATCGCCTTTTCGCGCATGCAAATCGACAGCGGCAAGCAGATCGAGAATCTGGACAAGATCGTGGAGGCCGTGACGGCGCTGGTGGAAAGCACGGCAACGGCGCTGACGCTCGCCGAAAAGGTCGGCCGCGGGTTGCAGCAGGCGACCGAACAGTTCGAAAGCTTCAGCCGTTCGGTCAATGCCCGGCTGCTGCCGCGCGTGCGCAAGCTGGCGCAGCTTGGCATCCGCCCGAGCAAGAGCGCGCCGGCCGCTTTGCCCAGCTTCGAGGTCAATGTGCATCGCACCGATGATGTGATCGAGGCCGAGGTGGAGGAAGTCGCGCCGCGCCTGCCGGGTATCGGTGACACATGAGCGACGCTCCGGAATCCGAATCGGCGGCGCCCGAAAAGGTCAGCGACATCGTCGCCGCGCTCTGCGACGGCCGGGATGACGACCGCATCAGCCTGGACGATCTGCTGCGCGCCTTCGGTCTGCGTGCCTTCGGCCTGCTGATCTTGGTCTTCGCCCTGCCCAACGGCATTCCGGCGCCGATTGCCCCCGGCCTGTCGGCGGTGCTCGGCGCACCGCTGCTGCTGCTGTCGGTGCAGATGCTGCTCGGCTTCGAGACGCCGTGGTTTCCGAAAAGCTGGCGGGCCCGCAGCTTCCGGCGCGGCGATATCGCCAAACTGCTGCGGCCGGCGCTGCCCTATATCGTGAAGATCGAACGGTATGTGCGGCCGCGCTTCCTGCATCTGTCGGGGCGTCGCGCCAGCCGGCCGTTCGGCCTGCTGATCCTGTGGAATGCTGCGCTGCTGTCGCTGCCAATCCCCTTCGGCAACCTGATTCCGGCCTGGGCCATCATCCTGGCAGCCCTGGGTCAGGTCGAACGCGACGGCACGCTGCTGATCGCCGCCATCGTCGCCAGCCTGCTGGCCACCGGCTGGGTCTGGTTCCTGCTCGACGTCGGCCTGGCCATTATCGACCGGATCTTCTGATGACGGCCGACGAGATCATCGCCCTGCTCAAGCTGCAGCCGCATCCCGAAGGCGGCTATTTCGTCGAGACCTTTCGCGATCCGGCAACCGATACCGATGGCCGCAGCCGTTCGACCGCGATCTATTTCCTGCTGAAGCAGGGTGAGAAATCCCACTGGCATAAAGTGGATGCCGTCGAGACCTGGCACTGGCATGCGGGTGCGCCGCTGAAACTCCAGATCGCTGCCGACAAAGGCGCGCCGGTGCAGACCATCACGCTCGGCAATGACATCGCCGCGGGCCAGCGGCCGCAGGGCATCGTGCCGCAGGATCACTGGCAGGCGGCGGAGACGTTGGGCGACTGGACCCTGGTCGGCTGCACCGTCGCGCCGGGCTTCGACTTCGCCGGCTTTACGCTCGCCCCGAAGGGCTGGGCGCCTTAGCGAAATACTTCCCCGGCGTCGTGCCGAGCGAGCGGCGGAACATCGCCGTGAAGGCCGCCGCAGAGGCATAACCCAGATCGCTGGCCACCAGTGCCACCGGACGGCCGCTGCTTAAGCGTGCCAGCGCCTCCGCCAGACGCGCCTGCTGCCGCCAGGCCTGGAAGCCCATGCCGGTCTCGCGCTGGAACAGCCGTGCCAGGCTGCGGCTGCTCATGCCGGCCTCCGTTGCCAGCGTCTCGATATCGGTGTCGTCGCTCAGATGGTCCAGCACGCGCCGGCAGACGGCCTTCAGCCTGGCCTCGCGCGGCATTGGCAGATGCAGCGGCAGAGCCGGCACGCTACGCAGCTCATGCAGCAGCAGCTGCGCAATCGCCGCGCCGCGGCTTCCCTGTTCATATTCCACTGGTTCCTCCATGGCGGCGAGGATGAGCGCACGCAGCAGATCGGATACCTCGATCACCTGGCAGGCCGGCGGCAGCAGCGCGGCAGTCTGCGGGGCGATATAGAGCGTGCGCATCGCCACCGCGCCGCTCATGCGGATCTCGTGTTCGACGCCGGGCGGAATCCACAGCGCGCGCTGCGGCGGCACCACCCAGGCGCCCTGTTCGGTGCTGACCCGCATGACACCGCGCGTGGCATAGAGCAGCTGTGCCCGCTCGTGGCTGTGCGGCTCGATATGGAACCCGGCCGGGAAATCCTTCGGCATGGCCGCCACGGCGGGGGCGATGCGCTGGTAATCCTCGGCATTGGTGCTGCGGGCCATGTCCGATTCTCGATAGAAACTGTCAGGACAATGACTATCAGACACCCCTATGGTGGAGCCTGCAACCGTTTCTCTCAAGGATTCCGTCCATGTCGCTGCCGCGCCGGGTGATCAACTACGTCAATATCGCCCATCTGTTCGACCATATGTTCATGCTGATCTTTCCCACCGCCGTGCTGGCGATGGAGGCGGATTTCGGCCGCGGTTACGGCGAATTGCTGGCGCTCTCCATCGGCGGCTTCATCGCCTTCGGTGCCGGCTCGATCCCATCGGGCTGGCTCGGCGACAAGTGGAGCCGGCGCAACATGCTGGGCGTCTTTTTCATCGGCATCGGCGGTGCCGCGATCCTGGCCGGCAGCACCAGCTCGCTGTGGATGCTGGCGGTGGCGCTGACGCTGATGGGGCTGTTCGCTTCGATCTACCATCCGGTCGGCACGGCCATGCTCACCGCGCATGCGGAAGCGCTCGGTTCGGAAAAACTCGGCCGCGAGCTCGGCACCAACGGTGTCTGGGGCAATGTCGGCGTCGCCTGTGCGGCGCTGGTCACCGGCGCGATCGCGCAGTATCTGGGCTGGCGCTACGCCTTCATCCTTCCGGGTCTGGTCTCCATCGGCTTCGGCATCGCCTATCTGGCCATGGTGCCCGAACATGCCAGCCCGCCGCGCAAGGGCAAGCCGCAGGTGAAAGTGCCCCGCGCCATTGCCATCCGCGCCTTCGCGGTGCTGGCCGTGGTCGGCGTCAGCGGCGGCGTGGTGTTCAATGCGGCCACCATCGTGCTGCCCAAGCTGTTCAGCGAACGCATGCATGATCTGATCGGTACGCCGGTTGGCATCAGCATGCTGGTCTTCATGGTCTATCTCGCCGGCGCCATGGCGCAGCTCATCATCGGCCGTCTGGTCGACCGCTATACGCTGAAGCAGATCTTCGTTGTCGTGTCCTTCCTGCAGGCGCCGTGTCTTCTGTTGGCCGGCTACACGGAAAGCTGGTGGCTGGTGCTACCCTGCCTGGGCGTGATGTTCGCGGTCTTCGGCCAGGTGACGATCAACGACACCATGGTGGCGCGCTATACCTCGGATGAATGGCGGGCGCGGGCGTTTTCGCTGCGCTATCTGCTGTCGTTTGGTGCCAGCGCCACGGCGGTGCCGCTGATCGCGCTGGTCTACGAACGCGGCGGCGGTTTCGACACGCTGTTCGGTGTGCTGGCGGCGCTGGGCCTCAGCATCTTCCTGTCGGCGCTGGTCTTCCCTGGCGGTTCGCCCACGGAGTCGCCTGTTGGGGCACCGCGCAGCGAAGACATGCCGTCAGGTGCGACGCCGAAGGTCGCCGGTGCCTAAGACGGCGCCACCGACGATCAAAGCGCAGGCAAGAATGACGGGCAGGGTGAGCGCGCCCTGCCCGAACAGGATCAGCAGCAGGGTCGAGAGCAGCGGGGCCGCGTAAGCCATTGTGCCCAGCGCGCGTACATCGCCGCGCTTCATGCCATGGTCCCAGCAGAAGAAGGCGAGGCCGACCGGGCCTAAGCCCAGCGCGATCACCGCGGCCCATTCTTTCATATCGGCTGGTACGCCAGTGGTCTCGAAAGCAAAATGCCCGATCCAGGACAGCAGTGCGGTTGCCGCGCAGAAGGCGCCGACCGCATCGGTGGGAACTGTTGCAAAGCGCCGGCTCAGCACCGAATAGGTCGACCAGGTGAAGGCGCAGGCGAAGGCGGCGGCGTAACCCGCCGCATAGCGCCAGTCGAAGCCCAGCTCGCCCTTGCCGGCGATCAAGATCACGGTGCCGGCGAGGCCCAGGGCTGCACCAGCCAGATGGAACCAGCGCAGCCGCTCGCCCGGCAGCAAGGCCGAGAACAGCACGATCAATAATGGCCAGAGATAGTTGATCAGGCTGGCTTCCAGCGGCGGCGCCAGTTTCAGCGCCAGGAAATACAGCTCGTGATAGCCGAACAGCCCGCCGACGCCCAAAGCCCAGGCGGCGGGGCTGAGCCGGAAATGCTTGACCACGCCATCGCCCCGGATGATCCAGAGCACCACGGCGGCGAGCGCCGAGAGCGTAAACGTCATGGCAGTGAGTTGCAGGGCCGGCACGCTGGGAGTCAGCGTGGTGAACAGTGCCAGCGCGGCCCACAGCCAGATGGCGATGGTGCCGATCAGGGTGGCGCGCAGTTTCTTCGAAGACTCGGGGCGCTGCGCAGAATCAGAGGTCGTCATTTTTGTGAACCCAGGCGATACGATACCGCCCCAGTACGAAAAAGCCCGCCTGATGACAAGCGGGCTGCAATCGTTATGCGGATGACGTGGCGTCAGACCGCCCGGATCAGACGGCGCGGGCGCCGTCCATCCGGTAGAACAGCGGCGACTGCTCGTCTTCCAGCAGGCGCAGGGTGCCGCGGATCAGCAGCGGGCGTTCGGCGAAGGTCACCGGCTTTGCTGCCTTGACCGCGACCAGCCGGTTAAGATCGGCCGTCATGCAGGTCGGGCAGTGGAACTGCAGGGCGCCGAGCAGGAATTCGCTATGCTCCGCGCCATCGCGGAAAGGCATCATATAGCCGGTCAGCGTGACCGCCTGGCCGTCGAGGCTGCGCAGGGCGGCCGGAAAGCGGCTGATGGCGCCATCCTGGAAGCGGGTTTCTCCGGCGCTGGCGAGCAGGTCCCAGTCCAGCGTGCCGTCCACCGGCGGCACCGTCAGGCGCAGATGCCCGGGCAGCGGTTCCAGCGACAGGGCGCGGGCCGGCGCGGTCGCAAGACAGGCAAAGCCCGAAGCGGCGGTGGTCAGGGCGGCGGCAGACAGGAACTGGCGACGGCGCATGGCAGCCTCATCAATCAAGTAATGTTATAATATATCATTCTTTGCAACATAGGCAAGAAAACACTGGCCCTCCGTGGTGCAGGATTTGCATATTTCCGGGACACGGGTCGAAGACCCGGCCAGCGGAGGCGACCATTCACGGTAGGCCGGCTGGCGGCCCCGTCCCACCGGTCCGCCTTATGACGGCGACCGCGGGGGCCTGAGCGATAGGATGTCCTATCCATGCTGACGACCAAGCAGAAGACCCTGCGTAAATTCTGGTATGCCACCGTGAAGCTGAAGGATCTGGCCGATGGCCCGAAGCCCTTCCGCCTGATGGGTGAGGACCTGGTGCTGTTTCTCGATGCGGACGGCAAGCCGGCCTGTCTGGCCGACCGCTGCTGCCACCGCACGGCCAAGCTCTCTAAGGGCTGGTGCGAGAACGGCAACATCGTCTGCGGCTATCACGGCTGGACCTATGACAAGACCGGCCAGTGCGTGCGCATCCCGCAATACCCCGACAACGCCGCCGTCTCGGGCACGCTGAAGACGCCGAGCTACCGCTGCCAGTCGCGCTATGGCTATGCCTGGGTGGCGCTGGAAGAACCGCTGGCCGAGATCTTCGACATCCCGGAAGACAGCGATCCCGGCTTCCGCCGTATCGACCAGTTCTATGAACAGTGGAACTGCGCGCCGATCCGCATGCTGGAGAATTCCTTCGACAACGCACATTTCTCCTTCGTGCACAAATCCACCTTCGGCCAGCTCGACCAGCCCAAGCCGGAGAAATACGAGATGAAGGAGACCGATTACGGCTTCTATGCCGAATCGATCGTGCCGATCGCCAATCCGCCGATTGCCCATCGCGTCACCGGCACCACGGCGCCGACCACCACGCGGCATATGCGCAATCACTGGTACATGCCGTTCTGCCGCCGCCTCGACATGGAATATCCCGGCGGACTCCGGCACATCATCTTCAACTGCGCGACGCCGATGGAAGATGGCAGGATTCAACTCGTGCAGTGGCTGTATCGCAACGACAGCGAAGACCAGTGCAGCACCCAGGAGCTGATCGACTGGGACGCGGTGATCACGCTGGAGGATAAAGAAATCCTCGAAGCCACCGATGCCGATGCCTGCATCGACATCTCGCGTCGCATCGAGGCGCATATGCCGTCCGACAAGGGTGGCCTCATCATGCGCAAGCGCCTGCTTGAGCTGTTCAAGGCCCATGGCGAAGGCGAGATTTACGCGGGTATGCCAGCCACACCGCTGCAGAGTGCGGCGGAGTGATCCATCTGTGCAGCGAAGGTCGGGACGGCAGTCCCGGCTTTCGCGCCGCATAAGAAAATCTCATGCACGATGGCGGGGAAGGGCGCTATAAACCAGCCCAATGCTTCTGTCCGCTTATCGCCGCGACGGCTGGCCGCTGGTCGCCGCCCTGTCTCTCGCCCAGCTGGTGTCCTGGGGCACCATCTTCTATGGCTTCCCGCTCTTCGTCCTGCCGATGGAGACCGAACTCGGCTGGAGCCGCGGCGAACTGAACGGCGCGCTGTCGCTCGGCCTGCTGGTCGCGGGCCTGATGGCGGTGCCGGTGGGACGACGGATCGACAGCCATGGCGGCCGCATGCTGATGAGCGTCGGTTCGCTCGGCGCGGCGCTGCTGTTTGTCGCCTGGTCGCGCGTCGACACGTTGGTCGGGTTCTACCTGCTGTGGTTCGGCCTTGGCCTGTGTCAGGCCTGCACGCTCTACACGCCGGTCTTTGCCGTGCTGACCCGGCTGTTCCCCGAAAACTTCAAGCTGCGCATCACCGTGCTGACCTTGGCCGGTGGCTTGGCCAGCACGGTGTTCATTCCGCTGATCGCCTGGGCCATCGAGGGCCTGGGCTGGCGCGATGCCCTGCTGCTGATGGCGGGCTGCAATCTGGTCTTCTGCCTGCCGGTGCATGCGCTGATGCTGCGCGACCGCCAGATGGCGCCATCGGATATCGCAGCAGTATCCGCCGGCACCGCGATGCAGAAGGGGCCGCTGCATCGGGCGCTGCGCCATCCGGTCTTCTGGGGCCTTGCCGTCTGCTACACCTTCTACGGCCTGATGCATGCGATGCTGACCTTCCACTTCGTGCCGATGTTCGGCGAATACGGCATCCCGCTGGCCATCGCGGTCGGCATCCTGGCCGTGATCGGCCCGGCGCAGGTGGCCGGCCGCATCCTGCTGTTGTTCGTGCACCGCATCGATACAGTCGCCACCGGCATCCTGGTCATGGGCACCTTCCTGATCGCGGTGCTGTTGCTGATGCTGTTTCCGGCCGTGGTGCCGGCGCTGTTCGTCTTTGCGGCGCTGTATGGCGCCGCGAATGGCATGATGACCATCCTGCGCGGTACCGCGGCGCCGGATCTGCTCGGCCGCGCGGGCGTCGGCGCTATCAACGGTGCGCTCAGCCTGCCGGCCAGCATCGCCGCCGCCATTGCGCCCTCGCTGGCGGCGCTGATCTGGGACGTGAGCGACGGCTACGCCGCCGTTCTCGTGGCGGTGCTGGCCGCGGCGGTGTTTTCCACTGCCGGATTCGCCTTCGCTGCCGCCAAGGCACGGTAATCTCTATCAAATTCGGAATTCACAGCCGACTCTTGACGATTTTTGGTTTCAGGCAGAGGATCGCGCCGCGTTTGACATGAAAACGCCCCCAGCGACAGGCAACCGCCTCTCTCATCCTCCGTTATCATTGCTATGAAACCTTCCTGGCTGAGTCTCGAACGACTCAAGCGTCTTTTCCTCGGCGCACCGCTCGATCCCTTCTCGCCGAAGGTGCGCCAGCATATCGCCCTGGCGGCATTCCTGGCCTGGGTCGGCCTTGGCGCCGATGGTCTGTCTTCGGCGAACTACGGCCCGGCCGAAGCCTTCCTGGCGCTGGAGGGGCATACCCATCTGGCGCTTTACCTGGCCATCGCCACCGGGCTCACGGTTTTCATCATCGCCTTTGCCTATAACCAGGTGGTCGCGCTGTTTCCCAATGGCGGCGGCGGCTACAAGGTCGCCACCGAACTGATCGGCCCCCATGCGGGCCTCGTCTCGGGTTCGGCGCTGATTATCGACTATGTGCTGACCATCGCCATCTCGGTGGCCAGCGGCGTGGACGCGCTGTTCAGCCTGCTGCCGCCGCAATGGCAGGCCTACAAGTTGCCGATCGAATTCCTGGTGGTCGTCATGCTCACCACCTTGAACATGCGCGGCATGAAAGAGCCGATTGCGCTGCTGCTGCCGCTGTTCCTCGGCTTTGTCGTCACCCATGTGCTGCTGATCGTCGTCGGCATCGGCGCCCATTCCGATGCCCTGCCCGACCTGATCCCGGCCACCGTCAGCGAGACCCAGAACCTCGCCGGCACGATTGGCCTGTTCGGCGTCATCGCGCTGCTGCTGAAGGCCTTTGCCATGGGCGGCGGCACCTATACCGGCATTGAAGCCGTGTCGAACAATGTCAACATGCTGCGCGAGCCGCGCGTGCAGACCGGCAAACTGACCATGCTCTACATGGCGCTGTCGCTGGCCTTCATGGCGGCGGGCCTGATCGTGCTCTACCTGCTGTGGAACGTCAGCTACGAAGAAGGCAAGACGCTGAATGCCGTGGTCTTCGAGTCGATCCTGAGCGAGCTGTTCGGCGACAGCCTGCTGGTGCCGGTGGCACTCACCATCACGCTGATCTTCGCCGCCGCCCTGCTGTTCGTCGCCGCCAATACCGGCTTCCTCGGCGGCCCGGCCGTGCTGGCCAACATGGCGGTCGACCGCTGGATGCCGCACCAGTTCAGCCAGCTCTCGGATCGCCTGGTCACCCAGAACGGCGTCATCGTCATGGGCGCCGCCGCCATCGGCGCGCTCTGGGTCACCGATGGCGAGGTGCATTTCCTGGTCGTGCTCTATTCGATCAACGTGTTCCTGACCTTCTCGCTCTGCCTGGCCGGCCTGTGTCGCTACTGGGTCATGCACCGCTGGGAAAAGGGCTTTGTGATCGGCATGCTGCAGTCGGCCGTAGGCTTCGCCGTCGCCTTCTCGATCCTGCTGGTGACGCTGGTCGAAAAATTCATGGATGGTGCCTGGTTCACCGTGCTGGCCACCGGCTTCGTGGTCTTCCTCGGCTATTCGATCAAGCGCCATTACGACAGCGTGAACCGTCAGCTCGCCGAGGCTGATGTGCTGTTCGGCAACACCCAGAGCGCGCCGCCGGCCCGCGACCTGGTGCCCGATCCCAAGGGGCGCACGGCGGCGCTGTTCCTTGGCGGCCGCGACGGCGTGGCCATGCATACGCTGCTGGCGGCGCTGACGCTGTTCCCCAACCAGTTCAAGAATGTGGTCTTCCTCACCGTGGGCGAGATCGATATCGAGCAGTTCCACGGCCAGGAAAAGGTCGCGCGGATGCAGGTGGAGATCGATACGCGCCTGGAGCGCTTCTCCAACTGGTGCGAACGCCGCGGCATCGCCACGGCCACCTACCGCGCCTATGGCACCGAAACGGTCGAGCTGCTCGACAAGCTGGCCGGCGAAGTGCTGGAGACCTTCCCCAACACGGTCTTCTTCGCCTCCAAGCTGCTCTTTGCCAATGACAACGTCTTCACCCGCCTGCTGCACAATTCGACGCCGCTGGCGCTGCAGCGGAAACTGCACAGCCGCGGCGTGCCGATGGTGATCCTGCCCATGAAGGTCTGAAGCCTTTCAGCCTCGCGCCAAACAAAAAGCCCGCCGGGATCACCGGCGGGCTTTTTGTGAGTATTCGTCCAGCGTCTAGCGCCTGGCTTTTTTCTTCGGCGCGGCTTTCTTCTTCGGTGCAGGCTTTTTCTTCGCGGCCGGCTTCTTCACGGCCTTTGCCTTCGGCAGGGCCGGCAGCAGGCGGGCGACGAAATTCGGCAGCGCGAAGGCGCCGAAATGCAGCTCCGGATTATAGTAGTTCAGCTTGGGCAGCTTCGCCGCGTCGAAACGTGCGAAGATATGGCGCGGATCGACATCGGTGATGTCGCGGTCCGACGCCCAGGTCATCGACATGAAGCCGCAGACATAGGTCGGCACCACGGCCAGATACGTGCCCGAATGCGCCCAGATCTTCTGGAACAGCTTGATCGCGTCGGTCAGTTCCGGGCCCTGCATATGGGGCACGCCGTTCTGGGCGACGAGAATGGCGCCCGGCTTCATCACCCGGCGGCAGTTATCGTAAAACGCTTTGGAGAAGAGCACGGTGGCGGGGCCGACCGGATCGGGCCGGTCGACGATCACGATGTCGTAGCGGTCCTTGGTCTCGGCCACATAGGCCGCGCCGTCGCCGACGATCAGGTTGGTGCGCTTGTCGGAGAAGGCCTTGCCGCAGATCTTGGGCAGGTATTTCTTGGCGACCTCGATCACCTTGCCGTCGATCTCGACCATGGTGACGCGCTTGATCGACTTGTGCTTCAGCACTTCTTCCAGGATGCCGCCGTCGCCGCCGCCGATGATCAGCACCGACTGCACCTTGCCATGGGCCAGGATCGGCAGATGCGTCAGCATCTCGTGGTAGACGAATTCGTCGCCCTCGGTGCACTGGACCACGCCGTCGAGCGCGAGCACGCGGCCGAAGCGGCCGCTCTCGAACACGCCGACATTCTGGTACTGCGACTTGCCCTCGAAGAGGACCTTCTTGACTTCGTGGCTCTGGCGGAAGCCCTTGTAGAGCGTCTCGTTAAACCACGTGGTCACAGGACCAGGCCCCGCTTGAGTTCGGTGCACTGGATGTTGTCGGGCAGGAAGGCGCGGCGCAGCACCGGAATAGCCTTCTGTGGCTGGCAGTCGCCGCAGACGAAGACGTCCAGAGCCGCATAGCCCTTTTCCGGCCAGGTGTGGATCGACATGTGGCTTTCCGCCAGCACGGCCACGCCCGAGATGCCGCCATTGGGCTCGAAATGATGCAGGTCGATGTTGAGCAGCGTCGCGCCGATCTCGGCCACGGCCTCGGTCAGCGTCTGCTTTACCAGCGCCAGGTTATCCAGGTGCTTGCCGCCCCACAAATCGATAATCAGATGCATGCCGGCATAACGCATGCCGTCCTTGCAGATGAAATGCTCGTCGGCCGCCGTCTCGTCGGTCGGCACGGCATGCAGGGCAGGCTTGAGGGAGTTCTTGGTCATACTGGTCTCTCCACCACGGGGATTGCTGTGGGCAATCCGGGAAATGAGCGGCAACCCCGATAAGATGAAAGGGGTGTCCGATTGGCAGAGAGACTGTTGGGAAAGCCCCGTGGTTCCGGTCGGTCGGATCGATGTCCGGGCCGACGGCCAGTTCGCAACTTTCCAAACAGTCTCTGGAAGGGGGGTATGGGGCCAATCCCCCCCTGATGCAAGCAAAAACGACCCCTCGGGGGCGGTTTTTTTCCCCTGTGGTGCAGGGGTCACAACCAGGGGGCAGCCAGCGGGCTGAATCGCGCCGAATCCGCGCTGTTGCCGCGGCAAACTGTCACATTCGGCGATGGATGCTTCGCCTCAGAGATAACTGCCGGCGAGGGTGAAAACCGCGCCGCCCAGGCCCAGCTTGAAGCGCGCCACACCGGCGCCGCGTTCGGTATCCACGCCGCCCAGATCGAAATCGGTGACGCCACGTTCTTTCAACTCGGCCACCGCCCGCCACAGCAGACGGTAATGCGCCTTCACCAGCCGTCCGGCTTCGTTGCTCCAGCCCATGGCATAGGTCGCACCGGCGCCATGGCGCAGCACCAGGATGCCGGCGATCGGACGCAGCTTGCCCAGATGCGGCCCGGCATGGGCCCAGAGTAATATGGCATCCTCACCGGCCTGTGCCGTGGCGACGCTGGCGGCAAAGGCGGTGTAGAAGGCGGCATCGGGTCCGAGGAAGCGGCTTTCCAGCCGATGCTCGTCATGCTCGCCCATCAGGGCAGCGAAGGCTTCGGCATTCCAGCTGCCATCGGCGACGCTGCTCACTTCAAGCAGCAGCGCCGACTTCTCGGCGGTCTTGAGCATGTTGCGCCATTTGCCGTCGAGCTGTTTGCGCAGGCGCTCCAGCGGCGGCATCAGGTCGAGCCGGATCGAGGAATAGCCGGTCACCATCGGCCGCAGGCCCAGTTGCGCCAGCGCGGCATCGGACTCCGAGCCGCCGTTCAGTTCCGGTAGCCACCAGAGCAGGCAGCGCTGGCGCCAGGGATAGGCGGCACGGAGCAGGCCAAGCGCTGCGTTGCGGTCGGCGCGGTCGAGGCCGGGCATGAAGAGCGGCCCGCGCACCAGGCGCACGAAACGGCCGAGCAGGGGAATGCGGCGGACGAAAACCTGCGCCATGCCGATGACGGTATCGCCACGCCGGATCAGCCAGCGTTCGGGCCAGACCTTGCCGGTGGAGGCTGCATCGACGGCGGCGCCATAGCACCAGCCCTGCTCCAGCACGCTGCGGCGCATGGCGCTTTGCGCCGCCGCCCAGGCGGCGGCATCGCTGCAGGCCTGCAGGGTGATCGCGTCAGGCACGGCTTCGTCAGGCAACGGGCAGGCCCACATGGCCCGACGGCCGGCGGGCGAAAATCTGGCAGGCCATCAGCATGTCGACGGTCTGGTGGTCGGTGGCGAGCGGCAGCCAGATCGCTTCGTAATCGTACCAGCGCTCATCATAGAACTGTTTGTTGTGCACCAGCAGAACGCCAGGGTCGGCGCAGAGCATTTCCAGCCGGCCCAGCAGCAGCGCGCGGTATTGCTTCAGCGGCAGTTCGTCCAGCCATTTGCCGGTATGGTCGAAGCCGTCGCGGGCGACGATGGCCGAACCGATCAGGCGATAGCGGAAGCGCAGGCGGCCGGGGATCGGCGCATTGCGATGCACCTCGAAAATGGTGATGCCACCGAGCGCGGCTTTCATGTCGAGCGGGTCGATATCCTGGCGGCCGGGAAAGCGATGGGCGCCGCGCCGGTCCTGCCAGTAATCGTAGAGCTGGCCGATCACCGGCTCGCGGCAGTCGGCGGCCGTGAAATCGCGCCGCAGCAGGCTGGCGGTCGAGAAGGTGGAGCGGCCGGGGGCATCGGTCATGGCCGGCAGCTTGGCCGGTTCGGCACAGCACTGTAAAGCCATGCTCTTCCGGGCGGCGGCGCTTTGCGGTAAAGACGGCGTCATGGCCCGCCTGTTCCGACAGCCTGAGCGCATCCACGGCCTGGTGATTCCGGCGCCCCGGTTCACGCGCTGGGCGCTGCTGTATTTCCTGAAATTCGTGCTGGGACCGGTGCTGCTGCTGCTGCTGGCGCTGGATGTCGCGCTGTATTTCATCTTCCGCGACTGGCTCGGCGCCTGCTACGGCATCCTGTGCTTCTGGTCGTGAGCGGCCGGCCGGAACGAAAACGCCCGGCCAACCAAATGTCTTGGGCGGACCGGGCGTTTTTCGGAAGGATTTGGTGGAGCCAAGCGGGATCGAACCGCTGACCTCCTGCATGCCATGCAGGCGCTCTCCCAGCTGAGCTATGGCCCCATTAAATCACGGACTTAACAGCTCCTTGTCAGAGCCTGAGGTCCGTCGGCGGGGGCGGACCATAAGCCGCCCTCCGCCGCTTTGCAAGTGCTTCGTGGCCCCGAAACGAGGCCCGATTTTCAGCGTTCTTCAGTCTCGTCCGTCGGGGTCTCGACGTCGATCTCTTCGGCGACATCGTCCTCTTCGAACTCGTCGGCATCCTCCAGAATCTCGTCGCCGATCTCGGCATCCTCCACCACGTCATCGGCGGCATCGGCAATGACGACGGGCTTGGGGGCCTTCTTTTCTTCGACCTTGGACGGGCGGCGGGCCGATTTGGCCAGCACTTCCGGATTGAATTCCGTGCTGCATTTCGGGCAGATGATCGGCGATTTACCGAGATCGTAGAAGCCGGCACCGCAACTCAGGCAGCGGCGCTTGGTGCCCCATTCAGCTTTCGCCATCGAACAAATCTCCATGCTGGTCGGCGCCCGGACAGCCTTGGAAACGGGTCCGGCGGCGACGCCCCGGCCGGCTGGCCGGAGCGGCGCGATTGTGTTAAAGAAGCGCGCCCTGTCAACCCGTTAATCCCGGCTTTTTTTACGGCCGGCGACCCGCTCTGGGACTGTTGCCCCGATGACCGCCCATTCCACCCAGAAAGCCCAGCCTCTCCGGTCCCGCCCTGGCGCCGCCGGCTTGGCCGGCAGCGCCGCCATTCCGGGCGACAAGTCGATTTCCCACCGGGCCCTGATCTTCGGCGCCCTGACCGTGGGCGAAACCCGGGTCAGCGGGCTGCTGGAAGGCGAGGATGTCCTGCGGACGGCGGCCGCCATGCGCGCCATGGGCGCCGAGGTCGAGCGCCTGGGTGACAGCCCGCGCGGCGGCGGCGACTGGCGGGTCTGGGGCGTCGGCGTCGGCGGCCTGTCCGAGCCCGAGGACGTGCTCGACATGGGCAATGCCGGCACCGGCGCGCGCCTGGTCATGGGCCTGGTCGCCAGCCACAATTTCTCCGCCACCTTCACCGGCGATGCCTCGCTGCGCCGCCGCCCGATGGGCCGGGTGGTCGAGCCGCTGTCGCGCATCGGCGCGCGCTTCGTCGGCCGCAGTAACGGCCGCCTGCCGCTGACGGTGGTCGGCACGGCCCATCCGCTGCCGATCGAATACGAACTACCGGTGGCTTCGGCTCAGGTGAAGACCGCGGTGCTGCTCGCCGGCCTGAACGCGCCGGGCATCACCACGGTGATCGAGCATGAGGCGACCCGCGACCATACCGAAAACATGCTGCGGCATTTCGGCGCCGAGGTCAGCGTCGAGGTAACGAAATCCGGCGGCCGCATCATCCGCCTGACCGGGCAGCCCGAATTCAAACCGGCCACCATCAGCGTGCCGGGCGATCCGTCCTCGGCGGCTTTCCCGATGGTGGCGGCGCTGATCGTGCCGGGCTCGCAGATCACGCTGAATAACGTCGGCCTCAATCCCCTGCGCACCGGGCTGTTCGCCACCCTGCAGGAGATGGGCGCCGACATGACCTATGCCAACCGGCGCGACGAGGGCGGCGAGCCGGTGGCCGATATCATCGTCAAGCATGGTGCACTGAGGGGCGTGACCGTGCCACCCGAACGCGCGCCCAGCATGATCGACGAATACCCGATCCTGTTCGTGGCGGCCGCCTGCGCCGAGGGCGACACCGTTGTGCGCGGCGCCAAGGAACTGCGGGTGAAGGAAAGCGACCGCCTGGCCGTGATGGCGCGCGGCCTCAAGGCCTGCGGCGTCGATCTCGAGGAATTCGAGGATGGCATTGTCATTCACGGCAAGGGCCGGCCGCCCCGGGGCATCGCAGCGGGCGGCGACGCCATCGGCACCGAACTGGATCACCGCATCGCCATGTCTTTCCTGGTTCTGGGTCTGGCGGTGCAGGACGGCACCGTGATCGATGATGCCCGCGTGATGGATACCAGCTTTCCCGGCTTTGCCGATCTGATGCGGCGGCTGGGCGCGACCCTCGAACGCGCGGCCTGACCGTCGCATGATCGACAAGCTGGAATTCCTGCTGGCGCTGGCGCGCGAGAAGAATTTCGGCAAGGCCGCCGACATCTGCGGCGTCACCCAGCCCACGCTTTCGGCCGGCATCAAGCAGCTCGAAGATACCCTTGGCGTGCTGCTGGTGCAGCGCAGCTCGCGCTTTCTCGGCTTCACCGCAGAGGGCGAGCGGGTGCTGGACTGGGCGCGCCGGATCGTCGGCGATGCGCGCGCCATGCGCCAGGAGGTGCAGGCGCTGAAAACCGGTCTGACCGGCCATCTGAAGATCGCCGCCATTCCCACGGCGCTGGGCATGGTCTCGGCGCTGACCACGCCTTATCGCGCCAAACATGCGGATGTGAAATTCACCATCCTGTCGCGCACGTCGATCGAAGTACTGGCCATGCTGGAGAATCTCGAGATCGATGCCGGCATCACCTATATCGACAACGAGCCGCTCGGCCGCGCCCGCTCGATCCCGCTGTATTCCGAGCAGTATCGCCTGCTGACATCGGAAGACAGTCCGCTGGGCCGCCGCGACAGCGTCACCTGGGCCGAGGTCAGTCGCATCCCGCTCTGCCTGCTGACGCCTGACATGCAGAACCGCCGCATCATCGACCGGCTGCTGCGCGAGGCCGGCGGCGCCGAGCCCGAGCCGACGCTGGAATCCAACTCGATGATCGTGCTGTTCTCGCATGTGCGCACCGGCCAGTGGGCCAGCGTGATGCCGGAAAAGCTGGCCGAGACGCTCGGCTTGACCGAAACCCTGCGCGCCATTCCGATCACCCAGCCGGATGCGGTGCACACCATCGGCCTGGTGGTGCCGCAGCGCGAACCGATGCCGCCGCTGACCGCCGCCCTGATGGCGGAAGCCAAGCTGCTCGCTACCGTGCTGACCGGTCGATAGAAAACCTCTATCGCGCGACGGGAATGCGGTCTTGATCCCGCCCTGACCGGGGCGGATGATGGCGCACCAGCAGCCAGCCAGCGTTTTTGTTCATGAATATTGCCGTTCCTGCGCCCCGCCAGCATCGGCCGGGCCGTCCTGGCCGCGCCACGCCGCGCGGCCGTCAGGCTTCTGATGCCGATCATGCAGCCTTGCGCGCCATAGTCGTGCCCGATGCCGGCCGTCGCGATCTGCTGATCGAATACCTGCATGCGATCAACGATGCAAAGGGGTATCTGCCGGCGCCGCTGCTGACCGCCCTGAGTGAAGTCATGCACCTGCCGCTGGCCGAGGTGTTCGAGACGGCGACCTTCTATGCGCATTTCCGGGTGGTCGATGGCGACGAGCCCGCGAGCGTGACCCTGCGCGTCTGTGACAGTTTGAGTTGCGCCATGGCCGGCGCCGATGCGCTGGCCGCACAGCTGGAAAGCCTGGAAGGCGTGCGGATCGAACGTGCACCCTGCATGGGGCAATGCGACCGCGCACCCTGCGCCGTCTATGGCAAGAACGTGATCGCGCCGGCCTCGCGTGAAGCCGTGCAGACGGCGCATGCGGCCAGGGCCGTTGCACCGGTTCTGCCGCCTTACAAAGGCCTGGCGGCTTACAGGGCGCAGGGCGGTTATGGCGTGCTGGCAAAATTGCGCGCCGGCGCGCTGACGGCCGAGACGCTGATCGCCGAGATCGAGGCCGCCGGCCTGCGCGGCATGGGTGGCGCCGGTTTTCCCACGGCGCGCAAATGGAAAGCCCTGCTGGAGCAGCCGAAGCCGCGCCTGCTCGCCGTGAACGGCGACGAGGGTGAGCCCGGCACGCTGAAGGATCGCTGGCTGCTCGAAACCGATCCGCATGGCTTCCTTGAGGGCATGCTGATCGCCGCCCATCTGATCGAGGCGGAAACGGCCTATATCTATCTGCGCGACGAATATCCGGCGCTGCATGTGGTCATCGCCGACGAGCTGCAGGCGCTGCGGGCCGCCGGCCTGCTCGGCGAGGTGACGGTCGAACTGCGGCGCGGCGCCGGGGCCTATATCTGCGGCGAGGAATCGGCGATGCTGGAAAGCATCGAGGGCAAGCGCGGCCTGCCGCGCCAGAAGCCGCCCTATCCGTTTCAGGTTGGCCTGTTCGGCCGCCCGACGCTGATCAACAATATCGAGACGCTCTACTGGGTGCCGCAGATCGCCGATAAAGGCGCGGCCTGGTGGCAGGGCCATGGCCGCAACGGTGGGAAAGGCCTGCGCAGCTATTCGGTCTCCGGCCGCGTGCGCAATCCCGGCGTCAGGCTGGCGCCGGCCGGCGTCACCATCATCGAGCTGATCGAGGAGTATTGCGGCGGCATGCTGCCGGGCCACAGATTCATGGCCTATCTGCCGGGCGGGGCCTCGGGCGGCATCCTGCCGGCCAGCTTAGATAATATCCCGCTCGATTTCGGCCAGC
This sequence comes from Ferrovibrio sp. GW821-FHT12E11, assembly GCF_058806975.1. NCBI lineage: Bacteria > Pseudomonadati > Pseudomonadota > Alphaproteobacteria > Rhodospirillales > Rhodospirillaceae > Ferrovibrio > Ferrovibrio sp. GW821-FHT12E11. Next base: position 2,498,283 of record NZ_JBXAQG010000001.1, read on the forward strand.
TGGAGAAATATGGCTGCTTCATCGGTTCGGCGGCGGTGATCGTGCTGTCGGACCAAGATGACGTGAAGGATGCGGCGCTGAACCTGATGAAGTTCTTCCGCCATGAAAGCTGTGGCCAGTGCACGCCCTGCCGCGTCGGCACCGAAAAGGCCGCGACGCTGATGGCGCAGCCGAAATGGAACGAGCCGCTGCTGCGCGATCTGGCGCAGGTGATGCGCGATGCCTCGATCTGCGGTCTGGGCCAGGCTGCGCCCAATCCGCTGCTCTCGGTGCTGGAGCGCTTCACATGATCCGCTTTCTGCTCGACGGCAAACCGGTCGAGGCGCAGCCCGGCGAGACCATCTGGCAGGTGGCCAAACGGGTGGGCACGGATATCCCGCATCTGTGCTACACGCCGCAGCCGGGCTTCCGCGCCGATGGCAACTGCCGTGCCTGCATGGTGGAGATCGCAGGCGAGCGCGTTCTGGCGCCGAGCTGCAAGCGTGAGCCGACCGAAGGCATGACGGTGGTTTCGGCCAGCGAACGGGCCGTGAAAGCGCGCGCCATGGTGATGGAGCTGCTGGTTGCCGACCAGCCGGTGCGCGCCGAGGCCCATGACGCGGAGTCGAAATTCTGGCACTGGGCCGAGGCGCTGAACGTCACCGAGAGCCGCTTCCCGGCACGGGAGGCGGCTCCCGTTGCACCAGACCGCAGCCATGGCGCCATGGCGGTCAACCTAGATGCCTGCATCCAGTGCAATCTCTGTGTGCGCGCCTGCCGCGAGGTGCAGGGCAACGATGTGATCGGCATGGCCTTCCGCGGCCATCATTCCGAGATCGTCTTCGATTTCAACGATCCGATGGGCGACAGCACCTGTGTAGCCTGTGGCGAATGCGTACAGGCCTGCCCCACCGGCGCGCTGCTGCCGGCCACGCTGGTCGACGAACACAATCGCGGAGTCGAGAAGGCGACCAAGAGCGTCGACAGCCTGTGTCCCTTCTGCGGTGTCGGCTGCCAGGTCACCTATCAGATCAAGGATGACAGGATTCAGTATGTCACCGGCCGAGACGGACCCGCCAATCGCGGCCGGCTCTGCGTGAAGGGCCGCTTCGGCTTCGACTATATCAGCCATCCGCATCGCCTGACCGTGCCGCTGATCCGCAAGGACGGCATCCCGAAGCATGGCGGGGATTTCGTCGATCCGGCGAATCCCTATACGCATTTCCGCGAAGCCACCTGGGAAGAGGCGCTGACGCGCGCGGCGGCCGGCCTGGTCAAGGTGCGCGACGCGGTCGGTCCGCAGGCGCTGGCCGGTTTCGGTTCGGCCAAAGGCTCGAACGAAGAGGCCTATCTGTTCCAGAAGCTGGTGCGTCTGGGCTTCGGCACCAACAATGTCGATCACTGCACGCGCCTTTGTCATGCGTCATCCGTTGCTGCATTGATGGAAGGCGTCGGTTCGGCCGCCGTGACCGCGCCGTTCTCGGCCGCCATGGATGCCGAGGTGATCATCGTGATCGGCGCCAATCCCACCGTGAACCATCCGGTGGCGGCCACCTTCATCAAGAATGCCGTGCGGCAGAATGGCGCCAGGCTGATCGTGATGGACCCGCGCGGCCAGGCGCTGACCCGGTTTGCCACGCATCACCTGCGTTTCAAGCCGGGCGCCGATGTGGCGCTGCTGAATGCGCTGCTGCATGTCATCATCGCCGAGAACCTGACCAATCCGGCCTATATTCAGCGTTTCGTCGACGGCTTCCCCGACCTGGAGCAGGCGGTGAAGGACGCGACGCCGGAAGCCATGGCACCACTCTGCGGCATCGAACCCGACGTGCTGCGCGACGTGGCGCGGATGTATGCGACCTCAAAAGCCTCGATCATCTTCTGGGGCATGGGTGTGTCACAGCATGTGCATGGCACCGACAATGCCCGCTGCCTGATCGCACTCAGCCTGATCACCGGCCAGGTCGGCAAGCCCGGCACCGGCCTGCATCCGTTGCGCGGCCAGAACAACGTGCAGGGCGCGTCTGACGCCGGCCTCATTCCGATGGTGTTGCCCGACTACCAGTCGGTGGAAGACGCCGCCAGGCGCCAGGCCTTCGAGGCTGTATGGGGTGCCAGCATTCCGCCCAAGCGCGGTCTGACCGTGGTCGAGATCATGACGGCGATCCTGCAGGACGAGATCCGCGGCATGTATATCATGGGTGAGAATCCGGCGATGTCGGACCCCGATGCCACTCATGCCCGCGCGGCGCTGGCCAAACTCGATCATCTGGTGGTGCAGGATATTTTCCTCACCGAAACCGCCTTCCATGCCGATGTGGTGCTGCCCGCTTCCGCCTTTGCCGAGAAAGACGGCAGCTTCACCAATACCGATCGCCGCGTGCAGATCGGCCGCGCCGCGCTTAAGCCGCCGGGCGAGGCGCGGCAGGACTGGGCGCTGGTGCAGGCGATCGCGCAGCGCATGGGCCTGCCCTGGGCCTATGGGCATCCGAGTGAAATCTATGCCGAGATGGCGGCGCTGATGCCCTCGCTGGCCGGCATCACCTGGTCGCGGCTGGAAAACGAAGACGCGGTCACCTATCCGGGTGGCCAGGAGATCATTTTTGGCGACGGTTTCCCCACGGCCACCGGCCGCGCCCGCATCGTCCCCACCAAGGTCACGCCGCCGGCCGAACTGCCCGATGCCGATTACCCGATGGTGCTCAGCACCGGCCGCCTGCTTGAACACTGGCATACCGGGGCGATGACGCGGCGGGCGACGCAGCTGGATGCGCTGGAGCCCGAAGCCATCGCCATGCTGCATCCGCGCGATGCAGGCCGCATGGGCATTGCGGCTGGCGACATCATCCGGGTCTCGACCCGGCGCGGCGCGATCCAGCTCAAATGCCGCATCGACCGCGATGTGGCCGAGGGCATGGTCTTCATTCCGTTTGCCTTCTTCGAGGCGGCGGCCAACCTGCTGACCAATCCGCAGCTCGATCCTTTCGGCAAGATTCCGGAATTCAAGTTCTGCGCGGCAAAGGTCGAACCGCTGCGCGAGCAGGTGGCGGCAGAGTAGCCTTCAGCTTTTTGCCGGCTTGAGGATCAGGCCCAGCGCGGTGGCAACCAGAACCAATGCTGCGAATTCCGGCCATTGCGGCTGCTCGCCCAGCATCCACATCGACGAGAAGACGCCCACCACCGGGATCATCAGGGTCGACAACCCGCTGATGCCGGCCGGCAGGATGCGCACCAGCACATTCCAGGCCCAGTAGCAGAAAACGAAGCAGATCGTGGCGTTGTACAGCGCCGAGAGCCACGGCCCGAGCGAATACATGTACCAGCCGCTGGATTCCAGCGCAGGTGCCAGAACGAAGATCGGCAGGCCGCCCAGCACCATCTGCCAGCCGACAAACGGCACGGCCGTCATCGGCACCAACCAGAGCTTGGTCAGCAGCGTGCCGATGGCCCAGCAGACGGATGCTGCCAGCACCAGCACCACGCCCAGCGGCGCGGCCGCCATGGCCTGCCATTCGCCGGCGACCAGCACGATCAGGCCGGTGAGGCCGATGCCGAGGCCGGCGAGCTTCCAGCCGGTGAGGCGTTCGTGCAGCAGCAGCGTGCTCATCGGGATCAGCCATAGCGGCATGGTGAAGGCGAGAATGGTGGTGCGGCCGGCCGGCAGCATGCTGAGGCCGTAGAGCACAAAGACATTCCAGCCGGCGATGTTGAAGAGGCTGATCCAGACCAGCTTCCAGAAATAGCCGGCGGGAATGCGCAGCGGCATGCGCTTGAAGATCGCGATGGCAAACAGGCCGACGGCGCCACCGCCCAGGCAGAGCGCGCGGAAGGTGAAGACCGGCATTTCCACCAGCGCGATCTTCATGATCGGCCAGTTGATGCCCCAGAACAGCGTCAGCAGCGCCAGCAGGCCGAGCGAATAGGCGGAAATGCCCTGCTGGACAACAGCCTGGGGGGCGGCACCCTTTTGGGTGTCGATGGACTGATCGGTCATGGGCGAGACGCTTCCGTTTGTATGCTGACAAACCTAACGCGCAGCCCCGGCCAAGACCAGCAGGCTAGAGAATGCCCAGCACCTTTTCCGGCGGGCGGCCGAGCACCGCCTTGCCCTTGTGCACGAAGATCGGCCGCTCCAGCGCTTCCGGATGGGCGGCCAGGCCCTGGATCAGCGTGGCTTCGCTGGCGGTCGGATCAAGGCCGGCTGCGGCGGCTTCCTGGCGGCGCAGCACATCGCGGGCCTTGAGGCCCAGCAGGGCCAGCAGGTGTTTCAGGGCGGCTTCGTCGGGCGGGGTTTTCAGATATTCGACGATCTCGGGTTCGATGCCACTGGCTTTCAGGATGGCGAGCGCCTGGCGGGATTTGGAGCAACGCGGATTGTGATAGAGGATACTGTCGGCCATGGAACCGGTCCTGTCGCCCTAATTTCGCCAAGAATGGTGTATTAACCGGCACTTAGCGGATTTTGCAAGAGTTGCAATTTGATGACCGTCGGTTAAATAAGAGAAGCATGACCGGTCACTGGACCCTCGACGACATTCCCTGGCAGCAGTTCGACCCCGCAAAGGTCGATCCCGATCTGCTGCGCGCGGTGAAAGCGGCGGCGCTGGTCGAACACAATGCCGACGATTACGTCACGTATCTCTGCAATGTCTTTGCCGATGACCCCGCCTTCTGCGCCGTGGTGCGGCAGTGGGGTGTCGAGGAACGCCAGCATGGCGCGGCGCTGGCGCGCTGGGCCCATCTGGCCGATCCGGCTTTCGATGCCGATCTGGCGATGCGGCGCTTTGTCGAGGGCTACCGCCTGCCGCTGGATGTCACAGCTTCCGTGCGCGGCAGCCGCAGCGGCGAGCTGGTGGCGCGCTGCGTGGTGGAATGCGGCACATCCAGTTTCTATACCGCGATCCGCGATGCCACCGACGAGCCGGTGCTGAAGGCGGTGGCCGGCAAGATCGCCGCCGACGAGTTCCGCCATTACAAACTCTTCTACGACCACCTGCAGCGCTATCAGCAGCACCAGCCGCTGTCGCGCCTGCGGCGTCTGGCGATTGCGCTCGGCCGCATGCAGGAAGCCAGCGATGACGAACTGGCGATGGCCTACTGGTGCGGTAATGGCTGCGAAGGCGCATACAACCGGCAGACGCAGAGCGCCGCCTATGAATTGCGCGCCAGCCGGGTCTACCGGTTCGGCCATATCCAGCGCGGCCTGAGCATGGCACTCAAGGCCTGCGACCTTGATCCGCAGTCGCGGGCCAGCCGCTGGTTCGCCGCCATCATCTGGCGGGTCATGCAATGGCGCCTAGGCCGCCTGGCCGCGGCCGCCTGACGCCGGGCGATCACACCGGCTCTTGCCTCGACCGCACGACGGACTAAACTTTCCGCCATGACAGCGCCGGTCGATCTGCCACCCCAGGGACCGATCTCAGAAACCGACCTCGATCCGCGCCTCGCCGAGCTGCTGACCTATTGGCGTGCCAAGCGTGCCGGCCGGCGCTTTCCGGCACGCGCCGATATCGATCCGCTCGACCTGCGCGGCCTGCTCGGCAATATCAACCTGATCGATGTGGTGCGCCCGGAAGCGGCAGCAGGGGACGCCCGGTTGCGGTTCCGCTATCGCCTGTTCGGCAGCGAATTCGTTTTCTACCATGGCGGCGATCTGACCGGCAGCTGGGTGGATGAAATCGAAAACCCGGTTTACCGCGAGCAGCTATCCGCGCTCTACACCCATGTGGTGGCGACAGGTGCCACGCCGATGGTGTCTTACGACTACTTGCTCGACAGCCGGCGCCACCGCTTCCAGGCTGTGATCCTGCCGCTGGCTGCCGATGGCCAGACCATCGACATACTGCTCAGCAGCGGCCTGCCGGTTGCAGTCTATTAGCAACCTCCAAGATGTCTTGCTGATTTTCCCGGTCGGTTTAGGCTTGTCGGCATGGGAGGCGAAACAGCAGCGGGTAACCGCCACATCATGCCCGTCGCAGCAGGGGATCTCGATCCGCGGCTGCGCAGCCTGATCGACTATTGGTCCGGCAAGCAGACCGGCCGTCGCTTTCCCGCCCGTGCCGATCTCGATCCGCTCGATCTCAAATCCCTGCTGGGCTATCTGCTGCTGGTCGATGTGGTGCGTCAGCCCGATGCCGGATGGCGTCTGCGTTACCGGTTGTTCGGCAGCGAGTTCGTGTTCTATCACGGTCGCGATCTGACCGGACGCTGGCTCGACGAGATCGCCAATACCGGTTTCCGCGCCGAACTGCTGGCGCTGTATGATGCGGTCATTACTGGCGGCACGATGCAGGCGCTGTCTTACGACTACATAATCGAACGCGGCCGGCAGCGGTTTCAGGCCGTGCTGTTGCCGCTGTCTTCCGATGGATCCAGTGTGGATATCGTGCTGGGTTGCGGCGTGCCGGTCGAGTCCGTTTGAAGCCGCTTCAGGCCACGCGCTCGTCCAGCCAGTCGGCGACGAGGGCAATGACCTCGTCTTCCTTCGGCTCGCCGAAGATGAAATGGCTCAGGCCTGGCACCTCGCGATAGACGGCGCGGCCGGGATAACGGGCTGCGACGGCGCGGCAGGCCGTGGCCGGCGTCACCTTGTCGTCGCTGCCGGCGATCACCAGCACGGGCGCCTGCACGCGATGGGTGGCGACATGGCTGGCCGCATGCCAGTCCAGCCACCACAGCACGCTCTCGCCCAGCACGCGGCCCGATTCCGGCACCATGCGGGCGAAGATGTCCCGCTGCAGCGCCGGCGCGATATGATCCATCGACTGGTCGGCGGCAATTTGGAAATCCGGCGGCACGCCCTTGCGCCAGATATCCAGGCCGCCCTTCCACAGCAGACCGGCGGCATTGTCGAGCTGCCTTTTCGTGCGCGGCAGGCTGCCCCAGGGCGCCACCGGCGCCAGCAGCACGGTGGCGCGCACCAGATTCTTTGCCGCCAGTTGCTGCGCCAGCAGGCCGCCGAGCGAATGGCCGATCACCACGGGGGGATGCGCGCCCGGCGGCAGGCGATGAATCTCGTCCTCGATGAAGCGGCGGTAGTCGGCAATACCCTGTTTCGCCAGATCCGGATGCGGCGGCTGGCCGGCCTGTTCCGCGCCATGAAAGGGCAGGTCGGGGGCATGGGTTTTCCAGCCGCGCCGGCTGAGTTCGCTGCGCAGGCGTTCGAACACCCAGCCGCCGACGAAGGCGCCGTGCAGCAGCAGGACATCGCCCTTGCTCATGCGCAGGTCAGGTGCGGACCCGGTCGGCGAATTCGGCGACGATCTGTTCGTAGATCGGTCGCTTGAACGGCACGATCAGGTCGGGCAGCTGGCGGAATGGCTGCCAGCGCCACTGGTTGAATTCGGGATGCGCGGTCTGGATGTTGATGTCGCTGTCGCGGCCCTTGAAGCGCGCCAGATACCATTTCTGCCGCTGGCCGCGATATTTGCCCTTCCATACCTTGTCGACCAGCTCCGGCGGCAGGTCGTAGGAGAGCCAGCCGCGGCTTTCGGCGATCACCTCGGCCAGATGCGCCGGCACGCCGATCTCTTCTTCCATTTCGCGCAAGGCTGCCGGCAGCGGCTCTTCGCCCGCATCGATGCCGCCCTGCGGCATCTGCCAGGCTTCGGCGGTCTGGTCGATCCGCTGGCCGACGAAGACCAAATCCTGCGCATTCAGCAGGGCAATGCCCACGCCGTCGCGGTAGGGACGCGCATCGATACTCATGGACGACTCACTCGGGGGTTTGACGATTGGCGATGGCGGAGACGGGGGCGAGCGCGATGCCCTTGGCGTCGAGCTTGTCCGTCCAGGCGAGCAGGCGGTCGAGGCTGACCGGATAGGGCATGGCGGCGCCAATGGCGACGCCGCTGGCGCGTGCGGTGCGCTCCAGTTCTTCCAGGCGCGCATCGATCAGCGGGGCGGTCGGCTGCATGTCGATCTGGCGGTTGACGAAGGCATAGACGCCGCCGCCTTCGCGCACCACGCGCGCCGCCACGCTGCGCGGCGCCACCCGGGTGTCGACGAACATCAGGCCGCGATCCTTGAGGCGGGCGGCGATGGTGCGCATATGCTCGGGCGAAGAGGTATATTTGCCGCCCATCAGATTGGTGAAGCCGATATAGCCCGGCACGCGCGCCAGCACCCAGTCGAGGCGGCGGATATTTTCCTGGTCGCTGAGCGAGGTCAGCAGCGTGTAGGGGCCGGGGTCGCTGCTCGGATAGTCGAACGGTTCCATCGGCAGGCCGATCAGCACTTCATGGCCGCTGTTGCGCGCCTTCTCCACCTGGGCGGCGAGATCGGGCGCATAAGGATTGAAGGCAAAGCTGATCGCCGGCGGCAAGCGTTCGGCGGCCAGCGCCGTCAGTTGCACGTTCAGGCCCATCTCGTGCAGCACGATGGCCAGCCGCGGCCGGTTCGGCGGCTCGTCGTAGGGCCGCGCATAGGCATTCCAGGGCTGGCGGCCATCGGCGCCGATCTTGGGGATCGGGCCGCGCGGCGTCATCTCGGTCAGCGCCGGATCGGGCGCCACCAGCAGGCCGCTGGCCAGGCGGCCGACGGCCGGCGGCGGTGCGGCGGCGCTGCTCTTCTGGTCGGGCGCCAGCCGGGCTTCGGGCGGCAGGGCCAGGCGGGCGACGCCGATGGTCACTTCCGAGCCGGGCAGGAAGGCCAGTTTCTCGCTGGTGGTGACCAGCCAGCCACCGGCGGCGGCGAGCGCAAACAGCACCAGCGTCCAGGCGGTGAGCAGCAGGCGACGGTTCACCGTGCCGAAGTCGCCACGCAGGAAGGGCGGCCACAGGATCAGGCCGATGATGCGGAACAGCGTGGTGATCTTGTGCTTGAAGCCGCGGCGACGCGGCGGCTCGACAGGATGAACATCGTCATCGCCGGTGATGGTCTGGATCAGGTCGGCGTCGTCATGATCGGCAACCGCCATCACCGGTTCGACGGCTGCGGTTTTCTTGCGGCCGAACAGCCGGCCGAACAGGCCGGCTTTCTGCGGCGGCGCATCGCCCATCGCGCGGTCGTCAGGATCGGCGTGCAGTTTGGCCATTGCGGTGTCTCAGCCTTCTGCTGATCCGTGCCGCAAGGTCACTTGCGGGCAGACGGCTTCGGCGGTGCGCGCAGCACTTCGATGGCGGACTGCAGCACCAGGTCAGGGCCGTCCTGGCCCGGCGTCGGCACGGCCTGCGGTGTCGGCACCGGCGTGCTCTGGTTCTGCGGCTTGTCTTCCTCGGTCTCGCGCGTGCCGGTCATCTGCCGGCGCTCTTTCAGCGCCGCGGCGATCTGGCGGTCGCGCTCGTTCCAGGCTTCCACATCGGCGCTGATGCCGACCTTGTCGATCGAGCGGCCCGAGGGGGTGAAGTAGCCTGCGGTGGTCAGCTTCATGCCGCCGAATTCACCCAGCGGAATCATGGTCTGCACCAGGCCCTTGCCAAAGGTGGTGTTGCCCACCAGCACGGCGCGATGATGGTCCTGCAGGGCGCCGGCGACGATCTCGGACGCGGAGGCCGAGCCGCCATTGATCAGCACGGCCATCGGCTTGCCATCGGCGACGTCGCCGCGCTTGGCGTTGTAGCGCTGGCCTTCATCGGCCGCGGCGCGCAGCGCGCGGGTCGAAACGATCTCGCCCTGGTTCAGGAAGGCATCGGATACCGAAATCGCCTGATCCAGCAGACCGCCCGGATTGTCGCGCAGGTCGACGATATAGCCCTTCAGCTCCGGCCCCATCTCGCTCTTCAGCTTGTCGATGGCGGCGGTCAGGTCCTGGGTGGTGTGTTCGTTGAAGGACGAGATGCGCAGGTAGGCGAACTCGCCCTCGCGGCGCGACCGCACCACGCGGGTCTTGATGACGGCGCGGGTGATCTTGATGTCGAAGGTCTTGGCCGCATCGGCGGCGCCGCGCCGCACGGTCAGCACGATATTGGTGCCGGCATTGCCGCGCATCTTCTCGATCGATTCCTGCAGCGACTTGCCCATCACCGGATCGCCGTCCAGATGGGTGATGAGGTCGCCCGGCAGCACGCCGGCCTTCTGCGCCGGCGTTTCGTCGATCGGCGACACCACCTTGATGAGGCCGCTTTCCTGCGTCACTTCGATGCCCAGACCGCCGAACTCGCCGCGGGTCTGCACGCGCGCTTCCTGGAAGCTGCGCGGCGGCATGTAGACCGAATAGGGGTCGAGCGAGGTGAGCATGCCGTTGATGGCGTGCTCCATCAGCTCCTCGTCCTTGGTTTCCTTGTAGTAGTCGTTGCGCACCCGCTCGAAAATCTCGCCGAACAGATTGAGCTGCCGGTAGGTTTCGTTGGATTGCAGGTTGCCGACCTTGCTGGGGGCTGCGAACAGCGCGACAGAACCCATCAATGCGAAGGCACAGACGCCACCGAGGAGGAAATTGCGCATCAGCCGCTAACCTTTCTGTCGCCCGAGGCCAGCCAGGGTAACGGATTGACCGTTTCACCCTTGCGCCTCAGTTCGAGATATAGGACAGGTTTTTCGCCTGGGGAGTTGCTCAGCAGGCCAACCGGTTCTCCGGCGAGAACCCATTGACCGACCGCCCGGTCGATCCGTCCAAATCCCGCCAATAAGCTATGGTATCCGCCGCCATGGGCGATAATCAAGAGTTGCCCGTAGCCGCGGAACGGACCGGCGAACATCACTTTACCGTCAGTCGGCGCGATCACCTGGGCGCCGGGGCGGGCTTCGATGCGTAATCCGCGCAGCGGTGCGCCGTTTTCGTCGGCCTGCCCGAAGCGGCCGACGATCCGCCCGCGGGCCGGCAGGGCGGCGCTGCCTTCTAAAGCGGCATAGGCTTCCGGCGGGTCGCGCTCGCCGCCCTTGGGTGCCGGCAGGGCCCTGGCCCGGGCCTCGGCGGCGCGCCGTTCGGCGTCGCGGCGCTCCTGTTCCAGCAGGCGGTCGACCAGCGCCCGCAGGTCCTTGGCCTGGGCGGCCAGCTGGCCGGCCTTTTCACGCTCGGAATCGCGCTCTTCCGCCGTTTGTGCGGCTGCGGCATGGGTTTCGGCCTGCAGGAATTCCAGGTCCCGGCGCTCATGGTCCAGCTGGGCGATGGCCTTGCCCAGGCGCTCCTGCTCGCTGGAAACACCCTGCCGCAGCCGGGCCAGGCGGGTCAGTTCGTCCTTCAGGCCGGTGGCCCGGCTTTCGATCTCCGGCACCAGGGCGGCCATCAGCTGGCTGGCCCGCACCATGTCGAGCGCCGAGCCCGGCGCCAGCACCATGGCCTCGGGCGGCTGACGGCTCAGATGGGCCAGGCTGGCCAGCGTTTGCGCCAATTCGCCGCGGCGAAGCTCCAGCGAGGCCCGGGCGGCTTCCTCGTCGGACAGCAGCCGGGCGAGTTTTTCCTCGCTCTGCGACACCAGGTCCTCCTGGGTCTGCAGCTTGCGGGCGGCGGTGACGAGCTTTCTTTGCAGATCGCGCTGCTTCTGGGCCAGCTTGGCGGCTTCCTGGCCCAGTTCGCGCTCGCGTTCGCGGCTTTCCTGCAGGCGCTTCTGCACATCCTGCAGCTGCTGCTGCGGTGCGGCTTGCGCAAAGCCGTCCGCCGGCGCCAGCAGCGCCAGGCCGACGAGGGACAGGAGCAGCTTACGCAAGGCGGCGGGCAGGGTTCTGGCTGGTTGCGGTCGTGGTCGGCGTGGCGAGGATGCGGCCGGTCATCTCTTTGGGCTGCGGCAGGCCGAGGAAATGCAGCAGCGTCGGCGCGATGTCGCACAGGCGACCGTCCGAGAGCGCGTAAGCATCGGTGCGCGCGCCGCCGGTGAGCAGCAGCGGCACCGGATTGGTGGTGTGCTGCGTATGCTGCTGGCCGCTGTTGCGATCCATCATCTGTTCCAGGTTGCCGTGATCGGCGGTGATCAGCAGCACGCCATCCATCTGCTTCACTGCTGCTTCGACGCGGCCGACGCAGGTGTCGACGGTTTCCGCCGCCTTGATCGCCGCCGGCATTGAACCGGTATGGCCGACCATGTCGGGATTGGCATAGTTGACGATGACCAGATCGTACTGGCCCGAGGTGATGGCGGCGGTCAGCTTGTCGGTCAGTTCCGGCGCCGACATCTCCGGCTGCAGGTCGTAAGTCTTCACCTTCGGCGACGGCACCAGGATGCGGTCCTCGCCCTTGAACGGCTGTTCTTCGCCGCCATTCATGAAGAAGGTGACATGGGCGTATTTCTCGGTCTCGGCGATGCGCAGCTGGGTCTTGCCGGCATTCGCCAGGATTTCTCCCAGCACGTTGGGATAGCGCATCGGCGCATAGGCCGTGGCGAGAAATGCGTTCAGCGCCGTGGAATATTCGGTCAGGCCAACGGCGCCGGCGGTTTTCACCACGCGGCTGCGCGTGAATCCGTCGAAATGCGGATCGAGCAAGGCTGTGAGAATTTCGCGCGCGCGATCGGCGCGGAAATTCGCCATCAGCACGCCATCGCCGTCTTTCATCCCGGCATAGCCGGCGAGCACGGTGGGGCTGATGAATTCGTCATTCTCGTCGGCGGCATAACCCTGCTCGACGGCGGCTTCGGCGCTGGCCGCCGCCTTGCCCTTTGCATCGACAATGGCATCGACGGCCTGGCTGACACGCTCCCAGCGCTTGTCGCGGTCCATGGCGAAGAAGCGTCCGCTCACGGTGGCAAACGAGATGCTCGCGACGCCGGCGATCTGCTGGCGGAAGGTCTGCAGGAACCCCAGGGCGCTTTTCGGCGCCGTGTCGCGGCCATCGGCGAACATATGGATGTTCACGGGCACGCCGGCCTGGGCGAAAATCTTCGCCACGGCCGCCATATGGTCCTGATGCGAATGCACACCGCCATCCGACAGCAGGCCGAGCAGATGCAGGGCGCCCTTGCTGGCTTTCAGCTTGGCGATCAGACCGGTGAGGGCGGGATTGTCTTTCAGCGATCCGTCCGCCACGGCATTGTCGAGGCGGCCGAGATCCGGCACGGCGATGCGCCCGGCGCCGATATTCATGTGGCCCACTTCGGAATTGCCCATCTGGCCGTCGGGCAGCCCGACATCGCGGCCCGAGGTGCCCACCTTGGCAAAGGGGCGGGTCTCCAGCAGGCGGCGGTAATTGGGCAGGCTGGCCTGGGCCAGAGCGTTGTCGGCCGGATCATCGCGCAGGCCCCAGCCGTCCAGGATGCAGAGGACGACGGGTTTGCGGGCTTCGGCGGTATTGCTCATGGCGAAAATCGGCGATTCTTCTGAGTAAGGGGCTTGCGTTCTACATAGCGCAGACCGGCCCGCCCGTCACGCCGGCCTTTCCTTAATCACGGTGGTAAGGATGGCCGGTTTGCAGGCTCCAGGCGCGATAGAGCTGTTCCAGCAGCATCACCCTGGCCAGCAAATGCGGCCAAGTCATGGCCGAAAGCGACAGGGTCAGCCGCGCCCTGGATACCAAGGCGGGGTCCAGGCCGTCGGCGCCGCCGATCAGGAAAGCCACCTCCTGTTCGCCGTGGTCGCGCCACTGGGCCAGGATATCGGCGAAATGGCGGCTGGTCAGGCTTTTGCCGCGCTCGTCCAGGGCCACGATCACGGCGCCTTTGGGCAGGGCGGCCAGCAGCAGGGCGGCTTCGCGGGCCTTGCGCTCGGGCGCGCTGCCGCCCTGTTTGCGGTCTTCCACCTCGCGGATGGTGACCGGCCAGGGCAGGCGCTCGCGATAGCCTTCCAGCAGGGTCTGGGCCGCATCATGCTTGGCGCGGCCCGCCTTGCCGACGCAGGCCACGGTGATCTTCATCGTGGAATCGTCAGGCTGCCGCCGGCTCGGGGATGGTGGCGCCGCCCCACATCTTTTCCAGATTGTAGAAGCTGCGCACCTCGGGCCGGAAGATATGCACGACGATGTCGCCGGTATCGATCAGCACCCAGTCGCCCACGGCCTTGCCTTCGGCCCGCACCTTGCGGCCGGTTTCCCGGCTGATGCGTTCGACCAGATGCTCGGCGATGGCGCCGACCTGGCGGGAGGAGCGGCCGGAGGCGACCACCATGAAATCCGCAATCGAGGATTTGCCGGTCAGGTCGATCGAGACGATCTCCTCGGCCTTGTCGTCATCCAGGGATTTCAGGATCGCCTGGTGCAGCTTCAGCACGGCAGGCGGAATGCTGCTTTTTTTCGGGGCGGCGGCCTTGCCGGGCGCCGGCTTTGCGCCGGATGTCGCCGGGGCCTTTTTCGCGGATTTCGGCTTTGGCGCCGCGGATTTCGCGGCGGCCTTGGCGGCGGCTTCGGTGACCTTGGTCATCGCGGTCTTGCGAACCGGCGCGGTCTTCTTGGTCGCCGATGTGGTTTTGGTCGCAGGCGCGGTCTTGGTCTTGCTGGCAGCCGCTGGCTTCTTGGCGGCGGCGGTGCCCTTGGACGTCGTTGTGCTGGACTTGGTGGCGGCCCTGGGCTTGGCCCCTTTGGTCGCGGCAGCGCTTTTGCGCGTCGTGCTGGTTGCGATGGCTCTGTCCTCCTGAACAAACACCCGTGATCAGGCGGCCGGACTGCCGCCCGAATCGGTCACAGTCTACCGCGACTCGGCTTTATCGACAATGAAAGTCCTGTGACCCCGCATCAGCGGAACCAGATCAGCGTCACGATGGCAAAGCAGGGCAGCAGGATGGCGCAGCTCCAGGCCATATAGCCGAAGAAGCTGGGCATACTGACCTTCATCTCCTCGGCGATGGCCTTGACCATGAAATTGGGGGCGTTGCCGATATAGCTGTTGGCGCCCATGAACACCGCGCCGGCCGAGATCGCCAGCAGCGTCGTGCCCAGCGGCCCCATCAGCTGCGTGGCATCGCCCCCGGCCATGTTGAAAAACACCAGATAGGTCGGCGCATTGTCGAGGAAGCTGGAGAGGCCGCCGGCGAGCCAGAAATACATCGCATTGTTCGGCGTGCCATCGGCATGGGAGGCAAGGCTGACCAAGGGCCCTAGCGCGCCGTCGAGACCGGCGCGCAGGATGGCGATGGCCGGGATGATGGTGATGAAGATGCCGGCAAACAGCTTGGCCACTTCGATGATGGGCCCCCAGGTGAAGCCGTTGTCGCTGCGGGTCTGTGTATCCGTCAGCTTCAGTGACAGCAGCGAGATGACGACCAGCAGGATGTCGCGCACCAGATTCTGCAGGGCCACGCCAACGCCGAAGACGCTGATCTCCACACCGGGAGTCCAGGTGCCGGACATCAGGACAACCAGGATGATGGCGCCGAGCAGGATCAGGTTGATGCCGCCCTCCAGGCCGATGGCGCTGTCCGGCGTCGGATCGGGCGCGACGATGCCTTCCTTGCGGTAATAGTGGCTATCGATGGCGTAGAAGACGGCGAGCAGCAATACGGTGACGAACATCGTCGGCATGAACAGGGCCTTCGTCGTCCAGAAGAAATCGACGCCCTTGAGGAAGCCGAGGAACAGCGGCGGATCGCCCAGCGGTGTCAGCGCGCCGCCCACATTGCTGACCAGGAAGATGAAGAACACGACCACATGCACATTGTGCCGGCGGTCGTCATTGGCACGGATCAGCGGGCGGATCATCAGCATGGAGGCGCCGGTGGTGCCCATCCAGCTGGCCAGTACCGTGCCGACCAGCAGCAGGGCGGTGTTCAGGCTGGGCGAACCATGCAGGTTGCCGGTGATGCGCACGCCGCCGGCCACGGTGAAGAGTGCGAACAGCAGAACGATGAAGGGGATGTATTCGTGCAGCGCCACGTCCAGCAGCATATGGGCGGTTGGCAGTGTGCCGATCTGCAGCGCGAAGGGCAGGATGACGCAGAGACTCCAGAAGGCCGCGACCTTGCCGAAATGATGATGCCAGACATTCGGCGTGAACAGCGGCATCAGCGCGATGGACAGCAGTATGCCGGCAAAGGGCAGCACCCAGAGGACGGTCAGGCTCCGGCCGTCGACGGCGGCCGCATGGGCCGGCGTGGCGAGCAGGACCAGCAGGCTGGCGGTTGCGATGAGGCTGGCTTTAGCGTGGAACATGCGGGGCAACCGGTTCGTCATAGCCGGCGGGATCCTGGTGGATGATCACTTCGGCGCTAGGGAAGATCTGCAGCAGCTGCGCCTCGATCTCGTCGGAGATCCGGTGCGCGGCGCGCAGGGTGATGTCGGGATCGAGTTCCAGATGGAACTGGATAAAGGCCTGGTTGCCGGCCAGCCGCGTGCGCAGGTCATGGGCGGCACGGGTCTGCGGATGGGCACGCACCACGGCCAGGATGCGGTCGCGGTCGGCATCCGGCATCTCGCGGTCCATCAGGTTGTCGAGCGCGCCGCGCACGATGTCGATGGCACTCTTGACGATGATGACGGCAACGATCAGGGCGCCGACCGCATCGACCCAGACAAAACCCGGCCGGCTGGCCAGCAGCAGCGCCAGGATCACGGTCAGATTGGTGGCGAGATCGCCGACATAATGCAGCCGGTCGGCGGCAATCGCCAGCGAGCCGGTCTGTTTCACGATACGGCGCTGATACAGGATCAGCCCGCCGGTCAGCACAATCGACAGCAGCATGACAGCGATGCCGGCCGGGCTCTGGCCGATCGGCTGCGGCGTAACGAGATGCTCGATGCCGGCAATGAACAGATACAGCGCCGATCCGGCCACCAGGGCGCCCTGGCCGAGGCCGGCGAGCGCTTCCGCCTTGCCATGGCCGAAGCGGTGTTCGTCATCGGCCGGTGTCAGCGCATGACGTACCGCGAACAGGTTGATCAGCGAGGCGACGCCATCGAGCAGGCTGTCGACCAGCGAGGCCAGCAGCGCCACCGATTCCGTCTGCAGCCAGGCCGCCAGCTTCGCTGCCACCAGGAGAGTCACCACCAGCACGGAGGCATAGGTGGCGCGCCGCATCAGCCGCGCCGTGGTGGCGCGGTCGACGCGGGTTTGCGCGACGATCGTCACGGATAGAGCTGCTCGGTGGTCCATGGCGCCGCCACGCTGCTGCGCCGGAAAACCAGGCGGTCATGCAGGCGGAACGGCTTGTCGGTCCAGAATTCGATATAGACCGGCGCAATGCGGAAGCCTGACCAGTGCGGCGGACGCGGCACCTCGCCGATGGCATGCTTGGCGGCATATTTTGCCACTGCGGCCTCCAGCGCGAAGCGGCCTTCCAGGGGGCGCGACTGCTGCGAGGCCCAGGCGCCGATGCGGCTGTCGCGGGCGCGCGAGGCGAAATAGGCATCGGCCTCGGCATCGCTCACCACGCTCACGCTGCCGCGGATGCGCACCTGGCGGCGCAGGCTCTTCCAGTGAAACACGGCGGCGGCCTGTTTGTTGGCCAGCAGCTCGGTGCCCTTCTGGCTTTCGAAATTGGTGTAGAAGACGAAACCCTGCGCGTCATGGTCTTTCAGCAGCACCATGCGCACATTGGGCAGGCCGTCGGTATCGGCGGTCGCCAGGGCCATGGCGTTGGGGTCGTTCGGCTCGCTCTTGGTGGCCTCGGCCAGCCAGGCGGCGAATTGCGCAAAAGGGTCTGCGGTGGCATTCATAATCGGTTGCAATCCTCTGGCGATGGCCGGCTGTCACCGACTGTAACAGTCTGACGCAATGATACCTAAACCCTGCCGCAATCCCGCCGCAATCCCCGGCCAGATTTTCTCCCGTGCCCGGCCCTAAAAGGCCTTATCGGGGCATGTCCTAGGGGTCCACGATCCATGAACGCCATTTCTCTCCGCCCGCCTTATCATAGCCGGTCTCGCCGCTTCGTGTCGGTGGTTGCTGCTGTCGGTATCGTCGGCATGCTGGCCGCCTGCGCCAATGACAGCGGCCCCAAACAGAATGTCGGCACCGTGCTCGGCGGCGTCGGCGGCGCCGTTGCCGGCGCCCAGTTCGGCAAGGGCACCGGCCAGCTGGTCGGCGTCGCCGCCGGTACGCTGATCGGCGCGCTGCTCGGCTCGGAAGTCGGCAAATCGCTCGACAAGGCCGACCGCGGCTATATGGAACGCGCCAACCAGCGCGCTTTTGAGACCACGCCGTCGGGCACCCAGGTGTCCTGGCGCAACCCTGACAGCGGCAATGCCGGCACCGTGGTGCCGCAGCCGGCCTACCAGGCCAAGAGCGGTGAATACTGCCGCGAATTCCAGCAGACCATCACCGTCGGTGGCGAGCAGCAGCAGGGCTTCGGCACCGCCTGCCGCCAGCCCGATGGCAGCTGGAAGGTTATGAACTGATTTTCCGTCCGGCCAGGTTTGCAGAGCCCCGGCCGGCCTGACTACCGCGTTATTCCTCATTTTCCTTCCCCCCAGACTCAGCGGCGTGTTCCCCCGAACACGCCGTCTTTTTTTATGGCGCGTTAAGGATGCGGGGCTAAGATGAAAGCGCGGCGCAGGCAGAAGCCTCGTGCCGCCGACAACCTGCAACAGGAGGCCAGAATGGTCGCCGATATTGCCGGGGCGCTTGCGCCCCCTCCCACCGCCCTGGCGGCTGCGCGCGATGCGCTGGCAAGTCTGAATGCCCCGCGCCAGAAAACCGACGCCGAGCGGACGCTCGACCGGATTATCGACGATCTGAAAAACAGCAAGAGCAAGGGCGCCAAGGAAGCCGCGCGCCGCAAGCTCGAACAGCTGAAAGCCAAACTGGAAGCGCTGAAGCTGGCTGCCGGCTCGGCCGCCGCCACCGGCGATGCGCGTCTGGCCCGCAAGGTGGCGCGGGATATCCGCGATGCCTGCCGCGAACTCAGCCGCGCGCTGGCGGCCGCCGGCGAGGCGGGCGGTACTACGGCCGCGGCCATGCCGGCGGCCTCCGGCACCGCGGCGCTTGCCCCCACAGGGGCCGGGGCTCCCGCTGATGCGCCGAAGCCGGCCGCCAGCGTCGCGCCGGCCGGCGAGGCCCGGCCTGCTGCCGGCGACGACGATCTTGCCAGCCTGAAACGCGAGGCTGCGGGGCTGGTCAAGGAGCTGAAGAAAATCATGCGCAAACTGCGCGAGACCGGCTTCCATACGCTCGATCCCAAAGAGCGCAGCGAAATGGAAAAAATGTTCCGGGAAGCTGATCGCGAGGTTGGTGGCCTGCTGGCGGCGGCGGCCCCCACTCCCGGTATGACGGTGAATATCAGCGCATAATCGCTTTTTTAGGCCCGGAATTAACCCCTGCCGGCTGAGACCGGAGTATAAGGACCCTGTCCGCGCAACCCAAAATGGGCGGCGGCACCCCTTTGCTTGAGGCCAGAATGGTCAGCGATATTGCCGGTAACGGCACCCCGAAATTCCTGCTGGCGACAGCCCAGACCCAGGCCGTGGCCAGGACGGGCCAGACGAAAAGCCAGGCCGGGCAGACTCTCGATGAGGTGCTGACCAGCCTCAAGGGCAGCAGCGGTGCGCTCGCGGCCAGTCTGGCGCGCAGCAAGCTCGATCAGGCCCGTGTGCGTCTGGCCGGTCTGCAACTCGCGGCCGGTTCGGCCGCCGCCATGGGCGACGGACGCCTGGCGCGCAGCGTCGCCCGCGATATCCGCGATGCCGCCCGCGAGATCAGCCGCACGCTTTCCGGCGCCGGGGCCAGCGGCACAGGGTCCGTCCAACCGCCCAAACCCCAGGCCCTGACGCTCAATGCCCCGCCGGTGACCGATCCGCAGAAGCCGCTGACGGCGGCGCAGTCGGCCGCCGCGCAGATCAAGGCCTCGCTGGGCCTCGGCCCGGCCGTCAGCACCGGCGCGATCAGCAATGAAGACCTGGCTACGCTGAAGAGCGATGCGGCCGAGATCAACGGTGCGCTCAAGAAGGTGATGAAGCGCCTGCTGCTCACCGGCATGAACCCGTTCCTGGAAGCGCAGGATCGCGGCGAGATGCAGAAGATGTTCGGCGATGCCAACCGCGAGATCGCCAACCTGCAGAATGCCGCGGCGCCGACAGCCGGCATGAAGGTCAATTTCAAGGCCTGACCTGTCAACGCGATTCTGTTTCAGCCCAATTGTGTTTCAGACCGGCCCGGCCATGGGCAGGCGCAGATGCAGTGACGTGCTGCCATCGGGAAGGCTTTCGCTGCGCAGATTGCCGCGATGGCGGCGCACCAGCTCCTTCATCAGCGCCAGATGCAGACCGAGATCCCCGGCATGATAGGCAATGCGGGATTCGAAGCCGTGCAGAAGACTGGTGTCCTCGGTGATGTTGGGTAGTGCGGCCCGGCTGGTCAGCGTCAGCCGCAGCATGGTGTCCTCGGGCTCCATGCCGAGCTGCAGGCTGTTGCCCGGCGGCGACAGGCGTATGGCTTCGACAAGCAGTGTCGCTACGATCTGATGGATGCGCCGGGTATCGCCCTGGATGCGATGTCCGGTAACGCGTGTTTCCAGACGGCACCCGGCCTTCTGCAGGGCAGGCTGCGCATCGGACACGACCGCGTCAATCAGAGCCGGCATGTCGATGGTTTCGGACTTGAGCTCGAGCTGGCCGGATTCGATCTGCGCGATATCCAGCAGATCGTCGATCAGCACCAGCAGCTCGCGGCTGCTCCTCAGAATAAGCCCGGCATATTCCTCTGCCTTGTGCGTGATGGTGCCGCCGGTCCGCGGCAGGGTCAGCATTTCGGCGAAGCCGATCACGGCGTTCAGCGGGGTTCGCAATTCATGGCTCAGGTTGCCCAGGAAATTGGTCTTCGCCAGGCTGGCGCGTTCGGCTTCCGCTTTTGCCGTTATCAGCGCGTTTTCGTATCGGCGCTGTTGCGTCACGTCGCACAGGGTGCCCGCCATCCTCACAACTTTGCCGGACTCGTCCTGAACCGTTTCCATGATGGCGAGAAGGGTGCGTGTTTCGCCTTCCGCCGGCACGACACGGAACTCGAATGTGTTTTGCGAAGAAGCGGGATATATGCCGGCCAGGCTTTGCGCCATCCGGTCGCGGTCTTCCGGATGGATTTGTGCCAGGAAAGCCTCGATGCTGGGCGCGAGGGCATCGGGGGACAGTCCGATGACCCGGTAGAACTGGTCGGACCAGAACAGCTTGCCGCTGACCGGGTCCCAGTCCCAGTTGCCGATATTGCCAATGCGCTGGGCGTTCTGCAGGGAGTCCAGCGTGCGGCGGTAATTCTCTTCTGCCACGTCGCGGGCGGCTTCCGCCATCGCACGGGCCTTGTCCACTTCTTTCAGAAGTTCTGCATTGCGCAACTGCAGGATCGCCGCCCGCTGCTCCCTGTCATTCGCGTTGTGGGTCCAGACCGAGGTGAAAAGCACAAAGACAGCGCCGCAAAAAGCAATGGTGAGCGATGCTGCACTGCCTTCCATCAGGCAACGCAGCAGGGGCGGCACGATGGTCATGGTCAGGAAGGCGTAATAGGACGGCAGATGCGTATGGCGGGTCAGCACGCTCAGGGTCATCAGTCCGCAGAATGCAAAGGCCAGGGTAATCTGCGTCTCGAAGGCGTCCGGCACATAGGCGAACCAGCCGAGCAACCCCCAGCTGGCGCCGGTGATTGTCGAAGCCAGCGCAAAGCGGCTGGTCCAGCGGTCGGGTTGCGCAAAGGGATTGGGCCGGGCGGCGAAATCGCGCCGCAGATGGTCGAACCACAGCGTGCCGGAAAAATTCAGGGCAAAGGCGGCGGCCATTTCCCAGACATGCAGGCTGTCCCAGAAGGCCGCAAACATCCCGGCCATGAACACGAAAGACATGTAGCGCGTCGGGCGGCTGGTGCGGAAAAGCCGCTGCGCCATAACGGACGCAACCAGCGCGCGCTCGGCCGGCTTCGGGGTAACGTCTGTTTCGTCGATCAGCCGTTTGAATTCAGCTGCAGACGTAACTTCTGATTCCGACATATGACTCCAGCCTCGCAACGGCGGCGCGCCGCGAGATTAGAGGGATGACCGGCAAATAACAGTATCTGTTGCGGATTTTGGCCAATTTTTATGGCGATGGCGCGATTTTCTACCTGGGTCGTCAGCGTCCGACAACCAGAGCGGCATTGACGCCGCCGAAACCGAAGGCATTCGACATCGCATAGGCAATATCTTTTGCCTTGGCTTTCAGCGGCACCAGATCAATGCCGGCAAAGGCCGCATCCGCCGTCTCCAGGTTGCGCGTCGGCGGCAGCAGGCCGTGACGCACCGCCAGCAGGGCATAGATCGCTTCCACCGCGCCGGCGGCGCCGAGCAGATGGCCGATGGCCGATTTGGTCGAGGACATCGACAGGCCGTTCAGCGCGCCAGCGAACACCGTCTTCACCGCGCTGATCTCGGCGGCATCGCCCACCGGCGTCGCCGTGGCATGGGCATTGATATAGCCGATCTGCGCAGGCTCCAGTCCGGCCTGTGTCAGAGCGATCTGCATGGCGCGGCGCGCGCCGGCGCCGTCATCGGGCGGCGCGGTGATGTGATGCGCATCGGCCGAAGTGCCGTAACCGAGCACACGGCCGAGAATGGTGGCGCCGCGGGCGCGGGCATGGTCTTCGCTTTCCAGCACCAGGATGCCGGCGCCTTCACCCATGACGAAGCCGTCGCGATCGGCATCGAAGGGCCGCGAGGCCTTTTCCGGTTCATCGTTATGGGCCGTGGCCAGCGCACGGGCCGCCGCAAAGCCGGCAAAGCTGACGCGGTCGATGCAGGCTTCCGCGCCGCCGGCGACCATCACATCGGCATCGCCGGCACGGATCAGCCGCGCGGCATCGCCGATCGCCTGGGCTCCGGCCGCACAGGCCGTGACCGGGCAGCCGAGCGGACCCTGCAGGCCGAAGCGGATCGAAACCTGGCCGGCCGCCAGGTTGCCGAGGAAGGAGGGGATGACGAAGGGCGACAGTTTGCGCGGCCCGGCGCGCTCCACCGTCCGCGTGGCTTCGGCAATGGCCGGAAAGCCGCCGATGCCGGTGGCGATGATGCAGCCGGCGCGGCTGCGCGCCGCGTCATCGGCCGGCCTCCAGCCGGATTGCGTCACGGCCTCATGGGCGGCGGCCAGGGCGAAATGGATAAAGCGATCCATCTTGCGACGGTCTTTTGCCGGCGCGGCGGTTTCAGGATCGAAGCCGCCCGCCGGATCGTCGGCGATATCGGGCACGATACCGGCGACTTTCGCCGGCAGATCGCCGGTTTCAAAGGCGGTGATGCGACGCAAACCGGACTGCCCGGCGGTCAGGCGCGCCCAGTTGGTCTCCACCCCGGCCCCCAGCGGCGTAACCAGCCCCATCCCGGTAATCACCACCTGTGTCATGGCCTTCTCCTAAAAACTGTATATACATATAATGTAAGTACAGGTAATAACCCGACCGGCGGTTTGCAAGAGGCGGCCGGCAGGGGTATTGAAAAGGCATGAGCCGCAAGCGCAGCGACACGCCCGAGGCCGCCTTCCGCCAGTTGCTGGAGGAGGGCTGCACCGTGCTGCGCCTGCATGCGGCGACGCGCCGGGGCTTGCAGGTTTATGGCCAGCACCTGGCCGGCCTTGACCTGACCATGCCGCAATTCGCCACGCTGGCGCTTCTCTATCGCGATGGCAGTCATGCGGTGGGCACGCTGGCTGCCGAACTGGATGCCGATGCCACCACGCTGACGCGCAACCTGCGCCTGATGGAACAGCGCGGCCTGATCACCCAGCGGCCTGCCGCCGATGACCGGCGGCGGCGCGAGATTCGCCTGACGCCCGAAGGCCGCCGCCTGTTCCAGAAGGCGTTGCCGGTCTGGCAGCAGGCGCAGGCGGCGCTGACCGAGAAGATCGGCAAGGCGCAGGCCGCAGATCTGCACCGCCGGCTCGACGATATCCTGCCGCGCATGAAATGAGGGGACAGCGATGCTGACGCCGGTTTTCGATCTGGAAGTGCATGTCGCAACGCCGCAGAGCATCGGCCGCGACGCCGCGGGCGAAAAGCGCTGCGTGCCGATCACCGGCGGCAAGGTCAGCGGGAAAATTTCCGGCCTTGTGCTGGCCGGCGGTGCGGACTGGCAGGTGCTGCGCCCCGATGGCCTCGCCGATCTGGATGCGCGCTACATGCTGAAACTGGCGAGCGGCGCACAGGTCGAGGTCTGGAGCCGCGGCCTGCGCATCGGCCCGGCCGACGTCATGGCGAAACTGGCACGCGGCGAACCCGTCGATCCATCGGCCTATTACATGCGTACGGCGATGCGCTTCGAGACCGCGGCGCCCGATCTGCAATGGCTGGTGCAAAAACTACACATCGGCATCGGCGAGCGCCGTCCCGATGCCGTCCTGCTCAAGGTCTGCGCCGTCGACTGAATGGGGCGTCGATCAGGCCTGTGCGCCAGCCGCTTCCGGCTCGCTGCGCAGGATGCCGCGGATGCGCTGCACCTCGCCATCGTCCTTCAGCACCGCTTCGCCGATCGCCTGCAGCCAGGCCTCGCTGCCGGCCAGGCGGAAGCGCACCTCGGCCGAGGCCGTGCCATGGCGCAGGCGCTGGTAGTGGTTGCGCACCGCCTCGCGGTCATCGGGATGCACGCGGTCGACCCAGGCGGCCAGGGCGGCCGGACAGGATTGCGGTGCCAGCCCCAGCAGCCGGTAGGTCTCGTCCGACCAGACCACTTGACCGGTTTCGGCCTCCCAGGCCCAGAAACCCTCGCGGGTCAGGCGCTGCATCGCCTCGAAATCGGCAGCCATGCAGCGATACCGGCTTTCCATGTCGCTGTAGCTGGTCTGCACAGAGGCGCGCGCGCGATCCAGTTCGGTGATCAGTTCGGCATGGCGCAGCCGCAGCGCCATGCTGATGCGCTCACGCTTGCTGTTGATCTGCGCGCAGAAGCACATCGCAGTCAGCAGGATGACACCGAAAAACGCCATGATCACCGTGCTTGGCTCGCCGAACAGGAAGCCGCGGGCAAAGAACGGCGCCGACATGGCGATCATGAAGGCGTAGAAGGACGGCAGATGCACCGCGCGGGTGTTCAGCGTGGCGGTGGCGAGGCCGGACCAGGCGACGGAGAGCGCGGCCTGCAAGGCGAAGTCGCCCGGCGGATAGGCGAACCAGGCCAGCAGGCCCCAGGTCAGGCCGGTGAAGCTGCAGCCGATAGCAAAGCGCAGACCCCAGTCGGTCTTGTTGTTGAAGGAGTCGCGACTGGCGGCGAAGGCATCGCGCAGGCGGTCCATGTAGAAAGTGGTGCCGAGATACAGCGCGGTCAGGCCGGTGATATGCCACCAGCTCAGATAGTCCTTGTAGATGACGAAGGCGCCGAACAGCAGCGGGATCGGCGTGTAGCGCGTGGCCCAGCTGTTCTGGTACAGCCGCTCGATCAGCATGGCTTCGACGCCGGGGTCCTGGCTTTCCAGCAGGGACTCGTCGTCTTCCATCAGCCGCTGCAGCAAAGCAGCGTGAACTGTTTCCTGATCCGCCACCCTAGACCCCATCCGCGCAAGCTGAAGCGCGCAGGCGGCACGGTATCACCCGCTCAAGCGGGCTCGCCAGCACCGTGGCCGGAATGTGGATCGATTATTGTGGAAAACGACGAGGGTTGGCCGAAAGTCACACAAGCTCTGCGCGCAGCTTCTGGCGCAGCACATCAATCGGTACGAGTTTGCCTTCGACCTGCATATGCCAGAAAACCCAACCATTGCACGCAGTGGCACCCATCACATGAGCGCCCATCTTGTGGATCGAACCGCTGGCATTGCCGGTGGCGAGGCTGCCATCGGCGCGGACCTTGGCGGAAAACCGCCGCGAAGGATCGACCAGTACGGTGCCGGGTTCCAGCAGGCCGCGTTCCACCACCCAACCAAACGGGATGCGCGGCTCGTCTTTTTTCGAACGCGTGACTTCCACATCTTCGGCGGCCGCCGGCTGCACCGTGGCGATGCGGCGCTCGGCCGCCTTGGCATAGGTGGTTTCGCGCTCGATACCAATGAAATGCCGGCCGAGCCGCTTGGCCACGGCGCCGGTGGTGCCCGAGCCGAAGAAGGGATCGAGGATCACGTCGCCCGGCTTGGTGGAGGCGACCAGCACGCGATGCAGCAGCGCTTCCGGCTTCTGCGTCGGATGGGTCTTGCTGCCATTCTCGCCGCGCAGGCGCTCGCCGCCCGAGCAGATTGGGATCAGCCAGTCCGAGCGCATCTGCAGGTCTTCGTTCAGCGCCTTCATGGCGTCGTAGTTGAAGGTATAGCCGCGCGCATTCTGGTCCTTCGAGCACCAGATCATCGTCTCATGCGCATTGGTGAAACGCTTGCCGCGGAAATTCGGCATCGGGTTGGTCTTGCGCCACACCACGTCGTTGAGCATCCAGAAGCCCAGGTCCTGGAGCTGCGCGCCGAGGCGGAAGATGTTGTGGTAGCTGCCGATCACCCAGATGGTGCCGTTCGGCTTCAGCAGGCGCTGGGCGGCCTGCAGCCAGGCTTTCGAGAATTTGTCGTATTCGGCAAAGGAGGCGAACTTGTCCCAGTCGTCGTCGACGGCATCGACCACGCTGTCATTCGGCCGGCGCAGCTCGCCGGTGAGCTGCAGGTTATAGGGCGGGTCGGCGAAGATGCAGTCGATCGATTCCGCCGGCAGGGCGTTCATCTGCGCCACGCATTCGCCGAGCAGGATCTTGTCCAGCGGCAGGTCGGGATGCGGCAGGGCCCGGGCCAGTTCGGCCTTCGGCGCCCGGGCCAGCAGCGGCTTGGCCCGGCTCACGGTTGCGGTGCGGCCGGCATCCGGGTTGGCCCCGACGAGACTGAGATGGCCCTTGCGCAGCCCCGGCTTGTTGCGGGACTTGCTGGTCGGGTCGTTGAACGTCGGCGCCATGTGCGGATCATCCCCAAGAAAGACCCGCAAGTCATTAGATTCTTTAGGTGTTTAATTGGTTAATACTAAATCTAGAGTCAGTTGGTCCCTTACAGGCGCAAAACCTAGTCTGTGGTGTTTTGTGACACCGGCGATTTTCAGTCCGGCTTGGTGCGCAGGGGTGCCGTAGCCCATATTGCGGTCCCAGCCATAGTGCGGATAGCGCCGGTGCAGCTTGGCCATGGCGCGGTCGCGCGTCACCTTGGCGATGATCGAGGCGGCGGCGATCGAAACGCTCAGGGCATCGCCGCCCACCACCGCGGTGGCGGGACAGACGAGTTGCTTCGGACAGTGATTGCCATCGATCAGGGCGTGATGCGGAACGATGCGCAAAGCCGCGACAGCGCGGCACATGGCCAGCATGGTGGCGTGAAAGATATTCAGCCGGCCGATTTCCGCCACGGATGCCGCGCCGATGCCGATATGCGCCTGGCCCGCGCGGGCATGCTCCATCAGCCGCTCGAACAGCAGATCGCGCTTTTCGATGCTCAGCTTCTTGGAATCGTCCAGGCCTCTGGGACGGCGGCGGCGGTCCAGGATCACGGCGGCGGCCACCACGGGTCCGGCCAAAGGGCCGCGGCCGGCTTCGTCGACGCCGCAGATCAGTCCGCCATCGGGACCGGCAACCTTCAGCTCAAACGTGAAATCCGGCACGGCCGCCCCTCGAAACTGCCCAGCTTCTGCCATGAAGCGGCAGTATAGAATGCACCGGCCCGGCCGTCTTGCCCCCATCCTGCCGCCTGTGAAAAACTCGGGACAACCGCGCTGAGGAAGCCCAGACATGAGTGCCCAGACGAGTATGCCGCCCGCCGCGCCCGCCCCGGCTGATCCCGATGGCGAGATTCTGACCCGCCGCGACGGCGACATTTTCCTGATCGGCCTGAACCGGCCGGCCAAGATGAACGGCTTCACGCCGAAGATGCTGAAAGAGCTGGCGGCGGCCTACACCGCTTTCGAGCGCGATGCCGATGCGCGCGTCGCCGTGCTCTATGCCGAAGGCCCGCATTTCACCGCCGGGCTCGATCTGCCCAAGGTGGCGCCGCTGATGGGCGAGAAGAACCTGCTGGTCGAACCGGGCCAGATCGATCCCTGCAACAACATCGCGCCCTTCCGCACCAAGCCGGTGGTGGCTGCTGTTCAGGGCATCACCTATACAATCGGCATCGAGCTGATGCTGGCCGCCGATCTGGTGGTGGCCGCCAGCGACTGCCGTTTCAGCCAGCTGGAAGTGAAGCGTGGTATCATGGCCACCGGCGGCGCCACCATCCGCATGGTCGAACGTGCCGGCTGGGGCAATGCCATGCGCTATCTGCTGACCGGCGATGAATTCGATGTGGCGACGGTGCTGCGTCTGGGCTTCGTGCAGGAAGTGACCGAGCCGGGCGGCCAGCTGGTCGAAGCGATCAAAGTAGCGGAACGCATCGCCGCCCAGGCGCCGCTCGCGGTGTCGGCTACGTTGCGCAATGCGCGCCTGGCGGTGGAAGACGGCCCGGCGGCGGCCGTGGCCGATTTCAGCCCGACGCAACGCAACCTGATGGCCAGCGCGGACGTTAAAGAAGGGGTTGCCAGTTTTGTCGAACGCCGTGCTGCGCGCTTTGTCGGCCGCTGAAGAGTGTCAGGGAATCAGAATCATGCGCCATTCCATCTTCGCTCTCGCCACCACCTTGGCACTGCTGGCCGCAACGCCGGCGCCGGCACAAATCTTCATGTCACCCGACGAAGCCCGGAAGGTGGGCAAGGAAGAGCATCCGAAAATCCTCAAGGAATTCGGCGGCGTTTATGAGGATCCCAATATCGGCGCCTACGTCGCCGGCATTGCCGGGCGCATCGCCGGCCAGTCGGGCCAGCCGGCCAGCAGCTTCACCTTCACTGTGCTGAACTCGCCGGTCGTCAACGCCTTTGCGTTGCCCGGTGGCTATGTCTACATCACACGCGGCACCTTGGCGCTGGCCAACAGCGAGGCGGAAGCGGCTGGCGTGCTCGGCCATGAAATCGGCCATGTGATCGCCCAGCATTCGGAAAAACGTTACGACAAGTCGATCTTCACCAATCTCGGCGTTGCCGGCGCCTCGATCCTCGGTTCGCTGTTTCTGGGTTCCGGCGCGGGCGACCTGATCGGTCAGGTCGGTCAGGTCGGTGGTGGCGCCTATCTCGCCAGCTTCAGTCGCGAGAACGAGCTGGAGGCCGATACGCTGGGCGTCAAGATGCTGGCGCGCGTCGGTTATGCGCCTGATGCCCAGGCGGCCTTCCTGCAGTCGCTCAGCAACTACAGCGACCTGGAAAGCAAGAAGGCCGGCGCTGCCGGCAAGGATCGCATGAATGATCTCTTCGCCACGCATCCGGGCGGGCCGCAGCGCGTGAAAGAGGCGATGGCGGCGGCGAAGGAATATCCCAACAGCCCGGTCTATCGCCGTGACGAATATCTGGAGCGCATCGACGGCATGATCTACGGCGACGACCCGAAGGAAGGCGTGGTGCGCGGCACCAACTTCACCCATCCTGATCTTCGGGTCAGCTTCTCTGCCCCCGATGGCTGGCGCATCGTCAACACCAGTAATGCCGTGGTGGCTAAAGGTGCGGGTGGCCAGATGCAGTTCGATATCGAGGGCGACAAGCAGAAAGCGCAAGCCGGTCGCAATCCGCTCGATTATCTCACCCGGGTCTGGGTGCCCAATCTGCGTCTGAGCAATGCCGAAGCCATCAAGGTGAACGGCATGCCGGCCGCCACCGGTTCGACGCGGATCCAGCAGAAAAGCGGCGGCTCTGCCGATGCCCGCTTCGTGGCTGTCTCATTCCCCACCGGCAATATTATGCGCTTCGTGATTCTTGCGCCCGCTGGCGGACTTGGGAAAATCGAGCAGACCGTGATCCGCAGCGTCAACACAACGAAGTACTTGAGCGATGACGAGGTCAAGGCGACCAAGCCGGTGCGTGTGAAGGTCGTGAAGGTGGGCAGCGGCGATACGGTTGAGACCTACGCCAGGACCGCGCCGCTTGGCCAGTATGCGGCGGAAGAGCTGCGGCTGCTGAATGCCCTGCAGCCCGGCGAACAGCCCAAGCCGGGCGAGCGCTTCAAGACAGTGGAGTGACGCCCTAGCGCAGTTCTGCCTGCAGGCCGGGTGTATCGCTCAGGCGTCGGCGCAGCCGCGTCAGCGCCTGATGCTCCAGTTGGCGCACGCGTTCTTTTGAAATACCCATATGCACGCCGATGCGTTCCAGCGTGATGGCCTGGTCGGTGAAAAAGCGCGCCTGCAGGATGCGGCGCTCGCGCTCGGGCAGCGCCGCCAGCGCCTCGCCGAGCCAGCGTCGCTTCAAGGCGCTGTCATGCTGCGTCATCGACACGGTTTCCGGGTCCGGGCGTTCGTCGGGCAGCAGATCCTGCCAACTGCTCTCGCCATCCTCGCCGATCACGGCATTCAGCGAGCGGTCGCCGGCCGCCAGCCGGCTTTCCATATGCAGCACATCGCTCTCGTTCACATTGAGCTGCCGCGCCAGTTGCGTGCGGCCCTCGGCGGTCAGCGTCTCACTGCCGCCGCGCTCGATGCGGGCGCGCAGGCGGCGCAGGTTGAAGAACAGCGACTTATGCGCCGCGGTCGTGCCGGTGCGCACGATCGACCAGTTGCGCAGCACGAAATCCTGGATCGCGGCGCGGATCCACCAGGCCGCATAGGTCGAGAAGCGCACCTCGCGGCCCGGCTCGAAACGCGCGGCCGCCTGCATCAGGCCCAGATTGCCTTCCTGGATCAGGTCGCTCACCGGCAGGCCGTAATGGCGGAAACGCACCGCGGTGGCGATCACCATGCGCATATGCGGGGCGACCAGCCGGTGCATGGCGGTCTGGTCCTGGTGCTCGCGCCAGCGCCGGGCCAGGGCAACCTCCTCGTCCGGGCCCAGCAGCGGCAGGCGCATGGCGCGCCGGACAAAGGCGCGGTCGGAAGCCTCGGGGGTGGCGGCGGTGCGGTCGGGCGTCATGGCAGCCTCGCAGGTCTGCCTTATCTACGCAGGGCCGGGGCCGGCGGATCACGCCGGGGCTGGGAAAGACCGGATCAGGGCGCCGGATTGACGGCCGGTCGCACCGGCGGGCGCCAGGGGCCGGCGATATTGCAGGCGAGAAAGCGGCAGACGGCGCCGTCAGGGCCGGCCAGCGGCAGGGCGACGCGCTGCCAGGATTCCACCGCCACATGCGGCGGCGGGAAATGCTGCGTATAGAGCGGCAGGCGCCGCAGCCAGGCCGCGCGATAGAGGGCGCGGAAGAACACCGAGACATAATTGCCGCCGTCGATCTCGGAAATCAGCCGGCCGGTCATGTCGCGGCCATAGGTCTCGGCCACCTTGGTGCCATAGACGCGGAAGCGGCCATCCCAGCCCTCATCCAGCACGTCGATCAGCACCACATGGCCCAGGGCCGGCTTCAGTTCGAAGGGCGACACGGCGCTGGCCAGCGGGATACCCCGGGCGTCTTTCTGCATCTGCTCCCAATAGTCGATTATAAAGCGCATAGGCGCGCTTTCGGTAACCGCTGTGGTTGGGGACCAGATCAGATGTTCCAGGCGCGCCCCATGGGCGTCGAAATAGGCTTTGAGATCGGGTTGCCGGTCGGCAAGCATCAGATCGACCAGCTGCTCCATGGCGGGCAGGGACATGGCCGGCATGGTAGCGACGCGCTGCTCCGGCGCAACCGTCAGCAGGTTAAACCGGCGTGAAGAAAAGTTCAGATGGCGAAACTCTCGACGATGGCGCCATCCAGCGAGAAGCAGGCGACATTGAGCGGACCGCCGAAGCCGGCGCCGCCGTCGAGACAGCAGGTGAAAGCGTCCAGATGGGCGCCTTCGCCGCGCGGATTGCCGCCGCTGACCACGCGGCGGAACCCGGCATAGGGCTGGCTTAAGCCGCGAAAGACCGGCGAGCCCCACCACAGGTGATCGGACTGCGCCGACAGCGGCACGGCGGGATCGATACCGGCATGCACGAACAGCAGCTCGCCGCCCTGGGTATAGGCGGCGCGGCGGAAACTGCTGAACAGCTCGTCATGGCCCGGATGCCGGCGGATCGCGGCGCGTAAGGAGTTGGTCCAGCGGCTGATGCCCAGCGCGCCTTCGCGCAGGATGCCGGGCACCTGTTTGGGATCGACGCCATAGCCGCGCAGCACCGGCTCCAGGCCGTGGCGCAGCATCCAGCCGAACACTTCGCCCGGGCCGGGCGCGAACTGGATCTGCAACAGTTTGCGCCACATCTCTTCCTGCGCGCCGCGTAAATACGCGATGTCTTCGGGGATGGCGCCGGGCATGCAGAGGAAGTCGCGGCGGAAGCTCAGCAGCTCGTCCATGGTTTCGACCACGGCGGCGCCATGGCCGATCATGTTGCCCAGATAGACCAGGCGGTCGCCGGGCAGCAGGCGGGCGGCCAGCTCGTCATGGGCCTCGCGCAGGCGGGCGGCTTCGGCATGGATGGCGGCCACGGCCCAGACGCGATGCGCCTGGCCCAGCACGGAGAAGACTTCGGCCGCCGGGGCTGCGGCAGACGGGGCTGTGGCAGGCGGGGTTGCGGCAGGCGCAAGGGGGGCTGCCGGAGCAGCAACCGGGGCGGTGGGAGCAGTCAGATGCGGCGCGGACAAGTCGATAACGAATCGGCCAATGAAAAACGGGTCCGGCAACCGAGGCTACCGGACCCGTCCGCTAAAGCGAAGTCAAAACATCAACACAGAGGCGAAAAGCGGTGTGACCTTTTCGCGCCTCGGTCAGAGGGCGGCGTCAGGCCACCTTCAGAATCTTTTCCAGCTTCTTCACGGCCGAATCCTCGTCGATCCGTTCGACGGCGGCCAGTTCGCGGATCAGACGGTCCATGGCGGATTCATAGATCTGCCGCTCGGAGTAGCTCTGGTCGGGCTGGCCGGCATTGCGGTGCAGGTCGCGCACCACTTCGGCGATCGAGACCGGGTCGCCGGAATTGATCTTGGCCTCGTATTCCTGGGCGCGGCGGCTCCACATGGCGCGCTTGACGCGGGCGCGACCCTTCAGGGTGTCCAGCGCGGTGCGCATCTTCTGTGGCGAGCTGAGCTTGCGGATGCCAACGGAGTTCACCTTCGAAAGCGGCACACGCACGGTCATCTTGTCGCGTTCGAATTCCACCACCATCAAATCCAGCTCGAAGCCGGCAATCATCTGGCGCTCGATACGCAAAATCTTGCCAACGCCATGGGTCGGATAGACCACATGATCGCCGGCGGCGAAATCGACCTTCACCTTGGTCGGAACAGGTTTCAGTTGCATCATCTTGTTGGGCTGCGGCGGCTGCTTCGGCTCGGCGCTGGCCGGACGCACCGGCTGCGGCAGCGGGCGGGTCGGCGCGGCCGATACCGCCAGCACGCGGACGGGGCCGGTGGGCTTGACGGGGGCAGGCGCTGCGGCAGCGGCAGCCTTGCCGCCCTTGGCCGTTGCAGCCTTGCCGGGCGCAGCAGCGGGGGCGGCCTTGGCGGCCGGCTTGGTCTCGGGTTTCTTCGGCGCCGGAGCGGGCGCAGCTTTCGCGGCCGGCTTGGCCGGGGCGACGGATTTCGGTGCAGCCGCCTTGGGGGCGGGCTTCGCGGCAGCCTTCGGCACGGGCTTGGGCGCCGGCTTGGCGGCGGCCTTCACCGGCGGCTTGGGCGCAACCTTGGCCTTGGCGGCGGGCTTGGCCGGGGCCTTGGCCGACTGCTTGGTCGCCGGCTTCTTGGTGCTGGCCGCACGGGCCGGCGCCGGTTTGGCGGCCTTTGCAGGCACCGCCTTGGCGGGGGCCTTGCTCTTTTTCACTGGGGCTTTCGTCACTGAACCACCCTCGCTCGATCTCGTCCAACAATCCAAACCCGCGTCAGGCGCCAACCGAATAGAATGCCATCCAGGCCCGCGAGGACCCTGCAAAGAGATGGCATTGGTCGAAACCCATCACGCGAACGCAACTCAAAGCTGCAGGATGTCACTCACACCCTAGGAATCCATGCAGTCCGGAAGCCGTCCGTCCGTCCACCTATGTTCGGCGGGCGTGGTTATTGTTCGGTTACGATAATACCACAGGTTAAGGGCTAATGACAGCGAAGATGCGGCCCCATGATGGGTCTCGGCTGTCGGCAGATGCGGAAAAACCGGGCTTTTCCGCGATGCAGCGCGGATCGGAGTCCGGCCCGGATTATTTATTGCCGCTGCCCGGGTTCGGGTCGAAATGCTCTTTGAACTTGTTCTCGACGCCCTTCCAGGCATCGGCATCGGCCGGGGCATCGCCCTTGCGCGTGATGTTGGGCCACTTGGCGGCATAGTCCCGGTTCATCTCGACCCACTGCTCGGCCCGGTTGTCGGTGTCGGGCAGGATCGCCTCAGCCGGGCATTCCGGCTCGCAGACGCCGCAGTCGATGCATTCGTCCGGATTGATCACCAGCATGTTCTCGCCGACATAGAAGCAGTCGACGGGGCAAACCTCGACGCAATCCATGTACTTGCACTTGATACAACTCTCGGTCACGACGTAGGTCATCGGCGAAACCCTGGGATCGAAAAGGCTGGTTGGTGGCGTCTGGGCCGCTGATATGGGGCAGCGGCGGCCCGTCGGGTAGCACAGGGGCCAATCCGGGTCAATTATTCGTATACTAACAGTTCCCCGTCAACCGGGCTTTACGGGATCAGCTCATAGGTCGCCTGGGCTTCCGGTGCCGGGCCGCGCCGCTCGGGCAGCTGCCGCACCTTCAGCACTTTGACTGCGGCCGGCAAAGGCAGGGTGATGATGTCGTTCACCCGCACCAGCGCATGGGGCTTGTCGACCGGACGGCCGTTGATGCGGATGCGGCCCTTGCCCGCCAGCTTCTGCGCGATCGCGCGGGTCTTGCAGAACCGGGTCAGCCACAGCCATTTGTCGAGACGCAGGGCGCCAACGGGATCGGAATCGTCGCTCATGGCCCGTCATTATAATGCGGCCGGCGTCAGGCGACAGCCATGTCAGGTGACCGTCGTCTCCACCAGCCAGCCGATCACGCGACGCAGCGCCGCCACCCGGCTGGCGCCCTCGGCCCGCGCGCGGCGATACAGCGCCATCTGCTCGGCCGCCGAGGTGCCGCGCGTCAGGATGGTGCGCGCATGCTGCACTTCCGCCGTGCAGCCGAGCGCCTCGGCATCCTCGGCCACCAGCGCCAGCAGCGCCTCGATCACCTCGGGAAACGGCACCAGGCGCTTCTGTTCGAAATCGATCTGGCCTTCGGTGGTGCCATAGCGCTGGGCGCGCCAGCGGTTCTCCTCGATCAGCACGCGGGTATGATTGCGCCATACGCTGTTGATGTCCTTGCGACGGCGCAGCGCACGCACCAGGCAGCGATACAGCGCGGCGATGCACAGCGTGTCTTCCACATGGGTGCAGGAATCGCCGATGCGCAGCTCCAGCGTCGGGAAACGCACGGAGGGCCGGATCGTCCACCAGACATGGCTGGCATCCTCGATCACGCCGGCCTGCACCATGGTGCCGATCAGCGTGTCGTAATCCTCCAGGCTGGCGAAAAAATCCGGCATGCCGGTGCGCGGCAGCTCGTCATAGGCCGCCAGGCGATAGCCCATCAGGCCGGTGGCATGCTTGCGCCAGAACGGCGATGACGTGCTGAGCGCCAGCAGGATCGGCAGGAAAGGCAGCACGCGGTTCATCACGTCGATGCGCTCATGCGGGTCGGTCACTTCCACATGGATATGCATGCCGCACATCATGTTGCGCATGGCGAGGAATTTCAGGTCGTCGGCCAGCTTGTGATAGCGCGGTTTGTCGGTCGGCGTCTGCTCGTTCCATTCCGCCAGCGGATGCGTGCCGGCGGCAAAGAATTCCAGGCCGAACTCGCGCGTCGTCTGCTTCAGGGCGGCGCGATAGCCGCGCAGATGCTGGCGCGCCTCGTCCAGCGAATGGCAGACCGGCGTCACCACTTCGATCTGCGACTGCAGCAGTTCCGGCGTCACCTGGTCGCCCAGCAGGCTGCGGGCGCGCCGGATCAGCGCCTTCGGCATGCGCGAGACGGCATTCTTGCTCTCGGCATGGGCCAGGAAATACTCTTCTTCGATACCGATGGTGTAGGCGGAATTCATACAAGCTCCCTGACGCGCCGCTGATCCGGCGACGGGCCGGGGCGGGCTGGTAAAACGGTGGAGCGACGAAAAAAATCCCGCCGCACCGCCACAAATGGCCGACTGCATACATTTCTGCTGGCGTGCGGGCAGGGCGGCCCTGTACAAAATCGGATAGCAGTGGGGGAACCAAAAATGGTGCAGGCAGGCGTTGGCGCATCCGCGCGCCCGGTGGCGTTTCTGACGCGGGTGTCCTTTCTGGCGTTATGTGTCGCCTTCTTCCTGTCCGGCTTTGCGGCGCTGATCGACCAGATCGTCTGGCAGCGCATGCTCGGGCTTTTTGCGGGCTCGGATGCTGTCACCGCAGCACTGGTGGTCGGCGCCTTCCTGCTCGGTCTCGGGCTCGGCAGCCTGGCCTCGGGTGCGGTGACCGACCGCTTCAGCATGCGCGCCGCGCTGATCGGCTTCGTGCTCTGCGAGATCGGCATCGGCGTGTTTGCGCTCGGCAGCCGCGCCTTCCTCTATGATTTCGTTGTGCAGGTGATCGGTCCAATGGTGCCCAGCCGCTGGGGCATCTTTGCGGTCTGCTTCGCCGGCATCCTGATCCCCACCATGCTGATGGGCGCCTCGCTGCCGCTGCTGGCCAAGGCGGCGATCCATTCGCTGGCCGATGCTGCGCCGCGCATCGGCTGGCTCTACGGCCTCAACACGCTGGGCGCCGGCCTTGGCGCGCTGCTCGGCGGCTGGTGGCTGATCGGCACGCTGGGCTACGAGAATTCCCTGCGTGTCGCCGCCCTCTTCAATCTTGTCGCCGCCGCCATCGGCCTGCTGCTGTGGCGCGGCGATGCGACCGCGGCCCCGCAGCAGGCGCCGGTGGAAGCGCCGCAGCCCGCTGCCGCCGCCGGCAGTTTCGGCTTCGCCACCTGGGCGGTGCTGGTGTTCGTCTCGGGCTTTGCCATCGTTGCGCTGGAAATCCTCTGGGTCCGCGTCGCCGGCGTGATCGCGCAATACACCGCCTATAGCTTCGCCACCATTCTCGGCAGTTTCCTGCTCGCCGATGGCCTCGGCATGGTGATCGGCGCGGTCTGGCTCAAAAAACTGCGCGACACGCGCGCGGCTTTCTTCGCCGTGCAGGCCTTTGCCACGCTCTATGCCCTGGCCTCGATCTGGGGCGTCTACTGGCTGGCCGGCGCCGGCTGGTGGGAAGGTCTGCTGGCGGCCGAGACCACGCGCCATTACGGCACGCCGCTGCTGATGGCGCTGGGCGTCACCGTGCTGCTGGTGGCGCCGCCGTCACTACTGCTCGGCATCTCCTTCCCGCTGGCGCAGCAGGCGGTGCAGACCGACCTGAGCCGTCTCGGCTGGCGCGTCGCCGCTGTCCAGGTGGCGAATATCCTTGGCAACGCGGCCGGCAGTCTGGCCACCGGCCTTGCCGCCCTGCACTGGCTCGGCACCGCCGGCAGCCTGAAACTGGTGGCGCTGCTCGCGGTCGCGCTGCTGCTGTACTGGAGCTATGCGGCCTGGCGTGAAAACCAGTCGCGCGCCTGGCGCGGCGCGGCGGCGCTCGCGGCGGTGCTGGCGGCGGTGATCGCCGCCTTCCCCGGCAATGCGCAATTCTGGGCGCGCCTGCATCAGGCCGCCGCGCATCACGACATCCTGGTGGCGGAAGACCGCTCAGGGTTGGCGCTGTTTCGTCTCAGCGACGATGGCAGCGCCAGTCCGTTTTTCATCCAGGGCTTCACCCAGTCGAAATGGCCCTTCCTGATCGAGCATGCCTTCCTCGGCGCGGTCGGGCCGCTGCTGCATCCCGCACCCGAAGATGTGCTGGTGATCGGCTCGGGCAGCGGCGGCACGCCGTTTGCGGCCGGCGTCAATCCGGCGACCCAGCGCGTGCGCGTGGTGGAACTGGTCGGACCGGTCTTCGAGGTGCTGCGGGCCTTCGCCGCGCGCGAACCGGATTCCGCCATTGCCGGGCTGCTCAGGGATCCGCGCTATGAATTCGTGGTCGGCGACGGCCGCCGCGCCATCTTCGCCGCCGACCGCCGCTACGATGTGATCCAGGCCGATGCGATCCTGCCCGAGTCCTCCCATAGCGGCCTGCTCTATTCGCAGGAATTCATGCAGCTGGTGCTGGCCGCGCTGGATGACGACGGCATCTATGTGCAATGGGGACCGACAGCGCGCAGCGTCGCCACCTTCAGCGCCGTCTTCCCGCATGTGACGATGCTGCAGCCCTTCCCGGTGCTGATCGGATCGCGCCATCCGGTGCAGCTCGATCACGGCCGGCTGGCGCGGCTGTTCGCGCTGCCGGCGACGCAGCGCCATTTCGCCGCCGCCGGCATCGACACGGCGTCGGCCGACCGCCTGTTCCGCGATGCCATCCTGCACAGTCCGGCCCAGCCGGGCGGCAGCGCCACCCTGCTGAATGCCGACCTGTTTCCGCGTGATGAATATTACATCAACAACCGCCTGGGCGCGGCCACGGTAACGGCGCCGAAACCGGGAATCTGAACCACCTGTCGGCAGGCACAGGAATCAAGCGGGGAATTCGTGTGAGACGGGGACAGCGCCGCTGGCGCCGCCCATATCGTTGCGATAGGTTCTCACCCCATGTCGGATCGTCAACGCACTCTCATCCTCACCGGCGCCAGCCGCGGCATCGGCCATGCCACCGTGAAGCGCTTCTCGGCTGCCGGCTGGCGGGTCTTCACCGTGTCGCGGCATCCCTTCTCGGAACATTGCCCCTGGGAGGGCGGCGCCGAGAGCCATGTGCAGATGGATCTGAACGACATCGAAAAACTGCCGGCGATGATCGCCGATCTCAAGACCCGGCTGCCCGATGGCAAGCTCGATGCGCTGGTCAACAATGCTGCGATCTCGCCCAAGGGTCCGGGCGGCTCGCGGCTCGGCGTGCTCGATACCGACCTGAAGACGCTGATGCATGTCTACAACGTCAATCTCTTCTCGGTGGC
The DNA here is from genome assembly GCF_058806975.1 of Ferrovibrio sp. GW821-FHT12E11. NCBI lineage: Bacteria > Pseudomonadati > Pseudomonadota > Alphaproteobacteria > Rhodospirillales > Rhodospirillaceae > Ferrovibrio > Ferrovibrio sp. GW821-FHT12E11. The sequence goes on from NZ_JBXAQG010000001.1 coordinate 2,536,923, forward strand.
GCTGCTGGGCCAGGGCCTGTTCCACGAGCTGAAGGCGGCCCAGGGCTCGATCGTCAATGTCACCTCGATTGCGGGCAGCCGCGTGCATCCCTTCGCCGGCATGGCCTATGCCACTTCGAAGGCCGCGCTGGCGGCGCTGACCCGCGAAATGGCCAGCGAGTTCGGTCCGCATAACGTGCGGGTCAACGCCATCGCGCCCGGCGAGATCGATACCGCGATCCTCTCGCCCGGCACCGACGAGATCGTGCGGCGCGACATTCCCATGCATCGCCTGGGCAAGCCGGAAGAGGTGGCCTCGACCATCTATTTCCTCTGCACCCAGACCTCGTCCTACGTGAATGGCGCCGAAATCCACATCAACGGCGGCCAGCACGTTTAAAAGTCCCCTCAGGACTTGTGCTTTCCGGGTCCGGGGATTACCTTTAAGCACATATCAGCCACGTAATATGGCCGATTCCGAATGGTTTTTATCAGAAAACCGAGGAAACTGTGCTCAAGGGCAAGCGTATTCTGCTGGTGATTTCGGGCGGCATTGCCGCCTATAAGGCGCTGGACCTGATCCGGCGCCTGCGGGAGCGTGGCGCCTCCGTCCGCTGCGCCATGACCAGGTCGGCCGCGCAGTTCGTCACCCCCTTAAGTGTCTCCTCGCTCAGCGGCGAAAAGGTTTCCGACGATCTCTTCTCGCTGACCGACGAAGCCGAGATGGGCCATATCGAACTGTCGCGCGACGCGGATCTTGTCGTGGTCGCGCCGGCCACCGCTAATATCCTCGCCCGCATGGCTGCCGGTCTGGCCGATGACATGGCCACCACTTTGCTGCTCGCCACCGACAAGCCGGTGCTGGTGGCGCCGGCGATGAATGTGCGCATGTGGTATCACCCGGCCACCCAGCGCAATGTCGCACAGCTGAAAGCCGACGGCGTCGCTTTCATCGGGCCCAATGATGGCGAGATGGCCTGTGGCGAATTCGGACCGGGGCGCATGGCCGAGCCGTTGGAGATCGTCGCCGCCATCGAGGCGCAGTTCGGCAAGCCGCTGCCCAAACATCTGCTGCTGGTGCAGCCGCCTGCCAGCACCGTGCAGCCGCTGCAGCAGGACCTGAAAGGCCGCAAGGCGATTGTCACCTCGGGTCCCACACATGAAGCCATCGATCCGGTGCGCTACATCGCCAACCGCTCCTCGGGCAAGCAGGGCCATGCGATTGCCGCGGCACTGGCGGCGCGCGGCGCCGATGTGACCCTGGTGACGGGGCCGGTGACCCTGCCCGATCCGCCGGGCGTGAAGACCGTGCATGTGGAAGCGGCCCGCGACATGTTCTCCGCCTGCTTCCTCGACCTTCCTGTTGATATCGCCGTCTTTGCTGCCGCCGTGGCCGACTGGCGCGTGGCGGTGGAAGCGCCGCAGAAAATGAAAAAGAGCGGCGACCTGCCGCCGGTGCTCAAACTCGCCGAGAACCCCGATATCCTGCGCGCCATCAGCACCACGGATAAAAAGCGCCGTCCGGCGCTGGTGGTCGGTTTCGCCGCCGAGACCGAAACCGTGGTCGCCCATGCGCAGAAGAAGCTGGCGGCGAAAGGCTGCGACTGGATTCTCGCCAACGATGTGTCGGAAGCCACCGGCACCTTCGGCGGCGACAGCAACACCGTGCATCTGGTGACCGCCAGTGCCGTCGAGGACTGGCCGCGCCTGACCAAGGCCGAGGTCGCCGCCCGGCTCGCCGCCCGGATTGCCCAGCATTTTGCCGGCCCGGAAAAATCCAAAGCCGTACCGCTCAAGAAAGGTTCGTGATGACGCGTCCTGTTCCCTTGCATGTGCCGATCAGGCAGTTGCCGCATGCCGAAGGCCTGCCACTGCCGGCCTATGCCACCGAAGATGCCGCCGGCCTCGATCTGCTGGCGGCCATCGCCGAGCCGGTGGTGCTGCAGCCTGGCGAGCGCAGGCTGGTGCCGACGGGCTTGAGCATCGCGGTGCCGCCGGGTTTTGAAGCCCAGGTGCGGCCGCGCTCGGGCCTGGCGCTCAAGCAGGGCGTCACCGTGCTCAATTCGCCCGGCACCATCGATGCCGATTATCGCGGCGAGGTCGGCATCATCCTGATCAATCACGGCAGCACACCGTTCACCATCAATCGCGGCGAGCGCATCGCGCAGATGGTGATCGCCGCCTACAGCCGGGCCGAATGGGTGCCGGTGGCGGAACTGCCCGAGACCCAGCGCGGCGCCGGCGGCTTCGGTTCGACCGGCGTGGCAACGCCCAAAACAGCAGCAGGAGACTGAACGCATGTTGAAGTGTACGCGGCGCACCATGCATGCGCTGGAAGCGGTGGTCGATATCGCCTTCCATGCGCGTCCCGAGCCGGTGCAGTCCAAGGATATCGCCGCGCGGCAGAATGTGCCGCAGCGCTATCTCGAACAGGTGATGCAGCATCTGGTGCGCAATGGCGTGCTCAAGGGTGTGCGCGGTCCGCGCGGCGGCTATACGCTGGCGCGCGAACGGCGCCGCATCACGGTGGGCGAGGTGGTGCGTATCGTGTCCGAGCTGGATGCCGAGGGCGAGGAGGATTTCTCCGCCGGGTCCGAGCTGGGCAAGCGCACGGTGCAGCCGATCTGGGAGGAATGCCAGGCTATCGTGCTGGCCCGGATCGACACCATCACGCTGGAAGACCTGTGCAGCCGGGCCGAGACCAGCGGCTTTGCCGCGGCGCTGGAAGGCGCCGACAATTTCGCCATCTGACCCTTGCTCGTCATTCCCGCCCAGGGAAATCTTCTTGGCGGGAATCCCATTTTCTTTTCATGCGGGAAAATGGGGTGCCGGGTCAGGCCCGGCATGACGGTGAAAAAATCCGGAGGAATCATGACCGAGTCCAAGCCGAACACGATCCGTCATTTCAATGCCCCGCGCGGCAAGGTCTATGATTCGATCGTCGACACCATCGGCGCCACGCCGCTGGTGCGCATCAACCGCCTGGCCCGCGAGGCCGGCTGCAAGGCCGAGCTGCTGGCCAAGCTGGAATTCTTCAATCCGCTGAATTCGGTGAAGGACCGCATCGGCATCGCCATGATCGAGGCGATGGAGCGGTCGGGCAAGCTCAAGGCCGGCGCCACCATCGTCGAGCCGACCTCGGGCAATACCGGTATTGCGCTCGCCTTCGTCGCCGCCGCCAAGGGCTATCGCCTGATTCTCGTCATGCCGGAAAGCATGTCGATGGAGCGCCGCAAGATGCTCAAGTTCCTCGGCGCCGAACTCGAACTCACCCCGCCGGGTCTGGGCATGAAGGGCGCGCTCGCCCGTGCCGACGAGCTGCTGAAGGAAATCCCCGGCAGCGTGATGCCGCAGCAGTTCGAGAATCCGGCCAATCCGGAAATCCACCGCGGCACGACGGCAGAGGAAATCTGGGTCGATACGGCCGGCAAGGTCGATGTGGTGATCTCCGGCGTCGGCACCGGTGGCACGCTCACCGGCGTCGGTAGCGTGCTGAAGCAGAAGAAGCCGGGCGTGCGCATCGTCGCGGTGGAACCGGAAGACAGCCCGGTGATTTCCGGCGGCAAGGCCGGCCCGCACAAGATCCAGGGCATCGGCGCCGGTTTCATCCCGGGCAATCTCGATACCAGCCTGATCGACGAGATCATCACCATCGGCAACGAAACCGCCTTCGAGACCTCGCGCCGCCTGGCCCGGCTGGAGGGCATTCCGGCCGGCATCTCGTCGGGTGCCGCCGTTGCCGCCGGTCTGGAAGTGGCGACGCGGCCGGGCATGGAAGGCAAGACCGTGGTGGTGATCATTCCCTCCTTTGCCGAACGCTATCTCTCGACGGCGCTGTTCGACGGCCTGTAAGCGCTGTGTTCAGCAAGGACGAGCTGGAGCGGTACTCACGGCATATCATCCTGCCGGAGGTCGGCGGTGCCGGGCAGCAGGCGCTGAAGACCGCGCGCGTGCTGGTGATCGGCGCGGGTGGCCTCGGCTCGCCATTGCTGCTGTATCTGGCGGCGGCCGGCATCGGCACGCTCGGCATCGTCGATGACGACACCGTGTCGCTGTCCAATCTCCAGCGTCAGGTTCTGCATGGCACCGAGGATATCGGCCGCCGCAAGACCGAAAGCGCTGCGGTGGCCATCGCGTCGCTCAATCCGCATGTGCGCGTGGTCGAGCATACCGAACGGCTGACGCCGGAAAATGCCGATGCGCTGATCGGCGCCTACGATATCGTTGCCGATGGCAGCGACAATTTCGACACGCGTTTCCTGGTCAACGACACCTGCTACCGCCTGAAGAAGACGCTGGTGACGGCGGCGATGCTGCGCTTCGATGGCCAGCTTTCCACCTTCAAGGCGCATCTGGGCGCGCCGCATCCCTGCTATCGCTGCGTCTTCCCCGAGCCGCCGCCGCCGGGCAGCGTGCCGGCCTGTTCGGAAGCCGGCGTGCTGGGTGCGCTGGGCGGCGTGATGGGCAGCCTGCAGGCGCTGGAAGTGGTCAAGGAAATCCTCGCTCTGGGCGACAGTCTTTCCGGCCGCTTGTTGCTTTATGACGCCCTGCGCGGCGATGTCCGCACCGTCCGCCTGCGCCGCGATCCCCAGTGCCGCACCTGCGGCACATCTTGATTCCCAGTGCCGCACCTGCGGCACATCGTAATTTCCTGGGCCGCACCTGCGGTTGAGACACGTTACCGCTTCTGTACCTCGACGGCCGTGGGGCACTCGCCTAGCATAAGCGGTGATGCAGCAATTCCCTTCCTCCGAAGCCAGCGGTGATATCGCTCCGGCTGGCGTTTGGCCATCTTTCGCCAATCCGCAGCTGACTCTGTTCCTGCGCCACTGGGCCGAGCGCCGCCCCATGATGGACGGCAAACTTGGCGCGATGATGCCGCGCAGTGCGATCGATCCGATCGAGCTGAAATCCTGCCTGCCCGATGTCTGGCTGTTCCAGTATCGCGCCGAGGAAGACCGCTTCGTCTGCACCCTGGCCGGCGAGCGGGTCAACGAGGCCTGGGGCCAGAGCCTGATCGGCAAGACGCCACAGGATTTCATGCCCGCCGACAGCGCCGCCGTCGCTCAGGAGATTTACCGCCGCATCGTGCTGACCCCGGCGCTGCATGTCAGCCATCGCCGTATTTCGCCGGCCGACCGCCAGGAAAAGGCGGCCGAACGCCTGGTGGTGCCGGTCAGCGACGCGGATGGCCGGCCCTATGGCATTTTCGGCCTGTCGCTGTACCACTTCGATCCGGTCACCCAGGCCGAGCATCCGCCCCAGGTCGGGCGGCATGTGGTCTATTATCCCTGCGCCGCGTTGCCCCAGACCCTGCCCGAATCCTGACCGGCCCTGCCCCCCACCCCCGGGGGTTATTGTGGCCGCACCCGCGCCGGTGGTTTCATGGCGGGATAAAATCAAAAGGCGGGGGCGATGATGTTTCAGGAAATGGCCGTCACGGCACGGCATGCCGGCCCGCCGGCGGGGGCCGGTGACGAGGTCCGCGAAGACGTCACCGGGCCGAAGGGCCAGTGGCCGTCCTTTGCTGATGGGCGCTTCCTGCGCCTGTTGCGGCACTGGGCCGGTGGCCGCAGCGGCAGTCCCAATCCCCTGATGGCGCCGCGCGCCGCCATCGATCCGGCGCAGATCCGCGACTGCCTGCCCCATGTGTGGATTTACCAGTATCTGCCCGGCGAGGAGGATTTCCTCTGCACGCTGGCCGGCGACCGGGTCAACCAGGCCTGGGGCCGCAGCCTGATCGGCCGCCGCACCAGCGAACTGATGCCGCCCGCCATGGCCGCCCGGGTCCCGGCCCTGTACCGCCGGATGCTGGAGCTGCCGGCAATCCAGACCAGCCGCCGGCGCATTGCCCCGCCCGGCCGGCTTGAGCAGAGCGCCGAACGCCTGATCGTGCCGCTGTGCAATCCCGATGGCAGCCCCTATGGCGTGTTCGGGATCACTCTGTACAAGCTCGGCCAGCAGCCGCAGATCGCCAATATCGCCGCCATCCAGGGCGAGGTGACCCTCTATCCCTGCGCCGATCTGCCGGCCGCACAGCCCTAGGTCTGGTGCTGCGGCGGATTGTCGCAGCCTCGGCGCAGCCCAAGACGGCGGTCGGGCAAAGAGCAATCGGCGCCCGCCGGCTTTCGGTAATAGCCCAGAAAAACCCTAGTGTTGCAAATGGGTTGATTTGGCAGATGCAACCGATTCGCAAATCTGTCGAGGCCCCGCCGCAGCTTGACGCCCCAGCACCCTGTTCCTATGGTGCCGGCGCTTTCTGGGGGGTGTTTCTCTTTTCTGGCGCCGGAGCCTCGTGCATGGCCGAACAGGACAAGACCCCTCCCGAGAGCAGCGGACTCTCCGATCCCGCCCTGGCGCGCCTGGGCGAAGGTCTGGAAACGGTGCGCGAGCGGAAGGCAGTCGAGGCGGCAGGTCGCCGCCCGGATGCCGACCCCCGCGCCATGCGTGCAGTGGGCAAGGCCTGGTCGCTGGCCATCGAGATGGTCGCGGCGGTGGTCGTGTCGCTCTTCATCGGCTGGTGGCTCGACCGCTGGCTGGGCACCGCACCGTGGGGTCTGCTCGGTTTTATTCTGTTGGGGGTCGCCACGGCCATGTGGTCGGCGATCCGCACCGCGATGATCATGCAGCGCGGCCAGGAGGCGGAAGCCGCCGGCAACGCGAAGAAGACAGAAGGGGAATAACGTGGCTGCTAGCCCGCTCGATCAATTCAAGGTCAAGTGCATCGCCTTCTGCGGTGAAGGCGGCCAGTTGCAGGCCTTCTCCTTCACCAACGCTTCGGCCTTCATGGTTCTGGCCGTTGTCTGCGCCGCGTTCCTGATGATCTACGGCATGCGCCAGAAGAGCCTGGTGCCGGGCCGTCTGCAGTCGGTGGCCGAACTCACCTACGGCTTCGTCGAGAATATGGTGCGCGAGAATGTCGGCCCCAACGGCCGCCAGTATTTCCCGTTCATCTTCACGCTGTTCGTCTTCGTGCTGTTCAGCAACATGCTCGGCATGATGCCCTACAGCTTCACCGTCACCAGCCACATCATCGTCACCTTCGCGCTGGCCATCTTCGTCTTCCTGGCCATCACCCTGATCGCCATTGCCCGCAACGGCATCCACTTCTTCACCCATTTCATGCCGGCCGGCGTGCCGATGTGGCTGGCGCCGATCATCGTGCCGATCGAGATCATCTCGTATCTCTCGCGCCCGATCTCGCTGTCGCTTCGTCTCTGCGCCAACATGCTGGCGGGCCACACCACCCTGAAGGTCTTCGCCGGCTTCATCATCTCGATGATCGGCATGGGCGGCGTGCTCTCGGCCAGCGGCATCCTGCCGCTGATCATGGTCACGGCTTTGACCGCACTGGAATTCCTGATCGCGTTCCTGCAGGCCTATGTCTTCGCGATCCTGACCTGCCTCTACCTGGCCGAAGCGGTCAACATGGAACACCACTGAGTTCAGTTCTTTAGTTCAACCTATCAGTTCAAACCTAGAAAGAAGGATGAGTATCATGGATCTTGCTGCAGCAAAGATGATCGGTGCCGGCATCGCGGCGATCGGCATGGGCGGCGCGGCGATCGGCGTGGGTCTGATCTTCGCGAACTTCCTCAATGGCGCGCTCCGCAACCCGGGCGCCGCTCCGAAGCTGTTCGGCAACCTGATGCTGGGCTTCGCCGTGACCGAAGCGCTCGGCATTTTCGCCCTGCTGATCGCACTGCTGATCCTGTTCGTCTGAGTTAAATGCCTCAGCTCGAAACAGCCACCTTCCTGCCCCAGCTCGTCTGGCTGGCGATCACCTTTGTCATCCTCTATCTGTTGATGGCAAAGCTGGCGCTGCCGCGCGTGGCTGATGTGGTCGAGGGGCGCGCCAAGCGCCTCGAGACCGATCTGGCAGAGGCTGCCCGGCTGAAGACCGAGACGGAAGCTGCGATCGCCCAGTACGAGCAGGCGCTGGCCACGGCCCGCGCCAAGGCTCAGGGCATCGCCGGCGACACCCGTGCCAAGCTGGCGGCCGAGGCCGCTGCCCTGCGCACCAAGGTGGAAGCCGAGATCAACGAGCAGACCAAGACGGCGGAAGCCCGGATCGCCACGGCCAAGCAGCAGGCGCTCGCCTCGCTCAGCGCGGTTGCGGTGGATGCGGCTTCCGATGTTGTCGCCCGCCTGAGCGGCACGGCGCCGGCCAACGACGCGGTGAATGCCGCCGTCGCGCAGGCGCTCGCCGCGAAGAAGAACTGACGGATCGGAGACACAGCCATGCTGCACGATACGTCATTCTGGGTGATGGTCGCCCTGATCCTGTTCCTGGCTCTGGTCATCTATCTGAAGGTGCCCGGCAAGGTGCTGCAGCAGCTCGACGAGCGCGCTGTCCGCATCAAGCGGGAACTGGACGAGGCCGAGAAGCTGCACAAGGATGCGCAGGCCCTGTTTGCCGAGTATCAGCGCAAGCAGGCCAACGCGCTGCGCGAAGCCGAAGAGATCGTCGCCGCGGCCCAGGCCGAGGCGAAGGCCATCGCGGCCCAGGCCGAGGCCGATCTGAAGACCAGCCTCGAGCGTCGTCGCAAGCAGGCCGAGGCCAAGATCGCCCAGGCCGAAAAGCATGCGCTGCAGGATGTGCGCGACACCGCGGTGGAGGTGGCGATTGCCGCCGCTGCCCAGGTGCTGACGCAGTCGCTGCAGGGTGCGGCGGCGGCCACGCAGGTCGATCGCGCCATCAGCGATGTGAAGGCCAAGCTGGCGTAAGCCACAGCGCCATCCGACGATTCAGAAGGGCCGCAGCGATGCGGCCCTTTTTCGTTATCCCTCCGGTGCGATGTCGGCGCTGCATCCATGCGCCCCATTCATCGGTCGAGCAATTAATGTCATTTGCCTCATGCCGTCCGGCCCCAGCACTCTGCGTATAACAGAGGAATCAGGGAGGAGATCATCCGGCCGCGGCATCGGCCCGCCGGATGCCAAGAGCTTATGCCGCTATCGTTGCGTTTCGCTGGCGCCGTCCTGGCGCTGATCATGCTGGTGCTGTCGGCACAGGCACAGGATTATCCGCAGCGGCCGATCACCCTGGTCGTACCTTTCACGCCGGGCGGCACCACGGACATCCTGGCACGTGAAATCGGCACGCGCCTGCAGTCGGCTCTGGGCCAGAGCGTGATCGTCGATAATCGCGCCGGCGCCGGCGGCAGCCTGGGCGCCGAAGCCGTGGCGCGTGCGCCCGCCGATGGCTACACGCTGCTGATGGGCCATATCGGCACGCTGGCGATCAATCCTTCGCTCTATCCAAAGCTGCAATACGATCCGGTGAAAAGCTTCACGCCGGTCGCTTTCGTGGCGCGGGTGCCGAATATCCTGGTGGTGAATGCGAAAAACCCGGTCAGCAGTCTGGCCGAACTGGTGGCTGCCGCGAAGGCCAAACCCGGCAGTCTCGCCTATGGCTCCGGCGGCAACGGCTCTGCAGCGCATATCACCACCGAATATCTGAAGCATGTCACCGGCACCGACATGGTGCATGTGCCCTACAAGGGCACGGCGCCCTTCGTCACCGATCTGCTGTCAGGCGAAATCCAGCTTGGCTTCACCGGTGCAACGGCGCTGGTGGCACATGTGCGCGGCGGCCGCCTGCGCGCCCTGGCCGTTTCCAGCGCCAGGCGCATGACGGCTTATCCCGATCTGCCTACGGTGGCGGAAAGCGGCTATCCGGGATTCGAGGCCGACCAGTGGTATGGCATCGTGGCGCCGGCCGGTACGCCCGCCGCTATCGTCGCCCGGCTGAATGCCGTGATCAATCAGGCCATGGAAACGCCGCAGATGCGCGCCCGCCTGGAATCGGAAGGCGCCGAAGCCGATCCGCTGACGCCGGATCGCTTCGGTCAGATGATTGTCAGCGAAATCGCACGCTGGCGGCCGATCCTCAAGGCCGCCGCCGTACAGATCGACTAATCCACCACATCAGTCAGGGAGTAAAACATGCGAGGTTTTCTGGGCGCCATCATGCTGCTGCTGGTCGCCGGCCATGCGGCGGCGCAGGACGGCAAGACGGATGTGCTCTGGCTCGGCCAGGCCGCCTTCCGCATCACCAGCCCGGGCGGCAAGGTGATCGTGGTCGATCCCTGGCTGCGCGCCAACCCCAAGACGCCGGCCGGTTTCAAGGATCCGGCATCGCTTGGCAAGGTCGATGCGCTGTTCGTCACCCATGGTCATGGCGACCATATTGCCGATGCGCCGGAACTGGCGAAGCTGAACAACATCCCGATGTACGCGCCGGGCGACCTGAACCAGGTGCTGACCACGCTCGGCGTACTGCCGCCCGACAAGCTGCCGCGCTTCAACAAGGGCGGCACGGTGCAGCCGGTGCCCGGCATCAAGGTGACGGCGACCCATGCCGAGCATTCCTCGGTCTATGTGCATCGCGACGAGGCCGGCAAGTCGCATAGCCATTACGGCGGCGAGCCGGTCGGCTATGTGCTGGAGATGGAGAACGGCTTCAAGATCTATCACATGGGCGATACCGACGTGTTCGGCGACCTGAAGCTGATCGCCGAGCGCTACAAGCCCGATCTGGTGCTGATCCCGATCGGCGGCAACTTCACCATGGACCCGCAGGGCGCGGCGCTGGCGATCCGGGACTACCTCAAGCCGAAATACGCCATCCCGATGCATTACGGTGCCAATCCACTTGGAAAAGGCACGCCGGAGGAATTCATCGCCGCCCTGGGCCGCAGTTCGACCAAGGTGATCAGCCTGCAGCCAGGCGAAGCGGTGAAGTTCTAGGGCGCAGGACCCTCTTCCACAGCGAAGGGCCGCAGTGATGCGGCCCTTTTTCGTTGTAGACTGGTCCGGCATCAAAGGGGGGGTGGCCATGCATATGTTGAAGATGACGGTGATCGGCTTTGCCGTGCTGGCCGCGCTCTGGTTGGTCGCGCGCGTGCTCAACCGCCGCGCCGGCCGGCCCGTGTTGAACGGGCCGCGCGTCTTCCTGCCGGTCTGGGCGGCGGTGTCATTCTACAATGGCTATATCGGCGTCACGCAGGCCGGCTATTCGGTACAGGCCGAATTGCTGGTGCATCTGGTGGTGTTCGGATTGCCGGCGGCCGTGGCCGTCTGGCTGATTCTGAAAAAGCCGGCCTAGTCGACCACGCGGCAGAAGATGCGGTACTGCCGGATCACATTGGCATCCATGGCGCTGAGCCGGATTGCCCAATGCTCGCCCTCGGTGATCGCCCATTCGCGCTCGTTCTCGTCGACCGCCTTGCCGCGCAGCTTCACTTCTTCGGCATAGCGGCCGAAGGATTCGATCACCGCGCGCTTCAGATCCTCGGTGACGTCTTCCATGTAGCAGATGATGAAGTTCAGGCTTTCCAGCTCGGCCTGCAGGCCTTCCGGCGTCAGCAGATGCGGCTTCACCGGCTCGCGGTCCCACCAGACTTCATAGACGCGGCTTTCCGGCGAGCCGGTGAGCAGGAAGTCGGTGAACATCAGCTGGCCGTTCGGCTTCATCGCGGCGCGGATCTTGGCCAGCAGCAGGCGTTTGTCCTGCACGCTCATCAGCCCGTCCTTCGACAGGAAGACGTCGATGCTCTTGCGCTTGAACTGCAGGCTGTCGAGCGCCGTGGTCTTGATATTGGTGCGCTGTTTCACGCCCTGGCTTTTCGCCAGGTTGATCGCCTGGTCAGCCAGGTCCGTGTCAGGCTCGTAGGCGTCGATCCACAGGTTGTCGCGCGCCATCAGCCGGGTCATGCCGCCCATGCCGCAGCCCAGTTCGGTGATCGACATATTGGGATTGAGGCCGAGCGGCGCGGTCAGCGGCTTCATCAGCTCTTCGCCGCCGGGCGTGTTGAAACCCTCGCCGAACAGCTTCTGCGCCACCTGCAGGCGGCGCGCCGTCCATTTCTCGATGCTGGGGATTTCCTTCGGCGTCTCGTCCACCTCGACCGGCAGTTCGGCCGGCCGCGTGGTGTAGTCCTGCACCGCATGCTGCATGGCATAGTCGTCGCCATGCCACCAGGCGCGCAGCTTGTCGCGCCAGGACATATCCTCGGTCTGTTCGATATTGTCCTTCGTCACCAACGCCGTATCCAAAGGTCTTGACGTCATACGTCTGTAACAGCGACCTGGTTGATAAACCGTTTCTGGCCGCCGGGCACAGCTGACGGCCCCGGACGGGGCTGCCTGTGGATAAATCTGGCGCATGGTTTGCCCATAAGCAAGCGCCCGCTGGTAAGGCGGGCGCTGCAGGCAGGTAGATTTTTGGTAATGGATTGCGGCGCTTAGCGCCGGCCGGCCATCCGTTCGGGCAGCAGGTCGCGCACCCGGCGCCGGGCTTCGGTGTCGCGGATGCGGGCCGACTGGGCGGTGTTGATCAGGCGCGGGGCCGGCGGATTGGTCAGCACCGTGACCGGATCGGTCAGCAGGTTATCGGCCAGCTGCTTGATCTCGGCGGGCAGCGTGGTGGCGAAGACGATGGTCTGGCGCTCGGTCGGCGCGGCCTCGAAGATGGCGCGCAGCTCGTTGGTCACGCCGAGTTCCAGCATGCGGTCGGTCTCGTCCAGCACCATGATCTCGAGCTTGTTCAGCTCAAGCTGGCCGGCATTGATCAGCTCGACGACGCGACCGGGCGTGCCGATCAGGATGTCGATGCCGCGGCTCATCGCCTGGGCCTGGGCCGCCTTGCCGGGGCCTTCATAAACGGTGGCCTGGCTCAGGCGCACGAAGCGGCCATAAGCGCGGAAGCTTTCCTGGATATGCTGCACGCGCTCGCGCGACGTCGTCAGGATCAGGGCGCGGGCCTTGCGCGGGCCGGCCGGATGACGATCGATGGAGAGATGCTGCAGGATCGGCAGGGTAAAGGCGACGGTCTTGCCGGCGCCGGCTTCGGCCTGGCCCAGCAGGTCGCGGCCCTGCAGAAGATGCGGAATCGCTTTCGCCTGGATCGGCGTCGGCGCGACATGCTTTTCAGCCGTCAGCGCACGCTGGATGGGTTCAACGAGGTCGAGCTGCGAGAATTGGACGGTGTTCAACATCATCTGCAATCTTTGGTCACGCGGTGAGGGTTCATCCGGGACGTAACGACGGCAATCCAGTCTTGGGCGACAAATCCACCGCGTCCGGCAGCGCGGTTGGCGCGGCGGTGAGGCGTAGGGCTTGTCACGGAAGCCAGGGTTGGTACGGCGGCGTCCGGCGGGGGTACCGCGAACCCGCGTGATACTAGCGGCCGTTCCCTGTTTTGCAAGCGCGAAACCTCATGGTGCGACAATCACGTTCAGCGGGTGGAAACTGCTGATTTTCCGGGCCTGCCCTCTATCGGTCATATGGGTAAAACCCTTTTGTTATTCAAGGCTATCATAACGGTTTTGTGTTTATCGCAAGGCTCTTTTGTCTACACGCGAACCGCGTCTGTATTTCGCCCTTGGCGGGTATTATGCAGGGTCCGGAGGGCGACTCGGCGGGGGTGTCGGCAGGGGCAAAACGGGATCATCCGCCCGCGGCGGGGCGGAGTCCGGCCGGGCGGCGCCAGCCCGGCGGCCGGTGGCCCGGGCCAGGGTCGGGCCGGTGCGGCCGGGGCCCTGAAATCCCTCGCAAAAGCCGGGCAAAGCGGCTTGCCAAGCGCCGGCGGGGTCGCTACAAACCGCCCCTCGTATCGGGCGTTCCGGCTGAAGGGCTGCCGAGTTCGCCTTGAAGATCACTCCATACCTTCGGAGGTTATGAAATGCCCAAGTTGAAGACCAAGAGCTCGGCCAAGAAGCGCTTCAAGCTCACGGCGACCGGCAAGGTGAAGCGGGCCCATGCGGGCAAGCGTCACGGCATGATCAAGCGCACCAACAAGCAGATCCGGAATCATCGCGGCACCGCCGTGGTGTTCGAAGGCGATGCGCGCAAGATCATCAAGAACTACCTGCCAAACGCCTGAGCTGAGGAGAGACTGCTATGTCACGAGTTAAGCGCGGCGTTACCGCCCATGCCCGCCACAAGAAGGTCCTGAAGGCCGCCAAAGGCTATCGGGGTCGCAATTCCACCGTCTTCCGCGTCGCGATCGAGAAGGTCGAAAAGGGACTGCAGTATGCGTTCCGCGACCGTCGCGCCAAGAAGCGCAATTTCCGCTCGCTTTGGATCCAGCGCATCAACGCTGCGGCCCGCGAACAGGGTCTGACCTACGGCCGATTTATCAACGGCCTCGCGCTCGCCGGCATCGAGATCGACCGCAAGGTTCTTGCTGATCTCGCGGTGCACGAGCCCGAGTCCTTCAACGCCCTGGTGGCGCAGGCCAAAGCGGCCCTGCCTGCCGCGGCGGCCTGATCGGCCCGCACTCGCCAGTTATTCAAAGCGAACCGTTTGCGAAGGGGGCCGTCATCACGGCCCCCTTTGTTTTGCCTGCTTCGATCTTCTTGTTGCTTAAAGAATCCTGAGGAACGATGACCGAGATCGCCCGACTGGCCGCTGAAACCGAAAGCGCCGTCACCGCCGCGCAGAGCCTGGATGCGCTCGAAGACGCCCGCCTTGCCGTGCTCGGCAAGAAGGGCTGGCTCTCGGCCGCCATGAAGGAACTCGGCGCGCTCGCGCCCGACGACCGCAAGGCGCGCGCCACGCAGCTGAATGAAGTGAAGGATCGGCTCACCGCCGCCATCGAGACGCGCAAGGTCACGCTGGGCGATGCGGCGATCGATGCGCGGCTGAAGGCGGAAACGCTGGATATGACGCTGCCGCTCAACGACGGGCCCGAGCAGCAAGGCCGCATTCATCCGGTCAGCCAGGTGATCGACGAGATCACCGAGATTTTCGCCGCGATGGGCTTCAGCATTGCCGAAGGTCCGGATATCGAGGACGACTTCCACAATTTCACGGCACTGAACATGCCGGCCGAGCATCCGGCGCGTCAGATGCAGGACACCTTCTATCTGCCGCAGCGCCAGGACGGCGAACAGATGGTGCTGCGCACCCATACCTCGCCGGTGCAGGTGCGCACCATGCAGGGCGGTCCGCCGCCCTATCGCATCATCGTGCCGGGCCGCACCTATCGCAGCGACTACGACATGACCCATACGCCGATGTTCCATCAGGTGGAGGGTCTGGTGATCGACCGCGCCACCCATATGGGCCATCTGAAAGGCGTGCTGACCGAATTCTGCAAGGCCTTCTTCGAGACCGACAAGGTGAAGATGCGCTTCCGCCCCAGCTATTTCCCCTTCACCGAGCCGTCGGCGGAAGTCGACATCAACTGCTCGCGCGAGGGCGGCGTGCTGCGCGTGGGCGAGGGAGACGACTGGCTCGAAATCCTCGGCTCCGGCATGGTCAATCCGAAGGTGCTGCAGCATTGCGGCCTCGATCCCAATGAATGGCAGGGCTTCGCCTTCGGCATGGGCATCGACCGCATCGCCATGCTGAAATACGGCATTCCCGATCTGCGCGGTTTCTTCGACGCCGATCTGCGCTGGCTCAAGCATTACGGCTTCGTGCCGCTCGACCTGCCCACGCTGGGCCAGGGAGTCGCCCGATGAAGTTCACGCTCGCCTGGCTCAAAACCCATCTCGACACCACGGCCTCGCTCGACCAGATCGCCGCCAAGCTGACCAGCATCGGCCTGGAAGTGGAAGGCATCGAGGATCGTGCCGCCGTCTTCGCGCCTTTCATCGTCGCCGAGGTGAAGAAGGCCGAACCGCATCCCAATGCCGATAAGCTGCGGGTCTGCGAAGTCTATACCGGTATCGAAACCTTCCAGGTCGTCTGCGGCGCACCCAATGCGCGCGCCGGCATGAAGGGCATCTTCGCGCCTGTTGGTTCTACGGTGCCGGGCACGCAGTTGCTGCTCAAGGCCGCCACTATCCGCGGCGTCGCCTCCAACGGCATGCTCTGCTCCGAACGCGAGATGGGCCTCACCGACGAACACACCGGCATCATCGATCTGCCGCTCGACACACCGCTCGGCGCGCCGATGGCCAAGGTCTTCGGCCTCGATGATCCGGTGATCGAGATCAAGCTGACGCCCAATCGCGGCGACTGCCTTGGCATCCGCGGCATCGCCCGCGATCTGGCGGCTGCCGGTCTGGGCAAGCTGAAGCCGCTGGCTCTGCCATCGATCCCGGGTGCCTATAAAAGCCCGATTGGCGTGTCGCTCGATTTCCCGGCCGGTGCCGAGAAGGCCTGTCCGGTCTTTACCGGCCGTCATATCCGCGGCGTGAAGAACGGGCCTTCTCCCGCCTGGCTGCAGCAGCGTCTGAAGGCCATCGGGCTCCGTCCCATTTCTGCCTTGGTCGATATCACCAATTTCTTCACCTACGATCTCGGCCGTCCGCTGCATGTCTTCGATGCGGCAAAGGTCACCGGCAACATCACGGCCCGTCTGGCGAAGACCGGCGAGAAGTTGCTGGCCTTGGATGGCAAGGAATATGCGCTGGATGACACCATCACCGTCATTGCCGACGATGCCGGCCCCGAAGGCCTCGGCGGCGTGATGGGTGGCGAACATTCCGGCTGCTCGTTCGAGACCACCGAGGTCTTCATCGAGAGCGCCTGGTTCGATCCGCTGCGCACCGCCACCACCGGCCGCAAGCTCGGCATCCATTCCGATGCGCGCCACCGCTTCGAGCGCACCGTCGATCCGGCCTTCGTGCGGGGTGGCGTCGATGTCGGCACGCAGATGATCCTCGATCTCTGCGGCGGCGAAGCCTCCGAGATCGTGGTGGCGGGCACCGAGCCCGACTGGAAGAAGACCGTGACGCTGCGCCCCACGCGCCTGCTCGGCCTGGTCGGTTTCGACTTGCCGGTGGCGGTGCAGACGCAGATCCTGGAATCGCTCGGCTTCTCAGTCACGGCAAAGGGCGATGTGCTGTCGGTCGATGTGCCGTCCTGGCGTCCCGATATCGATGGCGAGGCCGATCTGGTCGAGGAAATCGCGCGGCTTCATGGCTTCGACGCGATCCCGGCCGAACCGCTGCCGCCGCTGCGTGCCGTGCCGGCGCCGGCGCTCACCGCTCCGCAACGCCGCGTGCGCATGGCCAAGCGCGCGCTGGCCGCGCGCGGCCTGGTCGAAGCCGTCACCTATTCCTTCATCAAAACCGCGGAAGCCGAAGTCTTCGGTGGCGGGCAGGCCAGTCTGCTGCTGATCAACCCGATCAGTGCCGATATGGCGGCGATGCGGCCCTCGATCCTGCCGGGGCTGATCGCTGCGGCGAAACGCAACATGGATCGCGGCACCATGGATGTGCCGCTGTTCGAGATCGGGCCGCAATATGCCAGCCCCGACATGGACGGCCAGGCCATGGTCGCCGCCGGTATCCGGCGCGGCCAGACCGGCCCGCGCCACTGGCGCGAGCGTCCGCGCAATGTCGATGCTTATGACGCCAAGGCCGATGCGCTGGCTGCACTTGCTGCTGCCGGTGTCGATACCGCGCCGCTGATGGTCATGGATGGCGCGCCCGACTGGTACCATCCGGGCCGTTCGGGCACCTTGCGCCTCGGCCCCAAGACCGTGCTGGCGGCGTTTGGCGAACTGCATCCGCGCGCGTTGAATGCGCTGGATGTGAAGGGGCCTCTCGTCGGCTTTGAGGTCTATCTCGACCGCATCCCGGCCAGCCGCGCCAAGCCCGGCGTGCGCACCAAGCCGGCCCTGAAGCTGTCGGAACTGCAGGCGGTGGAGCGCGACTTCGCCTTCATCGTCGATGCCGCCATGCCGGCCGATACGCTGCTGAAAGCCGTGCGCGGCGCCGACAAGGCATTGATCAGCCGCGTCGCGGTCTTCGATGTCTTTGCCGGTCCGGGGATTCCCGAAGGCAGGAAATCGCTGGCCATCAGTGTGCGCCTCGAACCGCAGCAGCAGACGCTGACCGATGCGGAGATCGAGGCCGTGGGCAAGAAGATCGTCGCTGCGGCCGAAAAGGCCTGCGGCGCGAGCCTGCGCGCGTAGCGCAGAAGGAACGGGTAAAGGCATGTATATCCTGGGCATCCATTCGGGCTACCACGACGCCTGCGCCGTGCTGTTCGACGATTACCGCATGGTCGCCTCGGTGGCGCTGGAACGCTTCACCCGCCGCAAGATCGACGGCGGCCGTATTCCCATCGAAGCGATTGCCGAATGCCTGGGGATTGCCGGCATCGGCATGGAGCATATCGGTGCCGTGGCGTTGTCGCGCGGGCCCTTCCCCAGCCGCTATTTCCAGCATTTCCCGCTGCCGCGCCTGGTCGAGAACCGCGTGCGCGAGGCCGTCGGCCTGGAAAAGCACAAGAGCATGGAGCGCGAATGCGTGCGCTACGGCCGCACCGACAGCGCCGCCATGTTCAACAGCGCCGCCTTCCTGCGCGACCTCGGCTGCAACAGCAATATTCCGCTCACCTTCTACAACCACCATGAATCGCATGCGCTGGCGACGCTGTTCCATACCGACTGGCAGGACGCGCTGCTCTATACCGCCGATGGCGGCGGCGACAATGTGCAGTACAGCCACCGCATCCTGAAATACGGCCGGCTGGCCACGCTCTATGGCGGCGATGAAGGCCTGACCGAAAAGCTGAAGATCGATTCGCTCGGCCTGGCCTATGGCTATGCCACCCAGGCGCTCGGCTTCCGCATCAACAAGCATGAAGGCAAGCTCACCGGCCTGGCCGCACTCGGCGAACCGGCGCTGGCCTCGGCGCTGGCCTCGCATTTCAGCATCGATGACGATGGCCGCATCGACAGCGATTTCGCGTCCTATCCGGAAATGCGGCGCTGGATTTTCGGCTGGGCCGAAGGCCATCCGCGCGAGATCGTCGCGGCCTCGGTGCAGAAGGTGCTGGAGGATTTCATCACCGAGTCGATCCGCCGGCTGCTGAAAAAGCACGACATGCGCAAACTCGGCCTCTCGGGCGGCGTGTTCGCCAATGTGAAGCTGAACCAGCGCCTGGCCGAGGAACTGCCGGTGGATGAGGTCTTCATCTATCCGGCGATGAGCGACCAGGGCCTGGCGGCCGGCGGCGTGCTGCAGCATCTGCTGGAGCGCGACGGGCTGGAGACCTGGCTGTCGAAGCGCTACCGGCTCGACGATGTGTATCTCGGCCGCGACTACAGTTTCGATATCGATCCGGTGCTCGGCGGCGCCGGCGCGGAGCTGGTCAGCAGCGAGCCGGTGCAGGCCGCCGCGGCTTTGCTCAATGCCGGCAAGGTGGTGGCGATCTATACCAAGGGCATGGAATACGGCCCGCGCGCGCTCGGCGCCCGCACCATCATGGGCGCGCCGCTGAAGGCCGAGATCAACCAGACGCTCAACGAGCGCCTCGACCGCTCGGAATTCATGCCGTTTGCGCCGGTGGTGCGCGACGTGGATGCCACCCGCATCTTCAAGCTGCCGCCGCAGTCGCTCTATGCCGCGCGCTTCATGACCATCACCTGCCAGGTGCAGGAGGAATGGATCGACCGCATCCCCGCCGTGGTGCATGTGGATGGCACCGCCCGGCCGCAGGTGATCCGCCGCCAGGACAACCCGCTCTATTACGACATCCTCACCGCCTATGCCGAACTGTCGGGCGTGCCGGTGCTGATCAACACCAGCTTCAACGTGCATGAAGAGCCGATCATCAACACGCCGGCGGAATGCCTGCGCGCGCTGAAGGAAGGCCGCATCGATTACGTGGTCAGCGAAAGCGCCGTCTGGCAGCCCGGCAAGACGGCTTAAGGATAGCCCTTGTAGAGGCGGAAGCCGTCGATCTGGCTCGGCACGCCGAAATCCTTCAGGCCGCCGGCGATCAGCGCCGCCTCGTTCACCGGCAGCGGCAGCCGCGCCTGCAGATAGCGCAGCCAGCTCTGCCACAGCGGCGTATCGGTGGCGTGGCGGCGGCGATAGCGCAGCGCGCGCCCGGTGGCGCGCTTCACCGCCAGCCGGCGCTGCGCCGGGGTGAGCCGCGGATTGTCGCGCAGGATATCCAGCAGGGTCAGATTGACGTCGTGCAGCACGCGCGGCACCTGGGCCGACAGCCGGCCCGGCGCGACGGCCGGTGTCAGCGCCACCGGCGCCGCCAGTTCGACGAAGCGGCCGAACGCCGCCACCTTGATCTGCAGCGAATAGTCCTGGGTGATGCTGTTGACGGCGCAGCCGCCGGCACGGCCATAGAGCGCGCGCGGCATCATCATGAAGCTGGGGCAGATGAAGGAATTGCGGATCAGCATCGACAGCGGATCCTCTACCACCCGGCTGGGCGGCATGGCGTCATCGGCGGTCGGCCAGACAACCGGCGCGCCGACCTGGTATTCCACGCCGGTACCATAGGCCATTGCCGCGCCGGGCGTCGCCTGCAGGGCCTGCAGCAGCCAGGCGCCGGCCTGCGGCACCAGGATGTCGTCGCCATCGACGATCTTTAGGAAGTCGTGGCGTGCCGCTGCGGCGGCGGCATTGGTGGCGGCGCCCGGACCGCCATTGGCGCGGCGCAGCACCTGCACATTGCCCCAGCCGGCGGTCAGGCTTTCGATCAGCTCGGGCGAGCCGTCGGTCGAGCCGTCATCGACGAAGATGAACTCGCGGGCGAAATCGCCCTGCTGCGCTGCCAGCCCGGCGATCACGCCCGGCAGGTACGGGGCCTTGTTGTAGACGGTGAGGATATAGGAAACGCCAGACATCGGCGGAGCATACGCAGGCCGCCAAAGCGGCGCAACGCCGCCTAGGTCGCGTCCGTCACACTAATATCCGTGACGCTGGTCAGGCCGGTCCAGCGGTCCAGCTCCTCATGCAGGGCGCGAATGCCGATCTCCAGCTTGCCATAGAGCATGGTCCTGTTGGCGCCCGACGTCATGCCGATCTGCGCCTGTTCGGAGATATGCAGGTCTTCGGCCTGGAACACGCCGCTCTCGATCAGGTCGAAGCTGCGCTGCCAGTGCTCGCGTTCCTTGTCGTCGCGCGGGTGGTGCGGCACCAGCATGGTATGGCTGAACAGCACCTCGTCCACGGCGGTGGGATACAGGCTGAGCAGGCTGGTGTAATCCGGGCTCAGCACCAGGATCGTGTTGGGCCAGAGCATATAGGCAAAGGTGCTGTGCCGGCGCTCGTCCCAGGCGCTTTCCGGCAAGGTCGGCACCTCTGAAAACTCGGTACGAGGAAGCAGCGTGCGCAGATGCGGCCCCAGATGGTCCAGCACCGCGGCATTGTCGCGGAAAAAGCCGGCCAGCGTGGTCTTGTGCAGCCGCACCACGTGATAGGCCTCCAGAAAGGCGTCCATCACCAGTTTCCAGTTGCACTTGCGCCGGGTCAGCGCGCGGGCGAACACCTGCATGCTGCCAAAGCCATGCACGGCCAGGTCCTGCTCCATGCCGGCCAGGAAGGGATCGATCGCCAGCGGCGGCGCCTCCGGATCGACAAGGCCGAAAATCACGCCCTCGCGCACATCCAGCTGGATCGGCGTCAGGCCGTATTGCGCCTTGTCCAGGCCGGGGAAGCCGTCTTCGAGGGGAACGTGTTTGAGCGCTCCATCAAGACCGTAGGTCCAGTTATGGTAGGGGCAGGTGAACTGGCTGCGTTTGGCGATGCCAGTCTCCGTATTATTACAAAGCCGCGTGCCGCGATGGCGACAGACATTGAGGAAGCCGCGGATCTGCATGTCGCGGCCGCGGGCCAGCAGCAGCGGCTGGCCGATGATGTCGAGCACCAGCGTATCGCCGGGCTTGGGCAGCATGGCGGCATGGCCCAGCACCAGCGGCGCGCGGCGGAACACGGTCGCAATCTCGCGGGCATAGCGGTCCGCCCCGGCATAGACCTCGGGCGCGATATGGAAGGGTCGGTCGGGCAGCCGGTCGGTGCAGGCCATGTCGGGCTGGTCGACCATGGCGAGCAGGCGGCGGAACTGGGCCAGATGCGGGGCGTAGTCCATCCCGACGTTTTCACTCCCGTGACGTTTCTGTTTGATGTCAGGGAAGCACAGCGGCGGCGAAATGCAAGACTGTCGTAACGGCAGCGCCCCCTGTCACTCTGCCGCCTTATGCCCGCTCGGCATCAACCAAGGCCGCAGCAGCATTGGCGTTACGGGGTGCCGTCGCTGTAGGGTCAATGCCCTATAAGACCAAAAGAAAATCCGGAGGAAACCATGCGTTCAATTGCTCCTGGGGCCGCTCTTGCGGCAGCCCTCGTTCTGGTTGCCGGCCATGCTGCAGCGCAGAACTGGCCGACCAAGCCGATCACCGTCGTCGTGCCTTATGCCGCCGGCGGCCCGACCGACACGGTGGCGCGCCTCACCGCGCTGGGCCTGTCGCGCCAGCTCAACAACCACACCGTGCTGGTCGAGAATGCCACCGGCGCCGGCGGCACCATCGGCGCCAATCGCGTCGCCACCGCCGAGCCAGATGGCCATACCCTGCTGGTGCACCATGTCGGCATCTCCACGGCGGCCACGCTGTATCGCAAGCTGCCCTACGACACCAAGACCTCGTTTGCGCCGATCGCGCTGCTCACCGATTCGGCGATGACCATCATCGCGCGCGAGGACTTCCCGCCGAACTCGCTGCCGGAGCTGATCGCGCATCTGCAGAAGGAGAAGGACAAGGTCTCCTATGGCAATGCCGGCATCGGCGCCGCCTCGCATCTCTGCGGCATGCTGATGATGTCGGCCATGAATGTGCAGCTCAACACCGTCGGCTATCGCGGCAACGCGCCGATCATGCAGGATATCCTGGGCAAGCAGCTCGACATGACCTGCGACCAGGCCACCAACACCACCGGCCAGATCAAGGCCAAGAAGGTGAAGGCCTATGCCATCACCACCAAGGAGCGCCTGGCCGATCTGCCCGACCTCGCCACCGCCGACGAGGCCGGCCTCAAGGGCTTCGAGGTCAATGTCTGGCATGCGCTCTATGCGCCGAAGGGTACGCCCGACGCCATCGTGCAGCGGCTGGCCGCGGCGTCCCGTGCGTTGCTGAAGGATGCCGAGATCGTCAAACGCTTCGCCGATATCAACACCACGGTGGCCTCCGATGCGCGCGCGACGCCGCAGGCGCTGAAGGCGCATCTGGAGGCGGAAATCGCCAAATGGGCGCCGCTGATCAATGCCGCCGGCCAGTATGCTGACTGACCGGCGCTAATCTGTTTAAGTCTCCCCAGTCTGCAAAAAAAAGGACGCGTATAAAAATGGCCAAGAAACACAGGATCGCCACCATCCCCGGCGACGGCATCGGCAAGGAAGTGGTGCCCGAGGGCCTGCGGGTGATGGATGCCGCCGCCCGCCGCTTCAGCATCGATTTCCAGTTCGACCATTTCGACTGGAGCGTCGATTACTATCTCAAGCATGGCAAGATGATGCCGGATGATTGGAAGCAGAAGATCGGCGGCCATGACGCCATCTTCTTCGGTGCGGTCGGCTGGCCCGAGAAAGTCCCCGATCACATTTCGCTCTGGGGCTCGCTGATCCAGTGGCGCCGCGAATTCGACCAGTATGTGAATCTGCGCCCCGTCCGCCTGATGCCGGGCATTCCCTCGCCGCTGGCCAACCGCAAGGTCGGCGATATCGACTTCTGGGTGGTGCGCGAGAATACCGAGGGCGAGTATTCCTCGATCGGCGGCCGCATGTTCCATGGCACCGAGCGCGAATTTGTGGTGCAGGAAACCATCCTCAGCCGTATCGGCACCGACCGCATTCTCAAATTCGCCTTCGAGCTGGCGCAGAGCCGGCCGAAGAAGCACCTGACCTCGGCCACCAAGTCGAACGGCATCTCGATCACCATGCCCTACTGGGACGAGCGCGTGGCCGAGATGAAGAAGGGCTATCCGGGCCTGAAGGTCGACCAGTACCATATCGACATCCTCACCGCGCATTTCGTGCAGCACCCGGACTGGTTCGATGTCGTGGTCGGTTCCAACCTGTTCGGCGATATCCTGTCCGATCTGGGCCCGGCCTGCACCGGCACCATCGGTATTGCTCCTTCGGCCAATCTCAACCCGGAGCGCAAATTCCCTTCGCTGTTCGAGCCGGTGCATGGTTCGGCGCCGGATATCGCCGGCAAAGGCATCGCCAATCCGGTCGGCCAGATCTGGTGCGGCGCCATGATGCTTGAGCATCTCGGCCACAAGGACGCGGCCGATGCGGTGATGAAGGCCATCGAGGATGTGCTGGAAGCCGGGCCGCGCACGCCCGATATGGGCGGCCAGGCGAATACGCAGGATGTCGGCAAGGCGATTGCCGAGGCCGTGGCCAAGGGCTGAAGCGCCCAGCATGCAGTGTCATTCCCGCGAAAGCGGGAATCCTGACGTCGACTGAAATAGTGCCGGCCGGCGCAAGCCGGCCGCTTCAGGCCTGGCTTTCGGCCTCCGGCGCCGCATCGGCGCGGGCGAAAAAGATCGTCACGCGCATGCCTTTGCCGGGCGAGGAGACGACGTCCAGGCGCGCGCCCACATTCTGCCGCAGCGAGCGCACGATCAGGGCGCTGAGTTTGCCCTGCCTGGGCCAGTCCGTGGGGCTGTTCAGGCCGATGCCGTCATCGGCGACCACGACGCGGCAGCCCTTGCCGTCCACCAGGCTGTGCAGCGTCACCGTGCCGCCATCGCGGCCGGCAAAGGCGTGTTTCAGCGCATTGGTGAGCAGCTCGTTGACCACCAGCCCGGCCGGCATCGCCACATTGATCGAGACCGGCCAGGTATCGACCTTGAGATCGAGCCGGATGCCTTCCACCGCATGGGCGCGCATCACGGCGGCGGCGATCTGGCTGAGATAGACGCCGAGATCGACCGTATCGCCAAACGACTCATCCGACATCGAGCGGTAGAGCAGGGCCAGGGAATCGACCCGGCCCGCCAGCCGGTCGAACCGTTCGCCGGTCGCGCCCTCCGGCAGGTTGCGGGTTTCCATGCGGATCAGCGCGGTGATCATCTGCAGATTGTTTTTGACGCGATGCTGCAATTCGCGCAGCAGCGTGTCTTTCTCGCGGATGCGCTGCTCCAGGTCATCCGCGCCGGCTTTATCGCGGGTGCCGATTTCGGCCAGGCCCAGCAGGCGGAAGATCGGCGTGCCATCGTCATCCAGGATGACGTTCGACCAGGCATCGACGGCAACCGGCGCGTCGGGGCGCGCGATCTGGAAGGTGCCGATATAGTCGTCTTCCTCGGCAATTACGTCGCTCAGCTTGCGCGTGCCGTCTTCGGCAATGGCGATATCGACAACGCTGTCCCAGCTCTTGCCGCTGACCTGCGCCGCCGGCCGGCCGGTCAGGCGTTCGAATTCGATATTGGCATAGGTGACCTGCTCGGATGGCTGCAGTTCCGAAACGACGATCGCAAAGGGGATATGGTCGAGAAACTGCCTGAAGCGGTCGCTTTCCAGCACATCGGCCAGATGCGGCGTCTCCAGCAGCTGTTCCAGCGGCTTGGCGTCAGTTTCTGGCGGCGTATTGGCGTCGGTGGTCATGCCGCGATGTCCCATCCTGTAGCACCGATCTTAACAGGTCTGGCGGGCCGGGTCAGCAGGGGCGCGGGATTCGTGTGGCGCCGCGCCATGGCCAAGCTTCGCTTGATGGGCCTTTCCGACGCAGCCGTTTCGTCTATTTCTGCGGCAATTGTGCGGTCAGGTCATCGACAATCATCGGGATGACGGCGCGCAGGCCTTCCGCGGCGATATCGGGTCGCGCCAGTACATCCTGTGCTTTCTCGAAGCCGTATTTCTCGGCCGGCCGCAGGATAGTGTAGCCGATGGTCGCCGCATACGCGTCGTAACGATAGGTTTTCTGCATCAATGTGCGTGCCGACCGCAGATCTGTCAGGCGTGCCTGGATGGTGAGCGATGGCCCGACCTTTCCCCAGACGCGCCGCTCATATGAGCTTGTTTCGATGGCGAGATCGAGCACGGCATCCGCATTGGCGATAGTTGTATAGCTATCCATCAGCTTTTCGGGACTGCGCCGCTGCGGCTTGATCTGCATGACGTCGTATTTGTTACGGGTCAGCGCGGCATTGAGTGCCGCAGTCAGTTCATCACCCAGGGCCAGCTTCTGATCCGCCAGCGCCTGTGTCAGGGTCTTGCCTTGTCCCGGGCCGGACAACGAGCCACCCAGCGTGCCGGCTGCGGCGCCCGGACCCACGGCGACACCCATGGCGACGGCCGATCCTAAATCACCCTGCACGAGCGCATACTGCGTGGGATTTTCTGGACCGGCCAGCGCGATGCGCCCGATTGACCGCGCCTGTTCGGCCGTCAAACTCTGCGGCGCGCAGGCGGCCAGTAAAGCCAGCACGGCGATCACGGACAGCAGACGACTGACAACAGGATTGGGCCGGCGCAACATTGAATCCCCCTATGAATGCCAGACTCTGATGGACCCGGGAGTGGTGCGTCAACGGCTGCGCCCGGTGCTGACGGAACCACATCGGTCCTGCGGCATTGAATCCCGCATCGCCACGGCAGAGGAGGGGCATCCCATGACCGACCTGCGCAAGGATTTCACGCCGCCCGATCCGGCCCGGGTCAATCTCGAGGCCGATCTGGAGGTGCGCTACTGGTGCCGGCATTTCACCGTCACCCCCGACCGCCTGCGCGAGGCGGTCGACCGGGTCGGCGGCTCGACCCATGCGGTGGAGCAGGAGCTGGGTCGGCCGCACTGAACCGGCGACAGCGCCGGTTTGACATTTCGATCATTTGTTCCTATAATGTTCTTCTGGCGCGACCGGTCTTTCCGGCCGGGTCTCTGCTGTTGTCCATCGTGAATCCGTTTTCCCGTGCATCGTCTCACGGCGACCGCAGAGCCGGTTACTGAACATGCCCTGGTTACCGAATACTCCCTGGGCTCAGGATGGCGCGAAATGGCTCAGGATGGTCCGAAATGGCGTCGCGCTGGCCAGGTTTGGCAAAGTTTGGTCCACTTTGGCTCAAGAAGGCGCGCGTTGTCAGGGTTGCAGGGTTTCAGCCGTGCTAACCGCCTGAGAATCCTGAGGCTGCCGGCGCTTTGCGGCGCAACAGACCCGCGTTGCCGCTGCCGCCCCCGGATGCTACAACCCCGGCCCATGAGCGCCGCCCCCGAATCCCCCGCTGCTGCCGCCATTCCGCCCGGCATGAAGGAACTCAACTTCATGGGATTCCTGGCGGTGAACGGCCCGCTCTGGGGCCGGCTGGAAGACACCGACGGCACCGCCGTGCCGGTGCTGGGCTTCCGCGTCGAGCAGCG
Organism: Ferrovibrio sp. GW821-FHT12E11; assembly: GCF_058806975.1. Classification (NCBI taxonomy): domain Bacteria; kingdom Pseudomonadati; phylum Pseudomonadota; class Alphaproteobacteria; order Rhodospirillales; family Rhodospirillaceae; genus Ferrovibrio; species Ferrovibrio sp. GW821-FHT12E11. The sequence continues at coordinate 2,563,975 of NZ_JBXAQG010000001.1, forward strand.
CCACTGCAATCCGATGCAGATCTGCCATGGCGGCATGCTGATGACCTTTGCCGACATGGTGCTCGGCCTGGCCGCCTCGGCCTCTGCCGGTGGCCGCAAATTCCTGCCCACCGTGAACCTGGCGGGCGACTATGTCGGGCCGGCGCCGCTGGGCGCCTGGGTCGAAGGCAAGGGCCGCCTGCTGCGCCAGACCCGCAATCTCAGCTTCGTCGAGACGCTGATCACCGCCGATGGTGCGCCCTGCCTGCGCGCCAGCGGCATCATGAAGATTCCGGCCCGCGAGGCGCGCGAAAGCGACCTCATGAGCCTGTTCCGCTGAGCATAGATAGACATCGTGGCCACTGATCTTTCCCTGATCCGAAACTTCTCGATCATCGCCCATATCGACCACGGCAAGTCGACGCTGGCCGACCGACTGATCGAGGCCTGCGGCGGTCTCGAGAAGCGCGAGATGAGCGAGCAGATTCTCGACAGCATGGATATCGAGAAGGAACGCGGCATCACCATCAAGGCGCAGACGGTGCGCCTGAACTATCATGCGAAAGACGGCAAGGATTACGTCCTCAATCTGATGGACACGCCCGGCCATGTCGACTTCGCCTACGAGGTCAGCCGCTCGCTCGCCGCCTGCGAAGGCTCGCTGCTGGTGGTCGATGCCTCCCAGGGCGTCGAAGCGCAGACTTTGGCGAATGTGTACCAGGCGCTCGATGCCAAGCACGAGATCGTGCCGGTGCTCAACAAGGTCGATCTGCCGGCCGCCGATGTCGACCGCGTCAAGCAGCAGATCGAAGATGTGATCGGCCTCGATGCCAGTGATGCCGTGCCGATCTCGGCCAAGACCGGCATCGGCATCGACCTGGTGCTGGAAGCGCTGGTCACCCGCCTGCCGGCGCCCAAGGGCGACCGCGAGGCGCCGCTGAAAGCGCTGCTGGTCGACAGCTGGTACGATGCCTATCTCGGCGTCGTCGTGCTGTTCCGCGTCATCGATGGCGTCATCAAGAAGGGCATGAAGATCAAGTTCATGTCGTCGGGCGCCGTGCATCCGGTCGAGCGCGTCGGCGTCACCACGCCGAAGAAGGTCATGGTCGACGAACTCGGCCCCGGCGAAATGGGCTTCTTCACCGCCGCGATCAAGGAAGTGGCTGATACCTCGGTCGGCGACACCATCACCGAGGACCGGCGCCAGGCCGAGACGGCGCTGCCGGGCTTCAAGCCCTCCATCCCGGTGGTGTTCTGCGGTCTTTACCCGATCGATGCCGGCGCCTTCCCGGAGTTGCGCGAAAGCCTGGGCAAGCTGCGGCTCAACGACGCCAGTTTCCATTTCGAGATGGAAAGCTCGGCCGCATTAGGCTTCGGCTTCCGCTGCGGCTTCTTAGGATTGCTGCATCTGGAAATCATCCAGGAGCGCCTGGAGCGCGAGTTCAACCTCGATCTCATCACCACGGCGCCCAGCGTGATCTATCACGTCTACAAGACCGACGGCTCGATGGAAGAGGTGCATAACCCCGCCGACATGCCCGATCCGATGCTGATCGACCATATCGACGAGCCGTGGATCAAGGCCACCGTGATGGTGCCCGACGAATATCTCGGCGCCATCCTGAAGCTCTGCGAAGAGAAGCGCGGCCGCCAGGTCGAACTGACCTATGCCGGCAACCGCGCCATGGTGGTCTATCGCCTGCCGCTGAACGAAGTGGTGTTCGATTTCTATGATCGCCTCAAATCGATCAGCCGCGGCTATGCCAGCTTCGATTACCAGATGGACGGTTACGAGGCGGGCAACCTGGTGAAGATGACCATCCTGGTGAATGCCGAGAATGTCGACGCGCTGGCCAGCATCGTCTATGCCGGCCGCGCCGAGACCCGCGGCCGCCAGCTCTGCGAGCGGCTGAAAGAGTTGATCCCGCGCCAGATGTTCAAGATCGCCATTCAGGCCGCCATCGGCGGGCGTATCGTGGCGCGCGAGGATATCTCGGCGCTGCGCAAGGACGTGCTGGCCAAGTGCTACGGCGGCGACATCAGCCGCAAGCGCAAGCTGCTGGAGAAGCAGAAAGAGGGCAAGAAGCGCATGCGCAATGTCGGCAATGTGGAAATCCCGCAGGAAGCCTTCATTGCCGCGCTCAAGATTTCGGACTGACTTTGCGCCTGCCGGGGATAGGAAACTGTCTGGGGGGATGATGATTGTTTGGATGAAGCCGGTTTGGGTGGCGCAAAACGCGTTCACCCATATCACCCGTGGATTTCTGACTATCATCGGTCTGGACGAGAGCCGGCCAGCGCATCTGTCCGTGGGCATCGTCAGGATTGCCCTTTTCTCTTCTATACTCTGGGTGCACTTTATTCTGGTCGCCGCCCTGAATGGAGGCGATTTTGCCGGCTTTCTGCATGGCTTTCGTGACACCAGGTTTTATCCCTTCAGCCTTCTGAAGCTGTTCGGGAATCGTCCGCCCGCGCCGGCATTCTGGGACGTGGTGCTGTATGCCTCGGCCATATCCACTGTCATGGCTATCGTGGGTTTCATTACAAGGCCGGCGATGGTCGTCAGCGTCCTTTCAACCCTGCTCCTGGCCTTGCTGGACGCGGGTTGGTTTTCTTACTGGTCGCACCCTTACAATGTTGTCTTTCTGGCTGGCCTGGCGTTCATGTTCGGGAATGGCGGCGCGACGCTTTCTGCAGACAGAATCATCTTGCGGTTCGTACTCTGGTGGCCGTTCTCTCGCCGGGACAGTCTGGTTCTCTGGCCGGTAATGATGGCGCAGGCGGCTGTAGCGTTGTTCTACTTCGCCTCCGGCTACGCCAAGCTTTACAATGCCGGTGTACAATGGGTTATCACCGACAATTTGCGGAACGCGCTGGCCCTCACATGGATGGGTTATAAGGAATTCGTCGTCCCGGTTTACGTGGAATGGCTGTGGTCGTCGCCGGCGATTTGGATCTCTGCGGCGGCATTGCATCTGGTCACCCAGTTCCTGCCCATTCTCGCTGTTTTCACGCCGCATCGTCCTTATTTGCGGCTAGCCGAAGGCATAATCTTCGCGGCCGGTGTCATCCTGCTGAAGATGTTCATGACAGTCTGGAATCCCTGGTGGCTTCTGCTGACGGCTGTTTTTGTGGACTGGGATTTTTTTGCGGGAAAGCTCGCCGGCTTCCGGCACTCCGCTTTTGCTTCGGCTTCCAGGTGGGAGTTCCGCAGTTCGGCAATTTTCTCGGCCGTGTTTCTTGGTTATTATGTTTTTGTTTTCGGTTTCCAGCGCGGCCATCAGGAGCTGAATTATCCATTCTGTTCGATGGACATGTATTCCGGCGTCATTGCCCAGCCGCCTTACCGGCAGCATATGCCATATGACTGGCGCCGCGCCGCCGTCACTGTGAAGGCTCCTCATTGTCCTGCGGAAGGGGGGCGCTGGCGCAACATCACCGGTAAATCGCCGGATGATCTGTCGGGACTCTTCGATGGCATTTCGCGAAAAGCGACTTTTGATGACCCAGTCTTTTTCCGCTGTCAGCAAGGAGAGATCACCTTCGCAAATCTGAAGGAATCTCTCTATATGATGGCTTATACAGATCATTCAGTCGAAGACTATGCCGGCGCTCTTGCAGCCACGCGGGCCTTTCTGCCGCCCCTGCCAGAAGGGTCGCGTATCAATCTGCATACTCGCATCTACCGGTATCCGGCATATCCCGAATCCCCCGCACCGATTATACCGCATCAGGCCTTGCGGGCCGTGCAAATGCCGGACGGCACGGTGCGCAGTGTGCAGGGCCGTGTTTCACGACAGGGCGATGAGGTTCGGATCGGCCTGAATATTATGGGTTACAGGGATCCGAAAATCACCATCACACAGCGCGCCTCGCCAGACGCGCCGCTGCAGGATGTCAGCATTATCCGAAAGGTCCCGGATGCACTGATCGTCAGGGCATCAGAATGGCATGATGCTTACTTCACGGTCCTGACCGTGCAGGAGAGTGGTGAAGTCGAGTCCGTTGCTTTCTGGGGACCGGGGACGGGGTCGTGAAAAATGCCCTGAATATAAAGGGTCCCGCCATTGTCTATGATGGCGAATGCCCGGTGTGTTCTCGCTATGTCAGTGTTTTTCGCCTGCGGGATGCACTTGGGCAGTTGATATTGATTGATGCCCGGAAAGATGCGGACCTTGTGGCGAGAACTGCCGAAGCTGGTTACGATCTGAACGAAGGCATGCTGTTTGTGATCGATGATCGCGTGTACGCAGGCGCTGACGCCATGGTCGCCATGGCGTTGATGACATCGGGCAGCAATGTCTTAAATCGATTGATGGCGCTGGTTTTCCGTTCTCACCGCCGTGCGGCGATCCTCTATCCTGTTCTGCGCGCCGGTCGCGCCTTTCTGCTTTTTTTGCTGGGCAGAAAGAAAATTCCGAATAGTGCAGTCAAGACCTCAGACTGAAGCCGCAGAAGCCTAAGCCAGGGCCCCGAAGCGCTGCCGGCGTTTCGGCGTGCGGCTCTGGAACACGATCAGCAGCAGCAGGCCCAACGCGCCGAACACCACGGCGGCGGGCCAGCCCAGCAGGGTGACCACCGCCGGGTCCCAGACCGCCGGCGGCGTCCAGCTTTGCAGAACCTCCAGGCTGCCGGCATCCAGGCGGCGCCAGAAGTCGCCGATGGCGATAAAGCCGAAGCGGCCGGTTTCCAGCCAGCGCAGGCCGTCGCCGCCCAGCGCCAGCAGCGCCAGCGCCAGCAGCAACCAGCCCAGAATGCGTCCCAGCAGCACGGCCATTTCCCCCTGAATCCGCCTGTCGTGACAGCATGTTAAGCCCAAGGCCTGGCCGATTGCAAATTCGCTCGCGGCGGGTATAGTGCCGGCCGCTGGAGAGATGGCCGAGCGGTCGAAGGCGCACGCCTGGAAAGTGTGTATACCTCAAAAGGGTATCGTGGGTTCGAATCCCACTCTCTCCGCCACTTCAGTCCCTGACCAGGACGATATTGCACATGCAGTGTCGGCTGCCGCGTTAGTTGGCAATTTCCCAGATCGCTGGCAACTCCGACCACACATTCTGGCAATGGGTGGTCACGCTGCCGCGCTTCGTGCTAGGGTATGCAGGATAGCGTGGTAAAACCCATCCGCATCGCAGGCAGACATGATGTAGCTGCCCCGGACATGGCCCGCCGGCATCTCGCTTTTTGACCGATGAGAGTTTTTCGTCTTGGTCTGCCCGCATCGCATAGATGCGTTGTGCCTCGCCGCGGAGCTTTATCGCATTGCCCTGCTCAAGACCCATCACTTCGAAACGCGTGATTGGGGCCGGCATTGCATGTTGCGAACCGTTCGCAACTTTAATATGGTCGCCCTCAGAATCTTGAATTCAGGCGATCGACGTGCGGCACGACCGACAAGTTTTGACCCTCTTCATGGCACACCGCGGAAAGCTGGTGTCCTATGCGAGCGGCATTGTCGGCAACAGCGCGCAAGCCGAAGACGTCGTGCAGGAAGCCTATATCCGGTTCAACGCCGCGGCTGTCGAAGACCGCATTATCGATGAACCGGTCAGCTACCTCTATCGGATTGTCCATAATCTGGCTCTCGATGGCCGACGACGTCTCGCAAGAGAAGGGCGGCACATCCTGCCCGCGCTTGATGGAATTTTTGAAGAGTTCCCGGCGGACCGGCCGTCGCCCGAGACCGAGGCTGTCGACAAAGACGAGGTGCGCGTCATGCGGGCTGCGATAGCTGAACTGCCGGAGCGGATGAAAATCGCATTCGAAATGCATCGGTTTGGCGAATGCACAATCAAAGACATCGCTGAATTCCTCGATATCTCAGCCGGTCAGGCCCATTCCCTGGTTGTTAAGGCCCTTGACCACTGCAGGCAACGCCTGCGCCGCTCTTGAAGGTGTGAAAATCTTTGAATATGACCAGCGCCAACTCGTTAGAAGATTAGGAGGTATCCTGGAGCCGCTTTTTGCGTAAACCATTCAGACACCGTCTGCATAGTTGCCCCAGGTAGACGACAGGTATGACCCCTGCATCTGATAATCATGTCGCCCCGCTGACAGCTAGCGATTGGCTGATCATGCTCTCTGATGACCCCGGCAACCGGGTTCTCAGAGCGCAGTTCGATGCCTGGCTGGCGAACAACGAGCAAAACAAGCGTGACTGGACTGAGGTCGCTCACACGGCCGCGGTTGTCCGGCATGCGACTCCTCAGACTGCCGCGGTCTGGAGCGAGTTTGCTGCCGATCGCGCTGCGTCGCGCCGGTCAGTCGGGATAGTGCGCCGCAATATGCGGGTTGGATTTGCCGTCGGTGCAATGGCGCTGGCGGCAATGTTGGCCGTCTTCGTCCTGCCATCGGTGCTGGTGCGGGTGCAGGCAGACCATGTTGCGGATACGGGCAAAGTTTTGTCGGTGCCGCTGGCTGACGGGAGCGTCGTTTCCTTGAGCCCGCGGAGCGCCGTTGCCGTAAGCTTCAAGAAAGGCCACCGTGAGGTTCGGCTTTTGCGTGGTGAGGCGTTTTTTGACGTCAGCCCAGATCCGAACCGGCCATTCAAAGTTCAAGCTTGGAAAACAGAGACGACTGTCCTGGGAACTGCCTTTGATGTCAGGCTGCTCGGTGATGGTGCTGAAATTGCGGTTGAGCACGGCCTGGTTCAAGTCGGGTTCGGATCGGACAAACGCCGTCTTGGGGCGGGCGACTGGATTCGATTGGGCGGAGCCGCAGCGCCGGTTTCTGGCCGAGCGAACCCCGACACCGCGCGGGCGTGGGTGGAGGGCCAGCTAATCGCCCGGGATGAGCTCGTTGGCGACGTGGTAGAGCGCCTCCGGCCCTACTTTGGCGGCCTGATCGTGGTGAGGGGTAACCTCGCTTCTCAGACCCTGACCGGGGTCTTCAATCCTTCAGATCCAGAAGCTGCCCTGAAGTCGATCGCCAGCGCCCTCAAGGCCGATGTTGCCCGAATGACGCCTTGGGTGCTCATAATTTCCAAGCCATAACAGGTACTTAACCTGGCTTCGGGAGATTTCTCGAAAAATCTTTGAATATGACCGGAGGGCCAGCGTCCCAAGGTCAGGAGCAGCTAAGAAGCATTTGCATCAAGCGCTCCTGGTGTCTTTGGCTGGTCATTGGAGATTTCGGGGATGTTGGGGGAAGTGTCTAACGGCCGCCGTGCGCGACAGGCCGGAATGTTGCTGCTGTTGGTTTCCACTGCAATCGGGACGGCTATACCAGTCCAGTTTGCTATGGCCCAGGCCGCCCAAAGCCAGCAGGTCGCTCAGGCCGCGCCCCAACGAATCTTCAATATTGCCCCACAGCAGCTGACCGATGGCCTCACTGCATTTGGGCAGCAGTCGGGCATGCAGATTTCTGTGCGCGGCGATTTAATTCGCGAAATTCAGACGCCGGGCGTAACTGGCACCATGACCCCGACGCAGGCGCTTGAGCGTCTCCTGACCGGCACTGGCTTCGGCTATTCACTGACCGGTCCGAACACTGCCACGCTGGTGGAGCTGCCGAAGTCGAGTGGTGCGGCTGTCCTGCCGCCGGTGACGGTGGAAGGGCGTGCCGTTAATCCGAATTCGACGATGACGCCAATGCCGGAATATGCCGGTGGCCAGATCGCGCGCGGCGGGCAAATTGGCATGCTCGGCAACAAGGACGTGATGGACACGCCGTTTTCGCAGACAAACTATACAAATAACACGATTGTAAATCAGCAGGCGCGGACCGTTCAGGATGTTCTGTTGAATGATCCGTCGATACTGACGAAACAAAACAGCGCAAGCGATGAAGACGGCTCAATAACTATTCGGGGTTTCTCGCACACCCTGTCATCCGGTAACGGTAGTCTGAACGGCCTGGCGGGTATGGCTCCGTTGCGTACGCCGGACATGGATTACATGGAACGCGTCGAGGTGCTGAGAGGGCCGAGTGCTCTGCTGAACGGCATGGCGGCTTTCGGGCAGGGCGGTGTCGGCGGCTCGTACAATCTCGTCACCAAGCAGGCCAGCGACGAACCGGTCACTCAGCTGACCGCGCGGTATGGCTCCATCATGCAGCTTGGCACTCATCTGGATCTCGGCCGCCGCTTTGGCGCGGAGAAGCAGTTTGGCGTTCGTGTCAACGGAGCGTACCGCGAGGGCGATACGGCGGTGGAACCGGTCTCCGCAGAAGTTGGATCGGCGGCGATCAATATGGACTATCGCGGCGAGCGCGTCCGGATATCCGGTGACGTCGCGCATCAGTCGAACGACGCCAGCCCGCAGATGGTACAGCAGCTCGTTCTCAGCGGTGTCGGTGGCGGCATCGTCCACGTTCCGAAGGCCCCTGACGCCGGAACCAGCCTCAATCCGACTTGGAGCAGGCAGCCCAGCAACTTAACCCTAGGCATGGTGCGTGGCGAAGCCGACATCACCGACGCTGTCATGGCCTATGCCGCCATCGGCAAGCAGACATTGGATTTCTCACTCATAGGCCCGAACCAGCCGAGGCTGCTCAGTACGGGCGGAACTTTTGGATGGAATAACGTCGAGCACACGAATTTTTCCTATGACGTGTTGTCCATGCAGGGTGGATTGAGGGCAAAGGCCGAGACCGGGCCGGTGAACCATGCATTCAGCCTCAACCTGTCGCAGTCCAAGATGGAGATTGGGGAGGCGCAAGCGACAACCCCATTTACCTACACCACAAACATTTATAATCCGGTATTTGGCGGCGCTACGTCAGCCGTTGATCCTGGCGATCCAAAGAAAACAAACGAAACACGGACTTCGAGCATCGGCATCGCCGATACCTTGTCGATCCTCGAAGAGCGAATCCAGTTCACCGGAGGCATTCGTCACCAGCGAGTGGAATCCGACAGTTTCAATACGACGACTGGCGCCATAACATCCGGTTATGACAGCGACGCATTGACCCCCGCTCTGGGTCTGGTCGTCAAGCCGTGGAAGAACGTCTCTCTCTACACCAACTATATAGAAAACCTGCAGCGCGGAATCATTGTCGGCACATCGTTTTCGAATGCTGGCGAGGTATTTGCACCCTATGTCAGCAAGCAGTACGAAGCGGGTGTTAAGGTCGATTGGGGAACGGTCACGAGCACACTGGCGGTGTTCCAGATCGCCCAGCCCAACACGATCAGCATTGCCGGCACGCCACTGCCGAGGCAGGCACTTGATGGCGAGGTGCGCAATCGCGGTATCGAACTGAACGGCTATGGTGAGGTCATGCCCAGCGTCCGCCTGATGGGCGGACTCACCCTGATCGACAGCCAGCAGACTAAGACCCAGGGTGGTCTCTATGACGGCAACAGAGAAGCTGGCGTCCCCGTCATCCGGACTGTGGTCGGCAGCGAGTGGGATACGCCGTTTCTGCAAGGGCTGACGCTGACCGGTCGTTTCACCTACACCGGCGATCAAATGGTCAGCAGCACCAACAACAATTTGAAGATTCCTGCATGGGAGGTCGTCGATCTTGGTGCACGGTATGTCTGGGACTCGCCATGGAACAACAAGCCGATCACGTTCCGCTTCAATGTCGATAACGTGTTTGACAAAGACTATTGGTCGGCATCGAACTTCAGGTATGTCCAACTCGGCGCGCCCCGCACCTTCTGGCTTTCGGCATCTGTGGACTTCTGAGTCATGGTCGCGGTCCTGGCACTGGGACTGACCATAGCCGGGTGCGCGTGCCTTTACCTTGCGAGCCCCAATCAAAAGTGGCTGGCGCAGGCTTTGCCGGGGAGGCCCGTCCTTGTGGCGGGTAGCCTGTTGCTAGCGGCCGGACTTACCGCATGGATTGCGGCATTGCGGCCGTTGGCTGGCTTCTTCGTCGCGCTACATGTTGCCATGGTTTGCCTCGTTGTCTTTCCTTATTCGGCTGTACTCCGCAGCCTCGGGCGGAAGAGCTGACATGCGAGGCGATATCCGTTCCGACTGGTGGGGCAAGGCCAGTGCCGGCGTAATACTCGGTTTCGGTCTGGCACTCTCGCTGGTCGGCCTCTACGCCTATCTGGGGCCCGGCGGTATCGATGCGCCGGGCGGGCGCTACTCATTGATGCGCTATCTCGAAGTGTTTGTCTGGACCGCGGTGTTCGGCTTCTGCTTCCTGTTTCGCAGCGGTCCTTCCGCCTGGGCATGGCTTGGCGCGGCGAACCTCATCGCCTTCGCGGCGCTGTTCGCCTGCCGCTTCGTCTTTTTTGCGTGAGGGCAACATGATTCGCGCCGATATCGTCAGGCTTTACAAGACGGTTCACACATGGACCGGCATCACCTGCGGCTTTGCGCTGTTCATCGCCTTCTATGCGGGCGCGCTCACCATGTTTCAGGAACCCATAGCACGCTGGGCTTCGCCGCCTGCCGTGGGTGTGGCCGCGGTCCCTCTGGACGATGTACCCCGTCTCCTCGAATTGGTCGCCGCGGCTCATCCTCAGGCGCGGGCGGAAGGTATCAAGTTGCATCTGCGAGGGTATGAGAACGAGCCTGCGCGGGTAACCTGGGAGGAGGATGAGCCACACGAACCAGGTCAGCCGCATGGGCATGTCCACTGGTGGGGGACGCTCACTCCAGACGGCACGCTGCTGGCGAAGCCGGAAGAGCCGTCCGAAGTGGCCGAGTTCATCAACGACATCCACATGCGCGTCGGGATACCACGGCCCTGGGGATCGTATTTTATGGGGGTGATCTCGCTGCTCTACGGTGTGGCGCTGATCGCAGGCGTCATCACGCTGTTGCCGTCGCTCGTGAAGGACTATCTTGAGCTGCGTGTCGGCAAAAATCTCAAGCGCATGTGGCTGGATGCCCACAATGTCGTTGGAATTACGGCACTCCCGTTTCACATCGCGATCGCGATCACCGCGACCGCATTGAGCCTCAGCAGCCCGCTCTGGTCCGCGCAGGAGAGCGTGATCTTCGGCGGCAAGCAGGCCATCCTGGACGACCAGGAAAATGAGCCGCGCAGAGCGCCCAAGCCGATCGGCGAGGCGGGCGTAATGATGGCCCCCGCGCAGCTGCTGCAAAAACTCAAAGAGCAGGTGCCCGATCTCGAGCCCCGTTTCCTGATCTTCAAGAATTTCGGAGACAGGGCCGCTTCGGTGAGAGTCCCCGGATGGGAGCGTGGCTATGTCGGAGATTACCATCTCGGCGGCGTCATGCTCAGCGCTGTGACCGGCGAATTGCTTAACGACCTCACACGTCCATCGCGCCAGGATCCGGATCGTCGCGCGGCAGAGACATTCTACGGCCTGCATGCCGGGCATTATCAAGGGGCGACGATTGCCTGGGTATACTTCTTACTGGGCTTATCCGGCGCGTGGCTGTTTTACAGCGGCAATCTGCTCTGGATCGAGACACGCCGGAAGACTGCCCGCAAGGGCGGCGAGGTCGAACAGTCGCGCTCGACGCGCCTCCTGGGCAGCGCGACCATAGGCGTGTGTCTCGGCTGCGTGGCGGGCATATCGCTCACCATCGTGGCGGCCAAATGGCTGCACGGTCGCGTTGCCGACCTGAACCACTGGCATGAGCTGATCTATTACGCCGTGTTCCTCGGCTCGGTCGCATGGGCCTTTGCCTGGGGCGCGGCACGCGCGGCCGTCCATCTGCTCTGGCTATGCGCCGCCGCGACGGTGGCGATCCCACTGACAACGCTGACGGCACTCCTGTTTCCGACGCTCGGCATGTGGGCGCACGGCAGCGCCGGAACCATCGGCGTCGATGTGGTCGCCTTCATCGGTGCGCTTTGTTTCGCATGGATGGCAGCCGCTACAACGCGCCGGATAAGGAACGGCCCGGCCGATAGCATCTGGTCGATCCGCAAGTCTGATGAGGGCACGCGTCGCCTGTCGCGCCCCGTTATTAGGGATAGGTGGGTGGGGCTTTAGGCCCGCAAATATTCTCAAGATACGTGGTAATTCCGCGGTGTCTTCTCAGGGAAGAGTAGTAAAATTTCTCAATTTTTTGGTGCGACCCACCTGAATCGGCCGATTTACTCTCATTTAACCTGAGATCAGACAGCTACCGCGTTAGCTGGCAATTCCGACCGCACATTCTGGCCATGGGCGAGTCTTGCTGCCGCGCTTCGCGCTAGGGCCTGCGGTACAACGCGCGCTTTCTCAGGCCCGCTCCCGGGTCGGCTTTCTCCCGGCGGGCGGTGATTTGGCCACCGGCGTGCAGCGGAAGACATCTTCCAGACTGGTGAAGTTGTCGACCCGGTCACGCACCGACAGCATCGTCTCCAGCCCGACCAGATGATCCAGCATCAGCTTCGCGGCACGGGCGGCATCGCCTTTGAGCACGGCGTCCGCGATATTCTCATGTTCGTGAGGACCGGCGCAGTTATGCAGGCGTTTGGGCGCGAACAGCGAGAAGTGTAGCGAGGAGCGGGTCAACAGGCCGCGCAGCATGTCGACGAGTTGGTCGTTGCCGCTCAGCTCCGCCAGCAGGAAGTGGAATTCGGCCGAGAGCTTGAACAACCGGCCGCGGTCGTCGGTCTTGATCGCCTTTTTCTCGGCCGCCACATGCTGGGTCAGGCGCTCGGTATCGATGAAGGCGCGCCGCGCCGCCAGTTTGTTGGCGATGCCGACCTCCAGGATCTTGCGCGCCTCGTAGATGTTGTGCAGTTCCTCGATCGTCGGCGTCGGCACGAAGGTGCCGCGATTGGGAATCATGTCGAGCCAGCGCTCATGCGCCAGGCGATGCAGCGCCTTGCGCACGCGTTCGCGGCTGACCCCCAGCGCCCGCGCCAGCGTTGGCTCCTGAAGATTGAGTCCGGCCGGCAGCTTGCCCATCAGCATGGCCTGGCGGATGGCGTTGTAGATCGCCTCGTCGGTATCGACGTCGCCCTTTTTCTTCGGTTCGGCCGCAGTGCGCTTGGTCTTAGACGGCGGCATCGATATCCTCCACGGCGGCCACCAGAAGCTTCAGGCCCTGGGCGAAATCCGCCATCTCCATGGCTTCGTCCGGATTGTGGCTGCCATGTGCGTTGCGGATGAAGATCATGGCCGTCGGAATGCCCTTGTTGCCGAAAACCGCCGCATCGTGGCCGGCGCCGCTGGCCATGGTCATGGCGGGAATTGACAAGGTCTTAGCCAGACCGGTCAGTCTGTGCAAGTGCGTCGGGTCAATCGGCCCGGGCAGTGCATTGGTATAGGCGCCAAGCTCGATCTGCACGCGCCGCTGCCGGCCGATCTCGTCGGCATGGGCGCGCAGGCGCCGGTCGATGGCGAGCAGCACGTCATTGTCTTCGCTGCGGATGTCCATGGTGAACCACAGCTCGCCGGGAATCTTGGTCATGGTATGCACGGCTGTATCGGTGTGGAACTGGCCAACCGTGCAGACCAGGTCCCTGCCATCCTGTTCATGCTCCAGCCACAGCGCCTCCAGGCGGTGGATGAAGTCCACGCCGGCCAGCAGGGCATCCTGGCGGCTCTCGCGCGGCTCCGCCCCGGCATGGCCGTAACGCCCGGTGATGCGGCAATGGCGATAGCGCAGATTGCCGCGGATGCCGGTGACGATGCCGACGGGCAGCGCGCGCTGGACCAGCACGGGACCCTGTTCGATATGCAGTTCGAGAAAGCAGTGCACGCGATCGGGGTCGATCTGCGGTTCGCCGGCCCGGATGCGGTCGGGCGCGAAACCGGCCAGCGCCATATGCTCGGCCAGGGTCTTTCCGGTATCCGGCCGGCGGCAGGCATCGAGGGCTGCGGGCTCCAGCAGGCCGAATGCGGCACGGCTGCCGATATAAGGCGCGGGGAACCACGACAGTTCCTCGGCGCGTACCCCCATCACGGTGATGTCGCGCTGTGGCTGCCGGCCGGCGCGGCGCCAGCGCGCCAGCATCGCCATGCCGGCGACCACGCCGGCGGCGCCGTCGTAATTGCCGCCTTCGGGCACGGAATCAAGATGCGAACCGGTCATGATGGCCGGCAGGCTGCGGTCGCGACCGGGCAGCGTCAGGTACAGATTGCCGGCCGCATCAATGCGCCGCTCCAGATGCAGGGTCTCTCCCAGCCGGCTCATCAGATTATGAGCCATCTGCTCGCCCTCGCCATAGGAGGCGCGGGTGACGCCTAGCCGGCTGCGCGATCCGACGCGCAGCTCGTCAAACAGCGTCGCCGCAAGCGCGGTCTCCGTCGCAAGGTCTGCGTCCAATCCGCTGGTGCTCATGTCGCTTCAGTCGCGTCCTGCTGCATCATTTCCATATACCGGGCGTTGCAATCTCCATGCCGCCGAAGGCACGCGGATTTCTCCATGATTTGGCAAGGCTGGCGCATTCGGCGGCACAATCCGTGTCGCAAATATGTGCACATCTGAATGACGAATGTGCACATATTGGGCTGGACGGGTCTGGGCCGCCCGTTGGGCGCTATCGGCCGGATCGTCCGAATACTCCCGTAAATCAGGGACTTCCCGACATTTCCCGCCATCACCCCGGATCTGGCACGGCGGTTGCAATTTGACCCTGCGGAGGGCGGTCCCTCCGGAGGGCCGCGATGCCGCGTCTGGGGGAAGTGTTCAGTTTCGGGATGACCGCGCCGGCGGATATGTCGGCGCTCACCGTAGCCATTGCCGAGGGCCGGATCGATCCGGCTGCGGTGGTCTGCGTCTACGTGAAGACTGAAGGCAACGGCCAGGACAATGACTTCAGCCGCGATGTGGCGGCGATGACGTTGCAGGGTATTTTCTCGCGTTACGGCGTGGCGCCGGTGCTGATCGCCTCGGGCGGCTGCGAGGGTGTGCTGTCGCCGCATTACATCGTCGTGCAGCGACGCAGCGTGCAGAATTCGTCGGCGGGCGATATGCGTGCCCTGGCCGTCGGCCATGCGCGCACCCGTCTGCTGGCGCCGGAAGAGATCGGCACGCTGGCCCAGGTGCGGGCAACGGCCGAGGCAATTGAGACGGCCATGCAGGATGCCGGCATGACGGCGGCCGATGTGGCCTTTGTGCAGATCAAGGCCGCCCTGCTCACCGATGCCGCCATCGCCGATGCCGCAGGCCGCAAGGTCGCGGTGCGGGCCGTGCGGCCGCATGCCTCCAAGCCGCTGACCCGGGCAGCCTGCGCCATCGGCGTGGCCGCCGCCCTTGGCGAGGTCGATATGGCGGGTCTGACCGATGCTGCGCTGGATGATGGTAGCCTGCAGACCAGCCGCGCCATCGTGACGCCGGGCAATACCGACATGCGCTGCGATATCATCGTGTTCGGCCATGCAACGGGCTGGGTCGGCCCGCATCGCGTCGGCGCCACCGCGCTGCACGACCTGATCGACCTGAAATCGGCGACCGGTCTGTTGCGCCGGCTGGGCTTTGCACCGGACCCGCAACTGGTGGCCGCGGAAAGCGCGCGCATCGATGGCGTGCTGTTCAAGGGCGATCCGCCGGCCGCCGAGGTCATCCGTGGTCGCCGCCACGTGATCTGGCGCGACAGCGATATCCAGCCGCCACGCCATGTGCGCGCCGCCGTCGGCGGCATGTTGTCCAGCCTGCTCGGCAACACGCGCGTCTTCTGCGCTGGCGGGGCCGAGCACCAGGGTCCCGAAGGGGGAGGGGTGCTGGCGGTTTTCTCAAGGGAGGCAAGCAATGCCTGAGGCTGCTGCTGTCAAAAACGCCACCGGCTATCGCCAGACATTCGAAACCAATGGCTGCCTGATCCTGCAGGATCAGCTCTCGGCCGCAACGGTTGCGCGCATGCGCGAGGCGGCCGACGCGCTGATGGCTGGCGGCGAGGGGCGCGGGCCGGGCGACGCCCATTACGATTTCGAGCCGGAGAAGCTGAACGGCCAGGCCGTGATCCAGCGCATCAAGCGTCCGCACGAGATCAGCCCCTTCTTTGCCGAACTGGCGCGGGCGCCGGAAATCCTCGATATCGTCGAAGACCTGATCGGTCCCGATATCCGTCTGCATCATTCCAAGATCAACGTGAAGATGCCGTCCGTCGGTTCGCCGCTGGAATGGCACCAGGACTGGGCTTTTGTGCCCCACACCAATCCGTCGATGGCCTTCGTCTCCATCGCGATCGACGCCTGCACGACGGAGAATGGCCCGCTGCATCTGCTGACCGGCACGCACCGGACCGGACTGCGCGACCATCATCATGGCGGCTATTTCTTCGGCGCTATCGATACGGACGCGGAGAGGATCGACACGACGGCGGCGGAAACCCTGATCGGCCCGCCCGGTGCAATGTCGATCCACCACCCGCTGATCATCCACGGCTCCGGCCACAACACCAGCACGGGATCGCGCCGCATCCTGTTCTTCGAATATGCCGCCGCCGACGCCTGGCCGCTGTTCTACGGCGTGGACTGGGACGAGTATGAAAGCCGCATGGTGCGTGGCCGGTCCAGCCAGTGGCCGCGTCTGTCGGATACGCCGATCCGCATGCCCTATCCGCGCCAGACCAAGGGCATGATCTATGACCTGCAGCAGCAGTTCAGCAAGCGCTTCTTCCGCGCCGACAATGCAAAGAATGGATGAACCGGTGACCGCACGCGACCTTCACGGTTACGGCTCCGAACCGCCTGCGGTGCAGTTGCCGAATGGCGCCCGCCTGGCGGTGTCGCTGGTGGTGAATTTCGAAGAAGGCGCCGAACTGGCAGCCGGCGATGGCGATGCCAGCAGCGAGCGCATCTCCGAAGTGGCCAGCGTGGTGCCGGAGGGTCGCTGGGACCAGGGCACCGAGCAGATTTTCGCCTATGGCATGCGCGCAGGCATCTGGCGGGTGCTGGAGGCGCTGAAAGCCCATGGCCGGCCCGCCACGTTTTACATGTGCGGCCGTGCCGTCGAGCGCTCGCCCGACATCGCGCGCCGCATCGTGGCCGCCGGGCATGAGACCGCCTGCCATGGCTGGCGCTGGTTGCCGCATGCCCATTACGACAGCCCGGAGGCCGAGCGCGCCGACCTCAGGCGCTGCGTCGAGGTGATCCGGCTGGCCACCGGCGAACGGCCGGCCGGGTTTTTCTGCCGTGGCAGCGAAAGCCGCTGGACGCGCGACATCCTGCGCGAGCTGGGCTTCACCTATACCAGCAACGGACTGGATGACGACCTGCCTTACTGGGACGCCGAGAATCCGGCGCGACCGCTGCTGGTGGTGCCCTATGCCTTCGACACCAATGACATGAAATTCTTCCATCCGAACGGCTTCGTGCTTGCCGACGAGATGGTGGCCTATGTGAAGGACGCCATCGAAGTCCTGCTGGCCGAAGGCGTGGCCGGGCGTCCGAAACTGCTCAATATCGGCTTCCACCTGCGCATCATCGGCCGGCCGGCGCGGTTTGCTGCTTTTCGCCGAATCCTGCAGTTGCTCGACAGCTACGGCGACCAGGTCTGGGTGCCGCGCCGCATCGATCTGGCGACGCTCTGGGCCGAACAGTTCCCGGCGCAGGCGCACCCCGTCATGGAGGAATCCGCATGAACAGGCAGAGCATTCCCACGGTGGACATCGCGGGCTTCCTGAACGGGTCGGCCGCAGACAAGGCGCGGGTCGCCGCCGCCATTGCAGCTGCCAACGAGAGCATCGGCTTTTTCGCCATCACCGGTCACGGTGTTCCGGACAGCGCCTACAAAGCTGCCTATGACGCAGCCTATCGTTTCTTCGATCTGTCCTTCGATGAAAAAGACCTGGTCAAGCGGCCGTCACCGGAGGCGAGCCGCGGCTACAACGCCGTCGGCCGCGAATCGCTGGCCTACAGCCTCGATGTATCGGCGCCCTTCGACCTGAAGGAGACCTTTGCCATCGGACCGGTCGACCTGCCGGCCGATCCGGATTACGTCGGGCCGAAATCCTATCCGCATTTCCTGCCCAATATCTGGCCCGACCGGCCCGAGGAATTGCGCACGGCCTGGATATCGTATTTCCGCACGATGCACCGGTTGGCCGATGACATCATGCGCATCTTCGCCGTGGCGCTGGATCTGCCGGAATCCTGGTTCGCCGACAAGACCGACAAATGCATCAGCCTGTTGCGGGCGCAGAACTATCCCGACCAGCCGACCCCGCCGCAGCCGGGGCAACTGCGGGCCGGCGCGCATTCCGACTATGGCGCGCTGACCATCCTGCGCGGCGATGATTCTCCGGGTGGTCTGCAGGTGCGCACCCGCGACGGCGACTGGATCGATGCGGCGATTCCGCCCGGCGGTTTCATGATCAACATCGGCGACCTGATGGCGCAATGGACCAACGACCGCTGGGTCTCCACCCTGCATCGCGTGGTCAATCCGCCGGTCGACCGCCGCTCGGGCTCGCGCCGCCTGTCGATCGCCTTCTTCCATCAGCCCAATTACGACGCGGTGATCGAATGCATCCCAAGCTGCCAGCCCGAGGGTGGCAAGGCGCGCCATGCGCCGATCACCTCGGGTGAGCACAAGCGCTTGAAATTCGCCAAGGCCAACAACGTGAAGATCGAAGCCATCGCCTCGTGATGGGATATGCCATGCCCGGAGGGCTGACGCAGTGACAGTGACGCTACTTTCAGGAGCGCAGGTATTGCCGGACAGCCGCAGTGCGGCACGGCACGCCGACCTGGTGATCAGGGACGGCCGCATTGCCGCCATCGAGCCGGCCGGCACGGTGCCGGCCACGGCCGCCGACACGGTGGTCGATGCAACGCGCCTGCTGCTGGCCCCCGGCCTGGTCAACGGTCACCTGCATTCCTGGGATCATTACCTGAAGGGCTGCCTGGAAAACCTGACCATGGAAGTGGCCATGGCGCTGATCCGGCCGCGGCGCCCGGTGCAGATCACGCCGCGGCAGATGTATCTGCGCACCATGATCGGCGCCATCGAGTCATTGCGCACCGGCGTCACCACCTTGGTGGACGACCTGTCGCTGGGCCAGACCTTCTCGCGCGAGCATGTGGACGCGGCGCTGCAGGCCTATGCGGATACCGGCGTGCGGGCGCTGGTCGGTTTCAGCATGATCGACCGCGCCGTGGTCGACAGCTATCCCTATCTCGACGACTGCTTCCCGGCGGAGCTGCTGGCCGAACTGCGGGCCCTGCCGCGGCCGCAGGCCCAAACCCTGCTGGATCTGGTGACCGATCTGGCCGGCAGCCACCACCCGGCCTCCTCACGCGTCGGCGTGCTGGTGGCGCCATCGGCGCCGCATCGCTGCACCGATGATTTCCTGCGGCGCTGCCGCCGGCTGGCCGACGATCTGGCCCTGCCGGTGATGACGCATTGCCAGGAAACCCGCATGCAGATCGTGACGGGCCATGAATTCTACGGCAAGTCGATGGTCGCCCATATGGCGGAGATCGGTTTCATCAAGCCGGATACCACGCTGATCCACGGCGTCTGGCTGTCGAAACGCGACATCGCCCTGATCGCCGATCTTGGCGCCACCGTGCAGTACAATCCCTGGAGCAACGCCATCATCGGCGCCGGCATCGCGCCGGTGCGCGCCTGTCTGGATGCCGGGATCAATGTCAGCATGGGCACCGACGGTGTCGGCCTGCCCTTCGGCGTCAACATGCTGAACGCCATGGGCATAGGCGCCGTGCTGCCCAACCTGGCCAGTCCGGACATGAAGCAGTGGCTGACCGCGGCGGAAATCCTGCGCGCCTCCACCGAAGGCGGCGCGGCGGCGCTCGGCATGGGCAAGGAGATCGGCCGGATCGCCGTCGGCATGAAGGCCGATCTCGTCGGCTACCGCCTGGATTCCACCACCTTCACGCCGCTGAACGACCCGGTGCGCCAGATCGTCTATGCCGAGCGCGGCAGCAATCTTGCCCTATCCATGGTGGATGGCCAGATCGTGATGCGCGACGGTCGGCTGACCACTATCGACGAGACAGCGATCCTGCGGGAAGCGCAGGCCGCCCATGCGGAACTGATCGATCAGCTGACTTCGTCGCAGGTCGACACCGCGCCGTTCAAGAATGCCATCGAGGCGGTGTACCTCAAATCCCTGAGCTGTCCGATCGCCCATGACTATTACGCGGCCATGGTGACCGGCAACAACATCGCCGCCACCGGAGGCGTGCCATGACGGCGACACGCGGTCACCAGCTCACCGTGTCGCGCGTCTCGCATGCCTATGCGGGCGTGCCGGCGCTGACCGAGATTTCGCTCGACATTCCGCCAGGTAGTCTCACGGCATTGCTGGGTCCATCGGGCTGCGGCAAGACCACGCTGTTGCGGGTGATCGCCGGCTTCATCCGCCAGACGGCCGGATCGATCCTGGTGGACGGCGCGGCCATCGACGATATGGCCGCGGCCGAACGCAGCATCGGTATCGTGTTCCAGAATTATGCGCTGTTTCCGCATATGAGCGTCACCCGGAATGTCGGCTATGGCCTGCGCGCCCGTGGCCAGCCCGCGGCTGTCGTGGCCGAGCGCACCGCCGAGATGCTGCGGCTGGTGCAGATGGAGAAATTCGGCAATCGCCTACCCGGCGAGCTGTCGGGCGGCCAGCAGCAGCGCATCGCACTGGCGCGCGCGCTTGCGGTCGAACCCAAGATCGTGCTGCTGGATGAACCTTTCTCGGCGCTGGACAAGAGCCTGCGGCTCGACATGCAGATCGAGGTGAAGGCGCTGCTGCAGCGGACCGGCGTGACGTCCATCCTGGTGACCCATGACCAGGAAGAGGCGCTGTCGATGGCCGACCAGGTCGTGGTGCTGAATCAGGGCCGCATCGAGCAGCTCGGCAGTCCGGCCGATCTCTATGACCGGCCGCGCACGCTGTTCGTCAACCAGTTCCTCGGCCATGCCAACCTGCTGCGTGCCACCCTGCGCAACCGCGACGGCGGCAGCATCGGCCTCATACTCGATACCGGCGCCGCCTGCACGCTGCCCAGCGACAAGGAGCTGGCGCCGGGCAGCGCTGTCTACCTGTCGGTGCGGCCGGAAAACCTGCGCCTGACCGACGCCGCCGGCGGCCTGTTCACCGCCACCGTGCGTCAGGTGCTGCCGCTCGGCTCCATGGATGTGATCGAAGCCGAGACTGCAACCGGCACCGTGCTCAAGTTCACCCAGCCGCATCAGCGCGGCGGCATCCGCAACACGGCGGGCGAGCTGGTCCATATGGCGATCCGCGATCCGGCCGCCTGCACGATCTACTCCGCCGGCACCCAATCCACCTCCGCAGACCACTAACCAGACAGGCAAGAAGGGGACACCACATGCAGATCGATCGCCGTACCATGCTTGGCATACTCGCCGGCAGTGCCATGGCCGGGGCATTTCCCGCCATGGCGCAGTCGAAAGAGGTCTTCATCGCCACTTACCCGGGCAGCGTCGACGAGGGCTTCAAGGCCGTTGTCGGGCCGCAGATCCGGCAGAAGTTCGGCGCCACCTCGGCTTTCTCGCCGATGCTGAATACCGACCTGATCGGCCGCATCCAGGCCTCGCGCAGCAACCCGCCCTTCGACGTCGCGATCTGGGACAACGGACCGATCATCACGGCCAAGCAGGACGGGCTGCTCGAGAAATTCCTCGAGAAGGACAGCCCCAACTATGCCGACATGCCGGCCAATCTGCGCGACCCGGACGGCTTCGGCCCGGCGATGGCGCTGACCTCCATCGGCATTGCCTATAACCCGAAGAAGATCAAAACCCCGCCGACCTCGTGGAACGACCTGTGGAACCCCGAATACAAAGGCCGCGTCGGCATCGTCGGTCCGGCCTCCACGCTGGGCACCACCTTCCTGATCGAGGTGGCCAAGCTGCGCGGCGGCTCGGAGACCAATATCGAGCCGGGCTTCGCCGCGCTGAAGGAACTGGTGGCCAATGTCGGCGCCATTCCGCCCAACCCGGGCGCCCTCACCACGGCGCTCAGCCAGGGTCAGGTCGATATCGCGCCGAACTTCTTCAACAATGTCGCCGCCCTGAAGGCGCGTGGCGCCGATATCGCCTTTGCCGTGCCGTCCAGCGGCCTGCCGCTGCAGACGGTGACGGCTTCGGTGATCAAGAATTCCCGCAACCCCGAGCTGGCGCAGAAGGTGATCGACCTGCTGATCGATCCCGTCGTGCAGGCCCAGCTGGAAGCGGCGCCCTGGATCATGATGCCGGCCAACCCGAAAGTCGCGCTCACCGGCTTCAACCGCGATGTGGGTGCCACCGTCGGTGATGTGCTGAAGCGCGGCATCTTCCTCGACTGGACCAAGTTCATCGCCAGCCGCCCGGCCTGGGTCGAACGGTTCAACCAGGAAATCCGGGTCTGATCATGCGCGCGAGCGGCACGGCATCGGGATATCTCTCGGCTGCGCCGCTCGCGCTGCTTTTCACTGTCGCCTATCTGGTACCGGTGGGTATCCTGGTCATCATCAGCCTGTCGGCATCGACCAGAGGTTTCGATTTCACCCTGGCGCATTACGTTGCGGCGCTGACCAATGGCTTCAATCTGGGGATCCTGTCCGACACTCTGGTGCTGGGCCTGCAGGTGTCCTTTGCCACCATGCTGGCGGCCTATCCGATCGGCCTGCTGTTCATGCGCTGTGGTCCGCGCGGCCGGGCCATCATCGTGTTCCTGATCCTGCTGCCGATGCTGACCAACACGGTGGTGCGCACCTTTGCCTGGATGATCATCCTGGGCCGCGAAGGCGTCATCAACATTTCGCTGATGAGCATCGGCTGGATCGAGGAGCCGCTGCGCATGCTCTACACCCGCACCGGCCTGATCGTGGCGCTGGTGCAGATTTTCCTGCCGCTGATGGCGCTGCCGATCAACGCCTCTCTGGCGCGCATCAACGACAACCTGGTGAAGGCGGCCGAAGGGCTGGGTGCCAGCCGGTTCTACATTTTCCGCACCGTGATCCTGCCGCTGTCGCTGCCCGGCGCCATCGCCGGCTTTCTGCTCACCTTTGCCGGATCGTCCACCGCCTTTGTCAGCCAGACCCTGGTCGGCGGCGGCCGCCAGATCTTCATGCCGCTGCTGATCTACCAGCAGGCGATTGGCGTGCAGAAATGGAATGCCGCGGCGGCGCTCTCCATCGTCTTTGCTATCGCCATCCTGGCCATCGTATTCGCGATGAACCGATACTCGCGCAAATACCTGCGGGGCATGGATGCTTAAACTGCGGAACCTGAGCTATGAAACCGTGGTCGGCCTTTTGGCCGCGGCGTCGGTGATCCTGCTGGTCGCGCCCACGCTGGTGATTCTGGTCATGTCGTTTACGGGCGATTTCCTGTTGCGGTTCCCGCCGCGCTCCTGGTCGGTGCGCTGGTATATCGAGCTGTTCGAGAATTCACCGCAGATCGCCACTTCGGCCTGGATCAGCCTGCAGGTGGCGCTGATCTCCACGCTGGCCTCCACCACGCTCGGCACCCTGGCCGCGCTTGCCATCGCGGGGCGCAAATCGGCCTGGGCGGTGGCGCTCGATTCGCTGTTCATGTCGCCAATGGTCTTCCCGGCCATGTCGCTCGGCCTGGCGCTGCTGCTGCTGCTCTCACTGCTGGGCTTGCGGCCCGCGTTGTGGAGTCTGGCTATCGGCCATACGGTGATCGTTACACCCTTTGTCATCCGCATGGTCTCGGCCGCGGTGCAGCAGCTGAATCCGGTCCTGCTCGACTGTTCGGCCAGCCTGGGAGCGAGCCGAGTGTTCACCTTCTTCAATGTCACGCTGCCGCTGATCCGGCCCGGTCTGCTGGGTGGCGCCGTGATCGCCTTCCTGAGTTCCATCGACCATGTGCCGGTTTCGCTGATGCTGTCGGATCCGCGGGTCGAGACCCTGCCGGTGAACCTGTGGATTCTGCTCGACTCCAACCTGGATGTGCGCGTGGCCTCGGTCTCGGGCATTATCGTCGCCATCACCCTGGTGGTCATCCTGGTGCTGGACCGCCGCATGCTGGGTCATGTCTCGCGCTAAGCGTCTTCTGATCGTCAATCCGAACAGCTCTGCCGCAGTCAGCCAGCGGCTGCGCGAGGTCGCCGATGCGATCCTTGCCGGTCGAGCGACCGTTCATGTCGAGACTGCCATTGGCGGACCGGCATATCTGGGTGACCCGCAGACCATGCGGGCCGGGGAGGCAGCGGCAATCGCGATGGTGCGTAACCTGTGCATCGACCAAGGTAAAATGTTTGATGCCATCGTCATGGGCTGTTTTGCCGAGCTTGGGGTCGCGGCGGTACGGCAGATGATGGATGTTCCGGTCTGCAGCCTGCTCGGAGCCTCGTTGCTGGCGGCAGGCCGCCACGGTCGGCGGCTGGGGATCGTGACCGCCGGTGCGCAATGGCGTGATCTGCTGCCGCCGATGGTGGCGCCGCTCTTGCGGCAGGGTGACATGGTCCTGGCCGGCATTCGCACCATCGATACCACTGGCACTATCGTCGCCGAGCAGCCGAATCTTGCCATCGGGGCGCTGAATCAGGCTGTTGCGGATTGCCGGCACCATGATGATGCCGACGTTATCGTCATTGGTGGGGCAGGGCTTGGCGGCCTGACGGCCAGCTTGGATGTGGCAGCCGGCGTCTCTGTCATAGGCAGTGTTGAAGCCGCCCTCATACAGGCCTTGGGTGAGTGACCACAGGCATGGCCACCAGGCGGGCTGGGTGCCGTCTCACAGTTCAGACCGTGATCCCAAGGGGGCGGCGGGAATTCCCAATATTTCTGGTTATTTAGGGATATCTAACTCAGACAATAGAGGTATGCCTTATCAATATTCCCGGTGCGGCTCGTGGGAATCAGCCGCTTTGTTCTCAATTAACCTGAGATCTGACACCGGGAACGAACAGACTGGCTGCTGCAGGCCGCGTCCGTGTGCGCGCGCGAACAATACGCACCGGGATGATGGGCGCAATTGCAATGCAGCATGCCGCGCAAGCAGTTTACTAAACCTTCAGACCCGCTGACCTGTTTTACTAAACGGAGTGCCGCACGGCGACGTTCGCGCCTGCGGCAGGTTTGGTCCACCATCGCGGTGCAGCGACGCGGAAAAAAGCCTGATCGCGCTGCAACTTTCACGCTGCAGGTAAACTTGGCCGGCATGCGGCGAAGGTCTGGTGTGCCGCTTCCTCGCTTGCTGGTGGTGCGGCGCCGGCTATAGGATGCCTCCTAACAAATATATCAGATATAGGGAGGAGAGCCATAATGGCCGGTGTATTCTGCCGCGACGTCCGGAAGGCGTTCGGCGCGACGCATGTGTTGCACGGCATCTCGGTCGATATCCCCGATGGCGAATTCGTCGTGCTCGTCGGGCCTTCCGGCTGCGGCAAATCCACGCTGCTGAGAATGATCGCCGGGCTCGAAAACATTACGGGCGGTGAGATTTCAATTGGCGACCATGTGGTCAACAACGTTCCGCCGAAAGAGCGGGACGTCGCCATGGTGTTCCAGAACTACGCGCTCTATCCCCACATGACCGTGGAAGCCAACATGGCCTTTTCCATGATGCTGCGTGGCGCCGAAAAAAGCGAAATCGACCAACGCGTCCATCAGGCAGCCGGCATCCTCGGCCTGACGCCGCTGTTGGCCCGCTATCCGCGCCAGCTTTCCGGTGGCCAGAGGCAGCGCGTGGCCATGGGCCGCGCCATTGTGCGCGATCCGCAGGTCTTTCTGTTCGACGAGCCGCTGTCAAATCTTGATGCCAAGCTGCGTGTGGCCATGCGCACCGAGATCAAGGAGCTGCACCAGCGGCTCAAGACCACCACCGTCTATGTGACGCATGACCAGGTCGAGGCCATGACCATGGCCGACAAGATCGTGGTCATGCATGACGGCCGCGTCGAGCAGATCGGCGCGCCGCTCGACCTTTACGACAGGCCCGACAACCAGTTCGTGGCCGGCTTCATCGGCTCTCCGGCCATGAATTTCGTGCGCGGCAAGATCAATGGCGGCAGTTTCGAGAGCGATGGCGGTCTGCATCTGCCGCTGTCGAACGCACCTGCGGGGTCTGCCGGGCGCCCGGCGGTTTATGGCATCCGCCCCGAGCATTTCGCCCTCGCCGATGATGGCGCGGAAGCCGAAGTGCGGGTCGTCGAGCCGACCGGATCCGAAATCATGGTTGCTGCCCGGCTTGGTGGCGACGATGTCATCGCCGTATTTCACGAACGCCACAAATTCAGACCGGGCGACAAGATCCGGCTCAAACCCAACCCAGGGCTTGCCCACCTATTTGACGCGTCGACTGGAAAAAGGCTGAACGCCTGATAATCAACGGAGGAAGCGACTGATGAAAGACATTACTCGTCGTACATTCGTTCAAGGATCCGCGGCTGCGGCCATGCTCAGCAGCAGCGCGTTCATGGATTGGGCCAAAGCCTGGGCGCAGACCGCGCCCTGGAAACCCGAAGCCGGCGCCAAGCTCAACCTGATGCGCTGGCGCCGTTTCGTTGAAGCCGAAGATGCTGCCTTCATGAAGATGGTGAGCGCCTTCAAGGCCGCGACTGGGGTCGAGGTGAATGTCGTGAACGAGTCGTTCGACGACATCCAGCCGAAAGCCTCGGTGGTCGCGAATACCGGCCAGGGCCTCGACATGGTCTGGGGCCTTTATTCGCTGCCGCATCTTTTCCCGCAGAAATGCCTCGACCAGACCGACGTCGCCGACTATCTCGGCAAGAAATATGGCGGCTGGACGCCAGCGGCGGAAATGTACGGCAAGTCCGGTGGCAAGTGGATCGGTATTCCGGTGGCAACCACGGGCGGCCTGATGAACTACCGCATCTCCTCGATGGAGAAGGCCGGTTTCAAGGAATTCCCGAAAGACACCGCCAGCTTCCTTGAGCTGGTTAAGGCGCTCAAGAAGAACAACACGCCGGCCGGTTTCGCGCTTGGTCATGCCTCGGGCGATGCCAACACCTGGCTGCACTGGGCGCTGTGGTCGCATGGCGGCAATATGGTCGACAAGGATGACAAGGTTATCATCAATTCGCCCGAGACCGCGAAGGCGCTGGAGTTTGTGAAGGCGCTGTATGAGAACTTCATTCCCGGCACCGCGTCGTGGAATGACTCGTCGAACAACAAGATCTTCGTGTCCGGCGATCTGCATCTCACCTCGAACGGCATTTCGGTCTATGTGGCGGCCCAGAAGGAAAACAAGGCCGTCGCCGATGACATGAATCATGCCTATATGCCGGTCGGCCCGGTCGGCAAGCCGACTGAACTGCATCTGGCCTTCCCGATCCTGACCTTCAACTTCACCAAGGCGCCGCAGGCCTGTAAGGCCTTCACGGCGTTCATGCTGGAGGCGGAAAACTTCAATCCGTGGGTCGAGGCGGCGCAGGGGTATCTGTCGCACTTCCTCAACGCCTATGACAGCAACCCGGTCTGGACGTCGGATCCCAAGCGCACGCCGTATCGCGACGTGTCGAAGCGGACGCTGACGCCCGGTGGGCTTGGCTCTCTTGGCGAGAAAGCGGCGGCTGTGGTTGCCGATTTCATCGTCGTCGACATGTTTGCGAATTACGCAACCGGTCGCGAGGATATCAAGGGCGCCATTGCCGTCGCCGAACGGCAGGCCAAGCGAATCTATCGCTGAGGAGCATGAGCCACGGGCAGCACCCTGCCCGTGGCTCTCTCTTTTCCAGCACGGCATTTGATCGGGAAACGCATGGTTGATGTGATCGATAAACCGATGGTCCGGCGCCCGCCACAGAAGATGGAGGTCAGCGCCTGGAGCCAGCTCAAGTCGAACCGGACTTGGCTCGGCTACTGGTTCATGCTGCCGGCACTGGGGATTCTGGTGCTCTTCCTCGCCTACCCGCTGGGCCTCGGCGTGTGGCTGTCGTTTACCGACACCAAGATCGGCCGCGGCGGTGTGTTCATCGGTCTTGAGAACTACGAGTGGCTGCAGGGCGATTCGACCTTCTGGCTCTCCGTCTTCAACACGCTGCTCTATACAATCGTTGCCAGTGCGGTGAAATTCGTCGCCGGCCTCTACCTGGCGCTGCTGCTGAACAAGCATATCCCCTTCAAGGCGCTGATCCGCGCCGCCGTGCTGATCCCATTCATCGTGCCCACGGTGCTGTCGGCCATCGCCTTCTGGTGGATCTACGACTCCCAGTTCTCCATCCTCTCCTGGTCGCTGAAGAAGCTGGGCCTGATTACGACCAATATCGATTTCCTCGGCGATCCCTGGAATGCGCGCTGGTCCACCATCTTCGCCAATATCTGGCGCGGCGTGCCTTTTGTCGCCATCACCCTGCTTGCCGGCCTGCAGACGGTTTCGCCGTCGCTCTATGAAGCTGCGACGCTGGATGGCGCCACGCCCTGGCAGCGCTTCCGCCATATCACCTATCCGCTGCTGACGCCGATCATCGCTGTCGTGATGACATTCTCGGTGCTCTTCACCTTCACCGACTTCCAGCTGATCTGGGCCATGACCCGCGGCGGTCCGGTGAACGCGACCCATCTGATGGCCACCCTGTCCTATCAGCGTGGCATCATAGCGGGGCAGCTTGGCGAAGGCGCGGCCATTGCCACGGCGATGATTCCGTTCCTGCTCGGCGCGATCATGATTTCGTGGTTCGGCCTCCAAAGGCGGAAATGGCAGCAGGGGTCCGACAATGACTGACATCAGGGCAACGGGTGCAGCCAGCGTGGCGGCGAACGACCACTCCGAGGGCATGAGCTATCTGGAATCCATACCGCGGCGGCTGGTGACGCTATACCTGCCGCTGGGTCTGTTCCTGGTGATTCTCCTGTTTCCGTTCTATTGGATGGCGCTCACCTCCATCAAGCCGAACGAACAGCTGCTGGACATGGAGCGGGTCAGCCCGTTCTGGACCTGGGAGCCGACATTCCAGCACATCAAGAAACTTCTGTTCGAGTCCAATTATCCGCGATGGCTATGGAACACGATGTATGTCGCCGCCGGCGCGACCGCATTATCGCTGATCGCCAGTGTCCTGGCCGCCTATGCCATCGTGCGCCTGCGTTTCCGGGGCGCGCAGACCGTCGGCGGGCTGATCTTCCTCGCCTATCTGGTGCCGCCCTCGATCCTGTTCATTCCGCTGGCCACGGTGGTGTTCCAGTATGGTCTGTTCGACAGCCCGCTGGCGCTGATCCTCGTCTACCCGACGATCCTGATCCCGTTTTCCACCTGGCTGCTGATGGGCTATTTCAAAACCATCCCGTTTGAGCTGGAGGAATGCGCGCTGATCGACGGCGCGTCGCGCTGGCAGATTCTGACCAAGATCGTCCTGCCGCTTTCGATACCCGGCCTGATCTCGGCCTTCATCTTCTGCTTCACGCTATGCTGGAACGAGTTCATCTATGCGCTCACCTTCCTGCAGTCGGTGACCAACAAGACGGTACCGGTGGCCATCGTCAACGAATTCGTCGATGGCGATATCTATCGCTGGGGCTCGCTGATGGCTGGCGCCCTGGTCGGGTCGCTGCCATTGGTTATTCTCTATGCCTTCTTCGTCGAGCATTACGTCTCGGCGATGACCGGCGCCGTGAAGGAATAGGGCGCGGCCGCAGGGTCAGCGCGACCAGCGTGCGATAACGGTTGCCGTCACGCGGACGGCGCGCTGGAAATCGGCGACATCGACCCATTCGTCCTGGGCACCGGCCATGGTCAGGCTGCCGCAGAGCGGCCCCAGGCCGACCGTGGGCATGCCCTTCTGGATGATGGGATTGCGGATGTCGCTGGCGGTGTGCAGCGGATTGACCCGCGGCACCAGTCCCGTGGTTGCCGTTACTGCGTCGGCAACAAGCGCATAGAGCGGATCGTCGGGCGCGGTCTCCGCCGCGCCGACGCCGGCGATCCATTCGATCTGCGGCGGATGGGCGTTGAGCCAGGGATCGGCGGCGGCCGCCCGGTGGATGGCGGCCTCGACCTCCCTCTTCACGGCATCGAGGCGTTCGGGCGGCGGGAAGGACAGAGCGCAGCCGATCGTGCAGAGACTGTCGAGGCGGCTGAGGCGCGACGGGTCGCCGCACTGGATATTGGAGATCTGCAGGTTGGTGGACCGGCCGATGGCGGCCTGCAGCGCCGGGTGCCGCACCCGCTCGCCGCGCACTCGGTCAAGGTCGCGCAGGGCTTCGCAAACCAGCCAGGCCTTGTCGAGCGGGTTGATGGCCAGGTGAGCGAAGGCGGTATGCGCCGGCTCCTGCGTCTCCGGCAGGCGCCCGGCAATGGTGATGCGGAATTCCAGCTGGCCGGGCGCAAAGGCCTTGATCTCCTGCATGCCCACGCCGGATTCGGCCGGGTGCAGATACAGGGCGGCATCGGCGCTGTAGCCGCCATGCAGCACCGCGGCAACGCCACGGGCATGCTGCTTGCTCGGCGTGCTGGCCAGCGTGAGGGTACCGCCTGGTCGGATGCCGGCCGCAAGCGCAATGCGCAGGCCCTGCACCATCATGGCGATGCCGGCCAGGTCGTCGGCGGCGCCCCAGCCGTAAAGCCGCCCGGCTTCCACCGTGGCGGCAAAGGCATCGCGCTGCCAGCGATCCAGACCGGTCAGCGGCTCGGGGTCGGGATGCGCAAACAGCATCAGACTGCGGCCCGTGCCGGTGCCGGGCAGGATGCCGATCACGCTGCGGCGTTCGCGCGGCGGAATCGCGTGGCCGACGGCGAATTCCTCGATCAGGGGTACCTCGGCGGGGCGGTAGCGCAACTCCTCGATCCGGCAGCCCAGGTCGCGCAAGGCGGCGGCGATATGGTCCTGGATGGCATCCTCGCCCTGGCGCGCCAAGCGGATCAGATCCTGCAGGAATGCCAGGGTCGTTGCAGATTCGCGGTCGGCCGTGGCGGCAATCGCTTCGGTCAGGCTTCCGGCGGTGGTCGATTCCAAGACGAACCTGGCCTTTCATGCAGCGGGCTGGCTAGCCCTTGGCGATCTCGTTCAGAACATCGGTGGCCAGGCTGCGGATATGCTGCTCCATGGCCGCGCGGGCGGCGGTCGCTTCGCGGCTTTCCAGCGCCGCGATAATGGTCAGATGCTCATCGGAATCCGGGCGAATCCGCGAGGGCAGGCCCGACAGTTCGAACATACGGGTGGTCACGCGCAGATCGCGGATGATCTGCGCCATCACCGCATTGCCCGAACCATCGGCGATCATGGTGTGCAGCTCTTCGTCTGCCGCCCAGTGGTCCTCGACGCGGATTTTCGGCTCGTCGCGCAGCCGCAGCATCTCGTCCTTGATCTTCTGCAGCCGGGCCGGGTCGATCTTTTCGACGGCACTGGCAATCGCCTCGCCTTCCAGAATTTCGCGCAGACGCATGCTCTGGAAGTATTCGCGGTTGGTGACCTGGCGGACGCGATAGGGACGGTTGGCTTCCTTGCGGACCAGCCCCTCGCTTTCCAGCCGCACCAGCGCCTCGCGGATCGGAGTGCGGGAAATGCTCAGCGCGCTGGCCAGGCGATCCTCGATGATCACTTCGCCGCTGGTGATGCGGCGGTCGAGGATCATGTCCATGATGGCCCGGTAGGCCATGTTGGACAGGTTCATGCCGCCGGTCGCGGCAGCCTGCAGGGGAATTGGGTCTTTGCTCATGCGTCGGGTCCAGATCGGTAGCCGAGCAGACGGGCGGGGGTGTGGGACAGAATCTGCTCGATCTCCGGCTCAGTGTAGCCGCGTCGGGCCATCATCGGAACCACGTGTCGCAGGATATGACCGTAACCATGGCCGCCATAGCGGGTGAGCCGGGTGCGGATGCAGATATCCTGCGATATGGCGATTCGCTGCAGATGGCCAAGGTCGATCAGGCGGCGAATCAGGTCGAGCCGCATATAGTCGGTCGGCAGGTCGTACTCGCCCATCCAGTATTGCGAGGTCTCGATGCCGAAAAAGTCCCATTCCAGCACAAAGCCCCGGTTAAGCAGCGCCAGCATGCGATCTAGGTCAGATAGTGTGCGGTCCATATGGCACAGCACGGTGCGTGCCGGATCGGCGCCCTGGGCCAGCATGATATCGGCGATCTGTTCCGGCGCGTCGGCGTGGCGGCCGGGATGGATGCTGATGGCAATCCCGGTGCGGCGCTGTACCCGGGCCGCCGCTGCCAGCACGCGCATCTCGCTGTCCTGTAGCGGCCAGGAACAACCCAGTTCGCCGATAATGCCGGCGCGCACCCCCGGCCCATCGATCTGGGCCGCGATCTGCTGCTCCAGGTCCTCGACCGGCGCCTGCGCGGTGGCCGGATCGAGATAGGGTTCTGTATAGAATCCGGCGCCCATGACGATATGCACGCCGCTGGCTTGTGACAGCGCGGCCAGCCGGTCGGGCTGCGGCGACAATCCGCCGGTGCTCAGTTCGACAATGCAGTGGCCGCCATCTGTGTGGAACCGCTGCAGTTCCGCCAGCGCCACATCGTCCTCGTCCAGCAGCATGTTGTCCTGATGCCGGTTCTGGAAATAGTTGATCTCGAAGCGGTTCTCCATGGTGATCGGCGGCCAGGCTGCCGGCTTGCGCCGCCCCAGCGGATCGCGCAGATCGCACAGGATATGTTCATGCATCAGCGTCCGGCCAAGCGCCGCGGCCGGGATCGGCCCGGTCACAGTCTGTGCATAGCCGCTGCTGCCGGTCATGGTCAGTGATGCAGGATCTTGGCGAGGAACTGCTGGGCGCGCTCGGAGCGCTGGGTGTCGAAGAACTCCTGCTTCGAGCAATCTTCGATGATATGGCCGTGATCCATGAAGATCACCTTATGCGCCACCTTCTTGGCGAAGCCCATCTCATGGGTGACACAGAGCATGGTCATGCCGTCCTGCGCCAGTTCCACCATCACGTCCAGCACCTCGTTGATCATTTCCGGGTCCAGCGCCGAGGTCGGCTCGTCGAACAGCATGGCGATCGGATCCATGGCGAGGGCGCGGGCAATGGCGACGCGCTGCTGCTGGCCACCGGACAGCTGGCCGGGGAATTTCTGTGCCTGGTTCTTCAGGCCGACGCGTTCGAGCAGCGCAATCGCCTTGTCTTCCGCTTCCGAGCCCGAGCGCTTCAGCACCTTGCGTTGCGACAGCGTCAGGTTTTGCAGGATGGTGAGATGGGGGAACAGTTCGAAATTCTGGAACACCATGCCGATCTTGGCGCGCAGGGCCGGCATATTCGTGGCCGTCGCGCCGACATCGATGCCATCCACCGATATCTTGCCCTGCTCGAAAGGCTCCAGGCCGTTGACGCATTTGATCAGGGTGGATTTGCCTGAGCCGGAGGGACCACAGATCACCACCACTTCGCCCTTGCGCACCGAGGCCGTGCAGTCTTTCAGGACCTGAAAGGTGCCATAGGTCTTGCTGACATTCTGGATCTCGATCATGGGGTACCTCTATGCAAAACGGTCAATCAGGAAGGGCGTGACATCGATCTCGGTGCGGCCGTGCAGCAGCATGTCGGCGGTCAGGCGCGCAACCACAGGCGCCAGCGTGTAGCCGTTCGAGGTCACGGTGTTGAAAAAGCCGGGCAGACCGGGCACGGGGCCGATGATCGGCGCGCCGTCGATATTGATGTTCATGCCGGCCCAGGCGCGCACCACATGCAGGCCGCTCATCTGCGGCAGCACATGGTTGGCGACCCAGAGATTGCCTTCGATGCTGGCGCGGTTGACGGTATTGAAGCGTCGCGTCTCGTCGAAGCTGGCGGTCCAGGCGCCGCCGATCACCAGGCCACCGTTCGATACCTGCTTCAGGCTGAGATGGCGGTCGGCATGGGCGACCAGATGGCCGACCAGCGGCGGTGCCGGTTCGGTGACGATCATCTGCAAGGGCGCGCTGTGCACCGGCACGTCGATACCGACCAGCCGGCCGGTCTCGCGCGACCATGGGCCGCTGGCATTGACGATGCGGCCGGCGCGGATGCGGCCGCGTGTGGTCTGGACCAGCCAGCCGGCACTATCGCGACCGATGGCGGTAACATTGGTGCCGCGCTGGAATCGCGCGCCCTGTTGTCTGGCCTTTTCCAGCACGGCATAGGTGGCGCGCAGCGGATTGATCTTGCCTTCCTGCGGCGCCAGTTCGGCGCCGATCAGCTTGTCCGACAGGGCGGGGGCCAGCCGGCGCAGTTCGTTGCCGCCGATGATTTCGTTCTCGATGCCGTAGCGCTTTTCCAGTGCCGCCTTGGCCTTCAGGAAATCCATGCCGGCATTGCTGTCGGCCACCATCAGGCCGCCGGTGATACGAACCTCGAAATCCTCGCCGCAGTCGCGCTGCAGGTCCTGCCACAAAGCCACCGACAGTGGGCCCAGCGGCAGGGTGGCGGCCGCAGGTCCACCGCCGGCCTCTGCCTTGGCGCCGAAATCGAAGGACAGCAGCTGCACATGCAGGCTGCCGGCATTGGCGCCCGAAGCCTGCATGTTGGCATCGTCGCGCTCGACCACCAGCACATCCTGCCCGGCCTGCGACAGATAATAGGCCAGGCAGGCGCCGACCACGCCGCCACCGATCACCAGGATATCCGCCTGCTGTTCGGGCAGCATGGTCGTCTCGGTGGCGCGCGCCAGATTGGGCGTGATCGCACGCTGGTGACCACCCCATTCGGGCTTCTCGAAGGCGAAGGCACCGGCGGGCGCCGGCTTGGCCGGCAGGCGTGGGGCCAGATACTGCTCGACCGCGCGCGGACGGCCGGTCTTCTGTTCCAGCAGCAGGGCGGCGGTGGCCGAACAGTAGCGGCCCTGGCAGCGGCCCATGCCGAGGCGGGTGTTACGTTTCAGCGCGCCCAGCGTGTCATGGCTGGCGGCGATCACGGCGCGCACCTGGCCGAAGCTGACCTCTTCGCAGCGGCAGAGCAAAGCCGTGTCAGCCACCTGATCCAGATGCACCGGCGGCGCCTGGTAGATCGACCAGAGTGCAGCCTGGAAATCCTGCGCGCGCAGCAGGTCCTCCTGCGCCTGGATGGCTTGTTGCGGATCGGTATCGGGCAGTCCCAGTGCCGTGGCGGCGGCGATGCCGGCCAGCGTGCCGCGCGCCAGGGCCACGCGGCTGCCGCCGAGATCGGCGCCGTCACCAACCACGAAGACACCGGGCAGGCTGGTGGCACCATCCGTTGCGGTCTCCGTGGCGAGGTAGCCGAGATGGCGGTCGACCAGAGTATGCGTGCAGCCAAGTGCGCGGGCGATCTCGGTCGAGGGGATGAAGCCATAGCCGAGGCAAAGCGCATCGGCGGGAATCTCGATCGCCTGTTCGCTGCGCAGACGGCCGTCGGCATCCAGCGGCGCATGGCGCAGGCTTTGCAGCCGCGTATCGCCATGAGCCGAGAGTACGGCGCGCGACCACAGAACCGGCACGCCGGCGCGCTTCAGTTTCCACAGATAGCGCAGGCCGTCGCCGATCAGGTCGGGCGCAGTGCGCAGCGCGTTCAGCATGGCGCGCCACTGGCGCGGGGCAGGGCGCGGCGCACTTTCCAGGACGGCGACCACTTCGACGCCGCCATCGATCAACTCGCAGGCGAGCTGCAGGTTCAGCGGCCCGTTGCCGGCGATGACGACACGCTGGCCCGGGGCCACGCGATAGGCGCGTGCCAGCGTCTGCGCCGCGCCGGTGGTCATCACGCCGGGCAGCGTCCAACCCGCGAATGGGGCCGGCCGTTCATAGGCGCCGGGGGCGAGGATCAGCTGCTGCGGCCGGTAGACGATGGCGGCGCCATCCACGACGGCGGAGACCTCGCCGGCACTGTAGGCGCCCCAGACGCTGGCTTCCTGCACGATGGTGACGCCGGCGGCGCGCGTCGCGGCGGTGAGGGCAAGGCCGGCGCGGAACTGCCGGTCGGTCGGCGTCTCGGTGTGATGTGATGGTGCCAGTGGCTTATAGAACTGCCCGCCGCTCTGCGGGCGCTCGTCCAGCACGGTGACGCACGCGCCGCGTTCGGCCGCCGCCCGCGCTGCTGAGAGGCCCGCCGGTCCGGCGCCGATCACCAGCACATCGACGGTTTGCTCGGTCGGCGCAGTGGTTGTTGGCGCGGGCGTCAGAGGACTGAGCTGGTCATCGGGGCGGCCCGAGGGCATGGCCGAGCGGATCACCTGGCCGGCCGCCACCTTGGTCAGGCAGGCGCGCTGGTTCGCCCGGCCATCCACGGTGACCAGGCAGTCGAAGCAGGCACCCATGCCGCAATAGAGGCCGCGCTGCCGGCCCGCCCGGTCATGGCGGAAGGCCGCTATCCCGCTGGCGGTCAGGGCGGCCGCAATGGTCTCCCCCGGCAGGGCTGTAACACTCTGATTGTCATAAACAATCTGAACAGCTTCGCCGCTGGGCCGGATGGCGGGATGTCGGAGGCGCATGGGCGAAACAGTATTATCGTCGGCGGGCATCAGGGGACATAAAATTGCACTGGACGCTTGTATACGCTTAGTATACGATCAGTATAAAGGCAAGGCTATTTTTTAGACAGTTCCCTGGTGACTCCGATGAAGCCGTTCCGTGGCACATACACCGTTATGATCACCCCCTTCACCGCCGATGGCAGCGCGGTGGATGTTCCCGCCCTCAAGCGGCTGGTGAACTGGCAGATCGAACAGGGCATCCACGGCCTGATTCCGCTTGGCAGCACCGGCGAGTTCCTTTCCATGACCCGCGACGAGCGCCAGCAGGTGATCGAGGTCTGCGTGAAGGAAGCCGCCGGCCGCGTGCCCGTGCTGATCGGCACCGGCGCCGAATGGACCCGCGACGGCGTCGAATATGCCAGGGAAGCCGAACGCTTCGGCGCCGACGGCATCATGGTGATCCCGCCCTATTACAGCAGCCCGACGCCGGATGAGTTGTTCGAGCATTACCGCCGGATCGGCGAGGCGATCTCGCTCCCGGTGATGATCTACAACAATCCCGCCACCGCCAATGTCGACCTGACGCCGCCGATCGTGGCCCGGCTCAGCCAGATCGACAACGTGCTCTACATCAAGGAATCGACACTCGAGGTGACGCGCGTGCGCGACATCATCGAACTCTGCGGCGACCGCATGACCGTCTTTGCCGGCATCCTGGGCTATGAGTCCTTCTGGCTCGGCGCACAGGGCTGGGTGGCGGTCTGCTCCAATCTGCTGCCGCACGATTCGGCAAAGCTGTTCGAGCTGGTTGCCGATCACAGCGACAAGGATGCGGCGCTGGCGCTCTACCGGAAAATCCTGCCGATCGTCCGCTGGGTCGGCGGGCATCGCTATGTCGCCGCTTCCAAGGCCGGCCTCGACATGATGGGGTTGCCGGTGGGCCAGCCGCGTGCGCCGCGCCTGCCGCTGCCTGCAGCCGATATCGAAGCCCTACGCGCCGACATGGCAGCGCTGGGACTGATCAATTCTCTGGACGCAAGGTCGAACGCCGCGGCCTAGCGCTGGGAAGGGTGGGAGTCAGGTTCATGCATATCGACACAGGAGAGCTATCATGACGTTTCCGAAGATCTTGCTTGCCGCCGGCCTGGTGGCATTCGCGCTGCCGGCCTATGCACAGTCGTGTAAACCCGCCGTGGCGGATTCCGAGCTGGTCAAGCCCGGCACGCTGGTGATGTCCACCAATCCGACCCTGCCGCCGATGCAGTTCGTCGATTCCACTGGTGCGCTGAAGGGCATGCGCGTGACGCTGGGTGAAGAGGTCGCCAAGCGGCTCTGCCTGAAGCCGGAATATATCCGCATCGAGTTCTCGGCGATGATCCCCGGCCTGCAGGCCGGCCGCTGGGATATCATCAACACCGGCATCTTCTGGACCGAAGAGCGCGCCAAGATGATGCAGATGATCAACTATGAATCGCAGGCGATCAGCATCTCGGTGGCCAAGGGCAACCCGCTCAAGATCGCCAAGCCGGAAGACCTGGCTGGCCGTTCGGTTGGCGTGGAACTTGGCGGCTTCGAGGAGCGCAAGCTGAAGGAGCTCGACAAGTCGTTGACCGACAAGGGTCTGAAGCCGATCACCATCCGCACCTTCGACAACTTCGCCACGGCCTATCAGGCCCTGCGCGCCGGCCAGACCGAGGCGACCGTCTCGATCGACCCGACGGCGGCGGAATATGCCAAGCGCGGCGAGTTCGATCGTGCCCTGCACGGCATGTTCCCGACGCCGGTATCGCTGGCGATGAAGAGCACGGCGCTGAGCGCAGCCGTCGTGAAGGTGCTGAATGACATGATGAAGGACGGCTCCTATGCCAAGCTGATGGCCGAATATGGCCTGCTGGCCAATACCGAGCCCTTCGCCGTCAAAGGCCCCAGCATGTAAGATGACGACCGGCGGTGGCGCAGGAATCTGCGCCGCCGCCACTTTTATCGCGCGTAAACGGAAGGCATTGAGATGGGCAAGGGCTGGCACTGGGAAGGCTTTTACGAATACCTTTTCAACGGCTATCTGCTGAAGGGTGCAGTCACCACCCTGTGGCTGACGCTGGCGGCGATTGCCGGCGGGCTGGTGGTCGGATGCCTGCTGGCGTTGCTGCGTCTGTCGCCGTATCGCTGGATGTCGGTTCTGGCCCAGGGCTATATCTGGATCTTCCGCGGCACGCCGCTGCTGGTGCAGCTGATCATCATCTATACCGGTCTGCCGCAGATCGGCATCAAGCTTTCGGTGATTGAATCGGCCCTGGTTGGCCTGATTCTCAACGAAGCGGCCTATCTGTCGGAAATCATTCGTGGCGGCATCC
Source organism: Ferrovibrio sp. GW821-FHT12E11 (assembly GCF_058806975.1). Classification (NCBI taxonomy): domain Bacteria; kingdom Pseudomonadati; phylum Pseudomonadota; class Alphaproteobacteria; order Rhodospirillales; family Rhodospirillaceae; genus Ferrovibrio; species Ferrovibrio sp. GW821-FHT12E11. The sequence goes on from NZ_JBXAQG010000001.1 coordinate 2,602,364, forward strand.
TTGGTGTTGCCGCCGGCCAGAGCAACGCCGGCCGTGCGCTTGGCCTCAATTCGGCGCAAGTGATGATCTATATCGTGCTGCCGCAGGCCCTGCGCATCGTCATCCCGGCCCTGGGCAATAGCGTCAACGGCCTGCTCAAGACTACCTCCGTCACCTCGGTGATCTCGATGGAAGAACTGCTGCGCAGCACGCAGATTTTGATCCAGGAGAAATTCCTGGTGCTGGAGCTGTTCACGGTGGCGGCGCTCTACTACCTGCTCATGACATCGGTCTGGGATATTATCCAGCGCCGCATCGAGAACCGCTTCGGCCGCGCTTACAAGACGGTCAGTATCGCCGAAGCACATTGAGGCGGCCATGAGCGCTCTGGTCCGGCCCGCATCGACGATCGACCTGGCGAGCGGCAAGGCCGTCAATCTCGGAGACCAGACCTACGAACATCTGCGGGAGCTGATCCTCAGTCGCCAGATTCCGGGCGGCGCCGAACTGCCCGAGGGACGGCTGGCCGAACGGCTGCAGGTATCGCGGACACCGATGCGCGAGGCTCTGGTGCGGCTGGTCGGCGAAGGCCTGCTGGAACGCGCCAGCGATCGGGCCTATCGCGTGCGTGCCGTCTCGATCCGCGAATTCTTCGAATGCATGCAGTTGCGCGAGGTGCTGGAATGCCTCGCCATCGAAAAGGCTGTGCCACTGCTCACCGATTCCGACCTGGTCGAGCTACGCCGCGGCCTGTTTGCAATAGCGCAGGCCGACGGGGCCGACGACATGGCGCACTGGCAGAACGACAACCGGTTTCATTCCTTCTTCGCCCGGCTGGCCGGGCAGGCGACGCTGGCTCGCATGATTACCGAAATGCGCGTGGTCGCCCGCCTGTTCCGCCTGTCCAGTGCCTTCCATCGCAAGACGGAAATCGACGAGGAGCATCTGGCCATTCTGGAGGCTGCCGAGCGCCGGGATGTGGAAGCGGCCAAAGCCGCCATGCTGGCTCATCTGCGCAATCTGCAGGACGAGGTTCGACGTTCGATTGCCGCAGAGGCCAACCCTGACGGCTATTACAGGTAAAGCAGGAGATCGCAATGCAGCAGTTCGATACCGTCATCCGCAATGGCACCCTGGCCACGGCAACCGATGTCTTCAAGGCTGACCTCGGTATTGCAAACGGCAAGGTTGCTGCCATTGCCGCGACCCTGCCAGCGGGGCGAACCGATATCGATGCGACCGGCAGGCTGGTGCTGCCCGGCGGCGTCGATGGCCATTGCCATTTTGATCAGCCGACCAGTGACGGTTCGGTGCTGGCCGACGACTTCTATACCGGCACGCGTTCGGCGGCCTGCGGCGGCACCACCACGATCATTCCCTTCGCCATCCAGTTCAAGGGGCAGCCGCTGCGCGACGCCGTGGCCGACTACCATCGCCGTGCCACCGGCAAGGCCTTTATCGATTATGCCTTCCACCTGATCGTCAGCGATCCGACCGAGCAGCTGATCGGCCAGGATCTGCCGGCTCTGATCCGCGACGGCTATACGTCGTTCAAGATCTACATGACCTATGACGACATGAAGCTGAACGACCGCCAGGTGCTCGATCTGCTGACCGTGGCGCGGCGCGACGGCGCCATGGCGATGATTCATGCCGAGAATGCCGATTTCATCAGCTGGCTGACCGACAAGCTGCTGGCGGAGGGTCATACCGAACCGCGCTATCACGCCGCCTCGCGACCGATGGCCGTAGAGCGCGAGGCAACCCATCGCGCCATCACCATGGCTGAACTGGCCGATGTGCCGATCCTGATCGTGCATGTCTCGGGCCGCGAAGCGGTCGAGCAGATTCACTGGGCCCAGGGCCGAGGCATGAAGATTTATGCCGAGACCTGCCCGCAGTACTTGGTGCTGACCGAGCATGACCTGCACGGCCATGGCTTCGAGGGCGCGAAATGCATCTGCAGCCCGCCGCCGCGCGACAAGGCCAACCAGGCGGCGATCTGGGACGGTCTGGCCAGCGGCGTATTCCAGATCCTGTCGTCGGACCACGCGCCGTTTCGCTACAACGATCCGAAAGGCAAGATGATCCGTGGCGACAAAACGCCGTTCAACTGGGTGCCGAATGGCATTCCCGGTGTCGAGACCCGTCTGCCCATCCTGTTCTCCGAAGGCGTGAAGAAGGGCCGTATCAGCCTGCAGCGCTTTGTCGAGCTGACCGCCACCAATCCGGCCAAGATGTATGGCCTCTATCCACGCAAGGGGACGCTGGCCATCGGGGCCGACGCCGATATCGTGATCTACGATCCCGAGCGCCAGGTGACTATCACCAACAGCATGCTGCATCATAATGTCGACTACACGCCTTATGAGGGGCTGGAGGTCACGGGTTGGCCGGAGACCGTGCTCTCGCGCGGCGACGTGGTGGTGGAGAAGGGCAAGTTCGTTGCCGCCGAGGGCCGCGGTGAATTCCTGCCCTGCGACCTGCCGGATATGGCCAAGCCGAAGGTGGCAGCCTGATCCGTCCGGAGGATTTTCGATCGCTTCAGTTGTGGCGGTTGTGCGGTGGCCCGGTTCCTGATGTATTTTCCTGACTGCCTAAGTCATCAGTCTCACGGAATATCATCATGATCGCCAGCGCACCGGCCCTGCCGCCGGAAATCACCGATGCCTCGGCCTGGTACGGGCCCGCCATGCTGCGCGATGGCTCCTGGCTCGGGCATTTCACGCCGGCCGAAATTGCGGAAGTCGAGGCCGCGCTCAAGCCGCTGGCCGCCGATCCGCACTGCAACGCCGCCGCGCTCGCGCCGGCGCGCTTTCCGTTGCCGACGCTCGGACCGCGTCTGGCCAACCTGCGGCATGAGGTCATGGACGGCCGCGGCTTCGCACTGCTGCGCGGCCTGCCGGTGCAGCGCTGGAGCCTGCGCGAGGCGGCGATTGCCTTTCTTGGCATCGGCTGTCACCTGGGCAGCGCGCGCTCGCAGAATGCCCGCGGCCATGTGCTTGGCCATGTGAAGGATATGGGCCTGAGCAGCAACGATCCGAATGTGCGGATTTATCAGACTCACGAGCGCCAGACCTTCCATACCGACTCGTGCGACATTGTCGGTCTGCTCTGTTTGCAGGTGGCGAAATCCGGCGGCCATTCGGCGCTGGTCAGCTCGGTCACCATCTTCAACGAGATGCGTCGGCGCCGGCCTGATCTGGCCGCTTTGCTGTTCGATCCGATCGAGACCGATCGTCGTGGCGAGGTGCCGGTGGGCGAGAAGCCGTATTTTACCATTCCGACCTACAACTGGCATGAAGGCTATCTCTCGGCGATCTACCAGCGCCAGTATATCGAATCGGCCCGCCGCTTCGCCGAAGTGCCGCCGCTGACGCCGGCCCAGGTCGAGGCCTATGATCTGTTCGATGCGCTGGCCAACGATCCGGCGCTAAACTTCCATATGGAACTGCAGCCCGGCGATGTGCAGCTGGTGAACAACCATACCCTGCTGCATGACCGCACGGCCTTCGACGACTGGGCCGAGCCGGCCCGGCGTCGCCACTTGCTGCGCCTGTGGCTGGCCCCGAAAGAGGCGCGGCCATTGCCGCCCGCTTATGCCCAGCGTTTCGGCAGCGTCACGCCGGGCGACCGGGGCGGCATCATTGTGCCGGGTACGCAGCTGACGGTACCCTACGAAGCGATCTGACCCAGATAAAGGGCCGTCACCTCAGGGAGGATTCCATGCCTGTCAGTGCCGCCGAAAAATGCGCCACCTTCCGCCGTCTGCACGAGTCCGGCTGTTTCGTCATTCCCAACCCCTTCGACGCCGGCAGCGCGGTGATGCTGCAGAGCCTGGGATTCAAGGCGCTGGCATCAAGCAGCGCCGGCATGGCCTGGTCGATGGCGCGGTCAGATAACAAGGTCGAGCGTGCCGATGTGCTGGCACATCTGAAGCTGCTGACGGCAGCCACCGATATCCCGGTCAATGCCGATTACGAAAACGGGTTCGCCGATGACCCCGATGGCGTGGCGGCCAGCGTGACCCTGGCTATAGAGACCGGTATTGCCGGGCTTTCGATTGAAGATTCGACCGGCAACAAGGCGCAGCCGCTCTATGACTTCGATCTCGCCGTGAAGCGCATCGCTGCGGCCCGGGCCGCCATCGACAGAAGTGGTAGCGGGGTACTTCTCACCGCGCGCAGCGAAGGCTTTTTCGTCGGCCGTCCCGATCTGGACGAGACAGTAAAGCGCCTCAAGGCCTTTGCGGCGGCCGGGGCCGATTGTCTTTACGCGCCGGGCATCAAGGACGAGGCACAGATTACGACCGTGATCCAGGCCGCTGGCGGCAAGCCGGTGAACCTGCTGACCATGGGTCATACAGTGGAGCAGGCGGCGAAACTCGGCGTGCGCCGCATCAGCGTCGGCGGTTCGCTGGCGCGCGCGGCCTATGGCGAAGTCATGCGGGTGGCGAAGGAGATTGCCGAGGCTGGCAGTTTCGCCGGCTTCGGCCGTGCCATGCCGGGTATCGAGCTCAACAAGCTTTTCGCGGAGAAGCCGTAAATGTCCTGGCCCACCCAGTCCGGCCGCTTCGATCTCGGCGATCTCCAGGTCCAGTCCGGCGAAACCATCAAGAGCGCCTTCATCAGCTGGAAGACCCATGGCACGCTGTCGCCCGCGCGGGACAATGTGGTGCTCTATCCGACCAGCTATTCGGCGCGGCATCCCGATCTGGAATGGCTGATCGGTCCGGACGGCATCCTCGATCCGTCGCGCTGGTTCATCGTCATCCCTGACATGTTCGGCAACGGGCTGTCCTCCAGCCCGTCGAACACACCGGACTATCCGCATCTGGTCACCGCCTGGGACAATGTGCAGGCCCAGCGCCGCTTCCTGCAGCAGCAGTTCGGCATCGAAACGCTACATGCCGTTTACGGCTGGTCGATGGGGGCGCAGCAGGCCTATCACTGGGCCGCCAGCTTCCCCGATGCGATGCAGGCGATCATCGTCAATTGCGGCAGTGCCCGCACGGCGGTGCATAACCAGATTTTCCTCACCAGCCTGATGGCCACGCTGGAGGCGGCGCCCGAGCATATCGGTCATGGCCGCTTTTCGGCCGAACCGAAAGCCGCCATTCGCGCCTTTGGCCGCATCTATGCCGGCTGGGCGCTGAGCCAGGATTTCTATCGCGCCAACCTGCATCTCACTGCCCTGGGCGCACCCGATCTGGACACCTATCTGCGCACCGGCTGGGAAGAGCGTTATGGCCTGCGCCCGGCCGCCGATCTCTATGCCCAGCTCCGCACCTGGTTCGCCGGCGATATCAGCGACAATCCGCTTTACAACCGCGACCTGCACAAGGCGCTGGGTGCCATCCGTGCCAGAGTGCTGCTGATGCCGGGCGAGACCGATCTGTATTTCCGTGTCGCCGATAACGCCGCTGAACTGCCATATCTGGCGCAGGCGGAATTGAGTCCCATTCCCAGCATCTGGGGCCATCGTGCCGGCAATCCGGTGCAGAACCCCGAGGATATCGCCTATCTGAAGGCGCAGGTTCGCCGCTGGCTGGGCTGACTGCTACTCAGCGCTTTGCTATCCAGCCGGCGCTTTGCTATCCAGAATGCAGGATAGCGAATCGGCATGACATCTCCCTCTCTGGACGCGGCACAGGATACCCTGCACAGGGTTTTCGGCTTCGAGCGCTTTCGCGCCGGGCAGGCCGAGATCGTGCAGGCACTGCTGGACGGCGAGAATGTGCTGGCGGTGATGCCGACCGGCTCGGGCAAATCGCTCTGCTACCAGCTGCCGGCCATTCTCACCGGCGGCCTGACCATCGTGGTCTCGCCGCTTATCGCGCTGATGCGCGACCAGGTGCGCCAGTTGCAGGGCTTTGGCATCAATGCCGCGGCGCTCAACTCATCCATCGATGAGGCCGAATACCGTCGTATCCACCGCGAGCTGAGCGACGGCAGTCTGCGCCTGCTCTATGTGGCGCCCGAGCGGCTGGTGCGGTCCGATACGGTGGCGCTGCTGCAGCGGAGCAACCCGAAACTGCTGGCGATCGACGAGGCCCATTGCGTGTCGCAATGGGGCCACGATTTCCGCCCGGAATACTTAAGCCTTGGCAATATCCGTGCCGAACTTGGCAATATCACCACGATTGCCCTGACCGCCACGGCCGATGCGCCGACGCGGGCCGACATCATCGCCAAATTGTTTGCCGAGCGGCCGCGCGAATTCATCCGCAGTTTCGACCGGCCCAACCTGCATCTGATGATGTTGCCCAAGGCCAGTGCGCGCACCCAGATCGGCGAGTTCATTGCGGCACGGCGGGGCCTGAGCGGCATCGTCTACTGCTCCTCTCGCAAGCGCACCGAGGAGATGGCGGCCGGGCTGAAGGATATGGGCCATAATGCCCTGGCTTATCATGCCGGCATGGAGCAGCGCCTGCGCGACCGCAACCAGGACACCTTCCTGCGCGACGATGGCGTGGTGATGGTGGCGACTGTCGCCTTCGGCATGGGCATCGACAAGCCTGATGTGCGCTATGTCTGCCATGCCGACCTGCCGCGCAATGTGGAGGCCTATTACCAGGAAATCGGTCGTGCCGGTCGCGATGGTTTGCCGGCCGAGACGCTGACGCTCTATGGCCTCGACGACATGCGCTTCCGCCGCATGCAGATCGAGGAGGGTGAGACGTCCGACGAGCGCAAGCGCATCGAGCGCCAGCGCTTCAATGCGCTGGTGGCCCTGTGTGAATCGCCGCGCTGCCGCCGCCAGACCCTGCTGGCCTATTTTGGCGAACAGTCCGAGCCCTGCGGCCATTGCGACCTTTGCCAGGATGGCGTGGCGCGTTTCGACGGCACCATCGAGGCCCAGAAGGCAATGTCGGCCATGATGCGCACCGGTCAGCGCTATGGCACCGAGCATCTGGTGCAGATCCTGATCGGCAACAAGACCGACGCCATCCTGCGCAATGAGCATGATCGTCTGCCCACCTTCGGCATCGGCAAGGATCGCGATGCCAATGCCTGGCGCTCGATCTTCCGTCAGCTTTATGGTGCCGGCCTGGTCGATCTGGATATCGCCGGCCATGGCAGCTGGTTCCTCACCGATGCCGGCCGCGCCGTGCTGAAAGGCCAGAACCGCGTTGAGCTGCGCGTTGAGGCGGTCAGCGGCAAGCGCGGCCGCAGCCAGCGCGGCCGCTCGTCTTCGGCGGCGGAAATCACGCTGGGGCATGAGGACCAGATCCTGCTCGCCGCCCTCAAGGACCTGCGGCGCCAGCTCGCCACCGAACTGCAGCAGCCGGCCTATGTGATCTTTTCCGACCGCACGCTGCTGGAACTGGCGGTCAAGCGGCCGGCCACGCTCTATCGCCTCACGGATATCCACGGCATCGGCCAGGCCAAACTGGAACGCTTCGGCCAGGCCTTCCTCGATGTGGTGCTGGCTCATGCGCCTGAGCACCGCGCGGCATGAAGGCCATCGGCCTGATCGGCTTCGGTGGCATCGGGCAGTCGATCCTGGCAGCGTGGCTGACGGCACCGCTTGAGGGCTATCGCCTGACTGCCTTGCTGGTGCGGCCGCGCCAGCTGACCGAGGTGCGCACCGCCTGGCCGCAGCTGACAGTCACCGACGACCTGTCGGCCTTCCTGGCTACGAAGCCGGATATCGTGGTGGAAACCGCCGGCCAGCCGGCAGTGGTGGATTGCGCCGAGGCCGTGTTGCGGCAGGGCTGCGAGATGTTTGTCATTTCCACCGGCGCGCTGGCCGATGACGGTTTCCGCGACCGCCTGCAACAGGCTGCAAAAGCCGGCGGCGGCAGGCTGGTGATTCCGGTTGGCGCCATTGCCGGCCTCGATGGTCTGCTGGCGATGCGACCGGATGGGCTGCATCGCGTGACCTATTCATCCACCAAGCCGCCACAAGCCTGGATGGGCACGCCGGCCGAAGCGGCCTTCGATCTGGCGTCTTTGACCGTACCCACGGTGATCTTCAGCGGCAGTGCGCGCGAGGCGGCGCTAACCTATCCGAAGAACGCCAACCTCGCCGCCACCGTGGCGCTGGCCGGTCTGGGGCTGGATCGCACCGAGGTCCGACTGGTGGCCGATCCGGCTGCGCTTGGCAATACCGGCCGCATCGAGGCCGAGAGCGACAGTTCGCATCTTACCGTGATCGTCGCCGGCCGCAGCAGCGCCAGCAATCCGAAGACCTCGGCCATCACCGGCATGAGCGTTCTGGCAGCGCTGGCCAATCGCCATGCGCTGCTGACCTTTGCCTAAACCGGCTTGGCACGGGTCAGTGGCGCGGCCGTAAACGGCGAGGCGCCGGTGCCCAGCAGCACGCCGGCCTTGTTTTTGCGCTCGAACGGCAGTTCCACCAGAGGCGGAATCGGGCATTGATAGGGCTGGTTGTTGGTGCGCTTTTCCCATTCGGCGCGCGCGTCTTTCAGCAGGTCTTCGTCGGTCAGAGCGTCAATGGCGGTGGCGGCCATCGCCTTGGCGGCGGCCACCATGGCCTTATGGGCGGCCGGCTGTTTGCCCTGGGCTACCAGCTGCCAGGAATGGCCAGGTGTTCCCACTGCAAAGCACGGCCCCCAGCACTGAACGGTGGGTGTCAGCCAGCTGACATCGCCCACATCGGTGGAGCCGTAGAGCTGCCGCGGCGTACCGTCGAAGGGCAGGATGCCGTCATGCAGCGGCTTGTCGTAAGAGGTGGGCTCGCCCACGCTGCGCAAGGACGAGAACACATCTTCCGGCGTCAGCGCGTTCTTGCGCATCTGCTCGGCGAAGGCACGATCGGCGTCGTCGAACTGCACCGGGCCGAGTTGCTGGATGTTACGGTGCATGGCCCATTCCAGCGCGGTGTTGGGCAACACCTCCGAACAGGCTTTGTCGAAATCGACAAAAGCCTGGGTCTCGGTCATCAGCGCCGCACCCTCGGCAATCTTCTTCACGCGCTCGAACAGCTTCGTGGCCTCGGTCACCGACGGGGCACGCACCAGGTACAGCACCTCCGCCCTGGCCTGTACCACGTTGGGCGAGATGCCGCCGGTATCGGTGACGGCGTAATGCACGCGTGTATTCGACGGCATATGTTCGCGCATGTAGTTGACGCCGACATTCATCAGCTCGACGGCATCCAGCGCGCTGCGGCCCAGATGCGGCGCGCTTGCCGCGTGGGCGGCACGGCCGGAGAAGCGGAAATAGGCCTGGATATTGGCCAGGCTGTTGACGGACATGACGCCCCAGAAATTGCCCGGATGCCAGCAGATCGCGGCATCCAGATCTTTGAATAGCCCACCACGGGCCATGAAGGTCTTGCCCGAGCCGCCTTCTTCCGCCGGGCAGCCGTAATAGCGCACGCGGCCCGGAATCTTGTGCTCCGTCAGATAGTCCTTCACCGCGATGGCAGCGAGCACGGCACCGGCGCCCAAAAGATTATGGCCGCAGCCCTGACCATTGGCCTGGCTGCTGGGCTTGCGCTCGGTCACGCCCGACACCTGGCCAAGGCCGGAGAGGGCATCGTATTCGCCCAGCAAACCAATTAGCGGACCATTGCCGCCGCCGGTATCATGGCCTGCCTCCGCCATGAAAGCGGTGGGAATGCCGGCGACATCGCGGGTGATCCGGAAGCCTTCCTGCTCCAGCAGAGCGATCTGCGCGGATACGGCGCCGTGTTCCTGATAGCGCAGTTCGGCCAGATCCCAGACCGTATCGCTTAGAGTCAGGCCGGCCGCGGCCTTGGCATCGATCAGGGCGTTAATACGGGCAATATCCTGCATGAGACTTCCGTTTTGGCTTTTCAGGGTCGGCGGCTTTCTTCTACTCTAAATCCGGACGGCTCGTAAGAAGCACGACGCATAACGCTTATCTGCAAACGAACGGGGATTGATGGCGATGGCATTCAAACGAACGGTACTTGGCACAACGGCTCTGGTCGGTCTGACGGCGCTGCTCACGTTGGCGCAGCCGGTGACGGCGCAGGAACTCAAGATCGGATTGAAGACGGAGCCCAGCTCGCTCGATCCGCAATACCACGCGCTGACGCCGAACCTGCAGATCGCGTTCCATATCCATGACGCGCTCGTCATGTCGGATGAGAAGGGCGTGCTCTATCCGGGCCTGGCGACCTCATGGAAGCCGCTCGACGATACCACCTGGGAATTCAAGCTGCGGCCGAATGTGAAATTCTCCGACGGCTCGCCGTTTACCGCCGAAGACGTGGTCTACACCTTCCAGCGCGCCGCCAAGGTGCCGAACAGCCCGTCGCCCTATACGGTCTACACCCGGCAGATCGCCGGTTACGAGATTGTCGATCCGCTGACCCTGCGCATCAAGACCGATGGCCCGGCGCCGGCACTGCCGATTGACGTGTCGCAGATGACCATCATGCCGAAAAAGATGGCCAAGGCCGAAGTGGCCGAGGGCGTGACGTCAGAGTCGCTCAACCAGGGCCAGGGCCTGATCGGCACCGGTCCGTTCAAATTCGTCGAATGGAAGCGCGGCAATCAGCTGGTGCTGGAACGCAACGACGCCTACTGGGGTCCGAAGCCGCACTGGAAGACCGTGACTTTCCGGCCGATGTCGAATTCGGCCGCCCGCACCGCGTCGATGCTGGCCGGTGACGTCGATCTGATCGAGGATCCGCCGACCGACGATATCGAGAAGCTGAAAAAGGACCCGAAGCTGAATGTCAGCCAGGCCGTGTCCAACCGCATCATCTACATCCATGTCGATCATGTGGGCGAGCCCAGCATCGGCATCGAGGGCACCAACGGCAAGAATCCGCTGAAAGACAAGCGGGTGCGCCAGGCACTTTCGCTGGCGATCGACCGCGATGCGATCTCGTCGCGCATCATGGAAGGCCTGGCCATTCCAGCCGGCGACTTCCTGCCTTTCCCGATGTTTGGCACGCGGCAGGATTCCAAGCCGGACAAGTATGACCTGAACAAAGCCAAGGCCCTGCTGGCCGAAGCCGGCTATCCTGACGGCTTCGGCATCTCGCTGGGGACGCCGAATGGTCGCTACATCAACGACATCAAGGTGGCGCAGGCCATTGCCGCGATGTGGACCCGGGCCGGCGTGAAGACCAAGGTGGACAGTGCCGTACCGCCGGTTTTCTTCAAGAACCGTGACGAGCTGAAATACAGCGCCTATATGGCGGGCTGGTCGTCGCAGGAAATGAGCAACGCGCTGCGCTCGCTGGTGGCCACGCCCAATCGTGAAAAGGGCATGGGCACCACCAACAAGGGTCGCTATTCCAATCCGGCAATGGATGCCAAGCTGGAACAGGCCATGGGCACGGTGGATGATGCCAAGCGCAGTGCCCTGCTGCAGGAAGCCAGCAAGATGGTGGTTGAGGATTACGGCCTGCTGCCGCTGCATTACGAGCAGTCGGCCTGGGCGATGAAGAAGACCGTCAGCTATTCGGGCCGCAACGACCAGATGGTGCGCGCCGACTTCATCAAGCCGGCGAAGTAGCCTGCTGGTATGCATGGACTCCGGCCGGCTCTGCCGGCCGGATTTTTTTGCGGCCACGACACAGGCAACAAAAAAGGCGCCGGGTTGCCCCGGCGCCTTTCCTGTAACGGCCAGCCGTCAGGCTGACTTGTAGTCTTCGGCGAAGATGTCTTTGTTCCGGTTTTCCGGAACGAAGAGCGAGCCGATGATCAGGGTGCCGACCGCGATCACGATCGGGTACCACAGACCGAAGTAGATATCGCCCGTCTCCGCGCTCATCGCGAAGGCCGATGCCGGCAGCAGACCGCCGAACCAGCCGTTACCGATATGGTAGGGCAGCGACATGCCGGTGTAGCGGATGCGGGTCGGGAACAGTTCGACCAGCGCCGCGGCAATCGGGCCGTACACCGCCGTGACCAGGATGACCAGGAAGGTCAACACGACGACCAGCTTGAACGGCTGGGCCCGGAAGATGTCGAAGAACCCGCTGACCTTGACGATCTCGGGGTTGGCCGCACCCGGAACCGGGTAACCGCCAGCGCCGAGCGCGTCGTTGACCGACTTGACGAAGGCCGCCGGGGTGGTGCGCACCGCGTCGCCCGTCAGCTTGGAGGCGTCATAGGACGGGATCTCCTTACCGGCGATGCGGACGATGGTGTCAGTTGCACCCGGCTTGTCTTCGGTCTTGTAGTTCACCGAGCTACGCGCGAGCTGAGCTTTCGCGATATCGCAGGGGCTGGTGAACTTCGAAGTGCCCGTCGGGTTGAACTGGAACGAGCAGGTCTTCGTATCGGTGATGACCACCACTTCGGTGCTCTGATGCGCCTTGTGGAGGGCCGGGTTCGCGGTCTCGGTGATGTACTTGAAGACCGGGAAGTAGGTAATAGCCGCAACCAAGCAGCCACCGAGGATGATCACCTTACGGCCGATGCGATCAGACAGCGAGCCGAAGAAGATGAAGCCGGCGGTGCCGATGATGAGCGACCAGGCGATCAGCACGTTCGAGGTGAGCAGATCGACGCGCAGGACGTTCTGGATGAAGAACAGCGCGTAGAACTGGCCCGTGTACCAGACCACGGCCTGGCCGGCGGTGAGGCCGAGCAGGGCGAGGACGGCAAACTTGGCGTTCTTCCACTGTCCGAAGGCTTCGGACAGCGGCGCCTTCGACTGCTTGCCTTCGTCCTTCATCTTCTTGAAGGCCGGGCTCTCTTCCATCTGCATCCGGATATAGACCGAGATGATCAGCAGGATGATCGAGAGCAGGAACGGCACGCGCCAGCCCCATTCGGCGAATTCCTTTTCGCCGAGATAGTTGCGGGTGGCCAGAATGACCAGCAGCGACATCAGCAGGCCGAGCGTGGCCGTGGTCTGAATCCAGCTGGTGAAGTAGCCGCGACGATCCTGCGGGGCATGTTCCGCCACGTAGACCACCGCACCGCCATATTCACCACCGAGCGCCAGGCCCTGCAGCATGCGCAGCGCGATCAGAATGATCGGAGCGGCCCAGCCGATGGTGTTGTAGCCGGGCAGCAGGCCCACCAGGAAGGTGGAGGTGCCCATGATCAGGATGGTCATAAGGAAGGTATACTTGCGGCCGACCAGATCGCCGAGACGGCCGAAGACCAGCGCGCCGAACGGACGCACCAGGAAGCCGGCGGCGAAGGCGAGCAGCGCGAAGACGTTGCGCGTTGCTTCCGGGAATGCCGAGAAGAACTGTGCGCCGATCACGGCGGCCAGCGAACCGTAAAGATAGAAATCGTACCATTCGAAGATGGTACCGGCGGAGGAGGCGAGAATGACTCGCTTCTCATCCTTGGTCATCGGCCGGCGACGATCGCCTGCCGCTGCGATATTGGCGCTCATGAAGCGTTCCTTCCCTCATCTGAAAACGGTCGCGTTTTGTGATGCGATCCGATGGGGAATCATAAATTATCGAGGCGGTAGAAGGGCGTAGACCAAGGTCCAAAGTGCCCCCCTCCTTTAGTCGAAGGTGCAGCGCAGCAATACTGGCGGCTGTTTAGGGTGGAGTGGCGGTTCGATCGGATAAATGGGTCAGTCGGCGGCGTCGGGCTTGGCGGTCGCGCGTTCCTGGTCCTGCAGCACCCGCCACATGATCTTGCCGGTGGCCGATTTCGGCAGGCTGTCGGCGAAGGTCACCACGCGCGGTACCTTGTAGGCAGCCATGCGGTCGCGGCACCAGGCCTGGACGCTGTCCGGGGTCATGGTCCCGGCGTTTTCCTTCGGCACGATCACGGCTTTGACCGTTTCGCCACGGCGTGGATCGCCGGTCGCAATGATGCAGACCTCGCGGATATCCGGATGAGCATACATCATGGCTTCGATCTCGGTGGGCCAGACCTTGTAGCCTGAGGCGTTGATCATGCGTTTCAGCCGGTCGACCAGGAAGAAGAAGCCCTCGTCGTCGTAATAGCCGAGGTCACCGGTACGGAAGAACCGCTTGCCATCGCGCTCGAAGAAGACCTGTGCGGTTTCTTCCGGACGATTCCAGTAGCCGAGGAAAACCTGCGGGCCGGCGATGACGATCTCACCGGTCTCGTTCGGGCCCAGTTCGGCCAGCGTGTCCGGATCGATGATGCGCGAATCGACATCGAAGACGGGTATGCCGAGGCATTGCGGCTTCGGGTTGCCCACCGGATTGATATGCGTGGCGGCAATGGTCTCGGAAAGGCCGTAGCCTTCGATGTAATCGAGTCCGGTCAGATCTTTGAGCTTGGCGGCAATGGCCATGGGCATCGGGGCGCCGCCGCCGCCGATCCCGGCCAGCGACGAGAGGTCCCAGGCCGCCGCCTCGGGATCGGACAGGAAGTCGATGCACATGGTGGTGATGTTGCGCCAGTGCGTCACGCGATGGCACCGGATCAGTTCGGCGGCCACCTTGCGGTCCCAGCGTGTCATCATCACCAGTGTGGCGCCATTGAAGATCGGCGCATTCATCGAATTCTGCATGCCGGTGACATGGAACAGCGGCAGGGTGACCAGTTGCACGGATTCGGGCGAGGCGGGATTCCAGGCGATCGAGCCGAACAGCGTGGCCGTCACGCCGCGGATGCTGTGCAGGCAGCCTTTCGGTGCGCCTGCGGTGCCAGAGGAATAGGGCAGCACGCACCAGTCTTCGGGGGCGGCGACATGTGGGCCGGCTTTCAGGTCCTGTGCCAGTGCGTCATGCCACAGGATGCCCTGGTGTATTGCCATGCGGGGCGCTGCCACCACATCGGGCAGCACCAGATCGGTGGGCGCGGTCACGTAATCGGAATAGGCGGCAACAACCGCATGCTGCAGACCGGTGCCAAGCAGCGCCTGCGCAAACGGCGCGATGTCCTGGCCGCAGAGCACGGTGGTGGCGCCGGTATCGTGGACGATATGGCGCAGCTCTTCCGTCTTGCTCATCGGATTGACCGGCACCACCACGGCGGTCAGGCGCTGGATGGCGTAATAGGCGATCACATATTGCGGGCTGTTCTGCATGTAGAGCAGCACGCGATCGGCGCGTTGGATGCCGCAGCGCTGCGCCAGGTAGCCGGCGAGGCGGTCGACCTGATCTTTCAGCTGCGCATAGGTCAGGGCCGAGCCGTAATAGAGGATGGCCGTCTTATCCGGATAGCGCCGGGCTGACAGCTCCAGATTCTCGTACAGGCTGGTCGCCGGCAGGGTCAGGTGCTTGGGCACGCCCTTGGGCCAGACGGCATAGTGCCGGTCGAACATCGGTTTCCTCCGTTATGCCAGCCATGCTCCGGCCTTTCGGTCCGGGATTCAATTGTGCCCCAAGGGAAGTTTGTTGACCTTCGGCCGGGCTGGGTGGATAGTATTTGCAAATGCAAATAAATCCGTGTCGGGAGGATTCGGAGATGAATTTTGCTTCGCCCCAACTGTCGACCGACGGTCTGCCGCAATGGACCGACGCGGGCTCCAGCCGGATTCCGTTCTGGGCCTACACCGACCAGGCAGTCTATCGCCGCGAGATCGAGCGGTTTTTCCACGGTGGTGGCCATTGGTGCTATGTCGCGCTGGAAGCGGAGCTGCCCAAGCCGGGCGATTATAAGCTCTCCTGGGTGGGCGAACGCTCGGTGATCGTGGTGCGGGATCGTGACGGCAGCCTGAACGTCGTGGAAAACCGCTGTGCCCATCGCGGCGTGCGGTTCTGCCAGAAGCCGCGCGGCAATGCGCGCAGCTTCGTCTGCCCCTATCACCAGTGGACCTACAAGCTGAATGGCGATCTTGCCGGCCTGCCCTTCCGCCAGGGCGTGAAGAAGGACGATGGTGAAGTCCAGGGCGGCATGCCGGCCGATTTCGACCTCAAGCAGCATGGCTTATCCAAGCTGAAGGTCGAGACCTATAATGGCTTGGTCTTCGCCAGCTTCGATCAGGATGCGCCGAGCTTCGAGGATTATATCGGGCCTGACGTGTTGCCCTGGCTCAACCGCATCTTCGATGGCCGAAAGCTCACCCTGCTGGGCACCAGCCGCCAGCGTATTCCGGGCAACTGGAAGCTGATGATGGAGAATATCAAGGATCCTTATCATCCGGGTCTCCTGCACACCTGGTTCGTCACGTTTGGCTTGTGGCGGGCCGATCAGCAGTCGCGCATGGTCATGGACGCCGAAGGCCGCCACGCGGTGATGATTTCCCAGCGCAATGCCGGCGGCGAGGCGAAGGCCGTTACCGAGGGCGTCACCAGCTTCAAGAAAGACATGGCGCTGAATGACATGCGCCTTCTGGATGTCGTGCCGGAGTCCTGGTGGAAGGGTCCGACGGTCACCATGATCACGCTGTTCCCCAGCGTGATCATCCAGCAGCAGGTCAATTCGCTGTCCACCCGTCATATCGTGCCATCAGGGCCCGATGCCTTCGATTTCGTCTGGACCCATTTCGGTTTCGAGGACGACACCGAAGAGATGACGCGGCGGCGTCTGCGCCAGGCCAATCTGTTCGGCCCCGCCGGATTCGTGTCAGCTGACGATGGTGAAGTGATCGAATTTTCGCAGGATGGCTTCCGCCAGAAAGGCGCCGATGGCAGCACCATCTGCGAGCTGGACGGCCGCGGCGTGGCGCCGACCGGTCATATGGTGACGGAAACACTGATTCGCGGCATGTACGGTTACTGGCGCAAGGTGATGGAGCTTTAGCAATGCGTCCCAATCCCATCGCTCTGTCGATCCTGGAAGCCCAGTACCGGGTCGACCAGTTCAATACCGCCTATGGCGATATTCTGGACCGTGGCGACTACGACGCTTGGGTCGGCCTGTTCACCGAGGACTGCTATTACCGTATCGTGCCGCGTGAGAATTACGATGCCGGTCTGCCGCTCAGTATCATGGCGCTGGAAAGCCAGGCGATGCTGCGTGATCGCGCCTATGGCATCACCAACACCCTGTTCCATGCGCCTTACTATCAGCGCCATGTGATCGGCGTGGCGCAGGTGCTGAGTGACGATGGCCAGACGATCCGCGCCACAGCGAATTATTCCGTGTTTCGCACCAAGCCCGGTTCGGTATCCGAGGTTTACAATGTGGGCCGGTATATCGACCAGATGACGCGCGTTGGCGGCGAACTGAAGCTGAAGGAGCGCGTTTGCGTCTTCGACAGCGAGCTGATCCTCAATTCGCTGATCTATCCTATTTAAACCACGCGATCCTTCAGACCCTCGGCAACCGACAGCAGTGCCGGCAGGAAACTGTCGCGCATCTGCTTCGGGCTGGCGCTTTCAATGCGGATGCCGATGTTGAGCGCCGCCACCACGCGGCCATCGAAACGCCGCACCGGCACGGCCAGCGAACGGAAGCCCAGTTCGGCTTCCTGGTCCGACAGCGCATGGCCGTCCTTGGCCGTTTTCTGGATCAGCAGCGCCAGTTCTTTAGGATCTGTAACGGTCTTCGATGTCAGTGCCTGCACGCCCAGGCTTTTCATCTCGACATCAGCGCGCGCGCTCAGCAGCACGCGGCCCAAAGCCGAGCAGAAAGCCGGCACGCGGAAGCCGGGGCCGGGCGCGGAGGAGAGAAAGCGCGGCGGCGAGGCATGGGCGACCATTACGGCATGGGCGCCATCCAGCACGGCGGCTGAGCAGGCTTCGTCAAGCTGCAGACAAAGCGTATCGCAGGCGGTCTGCAAGGCTTCCGTATTCCCGGCAGACCCAAGATAGGCGCCGGCCAGCCGCAGCACCTGCGGGGTCAGGCGGAACAGTCGGCCGTCGGTTTCCAGATAGCCGAGTTCTCCCAGCGTGTAGAGCGCGCGGCGCACGGTGGCGCGCGGCAGATCGACGCGTTTGGCCACGTCACTCAGCGACATCTGTGGGTTTTTACCATCGAAGGCTGTCAGCACGCTCATGCCACGGGCCAGGGCCTCCAGGAAATCCGGGCTGCGACCGCTTTGCTGGCGTTTTTCGGCATCGATGGCACGCAGGCGGGTCATGGTTTTCTCGTTGCCGTTAGCGGCGGACAGGTTTAAAATCGCACATATGTTCGCTAGTCGGACATTCTCGGGCCTGTGGGAGGGCCCGTCAAGGCAATTCGAGGGATGCCCGCCATGACCACGCACGAGCAGAATATGCGCATGACCCGCGTCGGCGCCGACCAGCCGGCCGGCAAGCTGCTGCGCCGCTACTGGCAGCCGGTGGCGTTGGTGGAGGAGCTGGAAGACATCCGCCCGGTGAAGCCGGTGAAGCTGCTGGGCCAGGACTTTGTGCTCTTCCGCGATGAACAAGGCCGCTACGGCCTGCTGGATCGCGACTGTCCTCACAGGGGTGCCGATCTTGCCTTCGGCCGCCCGGAAGACGGCGGCCTGCGCTGTCCTTTCCACGGCTGGCTGTTCGATGTCACCGGTCAGTGCCTGCAGACCCCGGCCGAGCCGGCCGGCAGCAAGCTCTGCCAGCGCATCAAACAGAAAAGCTATCCCGTAGTGCTGCGCAGCGGCATCCTGTTTGCGTATCTGGGTGAGGGCGAGCCGCCGGCCTTCTCCGACCTCGACTGCTTCGTCGCGCCCGACAGCCATGTCTTCGCCTTCAAGGGGCATATTGCCTGCAACTGGCTGCAGGCGCTGGAAGTCGGCATCGATCCCGCCCATGCCTCCTTCCTGCACCGCTTCTTCGAGGATGAGGAGGCGGACGGCAATTATGGCCGCCAGTTCCGCGCCAATTCGGCGGATTCCGACATGCCGATGACCAAGGTGCTGCGCGAATTCGAATGCCCGCAAATCGAGGTGGAGCGTACCGATTACGGCATGCGGCTGACGGCCTTGCGCCAGATCAGCGACAGCAGCACCCATGTGCGCGTCACCAACCTGCTGTTCCCACAGGCCTTCAATATTCCGCTCTCGGCCGAGATGACCATCACCCAGTGGCATATCCCGATCGATGACGTGAATTGCTACTGGTATGCGATCTTCACCAGCTTCACCACGCCGGTCGATAAGCAGCAGATGCGGGCCCAGCGGCTGGAGCTCTACACTCTGCCCGACTACATCCCGCGCAAGAACAAGGCCAACAACTATGGCTTCGATGCGCTGGAACAGAAGACCCAGACCTATACCGGCATGGGCAACGACATCAATGTGCATGACCAGTGGGCCATCGAGGGCCAGGGGCCGATCCAGGACCGCACGCGCGAGCATCTGGGCAGCACCGACAAGGCGATCATCAACTATCGCTCAATGCTGATGAAAGCGATCGATCAGGCGGAATCGGGCAACGAGCCGCCGCTGATGGTGCTGGATGCGACGGCGGCCAAGGCCATTCGCGGCCCTGTCACCATCGACGGCATTGCCCCGACGGGCACGTGGCAGGCATACTGGCGCGAGGCCGATGCGCGCAAACGCGCCGGCGCCCCGTGGCAAGTGCCTGCGCCCATGGCTGCTGAGTAATGGGGCTGCTGAGTAACGGGGCTGCGGAATAAGATCGGCCGTCTTTCGGGGGATTTTTCGTGGAGCGTTTTGTCGATCAGTACGGCCTGTGGACGCCGGAGCAGCAGAAGGCAGCCAAGGCCGTGGAGAAAGAGGTCGCCGAGCGCGGCCTGGGTGTGATCCGGCTCTCCTTCGCCGACCAGCATGGCATCCTGCGCGGCAAGACCGTGGTGGCCGAGGAGCTTGGCAGTGCCATGCGCAGTGGCGTCGGTTTCACCACGACGCTGCTGGCGAAGGACACCTCGCATCGCACGGTGTTTCCGGTCTTCACCAAGGGCGGCGGTTTCGGTCTCCCGGAGATGCAGGGTGCGGCCGATGTATTGATGGTGGCCGATCCGACCACGTTTAAGGTTCTGCCCTGGGCGCCGCATACCGGCTGGATGCTCTGCGATCTCTATTTCGCCGATGGCCGCCCGGTGCCGTTCTCTACGCGGCAGCTCTATCGCAACGCGCTGCGTAAAATGAACGAGGCTGGCTATGATTATGTCGCCGGCCTGGAAGTTGAATTCCATGTCTTCAAGCTGGAGAATCCAAACTTGCGGCCGGAAGATGCCGGCCAGCCTGGTACGCCGCCGAGCGTCAGCCTGCTTACGCAGGGCTACCAGTATCTGACTGAGCAGCGTTACGACCAGTATGACGACTTCTACGAAATCCTGCGCAAGGATGTACAGGCGCTCGGCCTGCCGCTGCGCTCGCTGGAGGTCGAGTTCGGCCCCAGCCAATGCGAATTCACCTTCCAGCCCGGCACCAACATGGCGTCGGCCGACACCATGGTGCTGTTCCGCTCGGCGGCCAAGCAGATCGCGCGCCGCCATGGCTATCACATCACCTTCATGTGCCGGCCGAAGCTGCCGAATATCTTCTCATCCGGCTGGCATCTGCATCAGTCGCTGACCGATCGCAAGATCGGCAAGAACGCTTTCATCCCGCTGCGGGATGGCGAACCGCTGTCGCCGCTGGGCCAGCATTACCTCGCCGGCCTGCTGGCCCAGGCGCCGGCCTCGGCCGCCTTTGCCGCGCCCACCATCAATGCCTATCGCCGCTATCGGCCGTATTCGCTGGCGCCCGACCGCGCCATCTGGGGCAAGGACAATCGCGGCGTGATGTGTCGCGTGCTGGGCGCCAAAGGCGACCCGGCCAGCCGTATCGAGAACCGGCTGGGTGAACCGGCTGCCAATCCGTATCTTTATCTCGGCTCGCAGCTGCTCGCCGGCCTGGATGGCATCCAGCGCGGCCTGACGCCGCCGCCTTCGGCCGACGCGCCCTATGAAACCGCTGCGCCGATGCTGCCGCGGTCGCTGGAGGCGGCGCTGGCGGCGCTGAAGGATAATGCCTGCTATCACGCCGGTTTCGGCGACACCTTCGTCGACTATTTCATCCATATCAAGGAAGCCGAGATCGCCCGCTACCAGCTCGAAGTGAGCGAGTGGGAGCATCGCGAATATTTCGAGCTGTTCTGATGACCATGCTCAGCCTGTTTCCCACCCGCATCGAAGTGACGGCCCTGAAGAAAAAGGGCATCGAGGGTTTCAATCGCGACCTGATCGATGTCTGCGATTCCCTGCGTCTGGCCGACAAGACCGGCCAGCGCTGGAGCGCCAAGCATTATCCCGGCGGTTATACCTCCTATGGCAGTCACGATCAGTTGCATCGCATCTCGTCGACCTTTGCCGCACTGGAAAAGGCTCTCAATCCGCAGGTGAAGGCCTATGCGGTGGCGCTGGGCTACGATCTGCGCGGCCGCAAGCTGCAGATGACCGATTGCTGGGTCAACATGATGGCCGGTGCGGTGACACATGGCCTGCATCTGCATCCGCTCAGTTTCATCAGCGGTACATACTATGTGCAGGTGCCGCGCGGCGCCGCCGCAATCAAATTTGAGGATCCCCGGCTGGATCGCTTCATGGCTGCGCCGCCGCGCCGCGCCGAGCTGCCCCCGCGCGAGCAGCTCCATGTCAGCGTGAAGGCGAAAGCCGGACAGGTGGTGCTGTTCGAAAGCTGGCTGCGCCATGAAGTGCCGGCCAGTTTCACGGTGCAGGAACGTATTTCGGTCAGTTTCAACTATGCATGGTCTGCTAGGACTTGATTTGGTCGGCCGTCGCGCCATCCTGATCGGGCATCGCAACCAGCTCGAAGACCACATCCCATGTCAGCCCTGTTCGAACCGCTGCAGCTCCGCTCTGTGACGCTGCCCAACCGCATCGTGCTGTCGCCGATGTGCCAGTACAGCGCCATCGACGGTGTACCGAATACCTGGCACCGCACGCATCTGGGCCGTTATGGTACGGCCGGTCTCGGCCTTATCATCACCGAGGCGACCCATGTGAGCGCGCAGGGCCGCATCACGCCGGGTTGCCTGGGGCTTTACAATGCCGTGCAGGAAGCCCGCCTTGCCGAGATCGCGGCAGATGTGAAGCAGTTCGGGCCGACGCCCTTCGGAATCCAGCTGGCCCATGCCGGTCGCAAGGCCTCGGCCGATCTGCCTTGGCGCGGCGGTCAGGCACTGCAGGGCCCGCTGGCCTGGCAGACGGAAGCACCGAGTGCGTTGCCGCAGGCCGAGGGCTGGCATGTGCCGCAGGCGCTGGATGAGGAAGGCCTGGTGCGGGTGAAACGCGACTTCGTCGAAGCCGCGCAGCGGGCCGATCGCGCCGGCGTCGATCTGATCGAGCTGCATGGCGCCCATGGCTATCTGCTGCATCAGTTCGTCTCGCCGATTTCCAACACGCGCACTGACTCTTACGGCGGCAGCCTGGAAAACCGTATGCGCTTCCCGCTGGAAGTCTTCGAGGCGGTGCGCGCGGTCTGGCCTGCGCACAAGCCGCTCGGCATGCGGATCACCGGCAGCGATTGGGTGGCGGGCGCCGGTCTGGAAATCGCCGATGCCATCGCCTATGCGGCGCGGCTGAAGGCGCAGGGCGCCGATTTTGTTGATGTCAGTTCCGGCGGCGTATCGTCGCAGCAGAAGATCGCTACCGGTCCGGGTTATCAGGTGCATTTCGCCGAGGCCGTGAAGCAGGCCACCGGTATCGTCACCATGACGGTCGGCCTGATCACCGAGCCCGAGCAGGCCGAGGCTATCGTTAAGGATGGCCGGGCCGATCTGGTGGCGATGGGCCGCGGGCTGCTCAACGATCCCTACTGGGCCTGGCGCGCAGCCGACCGGCTCGGCGGCAGCGTCCATGTCGCCCCGCAATACCTGCGCGGCCGGGTGCGCGGGGCCGACACGCCGCGCGAGGTCGTGCTCAAGGCCGGTCGCTGACGTAACGGCGGTCACGACAATCTTGTACGGCAGCAATCCCGGGCTGGACGGCCGGGCGACTTCGTCTTATCCATGATCCTGACGCACCGGATGGTCCGGTGCGTCACGTTCTCAGGGCGGGGTGAAAGTCCCCACCGGCGGTATGCATCCCTGGCGGGATGCGAGCCCGCGAGCGCCTCATGGCTTTCATTCGGCCGCGAGGGTCCAGCAGATTCGGTGCAAGGCCGAAGCCGACGGTTACAGTCCGGATGGAAGAGAGCGGTCCACGGAAACGCGCCTTTGCGCGTGCGACTCCTGTCGTGCGCGTCGGCGAGTATCCGTTGCCGTGCGCCCTGATTCAGGCAAGGCATGAAAGGACGCCCCCATGAATCAGAGCCTAGAACAGACCACCACACCCGATATCCGTCTCGACAGCATCGGCCGCGAGGCCCGGCGCATCGCCTTCATCCAGGCCAGCTGGCATCGCGATATCGTCGACAATGCCTGGGAGGCCTTCCTCCCCGAGATGGCGAAAGCCGGCCTGCGCCAGGGCAGCATCGATCGTTTCGAGCTACCAGGTGTGTTCGAGATCCCGCTGCAGGCCAAGCTGCTGGCCAAGACCGGTCGCTATCACGCCATCGTTGCCGCCGGCTTCGTGGTCAATGGCGGCATCTACCGCCATGACTTCGTGTCATCGGCGGTGATCGACGGCCTGATGCAGGTGCAGCTCGAAACCGAAGTGCCGGTCTTGAGTTGCGTGCTGACGCCGCATCATTTCCATGAACATGACGAGCACCGGCAGTTCTTCCAGGAGCATTTCAAAGTGAAGGGCCGCGAGGTGGCGCAGGCCTGCGCCGCAACGCTACGGAATATGGCGGCGCTGCAGAAGGCGGCTTAACAACCACGATGTCATGGCCGGGACAAGCAAGCCCGGCCATGACACATTTAGTATGTCAGCCGCGCTTGACGAAGTCGGCCAGCCGTTCCACGGCGCCGTCCAGCTTGTCGTAGGTCTTGGCGAAGCAGAAGCGCACCACGCTGCGCACATGGTCGCCGGCATAGAAGGCGCTGACCGGGATCGCCGCCACTTTGGCCTCTTCCACCATGCGCAGGCAGAAGGCGGCATCGTCGATGTCGTTCGATACCGTCGAAAGGTCGACATTGAGGAAATAGGTCGCCTTGCTGGGCAGCACGGTCATGCCGATGCCGGTGAGGCCAGCGGCAAAGCGGTCGCGGGCGGCGGCGAGGTCGCGGCGCATGCCGAGGAAATAGTCATCCTGCTTGCCCAGGCCATAGGCAACAGCAGCCTGCAGGTTCGGCGGCGTGGTGAAGGTGATGTACTGATGCGCCTTAGCCAGCACCTTCATGATGGCGGGGGCAGCGCAGACGAAGCCCACCTTCCAGCCGGTCAGCGAAAAAATCTTGCCGGCCGAACCGATCTTGACGCAGCGCTCGCGCAGGCCGGGCAGGCCGATCAGTGGCTGATGCTGCAGGCCATCGAACAGCACATGCTCCCAGACCTCGTCGCAGATGGCGATGGCATCGTATTTCACCAGATAGCGGCCAAGCAGCTCCAGATCCTCGCGCGGGAAGACCGTAGCGGTCGGATTGAGCGGGTTGTTGAACAGCACCGCCTTGGTCTTCGGAGAAAACGCCGCCTGCAATGAGGCTTCGTCCAGGCGCCACAGCGGCGGTCGCAGGGTGACGAATTTCGGCACGCCGCCGGCGCGCTGCACCAGCGGCAGATAGGCGTCATAGAGTGGTTGAAACAGCACGACCTCGTCGCCCGGCTCGATCAGCGCCATCAGGGCGCCGGCCAGGGCCTCGGTGGCGCCCGACGTGATCATCACTTCCGACTGCCAGTCGAGGTCGAGCTGGTGGAAGCGCTTGTAATGCGCGGCGACGGCTTGGCGCAGCTCGGGCAGGCCCATCATCGGCGGATACTGGTTCCAGCCGGTCATCACCGCATCGGCGGCTTTCTGCCGCACATCCTCGGGGCCTGGGTCGTCGGGAAAGCCCTGGCCGAGGTTGATTGCGCTGTGCTGCATGGCCAGCCGCGACATGGTCTCGAAGATGGTGGTAGGCGCGTCTGCGAAGATCGGGTTCATGACGGAAAGTCCGGTAAAGTCACGTGAAATCGCCATCATAAGGCGTGGCTGGCTTAGCATGACGGCCCGCGGCGCAACAGGGCTGCCGGGTTAAAACGGGTGTTAAAGCCGGCCCTGTGCCTCGGCCTTGCGGAAGAGTTCGGCCAGGAAATCGACAAACACGCGCAGGCGCGGCGACAGTTGGCGATGCGCCGGATAGACCACAGCCACCTGCATCGGCGGCAGCCGCCACGGCGCGAGGATTTCGCGCAGGCTGCCGGCGGCCAGTTCGTCCAGGATGTGATAGCGCGGCACCTGGATGATGCCGAGGCCGGCGCGGCAGGCGGCGATATAGGCATCGGCGTCATTCACGGCCAGCATGTTGGGCAGCATGAATTCGCGGTTTTCGCCGTCGATGGTGAAATCCAGCGACTCATGACGACCGCTCACCATCGACATATAGCTGACGGCGTGATGGCCGTTGTGAAGGTCTTCAGGCCGCTGCGGCTCGCCATGGCGTTCAAGATAGGTGGCACTGGCGATAGTCACCTGCTCCAGCGTAACGATGCGGCGCGCAACCAGACTGGAATCAGGCAGCGGGCCGCTGCGCACGGCGCAGTCCACGCCCTCGCGGACCAGATCCACCGGGCGGTCACCGAAACCGAGTTCAAGCCGGATATCGGGATAGCGGGCGAAGAAGTCGGGCAGTGCCGGCAGGATGAAGGCCCGCGCCAGCGTGCCCTGTAGGGCGGCGCGCAGCACGCCGCGCGGATTGGCCGCCGTCTGGCTGAACACCGCCTCGGTCTCGTCCACATCGGCCAGCAGGCGCAGGCAGCGCTGATAATAGGCTTCGCCGTCTAGCGTGGTGCGCACGCTGCGGGTGGTGCGCTCCAGCAGCCGCACATTCAGCCGGGCTTCCAGTTGCTTGATCGCATGGGTGACCGTGGCGCGCGGTAGCTGTTGATCCTCGGCGGCAGCCGTGAAACTGCCCAGCTCGACGATCCGGGTGTAAAGGCGCATGGCATCCAGGCGATCCATGGCTATTGTTTATATATTTTGAATAATAATGGCAATAAATACATATTTATTCCAAATATTCCAAAGGCATATGAAGGGCGTCTTCCCCATCGTTTCAGGAGCTCATTCATGACCGCTACCCCCCTCAAGGTCGCCCTCGTCACCGGTGCCTCGCGCGGTATCGGCGCCGCCATCGCCGAAACCCTGGCTGCCCAGGGCCATGCCGTGGTGATCAATTACGCCAGCCGCGCGGCCGACGCCGAGGCGCTGGTGGCGAAGATCGCCGATGCGGGCGGTCGTGCCATCGCTGTAAAAGCCGATGTGTCCGACCCGACGGCTATCTGCGGGTTGTTCGATGCGGCCGAGCAGGCCTTCAGCGGCGTCGATATTGTGGTCGCCAATGCCGGTGTAATGGACGGCGCGTTGCCGAAGATTGCCGATACCACCGATGAAGAGTTCGACCGCCTGCTCAACGTCAACGTGAAGGGCGTATTCTATGTGCTGCGCGAGGCGGCAAAACGCCTGCGCGATGGCGGCCGTATCATTACTCTGTCCTCCAGTGTGATCGGCCTGCGGCTGCCGGGCTACGGCCCCTATGCGGCGACCAAGGCCGCTGTCGAAACGTTGAGCACATTCCTCGCGCAGGAACTGCGCGGCCGCCATATCACCGTCAATACGGTGGCGCCGGGTCCGGTGGCGACCGAACTGTTCTTCACCGGTAAGAGCGAGGAACGCGTGGCGCAACTGGCCCGCATGGCGCCGCTGGAACGGCTGGGTCAGCCGGACGACATCGCCAATACGGTTGCCTTCCTTGCCGGCCCCGGTGGCTGGGTCAACGGCCAGGTGCTGCGCGCCAATGGCGGTGTGGTCTAGGCCGATTTATTCAGGTGGCGCTGGCGCAGCAGCGCCCGCCCCACCGCAACCACCAGCGAACCGATGAGGCCGGCGATGAAGGCCGGCATCAGACCGATCTGCGGTCCGAGCAGCGTCAGGCTGCAGAAAAACGGGATATGACTGGCCATACCGATCTGGGTGGCGCGCAGTCCTGCGCGGATGCCGGCGCGATCCAGGCGGCGCGGCAGGAACCAGCACACCGCCAGCAAGGCTACCGGGAAAGAGGCGAAGATACCGGCCACTTTCGGGCCCAGCAGATGCGCCACGCCGCTCAGCACGGCGACCAGGCAGCCGGCGGCTGCTCCACGCAGCACGATCTCGTAAAACGGCGAACGGCCGCGCGCCGCAGGCGCTGTCATCGGCACACGCCGCCCGGCGAGCCAGGCGATGATGCCGCAGACAATCAGCACGGCCAGCGACAGCGGCAAGGCCGCGGGGAGTGCGCGGATCAGCAGTCCGGTGGCGCACCAGAGGCCCAGGCTACCCAGCAGCGCCAGCGGCATCGTTACGTGAGGCAGCAGCGCGATCACCGCCACCAGGAACAGCAGCACGGCGCCGATGGTGGCGAGGCTGCCAAGCGCGGCCTGCGGCACGAAGCCGGCGGGCTCATGCAGGATCAGGAAGAAATAGGCCGGCGCGGTGACAATGGGCAGCGCCAGGACAATGCCGCCGATGAAGGGTGAGCTACGCTCCATCAGCGCAACCACGCCGCCGACGAATCCGGCCGTGGCCAGGCCGCGTGCGGCAATGGCCAGAAGGGTGAAATCCAGGCTGTCCATGATCTAAGGCTTGTCGCCCGGCATCGGCGGCGTGCCCTGGCTGAGGCGCTGGGTCGGCGCTACCAGGCGATGGCCGCTGACCTCCGAGCCAGCATCGGCTGGCAGGCGCAGGAAGGCAAAGGCCGCCAGCATCGCCGTGAGACCGACGGTGAGGAAAGCCGGGGTGAAGCTGGTGGCGGTGATCTGGTCCATGCCGCCGCTCCAGGCCACCGTGGCATGCAGCACCATGGCGCCGACAGCGACACCAGCCGAAAGCGAGAGCTGCTGCATCATCGATGTGAAGCTGGTGGCGCGGCTCATCCGCTCATTGTCAATGTCGGCAATGGTCAGCGTGTTGCTGGCGGTGAACTGCAGCGAGCGGAAAAAGCCGCCGAGCAGCAACAGGCCAAGGATCAGCATATGCGGCGTATCCGGGCGGAAGAAACCGCAGATCAGTATGAAGCCGCCGCTCAGGATGGCATTGCCGATCAGCACACGGCGGAAACCGATGAGGCGCAGGATCGGGCCGGCCGCCATCTTCATGGTCAACGCGCCGGCAGCCGAAGCAAAGGTGATCATGCCGGATTCGAATGCCGAAAGACCGAAGCCGAGCTGCAACATCAGCGGCAGCAGGAAGGGCAGGGCGCCGACGCCGATGCGGAAGAGAAAGGCCCCGATCATGCCGAGCCGGAAGGTTGGCACCTTGAGCAGCTTGAGGTCGATCACCGGATGCGGATGGCGGCGAGCATGACGGATATAAAAGCCGATGCCCAGCGCACCAATGACCAGAAGGCCGATGACGACGCCGTTGGGCAACAGGTCGCGGCCGATGGTCTCGAAGCCGAAGACCAGACCGCAGAGACCGATAGCCGACAGCAGGAAGCCGCGCCAGTCGAGCGGCGGCACGCTCTTCTCGCGCACATTGGGAATGTAGAGCGTCACCAAAACCATGCCGAGGATGCCGATGGGCAGATTGATCCAGAATATCCAGCGCCAGGACAGGTATGTGGTGAGGAAGCCGCCGAGCGGTGGGCCGATCACCGGGCCGATCAGCGCCGGCACGGTCAGCCAGGCAATCGCGCGCACCAGTTCAGATTTCGGAATCGAACGCAGCATCACCAGGCGGCCGACCGGCACCATCATGGCGCCGCCCAGGCCCTGCAGCACGCGGGCGCCGACCAGGGTCCAGAAGCTGTCGGCCAGACCGCAGAGCAGCGAACCGATGGTGAAGACGGCGATGGCGAGGCGGAAGACGGTGCGGGCGCCGAAGCGGTCGGCCACCCAGCCGCTGACCGGAATGAAGACCGCGAGGCTGAACAGATAGGAAGTGATCGCCAGGTTGAGTTTGAGCGGACTCTCGCCAAGCGATGCCGCGATGCTGGGCAGCGCGGTGGCGAGCACGCTGGAATCCAGGTTCTCCATAAACAGCGCGCAGGCGACGATCAGCGGAATCAGCATAAGGATGGATACAGGAGCGAGGGACGGGACGCAGGAAGGGGCTGAAGCACACCACTATAGCGGCTGCCAGTATCCCGAACGTTGCAAAGGCTGCAAGGGTCGCATGCTTCATAGGTAGAACGCTATGCGGCGCAATGTCCAAACCCTGCGGCGCGTTGCCCCAATGCGGCAATTCGCGCCTGCAACATGCGATTGACCCGGGACGGAGTTGCGGTTTTGCTTTGGACAAGCGGGAAACGGTCCTAGCATGCCCCGCGGAGGAACTGCCGATGCAAGCCCTGCTCGATCCCGTCTTCCTGGCGCGACTGCAATTCGCCTTCACCGTTTCCTTCCATATCATCTTTCCCGCCTTCACCATCGGTCTGGCGAGTTATCTCGCTGTGCTGGAGGCGCTGTGGCTGGTGACGAAGAAGGAGGTCTATCTGCAGGTCTTTCGCTTCTGGCTGAAGATCTTCGCTGTCAGCTTCGGCATGGGCGTCGTCTCTGGCCTGGTGATGAGCTACCAGTTCGGCACAAACTGGTCGGTCTTCTCCGACAGGGCCGGGCCCGTGATAGGCCCCCTGATGGGCTACGAGGTGATGTCGGCCTTCTTCCTCGAAGCCGGTTTCCTCGGCGTCATGCTGTTCGGCATGAATCATGTCGGCAGGGGCCTGCATATGTTTGCCACCGCCATGGTGGCCTTCGGCACATTCCTGTCGGCCTTCTGGATATTGGCGGTGAACAGCTGGATGCAGACGCCGGCCGGCTATGCCATCGCGCCGAACGGCCAGTTCGTGCCGGAAGACTGGTTCGCGGTGATCTTCAATCCGTCCTTCCCCTATCGCCTGGTGCATATGGTGCTGGCTGCCTATCTCACCACCGCCTTTGTGGTCGGCGCGGTCGGCGCCTGGCATCTGCTGAAAAACAAGGCCAATGCCAATAGCAATCCGGCGGCGCGGGTCATGTTCTCGATGGCGATGTGGATGGCTGTCGTGGTCGCGCCGATCCAGATTTTCGTTGGTGACCTGCATGGCTTGAACACGTTGAAGCATCAGCCGGCCAAGGTCGCGGCCATGGAAGGCCATTACGAGACCCACAAGGGCGCGCCGCTGTATCTCTTTGGCCTGCCCGATAACGAGGCCGGTGAAACCAAATACGCCATCGGCATCCCCAAGCTCGGCAGCTTGATCCTGACCCATGACTGGGATGGTGAGCTGAAAGGCCTGAAGGCTTTCCCGCGCGAGGAATGGCCGCCGGCGCCGGTGGTGTTCTGGAGTTTCCGCATCATGGTCGGTCTGGGTCTGCTGATGATGCTGATTGGCTTTGCCAGTCTTGTGCTGCGTTTTGGCGGTCGCATCTACGCGACGCCGCTGCTGCATCGTGCTGCCGTCGTCATGGGGCCGAGCGGCTTCATCGCGGTGCTGGCCGGCTGGGTGACCACGGAAGTCGGGCGGCAGCCCTATACGATCTACGGCCTGCTGCGGACAGTGGACAGCGTCTCGCCCATCGGCCTGCCGGGCGTCAGCGCGTCGCTGATCGCCTTCATCGTGGTGTATTTCATCGTCTTCGGCGCCGGCACCTTCTACATCCTGCGCATGATGGGCAAGACGCCGGGGTCGGACAGGCCCGACGAGCCGGCTGTGGAAGCGCCGTTGCGGACGGCCGGGATCATGCCCGGCCCCGCCATGATGACCAGGGGAGACGCCCCATGACCCTCGATCTTCCGCTGATCTGGGCCGGGCTGATCGCCTTTGCCGTGCTGGCCTATGTGATCCTCGACGGTTTCGACCTCGGCATCGGCATCCTGTTTCCGCTGTTCAAGGATGAAAAAGACCGCGATGTGATGATGAACTCCGTCGCGCCGGTCTGGGATGGCAACGAGACCTGGTTGGTGCTCGGCGGCGGCGGACTGCTCGCAGCATTCCCGCTGGCCTATGCGCTGATCCTGCCCGCCCTCTATGCGCCGCTCACCGCCATGCTGCTCGGCCTGATCTTCCGCGGCGTGGCGTTTGAATTCCGGTGGCGCACGGTGCGCTGGAAGCCGGTCTGGGACTGGAGTTTCGCGCTTGGTTCGTTCGTTGCGACGCTGATGCAGGGCATTGCCCTGGGCGGTCTGATCCAGGGCATCAAGGTCAGCGGTCGCGCCTATGCCGGCGGCTGGTGGGACTGGCTCACCCCCTTCAGCCTGCTCACCGGCGCTGCGCTGGTGATCGGCTACATGCTGCTCGGCGCCTGCTGGCTCATCATCAAGACCGATGGCAGCCTGCAGGACCGCTGCTATCTTTACGGTCGCCGCCTGAGCATTCTTCTGGTGGCGATGATTGGCCTGGTCAGCTTGTGGACGCCGTTCCTGGATGCCCAGTTCCTCGCCCGCTGGTTCACCTGGCCGAATGTCATTATCGCGGCACCGATGCCGGTCCTGGTCCTGATCACCGCCGGCATCCTGTGGCGCGGCCTGCACGACCATCGCCGCGAGAAGACGCCCTTCCTGGCGGCACTGGCGCTGTTCGTGCTGTCCTATATCGGCCTTGGCATCAGTTTCTGGCCGCTGATGGTGCCGCCATCAATCACCTTCTACGACGCGGCGGCGCCCGATGTTTCGCTCGGCTTCCTGCTGGTCGGTGCCGTCATCCTACTGCCGATCATTCTCGGCTACACGGCCTATGCCTACTGGGTCTTCCGCGGCAAAGTGGATCGCCATGCCCACTATCACTGAACGCAAACCGGTGTGGCAGCGTCTGCTGTGGTTCGTCGGCCTGTGGGCGGCCGGCGTGCTCAGCGTCGCCGCCGTGGGCTATGCGATCAAGCTGGCGTTGAAAACGTAAAGCCGCAGTCCTTCAAAGCGCCGCGCATATGCGGCGGCGGCGGTGCCGTGACGCTGATTGGATCGCGCGAGGGATAGAGCGGCAGGCTGATGCCGCGACTCTGCAGATGCAGCACGGTCTCGCGATCGGCGGCATGAGTGCCATATTGCGTGTCGCCGACCAGTGGACAGCCCAATGCTGCCATATGCACGCGGATCTGATGCGTGCGTCCGGTGCGCGGCCGGCATTCGATCCAGCTCAATCCGTCAGGGGATTTGCCGAGCACACGGTAATCGGTGATGGCGCTCTGGGCCTGTGGATCGTCGGCTGGTGCCACGGCCATATGCCAGCCGCCGTTCTTGGTGCTCAGTTTGCGCAGCGCCGCATCGACGCGGCCTTCCGGACTTTCCGGCACGCCGCGCGCGATTGCCCAGTAGATCTTTTCCACCCGGCCGTCTTGGAACAGCTTGCCTAGCTTGCGCAGGGCTTTCGGATGACGGCCCAGCACCAGGCAGCCCGAGGTGTCGCGATCCAGGCGATGCGCCAGTGCCGGCGGACGCGGCAGGCCGAAGCGCAGGTGGTCAAAATAGCGTTCCAGATTGTCGCCGCCGCCCGGCCCGGCATGCACCGGCAGGCCGGCGGGCTTATCCAGCACCAGCATCAGGGCATCGCGATACAGCAGGCGCTGTTCCAGGTCGGCGGCGTTCATTGGCGCAGGGGTGACTCAGATGCTGCCGCAGGTCAAGGCCGATGCATCAGGGGATGGCCGCAGTCTTCTCGGCGCAGCCGCGGAAGGAGCGGCCCTGGAAGGTCACCTCGGCGCTGTAGGGATAGCGTCGCGAGGCCATGCTGTCGCCGCAGTCGGTTTCGCGGATCACCACTTCTAGGCCGTCGCGGGCGCCGCCCTCGGCTGAATCCAGCACCCAGGTCATCCGTTTGTCGCCGGCCGATGCCGGTTTGGCGGCATAGCGCTGCGGCACGTCGCCCAGGCGGTCGAAGATCACATCCTCGCCGGCGATGCGCAGGCTCCAGTAGGGTTCGTTGCCGAAGGCGCGCCAGCTGCTATCGGCGGCGGCGATTTCCGGCGGGCAGTCGCGGTTGATATAGGTGAGCCAGCCGAGCAGGCGGCCGTTGCCGCTCAGCACCGGTTCGGGCTTGCCACAGCGCAGGAACGGCTCGGGCATCGTTGCCGGCGTGAAGGATGGACCCTGGGCCGCCTCGGTCGTGGCAGGGGTCAGCTTCGGGGCCGGACTGCCGCTGATGCCCGCGCTGCAATCCGCGCGGCTGCCATCGGCGCCCTGCAGGCGCACCAGCACCATGCCGTGGTTCTGTGGCACGGCCTCAATGGCAAAGGCGGGCTGCGCCGGATGCGCCGCCAGACAGGCGCTCACCCCGCGATAAAGATCAGGCAGGAAGCGGCCCCAGTCCTGCGCCTCGCGACTCTGGCGGGTGAGCACGATCTGGTCAGGTGTCGTCGTCGCGGAGCAGGCCGCCAGCAACAGGGCCGGCGCCAGGAACAGCAGTCCATGCTTCATGCAGGCATCCAGACAAACAAATAGGGCCGCCATGTGGCTGCCTTGCAGATTAAAACGCGGTTTTCTAGGTTTTGGTTCCATGATGCTGCCTGCCGATGTCACCCTGTATCCCTGCACGCCGGACGATCTGCCGGCCGTACGCCGCCTGCATGCCATGGCTTTCCGAATTCTGGCCTCCGGCCATCACGACGAGGCGCAGATCGCGGCCCATGAGGCCCTGATCGCTGCCCCGGCCTATGCCGAGGATGTCCTGCGGTCGCATCTGATCCTGGCGCGCGACGGGCAGGGGATGCTGGTGGCGACTGCCGGCTGGCTGGCGATGACCGACCGACCGCAGACCGCGCGTATCCGCAAGGTCTTCGTGCATCCGGACTGGGCCCGCAAAGGCCTGGCCACGGCCTTGGTCCGCGCTGCCGAGGCGGCAGCAGGGGCCGCCGGTTATCCGCATCTCTATGTGCGCGCCAATATCAATGCTGTGCCACTTTATGAAAAACTCGGCTACCGGGCCGAAGCGAGCGGCAGTATGCCGGCCGGGGACACCGCCCTGCCGGTGCTCTATATGAGCCGCCCGGCGGCCTGACCCACCGGCGGGTGTTTACAAAAATTTAGCGCCCGGCGGCTCCGGGCTTCCGCTATGTTTCCTCCAGCGCAGGATCGGACCCATAAAAAACGGGCCGGCCAGCCACGGGGGAAATACAAGCATGCAGACCATGACCGCCAATGGGCAGGCAGCCGGCGCGCGTCCATCGCAGACGCGCCGGGCCTATGATGAACTCAAGCGCCGCATCCTCGACAACGAGCTGCCGCCGGGTACCCAGGCCCTGGAACAGGAAATCGCCCTGCTGCTGGGCATGAGCCGCACGCCGGTGCGCGAGGCGCTGATCCGTCTGGCGCAGGATGGCATGGTCGAAGTACGGCCGCGCCATGGCATGCGCGTGCTACCGATGTCAGCGGCCGACCTGCGCGAGATCTACGATCTGCTCGCTGGCCTGGAAGCGACCGCCGTGGATATCCTGGCGCGGCGCGGCCTGACGGCGGCTGAAGGTGTGGAACTGGATCGTCTGCTCTCCGGCATGGCGGCGGCGCTGCAGGCCGATGACCTGGAAGCCTGGGCGGCCGGCGATGCCTGCTTCCACCGTGCGCTCGTCGAGATGGCCGGCAACCAGCGCCTGATCGGCATGGTGGATGCGATCCGCGACCAGTCGCATCGCGCCCGCATGGCCACGCTGCATTTGCGGCCCAAGCCTTCAGTCTCCAATGACGAGCATGCCGCCGTGGTGGCGGCGATCCGGCGGCGCGATGGCGATACCGCGCATCGGCTGCATCGCATCCATCGCCAGCGTGCCAGCCGCCTGCTGCTCGATCTGGTCGAACATCACGGGCTGGATCACCTCTGAGCGGTTACAGGTCGAGGTTGTTGCGGATCAGCAGGCGTTCGGCGGAATCGTTCCACACATCCATCTTCACGATCTTGCCCTGCCGCACCACGAAGCGGTCGACATAGCGGTTGCCCTCGAACGGCGTGCCGTCATGCCATTCGCCATACAGCGTGCCGATGCTGTAGACGATGGTTTCCTGTGCGCCCGGCGCCACGTCGAACCGCTCCATCGCCTTCTTCACCCACTTGTAGCGCTTGGCATTGAAAGTCGCGGTTTCGCGCGGATGGCTGTATTTGCGACCGCCGGTGAAGGTGATGACCAGTTCGGGCGCGATGTAGCGCTGCGCGGTTTCCGGATCGGGCACCATGCTGGCCTCGAGGAACAGGCGGACAATCTCAGCTTCGCCGGTCAGGCCGGCAAAGGCGGAGGCAGCGGCGGGCATTGCGGTCATGATCAACTCCTGACTGGCGAAAACGCGACGGATGGCCTTGTCTAGCAAGAGCGATGCCGGAGGCTAAAGCCCAGCAAATCACGCCTGCGCGAGGATTGTCGCCAAAAATTGAATACAATTTGCGCGCCGATTGTTGCGGATTGCATACAATTTAGCCAGCGGAGTGCTGGCTAATTAAATTACCAATTGAAATCAATAGTTTAAATTCTGGCATGTGCCTTGCGAACATCAAGGCGGATCAAACTCAGCCCGGGAGGCTCCGCATGTCCGCTCCGCACTACTCCAAACCATTTACGTCCATGACGCTCACCCGGCGTCTGGCGCTCGGCACCGTCGCAGCCCTTGGCCTTGCGGTCATGGCTGCGCCGCTCCCGGCTGTCGCCCAGGACAGCATCAAGATCGGACTGGTCGCAGCCCTTTCGGGCCAGTCGGCCAAGTCGGGCGAGGCGATCACCCGCGGCCTCACCATCGCCATCGACGAGGTGAACGCCAAGGGCGGCGTGCTCGGCAAGAAACTGGAACTGGTGCGGCGCGACGACGAGAGCAACCCGGGCAAGGGCCTGCTGGCGGCGCGCGAACTGGTGCAGCGTGAGAAGGTGGCCGTGCTGTTCGGCGGTCTCGACACGCCGGTCTCGATGGCCATCGTGCCCTTCATCAATGCCGAAAAGGTGCCCTTCATGGGCGTCTGGGCGGCCGGCACCCCGATCACCCGCAACGGCGCGCCCGAAAACTACGCCTTCCGCGTCTCTGCCGTCGACGAGATCGTCGACCAGGCGCTGGTCGATTACGCGGTCGCCAAATACAAGTCCAAAACCCCGGGCATGATCCTGATCAACAATTCCTGGGGCGAGTCGAACGAGGCCGGCCTGAAGAAGGCCCTGGCCGGCATGAACATGAAATATGCCGGGATCGAGAAGTTCAACGATCCCGATGTCGATGTGGTGCCGCAGCTGACCCGACTGAAGGCGGCCGGCGCCGATGTGCTGTTCATGGTCGGCAACGTGGCGCCGTCCTCCATCGTGGTGAAGTCGCTCGATCGTATGGGCTGGGATGTGCCGATCGTCTCGCATTGGGGCCCGGCCGGCGGCCGCTTCAACGAGCTGGCCGGTGCCAGCGCGCCCAAGGTGCATTTCATTCAGACCTTCAGCTTCTCGGGCAAACTGTCGCCCAAGGGCGAGCAGGTCTTCGCCGCCCTGAAGAAGAAGTTCCCGGAAATCCAGAGCACCGCCGATGTGACGCCGGCGGTCGGCATTGCCAATGCCTATGATGCCCTGCATCTGAGTGCCCTGGCGATCACCAAGGCCGGCAGCACCGAAGGCCCGAAGGTCCGTCACGGCTTCTACGCCATCGATAAGTATGACGGCCTGATCAAGAACTACTTCAAGCCCTTCTCGACCGACAACCAGGATGCGCTCGGCCCGAAGGACTACATCTTCACCCGCTTCGTCGGCCCGGAAATCCTGCCGCTGACCAACTGAGTCCGTTTCCGCCGGGCCGGTTGCAAAACCGGCCCGGTTTTCGATTCTCATGCCAGAGCGGGATCAACCGCCATGCTTGTAACGTCCGCCATTATTTCCGGCCTCGGTCTGGGCTCCATGTACGGCCTGATCGCGCTCGGCTATCACGTCACCTATACCGTTTCCAACACCGTGAATTTCAGTCAGGGCAGCGTCGTCATGCTGGGCGCCGTGCTCGGCTATGTCTTCGGCGTGCGCTATGGCTGGCCGATGCCGGTGGCGATCGGCCTGAGCCTGCTGCTCTGCGCCATCTTCGGCCTGGTGGTCGAGCGCTTTCTGGTGCGCCCCTTTGCCGAACGCGGTTCGAATGCCTGGCTGATGGCCACGGTGGCCGGCGGCATCATCCTCGATAACATCGTGCTGTTCACCTACGGCAAGGAGCCGCGCAGCTTCCCCTCCGCCCTGGCCACAAAGCCGGTGGAGATTTTCGGTGCCGGCGTCTATCCGCTGCAGCTGGTGATTCCCGTGGTCGGCCTTGCCATGGCCGTGGCGCTGCAGCAGCTGATGCAGCGCACCCGGCACGGCAAGGCGCTGCTGGCGGTGGTGCAGAATGCCGATGCCGCGCGCCTGATGGGCATCAACGTGCGTGGCGCCATTGCCGGCTCCTTTGCCGTTTCGGCGCTGTTCGCTGCCCTTGCCGGTCTGCTGATCGCGCCGCTTTATGCCGTGCATTCCGATATGGGCACGCTGTTCGGCATCAAGGCTTTTGCCGTTGCCATTCTCGGCGGCATGACCTCGGCCTGGGGCGTCATGCTGGCCGGTCTGGTTTTCGGCCTGATGGAAGCCACCATCACCGTCTCGCTCGGCTCGGTCTATACGCAGATCCTGAGCTTTGCCATTGTCATCGTCGCGCTGGCGCTGTTGCCCAACGGCCTGCTCGGCCGCGCCGGCGTCAAGAAGGTGTGACGCCATGACCTCGCGTCCCATCATACCCATCGCCATCCTGCTGCTCACCGCGCTTGGCATCCTGCTGTCGGGCAGTGCCCAGGGTTACATGCTGCTGGTCCTTGCCCTGGTGGCGATGACGGCCACCGTCGGTGTCGGCCTCAATATCCTGCTCGGCCTCACCGGCCAGGTCTCGCTCGGTCATGTCGGCTTCTACGCCATCGGCGCCTACACGACGGCGGTGCTCAGCCTGAAGGGCATCAGCTTCTGGCTGGCCTTTCCTGCCGCCGGCCTGCTCGGCGGCGCGGTCGGTTTCCTGCTGGCACTGCCGGCGCTGCGGGTGAAGGGGCCTTATCTGGCGATGGTCACCATCGCCTTTGCCTTTATCATCGAGCATGGCGCGGTGGAATGGCGCGAACTGACCGGTGGCTCGAACGGCCTGATGGGCATTCTGCCGCCGGCGCTCGGTGGCATTTCGTTTGGCGAGCGCGAGATGGCGATCTTTGCTGTGTTGCTCGCCGGCTTTGCCTTCGCGCTCTATCACCGGCTCAGTGTCAGCGCCTGGGGCCTGGGGATGCGGGCGGTGCGTGACTCGGAAGTCGCGGCGCAGTCGCTGGGTCTCAATCCGGTGGTGATCAAGGTGACGGCCTTCGCGCTGTCGGCCGCGCTGACCAGCCTGGCCGGTACGCTGTTCTCGCCGCTGATGATGTTCATCGCGCCCAGCTCGTTTCCCTTTTTCCAGTCGATCCTGTTCCTGCTCGCCGTGATCATCGGCGGCGCCGGCTCGGTCTTCGGGCCCCTGCTGGGCGCTATCGTTGCCGTCGGTCTGCCTGAACTGCTGTCGGATTTTGCCGAATACCGGCTGCTGTTCTTCGGCATCCTGCTGCTCGTCGTGCTCTGGGCGGCGCCGCGCGGCATCATCGGCAGCCTGGTGGCGCGGTTCCGTCGCGAAGATCCGCGCGTGGCGCAGAATGACGGCATCGATCTGGCCGCATGGCTGAAGCCGGCCTCGGCGCTGCCGCTGATCGTTGAAGGTCTCAGCATCAGTTTCGGCGGTATCCGCGCCGCCCATGGCGTCGGCTTTGCGGCCGAACCGGGCAAGGTCACCGCCGTGATCGGCCCGAACGGCGCCGGCAAGACCACCGTGCTGAACATGATCGGCGGCTTCTACAGACCCGATCACGGTAGCATCCGGCTGGAAGACGATCTCGCGGGCCAGCCGGCCTGGGCCATCGGGCGGGCCGGCATCGCCCGCACCTACCAGACCACGCAGCTGTTCGGCGATCTGAGCGTACTCGACAATATCCGCATCGCGCTGCGGCGTGGCCGGCTCGGCATCCTGCTCGGTCGTAGCAAGGCCGGCGATGAAGCCGCAGTCGCCGAGGCGCTGCTGGCCTTCGTCGGCTATACCGGCCCGGTGGCGCGGCTGGCTTCCGCGCTGCCCCATGTGGATCGCCGTCTGGTCGAGATTGCCCGCGCGCTGGCCACGCAGCCGCGCGTGCTGCTGCTGGACGAACCCGCCGCCGGCTTGATGCGCGGCGACAAGGACAGTCTCAGCCTGCTTTTGCGCCGCATCGCCGATCTCGGCATCGCCGTGATCCTGGTCGAGCATGACATGACGCTGGTAATGGGCATTTCCGACCATGTCGTGGTGCTCGATGCCGGCACGCCTATTGCGGCTGGCCCGCCGGCGGATGTGCGGCAGAATCCGGCTGTTATCAAGGCCTATCTCGGTGGCGCCGAGATGAGCGGCCGCGCGCGGGCGCAGCCCTGGTCGGGTCCGGCCGACGCGGTGCTCGCCACCGTCAATCTCACGGCGGGCTATGGGGCCGCGCCAGTGCTGGAAACGCTCAGCATCAATGTCCGCCAGGGCGAGATGGTGGCGTTGCTGGGCGCCAACGGCGCCGGTAAGTCGTCGGCCATGCGCGCGATCAGCGGCCTGCTGCGCCCCATCGAAGGCTCTGTACTGCTCAACGACGCCGAACTGCGGCAACAGCCGGCGCACAGGATCGCGGCTTCCGGCCTGGTGCTGGTGCCCGAAGGCCGTCAGGTCTTCCCCGAACTCAGCGTGATCGACAATCTGCTGCTGGGTGCTTATACGCGTAAAGATGTGAAGCCCGAAGCAGAAGTCGCCGCCCTGCTGCAGCGCTTCCCGCGTCTGCGCGAACGCCTGCACAGCCGTGCCGGGCTTCTCTCGGGCGGCGAACAGCAGATGCTGGCCGTCGCGCGCGGCATGATCGCCAAGCCTGCCGTGATGATGCTGGACGAACCCTCGCTGGGCCTGGCGCCCACCATCATCAACGAGGTTTTCTCGGTGCTGGCCGATCTGCGCGACGAAGGGGTCACCATCCTGCTGGTCGACCAGATGGCCGTGCTGGCGCTGGCGGTGGCGGATCGCGCCTATGTGCTGGAATCCGGCCGCGTGGTGCGCGAGGGCAGCGCCGAAGCGCTGCGCGGCGACAAGGCGCTGGAAGCTGCCTATCTTGGCCATGCGGCGGATTGAGCTATAACAGCGTCATGCGCTTCGATCTGATTCTCCGCAATGCCCGTCTGGCCGGCCATGATGCCCCGGTCGATCTCGGCCTGCAGGCCGGCCGCTTCGCCGCCATCGCCGCCGGTCTGGCCGGGGAGGGCCCGGTCGAGGATATCGGCGGGCGGCTCGTCGTGCCGGGCTTCGTCGAAACCCATGTGCATCTCGACAAATCCTGCATCCTCGAACGCTGCAGCAGTGAAGGCACGCTGGCTGATGCCATCGCCGAAGTCGCCATTGCAAAAAAGGCCTTCACCGAAGACGATGTCTATACGCGGGCCAGGGCCACGCTGGAGAAAGCCATTCTCCAGGGCACCATGCGCATGCGCACCCATGTGGAAATCGATCCGCGCATCGGCCTGCGCAGCTTCGCCGCGATCAGGCGCCTGAAGGCCGATTACGCCTGGGCCATCGATCTGGAGATCTGCGTCTTCCCCCAGGAAGGCCTGCTGAACGACCCTGGCACCGAAGAGTTGCTCATTCAGGCCATGGACACCGGCGCCGACCTGATCGGCGGCTGCCCCTATACCGACAGCGATCCGAATGGTCAGATCGCGCGGATATTCGAGATCGCCAGGCGTTTCGGTACCGACATCGATTTCCATCTCGATTTCGATCTTGACCCGTCGCGCATGAGCCTGGATGAGGTCTGCCGCCAGACTCGGGCCCATGGCATGGCGGGTCGTGTCGCCATCGGCCATGTCACCAAACTTTCCGCTCTGCCCCCGGCGCAGCTTGAAGCCGTGGCGCAGCGTTTGAAAGAGGCCGGCGTTGCCGTCACCGTCCTGCCCGCCACCGACCTGTTCCTGATGGGCCGCGGCCATGACCACAATATCCCGCGCGGCGTGACCCATGCCCATCGCCTGAGCAGCTGGGGCGTCACCTGCTCGCTGTCGACCAACAATGTGCTGAACCCCTTCACGCCGTTTGGCGACGGCTCGCTGCTGCGCATGGCCAATCTCTACGCCAATATTGCGCAACTTGGGCGGCCGGCGGAAATGGCCGCCTGCCTCGATATGGTGACGGCGCAGGCAGCAAAGCTGCTCAACCTGAAGGATTACGGCATTACGGTTGGCAATCCGGCCGATCTGGTGGTGCTGGATGCCTTTGCCCCGGCCCGCGCCGTGGCCGAACTGGCGCCGCCGCTGTTCGGGCTCAAGCGCGGCCGGCGCAGCTTCACCCGGCCGCAGGCCGAGTTGCATCGGCCTTGACGCCGCGATCCGTGCGTCGCATTGATCGGACAAAGACTTCCCTGAGGTTTCCCCAATGCTGAACACACCGCGCGCCCGCCGGGGCATGGTCACCGCGCCGCATCATCTGGCCGCCGAGGCCGGGCTTGCCGTCCTGCGCGAGGGCGGCAATGCCATCGAGGCCACCGTGGCGATGGCAGCGGCGCTCACCGTGGTCTATCCGCATATGACCGGCATCGGCGGCGACGGCTTCTGGCTGATTGCGGCGCCCGGTAAAGACCCGGTCGCGGTCGAAGCCTGCGGCCGTGCCGCTGCGGCTGCTACGCCGGAACTATACAAAAGCAAGGGCCTGAGCAGCATTCCCTGGCGTGGGCCGCTGGCGGCCAACACAGTGGCCGCCACGGTGAGCGGCTGGGGCGAGGCGCTGAAGCTGAGCGCCGAACTGGGCGGCAAGCTGCCGCTGTCGCGTCTGGTGGCAGATGCGGTCTGGCATGCGGAACACGGTTTCGCCGTCACCCAGAGCCAGTATGACCTGACAAAGCAGAAGCAGCCTGAATTGCAGGACCAGCCGGGCTTTGCCGCGCGCTTCCTGCCCGGTGGCAAGCCGCCGGCCGAACGCAGCCTGATGAAGCTGCCGGCCCTCGGCGCGACCCTGAAACAGATCGGTGCGGTTGGCACGGAAGATTTCTATCGCGGCGCGCTGGCGAAAACGATCGCTGCCGATCTGGCGAAAGTCGGGAGCCCGGTCAGTGCTGACGATCTGGCTCGGCATCAGGCGCGCCGCCGTCCACCGCTCAGCGTCGCGCTCAAGGCGGCAAGGCTGTTCAACTTCCCGCCGCCGACGCAAGGCTTGTCGTCGCTGATGATCCTGGCGCTGTTCGAGCGTCTGGGTGTGCGCGAGGCCGAAGGCTTCGACTACCTGCACGGGCTGGTCGAGGCGACCAAGCAGGCCTTCCTGATCCGCGACCGCATCGTCGGCGATCCCGACAGCATGCCGGAAGCACCCGAGAAGTATCTCGAACCGGCGCTGCTCGATATGCTGGCTGCCAAGATCGACCGCCAGCACGCGCTCGCCTGGCCGCAGCCGGCCTCTGGCGGCGACACCACCTGGATGGGCGCCATCGACGGCAACGGCGTGGCTGTCAGCTTCATCCAGTCGATCTATTTCGAATTCGGCTCCGGCTGCGTACTCGATGAAACCGGCATCAACTGGCAGAACCGCGGCTCCAGCTTCCTGCTGGAGGGTGAGGGCCCGCGCCGGCTTGCGCCTGGCCGTATGCCGTTCCACACGCTCAACCCGGCCATGGCACGGTTCGAGGATGGCCGCACGATGGTCTATGGCACCATGGGCGGCGAGGGCCAGCCGCAGACCCAGGCGGCGGTCTACAGCAGATATGCCATGTACGGACAGGGCATACAGGCTGCGATCACCGCGCCGCGCTGGCTGCTGGGCAAGACCTGGGGCGAGAACAGCGTGACGCTGAAGCTGGAAAACCGGTTCGAGCCGGCGCTGGTCGCAGCCCTGAAATCGGCCGGTCATAATGTGGAAATCCTGGATGCCTTCACCGGCACCATGGGCCATGCCGGCGCCATTGTTCGGCATGCGGACGGCGTGCTGGAAGGCGCCACCGATCCGCGCAGCGACGGTGCGGCTGCCGGCTTCTAGGCCGGCTGCCTAAAAAACCGCCCCTAGTTTGCCGAGAGGGGCAACTCCCGGCAGCTTCTGGCGTTTTCTACTGGACAGCCGGCCGGCATACCGATTGCATCGTCTGGCCAGACACCCCGGGGGAAAGCCAGTCATGAGCGTGCCGGTATGAGTATCCAGGTTGCCCTTCATCACCGTACAACCTACCGCTACGACAAGGTAATCAGTCTGGGGCCGCAGGTGATCCGCCTGCGTCCGGCGCCTCATTGCCGCACCCCGATCCTGTCCTATTCGCTGACCGTTTCCCCCAAGGACCATTTCATC
Source organism: Ferrovibrio sp. GW821-FHT12E11 (assembly GCF_058806975.1). Classification (NCBI taxonomy): domain Bacteria; kingdom Pseudomonadati; phylum Pseudomonadota; class Alphaproteobacteria; order Rhodospirillales; family Rhodospirillaceae; genus Ferrovibrio; species Ferrovibrio sp. GW821-FHT12E11. Next base: position 2,645,389 of record NZ_JBXAQG010000001.1, read on the forward strand.
AACTGGCAGCAGGACCCGCAGGGCAATTACCTGGCCCGTCTGGTTTTCCCCGAACGTACCGACCATTTCGAGGTGACGGTCGATCTGGTCGCCGATATGGCGGTGATCAATCCCTTCGATTTCTTCCTCGAGCCGCAGGCGGAAGAGTTTCCCTTCGACTATGACCCCGCGCTGAAGGAAGACCTTGCGCCGTTCCAGCGCGTCGACCCGCCGGGCCGCCACCTGAGCTCCTGGCTGGCCAAGGTGCCGCGCGAGAAAAAGCGTACCATCGATTTCCTGGTCGGCCTGAACCAACGCCTGGCGGACGAGATCAAATATCTCATCCGCATGGAGCCCGGCGTGCAGACCGCCGAACAGACGCTGCAGCTGCAGAGCGGCTCCTGTCGCGATACCTCATGGCTGCTGGTGCAGGCGCTGCGGCATCTGGGTTTCGCCGCGCGCTTCGTCTCGGGCTACCTGATCCAGCTGGTCGCGGATGTGAAAGCGCTCGATGGGCCGTCCGGTCCGACTGCCGATTTCACCGATCTGCATGCCTGGGTGGAAGTCTATCTGCCGGGCGCCGGCTGGATCGGCTTCGATCCGACATCGGGCCTGATGGCGGGCGAGGGTCATATCCCGCTGGCCGCCACGCCCGAACCACAATCGGCGGCGCCGATCAGCGGCGCGTTGGAAAAGGCCGAGGTCGAGTTCGGCCACGAGATGAAGGTGACGCGTTTTCTTGAAACGCCGCGCGTCACCAAGCCGATCTCCGACGAGGCCTGGGAGAAGATGCTGGTGCTGGGCGATGCCGTCGACAAGCAGCTCAATGCCGGCGACATGCGGCTGACCATGGGCGGCGAGCCGACCTTCGTCTCCATCGACGACATGGAAGGCGAGGAGTGGAATACGGCGGCGCTGGGACCCACCAAGCGCCATTACGCCGGCAAGCTGCTGCGCCGTCTGGCCGACCGCTTCGCCGTTGCGCCGCTGCTGCATTACGGCCAGGGCAAATGGTATCCGGGCGAACAGTTGCCGCGCTGGGCGTTGAGCTGTCACTGGCGCAAGGATGGCGAACCGGTCTGGCGCGAGCGCGATCTGCTTGCGGCCGATGATGACGCCAGTGCCGGCGCCACGCCGCAGCAGGCCGATATCTTCACAGCGACGCTGGCGGAACGGCTGCAGGTCGATCCCGGCTATCGCATCCCCGGCTTCGAGGACCTCTGGTATTACCTGTGGCGCGAACGACGCCTGCCGGTGAATGTCGATCCCTTCCAGTCGCATCTGAAAGATCCGCTGGAGCGCGCGCGGCTGGCGCGGATTTTCGAACAGGGTCTCGACAAGACCGTGGGCTACGCGCTGCCGCTGACCCGCGAGCCGACTGCGAATGGCGCCAAGCGCTGGCGTTCGGGCCCGTGGTTCTTCCGGCCGCAGACCATGTATCTGCTGCCGGGCGATTCACCGATGGGCCTGCGCCTGCCGCTGGATTCCCTGCCCTGGGTGGCGGCGAAGGATTATCCCTACCAGCATGTGCCCGACACCATGACGGAGCAGCCGCCGCTGCCGCCGCATGCGCTGATGCGCCAGGCCAGCCGCACGGTCACAGACCGCATGCAGGACTGGGCCAAGGGCCGCGATTACACGACCGCGCCGCGCGAGCAGAAGCCGTTGCCGGCCAATCAGCAGTCGGACTCGCAGGTGGTGCGCACCGCCATGTGCATCGAGCCGCGCAATGGCCTTCTGCATGTGTTCATGCCGCCGCTGGAACTGGCGGAGGATTATCTCGATCTGGTCACGGCGATCGAAGATACGGCCGCTACCCTCGGGCAAAAGGTGGTGATCGAAGGCTATCTGCCGCCCCGCGATGCGCGGCTGATGAATTTCAGTGTCACGCCCGACCCCGGTGTGATCGAAGTGAACATTCATCCCTCTGCCGGCTGGCGCGAGCTGGCCGAGAAGACGACGGTGCTGTACGAAGAAGCACGCCAGACCCGGCTCGGCACCGAGAAGTTCATGCTCGATGGCCGCCATATCGGCACCGGCGGTGGCAATCACGTGGTGATGGGCGCGGGGACTCCGCCCGACAGCGCCTTCCTGCGCCGTCCCGATCTGTTGCGCAGCGTGGTCGGCTACTGGCAGAACCACCCCTCGCTCTCCTATCTCTTCTCCGGCCAGTTCATCGGGCCGACCTCGCAGCATCCGCGCGCCGACGAGGGCCGCGACGATGCGCTGGTCAACCTGCAGATCGCCTTCGACCAGGTGGCCAAGCATGGCGAGAACCCGCCAGCCTGGCTGGTCGACCGCATTTTCCGCAACGTGCTGGTCGATATCACCGGCAACACCCACCGCACCGAATTCTGCATCGACAAGCTCTATTCGCCCGATGGTCCCACCGGCCGGCTGGGTCTGGTCGAGCTGCGTGCCTTCGAGATGCCACCGGATGTACGCATGAGCCTGGCGCAGCAGCTGTTGCTGCGCGGCCTGCTCGCCGCCTTCTGGGAGGCGCCCTATACGCGCAAGCCGGTGCGCTGGGGCACGCGCCTGCATGACGAATTCCTGTTACCGCATTTCTGCCTGCAGGATTTCCACGATGTGCTGGAAGACCTCGGCCAGCACGGCTTCGATTTCGATCCGGCCTGGTTCGCCGCCCATGGCGAATTCCGCTTCCCCAGCATCGGCGGCTTTGCCGCCCGTGGCCTGGAGGTGGAGCTGCGCCACGCCCTCGAGCCCTGGCATGTGCTGGGTGAAGAGGCGGCGGCCGGCGGTACGGCCCGCTATGTCGACAGTTCGGTCGAACGCCTGCAGGTAAAGGTGAAGGGTCTTGTCGATGAGCGCCATGTGCTGTCCTGCAACGGCCAGGCGGTACCGCTGCGCGCCACCGGCGTGCCCGGCGAATATGTTGCCGGCATCCGCTACAAGGCCTGGGGGCCGCCCAGCGCCCTGCATCCCACGATCCCCGTGCACACCCCGCTGGTCTTCGATCTGTTCGACGGCTGGAACAGCCGCTCGCTTGGCGGGTGCACCTACCACGTGTCGCATCCGGGCGGACGCAACTACGATACCTTCCCGGTTAACGCCAATGAGGCCGAAGCTCGCCGCCGTGCCCGCTTTTTCAGCATGGGGCATACGCCGGGCCGCATGCCGGCCCCGGCCGCGCATCCCTCGCGCGAACAGCCGCTTACCCTCGACCTGCGAACGGGGTAACATTCGGCGCCCGATTCGACCCCATCGAATGCCGATGCCGTGATGAATTCGCCTCTGCAGGCTCAGGACCGTCCATCGGCCGCCCGTTCACCGGCTGGCCGAGTTGCGCCTCCGGCCGCGCTGCCGCCGGATCTGGCCAACGCCTATGACGAGATGGTCACCGGCCAGGGCATCATCCGTGCCCATTGGCAGCCCCTGCTGGCGACCTTGAGTGAGCTGGGTGCCGCCGGTCTGGCCGAGCGTGCTGAACGCGGCCGCCAGTATCTGGAAGATGAGGGCGTCACCTATAATCTCTACGAGTTGCCCGACAGCACCGGCGGCGCCATCGCGCCGCCTCTGCCGGAACAGCGCCCGTGGCGGCTCGATCCGGTGCCGGTGCTGCTCTCGGCCGAGGAATGGGCCGGCATCGAGGCCGGCCTGATCCAGCGCGCGCAGCTGATGGATGCCGTGCTGCGCGATCTCTATGGGCCGATGACGCTGTTGCGCGATCATCGCATTCCGCCGGCGCTGGTCTACGGGCATCGCGATTTCCTGCGCGCTGCGCGCAACGCCGATGGCCGGCCGCAGGGCCGCATGCTGCAGCATTACGCGGCCGAACTGGTGCGCGGGCCCGATGGCCTGTGGCGCGTGATCGCCGACCGTACGCAGGCGCCGGCCGGTGCGGGTTACGCCTTGCAAAACCGCCGCGTGATGTCGCGTCTGCTGGGCGGCGCATTGCGCCAGTGCCGTGTGCGCGCGCTCAACACCTATTTCGAATACTGGCAGGCCGATCTGACGGCGCGCTCGCCGAGCCGTGCCGACAACCCACGCATCGTGCTGCTGACACCCGGCCCGTATAACGAAGCCTATTTCGAACATATCTACATCGCGCGCGAACTGGGCGCGACGCTGGTGGAAGGCGCCGACCTCACCATGCGCGACGGCCGCATCTTCATGAAGACGCTGGCCGGTCTGGAGCAGGTGGATGTGATCGTGCGCCGGCTCGATGGCGAATGGTGCGATCCGCTGGAGCTGCGCGCCGATTCCACGCTGGGCGCCGTCGGCCTGCTGCAGGCGGCGCGCAACAACCAGATTGCGGTCTGCAACGCCATCGGCAGCGGTCTGGTCGGCGCGCCGGCGCTGCAGGCTTTCCTGCCCGGTCTGGCGCAGCAGATGCTCGGCCAGGAGCTGACCATGCCGTCGGTCGCTACCTGGTGGTGCGGCCAGTCCTATGCCCTGAAAGAAGTGGAAGAACGCTTCGACACACTGGTGATCCGCGGCGCCTATGGCCTGCAGGACCAGCCTGTGTCGGTGGCGAGCCTTTCGGAAGCCGAGAAGGCCAGCCTGCTGGCGCAGGTGAAGGCGCGGCCAGCCGATTACGTGGCGCAGGAGCGTATCGTGCCGTCGGTCTCACCGGGTCTGGGCGAGCATGGCCTGGAGCCGCAACCGATCCTGCTGCGCGTGCAGGTGGTCGCCGATGGCGACGGCTATGTGGTGATGCCCGGCGGCCTGGCGCGGGTGCCACAGAACAACGATCCCTTCGGTGCCACCCTGCAGCGCGGCGGCGTCAACAAGGATGTCTGGGTGGTGGCGAAGGACGAAGCGCCCACCATCATCCGCGGCACGGCCACGCGCCAGCGTCTGACACTGCGCCGCTCGTCGGGCACGCTGCAGAGCCGCGTTGCCGACGATCTGTTCTGGCTCGGCCGCAGCGTCGAGCGTCTGGATGATGGCGCCCGTCTGCTGCGCGCGGTGCTGTCGCGCCTGGTCGGTGAATTCTCCTCGGCCCGCGATCTGGTGGAGATGGCGGTGCTGGCCCGCGCGCTCGTCCGCTGCGGCATCGTTGACCAGAAGGCGGCCGCTGCGCCGCCCGATTCTGCGTTATTCACCACCACGATCACGCGGGCCTGCACCTCGGGCCATCTGCTCGGCCAGACTCTGGATGCCATCGAGCGGCTGGCGGCTGTGGCGCGACATCGCTTCTCGGCTGATATGTGGCGCATGTTCAACCATCTGCTGGGCGAGCTGCGGCAGAGCCGGGCGGCGGCCACCGGTGACGCCGATGCCATGCTGCAATTCTGCGACCAGATGATCCGCGCCACCGCGGCCATCGCCGGCATGCTGTCGGAACACATGACGCGCGGTTCGGGCTGGCGCTTCCTCGATTTCGGCCGCCGTCTGGAGCGCGCCATCTTCATCGCTCGCAGCGTCTCGGCCGCCACCACCGTGCTGGGCAACAGCAACGACAGCGCCTTCCGCATCGCGCTGGAAGTCAGCGACTCCACGCTCACCTACCGCCGCCGCTATCGCGCCGCCCTGCAGCCGGCCGCCGTCTTCGATCTGCTGTTGCTCGATGCCAGCAATCCACATGCTCTGGCCTTCCAGCTCCATGCCATGGCCCAGCATCTGGATGCCCTGCCCAATCCGGACGCGCCGCCGCGCGGCGCCGACTGCATGGCGCTGGCGCGGCCGTTCACCGATCTGGTGGCATTGTTCGACCGCGACGACATTCCGCGCGAAGAGATGATCCATCTGGCATCGCGCCTGCGCGGCAGCCTGGATGCCGCCTGCGATGCGCTGATGGATATTTCCGACCAGCTCTCGCGGACCTATTTCAGCCATGTCCAGGTGGCGCGCAGTTTCGGGTTCGGCTCCTGATGAAATACCGTCTGCGCCATACCACCTCTTACAGCTACTCCTGGGCGGTCGATATTTCGCATCACATGCTGCATCTGGCGCTGCCCGATCTGCCGCGCCAGCGGGTGAAAAGCTGCCGCGTCAGCACCAATCCCGATTCCGGCATATTGCGCGAACAGCATGATCATTTCGGCAACCGCATCGCTTATCTCGCGATCGCGGAATCGCACACACGTTTCGATGTGGAGCTGCGCGCCGAGATCGAGGTCGACCCGGTGCAGCCGCCGGATGCGGCCGCCACGCCGGCCTGGGAATCCTTACGCGATGCGCTGTCAGGCGACGGCTTCCCCGAACCGGTGACGGAGAGCGAATTCGTTCAGGACTCGCCGATGGCAGAACCCGACGATGCCATCATCGCCTATGCGACCGCCAGTTTTCCGCCGGGCCGTCCGGTGCTGGCCGCCGTGCGCGAACTGACCGAGCGCATCTTCAAAGATTTCCGCTACGATCCCGCCGCCACCGACATCTTCACGCCGGTGGCAACCGTGATGCAGAAGCGCGCGGGTGTCTGCCAGGATTTCGCCCATCTGCAGATTGCTATGCTGCGCGGCCTTGGCCTGGCCGCGCGCTATGTCTCGGGCTATATCCGCACGGTTCGCGCCGGCGACGATCCGGGCACCGGGTTACGGGGCGCCGATGCCAGTCATGCCTGGGTCAGTGTCTGGTGCGGGCCGGAGCATGGCTGGATCGATGTCGATCCAACCAACAACCTGATCTGCTCGGACGAGCATGTGATCGCCGCTATAGGGCGGGATTACGGCGATATCAGCCCGGTGCGTGGCGTGGTTCTGGGCGGTGGGCCGCATCGCATCGGCGTCGCCGTCGAGCTTTTGCCGCTGCAGTAATCCTATTCCTGCAGCAGGCTCACATGGGCCGAGACCACCCGCCAGCCCTCGGCCGTGCGGATCCAGGTCTGGCTTTGCCGCCCGGTCTTGGTTGAATTCTTCCGCTTGAACTCGGTGTTCGCCGTGGCGAAGTCGCGGCCATAGGTGGTGATGCGCGTGTTGAAGATATCGCGCTCCAGCCCGACCGAAGGCCGCCCGGCGCGGAAGGCCTTGATCTCGTCATAGCTGTGCAGGTTCTCTGTGACGCCATAGCGCAGGGTCAGCGGGCTGTTATGGAACAGTTCGTCCAGCACATCCACGTCGTTGGTAGTCAGCGCCTTTTCATAGCGCATGAAGGCAGCGGTCATTTCGGCAACGACGTCGGGGAGATTGATGTCCATGCGGTCCTCTGTTTAAACAGCCAACGAGGCGGCAATGCCGCTCTGCTCCAGCCGGCGCGCGACGCGCAGGGCCAGTTCTTCTTTCCAGGGGGCAGCGATGATCTGCACGCCGATCGGCAGCATCCCCTTGCGATCCGCGTAAGGCGCCGCCACCACCGGCAGGCCGATGGCCGAGATTGGCTGGGTGAACAGGCCGAGATTGGCGCGCACCGGCATCTCCACGCCGTTCAGCGTCATCATCACCTGACCGAGCTTGGGCGCGACACGCGGCGTTGCCGGCGCCAGGATGATGTCGACATCCTTGAAGACCTCCAGCACGCGGGTCTGGTAATAGCGGCGGAAGCGATGCGCCTGCACCAGCCAGTCGCTGGGCAGCATCAGGCCGGCGAGGAAACGGTCGCGCACGGCGGGATCGAAGTCGTCGGCCCGGGTCTTCAGCCGTTCGCGATGCAGGTTGGCGCCTTCGGTGGCGGTGATCACATAGGCCGCCGCCCGGCCACGCTCGGCTTCCGGGATGGTGACGCGCGCTTCGGCTTTCAGCTCCCTGGCGAAGGCGGCAACCGCTTCATGCACTTCGGCATCGCCCTGGTCGGCGAAATAGCCGTCGGCGATGGCGATGCGCAGGCCATCGATGCCGGCATCCAGTTTGGCGCTGACCGGTTCGCTCAGCCGCTGGGCGCACCAGGCGTCATGGCTGTCCGGTCCCTGCATGGCATCGTAAGACAGGGCCAGGTCGACGACCGAGCGCGTCATCGGACCCAGATGATCCAGATCGGCCACGAAGGGAAAGCTGCCATAGCGACTCAGCCGCCCGAAGGTCGGCTTGAGGCCGAACAGGCCGCAGAGCGAGGAGGGCACGCGGATCGAGCCATTGGTATCCGAGCCAAGCGCCAGCGGCACCATGCCCGAGGCGACGGCGGTGCCCGAGCCGCCGGACGAGCCGCCCGACATGCAGCTGGGGTCATGCGGGTTGCGCGAGGGGCCGTAATGCACATTCTCGCCGGTGAAGTCATAGGCGTATTCGCCCATATTCAGCGCGCCGACCAGGATGGCGCCGGCGGCTTCCAGCCGCTGGATCAGCGTTGCATCGGCTTTCGCGGTCGGATGATCGCGGTTGATCTTCGAGCCGGCCAGGGTGGCCAGACCGGTCACGTCGAACAGGTTCTTGACCGCGAAGGGAACGCCGGCGAGCGGCCCGAGCGGTTTGCCTTCGTCCCGCGCCTGGTCGATGGCGGCAGCTTTCGCGCGGGCCCGTTCGGAGGTGACGGCCGTGAAGGCGTTCAGGGCCGGATTGGTGGCCTCGATGCGCGCCAGCGACACGCGCAGCGCCTCGGTGGCCGAAAGCTTGCCGCCCTGCACGGCCGCGGCGATGTCATGGGCCTTGCTCTGCCAGTCGATGCTCATGGTTTTACGCTTTGAAGACGGGGGCCGGTTCGGTGTCGTCGGGCAGCGGCTGGCCCAGGAAAGCCTGGGCGATGGCGCGCGAGCGGACCAGATTGTCGATCACACCGGGTTTCCAGGTGTCTTCTATCTCTATCCCGAGCGCGTCGGCGGCAGCCACCATATAGGCTTCGGGATTGAACGGGTCCTTGCTCATGCAACATCCTCAATCAACGGGTCGTCGACGACCGCCATAGTATCGGCCACCGGAAAGTGACAGGCAACCGAATGTCCGCGTCCCACCGCCTGCAGCAGCGGCATGCTCTCTGCGCAGGACTCCTGGCCGCCAGGGCAGCGCCCGTAAAAGCGGCAGACCTTGGGCGAGGGGTCGATCGGGCTGCGCGGCTCGCCGGCAATGCGCAGGCGCGGTGCGGCCGGGCCGCCGCTGCCCTTCACTTGGTCGAAATGCGGAATCGCCGAGAGCAGCGCCTTGGTATAGGGATGCGCCGGGTTGCGGAATACCTGCTCAGCCGGGCCGGTCTCTACGATCTTGCCCAGATACATCACCATGACGCGGTCGCAGAGCAGGCGCACGACATTAAGATCGTGGCTGACGAACAGATAGCTCATGCCCAGCCGCTGCTTCAGGTCTTCCAGCAGTTGCAGGATCACCACCTGAACCGAGACGTCGAGCGCCGCCGTCGGTTCGTCCAGGATCAGCAGGTCCGGTTCCACCGCGATGGCGCGTGCAATGCCAACGCGCGCCTTCTGGCCGCCCGACAGTTGGTGCGGAAAGCGGCCGAGCAGTTCCAGCGGCAGGCCGCACATGGCGGCTAGGTCTTCCACCCGGGCCTTCAGCGCGGCGCGGTTCAACGGCTTCAGGCGCTGGATCGGATCGGCGATGGCGGCAAAAGCCGTGAAGCGCGGATTGAGGCTGTCGCCGGCATCCTGGAACACCATCTGGATGCGCGGGCGGTAGGGGCTCTTGCCAAAGCCCTTGGCGGGCAGATGGCCGATCTCTTCGCCATCCAGCTGGATGCTGCCATCGGTGAGATCGAGCAGGCGGGTCAGCAGGCGCACGAGCGTCGACTTGCCGCAGCCGCTCTCGCCGACCAGGCCGAGCGTCTCGCCCTTGTCGATGGTGAAGGTGACGTCATCCACGGCATGCAGCATCGCCGGCGGCTTTGCCGCCCCACGTGCACGCTCGAACAGGCCGGGCTTCTTGCCGACGGGAAAATGCTTGTACAGCGCCCGGGCATCGAGCAGCGGTTTGTTGAACAGATCGCTCATAGCGGATTCCAGCAGGCGACAGTGCTGCCCCTTTCGTTGCCCAGCACGCGCGGCAGGGCCTGTTCACAGCGGTCCTGTCGCCGTTCGCAGCGCAGGCTGTAGCGGCAGGTGGGAATCTGTGCGGCGCGCAGGTCGGGCAGATTGCCCGGAATGGCGACCAGGTCAGCCAGGCTGATGGTCGGACGCGGCGTGGCGGCGATCAGCTTGGCGGTATAGGGATGGCGCGGATGGGCGAACAGCGTCGCCGTCGGCGCCGCCTCGACGATATGACCGGCATGCATCACCACGATCTGGTCGCAGTATTCCGCCGCCATGCCGAGATCGTGGGTGATGAGCAGTGTCGACATGCCCTGCTCGGCGCCCAGTTCGGCGATCAGGTCCATGATCGCCGCCTGGGTGGTCACATCCAGGCCAGTGGTCGGTTCGTCGGCGATCAGCAGCTTGGGCGAGCAGGAGAGCGCAATGGCGATCATGATGCGCTGGCACATGCCGCCTGAGAGTTCGAAGGGATAGGCCTTGGCGCGGCGCTGCGGATCGGGGATGCGCACGCGCGCGAGCATGTCGATGGCGCGCTGCGGCGCCTCGCGGCGGGTGACATTGCCATGCTGCAGCAGCACATCGGCGATCTGGTCGCCGACGCGGCGGATCGGATTCAGCGCCACGCGCGGATTCTGGAAGATCATCGACATCTCGCGGCCGCGGATGTCGCGCAGCGCGCTTTCCTTGGCCTGCAGCAGGTCTAGGCCGCCGAAGCTGGCCGTGCCGTTGCTGACGCGGCCGGCAGCATCCAGAATGCCCATGACGGTGAAGGCGGTGACCGATTTGCCCGAGCCGGATTCACCGACGATGGCGACCATTTCGCCCTTGTTGATGCTGAAGCTGACCTGCTCCAGCGCCTTGACGATGCCGCCGCGGGTGCGGAATTCGACGCTGAGATTGTCGACGGCGAGGACGGGGACAGCGCTCATGTTCTGCGCCCCACTGTATATCTGGTCGGCGCCCTCATGTGCGCCTCCGGGGGTCGACAATGTCACGCAGGCCGTCGCCCAGCAGGTTGAAGCAAAAGACCGCCGTCATCAGCGCCAGGCCGGGGAACAGCGCCACCCACCATTCGCCCGAGATCATGAAGGCGGCGCCTTCGGCCACCAGGATGCCCCATTCCGGCGTCGGCGGCGAAATGCCAAGGCCGATGAACGAGAGGCCGGCCGCATTGAGGATGGCGTAGCCCATGGTCAACGAGCACTGCACCATCAGGATCGGCAGGATGTTGGGCAGGATCTGCAGCAGCAGGATGCGGCCCTCGCCGTTGCCCGACAGCCGTGCGGCCTCCACGAAGCCGGCATTGCGCCGGATATTGGCCTCGGCGCGGGCGACGCGCGCGTAAAGCGGCGTGTTGATGATGGCGGTAGCCAGCACGATGTTGCCCACGCTGTTGCCCAGCGCCGCGACAATGCCCATGGCCAGCACGAAGAGCGGGAAGGCCATGATGGTATCGGCCAGACGGCCGACCACGCGGTCGACCCAGCCGCCGAAGAAACCGGCCGCGATGCCGGCCAGGGCGCCAATCGCGAAGGTGAGGATCACGGAGGCGAAAGCGATGCCGAGATCAAGCCGCGTTGCGACCAGCACGCGGCTGAAGATGTCGCGGCCGAGTGAATCCGTACCGAACCAGTGCGCCGCCGAGGGCGGCTTCAGCGCCATTGCCGCATTGGTGGTGAGCGGATTATAGGGCGCCAGATACGGCCCGAGGATGGCGCAGATCAGGATGAAGGCGAACAGCGAGAAGGCAAACAGCGTGACCGGATTCTCGGTCAGCACGTAGCGGATATGCTTCAGCGTCGCGTTCATGCCTCAAAACCCACGCGCGGATCGATCACGATATAGAGAATGTCGATGGCCAGGTTGAGCGCCACATAGAGCAGCGCCATGGTCAGCACGAAGCCCTGGATCGGCGCATAGTCGGATGCCACCAGCGCCTCGATGGCGAAGGTGCCGATGCCGGGCCAGGAGAATACCTTCTCCACCAGTACATTGGCGCCGAGCAGGAAGGAGAACACCATGCCCAGCGTGGTCACCACCGGCAGCATGGCGTTGCGGAAGGCATAGCCGTAGACGATCTTGGCTTTCGGCAGGCCTGAGGCCCGTGCCGTGCGGATGAAGTCGCTGCCCAGCACCTCCAGCATGGCGGCGCGGGTCATGCGAGCCAGCGGCGCCAGCGTGAAGATCGCCAGCGCCGTCACCGGTAGCAGCAGTTGCGCCACCGCGGCGCGGAAGGTCTCGCCCTCGCCGGCCAGCAGCGCGTCGATGGTGTAGAAACCGGTGATGTTGGGCGGCGCGGAGAAGAAGATGTCGAGCCGGCCGAGCGGCGCCGGCGCCCAGCCCAGCAGGTAATACAGCACATAGACCAGGAGAAGCCCGGTGAAGAAGGCGGGCAGCGACACGCCGGCCGTGGTGACGACGCGGCACAGGTGATCGATCCATGAGCCGGGCCTGGTGGCAGCCAGCACACCGAGCGGCACGGCGATCAGCACCGAGACCAGCAGGCCGTAGAGCGTGAGTTCGAGCGAGGCAGGCAGGCGGGTGCGGATTTCGGTCAGCACCGGCTGGCCGGTGGCGATCGAGTTGCCCAGATTGCCGCGGCCGAGGTCCTTCAGGTAGACGACGAACTGCTCAGGTAAAGTCTTGTCGAGGCCAAGGCTCTTGCGCACCTCTTCGATGGCCTGCGGCGTGGCCGCCGGTCCGGCGAAGAACACGGCGGGGTCGCCGGGTAGGGCGCGGGTCAGCAGGAAGGTGACGATGAGCACGCCGATCACGCTGGGCAACGCCCCCACCAGTCGCTTGCCGATCAGCCGCAGCATCGTCGCCTTCCTGCTCTACCTGCCGTCTTCCCCGGCCCTTACAGCTTCTCGAACTGGCGGAAATCCAGCTGGCGATGGAACCAGTAGGTATAGCCCTTGATGTTCTTCTGCATGCCGACATCGAGCATCTGCTGGTACAGCGGAATGCGCGGCACTTCCTCCATCGACATCTTGATGAAGCCGGTGACCTGCTCCTTGTACTTGGCCGGGTCGCTTTCGAAGCGCGCGGCGTCGATCAGCGCGTCCATCGCCTTGTTCTGGTAGGCCATGGTGTTGAACACCGCATTCTGGCCGTGATAGCCCCAGTAGAAGTAGTAGTCGGGGAAGTTCAGCCAGCCGCCAAAGCTGGCGATATGGATCGGGCGGTTCTTCTGCAGCATGGCGTTGCGGAAGTTGGCGCTCGGAATCTTCTCGATGCTGGCCTTGATGCCGATCTTGGCCAGGCTTTCCTGCAGCAGCACGGCGGTCGGCTCGTCCGCCGTCGCATCGCCGAGATCGAAGGAGATGGTTGTCTCGAAGCCGTCCGGATAGCCGGCTTCGGTCAGCAGTGCCTTGGCCTTGGCCAGGTCGATGTTATATGGGAAAGGCTGCGGCCAACTGGCATCCTTCGGCACCGTGCCGGTGGCGCCATACATCATGTTGCCGCGGCCGTAGATGGCGGATTTGGCAATCTGCTCGAAGGGCACGGCATAAGCCACGGCCTGTCGCACCTTCACATTGTCGAAGGGCTTCGCCGTCGTGATCATGCCGATGTATTTCAGCGAATTCTCCACCGGCACGCCGACCACGATATATTTGCCCGAGCCCTTCTCGGCGAAGATTTCCGAGGAGTCCTTCTGCGGCATGTCGAGCGAGATATCGGCATCGCCGCGTTCCATCAGGGCCCGGCGGTTGCCGGCCGAGGGCACGTCGCGGATGATCACGCGCTTCATCTTCGGCAGCGGGCCGCTTTTCCAGTCGTCAAAACGGGTGAAGCTGATTTCCTGGCCGGGTGTCCACTTTTCCAGCTTGTAGGCGCCGCTGCCGGCGTCGTTGGTCTTCATCCAGTCCATCGCCCACGGATCCTTTTCCGTGGCGTTTTTCTTGGCGAGTTCGGAGTTGTAGATGGCGGGCACCACCACGGCCATATCGGGCAGCGACAGCTTGTCCTTTTTCGGCAGGTCGACGCGGAAGGTGTAATCGTCGACGACGACGAACTGCTCGGGCTTGGTGAGCGAACCGGCCGCCATCTGGAAGGTGGGGAAGCCGCCGACGCTCACCGCGCGGTCGTAGGACCATTTCACGTCCTTCGCCGTCACCTTCGCGCCATCGTGGAAGGTCGCGTTCTGGCGCAGCTTGAAGGTCACCGACGTGCCGTCGGGCGCCACGGTGTAGCTCTCGGCCAGCTCCGGTTCGATCTTGCTGTAGTCGTAGGACAGCGTGCCATCAGGCAGGGTCTTGCGGCCGAAGGTGACCAGGCGGTCGTACATATTCCAGGCCGCGACATAGGAGCGGCCGCTGGTGCCGACGCCATGGATGTCGAGATTGTTCATGCCGGCTTCGACCACCACCAGCAGGGTTTCCTGGCGCGTCTGCGCCCGGGCCGGCAGGGCCGCCGCGGCGATCAGCCCGGCGGCAACAATGGCGGATGATGCGAAAAGGAATACGCGGCGTTGCATGGCAGGGCCCCCGTTGCTTGCATACGATTTGTTGTGGTCTGAATTGCAACGTGCGTGCCATGCGCCGCCTGCGGACGGGTTCTCCGGGTAATCGTCTGATCGGGCTTGGGGAATCCCGTCAGCGGCATGCAAGGCCAGATTTCAGCAGATTGAATACAATGATTAAAATATAGACAAATGCATGTCGATAATGATTATTTCTGCAACAGGGGTTATTTGAAAAGCTATGGATTTATCGTAGTTTACCGTCGGTATGGGGATTGCATACATGACAGGGAAATCCCGCTCTGAAGGATGCCGCGCATGCCTGCCGTTGACATTATCCCGACCGGATCGCTGAGCCTGACCGCCCTGCGCGAGGCCTATGCCGGCGGCAAAGCGACCCCTGCCGCCGTGATCGCTGCCATCTATGACGCCATCGCGGCGCGCGGCGATGACGGCGTCTGGATCGCGCTCAATCCGCGCGAGAGCGCACTGGCGCGCGCCGCACAGCTTGAGAAAAGCGGACCCTCGCCAGTGCAGCCGCTCTGGGGCGTGCCCTTTGCGGTGAAGGACAATATTGATGTGGCCGGTCTGCCCACCACGGCGGCCTGTCCGGCCTTCGCCTATACGCCGGAGAAGACCGCCTTCGCCGTGCAGCGTCTGCTCGATGCCGGCGCGATCCTGATCGGCAAGACCAATCTCGACCAGTTCGCCACCGGCCTGGTCGGCGTGCGCAGTCCCTATGGCGTGGCGCGCAATCCCTTCGACGCCGACTATATCCCCGGCGGTTCCAGCTCCGGTTCGGCGGTGGCGGTCAGCGCCGGTCTCGTCAGCTTCTCGTTCGGCACCGACACAGCCGGTTCGGGTCGTGTGCCGGCCGGCTTCAACAACATCGTCGGCCTCAAGCCCAGCATCGGCCTTCTGAGCAGCAGCGGCATGGTGCCAGCCTGCCGTTCGCTCGACTGCCTTTCGATCTTCGCCCTCACGGTGCCCGACGCCATGGCGGTGCAGGATGTGGCGGCCGGTTTCGATGCGGCTGACGGCTACAGTCGCGCAGCACCGCCGGGCTGGCGCAGCGTCACGCCGGCGAAACCGCAGAGCTTCCGCTTCGGCCTGCCGCGCAAGGACCAGCGCAAGTTCTTTGGCAATGCGGCGGCCGAGCGTCTGTTCGATGCAGCGATCGCGCGTCTGCAGGTGATGGGCGGTACCCCGATCGAGGTAGACTATACCCCCTTTGCTGAAGCCGCCGGTTTCCTCTACCAGCCAGCCGGCACCGCCGAACGCACCGCGGCCACCGCCACCTTCATGGAGGCGCATGCGGCCGACATGCATCCGGTGACGCGCGGCATCATCGAGAAGGGCCTGCAGGCCACCGGCGCCGAGGTGCATCGCCTGTTCTATCGCCTGGCCGAACTGAAGCAGCAGACGGCGCCGGTCTGGACCGACATCGACTGCATGGTGGTGCCGACCAGCGGCACCATCTACACGGTCGCCGAACTCGAAGCCGATCCGGTGACGCTGAACAGCAATCTCGGCGTCTACACCAACTTTGTGAACTACTTCGATCTCGCAGCATTGGCGGTGCCCAACGGCTTCCAGCCCAACGGCCTGCCGGCCGGCATCACCCTGATCGCGCCGCGTTTCCAGGAGGCGCAGCTGGCCGCGCTCGGCCATGCCTTCCACCAGCTCAGCGGCGTGGCGCTCGGCGCCACCGGCGTGCCGCAGCCGGCGGCGGCCGTGGCCCCGATGCCCAGCTATCCCGCCGTCACCGTCGCCGTCTTCGGGGCGCATATGACCGGCGAGCCGCTCAATCCGCAGCTGCTGGGCCTGGGCGGCCATCTGGTCGGCGAATGCCGCACGGCGGCGGATTACCGTCTCTATCGCCTGAAGGAAAAGGGCACGGCGCGGCCGGGCCTGGTGCGCATCGGCAGCAGTGCAGGCGTTTCCATCTGCGGCGAGCTGTGGTCGCTGCCGCTGGCCGCTTTTGGCGCCTTCACGGCGGCGATTCCCGGCCCGCTCGGCATCGGCACGGTGACGTTGGAGGATGGCAGCAGCGTAAAGGGTTTCCTCTGCGAGGCTGTCGCGGTCGGCGATGCCGAAGACATCTCCTCCTATGGCGACTGGCGGGTCTATCGTCGCGCCGTTGCAGCCTGACCGCGCCTGATTCTCCGGACACGGCCGACACGCTGGCTGCCTCGCGGCTGGGCAGTGGCGCACCGCGCCGCCCGCCTGTTGGGCATTTCTCCGGCTGATACCGGTCTGAAACGCCCCAAAGCGGGCGAAAGCCGCTGGCACGAAATCTGCTTTACAGGGATCAGCATCCGGTGCCGAGGCGCATCGGGCTGCGAGAGTACCCCGGTTTCCGATCTCTGATCGAGCCGGGTGGCGAGACGGACACTTAACGCCGGCTGCGGTCTCCGCAAGCCGGCGCTTTTTTTGCCGGCAGCTTTTTTGCCGGCATCGGTCACACCGGGCGGCATCGGTATTTGTCATTATTGTCCGCATGGCGCTGCAGACCGGCCACGGTTAGGCTTCGCTCCTCAGTAACCGGAGGGAATAACCGATGAAGCTCTATTTTTCGCCAACCTCGCCTTACGTGCGCAAAGTCACCGTGCTTGCGCTGGAAACCGGCCTGGACGCGAAGATCGAACGCCTGACCAGCCCGACCACCCCGATCGACCAGAATCCCGACGTGGCCAAGGCCAATCCGGTCGCCAAGGTGCCCACGCTGGTTACCGATGACGGCCGGCATCTCTTCGACAGCCGGGTGATCTGCGAATATCTCGACGGCCTGCATGACAAGCCGAAGTTCTTCCCCGCCGCCGGCAAGGCGCGCTGGGTGGCGCTGCGTGAGCAGGCGCTGGGCGACGGCCTGCTCGATGCCGCCCTGCTGGTGCGCTACGAAGGCTTCCTGCGTCCCGAAGACAAGCGCTGGAGCGCCTGGTCCGAAGGCCAGATGAAAAAGGTGGTTGGTGCCCTGACCGAGATCGAGGCGCTGGCGCCCGGTCTGGGCGACCGCGTCGATATCGGCACTGTCAGCCTGGCCTGCGCGCTGGGCTATATGGACTTCCGCTACACCGACATGGGCTGGCGCAAGACCTATCCCAACACGGCGGCCTTTGCCGACCGCATGTTTGCGCGGCCGTCCTTCAAAGCCACGGTGCCCGCGTGAAGATTGGGCCGGGCTGATCCGATGACCGAGGTGGCGGCCGACCGGCCCTGGCTGATCGATCGCCGCCTCGCGCGTCTGCTGAACCACTGGCGTGCCCAGCGTCCGGCGCCGGGACTGATGCCCGGTCGCGTAAATATCGACCCGCTCGACCTGGGACCGGAATTGCTGCCTTACATGGCGCTGGTCGACGCCACGCATAACGCCACGCGCTTCCGCTTCCGCCTGGTCGGCACCAAGCTGGCTGAACATGCGGGCCTCGATCTCAGCGGCCATTACATCGACGAACTGAATCCCAACGCGAGCTACGTCGATTACGTCAACGACCTGTATCGGCAGGCGGTGGCGACGCATCTGCCGGTCTATTCCGAAACGCGCTATCGCGCGCCGGCCGGCCGCGTCGGCCTGACCCGCCGGCTCACCTGTCCGCTGGCCGCCGATGGCGTCACTGTCGACATGTTCGTCGCCGCCCAGGTCTTCGAGACCGATAACGGCCTGGGCGACGCGCCGACCTATACCTATGCCGAAAGCTTTGTGCCCGGCATCACCGCGGTCATTGCCGACGACGCCTGATCAGGCCGCCGCCAGCATGCGGCGCCGGTCTTCCACCACCCGGTCGGCCAGCTTGCCGGCCAGTTCCTGCAGATGATCGAACTGCGCCGAGAAGGTGCCGACGCCCAGGGTCGCCGACCGCAGTTCGATGGCCAGGTCCTGCATCTCGGCTTCCGGCAGATGGCAGTCGATGCGGTCCCAGCCCGGCCAGCCCTCGCAGGCGCTGATCCCCAGGATATGGCCGCGCCGCGACGAGACGATGGCATGCACCTTGGCGGTGTATTCGGTCGGCACCGTGAAGGTGACGGCCTGGATCGGCTCCAGCAGCATCGGTGCGCATTTGCTCAGGCCTTCGCTCATGGCGATGCCGCCGCAGGTGCGGAAGGCCTGGTCCGATGAATCGACGGCATGATGCTGCCCGTCGGTCAGCGTCACTTTGACATCGACCACCGGGAAGCCGAGCGGGCCGCGCTGCAGGGTTTCCTGGATGCCGTCGTCCACGGCGGGGATGTAGTTCTTCGGAATCGCGCCGCCGACCACGCGGTTGACGAAGCTGTAACCGGCGCCGCGCGGCTGCGGTGCGATTTCGATCTTGATATCGGCAAACTGGCCATGGCCGCCGGACTGCCGTTTGAACCGCGCATGTTCATAGGTGCCGTGGCGGATCGTCTCCTTGTAGGCGGTCATCGGCACGCTGGTGCGCACGCTGACATTGAAGCGTTGCTGCAGCTTGTCGATGCCGAGCTTGAGGTGAATCTCGCCCTGACCTTTCAGCAGCACCTGGCCGGCGCTCTGTTCGATGGTCAGGGTCGGATCCTCATCATGCAGCTTGGCCAGGCCGGCGCTCAGCTTGACGTCGTCTTTGCGGTCGGTGGTATGCAGCGCCAGCACATGCACCGGCGGGGCCGCCTGCGGCCAGCTGGCATCGGCATGGCCATGGCCCTCGGCATCCAGATGCTGGCCGGTGGCGATGTCATCCAGTCGCGCCAGTCCCACCACATCGCCGGGGCCGGCGCTGGCCGCCTTGTCGACATGGTTGCCCATCATGCGGTAGAGGCCGCCCAGCCGCTTGCCGCCCAGTTGCGCATTCTCGGCCACCTGGCCGGACCATATGCGGGCCAGGCTCAGCTTGCCGGTATGCGGCTGATGCAGCGTCTTGAACACGGTGGCGCTGAAGCCGTCGCCCGCCGCGCTCTGTCCCAGCCGGGCTGCGGTTTCCACATGCAGCGGCGTTTCATGGCGCAGCGCCTTCCACAACCGCAGCACGCCATTGCCGCGCTCGGCCGAACCGAAGAATACCGGCACGATCAGGTCGGCGGCCATGTCCTTGGCCAGCTGCGCATAGATCTCCTGCGAGGCCGGCACGCGGTCTTCCAGCAACTGCTCCAGCAGCCTGTCGTCGAAATCGGCGATGGTTTCCAGCAGCATCTGGCGCGCCTCGCTTTCGCGCGGGCGCACGCTGTCGGGCATCTCGATCAGGTCGGACGACTGGTTCTCGCGGTAGTGATAGGCGCGCTCCGATACCAGGTCGACATAGCCGGTGATCGTATCGTTCTCGCGGATCGGCACTTCGCGCAGCACCAGCGGCCGGGCCGAGACCTGCTGCAGCGCGGCCAGCAGATCGGCCATGCGCATGTTGGTCTTGTCCAGCTTGTTGACGAACAGCACATGCGGAATGCGGCGCTCGTCGAGGAATTTCAGCAAAGGCGCCAGCGTCACGGCGCGCGCCGGTTCGGGCTCCACCACCACCACGGCGATATCGGCCACCATCAGGGCGCTCATCGCCTCCTGCGCCAGTTCCACCGAACCGGGGCAGTCGAGGAAAACCCAGGGATCGTCCAGGAAGCTGCAGCGCGCCAGGTTCGGCTCGATGGTCATCTGCCGGCTGCGCGCTTCGGGTGCGGCATCGCCCACGCTGCTGCCATAGGCGACGCTGCCCTTGCGCGGGATCGCGCCGGCGATGAACAGCAGGGATTCCATCAGGGTGGTTTTGCCGGACGTATAGGGCCCGACAATGGCGCAGACCCTGGGCGTGCTGGCCTTCGGGGATTGAGAGCGAGTGGGCATGGGCGGTCTCCTCTGTTGCGGCGTGAAACGCTGCAAGCCTGGTGGCAATGAGAGACCGGTTCTGAGCTGCCGGCCTGGAAAGACGGAACAGCGTTTAACCCTGCCCACAGGATTCCACAGGGCCGCCCGGGCGGGTAGCGGATTCTTTGGAAATCTTTTGCGGTGGCCGCGGCGACGCTTGCGGCGCACAAGATCGCTCCTGCACCGCCACGCCCCGGTTGCTTAGCCTAGCACCTTGAAATCGCGTGCATCTTTATGGGGGCTTGGTCATACTAAAGTCGAAAGCGACTCGGCGGCTGGGTATACCGGGGGGTGTGCGGCGGCCGGGGCAAACCAGGGGGATTCCATGCTGGAGCGCTATTTCAAGCTGGCAGAGAACGGCACTTCGGTGAAAGTCGAGCTGCTCGCCGGCCTCACCACCTTCCTCACCATGGCCTACATCATTTTCGTCAACCCGATGATCATGGCGGATGCGGGCGTAGATCGCGACGCGGCCTTCGCCGCCACCTGCCTGGGTGCCGCCTTTGCCAGCGCCATGATGGGCCTCTGGGCCAAGTATCCGGTCGCACTGGCGCCGGGCATGGGCCTCAATGCCTACTTCTCCTATGGCGTCGTGCTCGGCATGGGCCATACTTGGCAGGTCGGCCTTGGCGCGGTCTTCCTCTCCGGCGTCATCTTCCTGATCATCTCGGTGCTGCCCATTCGCGAAAAGATCGTGAATGCGATTCCGATGTCGCAGAAGATGGCCATCGGCGCCGGCATCGGCCTGTTCCTCGCCATCATTGCGCTGAAGGGTGCCGGCATCGTGGTCGATCACGCCGTCACGCTGGTGACGCTGGGCAAGATGGGCACGCCGGGCGTGCTGCTCGCCTGCCTCGGTTTCGTGCTGATTGTCGCGCTGGATTACCGCAAGGTGCCGGGCGCCATCATGATCGCCATCCTGGCGATCACTGTGATTGGCATCGTTTCGGGCCTCGCGCCGTTCAACGGCGTGGTGTCCAAGCCGCCGAGCCTGGCTCCGACCTTCCTGCAGATGGACATCATGGGCGCGCTGTCGGTGGGCCTGATCTCCATCGTCTTCGCCTTCTTTATGGTCGACCTGTTCGACAATACCGGCACGCTGATTTCGGTGGCGCCGGCGGCGGGCATGATGGACAAGGACGGCAAGCTGAAGCGTATCGGCCCGGCCTTCATCACTGACTCGCTCGCCACCATGGTGGGTGCCGCGCTTGGCACCTCCACGGTCACCAGCTATATCGAGTCGGCGTCCGGCATCCGCGCCGGCGGTCGCACCGGCCTCACCGCCGTGGTTGTCGCCGTACTGTTCCTGCTGGCGATCTTCTTCTCGCCGCTGGCCACCAGTATCCCGCCGTTTGCCACCGCGCCGGCGCTGATGTTCGTCGCCTGCGTGATGGCCAGCGCCATGACCCGGGTCGACTGGGAGGACGTCACCGAATACGCGCCGGCCGTTGTCACCATGATCGCCATGCCGCTGACCTTCTCGATCGCCACCGGCATCGCGCTGGGCTTTATCGCCTATGTGGTCTGCAAGCTGCTGGCGGGCCGCTTCAAGGACGTGCATCCGATCATGGCCGTGCTGGCCGTGCTCTTCGTGATCAAGCTGGCGGTCGCATAAGGCGCCGCATCAGTTGAGACAGGCGGGCGGCAGAGCGATCTGCCGCCCGTTTTCTTTTCTACCCCTATTTCGTCATTCCCGCGAAAGCGGGAATCCCATTTTTATATCGACCGCAAAAAATGGGTCCCCGGGTCAAGCCCGGGGTGACGAGTCGAACTAGTCCACGGCCGGAAACAGGTCGGGCTTCTTGAAATGCTCGGCCATATGGTCGATCAGTGCGCGCACCGCGGGCGGCAGGCCGCGCCGCGTGGTGAAGATCAGGTGGATGGTGCCCTCGCGCGCATGCCAGCCGGGAAACAGCCGCACCAACCGGCCGCTCTGCAGCAATGACCAGCAGGCATGATCGGGTAGCAGCGTGACGCCGACATTTGCCGCCGCGGTCTCGCGCAGGGCTGTGAAATCGTTGCAGCCGAGCAGCGGCTGGTGGCGAATCTGGCGCGTCTCGGCCCCGGGCCCGACCAGGTTCCACACCACCTCGCCGCCTTCGTCATTCATGCTCAGCGTCGGCACGCCGGCCAGGTCGCTCACGTCTTTCAGTTCGGCCAGCCGGTGCGCCAGCGCCGGGCCGGCCACCAGCACGCGGCGGCTTTTGGTGAGTGTGCGCATGGTCAGCGCCGCGTCGCTGTCGAGATTTTCGCGCACGCGCAGCGCCACATCGATGCGTTCGTTGATCAGGTCGACGCGGCGGTTGGTCGCCAGCACCAGGACGGTCACCTTCGGATAGCGTGCCATGAAGCCGGGAAGGATGCCGGCGATCACTTCCATCAGGCCGGTCGGGCAGCTGAACCGTACGGTGCCATGGGGCTCGGCCTTGGTTTCGGCGATCACGGCTTCCGCTTCCTCGACGCCATTGAGGATGGCGCGACAGCGTTCGTAGAAGGCCTGGCCGATCTCGGTGACGCGGAAACGCCGGCTGGAGCGCTCGATCAGCCGCACGCCCAGGCGGGCCTCCAGCTGGGCCACCCGGCGGCTCAGCTTTGACTTGGGCTGCCGTAGGGCCCGGCCGGCCGGGGCGAAACCGCCGTTTGCCACCACTTCCGCATAGAAAAACAGGTCGTTCAGGTCCTGCATGGCTGGCTCATCGTTCTAAATATGGAACGTAGAGTAACGGATTCGCCAGCTACTGGCATCAGCGTTCTTCTCATAAGTCTTATCGGGACGGCGGAACGGTCCGCCCCCACAGCGGAGAATGACAATGTCCAGGAAGCTCGAAGGTAAGGTTGCGGTGGTAACCGGCGGCAACAGCGGCATCGGCCTCGCCACCGCCAAGCGGTTCGTCGCCGAGGGCGCCCATGTCTTCATCACCGGTCGCCGCCAGGACGAACTGGATGCCGCGGTGAAGCAGCTCGGCGGCAACGTCACCGCTGTTCAAGGCGATATTTCGAAACTCGCCGACCTGGACCGGCTCTACGACGCGGTCCAGCAGAAGCACAGCCAGATCGACGTGCTGTTCGCCAATGCCGGCTGGGGCGAATTCGCCCAGCTTGGCTCCTTCACCGAAGAGCATTACGAGACCACTTTCGGCATCAATGTGAAGGGCACGATCTTCACGGTGCAGAAGGCCCTGCCGCTGATGCATGCAGGCAGCGCCATCGTGCTGAACGCCTCGATCTCCGGCTCGATCGGCCAGCCGGCCTTCAGCGTCTATGCCGCCACCAAGGCCGCCGTGCGCTCCTTTGCCCGCACCTGGTCGGTCGACCTGAAAGGCCGCGGCATCCGCGTGAATGCCGTCAGCCCCGGCTATATCCCGACGCCCGGCCATACCCGGCTTGGCATCACCACGGAAATGCATGACGCCGTGGCCAATGAAATCCCGCTCGGCCGCGTCGGCACGCCGGATGAAGTGGCAAAGGCGGTGGTCTTCCTGGCCTCGGACGATGCTAGCTACATCACCGGCGTCGAACTCGCGGTCGATGGCGGCGTCGCGCAGATTTAACAGCGCGGTTTCCGGACTTTGTGACCACGGGCGGTCTTTTGGCCGCCCGTGTTTTTTCGTAAACTGGCACCATGCAGGTTCGCACCCTTCTGCAGACGGAACACATAACGGTGGTCGATTACCGCTGCGAGGCGGGGCCGTCGGCGAAGCCCTTTGCCGAACAGCATCTCGGCACGTCCGTGTCCTATGTGCGGCGCGGCAGCTTCGGCTACCGCTATCGCGGCCACAGCCATGAACTGGTGGCCGGCGCCGTGCTGGTCGGCCATGCCGGCGACGACTTTGTCTGTACCCATGAGCATCACGGCTGCGGCGACGAATGCCTGGCCTTCCAGCTCTCGGCCACGCTGACCGACCGGCTGAGCGACAAAACCGAACTCTGGCGCCAGGGCGCGCTGCCGCCGCTGGCCGGGATGATGGTGCTGGGCGAACTGGCACAGGCGGCGGCCACTGGCCGCAGCGATGTCGGGCTCGACGAGATCGGCCATGCGCTGGCCGCGCGCTTCGTCGACACGGTCAGCGACCGCACGCTCGCAGCCCCCGACGGCACCGCGCGCGACCGCCGCCGCGCCGTCGAAACCGCGCTGTGGATCGATGCCCATGCCGACCAGGAGATCGATCTCGCGGCTGCCGCGTCGGAGGCGGGGCTGAGCCCGTTCCATTTCCTGCGCGTCTTTACCCGCGTGCTCGGCGTCACCCCGCACCAGTATCTGGTGCGCAGCCGGCTCCGCCGCGCCGCTCGCCTGCTGGCCGACAGCGACGCGCCGGTGACCGAGATTGCCTATGACGTCGGCTTTGCCGATCTGTCGAATTTCATGCGCAGCTTCCGCCGGGCTGCCGGCGCCTCGCCGCGCGGCTTCCGCCAGGCTGCCCGCGGTAAGAACAGCAAGATTCTCCAAGAACGGTCGGCCGTCCCGGCCTAAATGGGTATCTCCATAACCGGAGAAGACCCATGTACGACCATATCGGCCTCAAGGTGAAAGACCTGGCCGCCAGCCGTGCCTTCTATACTGCCCTGCTGAAGCCACTCGGTTTCGTGCCCGACGACAGCGGCACCGGCTTCGGCCCGCCCGGCGCCCCGGCGCTGTGGCTTTATGAATCGAAGAGTGCGAAAGGTGGCACCCATGTCGCCTTCCTGGCACCGGACCGCAAGGCGGTGGCGGCCTTCCATGCCGCCGGCATGAAGGCCGGCGCCACCGACAACGGCAAGCCCGGCCTGCGCGCAGATTACAGCCCGACGTATTACGCAGGATTCCTGCTCGATCCCGACGGCAATAATGTCGAAGCGGTCTGCATGGACTGAGGGAGAAACGCCATGGCCACCATCCGCAAGGAAATCTTGCTAGGGAATTCGCCTGCGCGCGTCTGGGACGTCGTGCGCGATACCGGCGCGCTCCATACGCGCTTCTGTCCCGGCTTCGTCACCCACACAGACCTGGAACACGGCGGCGCGTCGCGCATGGTCACCTTCGGCAACGGGATGACGGCGCGCGAACGCATCCTGGGCATGGACGAAACGGTGATGCGGCTGGCCTATTCGGTCGAGCCGAACGAACGGCTCAGCCATCACAGCGCGTCGTTCCAGGTCATTCCCGAAGGCAGCGGCTGTCGTCTGGTCTGGATCGCCGATCTGCTGCCCGATGCGATGGCGGCCATGGTCGGCGGCATGATGGCGCAGGGCATGGCGGCGGCGCAGGTCGCGCTCGAGAAGGCCTGACGTTTACCCACCGCCATTATTCGACCGCGGTCGTCGTCATTTCCGCCGGGCTTCTAACCCGGTCCGGCGGAGGTTCGTGCAGACCCCTGCATGGAATCCCGGAACCCTGTCCGGAATGACGGCGGCGGGTGGTTATTTCCGCACCGCCAGGCCGAGCAGGATGCCGGCCATCAGCACGGCGACACCGATGATCTCGCTGCGCGCCGGCTTCTCGCGGAACACCAGATAGGACATGAGGAAGGTGAAGATCATCTCGCTCATGCCCAGCATGCGCACATAGGCCGCCACCTGCAGCGCCATGGCAGTGAACCAGCCGGCCGAACCGGCAGCAGATGCCATGCCGACGATCAGGCCGGGCCGCCAGGCGGCAACTACGCGGCGCAGCTCGCCCGGTTCGCGCCAGAGTAAGTAGGCCAGCATCAGCGCGATCTGAAGAACAATGGCATGCACCAGCGTGGTGGCGGCGGCCAGCGGCACGAAATCCGTATCCAGCGACAGCGAGGCGGCGCGGAAGCCGATGGCCGAGACCGCAAACAGTGCGCCCGAGCCGATGCCGATCAGCGCCGATTTCTCCATCCAGCCGAACAGGAAAGCCTTCAGCGCATTGTCGCTGCCCTTCAGCGAGATCAGCAGCACGCCGATGGTGCCGATCACGATGGCGGCGACGCCGGCGCCCGAGACCGGCTCGGCCAGGATCAGCATGCCGAAAGCGGCGGCCTGCAGGGCTTCCGTCTTGGAATAGGCCGTCGCCACCACGAAGTTGCGCATGGAAAGCGCGAGGATCAGCAGGTTGGTGGCAAGGATTTGCGCCACGCCGCCGACGGCGGTCCAGAAATAGAATTCAGGATGGGCGGTGGGCAGAGCGTTGCCGGTGAATGTCAGGCAGGCCAGCAGGTAGACGATGGCGAGTGGCAGGCCATAGGCAAAGCGCACGAAGCTGGCGCCGTTGGTGCTCAGCCGGCCTTTCAGCTGCTTCTGCAGGCCGGTGCGCACGGTCTGACAGGCCGCGGCCCAGATGGTGATCGGTATCCATGCCCATTCCATGAGCATGGCGTAGCCGAGCGCGGCAGTCGGTGCAAATGAGAAAGCCACCCGGTCGTGTTGAGAAGAATTGGCCCCTTGAGCAGAATTTGGGCAGCGTCAAATGGCCCGCAGGTTTTGCTTGCATGTTGCGCTGCGGCAGGTTGGAGTGAGCTGTCGCATGTTACGCGATTCAAGGGGGACCATGAGGCGACGCAGTCTGATCTGCGCCACGGTTGCGATGGCACTGGCCGCAGTCCTGCTCGGCCGGCCGGCATCGGCCGATATTCTGCGCATCGCCTGCGACGAGAATTTCCCGCCCTACAATTTCATCGAGCAGGACCGGGTGGTCGGTCTGGATGCCGAGATCGTCACGGCGATTGCACGTCAGACCGGCGACGAGGTGCAGTTCGAACCGCATCCCTGGAGCCGCGTGCAGCAGCTGCTGGAGCGCGGCGAGATCGATGCCGCCTTCCAGTTCGTCGGCCGGCCCGACCGCTTCGAGAAATACTTCATGATCGGGCCGCATCGCATCGGCCGCACCGTCTTTGCGACCCGGCCCTTCGCCGACACGCCTTATGCCCGCTTGGAAGACCTGCGCGGCCTGCGCATCGGCGTGATCCGCGACTACACCTATGGCGCGTCTTTCGACAATGCCGCCGACCTGACCAAGGATGTCGGCGCCGGCGACAACCGCCAGCTGGTGCGCATGCTGGCGGCCGGCCGTGTCGATGTGATCATCGGCGACAGCGCCGCGCTCAGTTATTTCGCCCGGCTCGACGCGCTCAACAGCCAGCTGCGCTTCCTGCCCAAGGCCTATGATGAAGTGCCGCGCTATATCGCGGTGCCGCGCAGCAAGCCGGCCATCGCCGCGCGGCTGGAGGCGGCTTTGAAAACGCTGCGCGGCAATGGCCGGCTGGCGGAGATTCTGCGGCGCTGGGAGTAATACAAAAGGCCGGCAGGCCGCCGCCTGCAGCCCTTAAGCGGAATTCGCCGTCTGCGGAGCAGTTTGGTGGAGCGCGTATTACCGCTTATTTAGGCGGCGCTGGTTCCGGTTGGTGCTAGATCTGCACTTGCCGGCGCGGCCTTTGCGGCCCAGCTGTCAGAAAGGCTTCCATGCATTTCCTCTGGATTGCAGTGATGGCTGCGCTGCTGGCGCTGCCAATCCCATCGTCGCGTGCTGAAACATGGACGATAGCCTGCGACGACAATTTTGCGCCCTACAATTTCTTCGAGGGCAAGACGCTGGTCGGCGTCGATATCGATCTGGTCACGGCCCTGGTGCGACAGGCCGGCGCTGAACCGCGGTTCGAGGCGATAGCGTGGAATCGTGTGCGCGAAAAACTGGAGCGCGGCCAGGTCGATGCCGCGTTTCAGTTCGTCGGCTTGCCTGAGCGGTTCCAGAAATATCACATGGTCGGGCCGTATCGCACCGGTCGCACGGTCTTTGCCGTGCAGCGCAATACATCCGCCAGCTTCGAGCGCTACGACGACCTGCAGCGCTATATCATCGGCTTGGTCAATGGCTTCAATTACGGCTTGCCCTTCGACACCGACCCGTCGTTGCGCAAGGACACGACAGCGGGCGACAACCGGCAGCTCCTGCGCATGCTGGCCGCCGGCCGCGTGACACTCGCCATCGGCGACGAAAGAACCCTGCTTCACGTTATCCGGAAAGAGCAGCTGCAGGAGCAGATCACCTTCCTGCCGCGCGCCTTCAACGAGATTGAGCGCTATATCGCCGTGCCGCGCAGCCGGCCAGAGATTGCCGCACGGCTGGAACTGGCGCTCGCCGCCCTGCAGGTGAATGGCGAATTGAATGCCATCCTGCAGAAATGGAACTAGGCCGCCCGGTTTTTCCGGGCGGCCTCCAGGTTCGCGTTTCGCCTTCAGGCGTTCTTCAGTTTCTTCACCACCTCGATCAGCTGGTCGGCGACCTGGCCCCAGCCGGCATGGAAGCCCATCTCTTCATGAGCTTTCAGGTCCTCGTCGGTCCAGTGGCGCGCACGCGCGGTGTAGAGCGTCTTGCCGTTGCCCAGATCCTCGAAGGTGGTGACCGCCACCATGAAGGGCTTGCCGCTCGGCTGCCAGCCCGGCAGGAAGGCATCGGTCGAGACCAGGCGCTGGTTCGGCACCACCTCGAGGAACACGCCATCCAGCGGATATTCGGCGCCACCCGGATCCTTCATCACGGCCTGGAAGCGGCCGCCGGCGCGGAAGTCGATCTCGATGGGGGTGGTGGTCAGCGGCTTGGGCGCGAACCACTCGGTCAGATGCTCGGTCCAGGCCTTGTAGACCAGCGCCGGCGGCGCATCGATCTCGCGGGTCAGGGACAGTTCGCGGTTGGTCTCGGTCTTGTTGGTCATGGCATTCATCGCTCTTTAGCCCTTCAGTTTTCAGTGTCGATACTGCAAGGACGGTGGTGGAAGGCCCGATCCGACACTGGGCCCGAAATTTTTCAGAACAGTTCAGCCGGCCTTTTTGCCATCCTGCATCAGGCGGTCGAGATGCAGGCGGATATGGGCGGCCTCGGCAGGCGTGCGGGCCAGCGCGATGGCGCGGTCAAAGGCAATACGGGCCTCGTCCGGACGGTCGAGCTGCAGCAGCAGGTTGCCGCTGACACCATGGAAATGGAAATAGCCATCCAGCGGTGCGGCCAATGGCGCGATCAGGGCGAGGGCGGCCGCGGCGCCATGCGCCTTGGATACTGCCACGGCGCGGTTCAGCGTCACCACCGGCGAGGGCTGCATCTGCTCCAGCGTCGCGTAGAGCCGCTCGATCTGCGTCCAGTCGGTATCGGCGGGCCTGGCGGCGCGCGCATGCAGGGCGGCAATCGCCGCCTGCACCTGATACGGCCCAGCCGTATTCGGATTGGCGCGCGCATGGCGCACGGCCTTGTCCAGCAGCGCCAGGCCCTCCTGGATCAGCTCGGCGTCCCAGCGGCTGCGATCCTGGTCGTCCATCAGCACGATCTGGCTATCGGCATCCAGCCGGGCTGCGGCGCGCGCATGCTGCAGCAGCATCAGCGCCAGCAGGCCCATGATCTCCGGTTCGGCGCTGAACAGCCGCAGCAGC
Organism: Ferrovibrio sp. GW821-FHT12E11; assembly: GCF_058806975.1. NCBI lineage: Bacteria > Pseudomonadati > Pseudomonadota > Alphaproteobacteria > Rhodospirillales > Rhodospirillaceae > Ferrovibrio > Ferrovibrio sp. GW821-FHT12E11. The sequence continues at coordinate 2,674,807 of NZ_JBXAQG010000001.1, forward strand.
AGGCGGGCGAGGCGGATGGCTTCCAGGCAGAGCGGCGTGCGGATATGGGCATCGCCGCCGCTGGCCGAATAGCCTTCGTTGAACAGCAGGTAGATCATGGCGGCCACCACGCCCAGCCGTTCGCTGCGCTCCACGGCCCCCGGCGTGGCAAATTCCACCGCCGCATCGCCGATGCGGCGCTTGGCGCGGGTGATGCGCTGTTCCATGGCGCTCTCGCTGACCAGGAAGGCGCGCGCGATCTCGGAAACCGTCAGGCCCGACACGATGCGCAACGCCAGGGCGATCTGCTGGGTGGCGGGAAGATCGGGGTGGCAGCAGATGAACAGCAGCCGCAGGATGTCGTCGCGATACTGGCTGTTATCGAGTTTTTCAGCCTGCTCTCCTTCGACATCGCTGCCGTCGGTCAGGCTGTCGTCTTCGGGCAGGGCGACATGTTTCTGGCGCCGGCGGGCCTCATCGACGCCGGAATTGCGGCCGACGAAGACCAGCCAGGCGGTCGGGTCGCGCGGCGGGCCCTTGTCGGGCCAGTGTTTCAGGGCCCGCAGGCAGGCTTCCTGGAAGGCTTCCTCGGCACGGTCGAGATCGCGGAAATAGCGCAGCAGCGCCGCCATCGCCTGCGGGCGGGCGGATTTCAGCGCGTTGTCGATCCAGCCGAGGGTGGTCATGACACCAGCATGTCGCGTTTGACGGGATCGGGAATGAAGACGCGCAGGGGGCGAATCTCGAAGGCACCGCTGCCGCCATCGCCGTCCTTGCCGGCCATCTGGCGCGCCGTCTCGATGGCCTCGTCCAGCGAGGCCACGTCGATGACGTAGAAGCCGAGCAATTGTTCCTTGGTTTCGGCAAACGGGCCGTCGAGCACCACCGGCTCTGCGCCATAACGCACGGTCGTGGCCGCGGTGGTGGGCAACAGCCGCACGATGGCGCCCATCTTGCCCTGTTCGGCCATGGGGTCGGTCACCGCCCGCCGCCTGGCGATCACGGCGTCGTCTTTTTCCTTCGGCCAGGCTTCGACCGCGGCTTCGTCGTTGTAGCAAAGGATGGCGTAGAGCATCGGTGCATTTCCTGATTTCAGACCAAGGACGCGGGAGTATGCCGCAAGCCGACAGGGTCTCTGGAAAATAATTGCCCCGCGACAATTTCCCATGATGCCGCAGGTAATATTTGCGGAATATCCGGTTTTTGCGGCGCAAAAATGCGATAGGCTGGGCCTGTGCCGAAGAGGGAGCCCCACCCAATGTCAGCTGAGTCTGCCCGCCATCCGGACAGCGACACGCCGCGCCATCACGTGCCCGCCGATCTGTCCGACCGCATCGCGCTGATCGTGGTGAAGACCATGCGGTTCTTTGCCGATGCGTTTTTCGCCAAACGCTACGGCCACCGCGCCGTGGTGCTGGAAACCGTCGCCGCCGTGCCCGGCATGGTCGGCGGCATGCTGGTGCATCTGAAATCCCTGCGCCGCATGAAGGATGACCGCGGCTGGATCCATACCCTGCTGGACGAGGCCGAGAACGAGCGCATGCATCTGATGGTCTTCGTCACCATCGCCAAACCCAATGCCTTCGAACGCCTGCTGGTGCTGCTGGTGCAGGGTGCCTTCTTCAACACCTTTTTCCTGCTCTACCTGCTGGCGCCGAAGACCGCCCATCGCATCGTCGGCTATCTGGAAGAAGAGGCGGTGGTCAGCTACACGCATTACCTGGCCGAGATTGATGCCGGCCGGCATCCCAATATTCCTGCGCCCCAGGTCGCCATCGACTACTGGAAGCTGCCGGCAGATGCGACCCTGCGCGATGTGGTGCTGGCCACCCGGGCGGATGAAGGCACCCACCGCGACGTCAATCACCGCTTCGCCGATATCCTGGCCGGCGAGCGTCCGGGCGCGGTGCCGGCCGAGGGCTGAGCGGCGCCTTGCCGGGGCGCTTTATTCAACCGTCGCGCCGGTCTCCTTCACCACCTTGGCCCATTTGTCGATCTCGGCTGCGATGAAACCGGCATAGGCTTGCGGCGTGCCGCCGCCGGGGACATAGCCGCCGGCCGCATAGCGCTCCTTCACGGCCGCTTCGGCCAGGGTGGTGTTGATGGCGCGGTTGAGCTGGGCGACGATTTCAGGCGCTGTGCCGGCCGGCGCCGACAGCCCCATCCAGCCGGTGGCGGCGAAACCGGAGAAACCGGACTCGGCTACGGTCGGCGCTTCCGGGTAGAGCGGATTGCGCTGCGCGCTGGTGACGGCCAGCACCTTCAGCTTGCCCGAGCGCACATGCGGCAGGGCCACATCGACATTGATCATTACCGAGTTGACCTGGCCGCCGATCACATCGGTGATCGCTGGCGCGGCGCCACGGTATGGCACATGCTGCAGCTTGATGCCGGCGGAATGCTGCAGCATCGCCATGGCGAGATGGCCCGAGGAGCCGCTGCCCGGACTGGCGCAGGCCACCTGGTCGGGCTTGGACTTCGCCAGCGCGATATAGTCCCGGAAGCTCTGGGCCGGGAAATCGGCCGAGACCAGCAGCGCATTGGCGATCGTGCCGATCTGGCCGATATGCACGAAGTCCTTGCGCGAATCATAAGTCATCTGGCTGTACAGGGCATGGTTCATCGCATTCTGCCCGTTGCCCGACAGCAGCAACGTATGGCCATCGGGGGCGGCGCGCGCCACCGCATTGGCCCCGATATTGCCATTGGCGCCGGCGCGGTTCTCGACCACGAAGGGCTTGCCGAAACTCTGGCTGAAGCTCTGGGCGAACAGGCGCGCCAGCACGTCGTTGCTGCCGCCGGCGGGGAAGGGCACCACGATGGTGACCGGCCGCTCCGGCCAGCTGGCGGCGGCCCCGGCGTTGCGCGCAGGGAAAACCAGCGGCGCGCTGCCGGCCGTGGCGAGTGCCATCAGGAAGCTGCGGCGGTTCATCTTGATCATCTCGGGTTCCTCCGGTTTATCGTTATGCGGTCAGGCTGCGCAGCGCCAGCTGGCGGTCAGCCAGGGCGTCAGGCGTTCGGGATCGAGGTCCAGTCCGGTGCCGGGCGCATCCGGTACGGTCATCATGCCGTCGCTGTCCACCGGCATCGCGCCGGCCACCGTAAGCAGCGGGTTCGGCGTGGCATCGATTTCCATATAGGGATAGGGCGCGGGGCCGCCGCCGCGCCGCGCCGGCAGCAGGGCCGCCATCTGCAGCGCCGCGCGCTGGTTGACGATGGTGCCGAAGACATGCGGCATCACTGGCAGGTCGTAAGCCGCCGCCAGCGCTGCCACGCGCTGAAAACCGCTGTAGCCGCCGCAAACCGTCAGGTCGGGTTGCAGAATGGAAAACGTACCCGCGGCCAGGAAATCGCGGAAGGCAGCCAGGCTGCCCAGTGCTTCGCCGCCGGAAATCGCCACCGGTACCGCATCGGCCACAGCCCTGTAACCGGCGATATCCTCGGCCAGCACCGGTTCCTCGATCCACAGCAGGCCAGCCTCGTCCATGCGGCGGGCGGACTCAATCGCCGCCCGCGCCGTATAGCCCTGGTTGATATCGACCATCAGCGCAACATCAGGCCCGACATGCCTGCGCATGGTCGTCGCCATCGCGCCATCGGCGCGCGGATCGAAGCCGGCGCGCGGCTTGAAGGCGCGGAAGCCGCGCGTCAGATAGGCGTCCGTCTCACGCAGGTAATGGCCGTAAGCATCGCTGCCTTCTAGGATGAAGGGCCCGCTGGCGTAAGTGAACACGCGCTCGCGCAGGGCGCCGCCCAGCATGGCGGCGACGCTCATCTCTCGGGCCTTGGCGGCGGCATCATGCAGCGCCATGTCGAGCGCCGAGATCGCCATCATGGCCACGCCGCGGCGATCGTAGCCGATGGTGGCCGTCATGGCGTCCCAGATGCGGCCGTAATGCTGCGGCGACTGGCCCAGCACGAGTGTGGCCAGCCGCGCCTGGATCAGGGCACCGGCTGCATGCGGTGAGGCAAATACCTCGCCCCAGCCGCTGATGCCGCTGTCAGTGATCACCTGCACCAGCAGGAAATCGCGCCGGCGGATGAAGGTGCGGGCATTGCCGAGCGCGGGCGCGGGGGAAAAGCCGAGCTGATAGCCGCGGATTTCGACAACCTTCACTGCGTATCCTCCAGATACTTTGTTGGTCCCCATTGTCGCGGCGCAGGTCATAGTTTCAAATGCCGATTACACCTGAGATCATGTTCCGAGCTTATGAACCATGCTGCTGAATCTGCGAGAGATGGATGTGTTTCGCCGCGTGATGGAGCTGGGCAGCGTCACGGCGGCAGCCGGCGCGCTCAACATCACCCAGCCCGCGGTCAGCCGGCTGCTGCAGAATGCCGAACAGCGGCTCGGTTTTCCGCTGTTCGTGCGGCAGAAGAAACGCCTGCTGCCGACACCCGAGGCGCAGGCGCTGTTCCCCGAAACCATCGGTGCCTTCGCCGCCATCGATGCCGTGCAGCGGCTGGCCGGCGGCTTGCGCACCGGCCAGTCGGGCACGCTGACGCTGGCGGCGATCCCGGCGCTCGCGAACGCGCTGCTGCCGCAGGCGGTGCAGCGCTTTCGCGCGCAACGGCCCGATGTTGCTGTGGTGATCCAGGCGCTGACGGCGCAGGAGATCGCCAACCGTATCGCCGATTACCGCGCCGATCTCGGCGTCATCATCGGGCCCATCGCCGTCGGCGGCATGGCCGGTGGCGTGGTGGTCAGCGACCTGTGTTCCAGCCGGCTTGGCTGCGTGCTGCCACGCCGGCATGCGCTGGTGGCGAAGGCAGCGCTGCGGCCGGCGGATCTGGCGAAAGAACCGCTGATCTGCCTCAGCCGCCATTTGCCGCTCGGCAATCAGGCCAGCCGCATCTTTGCCGATGCCAATGTGCCGCTGCGTGTCGCCGTCGAGGTCTCGCAATCGGCCACTGCGCTGGCCCTAGTGCGCGCCGGGGCTGGCATCGCGCTGCTGGATGGTTTCGCCTTCCACGGTATCCGCAACGACGATCTGGTGATCCGGCCGCTGCGGCCCGATGCCGAAAGCGTTGCCCGCATCCTGCAGGCACGCGACCGCCCGCTGTCGCGCCTGGCCCAGGAATTCCTCAAGACCCTGCACCAGGTGGCGGCCGCGGCGGATTTTACGGTGCCATCGGGCAAAGCCCGGAAGGGGTCTTGAAGGGACAAATAATGTTCCTATATTGTTCTGTTTAAGATTTTGAGAGGGGTTCGCGGGAAGTCCCGCGATCCCGAGCGAACCGAAACGAAGCGCTACGAAGCCAAACGAAGCCGAACGAACTCAAACGAAGCCGAACGAAGCTCAACGAACACCAACGAAGCCTCAGCCAACCCCTTGTTTCCGGCCATGGTGCCGGTCTACCAAGACCCATGACCGTTTCCCCGACCGCTTCTGTCGTCATTGCCGTCGATGGCCCCGTGGCCGCCGGCAAGGGCACGCTGGCCCGTCGCCTGGCCGATCTTTACGGCTTTGCCTATCTCGACACCGGCTCGCTCTATCGCGCCGTCGGGTCAAAGGTGCTGCGGCTGAAGGCCGACCCGGCCGATCCGCAGGCTGCCGCCAAGGCTGCGGAATCGCTGGATGAATCCGATCTCGCCGCCGCCGACCTGCGCAGCGAGGCGGTCGGTCTGGCTGCCTCGAAAGTGGCCGCCATCCCCGGCGTGCGCGCCGCCCTGCTGGACTATCAGCGCCGTTTTGCCGCCCATCCGCCCGGCGGCAAACCCGGCGCCGTGCTGGACGGGCGCGACATTGGCACCGTGGTCTGCCCCGATGCGCCGGTGAAGCTGTTCGTGACGGCGCGCGATGAGGTGCGGGCGGAACGCCGCCATCGCGAGCTGGTCGACAAGGGCGAGACCGCCACATTTGAGCGGGTGCTGGCCGACTTGCGCCGCCGCGACGAGCAGGACCGCGCCAGAAGCGCCGCGCCGCTCAAGGCGGCCGACGATGCCCACTTGCTGGATACCTCGGATTTGGCTATAGAAGCGGCCGTTACTGCGGCTTCCGATCTCGTCGCAGCAGCCCTGAAGCGCTGACGCCCGTCTTCAGGTTCCCCAACCAACCCTCCGGTTGCCCGCGTCGCGCCGGATGCCTGATCACCCCACGGATGCTTCTGAGTATCCGGCAGGCCACCAACCCCCGGGGTCCCTAGGAGACATAATGGCCAAGCGTCCTGCCGTTAAGGCTGCGGAAACGTATTCCGCGGACAACGAGAATTTTGCCGATCTGCTCGAAGAGTCCTTCACCTCGTCTTCCGCCATGGAAGGCTCGGTGGTCAAGGGCATCATCGTCGCCATTGAAAACGACTTTGCGCTGATCGATGTCGGTCTGAAGTGCGAAGGCCGCGTTCCGGTCAAGGAATTTGCCGGCCCGGGCCGCGCCGCCGAAGTGAAGATCGGCGATGTCGTCGAGGTCTTCCTCGACCGTATCGAAAATGCCATGGGCGAAGCGGTCATCAGCCGCGACAAGGCCCGCCGTGAAGAAGCCTGGGAAAAGCTGGAGCAGAGCTTCAACGCCAACCAGCGCGTCGAAGGCGTCATCTTCGGCAAGGTCAAGGGCGGCTTCACCGTCGACCTGTCGGGTGCCGTCGCCTTCCTGCCGGGCAGCCAGGTCGATGTGCGCCCGGTGCGCGACATCGGTCCGCTCATGGGCCAGCCGACCCCGTTCCAGATCCTCAAGATGGATCGTCGCCGCGGCAACATCGTTGTCTCGCGTCGTGCCGTGCTCGAAGAGAGCCGCGCCGAAGCCCGCAGCGAACTGGTGTCCAACCTCAAGGAAGGCCAGATCCTCGACGGCGTGGTCAAGAACATCACCGATTACGGTGCGTTCGTTGATCTCGGCGGCGTCGACGGCCTGCTGCATGTCACCGACATCGCCTGGCGTCGCGTGAACCATCCCTCCGAAGTGCTGTCGATCGGCCAGACCGTGAAGGTCCAGGTCATTCGCGTGAACCCGGAAACCCAGCGCATCAGCCTCGGCATGAAGCAGCTGGAAGCCGATCCGTGGGAGGGCGTGAAGTCCAAGTACCCGGTCACCGCCCGCTTCATGGGTCGCGTCACCAACATCACCGACTACGGCGCCTTCGTGGAACTGGAGCCGGGTGTGGAAGGCCTCGTCCACGTCTCCGAGATGAGCTGGACCAAGAAGAATGTCCATCCGGGCAAGATCGTTTCGACCTCGCAGGAAGTCGAAGTGATGGTGCTCGAGGTCGATCCGGCCAAGCGCCGCATCAGCCTGGGCCTGAAGCAGTGCATGTCCAATCCGTGGGATGCCTTCGCCGAGAAGCATCCGATCGGTTCGAACATCGAAGGCGAGATCAAGAACATCACCGAGTTCGGTCTGTTCATCGGTCTCGACGGCGGCGTGGACGGCATGGTCCATCTGTCGGATCTCGACTGGAACAAGCCGGGCGAGCAGGCCATCACCGAGTACACCAAGGGCCAGGTCGTGCAGGCGCAGGTTCTCGACATCGACGTCGAGAAGGAGCGCATCAGCCTCGGCATCAAGCAGCTGGGCAACGATCCGTTCCAGTCGCTGGGCGACCTCAAGAAGGGCAGCGTTGTCACCTGCACGGTGGCCGCGGTCGATCCCAAGGGTCTCTCGGTCAGCGTCGGCGACGGTGTGCAGGGCTATATCCGCCGCACCGAGCTGAGCCGCGATCGCGACGAACAGCGCCCCGACCGTTTCTCGGTCGGCGACAAGCTGGACGCCAAGATCGTGACCATCGACGGCAAGGCCCGCAAGCTGACCCTGTCGGTGAAGGCCCGCGAGATGGAAGAAGACCGCAAGGCAATGGAACAGTTCGGTTCCACGGACTCCGGTGCGTCGCTCGGCGACATCCTGGGCGCCGCCATGCGCAAGAAGAAGGACGACGAGGCCGGCCAGTAAGCCGCAGCCCCGAAAGCCACAGCGTTTTCTACTGAAACGCGAAACCCCGGCAGAGCAATCTGCCGGGGTTTTTGTTTGTGCCGGGCGCCGGCGTTTCTGGTATGATCCGGGCCGGCGGGTAGGGCCGGGGGAAGCATTCAGATGGTCCAGTCTTTCAGGACGACAGTAATCGGAACAGCAATCATCGCGGCGGCGCTGGCTGTGCTGGCGACGGGCGGTGCCTGGGCGCAGGCGAAAAAGCCGGCGGCGGCCATTGTCGAGGATCTGTCGGCCCGGGTTGCCGGCGTCGAGGCTTTCGATTTCCTCAGTCCGGGTCAGAGCATCCGTCTGCCGGCGGGCGCCACCCTGGTGCTCGGCTATCTCGAATCCTGCACCCGTGAAACCATCGTCACCAGCCAGGGCGGCAGCACCGGCACGGTCGTGATCGGCGAAGCCGGCTCCACCGTCACCGGCGCGAAGCTGCAGACCGAACAGCTCAAATGCGCGGGCGGCATGCAGCTCGGCCAGAGCCAGGCGGGCAAGAGCGGCGCCATGGTCTTCCGCGGCCAGCCGGGCAGCGGCAAGAAGAAGTCGGGGATGCCCGAAGCTGCTGTGACGGTGAGCTACACCGCGCCGGCCTTCACCATCGAGCGACCGGGCCAGCTGATTATCGAGCGGCTGGATATCATCGAGACCGTGCAGATGTTCCAGGTCGGCGGCAAACTGTTCGACTACGGCAAGACCGGCAAGACGCTGGATGCCGGCGGCCTATATCGCGTCGAGCTGAACGGCCGCTCGACCGTGTTCCAGATCACCATGGATGCGGCCGAAGGCGCCGGTCCGCTGTTGCTGCGCCTGGTCCGCTTCTAGGCGCTTTATCCATGCGGCTGCGCGATCTGGCGGTCATCGCCGGGCTGGCCCTGGCGACGGCGGGGCTGGCGCTCGGCCCGCCTGGCGATCCGCTGCGTGGTCTTTCTCTCGATCTGCTGTTCCCGCTGCGCCACGCGCTCTTCGGTCCGCAGGCCACGCCGGCACAGAGCCATGTCGTCGTTGTCGCTATCGACGAGGAAACCTATCGCCGTCCGCCCTTTGCCGATACGCCGCAGGCCGCCTGGCCGCCGCTGCTGGCGCCGGCGCTGAACAACGTGGCGGCCGAAGCAAAAGCCATCGGTTTCGATATCGTCTGGTCCACGTCGCTGGAGAGTTTCCAGCGCGGCTTCGAGCGCGACTTCCTGATCAGCTTGCGTAACGCCGCGCGCAGCGGCCGGCTGGTGCTGGGCAAGGTGCAGCATTCCGAACAGCCGATCCTGCCCCATGGCGGCCAGCAGGTGGCGGTTGGCGGCGGCGGCAATATCCGTGCGCTCAACGTCACCGAAGATTCCGATGGCATCATCCGCCGCCTGCCGCTGCACTTCACCATTGCCGGCGGCACCGAGCCGGGCTTTGCCATGGAGCTGGCGCAGCGCAGCGGGCTGGCGCGCGAGGCAGCGGCGATCCGCACCGATGCGGCCGGCAATCTCGGCCTCAACTTCAACACCGGCGCTGGCGATATTCCGACCTATTCGCTGGCCGATCTTTACGCCTGTGCTCAGGCTGGCAGGCCTGACTATTTCCGCCAGCAGTTCGCCGGCAAGACCGTGCTGTTCGCCACCGTGCTGGATGTGGAAGACCGCCGCCTGACGTCCAAGCGTCTGGCCACCGCGCCCGATGGCGCCAATGCGCCGCCGCGGTGTGTCCATCCGGTGATGCCGCTGCATGGCGCCTTCACGCGCGACAGCCTGCCCGGCGTCTATATCCATGCCGCCGGCATCAACAACCTGCTGGACGGCACCGAACTGCGCGACGGGTCGCCGGCCGCGGTGTTTGCTGCGACGCTGGTGATCACGCTGGCGGCCGGTCTGCTGGTCTTCCGCCTGCCGCTGCTGCTCGGTATCGGCCTGGTGGCTGTGCTTGGCCTGGCCCTGCCGGTGAGCGCGGCAGCGTTGCTGCAGCAGGCGCTGGTGCTGCCCTGGCTGAACATGGCCGCGGCGCTGCTGCTGACGCTTGGCATGGTGATCGCGTTCCGCTTCATGGTCAGCGACCGCGACAAGCGCCAGCTGGCCCGCGTCTTCTCGCTCTACCTGCCGCCGGCGCTGGTGCAGAAGATGCTGGCCAGCGGCAACCTGCCGGCGCTCGGCGGCGAGGAACGCGCGGTCACCGTGCTGTTTTCCGACATCGCCGGCTTCACCGCGATTTCGGAGGCCTGCGATGCGACCACGCTGGTGCAGGGCCTGAACACCTATTTTTCGGCGATGACCGCGATCATCGAGGACCATGGCGGCTTCGTCGACAAATATATCGGCGATGCCATCGTCGCCGTCTTCGGCGCGCCGCTGGACGATGGCGGCCACGCCACCCATGCGGTACGCGCGGCTCTGCAGATGCAGCAGGCGCTGCAGCGCGAGCCCGAGCGCTTCGCCATCGCCGGCCAGCCGCTGCGCACGCGGATCGGCCTCAACACCGGCGTGGTCCTGATCGGCAATATCGGCTCGCCGCGGCGCTTCAACTACACGGCCATGGGCGATGCAGTGAATCTGGCAGCGCGGCTGGAAGGCGCCAACAAGGCCTACGGCACCCGCATCCTCACCAGCGCGGCCACCATTGAGGCCGCCGGGCCCGGCATTCTGGCGCGGCCGGTGGATGTTGTGCGCGTGGTCGGCCGCCGCCAGCCGGTGCCGCTGTTCGAACCGCTGGCGCGCAGCCATCGCGCCACGCCGGCGCAGCAGCAGCAGGCTGAGGTGTTTTCTGCGGTGCAGGCGGCGCTGGCGCGCAATGCCATGGCCGAGGCGCGCGCGCTGCTCGACGCCTTGCCCGAGGATGCCGCGGCGGAGAAGCTGCGGCGGCGCATCGATGCCCTGCCGGCTGGTGCGGCCTGGCCGGCCGTCACCGATCTCAGCGAGAAGTAATCAGCCGCCCCGATCAGCCGCCATCGCCCATCAGGCTGTAGGGCGCCCAGAAGATCGGGTGGCCGTAGCTGAACAGCGTCTTGCCGTCTTCCTGGTAGCCCGGGCCGTCGAGCAGCGCCACCATGGCCTGACGCAGGGCTTCGGCGCGGCTGAGCCTCGCGTCGCTGGCCTGGCGGCGGAACAGGTCGGTGACCAGATCGCGCGCCGAGGCCGAATGCACCGACCAGTTGGTGAGCAGCAGCGCCCGCGTGCCGGCATAGAAGAAGGCGCGGCCGAGGCCGGATGCGGCTTCGGCGCCGGCGCCCGCACCGGTGCCGGTGTTGCAGGCCGACAGGATCACCCAGTCGGCATCCAGCTTCAGGCCGAGGATTTCATCCATGGTCAGCAGCCCGTCGCCATCGACATCGGCCACCAGCGGCGCGCTCAGCGCCAGCGCCGGCTGCGTCAGGCCGTTCAACTCGCCCGGTACCAGGCCATGGGTGGCGAAGGCCACAACCTTGTAACCATCGAGTTTGCTTTGCTTGACGATCTTCTCGTTGGCATGCTTGCCCAGATACAGCGACTTCGCTGCATCGGCCTGCATGGCGGCGGCGACCGAGCGCAGTTCGTCGGCGGTATCGGGCAGGCGCGGCAGCTGCGCCAGTTCGGCGCTGTCGATGCCGGTGGTCTGCGGCGCGTTGCGGCGGTTCAGCTTGGCGCCGCGCACCGCCACCGGATCGGCCGAGGCAATGCGCACCGGTGTTTCGCTGGCGGCTTCGGCCGCCTGTTCCTTGCTGAAGAAGGGATCACCGAAGCCGATCAGCGGCGCCCGGCTGGCGCTGCCGGCCGGCAGGCTGCGCAGGGTCTTCAGCGCCGCGGTGGAGGGCAGCTGCGTCACCGCATGGGTGCGCGCCAGCCAGGGCACGGCCTTGTAGCCCTCGAACAGCGGGGCTGCCTTCGCATCTGCGGTGGCGGGTGCGGTGGGCAGCAGCGACAGCGGCAGCAGGCCGAGCGCGCCGTTGCTGACCACATACAGGCTTTTCGCCGGCTTCCATCCGGCTTCCACTGGCTGCAGCAGGGTTTCGTACAGCTGATAGGCCAGCTTGAGGTCATAGGCCGGGATGTCGCCCAGCGTCTGGGCCTGCGGATCGAGCGCGCGGCGCAAGGCATTCACCGATTTCTCGATGGCGGCGGCGCCAACCGGGCGGGTGGCGAAGCTGACCGGGCCGTCCTTTGGCACCACCCAGACAAAGCTGTTCTCCGGCGCCAGATAGAAGGACAGCAGCGCCTCGTCGGGCCGCAGGCTGGCGCGCACGTCATCAGCGGATGGGGCGCGCGGATCGATCAGGCTGGCATAATCGGGGAAGCGCTTCTCGATGTCCTGCCGGGTCTTGGCGCGCGCATCGCGCAGCTTGTCGACCTGGGTCCGCAGCGTCGTGATCGTCTTGTCGTCGCGTTGGCCCGGCGGCAGCGCCAGCAGGTTGCTTAAGAGTCCGAACTGGGCGGCGATCTGCTTCTGCTCATCCTGCTCCTGGCGGATCAGCGTCGCCAGCGCCGGGTCGCGCACGCTGGCGCGCGCCGCCGAGGCCGAGAGCGCGCGCTGCACGCTGCGGCCGCGCGCCGCATCAGCGAGGCGGAAGCTTTCGGTGCCGGCATCCAGCCCGCTTGCTGCCGGCGTGCCCTGCACCTTGGCCAGCAGCACGATGTAGCTCTCGACAATGGTCTGGATGTAGAAGTCGCGCGAGGCCGAGGTGGTTTCTTCCGTATCGGCCTGGCGCGAGGCCGACAGGATCACCGGCAGGGCGGCGCGGAAGGCGGCGACGGCCTCGGCATCCTGCCCGGCGGCGGCCAGCGCCACGCCATGCAGGCCGCGCGCCAGCGCCGTATCGGCATGGCGCTCGCCCACGCGTTCGACGCTGGCCTGTAGCATGCGGCCGGCGACGTCGCGGGCCGCATCGTTGCGTCCGGTGCGGGCCAGCGCCAGCACGCGGCCATTGGCGAAGCGACCGCCAATCCGGCCGCCCTCCGCCCGCTGGTTGGCGCTCATCGCTTCTTCATACAGCGCGGCGGCCTCGGCCCAGCGTCGCTGCAGCAGGATCACATTGGCCAGCGCGCGCTTGGCATTGCTCACTTGCGGCGCGGTTTCGTCCATGCCGATCTCGCGCAGGATGTCGAGCGCGGTGCGCGACAGCTTCTCGGCTTCGGTGTAACGGCCCTGTTCCACCAGCACTCCCGACAGCGCGGCGGTCGCCTGTGCCGTCGGGCCGAAATATTTGCCGCTGCGCCGCAGGATGCTCAGCAGCGCCTGCCGCACATCCACTTCGGCTTCGACAATGCGGCCCTGCGCCAGTTTCGTCTCGCCCAGTCGTGCCAGATTCAGGTCGTTGCCATTTTCCATGCCGCCGGCCGGCGGCCGGTCGGGCCAGTTCTTCGATTTCTCGATGGCGTCGCGCACATTGGCGATACCGGCGACGAACTGGCGCTCGGCCTCGTCGTGGCGACCGCGGGCGGCGGCGATCTGCGCTTTCGACAGGTCGATCTCGGACTGCCAGCTCGGCAGGACCATGAAGATGCTGGTGTTGCGGGTGTTATTGGCGAGTTCGCGATAGATGCCTTCCGCATAGCCGACATACTGCTCGGCGAGATCGAGCCGGCCCAGATCGATGGCGGCCTGACCGGCCTGGCGATAGGCATTCATGGCGCGCCCGCGGCTGCGCGACTTGTTGGCGGTTTCGGCCAATTGGACCGAGAGGGCATGCGAGCCCTGCAGGTCGCCGGTATGGCGTTTGAGCGAAGCGACGAGCTGGAGGATGCGGTAGCTGTCGTCGCCGACTTCGTCGGCCAGCTTTGCGGCCAGCTCGGCATCGACCAATGCGGCATCGGAGCGCGCCAGCAGGGTGCGCGCCTGGGCGCGATCGTAAAGGAAGCGGCTGCGCTGGCGGGCGTCGAGCCCGGCGGGTTCGGCCGCATCGGCCTGCGCGATCAGCTGCGCGCGCTTGGCCGGATCGGGTTTTTCCTGGTCGAGGATGGCGACGATATCGGCGATGCTGCGCGGCGGCGCCGCCAGCATGGCAGCAGGCTGCGCAGCCGGCGCCTGGGCATGAACCGGATCAGGGCTGGCGACAAAGGCCAGCGACAGCAGCAGGCCGGCAGCAAGACGATTACGCATGAGAATACCCCACCCCTAGGTGTGGCAGTCTAGCGCGCTGGCGGCAGGGTGGAAAGCTCAGACCTTGGCGCCGGCGAAGGGGTCGAAATACAGCGCCACCTTCTTGGCCATCTGCTTGTCGTGGCATTGGTACTTCATCGCCACGAAGCCATCGTCCGTATAGCGCACAACATCACCTTCGGCGTCGAAGGTGATCTGCAATTTCGGGTTCTTGATCTTCACCGTCAGTTTCAGCAATTCGCCTTCCAGGAAGGTGCCGGTGATCGGCCCGAACAGCAGGCCGCGCACACTCCAGTTCTTCAGCGGGATGCGGTTGCCTTCCAGCACCACATGGTCTTCCGGCCCGCAGAGGTTGCGGGTGGCCCGGCGCTGGTCCTGGCCGATGCGCTGGATCAGCGGATCGAGGATGCCGAGGAAGGCTTCGCGGCGGTGGTCCGACAGGCCGACGCTGATCAGCTTCTTGCGCAGCTCCTGGGCGATCTCGACCTTTTCCTCGGTCGAGTAGGCGGAGTCGATGAACTCCTTTTCCAAGTCGCGATGCTCGAACAGGTAGGAGATGTATTTGAGCAGGATTTCCTTCGGGCCGTCGCCGATGCTTTCCTCGAACAGCTTCAGGCCCTGCATCAGCTTCGGTGCCGAGTAATGGCCGGGGATCAGGCGCGCCAGCTTCTCGGCCGTCACCAGCCGCACCATGCGCTTCTCGAACAGGTCGGCGGCGCCCAGCTCGGTGGCGAATTCGCGGTCCCGGGTCAGCAGCGCATAGACTTCGCGGGTGGCGGCGAATTCCTCGGCCGGCTCGTCCGACAGCAGCGCCACCGAGGACTGCAGCAAACGCCGCACCAGCTGGATCACCGCATCGCGCAGCGCCGGCATCTTGTGCTTGGTGCCGATGTCATGCAGCCGCTGGGCAAACCCGGTTTCGTAGGCATGGTCGTCGATGGCGTAGCGGCCATCCAGCAGCGACAGCAGCTGGATGATGCGCACGCGGGCATCGCGGAACTTGCCCAGCAAGTCGGGTATCGCGGTCTTGCCCTGCAGGATTTCCGCCAGCGCCTCATCCAGGATGGCGACGGCGGCCGGGTCGATGCCGGGCTCAAACAGGGCCAGGCAGCGCTCGGCCTTCTCGGTCCAGTTCTTGCTCAGGTTCAGGTGATGCGCCAGGCCGCAAAAGGCGATGCGCTGGCCGTAGAGCGGATCGGATCCGGCCAGCTGCGTCAGCAGCCGGTGCGTCAGCGGCGTCGCCGCCGGCAGGCGCTTCTCGAAGGCTTCCACCTGGGTGATGGCGGCGACGGTGATGGCGTAGAGCTTTTTCACCTTGTCGCGCATGGCGGTGTTGGTCGCCTGGGCCTGGGCCACGGCGGCCTTCTGCACCAGGGCGGCGCACAGGTTCTCGGCGCCGTTCAGCAGCTTGGCATGGCCGCTGTGATGCAGCAGCTCGATCGGCGTGAGGATGTTTTCGTCCAGATAGTCGCGGCAGACGCGGCCGATCATGATGCGGGCGCGCCGTTCGGACAGCGAATGGGCGTCCTGACACAGGACCACCCCGCTGCCAACCTCTGTCACCCCCGATGGCGCGTTCACTGTCTTGCCGACCTTTTGCTGCGTGCCACGACCCCTTGCAACTATGACAGGCCCGGGATCAAAAGCAAACGCGCAGGTCTTTGATTCTATTAGAAATCGGGTGCGATCCGAGTCGCGTAAACCGCAGATTGCCCCAGCCTGCGGTCGATATCGCCCCGACAGGTTATCGCTTGGGGTGCCGGCCGCCGGGATTGCCCAGCGGTTGTGCAACAGCCAGCGGCGACAGCGGCCGTTCGGCGAACCGTCCCAGGTTGATGAGGCGGTCATACATGACGATGGCCCCCGCCACGCCGACATTGACGCAGAAGCTGGTCGGGATCTTGATCACATGGTCGCAGCGCGCCACCAGTTCCGGGCTCAGCGAGCCCATTTCCGGGCCCAGCACATAGGCGGCCCGCAGGGGGTGGCGGAAGCTCGGCAGCTCGATGGCCTCGTCCAGCAGTTCGATTCCCACCAGTTTGCAGCCGGTCGGCAGCGTCAGGTCGGCGGCGCTGTCATAGGTGTACCAGGGCAGATTATGCGGCGTCTTGCTGGTATCTGACCGGGCGGCATTCACCGAATAGGTGGCGGCGATGGTGAAGACGAAGCTGCCGCCGAAGGCATGCGCCGTGCGGAACAGGTTGCCTGCATTCATCGGCTTGCTCATGCCTTCAACGCCGATTCCGAAAAAGCCGCGCATCCTTAGGTCCCGTTTCTTACCAGTGCAGTGTCTTGCGTGTATAAAGCCACCGGATTCAAGACAGGAGTTCCAGCCATGGGCCAGCCCTTCGCCCCCCTGCCTGCGCCCGGTGCGCGGCCCTTTATCGTTGAAGTGAAGCGCGGCACGCAAGTGGAAAGCCGCCATCCGGTGGTGGCCACCATCGTCGATGCCGCCGGCAAAACGCTGGCCTCCTG
This sequence comes from Ferrovibrio sp. GW821-FHT12E11, assembly GCF_058806975.1. NCBI lineage: Bacteria > Pseudomonadati > Pseudomonadota > Alphaproteobacteria > Rhodospirillales > Rhodospirillaceae > Ferrovibrio > Ferrovibrio sp. GW821-FHT12E11. Next base: position 2,691,216 of record NZ_JBXAQG010000001.1, read on the forward strand.
GGGCGATCCCCAGGCCATGATCTTCCCGCGCTCCTCGAACAAGGCGATCCAGGCCCTGCCGCTGGTCGAAAGCGGCGCCGCTGACGCCTTTGCGCTCAGCCAGAAGGAACTCGCCATGTCGGGCGCCAGCCATGGCGGCGAGGCCGGCCATACCGAAACCGTGGGCGCCTGGCTCGCCCGCATCGGGCTCAAGCCTGACGATCTGGAATGCGGCGCGCACTGGCCCTATCACGACGAGACCGCGCGCAATATTGCCCGCCGCCAGGAAGCGCCCACGCCGCTGCACAACAACTGCTCGGGCAAGCATGCCGGCATGGTGTCGGTGGCGACGCATCTGCAGGAAGACATCCGCGGCTATGTGAAGCCCGACCATCCGGTGCAGCGCCGCGTCACCGCGGCGATCGAGGATGTCTGCGGCGTGAAGATCGATCCGGCCACCTTCGCGGTCGACGGCTGCTCGATGCCGACCATGGCGATCCCGCTGCATAACCTGGCCTGGGGCTTTGCCCGCTTCGTCACCGGCGTGGGCCTCGCCCCCGAACGCGCCAAAGCAGCAAAACGCATCGCCGCCGCCGTGGCGGCCGAGCCGTTCTACATTGCCGGCACGGGGCGTTTCTGCACCGTCGTGATGCAGGCCGGCAAGGGCCGCTTCATCGCCAAGACCGGCGCCGAGGGCGTGTATACGGCGGCCTCCGCCGAACTGGGTCTGGGCATCGCGCTCAAGGTGCTGGACGGCACGGCGCGGGCGGCACAGACAGCACTCGGCGGCCTGCTGGAGCATCTGAAGCTGTTGGACGAAGCCGGCCGCGAGCAGGTGCGTCCGCTGGTCGAGCAGCCGCTGAACAACTGGCGCGGCATCAATGTCGGCAGCATCGGACTGGCGACCTCGTTCTGACATGACCGTCGCCATCGCTATCGAGAACCCGGATCGGCCCGATACCGTTGCGCTGCTGGGCGCCGCCGATGCCTGGTATGCCACGCTCTATCCGGCCGAGAGCAACCATCTGCTGGATATCGCCACGCTGCAGCAGCCCGGCATCGCCTTCTTCGCCGCGCGCGCCGATGGCATCCTGCTCGGTTGCGGGGCGGTGGCGCTACGCGGCGACTATGCCGAGATCAAGCGCATGTATCTGTCGAAAGTCGCGCGCGGTCGCGGTCTTGGCCGTCGCATCCTCGAGGCGCTGGAAGCCCATGCGATGGCGCAGGGCCTGCGCTGCCTGCGCCTGGAAACCGGTATCCGTCAGTCCGAAGCCATCGGGCTGTATCGCAAGATGGGCTATCGCGAGATTGCGGCATTCGGCGATTACGCGCCAGATCCGCTCAGCCTGTTCATGGAAAAGCTGGTCTAGTCCGCGATCTGCGCCAGGGCTTGGCCCAGCGCATCGTCGGCTGCCGCCGCCTGGCGCACGTCGCGGCCGGCATAGGGCGCCAGCAGCCGCGCCAGTGCCAGCAGCCAGGTCATGCGGCGGCGCAGCTTGCGCAGATGCAGCCGGGCTTCCGGCGTTGCCTGCGCCACCATGGTGGCGGCGAGCGCCGGCAGGCGCGGCGGCGTGGCAGTGTCCTTGCCCGGGCGGTCGTAACGGATCAGGGAATAGAGAAACAGCAGCAGGTCGCGCGCCTGCTTCTCGGCCAGGGTCATGCCGGGAAGGTCGTGGTCTTCCAGGTCGAGCAGGCCGGGGGCATCGCCAGCCCAGCTGAAATTGCGGATCTGCGCACCGCCATGCCACAGGCCGGCCGCATGCAGGCGGCCCAGCAGCGCCGCGGCGCTGCCGATCATCTGCCAGCGCGCCGCCGGGTCATGGGTTTCGTTGAGCTGCGTTTCCAGCGCCGCGCCGGCATCGCTCAGCACCAGCCACTGGCCGGTGCAGGCCAGCACGGCCGGCACCGGGAAACCGGCGGCGTCCAGGGCGCGGATCGCTGCGGCCTCGGCGGCCAGACCCAGTGCGCCGCTGCGGTTCTTCGCCGGCCGCAGGATCGGCAGGGCGAAGACGGCGGCGATGGTCTTCTGCAACAGCACCGACGAGCGCAGGCGCGGCGTGCCGGCGGTCTTCACCCAGAGTTTGCGGCCGCCATAGGAGACGGAAAAGACGCGGGTCCGCGCCGTGGCGCGCAAGGACCGGATCAGGTCGTGCAGGTCGGGATCGGCGGCCAGGTCGGAACCTGGCGGTTGGCTGTTCATCCGCGCGGCCTCAGGCGGCCGTCGCGGCCATAGCCGACCGACTGGCGCTGCTGGATGCGCAGCGTGTTGCGCAGCATGTCCAGCATGGCGGCGGCATGCAGCTGCTCGCGGGCGATCAGCTGGGCATTGTCCTGCAGCGCCTGTTCGCATTCGGCCGCCACATGGCGCCAGCGTTCGCGCATCTGCATGGTGGCCTGTTGGCGCTGCGGCTCCAGCACGCCCATGCCCTCGCGCAGGGCATGGTGGTATTCCTCCTTGCGTGCCGTCAGCGCCTCGAACTGGCTGCGATGGCCGTCCTTCAGCGCCTTGGTCTCGGCCCGCACCACCTTGCCGAAGGTTTCGGCCAGCGCGATCAGCTCCGTCACGTTGCCGGGCGGCGCCGGCGGCGGGAAGCTCGGAATCTCGACTGGGGCGGGCGTTTCACTCATGCGGGGGCGGCGATATCCGTGGGCGAGGGCTCGGCCTGCTGCAGCGCCACCAGGGTCTGCTCGATCACCTCGCGGCCGAGGTCGCGGGTGATGAAGACGATGCGGCTGCGCCGGTCGGCATCGGGCCAGGCCGGAATGGTGGCGGGCGGATGGAACAGGTGCTGCACGCCATGGATCACCACCGGACGGTCGACGCCGGTGACATTGACCAGGCCTTTGACGCGCAGCAGGTTGTCGCCGCGATAGGCGGCCAGCAGGTCGAGCCAGGTGGCCAGCGTGTTCCATTCGAAGGGCTGATCGAAGGTCAGGCAGAAGGACTGGATCGTGGCGTCATGGCGGTTGACGTCGAGCTTGCCGTCCGGCGTCTCGAAATGCTGGTGCCCGTGATCATGGCCATGATCGTGATGATGATGGTCATGGTCGTGATGATCGTGGTCATGATGATGGTCGTGGCCGGCCTCATAGGATTCCGCGCGTAGCCAGTTCTGCACGTCGAAGCTCTTGGTCGAGGGATCGTAGAGCCCGGCATTGAACAGCGGTTTGGGCGCGATGTCGCCGCCGATCGCGGTGAAGACGGCGGCGCCGGGATTGAGATGCTGCAGGCGATGGCGCAGCTTCTGTACGGCTTTTGCGTCGGCCAGGTCGGTCTTGGTCAGCACCAGGCGGTCGGCGACGGCGGCCTGTTTCACGGCTTCAATATGATGGTCCAGGGTGCTGTCGCCGTTCACGGCATCCACCAGCGTCACCACGCTTTCCAGGCGGCAGCGCTCGGCCACCACCGGATCGCTCATCAGGGTATGCAGCACCGGGGCTGGATCGGCCAGGCCGGTGGTCTCGATCACCACGCGCTTGAACGGCTTGACCTCGCCGCTGTCGCGCTTGGCGGTCAGCTCGCGGAAGGTGTTCACCAGGTCGCCGCGCACCGTGCAGCACAGGCAGCCCGAGCTGAGCAGCACGGTGTCTTCCTTGCTGGAGGCGATCAGCGCATGGTCCAGGCCGATCTCGCCGAATTCGTTGACGATCACGGCGGTCTCGCCCATGTCCGGGTGGCGCAGCAGGCGGTTGAGCAGCGTGCTTTTGCCCGCGCCCAGGAAGCCGGTGATGACGGAAACCGGGATGCGGGTGTCGACCTGTTCGGACATGGCGAAAACTCCTGTGGCCGGCTTATTTTGGGCAGGGCGGCGGCCCTGTCCAGTGCCGCGCGATTACAGCGACCAGTATTGCAGGCTGTCGGGCAGGCCGCGGCCGCGCCACAGGCCCTTCAGGTCGGCCAGCAGGCCGCCGGATCTGACCAGGCGGGCGAGCGCCGCCGTGTCGAGCCCGCGATACTGCTCATGCGGCACCGCCACCACCACGGCGTCGAAGCCCGAAAGCTGGTCGAGCCGCGGCGCCAGCATCAGGCCATATTCATGCTGCGCTTCGTTCGGGTCGGCCAGTGGATCGTGCACGGCGACCGAATGGCCATGGCGGCCGAGCGCCGCGATCAGGTCGGCGATCTTGGAATTGCGCAGGTCGGGCACGTCTTCCTTGAAGGTCAGGCCCAGCACCAGGATATTGCTCTTCGGCTGGATGCGCGCGGCGATGCTGTCGGCCACATAGCCGCTCATGCCGTCGTTGATGGCGCGGCCCGACAGGATGATACGGGCGTCATGACCCAGTTCGCCGGCGCGATGCGCCAGGTAATAGGGATCGACGCCGATGCAGTGGCCGCCGACCAGGCCGGGCTGGAATTTCAGGAAATTCCACTTGGTGCCGGCGGCTTCCAGCACGTCATGGGTGGAAATGCCCATCTTGCCGAAGATCATGGCGATCTCGTTGATGAAGGCGATGTTGATGTCGCGCTGGGCATTCTCGATCACCTTGGCGGCTTCCGCCGTCTTGATCGTCGGCGCCAGATGGATGCCGCCCGAAGTGATCCGGCCGTAGACATCGGCAAGCTGCGCCGCCACGGCCGGCGTCTGGCCGGCCACCACCTTGGTGATCTTGTCGACCGTATGCACCTTGTCGCCGGGATTGATGCGCTCGGGCGAATAGCCGAGGAAGAAATCCTTGCCGCAGACGAGGCCCGACAGTTCTTCCAGGATCGGGCCGCAGACCTCTTCGGTAACACCGGGATAGACGGTGCTTTCATAGACGACGACAGCGCCCTTGGCCGGTTTCGTCTTCAGCGCCGTGCCCACCGTGCGCGAGGCCGAGCGCACCGGGCCGAGATCGGGCACGTTCTTGTCGTCCACCGGGGTCGGCACGGTGACGATATAGATGGCATGGCCGGGCAGGTCGGCGGCATCGGCGCTGAGCTTCAGCGTCGAGGCCTTCAGGGCGTCGGCACCGATCTCGTGGGTGCGGTCCTGGCCGCGCCGCAATTCCTCGATCCGGCTGCGGTCGACATCGAAGCCGACCACCGGGAAATGCCTGGCCAGCGCCACCGCCAGCGGCAGACCGACATAGCCGAGGCCGATCACGGCAATGGGGGAAGCGGACGAGGGGGCGGACACGGACTGCCTTGCTCTGGGATACCGGAAATCAGGGGGTAGCCCGGCTGCCCGGCCCTGTCAATAAAGCCACCCGGAAAGCCATGGAAGGATAAGGGGATTTGACCGCTTGACCGCCCCGGTGCCAGCCGGTAGAGCCGGGCCATGGTCCGTTCCTCGCCCCCGCGCCGCCTGCTGATCGTTGTGCAGGAAGCCCTGTTCTTCGCCACCCATCGCCTGCCGGTCGGCCGGGCCATGCGCGATGCCGGCTGGGACGTGCATGTGGCGGCTCCGGCCGATCCGGCGATGACGGCCCGCCTGACCGCCGAGGGCTTCCATATCCATCCGATCCCGCTCGGGCGCGGCGGCACCAACCCGCTGGCCGAACTGCGCCTGCTGCTCGACCTGTTCTGGCTGATGCTGGGGCTGCGGCCGCGCATCGTGCATCTGGTCTCGATCAAGCCGGTGATCTGGGGCGGCATCGCCGCGCGGCTGGTCGGTGTGCCCGCCGTGGTGCATGCCATCACCGGCCTCGGCTTCCTGTTCATCCGCGACGATGGCAGGACGCGACTGATGCGGCGGCTGCTGGAACCGCTCTATCGCTTCGCGCTGCATCATCGTAACAGCCTCGCCATTTTCCAGAACCCCGACGATCTCGCTGTCTTCGAGCAGCATCGCCTGCTGCCCGACAGCCGCTATGTGATGATCCGCGGCTGCGGCGTCGACATGCAGCGTTTCGCGCCGCAGCCCGAACCGCCCGGCGAAACGGTCGTGATGTTCCCCGCGCGGCTGCTGGGCGACAAGGGCCTGCGCGAATTCGTCGCTGCTGCCGAAGCGCTGCGCCAGCCCGGCGTGCGTTTCGTGCTGGTCGGCCGGCCCGATCCGGATAACCCCACCGATGTGGGCGCGGCGCAGCTCCAGGCCTGGATCGACGGCGGCGCGGTCGAATACTGGGGCTTCGCCGAAGACATGCCGGCGATGCTGGCGCGCGCCCATATCATCGTCATGCCGTCTTATCGCGAAGGCCTGCCGCGCGGGCTGATCGAGGCCGCCGCCATCGGCCGCGCCATCGTCACCACCGATGCGCCGGGCTGCCGCGAAGTGGTGCGCCATGAGGAAAACGGCCTGCTGGTGCCGGTGGGCGACGGCCCGGCCACGGCAGCCGCCATCGACCGCCTGCTGCGCGATCCGGCCCTGCGCCAGCGTCTGGCGGCGCGCAGCCGCGCCATCGCGGTGGCGGAATTCTCGGTCGAGCAGTTCGTCGCCGAGAGCCTCGCCGCCTATCGCCATGTGCTGACACAGCAGGGAGAGGCGCTGTGAGCGATGTCGCGCAGGACTGGCTGATCGCCGCCGGTATCGCCGTTGCGAGCGGCCTGTTTGTTTTTATCGCGCTGAAGCCGCTGATCGGCTGGCTGCAGCGCCGCGCGGTCTTCGATATCCCCAACGAACGCTCCAGCCACAGCGAGATCACGCCGCGCGGCGGCGGCGTCGCCGTCACCGCCGGCATCCTGCTCGGCTGCATCGTCTGGTACGGCTACGACCCGGACGACTATTTCCTGCTGGCGCTGCTCGGCATGGCGGCGCTGGCACTGGTCTCCTGGCTCGATGATCGCCGTGGCGGCCTGCCCGTCGGTTTGCGGCTCGGCGTGCAGATGCTGGCCGTCGGCCTGCTGCTGGCGCTGCTGCCGGATTTCGCCAGCATCACGCAAGGGCTGCTGCCGGTTTGGCTCGAACGCATCCTGCTGTTCCTGGCCTGGATCTGGTTCACCAACCTGTTCAACTTCATGGATGGCATCAATGGCATCACCGGTGTCGAGATGGCCACGGTCGGCTGCGGTATTGCGCTGGTCTTCGCCACGCAGCCCTCCGGCATCGTCGATGCAACCGGCCTGATCGTCGCCGCGGCCGCGCTGGGCTTCCTGCCATGGAACTGGGGCCGGGCGAAAGTTTTCCTCGGCGATGTCGGCAGCGTCCCGGTGGGCTACCTGCTCGGCCTGCTGCTGGTGCTGCTCGCCCTCTCGGGCGACTGGGCCGCCGCCCTGATCCTGCCGATGTATTACTGGATGGATGCCACCGTCACCTTGCTGCGCCGGCTGCTGCGGCGCGAAAAGGTCTGGCAGGCCCATCGCAGCCATTTCTACCAGCAGGGCGCGCGCAAGCTCGGCAGTCATGCTGCGGTCGCCACCCGTATCGCCCTGCTGAATACCATCCTCATCCTGCTGGCGCTGCTCAGCACCCTGTCGCTCGGCGCGGCCCTGGCCGCGCTGGCCATCGCACTGGTTCTGACGGCGCTGCTCTGTAGGCATTTCGCCGAACCGGCCCAGCCGCTAGACTGAGACCGATCATGGCCAGTCCCGCCAAATCCCCGCGCCTGCTCCGGCTCAACCACCGCGTCCTGCTGGTGGCACTGCATGATATCGTCATGGCGGCACTGTCCTTCCTGCTGGCGCTCTGGCTGCGCTTCAGTATCGTGGACCATCGCTGGTCGCTGGAAGACTGGCTGGTCGATACCGTCGGTTTCGCCGCCGTCGCCGGGGTCGTCTTCCTGTTCGCGGGGCTCTATCGTGGCATCTGGCATTTCGCCTCGATGCGCGATGTCATCGCCATTCTGCGCGGATCGGCGCTGTCGATCCTGATCTTCCTCGCCATCCTGTTCCTGTTCACCCGCCTGGAAGACTATCCGCGCAGCGCCTCGGTGCTGCAGTTCTTCATCCTGGTCGCGCTGCTGACCGGGCCGCGCATGCTCTATCGCAGCTGGAAGGACGGCAGCCTGGTTGCTGCCCTGCAATGGGGCGACGACAAGCGCGTGCCGGTGCTGCTGCTTGGCTCCGGCGCCGCTGCCGATGCCTTCATCCGCGAGATGCAGCGCGGCAGCCAGACGCCCTATCGCGTTGTCGGCATCCTTGACGATTCCGCCGGCCGCCATGGCCGCGATCTGCGCGGCATCCGTGTGCTCGGCCGCATCGACGACCTCGCCACTATTGTCGCGCAGATGCGCCCCATGGACCGGCCGCACCGCATCATCATCGCCGACGATCGCTTCGACGGTCGCGTCATCGGCGCGCTGGTCGATGCCGCCGGCCATCTCGGCATCACGGTGGCGCGCCTGCCGCGGCTGACTGAATTCCGCAAAGAGAGCGACGGCGCCTCGCAGGTGCGGCCCATCGATGTGGAAGACCTGCTCGGCCGGCCGCAACGCGTGCTCGACCGCGCCGCCGTCATCCGGCTGGTTGGTGGCAAGCGCGTGCTGGTCACCGGCGCCGGGGGCACCATCGGCTCGGAACTGGTGCGCCAGGTGGCAGCGCTGGAGCCGGCGCTGATCGTGCTGTTCGAACAGAGCGAACATGCGCTCTACCAGATCGACATGGAGCTGGCCGAACGCTTCCCCGGTGTGGCGCGGCTGCCGGTGCTCGGCGATGTGCGCAGCGCCGATGCGGTCGAGCGGGTCTTCGCCGCCCATCGCCCCGAAATCGTGCTGCATGCCGCGGCCTACAAGCATGTGCCGCTGGTGGAGGCCAATATCGGCGAGGGCATCCTCACCAATGTGCAGGGCACCGCGGTGGTGGCGCAGGCCAGCCGGCGCCATGGCGTCGGCGTCATGGTGATGATCTCCACCGACAAGGCGGTCAACCCCACCAATGTGATGGGCGCCAGCAAGCGCGTGGCCGAGATGGTCTGCCAGAGTCTGGATCTGGAACGTGCCAGCAGCAATGCCGCCACGCAGTTTGTCACTGTGCGGTTCGGCAATGTGCTGGGCTCGTCCGGGTCGGTGGTGCCGCTGTTCCAGCGCCAGCTCGGCATGGGTGGGCCGCTGACGGTGACGCATCCCGATGTCACGCGCTTCTTCATGACCACGCGCGAGGCGGTCGAACTGATCCTGCAGGCCGCCGCCATGTCGGGTGACACCGTGCAGGCGGCGGGCAAGATTTTCGTGCTCGACATGGGCGAGCCGGTGCGCATCCGCGACCTGGCGCAGCAGATGATCCGCCTCGCCGGGCTGCGCCCCGACAAGGATGTAAAGATCGTCTATACCGGCCTGCGCCCGGGCGAGAAGCTGTATGAGGAAGTGCTGCACAGCGACGAGGCCACGATGCCCACGCCGCAGGATGGCATCATGCTGGCGGCGCCGCGCATCGTCGACCGCGCCGAACTGGATCGCGCCATTGCGGTGGCGGCCCAGGCCGCGCGCGAACAGGACACGGCCGCGCTGCTGCAGCTGATGAAGACGCTCGTGCCGGAATTCGAACACGCGCCCAATGGGCAGGCCGCTGCCGCGCCTGCCGCCGGCAGCAAGACGCCGGTCTCGGCGGCGTAAGCGGGTTACATGGGATGGCTGGTTTTCCGCATTCCCTGAACGGCAATGCCCGTTTTTGGTATGTTAAGCTGACGCCGGAACAGCGCTCCCGCGAGTATGGGCATAACATCGTCGAAGGCGGCAAGCTTCGGCCCCTTCCCTTGCCACAGTTTCTCAGTATCGAACATGCTGGCGCGGAAGTGATTACCTGGCATTGGAATGATGCCGGCGAACCGCAGTCTCACGACCATGCAGACTCGCTGGAAGATGCGTTCGAATCTGCTGCTATTATGTTCGGTATATCGAAAACCGATTGGCGAGTGAGTCAATAAGCCGCAGCCCCGAATTTATTACTGCTTGTCATGCCCGGACTTGATCCGGGCATCCCATTCCGATGTTGCAAGAAATTGGGACCCGCGGGTCAAGCCCGCGGGTGACGATCTTAGTTGCGGCGATGGCTCACCCCCGCGCGATCAGTTCGGCCTGTTTGACGATGCCTTCGGCCTGGCGGATGGAGGCGATGTCGATCAGCTTGCCGTCCAGCGCCACCGCGCCCTGGCCGGCGGCCTGCGCCGCCGCCATCGCTTCCAGGATGCGCTTGGCCTTGGTCACTTCCGCTTCCGGCGGCGTATAGACCTCGTTGGCCACCGTGATCTGCGCCGGATGGATCGCCCATTTTCCTTCGCAACCGAGAATCGCGGCGCGGTTGGCCTGGGCCCGGTAGCCATCGGCATCGGAGAAATCGCCGAACGGGCCATCGATGGGGCGCAACCCGTTGGCACGCGCCGCCACCACCATGCGCGAGATGGCGTAATGCCACATGTCGCCCCAGAAATAATCGCGCGGCTTGTCGCCATCCTTGTCGGTCAGCACGCCGTAGAGCGCGTTCGGCCCGCCGATGGAGGTCGTGCGGGCCCGGGTCGAGGCGGCATAATCTGCAACACCAAAATGCAGGCTTTCCATGCGCGGCGAGGCCGCCGCGATCTCGTGGATATTCTGCATGCCCAGGGCCGTCTCGATGATCGCCTCGATGCCGATGCGCTTCTTGAAGCCTTTCGCCGTCTCGATCTGGGTCAGCAGCATGTCGACGGCATAGATATCGGCCGCCGTGCCCACCTTCGGCACCATCACGAGGTCGACCTTGTCGCCGGCGCCCTCGATCACCTCGACGACGTCGCGATACATGTAATGGGTGTCGAGCCCGTTGATGCGCACCGACATCACCTTGCGGCCCCAGTCGATGTCATGCAGGGCGGCCACGATATTCTTGCGCGCCTGCGGCTTGTCGTCGGGCGCCACCGCGTCTTCGAGATCAAGGAAAATCACATCGGCGGCGCTTTTCGCGGCCTTTTCGAACAGCTTCACGCTGCTGCCGGGCACCGCCAGCTCGCAGCGGTTCAGCCGGGCCGGGGCGGGGGTGATGGTTTTGAAGCTCATGGCAGTAACGCTCCCTGTTTTTATCTATGCTGCATCTGCTAACTGGCCCGGAGGGGTGTTGGCAAGCCTGACGTTACGCGAGGGCGCTTGACCGTCCGGCTTTCTGATGTACCATGTATGTTCTCATTTCTGCATCGCTGCTGCTGGACATCGTAAAGACGGGACACAAGAGCGGGCCAGACTTGGTCCTGCACGGGACTCCATCGGCCCCGACTGGCTCGCAATAGGACGCAATTGGCCCTGAATGGGCTCCAATCGGTCTCCGATTGGCGCCGAATGGGCCTGAATTGGTCGCCCGGCGGACAGGATTATCGCAGAAAACCGGGACTCAGCCCTTGGCGAGCGGGTGATGGCCGCGCACCAGCGCCTGTTTCCGCGCTTCCAGCACATGGGTGTAGATCTGGGTTGTACTGATATCGGCATGGCCCAGCATCTTCTGCACCGCGCGCAGGTCGGCGCCATGGGCCAGCAGGTGGCTGGCGAAGGCATGGCGCAGCACATGCGGCGACACTTTCGACGGCATCAGTCCGGCGGCCACCGCCAGCTCCTTCAGCAACTGGCCGAAACGCTGCCGGGTCAGATGGCCGCTTTCGCCGCGTGAGGGAAACAGCCAGGGCGAGGTTTTCGCGTCCATGAACTGGCCGCGCCAGCCGGCATAGGCCGCGATGGCCTGACGCGCCGGGTCGCTCAAGGGCACCAGCCGCTCCTTGTTGCCCTTGCCGCGGATGACCAGAAACCGGTCGTCGTCGCCGAATGGCGGCCAGCGCAGGCCGACCAGCTCGCTGACGCGTAAGCCCGTGGCGTAGAGGATTTCCAGCAGGGCGGTCAGCCGCGCGCTCTCGGCCGGATCGTCGCGCAAACTGCGCGCCTCGTCGAGCAGCGTATCGACCTCGGTTTCGCTGAGCAGCTTCGGCAGGGGCCGCGCGCGTTTCGGCGCATCCAGCAGCGAGGCCGGATCGTCGCTGCGGATATTTTCCTGCACCAGGAATTTGAAGAACTGCCGCAGGGCCGAGAGCCGGCGCGAGGCGGTGGCGGGCTTCAGTCCGGCATCGTGCAGACCCTGGACATAGGCGCGTAAAGAATCGACACCGATCTTTTCCGGCGTCTCGTTGCGCGCCGCGATGAAGCCGCTGAATTCGGCCAGGTCGGTCTGGTAGGCGATCAGCGAATTCTTCGCCAGGCCGCGCTCGGCGCTCAGCATCTCCAGGAAATTGTCGATATGGCGGCTGGCTCTCGCCATGCGTTCGATCAGAAGCCGCGCAGCAGCGCAGCTTCAAGGGCAATTTGCTTTGCTTCCGCCGAGAGGCCGACGCTGCGCAGGGCTTCCAGCGCGGTGGCCAGGCTCTGGCCATCGGCCTCCAGGCTGCCCTGGCCGCCGAGCATGGCCAGCGCCAGCGCCACGGTCTCGGCTTTCGCCTTGGCGGTGGCGGCCCGCTGCAGGTTGCGCCACAACGCCACCGGCGGGGCTTTCGCATTCGCCGCCGCGGCGGCATTGAGCAGGCTGTCCCAGCGTTCGGCCGGTACCGTCAGGCCGGCGGCCTCGGCCAGGGTCAGCAGCAGGGCGGCGCGCGCGGTGCGCTCGGGCGGCGGCAGGCTGTCCTGCGCGGCCAGCCAGGCTTCGTAACGGCTGTCGCGCCAGTCGCCGTCTTCGCCGGCGATCAGCAACAGCGGCCAGGCAGTGGCGGCGATATCGCCGGCATTGTCGCGCTCGGGCGGCAGCGCCATCAGCGTGTTGCGCCACAGGCGTGCGAGACCGGTATCGCCGGCGGCCAGCGCCATGCGGATCACGGCGGGGGCGGCGGCGATGCTGCCTTCGTTGGGCACCAGGTTGGCCAGCAGCGGCTTGTAGACGCTGGCGGTGGCGAGTTGCAGGTTGCGCGCGACCGCCAGGTCCCAGGCGCGGCGGATCAGTTCGGCGCGGGTCTTCGGCTCGGTGGTGGCGCGGGTCTGCTGATACAGCATCGCGGCGGCTCGCACGCTCCTGTCCTTGCCGGTGGCGATGGCGGCGGTGAGCGTCGCGCGCTGGGCCTCGGCAATCTCGACCGCGGCATAGGCTTCGGCCAGCACCTCGGGCGGCAATGCGCCAAAGGCCACCGCGCGTTCCGCCGCCATCAGGCGGGTATCCGCATCGGCCTTGTCATAGGCGGCGATGGCGATCAGCGCGGCGGGCGATGCCACATCGAGCGTATCTTTCGGCAGCGGCCGGCCAGTGGCGCGCAGCATGGCGAAATGCAGCGGCGAAACCGTGCCGCCGAAGCTGTCGAATTTGGCCCGCGCATCGCCACGCAGGATATTGGCCAGCGTGCCAAAGACCGGATCGCTGTCGGTGCCGCTGTCGCGCCACAGGCTGAGCGCCAGGTCGCCGGCGGCGATATCCTTGGCGCTGTAGCGGCAGAAGACGGTGGCCTTCTGCCACAGCGGCGCCGGATCGTCGCGCAGGCCGCTGGCGGCCAGCTCGCAGGCGCGCGGCATGTCGTTCTTCAGCAGCGCCAGATTGAACGGCAGCTCGCGGAACACCGCTTCCTTCGGGGCCGAGACGGCAGAGGGTGTCAGGCGTTCGGCATCGCTGATGAAGCCGAGCTTCATCAACTGCGCCACGCGCAGGCCGAGCAGCGTCGGCGTGGTGTCGTTGCCCGGCGGCACTTCGGCGATGCTGAGTAGCAGGCGGCGCTGCAGGTTGCGCAGGGCGGGCGCGGCCACCGGGGCCGGCAACACGCCGAGCGCCTGCATGGCCTGGCCGCGGCTGCTGCCCTGCCACATGGCGCTGCCCAGCCCGCCGTTGCCCTCGTCGAGCAGTCCGGCCGAGGACGGGTCGGGCGCCTTCAGCGGCTGGATGACGAAGTCAGGCGTTTTGCCGGCCGGCGCTTCGGCGGCGGCCGGTGTCTCGGGGGCCGGCGGCGGCGCCAGCTGTTGGGTTTCCACCATGCCGGCAGGCGGGCGCAGAATCTGCGGCTGCGACGGGGCGCTGAGCGGCGGGCTGCCCATGGGCGGGGTATTGCCCTGGGTCTGGACCTGGTTTGAGGGGTCGGATGGCTGGCTGCCGGCGGGGGCGGCCTGCTGCTCCGGCGGGATCAGGCGAATCGGCTGGGCCAGGGCGGTCTGGCCGGCCAGCAGGGCGACGCCAAGAACACTGGCCGACGCCAGACGACGCATGGGTTATTTCCCGAGGCGGTCGGCGGGGATGACCTTTTCGACCTTGCCGCGCGGGGCCGGAATGTCCCAACTGGCCAGGAAGGCGATGCTGCCGCCGATCAGGACGACCAGGGTGGCACCGAGGATTAGCGACATACGGGCCATGCGGCTTGCGCTCCGGCTTGGGCGGCGCGGCTGCGGCCCGGACACCCCGGGGCAGCGGCGCGCGCTGGAATTGTGAACCGATTGCTCTATTGTATCGGCGCGGCCCGGCGCAGGCAATCGGCGGGGCGTAAGGCATTGGTTTCAGGCCCGGCCCAGCGCCGGCAGACTTACGAGAATGGGCGTGAGCATTACCGAGATCGTCTCCGCCGTTGCCGCTCCCTCCGACCACTCCCGCTCCGCCCCAGGGATGGCTCCCGGGACAGCGGCTGCCGGCTCCCTAACACCTGGCCCGGACGGCCGGCTGCGCAGCATCGTGCTGGTCGGCCTGATGGGCGCGGGCAAGAGTTCGGTCGGCCGCCGGCTCGCCAGCCGGCTCGGCTTCGCCTTCCTCGATGCCGATACCGAAATCGAAAAGGCCGCCGGCGCGAGCATCCCGGAAATCTTCGCCAGCCATGGCGAGGCCGCCTTCCGCGATGGCGAGCGCAAGGTGATCGCCCGCCTGCTGGAGCAGCCGCATCTGGTGCTGGCCACCGGCGGCGGCGCCTATATGAATGTCGAGACGCGCGAGCGCATCCGCAGCAAAGGAATCTCGGTCTGGCTCAAGGCCGAGCTGGATATCCTGGTCAAGCGCTGTGCGCGGCGCAGCAACCGCCCGCTGCTGGCCAATGGCGACCTGCGTAGCACGCTGTCGCGGCTGATGACCGACCGTTATCCGTTCTACGCCGAGGCCGACATCACGGTGGAGAGCGTGGACGGTCCCCATGACGGCGTGGTCGATCAGATCCTGCAGGCGCTGCCCGATGCCTATCACGATTATGCCAGACAGCATGCCAGGACCGGCCATGGCCATCCTGCGCATGTGAACGAGTAAAGCGATGAGCGAACAGATTGTGCGTGTGGCTCTTGGCGACCGCGCCTATGACATCCAGGTCGGCGCCGGCCTGCTGGAGCGCGCCGGCGACCACATCGCGCCGCTGCTGCGCCGGCCGTTCGCCGTCATCGTCACCGACGAGACGGTCGCCAAGCATCACCTCGATACGCTGCGGCGCGCGCTGGCGCTGAAGAATATCGGCTGCGAAACGGTGATCCTGCCGCCGGGCGAGAAGCAGAAATCCTATGCCGGTTTCGAGCATCTGTGCGAATCGCTGCTGGCGCTCAAGGTCGAGCGCCGCGATTACCTGATCGCGCTCGGCGGCGGCGTGATCGGCGATCTGGTCGGCTTCGCGGCTTCCGTGCTCCGGCGCGGCATGGATTTCATCCAGGTGCCAACCTCGCTGCTGGCGCAGGTCGACTCATCTGTCGGCGGCAAGACCGCGATCAACAGTCGCCAGGGCAAGAACCTGATCGGCGCGTTTCATCAGCCCAAGCTCGTGCTGGCCGATGTGGCGCTGCTGGATACGCTGTCGCCGCGCGAGCTGCGGGCCGGCTATGCCGAGGTGGTGAAATACGGCCTGCTCGGCGATGCGGATTTCTATGCCTGGCTGGAACAGAACGGCGCGAAGCTGCTGGCCGGCGACATGGCCCTGCGCACCGAAGCGGTGGCGCGCTGCTGCGCGCACAAGGCGCGCATTGTGGCGGCCGACGAGCGCGAGGAAGGCGAACGCGCGCTGCTCAATCTCGGCCATACTTTCGGCCATGCGCTGGAAGCCGAGACCGGCTATTCGCAGCGCCTGCTGCATGGCGAGGGCGTGGCGGTGGGGATGACGCTGGCCTTGCGTTTGTCGGCTGTCTTGGGTCTGTGCGATGCCGGCCTGGCGCCGCGCGTGGAAGCGCATCTAGCCGAAAGCGGCCTGCCGGCGCGGCTTGCCGATGTGGATGGCGCCGCGCAGTTCAAGGCCGCCGTTCTGCTCGACCATATGAAGCAGGACAAGAAGGTGCGCGACGGCAATCTGGTGTTCATCCTGGCCGAAGCCATCGGCCGTGCCGTGCAGAAGAACGATGTCGCGCCGCAGGCTGTGCTGGCGCTGCTGGCCGAACAGCTGGATGGCGCCACCGGCCGCGCGGCCTGATCCATGTCGCTTGCCTTATTCGCTGAAGTCTTTTCGGTCATCGCGCCGCTGCTGATGCTGGTCGGCTTCGGCTGGTTCTGGGCCCGGCGCGGCCGGCCGTTCCAGGTCGACAATATCAGCCTGCTGGTCACCAATTTCGGCACGCCCTGCCTGGTGATTCACTCGCTGCTGAATGCCGAGGTGGATCGCGCCATGATCGGCACCATGGCCATGGCCACCTTCATTGCGATGGCGGCCTTCATGGCGATGAATGCGGCAGTGCTGTCGGCGTTGCGCCTGCCGATCCGCAGCTACGTATCGTCGCTGACCTTTCCCAATGCCGGCAATGCCGGCCTGTCGCTCAGCCTCTTCGCCTATGGCCAGCCTGGACTGGCGCTGGGCATCGTGTTCTTCGCGGTCAGTTCGCTGGGCAATTTCACGCTGGGACAATCGATCCTGGCAGGACGCGGCAATCTCAAGGAAGTCTTCCGCTCGCCGATGATCTACGCCGTGCTGATCGGCGTGATCGGCAATCTGCTGCAGGTGCATCCGCCGGGCTGGGTGATGCGCAGCCTGCACGTGGCCGGCGGTATCGCCATTCCGCTGATGCTGCTGACGCTCGGCGTGTCGCTGGCGACGCTGAAGGTCAACGACCTCAGGCGCGGCCTGCTGCTCTCGGCCATCCGTCTGCTGGCGGGCCTGGGCGCGGGATTTGGGTTGAGCTGGGTGCTGGGCCTGGAAGGGGCGGCGCGTGGCGTATTCATCATCCAGTGCGCCATGCCGGTGGCAGTGGTGAATTACATTTTCGCGGTGCGCTACAATCGCGACCCGCAGACGGTCGCCAGCCTAGTGGTGATTTCCACCCTGCTCAGTTTCGCGACTCTTCCTGTTTTGCTGGCGCTGGTCCTGGGCTGAGGCCGATATTGAGCAGCGCCTCGCGGCCGGCCGCCGTCAGCCCCGGCACGGTGATCCCGGACCGCGACACGAAATAAGCCAGAATGGCGCTGCGCACCCGCGAGGTCAGGGTCTTTTCCCGCCGCAGCGGGTCGCGGTCGACCTGGGCTGCAAACATGTGACGATCAACATTCTCGGTCTGGCAAATCGCATCCAGCGCCGCCCATTCCAGCCGCTCCAGCCGGATGCTCGTTCGCCCGCGCCCCAGCCGCAGATTGCGGGTAATGAGGCTCGAACCCGTATGGGCTGGCGTGGCGTGCTGCGGTTGGCGTGTCGTTGGCATATCGCAACCTATAATGGATGCGTGCCGATTTCTCAAATGAAAAGGTTGTATTATTCTAAGACTTTGGGTTGATGAGGTTGCAGCTCCGAATCAACTCATTGCACCCGTTGAGTCTTTCAGCTCTTCCGGTGCCTTGGCGGTGATTGCCAGGGCATGCAGGCCATTGGCCATTTCGGCATCCAAAAGCTGGTAAATCAGCCTTTGTCGCTGCACCCGGTTCAACCCGCTGAACCGTTCGGCCACAACCAGCAACCGGAAATGGGTTTCGCCCGCTCCCAGCCCCTTCATGGCGGCATGGCCGGCATGCATGGCGGATTCATCCACCAGCTCCAGCCGGACCGGTTGCAGGGCCTGTGTCAGTTTGGCGCGGATGCTGGCGGCGATCGACATGATAAAAATCCTGTAGCGTCAAGAAAATGCAGCTTTTGCGACAGGGTAGGGCAGCGGCTATTGCCTTGCCAGTGCCCACCCTTCGACCCATAATTTACCACTCATGTCGCGCGCCCGGACTGCCCAGCAGAAACTGTTCATCGAAGCCGAGGCCGAAACGGCATTCGGCCGGCGCCGTCTGCGTCGCTGCGACCATCCCGGCTGCCCCGAGGAGGGCCGGTTTCCGGCTCCGAAAACCCGGGAACGGCTGGATGGGCGCTGGCATTTCTGCCTCGACCATGTGCGCCAGTACAATGCCGGCTGGAATTTCTTCCAGGGCATGACCGATGCCGATATCGAGCGCTATCAGCGCCAGGACGTGCTGGGGCACCGGCCGACCTGGAAGCTGGGCACCAAGCCGCAGGGCGACGAACCCCAGGTCTGGGTCAAGGACGATCTGGGGATTCTGGCCGAGGTGGGCATCAAGCTGGGCGCCGAGCGGCGCAAAACCCGGGCCGAACTGCAGCTGGAGCCGCGGGAACGCGATGCCCTGATCGCCCTGGGCTTCGACATCACCAAATTGACGCTCCCCTTGCGGAAAGCCGATATCAAGGCGCAGTACAAACGGATGGTGAAACGCTATCACCCGGATGCCAATGGCGGTGACAAGTCGGCCGAAGAAAGGCTGAAAACCATCACCCAAGCCTATGCCTTCCTGCAATCGCGCGGCTATACTTGATCCCTGATCTCCCCTTCTAGCTGCGCCACGGATCGCCCGCCGATCCCGCCCGCGGCGACTTGAGCCCAAGAAAGATTTGAGAGTGACGATGACGGCCCTCCAGACCAAGCCTGTTTCCCAGCCGGCCAGCGAACTGCCGGATATCACGATTTCCGTGCGCGACGTGTTCGGTATCGACAGCGACATGAAGGTGCCGGCTTTCAGTCAGGCCAGCGAGCATGTGCCGGATCTGGATTCGACCTATCGCTTCGACCGCGAGACCACGCTCGCCATTCTGGCCGGCTTTGCCTACAACCGCCGCGTCATGGTCCAGGGCTATCACGGCACCGGCAAGTCGACCCATATCGAGCAGGTCGCCGCCCGCCTGAACTGGCCCTGCGTGCGCGTCAACCTCGACAGCCATATCAGCCGTATCGACCTCGTCGGCAAGGACGCCATCGTGCTGCGCGACGGCAAGCAGGTCACCGAATTCCGCGAAGGCATCCTGCCCTGGGCCCTGCAGTCGCCGGTGGCGCTGGTCTTCGACGAATACGATGCCGGCCGCCCGGACGTGATGTTCGTGATCCAGCGTGTGCTGGAAGTCGAAGGCAAGCTGACGCTGCTCGACCAGAATCGCGTGATCCGCCCGCACAAGGCCTTCCGCCTCTTCTCGACGGCGAACACCGTCGGCCTCGGCGACACCACCGGCCTCTATCATGGCACCCAGCAGATCAACCAGGGCCAGATGGATCGCTGGAGCATCGTCTGCACGCTCAACTACCTGCCGGCCGATGACGAGACCGCCATCGTGCTGGCCAAGTCGCCCACCTATATCGGCGACAAGGGCAAGAAAGACATCCAGAACATGGTCGCGGTGGCCGAACTGACCCGCGCCGGCTTCATCAATGGCGACATCTCCACCGTGATGAGCCCGCGCACCGTGATCACCTGGGCCGAGAATGCGCGCATCTTCGGCAGCATCGGCTTCGCCTTCCGTCTCACCTTCCTCAACAAGTGCGACGAGCTGGAGCGCCCGCTGGTGGCCGAATACTACCAGCGCTGCTTCGGCGAGGAACTGCCGGAGACGGCGGGCAAGGCCGACCTCACCTAAAGGGTCGCGCCAGGCCATGGCCAGCAAGCCGGAAAGTCCGATCGAGCCATTCAAGCGCGCACTGATCGCAGCGACGCGGGCGATTTCGCACGACCGCGACCTGCAGGTCAGCTTCGGGCCGGAAACCCCAGGCCTGCGGGGCAAGCGTGCACGCCTGCCGGTGCCGGGCCGCGATCTGCCGGCGGCCGAGGTCGCGCAGATCCGCGGCATGGCCGATGCCATGGCGCTGAAGCTGCGCCATCACGACGACAGCCTGCATTCCAAGCTGCTGCCCCAGGGTGGCACGGCGCGCGCGGTGTTCGATGCCATCGAGCAGGCCCGTGTGGAAGCCATCGGCGCCACCCGCATGGCCGGCGTGGCGCAGAACCTGAATGCGGCGCTGGAAGACCGCTGCCGCTCGAAGGGCTATGCCAAGGTCAAGGACCGCTCCGAGGCGCCACTGGCCGATGTGCTCGGGCTGCTCGCTCGCGAGCGCCTGACCGGAGAACCGGTGCCCAAGCAGGCGCAGAAGATGGTGGCGCTGTGGCGCGACTGGGTCGAGGAAAAAGCCGGTGCCGATCTGGACGGCATGGTGGCCAACCTGAATGACCAGCGCGCCTTCGGCAAAGTCACCCGCAAGCTGATCAAGGACCTCGAACTTGTCGACGACGAAAGCGGCGACATGGACGACGAGGATGAGGGCGAGGACCAGGACAGCCAGGGCCAGCAGCCCCAGAGCGAGTCCGACGGCTCCGACTCCGAGCAGGGCGAAGCGGCCAGCAGCGGCATGGAGCAGGCGGAAGCCTCCGATGCCTCGGGCGGCGAGTCGGTCGAGATGGAAGCCGAAGCCGGCATGGAAGAGCAGGTTGCCGGTTCGGGCGAGGAGGCCGGCAAGGGTCGTCGTCCGCCGATGTCCGACATGATGGGCCATAACCGCGAGCCGACCTACAAGGCCTTCACCAGGCAGTTCGACGAAGTGGTGGGCGCCGACGATCTGTGCGACACCGAAGAGCTGGCGCGGCTGCGGCACCATCTCGACCAGCAGCTCAGTAATCTGCAGTCGGTGGTGGGCAAGCTAGCCAACCGCCTGCAGCGCCGTCTGATGGCCAAGCAGTCGCGCTCGTGGCATTTCGATCTCGAGGAAGGCATGCTGGATGCGGCCCGGCTCGCCCGCGTGGTCGCCAATCCCACCCTGCCATTATCTTACAAGCAGGAAAGCGATACCGATTTCCGCGATACCGTCGTCACCCTGCTGATCGACAATTCCGGGTCCATGCGCGGCCGCCCGATCACCGTGGCGGCGATGTGCGCCGATATCCTGGCACGCACGCTGGAGCGCTGTGCCGTGAAGGTCGAGATCCTCGGCTTCACCACGCGCGCCTGGAAGGGCGGGCAGAGCCGTGAAAGATGGCTGTCGGACAACAAGCCGGCCCAGCCGGGCCGCCTGAACGATTTGCGCCATATCGTCTACAAGGGCGCCGACGCGCCCTGGCGTCGTGCGCGCCGCAATCTTGGCCTGATGCTGCGCGAAGGACTGCTGAAAGAGAATATCGATGGCGAGGCGCTGCTCTGGGCGCATGATCGCCTGCTGGCGCGCACCGAACAGCGCCGCATCCTGATGGTGATCTCGGATGGCGCGCCGGTTGACGATTCGACCCTGTCGGTCAATCCGGGCAATTATCTCGATCGCCATCTGCGCGAGACCATCGACTGGATCGAGCGCCGTTCGCCGGTGGAGCTGACCGCCATCGGCATCGGCCACGATGTGACGCGCTATTACAAGCGGGCGGTCACCATCGTGGATGCCGAACAGCTGGGCGGCGTGATGATGGAAAAGCTCGCCGAACTGTTCGACGAGACCGGCGAGGCGCCGGGGCGCAAAGGCGCGGCGCAGCCGCAGCGCAAGAAGGGCCGCGCGGCCTGATCCTTTATTTAGCGGCCTGAAAGCCGCCCGGATTGCGTCATGTTTCAGCCGTAATCGGCTCCCAATGCTTTGTGCAGGCAAGCATTGGGAGGGGTTCCATCATGTCTAAGCTGCACTACGGCGCCGCATTGGCGCTGCTGATCTCGTTCGGCCTCGCGGCCTGCGAAACCGCACCGGTTGCGACAACAACGACGTCCAGCGCCGGTGCCGCACACGCACCAGTCGCCCGCCGGATCGAAATGAATGTTGCGGGTGGCTATTCGGCCGCTGCACCTGCCGCCGCGCCCATGCAGGCCGGCTATGTGATTCTGCAGGAACAGGCGAGAGATCGCTTCGCCCATGCGCCGGCCAATCCGGTCAGGGCGGTGGCTAGCGAGCCGGTCTCGACCTTCAGTGCCGATGTCGATACCGCCTCCTACGCCGTCGTACGGCGCTTCCTGCGCGCCGGCCAGCGCCCGCCGCAGCAGGCGGTGCGCATCGAGGAAATGATCAACTATTTCGATTACGGCTATACCCGGCCGGCCAGTGCCGACAGGCCCTTTTCCATCGATGCGGCGGTGATGCCTGCACCCTGGCGCAAGGATGCCAGCCTGTTGCGTGTGGCGCTGCAAGGTTTTGACTTACCCCAGGCCCAGCGAGCGCGTGCCAATATCGTGCTGCTAATCGACGTGTCGGGCTCGATGGACTCGCAGGACCGCCTGCCGTTGGCGAAGTCGGCGATCCGCCTGCTGGTGCGGCAGCTGCAGCCCGAGGATACGGTGGCCATCGTCACCTATGCCGGCACCACCGGCGTGGCGCTGCCGCCGACGCCAGCCAGCAATGCTGCGGCCATCCTGTCGGTTGTCGATGCCCTGAAAGCTTCAGGCGGCACTGCTGGCGGCGCGGGTCTGCAACTGGCCTACCAGGAGGCCGAGATGAATTTCCAGGCCAAGGCGATCAATCGCGTCATGCTGATGACCGATGGCGATTTCAATCTCGGCATCACGGATCCGGCCAAGCTGAAGGACTTTATCGCCGAGAAACGCAAGACCGGCGTTTACCTGTCGGTCTTCGGCTTTGGCACCGGCAATCTCAATGATGGTCTGATGCAGATGCTGGCACAGTCCGGCAATGGCATCGCGGCCTATATAGACAGCCTGACCGAGGCCCGCCGCACTCTGATCGACGAACTGGCGGGATCGCTGTTCCCGATTGCCGATGACGTGAAAATCCAGGTCGAGTTCAATCCGGCCCGGGTGGCTGAATATCGCCTGATCGGCTACGAGACACGCAGTCTGCGGCGCGAGGATTTCAAAAACGATGCAGTTGACGCCGGCGAGGTGGGCAGCGGTCATCGCGTAACGGCGCTGTATGAGATCGTGGCGCCCGACAGCGCCGCCAGGCTGATTGACCCGTTGCGTTACGGCACGGCAGCGACGCCGGCCGCCGCGAAAAGCGACGAGATTGCCCATATCCGCGTCCGCTACAAGCGTCCGAGCCAGGCGCAGAGCGAGGAAATGGTGCGGGCGGTGACCGCGGACGACGTGTTCAGCAGCGTGGCGCGCGCGCCAGCGGATCTGCGCTTTGTCGCCGCTGTTGCCGGCTTCGGCCAGTTGCTGCGCAACGAACCCTATACCAGCGGCTTCAACTATGCCGATGTGGCGTCGCTGGCCGATGCGGCGCGCGGCATGGATGCCGGCGGGTATCGGGCTGAATTCGTGCAGCTGGTCCGGGATGCCGGCGCGCTTGCGCCGGTGGCGCAGCAGTCGCGGCAGTAAGCCGGTCAGTTGAGTTTTTTCAGTGATGCCAGCAGATTGCCAAGTCCGGCCTTGGCCTTTTCGTTCAGGCCCGGCTCCGGCGCCGCAGCTTCGGATTCTGCGGCCGGTGCGGCGGCCGGCTTTTCTGCCGTCGCGCCGCCAAGCACCCGGTTCATCGCCGCGAGCAGCTGCGGCAGCGAGATCGGTTTGGCCACGTAATCGTCCATGCCGGCGGCGATGTAGCGCTCGCGGTCGCCTTCCATCGCATTGGCGGTCAGCGCGACGATGGGGATGGTGGCGCAATCCTTGGGCAGGCGCCGGATCGTCTGCGTTGCGGTGATGCCGTCCATCTCCGGCATCTGCATGTCCATCAGCACCAGATCGTAGGGCGCTTTCTGCACCTGTTCGCAGGCCTCGATGCCGTTGATGGCGACATCGACCTGATGGCCGAGCTGGCGCAGCATCAGGCCGATCACCATCTGATTCACCTGATTGTCCTCGGCCACCAGGATGCGCAGGTTTTTCTGGGTTGCTGGCCCGTCGATGGCCATGTCCTGCACTTCGGTGACGACGGGCTGGCCTTCCTGCAGCGGCATCACGAACCAGAAGGTGCTGCCCTGGCCCTCGACGCTGTCGACGCCGATGCGGCCGCCCATCAGCTCGACCAGCTGCTTGGAAATGGCGAGGCCAAGCCCGGTGCCGCCGAAGCGGCGGGCGATCGAGCTGTCGGCCTGGCTGAACTTGCCGAACAGGCGGTCGAGCTTGTCGGCCGGGATGCCGATGCCGGTATCGCGCACCCGGACGGTGAGGTAGTAGCGACCATCCTCCATGCGCGCGGCCTCGGCCTGCAGCGTGATGCTGCCGCGGTCGGTGAACTTGATGGCGTTGCCGGCCAGGTTGAACAGAATCTGGCGCAGGCGGCCGGGATCGCCCTTGAGGAAGCGCGGCGTGTCCGGCGCCACATCGCTCGACATCTGCAGGCCCTTCATCACCGCGCGCGGATTCATCATCGAGATCGCGCTCTCGATCAGATGCGGCAGGTCGAAGTCGATTTCTTCCAGATCGATGCGGCCAGCCTCCAGTTTGGAGAAATCCAGGATGTCATTGATCAGTGTCAGCAGATGCTCGGCCGACTCGCGCGCCGTTCCCACCAGTTTGTGTTGGTGCATGGTCAGGTCGGTATTCTGCAGCAGGCCGATGGTGCCCAGCACGCCGTTCATCGGGGTGCGGATCTCATGGCTCATCATGGCGAGGAATTCCGATTTCGCCCGGCTGCCTTCCTCGGCGCGTTCTTTCTCTTCGGCGAAGCGGTCGGCCAGTTCGCGCATGCGGAAGGACTGCTGCTCGACCTGACGCTTGGCGGCTTCCAGATCGGCGATATTGCGCCGCAGGGTTTCCTGCTGCTCCTTCAGCGTGGTGATGTCGGTGCGGATGCCGACGATGCCGCCATCGGAGGTGCGGCGTTCGGTGTTGCGCACCCAGCGGCCGCTGGCCAGGCGGGTTTCGGTGCTGCCGCTGCCTTTACGGAACTGCTCGATGCGCTCGGACAGCCAGTCATCGAGGAATTTCGGATCCAGATCGATGGTGTCGCGCTGGATGCTGGCCTTCAGGATGTCGCTGAAGGTGGCGCCCGGCACCAGGTGATCGGTGATTTCCTTGTACAGTTCGCGATACTTGCTGTTGCTCAGCACCAGGCGTTCGTCCTTGTCGTAGAGGACGAAGCCGTCGGAGATGCTTTCGATCGCGTCATAGAGCTGTCGTTCGGCCTGCTTCACGGCGGTGATATCCGTGCCGATGCCGACAATGCCGCCGCTGACGGTGCGCCGTTCGTGCACCAGCAGCCAGCGGCCATCTTCCAGATAGCGTTCGAAAGGTTCGCCATCCGGATTCTGGTGGCGCGCGACGCGGTCGGCGATCCACTGCTCCGCACTCATGCCTCTGTCAGGTTTCATCAGGCCGCGTTCGACCGCGATCCGGATCATGCCCTCGAAGCTGGCGCCGGGCTGGATTGAATCGGCCATGCGGCGGTTGTGATCGATAAAGCGTTCGTTATACAGAACCACGCAGTCATTCTGGTCATACAGGACAAAGCCATCGCTGATCGCATCGATGGCGTCGCGCAGATTCTGCTCGGCCTGTTTCAGGTCGCTGATGTCGTTGAAGACGGTGATAATGCCGCCATCGACGGTGCGGCGGCGCTGCATGCGCAGCCAGATGCCGGGGAAGGGCTGCGCATCCAGCGGCTTGCCGGTCGGGCTGAGGAATTCCCGCGACAGGGCTTCGACATAGGTGTTCAAGTCGAACTCGCCATCGAAATCCGGCTCGCGCTCGGCGGTGATGCGCATGATCTCGCGGAAATGAATGCCCGGCTTGATGAGCGACGGATCGTGGCGGGTCATTTCGTAATAGCGCTGGTTCGCCATCACCATGTAGCCGTCGCGGTCATACAGCACGAAACCCTCGGTCAGCGTCTCGATGGCATCGCGCAGGCGCTCTTCCGCCAGCTTGAGATCGGTGATGTCGCTGGCGACCAGGATGGTGCCGCCTTCCGCCGTGCGGTGGCGCACGTTGCGCAACCAGCGGCCGGGGAGGAATTCGCCGTCGACTGGGCGGCCCGATGGATTGTGATAGTCCGCGCGTGCGGCCGTGATGTAGCCATGATGATCGGCATTAGGCCAGGATTTCGCCCGGCGCGCAGCCGCCGTATCGACGATATCGTCCATGGTCGCACCCGGCTTCAGGCTGTCGGGTTCGATATCGAACACCTCGTAATAGCGGTGATTGGCCATCACCATGCGTCCATCCGGCCCGAACAGGATGAAGCCTTCCGCCAAGGATTCGATGGCATCGCGCAGGCGGGCTTCTGCCATTTTCAGATCGGTGATGTCGCTCATCACCACGATGGTGCTGCCGTCGTTGGTGCGGTGGCGGGCGCTGCGGATCCAGCGGCCAGGGATGCCTTCGCGGTCGAAGGGCTGGCCGGTCGGATTGCGATGCTCCTCGCGCAGGCGGGCGGTATAGGCGCTCTGGTCGACGCCGGGCCAGGCGATCTTGCGCCGGGCGATGATGATGTCGATCAGGTCTTCATAGCTGATGCCCGGCATCACGATATCGGGATCGTGATCGGTCATCTCGTAGAAGCGCTTGTTGGCCAGCACCATGCGGTCGTCCGGTCCGTAGAGCACAAAGGCGTCCGACAGCGCGTCGATGGCATCGCGCAGGCGCTTTTCAGCCATCTTCAGGTCGGAGATGTCCGCCACCATGCTGATGACGCCGCCATCGCTGGTCCGGTGGCGCACAGTGCGCAGCCAATAGCCGGGCCGGGCCTGGATGTCGAACGGCTTGCCGCTCGGACTGGCGAAATCCGCGCGCAGCCGGGCGACATAGGCGGCGGCCTCGGCGGAACGGCCGTTGGCTTTTCCTGTCGCCAGGATATTGGCCATGATCTCGTTGTTGTAGACGCCGGGCCGGACCACACTCTCCTCATGGCCGGTGAGTTCGTAATAGCGCCGGTTGACGGTAATCAGGCGGCCATCGGGGCCGAACAGGGCGAAGCCCTCGGCCAGGCTGTCGATGGCATCGCGCAGCCTTTGCTCGGCGTCTTTCAGAGCGGTGATATCGGTGATGATGTCGACCGCGCCGCCTTCCTGGGTCGGATTGACGGTGAAGCGCAGCCAGCGTCCGTCGACGGTCCGTCGTTCGAACTGGTAGCCGCGCTTGCGGTTGAACAGCATGTCGTCGCGATAGGCGACGCGGCGGGCGCGCTGTTCCGGGCTTACGGCGCCGAAATCGTTTTCCAGCGCGGCCATCACATCGGCGAAGGTCACGGGAAGCTGGCCTTCGAACCGCGCCAGGGGCGGCAGAAGCTCGACGGTGCGATGGTTGAAGCGGATCAGGCGATTCTGTTCGTCGTAGAGCAGGAAGCCGTCCGACAGGCTGCTGATGGCATCGCTCAGGCGCTGTTCGGCGGCATGACGGCGGCGCATCTGGCGCCGCAGCAGGATCAGCAGGCTGATGCCGGCGGCGGCGGCGAGCAGGACCGAGGCCATGCCGATCAGCAGATTTTCACGCCAGGTCGCCAGGACCCGGTTGCGCGAGATGCCGACGCCGACGATCAGGGGATAACCGGTCACGCGGTTCACCGCCAGGAAACGGACGATACCGTCCAGCCCGCCGCTGGTGGTCAGGTCGCTGCGGGCCTGCTCGTTGTAAGGCGGCTTGAACAGCATCAGGTTGGCCGCGGACGTGCCGATGCCGGGGCCATTTTCCGGCACGCGGGCGATGCGGCTCCCCGATGCGTGATACAGCACCAGCGATGTCTCGCTGTCGATCACGGCTTCGCGATAGAAGCTGAGGAAATATTCGGGCTCGATGGAAACCGAGATCACGCCGCCGAAGCTGCCGTCGGGCTTGTTGATGCGGCGGCTGGCGCTGATGCCCCACATCTGGTTGATGCGGCTCTGGCGCGGCTCGTCGATGAACAGGCCCTGATGTGGATGGTCGCGATGAACCTGAAAATAGGGCCGGTCGGCACCGTTGAAGCTGCGCGGCATCACGGCGCCACTGTCGAGGATGGAATCGCCATTCTCGTCCAGCACGATGAAGGCGCGCACCTGTGGCAGATCCGCCAGACGCGCATTCATGCGCTCGCGCAGGGCCGACATGCTGCTGATCTGGCCGCTGCCGGCCATGCCGCTCAGGGTTTCGGCGAAGTTGATCAGGAAGATGTCGACGGCACCCAGGCTGCGGCCGGCATGCTCTTCCAGCAGGTTGGCCATCGAACGGGCGGTTGCCCGGCCGGACGTAATCTCGTCATTATACTGGCGGTACAGTTGCAGGCCGAGCAGGGCTGCCAGCAGCAGCACCATGGCGCCGACGAACAGTACCGGCGTCCGGGCCGGGGTAAAGGCCAGACGGGAGTCTTTCGAGGTGTTGTTTGCAACCTGGTCGGTCATTGTAGACGTAAGATCCTCCACCTTTGGGAAGCATACCGAATGACGGCCCTGCGCCAAGCTAAACATTCGACAAGCATTGTTTTAACTCTGCTTTTCCTGATTTTTGCCTCCGGCGGTCCGGTCGTTGCCCAGCCGCTGGCCGTGCAGGCCGAGGCCTTGCCGCTGAGTGTGGAGCCGGGGGTCCCGAACCGGCTCGGCAGCCTGACCTATCTGGGCGGTCTGGTGCTGTCGGCCGGCGGCGGCACTTTCGGTGGCTATTCGGGCATCGCGGTCGATGCGGACGGCGCCGGCCTGTGGGCGATCTCCGATGTGGGGCACTGGCTGCGGCTGGACTTTCAGCGCGATGCGGCCGGACTGCCCAACGGCGTGGCCGCTGCGCAGATACTGCCGCTGCGTGATGCCAATGGTGCGACGGTGACACGCAAAGTGCTGAGCGATGCCGAGGGTCTGCGCCGCCTGGCGGACGGGCGCTGGCTCGTGGCCTTCGAACGCGCCCATCGCCTGTGGTATTTCGACCGGCCCGGCGGCGCTGCGGCCGGCACGCTTTCGGTGCCGGCTTCGGTCGCCGACCAGCCCGACAATGGCGGCATCGAGGCAGTTGCGAGCTTCCCCAATGGTGAGCTGATGCTGTTCAGCGAAGAGAGGCCCGCGCTGGTCGGCGGCGGCAGCGAAAACACGGCGGTCTGGCTGTGGCGCCAAGGCCGCTGGCACGATCTGGCCTGGACGGCGCGGGATGATTTCAGGCCGACAGATGCAGTGACATTGCCCAATGGCGATGTGGTTCTGCTGCAGCGCTATTTCACACCGTTGGTCGGCCCGAAGGCCCGCCTGACCCGCATCGCGGCCGGCGATATCCGGCCCGGTGCCGTGCTGCAGGGAACATTGCTGGCGGAACTGGCGCCGCCGGTCGCGGTCGACAATATGGAAGCGCTGGATGTGCGCACCGCTGCCGATGGCAGCCTGTGGCTCTATGTGATGTCGGACGACAACCAGAACAGCCTGCAGCGCACGTTGCTCATGGTCTTCCGGCTCGATCCGTGAGCGGAAACGAAAACGCCCGCCGGCATCGCTGCCGGCGGGCGTTTGAAACCGTAAAGGTCGAAGGGCTTAGGCCGCCTTGGCAGCCAGGGCCTTCTTGATCTTGCGCTTGATGACGCGGGCGGGCGCCGACAGCAGCTCGTCCTTGGTCTTGATCAGCCAGTTGTCGATGCCGCCATTATGCTCGACCGAGCGCAGGCCGTGGCTCGACACGCGCAGCGTCACGTCGCGACCCAGCGCTTCGCTGATCAGCGAAACGACATGCAGATTCGGCAGGAACCGACGCCGGGTCTTGTTGTTGGCGTGGCTGACATTGTTGCCGCTCTGAACGCCCTTGCCGGTGACTTCGCAACGACGAGCCATGGTGAACCTCTAACTTTCCAGTGTTTGCCGTAAATTTGGTGGCCGGTTATAGGGACTGGGCCCCCGGCCGTCAACCGGCAAAACCCGCTTCCGGGCTGGGTTCGGCCCCGCCGCGCGATCTGCGGTATTAACGGTCGGGAATGGCGGGGGAAATGGCCTGAATCCCGCGTTGACTCCGCCCCGGCGACCCCCTATACAGCGGGACCGATTTTGCCGGGGCCCCCGCGGGCTCCCGCATATGTATGTTTATTGAAGGCTTTTTGCCGGTTTTCCGCAAAAAGCCGGCTGTCAGACGGAGAGCCGCTGTGAAACGGACCTATCAACCCTCCAAGCTGGTGCGCAAGCGCCGCCATGGTTTCCGCGCCCGCATGGCCACCGTCGGTGGCCGCGCGGTCATCGCTGCCCGCCGCGCCCAGGGCCGCAAGAAGCTTTCGGCTTAAGTCCGTCCGCGATGGCGACGGGCGGTGTCGAACGACTCCGCCGCCGCGCGGATTATCTCCGGGTGCAGGCGGCCGAGCGGCGCGTGGCGCTGCCGGGACTGCTGCTGCAGGCCGCACCCGGTGAAACCGGCTGCTGCCGTGTTGGCTTCACCGCCTCGCGTAAGGTTGGCAATGCTGTCCTGCGCAATCGCGCCCGCCGCCGCCTGAAGGCGCTGGTGCACGAACTTCTCCCGCAACATGCCCTTCCTGGGCACGATTATGTGCTGGTTGCGCGCCGCGACACGCCGCAGCGCGACTATGCCGCGTTGCGCCGCGATCTCGAAGCTGCCCTGCGCAAGCTGAAGCTGTGGCAGGCCGTGCCAGCAGGGAATCCAGGCGAGTCGGCCGGGGGTGCGGCATGACGCCGCTGGCCCGCCTGCTCAGCCTGCCGATCAAGGCCTACCGCCTCGTACTCTCGCCCTGGATCGGGCATAACTGCCGCTTCCAGCCGACCTGCTCCTGCTATGCGCTCGAAGCGCTGGAGAAGCATGGTGCGGCGCGCGGCGGCTATCTCGCCGTGCGGCGGCTGGCGCGGTGCCATCCGCTGGGCAGCAGCGGTTACGATCCGGTGCCGTCTGCTGCATCCGAGTCCGTGTCACAAAAAGCCGCTACCGTTTCGTCACCCTCTTCCGTACAGCAAGGTTCAGTCTGATGTCCGACCAGAAGAATCTCATCATCGCGATCGTCGTCTCGGTCGCGATCATGCTTGGCTTCCAGTTCTTCGTGGAGGCGCCGAAGCAGGAAAAACTGCGCCAGCAGCAGGCCGCACAGCAGATCGAAGCCGGCACCGTGCCGCAGGCGCCGGGTGCCCCGAATACCACGACCGGTCTGCCGCAGCTGCCCAGCCTGGCCCAGCAGATCGACATGGCGGCGACGCGCGACAAGGCGCTGGCCGACAGCCCGCGCGTGAAGATCGAAGGCAAGCGCCTCACCGGTTCGCTCAATCTCGTCGGCGGCCGGATCGACGATGTGGTGCTGCCGGAATACAAAGAGACGATCAAGGCCGACAGTCCGCCGATCCATCTGCTGTCACCGGCCGGTGGCCCGTCGCCCTATTATGCCGAATTCGGCTGGACCGTGGCCGGCGGCGGCGTGGCGCTGCCCGATGCGCAGACGCGCTGGACCGCCGATGGCAGCGTGCTGCGTTCGGGCCAGCCGCTGAAGCTGACCTGGGACAACGGCCAGGGCCTGGTCTTCACCCGCACCATCACGCTGGACGACAATTATCTCTTCACCGTCACCCAGGCCGTGGAGAACAAGGGCGACAAGGCGATCACGCTGTTCTCCTATGCGCTGGTGTCGCGTCATGGCACGCCGCATACCGACGGCCTCTACATCCTGCATGAAGGCCCGGTCGCCGTGTTCCGCGAGAAGACCGGCGACAAGGGCACGCTGAAGGAACTCAGCTACAAGGATCTCGCCGACGACAAGGCGCGCGAATTCGACACCATCGGCGGCTGGATCGGCTTCACTGACAAATACTGGCAGACCGTGCTGGTGCCGGGCGTCGAGCAGACCGTGAAGGCGCGCTTCAGCCATGCCAAGCCCAATGCCGGCCTGGAGCGCTATCAGGCCGACTATCTCGGCGCGGGCCAGCAGCTGGAACCGGGCAAGAGCGTCAGCGCCACCACGCTGCTGTTCGCCGGCGCCAAGGAAGTGCGCGTGCTCGACCGCTACGAAGAGCAGCAGAAGATCGCCCGCTTCGAGCTTTCGATCGACTGGGGCTGGTTCCACTTCCTGACCAAGCCGATGTTCTACAGCATCGAATGGCTCAAGGGCGTGCTGGGCAATATCGGCCTCGCCATGCTGGCGGTCACCGTCATCGTCAAGCTGCTGTTCTTCCCGCTCGCCTACAAGTCCTATGTGGCGATGAGCTCGATGAAGAAGCTGCAGCCCGAAATGCAGGCCATGCGCGAGCGCTATGGCGAAGACCGCGCCAAGATGCAGCAGGAGCTGATGGCGCTGTACAAGAAGGAGAAGGTCAACCCGGCCGCCGGCTGTCTGCCGATCCTTCTGCAGATTCCGGTTTTCTTCGCGCTTTACAAGGTGCTCTATATCGCCATCGAAATGCGCCATGCGCCCTTCTACGGCTGGATCCAGGATCTTTCCGCGCCCGATCCGACCACCTGGCTGAACGGCTTTGGCTTCCTGCCCTGGGACGTGCCCAATCTCGGCCCGCTGCATATCATCTCGATCGGCGTCTGGCCGATCATCATGGGCATTTCCATGTGGCTGCAGATGAAGATGAATCCGCAGCCGCCGGATCCGGTGCAGCAGAAGATCTTCGCCCTGATGCCGATCGTCTTCACCTTCATGCTCGGCTCGTTCGCGGCTGGCCTGGTGATCTACTGGAGCTGGAACAACACGCTCTCGATCCTGCAGCAGTATGTGATCATGAAGCGCATGGGCGTGAAGATCGGCGGTGGTGCCGAAAAGCCCGATCCCGCGCCGAAGCCGAAGAAGTAGGCTGGCATGACCGACCTGCCGGCGCCGGACGAAGGATTTGCACCGGCCGCGCTGGAGCGCGGCCGGCTGCTCTTCGCCGGGCCCTGCGACTTCTTTGCCGGCGCCATGACCGTGCCGCAGCTGCCGCCGGCACGCGGACCGGAGATCGCCTTTGCCGGCCGTTCCAATGTCGGCAAGTCGTCGCTGGTCAATGCGCTCTGCGGCCGCAAGGCGCTGGCCCGCACTTCCAATACGCCGGGCCGTACCCAGCAGCTCAATTTCTTCGATCTGGGCCTGGGCACCTTCAGCCTGGTCGACCTGCCGGGCTATGGCTATTCCTCGGTCGGCAAGGCGAAGGCCGAGGCCTGGACCGAAACCACGCGGGCCTATCTGAAGGGCCGGCCGGAGCTGAAGCGGGTCTGCCTGCTGGTGGATGGCCGCCACGGACTGAAGACCGGCGACGAAGACATCATGAAGCTGCTGGATAAATCGGCGGTGATCTACCAGGTGATCCTGACCAAGGCCGACAAGACCAGCCAGGCCGAACTGGCCGCGGTCAAGGCGGCCACGGCCGCCGTGTTACAGAAGCATGTCGCCGCCCATCCGATCATCCGCGTCACCTCCAGCCACGACGATCTCGGTATCGCCGAACTCCGGGCCGAGCTTGCAGCCCTGGCCTGACGCCCCGTATAACCGTTCCAACCGATAAACACGCCGAGAAGCAGCCATGAAGACGACGACCGGCCCGCAACCGCTGGAAGCGCATCTGCAGCAGACCGCTAGGGTTCTGTCCGAGGCGCTGCCCTATATGCGTCGCTTCGCCGGCCAGACCATGGTGATCAAGTATGGCGGCCATGCCATGGGCGACGAGGCCCTGGCCATGCAGTTCGCCCGCGATGTGGTGCTGATCAAGCAGGTCGGCATCAATCCCATCGTGGTGCATGGCGGCGGTCCGCAGATCGGCGCGATGCTGGAGCGCCTGAAGATCAAGAGCGAGTTCGTCGATGGCCTGCGCGTCACCGATCAGGCGACCGTCGAGATCGTCGAGATGGTGCTGGCCGGGTCGATCAACAAGGCGATCGTCACTGCGATCAGTGCCGCCGGCGGCACCGGCCTGGGCCTCAGCGGCAAGGACGGCCGCCTGATCGAGGCGCGCAAGTTGCGCCGCTCGGTCCGCGATCCCGGCTCCAACATCGAGAAGATTCTCGATCTGGGCTTTGTCGGCGAGCCGACCCGGATCAATCCCGGCATCCTGCAGACCCTGCTCAGCTCCAACGTCATTCCGGTGGTGGCACCCATCGGCATCGGCGAGAACGGCGAGACCTACAACATCAATGCCGATACTTCGGCCGGCGCGATTGCCGCCGCGGTCGGCGCCACCAAGCTGCTAATGCTGACTGACGTAGCCGGCGTGCTGAACAAGGACAAGAAGCTGATCCCCAGCCTCACAGCCAAGGAATCGCTGGTGCTGATGGGCGATGGCACCATCACCGGCGGCATGATCCCCAAGGTGGAAACCTGCCTGGATGCCGTGCGTGGCGGCGTGTCGGCGGCCCATATCCTGGATGGCCGCATTCCGCATGTGCTGCTGCTCGAACTGTTCACGGCGCATGGCGTCGGCACGATGATCGAACGGACGCCCTGACGCGGCGTCTGCGCGCAACTGAAAAAGCCGCCGGCGCAAAAACCGGCGGCTTTTTTCATGCCGGCGGAACCGGCCGGCGATTGACCAGCAGGATGCCGGCGACGATCACCGCCACGGCGAGCCAGACCAGCAGGCCGTAGCGCTCACCGAAGACGAAGGTGCCGATGCCCAGGCTGGTCGCCGCCATCACATAGCCGATCTGGCTCAGATATACCGGTCCGGCCACGCGTTGCAGTTCGAAATAGGGAATGAAGCTCAGGCAGGCAAACAGCCCGGCCGCCGGCAGCACCCAGTCGGCGCTGGCGGTGCTGGACGGCAGATAGAGCGCGCTGAACGCCACGCAGCCGACCAGCAGCCAGAAGGCCGCGCCCAGCAGGGTGCCCGCCGCCAGGGCCAGCGGCGGCGCGTCCTTCGGCCAGTAGCGGGTGCGGTAGATATTGCCGGCTGCCAGCGACACCGGCGCGATGAAGGCCAGCAGCATCCAGGGCAGGTCGGCATCGCTGACCGGCCCGGTGCGCGGCCCCAGGATCAGGAGAATCCCGACAAGGCCAAGCGCAATGCCGGTGGCTCGCATCCAGACCAGTTTCTCCATGCGCAGGGTGAGGGCGAAGACATAGGTCAGCATTGCCGGGAAGGCATAGGCGATGCTGGGCAGGCCGGCGCCGATGCGCGCCACCGCCAGGAAGATCAGCACACTGGGCAGCGCCAGCGTGATCAGGCCGCTGATGGCGTAGAAACGCAGATGCTGCAGCGGTGGCCGCGCGCCGGTCAGGCTGGCGAGCAGCAGAAGGAGCAGGCCGCCGATCAGGTTCTGCCAGAAGGCAAAGGCGATCATCGGCATGCCGCTCTGCGCCGCGATACGGGCGAAGGGCGGCGCGAGGCCGAGCGTGACGCCGGTGGCGATCAGCAGCAGCAGGGGATAGGAGCGCGACTGGCGCAGGGCGGCGAACATTTTTATGAATCCGGGATGGCGAGACGGCGGCGGGAGTAGGCGATATATCGTCGGCGGCGGCAATGTCCAATGTCACAGGACGGTCAGGCTTTATGGTCGCCGGTTTCGCGCAGCCAGGTACGGAAGGCGCGGATCGCCGGTTCGCTTTCGCGGCCGGGCAGGTGCAGCAGATAATAGCCGCCCTTGCGGGCGACGCGGCAGCGTGGCAACGGCTCGGCCAGGCGACCCGCGCGCAGGTCGGCGGCGACGAAGAAATCTGGCACCAGCGCCAGGCCCAGCCCGTTCACGGCCGCCTCGATCGACATGAAGAAATGCTCGAAGGTCGGCCCGCGCGCCGCCACCGTCTTCAGGCCGGCGATGCCGAACCATTCGGCCCAGGCCTCGGGCCGCGTTGAATGGGTGAGCAGCGTGTGGCGCTTCACATCCTCGGGCTTCTTCACCGGCTTGGCCTTCAGCAGCGCCGGGCTGCCCACCAGGATGACGGTTTCGGGGAACAGCCGTTCGGTCTTCAACCCCGCCGGCCAGTCACCGGCACCATACTGGATGGCGACATCCACCGGCTCGGCCGTGAAATCCACCGGCCGGTCGGCGCTGGTGACGTCGACGGCGATCTCGGGATGGCGGCGGTGGAAGTCGGCCAGCCGGGGCATGAACCAGCGCATGGCCAGCGTCGGCATCATGGTGATCGCCAGGCGGTTCGCCGGCCGGCCGCTGCGGGCCAACAGCCGGGTTGCCGCCAGCATGCGGTCGAAGGCTTCGGCCAGCGGCGGCAGATAGGCGGCGCCGCTCTCGGTCAGCTGCAGGCCGCGCGACGTGCGGCGGAACAGCGTCACGCCCAGATCGGTCTCCAGCTGCTGCACCAGGCGGCTGACCGCGCCCTGGGTCACATGCAGTTCGGCCGCGGCCCGGGTGAAGCTTAAGTGCCGGCCGGCGACCGCAAAGGCGCGCAGGGCATTGAGAGAGGGCAGGCGGGTTTCTGGATGAGAAAAACTCATGATGCCCCAAGTTTAAATCGGTTGAGGCAGCCGCGCCAGCCGCTAGGATGGCTGCCATCAGCAGCCTTTCCCCCATGAGGTTTCCCCATGAATGCCCTGACCCCGGTCAAGTCCAAGCACACCACCATCCGTCCGTTCCATCTGGCCTTCCCGGTCAAGGACATTCCGGAAACGCGCAAGTTCTACGGCGAGCTGCTTGGTTGCTCGGAAGGCCGTTCGGCTGAACACTGGGTCGACTTCGATTTCTACGGTCATCAGCTGGTCGCCCATCTGGCCCCGGAAGAATGCACCATCAAGGCCTATAGCTCGGTCGACGATCACCAAGTACCGGCCAAGCATTTCGGCGTCATCCTCAGCATCCCGGACTGGCAGAAGCTGGCCGACAAGCTGACCAAGGCCGGCATCAACTTCATCATCGAGCCCTATGTGCGCTTCGAGGGCGAAGCCGGCGAGCAGCACACCATGTTCTTCCTCGACCCCTCGGGCAATGCGCTCGAGTTCAAGGCGTTTGCCAACGACGACATGATCTTCGCGAAGTAATCAGAATCTGGCGAGCGCTTCGGTCGCGACGCGCTCGCCCCATTCCTGCACGAAATGCCCGGCCTCTGCCAATTCCAGCGGAGCCGGGCAATTCTTTATCTGCTTGCGCAGCGCCTGCATCACCGGCGGCCCGAGCACCGGATCGGTCATGCCGATGGCCATCAGGCTGGTGCCGGCCCAGTCCGTGCTCCAGAAATCCCGCGCTCGCCGCGCAATTTCGGCGCCCGGCGCATCCTTCGTATCCGGCACCAGGTTGGGGAAGCGCCGCACGCCGCTTTTGTAGGTCGCGTCGGGATAAGGCGCCTCGTAAGCGGCGGCTTCGGCATCGCTTAAATGCGGGCAGCTGCGCTTCATCAGCTTGGCGATCGCCATATCCGGATTCTTGTTGTTCCAGGCGCGCCAGTCGATGAACCCCTGAGTCAGCGGCGCATCGCCGGTCGCCAGCGTGGTGTTCATCACCACCAGGCCGTCGAAGCGCTCGGGCATCTTCTTCGGAATGGTGAGGCCGAGCAGGCCGCCCCAGTCCTGGCAGACCAGCACGATATTCTGCAGGTTGAGGCCGCGGATCAGCGCGATCAGGCTGTCGCGGTGGAAGTCGAAGGTATAGATGCTCTCGTCGCGCGGCTTGTCGGACTTGCCGAAGCCGAAGAGATCCGGCGCCACCACGCGATGGCCGGCCGCCGTGAAGATCGGGATCATCCGGCGGTAGAGGTAGCTCCAGGTCGGCTGCCCATGCAGGCAGAGGAAGGTCTTGCCCCCATGCTTGCCCTCGTCGAGGTAATGCATGCGCAGGCCGTTGTCGTGGGTGACGTAATGGGGCCGGAAACCGTAGCCGGGCAGAGTGTCGAATCGTTCGTCCGGCGTGCGCAGGGCCTCGATCATGGCGTCTCTCTCCCGTTTGTTATGGAGAGAGGCTGTCACGATTACCCCGGCGGGATCAATCCCGACGTAAGGTCAGCGCTTCTTCGCCCTGGCCTTTTTGGCTGCCTTTTTCGGGGCAGCCTTCTTCTTGCCCTTACCGACCTTGGCATCCTTGCCGAAGACGCGGGCGAAGATGGTGTCGACATGCTTGAAGTGGTAGCCGAGATCGAACAGCGCGGTGACCTGGGCCGGCTTCAGCTTGCTGGTCACGGCGGGTTCGCCCAGCAGCGCCTTCAGGAAGTCGCCGCCATGCTGCCAGATCTGGTGCGCATGCTTCTGCACGATCTTGTAGCTATCCTCGCGGCTGACGCCGGCCTGGGTCAGCGCCAGCAGGATGCGCTGCGAATGCACCAGGCCGCCGAAGCGGTCGAGGTTCTTCATCATGTTCTCAGGATAGACCACCAGCTTCTCGATCACGCCGGCCAGGCGATGCAGCGCGAAGTCGAGATGAATAGTCGCATCCGGCCCGATGCCGCGCTCGACCGAGGAATGGCTGATATCGCGCTCATGCCACAGCGCCACGTTTTCCAGCGCCGGCACCACGGCCGAACGCACCAGGCGGGCGAGACCGGTGAGGTTCTCGGTCAGCACCGGGTTGCGCTTGTGCGGCATGGCCGACGAGCCTTTCTGGCCGGGCGAGAAGAATTCTTCGGCTTCCATCACTTCACTGCGCTGCAGGTGACGGATCTCGGTGGCCAGACGCTCGATCGAGGCGGCGACCACGGCCAGATGCGCAAAGTAAGCCGCGTGGCGGTCGCGCGGAATCACCTGCGTCGACACGGTCTCGACGGCGAGGCCGAGCTTCTTCGCCACCCATTCTTCCACGAAGGGATCGATATGGGCATAGGTGCCGACAGCGCCGGAGATCGCGCAGGTGGCGACTTCCTCGCGCGCCATCTCCAGGCGCTTGCGGGCGCGCTGGAACTCGGCGTGATAGCCGGCGAGCTTGACGCCGAAGGTGGTCGGTTCGGCATGGATGCCGTGGCTGCGGCCGATGGTGGGCAGCAGGCGGAATTCAAAGGCCCGCTCTTTCAGCGCGGCCAGCACGCGGTCGGTGCCGGCGAGCAGCAGATCGGCCGCCTTCACCAGCTGCACGTTGAAGCAGGTGTCGAGCACGTCGGATGAGGTCATGCCCTGGTGCACGAAGCGGGCAGACGGCCCGACATATTCGGCCAGGTTGGTCAGGAAGGCGATGACGTCATGTTTGGTCTCGCGCTCGATCGCATCGATGCGCTTGATCTCCCATTTGCCTTTCTTCCAGACATCCCGGGCGGCCGATTTCGGGATCACGCCGAGCTGCGCCTGGGCGTCGCAGGCATGGGCCTCGATCTCGAACCAGATGCGGAATTTCGATTCCGGCTCCCAGATGGCGGCCATTTCAGGACGGGTGTAGCGCGGGATCATCGCAAAGCCTCTGGGCAGAATCGGGAAGGGGAAAGCCGGACGGCGCGGCTGGTTTA
This sequence comes from Ferrovibrio sp. GW821-FHT12E11, assembly GCF_058806975.1. NCBI lineage: Bacteria > Pseudomonadati > Pseudomonadota > Alphaproteobacteria > Rhodospirillales > Rhodospirillaceae > Ferrovibrio > Ferrovibrio sp. GW821-FHT12E11. Next base: position 2,730,177 of record NZ_JBXAQG010000001.1, read on the forward strand.
GCCCCTCAGGTCGGGGGGATCAAGAATGGCCATGCGACGCCAGCGTATTTCTGCTTATCCGATGTCTGTTACGGCTTAGCGGGATGCTGTTTCGCCTTATCGCGGCTTATCCGATGCTTATTTGGTGCTTATTCCATCCTTAAGTCGCCTTCTCCTTGTCTGGGGTGGCAATCGCTTCAACTATTAGTACATATAGTGAACATGCCGCGGCAGGCAAGCCGCCGGGATCATTTTTCCGGCCGGCCGTCGCGCATGTTCAGCTCACTGATCAATTGCGCCGTGCCGCTGACCAGTCTGGTGCCGGGCACGGTGATCGGCAGGGCCAGCACCAGGCTGTTCCACAGCGCCGGCGGGCCGATGGGAGCACGCGGCAGTTTTGGGCCATCGGGATGCAGATGGATGGCGCTTTCCGGCAGCACGGCGCTGCCCACCCCAGCCAGCACCAGGGCCAGCGCGCTCTGCACAGCCCCCACCTCGGCCACCACCTTCAGCTCGATGCCTTTGGGCCGGATCGCCGCATCGACCTGGGCGCGGATCGCATTCGGCGCGCCGGCGAGGATCATGCTGTAGTCGGCCAGGCCGCTCAGACTGACGCGCGCCGGCAGCGCCGTGCCTTTCGGTGCGAACAGCAGCAGGCGTTCGCGCGCCAGCGGCCGGTATTCCAGCAGCGGCGATGGCTGCGGGTCGAACAGCAGCGCCAGATCAAGCCGGGCGCCGATCAGCTGTTCGCGCAGCGACAGCGCCAGCCCTTCGATTAATGTAATGACCGCGCGCGGAAAGCGCTGGCGGAAGCGCTGCACCAGCGGCACGCCGATGCGCACCGCCACGCGCGGCGGCAGACCGACAACAATCCGGCCGCTCGGGCTGGAATGCAGGTCGCGCAATTCGCCCTGCGCACGCCGCGCCGTGTCCAGCATGCTGCGGGCATGATGCAGCAGCGCCGTGCCGGCCTCGGTCGGCACTACGCCGCGCCCGGTGCGGGTCAGCAGCCGCTGCTCCAGTTCATCTTCCAGCAGGGCGATCTGCCGGCTCAGGCTGGGCTGCGCCAGGTTCAGCGCGCTGGCCGCGCGGCTGAAGCCGCCGGTTTCGACCACGCTGACGAAATACTGCAGTTGCTTCAGATCCATGGCTGAATCCTGATATAGGAAAAAAGCATAGGTGTTATTGAATCTATGTCATTGTTCTCTATCACAAAGACATGCGACACCCAAGCCCATGGAGAAAACGCTGCCGGAAGGCGCCTGTAACGCGCATTGCCATGTCTTTGGGCCGAGGGATCGCTTTCCCTATCCGGCCGACGCCACCTTCGTGCCCGATCAGGACGCGCCGAAAGAGGCGCTCTATGCGCTGAACGACCGCTTCGGCCTGCAGCGCTGCGTGGTGGTGCAGTCGAGCTGCCATGGTTTCGACAACAGTGCCACGGCGGATGCCGTCGCCGGGCGCCCGCACGACTATCGCGGCATCGCGCTGCTGCCCACCGATGTCGCCGATGCCGAGTTGCGCCGGCTGGATGCGGCAGGCTTCCGCGGCGTGCGCTTCAATTTCATGAAGCATCTGGGGGCGGCGACCGCGGTGGAGGCTATTCTCGCGTTGGCGCAGCGGCTGGCGCTGCTGGGCTGGCACCTGCAGGTACATGGCGATCCGTCCATCGTGCCAGGTGTGGTCGAACAGCTTCTGACCGGACCGGTGCCCGTCGTGATCGACCATATCGGTCGTCTCGATGCCAGCCTCGGCCTCAACCAGCCGTATTTCACGGCCTTCCGCCGCCTGCTGGAAAATCCGAAAGCCTGGATGAAGGTGAGCGGCATCGACCGCATCAGCACGTCCGGCCCACCCTATGACGATGCCGTGCCATTTGCGCAGGCGCTGGTGAACGATGCCGGCGACCGCGTGCTCTGGGGCAACGACTGGCCGCATCCCAACCACGCCGGCCCGATCCCTGACGATGCCCGGCTTGCCGCGGCGATCCATCGCATCGCGCCGGTGGCCGCGCAGCGCCAGGCGCTGCTGGTCGACAATCCGGCGCGGCTCTATCGTTTCGGAGACCTGTCATGAACCTGCATGTCCAGCCCGATGCCGGCAGCCGCGCCACGCCACGCTTCACCGGCCGCGTCGCCATTGTCACTGGCGCCGGCTGTGTCGGTCCCGGCTGGGGCAATGGCCGCGCGGCTGCTGTCGGCTTCGCGCAGGAAGGCGCGAAGGTCTTTGCCGTCGACCGCGATGCCGAGCGGCTGGCCGAAACGCTGGAGCGCGCGGGTGCTGCGCGCGACGCCATCAAAACCTTTTCCTGCGATGTGACGCAGAGTGATGCTGTCGCCGAAATGGCGGCGCGCTGCCTGGACGAGTTCGGCCGCATCGACATCCTGGTCAACAATGTCGGTGGCTCGGCCAAGGGCGGCCCGGTGGAAATGAGTGAAGAGGTCTGGGACAGCCAGGTGGATTTCAACCTGAAAAGCGTGTTCCTGACCTGCAAGCATGTGTTGCCGGCGATGATCGCGCAGAAATCCGGCGCCATCGTCAATGTCGCCTCCACCTCGGGCCAGCGCTGGACCGGCAGTGCGCAGGTGGCCTATGCCGCCACCAAGGCCGGCGTGATCCACCTGTCGAAGGTGGTGGCCGTACAGCATGCGCCCGATGGCATCCGCGTGAATTGCGTGGTGCCGGGGCAATTGCATACGCCGATGGTGGAATTCCGCCTGGCCGGCCAGCGCGCCGGCGGCGATGTCGATGCCCTGCTGGCAGAGCGCCAGAAGCGCATCCCGCTCGGCTTCATGGGCGACGGGCGCGACACCGCCAATGCCGTGCTGTTTCTGGCCAGCGACGAGGCGCGCTTCATCACCGGGACCGAGATCGTCGTGGACGGCGGCATGACCGCGCGCTGCGACTGAAGGCCGGGCGACCGGCGACTGAAAACGAAAAACGCATAACCGGAGGGATACGAGATGAAAAAGTTTTCTGCCCTGGCCATCGCACTGGCCCTGTCCACCGCGCTGGCCGCACCGGCTTTCGCCCAGTCGAAGGTGACGCGCATCATTGTGTCCTTTGCCCCGGGCGGCCCGGTCGATGCGGTGGCGCGCACCATGGCCGACCAGCTCGGCAAGGAACTCGGCCGCAGCGTCATCATCGAGAACAAGCCCGGCGCCAATGGCGCCATCGGCGCGCAGGAGGTGATGAAGTCGGCGCCCGACGGCAGCACCATCTGGATCACCAGCGTGGGCGCCGCCGCCATCAATCCGGCGCTGTACCCCAAGCTGCAATACAGCATGGACAAGGATTTCGCGCCGGTGTCGCTGGTGGTGAACAATGACGAGCTGTTCGTGGTGAACCCGAACAATCCGGCGAAGACGGCGAAGGAGTTCGTCGAGGCCAGCAAGGCCGGCAAGGGCGCGGCCATGGCATCGTCGGGCATCGGCAGCATTCCGCATCTGGCCATCGAACAGCTTTCGGATGCCACCGGCGCCAAGCTGCTGCATGTGCCCTACAAGGGCGCCGCGCCGGCCATCACTGACCTGCTGGGCGGCAATGTGGATGGCTTCTTCGGCGATGTGCCCGGGCTGATCGGCCATGTGAAGGCCGGCCGCCTGAAGCCGCTGGGCATGGCATCCAGGAAGCGCCATCCGGTGTTGCCCGATGTGCCGACCCTGGAAGAACAGGGCCTGAAGGGCGTCGATACCAACAACTGGTATGCCTTCTTCGTTTCGTCGAAGACGCCGGCGCCGGTGATCGCCGAGCTGAACAAGGCGACGCGGGCCGCGTTGACCGACAAGGCCGTGGCCGACAAGCTGCTGGCCATGGGGGCCGAACCGGCGCCGTCGACGCCGCAGGAGCTGGCCGCCGTGCAGCAGAAGGATGCGGCAAAATGGGCGGCGCTGATCAAGGCCAAGAACATCAAGGACGACGAATGAGCGGCAATGTCAGAGTCCCGCTGGTCGCGCCGGGCAGCAACCCGGCGCTGGCCGAGATCGAGCAGCGCATCCTGGCCGAACGCGGCCGGGTGTCGCTGCTCTATCAGGTGCTGCTGAACAGTGCGCCGATCGCCAATGGCTGGGAGCGCATGCTGACGGCGGTGCGCAACCAGACCTCGGTGCCGGCCGACCTGCGCGAGATCATCATCCTGCGCGTGGCCGTGCTGAACCGCGCGGCCTATGAATTCGACGCCCATGCGCCGATTGCCGAAAAGGCCGGTGTCTCGGCGGCGAAGATCGCGGCGCTGCGCGACGGCCTGGCGCCGGATGAATTATTCACGCTGCGCGAACGCCTGGTGCTCGACCTGACCGAGGCGATGACCCGCGACGTGCAGGTTTCCGATGCCCTGTTTGCGCGCGTGCAGGCGCAGTTCGATGCAAAAGACACGGTGGAGCTGGTGGCGACCGTGGCCGCCTATAACATGGTGTCGCGCTTCCTCGTCGCGCTGAATATCGGTCACTAGGAGCCGCGCATGGCGAACAAGGGCCTGCTGCTGGTCACCATGGAGCCTCCCGCCGCGCTGGAGGAGGAATTCAACGACTGGTACGACAGCGAGCATTTCCCGCAGCGCTGCGCTCTGTCGGGATTCCAGAGCGGCTCGCGCTGGGCCTGCCTGGAAGGCTTCCCGCGCTGGCTGGCGCTCTATGATCTCGACAGCGTGGCGGCCCTGCAGACACCGGCCTATCTCGCCGTCTCGGGCGAGAACAGCACGCCCTGGAGCAAGCGCATCCTGCCGCGCACCATCGGCCGCCGGCGCGTGATCGCCGAACAGCTCAGCCCCGGCGATGCCGTGCTGAAAAATGCCGCCGGCCTCGCGCGGCTGCTGCTGGCGCGCTATCCGCAGGCGGAGGCCGCGCCGCTGCAGAAAACCTGGGCCGGGCAGGCCGGCCTGGTGAGCGCGCGGGTGTTCCGCGACACCGATGGGGCGCTGTGGCTGATTGCCGGTTTCGACCGGCTGGTCGCGCTGGCCGATCTGGCCGCGGCGATCAATGCGCAGCCGGCCGACCTGGTGAATCTCTACGCTCCCTATCATCGCTGAGACAACGGCGATGAACGGCCTGCATCACCGCCTCGAGGGGCAGGGACCGCTGCTGGTGCTGCTGCACGAGATGGGCGGCGGCCTGGAAAGCTGGGACGAGACGGCCGCAGCGCTGGTGGAAGAGTTCACCATCCTGCGCTACGACCAGCGCGGCGCCGGCCGCTCGGACAAGCCGCCCACAGCCCTGACGCTCGCGGATCATGTGGCCGACCTCTCTGCCCTGCTGGCGCATCTGCGTCTGCCGCTACCGGGCTTTCTCTGCGGTGTGGCGGCCGGGGCGGCCATCGCCGTGGCCTTTGCGCGACAGCAGCCGGGCGCCGTGGCGAAGCTGGCTCTCTGCGCGCCGGCGCTGTTCGTCGCACCCGACCGGCGACAGTATCTGAATGACCGCGCCGATCTGGTCAGCCGCGATGGTATGGCGGCGGTGGCCGAGGCATCGCTGGCGAATTCCTATCCGCCGGTCGTGCGGCGCGATGCGGCAGTCTATGAGACCTATCGCCAGCGGTTCCTTGCCAATGATCCAGTCTGTTACGGCCATGCCAACCGCCTGCTGGCGGCGACCGATCTGGAGGCGCAACTGCCGCGGTTGGCCATGCCCTGCCTGGTGCTGTCCGGCCTGCATGACGGCATGCGGCCGGCCGCGGAGGGCCGCGCGGTTACCGCCCGCATACCCGGCGCGCGGTTCGCGTGTCTGGACAGCGGCCATCTGATGCCGGTGCAAGCCGGACCGGAACTGGCGCAGCATCTGCGCAGCTTTTTGCTCGCCTCCTGATCCGCGCGGATGCTACAGCGGGGACATGGACAGCCTGCTGCAGATTCATGACCTGCGTGACCGCTCCGACCTGCTGGATGTGGTGGCAGAAAGCGTCTGGCGCGCCTTCTGGGAACACAAGGGCAGCCGGCTGGACGATATTCGCGCCGGCTTCGCGCGGCATCTGGCGCCGGGTCCGCTGCCCTTCACGCTGGTGGCCGAGCGCGACGGCGTGTTTGCCGGCACCGTGTCGCTGATCGCCTGCGACGAGCCGGCCTATGTTGAAGACTCGGGACGCACGGACCTTGCCCCCTGGCTGGCGGCGCTGTGGGTCGCGCCGGATTTCCGCAAGGCCGGCCTGGGTGCGGCGCTGGTGGGGGCGGTTGAGCAGCGCTGCGCCGCCTTGAACATCGCGCGGCTCTATCTCTCGGCGCGGCCGGCGGTGCAGGGGTTCTACGAAAAGCGCGGCTGGCAGGCGATCGACCGCGATATCGGTCCGGCGCGGCTGGTGATTTTCGAGCGCGCGCTCAGCGCGTGATCGTCACGTCGGCATGGTCCAGCCGCCGATACTTTCATAAATCGCATCGCGCAGCTGCCGGACATCGCGGTTCAGGTTACCCAGGTTGGCGACCGGTTGCTGGGATGCCGCGAGCAGGGCGTCGTTCAGGCAGCCGGCCTCGGACCGGATGGCGCGCCCCTGGTCGGTCAGCGCGACGACGACCTGGCGTTCGTTCTCGGGGTTTCGCATCCGGCGCACCAGGCCCGCGGCTTCCAGCCGCTTGAGCAGGGGTGTCAGGGTGCTCGATTCCAGCGCCAGCCGGTCGGCAATGGTGCCGACGGTCTGACTGTCCTCGCGCCATAGCACATTGAGCACGAGATATTGCGGATAGGTCAGCCCGAGACCGTCGAGCAGGGGCTTGTAAACCCGCTGGATGGCCATGCCCGCCGAATAGATGGCGTAGCAGAGCTGGTCGTCCAAGGGCACGGGATTGCCGGACTTTACGGGATTACCGGGCTTTTCCTTGGTCATGGCAGGCTCCTGTCCCTTCATATCGTCATTATAATCGCAAAAATGAATATCGCGATAATAATTATGCTTGACTGGGGTGCGGGGCCAGATTAAAAGACAGTTATCGCGATAATAGTTATCGCAATTAAACAAAGGAAGCAGCCCCATGACCCAGAAGACCCGCACTGTCCTGGCCGCCGCCATCGTCGCCACCGGCATGGCCACCGCATCCCAGGCCGCCGACCGCATCCCCGAGACCCAGGCCGTCAAAAACGTGGTGCTGGTGCACGGCGCTTTCGCCGACGGTTCGGGCTGGCGCGGCGTCTATGACGAGCTGACCGGGCGCGGCTACCGCGTCACCATCGTGCAGAATCCGCTGACCGCGCTGGCCGATGATGTGGCCGCCACCAAGCGCGCGCTCGATCGCCAGACCGGGCCGGCCATCCTGGTCGGTCATTCCTGGGGCGGCACGGTGATCACCGAAGCCGGCGTCGATTCGAAGGTCGCCGGCCTGGTCTATGTCTCGGCGCTCTCGCCCGATGCCGGCGAAACCACGGCACAGCAGTATACCGGCTTCACCACGCCGCCTGAATTCGTCATCGACGCGCATAAGGACGGCTATGGCTTCGTGTTGCCGGCGAAGTTCAAGGCCGGCTTTGCTGCCGATACCAGCGATGCGGATGCCGCCTTCATGCGGGACTCGCAGGTGCCGATCAACCTGTCGGCCTTCGGCACCAAGCTGACGAACGCCGCCTGGCGCAGCAAGCCGAGCTGGGCGGTGATCGCCACCGATGACAAGGCCTTCGACCAGAAGATGCTGCGCCACATGGCCCAGCGCATCAACGCCAAGGTCACGGAGGTGCCGGCCAGCCATGCGGTCTTCATGACGCAGCCGAAGGTGGTTGCCGATGTGATCGACCGGGCGGCCAGGGAAGCCGGCGCTGCCGCGCGTTAAGCGGCGGTCACGGTTGCGGGCAGGCGACGACCCTGGGTCCCGCCTGCCCGTTTTCTGTCCGGATGACGCTGGCGCGCATTGCCCCCTGACAATTCCGCTGCTGAAGCGGCAGGGCATCTTGGCTAGGATGGCCAAAACACGCCGGAGTCCTCCCCATGCCCACAACCGCCAACCTGCTGGCCTTCGCCGCCGTGTCCTTCGGCATGGTGCTGACGCCCGGGCCGAACATGATCTACCTGATCTCGCGCTCGATCTGTCAGGGGCGTGTCGCCGGCCTCATCTCGCTGGGCGGCGTGGCGCTCGGCTTCGTCTTCTACATGCTGTCAGCCGCCTTCGGCATCACGGCGTTACTGTTCGCCGTGCCCTATGCCTATGACGCCCTGCGCTTCGGCGGCGCCGCCTATCTGCTATACTTGGCATGGCAGGCCGTGAAGCCCGGCGGCCGCTCGCCCTTCCAGGTCAAGACCCTGCCGCAGGATAGCCCACGCAAGCTCTTCACCATGGGTTTCGTCACCAACCTGCTCAATCCCAAGATCGCCATGCTGTATCTGGCGCTGCTGCCACAGTTCATCACCCCGGCGGAAACCGCCAGCGGCACCATGACGGCGGGCAGCGTGCTGACGCAGTCGCTGGTGCTGGGCTTTATCCAGATCATCATCAGCCTGTCGATCAATGCGCTGATCGCCATCACCGCCGGCAGCATTGCCGGCTTCCTCAACAGCCGCCCGAGCTGGATCGTGATCCAGCGCTGGCTGATGGGCACCGTGCTGGCCGGTCTCGCCGTGAAGATGGCGACGGAAGCGCGGCGCTAGCCATCACGGATTCAGACCCGAGCCATCACGGAAAACCAGCGCGGCCGGTGTGGAAGTGGTGCCAGGCCCGCGATAGATGCACAGCATGACGCAATCGCAGACGCCCCTCGCTCCCGCCATCGCCGCCGGCCTGCTCGCGGCCTTTGTCGGCTTCGCCTCGTCCTTCACCGTCATCCTGCATGGCTTCACGGCGATGGGGGCCAACCAGGCCGAAGCCGCCTCGGGCCTGATGGCGCTCAGCATCGCCATGGGGCTTTGCGCGATCCTGGTCAGCTTACGCACGCGGCTGCCGATCAGCATCGCCTGGTCGACGCCGGGGGCCGCGCTGCTTGCCACCTCGGGTGTGGCCGCACTTGGCGATGGCGGGTTTGCCGCCGCCATCGGCGCCTTCATCGCCTGCGGCGTGCTGCTGACGCTGGCCGGCATCTGGAAGCCGCTCGGGCGCTGGGTCGCTGCTATTCCAGCGCCCTTGGCGAATGCGATGCTGGCCGGCGTGCTGCTCAGCCTCTGCCTCGCGCCGGTGAAAGCCGTGGCCGCCCTGCCACTCCATGGCCTCATCATTGTCGTCACCTGGGCAGTGATGGCGAAATTCAAACGCCTTTACGCCGTACCGGCGGCCGTGATCGTCACGGTCGTCATCATCGCCGTCACCACCGATCTCTCCGGCATCGCGGTTGAAAGCCTCGCGCCGCAGCCGGTGTTCATCATGCCGGTCTTCACCCTCCAGGCCCTGATCGGCATCGCGCTGCCGCTCTTCATCGTCACCATGGCGTCGCAGAATATCCCCGGCATCGCGGTGCTGAATGCCAACGGCTATCATCCCGATCCCTCGCCGCTGTTCCGCGACACTGGCATTTTCTCGCTGCTGGCCGCACCCTTCGGCAGCCATGCGGTGAATCTCGCCGCCATCACGGCCGCGATCTGCGCCGGGCCCGATGCGCATCCCGATCGCAGCAAACGCTGGGTCGCGGCAGCCGTGGCGGGGACCGCCTATATCCTGCTCGGACTCGGCGCCAATGCGGCCACCGCCTTCATTGCCGCGGCGCCGCCGATCCTGATCCAGGCGGTAGCCGGCCTGGCGCTGCTCGGCGCCTTCGCGTCCTCGCTGGTGGCGGCGCTGACCGACCCCGACAGTCGCGAGGCGGCGGCCATCACCTTTCTCGTTTCCGCCTCGGGCCTCACCATCTACGGCATCGGCGGCGCCTTCTGGGGGCTGATCGCCGGCGGCGCGGTGCTGGCGCTGACGCGCTGGAGGGCCGGAAAAAGCGGAACCTGATGGCAGGCTGGCGGGTTTCTTCATCGCATCCGATGGAGGTCGCCATGCCGAAAGACATCATCGCCCCGAAAGCGCCGGAACAGGTCACGCTGGAACCCGGCGATCATGGCCGCGGCGACGGGCCGCTGCACAAGCAACGCCTGGTGAAGGGCGCGCCGCGCCAGGGCGATTACGGTCCCGGCACCTATGGCAACGACCAGTTCGCGGCGCAGCCGGCTGCGGATTTCGCGCAGGATGGTCAGAAACCGGAAGGTCTGGCCGAGATGCCACGCCATCAGGCCCGACCGACCCACAATCCAAAGGAAAAACGCTATGGCCGCACCAATGAACCCGGCGGTGGCGGCGACGGCAAGGTCTGATCAGTCGGCCAGAGGCAAGGCTGCAGCAGTGCGCGGATCGAGCGTGGCGCTGTGGCCGCCGGTGGTGGCAGCCGGCTGGCTGAACAGCAGGCGCAGGCCGGTTTCCAGCGATGTCTGCGCCTGCAGCTTCAGGCTGTGGCTGGCGAAATCGGGTGCGCCGACCACATGGCGCCGGTCCTGGCTGCGCGGCGCCGCCAGCTGCAGATCCGGGCTGCGGCCCCAGGTCTGTGCCATCAGCATGGCGAGTTCGCGGATACGGGTGGCGCGTCCGGTGCAGATATTGAAGACCTCGGCGGTGGCGCGGCCATGGCTTTCCAGCCGCTGCATCGCCGCCAGCAGGAAGGCCACGGCATCGCCGACATAGACAAAGTCGCGGGTCTGTTCGCCGTCACCCTGCAGAAGCAGCGGCAGGCCGGCGGTGAGCCGGCGGGCGAAGACGGCAACCACGCCGACATGATCGCCGGCGCCGGGCTGGCGCGGACCGTAGATATGGAACAGCCGCAGCGCGGTGTTGGGCACGCCATGCTGGCGCGCGGCTACCTGGCCCTGCAATTCGCAGCTGAAGGCGTCGGCGCCGCGGGCACTGCCGGGCCGCGGCGTCATCGCCTCCGACAGGCGCGCGCGGGAATTGTCATCCGTGCCGTCGCCATAGACGCTGCTGGATGAGGCATAAACCACCGGCTGCTTGCTGCGGCGGGCGGCATCAAAAACGGTGACGGTACCGGTCAGGTTGGTGCGGTGGCTGTCGAGCCAGTCTTCCGTCTGTGCCGACGCCGCCGCCAGGTGGAAGCAGCCATCGGTATTGCGCATGGCGGCTAGCATCACCGCCGGATCGGCGACATCGCCGAAGATCAGCTCGGCGGCAGGATGCAGGTTCTGGGTGCGGCCGCTGCTCAGGTTGTCCAGCACGCGCACATCATGGCCGTGCCGGATCAGCGCCTCGACCAGATGCGAGCCGACGAAACCGCAGCCGCCGGTGACCAGATAACGGGTCATTGGCCGCTCCGGGAGCCGCGCGGGGCGCGGCCGGGCAGGTTTTGGCATGTCGGCATTGCAGTCCCCCGCGTCAAACTGGGCCGGAATACCGGCCTTGGCAAGTCCAAGAACGGAACCTGTTCAGAAGATCGTGCCCAGGATGCTGGCGACCAGGCCGCTGCCATGGATATTGACCTTGGTGAACAGCGGCGGCGTCTCTGTATCCCCTTGCGGTTGCCCCTCGCGCGGCGGGTCGAAATCGATGCGCAGCAGTTGGTGGCGCGCCACCGGCTTGAACGCCGTCTGGAATTCCTTAGGCAGGGCCATGGCCAGCGGCTCGATGGCGACGATACGACCTTTGGTTTTGCGCACACCCCATTCGATGGTGACGCGTTCGCCGGCCTCGACGCTGTAGAGCGTGCCGGTCGGCATATAGGCCAGAATATAGCTGCCCTGGCCGTAAATCTCCGCCACCACCTGGCCTGGCGAAATGACGGTGCCGGCCTCCACGTTGCGGCGGCCGACGATGCCATCAATCGGCGACACCATCTCGCCGGTGCCATATAGGCTTTCCAGCTGGTTCAGCGCGGCTTCGGCCTTGTCGATGGCTGGCGCCAGTCGTGCCAGCTGCTGCTCTATGGCATTGGTCTCGGCCTTCAGCGCACCGGCATCGAGCTGCGAGCGGTATTCTGAATCCATTGCCGCCATGCGCTTGTCCATCGGCAGGATGCCGCGCCGCTGCAGGGTTTCGTAGCGCTCGCGGGTCTGGGTCGCCAGTGCGCTGCGCTGGCTGGCCAGCTGCACCAGTGAGGCATTCTTCTCGGCCTGGATGCGCAGTTCCGCCTCCTGGGCGCGCAGACGGGCAAGGTCGCTGGTCAGACGCGCCACCGTCTCGGTCACCTGCTGCGAGCTGATGCCGGCGATGCGCTGGCCGGCGGTGACGCGGTCACCCTCGCGCACGGCGACATCGCGAATGGTGGCGGGGTATTCGGTGGCCAGCGTGGCCGCGGGTGCCACCACCATACCCTCGCTTTTCAGGTAGACATAGGAGCCGAACAAGAAATCGGTAAACCACAAGCCAAGCGCACCGAGAATGCCGAGATAGACCAGCCGGGTCCAGATCACGGTCTGTCGGCGCACGTCATTGTTCAGGGTATCGGGGCGGGGACGCAGGCGGAAGCGGCGCATGATCGTCGGATCCTGTCAGTATTTCTCGACCTGGCGCATCACGCGCCGCGGAACGTATGAGTCGTGGAAGGAGGTGCGGAAGATCCATTCATCGATGGCGGAATAGACCCGAACGACGCGCATGACGAAGCAGGCGAACAGCACGTAATAGGGCAGGAACAGGAAACGCTGCAGCACGTCGCGGTCGTTGTCGGCCAGACCGGCGATCAGCAGCATCATGGCGGCCAGTGCGGCATAGACGATCAGCGTGGCGACCAGCAGCACGAAGGCGAACCAGCCGAAGGTGACGATCAGCCAGCCGAGATAGACGAAAAACCCGCCGGCGATCAGCACCTGCATGAACACCACATCCCAGATCACCAGTGCGTTCGCCAGATCGAAATTGGCGTGGAAGGGATTCAGCATCTGTTTGTATTTGCGCAGCCAGACAGTGATGACCGAACGATCCCAGCGCAGGCGCTGGCGGATCAGGGCGATCACGTTGTCCGGCACATCGGTGCCGGCACGGGCGCGCGGCTCGAAGACCAGTTTCCAGCCGGCGGCGCGCAGCTTCATGGTCAGGTCGGCATCCTCGCCGACCTCGACATCGAAACCGCCGACCTGTTCCAGTGCGGACCGGCGGAACGCGCCGAAGGCGCCGGAGACGATGCCGAGAATGTTCATCATCGAACTGATGCGGCGACCAAGCGAAATCGAGATGCGGTATTCGATATCCTGGTAGAGCGTGGTCAGGCTGGTGCCGGCATTGCGTGCAAACAGGCTGCCCCCCACCGCACCGACGCGCGGATCGTCGAAATGGGCAATCATGCGCTCGAAGGCGTCGCGGTCGAAGGTGGTGTCGGCATCCACCACGATGACGATGTCATGCCTGCAATAGGCCAGCGCCAGATTGGTGGCGGCCGATTTGCCGCCGCGCAGCTTGAGCGACAGCGCCACATCCACCAGGCCCTGGCGCTGCAGGTCGGCAATCACGGTGGCCGTGCTGTCGCTGCTGCCGTCGTCCACGACCACGATCTGGCAGCGCCGCGTGCCCAGCAGCGTGTCGTGCATCACGGTCTGTTCCAGGATCGAGCGGATGCAGGTGGGCAGTGACAGGGCCTCGTTATGGCCGGCGAGGATGACGCTGAACTTGCGGCGTTCCAGCGGCGGCTGGCCGGGGTCTTCTGCCGAGGCATCCCTGTATTGAAAGATGCCGCGCTGCTGCAGCGAGCCGGCGAGGAAGACTACGGCGCCGATGAAATAGCGCGGCAGTTCCAGCACGATCATGAACCAGAACAGCGGCACCAGATCACGGGCATCGGTGGCGGCCAGCAGGTCGAGGCCGGCTGCGATGGTCATGGCCAGATCGTTGGTCATGAGGCGATCTCGTCCAGCAGCAGGCCGGACTGTGTCGCCGGCACCGCTTCGGTTTCCAGCTCCACGGGCAGGGCCAGGTGGCGGGCCGCGGCCTGGCGGATACGGCCGAACACCACCTCGGCTTCCGCCGTATCGGTTTCCGGCATCGCGACCAGCAGCAGATCGTCGCGCGGCGCGGTGACAAAGTCGGTGTCGCGCAGGCTTTCGACCAGGATCTGCGAGAACAGATGGATGGCGCCACCGGCGGCCACGCCCTGCTGGCGGCGCAGGACGCCCAGGTTGCGGATGCCGATGCGGCCGATAGTCATGGCGCGTTCGTAGCGATGGGCGACCAGCAACTGTTCGCGTACCAGCAGGGTGAAGTCCTTGAGCGGGAAGGTGCGCGGGAAGGCGGCCGCAGGCCCGGCGGCACTGTCCTGCGGCAGCACGCCGCTGCGGGCCACGGCGATGCCGCGTTCAGTGAGGCCATAATGATGCCAGTCCACCGGCTGCGCCTGGTCGCCGGCGGAAACGGTCTGGCAGTCGAGGCAATGGAAGCTGGGCTGCGGTTCACTCATCACCTGCTGGCAGACGCGGCAGCGTGTCATGCTGCCCGGCCGGCCGTAATCGACGCCAAAATGCCGCAGTTCCTGTTTGCATTTCGGGCAGATCAGGTCGAGACCGCTGACAAAGCGGCTTTCGCCATCCTGATAGCCGCAGCGATAGTGATGCAGGATCGGCTCATCCATCAGATGGGCGCTGCCGCAGGCGGTGCAGGCCTCGAAAGCAGACAGCCGCCCGCCATGGCAGGTCGGGCAGGTGAGGACGCGCGCAGCGAAACGGCGGTCCAGCAGATCGAGGCTGGCCAGGCTTTCCAGCGCCGGACGGATGGCGGTTTCCTCCAGGCCCGGCCGGCCATGCAGCAGCGGATAAATCAGTGTGGCCGACGAGACCGGGCTGCGCATGGTGTCCAGTGTCTGTGCACGGCTGTACCCCAGGCGCAGGATTGCCAGGTCGGTTACGGTGTGGCCTGCAGTTTCGATCGTGCCTTCACACTCGTCCAGTCGTGCGCGGATTGGCGCGAAGGCGGCGAGCATGGCATCCAGCTGGTCGGCGCTAGCTTGCGGCGCGGCGAAATCGGGCAGCACGCTTGTGGCCGGTCCACCGAATTGCGCCAGCGGCAGCAGTGGCGAGAGGTCAGTCGGCGGTACCGCTGGCGCAAACAGCGCCACGGCATCGCAGGGCGCGCGTGGATCGTCGCTCCAGAGAATATCGTCATGGTCTGGGAGAGGATCGCCGGACCGACCGATGGCAAGGATACGCCAGGACATGGGTCACCTTGTTCTTATGTTTCGTCGCGTTGCGCTTCTCGCACGGCGTGTATCGTGATCTGGCCACGGCCAGGTTTGATTGGCATCGTATGCAGGGGAGAACGGTGCTGGCGGAGAAAAATCCCCGAAAGGCTCTAAAAAAGTTGGGCCGATATCCGCACATCGCGGCTTTGATCGAGCCCGTTCTGCTTGTGTTACTCGAAGGCCTGTGGCGCCGTCGTGGCCGACAGGGGGCGCTTCACCCAGGGCACGCCGGCCGATGCGGCCGGATGCAGCGGCGGTGGCAGTTCGGGCCGCAGCCAGTCCAGGGTCTGGCGCAGGCCATGTTCCAGCGGCGTGGTGGCGGCGACCTGCAGATGGCGGATGGCCGCGGCGGGATCCCCCAGCGAATGGCGGATATCGCCGGCACGCGCCGGTTCATGCTGCACCTTTGCCGTGGCGCCGCTCAGGCGCGCGATCATCCGCGCCAGATCGCGGATGCGGGTCGGCTGTCCGGTGCAGACATTGAACACGCCGGCCGCGGCGGGGCGACGGTTGCGCCGGCGCTCCTGCATGCGGCTCATCGCGGCATTCAGATGCGCCACCACATCGGTGACGAAGATGAAATCGCGCACCTGCTCGCCATCGCCATGCAGGATCATCGGCCGGTTGTCGGCGGCACGCGTGGCAAAGGCGGCGATCACGCCGGCATAGGGCGAGGCGGCATCCTGACGCGGACCATACACATTGAAAAAACGCAGGCCGGCCGTGGGTACGCCATGCACCAGGGCCGCGACGCGACCATGCAGCTCGCAGCCCAGCTTGTCAGCGCCATAGGCCGATAGCGGGCGCGGATGGTTGCGTTCGGACTGCTGCGCCTCGTGGCTGTCGCCATAGACGGCGGCGGAGGAGGCATAGACCACCGGCAGGCCGCGGCTGCGCGCCGCATCGAAGATGGCGATGGCGCCGGTCTGGTTGGTGCGATGGGTGCCGAGCCAGTGGGTCAGCGACGGCTGCACGGCGGCAATGGCGGCCAGATGAAAGCAGCCATCGACGCCGGCCATCGCCATTGTGGTGGCCGAGGCATCGGCGACATCGCCGATCAGCAGTTCGGCTTCCGGCGCCAGATTGTGGGTGCGGCCGGTGGAGAGGTCGTCCAGCACTCGCACCCGGTGACCCTGCCGTAACAGGCTGTCGACCAGATGCGAGCCGATGAAGCCGCAACCGCCGGTGACGAGGAAACGGGCCATGAGGCTCCCTTTGCTGCCAGGACCAGAAAACGTCTTACGGGCCAGAGAGTTCCGGTCCTCCTGTGGACCCTGGATCGGATCGGCGTATACAATCCGGGCCAAGGATTGTCCGGCCGATTCGAGGCGCCGGCGGAATGCGGAATGACCCAGGCAGCAGCCAAATCGCAACGCCCAGCAGGACAACCTGCAGCGGCCCGGCCCGGCCGGGCGGCTCCGGCGCGCAAGATCACGGCCGCCGAAGCCATGGCGGTGCCGCGCCTGCCCGGATCGAAGCAAACCGGGCCGAAAACGGCGCGCCCGGAGAAGTCTGCCGATAAAGCCGCGCGCAAGGCGGCTGGCGCCAAAACCGGCGGGCGCAAGGCCAGCATCGACGATGCCACCATCTATGACAGTGTTTATTCCGCCATCGTCGACCATGTGATCATGCCGGGCACCAAGCTGCCCGAGGATGTGCTAGCGAAAGCCTTCGGTGTCAGCCGCACCCGCATCCGCAAGGTGCTGCTGGCGCTGGCGCATGAGAATCTGGTGACGCTGCTGCACAACCGCGGCGCTTCGGTCACCAAGCCAAGCGTGCAGGAGGCGCGCGAGGTCTTCGCCGCCCGCCGGGTGATCGAGACTGGCATCGCGGCCGAACTGGCCCGCCGCATCGCGCCCGAGCAGATCACGCAGATGCGCCGCTTCGTGGCGCACGAGCACGAGGCTGAGAAAACCCGCGACCGCCGCGGCGCCATCAAGCTGGCCGGCGAATTCCACATGGAACTGGCCAAGCTGGTCGACAATGCGCCGCTGACCGGTTTCCTGCGCGCGCTGATCTCGCGCACCTCGCTGATCGTGGCGATCTACGAGGCGCCGGGCAATGCCATGTGCAGCCATGAGGAACATGGCATCCTGCTCGACCGCCTGCAGGCTCGCGATGTGGCTGGCGCCGTGCGCTACATGGAAGAGCATCTGCTGCGCCTGGAAGACGGTCTCGATCTGGCCGCCGCCAAGCGCCGCCCGGTCGACCTGCAGGATGTCTTCACCCGCCTGGCGACCGGACGGCGGAGTTAGGCGTCAGGCATTCGTGCCGCCGTCGACGGCGATCTGCGCGCCGGTGATGTAGCTGGCGGCCGCGCTGGCCAGGAAGACCACCGTATCGGCGATTTCCGGAGACCGGCCGTAGCGCCCAAGCGCTGTCATGGCGGCGAGGCCCGCTGCATGCTCGCCATCGGCCGGGTTCATGTCGGTATCGACCGGGCCGGGCTGCACGAGATTCACCGTAATGCCGCGCGGGCCGAGATCGCGGGCGAGGCCTCGGGTCATGCCGGTCATCGCCGCTTTGCTCATCGAATAGAGCGCCGTGCCGGTGATGCGCACATTCTCGCCCAGGCAGGAGCCGATGGTGATGATGCGGCCACCGTCGGTCATGAGCGGTGCTGCGGCGAGCGCGGCCACATAGGGTGCGCGGGTGTTGATGGCCAGCATGCGCTCGATATTCTCCAGCGAGTCATCGCCATAGGCGACGCCGGCATTGTTCACCAGGATGTCGAAGCGGCCGAAGCGTTTCGCCGTCTCGGCCACGGCGTCCTGCACCGCTTTCGGGTCGGCGCTGTCGGCCTGGATGGCGAAGGCCTTGCTGCCGATCTCTTTCACCACCTGCTCGGCCTTGGCCGGCGAGGCGCTGTAGGTGATGGCGACATCAGCGCCGGCGGCGGCGAGCGCCCTGGCGATGGCGGCGCCGATGCCGCGGCTGGCACCGGTGACCAGAACGGCCTTGCCCTTGAGGGCGGTGCTGGAAAACGTGCTCATGGGAGTCTCCTGATTTTATGTAGTGATCGATACAGAATGAAAGCGGCAAGGTAGGGGCTTGTCCCGAAGGGTCAAGCGCTTTATTTATCGATTGCTACAGAATCGAGCGGGATCGCAGGAAACGGATATGGCCGTGCGCGCCGTCACAAAGCCGAAGACACTGAAAGCGCCGAAAGTGGCCCGGGCCAAAGTCGCCCAGGCCAAAGTCGCGCGGGGGCGTCCGCGCGGCTTCGACCGCGCGGCGGCGCTGAAGGCGGCCATGCAGGTTTTCTGGCTGCGTGGCTATGAGGCCACCTCGCTCAGCGACCTGACCGGGGCGATGGGCATCAACGCGCCGAGCCTCTACGCGGCCTTCTCCTGCAAGGAGGCGCTGTTCGAGGAGGCGCTGGCGCTCTACGAGGCCACCGAGGGCGCCCTGCCGCAGCGGCTGTTGCGCGAGGCCGGGACGGCGAAAGCGGGCTTCGCCGCGCTGCTGCGGTTCTATGCCGGCTATTACGTCAACGCGGATCACCCGCCGGGCTGCATGGTGGTGCTGTCGGCCATCGTCGGCGCGCCGGAGAACAAGAGCGTGCGTGCGTTGATGACCAGGAACCGCCGTGCGGCGATGGACGCATTGGCCGACCGCATCCGGCGCGGCCAGGCCGAGGGCGACGTGCCGGCCACGGCCGATGCCGCCATGATCGCGGCTTTCTACACGACTCTCGTGCAGGGCATGTCGATCCAGGCGCGCGACGGCGCCACGAAGAAGCAGTTGCTGGCCTCGGTGGAGGTGGCGCTGGGCGCCTGGGACGGCATGGTGGGCAAGGCCCGCCGCGGCTGACGCTTTTCGGATCGGCGTTGCCTCGATATGCTGGGGCAACTGTTGAGGAAACACCGAGCGTCACCGCCATGACCGAACCTTCCTTCCCCGGCCTGTCGCAGGGCGTTAGCGAACTGCGCGCGTCCGAAATCCGCGAATTGCTCAAGCTGATCAGCCGGCCGGAAATCATCTCCTTTGCCGGCGGCATCCCCGATCCGGCGCTGTTCCCGCTCAATGCCATCGGCACGGCTTACCAAGCGGTGCTGCAAAACCAGGCGATGGCGGGCGAGGCCTTCCAGTATTCGATCAGCGAAGGCTATCTGCCGCTGCGCGAGTGGATCGCCGGCTATCTGAAAAGCCATGGCATCGCTGCCGATCCGGCACAGGTGCTGATCACCTCGGGTGCGCAACAGGCGCTGGATTTCATCGGCCGCGCCTTCATCGAGCCGGGCGACCGCGTGGTGATGTCCTCTCCCAGCTATCTCGGCGCCATCCAGGTCTTCGGCACTTACCGGCCGCAATTCCTCTCGGTGCCGATGGATGACGAGGGCGTGCTGCTCGATGCGCTGGAAGATGCCTTCCGGCAGAAGCCGAAATTCTTCTACCTGACGCCGGATTTCTGCAATCCGGCCGGTATTACGACATCGCTGGCGCGCCGCAAGGCGATCCTGGACCTGGCGCATCGCTACGGCGTCGCCATCCTGGAAGACTCGCCCTATGAGGAACTGCGCTACGAAAACGCGCGCATCCCCAGCTTTGCCGCGCTGGAGCAGCAGTATCTGCAAAGCCCCGGCAATGACGGCCGCCGCCTGGTGATCTATGTCGGCAGCCTGTCGAAGGTGCTGACGCCGGCGCTGCGCATCGGCTGGATCAATGCCGATCCGGCGCTGATCAATGCGCTGGTGCTGCTCAAGCAGGCGTCTGACCTGCATTGCAGCACCATCAACCAGATGATCGCCTTCGACATTGCGCGGACCTCCCATGGCGGCCAGGTGGAGAAGCTGCGCAAGGCCTACAAGGAGCGCCGCGACGTGATGCTGGAGACGCTGGCGCGCTGCCTGCCCCAGGAAGTGCGTTATACGCGGCCCGATGGCGGCATGTTCATCTGGCTGGAATTCCCCGACAGCATCGATGGCACGGAGCTGCTGGCCGAGGCGATCAAGGATATCCAGGTCGCTTTCGTGCCGGGCTCGGCCTTCTACGCCACCGGGGTCAGGCGCAACACCGCCAGGCTCAGCTTCTCGCTGGGCGAGCCGGCGCGCATCCGCGAGGGCATCGAGCGGCTGGCCGCATTGCTGCAGAACAAGCTGCGGGCGAACCGCGCTGCCTGAGCCTCAGCCCTTATAGGGATGCACCTTTTTCCAGTGCTCGGCGATATCGACGCGCCGCGCTACCCAGACCTTGTCGTGATTCTGGATGTAGTCCATGAACCGCGCCAGCGATGCCGCGCGGCCGGGCCGGCCGATCAGGCGGCAATGTAGCGCCACGGTCATCATCTTCGGCGCACCCTCGCTGCCCTCGCGGTACAGCATGTCGAAGGCATCTTTCAGATGATCGAAGAAGTCATTGCCGGTGGCAAAGCCGTGCAACTGGCCGAACTTCATGTCGTTGTTGTCGAAGGTATAGGGCAGGATCAGCAGCGGCGTCTTGCCGATGGTCGTCCAGTAGGGCAGGTCGTCGTCATAGGTGTCGGAGGAATAGACCAGGCTTTTTTCCTCGGCGACCAGTTTCAGCGTATTGGCCGACATGCGGCCGGTATACCAGCCGCGTGGGACTGCACCAGTGGCCTGGCGGATCGCCTCGATCGCCAGTTTCATATGGGCCCGCTCAGTGGCGAGCGGGGTTTTTGAGTAGTCGTACCAGCGCCAGCCATGACTGGCGACTTCGTGGCCGGCCTCGTGCATGGCCTTTGCGGCTTCCGGGTATCGCGCCACGGCCATGCCGACGGCCCAGGAGGTGAAGCTGAGGCCGCGCTCCTTGAACAGCCGCATGATACGCCAGAAGCCGGCGCGGCTGCCGTAGTCGTAGACTGACTCGACCTGCTCGTCGCGCATCTTCTCGCGCGGGATGCCGCCGGGCACTTCATGCAGGAAGACTTCCGAGGTCTTATCGCCGTGCAGAATATTGCGCTCGCCACCTTCTTCGTAATTCAGCACGAAGCTGACGGCGACCTTGGCGCCACCCGGCCATTTCGGGTCGGGCGTATGCTCGCCATAGCCGGCGAGATCGCGCGGATAGGGCTTGCTGCCCAACGCTTTCGCAACGATGTCGGTTTTCTTCTTTGCCTTGACGGCTTTCTTCTTGGCCATGTCTTACGCCTGGGAGTTTGGAATGCGGAAGTTCTCGATGAAATGCAGCAATGCGCTGGTGGCGAGTTCGACATCCTCGGGCAGCACGGCTTCCAGCGGATTGTGGCTGATGCCGCGGGTGCAGCGCATGAAGATCATCGAGATCGGGCAGAGTGGCGCCAACGTGGCGGCATCGTGGCCGGCACCCGACGGCAGCCGCATGGTCTTCACGCCCTGCGCCGTGATCGCCGCCTCGGCCTGGTCCATCAGCGCCGGATGGCAGGGCGTCGCGGTGCTGTTGTAGAGCTCGGTGATCTTCTTTTCCAGATTGCGGCCGGCGCAGATCACACTGATCTGCTTCAGGATGTCGTCAGCGGCCAGGTCGCGCAGGTCGTCCTCGCCGGCGCGCACATCGATTGAAAAGACCGTCTTGCCGGGGATCACGTTCATCGCACCCGGCAGGGTTTCCAGCATGCCCACAGTGCCGACCAGCGTTGGCGTGCCGGTGCAGCGCTTTTCGATATACTGCACGATCTCGGCGGCGGCCACGAGCGCGTCCTGGCGCTGGCCCATCGGCACGGTACCGGCATGACCGGCCAGGCCGGTGATCTCGACGCGGAAGCGCCGCGCGCCGGAAATCGAGGTGACGACGCCAAGCGCGAAGCCCTCATTCTCCAGCACCGGGCCCTGCTCGATATGCAGTTCCACAAAGGCGGCGATGCTGCCGGGTTTGCGGGCGCAGAAGCCGACTTTCGCCGGATCGAGGCCGAACTCTTTGTAGGCCTCGCCCATCGAGACGCCCTGCTTGTCCCGTGCCTCCAGGATGGCGGGATCGAAGGTGCCGGCAATGGCGCGGCTGCCGGTCATGGCCGAGCCGAAGCGGGTGCCTTCCTCATTGGCGAAGCCCACCACCTCGATGGCATAGGGCAGGCGCTTGCCGCGCCTGTTCAGGTCGGCGATGCAGGCAATCGGCGCGATCACGCCCAGCATGCCGTCATACTTGCCGGCGTTGCGCACGGTATCGAGATGCGAGCCGGTCATCAGCACCGGCGCATCCGGCGTCTGGCCGGGATAACGGCCCACCACATTGCCGGCACTGTCATGCTCCACCGTCATGCCGGCCTCGACCATCCATGCGGCGGCGCGTTCATGCGCCTGCTTGTGTTGCGGTACCAGGAAGGTACGGGCGAGGAAGTCCGGGCTTTCGCTGATGCGGCCGAGTTCGTCCAGCTGGGCGAGCATGCGGTCGGCAAAGCGATAGGCGGGCATGGGGCGATCCTCAATCTGGAAAAGCAGGAAAATAATTGTATACAGTTTCCATGCCAGAACAACTGCACAGCCTGACGCTGGTCAAGCGCGGCGCCTTCGATTAGCAAATGGGCAGGGGGATGCCGACGATGCGCGATCCGGAAGCACTATTGCAGGCCATGTTCGAGGCGGCGCGGCGCGCTGCCGATCCGGCCGCCTGCGTGCCGCCGCATCTGCCGCCGGTGCCGAAAGGCCGCACCCTGGTGGTCGGTGCCGGCAAGGCCGCCGCCAGCATGGCGCGTGCGGTCGAAGACCACTGGCCGGCCGAGGCGCCGCTGGATGGTCTGGTGGTGACGCGCTACGGCCATGACGTGCCCTGCGAGCGCATCACCGTGGTGGAGGCTGCGCATCCGGTCCCCGACTCTGCCGGCGAGAAGGCGGCGGCGCTGATCCTGCAGAAGGTGCAGGGCCTGGGCCCCGACGATCTGGTGCTCTGCCTGATTTCCGGCGGTGGTTCGGCGCTGCTGTCGCTCCCGGCCGATGGCCTGACCCTGGCAGACAAGCAGGCGGTGAACCGCGCGCTGCTGAGTTGCGGCGCCAACATCGCCGAGATGAACTGCCTGCGCAAACATCTCTCCGCCATCAAGGGCGGGCGGCTGGCCGCTGCCGCCGCGCCGGCGCCGCTGGTATCGCTGCTGATCTCCGACGTGCCGGGCGACGATCCCGCCGTGAT
Source organism: Ferrovibrio sp. GW821-FHT12E11 (assembly GCF_058806975.1). NCBI lineage: Bacteria > Pseudomonadati > Pseudomonadota > Alphaproteobacteria > Rhodospirillales > Rhodospirillaceae > Ferrovibrio > Ferrovibrio sp. GW821-FHT12E11. The sequence goes on from NZ_JBXAQG010000001.1 coordinate 2,753,258, forward strand.
CGCCTCGGGCCCGACGGTACCCGATCCGACCACGGTCGCCGATGCGCTGGCCGTGCTGGAAAAATACAATATCCAGCCGCCGCCCAATGTGCTGAAGCATCTGCAGGCGGGGCAGAATGAATCGCCCAAGCCGGGCGACGCGGCTTTTGCCAATACGAAGACAGTGATGATCGCCACGCCGCAGATGGCGCTGGAAGCGGCCGCCGCCGTGGCACGCGAGGCCGGCATCACGCCGCTGATCCTGGGCGATGCCATCGAGGGCGAGGCGCGCGAGGTGGCCATGGTGATGGCCGGCATGGCGCGCCAGGTGCGCCGCCACGGCCAGCCGGCGAAAGCCCCCTGTGTGCTGCTCTCGGGTGGCGAAACCACGGTCACGCTGCGCGGCAAGGGCCGCGGCGGCCGCAACGCCGAATTCCTCATGGCGCTGGCCGTCGCACTCGATGGCGCCGAGGGCATCTATGCCCTGGCCGCCGATACCGACGGCATCGACGGTAGCGAGGACAATGCCGGGGCGCTGCTGAAACCCGACACCATCTTGCGTGCCGCCATGAAGGGGATCGAGGCCAAGGCCTGCATGGCCGACAATGACGGCTACAGCCTGTTCCAGGCTGCTGGCGGCCTGATCGTCACCGGTCCGACCCTGACCAACGTCAACGATTTCCGCGCCATCCTGGTCTTATGACTGTCCGCGCTGCGCTGCCGGTTGCTGCCGCCCTGCTGCTTCTGGGCGCGACCGGCTGCAGCCAGCGGCTACCGGCATTGCCGAGTCCGTCGGCACCGCATACAGCCGCGGTCACGGTCAATGGCGTCCGTTTCGATCCGGGCGGGCCCGATCTGGCGCGCTACACCAATGCCGCCGGTCAGTATCCGCGCGCCACGGCAGCCAACTGGTGGCAGCCCGCCTACAGCGTCGACAGTTTCTCGCGCCTGGACGAAATCTTCCCCGTTCACGTGGTGCAGCGGCCGGCCGCAGCCAGCCTCTGGCGCCGCGCGGCGAAGGAGCCGGTGATCGCCTATCAGGTCCCGCCGGCACTGGGCAGCGGGCGGCAAAATATCGACGGCTACATGGCGCGCAATCCGGCCACCGGCCTGCTGGTGGCGGTCGGCGACACCATCCATGTCGAACGCTATCAGTATGGCCGCACCGATACGCATCGGTTGATCTCGTTCTCCATGGCCAAGACCATCTGCGCCCTGCTGGTGGGTCTGGCGGTATCCGACGGCGCCATCGCCTCCATCGACGATTTGGCGGAAACCTACGCGCCGGCGCTGAAGGGCAGCGAATATGGCCGCACGCCGATCCGCCATCTGCTGACTATGTCGTCTGGCGTGCGCTTCCGCGAGGATTACGACGGCACCGATGATTCGGCGCAGCTGTCGCGTGCCATCCTGTCTGGCCCGGGCGGGGCTGGCGCGGTGCGGCAGTTCAATACCCGCGATGCCGAACCGGGCCAGCGCTGGTATTACGCCTCGGCCGAGAGCCAGGTGCTGGGACTGGTGCTGCGCGGCGCGCTGAAGCGGCCGCTGGCCGAGTATCTGTCCGAACGCATCTGGCAGCCGATGGGCGCCGAAGCCGATGCCAGCTGGCTGGTCGACCGCACCGGCCAGGAAAACACCTCGTCGAACTTCAACGCGGTGCTGCGCGACTATGCCCGGCTTGGCATGCTGCTGGCCAATGGCGGAAAAGTGGGCGAGCGGCAGGTGGTCCCGGCCGCCTGGCTGCGCGAGATGACCCGGCCGCATTTCTCCGGCGCGCAGACCGGCCGCTGGTACGGTTATGGCTTCCAGACCTGGATCTTCCCCGACAATGACGGCAGCTTCGCTTTCCTGGGCGTGCGCGGGCAGACGATTTTCGTCGATCCGGCCCGGCGCCTGGTGATGGTGCATACCGCCGTCCGTCCCGATGCCCGTGATCCCGGCGGCGCCGAGGCCACCGCGCTGTGGCGCGCGCTGCGCGCATATTTCCCCCGCCGGCCCGGATAGGTTATACAGAAGCGGTCATCCCGGAGGCCGCATGCAGCATGTCACGCTGACCCCCCAGAGTGTCTCTCTGGCCGATCTGAACCGCATGTCTGCGGCGGATTTCATTGCTGCGCTCGGCGGTATTTTCGAGCATTCGCCCTGGGTGCCCGAACGCGCCTTCGCCAGGCGCCCCTTCGCCAGTCTCGACAGCCTGCATGGTGCCATGGTCGCCGCGATGTGGGCGGCCGGTGATGCCGAGAAGCTCAGCCTCCTGCGTGCCCATCCGCAGCTCGCCGGCAGGGAGGCCGATGCCGGCACCCTGACCGCCCATTCGACCTCCGAGCAGGACAGCGTCGGGCTGAACCGCCTGAGCGCCGATGAAAAAGCGCGGATCGTGGCGCTCAATGCGGCCTATCTGCAGGCCCACGGCTTTCCCTTCATCATCGCCGTGAAGCTGCGCACCAAGGCGCAGATCTTTGCCGCCTTCGAGGCGCGGATCGCCAATGGGCGCGACACCGAACTCACCACCGCGCTGTCGGAGGTGGGCCGCATCGCCCGCATCCGTCTTGAAGCGCTGATCACCGGCTAGGAGCGAATGACAATGGGCCGCCTGAGCACCCATGTGCTGGATACCATGAACGGCAAGCCGGCCGCCGGCGTCGCCATCGAGCTGTACGCCCTGGGCGGCGGCCAGCGCATCCTGATGAAGAGGGTGGCAACCAATGCCGATGGCCGCACCGACGAACCGCTGCTGATCAATGAGGCTTTCCGGCCGGGCGAGTTCGAGCTGGTCTTCCATGCCGGCGACTATTTCCGCAAGATCGGCGTGGCGCTGCCCGAGCCGGCCTTCGTCGACACCGTACCGATCCGTTTCGGCCTGGCCGAAGCAGACGGGCATTACCACGTGCCGCTGCTGGTCTCGCCCTGGAGTTTCTCGACCTACCGGGGATCCTGAACGAAAGGCATTTCGCCATGACCGATCATGCCGAGTTTATGCGTCGCGCCATTGCCCTCAGCCGCATCCATATGAATGCCGGCGCCGGCGGTCCCTTCGGGGCGGTGATCGTGGCCGATGGCAAGGTGGTGGGCGAGGGCTGGAACCGCGTCACCTCCACCAACGATCCCACGGCCCATGCCGAGGTGGTCGCCATCCGCGATGCCTGCCAGCGGCTTGCGCGCTTCGATCTCCGGGGCACCGTGCTCTACACCAGCTGCGAACCCTGCCCGATGTGCCTGTCGGCCACCTACTGGGCGCGCATCGACAAGGTTTATTACGCCAACGAGCAGGCCGATGCGGCAGCGATCAATTTTGATGATGCCTTCCTGTACCGGCAGCTGGCCATCCCGCGCGAACGCCGCACGCTGGCCTGCGAGCAGATCCTGCGCGACGAGGCGCTGGAGGTGTTCCGCGAATGGGATGCCAAGCCGGACAAGACGCCGTATTGAGGCGACGCCCCATGCGAATTCTGCGGCTGCTCCTGCTGCTGATGCCGGCCCTGCCGGCGCAGGCCGCCGAAACGGTGTTCGATCTGCCGACCCGCGGCAGTGTGCTGCGCGTTCTGATCGATGCACCCGCTGAAGCGCGCGCCGCCGTCATCCTGCTGGCCGGCGGCAGTGGCCGTCTCGATATCGGGACGGGTGGCCGCATCGGCGCCCTGGGCGGCAACCAACTGGTGCGAACGCGGGCCGAGTATGCGAAAGCCGGCTTCGTGGCGGTGACCGCCGATATCGCCGAGGATTTCAAGCAGGGCCAGAATGGCGTGCGCAACGCCTATCGCTGGTCCGCCGAACACGCCGCTGATCTGGGCGCGCTGGTCGAGCATCTGCGCGGCCGCGTGCCGAAGGTCTATCTGGTCGGCACCAGCCGGGCCGCACTCAGCACGGCCAATGCGGCGGCGAAACTGCAGGGTATCCAGAAGCCCGACGCCATTGTCATCACCTCCGGCATGCTGATGCACCAGACCGATGCGCAGCCCTCCGTCCAGCGCAATGTGCGGCCGCTGGATGCCATCACCATGCCGGTGCTGCTGGTGGCGCATGAAAGCGATGCCTGTCCCTATACGCCGGCCGTGGCGACGCCAGGTTTCAAGGCATTGCTGACGGCTGTGCCGCGCGTCGATATCGTGATGCTGAAGGGCGGCCGGGCCGATCCGCCGGGGCAGGAATGCGAGGCCGCCGGTTACCATGGTTTCGCTGGACTGGATGACGACGTCGTCCGGACCGTGACCGGCTGGCTCAAGAGCCTGAACTGATTATTTCAGATGCGCGCCTGCCGCGATCCAGGCGCCCAGAACCTGGCGCTCTTCCGGCGTGATCCCGGTGGCGTTGCCCGGCGGCATGGCTTCGGTGCGCACGGCCTGCTGACTGATCAGCGCGGCGAAACGGCGGATCTGCGCCGGGGTTTCCAGCATCACGCCCTTGGGGGCTTCGGTGATGCCGTTGAAGGTCGGCTTGGCCGCATGGCAGGCGGTGCAGCGGGCGGCGACCACCTTCTGCACATCCTCGACGGTCACGCCTTCGGCCAGCGTCACCCGCCGCGGGTCCCAGTGGGTAAAGAAGACCAGGCCCACCGTCAGCGCGAAGGCAGCGGCGAGGAATTCGTACCGCGTGCCGCGGCCCTGGTTCTTCAGGTTGAAGAAATGCCGTACCAGGCCGCCGATAATCATCACGAAAGCCAGAATCACCCAACCGTAAGGGTGGCCGTAGGTGATCGGATAATGGTTGCTGATCATGGCGAACAGCACCGGCAAGGTCAGGTAGTTGTTATGCAGCGAGCGCTGCTTGGCCATCTTGCCAAACGACGGGTCGGGCGCCTGCCCGGCGATCATCTGCGCCACGGCGATCTGCTGGTTCGGGATGATGTTCATCGCCACATTGGCAGCCATGATGGTGCCGATCAGGGCGCCGACATGTAAGTAAGCGGCGCGCGCCGAGAAGATCTGCGTATAGCCCCAGGCGGCGAAGACCAGCAGGGCGAAGCCGGCGATGGCCAGCAGCGCGTCGCTCTTGCCCAGCGGTGAGCGGCAGAGCAGGTCGTAGACGATCCAGCCGAGGAACAGCGACACCAGGCTGAAGCCGATGGCTTCCGCCGGACTGAGATGCAGCACACGGTCGTCGATCAGGTAGAGGTCGGCGCTGACATAGTACAGCGCGCCCATCAGGAAGAAGCCGCTGATCCAGGTGAAATAGGCTTCGTATTTGAACCAGTGCAGCTCGGCCGGCAGCCGGGCTGGCGCCACCGAATATTTCTCGGTGAAGTAAAAGCCGCCGCCATGGATCAGCCAGGCCTGGCCCTGCACGTCGGGGCCCTGGTCGGCCGCCTTGCGGAGCGAGTTGTCGAGCCAGACGAAGAAGAAGGACGAGCCGATCCAGGCGATGCCGAAAATCAGGTGCATCCAGCGCAGCACCAGATTGAGCCATTCCATTGCCAGATCGAACATCGCAGATCATCCCCCGCACGCAGCCCGGATTCCGCCTGGGGCTGGCGGCGGGTGCGGCAATGTCCAAGCCCTACCGGGGCGCGGCAGAATCGTCAATCCGGATTGTGTACGATTTCGTCGCGAGTCAGCTTGCCGGGTCCGAGCGCGGCAGCAGCGGGGTGGGCCGGCCGGCGACATTGCAGGTCATGATGCGGCTGATGCGCCCTTCGGCATCCCAGAGGGGCAAGACCACGCGATCCCAGTTGTTGATGGTGATTTCCGCCGGCATTTCGTGCCAGCTGTAAATCGGCTCCGGCCGCAGCAGCAGAGCGCGATAGATGGCGAGGTAGAAATTGCTGGCCAGCGTGCCGGTGACCATTTCGGAGGTGCGCTTGCCGGTCATGTCGAAACCGGCGACGCGGGCGATGTCGCTGCCATAAAGCCGGTAGCGATAATCGGCACCGTCCTCCAGCACGTCGAGCAGCAGAATATGGCCCAGTGCCGGCCGCAGGTCGAACGGATCGATATGCTCCGGCCGCACGGTGCCGTGACGGTTCTGCAGCAACAGCCAGTGCCGCAGCAGGAAGGGCAGTTGTTCGGTGGGCAGGCTGGACGGCGACGGATTCCAGCGCACCACCGGCGATCGCAGTCCGAGCGATTGAAACGGTGCAACCAGGCGCGTTGTGCCGCCGGCCAGCAACTCGTCGCGCATGGCATCTATGATTGCCAGATCGATGGGCATCGTGATGTCCTGCCTTCCCACGTCCAGATTGCCGGTGTCGTGCTGGCCGGGCAAGGCGCTTTTTCAGTGCAGCCGTGATGGTGGCATTGATTCGAGTTCGGCCAACGCAACCCTCAGGTTGTCGAGCTGCGGGTTGATCTGCAGGGCCGCGGCAAAGGCGCTGGCGGCGGCGGCCGTTTCGCCATGGCGCAGGCAGATCTGGCCGAAGCCGCAGATGGCGCCGAAATGCCGCGGCTCATGCTGTAGCGTGGTGCAGATATCCGCCACCGATTCGGCATCGCGCCGGGTGAGGAAATACAGCGTGGCGCGCTTGTTCCAGGCCTCGGCCCAGGTCGGTGCATCGTGCACCAGATCATCGAGCAGCCGTTCGGCCTCAGGAAAGCGCCGGCGCGCGGTGGCGGAAATCGCCCGCTGCATACGGGCCTCCAGCGCCGGTTCGGCATGGGCGATCCAGCGCGCCCAGATTTCGTCCTCGATCAGATGGGCCGGCCGTGGCGTCGGCTGGCATTGCAGTTCGGCGAACAGCGGCGCAAGCGAATCTTGTCCCGGCGGCCTGAGCGCCAGGATCAGTTTCAGGGTCTGGGCCACCGGCAGGGTCATGCTGTGCTCTGGTCGCGCGGATGTTTCGCCCTATGACTTAGGGCAATCGGGTGCGGCGGCGAGGGATGGTCACGATGCGGTTTCGGTTTCTGGCAGCAGTCCTGTTCGGTCTGGCTGGCTCCTCTGTGCCTGCCGTGGCCCAGGATATCTGGCCGATGTTGCGGAATGGCGAGGCCATCGCCCTGATCCGTCATGCCGAGGCGCCCGGCACCGGCGATCCCCCCGGCTTCCGGCTGGAGGACTGCGCGACCCAGCGCAACCTCTCGGCGGCCGGGCGCGCGCAGGCGGCGCGGATCGGGTCGCAATTGCGCGAACAGGGGCTGACGGCTGCCGCGGTGTTCACCAGCGCCTGGTGCCGCTGCCGCGACACCGCCATGGCTCTGGGGCTGGGCCAGCCGGAGATTGCCACGCCGCTGAATTCCTTTTTTGGCGATGGCGACCCGGGTGGCCGCCAGACAACCGCCCTGCGGCGACTGATCGACGGCCTGCCATTGGGGCGGCCGGCAATCCTGGTGACGCATCAGGTCAATATCACCGCGCTGACGGGTGTCTATCCGGCCAGCGGCGAGATGATCGTGGTGGCGCGCAAGGATCTGGCGGTGCTGCGGCGGCTGAAGATGTCGGATTCGTGACGTCGACTTTCTTCGACCTCTGCGCGGCCTGTCTGGTGCATGGGCCCCGGCTTGCGTTAAAACCAGCCCATGCAAAACCGTCTTGTTCTGGTGGTGGGGCCCAGCGGTGTCGGCAAGGACAGCGTGCTGGATGCTGTGCGGCTCCTGTTCAAGGATCGCAGCGATGTGGTGTTTCCGCGCCGTGTGATCACCCGGGCACCCGGTCTGGGCGGTGAGGATTACACGCCGGTCGATGAAGCCGCATTCGCAGCCCTGCAGCAGCGCGGCGCTTTCGCCCTGCACTGGCCGGCGCATGGCCTGCAGTATGGCGTTCCGGCCAGCATCGATGCCGATCTCGCCGCCGGCTGCCAGGTGGTGGTCAATGTCTCGCGCGCCATCGTGGACGATGCCCGGCGCAAATATCCGGGTCTGCTGGTCATCGGCATCACGGCAGCGCCTGACGTGCTGCGGCGACGCCTGGAGGCCCGTGGTCGTGAAACCCCGGCCGTGATCGAAGAGCGGCTGGCGCGCGCTGCCGCCTTCGATCTGGTTGGCGCGGATGTGGCGATCCTGCACAATGATGGCGCGCTGGCCGATACGGCGGCGCAGTTCGTCGCGCTGCTGGAACATGGAATGCATCATGTCTGAGGTCGATTATCTGCTGCCGTTGCTGGGTATCATGGTGGCGATCGCCATCGGCGCCATGAGTCCGGGGCCAAGCTTCATCATGGTGGCGCGCACCGCCGTGGCCGCGTCGCGCGGCGCTGGTCTGGCCGCCGCCTTCGGCATGGGGCTGGGCGGCGCAATCTTTGCCGGCCTGGCGCTGCTCGGCCTGATCGCGCTGCTGGCCCAGGTGGCCTGGCTGTATGCCGGCCTGAAAATCCTTGGCGGCCTGTATCTGCTGTATCTGGCGGTGCTGATCTGGCGCGGAGCGCGGCAGCCGCTGGTCCTGGCCGATGCGCCGCCGGCTGCGGCAGGGCTGTGGCGCGCCGGCCTGCTCGGCTTGGCGACACAGCTGAGCAATCCGAAAACGGCGGTGGTCTATGCCGGCATTTTCGCCGCCCTGCTGCCGGCTGCCCTGCCGCTGTGGCTGGCTTTTGCGCTGCCGCTTTGCATCTTCGCCATCGAAAGCGGCTGGTATGCGGTGGTGGCGCTGGCCTTTTCGGCCCAGCGTCCGCGCGCCGCCTATCTGAATGCCAAGCATTGGGTCGATCGTGCCGCCAGCGGCGTGATGGGCCTGCTCGGGCTGCGGCTGATCTACGAAACCGCGCGCGGCTGACTCACGGCCGCCAATAAAAAAAGCCTGCCGGTGAGGGCAGGCTTTTCCTTGCGTGTGATCTGGAGCGCGCATTCGGCGCGCCGCATTCAGTGGCGCAGCGAAGCCGGGCGTTTGTCGGCCGGGCGGCGGATGGTGCGCCAGTGCGGCAAGGGTGCGCCGGCGCCATGATTGCCGCGTTCGTCGGCCTCTTCGCCCTTGCGGGCTTTCAGGCGCTGGCGTGCCTTGGTCAGCGCTTCCTGGGTCATGTAGAGCAGCAGGGTATTGGTCAGCATGGTCGCCTCCATTCGGCGCTTACAATCACGGTCGGCGCAGGCAAATCCTGCGCGGTTTCAGCCTGGCGTGCGCCAGATTCCGTCGGCCATGCGGCAGGCCGTGCCATAGCTTTGCTCGGTCTGTCCGTCGATGGTGCCCACTGCCTGATAGTCGCGGCAGTATTGCCCGTCTCGCTCGAAGGTGCGCAACGGCGTCACGGCATAGGCCGGGCCGCCATAGGCGGCGCGCGGTGCGCCATACCAGCGGATCGCGGTGCGGTCCGGCGCATATTCCAGAACACGGCCGATGCAGGCCTGGTCGATGGCATCCATGCTGCGACCGACCGTGGCCGCAGCAAGCAGACTGGTATCGGCGCTACCGACGGCGGTTTTTGATGTCGCCAGGCGGGCGGAATCGACGGCAAGATCGCGGGACAGCAGGCTGCGGTCGCAGGTGCCACGATCGATGCCATAAGGGAGAATGTGCATAGCATAGGCGCCATTGTTGCTGGCGCGGGTGAGTTGGGGGCGCGGATCTGCCATCGCCATCCCGGATAACACCGAGAAGGCGATGGCAGCGGCCAGGCCGAGGGTGGGTCGGCGACCAGGCCGCGGTGCGGCAGTGGAGGGGGTACTCCACCACGGGGTTGAGGCAGGCATGTCGCACCGCTCCGCTAAACCCAAAGAACTCAACACAAACGCAAAGCTCGATTACTTGCCGCCGTTGCTCTTTTCATTCGAGTCAACGATCAGGCCACCGGCCGTACCGGCTGCGGCGCCGATCAGGGCGCCCGCTACGGTGTGACCGGTGAGAAGGCCGATGGCACCGCCAGCAGCCGCACCCATGGCACCGCCAGAAACTGCGCGCTGCTGGGTGTTGTTCATGTTGCTGCAACCGGCAGCAAGTAAGCCAATCATAGCAAGGGCGACGATCTGGGCTTTCTTCAAACCGATCCTCCTCTCGCTGCAGGGCCGCTCTGCCAGATGCCCACCGGAATGGTCGGGCTGAAACTCTGAAAGGCGGGAAGGCCTGCGTGTCGCCAATGAGAATTGGTGATTCGCATGTATTCGGCAATGAGTATTTCTCTACATCCCGGTTTTATTGCGGGGATCACAAGTATATCCTGTTTGCATCACAGGATTATCACATGAATTACTATTGTCTTTACTTGCAAAGACTTTGTAGTTCTATGCGAGACAATGATATCCTTGGATTACCGAGATTCATCGTGCTTTCCCCATGGTCATACTCCTGCGTATCGTTTGCGGCATGTTCAGACCCTTTAGTCGTCCGCTTGCCGTTCTTCTTCTGCCGGCCGTGATGGTGCTGTCCGGCTGCGAGATGCTGCGTGGACTGACAGCGTCGCCGCCGCCACCGATTGTCGAGCCTGAGCCAGCGCCGTCACCGCCGGTTGTCGAGCCCCCCGGCCCGCCGCGCGCCACACCGGTTCCGGCACGCAAACCCCCGCAAGCGCCGGCCCCGACCATGTCGGCGCCTGCGCCCGTGCCCGAGCCGGAGACTGCAAGGCCGGCTCCGGTCGTGACCGGCCTGAACCGCCTCGGTCTGATCCAGGCCTATGGCCTGCCGACGCTGGAGCGCGAAGCGCCGCCGGCGCGGGTAATGGAATTCGGCATAGGGGAGTGTCGTTTGACTGCGTATCTGTATTTCGATACCGCCCGTAATGAGTTCTACACACTGCACTACGACATGAATGGCGTCGCGGGCCCAAGTCCCGATGCCGACCGCTGCCTCAACAGGATATCCCGCGATGCCAGCCGCCGCTGATGCTTCCCTGATTGCCGTCGTGGACGACGATGGCCTGTTCCGCGATACCATCTCCGCCAATCTGCGCGAGGCCGGATATCGCGCCATCACCTTTGACAATGGCAGTGCTGTCGTCGATTGGTTTGCCAAGGGCAATCGCTCGGCCGCCTTGCTGCTCGATTGGCAGATGCCCGTGCAGGATGGTCCGGCCACGCTGGAGCAGCTGCGCGCTGCCGGCCATACGCTGCCGGTCATTTTCCTGACCGGCCTCAATCAGCCGATCTTTGAGGAAAAGGGCCTCAAGCTCGGTGCCGTCGATTTCGTCGACAAGAGCAAAAGCTTTGCCATCATCCTGCAGCGCCTGCGCATTGCGCTCGCGGCCAAGGCGCCCGCCGCCGGCGAGGCGCCGAACGAACTGGGCGACGGCGGCGGCCTCATGCTGGATGTGGCCAGTGCTCGGGCCGTGTGGAACGGCGCCCAGGTCGACCTGACCCATGGCGAATTCAAGGTCGTGCAGTTGCTGGCCCAGCGCGTCGGCCGCGATGTCGGTTATCGCGAGATTTATGATGCCGTGCGCGGCGTCGGTTTCGAGGCCGGCCAGGGTCCGGACGGCTATCGCGCCAATGTGCGCGCCATGGTGAAGCGTATCCGGCAGAAATTCCGCGACCTCGATCCGGAATTCGAGGCGATCGAAACCTATCCAGGCTTCGGCTATCGCTGGCGCCATGGCTGAGATCAATGGCTGGACGCTGCATCGGCTCTGGCGGTCGCTGACAGTTCGCGCCCTTGTCGTGCTGACGCTGTTCATCGCTCTGCCGGTGGTGCTCTACCTCACCTTCCGCCAGGCCGATCTCGATCGCCAGCGCCTGCTGCTGGAAAGCATCCGCGTGAAAGGCTTCACCGTCGGTCGCGTGCTGGAAGAACGGCTGCAGCGTGCCGACATGACTCCGCTGTTCAAGCTGGGCGAAGAGCTGTCGCGGTTCCAGACCGCCGGCGTCAGCCTGCGCCTTTTGTTCCGTCCGCAGGATGCGACCCCTGGCACCGGGTTCCTCTATGTCGCTTCGGCGCCGCCGGTGCAGCCGGCCGATGTGGAATCCGAACGCGCGCGGCTGGCGGCCACCGGCGTTCTCGACCAGCTGGGCGAGTCCTGCGCCGGCGACCTGCCCGTGGCGCTGCGTATCGACCGTGCCGACGGCCTGACCGAACTGATCACCTCGATCACACCGGTGCGCACAGCGCGCGGCTGCTGGGTGCTGGTGATTTCCAGCGACCTGACCGATGTCGCCGAGCAGCGTCTGGGTCAGCCCTACTGGCGGGCGCCTGAAGTGCAGGTTGCGGCGGCGATTTACCTGATTTTTGCCGCCATCGTGCTGGTGATCGCCTTCGATATCGGCCATGGCCTGCGGCGCTTCGCCGCCACGGCGCGCGCCGTGGCGGAGCGCCGCATTGAAGGGCGGTTTGCAGCACGCAACCAGATTCCCGAACTTGAGCCGGTGGCCAATGCCTTCGACCGCATGGAAGACAGCCTGCGCTCCACCGCCAGCGAATTGCGTACGGCGGCGGAAGAGAGCGCCCATGCCTTCAAGACGCCGCTGGGCACCATCCGCCAGGCCCTGGTGCCGCTCCGCGCCCGCGTGACCGGCGACGACAAGCGCAGCCAGGTGGCGCTCATGGCCATCGACGGTGCCCTTGAACGCCTGGATATCCTGGTGCGCGCCGCCCGTCATCTTGATGACGTAGTGGCCGATCGCCTGGATCCGCCGCGCGAGCATGTCGATCTGGGCGCGCTGGTCGAGGATGTGGCCGATGCCCATGCCGCCGATGCTGCCACGCGCAGCATCACGATCAAGACGTCTGTCGAGGCCGAGGCCTCCGCGCCACTGGGCGGGCGCCTGATCGCGGCGGCGCTCGGCCAGGTGATCGAGAATGCCCTGAGTTATGCGCCGGCCGGCAGCGCCGTCACGATCACGCTCCATCGCGGCACCAGGCGGGTGCTGATCGTGGTGGCCGATACCGGCCCCGGCGTCGACCCGGCTCTGATGCCGCGGATTTTCGATCGCCATGTCTCGTTCCGTGACGGCGGCCGCAGTGATCGCGGCACCGGCGCGCCGCCGAATTTCGGCCTCGGCCTCTGGGTCGCCAAGCGCAACATGGAAGCCGTCGGCGGCAGCATCGAGGCGGCCAACCGGCGCGGCGGCGGCTTTATTGTGACCCTGGGCCTGCCGCTCGGCTGACGGTTACAGCACCATGCTGTCGCGCTGGTGCCGCCGCCAGGCGAAGGCCAGCAGGCCGCCGCCCAGCAGCAACGCCAGGATGCCGATCACCCAGGTGGCAGCCACCGCTACCGCATTGGGGAACAGTGTCAGCAGCAGGCCGAGCGCCACCAGCAGCATACCGCCCTTGCTGATGGGCCATGTGGCGCCGAACTGGCGCCGCATGTTCAGGCTGTTGGCAATGGCGATCAGTCCGAACAGCACCAGCCAGGCCGCGAATATATAGATCAGCAGCGTGACCGTGACCTGCGGCCACAGCACACTGACCAGGCCGATGGTCAGGCCGGCGATCCCGGTCGCCAGCAGGAATGTGCGGCCGGGTTGGCCGGGCGCTACGCGCAGGGCCAGCAGCAGGGTGATGGCGCCATCGACCATGGCATAGGCGCCGAAGATCATGACCAGCACCGCCAGGCTGACGCCGGGCCAGAAGATGGCGACGAGGCCGAATGCCAGAGCGGCCAGGCCGCGCAGCACGATCATCCACCACAGGCGGCGCGGCATCGGGGCGGCGGTACCCGGCGGCATGCGTTCGACCATGATCTCGTCATCTCCTTGTTGCATGGCGGCAGTATAACGCCGAATACCGCAATTGTCGCGGCGGTGGTGGCGCGCTACTCTTTACCCCATGACGGACCTCAGCCCCTTCATCACCGGTCTGCCCAAGGCCGAACTGCATGTGCATATCGAGGGCACGTTCGAGCCCGAGCTGATGTATGCGCTGGCGCAACGCAACGGCGTCGCCTTTCAGTATGCGTCTGTCGAGGTGCTGCGCGACGCCTACCGCTTCGGCAGCCTGCAGGATTTCCTCGATCTCTATTACCAGGGCATGGGCGTGCTGCTGGTCGAACAGGACTTCTACGACCTTGCAATGGCCTATTTCCGCAGGGCTGCGGCGCAGCAGGTGCGGCATGCGGAAATCTTTTTCGATCCCCAGGGCCATACCGATCGCGGCGTGCCGTTCCAGACCGTGATCGATGGCTTGTGGCGGGCGAAAGCCGATGCCGAGAAAGACTTCGGCATGACCATCAGCATGATCCTGTGCTTCCTGCGGCATCTGGATGAAGAGAGCGCGTTGAAAACGCTGGCGGAGGCGCAACCCTGGCGTGACCGCTTCATTGGCGTCGGTCTGGACTCATCGGAGAAGGGCCATCCGCCTTCGAAATTCCAGCGCGTTTTCGCGCAGGCCCATAAACATGGCCTGAAAGCCGTGGCCCATGCCGGTGAGGAAGGCCCGCCCGCCTATGTGTGGGAAGCGCTCGACCTGCTGCACGTGCACCGCATCGATCACGGTAACCGGTCGCTGGAGGATGCGGCGCTGGTGGCGCGGCTGGCCGCCGAGCAGATGCCGCTCACCGTCTGCCCGCTGTCGAACCTGCGGCTCTGCGTCATTGACGATATGACGCAGCATCCGTTGCGGAAAATGCTGCAGGCCGGCCTGATGGCGACGATCAATTCCGACGATCCGGCCTATTTCGGCGGCTATGTCACCGAGAATTACCTGGTCGTGCAGCAGGCGCTGGATCTGAACCGCGACGAGCTCGTCACACTGGCGGCCAACGGCTTTCGCAGTGCCTTTATCGACGACGCGGCCAAGACGCGCCATCTCGCCGCGTTGCAGGTATACGCGGCTAAGCCTTGACGGCGTCCAGCAGCCAGTCCCGGAAGGCGCGCAGCACCGGGTCGTTGCGGCGCGCCTCCGGATAGAACAGGCAGTAGGCCTGCTTGCTGCCGATTGTCTGCGGGAACGGGATCACCAGGCTGCCGTCCTTCAGTTCCTGCTCGACCAGGAAGCGCGGCACGATGGCGGCTCCCATGCCGATCACGGCAGCCTGCACCACCATGGCGAACTGGCCGTAGCGCGGCCCCAGCGGTACCGGCGGGCAACTGATCCCCAATGCCGCGAACCAGTCGGGCCAGGCTGACAGGCGCGTCGACTGTTGCAGCAGCGGCAGCCTGAACAAATCTTCGGGCTTGCGGATGCGATTCCTGGTCAGCAGTTTTTTCGATGCCACCGGCACCAGCTCTTCCTCGATCAGGCGGTCGACAGCGGCGCCGGGCGAAACCGGATCGCCGAACGAGATTGCGGCATCCAGCGGCTCGGCGGTGAAATCGAAACTCTCGATCCGGGTCGGCAGGTTTACCGTGATCTGCGGATGCCGGGCATTGAAATCCGGCAGGCGCGGGATCAGCCAGCGAGTGCCGAAGGTGGGCAGCGTGGCGATGGTCAGCGTGGCGTGGCCGCCGCGCGCCGCCATGGTGTTGACCGTGGCCGTGCCGATGCGGCCCAGCGCCTCCTGCAATTCGCGGGCATAGGCCGCGCCGGCCGGGCTGAGCACCACGCGCTGCCGGATACGCTCGAACAGGGTGAGGCCCAGAATCTCCTCCAGCAGTTGCACCCGCCGGCTGATCGCCGCCTGGCTGACATTCAGTTCGGATGCGGCGGCCGTGAAGCTTTCGTGGCGGGCGGCAGCCTCGAAGGCGGTGAGCGCCGAAAGCGGCGGCAGGTAGCGGCGGGGCAGGGCCATGTTGATAACCTCCAGTTATCAAGTAATAGCGAGAAGTCGTTTGCGCGCCAAGGGCGGGTCGGGCAGCTTGCGGCCTCGCCTGAGGGGTATATTTTGCTCCTTCAAACACGCCTGCCTGAGGAAACCGCCATGAACGTGCAGAAAGCCGCCAAAGCCGCCTTCAAATGGGAAGATCCGTTCAACCTGGACGCGGAGCTGACCGAGGACGAGCGGCTGATCCGCGATACGGCGCGCGAATACTGCCAGAACAAGCTGCTGCCGCGCGTGAAGGAGGCCTTCCGCGAGGAAAAGACCGATCCGGCGATCTTCCGCGAGATGGGCGAACTGGGCCTGCTCGGCTCGATGATCGATGGCTATGGCTGCGCCGGCGCGTCTTACGTCGCCTATGGCCTGGTCGCCCGCGAAGTGGAGGCCGTCGATTCCGGCTATCGCTCGATGATGAGCGTGCAGTCGAGTCTGGTGATGTATCCGATCTATGCCTATGGCTCGGAAGTCCAGCGCCAGAAGTATTTGCCCAAGCTGGCGACCGGCGAATGGATCGGCTGCTTCGGCCTCACCGAACCCGACCACGGGTCCGATCCCGGCGGCATGAAGACCCGCGCCAAGCAGGTGCCCGGCGGCTATGAACTGACCGGCGCCAAGATGTGGATTTCCAATTCGCCGCTGGCGACGGTCTTCGTCGTCTGGGCCAAGACCGAGGATGGCATCATCCGCGGCTTCATCCTGGAAAAGGGCATGAAAGGTCTGTCGGCGCCGAAGATCAACGGCAAGCTGTCGCTCCGTGCCTCGATCACCGGCGAAATCGTCATGGACAGCGTGTTCGTCCCGGAAGAGAACATGCTGCCGAATGTGCAGGGCCTCAAAGGTCCGTTCGGCTGCCTGAACAGCGCGCGCTACGGCATTGCCTGGGGCGCCATGGGTGCTGCGGAAACCTGCTGGCATCTGGCGCGCCAGTATGTGCTGGACCGCAAGCAGTTCAACCGGCCGCTGGCCGCCAACCAGATCATCCAGCTCAAGCTGGCCAACATGCAGACCGAAATCGCCCTGGGGCTGAATGCGGCGCTGCGGGTCGGCCGTCTGCGCGATGCCGGCCAGGAAACGCCGGAGATGATCTCGCTGATCAAGCGCAACAACTGCGGCAAGGCGCTTGATATCGCCCGCGTCGCCCGCGACATGCACGGCGGCAACGGCATCCATGAGGATTATCATGTGATGCGCCATCTGGTGAATCTGGAGACGGTGAACACCTACGAGGGCACGCATGACGTCCATGCGTTGATCCTCGGCCGCGCCCAGACGGGTATCCAGGCTTTCTACTAAGCCTTCCACCCATAGACACGGAGGCGCCGATGCGCGCGCTCGACGACATCGTCGTGCTCGATCTCAGTCGGGTTCTGGCCGGGCCCTGGTGCACCCAGAATCTGGCCGATCTCGGCGCCACCGTGATCAAGGTGGAAAAGCCCGGCGAGGGCGACGACACGCGCAGCTGGGGCCCGATTTATCTGAAGGACCCCGAGACCGGCGCGCGTGCCGATTCCGCCTATTACCTGGCGGCCAATCGCGGCAAGCGCTCGATCACCGTCGACATGGCGACGCCGGAGGGCCAGCAGATCCTGCGCGACCTCGCGGCCAAGGCCGATGTGGTGGTGGAGAATTACAAGCTCGGCGGCCTGAAGAAATACGGGCTGGATTACGACAGCCTGTCGCAGATCAATCCGCGTCTGGTCTACTGCTCGATCACCGGCTTCGGCCAGACCGGGCCATACGCGCCGCGCGCCGGCTACGATTTTATCATCCAGGGCATGGGCGGCCTGATGAGCGTGACCGGCGAGAAGGATGATCTGCCCGGCGGCGGCCCGCAGAAGGCCGGCGTGGCGCTGGCCGATGTGATGACCGGGCTATACTCCACCATCGCCATTCTCGGTGCGCTCAACCAGCGTCACCGTTCGGGCCGCGGCCAGTATGTCGACATGGCGCTGCTGGATGTGCAGGTGGCGGCGCTGGCCAATCAGGCGACCTACTATCTGGTCGGCGGCGAAGCGCCGGTGCGCATGGGCAACGGCCATGCTGCCATCGTGCCCTACCAGAGTTTCCCGGCATCGGACGGTTTCGTGATCATCGCGGTGGGCAATGACGGCCAATTCGGAAAGCTGGCGGACGAGCTTGGCCATCCGGAATGGAAGACTGATCCGCGCTTCGCCAAGAATATCGACCGGCTGCATCACCGCGCCGAAATCGTCGCCGCCATCGAGGCCGAGACGAAAAAACGTACGATGGACGACCTGATCGCGGCGCTGGAAAAGCGCGCCGTGCCCTGCGGCCCGATTAACACCGTCGATCGCGTTTTCGCCGATCCGCATGTGCAGGCCCGCGGCCTGCAGAAAACGGTGCCGCATGCCCAGCAGGGCAGCCTGCCCAGCGTGGCCAGCCCGCTGCGCCTGTCGGACTCCGCCGTCAGCTATGACCGGGGTCCGCCGCTGCTGGGCGAACATACGGATGAGGTGCTGGCCGAGCGGCTGGGCATGGATGCGGCGAAACTCGCCGAACTGCGCAAGAAGGGCGTGATCTAGGCTCGTTTCAGCCCGGAACTTCGATGCCTGCCGGCGGTTTACCCGGCATGCCGAAGCAGACCCTTTCCACCTACAACCGCAAACGCGACTTCAGAAAAACGGACGAACCGCGCGGCAAGGCCCACAAGCGTGACCAGCATCGCTTCGTGATCCAGAAACACGATGCCAGTCGTCTGCATTTCGATTTCCGGCTCGAGCATGACGGCGTACTGAAATCCTGGGCTGTGCCCAAAGGTCCGAGCCTCGATCCGGCCGACAAGCGCCTAGCCGTGCAGGTGGAGGATCATCCGGTCGAATACGGCACCTTCGAGGGCACGATCCCCGAGGGCGAATATGGCGGTGGCACGGTGCAGCTCTGGGATCGGGGCCACTGGCATCCGGTCGAGACCGACGATGCGGCCAAAGCCCTTCGCCAGGGCAAGATCGCCTTCGAACTGGAAGGCGAGCGCCTGCATGGCCGCTGGGCGCTGGTGCAAATGCGCGGATCGCGCAATCCGGACGGCAGGAACTGGCTGCTGATCAAGGAAAAGGACCGCTTCGTCAAAACCGGGCGCGCCGCCAATATCGCCGCCATCGACGAGTCGGTGGAGAGCGGCCGCAGTCTGGCCGAGATCGCCGAGGGCAATTCGGCGGAGTGGCGTAGCGGTAAGGCCCTGAAACCGAAAACAGTGGCAAAACCAAAGACGGTGAAGAAAAAGACCGGACAACGGAAGGCGGCAAAGAAGAAATCCGCCCGCCGCAAATCCCGGGAGGATGAGCCTCCGGGTTTCATCGAGCCGCAGTTGACCAAGCTCTGGGATGCGCCGCCCGAGGAATCAGGCTGGGCCCACGAGATCAAGTTCGATGGCTATCGCATCCAGCTCCGGATTCATGATGGCGCCGTGACGGCCTGGTCGCGGAGCGGGCTCGACTGGACCGAAAAATTTCCCGAGATCGCCAATGCGGCCAGGCAATTTCCGGACGGTATCGTTGATGGCGAAATATGTGCGCTGGATGATGCGGACAGACCAGACTTTCCGGCGCTACAGGCTGCCCTGCAGGAGGGCGACACCGCGGATCTCGTCTATTTCGCCTTCGACCTGCTCTGGAGTGAGGGCCGGGACCTGCGCGTCGAGCGTTACGAGGAACGCAAACGGCTACTGCAGGATTATCTGGCCCCCGAAAAGAAACAGGTGCTGATCCGGTATGTGCCGCATTTCATCTTGCCGGGCGAGAGCCTGCGTCAGTCCGCCTGCCGCATGGCGCTGGAAGGCATAATCTCCAAGCAGCTCGATGCTCCATACCGTTCTGGCCGCAGCGATCTGTGGGTGAAGACCAAGTGCAAAGGCCGGCAGGAATTTGTGATCGGCGGTTACAGCCTGGGTACGGCCGGCAGAAGTATGGGTTCTCTTCTGGTTGGCGTTTACGATGGCAGGGACCTGAAATACCGTGGCCGGGTCGGCACCGGATTCAATGTCACGCTATCAAAGGTATTGAATAAAGCCCTGAAGCCATTATCCGTGAAAGCGACGCCGTTTATCGGCCCGCAGCCGGAGAAGACTTCCGACGTGCGCTGGGTAAAACCGCAACTGGTGGCGGAAGTGGAATATGGCGGCTGGACCGGTGAGGGGCTGCTGAGGCATGCATCGTACAAGGGGTTGCGCGAAGATAAGCCGGCGAAAACCGTGAAAGGCGAGGGCAAGGCCGTGGCGCGAGCAAAGATTCCAGGGGCCGAAAGCAAGGTGGTGCTGACCAACCCCGACAAGCTTCTGTGGCCGAAGGAGAAGATCAGCAAGTTGGATCTGGCAGCCTATTATGCGCGCATGACCGTGCCGTTGCTGCGTTTCGCCGGATATCGACCCTTGTCGATCATTCGCGCGCCCGACGGCATTGCTGGCGAGCAGTTTTTCCAGCGACACCACAATCGCGGAACCTCTGCCCTGATCGGTAAGGTGAAGATAAGGGGCGAGACGCAGCCCTATCTCACCGTGGAAGACGCCGAGGGTTTGCAGGCTATGGCGCAGTTCGGCGTGCTGGAACTGCATCCCTGGGGATCGACGGTCAAGGATATTGAACGCCCCGACCAGATGATCTTCGATCTTGATCCTGATGCGACCGTGCCATTCAGTTTCGTGAAGAAAGCTGCACTGGCGATGCGCGATCATCTGGCCGGGCTAGGCCTGGCGAGTTTCCCCAAGCTCACCGGCGGCAAGGGCGTGCATGTGGTGGTGCCGCTGAAGCCGAAGGCGGGCTGGAAGGAGATCAAGGCTTTCACCCACGCAGTGGCCGTGGCCTTCGAGCAGGCCGATCCGGAACATTTCATTGCCGAGGCACGCAAAGCCAAGCGCAAAGGCAAGATTTTTGTCGACTACCTGCGCAATGACCGCACCGCCACGGCAGTGTCATGCTGGTCGCCGCGCGCAAGACCCGGCGCACCGCTGGCCGTGCCGGTCACCTGGGATTTTCTGACCAGACAGAAGCGGCTGCCGGTCTACAGCATGAAAAAGTTGCCGGCGGCGCTGAAGCATATTGGTGACTGGGATGATTTCGAGGCCAGCCGCGTGGCGTTGACTCCAGCTATGCTGCGGCGCGCCGGCGCATAGCGGCCTTTTTCCGGGATGCGCTGCGGGTGGTTGCCTTGCGGCGCCGGTTGGAGGGTTTGGCCGGCGCCGCCTTGCCGCTACCCTTCAGGCTGCGGCGCAGGGCACCCAACAGATCACTCTCTTCCGCCTTGTCCTCATCCGGCGGCGGTGCGGTGATTTTCTGGCCCTTCTGCTTGCGCTTGATGATCTTGCGCAGGGCATCCTCATAGCGGTCGATGAAATCGGACGGATCGAAGGCTTCCGCCTGCTGGCCGATGATCTGTTCGGCGATGGACAGCATTTTCTTGTCAGGTTTGCGTGCCGGGATACCCCGGAAGACAGAGTCTTCATCGCGTATTTCATCGTGGCTGCGCAGGGTTGTCAGCAACAGGCCGCGGCCGCGCGGCTCGACGGCGACAACACGTTCGCGGGTATGCATCACAACCCGGCCAATGGCGATACGCTGTGTGCTTTCCATTGCTTCCCGGATGATGCTGTAGGCTTCCATGGCATTCTTGCCATTCGGTGCGACGTAATAGGGCTGGTCCCAGTAAACCCTGTCGATATCGTCCATGCCAACGAAGCTTTCGATGTCGATATTCTTCGTCGATTCAATGCGGGCAGCGTCTATATCGGCGTCGGTCAGAATCACATGGCGGTTTTTGCCCACTTCGTAGCCTTTCACCAGGTCGGTCCGCTTTACGGCTCCCAGCTTTGGGTCATGCGGCACCATGCGGATGCGGCGGTGGGTTTTCTTGTGGATCAGGTGGAAGGCAATATCGTTGCCCCGTGTGGTGGCGCTGTACAGAGCCACCGGGCAGGACACCAGCGACAACTTGAGATGACCTTCCCAACTGGGGCGTTGCATGGCGATTCTCCGGGAAAATCCAATGGCATGAAATTGATGGCGTGAGTCGAACGGAAGCCCTGGACGGGGGTTCCGGAGAAATATTCGCCCGACCATGGAACGCATAGGCCTCGTTGGGGTTTGGCTCGGCAACCACGGGACCATGGAGGGAAAGATGCAGGATCAGACGTTGCCGTCATCCCGGCCCGCGCCGCCCAAATCCGCTCCAGCCGCACCCAACCATCTTCCGCCGCGCCCTGAGCAAGCGATCAATCCCCAGGCCAGCCGCCAGCAAGAGCAGGCCCAGCAGCAGCGTCAGCAGTGATAACCGTGGAAGCCGGAGCCGGCATTACCGCGCTGCTGCGCCAAAGCCATGACACGGTTCTGGACCTGGCGGATCAGCTCTGTCGCGAAGAGGACAATCCGCAGCGGCGGCGCGACATCCTGCATCGGTTCAGGCTGGCCTGGAGCCTGGCGGCGCGGGCGGAAGAAGCGGCGGTCTACGAGATGCTGAAGGCAGCGAAGGGCGTAGGGACCGAAGCCCTGGCCCTGCAGGGTTATGTCGAGCACAGCCTGTTCGACCATATCATCGAAAAGCTTGGACGCTCGAGCGCCATCACCAGCCCGTCCTGGACGGCCCACGCCGTGGTGCTGAAATCGCTGCTGCTGCGGCATGTCGAAGACGAACGGCAGATCCTCTTCGCGATGCTGGACCGCCATTTCAACGCTGCGCAGCAGGCCGATATGGTGGCGGTTTTCCTGGCGGCCCGCGACGAGCTGACCGCTCAGGCGCCGCAGCAAGTCCGTTGTCGGGCCTGACCGCTTACGCGGCGAGCGGGAAGCGCACCCAGAAGCGGCTGCCGGCCTCTTCCTGGCTTTCAAAGCCGATCTCGCCGCCCATCGCCTGGGTCAAGCGGCGCGCGATGGCCAGCCCCAGGCCGCTGCCGGCAACGGCGCTGCCCTCGCGACCCAGCCGGTTGAAGCTCTTGAAGGTATCGGCCTGCCGCGCCGCCGGGATGCCGCAGCCGGTATCGGCCACATACAGCACCACGGCATCGTTTTCGCACCGGCAGCCCAGCTCGACCTTGCCGCTGGGCGGTGTGAACTTGTAGGCATTACTGATGAAGTTGCCCAGCACGCGCATCAGCTGCGTGTGGTCGGCCTGGAAGCGCAGGATCTGCTGGCCCGGATTCTCCACCAGGGTCAGGCTGTTCAGCTTGGCGGCTGGCCGGTGCAGATCGAAGGCTTCAGCGATCACTTCGGCCGCAGTCATCGTTTCGCGCTCGATCTTCAGGTTGCCGGCTTCGATATAAGCCATGGTCATGATTCCGTCGGTCAGTGCCAGTAGGGTCCGGCCACCGGTCTCGATGGCTGAAACATAATCCAGTTCATTTGAAGACAGGGTGCCACTGGGATTCATGCGCAGGATCTGCGCAAAGCCCATGATGGCGTTCAGGGGTGTGCGGAATTCATGATTCATCGAGCTGAGGAAGGTGCTCTTCATGCGATTGGAGGCTTCCTGCTCGGCGGCATGCTGCTCGGCCTGCCGTTTCGCCTTATGCAACTCCAGTTCATCCATGGCGATGGCGGCGAGGCTCTGCAAATGGCCCAGTTGCTGGGGTGTCAGATGACGCGGCTGACGGTCAGCCACGCAGAAAGTGCCGATGCGGTGGCCGGTGGCGGTCACCAGCGGGATGCCGGCATAGAAGCGGATATGGGGCGCGCCGGTGACCAGCGGGTTATCGCGGAACAGCGGATGAGCTTCGGCATCTTCGATGAGGAAGGGAATGTCGTCGAGGATCGCATGGGCGCAGAAGGCGATGTCGCGGGTGGTTTCCTGCACGGCCAGACCGTAACTGGACTTGAACCACTGCCGTTCGGCGTCGACCAGCGAGACCATGGCGATCGGCGTGTCGAACAGATCGGCAGCCAGGCGTGTGACGCGGTCGAAGCGCACATCAGGGGCGCTATCGAGAATCTGATAGCTGTTCAATGCGACGAGACGTTCGGCTTCATGGACGGGCAGGGCGGCGGCAACAGTCATGATGGCGGACCTTCGATGCAATCGCGAGTGTGCGATCGACCGGAACGCTATCATCGGCCCTGAAGAGGGCAGCCTAACTTTACAGTAACGGCCGTCCCGGCCCGGCCCGAAAAGCCGGGTTTTCCTGACAGGTTTCCGTTTCTTTATATTCCGCTCCGTATAGCCGGAGCGATCCCTATGTGGCTGGGCCGCCGGAGGTCGCCGTGAAATACTGCATCATGTGCAGGCTGTCGCTCACCAGCTGCCGCAGATCCTGGAACAGGACGGCCAGTTCCAGGCTGGCCAGGAATGCTATGCAGTAGAAGGATGTGGCATGCGCCCCTTCCCAGCGCAGCAGCGGTTGGGCCAGGAAGCGCGGACGGAGCAGCAGGAAGGACACCTGCATCACGGCGATGCCGATGATGCCGCCTGCCAGGATATCGGTGGCGTAATGATAGCCCAGGAACATGCGCGGCAGGCAGATCACCAGCAGGGTCCAGACAATGGCCACCTGGCCCAGTCGTGGCTGCAGGCGCCAGATGGCGGCGGAAAGCGCGAAGAACAGGACGCCATGGTCACTCGGGAAGGAGCTCCAGCCATCGAGATTCTGCGCGTCCATGCCCAGCGGCAGGGTCAGGTCCAGCCCGGTGTTGTGCAGCGGTCGCTCCCGGAAGGGCAGCATCAGTTGCAGCAGGCGGGCAATGCCAATCGCCACCACACTGCCGGCCAGGGCCGTGATGATCGTCTGGCGCCGCTGTTCCGGTTCGTGATCGCGTCGGAACCACTGCCACCAGAAAAACGCCATGAACAGGCCGCCCTTGAAGATGGCTGAATCGGCGATGTTATAGACAAACCGGTCAAGCCGCGCGTCATGCCCAACGAACTGGTTGAGCCAGATGGCGATGGCGCGATCGATTCCGGCGATCGGTGCCACAAGCGTGGCGAGACTGGACATGGCGTTCCACCCGGACGGTTATGACGGTTTCGGGTGTCATAAAACGTTCATGGTGGCGTGGCTGTGACCAAGGGGCCCGGGCCGGTGACCAGACGGTGACCGGACGGTATGCAGGGCGGTCGGATTTACCGGTTGTCGACGCGCTTGTTGAACACGTGGATGGCGATACGGTCCCAGATGCCATTCAGGCGGAAGGGGTCGCCGGCATTGAAAGCCTCGACATCCGCGCGGCTTCCGGCTTCCACCACGAACAGACTGCCGATCATGCGCTCGCCGTCATCCGACATCAGCGGGCCGGAGATCACGGTCTTCACGCGAGCCTGGGCCAGATAGGCCTTGTGGGCATCGTACTGCGCCAGTCGGCGCGGCAGGGCGTCGGCGCCGTCGATGCAATGAATGGCGAACAGCATGGTCACAGCAGGCGCCAGATTACAGCAAATGACAGGCGCGGTCGAAATCATGCCGTGGCTGGCGGCCGAACAGCTTCGAACTGTCGCCGTAACCGATATTGCACAGGAAATCGGTCTGCCAGCGGCCGTCGGGGAAGAATTCGGCATTCACCTTGGCGATATCAAAGCCGCTCATCGGGCCGCAGTCGAGGCCGATGGCGCGGGCGGCCATCATCAGATAGGCGCCCTGCAGCGTGGCATTGCGCTGCGCGGTGGCCGTGGCCATCGGGGCATTGTTGGCAAAGGTCTCGCGCGCTTCGGGTTTGTGCCAGATCTCGGGCATGAATTCGTAGAACTGCGTGTCGCGGGCGACAATGGCGGTCACCGGCGCAGCCATGGTCTTGTCCAGGTTGGCGGGCGACAGCGCCGGGGCAAGGCGCTGTCTGGCCTCGGCCGTGCGCAGGAAGACCACGCGCATCGGCTGGGTGTTCATCGAGGTGGCGCCCATTTTCGCGATGTCATACAGCTCGCGCAGTTGCGCATCCGACACGGGCTTGTCGAGCCAGCCATTCTGGGTACGTGCGTTGAAAAACAGCTGGTCCAGGGCGGCCTGGGCAATCTTTGTCATCGATGAAATCCGTGGTGAGGGCGTTAAAGGCTGACCGACTCGCGCACGATCGTGGCAGTGCGGCGCAGGTGGTTTTCCAGCGCGGCGGCGGCGCGGTCGGCATCGCGGGCCATCACGGCCTCGAACATCAGTTTATGCTCGCCATGGACGTTGCGGGTGCCGCTGTCGAGCGGCACCGACATGCGGCGGTAGCGCTCGCTCTGTTCGTACAGCATCGCCCGCATGCGCAGCAGCCAGTCGTTGCCGCAGGCCCCGAGCAGCGCGGCATGGAAATCTGCATGCGCCCGCGACCAGGGTTCGCTTAAATGCATGTCCTTGCCTTCGACGGTCTCGCTGAGCCGCGACAGCCGATGGAAGGCGGCGACGATGCCGCTCTCCCAACTCAGGTCGCCGCGTGCGATCGAGGCGCGCAGGCACAGGCTTTCGATGGCGATGCGGGCTTCGGTGATATCGGCCAGTTCCTTGGGCGAAACCGGGCTGACCGTGTAGCCGCGCTGGGGCTCGGAGACGACCAGCGCCTCCGACTGCAGCATCGACAGGGCCTCGCGCACGGCCCCCAAGCTGACATCCAGGTCGGCGGCGAGGCCGGCAATATTGAGCTTCATGCCGGGCAACAGGCGGCAGGACAGGATATCGGCGCGGATCTGGGTGTAGGCGCGATGGGACTTGGTCAGCGCCGTGGGTTCGGCGGCCGTTTCAAGCTCAACCAGGGTTTCAGCTATTTTCATCTGAAAAATATATTGCCAGCCGTTTAATCCATATGATAGACCAAAAAATATATAAAAAGTCACGTTCTTGCAAGGACGGACAGGAGGACCGAGCAATGGCAGACCCGAGGCGGCCCGGTGTGACCGCTATCCATTCCCTTGACCGTTTCGTCTTCAGCGTCCCGGACCTGGATGAAGCTCGAACATACTTCACCGACTTCGGCCTCGATGTGCGCCAGGTCGGCCAGCGCCTCGATCTCTACACCTTCGACCATCCCCATCGCTGGGGCTCGATCTATGAAAGCGGCAAGCCGAAGAAGCTCGAATATCTGGCGCTGGGCGTCTATCCGGATGATTACGAGCCGTTGCGGCGCCATCTGGAAAAAAGCGGCGTCCCGCTGATCGACCCGCACCCGCTGGTGGATGAGCAGGGTTTCTGGCTGCGCGATCCTGACGGCATCACCCTGCAGGTCGTGGTGGCCGAGAAATCCTCGCCCAGCCAGAAGGGCGAAACCTTCGGCCCGATGAACATGAAAAACCCGGCTGGCATCGACATCGGCATCAACCGCCGCACGATGCAGCCGGTGAAGCCGGTGCGCCTCACCCATGCGCTGCTGTTCTGCTCCGACGTGCCGCGGTCGCTGAACTTCTATCGCGAAGCCATGGGCATGAATCTTTCGGATCAGTCCGGCGACGGTATCGCCTTCATGCATGGCGTGCATTCCAGTGACCATCACCTGCTGGCTTTCGCCAAGTCCGACGGCCCCGGCCTGCACCATACCAGCTGGGTGGTGCGCGGCGTGGACGAAGTCGGCCTCGGCATGGAGCAGATGCTGAACAAGGGCTACCAGTATGGCTGGGGCATGGGCCGCCATGTGCTGGGGTCGAATTACTTCTATTACCAGCGCGATCCCTGGGGCAGCTTCACCGAATATTCCTACGATATCGACTTCGTCGGTCTCGATGGCTGGCCGGCCCAGGATCACCCGCCGGAGGATTCCTTCTACCTCTGGGGACCGGCCGTGCCGGAAGATTTTGTCACCAACCATGAAACCCGGGCCCACAAGGGCTGACCCTTCTCCCCAACACCGTAACCAGGACAGATCAATGAGACTCGTGAATTACATCAAGGCCGGCCGTCGTTCGCTCGGCGCGCGCGTGGGTGACCAGATTGTCGACCTGACCGCCGCCGGCCTGCCCGACAGCACCGATGCCCTGCTCGTCCTCGGTGCCGCCGGTCTGGAAAAGGCCAAGGCAGCCGCTGCCGCCGGCACCGAGAAGACACTGTTTGCCGGTGCCAAGCTGCTGGCCCCGGTGCTCAATCCGTCCAAGGCGATTGCGGTTGGCCTGAACTATATCGACCACGCCGCCGAGAGCCCCTACAAGGACGCGCCGAAATACCCGGTGCTGTTCCATCGTTTCCCGTCGTCCTGGGTCGCCCATGACGAGCCGCTGATCAAGCCGAAGATCTCCGACCAGTTCGATTACGAAGCCGAAGTCGCTGTCATCATCGGCAAGGCCGGTCGCTACATCGCCAAGGACAAGGCGCTGGAGCATGTGGTCGGCTATTCGCTGTTCAACGATGGCTCGATCCGCGATTACCAGTTCAAGTCGCACCAGTGGATGATCGGCAAGAATGTCGACAAGACCGCGTCCTTCGGCCCGGATCTGGTCACCGCCGATGAACTGCCGGCCGGCGTGGTCGGCCTGCGTATCCAGTGCCGCCTGAATGGCGAAGTACTGCAGGATGCCAATACCAAGGACATGATCTTCGATGTGCAGACCCTGGTCAGCACCTGCTCGGAAGTCTTCGAGCTGCAGCCGGGCGATGTGATCATCTCGGGCACGCCGGCCGGTGTCGGCTTCGCGCGCAAGCCGCCGATCTTCATGAAGCAAGGCGATGTGGTTGAAGTGGAAGTCGAAAAGATCGGCATCCTGCGCAATGGCGTCAGGAACGAGTAAGTCGTCTATAAAATTTCACACTAGGGAGGAAACAATGAAAAGCTTGAAACGCATTGCCGCACTGGCGGTGATGGCGGCTGGCTGTCTGGGCCTGGCCGCTGCACCGGTCCAGGCGCAGTCCGGTCCGGTCCGCATCGGCAGCTCGCTGGCGCTGACCGGCCCGCTCTCGGCCACCGCGCTGGTCCACAAGTTGGTCGGCGACATCTATGTCGAAGACCTCAACAAGCGCGGTGGCTTGCTCGGCCGGCAGGTGGAATGGATCGTCAAGGACGACCAGTCCAAGCCGGAAGTGGCCCGCACCCTCTATGAACAGCTGCTGACGTCGGACAAGGTCGATCTGTTCATGGGGCCCTATGCCACCGGCGCGATCCTGTCCGCCGTCGGCGTGGCGCAGCGCTACAACAAGATCCTGATCTCGCACACGATGGGCATTCCGTCGCTGGTGAAGTACGACATGCACTTCCCGGCCTGGTCCCTCGGCCCGGATCCGGGCACCACTGTGCCCAACACGCTGTTCGACGCCTTGGAAAAGGCGCCCAAGCCGCCGAAGACCATCGCCGTCGTCACCTCAAAGTTCCCCTCGCTGCATTTCCTGTCGCTGGGCGCGCGTGAGGTGGCCAAGAAGCGTGGCCTGCAGGAGGTTCTGTTCCTGGAGTGGGAATTCGGCAACCGCGATTTCGGTCCGATCGCCGCCCGCGTGAAGGATGCCAAGCCCGATCTTGTCTTCGTCGGCGATATCGGCCTGGAAGGCAACATGCTGCTCGAGGCGATGAAGAAGCTGGATTACGAGCCGCCGCTGCACTTCCATCTCTATCCGGCACCCGGTCCGATGGCGACCTCTCCGGAAACCAAGAATGCCCTCTCGGTCACGATCTTCGAGGAGCATGCGCCTTACACCAACAACCCGGTTGCGGCGAAGTTCGTCCAGACCTTCAACGAGCGGGCCAAGGCGGCCGGTTTCCCCTACACCAAGGTTGAGGTGCAGGCGGCCGCGTCCTTCACGGCCTGGCAGTTGCTGGAAGCGTCGGTCGTGGCCACCAAGAGCCTCGACGACCGCAAGATGGCTGACTGGCTGAAAGCCAATCAGGTGCCGACGATCCAGGGCACGTTGCGCTTCGACAAGGGCAACAACTTTGGCGACGACCTGATGCGCATCAAGCAGGTGCAGGGCGACAACTGGGTCACGGTCTGGCCCAAGGAATGGGCCGCGCCCGGCGCCACGCTCAAGCAGTAACCGTTTAACGAGTAAATCCTGATGACTTTCCCAAGCCTGAACCTTCTGCTGCAATCCATCCTGTCTGGCGTCTTCATTGGTGGGATGTACAGTCTGATCGGTCTGGGCTTGGGATTGTCCTGGGGCCTGCTGCGCCAGATCAACCTGGCGCATTTCGGTTTCGTCTTTCTCTCGGCCTATCTCAGCTACCACATGGTCTCGGTCTGGCGGATCGATCCGCTGCTGACCCTGCTGATCCTGCCGCCGGTGTTTTTCGTGATCGGCGTCGCCCAGCAGGCGGTCCTGTCGCGATTCAAGATCTCGCCGTTCAATTCTCTGCTCGTCACCTTCGGCATGACGGTGATGCTGGAAAGCCTGATCCAGTATGTCTGGACCGCCGATTTCCGCAAATTGCAGTCGTCTTATGGCGAGGAGAAGTTCCGGATCGGCGGCCTGTTCGTGCCGGTGCCCGAACTGCTGACCCTCGTGCTCGCCATCTTTTTCGCCTTCGCCGTCTGGGCGGCGATGCGCTTCACCGATATCGGCAAGGCGATGAGAGCCATGGCGGAGGACGGCCAGATCGCGGCCGCCTTCGGCATCAATCAGCGCTGGCTGTCGCTCATGCTGTCCGGGGTCTGTGTCGCCTTGGCCTCCATCGCCGGCGTCTGCTTCGCACTCACCTTCACGCTCACGCCGACGCAGATTTTCTCCTGGGTGGGCGTGGTCTTCGCCGTCGTCATGCTGGGTGGACTGGGTAGTGCGCTCGGGCCTCTGGTGGCCGGCATCATCATCGGGGTCAGCGAAGCCATCGCCATGGTGATCTTCGCGCCCTCCTGGGCTCCCATTGTGTCGTTCTCTTTACTGATCCTCATGCTGCTGTTCCGTCCGGGTAGGGCCTGATCATGCTGAACAAGGCCATTCTTTCCGGCATCTTCGCGGCCGGCATCGCGCTTGCCACCCTGCCCTGGCTCGGCGCGCCGGCTTTCTGGGAATCCTTCCTCTATCTGTTGTTCCACTGGGTTATCCTCGCAGTGTCGTGGAACATCCTGTCCGGCTATACCGGCTATTTCTCCTTTGGCCATGGCGCTTTCTTCGGCGCCGGCATTTACGGCACGGCCTATCTGGCCGGCAAGATGGGCTGGCCCTTCCTGGCAACGCTGCCGGCGGCCGTGCTGGTGGCGGCGGTGCTCGGCGTGGCTCTTGGCGCCGTGGTGTTCCGGGTGGCAAGCGTGCGCGGCGAACTCTTCGCTCTGCTGACACTGGCGGTCACCTTCGTGCTCGCCACCATCATTCTCAATACCAGCATCGATGGCGGTCCCGGCATCTACCTGCTCAGCGTCGACATTCCGCATCTCGGTCCCTCGCAGGCGTCGTCGATCTACATGCTGGGCTTGGTTGCGGCGGTGGGAACGGTGGCGATCTCCTACTGGATTTATGTCTCCAAATTCGGCGCCGGCCTGTTTGCGATCCATGACGACGAGGATGTGGCCGAGGTGATGGGCGTGCCGACCTATCGCTTCAAGCTCTACGCGCTCGCGATTTCCTGCGGCCTGGCCGGTCTGGCCGGCGGCATCCATGCGGTCTTCGTGTCCTATATCACCGTGTCGGAAACCTTCTCGATCACGGTGCCGCTGTCGGTGGTGCTGATGAGCATCCTGGGCGGCAGCCGGCACTGGATCGGCCCGGCGGTCGGCGCGGTCTTCATCACCTGCCTGCTGTATTTCTTCACCTCGGGCGATTATGCCGTGCTGGGCCGTGCCCTGGTCGGCCTTGTCCTCGTGGTTGTGATCCTGTTCATGCCGTCCGGTTTCCTCGGTGTGGTCTCCGGCTGGCTGAACGGTCGCCGCAGGAAAGTGGCAGTCGAACCGCCGCCCGCGCATGCTGGCGTTGACGGACAGGCAGCACCGGTGGCGCGGCTGGCCACCAAGCCGGCGGCTTCGGCCGAAGTGCTGCTGCAGGTGCGGGGGCTGACCAAGGCCTTCGCCGGCCTGAAGGCGCTGAACGACGTGACGCTGGAAGTGCGCAAGGGCGAAATCCTGGGCCTGATCGGACCGAACGGGTCCGGCAAGTCGACCTTCATCAATGTCGTCAGCGGCCATTTCAAGCCGACCGCCGGCGAGATCATCTTCGACGGCCAGAATCTGGCCGGCCTGGATGCCCATCGCTTCGCCCAGACCGGTATCGCACGCACCTACCAGATTCCGCGGCCCTTCAGCCAGATGACCGTGCTGGAGAATGTAGCCATGGTTGGGATGTTTGGCGGCAAGGGCATGAGCCGGCCCGAGGCGCTGCGCCAGGCAGAGGAATTTATTGCCTTTGCCGGGCTCTCCCATCGGGCGCATGTGTTGCCCGAAGATCTCAATCTGCACCAGCGCAAGTTCCTGGAACTGGCGCGTGCACTGGCGGCGCGGCCCAAGCTGCTGATGCTGGACGAGGTGCTGTCCGGCCTGACGCCCGGCGAGATCAACGAGGCCATCGAGATGATCCGCCGTATCCGCGATCGCGGAACCACGATTATCTTTGTCGAGCACGTGATGCGCGCTGTCATGGCGCTGACCGACCGTATCGTGGTGCTGAATTACGGCGGCCTGATTGCCCAGGGCGATGCCGTCGATGTGATGAACGACGAGCAGGTCAAGGCCGCCTATCTGGGGAAAGCGCATGCTTGAAGTCAGCAATCTGAAGGTTGCCTATGGAGCGGCTCCGGCGCTGTGGGATGTTAGTATCAAGGTGCAGACCGGCGAACTGGTCTGCGTCGTCGGTCCGAATGGCGCCGGCAAGACTACGCTGATCAACGCTTTGGCCGGCCTCAACCGCGCCTCTCTGGGCAGCATCGTGTTCGACGGTTCGGATGTCACCCGCATCGCGCCGCATAAATTCTGTCAGGCCGGCATCGCCATCGTGCCCGAAAGCCGCCGGCTGTTCACCAGCATGACGGTGCTGGAGAATCTGGAACTCGGCAGCTTCCTGCCCGAGGCGAAGGCGCGCCGCAAGCAGACGCTGGAGCAGGTCTGCGAGCTGTTTCCCGCCGTGCGCCAGAAACTGCCGATGCCAGCGGGGTCGCTGTCCGGCGGCCAGCAGCAGATGGTCGCGATTGGCCGGGCGCTGATGGCGCTGCCAAAGCTGCTGTTGCTCGATGAACCCTCGCTGGGTCTGGCGCCATCCATCGTGATGGACATGTTCGACGCCATCCGGCGCATCAATGCCGACGGATTATCGGTCCTGCTGGTCGAGCAGAATGTCAGCATGGCCATGGAATTGGCCAAGCGCGTTTATGTGCTGGAAGAAGGCCGTATCGTCATGGAAGGCCCGGCCGACGACCTGATGCAACGTCCGGAAATCCGCCAGGCCTATCTCGGCCTGACGCACTGACCGGTCAGAGCACCGCCTCGATCAGCATCGGGCCGCGCTGACGCAGGGCGCCCTCGAACAGCGTGACGAAGGTTTCGACGCTATCGGCGCGTGCCGCCGTCACGCCCAGGCCACGGGCCATCGAAACCCAGTCGAGGTTCGGGGCATCGAGGTTCAGCATGCGTTTGGCATTCTCGCCGAAATCGTTGACGCCGACATTGCGCATCTCGCCCTGCAGGATGGCGTAGGAGCGGTTGGCGAAGACGACAGTAACCACATCCAGGTTCTCGCGCGCCTGCGTCCACAGCGCCTGGATCGTGTACATGCCGCTGCCATCGGCCTGCAGGCCGATCACCTTGCGATCGGGGCAGGCAATCGCCGCCCCGGTGGCCAGCGGAATGCCGATGCCGATGGCGCCGCCGGTGAGCGCGAGGAAATCATGCGGGGCCGACTGCTGCGACAGGTCGTAGAACTTGCGGCCCGACGTGATCGACTCATCGCAGAGGATGGCATTCTCCGGGATCATCGCGGCGATGGCGAGGTTGATGGCCTCCACGGTCAGCTTGCCGCTGCCGGGCCGATCGAGCGGTTGCGCGGTGGGTGTTGCCAGCGGCGTTTTCGCCCCCAGTTCGTCGGCCAGCCAGGCCAGCGTATGCTTCAGGTCATTCTCGGGGCCGGCGAGCGGCAACACCTCGCAATGATCCTGCACCAGACGGCCGGGCTTGCCGGGATAGGCGAAGAAGGCGACCGGCTCCTTGGCGCCGATCAGGATCAGGGTGTCCAGCTCCTTCAGGAACGGTACAGCCACGTCGATAACATAGGGAATGCGGGCCGCACTCACGCGATTGCCGCCGCGTTCGATACGGCCATTGGCGCCCTGGGTCAGCAGCCGCGCGCCGGTGGCCTGCGCAATGCGGCCGGCGATCTCCAGCGCATCGGCACGCATGGCCTTGCCGCTCATCATGATGGCGGTGCGGGCACCCTTGGTGCGCAGGGTTGCGGCCGCCTTGCGGATGGCCTCGGGTGCCACCGGCTGCAGCGCCGGCAGGGCGGCGCGGGTCACCTTGGCGGCCGGCAGGTCGCCCCAGGCGGCATCGGCGGGCAGGATCAGGGTGGCGATACCGGGTTTGGTCATCGCGGCCTGATAGGCGGCGACGGTCTGGCTTTCCACCTCGTCGGGCCGGGTGATACGGCCGACCCATTGCGACATCGGACGGGCGATGCTTTCGATATCGCTGGTCAGCGGCGCATCCAGATGCAGGTGATAGGTGGCATGATCGCCCACCACGTTGATCATCGGCGTGAAGGCGCGCCGCGCGTTATGCAGGTTGGCCAGGCCGTTGCCCAGACCGGGGCCCAGATGCAGCAGGGTGGCGGCCGGCTTGTCGGCCATGCGGGCATAACCATCGGCGGCGCCGGTCACCACGCCTTCGGACAGGCCGAGCACACAGCGCATCTGCGGCTTGCGGTCCAGCGCGGCGACGAAATGCATTTCCGACGTGCCGGGATTGGCAAAGCAGACATCGACATCATGGGCAAGCAGCGTGTCGCAAAGGCGATCGGCACCGTTCATCGGACTGACTTCCTGGATGTGCAAAACAGAAAAATGGGCAGCGGGATTGCCGCTGCCCGATTTAATCAGGCGCCGACGACTTCGGCCAGCGCGGCTTCGAAGACGTCGAGGCCTTCCTTGGCCTGCGCCATGGGAATGGTCAGCGGCGCCAGGATGCGGATGATGTTCGCATTGACGCCGCAGGACAGCAGGATCAGGCCCTTTTCCTGCGCCTTGGCGATCAGCGCGTTGGTCAGCGCTGCATCGGGCTCGCGGGTGTTGCGGTCCTTGACCAGTTCGATCGCCACCATCGAGCCGAGGTTGCGCACCTCGCCGATGCAGGAAAAGCTGTTGCGGCGTGCCATCTCGCGCAGGCGGTCTGCCATCAGCGTGCCCAGCTCCTCGGCACGCTCGCAGAGCTTCTCGTCCTCGATAACGGTCAACACGGCATTGGCCGCGGCCACGCCGATGGGATTGCCGCCATACGTGCCGCCCAGGCCGCCCGGCTGCGCCGCATCCATCACTTCGGCACGGCCGGTGAGCGCGGCCAGCGGGAAGCCGCCGGCCAGGCCCTTGGCCGTGGTCACCAGGTCGGGCACCACGCCCGCATGCTCGACCGCGAACATGCGGCCTGTGCGGCCGATGCCGGTCTGGATCTCGTCGGCGATCATCAGGATGCCGTGTTCGTCGCAGATGCGGCGGATTTCCTGCAGGAAGTCTGCCGGGGCGATATAGAAGCCACCTTCGCCCTGCACCGGCTCGACGATGATTGCCGCCACGCGGGCCGGGTCGACGTCGCTTAAGAAAAGCTGCTGCAGCGCGTTGATCGCATCGGCCGTGCTGATGCCGTGATAGGGCTTCGGATAGGGCGCATGATAGATCTCGGCCGGGAAGGGACCGAAGTTCTTCTTGTAGGGCGTCACCTTGCCGGTCAGTGCCATGCCCATCATCGTGCGGCCATGGAAGGCGCCGCTGAAGGCGATCACCGCCGTGCGGCCGGTATGGGCCCGGGCCACCTTGACGGCATTCTCTACGGCTTCGGCGCCGGTGGTGACGAACATGGTTTTCTTGGCGTGATCGCCCGGCGTCAGGCTGTTCAGCCGTTCGGCCAGCCGGATGTAGCTCTCATAGGGCGCCACATGGAAGCAGGTATGGGTGAAGGCATCGGCCTGGTCTTTCACCGCCTGGATCACGGCAGGATGGCGGTGGCCGGTGTTCAGCACGGCAATGCCGGCGGCGAAATCGATATAGCGCTTGCCGTCCACGTCCCAGAGTTCGGCATTTTCCGCGCGGGCGGCGTAGAGCGCCTTGGTGGCGATGCCGCGGGGAACAGCGCTGGACTGGCGGGTGGCAAGCGAGGGGGCCGTAGCCATCGGATTTCCTTTCCGGGATTGTCAGGCCATGATGGAGCGGGCAATATGGCACTGCTCAATATATTGAGCAAGAGGCCATGCATGGGCAATCAGGCAAGGAGGGCAACAGTGTCGAGCGAAGCCACCGCGAAAGAACCGGCCAGCGAGTTCGATGTTGGTGGCCGGCTGCGGGACCTGCGCACGGCCGCCGGCCTGTCGCAGCGCGAGCTGGCGCTGCGGGCGGGGGTGCCGAATGGCCAGATCGCCATGGTGGAGCGCAACAAGAGCAGCCCTTCCGTGGCCAGCTTGCGCAAGATCCTGGATGGCCTGTCGATGACGCTGGCCGACTTTTTCAACGAAGACAGCCAGAAGAATGCCGAGAAGGTTTTCTTCGGTCCGGGCGACTTCCTCGATCTGACTTCACATATCCACGGCACCATGAAAGACAAGGTGGGACGCGTGATTCTGCGCCAGGTCGGCGATGCGCATGCCCATAATCTGCAGATCCTGCAGGAGCGCTACGAGCCCGGTGCGGATACCGGCGAAAGCATGCTGGAACATAACTCCCATGAAGGCGGCATCGTGCTGTCTGGCAGCATCGAGGTGACGGTGGGCGATCAGGTGCGCATCCTGCAGCCGGGCGACGCCTATCTGTTCGACAGCCGCCTGCTGCACCGGTTCCGCAATATCGGCACCGAGCCCTGCGAGGTCGTCAGCGCCTGCACGCCCCCCTATCTCTGAGGCGGTTTTCCGGTTCCCGGAGCAATATTTTTTCCGGGCCGTAACTGGCCCGGCGGGCTCCGGCCCGCTTCGCGTCGGACAGGCCTAGGTCAAATTGTGCAGAATTTTGAGCAAGATACTGCCGAATCCACCCGCCTCGCCCGCTTTGGGACCGGTGCCGGGAGGCCAAACCCGGCCGCTGCGCGGGAGGGATAAGGGCATTGCAATTTGCCGCCGTCTCTCTTCAGATGCTGCGGAAACTAATCGACTGATTGATTAGAGGGGCGTGGATGACACCGATTTTCGATACCGCGGGCTTCGAGGCCGAGCGCAACGGACAGGCGCTCAATTACCCGGTCGGCAATTTCTACACCGAATCGCAGCCTGCCTTCATCGTCGGCTCCTACAGCCATTACGACCAGATTTATCCCCATCATGTGATCCATCGGGCGGCCGAGCCCTGGAATTTTGCACGCGCCGCACTGCCGCCGATCACCTACCAGCATGAGGGTAAGCCCCGCAGCCTGGAGGATTACTTCACCCACAACCCAGTCACCTCCTTCATCGTCGCCCAGGGCGACAAGATCCTCTACGAGCGCTACCGCTACGCCCGCAACGACCGCCATCGCTTCACCTCGATGTCGATGGCCAAGACCGTGACCGCCATGCTGGTCGGCATCGCGGTAGGCGAAGGGCTGATCGATATCGACAAGCCGATCAAGCAATACGAGCCGGCATTGGGCGCCGGTGCCATCGGTGACATTCCGGTGCGCGCCGCCCTGCAGATGGCCTCGGGCCTCGACTTCTCGGAAGATTACGGGGGGCGCGACAATCTCGGCGAGTTCCGCAATGCGCAGCTGATGGGCTCGCGCGTGGTAAACCGCAACCGCCTGCTGCTCGCCTTCAGTCAGATGGCCAACCCGCCGGGCAAGGTGTTCAATTACGCCGGTATCGATACGGCGCTGCTGGGCGTTGTGCTGCGCAACGTCACCGGCCGGCATCTGTCGGATTATCTGACCGACAGGATCTGGCGCAGGATCGGCTGCGAATCCGATGCCACCTGG
Organism: Ferrovibrio sp. GW821-FHT12E11; assembly: GCF_058806975.1. Taxonomy (NCBI): domain Bacteria; kingdom Pseudomonadati; phylum Pseudomonadota; class Alphaproteobacteria; order Rhodospirillales; family Rhodospirillaceae; genus Ferrovibrio; species Ferrovibrio sp. GW821-FHT12E11. Next base: position 2,790,579 of record NZ_JBXAQG010000001.1, read on the forward strand.
CAGACCGACGTCTATGGCCATGAAATCGCCTATGCCGGGATCAATGCCACGGCGCGCGATTATGCACGTTTCGGCCGTCTGCTCGCCCATGACGGCAACTGGAATGGCGAGCAGATCATCCCCGAGGCCTGGGTGAAGGAAGCGACGACGCTGCCGGCGGAAGGCGTGGCGTCGCCGCAGCCGCAGCAGGCCGGCAAGGCCTATGGTTTCCAGACCTGGATCGTGCCGAACCGCGAACGTCGTATGTTTTCGCTGCGCGGCATTCGCGGCCAGATGATCTATGTCGATCCGGCATCGAAGCTGGTGATGGAGCAGACTTCCGTGCGGCAGATTCCGGTCGACGAGCAGCGCAATGCCGAAACCTTCGAGGTCTGGCGTGCGCTGGTGAATGCCCTGGGCGGCGGCAAGATCTGACGTGCGCCGGGCATCGCATCGTGCGCGCATTGCCGCTACGGCATGTCGCGCGGCCGTCTGTGACTGTGTGCGATGCCAAGACGCCTGCGCTTATGAGTGGTGGATCGGCGAGCGCAGACAGCCCGCAGGCTGTGTCTATTAATCGTGGACAAAACTGCGTGTTTGTTTTAAAAATGCAACATTAATCGAGTGATTAAAGATCGTCCTGCGGCACACGGGCAATCCGGGACGGAACAAGACAGCGATAGCGTGCGGGGGTGTTGGGGATGCGGAGTCTTGGTTATGCCGGCGTTCGAATCCTGAAGGGCATAGCCGTACTCGCGGTCATCATCCTCCTCAATTTCATTCTGATCCGCATGGCGCCCGGCGATCCCGCCGAAGTGATGGCGGGCGAGGCCGGTGTGGCCGATGCGATGTTCGTGGCGCAGCTGCGCGAGCAGTTCGGCCTCGACAAGCCGTTGTACGAACAGATAGGCCGCTATTTTCTCGGCGTGATACAGCTCGATCTCGGCTATTCCTACCGTCAGCATGAACCGGTGCTGACCCTGATCCTCGAACGTTTGCCGGCGACGCTGATATTGACCCTCACGGCCTTTGTCTTCGCGATCCTAGTCGGTGTCGGCCTGGGTGTGCTGGCTGCGCTGAAGGTGGGCAAACTGCTGGATGGCGTTGTGACGCTGCTGGCGTTGCTGTTTTACGCCGTGCCACTATTCTGGCTCAGCCTGCTGGCCATCATGCTGTTTTCCGTCTGGCTCGACTGGCTGCCGGCCAATGGCATGGAAAGCATCGGCGCGGGTTATACCGGCTGGAAGCGCGCGCTCGACATCATCTTGCATCTGATCCTGCCGGCCGGAACGCTGGGTCTGTTCTACGTTGCCATTTACGCGCGCCTGACGCGCTCCTCGGTGCTGGAAGTGAAGGACCTCGACTTCGTGCGCACCGCCAAGGCCAAGGGCATGCGACGCGGGCCGATCATCACGCGCCATATCCTGCGCAACGCGGTGCTGCCGGTCATCACCTTCGCCGGCATACAGGCCGGACAGCTGGTGGGCGGTGCGGTGCTGACCGAGACGGTTTTCGCCTGGCCAGGTATCGGCCGGCTGGCTTTCGATGCCCTGCTGCAGCGTGATTACGCGGTTCTGCTCGGCGTTTTCCTGGTGACCTCGCTGATGGTCATTATTTTCAACATGATTACCGATGCGATCTATCGCTTCGCCGATCCGCGTATCGGAGCCGTGGCATGAACATTGTCGCGCTCAGGTATTTCCTCAGCCGGGTCGGGACGATTGTCGGCCTGGTACTGCTGGCCACGGTCGTCCTCGTCGCCATTTTTGCGCCGGTTCTCTACGAACAGGATCCGTGGCAGATGGTGACGCGGCCGTTCCTGCCGCCTTTCACCAATATGAGTTATCCGCTTGGCACCGACATGCTGGGGCGCGACATCGCCGCCGGCCTGGCCTATGGCGCGCGCGTATCACTCATCGTGGGACTGGTCTCCACCGTGTGCTCCCTGCTGGTCGGTGTCGTGCTGGGTGCTGTTGCCGGCTATTACGGCGGCTGGGCTGATGACCTGCTGATGCGCATCACCGAATTCTTCCAGACCATCCCAACCTTCATCTTCACCCTGGTGATGGTCGCGATCCTGCGGCCGTCGATCTATTCCATCATTCTTGCCATCGCGATTGTGACCTGGCCGCCGATCGCCCGGCTGGTGCGCGGACAGTTCTCCAGCCTGCGCAACCGTGAATTCGTGCAGGCCGCCATTGCGTTGGGCGAGAGCGACCGCCGGATCATCTTCCGCCAGATCCTGCCGAACACCATCTCGCCGGTGGTGACCATGGGCACGCTGATGGTGGCCACTGCCATCCTGGCCGAGGCCGCGATCAGCTTTCTTGGCCTGGGCGACCCCAACATGATGAGCTGGGGCTACATGATCGGCGTTTCGCGTTCAGTGATCCGCCAGGCCTGGTGGATGAGTTTCTTTCCCGGCCTGGTGATCTTCCTGGTCGTCCTGATGCTCAATATCGTCGGGCAGGGACTGAACGACATGCTCAACCCGCGCCAGACCAACAAGCGGTGATGGCGATGGGTGAGACGCTGCTTTCGGTCCAGAACCTCACCATCGGCCTGTCCAATGCCGGCGACCGGTTGAATGCGGTCGAGGATGTCGGCTTCGAGGTCCGGGCCGGGGAAATTCTCTGCATCGTCGGCGAATCCGGCTCGGGCAAGTCGATCACGGCCTCTGCGGTGATGGGCCTGCTGCCGGAAAGCGGCGTCAAGCTGCGTTCCGGCCAGGTCCTGTTCAAGGGCACCGATCTTTTGCGGCTGCCGGAAGAATCCCTGCGCCAGATCCGCGGCGCCGATATCGGCATGATCTTCCAGGAGCCGATGTCGGCCCTCAATCCGGTGATGCGTATCGGCAGGCAGATCGAAGAGGTGCTTGAGGCCCATGACGTGCCAGCGGCCGAGCGGCCGGCGCGCGTGCTGGAGTTGCTGCGCGCGGTCGGTCTGCCCGACCCGGAAACCCTGCGTCATCGTCACCCCTTCCGATTGTCGGGTGGTCAGCGCCAGCGCGTTGTCATCGCCATGGCACTGGCACTGGAACCGCAGATTCTGATCGCCGACGAGCCGACCACGGCGCTGGATGTCACCACCCAGGCGCAGATCCTGACGCTGATCCGCGATATCCAGCGCAGCCGCGGCATGGGCGTGATGTTCATCACCCATGACTTCGGCGTGGTGGCCGATATCGCCGACCGGGTTGCCGTGATGCAGAATGGCCGCATTGTTGAAATCGGCACGGCGCAAGAGGTTCTGTATAACCCGCAGCACGCCTATACCCGTACCCTGATCGCTGCCGTGCCGCATTTCCGCAAGGATATCCTGGAGCAGCACAGCGACCAGCCGCTGCTGAGTGTCCGCAATCTGAACAAACGCTATGGCGGCAAGGGCAGCTTCTTCCAGCCAGCAGCAACGGTGAAAGCCGTGGACGATGTCAGCTTCGACATCGGGCATGGCGAGACGGTCGGGCTTGTGGGGGAGAGCGGGTCTGGCAAGTCGACGGTCGGCCGCTGTCTGATCCGGCTGATCGAGCCCGATAGCGGCGTTATCGAGTTTCGCGGGCAGGACCTGGCCAAACTGGACCGCCAGGCGATGCGGCCCTACCGCAGCAAGATCCAGATCATCTTCCAGGATCCGTTTGACTCCCTGAATCCGCGCTACCGGGTCGGACAAAGCATCATGGCCGGACCCCTGGCCCATGGCGTGTCCGAAGACCAGGCCCGGCGCCGCATGTATCGCCTGCTCGAGCGTGTCGGTCTCGACGCGGTGGCGGCCGAACGCTTTCCGCATGAATTCTCTGGCGGTCAGCGCCAGCGCATCGGCATCGCCCGCGCCCTGGCCGTGGAGCCGGCATTGCTGGTGGCCGACGAGGCGGTATCGGCGCTGGATGTGTCGGTGCAGGCCCAGGTGCTCAACCTGTTGCGCGAGATTCGCGACGAATTCGGCATCTCGATGCTTTTCATCACCCATGACCTGCGCGTGGCCTCACAGATGTGCCACCGGGTGATCGTGATGCAGAAAGGCAAAATTGTGGAAACCGGGGATTCGGTCGCCATCTTCGAGCGGCCGCAACATGAGTATACGCGCTGCCTGATCGGCGCGATTCCGGGACAGGATTGGGAAAACAGGATTACGACAACGGACAAACACGCGCCCGCCATACCGGTGGGCTGAATCTGGAGGGGAAGATGGCTGATTTCACGATGACCCGCCGTGCAGTTCTTGGCGCGGCAACGGCAACCTCGGTCTTTGCGTTGAAGCTTGGCAATCTGCAGGCCGCGCCCAGCGGTGGCGTTTTCAATGCGATCGCCTTCCCGGAGCCTTCCACCCTGTTTATCGGCCTCGATCAGAACGGCCCGACTCAGCTGGTGGCCGGCAAGATCTACGAAAGCCTGCTGACCTACGATTTCGATTTTAAGCCGATGCCCAGCCTGGCGAAGTCCTGGGAGATCACCGAAAACGGCCTGAATTATGTCTTCCGGCTGCAGGAAGGCGTCAAATGGCATGATGGCGCGCCTTTCACGGCCGATGACGTGGTGTTCTCGATCAAGGATTTCCTGATGGAGGTGCATCCGCGCGCCCGGGCGATTTTCCAGAATTGCGATGTGATTGAAGCGCTTGATCCCCTGACGGTGCGCTTCCACCTGAAGACTCCGTTCGCGCCTTTCATGATCGCTTTCGAGATGTCGACCACGCCGATCGTTCCGGCGCATCTCTATAAGGGCACCAATTTCCGCACCAACCCGAACAACGCCAAGCCGGTAGGCACGGGCCCGTTCAAGCTGGAGGAATGGCGCAAGGGCGCATTCATCAAGCTGGTGAAAAACACCGACTATTACCTCAAGGATCAGCCGAATCTGGACGAGATCTACTTCCATATTATCCCGGATGCCGCTTCGCGCGCGGTGGCGGTGGAGCAGAAGAAGATCAATCAGGTCCAGTCGGTTGATCTTGAACCGCTGGATGCCATCCGCCTGCAGGATCTGCCGCATTTGCAGAAGATCAATCGTGGCTTCGAGTTCTATGGCCCGGTTGTCCGCATCGAGCTCAATAATCGTATCGCCCCGTTCGACGACAAACGCTTCCGCCAGGCGATCAACTACGCCATCGACAAGAAGTTTGTGCGCGACTCGATCTTCTTCGGCCTGGGCCGGGAAGCCACCGGTCCGATCAACAGCCGGACGCGGTTCTATGATAACAAGGTCAAGCGCTACGATCTCGATCTTGCCAAGGCGCGGGCCCTGCTCGATGAGATGGGCCTGAAGCCGGGCGCCAACGGAATGCGCACCAAGATCTCGCTGCTGCGTCTGCCACTGGGCGACAATTACCTGCGGCTTGCGGAATACATCAAGCAGGCCCTGCAGCGGATCGGCGTCGAAGTCGAGCTCGAATCGGTGGATTTCGCCGGCTGGACCTCGCGCTATGGCAACTGGGATTTCCAGATGACCATCAATCTGCCGTACCAGTTCGGCGATCCGGCGCTGGGCGTCGCGCGGTTCTTCATTTCGAGCAACATCCGCAAGGGCGTGCCTTTCTCGAACACGACCGGCTATGTGAACCCCAAGATCGACGAGCTGTTCGCCAAAGGCAGCGAGACCATCGTCGAAGCCGAGCGTCAGGCGATCTACTCCGAGATCCAGCGGATCCTGCTTGAGGATGTCCCGATGGTCTGGATGTTCGAGCCGGAACGCCCGGTGCTGCTCGACAAGCGGTTCGACGATTGCGTGGTCACCGCCATCGGCGTCAACGAAACCTATCGTCGAGCCCGCAAGGTCGCCTGAAGCTCAACATCCCTGAAGCCGGAGTCCTGTTATGTCCGATCTTGAAAGCCGTATCCGCCGTCTGGAGGATTTCGAGGCGATCCGCCAGCTCAAGGCCTATTACGCCTGGGCCTGCGACGACAAGTTCACCGACGATCACAAGCCGAAGTCCGAGGCGGAAATCGAAGCGATCATCCGGCCGATGGTGGATGTCACCTTCACCGAAGATGCGGAATGGCAGGGCAGCCCGGCCGTTCCGCCGATCAAGGGACGAGAAGCGATCTGCCAGCGGCTGTGCCAGAGCCGCTGGACCTTCGCCATGCATTATTATCTGAACCCGCATATCACGCTGGATGGCGACAAGGCCCATGCCACCTGGATGCTGTGGGAGCCCTGTACGCAGGAAGCGGAGAACAAGGCGCTGTGGATGTCGGCGCTCACCGAGGATGACTATGTGCGCACGCCGCAGGGCTGGCGGCTGAAGAAATACACCGTGCGCCTCAAGTTCCTCACGCCCTATGACAAGCCCTGGGTGAAGTGAGGGGCGTCTGTTTTTTTGCGTTTCTAACTAAGCAATCGACCGATTAAATAAATAGACAGAAATCGGCGATCGACTTATATTTTTAACAGCCAGGCAAAGCTGGTTTTGGCTGTTGCCTCGTGGTGAAAGGGACGTCTGCGTGGCCGAGGTGAAGCGTTGGACGATCGATCTGCCCGACACTCGGGTCGATGAATTCCCCTGGCGGATTCATGTGCATGAGATCGTCGGCGAGCGGCCGGGTCCAGCGACGGCGGTGATCTCGGGCACCATCGGCGACAAGCCGCTCGGTGTGCTGGCGCTGCACGATCTGGTCGGGCAACTGGCGGGGCGCAAGGATATCGCCGGCCGCATCATCATCATCCCGGCGGCCAATCCCTTCGGCCTGCAGGGCGGCACGCGGCACAATCCCGATCTGGTCGAGCTGCATCGCCGCTTTCCCGGCAGCACGCGTGGCCTGGTGTCGGACCAACTGGCGCATGCGCTGATGACGGCCCTGTTCGAACGCGTCGACGCCATCATCGACCTGCATTCCGGCACGCCGATGCGGCGTACGGTTTTTGCCTACGACTATGGCAATCTCGATATGACGGCAGCGGCGGCGCATATGCCGGTGATGATCAATCGTCATAATCCCGGCAATCTCTGCTCCAGCGCCATGGCCAAAGGCATCAAGTCCTGCACGCTCGAATTCGGCGGCGGCTCGGACCAGGATACCGAGGTCGGCCTGGAAAGCGTGCTCAACATCCTGCGCTATCGCGGCCATCTCGACGATGCGCCGACCGGCCCGGACAAGGTGGCGGTGTTCGACAAGGTGAAATACTGCGTCGCCTCCACCGATGGCGCCCTGTGCAGCCCCTATGGTCCCGAACATGTGGGCGAGCCGGTGCCCTCCGGCGTATTCGCCTGGATCACCAATGTGGTCACCGGCAAGCGCGTCGAGGAATTCAGCGTACCCGCGCTCGGGGAGAAGACTGGCGAGGGACCGGATTTCATTCATTTCGGCCGCGTTGTCATGGAGCCTTTCGTGATGACCGCGCCGCCACTGCTGATGATCGCCCAGTATGTGCCGTCCATGGTCCGTGCCGGCGCCCTGCTGTTCATGCTGGGCTGGAGCCGGGGCGACATGCCGGTGCCGCGGCGCTGACCGATCCGATCACTATTCACAGGGGGATAACATGCTTCGCTATGCTGCTCTGGTTTCCGTCCTTCTTGCCACGGCCCTGCCGGCTGCCGCGCAGGCGCCGAAGGTTTTTCGCTACTCGCCGAGCAGCGACCTGAACAATCTCGACCCGCACACCACCCAGACCACCACCACCGGCCAGCTCGGCATGATGGTGTTCGACACGCTGTTCGCCTTCGATGAATCGCTGGTGCCGCATCCGCAGATGGTCGATACCTATTCGGTCTCGCCGGACGGACTGACCTATAGTTTCAAGCTGCGGCCCGGCCTGAAGTTCCATGACGGCCAGCCGGTGACCGGCGACGATGTGGTTGCTTCGATCAACCGCTGGATGACGCGCGATGTGCTGGGGCAGCAGATGAAGGCGGCCATGGCCGAGTTCCGCGCTGACGGCACGGACGGCTTCGTCATGCTGTTCAAGAAGCGTTTCCCGTTCGTCGAGGTGGCGCTGGCTTCCACCATGGCCAACCAGGCCGTCATCATGCGGCGGGCCGATGCCGAGACCGATGCCTTCAAGCCGTTGACCACGGCCATTGGCTCCGGCCCTTACCGCTTCCTGCGCGAGCAATGGCAGCCGGGCAACGGCGCTGTCTGGGAGCGCAATAAGGATTACGTGCCGCGCAAGGAAAAGCCCAATGGCATGTCGGGCGGCAAGGTCGCCAATTTCGACCGTATCGAGATGCGCTTCATCCCCGATGCCAATACCCGGGCGACGGCGCTCATCAATGGCGAGATTGACCTGATCGACCAGGTGCCGGCGGATGTCATGCCGATCCTGAAAAAGAACAGCAAGGTCGAGGTGCAGATCCTCAACAAGGCGGGCGCGCAGACCTTCATCAGGCCCAATCACCTGAATCCGCCCTTCAACAATCTGAAGGCGCGCCAGGCCCTGGCACTGCTGGTCAAGCAGTCGGATTACATGCTGGCTGGTTACGGCACGCCGGACCTGTGGCTGGAAAACTGCATGTCCTATTTCATCTGCAACAGCCCGAACGACACGACCGCCGGCTCGGACCTCTACAAGAAGCAGGATCTCGCGCAGGCAAAGAAACTTCTGGCCGAGTCCGGCTACAAGGGCGAGCCGATCGTGATCCTGGCCACCCGCGAACTGCCGGGACAGGGCGCGCTGGCCGATGTGACGGCGGCGAACCTGCGCGAGATCGGCGCCAATGTCGATCTGCAGATCATGGATTTCGCCGGCATGCTGTCGCGGCGCAATCGCAAGGAACCGGCGGCCCAGGGCGGCTGGAACCTGTTCCATATCGCGGTCAGCGGTTCGATCATGTATTCGCCGCTGACCAATTTCGTCATCGACTCGCGCTGCGACCAGAAGAACTATGTCGGCTGGGCCTGCGACGAGGACGTCGAGCGTCTGCGCCGCGAATACGCGGACGCACCTGACGAGGCCGCCCGCAAGGTGAAGCTGGAAGCGCTGTCCCGGGCGCTTTGGGCCTCGCTGCCCATCATCCCGACCGGCCAGTACTTCACGCCATTTGCCTGGCGCAAGGAAATTACCGGCGTGCTGAAGGGACCGCAGCTGGTGTTCTGGAATATCGATCGCAAGTGACAGGGTCAGGGTTATGAAAAGCAAGTTGTTTGAACCGATCCAGCTGCGCGGATTGACGCTGCCCAACCGGATCGTGATTGCGCCGATGTGCGAGTTCATGGCCGAGAATGGCAGCGCCACCGACTGGCATACTATCCATCTCGGCCATCTGGCCCTGTCGGGTGCCGGCCTGCTGATCATCGAGGCGACCGGCGTCGAACCGCGCGGCCGCATCAGTAACCAGTGCCTGGGCATGTACAGCGATGAGAACGAGGCGGCGCTGGCCCGGGTGCTGAAGATCGTGCGGCAGTACAGCAAGATGCCGATCGGCCTGCAGCTGGGCCATGCCGGCCGCAAGGCGTCGCTGATGAACCCGGCCGATGGCCGCGGCCATCTCAGTCCCGAAAATGGCGGATGGGAAACCATTGCGCCCTCGGCGCTGCGCTTTGCCGACAACTGGCCGATGCCGCGGGCGATGGACCGCAAGGATATGGACGATGTGGTGGCCGCCTTCGTGCAGGCGACGCAGCGCTGCGCCCGTCTCGGGCTCGATCTGCTCGAAATCCATGGCGCCCATGGTTATCTGCTCAGCGGCTTCCTCTCGCCGATTGCCAATACCCGCACCGACGAATACGGCGGCAGCTGGGAAAACCGCCTGCGCTTCCCGCTCGAGGTCTTCGACGCCGTGCGTGCGGCCTGGCCGAAGGAGAAGCCGCTCGGCGTGCGTTTCAACGGCACCGACTGGGATGAGCGTGGCCTGGGCGCCGACGATGCGGTGAATTATGCCAAGGCCCTGGCCGCTCATGGCTGCGACTATGTGGATGTCTCCAGCGGTGGCAATTGTCTGGCCAATATCCCCACCGGTCCCGGCTATCAGGTGCCGTTCGCCACGCAGGTCAAATCCGAAGTCGGCATCCCGACCATGGCGGTCGGCCTGATCCGTGCTCCCCAACATGCCGAGGCCATCGTGGCCGGTGGCCAGGCCGATATGGTGTCCATCGGTCGTGGCTTCCTCAACGATCCGCGCTGGGCCTGGCATGCGGCCGAGGAGCTGGGCGTGAGCATAGAGGTCCCGGTGCCCTATCGCCGCGGCGCCACCAAGGCCGACCTGCCGTCCTTCGGCCGTTAAGCGGAACGGGGCAGGCGCAGCATGTTCGGCTTCATCATCAAGCGTGTTCTCGGCACCCTGCCGGTGATGCTGGTGGTGGCGCTGTTCGTGTTTTCCCTGCTGTATCTCAGTCCCGGCGATCCGGCGACCATCATCGGCGGCGACAATGCCTCGCCCGAAGATATCGAACGCATCCGGCATCAGCTTGGCCTGGACCGGCCATTCCTGCTGCAGTTCGGCCAATGGGCCTGGGGCGTGCTGACCGGCGACTTGGGTGTCTCGGTCTTTTCCAACATGCCGGTCACTGAGCTGATCGCCCAGCGCATGGAGCCGACGCTGGCGCTGACGGTTCTGACCATGCTGATCACCGTGCTGCTGTCGGTGCCGCTGGGCATTCTGGCGGCATGGAAAGCCGGCACCTGGGTCGATCATCTGGTGATGTTCTTCGCCGTGCTGGGCTTCTCGCTGCCGGTCTTCGTGATTTCCTATTGCCTGGTCTTTGCCTTCTCGGTGTCGCTCGAATGGCTGCCGGTGCAGGGCTATACCAGCATCAGGGAGGGCTTCGGGCCGTTCATTGAAAAAATCATCCTGCCCAGCACCGCGCTGGCGCTGGTCTTCACGGCGCTGATCACGCGCATGACGCGGGCCGCGATGCTGGAAGTGCTGAACCAGGATTACATGCGCACCGGCAAGGCAAAAGGCCTGAGCAATCGCGAACTGCTATTCGGTCATGCGCTCAAGAATGCCTCCATTCCTATCGTCACCACCATTGGCCTTGGCTTTGCCCTGGTCATCACCGGCGTGGTGGTGACCGAAAGCGTCTTCGCTATTCCGGGTCTCGGGCGCCTCACCGTGGATGCCATCCTGCGGCGCGATTATCCGGTGATTCAGGGCGTGATCCTCGTCTTCTCCTGGTCCTATGTGCTGATCAATCTCGCGGTGGATATTTCCTACACCTTCCTCGATCCGAGGATCCGCTATTGAGTGCCGGTTCCACACCCGCCGTCGCAACTGCCGACGATACCCCCGGCCGGCCGCATTTCCTGCGGCGCATGGCGCGGCATCATCCGCTGGCCCTGCTGGGCGGCATCCTGCTGCTGCTGCTGGCCCTGATGGCGATCTTCGCGCCGCTGCTGGTGCAGTATGATCCGCTGTCGGTCAGTCCGATCCGCCGGCTGCGGCCGCCGTCAGAGCGCTTCTGGTTCGGCACCGACATGCTGGGCCGGGATGTCTTCAGCCGGGTAATCTACGGGGCGCGGATATCGCTGATCGTCGGCTTCGGCGTGGCGCTGCTCTCGGTCGGCGGCGGCCTGGCTATCGGTCTTATTTCCGGCTTCAACCGGCGCGCCGATGCTGTCATCGGCCGCCTGATGGATGGCCTGATGGCCATTCCCGCCGTGCTGCTGGCCATTGCGGTCATGGCGTTGTCGCGCGCCAGCATCCAGGGCGTCATCCTGTCGATCACCATTGCCGAAATTCCGCGTGTTGCCCGTCTGGTGCGTGGTGTGGTGCTCAGCCTGCGCGAACAGCCCTTCATCGAGGCGGCGCGGGCCATCGGCACGCCGTTTCACAAGATCATCCTGCGCCATGTGCTGCCCAATACGATCGCGCCGCTGGTGATCCAGGCCACCTATGTCTCCGCCGCGGCGATCCTGACCGAGGCCACGCTGAGCTTTCTGGGGGCTGGTACGCCGCCGGAAATCCCCAGCTGGGGCAATATCCTGGCCGATGGTCGCAGCCTGTTCCAGGTGGCGCCGCATATCATCCTGTTCCCGGGCCTGTTCCTGTCGCTGACCGTGCTGGCCGTCAACCTGCTGGGCGACGGCCTGCGCGATGCGCTCGATCCGCGCTTCATCCGGCGGCGCACATGATGATGGACATGAAGAGTAATCCGGCGCCGATCCTTGAAGTCGAGAATCTGCAGATCGACTTCCAGACCGAGGATGGCGTCATCCATGCGGTCGACGGCGTGTCCTGGCAGTTGCACCAGGGCGAAACGCTCGGCATCGTCGGCGAGAGCGGTTGCGGCAAAAGCATCAGCACCCTGGCGATCCTGGGCCTGATCCCGATGCCGCCAGGCCGCATCGTCGATGGCAGCATCCGCTTCGACGGCGTCGATCTTCTGGCCTGCAGCGAGGCCGAGCTGCGCAAGGTGCGCGGCAACCGCATCTCGATGATCTTCCAGGAACCGATGACCTCGCTCAACCCGGTGCTGACCATCGGTCGGCAGGTCTCGGAAGCCATGGTGCTGCATCTGGGGCTCAGCCAGGCCGAGGCCTGGCAACGGGCCGAAACCATCCTCACCAAGGTGCGGATTCCGGAAGCCCGGCGCCGGCTGGATGAATACCCGCATCAGCTGTCGGGCGGCATGCGACAGCGCATCATGATCGCCATGGCGCTGTGCTGCAATCCGTCGGTACTGATCGCCGATGAACCGACCACCGCGCTGGATGTGACCATTCAGGCGCAGATCCTGCAGATCATGAAAGACCTGCAGGGCGAGTTCGGCACCGCCATCGTGCTGATCACCCACGATCTGGGCGTGGTGGCCGAAACTGCACGGCGCGTGGTCGTCATGTATGCCGGCCGCAAGGTGGAAGAGGCAGACGTCACTGCGCTGTTTGATCGGCCGCTGCATCCCTATACGCAGGGTCTGCTCGCCGCCGTGCCCCGGCTGACCGACGCGGATGACGAAGACCGGCGGCTGACGGAAATCCCCGGCCTGGTGCCATCGCTGCGCCGCAAGCCGGCAGGCTGCGGCTTCGCGCCGCGCTGCCGGCATGCCACCGGGCAATGTCATGTGCAGGTGCCGGCCTTCCAGATGGTCGAGGGCGGCCATGGCGTGGCCTGCTGGAACTGGGCTGCCATCCAGCAGATGGGGGCCGCCCAGTGAACGCCGTGGCAAAACATCCCCTGCTGGAGGTCCGCGACCTCAAGAAGCATTACCCGTTGGGCCAGGGTTTCTTCGCCCGTCGCAAGGGGCAGGTGCGGGCGGTGGATGGCATCAGCTTCACGCTTCGCCATGGCGAAACCCTGGGGTTGGTGGGCGAAAGCGGCTGCGGCAAGTCCACGGCCGGCAAGGCGATCCTGAAGCTGATCGAACCCTCGGCCGGCAGCATCCATGTCGAAGGCAGGGACATCACCGCGCTGGATACGGCAGCGATGCGGCCCTATCGCCGGACCATGCAGATCATCTATCAGGATCCCTATGCTTCCCTGAATCCGCGCATGTCGGCCGGCGCCATCGTCGCCGAGCCCTTCCTGAACTATGAGAATCTGTCGGCGGCTGAAATCCGCGATCGAGTGGCGGCGCTATTTGCCAAAGTCGGCCTGCGCCCCGAGCAGATGCGAAAATATCCGCATGAATTCTCCGGCGGCCAGCGCCAGCGTCTCGGCATCGCCCGTGCGCTTACGCTCGGCCCCAGCCTGATCGTCGGCGACGAACCGGTCTCAGCGCTTGATGTCTCGGTGCAGGCCCAGGTCATCAACCTGCTGAAAGACCTGCAGGAGGAATTCGGCCTGAGCTACCTGTTCATCGCCCATGACCTGGCGGTGGTGAAGCATATCAGCCACCGCATTGCCGTGATGTATCTCGGGCGGATCGTGGAACTGGCCGACCGTAAATCGCTGTTTGCCAATCCGCTGCATCCCTATACGCAGGCGCTGCTGTCCGCTGTCCCGGTGCCCGATCCGCGCCACAGGCGCGAGAAGATCATCCTCACCGGCGATGTGCCCAGCCCGATCAATCCGCCGGGCGGCTGCCATTTCCATACGCGCTGTCCCCATGCCATGGCGCGCTGCCGCACCGAGGTGCCGGCGCAGACACAGCCGGTGCCCGGGCGCATCGTTGCCTGTCATTTGCATGGTTGAACCGGTATCGAGCAGGGTTGCCCCCATGGATATGAAACTGGATATCTTCGAGAATCTGCAGGATGACTTCGATGTCGGCGAGCGCCTGCGCTCGGTGCGGATCGGCTGCGGCCTGTCGCAGCGCGAACTGGCGCGTCGGGCCGGCGTCACCAATGGTGTGATCTCCCTGATTGAGCAGAACCGCGTCAGCCCTTCGGTTGCCTCCCTGCGCAAGATCCTGCAGGGCATCCCGATGCCGCTGGCGGAATTCTTCAGCCTGTCGGGGCCGCCAAAGGAGCAGGTCTTCTATCGTTCGAACCAGCTCATCTCGCTGACCAAGGGGCGCATTGCCTTTCGCCAGGTCGGCAATGTGCGCGAGCGCAATCTGCAGATCCTGCATGAGAAATACGAGCCCGGCGCTGATACCGGGCGTGCCATGCTGCAGCATGATGCGGAAGAAGGTGGCGTCGTCATCAACGGAGCGATCGAACTCACCGTCGGCGACCAGTGCGAAATCCTGCGTGCCGGCGACGCCTATCTGTTCGACAGCCGCCGGCCCCATCGCTTCCGCAATGTCGGCGACGAGGTCTGCGAGATCGTCAGCGGCTGTACGCCACCATTTCTCTGATTGCAGTCCAGCGGTATCAGGCGCGGCCTGATCGGGCCTTGGTTTTCGCGGCTTTCGGCTTTTCCGGCTTCTTTTCGGCCAGCTTTGCGGTGCGGCGGGGACGGCTGTCCTTGTTCAGCTTGTAGTCGCTCTGGTGTCGGGCGGCTTGGAAACCGCCGACGATGAAGTCGATAATTTCGTTCAGCGACTTTTCGCGATCTCTAGTCGTACAGCGTCCAGCAGAGATTTCCTCAAGCCGGCCGCTGTCCGCCGTATTGTAGATGTAGATCCCCATCATGAAATGCATGCGCCAGTATATGCCGTCGACATCCAGCCCCGGCAGGGTACGCCGGAAGGCGTTGGCAAAGCGCATGGTGCTGGTGTTGAAGGCCTGCGGGCGGATCTTGGCGATCACTTCGCGCGGCTCGTCGTTGAAGCGGCTGTGCATCAGCATGAAGTGACGGCCGTTACTGGGAGATGCCATCATTTCCAGGGCCGGTGCGACAAAGGCATGGATGATGCGATGCAGTTGCACGGGCTTGCCGGCGGCTTCCTTCTCGGCGATATCCAGCAGTTCGATGCGGCGTGTCGCCAGCCGCACGCTGCCGCGCTTGAAGACCTCCTCGAACAGGTCGGTCTTGCCCTTGAAGTGATAGTGCAGCATGGCGATGTTGAGCTCGGCCGCGGCGGCAATCGCGCGGGTCGAGGTGGCAGCAAAGCTGGTTTCCGCAAACAGGCGTTCGGCGGCGTCGAGGATTCGTTCGCGACTGGCTGCACCACGCTGGCGTGTTGCGCGCGGAGCCTGTTTCGCCTTGATGTCTTTAGCCATGCGATTCCCTTTACCTGTCGCTTATTTAACCCGCATCGCCGCGTATTAGAAGGACTGTTTTCCGCATTTTGCCCAATAAAACAATTAACTTAGCCGTTATCGCCCCGCGGTTGACGATGCGCGGACCGGACGATATAGATAACCAATCGATTGATTAATAAAATCCGCCGCGCACCAAGCGCAGCCGGAATGGGAATGAAACATGAGACATGTCTCGCTGCAGGGACCGCGCACGCCCAAAGCCTTGTCCCGGAATCCCGATTTCATCGTCGCCGATGCGATTGCCGCCGCCTTCCGGCGCCATGGTATCGACACGGTGTTCGGCCAGAGCATTCCCTCGGCCCTGATGCTGGCCTGTGAAGACATCGGCATCCGCCAGGTGGTCTATCGCACCGAGAATGCCGGTGCGGCCATGGCCGATGGCTATGCCCGCATATCCGGCCGCATCGGCGTGGTAGCGGCACAGAACGGCCCGGCGGCCACCCTGTTGGTGCCGGGCCTGGCCGAGGCGTTGAAGTCATCCATCCCGTTGCTGGCGATCGTGCAGGATGTGGCGCGTTCGGGCGTCGACCGCAATGCTTTCCAGGAACTCGATCATGTCGCGCTGTTCGGCGGCTGCGCCAAGTGGATCCGGCGGCTGACCGACCCGGCGCGCATCGACGATTATATCGACATGGCGATCACCGCAGCCACCAGCGGCCGCCCCGGGCCGGTCGTTCTGCTGCTGCCCATGGATTTCCTGGCCGAGCGCATGGAAGCATTGCCGCAGCGCCAGTCCGTGCTGGGGCACTACCCGCTGGATCGCCTGCAGCCTGAACATCGGCTGATCGAGGAAGCGGCAAGCCTGCTGGCCCGGGCGCAGTATCCGCTGGTGGTCTCGGGCGGTGGCGTGCATCTGTCGCAGGCCCATGACGCGCTGGCGGCCTTGCAGGACCAGGCGGCGCTGCCGGTTGGCACCACGGTGATGGGCAAGGGTGGCGTCGACGAAACCCATGCGCTGTCGCTGGGCGTGATCGGCAATATCATGGGCCGCCGCAGTGCTTCGCGGTATTGCAAGCCGGTGATCGACCGGGCCGATGTCGTGCTGCTGGTCGGCACCCGCACGGCGCAGAATGGCACGGAGTCCTGGCGGCTGTTCTCCAAGGATGTGCGCTTCATCCATATCGATATCGACGGCGGTGAGATCGGCCGCAATTACGAAAGCCTGCGCCTGGCCGGCGATGCCCGGCTGACGCTCACGGCGCTGACCACGGCCCTGCGCAGACAGGACTTGAGCAGGCGGCAGCAGCAGCGGCCGGTTCTGGAGGCTGAAATCGCCAGGGCCAGACTGCAGCACCAGGATGAAGCTCGGGATGTCGTTGAAAGCGATGGTTCGCCGCTGCGGCCCGAGCGCGTCATGGCCGAGGTGGCCAGGGTGCTGAGCGCGGATATGATCGCGGTAGCGGATGCCAGCTACTCTTCGGTCTGGCTCGCCAATTACCTGCGGGCGCTGAAGCCCGGCATGCGGTTCCTGACGCCGCGCGGCCTGGCCGGACTGGGCTGGGGGCTGCCGCTGGCCATGGGCGCGCGTTGCGCCCGTCCGGATGCAACCGTGCTGTGCTTTGCCGGCGATGGCGGCTTCGGTCATGTCTGGTCCGAGCTGGAGACGGCCGTGCGCGAGCAGATCAAGGTGGTCGTTACCATCTTCAACAACCAGATTCTCGGTTTCCAGAAGGATGGCGAGGACGAGCGCCATGGCCGCCACACCGATGCCATCTATTTCTCGGCCGTCGATCATGCCGCCGTGGCGCGCGCTGCCGGCTGTACCGGCATCCGGGTGAGCACGGCTGCGGAGTATGCCGCCGCCCTGCAGCAGGCTTTGTCCAGTCCGGGGCCGACGCTGATCGATGTGGTGACCGACCCGGAGGCCTATCCGCCGCTAACGGTCTTCGACGTCCAGATCGACAAGGTCCGGCAGTCGCGCCGGGCGCTGGCGCAGCAGGACTGATTGCGCGTTGTCGTAAGCTTGGGAGGCTCACGCAACCGGCATTCCCAGGATATGCATCGCGGCCCGATCCCCCAGCCTCCCGCCAGCCCCACCGCCATCAGCATGACCCGGTTACGCCGCCCGATGGCTCCCGCGGACTGCGGATTCCTCCTGCGCCCAGACCGGCTCGAGCGCCATGGCCAGCGGAGCATCGGCTGCCAGGCTGAGCGGCGTCAGTGGCAGGCGAAGCGTGTCGGCACATAGACCGAGGCGGGACAGGGCGCGCTTCACCGGGATCGGATTGCTTTCCAGCGACAGGGCCTGTACCAGCGCCAGCAGCCGCCCATTCAGCCGAATCGCTGCAGCCATATCGTCGGCTTCGAATCGCTCATGCATCTGGGCACAGAGGGCGGGAGCGATATTGGCGAGGACCGATATGCAGCCATGGCCACCGGCAACCCTATAGTGAAGCGCCGTGGCATCGTCGCCGGAGAATTGCAGGAAGTCGGTCCCGGTCAGGTGCCGCAGCCGCGCCGGGCGGCCGAGATCGGCGGTGGCATCCTTGATGCCGATGACGCGGGCGAGTTCCGACAGGCGACCGACGGTCTCGTCGGAGAATGCGCAGGCCGTCCGGGTCGGAACGTCGTAGAGCAGGATCGGCAGGCGCACGGTATCGTGGATCGCCTTGATATGGCGGAACAAGCCCTCCTGCGTGGGCCGCACATAGGATGGCGCGCTGCAGAGCAATATGTCGGCGCCATGGCGTTCCGACTGACGGGCGAGGAAGACGGCCCGCTCGGTCGAGGGCGATCCGATGCCGGCAATGACCGGTACGCGGCGACGGGCAGCGACAACGGCTGCTTCAACCAGCCCGGCGTGTTCTTCGTCGGCCAGCATGGCCGCCTCTCCCGTGCTGCCGCCGGCAACGATGGCGGTTGTGCCGCGCTCGATCTGGCGGGCCACAAGCCGGGAGAAGCAGTCCATGTCGATGGTGCTGCCACAATAGGGTGTCACGAGGGCGACAATCGAGCCGCGAAGCTCTGGTTTATGACGAGGCATGGTGCTTACCCATGGGCCAGCAGAACGATCCGCGTGCCCACGCTGTGCGTGCTGTCGACATGCAGGCCGAGGCGCTTCAGATAGCGGACCAGACGTTCCATGCCCTTGCGGGCGACCAGCATCGTTGCGTCGATGGCAATCCGACCGGTCTTGCCGGCGCGTCGCAGGGCCATCCTGATGGCGCTGTCGCATTCCTCCGGTTCGGCAATACCGGTAATCCAGACCAGATCGGCATGCTCGGCCGAAGGTGATGCAACACCAACACGCAGTTCCGCGGCGCTACGGCAGCCCCGATTCAGGAAAGCAATGAACAGCGGCAAGGTGCCGCGTCCGATCACGACGACACCGTCGGTGTTGCGGGTTGGCGTTATGGCCACAAGGTCACGGGCGGTGTGGGCATCGTGGGGAACCGTAAACTGACGAAGCCGCCTGGGCATGGTCGACACGGATGGTCTCCTTGGCTGTTTCCGATGCCGAAGACTTGGGTATTTGCGCTAAGGCGGCCATGTGGCTTTCGCTTCAAGGGCATAAGGAATGCATAAGGACCGGATAAGGACCGCTCGACAGGCGTCTTTATGCTTTCTTTATGCAGCCCTGCGGCATCCCACATGGCGGCTTAATACGGGAGCGGCCTAGATCAGGGGTCTCATTGGAGCGCCCCATGCCTGATCTCATCTTCATCGCCCTCGGTGCCGGCCTCTTTGCCGGCTTCATTGCCTACACGCTGCTCTGCGAGCGGCTTTAGGAGTCACCCCATGACATTCGATTTCATCCTGGGCGGCGGCATCGCGCTGCTGCTCGCGATCTATCTGCTTTACGCCCTGCTGCGGGCAGAAAAGTTCTAAAGGCTGGCCATGACCCAGAACGATTACGTCCAACTCGGCGTCTTCCTCGCCATCATCCTGGCGGCCACGCCCGTCCTCGGCCTTTATATGGTCCGTCTGTTCAATGGCGAGATCGGCTGGCTGCGGCCCGTCGAACGGCCATTCTATGCTCTGGCCGGTGTCGATCCGCAGCGTGAGCAGCACTGGTCGGTCTATGCCATCGCCATGCTGATCTTCAATCTGGCGGGGTTCCTGCTGCTGTTCGGTATCCTGCGCCTGCAGGACCTGCTGCCGCTCAATCCGCAAGGATTGCCGGGGCTGTCGCCTGACCTGGCCTTCAACACGGCGGTCAGCTTCGTCACCAATACCAACTGGCAGTCCTATGGTGGCGAAAGCACCATGAGCTATTTCAGCCAGATGGTCGGCCTGACGGTGCAGAACTTCATCTCGGCTGCCACTGGCATCGCCATCGCCCTGGTGGTGATCCGCGCGTTTGCCCGCAAGTCCGCCAAAACCGTCGGCAATTTTTGGACCGACATGACGCGGGCAACGTTGGGCCTGCTGCTGCCCGCCGCCATTATCGCGGCCGTCTTCCTGATCTGGCAGGGCATGCCGCAGAATTTCGATGCCTATACCACCGCCACCACGGTGGAAGGCGCCGAGCAGATGATCGCCCAGGGGCCAGTCGCGTCTCAGGTGGCGATCAAGATGCTCGGCACCAATGGCGGCGGCTTCTTCAACGCCAATGCGGCGCATCCCTTCGAGAATCCGACCGCCTTGAGCAACTTCGTGCAGATGCTGCTGATCTTCGTCATCGGCGCGGCGCTCACCAATGTGTTCGGTCGCATGGTCAGGGACCAGCGGCAGGGCTGGGCCATCCTCGCCACCATGCTGCTGCTGTTCGTGGCCGGCGTTCTGGTCACGGCCTATGTCGAGGCCGGGGCCAACCCGCTGCTCACCGCGCTGGGCGTCGATCCGGCCATGGGCAATATGGAGGGCAAGGAAGTCCGCTTCGGCAGCTTCAGTTCCGCGCTGTTCGCAGTCATCACCACGGCCGCTTCCTGCGGCGCGGTGAACGCCATGCATTCCAGCTTCCTGCCGCTGGGCGGCATGATCCCGATGATCAACATCATGCTGGGCGAGATCATCGTCGGCGGTGTCGGCGCCGGCTTCTATGGCATCGCGCTGTTCATCGTGGCCACGCTGTTCATTGCCGGCCTGATGGTCGGCCGCAGCCCGGAATATCTGGGCAAGAAGATCGAGGCTCGCGAGGCCAAGCTGGCAGTGCTGGCCATCCTGATCTCGCCGATGGCCATTCTGGTCGGTACGGCGATTGCGCTGGTCAGTGACGCCGGCCTGGCCGGCCTGCTGTCGCCGGGTCCGCATGGCCTGAGCGAAGTGCTCTATGCCTTCACGTCCGCGGCCGGCAACAACGGCAGTGCCTTCGCTGGCCTGACCGCCAATTCGGTCTTCTACAACACCGCGTTGGGCCTGGTCATGCTGCTCGGCCGCTTCGCCATGATCGTGCCGGTCATGGCTCTGGCCGGCGGCCTTGCGGCCAAGAAGGCGGCTCCGGCTTCGGCGGGCAGCTTCCCGACCCATGGCCCGATGTTCGTCCTGTTGCTCGCTGGCACCATTCTGATCGTCGGCGGCCTCACCTTCTTCCCGGCGCTGGCGCTGGGGCCGATTGTCGAGCATCTGCTGCTCGTCGCCGGCCAGACGTTTTAAGGAGCTAGAGTCATGACCAAACGTTCTGCTGCCGCGCAGCCGATCTTCGATCCGTCACTGGTGGGCGAAGCTGCCCGTCAGTCCTTCGTCAAGCTCGATCCGCGCATTCTGTGGCGCAACCCGGTGATGTTCGTGACCGCCACGGTGGCGGCCGTCTCGACCGTCATTTTCATCCGCGACATCTTCACTGGCGGCGAGATCGCCCTGCTGGGGCAGATTTCGGCCTGGCTGTGGTTCACCGTGCTGTTCGCCAATTTCGCCGAAGCCCTGGCCGAAGGCCGTGGCAAGGCGCAGGCGGAATCCCTGCGGCGCGGCAAGACCGAGGCCACGGCCAAGCTGCTGGATGCCGCCGGGCGGATCAAGGTGGTATCGGCCACCACGCTGCGGGTCGGCGATGTGGTGCTGGTCGAGACCGGCGATCCGATCCCCGGCGATGGCGACGTCATCGAGGGTATCGCCTCGGTCGATGAATCGGCGATTACCGGCGAATCCGCGCCCGTCATTCGCGAATCCGGCGGCGATCGTTCGGGCGTCACCGGCGGCACGCGAGTGCTGTCGGACTGGATCAAAGTGCGGATCACCGTCAATCCGGGCGAAAGCTTCCTCGACCGCATGATCGGCCTGGTGGAAGGCGCGAAGCGGCAGAAGACGCCGAACGAGATCGCGCTCACCGTGCTGCTGGTCGGCATGACGCTGATCTTTCTCGTCACCACCGGCAGCCTGGAAGCCCTGGCGATCTATTCCGGCATGCCGGTGCCGGTGGTCTACCTGATCGCGCTGCTGGTGACGCTGATCCCCACCACCATCGGCGGTCTTCTGTCGGCCATCGGCATCGCCGGCATGGACCGGCTGATCCGTCACAACGTGATCGCCAAGTCGGGCCGCGCCGTGGAGGCCGCTGGCGATGTCGATACCCTGCTGCTCGACAAGACCGGCACCATCACCCATGGCAACCGCATGGCCTCTGCCTTCATCGCGCTCGCCGGCGTGTCGGAGCATGAACTGGCCGAAGCCGCCATGCTGGCCTCGGTGGCCGACGAGACGCCGGAAGGCAAGTCGATCGTGGCGCTGGCGGTAGAGAAATACGGGCTCGGCCATGAGGTCGAGCGCGCCAAGGCGGGCAGCTTCATTCCTTTCAGCGCCCAGACCCGCATGAGCGGCCTTGATCTCAACGGCCGCGAGATCCGCAAGGGTGCCTTCGATGCCGTGCTGCGCTATGTGGCGGCACCAGCCTCGGCCGAACTGACGGGCGCGGTGGAACGGATCGCCAAGTCGGGCGGCACGCCGCTGGTGGTGGCGCAGGATCGCCGCATCCTCGGCGTTATCCACCTGAAGGACATTGTGAAGACCGGCATCCGCGAGCGCTTCGCCGAACTGCGCCGCATGGGCATCCGCACGGTGATGGTGACCGGCGACAACCCGCTGACCGCCGCCGCCATCGCGGCGGAAGCCGGGGTCGACGATTTCATCGCCGAAGCGACGCCGGAAAAGAAGCTGGAGCTGATCCGCAAGGAACAGGCCGAAGGCAAGCTGGTCGCCATGTGCGGCGACGGCACCAACGACGCCCCGGCGCTGGCCCAGGCGGATGTCGGCCTGGCCATGAATATCGGTACGGCGGCGGCGCGCGAGGCCGGCAACATGGTCGATCTCGACAGCAACCCGACCAAGCTGATCGAAGTCGTCATGATCGGCAAGCAGCTGCTCATGAGCCGCGGTTCGCTGACCACCTTCAGCCTGGCCAACGATGTGGCGAAATACTTCGCCATCATCCCGGCGCTGTTCGTCGCCACCTATCCGCAGCTCGGGGCGCTGAATGTGATGCAGCTGAGCTCGCCGCAGAGCGCCATCCTCTCGGCGGTGATCTTCAACGCGCTGATCATCATCGCCCTGATCCCGCTGGCCCTGAAGGGCGTGCGCTACCGGCCGCTGCCGGCCGTCACCCTGCTGCGGCGCAATCTGGTGATCTACGGCCTCGGCGGCGTCGTGCTGCCCTTCTTCGGCATCAAGGCCATCGACATGGCCGTGGCTGCCCTCGGTCTTGTGTAAGGAGAACCGTCATGCTCAGTCACATTCGTCCCGCCTTGGTTCTGCTGGCTTTCTTCACGCTGGTCACCGGCCTGCTCTATCCGCTGGCGATCACCGGTATCGGCCAGGGCCTGTTTCCGCGCCAGGCCGGCGGCAGCCTGATCGAACAGGATGGCAAGGTGGTCGGTTCGGCGCTGATCGCCCAAGCCTTCACGGCGCCGCAGTATTTCCAGCCGCGTCCGTCGGGTGCCGGCAAGGATGGCTTCGACGCGACCTCGTCCAGCGGCTCCAATCTCGCGCCGACCGCCAAGGCGCTGGTGGAGCGTGTGGCTGGCGACGTGGAGACGTATAAGGGCCGGGACGGTTCCGCGCAGGTGCCGGTGGATGCCGTCACCACCTCGGGCAGCGGGCTGGACCCGCATATCTCGCCGGCCAATGCGGCCCGGCAGATCCTGCGCGTGGCGGAGGCGCGCGGCATGACCGTGGCCGAGGTGAAGGCGCTGGTGGATGCCCATACCGAGCAGCCCTGGCTGGGATTCCTTGGCCAGCCCGGTGTGAACGTGCTGACGCTGAACCTGGCCTTGGATAAGATCAGGCCAGTGACCAAATAGAGGCCTGATGGCCGATCAGCGATCCGATCCCGAGACCAGACCATCCCCGGAAGCCCTGCTTCAGGCGGCCGCGCAGGAAAAGCGCGGCCGTCTGAACGTGTTTCTCGGCGCGGCGCCCGGCGTTGGCAAGACCTATGCCATGCTGGAGGCAGCCCATATCCGCCGGCGCGAAGGCGTGGATGTCGTCATCGGCGTGGTGGAAACCCATGGCCGGCCGGAGACCGCGCAGCTGCTGCAGGGACTGGAACAGGTGCCCCTGCGCCATGTCGACTATCGCGACCGGGCCTTCAGCGAACTCGATCTCGACGCGGTTTTGCAGCGCCGCCCGCAGCTGGTGCTGGTCGACGAACTGGCGCACAGCAATGTGCCCGGCAGCCGGCATGAGAAGCGCTATCAGGACATCGAGGAAATCCGCGATGCCGGGATTGACGTTTATACGGCGCTGAATATCCAGCATCTGGACAGCCTGAACGACGTGGTCGCGCAGATCACCCGTGTGAAGGTGCGCGAGACGGTGCCCGACAGCGTTCTGGCGCAGGCCGACAGCATCGAGGTCGTCGATCTTGCACCCGAGGACCTGATCCGGCGCCTGAAAGAAGGCAAGGTCTATGTGCCCGAGCAGGCCGCCCGCGCCGTGCATCACTTCTTCGCGCCGGGCAACCTGACGGCCCTGCGTGAACTGGCGCTCCGCAAGGCAGCCGACCAGGTCGATGGCCAGATGCTGTCCTACATGCAGTCCCATGCGATATCCGGCCCCTGGCCGACGCGGGACAGGATCATGGCCTGCATCAGTCCGAGCCCGCTGATGCCGCGGCTGGTGCGCACCGCGCGCCGCATCGCCGAGCGCCGGCGCGCCCCGTGGATCGCGCTCTATATCGAGACGCCGGCGCATGATCGCCTGTCGGATGCCGAGAAGACTCAGATCAACCGGGCGCTGACCCTGGCCGAGGAATTCGGCGCCGAGGTCGTCACGGTCGCCAGCAGCAATGTGCCGGCCGAGATCATCCGGCAGGCGCGCCAGCGCAATGTCACCGAGATCGTGGTCGCCCGCAGTCATCGCAGCCGGCTGATCAACCGCCTGCGCGGCACGCTGACCGATCGCCTGGTCGAACTGGGTGATGGCATCAATATCCATGTCATTACCGGGTCGCCCGACGCCGAATCGTGGTTTGGCGTGATGCGGTCTCGCCTTGCCAGCATGAGTCTGGATGGCCTGGTGCCGGCAGCATTGATCTCGCTGGCGGCGACCGGGCTGGTGAAACTGGCCGAGCCGTGGTTGCCGGCTTCCAGTATTCCTTTGCTGATTCTGGTGGCCGTGCTGCTCTGCTCGCTCCGGTATGGCTCTGCGGCAGCGGTGCTGAGTTCGGTGCTGACGGTGCTGGGTTACAACTTCCTGTTCCTGCCGCCGCTCTATACCTTCACCATCGCCAATGCGGAGAATATCTACACCTTCTTCGTTTTCCTCGCCGTGGCGCTGATCACCAGCAACCTGACGGCGCGGATCAGGGCGCAGGCCGAAGCCGCGCGTATTCGTGAGGCTCGCACGGCTTCGCTGTATGACTTCAGCCGCATGGTGACAGGTGCCGCGGCGGAGGACGACATCCTCTGGGCCGTCGTCCATCATGTGGCCGCACTGGCCAAGGCGCAGTCGCTGGTGCTGATGCCGGAGAACGGCCGGCTCGCCGTGCGCGCCGCCTATCCGCCGGAAGACCAGATCGACGACAAGGCCAGGGCTGCCGCCGACTGGGCCTGGGAGAAGGGCGAGCCGGCCGGGCGCGGCACCGGCACCTTGCCATCCTCGGACTGGCTGTTTCTGCCGCTGCGAACGGCCGAGCGCAAGCTCGGCGCGCTGGGCATCCGTTTCCCCGAGGATCGCGCGGCGCTGGGCCCGGACGAGCGGCGCCTGCTGGATGCCCTGGCCGGACAGGCCGCACTGGCCATCGAACGCAGCCTGCTCAACCGCGATGTCGAGGAGGCCCGCGTCTCGGCGGAAACCGAGAAGCTGCGCTCGGCCCTGCTCTCCTCGATCAGCCATGACCTGCGCACGCCGCTGGCGTCCATCATCGGTGGCGTCTCCAGCCTGATGAATTTCGACAGCCGGCTGGATGAGCGCGGCCGCAGCGAACTGCTGCAGACCGTGCGCGACGAGGCCGAGCGGCTGAACCGCTTCGTCGGCAACCTGCTCGACATGACGAAGATCGAGGCCGGCGCCATGCAGCCCAAGCTCGACTGGGTCGATCCGGAAGAACTGGTCGCCACGGCGGTGAAACGCGCGGCGCCGCTGACCCAGGGGCATGACATCCGCATCGATGTGGCGCCGGACATGCCGTTGCTGCGGGTGGACTACATCCTGATCGAGCAGGTGCTGATCAACCTGCTGGACAATGCGGCGAAATACTCGGCCAAAGAAAGTCCGGTCGATGTGCGC
Organism: Ferrovibrio sp. GW821-FHT12E11; assembly: GCF_058806975.1. NCBI lineage: Bacteria > Pseudomonadati > Pseudomonadota > Alphaproteobacteria > Rhodospirillales > Rhodospirillaceae > Ferrovibrio > Ferrovibrio sp. GW821-FHT12E11. Next base: position 2,816,615 of record NZ_JBXAQG010000001.1, read on the forward strand.
CTGTCGCTGCAGCGCGACCGCCTTGTGCTGACGGTCACCGATTCCGGCTCCGGTATTCCGGCGGCCGAGCTTGAGCAGGTCTTCGATATGTTTTATCGCGTCAAGGCCGGCGACCGGCAGGTGGCGGGCACCGGGCTGGGCCTGTCGATCTGTCGCAGCATCCTGAAGGCCCATGGCGGCGACATCCGGGCCGAGAGTCCGGTGGCCGATGGCAAGGGGACGCGTATGATCGTGACCCTGCCGCTGGAAGAACAGCCGGCATTGCCGAATGAAGAGAAGGCCCCCCATGGCTGACGGCGCGAAGATTCTGGTGATCGACGACGAACCGCAGATCAGGCGCTACCTGCGGGTCAGTCTCGAGGCGCATGACTTCCGCATCCTCGAAGCCGCCAGCGGACAGGAGGGGCTGCGTCTGGCGGCCCTGGAAAAACCTGACCTGGTCGTGCTCGATCTCGGCCTGCCGGATATGGACGGCCAGGCGGTCATCGCCCGCCTGCGCGAATGGACGACGGTGCCGATTGTGGTGCTGTCGGTGCGGGCGGATGAAGTCGACAAGATCGCGTCGCTGGATGCCGGGGCTGACGATTATGTCACCAAGCCGTTTGGCACCGGCGAACTGCTGGCCCGCATCCGGGCGGCGTTGCGCCACACCATTGGCGCCAGTGCAGGGATCGCGGTTTTCACAACGGGCGAGTTGAAGGTCGATCTCGAGAAGCGGCAGGTGAGCCTGGGAGGCGAGCCGGTGAAGCTTTCGCCCAAGGAATACGACCTGCTGAAACTGCTGGTGCAGCATGCCGGCAAGGTACTGACCCACCAGTTCATCCTGCGCCAGGTCTGGGGCCCAGCCCATGAAAGCGACGTGCAGTATCTGCGGGTCTTCGCCCGGCAGCTGCGCCAGAAGATCGAGGCCGACCCAACCCAGCCCGTGTTGCTGCTGACGGAGCCCGGGGTTGGTTACCGGCTCATGGCGTGAGTTGCCAATCGCCTTTCGCGTGACCGCCGGCCATGGCTGGAAGCAAGAGCAATTTTCCTGAAGCGCCCCACTTGTCCCGCAAGGCAGGCTTGAGTGCCGGGTTTTTTTAAGGGAACTGTCTTCGCTGCCGTAAGCTCTGTCAGCTTATCGATCTGCCAAGTCCTGGAGCGGGTGAGGGGAATCGAACCCCCGTCGTAAGCTTGGGAAGCCGACTTTCCCGCTCCGGCCAATTGGAAAAATACTGGAAAACCGCAGATTGGGTTGCTGCCCGTATAGCTATTCTTAGCATGCTTTAGCAGGGGTGTGTCCCAAATTGTCCCACCGGTCAGATTCAGGACGATCTGCCGCGCGTTATATCAGATGGCCTGATGCCGAAGCGACGGCGGAACATCGTGCTGAAATGCGACGAACTGCTGAACCCGACGCGATAGGCCACTTCGGTCAGCGAGCGGGCATTGTGGTCGGAGCGTAGCAGCATGTCGTGACCGAGTTCGATCCGGCGTGTCCAGATCCAGTTCGACACCGACTGGCCCTCCAGCCGGAACAGCGTATGCAGATAGCGCAGGGAGATACCGTTGCTTTTGGCGATCAGCTCCGGGCCTAAGCTCGGATCGCACAGATGGTCCTCGATCCAGGCTTTCACCGACCGCAGGCGCGCCTTCTGCACCACCTGTTCCGTCATCGGCTCGTCACGATGCGCCGACTCGAAAGCCAGCGCCAGCACATCCATCAGTTCCTCGCCGAGCTTGGCGCGGGTTGGCGTGTCCAGCGCGTCGCCTTGGCTGGCCAGCGTCGAACAGAATTCGACAGCTATACGACCCAGCCCCCGGCCGGTGCTCATAGTAGCGGCCAGCGGCGCCTGACCGTCGGCGAAGCGGGTGCCGAAGGCCTGCCGCGGAATCTCCAGATAGTAGGATCGCACTTTGCCCATGCATTGCAGGTCATAGGGCTCAGACGCGCAGAAGAGGGCGCCGACGCCGGCAGAGGTGTGGAATGAATCGCCGGATTGCACGACATTGACGCTGCCGGTCTGGATGAACTGCACGTAGTAACAATCCTTATCCAGCTTTGAGAGATGCGTCTTTCGCCGCGAGATGAGCTGCTGTGACACCAGGCATTCCGTCATCGCCACATTGCCAAACTGGGTTTCGCGGATGAACCCGTCGTAGTTGTCCGGATCGTCGGCCTTTACGTTGACGTGAACGTAAACGTCGCAGATGGCATCGCGCCATGCGGCATAGCGTTTGGCACGATCCAATGCATCGGTCGAGAATATCAGATCCACGATTTCCTCCGGCGCCATCCATGCACGGCCTGCCGGACGAGGCCGGCGGCCGCTTTTTCTCGTTCAGACCTGAACGGCGAACCCTCTGCATTCTTCGCCATTCCCGGGTGACCGGCAACAAGAAAAAGCCTGATGCATATCGCCAGTGCACGGACATGCAAGTTTCTTGCGCGTATGGAAAAGAACTGCTGCGCGCCAGGGTGATAGAAAAGCCACGGTAATCAGTTTGGAGGACAACAACTCATGCTCCGCGCGGCGAATCTGACCCAGGAGCGCATCGTGCTGGTGCTGGCGCTTGTCCTTACGGCAGTCTTCGCCATCTCCCTGCCGGGCTTCCTGACGCCTGAAAATCTCCTCGCGCTAGTGCGCAGCGTCTCGGTGCTCGGCGTGCTCGGCATTGCGATGGCGCTGGTGGTGATTGGCCGCGGCATCGACCTTTCGCTGGTTGCCGTGATGGCAGTTTCGCTGGCCTGGACGCTGAATCTCATCACCCACGGCACGCCGCTCGGCTTCGCGCTCCTGCTTGGCCTGGGTTTCTGTTTGCTGTCCGGGATCATCACTGGCTTCCTGGTCGCCTATGTCGAAATCCCGGCGATCTTCGCCACGCTCGCAATGGGCACCTTAATCTACGGTTTCGGCCGCTATTTCCTCATCGCGCTCGATGTCGTCTATCTGCCTGATGCCGCGTGGTCGATCGTGTGGATCGGCAGCGGGTCTTTCATGGGGATTCCGGTGCCGGTGCTGATCTTCGCCGGCGTCTGCCTGCTCGGTGCGCTGTTCTTGCGCTACGTCAAATCTGGCCGCTTTATCCGCGCCATCGGCGACAATCCTCTGGCGGCCAGGATTACGGGCATTCCGGTGCGCCCCGTCATCGTCATGCAGTATGTGCTGTCCGGGCTGATCGGTTTTGTCGCCGGCCTCGTCACCGCCACGTCGGTCGCCAGCATGAATATCCGCGTCGCCAATTCCACCTTCGTTTACGACGTCATCCTCGTCGTGGTGCTGGGCGGCATCGGCCTTTCCGGCGGCAAGGGCGGCGTGCGAAATGTCATCGTCGGCACGCTGCTGATTGGTGTGCTGATCAACGGCATGACGATCATGGACATCCAGTACACGGTGCAGAACGTCATCAAGAGTCTGATCCTGCTCGCGGCCATCGTCGCCGACACCATCATCAATCCCCGTGACGAACAGACCGCACAGCAGGGCGACATCTAGAATTCTACATAAAAAAACCAACAGGAGGACACCATGAAAGGTATCAAAGCGCTACTGGCAGTTGCCGCCGCTATGTCGATCAGCAGCATGGCCATCGCTCAGGGGATCGACGATCCCGCGCGGGCGGGGCATTACGCAGCCTTCAAGGGCAAGCGGGTCGTTTTCGTCCCGATCGCCATGGGCTTCGACCTCACCGAAGGCTGGGCCGCGGGCATCCGCAGTGCGCTCGAGCCGCTCGGCGTGAAATTCGATATCCGTGATCCGAACTGGAACACCGATGCCGGCGCGCAGGCGATCACCTCGCTGATCGCCGAAAAGCCGGACGCCATCGTGGTGCATAATCCCGATGTGCAGTCCTATGCCCGCTTGCTCAAGCGCGCGGAAGAGGCTGGCATCTACGTGATCCAGGTCAACATGCGCTCCAGCTATTCGACCGACGGCTTCGCCGGCGCCGATTATGTCGGCATGGGTGAGCGGATCGCCAACCGCCTGATCGAGAAATGCAGCCCGGCCAATGGCGGCAACGGCAAGATCGCCATCATGCAGGGCGTACTGACCGCGGCGGCCAGCGCCTATCAGATGAAGGGGCTGGACAATGTGCTGTCCAAGAACCCGCAGATGAAGATCGTCTCCAACCAGGCTGCCGACTGGGATGCCACCAAGGCGCGCAGCATCATGGCCACCGTGCTGCAGCAGCATCCTGATCTCTGTGGTGGCGTCGGCTTCTGGGACGTGATGGATGTCGGCACCGGGGCGGCGATCCGCGAATCCGGCAAGAAGGTGCACTGGATCACCCAGGGCGGCGGCAACCAAGCGGTCTGCGACAACCTGGGCAAGGATGTCTACAGCGAGGTGGTGAGTTATGACGTCCCGGCGCAGGCACGCGACATCGCCAACATCATCCAGTCGTTGTTCCAGAACAAGCCGAAGCCGGGTGCGACGAAAACCACGCTGTTCTCGCCGCTCACCTTCATCACCAAGGACAGCATGAAGCCCGGCGCCTGCTGGAACCTCGAAATCAAGAAGTAAGCTCGCGTCATTCCGGGGCTGGGCTGCGCGCCTGGCCCCGGAACCTGATTCCTTTTCCGGGTCCGCAGATGTCGATCACAGATACCATTGCCTACTGGCGCTACCGGCTGGTGCCAGATCATATCGTTGGCGAAATCCTCGCTAAAAGGTGGATCGACAACGCGATCCCTTTTGCCATCCTGGTCGTCGTGCTGATCGGCTTCGGTACCGCTGTACCGGATTTCCTCAGCCTCGGCAGCATGACCGCGCTGACGCGTCAACTCGGCGAATTCGGCCTTGTCGTCCTTGCCATGACCATCGTCATGCTAGCCGGTGGCATCGACCTCAGCGTCGGCGCAGTGCTGGCACTGGCCAATATCACCGCGCTGGCAATGATGAATATCTTCGGGTTGCCAGTTGGCGCAGCTTTCGTGATCACGCTGGCAGTCGGCGCCGCGGTCGGCCTGGTGAACGGCCTGCTGATCGGCTATCTGCGCCTGCGCGCCTTCCTCACCACGCTGGTCACCCTGATCATCGTGCGTTCCATCGTCGATATGCTGCTGCTGAAATATGCGGTGCAGATTTCGGCCGGCTTTGTCGATTCTGAAGTCTGGGATTTCATCGGCGACGGCAAGATCGCCCAGGTTCCCTTCAGCTTTGCGCTGTTTCTCATCACCGCCGTCGTCGTGCATGTGATTTTGAGCCGCACCCGGCCGGGCTGGCATCTGATGGCGGTGGGTGGCTCGCGACGATCGGCCCACAATGTTGGCATTCATGTGCGACGCACCGTCTGCCTCACGTATGTCATTTCCGGCACGCTGGCGGCTCTGGCCGGCTTCTTGTTTGCCGCGCGTCTCGGCGGCGCCGGATCGGATGTCGGCATCGGTCTTGAGATAACGGTCCTGACGGCAGCCGTACTCGGCGGCAATAGCCTGGGCGGCGGACGCGGCTCGGCGGCCAAGGCGGTGCTGGGCGCAATCACCGTGATGATCATCATCAACGGCCTGGTGCGGGTGGGCGCCGGCAGCGGCGCCAACTCGCTAATCCTTGGCCTTATCCTGCTGTCCGCGGTCGCGATCGATGTGCGCTGGTTGAAGAACCGGCACAAGGTGCTGGCCAAGGTCTATGTCTCGCCGGCCTTCCGCAGCCTGCCGGCGGCGCCCGGCACCGAGCGGGGCTCGTCTTCGCCCTATGCCCTGAACGATCGGCTCCGCGATGTGTCACTGGTTGGCCTAAATCAGGTCGATGGGCCTGAGGATGTGATCCTCGATGAGAACGATCACATTTACGCGGGCACCCGCACTGGCGACATTGTGCGGTTCTTCGCGCCCGACTACACCCGGCAGGAAGTCTTCGCCCATGTCGGCGGCCGGCCGCTCGGTATGGCCTTTGCCCGGGATGGCGCGCTGATCTGCTGCATCGGCGGCATGGGTCTGTACCGGATCGGCGTGGACCGGCAGATCACCAAGTTGACCGACGAAACCAACCGGACGCCCTTCTCGATCATCGACGATGCGCGTCTGAGGCTGGCCGACGACCTCGATATCGCACCCGACGGCCGCATCTTCTTCAGCGAAGCCACCATCCGCTACGAGATGCATGAATGGCCGGTCGATGGTCTCGAATCCCGCGGCAATGGCCGCATCATCTGCTACGATCCGCGAACGAACACGACGCGCACGGTGCTGCGGAACCTGACCTTCCCGAATGGCATCTGTATGACCCATGACGGCGAATCCTTCCTCTTTGCCGAGACCTGGAGCTGCAGCGTCAGCCGCTATTATTTCGCCGGTCCCAGGGCCGGAACCGTCGAAACCGTGATCCCGGACCTGCCCGGCCATCCCGACAACATCAACCGGGCCTCGGATGGCACCTACTGGCTGGCGCTGGTCGGCGTCCGGACGCCGAGCATGGACCTTGCACTGAAAATGCCCGGCTTCCGGCGTCGGATGGCGCGTCGCGTGGCGCCCGATGAATGGCTGTTCCCCAATATCAATACCGGCTGCATCGTCCGGTTCGATGAAAGCGGTCGTATCCTTGATGTGCTCTGGGATCTCGGCGGCAAGAATCACCCGATGATAACCTCGATGCGCGAGCACCGGGGGCATCTCTATATCGGCGGCATCTCCAACAACCGGATCGGTAGGCTGCCGCTGGCGGGCGCCGATCCGCACTGGACCGGGCCGCAGTCCTACTGGGGTGGCAAATGAGCTTCCTTTTTACACGGGTTCTGGATTCCTTTCTCGGTCGTGGCGAGAGCGCCATCACCGTGCCGGCTTTGGATGGGGCGCTGCGGCCGAACCGGCGGCTCGATGATGCAGCGCAACGCATTCCGGTCCACGCGCCGGTCGGCATCGCGTCAGGTCGCGACGGCCTGATAGTCGGTTCCGGCAATGAGCTATATCTGCTGGGTGGTGATTCCGCTAAAGTGCTGCACCGTGCAGGAGCGGAGATCAACTGCCTTGCCTCGGTTGCCGGCGGCATTGCCATCGGTCTCGATAACGGACATATCACCATCGTTGGCGGCGAGTTTGACGGAGTCGAGGTCTCGCCTCGCGAGGATGCATGCTGCCCGACGGCGATACTTGAGGAAGATGGCTGCCTGTATGTCAGTCACGGCTCGGCGCAGAACCCGCCTTCTGCCTGGCGGCGCGATCTGATGGAACGGAATATCTCCGGTTCGATCTGGCAGTTCGACCTGCGCAGTCGCAAACAGCGGCGCATCGCCGGCAGCCTCGCATATCCCGCTGGCCTGGCGGTATCGGACGACGGATTGATTGTCACGGAGAGCTGGAAGCACCGGATCGTCCTGCTCGATAAAATGACCGGCGCGCTGCGGCGGCAGATTCAGGGCGACTTGCCGGGCTATCCCGGCCATATCAGCCGAGGACCGGACGCGGGTTATGTCATGACCATGTTCGCGCCGCGCAACCAGCTGGTAGAATTCATCTTGCGCGAGGACCAGTACCGCCGCCGGATGATGGCTGACGTCGATCCGCGCCACTGGGTCGCACCCACATACCGCAGCGGCCGATCCTTCTACGAACCACTGCAGGGCGGCGGCGTCAAGCAACTTGGCATCCTGAAACCGTGGGCTCCGACATTGTCCTTCGGCATGGTCGCCCTCCTGGATCGGAACTGCCTACCAGTCGATAGTTTTCAGAGCCGCGCCGATGGCGCGACGCATGGCATAACCGGCGCGGTGGTTCATGACGGAGCGCTGTACGTGACATCGAGAGGCGACGATGCCGTCGTCAAGCTCGATCTCGGTTCGTAAAAGGCAGGCCCGCTCATGACGGCGATTCTCGAACTCAAGCACGGCACCAAGGAATATCGCGGTGTTCCCGCGGTGAAGGACGTCTCCTTCACACTGGAGCTAGGCGAGGTTCATGCACTGCTCGGCGAGAATGGCGCTGGTAAATCCACCCTGACCAAGATGCTGGCCGGTGTCGTCGCGCCCACGGCAGGCGAAATCCTGCTGGATGGTCAAGCGGTGGAACTGCGCGGGCCCTCGGATGCGCTGAAGCAAGGCATCGCCATGGTCTATCAGGAGACCAGTCTGGTACCCTCGCTCACGGTGGCGCAGAACCTGTATCTTGGCGACGCCAAATGGTTCAACCGCTTGCGCGGCATCTACATCGCAGCGCAGCAGTTTCTGCAGTCGCTGAATTTCCCGGTCGATCCCACTGCATTGGTCTCCAGCCTGGGCGCCGGGCAGAAGCAGATGGTGGAGATCGCCCGCGCCGTACACCACAAGGCGCGCGTGATCATCTTCGACGAACCGACGGGCACGCTGACCCCTGAGGAGAAGCACCATTTCTTCGCACTGGTCGAGCGTCTGCAGGCGCGCGGTGTGTCGATCATCTTCATCTCGCATGCGCTCGAAGAGGCGCTGCAGATTTCTGACCGCATCACCATCTTGCGCGATGGCGAGCATGTCATTACCGATCGCACCGAAAGCTTCGACCGCGACCGCATTGTGCGCGCCATGGTAGGCCGCACGCTGTCAGATGAGCTTTACGGGCGAGCCGGGCAGCACAGTGCCAGACCGGCGGGCCGCAAGGTGCTCAGCGTGCAGAACCTGTCGATGGGTACGCTGGTACGCAATAACACCTTCTCGGTCTTCGCACGCCAGATCACCGGCATTTTCGGCCTGATCGGCTCGGGCCGGACCGAAACTGCCAAAGTGATCGCGGGCATCCTGAAACGCGATTTCTTCCATGGCGGGCAGGTCCGCCTGGAAGACCGGCCGGTGCGATACCGCGTGCCGCGGCCCGCGATCCGCGACGGCATCATCTATGTGACGGAAGACCGCAAGCAGGAGGGCTTCTTTGAGACTATGTCAGTGGCAGAGAATATCTACGTCGCCGCCATGGCCGGAGGACAGAGCCGCTCGAAGCTGGTCAGCATGTCGGAAATGCGGCAGCTTGCCGAAAACTGGGCCAAGGCGCTGAACATCAAGGTGATCAATTCGGATGCCCGCGTCGTTGAGCTCTCGGGCGGCAACCAGCAGAAGGTGGTGGTGGCCAAGGCACTGGTGCAGAAGCCGAAACTGATTATCTTCGACGAGCCGACCCGCGGCGTAGATGTCGGCGCCATCGCGGAGATCCACCAGCTGATCAACCGCTTGGCCGATGACGGCATGGCAGTGGTGGTGATCTCGTCCTATCTGCCGGAAATCCTGCATTTGTCGGACCGCATTCTTGTCTCGCGCCAAGGCCGCATCGTCGAGGAATTCACCGGCGGACAGGCTGATGAAGAGACCATCATGTATGCAGCGGTGCACTGAGCGTGAATATGAAGACAACACGTGCGATCACGGCCATCACCTCGATTTCCGATATCGAGGCCATGGAGAGAATACCCTATGATGTACTGATTCCGGCGCGTACATTACTCGACCTGTTCCGCGCTACGGCCGAGCTGCATCCGTCGCGGCCGGCGTTGACCATGATGGCGGCCGGCGGCTATACGGGCGAGTCCACCACTCTGACGCATGTCGAGCTGTATCGTGGCATCATTCGGGCTGCGAATCTCTTCCACCGTCTCGGTGCCGGAGAAGCAGGCAGTGTCGTTGCCTTCCTGACACCGATCCTGCCTGGCATGGTTGAAGCGCTTTACGGCGCGCAGACGGCTGGCGTTGCCAGCACGATCAACTACCTGCTGAATGCACGGGTGATCGCCGACCTGCTTGCTGCGGAGGGTGCCTCAACACTGGTGATCCCGGCGAAAGACCTGGACGCAGACATCTGGGCGAAAGCGAACGAGGTCATCGCGCTCACGCCGGGCCTGCGCAATATCGTGGTGCTGGGCGTCTCCGGCGCGTCGGTTCCCGCTGGCCAGCTGGATTTCCAGGCAGAACAGGCGCGCTACCGCGAGGATCGCCTCGATTTCGACAGCACGGCCGGACAGAACACGGTCTGCGCCCTGTTTCATACCGGCGGTACGACTGGCCGGCCTAAGCTGGTGCAACTGACGCATGGTAACCAGATTCATGCCGCCTGGAGTTTCGCCCAGGTGCATGGCCTGGACGAGATGGACGCCGTGATCAACGGCTTTCCGCTGTTCCATGTTGGCGGCACGATCACGTCGGGCCTCTCTGTGCTGGCGGCGGGCGGTCATATGGTAGTGCCATCGCCTTATGGCCTGCGCGACAAGGGCGTGATCGCCACCTACTGGAGGATCGCGGAAGTCTTCAGGCTGACAATCGTCGGCGGTGTGCCGACCTCGATTGCCGCCATCACCGAGATACCGATTGGCGATGCCGATATCTCGTCTGTCCGCATGGCACTGACCGGCGGTGCCGTCTGCCCGAAAGCAGTCAGCGAGCGGTTCCAGGCCCGCACCGGCATCCGGCTGTATGAAACCTATGGCATGACCGAGACTGCGGCGGCGATTGCCTTCAATCCGGGGCGTGCCATACCAGTGCAGGGCAGCGTCGGATTCCGTGCGCCGTTTGCCCGTACGCGCATCACCAGCCTGGATCCGGCCAGGCCGGATGCGCTCTGTGCTGCCCTGGAGAGTGGACTTGTGCAGGTCAGCGGGCCGCAGGTTTTTCCAGGATATGTCGATCCCGCGCATAACCGGAATACCCGCAGCGCCGATGGCTGGCTGATCACCGGTGATGTCGGCTACCTGACCGAAGACCAGCGGCTGGTGCTGACCGGCCGTGAGAAGGACCTCATCGTCCGCAGCGGGCATAACATCAATCCCTCCGACATCGAGGATGTCGCCAATGTCTTCCCCGGCGTGCAGATCAGCGCTGCCGTCGGCATGCCCGACGCCTATGCCGGCGAAGTGCCAGTGCTGTTCGTCGTCGCCTCGCCCGGTGCATCCATCGATGTCCAGGCGCTGGATCGTCACCTGGCCACGGCCATAGCTGAACCGCCGGCGCGGCCGAAACGGATTTTCCAGATTGATGCGCTGCCAACCACGGCGGTGGGCAAGATTATGAAGAATGACCTGCGCGACCGCGCCATTGAGGAAAAGGTGCAGGCCGAGATCGCAGCCGCCTTCGGCAAACCGGTCGAGGCGAAGATCCAGGTCGGCAAGGACGAGAAGTTGAATACGGTGGTGCAGGTTGAGATCGCGGTCGCCGGGAGCCCTGCCCTGGAGACACTGCGGGACGCACTGGCGCCGTTGCCGCAGCGCTATGAACTTGTCATTTCCCCAGCCGAAGATGCAGCGGCCGAACCCGTGCTGCTGAGCCGCTCTGGACACGTCGCCACCATTACACTGAACCGCCCGGCCGCGCTAAACGCGCTCTCGCCCGAAGTGGTCGATGCGCTGGATCGCGTTCTGGACGAGGTGCATGTCGATCAGGCGATACGGGTCGTCATCGTCACCGGCGCAGGCCGCGCCTTCTGCGCCGGCGGTGACCTGCTTGGCTTCGGCCGCGAACTGGCACTCGATCCCTCCGCGCTGATCGATACGCTGGCCTATAACCAGCGTGTCCTCGAAAAGCTGCGGGCGCTGCCGATGCCGGTGCTGGCTGCAGTCAACGGCGTGGCGGTAGCCGGCGGACTGGAGATGATCCTGGCCTGCGATATCGTCATCGCCGCGGAGACGGCCAAAATCGGCGATGGCCATGCCAGATACGCCATTGTCCCCGCCGCCGGATCGACGGTGCAGTTGCTGACCCGGATGCATCCGGCGCAGGCCATGCACATGCTGTTCAGTGCCGAGCTGTTTCCGGCCCGGCAGTGCATGGACTGGGGGCTGGTCAATGAAGTAGTGCCGCCGGACCATCTGCGCGACCGAGCACTGCAGCTTGCCCAGCAGTACAGCCAGCAAAGCCCTGCCGTGCTGAGGCATATGAAATCGCTGACGCGTGCCGTGCATGATGCAGTCGTCCAGACCGGGCTGCGTGCTGAACTGATGGCATTTCAGGTTCATTTAAAAAGCCGGGACCTTGCTGAAGGTCTGCAGGCATTTCAAGAAAAGCGTCAGCCCACATACTAGGAGCGAACAGAGGGGATGACGCATGCCGGAACAGCAGTGTGTCCCAAATTGTCCCATGGGCAGGACATCGCCCGCTTAAATGCCAGAGTTTTAAGGGAATTGAATCCGCCGTCGTAAGCCCTGTCAGAAGCTTGAGCGGTTAAGTCCTGGAGCGGGTGAGGGGAATCGAACCCCCGTCGTAAGCTTGGGAAGCTTCTGCTCTGCCATTGAGCTACACCCGCGCGCCAAGGCTGGCCTGACGGTCCGGGGCGGAAGATAGCCAACCCGTCCGGCCCGTGCAACCGGGTGTTAATGCGTCTCCGACATGGCCGCCGCAATCCGCTCCGGCGGCAGGTCGAACAGCCGGGCCAGCGCCTGGCTGCCGGCCGGGGTCAGGCTGACCGCGCGGCTGTCGCGCCGGCGCTCCAGCCAGCCGAAGTCGAAGCAGCGTTCGGCCAGGGCGGCGCCCAGCGCGCCGGCCAGATGCGGGCTGCGCTCGCTCCAGTCCAAGCAGGCGCGGGCAAAGCGGCGCTTGCCGGATGCGATGGCGTCCACATTGATGTCGAGCGCGGCAAAGAGCTGCCGCCCTGCCGCCGTGGCGACGAAGTCCTCTTCGCCGCTGGGTAAGAGGCAGCCGCGCGCGATGAGCTGATCGAACAGGCAGACGCCGAGCTTGCCGGCGATATGGTCGTAGCAGGTGCGCGCCGCCCGCAGCGCGCCGGCGACGCGGGTGTGATGGTGATGTTTCGGCATCGGCTGCTCGCCGGCCAGCGCCATCAAACTTTCAATCGCCGTCGCGACAGTGCTGTTCGCAAGATGGTAATACCGGTGCCGGCCCTGCTTGGCGAGGCCGAGCAGGCCGCCGTCCGACAGCTTGGCCAGATGGCCGCTGGTGGTCTGCGGCGAGACGCCGGCGATATGGGCCAGTTCCTTGGCCGTGCGGGCGCGCCCGTCCATCAGCGCCTTCAGGATATTGGCGCGCGCCGGATCGCCGATCAGGGCCGCGATCTTCGCCACATGCGGGTCGTTGCTGCTCATGACGGAGAATCTAGGCCGCTCGCGCGCTGTCGTCCATCTGCAACACTTCGGTCGCGGCCGTAGCGTTCGGTCACCGTCGCGTCATGACGGCGGCGTAGACTGCGGACAGATCAGAAACCACGGAGTCCCGCCATGACGCAGAGCACCATGACCGTTCGCAGCTATCTCGCCGGCACGCATCCCCTGCGCCGTCTCGTCCTGGATATGATCCATGAGGTCCTGTCGCTGCAGCGGCTCAGCCGCGAACGCACGCAGCTTGCCGAGCTGAGCGATGCGGCGCTGAAGGATCTCGGCCTCAGCCGTGCCGACATCCAGGCCGAATGCGCCAAGCCGGTCTGGCGGCGCTGAGAAACCGTTCCGCCAAACCCCAATCAGTCAAACCCCAATCAGTCGAACCCCAATCAGTCGAACCACCGGCGCCAGGCCGGCCAGCGATGGATCATCGCGGCCACCACTTCATACCCGGGTGCGGCGGGATTGCTGCCATCGCCGGCCTGGGTGAGATCGGGCCAGGCCGGATCGGCCAGCAGCGGCGTATGCAGGTCGAGGAAGGGAATGCCCAGCTCGGCCGCCGCTTTGGCATAGGCGGCGTTGTAGTCCGCCTGCAGGCTGTTGGAAAAGGTGTAGCTCTGCGCGCCGATCAGCTTCGGATAGGGGCGGCTTTCGTTCATCGGGATCAGGCCGATCCACAAGGTCGGCAGCCAGGCGGTGGCGGCGCTTAAGATCGCACGCGCATTGGCCACCGATTCTTCCAGCGGCACTTCCGGCACCTTGCCATCCAGCAACTTGGCGTCGTTGCCGCCGAACATGAAGACCAGCCGCGCATTGGCGGTCGGCGGCAGCCGCGCCTCGCATTCGCCGCGCCAGCGCTGGCCGATCAGGCGCGTGCTGGCGCCGCGGATGCCGAGATTGTAGGCGGTGATGTCATGGCCGGCCTGCCATTCATACGCCGCCAGCCGGCCGACCCAGCCCAGCATGGTGGCATCGCCGGCGCCGACGGTGAAGGCATCGCCGACAAAGGCCATGCGGCTGAACGAGCGGCGGGCCGGCACGCTGTTTTCCATCGAAGTGCTGCTGCTCATCGTTTGGCTGTCCCGGTGCGGTGGAATGAATCCTCGATGTCCTGGCCGATCTCGCGGGCCACGGCCTGGATCCGGCTTTTGATCCTGGCCCGCATCGCCGCCGGCGCGGCCATGTCGGGGAAGGAGATCGAGAAGCCGATGGTCTGGCCGCTGCGCTCGACCCGCAAAGCCGTGCCGATGGCGGTGATGCCGGGCACGCTGCGGCAGGGCACTTCCACCACGCGGTCGGTCAGGAAGGCCTTGAACAGTTTGCGGGTGGCGGCGGTCTGTGCCTGGGTTTTGACCAGGTTATGCCGGGCCAGCAGGGCAATGCCGAGCGCCATGTCGTCGGGTTTCTGGCGTTCGCCCACCTCCAGGATATAGCGCAGGCGGTACCAGCCCTGGTGCTGGCGCAGGATTACGACGGACTCATCGTCCAGCATTCCCGCGAAACCTGTAAAACCGAACTCCTCTACCAGATTGGCGAGTGCCGCATCCACGCGGTCCAGCAGGCTGTTGCCGGAGGCATAGAGCCGGCTCAGTTCCAGAGCGAGCGGACCCGGGCCGTAGACCGGTGTATTGTCGTCGCGCTTGAGCAGGCCGCCGTCATGCATCGTGCGCAGCAGGCGCGAGACCGTGCTCTTGGCAATGCCGAGCCGGCTCGCCACGTCCGTCACTTTCAGCAATGGCGTTTCGGCAGACAGGCAATGCAGGATGCGGATGGCGCTTTCTAGGTTGCTCATGACGTCCGTCCCTGTCCGGTGTCGTGTTCCGTATTTAACAACACAGTTGACACATCTGGTACTCGGGACTTAGCCTTTTCGTCAACAGGGGAATGCGGCCGGCCTGCAAACCGTCCGCTTCCGCTCCGGGGTTTGACGTCCACAGACTGGCAAACGCGAGGGGGATCGCATGTTCCATCCGAAACAGTTCATCCGCAGTGCCGTGGTGGGTCTGGCGGGCCTTTCCGCCCTCATGGCCGGTCCGGCGCTGGCGCAGAAGATCACGGTGGTGGCGTCCGGCGGCATCTGGCTGGAATCGGCCAAGACGAATTTCGCCGCCTGCTACAAGGAACGCACCGGCTCCGATGTCGATATCCTGGTGCTGAATTCCGGCGAGGTGATCAACCGCATCCGCGCCAACAAGGAAAATCCTTCGATCCATGTGGCGCTCTTAAGCGAGATCGACGCCATCCGCGCCGGCCGCGAAGGCCTGCTCGACAAGCTCAGCGTCGAGAAGGCGCCGAACCTCGCCGATGTGCCCGAGGTCTTCCGCAAGCAGTGGGACAATTACGCGACGATCCAGAATTTCGGCGCGATGATCGTCATGTACAACAAGGACAAGATCAAGGAGCCGCCGAAGGACTGGAAGACCCTGATCGACAACACGATTGCCGGCAAGTATGGCAATCGCGTGTCCTTCCCGGCCGTCACCATGGCCTGGGGTCCGATGTTCACCTGGTTCCTCACCACCCAGTATGGCGGCAGCGAGGACGAGGTCTTCGCCAAGTATCGCGCCATGGCGCCCAACATCACCAAATACTGGGTCAACCCGGTCGATGCGATAAACCTGTTCGCCACCAAGGAAGTCGACATCCTGGTCTACTGGGATGGCCGCGCCTATGACTTCGCCAACCAGAACAGCTGGGCCGGCGCCTATATCCCCGATCCGGGCGCCTTCCAGTCGGCGGCCATGCTGGCCAAGGTGAAGAACGCGCCGGAAGCCTCCTGGACCTATATCGACTGCGTGTTGTCGCCCAAGGCGCAGCTCGGCCATGCCTCGATGATCAAGTATCCGGTGGTGAACTCCAAGGTGGTCTATCCCGACGACCTGAAGAAGGTGCTGACGCCGCTGGAGCGCGTGCGCCAGCCGGAATTCCTGTCCTTCATGGACAAGATCCCGGCCTGGATCGAGCGCTGGAACAAGGAAATCCCGTAAGTCCGGGACATCGACAGACCGGTCGCCGGCAGACGGAGCAGGATCGCGATGCCCTTCAGGCTTCATGCGTCAGGCTTCGCCTTGCTGGCGCCGGCCATCCTGCTGCTGGCGGTGTTTTTCATCGGGCCGCTGCTGCTGAATTTCGGCGTCAGCCTGCGCCAGCCTGATGGCCAGCTGGGTCCGCACCAATATCTGCGCGCGCTCACCGATCCCTATTATATCCGCGTCTGGGCTCAGACCATCGGGCTGGCGGCCGGCGTGACGCTGGGCGCGCTGGTGCTGGGCTATCCCTTCGCCTTTGCGATTGCGCGCAGCCACGGCACGCTCAAGGGCATCCTGATCTTCCTGATCGTCACGCCGCTGCTGATCAACGTGGTGGTGCGCACCTTCGGCTGGATGGTGGTGCTGGGTCGCAGCGGCCTGATCAACGGCAGCCTGAAGGCGCTGGACCTGCCGACCATCGACCTGCTCGGCGGCTGGTTCGGCATCGGCATCACGCTGGTGCATGTGATGTTGCCCTTCATGGTGCTCTCCATCGCCAGTGCGCTCGAAGGCATCGACCAGGCTCTGGAACAGGCAGCGCTTACGCTGGGCGCCCGCCCGCTGCAGGCCTTCCGCTATATCGTCTGGCCGCTCAGTCTGGATGGCGTCATCACCGGTACGCTGCTGGTTTTTTCGCTCTCCATCGGCAGCTTCGTCACCGTCATGCTGATGGGCAACAACCGCACCATGGTGCTGCCGGTGCTGGTCTACCAGCAGCTCAACCTCAGTTCCGACTGGCCGTTTGCCGCGGCGCTTGGCGTGATCCTGCTGGTCACCGTGCTGCTGGTGTCGGGCCTGCAGATCGCGCTCGGCCGTCGCCTGCGGCGGGGCAGGGCCGAAGAATGAACCGCTGGCTGAAGACGTATCTGGTCGTCGCGACCATCTTCCTGCTCACGCCGCTGGTCCTGGTGGTGGTGGTGTCACTGTCCTCGGCGCGTTTCGTGATCTTCCCGCCGCCGGGCTATTCGATCCGCTGGTTCACCCAGGTGCTGCAGGATCCGAGCTTCATGCAGCCGCTGTGGAACAGCATCCAGCTTGGCGTGCTGGCGGCAGGGATCGCCGCACTGCTGGCGGTGCCGGCGGCGCTGGCGCTGGTGCGCCGCCGTCTGCCGGGCGCCGCCCTGATCCAGACTTTCCTGCTGTCGCCGCTGGCCCTGCCCAGCCTGGTGCTGGCCATCGCACTGCTGTTCTTCCTCAGCACCATCGGGCTTGGCAACACCTATATCGGCCTGCTGGTCGGCCATGTGGTGATCGTGCTGCCCTATCTGCTGCGCACCGTGCTGGCGATTTATGCCAATGCCGATCCGCGCATCGAGGAGGCGGCCAAGACCCTGGGCGCCACGCCCTGGCGCACCTTCTGGCATATCACCCTGCCCACCATCCGTCCCGGGCTGTTCGCCGGTGGCATGTTCGCCTTCCTGATTTCCTTCGACGAGGTGGCGGTGGCGCTGATGCTGTCCAATGCCTCGAACATGACGCTGCCGGTGTCGATCCTCGGCTATCTGGTGAACAACTACGATCCGGCGGTGGCCGCGATTTCCGTCATCAAGATGGTGATCGTCGTCGTCGTGCTGCTGGTCGTGGAGAAATTGTATGGTCTGGGCAGCCTGACGCTGCCAAATCGTGGAGACGCCGCTAAACATGGCTGAGAAAACCGGCGACCTCCAGATCGCCCATATCTCCAAGCGTTTCGGCAGCACCCAGGCGCTCGACGATGTCAGCCTCGGCATCGCGGCCGGCGAATTCGTCTCGCTGCTGGGACCATCAGGCTGTGGCAAGACCACGCTGCTGCGCTGCATCGCCGGCCTGGTCGAGGCCGACTATGGTGCGATCCATGTTGCGGGGCAGCCGCTGGCCGGCACCCCGCCCTGGCAGCGCGATATCGGCGTGGTGTTCCAGAATTACGCGCTGTTCCCGCATATGACGGTTGCCGAGAATGTCGCTTTCGGCCTGAAGATGCGGCGCTTCAGCCGCGCGGAAACGGCCGCCAAGGTCGAGCGGGCGCTGGCGCTGGTGCGTATGGAAAGCTTCGGCGCGCGTTTCCCCACGCAACTTTCCGGCGGGCAGCAGCAGCGCGTGGCGCTGGCGCGGGCCATCGCCATCGAGCCGCGGGTCCTGCTGCTGGACGAGCCGATGGCGGCGCTGGATGCCAAGCTGCGCGGTGCCATGCAGCTCGAAGTGCGCGACCTGCAGTCGCGCCTCAAGATCACCACCGTGCTGGTTACCCATGACCAGGGCGAAGCCATGACCATGTCGGACCGCATCGCCATCATGAGCAACGGCAAGATCGAGCAGGTGGCCGCGCCGGCCGAACTCTATCTGCGGCCAGCCAACAGCTTCGTCGCGGATTTCATCGGCAACACCAATCGCGTCACCGGCATGGTCGTGCTGCTGGAGGGACGCAAGCTGCTCAGGCCCGACGGCGAACCGGAAGTGCTGCTGCCCCTGCCGCCGCAGGCCGTGGCCGGCCAGCATGTGTCGCTGATGTTCCGGCCCGAGGCGGTCGAGATCGTGCAAGGGCCCGTACCGGCCGGCATGACCGGCATCGCGGCCAGGGTTCAGGACCGCATCATGACCGGCGACCGCATCGCGATCTTCTGCACCGCCGGCGCGGTGAAGCTCTACGGCACCGTCAGCAGCCAGGCCGAACGGCTGGCGGCGCTGCCGCCGGCGGGTGCGGTCGTTTCCCTGGCCTGGCGCGACAGCGACGCGATGCTGTTCCCGGCGTAAAATTCAGATCGGGAAAATCAGGCAGGTCGTCGTGCCGGTGGCGAGGATCTTGCCGCTGGCATCGACGATGCGGCCTTCGGCCGTGCCGACACGGCTGCCGACCTGGATCGTGGTGCCCTCGGCATAGACGGTGCCGGTCTTGTGGGTGATCGCGCGCACCAGGCTCACCTTGTATTCCAACGTGGTGTAGCCCATGCCTTTGGGCAGCTGCGACTGCACGGCGCAGGACATGCAGCTGTCCAGCATGGTGCCGGCATAGCCGCCATGCACGCTGCCGATCGGGTTGTAATGCTTCATCTCGGGCCGGCCGGCAAAGACCACGCGGCCGGGCTCGGCTTCAAAAATCCACATATTCATCAGTTCGGCAATCGGCGCGCCGGGCAGCTCGCGGTTCATGATCTTGCGGAACAGCTCGATGCCGGCCAGTTCACGCAACTGCTCCACCGGCACCGGCGCATAGACGCCGCCGGTCGGCGGATGCAGATCGGCCGAGCGGGCGGGCGGGGTTTCGTTCAGGGCGGCTGACATCGGGCGGTCCTTCTGCTTGGTCGGGTCGTTTTTGTGCGGCCAAAAAAGTGGGGAGGCCGGAAGTTGCAGGACAGCCCCGAGGATGGCTTGTCGGGCTGCCCTGTATCGTGTATATACACGATATGAAGCGAAGTCCACCATCCTCTCTGGCCGCCGCTGACCAGGTGTTCACCCTGCCGCCGCCGATGCCCGATGGCACGGAGTTCTGCCTGTGCTTCCAGCTCCGCTCGGCCGCCCGCCGCGCCAGCGCCTGGTATACCGAGCAGCTTTCGCCCATCGGCCTTGGCCTGCCGCAATACAGTCTGGTCGGCATGGCCTGGGCCTGCGAGAAGCAGAACGGCCGCCCGCCCAGCATCACCGAGCTGGCGGCGGCGCTGGATCTCGACCGCAGCACGCTCAGCCGTAACCTGAAGCCGATGATCGCCGCCGGCCTGGTCACGGTGGTGCCGGGCCATGGCCGCGCGCGGCTGGTGCGTGCCACAGCCGAAGGGCGCGCCGCCTATCGCGCCGGCGTCTCGCTATGGCGTGCCGCCCAAGACGAGGCGAAAGCCCGCCTTGGCGGCCAGTTCCCGGGGCTGATGCAGGCTCTGGAGGCCACCATCGCCGGCCTGCCCGCTGTGGCCGGCGCCACGGCTGCCAACGATCTCTGAAAATCGTCGCGCCATCTTATACTTAAGCCTTGATCGGCCTATGCTTTGGTCGAAACCCGGGGTGGCCGAGCTTGTCCGTTTCCACCCGAGCGGGCATCATCCGGCCCGATAGGGGAAACGCCGCCGGACCGCGTCGTCCGGGCGTGGATTCAGAACGAGAGGGAGCCGATCATGGCCGAGAATGAACTGTTTCCGGTGAGCGCCGACTGGGCCAAGCGCGCCTGGGCCGATGCCGGCAAGTACAAGGCCATGTACGAACAGTCGGTGAAGGACCCGAACGGCTTCTGGGGCGAGCAGGGCAAGCGTGTCGACTGGATCAAGCCCTATACCCAGGTGAAAGACGTCTCCTTCGACAAGGCCGATCTGCATATCCGCTGGTTTGCCGATGGCGTGCTGAACGTCTCGGCCAACTGCATCGACCGTCATCTGGCCAAGCGTGCGAACCAGACCGCGATCATCTGGGAAGGCGACGATCCGTCGAAGTCGGAAAACATCACCTACCAGCAGCTTCATGACGAAGTCTGCCGCATGGCCAATGTGATGAAGGCCAACGGCGTCAAGAAGGGCGACCGCGTCACCATCTATCTGCCGATGATCCCGGCGGCCGCTTACGCGATGCTGGCCTGCACGCGCATCGGCGCCGTGCATTCCATCGTTTTCGGCGGTTTCTCGCCTGACAGCCTGGCCAACCGCATCCAGGATTGCGACAGCCAGTTCCTCATCACTGCCGATGAAGGCCTGCGCGGCGGCCGCGGCGTGCCGCTGAAGGCCAATGCCGATGCGGCGCTCAAGACCTGCCCCGGCGTGAAGAAGGTGCTGGTGGTGAAGCATACCGGCGGCAAGATCGAGATGGCGGCCGGCCGCGACATCTGGCTGCATGAAGAAGCCGCCAAGGTCCCGGCGACCTGCGCGCCGGAGCCGATGAATGCGGAGGACCCGCTGTTCATCCTCTATACCTCGGGCTCGACCGGCAAGCCCAAGGGCGTGCTGCACACCACCGGCGGCTACCTGGTCTTCGCTTCGATGACGCATCAGTATGTCTTCGACTATCACGATGGCGATATCTACTGGTGCACCGCCGATGTCGGCTGGGTCACCGGCCACAGCTATATCGTCTATGGCCCGCTGGCCAACGGCGCCACCACGCTGATGTTCGAAGGCGTGCCGAACTATCCCGATGCCTCACGCTTCTGGCAGGTGATCGACAAGCACAAGGTCAACATCTTCTACACCGCGCCGACCGCGATCCGTGCCCTGATGCGCGATGGCGAGGCGCCGGTGAAGAAGACCAGCCGCGCATCGTTGCGCCTGCTCGGTTCGGTGGGCGAGCCGATCAATCCGGAAGCCTGGCTCTGGTATCACCGCGTGGTCGGCGACGGCCGCTGCCCCATCGTCGATACCTGGTGGCAGACCGAAACCGGTGGCATCCTCATCACCCCGCTGCCCGGCGCCATCGACCAGAAACCCGGTTCGGCGACGCTGCCCTTTTTCGGCGTGCAGCCGCAGTTGGTGGATGGCGACGGCAAGGTGCTGGAGGGCGCCACCGACGGCAACCTCTGCATCACCGATAGCTGGCCGGGCCAGATGCGCACGGTCTATGGCGATCACCAGCGTTTCATCGACACCTACTTCAGCACCTTCCCCGGCAAGTATTTCACCGGTGACGGCTGCCGCCGCGATGCCGATGGCTATTACTGGATCACCGGCCGCGTCGACGACGTGATCAACGTGTCGGGCCATCGCATGGGCACGGCGGAAGTGGAAAGCGCGCTGGTCGCCCATCTCAAGGTGGCCGAGGCCGCCGTGGTCGGCTATCCGCATGACATCAAGGGCCAGGGCATCTACGCCTATGTGACGCTCAAGGCCGGCATCCAGCCGACCGAAGAGCTGCGCAAGGAACTGGTGCAGCATGTGCGCACGCTGATCGGGCCGATCGCCTCGCCCGATCTGATCCAGTGGGCGCCGGGCCTGCCGAAGACGCGCTCGGGCAAGATCATGCGCCGCATCCTGCGCAAGATCGCCGAGAACGAATTCTCGGCGCTGGGCGACACCAGCACGCTGGCCGATCCCACCGTGGTCGACGATCTGGTCACCAACCGCATGAACAAGAGCTGAGGCCCGCTGCCTATCGCCCGCCGCCCAGACGCGGCGGGACCGGATCAGGGGGCCGCGCAGGCCCCTTGATTTTGCGTTTCTTGTTCCTATTTTGTTTCTTTTCGGTTTTGGACATCGTGAATCGACCCGCCGCTCCACCCGCCCTGAAGGCTGGGACCCACGGCTCAGGCTGGCCAAAAATGGTTCGAGATGGCTGAAAATGGTTTCCAGGTGGCTCCAAATGGCCAACTTTGGTCCAGTTTGGCTCAAGATGGCTCAGGATGGCAGGTTTTGCAGTTGCCGGATTCAACAGAATCAAAGGCTTAATGCCGAAAATGCCTGCGCGGCAACCCTGCCTGCACTGATGAGGCTGATGGCACTGATGGCAGGGGAACCCTCCGGCCCGCCGGGCCTTATCCCTCTGACTGCTTAACAGATGGAGGTCCCATGTCGTCCTCAGCCGGATACGGCCCCAAGGAGCGGACCGAATACGACACCCGCGACCGCACGATAACCACCAACAAGGCGCGCGCCGGGATCGAGCTGCATCGCATGCGTTATGTGCTCGGCTTCGGCATCGCCGGCGCCATCATCGCCTTCGCGCTCGCCTGGTATTTCCTGATCGGCGTCTGATCAGGCGCGCTTCAGCGGCGCGATCTCAAGCCCGGCGGCCAGGTCGTTGATCTGCGCCGCCACCGCTTCGGCCTGCGCCAGCCGCTGCATCAGCGCCGCGACCAGCTGCCATTGCGCACTGCCGGTGTCGCCGTCGCGCGGCAGGGCATCGGGCGCAGGATTTTCCGTATCCTCCGCATGGCCCAGCAGCGCCAGCAGCCGGCCATGATGCTGCGCCAGCAGCGCGTCGGTGACGCCTGCATCCAGCTCGCGGCCGCGGATGCGCAGCAGCACATGCAGGGCTGCAAGCTGTGCCATCATGCGGTAATTGGCCGACAGAAACGCCTGCAGCCGTGGCAGATCGGCATGGCTGGCACCCGGTTCGGCGGCCAGGCGGCGTAGCGCGCCGGCGAAATCGGCGCCGGCATCGAACACATCCTTGCGCGCCAGGCGATAGCTCTGCTCGGTCGGCTGCCGTTTCAGGGCCTGGCGGGCGTATTTGCGGTTGGCGCGCAGCAGCGTCGCGGTCAGCATCGGCAGGCTCTGCCGCTCCCAGTAAGGCAGGATGAAGCTGAAGGCGGCGGCGATGACGACGCCGATCGTGGTATCTAGCAGGCGTTCCAGCAGCAGCGAGCTGTCGCTCGGATTGAGGAAATGCATCATCAGCAGCGCCATGATGCAGGCCGCCGTCGAGGTGATGCGATAGCGCACCGGCGCATAGGCATGCGACAGCCCGATGCTGACGAAATACACCGCCGCCAGTGCCGGATCGGGCAGCAGATGCAGGATGATCGCCGCCAGCACGCAGCCGATCAGGTTGCCGATCAGACGGTCTTTCTGGCGTTGCCGCGTGGCGCTGTAACTGGCGCGCATGATGACGGCGACCGTCAGCAGGATCCAGCTGCCATGGCTGAAATAGCGGGTCAGCACTTCGGCGATGGCATAGGCGCAGAGCATCGCCGCGGTCAGCCGCAACGCATAGCGGAAAATCGGCGAACTGAGCCGCAGATGCCGCCGCATCACGGCGAGGCGATAGGGTCGCGGCGGCAGGAAGTCGGCCAGTTGCACGATGCTCAGCACGGCGTCGGCGGTGTCTTCGCGGCGCAGCGCCTGCTGTACCTGGACGGTGGCGTCGATGGCATGGCCGATGCGTTCCAGTGTGGCGCGCAGTTCGATCACTGCCTGGCCATGCTCGGTGGCGGCATCCATGCCGGCATCCAGTGGCGCGATCTGCTGCACGCGTGCGGCAATGGCGGCGAATTCGGCGCGCAGGGCTTCGATATCGGCGCTCGGGCGGCCGCTGTCGGCTTCCTCGGCCAGGGTGCCGAGCAGGTCGGCGATATGCAGCACGCCATCGCGGATGCTGACCAGGATCAGGCTGCTGTCGCGCTGGCTGCCGAACTGGCGCTGCAGCAGCCAGTAATCGGTCTGGCTCGACAGGATGGTCTCGAAGGCATCCAGCATGGCCACCAGGGCCGCAGCCCATTCCCGCTCCCGGGTGCGCTCCATGGTGCGGAACAGCAGGTTGCGCGCGGATTCAACGCGCTCCATCAGCGTCACCTGCCGCTCGATCAGCGCGGCATAGGCCGCCTCGATCGGCGTTTCGGTGTCATACAGGCTGGCCTTGGCCCGCACATAGGCGGCAAAGGCCTCCAGTGCGCCGGCCAGCGCGATCTGCTTGTGGCGCGCCTCCAGCCATTCCGCAGCCAGCATGCCGAAGATGCCGTAGGCCGCAGCACCCGTGGCGAAGCACAGCGCATGCAGCACGGCGGCATGGGGATCCGGGGTCGGCGTGCCGAAGGCGAAGATCATCGCCAGGATCATCGACATGCTGAGCGCCAGCGCGCTCTTGCCATAGACCGAGACCATGGCGGCCAGGAAGCTGGTGACGGCGACGATAGGCAGCTGCGCCCAGGCATTGCCGCTGCTCAGGCCGACCGCCAGCGTCACCAGGCTGCCGAAGATGAAGGCGATCAGGAAGCCCAGTCGCTTGTGGTCGGGCGTCGTCGGCGTATCGACGATGCTGACGCTGGTGGCGCCCACTGCCACCGCGGCGGCCACCTGATAGCCCGCGAACAGCCCGGCTGCCAGAACCACAATCAGCACGCCCGCCATGGCGGTCAGGCCGCTGAGCAGGTTCTGGGCCGGCAGGGAAAAATTCGCGAGGCTGAACGGATTGGTCATGGCGGCTGTTTGATCGCCGCTATTCTAGCGAGGCCGCTATGATCTAGGCGAGGTCTTTGTAGAAAAACGTGCAGGCCGCCACTGCGGTGCCGTCCGCCGTCCGGGCATAGCGCGGCACGATGCCGAACGACGTATAGCCCAGCGCCGCATACAGCCTTTCGGCGCTGCTGCCATGCTCCGTATCCAGCGTCAGCAGGTCGCGCTGCAGGCGGCGCGCTTCCGCTTCGGCCGCCAGCATCAGGGCGCGGGCCAGGCCCTGGCGGCGGGCGCGGCGATGCACCAGCAGCTTCTTGATATCGGCGCGATGCGGCTGGTTCGGCGGCGTGTCGAGGCCCAGCATCACGGTGCCGGCAAGCCGCCCGTCATGGCGCGCCGCCAGCAGCACGGCATCGCCGCTGCGCAGAGCCGGCAGTTGCCGCTGCCAGAAGGCCTTCGCCTGCTCATGGCTGAAGGGCTGCACGAAGTTGACGCTGGCGCCGCCCTCCACGCAGTCCTTCAGGATATCGGCCAGCGCATCGAGTTCGGCTTCCGCCGTGGCGGCATTGAGAACGGCGATCATGCCTGCAGCATCCTTTGCAGGAAGACGAGGTCGAGCCAGCGCTCGAATTTCCAGCCGGCCTCGCGGATCACGCCGGCGGGCGCATAGCCCAGCCGTTCATGCAGGCGCAGGCTGGCGGCATTATCAGCGGTGATGCCAGCGATCATGGTGCGCAGGCCGCGCGCTTTCGCGATCTCCAGCAGCGGCGCCAGCAGGAGTTTTCCGATGCCCTTGCCGCGGCTGTCGGGCGCCACATAGATGGCGTTCTCCACTGTGTAGAGATAGGCCGGCCAGGGGCGGAAGGGTCCGTAGCTGCAATAGCCCAGCACCGTGCCGTTTTCCTCGGCCACCAGCACCGGCAGGTTCTGTTCGACCTTCATCCGCAGCCAGTCGGCCTGCGCCTGCGGCTCGCGCGCGGTATAGTCGAAGACCGCCGTGGTGTTCAGTACGGCATCGTTATAGATGGCGCGGATCGCCTCGGCGTCTGCGGGCCGCACATCGCGGATCTGGATCATCGGGTCGCTCGCTTGGCAATGATGACGAGGTAGCGGCAGGCGGTGCTGCCGGTGTTGGTGAAAACATGCGGCTGGTCGAGCGCGCAATGCAGGCAGTCGCCGGCGCCGATGGCAAAGCTCTCGGCCCCGCTCTGGAAGGTGAGCGTGCCACTGACGCCGAGGATATGCTGGTCGTAGGATTGCGGCGGCAGGGCTGGATAGCTGATGCGCGCGCCGGGCGGCAGGGTCGCCTGCACGATCTCGACCATCGAGCCGGTGCCGGCGGGACTGACGGCCTGCCGTTCGAAGCCGGTTTCGGGATCGCGCCATTGCGGCTGGGCGGCGGCCTTCAGCAGCACCAGGCTGCGGTCCTCCACGGCGGCCATCAGGCCCGAGAGCGTGATCTCCAGCCCGGCGCAGAGCCGGCCGAGCAGGGCGGCGGTGGGGCTGGCTTCGCGGCGCTCGATCCGGGATATCATCGGCTTGCTGACGCCGCTGCGGGTGGCCAGTTCGGCCAGCGAAAAGCCCAGCTCCTCGCGGCGGGTTTTCAGGCGGCTGGCGATCCGGGCTTCGATATCGTCATTCATGAGACAATCGTCTACTATAAGAGACATCTTTTCGTCAACTGGCCATGGCGGCTCCGGCCGCCTATCTGTTCAAGGGTCAGCAATGGAGGGGTCATGCGTCGATTAGCCGGTCTTGGGTTGCTGGGTCTGCTTGTTGCCGTTCCGGCGGCCGGCCAGCCGGCAAAAGTCATCCGTACCGAGGATGTGACAGTCCGCGCCGTCACAGTGGCGCGCGGCCTGGAGAATCCCTGGGGCATGGCCTTCCTGCCCGATGGCCGCCTGCTGGTGACCGAACGGCCGGGCAAGATGCGTGTGGTGAAGGACGGCCAGGTCTCGGCGCCGCTGGGTAACGTGCCGAAGGTGTTCGACAGCGGCCAGGGCGGCCTGCTGGACGTGACGCTCGACGCGGATTTCGCCAGCAACCGGAAAATCTACTTCACCTATGCCGAGCCTGGTGAGGGCGGTGCCGGCACGGCGCTGGCCAGTGCGGTGTTTGCCGAGGCCCGCCTGGAGGATGTGAAGGTGCTGTTCCGGCAGCAGCCGAAACTGTCCGGCGGCCTGCATTTCGGCAGCCGCGTGGTCGTTGGCCCGGATGGCAAACTGTGGCTGGGTCTGGGCGAGCGGTATCGCCGCGACGAGGCGCAGAACCTGAACGTCCATCTGGGCAAGGTGATCCGGCTGAACACCGACGGCAGCGTGCCGGCCGACAATCCCTTTGTCGGCCGCAACGATGCGCAGCCTGAAATCTGGTCTTACGGCCATCGCAATATCCAGGGCATGACGCGGCATCCGCAGACCGGCGTTGTCTGGCTGCATGAACATGGCGCGCAGGGCGGCGACGAGATCAATATCCCCGAGCGCGGCCGGAACTATGGCTGGCCGGTCATCACCCATGGCATCGACTACAGCGGCGCGAAGATCGGTATCGGCACGGCGGCACCCGGCATGGAGCAGCCGCTGCTGCACTGGACACCCTCGATCGCGCCATCGGGCATGGCGTTTTACAGCGGCGACAGGATACTCGCCTGGAAAGGCAACCTGTTTGTCGGCTCGCTGAAATTCGGCACGCTGCATCGCGTGGTGCTGGATGGCGCCAGGGTCGTCAGGCAGGAGCAGATGCTGAAGGATATCGGCGACAACATCCGCGATGTGCGCAACGGACCGGATGGCTATCTCTATCTCGCCACCGACAGTCCGCAGGGCCGCATCCTGCGGCTGGAAGTCGCCGACTGATCACATGAAAAAGCCCGGCATCGCTGCCGGGCTTTTTGCTTAATCGGCCTTGGGCCGCAGCTCTTCGGGGACTTCCGGTTCGTCGTCGGGGTCCGGTGTGTCCGGGCTGGCATTGGAATCGGTGCCCATCGGATCGTTGGGGATTTCGATCTGGATCGTATTGGGATCGACACTCGGGCCGTCATCCAGCCAGTAGGTCACCGATTCCGGCCAGAAGATCAGAATGCCGACCAGGATCAGCTGCAGAATCACCCATGGGATGGCACCCCAGTAAATATCCGAACTTCGGACCGATTTCGGCGCGATGCCGCGCAGATAGAACAATGCAAAGCCGAAGGGCGGATGCATGAACGAGGTCTGCATGTTGGCGCCCAGCATGACGCCGAACCAGATCAGGTCGATGCCGAGCTTGGTCGCCACCGGCGCCAGCAGCGGGATGATGATGAAGGCGATCTCGAAGAAATCGAGGAAGAACGCCAGGAAGAAGACGAAGATGTTGACGAAGATCAGGAAGCCGACAGCGCCGCCGGGCAGGCTGGTCAGCAGATGCTCGATCCACAGATCGCCGTCCACGCCGCGGAAGGTCAGGCCGAACACGGTGGAGCCGACCAGGATGAACACCACCATCGCGGTGATGCGCATGGTCGAGCCCATGCCCTGCCACAGCAGGTCCCAGCTCAGGCGCTTGTGGATCGCAGCCAGCACCATGGCGCCGACAGCACCCATGGCGCCGCCTTCGGTCGGTGTGGCCAGGCCCATCAGGATGGTGCCCAGAACCAGGAAGATCAGGACCAGCGAGGGCACGATGCCCCAGAGGATTTTCTTGGCCAGCGCCCAGCCATGAATGGTGCGGGCTTCCAGCGGCAGGGCGGGTACCCATTGCGGCTTGAAGATGCTGACGCCGAAAATGAACAGGCAGAACAGGGCGACCTGCAGCATGCTGGGGCCGATGGCGCCGGCATACATGTCGCCGACCGAGCGGCCGAGCTGGTCGGCCAGCACAACCAGCACCAGCGAAGGCGGGATCAGCTGGGTGATGGTGCCCGACGCGGCGATCACGCCGGTGGCGAGCCGCATGTCATAGCCGTAACGCATCATCACCGGCAGCGAGATCAGGCCCATGGCGATGACCGAGGCCGCCACCGTGCCGGTGATGGCGCCGAGCACGGCGCCGACCAGGATCACGGCATAGGCAAGGCCGCCGCGGATCGGACCGAAGGCCTGACCCAGGCCATCGAGCAGGTCTTCCGCCAGGCCGCAGCGCTCCAGGATCGCGCCCATGAAGGTGAAGAAGGGAATGGCCAGCAGCAGGTCGTTGGCCATGATGCCGAAGACGCGCTCCGGCAGGGCCTGCAGCAGGGCGGAGGAGAAGAAGCCCTGCTCGATGCCGATGAAACCGAAGAACAGACCGACCGCCGCGAGCGAGAAGGCGACCGGGTAGCCGATCAGCATGAAGACCACGAGGCCCCCGAACATCAGGGGCGCCATCCAATCCAACGGAATCATTTCTGGTATCCTCGAACCCTGAAGGCCAGCGCAGCGGTCACTGCAACGGCTTTTCGTATTTGATAATCAGTTCTTCATGCCCCTGCAGCGCGGCGATGCGCTTGATGATCTCGGAGAGACCCTGAAGAGTGAGCAGGAAGAAGCCGATCGGCACGCAGATTTTCACCGGCCAGCGCAGGAGGCCGCCGGCATTGGTCGACATCTCGTTGATGACCCAGGAATTGTGGAACATCGGCCAGGACAGCCAGCCGATGATGACGGTCGCCGGCAGCAGGAAGAAGATGCCGCCCAGCAGGTCGATCCACATCTGGGCCTTCGATGACACGTTGCCGTAAATGATGTCGACGCGCACATGCTCGTTGCGATTCAGGGTATAGGCGGCGCCAAGCAGGAAGATCGCGCCGAACATGTACCACTGGATTTCGAGCCAGGCATTCGAACTGGCATTGAACAGATAGCGGGAGAAGGCGTTGCCGGCGCTGATCAGGCAGGACAGCAGGATCAGCCAGGTGGCAATCCAGCCGATCCAGGTGTTGAGGCGGTCGACGGCAGTACTGAAAGCCAGAAGCGCACGCATAGACAAATTCCCCCTTCGCACCGGATCGTCCCTGATCCGGATCGTCGGCGGCCCGGGGTGTCACGCCATGGCCGTCCCTGTTTGCGGGGCTGTTTCTTATTCTATGCGGGTCGTTCTATCCAGCCCCGGTCGACGACCGGCGCTATATATAATCGACTGCCCACCAATAAGGCATAAAATTTTCGTAAAATCGTGGACTTAGCGGCTTTTGCCGCAGGTTCAGCCCATCTCGCCCGTATTCGGGTTGTAGTTATTGATCGTCCGGTGGACCACATCCAGCAGGTTGCGGGCGATCGGGTCCTGGCCATTCAGGATCAGGGTGAAGGCCACCCGTGTCATGCCCAGTTTCTGGGCAACCTGGTCGAGGGTCAGACCGCGGGCGCGACAGGCGGCGCTGACCATGTCGAACGAGCCCTTGTCGAGGAAAACCCGGCCCCATTCATCGCGGCCGGTGAGGCGGATCGGCTTGATATCGGTGGTGCTGCCGCTGCCGCGAGCCTGCCCGCCGGCCGCGCCCTTGGCAGCGGCCGTGACGATACCGGTCCGCTGCGGCGGGCGGTAATCCGGGTCGCGTTCGAACACTTCCAGCTGCGGGGCCTGGTCCATCAGATGCTGCAGCATCTTGCGCATATGCTCCAGCAGATCGCCGGCGCTGCCGCCGGCTTCGGGCCCGTCGATCAGCATGCTGCTGAGTTCTTCCAGCCGCTTCAGCCGCGAGGCGAAGAATTCCCGCGCGCCATAGGGCAGGGCAGAGCGGGCCTCGATCAGGTTCTCGAGGTAGCTCTGCTTGATGTCGATTTCCATCTTGAGAATCTTGGCGCGCATCTGCGCCACATAGCGGCGCAGCTCGTCGCGACGGCCGGTCTTCAGCACCGACAGCCGGCCCTCGGCCACCTCGGCGGCCTGGTGGAAATCGTCGACTAGGCCGGAGAATTTGCGGAAACCGGAAACAGTGCTGCGCTTTTCCGCCGGATCTTCCGTGAATCTGAAGATCTGGAGGGCCCGTTGTTCAATTTTGGAAACCAGTTCGTTGGCTTCCTGGTTATGCGCGTGATTGTCAGCGATCATCGATAAATACTGTTTCGAGCCCGGTTACATTAACCTTAACACAATCCCCGCGATTGGCGAACCGTCTGGTTACCCCTCAAAAGGATAGGGTGCAGCGCGACTTGACGCTGCCGCAGGTCAGCCTGCGATGCGCAGACCCTGCTGAGTCACCCAGGCCTCGGTTCTGGCCAGGGCGCGTTCGAACCGGTCGAACAGCTCGTCGATCTCGCTTTCGGTGATGATCATCGGCGGACAGAAGCCCATGACGTCGCCGCCCATGGCGCGATTGATCAGGCCTTCCTCCTGCGAGAAGTTCATGCAGGCAGCGCCGACGCCGGCCGTGGGGGCAAAGTTGCGCTTCGTCGCCTTGTCGGCCACCAGTTCCACGCCGCCGATCAGGCCGATGCCGCGGGCCTCGCCGACCAGCGGATGATCGCCCAGCTTTTTCAGGCGGGCGAGGAAGCGCGGCGAAACGCTGTTCACATGCTCCAGGATGTTGCGCTCTTCGTAGAGCTGCAGGGCGCGCAGCGCCACGGCGGCGGCCACCGGATGGCCGCCATAGGTGAAGCCATGGCCGAAGGTGCCGATCTTGCCGGAGTTGTCGCGGATCACCTCGTAGACATGTTCGGGCACCAGCACGGCCGAGATCGGCAGATAGGCGCCGGACAGTTGCTTGGCGCAGGAGATGAAATCCGGCTTGTAGTCGAAGCTCTGGGCGCCCCACCAGGTGCCGGTGCGGCCGAAGCCGCAGATCACTTCATCCGAGACGCTGAGGATATCGTGCTTTTTCAGCACCGCCTGGATGGCGGGGAAATAGCCCTTCGGCGGCAGGATCACGCCACCGGCGCCCATGACCGGTTCGGCGAAGAATCCGGCGATGTTGTCAGCGCCTTCTTCCGCGATGAAGGCTTCCAGATTGCGGGCCAGGCGGGCGACGAAATCGGCCTCGCTCTCGCCGGCTTCCGCAAAGCGGTAATAATGCGGACAGTCGACATGCTTGATGCGGGCGATCGGCAGATCGAAGTCGCGATGGTTGGCCGGCAGGCCGGTCAGGCTGGCGCTGGCGACGGTGACGCCGTGATAGCCCTTCATGCGGCCAAGGATGGTCTTCTTCTCGGGTTTGCCGCGCGCGTTGTTGTAGTACCACATCAGCTTGATGAGGGTGTCGTTGGCGCCCGAGCCGCCTTCGGCGAAGAACACCTTGCCCACCGGCAGCGGGCTTAAGCTTTTCAGCTTCTCGGCCAGCTCCACCACCGGTCCGGTCGTCTTGTGGCCGAAGCCGTGATAGTAGGGCAGCTTGCGCATCTGCTCGATGGCGGCATCGACCAGGGCGGCCTCGCTGAAGCCCAGGCCGGCGCACCACAGGCCGGCCATGCCTTCGATATATTCCTTGCCGGTGTCGTCATAGACATAGATGCCCTTGCCGCGCTCGATCACCAGCGGACCAGCGATCTCATGCTTCACCATGTTGGTATAGGGATGCATGACATGGGCGATGTCGCGGGCCGCCATGGAATTCGGGCGCGGGGGATCGGGCATCACGGTCATGGCAGACTCCGGGGCAGGCAGTGAGAGGTCGTCAGTAGACGGCGAAACACCCCCCGCTGTCAAAAGCCAAGCGGTGCCGTTAGACTCTAGGCATGACCGCACCGACTCTGACCCTGACCTCTCCCGCCGACGGCCTGGTGCTGCGCGGCTATGAATGGCTGCCGGCGGGCGATGCCGCCGCCGTGGTGGTGATCGCCCATGGCATGGCCGAGCATGCCGGCCGTTATGCCCGCTTTGCCGCGGCCCTGAACGGTGCCGGTTTTGCGGCTTATGGTTTCGATCATCGCGGCCATGGCCATACGGCGGCCCAGCCCGCCGATCTGGGCCATATGGCCGACCGCGATTCCTGGAACTGCGCCGTGGCCGACCTGGCCGCGGTCTGCCGCATGGCGGCCGCGCGCCATCCGGGCCGCCCGGTGCTGCTGTTCGCCCATTCGATGGGTTCCTTCATGGCGCAGCAGCTGCTCTACGAGCATGGCGATCTGCTGGCCGGCTGCGTGCTCTGCGGCTCGAACGGCAAGCCGCCGGCGATTGCCGCGCTGGGGCGCCTGGTGACGCGGCTGGAGCGCCTGCGGCGCGGCCGGCGCGGCATCAGCCCGCTGGTGCAGTCGCTGTCCTTCGATGCCTTCAACAAGCGGTTCCAACCGGCGCGCACGCCCTATGACTGGTTGTCGCGCGATCCGGCTGAAGTCGACAAATATATCGCCGATCCCTTCTGCGGTTTTCCGATCACCATCGAATCCTGGATCGGCCTGCTGGACGGGCTGGAGGCGATGGCGCGGCCGCAGAACCAGGCGCGGATTCCGAAAGCGCTGCCGATTTTCGTGATCGCCGGTCGTCATGATCCGGTATCCGGCGGTGGCAAGGGCCTGCGACAGTTGCTGGATGCTTATGCGGCCGCGGGATTGCAGCGGGTGGAAAGCCGCTTCTACGACGAGGCGCGGCACGAGCTGCTGAACGAGACCAACCGCGATGCGGTGACGGAAGACGTGCTCGGCTTTTTCCGGCGCTGCCTGGCTTAAGACGCGGACTCTTCGGAGACCGTATCGACAGCAAGATTGCCGTAAATCCGGTGCAGCAGCGTCTTGAGCTGATCGATTTCATTATTGCTCAGGCCGGCCAGGGCGGCGCGTTCCAGCGCCGTGGCAGCCGGCGTCAGATCCGCGGTCAGTGCGGCGCCGGCCTGCGTCAGTCGGATGGCGATGGCGCGGGCATCGCTGGCATCGCGGGCCCGCAGCACCAGGGCCGCAGCCTCCAGGCCACCGACCAGGCGCGACAGCGTCGAAACCTCGATGCTGGTGCGGGCGGCCAGTTCGGTCAGGCGCTGGCCATCGCTTTCGCGCAGGGCCGCCAGCACGCGCCAGTCCTGCAGGGTGACGCCGGCATGGCGCAGTTTGCCGCCGAAGCGCAGGGCCAGAGAAACGCCGGCGCGATTGATGAGATAGGGCAGGTAATCGTCAAGCCGGAGCGGCGGGGCTGCATCCGCAGCGGGCGGCAGAACTGCGGTGGATTGATCCAGGGGAGGCGGGCTGGTGGCCATCGTGCGCGCGGCGCGGGCGTCAGTTGCCGAGCTTGCCCAGAACGGCTTCGATCTTCTGCTTCATGGTGGCGGCGTTGAACGGCTTCACCATGTAGTTGTTGACGCCGGCCTGGATGGCCGTCTTCACCATTTCGGTATCGCGCTGGCCGGTCGCCATGATGAAGGGCATGCGCTTGGTCAGCGGATTGCTGCGAATGGTCTTGAGCAGGGTCAGACCATCCATCCCGTCCATGTTCCAGTCGGAAATGATCAGGTCGAATTTGTTCGAGCCAATGGCGACGAGGGCTTCCGCGCCGCTCTTGGCTTCAACGACATTCTTGATGCCGATTTCCTGGAGACAATACCGCGCGATGCCGCGCATGCTCATCTGGTCGTCGACAATCAAAACTCTAAGAGTGCTGGCCGAAGGCATATTGCCCCTCGCTTTTCCTCAACGCTACCAGCCGCAGCCATCCTGGCCGGCGGCACACGATTCAACACCTAACATCATGGTTTTTAGCGCAAAAAACAAGTTTCCTCAACGCTGTTTGCAGCGGTTCAGAATCTCGGCAGCGACCTGCCCGATCCCCACTTCCGCCTGTACGCCACCCATCAGTTTCGCGGCTTTGGGCATGCCGTAGACCAGACTGGTCGACTCATCCTGACCGATCGTCTGGGCACCGACCTCCAGCATTTTCTTGAGACCGACGGCACCGTCCTTGCCCATACCGGTCAGGATCACGCCGATCGCATTATGGCCGGCATGCTCGGCCACCGAATTGAACAACACATCGACCGACGGGCGATGCCCGGAGACCGGCGGATCATGGTTAAGTTTGGTGTAGTAGTGGCCGCCGGAGCGGTGCAGCGTCAGATGGAAGTCGCCCGGCGCGATATAGACATGGCCGGGGAAGACGCGGACGTTGTCCTTGGCTTCCGTAACGGTCACGGCCGACAGCGAGTCCAGCCGGGCGGCGAAGCTGCCGGTGAAGCGCGGCGGCATATGCTGGGTGATCAGGATCGGCGGGCTGTCGGGCGGCAGGATGGTGATGACTTCCTTCAGCGCCTCGACACCGCCGGTAGAGGACCCGATCGCCACAATGATGTCCGTGGAGTTGAAGCCGGGTCCGGGGGTCAGGCGCTTGGGGGTATGGCCTTCCGGCGGCCGGTTGCGCGCCACCACCCGGGCGGTGGAAGCCATCTTCACCTTGGCGATCAGCTCGGTCTTGATCTCTTCCAGGGCGTGCTTGATGTCCAGCGTCGGCTTGGGCACGAAATCGACGGCGCCCATTTCCAGCGCCTGCATCGTGATCGTGGCGCCCTTCTGGGTCAGGGTCGAGACCATCACCACCGGCATCGGCCGCAGGCGCATGATCTTTTCCAGGAAGGAAATGCCATCCATGTTTGGCATCTCGATATCCAGGGTCAGGACATCGGGATTGAGTTCCTTGATCATGGTGCGGGCGACCAGCGGATCGGGGGCGGCGCCCACAACATCCAGCTCGGGATCGCTGGACAGGGCAGAGGTCAGCAGCTGGCGGATCAGCGCGCTGTCATCGACGATAAGAACTTTGATCTTTTTGCCGGCCACTGTGCTGCGTCCCAGAGGAATTAAGCGATCTTGCGATGGATGTTGCGGCCCAGGAGCTTGAACCGCTCGGTGATGCCGAACAGGTTCTCCGAATGGCCGATATAGAGGAAGCCGCCGGGCACCAGCATGTTCGCATAGCGGTCGAACAGTACGCGCTGGGTATCCTTGTCGAAGTAGATGACCACATTGCGGCAGAAGATCAGGTCAAACGGGCCCTTCATCGGCCACTTGTCGATCAGGTTGAGGTATTTGAAGCTGATCAGGCTGCGCGCTTCATCAACGACCCGC
This sequence comes from Ferrovibrio sp. GW821-FHT12E11, assembly GCF_058806975.1. NCBI lineage: Bacteria > Pseudomonadati > Pseudomonadota > Alphaproteobacteria > Rhodospirillales > Rhodospirillaceae > Ferrovibrio > Ferrovibrio sp. GW821-FHT12E11. Next base: position 2,852,323 of record NZ_JBXAQG010000001.1, read on the forward strand.
ACCTTGTCGGCGCCATGGGGCTCGAAATACTTCTTGGCGATATCGGCCGGCATGCCTTCCAGCGCGCTGGCGGCATAGATGCCTTCCGAACCGCGACGCACCATCTCGGTGTCGATATCGGTGGCCAGGATCTTGGCATCCCACTGCTTGATATCCGGCATGGCGCGCAGCAGGGTGATCGCGGTCGAATAGGGCTCCTCGCCAGACGAGCAGCCGGCGCACCAGATGCGCAGCCGCCGGCCCTGGCTCACCGCGCGGGCGCGAATCTCCTGCAGCGCGGTGGTGCCCAGATGCTCGAAATGATGGTTCTCGCGGAAGAACTTGGTGAGGTTGGTGGTCAGCGCGTTGAGCGTGGTGCCCAGCTCGTCGCGACCCTCGGGCGTGGCGATGAATTCGATATACTGACGGAAGGTTTTCATGCCCAGCTTGCGCAGCCGCTTGGCCAGGCGGGCATAGACCATGTTGTGCTTGGTCGGGCCCAGTTCGATACCGGTGCGTTCCTTCAGCATGGCGCGCAGGAAATCGTAGTCTCCTGTCGAGAAACTGAATTCCCGGTCTTCAGCGGTTGGAATGTCGGCGGTTGCCATCGGTTCAGCCGCTCTGCGTCAGGCCGCAGCGCCGCTTGACTCCGACGGCGCGGCCAGCAGCGGTTTGCCGGTGTTGTCGGCGGCTTCCAGCATGCGGCTGGAGAACATGCGTTCCAGCCCGATCAGGCCGACCATGCGCTCGCCCACCGTGATCAAACCCTCCATGAAGCCCAGTCCGCTCACCTGCTCCATATCGGGCATCGGGCGGATTTCATCTTCGTTGATGGTGATGATGTCGGAGACGGCATCGACCAGGATGCCGACGATACGGGCCGCGATCGAGACGATAATCACGACATTGTACTTGGTCGGTTCGGTGCGCGGCATGCCGAAGCGGGCACGCAGGTCGAAGATCGGCACGATGGCGCCGCGCATGTTGATGACGCCGCGCACCACTTCCGGCGTATTGGGCAGCGGCGTGGTTTCCGACCAGGCGCGGATTTCGCGCACCGCCATGATGTCGACGCCATATTCCTCATTGCCGACCGTGAAGGATACCAACTGTACGGTACGGCTGGAGCGGCCAGACTGTTCTGCTTCGGATGCCATGCGGAATGCTCCCTAAACGCTTCAGGCCGCGGGCGCGGCCAACCGCGGCCGTACTGTGCGCTGCTCGTGCTCGGCGATATGCTTGATGCCAGCCACATCCAGGATGAGCGACACCCGGCCATTGCCGAGGATGGTGGCGGCGCCGACACCGCGGATCGGGTCGAAATTCTCTTCCAGGCTTTTGATAACCACCTGCTGCTGGCCGATGATCTCGTCGACGACCAGGCCCATTTTCGAGCTGTCTTCCAGTTCCACGATGATGACCAGGGCCTTGGTCGGATCGTCGATGCCCATCGGCACCTTGAAGATGCGGTGCAGGTAGACCAGCGGCACATATTCGCCACGAATGCGCAGCAGTTCGCTCTGGTTGGCGACGATGTTGATCTGGTCGGGTTCGGGCCGCAGGCTTTCGACGATATTGGCGAGCGGCAGGATGTAGGACTGCACGCCGACCTTGAGCACCATGCCGTCCAGCACGGCCAGCGTCAGCGGCAGGGTCAGGATGAAGGATGAGCCCTGGCCGGGGCGCGACTGGATATGCACGCGGCCGCCGAGCGACTGGATGTTCTGGCGCACCACGTCCATGCCGACGCCGCGGCCGGAAATGTTCGACACCGTATCCGCCGTGGAGAAGCCGGGCAGGAAGATCAGGTTGTCGATTTCTTCGTTGCTCAGCACCGCATCGGGGGCGACCAGTTTCTTCTCGATCGCCTTTTTCATCACCTTGTCGCGGTTGATGCCGCGGCCATCGTCGGTGATCTCGATGACGATGCGGCCGCCGCGCTGGTCGGCCGAGACATGGATGACGCCTTCCGCCTGCTTGCCGGCAGCGGCACGGTCTTCCGGGCTTTCGATGCCATGATCGCAGGAATTGCGGATCATATGGGTCAGCGGATCGCCGAGCTGCTCGATCACCGTCTTGTCGATTTCGGTGTTCTCGCCGCTCATGTCGAGGCGGATCTTCTTGTTGGTCATCATCGCCAGCTCGCGCACCAGGCGGGGCAGGCGGGCGAACACGCTCTTCACCGGCTGGGCACGCATCGCCATCACGCTTTCCTGCAGATCGCGGATGTGATGCGAGAGTTCGGCCAGGCCGTTGGCGAGTTCAGGATGCTGGTCGGCATGCAGATGCTCGGTCTGCTGCGCGATCATCGCATGGGTGATGACGAGCTCGCCCACCATGTTGACCAGCTTGTCGACGCGGTCGAGATCGACGCGGATCGAGCGCGGGGTCTTGGCGTCGCCACCACCACCACCACCGCCGCCGCCAGTTGCACCGCCACCAGCCGCACCGGCACCAGCATTGGCGCCGCCTTCCGGCTTGGGCGCTGCTGCAGCCTTGGGCGGGGCTTCCGCTTTCGGGGCCGCCGGGGCAGCGGCGGGCGGGGTCGGTTTGGCTTCGGCCGCTGGTTTGTCGGCGGGCTTGGCGGCAGCCGGCTTCGGCGCCGCTTCGGCCTTGGCGGCCGGCGGATTCAGGCAGGTGATTTCCAGCAGGCAGTCATCGAGAACGAATTCGAACACATCCCGGATCGCAGCTTCGCCGCGATCGGTCTCAATCTCGAATTCCCACTTGATATAGGCCCCTTCCGGCTGGATCTGGTCGATCGGCGGCACGGCGTCGGCATCGGCCTTGGCGATAAAGCCGCCCAGTTCGCGCAGTTCGCGGATCAGGATCAGCGGTTCGTTGGCGCGCTGATACAGCGCGTCCTTGGGCTCGAATTTGACCACATACTTCAGCAGGGGCGCCTTGGTCGGCGCCGCCGCTTCAGGCTCGGGCTCGGGTTCAGGCTCGGCGGCGGCTGCCGGGGCGGCAGCCATCAGGTCGTCGACATCGCCGCCGCCTGCCAGCTGGGCATCCAGCGCGGCCAGCGCCGCATCCGCGGCATTCGGATCGGCATCGACGCCGATGGAGGCGGCCAAGTCAATCAGCGACTTGCGGCCTTCGTTTTCGTGATCGGGCGGCAGTTCCGCGCCGGTTTGCGCCGCCTTGACCAGGTCGGACAGGATGTCGGCGCAATGCAGCACCAGCAGCACGGAATCCGGCGTCGGCTCCAGCCGGCCGTCGCGCATCAGATCCAGCACGGTTTCGAAAATATGGGCAAAGGCGACAAGGCGTTCGAAGCCGAAGGCGCCGGCGCCGCCCTTGATCGAATGGATGGCGCGGAAAACGGCGTTCAGCGTGTTCTTGTCGCCTTCGCCGGACTGGAGCGCCATCAGATGGCCTTCCAGATCGCCGAGCAGCTCCTCACATTCTGAGAAGAAGGTTTGCTTGAATTGTTCTAGGTCATCCATAGGGCGCGTCCCGCTTCTGCTCCGCGTCGCCGTTTTGCGTCAGCCGGTTCAGGGGCTGACCTTACGGATTACATCCAGCAGCTTGCCGGGATCGAAAGGCTTGACGATCCATCCGGTGGCGCCGGCACTGCGGCCTTCTTCTTTTTTCGACTGGCTGCTTTCGGTCGTCAGGATCAGCACCGGCGTCGCCTTGTTCTTGGCGTGCTTGCGCAACTCCTTGATGAAGGTGATGCCGTCCATCACCGGCATGTTGATGTCGGTGATGATGACGTCGATATTGTTGGCTTCGAGCAAATCCAGGCCTTCCTGGCCGTTCTCGCCCTGAATGACTTCGTAGCCGCCCTGCTTCAGCGCGAATTGCAGCATCTGCAGCATCGTCTTCGAGTCGTCGACGGTGAGAACTCTTTTGGTCATGTCTGTACCGGCCATTTCATGAGAAACGAGAACAGGCCCAGATCGTCGAAAGCGGAAACGAAGGCATCGCTGGGGGCTTTCACGACAAAGCCGATGCCGTGCTCCTCCATATGCTTCGCCGCTGACAGCAGAATCTGCACGCAGGGCGTGGAAAGCCGTTCCACCGCCGAGGCGTCGATTACCACCTTGCCGCCCTGGGACAAAATCTCGTGGAAGCTATGCAAAAGGGGTTCGGCGGCGCGCAAATCCATGCTCGCTGCCAGAGCGATCTGGGTTGCGTCGTCCGTTTTCGTGACTGTGAACGAATCCATCCACCAATCCCCCTAAACACTCGCGGAGCGAGCGTCGGCCGGTGCTTTTCGGGCTCCGGCCTAGATATTAAGGGCGAGCCTAGCCGAGGGGGCGCTGGGACGGAAGGGGGATGAATCGGAGGTTATCAAAAAACCACAATTTCGCCCGAGGCTTCCGGCCCGGTCGGGCGTTGGCCGCGGGGCGGCGGATGTTTACTGCGGCCGATGCAGGTCGACCGTGCCGTGCTGGCGGGTTTGCAGCACCCGCTTGATCTCGTGATAGCGCTGACGCAACTCTTGGCGGGTGCCGCCGGCCAGCTGGAACATCAGCATTATGGCGCTTTCCAAATCGTCCGCGCAGCGGTCGATACTGTCCAGATCGCCATCGGCCATCTCGGTTTCACCAAGCTGGCGCAAATAATCGGCGATCCACAGGGAATGAACCGCAAGTTGTGACAGCGACAGGCCGTGGAACGTGGTTTCGGTGTTGAAGCGGTCGCTGATGCGGGCGGGTATGACCACCGTCTGCCGGCCGGCCCCTTCGCGCTTCGGGGCGATCGTCTCGATGTCCTCGACATCCACATCGATGATCTGGTCGACGGAACGGGAATGGCTATAGCCGGCGTCATCTGCGCCGGAATCTGCATCACGATCTGCGAACAACCCTTGATCGAAATCCACGGGTGTTCCAATCCCTGAAAAAACCACGGTATCGGTTGGCGAATCGGAGCCATCGCCCGATTCGGTTAGACCTTATCTGTGGGGATTCGGAGGGTCAAGGAAGAACCGCTAGATCGCGGATTCACGTGGCGCTTCGACCACTAGGCCTTGAAAATCAGGCCAGACCGCCGATGCGGGCGCCGGTTTTCAGCACCACCTTCTGCAGGCCGGCCACCAGTTCGCGGCCGATGGCACCGCCATCGCCGCTGATCTTCTGACTCAGCACCACATAGAGCGCATCGATATGGGGCGTCACCACGGCGGCGCTGACGCTCGCCTCGGCGCTGTTGAGACAATGCTCGAGATAGTTGCTCAGGTAATGGGTGATCGTGGTGACCAGCGGATACCCGAAGGTGCCGCCCAGGCCTTTCATGTCCCAGCAGATACGCAGCATCTGCTTGACGCTGTCGCTGTCGTCCAGGCTGGTCTGCTTCAGCGCCTCGAACGAGGCGCGCATGCGGCCGAGATCGTCATCGGCCCACTTGGCGTACATCTTGTGGCCAAGCACCTGGACAGCGATTTCAGCTTCCTTGATGGCTTCCTTGTCAATGCCGCCGGCGCCGACCTTCATCTTGAGGTAATTCGGCGGGGTGACGAATTGCGCTTCGCTCGGCTGTTTCTTGCCGGCGTCGGCGCTGGTCTTGGCGCTGTCGTTGTCAGCCATGCTCTGTATCAACGCTCCTGATGCGGCGGCATAACAGCCACCACGGTAACGCTATCAACGTAAACATCTCGTATTGGAGCCGCAACCGAATACAGGGTTCTCAGCATAGAGATTAAAACAGCTCCACTTCACTCTTACGTGTGGAAGAAGCCTGTGCGGGTGCATCCTCAGGCGGCGTACCCAGCAGATAATGCTGAAAATGCGCCCGCACCTGTTCCAGCGTCTGGCTTGCCACCAGACCTTCGCCCCAGCCGGCGGCCCGCTCGGTCAGACGCGGCGCCCAGTCGCGACCCGACTGGTCCCGGATGATGTCTTCCACGTAGCGCAGGGCATTGATCACATGCTGTTGGCGCTGGCTGCGCAGATCGTCGCTCTGCATCAGGCTGATGACCTCGCCCATCACCGGCGAGCCGGGCAACTGCTTGCCAAGCTCCACCAGCTTGGCCGCGAAGGACTGGGCGTTGGCGCTTTGCACCTTCTGCAGGTCTTCGATTTCTTCCTTCAGGGCGAGCAGCACGAGGGCGATGAAGTCCAGCAATTCGCGTGCGCCAGCCGGCGCAATCCCCGGCGCGTCCATGCCGCTAGGTTGCGTCTTGCGATTGTCCTGCGATGTCGCCGGAGCCTTCCCCATACCCCAATTCTTTCATAAATGCCGCGGATTTGCACCCATCCCTGCCGGCAAGCTGCTGATATCTTTCTGTTTATCTCGCCCTTCGGTATTACGACTGCTGGTTGTCGCAGCCAAGGCGTTTCCGGCGTGCATGACCAGACTGGACAATGCCGGCGGGGAATGGAAATTAAAAGCTGATAACCAGTCGCCGCAAGCATATGTCCGCTATGGAAAACATGCTAACTACCTGATCGAACAGGGGGCCGCGAGCGGATATGGATCCGATCGATATCAAAGAGATGTTGCATCACCATCATCTCTGGCTAAAGGGAATGCCAACGGGGAAGCCGGCTGATTTTTCCAGCCGCGATCTCAGCGGGGCCGATCTTTCGGGCGCCGATCTGCGGCGCGCGTCCTTCCGCATGGCCAATCTCAGTGGCGCTAAGCTGGTAAAGACCTTGCTGCTGCAATGCGATCTCTTCAAGGCCGACCTGTCGGGCGCTGATCTCAGCGATGCCGATCTCACGCGCGCCGACCTGCGCGGGGCGACGCTGGAGCAGGTCAACATGGCCGGCGCCAATCTGACCGGCGCCAACTTCCGCCGTGGCCTGGAACTGGGGCAAAATGCCGCCGAAGGCGTGGAAGTGCTGCGCCAGAACGTCACCGGCAGCAATTTTGCCGGCGCCACCATGGTTGGCGTCGATGCCCTGGGGGCCGATTTCAGCGGCAGCAACCTGGCCGGCGCGAACCTGCAGGATGCGGCCTTGACCGACTGCCAGATGGTCAGCACCGATCTATCGGGGGCCGATCTGGGCGGGGCGACGCTGGCCGGCGCCAACCTTGTCGGTGCCGAGCTGAGCGGGGCCAATCTGGCTGGCGCGACGCTGCAGGGCGCCAATCTGACCGATGCCCATCTGCATGGCGTCGACCTCACCGATGTCGAGACCTTCGGCGCCAATGTCATCATGGCGAATATGGCGCCCGAGACCGCGGCGGCAGCGCCCAAGCCCATGACCGAAGCGGAAATCCGCACGGCGCTGACCGACCACAAGAACTGGGTTGGCGGCGGCGATGGCCGGCCGGCCAACCTGCGTGGCCAGGATCTGAGCGGTTTCGATCTCAGCGGCCTCGATCTCTCCGGCATCAAGTTGCGCGGTGCGGCGCTGCGCGATACCCGGCTGGACAATGTGACCTTCCAGTTCGCCGATCTGTCCGGCGTCGATCTGCGCGGCAGCGCCGCCAATGGTGCAACCTTTGCCGGTTGCAACCTGACCGGGGCCGACCTGCGCAACAGCCGCCTGACCGGCTGCCGCTTCGGCAGCGCCGAAATCATCAGTCCGAAGGGCGAGCAGACCGGTCGCAGGATTTACACGGACCTCTCGGGGGCCCGTCTGAATGGGGCCGTTCTGGAGGGGGTCGACTGGGGCGACGCGATCCTCCATGACGCCAGCGGCCTTGAACCATGACCGGCCGATGGCCATGATGGCCCGATGAGCACGACGCCTGGCAGCATCCTGCGACGTCCCCCGACCGCCGATGGCGGCGCTTCGGGCGACCGCCGGCGTTATTACGACCCGATTCTGAAGGTGAATGTCGTCCAGGTTTTCCAGGGCGACTTTTTCGTCTCGACTCGCGAAGGTGAGATGCTGGCCACGGTTCTGGGCTCCTGTGTTGCCGCCTGTATCCGCGATCCGGTGGCCGGCGTCGGCGGCATGAATCACTTTCTGCTGCCCGATAAGGGCGGAGACACCAATCCAGATTTGCCGTTTTCCGCCTCTTTGCGTTACGGTAGCTACTCCATGGAGCAGCTGATCAACGGAATCCTCGGTGCCGGCGGACGGCGTGAACGCCTCGAAGTGAAAATCTTCGGTGGCGCCAACGTGCTGGCCGGCCTGCGTGGCATCGGCCATCAGAATGCCGACTTCGTCGAACGCTATCTGAAAGCCGAAGGCTTCCGGATCATGGGCGCCGATCTGCGCGGCACGCTGCCGCGCAAGGTGCAGTATTTCCCCTCCACCGGCGTGGTCCGCATGAAGCAGATCGAAGACGCCAGTGCGAAGGCGGTGTTCCAGCGCGAGAGCACCAAGAAGATCACTGCCGTCCAGTCGACGGCAGGCAGCATCGAATTGTTTGACTGATCCGCGCGGTCGTATTCGGTTATGGCTTACAAACTCAATAACGTTGCAGTGCTGGTGGTCGACAGCAACCACAACCACATGCAGCTTATCAAAGAGGTTTTGCGACCGCTTGGCGTGACGCGCATTGCGGAATGCATGAATGCCAAGGATGCGCTCACCTATCTCGAAAACAACGTCGTCGACATCATTTTCACCGAATGGCACATGGACGGTGAAATGGATGGCCTCGGCTTCGTCGAGTGGGTGCGCAAGAATCCGGCCTCCAAGAATGTCTTCGTGCCAATCGTCATGGTGACGGCACAGTCGGAAGAGTGGAAGGTGATGAAGGCCCGCGATGTCGGCGTCACCGAATTCCTGGTCAAGCCGTTTTCGGCCAAGACCATGGCCCGGCGCATCACGGTGGTGGTCGAGAATCCACGGCAGTTCGTGCGTACCGACGACTTCTTCGGCCCCGACCGCCGCCGCCACCGGGTGTCCAACTACACCGGCGAAGAACGCCGCAAGGACATGATGGAAAAGGGCGATCAGCAGATGAGCGACGATGCCGTCGAGCGGCTGCTGAACGAAATCTGACCCGTCCTTAACCGGGCCGGCGGTGCAATCCCGGCTTGACGCATCGTCGGCGCGGGACCAAGATTCAGACCAGACAGAGTCCTTTCGGGAGGTCAGTCGTTTCGGCATGAGCGAGGTCGTTGCCTTGCATCAGTTCCGGCATTCGATGCCAACGGAATCCGCGTCGCAGAGCGCGGGTCCTGGTGCGGATGCAAAGCTGATCGTCGCCAGAAGCACCGATCCCCGGCCGGCGGTAGAGCCGGCCGTATTTTTTGACCGCCGCGAATTCAGCCTGATCCTCAATCTGTATGCCCGCATGGTGGGGATGGGCGAGTGGCGCGACTATGCCATCGGGCATGACCGCGACAGCTGCAGTTTTGCGGTCTTCCGCCGCAGCGCCGACGGCGCGCTCTACCGTATCGTCAAGACGCCGAAGCTGGCGCGCAAGCAGGGAGCTTTTGCCATCCTCGGCCAGGGCGGCCGCATCCTGCGCCGCGGCCGCGAACTCGGCGTCATGCTGCGCTACTTCGAACCCAAGCGCGAAGCGGCGCTGTAGGCTGCAGAACAGAAAAAGGCCTCCGCCACAGGGCGGAGGCCTTTCCAGGGTCTGGATAGCTGTAAGGCGATTAGGCCTTCTTGGCCTTCTTCGCCGGCTTGGCGGCAGCCTTCTTCTCACCGGTCTTCTTCTTCTCAGCCTTCTTCTTGGCAGGCTGAGTGGTCTGCGCTTCGGCAGCCGGGGCGAAAGCAGGGGCAACAGTGCCGGCCAGGAAGCCAGCCATGACGAAAGCAGCGGCGAAAGTCTTGAAGCGGGTCAACATCGGGGTCCATCCCTTGAACAGTGCTGCATGCATGCCAGCGAATCGGCAGGCTGCATCGTGTTCATTCTTGCGCCTGTCTTCGGCGGACGGCAATGGTCGATATTTTAGCTGCGACACTCTGTCGATTTACGGGAAATTTATATTTGCGTGACTGCAGCGAGTTCGCGTCGATGCTTGGCCACTGTCGGACGCTCGGCGAGGCGCTGTTCGAAATGCGGCTTTACGGCGGCAAACTCGCCAGCTTTCGCACCGGCATGCAGCCACAGCTGCCAGAACAGATCGCGCTGCGCATGACTGCCGCCGATCTGCTGCAGGCCGTGCAGGGCTGGAGGTAATTTTTCAAACACCTCGCGCCAGGCGCCGCGGCCATAGGCGGTGACGCCTTCAGCGAGCGGCAGACCAACACTGCGCCAGATACGGCCGTTCAGATGGTCGGGCTGTGCCGCGACATGCGCACGCAGGCTATCGAGCATCTGCTGTGCGGCCGCGCCTCGTCCCGCTCGGCTCAGGCCCAGCAGGTAATGCGCATCGAGGAAGGGTTCGACATGCTCGGGCCCGCGGCGCTCCAGATAGTCGGCGACGTCCTGCCAGCGCTCGCCGACACCGAGGCCGGCGATCTCCAGCCGCGCCAGCAGAGCCACGGCGTTGACCTGGTCCTGGCTGTACTCTTTCCATACGCCCCAGACCTGCGCGTCATAGAGCCGCAGGGCTTCCTCCGGCCGGTCGCTGTCGATGGCGAACAACCCGACATGCCACCAGTTGTGGCTGCGCATGAAGGAGTTCTTGTCGACCCAGGTATCGGCCAGCGCCATCATGGTCTCCAGGCCTTCGGCGCACCGGCCCTGGGTTTCCATGACATGGGCCAGCGCATGATGCGCCCAGGGTTCGGCGCGCTGGAGGCTGATGGCATGGCGGGCGGCAGCTTCCGCCTCGTCCAGCCGGTTCATCTCCTCCAGCCCGAAGGCCAGCATGCCGTGCATTTCGGCGACATCGCAGTGATGGGGCAGGGCGGCTTCGGCGATGCGCAGCATGCCGGCCAGGTCGCCGACATGGAACATGTGGAACTGCGTCATCTTTACGGCGGCCAGATCCTGCGGCCAGCGCGCGGCGATGGTGCCGCACAGATCCATCGCCCGTTCGGCATCGCCGGCCGCCCAGGCGCTTACCTGGGCATGCCACAGCCGTTCGCGTTCGGCTGCCCTGGCCAGATGCGGTTCAGCCGTTGCCAGCCACGGCCGGGCTTTCGCCACCGACTGCCCGGTCTGAAGGAACAGCTCCAGCGCTGCGGCCTTGGCCTGCGCCATCACGCAGGCCGGATCGGCTTTGGCCGCCTCCCAGATCGCGGCCGCCGTGGTGCCATAGGTGAGGAAGCTGGTGTCGAAGGTATCCAGGCCTTCGATCACAGCCGGATTGTCGGTGGCGACGTCGAGGCCCCAGCGGTCTTTCAGCATTTATTTCGCGGCATCCTGCCAGTCGTTGATCTTGTCCAGCGGATAGATCGGCCGGCGCACATTCTTGTAGTCGATGATGCTGTTGTCCGAGGTGGTGACGCCTTCGCCGTCCAGGGTGAAGGTTGCTTTTGCAAGCGGGGCGAAGCCGGCGCGGTAATGGATGCGGGACTTCAGCAGCAGGTAGCGCTTGTGTTCGGGTTCGATGCCGACCGAGCGGAACACGCCGGTATCCCAGGGCTCATGATGCCGCGAGACCACAACAATCTGCATCCGGCCCTCGACTTCCAGCACGGCGGTCGGCCCCATCATGACTTTGTAGCCCGTATACATCGGGCCGCGCACGACCCATTCGCCGTCAGTGATGGTGCGCACCCTGCCGGTCAGCGTCAGCGGCTTGCCCTTGAGCTTGAGCGACGGCATCTCGCTCTTGCCGCCCAGCGCCAGCGTCACGGTCGCGCCAACGCCGGCCTTGCTCATGATCTGCACGGCCTCCGGGTCCCAGACAGCGCCGACGGCGACATCCTCCAGGCCCTGTTTCAGCACTTCCGCGATCACCATCATCACATCCTGGGTGCCGCCGGAGCCGCAATTGTCGGCGTGGTCCAGCAGGATCACCGGGCCATCCTTGATCTTCTTGGCCTTGGCCACGGTCTCGGCCAGGTCGCGGTGCTGGTAGACATGGATGTCGCGCTTGTCCCAGACCTGCGCTGCGATGCGGTCGGCGCTGGCATCCGCCTCGGCCTGGTCCCGACCGACCGTGATGACGGTCGTGCCGGCATCGCGGATATCGGCCATGGCAAAGCCGCCAAAGACGCTGGCGCAGGGCAGGCCCTTCGCTTCTTCGTCAATGCAGGCCTGGATCGCCGATTTCATCGGCTCGTCATCGGTGCCCTGGCAGAGCGTCTGCGACAGCAGGGGCAGTTGGCGCAGGGCCATCGCCGGTTTCGGTCCCTTGCCGGCAATGAAGGGCATCACCACGCGGCCGACCTGGCCGGCCACCACATCCATATCGACATGCGGATAGGTCTTGTAGCCGATCAGCGCCGTGCAGTTGGCCACCATCTTGGGCGTCAGATTGCAATGCAGGTCGAGCGTCACGGCAATCGGCAGATCGGGGGCGATCTGGCGGATCTGTTCCAGCAGCGTGCCTTCGCCGTCTTCCAGGCCCTCCACCACCATGGCGCCATGCAGGTCGAGCAGGCAGCCGTCGCAGCCGGCGCGCACCGCCTCCAGGATCGGATCGGTCAGGCGCTTCCAGGCATCCTTGGTGACCAGGCCGCCCGGCATCGCCTCGGCCGCCATCGGCAGCACCACCTCGGCGCCGTAGTCCTTCGCCAGGTTCAGGTAGACGCCCAGCGGCATGTTGGTCTTGGCATAGGCATCGATAGCGGCCTGTCCGGTATAGAGGCCCCAGGATTCGAAGCGGGCAAAGTCGGTGACAATCGGCGAGAAGGTGTTGGTCTCGTGCTTCACCATCGCGAGGACAAGCTTCATGGGGCGGGGCTCTCTTGCTGGGCTGAGTAATTCGTAGGCAGACGAACGAAAGCTTAAAACCGCGCCACCGGCTTTGTCACGTTGGATACGACGCTTCAGGCAAAGAAAAAGCCCCGGCAGTTGCCTGCCGGGGCTTTCCGTGTTTCGGCGGTTAAACCGAAATCATTCGTTCTTCTGGCCGAACAGGTTGAGCAGGGCCATGAAGATGTTGAGGAAGTTCACGTAGAGCGAGGTGGCGCCGAAGACGGCCTGCTTGGTCTGCAGGTCGGCCGGGTCGCCCTCGTAGAACTCCGACTTGATGCGTTGCGTGTCGAAGGCGGTCAGGCCGGTGAAGACCAGAACCGTGATCGCCGAGATGGCGAACTGCAGCACGCTGGAGCCCAGGAAGATGTTCACGATGCTGGCGATCATCAGGCCGATCACGCCCATGAACAGGAACGTGCCCATGCCGGTCAGGTCACGCTTGGTCGTATAACCCCACAGGCTCATCGCGCCGAACATCGCGGCGGTGATGAAGAAGATGCGCAGGATCGAGGTGCCGGTGTAGACCATGAAGATGGTCGACAGCGACAGGCCCATCGCGGCGGTGAAGGCCCAGTAGAGGCCCTGCACGGCGCCAGCCGACAGCTTGTTGGCGCCGAAACTCATCACCAGCAGCAGGCCCAGCGGGGCGAGCATCACCACGAAGGCGAGGCCGCCTGAGAACAGGGTGCTCATCAGGGCAGGGGATTGCGACACCACCAGGGCCACGATGGCGCTCAGCGCCAGACCGGAACCCATGTAATTGTAGACCCGCAGCATGTAGCTGCGCAGGGCCTCATCGACCACCGCACGGTCGATAGTGGTGGCGCCGTAGCCATAACGGGGCTGGTTGAACGGCGTCGACATAGGTGTGCCTCCTCAGACAATGGTTGTGTTGAGCATATTGTCAGCGCCGGAGCGGATTTCAAGCATAACCTCCGCATAAAATTCCCATATAAGTCATTCATAAATCGTCCATTCTTACCCCACCCCTAGCCAAAGCGGCCGCCGGCCCCTGCCGGTGGTGTGATTGCCGCCCTCGTCAGCCTGCCTCCGATGCCGTATGACTGGGGTCTCCCAGACGTTCTCCCAAGATTCATCGGCGGAAAACCGCCGCTTTGCAGAGATTTCCATGGCCGATTCGATCCGCATCCAGCCCCATAGTCCCGGGGGCCTGTGGCGCCTGACCCTCATTCTGGGGGCGCTCAGCGCCTTCACGCCGCTGGCGGTGGACATGTATCTGCCTGGCCTGCCGGCGCTGGAGCGGGCGCTGGCCACCGATGCCGGCCGGGTCCAGCAGACGCTGTCGCTGTTTTTCCTCGGCCTCGCCATCGGCCAGCTTTTCTACGGCCCGATCAGTGATCGTTTCGGCCGCCGCGCGCCGCTGGTGATCGGCAACCTGCTCTATATCGGCGCCTCCGTCGCCTGCGCGCTGGCGCCCAATATCGATGCGCTGATCGCGGCACGTTTCGTCCAGGCCTTCGGCTCCTGCGCCGGCCTGGTCATCTCGCGCGCCATGGTGCGCGACCTGTTCGAGCCGCGGGAAGGCGCCCGCGTCATGTCGCTGCTGATGCTGGTGATGGGTGTCGCCCCGATCCTGGCGCCGCTGCTCGGCGGCTATGTGCTGGTCTGGTTCGACTGGCATGCGATCTTCTGGTTCCTGGCGATCTTTGCCGCCGTGGTGATGCTGGCCGGCCGGCTGTGGCTGCCGGAGACTCATGTGGCGCATCCCGAAGCGCGCCTGACCATCGGTTCGGCGCTGCGCAATTACAGCGAACTGCTGCGCCAGCGCCGCTTCATGGGCTACACGCTTGCATCAAGTCTGGGCATGGGCGGCCTGTTCGCCTATATCGCCGGCTCGCCCTTCATTTTCATCGACCTGTTTCACGTTTCGCCGCAAACCTATGGCTGGATCTTCGGCATCAACGCCGTGGGCATCATCGGCTTCTCGCAGGTCAACCGCAGCCTGCTGCGCCGCTTCACCCTCGACGAGGTGCTGATCGTCGGGGTCTGCATCATGGCGGCATCGGGCCTGGTGCTGCTGGCCATGACCTATTTCCAGATCGGCGGCATCTTCGGCCTGTGGCTGCCGCTGTTCGTTTATATCGCCAGTCTGGGCGCCGTATTGCCCAATGCGGCGGCCAGCGCGATGGCCGGCGAGGCGCGCCGGGCCGGTACGGCCGCGGCGCTGATGGGGACGCTGCAGTTCCTCAGCGGCGCCGTCACCAGCGGTCTGGTCGGCGCCCTGAATAACGGTACGGCACTGCCGATGGCGGTGATTGTCGGCCTGTCCGGTCTCTGCGGCCTGATCGCGCGTTTGGTGCTGGTGCGCGCGTAACCTTCGTCCGGCCGATAATGTTTTCCAATTGCGCGGCTCTGCGTTTATGATTCTGGTGTTTCGCCAGGTCAGAAAGAGTTCGTTCATATGGAACCGACGGCATCGTCAGCGCAGTTTTCCCCCGGGCAGATCGATCGCGTGTTCCGCGGCACGATCCGCAGACTGCGCCCGATCGTGGCCTCCGCCCCCGCGCTGATGAGCCAGACGGCCGACACGATTGTTGCCGATCTGCGCAACACCTTTCCCGATCTGGCGCCAGCCGTGTCACCGCCCGGTGGTGACGCCGGCGAATTCATTCAGCAGGGCCGGCTGCAGTTTGGCGTCAAGGTCGAAGCGGACAAGCTATCCGCGATCCGCGATTACCTGCTGAGCCGTCCGGTCGAATTCCAGGATGAAGCCCATAAGGCGATGGGAACCGGACAGGCTCTGGAACCGCCGCCGCTGGCGTTCCTGGGCGAGCATGATGTCACCGATGTGCTGCATTGCCCGCATCTGATCGATATCGCCAACGATCCAGCGATCCTGTCGGTGGTGCGGGCCTATCTGGGCTTTGAGCCGATCATCGATGCCTATATGGCCTGGCATTCCTATGCGGGGCGTCAGGCGGCGGGCAGTCCGCAGATTCTGCATCGCGACAAGGACTGCTTCCGTTTTTGCAAGCTGTTCCTTTACCTGAGCGATGTCGACGAAGATTCCGGCCCGCATGTCTACCTGCCCGGTTCGCATCGGCCGGACGGTTTCGAGCAGCTGTACCGGATGTCGACGACTGACGGGCATAATCCGATGCAGTTCTTCGCCGGCGGCCAGCGCAACCATGCGGCCTATCTGGAAAAGGTCTTCGCAAACCGGTTCGAGCATTTTGTCGGCCCGGCAGGATCGACCTTCCTGGTGAACACCTACGGTCTGCATAAGGGCATGCCGCCGAAGTCACGCAATCGCATGCTGTTCCAGGTGCTTTATACGCTGCTGCCCTATAGCGACCTGGCGTCTGGCCGCGAGCGTCTGGCCGTAAAGGATCTGCCGGTGGCCTCCGCGCCGACGGCAGACTTCCTCTACCGCAACCAGCTATTCCTGCGCTGAGGGTTGCGTTGGATCAGGATGCGGGGGCGCTCTGCGCCGCGGCATCCGCCGGTGCCAGGAAGGCCTCCATGAACTGCGACATGATGCTTTCCACCTTGGCCGGCAGCACATGGCGGCCGTCTTCGTGGAAGGCCTGGGGATCGTACTGGCACAGTTCGAAGGACGGGAAATAATGGACATTCGGGAAGTCGCGGACGATCTGGGCGGCGACGGCGCGCAGGATTGCCTTGCTCTCCGAATTGGCAATGGCGATATCGAGTGGCGTGAAGGTGCGGTGCAGGGCAATCGGCGACACCGTCAGGAAGATGTTGCGATTGGGGAAGGCGTTGAAATATAGCGTGCAGAGCTTCCGCATATTCTTCAGATTCTGCTCGTAGGTGGTCCCAAAAGCCTTGCAGCCGAAGAAATCCTTCGAACGCAGCTTGGTCGGCGCTTCGCAGACGTAACGTCCGGTCGGCGAACGCCAGACCTCCGTCAGGCCCATAGTCAGCACCATCACGTCGGCGGTCATGATGCCTTCACGCAGGGCATCTTCCATCAGCTTGCGCAGCGCCAGGATGTCTTCGAGGCTGTGGGCGAAAAGCCGGCGCTTGAACGGCTCCTGGAAGATCGGATTCCGCTGGCCGTCGCTCGTCTTCTGCACAGCGGCCCAGACTTCGGAGGGATCGTGCTGCCACAGGCCGAAAGCCTTCTCGAATTCCTGCAGCATCGAGAAGGTGGTGTAGAACTGCCAGTGCACGCGTTCGTCATAGTCGCCCCAATGGCCGGTTGGCTCATGGGAAGCAGGCGAGACATGCTTATGGAACTGCGGATTGGTTGCCGGATAAATCGTGAAGTTGCGCTTTTCCAAGGCATGCCGGATTTCGTTGGCAAAGCAGCTGCCCATGGTGAAGACGCGATCCGTGGGGCGAATGAGCGGCTTGGCGTCGACGCCAATGGCCTTGCTCCTCATGAATTCGTCCCAGATGCGATTGCGATGGGCCATGGTCAAACCTGCGGGCATTCTCAAATATGATGAGAATAATCGCGCTTTCTGCTTTCGGAGAGGTTAACGGCACAGAGCGCTGCCGCGTTCGCCTCCCGGGAAACGCAGCCGGTCACCGGCATGGATGTTGGCCCTGATTAACGGGCCGGGCGCCAGCGGATGGCGGTGAGCGGCAGGTCGGGCCGGAAGGCGCCGAAATGAACGGCCTCTTCCTCGATGACGATGCGGCCGGCCTTGGCCAGGGCATGCAGTTCCGCCACCAGATTCTGGTTGTAACCCTTCTGGGACACCGACTTGCGCATTAGCTGGTCGATCTCCGTTGCTTTCGCATCGGCATCCGGCGGCAGGGGATACTGCCAGCCGATCGGCTCGATATGCAGCACCGAGCCGAGATTTGGCAGGGCCAACAGGTTGTCGAAGAACGACGTCGGGATATAGGTGATCTGTTCGATGGCGAGGCAGGTGAAGACGAACAGCCTTTTGCTGCTGGCGAATTCGGCAAGCGTATCGGTATAGAAGTCGAAGCTGGCCGAGCGGAACTTCATGTTCGGCGCAAAGCTGGCCAGACGGTCGGCGCAGTCACGGCCGGCCGAGGTGTACTCCAGCCCGTGGTACGTCGCATCGGCCGGTGCGCCGGTCAGCCACAGGGTGAAGAGATTGGCGCCGTAACCGCTGCCCAGCTCCAGGATATCGCTGGTGCCTTCAGGCATGGCGCGGAACATGTGCCAGAATTTCTGGATATCGAACAGGTTGAGCGACAGCTGCTGGTCCTGCACCTGCCCCACGGCATTGGTCCCTGCGATGCGGTAACCGAACCGCTGCAGCATGGCGAGGGCGGCCTCGGTCGAGCCGATCTGCCGGGTGGCGGTCACCAGACGCGACAGGTCGGTTTCGCCCTTCTCGATCAGGGACTCGATCAGGGTGCGAGTCTGGCTCCAGTGGCCCTGATACAGGCCGCCGGAAACGTTTTTGCGATCAGGAACGCCAGCCACAGAATTTCCCCTTTGCGGATTGCCGGCAAAGTCTGGCACGGAAGCGTTAACGCAATATTCTCAGGCCGGCGGATTATCCGGCTGTATCAGGCCGTTCGCAGCAGGGGGGCGGGTTTGGCGGCCAGCGCCTGCCAGGCGCCGGCCAGACCCAGCACCAGGGTGGCAGCGACGCCGCCCAGGGCTGTAGTGGCCGCCACGCCGGGCGCGAAGACGAAGGTGGCATTCATCATCAATGTCACCATGGCCCAGGCGGCGAGCCAGCCCAGCCCGAACGCCAGCAGGGCGCCGATCAGGCCGACACTGCCGTATTCGATCAGATGCGCGGTGATGATGTCGCGCCGTGTGGCGCCCAATGCCTTGAGGATCGCGCCCTCCTTCAGGCGGCGGCGGTGTTCCGCTGCCAGTGCACCGGCCAGCACGATCAGACCGGCGATCAGGGTGACGCCGGCGGCGCCGCGCACGGCGCTGCCCAGCTTCTGCACGATGGCGTTCAACTCGGTCAGCACGTCTTTCATGCGCACCACGGAGATGCCGGGGAAGCGCTGGGTGACGGCACGGAACAGCGCGGTCTCCGCCGCTGGCGGCGCTTTCACGGTGGCGAGGAAAGTATGCGGCGCACGTTCCAGCAGGCCGGGCGAGAAGACCAGCACGAAGTTGATGCCGAAGGAACTCCAGTCGAGCCGGCGGATGCTGGCGACCTCGGCCTCGATGTCACGGCCCAGCACATTCACGGTCAGCTTGTCGCCGAGGCCGACATTCAAGCCCTGCGCGGCTTTTTCCTCGATGGAGATCAGCGGCGGACCGTCATAGTCGGGCTTCCACCACTGGCCCTGCAGCAAGGTTGAGCCGGCGGGCAGGTCGCGCGCATAGGTCAGGCCGCGGTCGCCCTGCAGCACCCAGCGCTGTTCGGCCGAAACCTCCACCTGTTCGGCCGGTACGCCCTTCACGGCGCTGATGCGGCCGCGCAGATTGGGCACGGTTTCCAGGTCGCGCGCACCCGGCGTGGCATTCACGGTGGCGCGGAAGTCGTCCATCTGGCCGGGCTGGATATCGACAAAGAAGAAGGCCGGCGCTTCGTCGGGCAGGCGGTCTTCCACCTGCGCGTGCAGGTTGCTCTCCACCAGGGCGATCGCCACAAGCAGCGTGAGCGACACTCCCAGCGACAGCAGCAGCGCCGCCGTCGCCGCACCGGGGCGATGCAGGCTGGCCAGTGCGAGTTTCAGCCGCACGGCGCGCGGCGGCCGGATGCGCTTGGCAACGGCAGCCACGCCGCTGGCGATCAGGCGGAACAGCACGAAGGCGATCATGGCGCTGACCACGAAGGCCAGTGCGAAGCGGCGTTCCTCGGTGCCCAGCACGGCCAGCGCCGCCAGGGCGACAAACAGGACCAGCGTGGTGACGACATAGACCGGGCGCGGCCAGCGGCCGCCCGGCGCCACCAGGTCGCGATAGAGCGCGGCCGGGCGGATATCGGCGGCACGCGCCAGCGGCCAGATGGTGAAGGCCAGCGCCACCAGCAGGCCGTAGGTGGCGGCCATGGCCAGCGGCTGCCAGTACAGGCCAGCCACCAGGGGCAGGGGCAGGATTTCGGCCAGCGCACTGGCCGCCAGGTTCGGAATCGCGGCGCCGAAGATCAGGCCGAGCAGGATGCCGAAGGCCGCCAACAGCAGCGTCTGCCAGAGGTAGACGCGGAAGATCAGGCCCGTGGTTGCCCCCAGGGATTTTAACGTCGCAATGGTGGGTGTCTTGCCGTCCAGATGGGCATGCACGGCATTGGCGACGCCGACGCCACCGATCAGCAGCGCGGTGAGGCCGACCAGCACCAGGAACAGCGAGGCGCGATCGAGGAAGCGGCGCACGCCGGGGCTGCCTTCCTTCCAGTCGCGGATGCGCCAGCCTGACGCGGCATAGTCTTTCTGCGCCACCTCCTGCACCTGCGGTGCACTCAGCTCTGGCCGCAGCTTCACGCGGTAATGCCAGTAGGCCAGCGTGCCGGGCTGCACCAGCTTGGTGGCGTCCAGTGCTTCAAGCCCGATCAGCACGCGCGGGCCCAGTGTCAGGCCTTCCGTGGCGCGGTCGGGTTCGCGCGCGATCACCGCGCGGATTTCAAAGGTCTGCTCGCCAATGGTCAGGCGGTCGCCGACCTGCGCGTCGAGCCGGATCAGCGCCTGCGGATCGACGGCGGCGCCGGGCAGGCCGTTCTGCGCGGCCAGCAGGGTTTCAAGTTTGCCGGGCTGTTCAAGCTCGAGGCTGCCATAGAGCGGATAGGCGGCATCGGCAGCCTTCAGCTCGATCAGGGTGCGCTGGTCGCTGCGCAGGCTATGCGCCATCGCGCGCATCTGCGCGGTTTCGGACACGCCACCCTGGCGTTGCAGGAAGTCGCGCTCCTCGGGCGTGGCGCCGCGATGGGTCAGGCGGAATTCCAGATCGCCGCCCAGCAGGCTGCGGCCGTCGCGTTCCAGGCCGGTGACGATGGAAGATGACAGCGTGCCGATGCCGGCGATCACCGCGACGCCAAGGCTGAGACAGGCCACGAACAGACGGAAGCCGCGCAGGCCGCCGCGCAGTTCACGCAAGGCAAAACGCAGCGACAGCATCAGTCGGCCGCCTGGGTCTGTACAATCCGCCCGGTGCCGGGCGCAATGCTTTTGACGCGGCCATCCTCGATCCGCACCACCCGGTCGCAAAGCGCGGCCAGGGTTTCATCATGGGTGATCAGGATCAGCGTGGATTGCAGGCGCGCGGCCTCGCCGAACATCAGGTCGATGATGGCATGGCCGGTGCTGCCGTCCAGATTGCCGGTCGGTTCGTCGGCCAGCAGCAGGGCCGGGCGCGGGGCGACAGCGCGGGCCAGCGCCACGCGCTGCTGCTCGCCGCCCGAAAGCTGGGCCGGATAATGGGTCTCGCGATGGCCCAGGCCCACCTGCGCCAGGGCAGCGCGGGCGCGGTCGGTGGCATCGCGCAGGCCGGCCAGTTCCAGTGGCACGGCCACATTCTCGATGGCGGTCATGGTCGGGATCAGATGGAAACTCTGGAACACGATGCCGACGCGGTTGCGGCGCCACAGCGCCAGCTTGTCCTCGTTCAGGCCGTTCAGGTCGGCGCCGGCGACATGCACCGTGCCGCCGCTCACCCGCTCCAGGCCGGCCAGCACGGCCAGCAGGGTGGACTTGCCCGAGCCCGAGGGGCCGACGATGCCGATACGCTCGCCGGCCTGTACCGCCAGATCGATGCCGCGCAGGATATTGACCGGCCCGGCCGTGCTGGCGAGAGTGAGCTTCACATCGTTCAGGCGAACGACTATCTCACGCTCGGCTGCGGGCGGGGTCGCGCTGGGTGACGCCATCAGGGTTTGGTCCTTAAAGTCAGGAAGGCAGATCGTGAAGTTACACGAAAGATATGGGCTTTTCCGGCGCTGCCGCAATGTTGCTGGCCTGCTGGCGGTGATGCTGGTCACGCTGATGTGCGCTGCCTCGATCGACGCACAGGCCGCGCCGGCCCGTCTGCTGGTCTTCGGCGACAGCCTGGTGGCGGGCTATAACCTGCCGCCCGACGCCTCCTACCCGGCACAGCTCGACAAGGCCCTGAAGGCGCGTGGCATTGCCGATGTCACGGTGCTGAATGCCGGCGTTTCCGGCGATACCACGGCTGCGGCCCTGGCGCGGCTCGACTGGGCGCTGGCCGAGAAACCGACCCATGTGCTGGTCGAACTGGGCGCCAACGACATGCTGCGGGGCCTGGCGCCCGAGCAGGCACGGACCAACCTGGATGCCATCGTGGCCAGGCTGAAACAGGCCAATCTGCCGGTGCTGCTGGCCGGCATGCTGGCGGCGCCCAATCTGGGTGCGGATTATGGCCGCAAGTTCAACGCCATCTACCCGGATCTGTCACAAAAGCATGGCTTGCCGCTCTATCCGTTCTTCCTCGATGGCGTGGCCGGCGAGGCGAAGCTGAATCTGAGCGACGGCATCCATCCGACCCGTGAGGGCGTCGCCGTGATTGTCGAGCGCACCATGCCCCACATTTTGCGGTTCCTGGGGCGTTGACCTCAATTCGTTGTTGAAATGGCCGAGTCCTGCCGACAATATGGGCTGCCGGCAAAACAGCCGGCCTGTTTCGCTGTTTCGGGAGTTTTGTCATGGAGTTCCGTCGCTTAGGCCGCACCGACATTCAGGTGAGCCTGATTTGCCTGGGTACCATGACCTGGGGCGAGCAGAACACCGAAGCCGAAGCCCACGCCCAGCTGGATTACGCGCTGGAGCGCGGCATCAATTTCATCGACGCCGCCGAAATGTATCCGGTGCCGCCCCGCGCCGAGACGCAGGGCCGCACTGAAAGCTATGTCGGCACCTGGCTGAAGGCGCGCGGCAATCGCGACAAGGTGGTGCTGGCCACCAAGGTGGCCGGCCGCGGTGGTGGCCCGCGCGGCGATTTCACCTGGCTGCGCGATGACAAGCAGCCGCCGAACCTGAGCCGCAAGCAGATTTTCGAGGCGGTCGACAAAAGCCTGAAGCGGCTGCAGACCGATTATATCGATCTCTACCAGTCCCATTGGACCGATCGTCTGACCACCAATTTCGGCCGCGCCGAATATCCGTGGAACAGCGAGGAGTCGATCGCCATCGCCGAGACGCTGGATGCGATGGGCGAACTGGTGAAGGCCGGCAAGATCCGCACCTTCGGCGTATCGAACGAAACCGCCTGGGGCGTGATGCGCCATGTGAGCGACGCTGCGGCCAGCGCCGCGCGACCGCGCATCGTCTCGATCCAGAACCCCTACAACCTGCTGAATCGCTGGTACGAAAGCGCACTGTCCGAAGTGACGCAGATGGAAGAGGTCGGCCTGCTGGCTTATTCGCCGCTCGCCATGGGTGTGCTGAGCGGCAAGTATCTGGGCGGCGCCCGGCCGCCGGGCAGCCGCCTGGCCCTGTTCACGCGTTTCACCCGCTACAGCAATCCGCAGGTCGACCGCGCCACCGAACGCTATGTGGCATTGGCCAAGCAGCATGGCCTCGATCCTTCGCAGATGGCGCTGGCCTTCGTGAATACCCGGCCTTTCGTCACCAGCAACATCATCGGCGCAACGTCGCTGGAACAGCTCAAGATCAATATCGACAGTATTGGCGTGACACTTTTCAAGGAGGTTCTGGACGGCATCGAGGCGATCCATCGCGATCAACCGAACCCGAGCGCCTGACCACCGGCGTTTGCTCTGGGCCATAGCGCCCGTTCCAGCGGAGGGCTTTCCCCATGATCCGCTTGTTCGTTGCCTTACGCTTCCCCGACGATGTCCGTCGGTCTCTTGCCGCCCTTTGTGCCGGCGTGCCCGGTGCGCGCTGGGCCAACCCCGACCAGTTTCATCTCACCCTGCGGTTTATCGGCGAGGTTGATGGCCGCACGGCGCGCGCCATTGGCGAAGAGCTGTCGGGCATTATCGTGCCCAGCTTCGATCTCGAGCTGTTCGGCGTCGGCACCTTCGGCGACAAGCGCAAGGCCAATTCGCTCTGGGCCGGCGTACGTCCCAATGCCACGCTGAACCGCCTGCAGGACAAGGTGGACAATGCCGTGCTGCGCGCCGGCCTGCCGCCGGATCGCCGCAAGTTTATGCCGCATGTAACGCTGGCGCGCCTGAACAACGCACCGTTCGACCGCGTGGGCGCTTTCCTCAGTCATCACGCGCTGTATTCAGCGCCAGTCTGCTATGTCGACCGCTTCGTGTTGTATTCCAGCTTCCTGTCCTCCTCGGGCGCGATCTATACGCCCGAGCATGTCTATCGCGTCGATGGCGGCGAGGCAGACGATGAGGAACATGACTGGATGGCCGACGAAGCCGAGCATTGGGAGCGCCAGGAAGTCGCCGCCTATGGTCATGGCGAGTAGCCGCGGCCGGTGACGCAGACGCGCTTCCGTTCCATCGTCGTGTTGACCGGCGCCGGCATCTCGGCGGAGTCCGGCCTCGGTACTTTCCGCGACAAGGACGGTCTGTGGACCAAATACGACCTGCAGGATGTGGCGACGCCGGAGGGCTTCGCGCGCAATCCGGTGCTGGTGCATGACTTCTACAATGCCCGGCGCAAAAACCTGGTGGAGGCCACGCCCAATGCCGCCCATGTGGCGCTGGCCGAGCTGGAGCGCCGCTTCGATGGCGATCTGCTGCTGGTGACGCAGAATGTCGACGACCTGCATGAACGGGCGGGATCGACAAAGCTGCTGCACATGCATGGCGAGCTGCTGAAAATCCGCTGTGAAGCCTGCGAAAATATTATGCCCTGGCGCGATGATCTCGATCTTGCCACCACCTGTCCGGCCTGCGCCACCACCGGGCGCCTGCGGCCCCATGTGGTCTGGTTCGGCGAGATGCCGCTGCATATGGACGAGATTTACCGGGCGCTCGATGCCTGCGACCTGTTCCTGTCCATCGGCACGTCAGGTCAGGTTTATCCTGCGGCCGGCTTTGTGGCCGAGGTCCGTCGCGCTCGCCGCGCCCATACGGTGGAACTCAATCTCGATCCCTCCGATGGCGCCTCGCTGTTTGCCGAGAAAATCTTCGGCCCGGCCACCAGCCTGGTTCCGACTTTCGTCGAACGGCTGCTCACGGCGGGCTGATACTGCCGGCTTAGCTGAGGGCCTGCGATGCGCCGCAGAGGTTGAATGCGCCGGGTCATGCCGAAACCCGGTTGCGGCGGCATAGCGCTATGCCTAGCCTGACGGGATTGTTGTCATGAGCCCGTTGCCGCCTTTGTCCGCTCCCTCCGCCACCCTGCACTGGTACGATTCCGCATTCGCAGATCCGGCCCTGGAGCAGGAATTCCAGCAGGCCGAAGCGCCCAGCACGCTGATCTACGCGCGTTATGCGCTGGGCCTGGCGGCTGGATTGTTTACCAGTTTCGGCGTCACCGACTGGTTGTTTGCTCCGGCGGCGATGACGATGAGCATCATCCGCGCCATCTCGGTTCTGGTTCTGCTGGCGGGTATCGTCGCCACCTACGATCCGCGCGTGCTGCCGCGGCATCAGCTGATCATGCAGATCGGCGCGCTGGCGGTCGGTTTCGGTTTCGTCGGCATCGTCGCACTGACGCCGCCGGTGCTGCTCCCGCTCTATCTCGATTGCGTCATTCTGGTCATCATTGGCATCTTCGTCGTGCTGCGGCTCGGCACTTTGCGCGCGGCAACCGTTGTCGCCACCGTCATTGCAGTGCTCGACATTACCTATGTCGCCCTTCAGCTCGGCACGCCACTGGAATTCACCGTCTATCAGGTGATGATGGCCACCGCATTCGCGATCGGATTCTTCTCCAATTATGTTTATGAGCGCCAGCGCCGCATCGCCTATCTGGGCCGGCATGCCGCCGAACTGCAGGCGACCCGGCTGGAGCAGGCGCTGCATCGCACGGCGGAAGCCCAGATGCGGGCTGAGCAGGCGGCACGGGTCAAAACCGACTTCGTTGCCCATGTCAGCCATGAGTTGCGCACGCCGCTGAATGCTGTGATCGGTTTCGGCGAGGTGCTGGAACGCCAGGTCTTCGGTCCGCTCGGCCACCACAAATATGCCGAATATGCCCGCGACATCCGTGAAAGCGGCCAGCATCTACTGTCGCTGATCAACGATGTGCTGGATCTTTCCAAGATCGAAGCCGGTCGCATGGAGCTGCATCACGAAGCGCTGTCGCCGCACGAGCTGGTGCGCGCCAGCCTGGTGCTGGTTTCCGGCCTGGCGCAGATGCGCGGCACGACCGTGGATGTTACCGTGGACGAAACCTTGCCCATGGTGATGGGCGATGCCCGCGCCATCAAGCAGACCCTGGTCAATCTGCTCTCGAATGCCCTGAAGTTCACCCCCTCGGGTGGCGATGTGCGGGTCGAGGCCACGGCAGAGGACAAGGTCGTGCGTTTCACCATCAGTGATGATGGGCCCGGCATGACCCAGTCGCAGGTGCAGGTGGCGATGACGCCTTTCGGTCAGGTCAGCGGTATGGTGGCGCAGAGCGAACGCGGTACAGGCCTGGGGCTGGCGCTGGCCAATCGTCTGGCCGAACTGCATGGCGCGCCGCTGGCGATCGCCTCCACACCTGGCCATGGCACCCGTGTGGCCTTCCGCCTGCCGCGGCAGGATGCCGTGCAGATGGCGGCCGACTGACCGTTCAGACGATACTGTCCTCGATGGCATGCATGTCGTCGTCCGACAGGCCGACATGGTGGCCGATCTCGTGGATCAGCACATGGCGCACGACATCTCTCAGCGCCTCGCCGGTCTCGCACCAGTAATCCAGCAGCGGCCGGCGATAGAGGAAGATCATCGCCGGCAACGTGCCGGTCTCGCCGCGATCCTCGGCCAGAACGCTGCCGCCGCTGTACAGGCCCAGCAGGTCGAAGGGCGTATCGCAGGCCATTTCGGTCAGGGTGTCGTCATCGGGGAAATCAACCACCTGGATCGGCACGCCATCGATATAGCGGGCCAGCGCGGGACGTAGCCGTTTCAATTCGGCTTCGCCGATGGCGGCGATATCGTCCAGGCTGGGCGCGAGGCTCTCGGCGCGCGGGTGCGAACTGGCGGGGGCAGACGGTATCTGGCTCATGCGGCGGATCGTCTCAAGCGGCTGGACGGCGGTTGAAGCAGGCCGGGGCGCGCGCTAGCTTGCGCGCCAGACCGCCTGATCACAGGCGGCAGGAGGATGACATGGCAATCCGCAAACTGGAAGGCGCCGCGCGCAGCGATGCATTGCAGCGTTTTGCGAGCTGGAGCCACGATCCCGGCCGCGATGCGATCAAGAAGACGTTCCTCTTCGCCGATTTCAACGCTGCCTTCGGCTTCATGGGCCGTGTGGCGCTGATGGCCGAGAAGCTGGATCACCATCCCGAATGGTTCAACGTCTATAATCGCGTCGAGATCACGCTGACCACGCATGATGCCAACGGGCTGAGCGAGCGGGATGTGGCGATGGCCGATTTCATCGAGACGACGGCTGCGGCCCTCGGCGGCAAGGGGAAGTAATCATGTCTGCTGCCAAACGCGGCCTGCAGCGCGGCGTCCTGATTGTCGCTGCCATTGTTGTGATCGGCTTCCTGGGTTTCCTCGGCTTGCAGTGGTTCGCGCCCAGAGGCGACGACGCGGGCAATGGCCCGGTCGCCATCGGCGGGCCGTTCACGCTCACCGACCAGGACGGCAAGACGGTTTCGGACAAGGATTTCGCCGGCAAGCTGATGCTGGTGTATTTCGGTTTCACCAACTGCCCCGATATTTGCCCCACCGGCCTGCAGACCATTGCCATCGCCATGGATGAACTGGGCGCGGCGGGGGCGCAGGTGCAGCCGATCCTGATCACCGTCGATCCCGAGCGCGATACGCCGCCGGTGATGAAGGAATACGTGCAGGCCTTCCACGAACGCCTGGTCGGCCTGACCGGCACGCCGGAGCAGATCGCCGCCGTGGCGCGCGCCTACCGGGTTTATTACCAGAAGGTCCAACTCAAGGATTCGAGCCTGGGCTATTCCGTCGATCATTCCGGTTTCATCTACCTGATGGACGGGCAGGGCCGGTATCTGGCGCATTTCCGCCATGATGCAACGCCGGATCAAATGGCCCAACGCATCAAAGCCAGACTTTAAATCGTTCCCGATCAGCGGGTTGTATTGAATGCACGCATATGTTGCAGTGCAAAATATTTTGTGCGGACACTGAGGAATCGCGTTAAGCTGCCCTATGTGACGCAGCGTGACATCTCGTCGGTCACAGTTCGCTAACAGCTTTGTCCGAGTCTTGTGGTGCGGCCGCCTCAGTTCCGCCGCGCTCCGGCATCAGGGTGGGACCTATGCTCTATCAGCTCTTTGAATTCCAGCAGGCTGCCCTGCAGCCCTTCCGGGTTTTGGCCGAAGCGCAGACCAAGGCGCTGAAGCTGCCCTATCTGCCGGTGAACTATTCGCCGGCCGCGCGCACGCTCGCCGCCGGCCTGGAAGTCTTCACCAATATCACGCGCCGTTACCCGAAGCCGGCCTTTGGCCTGCCCTCCACCCTGGTGGAGGGCAAAAAGCGTCCGGTGACCGAGGAATACGTGCTCGATCTGCCATTCTGTCGGCTGAAGCATTTCGTCCGCGAGGGCTGCGAAGACCGTAACGATCCGAAGCTGCTGATCGTGGCGCCGTTGTCGGGCCATTACGCCACGCTGCTGCGCGGCACGGTCGAAGCGATGCTGCCGCATCACGAGGTCTATATCACCGACTGGGTCGATGCCCGCGACGTGCCGCTGAGCGACGGCGCTTTCGATCTCGACGACTATATCGATTACGTGCGCGAATTCTTCGCCGCGCTCGGCCCGGGCAGCCATGTCATGGCGGTGTGCCAGCCTTCGGTGCCGGTGCTGGCCGCGATTGCACTGATGTCGGAAGACAACGACGCGAATCTGCCGCGGTCGATGACGCTGATGGGCGGGCCGATCGATACCCGCATCAGCCCGACCACGCCGAACGACCTGGCGCAGGAACATTCCATCGAGTGGTTCGAGCACAGTGTGATCAATCATGTGCCCTTCCCGCATGCCGGTTTTATGCGGCAGGTCTATCCGGGTTTCATCCAGCTCACCGGTTTCATGACCATGAACCTGGATCGCCATGTCGGCGCCCATGTGCGGCTGTTCCATCATCTGATCAAGGGCGACGGCGACAGCGCCAAGGCCCATACCGATTTCTATGATGAATATCTCGCCGTCATGGATCTGCCGGCGGAATATTATCTGCAGACCGTGAAGGCGGTGTTCCAGGAGCACCAGCTGCCACGCGGCACCATGACCCATCGCGGCCGGCCGGTGGATTGCACCGCGATCCGCAAGACCGCACTGCTGACAGTGGAAGGCGAGAAGGACGATATCTCCGGCGTCGGCCAGACCATGGCGGCCCATGATATTTGTCCGAATATCCCGCAAACCCGGCGCCAGCACCATCTGCAGGCTGGTGTCGGCCATTATGGCGTGTTCAATGGCCGCCGCTGGCGCGAGGAAATCGCTCCCCGGGTGACGGCCTTCATCCGCCAGCACAACGGCCAGCCCGGCAAACGCTAGGGTCTGTTATACCGCTGGGGCTTACGCCTTTCTGGACGACGGCTTCCGGCGTAAACTGCCCGCATGTCCCGTGCCCTGCCATTCTGGCGCCGCAAGCGCCTCGACCAGATGACCCAGTCCGAATGGGAGTCGCTCTGCGATGGCTGCGGCAAATGCTGCCTCTACCGTCTGGAAGACGAGGATACCGGCCATCTGGAACAGACCAATGTGGCCTGCAAGCTGCTGAACTGTTCAACGGGCCAGTGCAGCAACTATCCCAAGCGCAAGAAGATCGTGCCCGACTGCATCCAGCTCACGCCGGCTAAGGTGGCCAAGATGAACTGGCTGCCGAAAAGCTGCGGCTACCGGCTGGTGGCCCAGGGCAAGGATCTGCCCTGGTGGCACCCGCTGAAAAGCGGCAGCCGAGAGACCGTGCACCAGGCCGGCGTTTCGGCGGCCGGCCGCTGCATCTCGGAAAAAGAAGCCGGCGAGCTGGAAGACCATGTCGTCTTCTGGCTGGATGATATGGGCCCGCCGAAACCAAAGCGCCGCTGAAAGCGTTGATAGGGCTGATCGCCCGTGAATAGGCGCAGAATCGCCCTATTCCGGTGCAAGCATTGCAACCGATCCAGCACGGGAGTCGGCCATGTCGCGCACCAGCCTGGTTTATGCCCTGACTTTTATGATCGCTGCCGCCGCGCCGTCGTTTGCCCAGACCACGCAGACGATGGATCCGACCGAATGGAGCCGCCAGCGCGTGGAGGCGGAAAACCGCCGCCTGCAGCCCGAACGCCATGATCAGGAGAAGGATTTCCTCACCCTGCAGCGCGAGCTGGGCGAGCAGCAGGAGACCCGGCGTCGTCTGGGGATCGAGGAAGACCGCCGCCTCGGTCCCGAGCGCGGCGCCGATGTCGATCCGCTGCGCGGCCGCGAAGATCCCACCCGTGAAATCGGCGCGGTGCGCCAGCGTTTCGAGAACGAGCGCCGGCCATGATGCTGCGTCTTAGCGGATGGCTGCTGCTGGCCTATGGCCTGGCAACCCCACTGGCGCTGGCCCAGAGCAGCGATCCGGCCGAGTGGAACCGCCAGCATATGGAGTCCGAAACCCGCCGCATGGAGCTGGAGCGCGAGCAGCGGTTCCAGGACGCCCGGCGCAGCCGGCAGGAGGATGCCGCGCGCCAGGACCGCCAGCGCCAGCTCAACATGAACGAGGACCAGCGCCGCCTCGATACCATGCAGCGCCGCCGTGATGCCGAGGGTGCCAAACGCCAGACCGAGACCCAGCGCCTGCAGCTCGATCAGCGTCGCCGGGCGCTGGAGGCCGAGCAGCGCCGCGAGCGCCAGCAGCAGATGAACCGTACCCTGCCGCCCTGAGCCGCCTGACGCTGCGTCAGATGCGGCGCCGATGCTGGCGCCGGCCCCGGCTTCCCCGCTAATCTTGTCGGATTATTTGCAGTCGGGTCCGCAGGCTGTCGCGGGCCAGGGGGAGAGTTTCATGCTGGACGCCGATCTGGTTGCCCGCTTCAAGGCTATCAAACTGCTGTCGCTCGATCTCGACGGCACGCTCACCGATGGCGGGCTTTATTACGCCGATGACGGCTCCGAGCTGCGCAAATACCATGTTCAGGACGGCTTCGGCATTCTGCTGGTGAAAGAGGCCGGCATCGAGGTGGCGCTGATCACCATGAGCGACACGCCCTCGATCCAGCGCCGCATCGACCGGCTGAAAATCCGCTTCGGCCATATGGGCGTGCGGCACAAGCTGCCTCGGTTGCAGGCGATCTGTGCCGAACTCGGCATCGGCCTCGACCAGGTCTGCCATGTCGCCGACGACGTCAACGATCTCGATGTGATGGGCGCGGTCGGCCTGCCAATTGCCGTGGCCAATGCACGGCCGCAGGTGAAAAAGGCCGCGGCTTACGTCACGGATGCCGCCGGCGGCCATGGTGCCGTGCGCGAAGTCTGCGATCTGCTGCTCGAATACAAAGTCTGAACTCAGAACCCATAAACGGAGGATTCCCATGGCCATCGATTTCAATGGTCGCGTCGCCATCGTCACCGGCGCGGGCGCCGGTCTGGGCCGCAGCCATGCGCTGCTGCTGGCATCGCGTGGCGCCAAGGTGGTGGTGAACGATCTGGGCGGCGGGGTGGATGGCACCGGTGCTTCGGCCAAGGCGGCCGACCAGGTGGTGGCCGAGATCACCGCGGCCGGCGGCGTGGCGGTGGCGAATTACGACAGCGTATCGGAAGCCGGTGCGGCGGCGAATATCGTCAAGACCGCGATGGATGCCTTCGGGCGCGTCGATATTGTCGTCAACAATGCCGGCATCCTGCGCGACAAGACCTTTGCCAAGATGGATGTGGCTGATTTCGACACCGTCGTGAAGGTGCATTTCCTCGGTTCGGCTTATGTCACCAAGGCGGCCTGGCCGGTGATGCAGCAGCAGAATTACGGCCGCATCGTCATGACTTCGTCGAATTCCGGCCTGTATGGCAACTTCGGCCAGTCGAATTATGCCGGCGCCAAGATGGGCGTGGTCGGCCTGATGAACTCGCTGAAGCAGGAAGGCGCCAAATACGGCATCCTGGTCAACACCATTGCGCCGGTTGCCGCCACCCGCATGACCGAAGCCCTGCTGCCACCGCAACTGCTGCCGCATCTCAAGCCCGAATATGTGACGCAGGCCGTGGCCTATCTCTGCTCGGAAGCCTGCACCGCCACCGGCGACATCATCTCGGCTGGCGCCGGGTTCTACGCCAAGATGCAGATCATGGAATCCCAAGGCATGTTCTTCGGTGTCGATGCCAAGGTCACCGTCGAGGATTTCGCTGCCAATTACGCGAAAATCACCGATATGTCCAAGCCGCAGCATTTCGGCTCGTCGATGGAAGAGGTGGCGCATATCGCCAAGCCCTTCGTGGGCTAGCGGCTCGGCGGCAGATGCTGCAGGACCGCTGCTGACAGGCGTTCGATGATATCCGCCGGTCCGGCAGCATAGGCCTGCCCGGCATCGGCCAGGGTGCGGCGGCGCTTCTGGTCTTCGAACAGCGCGATTATCTGGGCCCCCAGGTCTTCCAGATCCTCCACCTGCACGGCGCCGCCGGCCTGCAGCAGGCCGGTGCTGACTTCGGCGAAATTGAACATGTGCGGACCGAACAGCACGGCGCAGCCCAGGCGCGCCGGCTCCAACGGATTATGGCCGCCATGGGGGATCAGCGAGCCACCCATCGCCACGATCGGACTGATGCGATACCACAGGCCCAGTTCGCCCAGGGTATCGGCGATATAGAGCTCGGTTCCCGCATCGGGCCGTTCATCGCGCGAGCGCAGGGCGCTGGTCAGGCCGCCGGCTGCCAGTTCCGCGGCGATCTCCGCTCCGCGTTCGGGGTGGCGCGGCACGATCAGGGTCAGCAGGTCGGGGTGGCGGAATTTCAGTCGGCGATGCACCTCGGCCACCAGGGCTTCTTCGCCGGCATGGGTGCTGGCGGCGAGCCAGACCGGCCGCAGGTCCAGTTGCCGGCGCCAGGCAGCCAGGTCCGCGGGATTGACCGGCAGCGGTGGCGCGGCATGTTTCAGGTTGCCGGCTTCGATCACATCCGTCATGCCCAGCCGGCGCAGGCGCTCGGCATCCTGCGCGGTCTGCGCATAGACCGCAGCAAAGCCCTGCAGCAGCCAGCGCGCGGTACCCGGCATGCCGGCCCAGCGCCGGCAGGAGCGTTCCGACATGCGGGCGTTGATGAGCAGCGTCGGGATGCGACGCAGGCGCAGGCTGTTCAGGATGCCCGGCCAGAAATCGGACTCGCTCCACAGCACCAGGTCCGGTTTCCAGTGATCGAGGAAACCATCCACGGCGCGCGGCAGATCGACCGGCAGAAACTGGTGCAGCACGCCGGGTCCGGCGCGACGTTCGACCAGGGCTGCCGAGGTGACGGTGCCGGAGGTCAGCAACCAGGTCACATCGGGGCGCTGCTCGTGCAGATGCTGCAGCAGCGGCAGCAGGGCCTGGCTTTCACCCACGCTGGCACCATGGCACCAGACCACCAGTCCGGCCGGACGCGGTCGGCCGGCGATGCCCAGCCGTTCGGGCAGGCGGGCACGGTCTTCCTTGCCGATGCGGGCGCGATGTTGCAGCCACAGGCGTACGGCCGGTGCGATCAGATGCCCGGTGCCGCGCCAGAGGGATCGCCGCCAGTCGAAGGTCATGGCCAGTGTGTAGCAGCGTCGTTGCCGTAAGGACAAGACGGCCAAAGGGATTTGCCGGGCCTTGCGGGGGCGCGCCTGCACTGTCAGCCTGTCGGGATCAGTGAAAATCCCGGGAGGATGTCATGGCTGTGCATGTCGAACGCAAGGGAGCGATCACCACCGTGATCCTCGACCGGCCCGAGGCGCGCAATGCGGTCGACCGTCCCACCGCCGATGCGCTGCGCCAGGCCTTCAAGGATTTCGACGCCGATGAAACGGCAAAGGTTGCCGTGCTCTGGGGTGCGGGCGGCACGTTCTGCGCCGGCGCCGACCTCAAGGCGGTTGCCGATGGCGACAAGCGCAACGATGTCTCGCCGGAATCCGAAGGTCCGATGGGCCCGACGCGGCTGATGATGTCCAAGCCGGTGATCGCGGCGGTGTCGGGTTTCGCCGTGGCCGGCGGACTGGAGCTGGCCCTGTGGTGCGACCTGCGCGTGGCCGAAGAGGATTCAACCTTCGGCGTGTTCTGCCGGCGTTGGGGCGTGCCGCTGATCGATGGCGGCACGGTGCGTCTGCCGCGCCTGATCGGCCACAGCCGCGCGCTCGACATGATCCTCACCGGTCGTGCCGTGAGCGCTGACGAAGCATTGAACATCGGCCTGGCCAATCGCGTGGTGCCGAAGGGGCAGGCGCGGGTGGCGGCGGAAGCGCTGGCCGAAGAGATCAGCCGCTTCCCGCAAGGCTGCATGCTGGCCGACCGCAGTTCCAGCTACCGCCAGTGGGATATGTCGCTGGATGCCGCTTTGCATGACGAGGCCGAGGGCGGCCTGCCGATCGTGACCGAAGAGGCGATAGCGGGGGCCGCGCGCTTCAAGAGCGGCCTTGGCCGCCACGGCGACTTTTCGTCGATCTGACCGTTTCGCCGGGCGTTTCGCGCGGCAGCAGGCCCAGCATCTTTTTCATCACCGTGGGCAGCTGCGCTTCGCGTGGCGGCTGCCACACGCCCGCCAGCTTGGCGGCGGCCTTGGCATTGATGCGGCCATGCAGGGCCGCGATCTTCAGCGTGAAATGCGTGAAGCCGTGTTCGGCCGCGGCATCCGCCACCGGCTGCCAGGCCAGCGCCGCCGGGGCATGGTCCAGCGCTTCGTCCACTTGCGGCCAGGGCGTATCGCGCCACGGTGTGCTGGGCACCTCCAGCATGCCGCCCAGCAGGCCCTCGGGCGGTCGTCGACGCAGCAGCACGGCGCCGTCGTCGCGTTCCAGCAGGAAGGCGATGGTGTGTCGGACCGGGCGCTCCGCCTTTGGTGCTTTGCGCGGCAGCGTCGCGGCAATGCCGCGTTTGAACGCCTGGCAGATGACCTGCAGCGGGCAGAGCAGGCAGTCGGGGCTTTTCGGCGTGCACACGGTCGCGCCCAGATCCATCATGGCCTGCGCGAAATCGCCAGGCCGCGTCTGCGGCGTCACCTGCGCCGTCAGCTTGCGCAGTTCGGGCTTAGCCTGCGGCAGCGGCGTCTCGACGGCGAACACCCGCGCCAGAACGCGTTCGATATTGCCGTCCATCACTGCGGCGGGCTGTCCGAAGGCGATGGCGGCAATGGCGGCGGCGGTATAGGCGCCGATGCCGGGCAGTTCCAGCAATCCTTCTTCCGTATCGGGGAACACGCCGCCGAGTGTGGCGCTGACCATCTGCGCGCATTTGTGCAGGTTGCGGGCACGGGCGTAATAGCCCAGGCCGGCCCAGGCCTCCATCACCTCGTCCACCGGCGCTGCCGCAAGGTCATGCACGCTCGGCCAGCGCTGCAGGAATTTGGCGAAATAGGGGATCACGGCGGGCACCGTGGTCTGCTGCAGCATGATCTCGCTGAGCCAGACGCGATACGCGGCCATCGCCGGCTGTCCTGGCGGGCTACGCCACGGCAGGTTGCGGTGATGGCGGTCGTACCAGGGCAGCAGCAGGGCGGCGAGATCGGGCGCAGCGGCGCGGGACTTTGGCCGTGATTGGGGCATGGACGGACCGTAACATTGAAAACGGACGATTGTCATCGCATCGGCCGCATTCGCGCTTGCGCGTTGTGGCCGGCTGCGCCATTTTGACGCCGATTTTTCAGCGGAGTGAAGGCCATGCGCAGCAGAATTCTGGCGGCCCTGATCGCGGTGTTGATGGCGGGCGGCGTCCAGGCCGCCGAACCCCAGCGCAATGAAATTGTGCTCGGCACCCTGACCGACCTGTCCGGCCCGGCGGCGGCCTATGGCCATGCGGTGGTCAACGCCATGCGCCTGCGCTTCGATGCGGTCAACGCCGCCGGTGGCATCCGCGGCCGCAAGCTGCGCCTGGTGGTCGAGGACCACCAGTTCCAGGTGCCGCGCGCGGTGCAGGCCGCCAACAAACTGATCAAGCATGATCGCGTGCAGGTCTTCGTCGGTTCGCTCGGCACCGCGCAGGTGCAGGCGGTGTTGCCGCAGTTGAGGCAGGCCGGCATCGCCAATCTGTTTCCGATGGCGGCCAGCCGCGACCTGGTGCAGGCACCCGATGCCGTGACCTGGATTTCCGGCTCGCTCTATTACGACCAGATCCGCGCCGGCGTGAAGTGGATGGTCGAGACCCAGGGCAAGAAGGCGGTCTGCGCGCTGGCCCAGAGCACTGATTACGGCGAGGAAGTGCAGCAGGCGCTGCGCGACCAACTCGCCCGGCATGGCCAGACGCTCGGGCTTGTCGTCACCCATCGCCCCACCGACACCGACTTCACCGCGGCGATGACGCGGCTGCAGTCGGCTGGCTGCGACCTCGTCGTGCTGGCGACGCTGCTGCGCGACACCATCCTGCCGATGACCACGGCCCGGACCATGGGCTGGAGCGTCACTTTCCTCGGGCCCTCCACCACGCATGATTATCTGCTGGCCCAGGCGCCCGGCGGCGGCACCCAGGGCCTGTACAGCGTGTCTTCGATTGCGCTGCCCGAGCGCAGCGGCGCCAGTACCGAGGTTGTGGCCTGGATGGATGCTTACAAGGCGCGCTTCGGCCAGGAACCCAATGCCGGTGCGATCTATGGCGCCACCATTGCCGATCTGGCCATCCTGGCGCTGGACCGCGCCGAGGGCGACACCGCCATGCCACGCCTGACCCGCGCCGTGGCCGGCATCCGCGGCTGGCGCGACCTGTTCGGCGGCACCGTGCAGGATTTCGCCGATGGCGGCCGCCAGGGCACGCGGCAGGCCTATGTCTATCAGCTGCGCGGACCGCGCTACGAGCGGCTGTCGGAGGCGCTCGGCTACTAATCGCGGCGACGGCGGCGTAGACTGCCGCCATGGCCGATGAGTCGAAGAAAGCCGATCCTGCCGCGCGCAATCCCGCGCAGCGCACCAATGCGCCCAAGGCGCTTGGCCTGTCGCTCGGCCGCCTGACCCGGCCGCTTATGAAAAACCGCGGCGCGGCGCTGGGCGAGATCATCCATCGCTGGGGCGAGATCGCCGGCCCGCTGCTGAAAAGCGAAACCCAGCCTGAGCGCATGAGCTACGCCTCCGGCGCCGGCCACGCCGCCACGCTGGAGATCGGTGTCAGCCCGGCCTTTGCACTGGAGTTGCAGCATCTGAGCCCGTTGATCATCGAAAAGATCAACGGCTACTTCGGGTATCGCGCCGTCGAGCGCCTGAAGCTGAAGCAGATGCCGATCCGCCAGCCCGAGTCGCATCTGAAGCCCGCGCGCACGACTCGGCCGCTCACCGCTGACGAGCGCGCCCGGCTGGAGAAAATGCTGGTTGGAGTCGAGGACAAGGAGCTTCGCCAAGCCCTTGAGAACCTTGGACGATCACTTCTTGGTGCGAGTCGCTGAGCTGCCTTGAGCCGGCCAGATTCTTGTGGATAAAGGCAGAGTCCGGTTGCAGGCCGGATCGTGCAACATAGAATGCCCCCTAGATGTAGGGGGTCGGAGTATCTCCATGAAATATATACAGCGTTTGGTTCTGACCCTGTCTTTTGTGATTGCGGGTTTCTTTGGTTCCACGGCTCTGGCCCAGACGGCAGCGCCGGCGGGTAATCCGCGTCTGCAAGACATGGTGCTCGGCAAGGCCGAGGCGCCGATCACCATCATCGAATATGCCTCGCTCACCTGTCCGCATTGCGCGCGCTTCCATGCCGAGGTGCTGCCGGCGCTGAAGACCGAGTATATCGACACCGGCAAGGCGAAGCTGATCTTCCGCGACTTCCCGCTCGACCAGATGGCTTATGCCGGCGCGGTGCTGGCGCGCTGCGGCGGGCCAGAGAAGTATTACACCTTCCTCAACGTGCTGTTCGCGCAGCAGCGCCAGTGGGCCGGCGCCACCGATCCGAAAGCGGCGCTGGTGCAGATCGGCCGTCTGGGCGGCGTCTCGTCCGAGCAGTTCGAAGCCTGCCTCGCAGACAAGCCGCTGGGCGACTACATCCTGAATTCGCGCCTCGAAGGCAATCAGAAGTTCAACGTCAACTCGACGCCGACTCTCATCATCAATGGCAAGACCGAAGCCGGTGCGCCGACGATCGAAGAGTTGCGCAAGAAGCTCGACGCGCTGGCGAAGTAAGCTTCGCCAGTCGCGACAGTATCGAAAGGGAGTTCCCGTGCAGTTTACCAAGTTGCGCTTGTCCGGTTTCAAATCCTTCGTCGAACCGACGGATTTCGTGATCCATCCGGGTCTGACCGGCATTGTCGGTCCGAACGGCTGTGGCAAGTCCAATCTGGTGGAAGCCCTGCGCTGGGTGATGGGCGAAAACTCGGCCAAGCGCATGCGCGGCACGGGCATGGATGACATGATCTTTGCGGGCACGGCCACCCGGCCGGCCCGCAATATCGCCGAAGTCACGCTCACGCTGGACAACAAGACGCGTACCGCGCCCGCCGCCTTCAACGAGATGGAGACGGTGGAGATCACGCGCAAGATCGAACGCGAGAAGGGCTCCGACTACGAGATCAACGGCAACGACGTGCGCATGCGCGACGTGCAGTTGCTGTTCGCCGATCTGGCGTCGGGCGCCAATTCGCCGGCCATGGTCAGCCAGGGCCGTGTCGGCGCCATCATCAACGCCAAGCCGACCGACCGCCGCATGCTGCTGGAAGAGGCGGCTGGCATTTCGGGCCTGCATTCGCGCCGTCATGAGGCCGAGCTGCGGCTGAAGGCCGCCGAGCAGAATCTGGAACGCGTGGTCGATGTCATCGGCCAACTCGACAACCAGCTGCAGTCGCTGAAGCGCCAGGCCCGACAGGCCAGCCGCTATCGCAACATCGCCGGCCAGATCCGCCGCACCGAGGCGATCCTGTTCCATCTCAAGCATGCGGCGTTGAAGAACGCGCTGGCCGAGGCCGAGCAGGCCCTGCAGGCCGCCGAGCGCGAGGTGGCCGATCGCACGCTGCAGGTCTCCGAAGCCCATGGCGCCGAACGCATCGCCGCCGAGGCGCTGCCGCCGCTGCGCCATCATGAGGCCGAAGCCGGCGCCAAGCTGCATCGCCTGACCGTGGCGCGCGAAGGCCTGGAGGCGGAATCCGATCGCGCCCGCGAGGCCGCCGACCAGGTGCGCCAGCGTCTGGACCAGATCAATGCCGACGCCGCGCGCGAAACCGCGTTGGCCGAAGACGCCCAGGCGACTGTCGCCCGCCTCTCGGCCGAGGATGCCGACTTGCAGGCCCAGCGCGCCGGCGAGACGGATGCGCAGGCTGCGGCTGAAGCGGCTGTTGCAGACTCTGAGGCGAAGGTCGCCGCGCATCAGAGCGAGCTGGACACATTGTCCGACCGCGCTGCCCAGGAACAGGCCAGCCGCGCCCGCCTGCGTCAGGCTATCGAGGACGGCGAGCGTCGTCTGGCCCGCCTGAAGGGCCGTCTGGAAGAACTCGGTAACGAGGAAGCCCGCCTGCAGGCGCAGACGGAATCGCTGGCCGAGGCCGAGGCGGTCAATGCCGAAGTCGAGGCCCGGCAGGTGGCGGTCGAAACCGCCCGCACGGCGCTGGATGCCGTTGAAGCCGATCATGCGCAGAAGATCGAGGCCGCGCGTCAGGCCTACGAGGCCGTCGAGGCCGAGCAGGGCCGCCTGATCGAGGCGGCGCGTGCAGCCCTCGAAGCCGTCGAAGCCGAGCATGCGCAGAAGATCGAAGCCGCCCGCAGCTTGCTGGCCCAGGCCGGCGCCGAGCATGAGCAGAAGATCGAGGCCGCCCGCGCGGGCCTCAACGCCGTCGAAGGCGAGCATGCGCAGAAGATAGAAGCCGCGCGCAGCGGCCTGAACGCCGTCGAGGCCGAGCATGCCGAGACGATCGCGGCCGCCCGCAGACATCAGGAAGCCGCCGAAGCCGAGCGCAACACCGTCGCGCAGAGCGAGCAGACCGCCCGCGATGCCTGGCAGGGCGTGCAGGGCGAACTCACCCGCCTGAAGGCGGAAGAGGCCGGCCTGGCCAAGCTGCTGAAGGTCGATGAAGGCAATCTCTTCGCGCCGCTGATCGACCAGATTCAGGTGGCGCCGGGTTATGAAAAGGCGCTGGGCGCCGCGTTGGCCGACGAACTGAACGCGGCCACCGATCCCAATGCGCCGATGCACTGGGATGCGCTGCCGCCGCTGACCGATGCACCGGGGCTGCCCGCGGGCGCCGAGCCGCTGTCGCGCCATGTCACCGGGCCGGCGGCGCTGCAGCGCCGTCTCAGCCAGATCGGCCTGGTCGCTGATGATGCCGATGGCGCCCGCCTGCGCGCCGACCTGCGGCTGGGTCAGCGTCTGGTTACCCGCTCGGGCGCGCTGTGGCGCTGGGACGGCTTCACGGTCAAGGCTGGCGCGCCGACCTCGGCCTCGGTGAAGCTCGAACAGCGCAACCGCCTGGCCGACCTGCGCGAGGAACTGCGCGAGATGGAAGGCAAGCTCGGCGATGCCCAGCGCGCCTATGAAGCGGCACGCCATGCCACCGAAGCCGCGGCCGCTGCTGAGCGCGCCGCGCGCCAGGCGATTGCCGCGGCCGAAGCCGAGCGCAACACCGCGCGCCAGCAGGCGGCCGGCATCGTGCAGGGTGCCGAGCAGAGCCGCAACGAAGCGCGCCAGCAGGCCTCAGGCATTGTGCAGGCGGCCGAACGCGCCGCCGCCGAGGCGCGTGACCGCGCCAGCCAGGCCGTGGCCGCGGCCGAGCGCGAGCGTCAGGGCGCCCGCGACCGTGCCAATCATGGCGTGGCGACCGCCGAGCGCGACCGCAACACCGCGCGCGAACATGCCACCCAGGGCATCACCGCTGCCGAGCGCGAGCGCCAGACGGCGCGCGAGCAGGCCAGCCAGGATATCGCCCGCGCCGACCGCGAACTGGGTCAGGCGCGCGACCGCCAGGCCGAGGGCGTGCGCAAGGAAGCCGAGCGCCAGGCGCAGCTCGCCGCCATCGCCGAGCAGAAGCAGCAAACCGAGCTGGAAATCCTCGAAGCCGAAGAGACCCGCGCCGCCGATGGCGTGGCGCTCGATGCGCTGCCACCGGAAGACGAGGTGCGTCAGCTCATCAGCGTCGCGCGCGACGAGGTGAATGCGCTGCGTCAGGCCCTGGCCGAAGCACGCGCCGCGCTGGACCAGCTGCGCCGTGATGCCGAGGCCCGCGCCCGCCGTCTGGAGGCCATCGTGGTCGAGCTGCGCAATGCGGCTGCCCGCAACGACAGCGCCAGCCAGCAGATCGCCCAGCTCACGGCACGCCGCAGCGAGGCGGAAGTCGAACTGACCCGCCTGGAACTGATCCCGCTGGAACTCGACAGCCGCAAGGCCGCGCTGCAGGAGCAGATCGACCTGGCCGAGGTGGAGCGCCGCGAGGCCGCCGACCATCTGGCCAATGCCGAAGCCGCGCAGCAGCTGGCAACCAAGACCGCCCGCGAGATCGAGCAGCTGCTCGGCTACGGCCGCGAGGCCCGCGTGAAGGCGGAAAGCGACCTGGAGCATCAGCGCGTCAGCCTGGACGAGTTGGCGATCCGCGTGCGCGAGGTGCTCGACTGCACGCTCGACCAGGTGCTGAAGGCCGGCGATGTGGACGAGGGCGAAGACTTCCCCGAACTGCCGCGCGTGGAAAACCAGCTCGAACGCCTCCGCAAGGAGCGCGACAATATGGGCCCGGTCAACCTGCGCGCCGAGTTGGAAGCCAACGAGGTGGAAGAGAAGCTCACGGCGTTGTCCACCGAGCAGACCGATCTGGTCACCGCCATCGAGAAGCTGCGCCAGGGCATCACCACGCTCAACAAGGAAGGCCGCGAGCGCCTGCTCGAAGCCTTCCAGAAGGTGGATGGCCATTTCCAGAAGCTGTTCGTTGAGGTCTTCGGCGGCGGCAAGGCGCATCTGCAGCTGGTCGAGAGTGATGACCCGCTGCAGGCCGGCCTGGAAATCTACGCCTCGCCGCCGGGCAAGCGTCTGCAGGTGATGTCGCTGCTCTCGGGCGGCGAGCAGGCGCTGACGGCGCTGTCGCTGCTGTTTGCCGTCTTCCTCACCAACCCCGCACCGATCTGCGTGCTGGACGAAGTGGACGCGCCGCTGGACGACGCCAATGTTGAGCGGCTGTGCAACCTGATGGAAGCGATGGCGCGCCAGACCCAGAATATGGGCGAGGGCACGCGCTTCGTGGTGGTCACCCACCATCCGATCACCATGGCGCGCATGGACCGCCTGTTCGGCGTCACCATGGCCGAACGTGGCGTCTCCACCCTGGTCTCGGTCGACCTCGCCGGCGTCGAGGAACTGAAAGCGATCGCGTAGGGCAATGGCCGGGCCGCTGCCGCGAATAGCATCGGCTCGTGGCCTGATCTGGGTAACACTTCTCGTTGTCTGCCTGTTTCATTCTGCCCATGCGGCGGACAATACCGGCAGACGCTTGCCTCCCATAGATGAGGCAAACAAAAATACTTCCTTCCTTCAATTTAGGAGGCAGTTGCAATCAATAGTGAAGCGTCGGGATGCTTCTGCATTGATCGGAGTGCTGACCTCTGATTTTGCCAACGCTTTTGAAGGCGACAAAGGTGTCGATGCGTTCAGGGAGAATTGGAATCCACAGAATCGGAACAGCCCGATTTGGAGAGAACTCGAGAGACTGCTCAAACTTGGTGGGTCATTCCAAGCCGATGGTTCCTTTTCGGCACCGTACACGTTCTCGGAATTTCCATCATCTCAGGTCGATCAGTTTGAGCATGCGGTGGTGGTGCGTCGGGGCAGTACGCTGCGTGCCGCCACCCGCAATGATGCTGCAATCATCGAAAAGCTTGATTACGATATAGTGCGCATTCTCGATCCTGCCGGCTATATGTCGGTGCCAGAGGGCAGCTATGTCCACGTCCAGTCGGCCAGCGGCAAGATTGGCTATGTGTCAGCCAGCAATATCCGGCATGCCCTCGATTACAGAGCCAGCTTCGAGCTGCGTGGTGGTCAATGGAAAATGACGTCGCTGGTTGCTGGCGACTAGGCAGTCCTACAGACTCCCCGCTGGCATGAAGCCGTGGGCGCCATCCAGCAGGGCGCCGCGGAAATCGGCACCGGTCAGGCGGCAGCGCGAGAGATTGGTGCCGCGCAGATCGGTGCAGATCAGCCGCGCGCCGGTCAGGTCGGCGCCGGCTAGGTTGGCGAGGCTCAGATCGGCGCCGCTCAGATCCACATCCACCATGCTGGCATTGACCAGATAGGCGCCGCGCAGGCCGGCACGGATGCCCTTGTTGCCATCGGTGGTGATCCACAGCGCATGTTGGGCGATGATCTCTTCCAGGCCGCCGGGCGGCAGCCGCGGGGCGAGCTGGCCGCCGGCGGCGGCAATCGCCTCGGCCATGCCGTCGCCGAGATCGGCGAGCGCGAATTGCACGCCGCGCAGATCGGCGCCCCTGAAGCTGACATTCTCCAGCCGCGCAAACGAGAAGTCGGCGCTGTCCAGCTTGGCCTTGTCAAAATTGGCATCGACAAGCTGGGCGCGGGCGAAGCTGGTGCCATGCATCACCGCGCCGCCGAGGCGGGTATTCTGGTTGCCGTCCTGGCCGGCATGGGGCGCGAGGCGGGCTTCCGAGAAATCGGTCTGGGTCAGCACCGCGCGGCTCAGGTCGGCGCCGCTCAGATTGGCCTTGTGAAAGATCGCCTTGGTCAGGTCGGCCGCCGAGAGATCGGCGCCGGTCAGGTCGCCGCCAGTGAAATCGCTTTCGCGCAGGTCGGCGCAGGAAAAGCCGCAGAAAGTGAGATGCGCCTGGCGCAGCTGCTTCTTCTGCAGCTTGATGGCGCCGAAATCCACATGATCGAGCCGCAGCTGCTTGCCCACGCGGACAGCCGTGTTCTGCGACTGCAGATAGCGGCCATGGGCAGCGATCATGTCGAGGAAGTCGGCGGGTGCGCGGCTGTAGGAGGGCGTCTGGGTCATCGCGGATTCGGCAGGAACGGGCTGAGACTAGGCAGCCGGATCATCCTTGTACATAGCAAAACGGCGTCCGGCCGGGGCAGGACGCCGTTCAAGGGCATCAGAGCAGGCCCTGGATCACCCGGTCGGGCGGAGCATGGCCATCGGCGAAGGTTTTGATGTTTATCAGCACCTTCTCGCCCATGTCGATGCGGCCTTCCAGGGTGGCCGAGCCCATATGCGGCAGCAGGATGACGTTATCCAGTTCCAGCAGCTTGGGGTTCACCGCCGGCTCGTGTTCGAACACGTCGAGGCCGGCGCCGGCGATCTCGCCCTTGCGCAGCTTCCGCACCAGGGCGTTCTCGTCGATGATCTCGCCGCGCGCGGTATTGACCACATAGGCATGCGGCGGCAGCAGGTCGAGCCGGCGTGCCGACAGTAGGTGGAAGGTGGCCGGCGTATGCGGGCAGTTCACCGAGATGATGTCCATGCGGGCCAGCATCTGGTCGAGGCTCTCCCAGTAGGTCGCCTCCAGCTCCTGCTCGATGCTTTCGTGCACGCGCTTGCGGTTGTGATAGTGGATCGACAGGCCGAAGGCTTTGGCGCGGCGGGCGACGGCCTGGCCGATGCGGCCCATGCCGATGATGCCGAGCCGCTTGCCCCAGATACGCTGGCCCAGCATCCAGGTCGGCGACCAGCCCTCGAACTTGCCGTCCTGCAGAGCGCGGGCGCCCTTCACCAGACGGCGCGGCACGGCCAGGATCAACGCCATGGTCATGTCGGCGGTGTCTTCGGTCAGCACGCCGGGCGTGTTGGTGACGGTGATGCCGCGCTGGCGGGCGGCGGCCAGGTCGATATGGTCGACACCGGTGCCGAAATTGGCGATCAGGCGAAAGTTGGGCCCGGCATGGGCCAAGATGGCGCCGTCGATGCGGTCGGTGATGGTCGGCACCAGCACGTCGCAGGTCTTCACGGCTTCGATCAGTTCCAGATTGGTCAGCGGCTTGTCCGCCACGTTCAGCCGCGTGTCGAACAGCTCCATCATCCGGGTTTCGATCGGGTCCGGCAGCTTCCGGGTCACGATAACCAGGGGGCGCTTTTTCGGCGTCGGCATAGGGCGTTTCCACTCCGCGAAAAGGGGAGGTTTCTCAAGCCCTCTCTAGCAGATCGACCCGGCCGAGACAAACCTCGACCGGGTCGAAAACAGCTACCCTAAGGGCAGGGACCGGTTAGACATTCGGCCAACGCTACGTCAGATCGTCTGTTGGCGTACGAACGGCCGGCCAGCGCCGGATGAACCGCCTAATTAGCGGGCATAGAGCGGCATATACTGGCGGATGTTGCGCTCCAGCTCACGGTTCACGTCCATCATGGTTT
Organism: Ferrovibrio sp. GW821-FHT12E11; assembly: GCF_058806975.1. Lineage (NCBI taxonomy): Bacteria > Pseudomonadati > Pseudomonadota > Alphaproteobacteria > Rhodospirillales > Rhodospirillaceae > Ferrovibrio > Ferrovibrio sp. GW821-FHT12E11. Next base: position 2,897,233 of record NZ_JBXAQG010000001.1, read on the forward strand.
CGCGCACCAGGCTGTGGATCGCGCGGTCGCGGTCGTTCAGCGTGGCCTTCTCGCTGATCGAGTTCGAGCGGCGTGCCGAGGCCGAGGCCTCGCCGACGCGGAAGCCGCGGGCATCGCGCACCTCGACCGCCATTTCCACTTCGGTATCGAAGCGGGCGACCTGGTCTTCGGTGAAGCTGCCGCGCAGGCCCGGGGTTTTCTTCAGGTCGACCTCGGTCACGCTGGCCTTGCGGATCACCACGGTGACGCGGTTCTGCTGGCTCATGTCCAGCGCGATACGGTCGCGGGTCCAGCGGGTGGCCACACTGGCCGGCGGCTGCGGGATGGCCAGTTCGATATGCGGCGGCTGCGCGGTCGGCTGGTATTCCAGCACGGTTTCCACGGTGGAGGCGGCGAAGGTGATCTTGGGCTGATCCTGGAAGGTGATCTCCGGCAGGATCGACTTCTCCAGCGGGCCCGAGCAGGCGGCGACAGCGAAGACCAGGCCGGCAAGGACGGCGAGGCGGGCCGGGATGGCGGCGGCAATACAGGGATTCATATCGTTTCTCCTTGGTTTTCCGCCCCTAAATAGGCGGCGAAATAGGGCAAATTCAAGGCCCGCCCGGGGCATATATCCGGGCTGCGGGCCGTATCGGTTAAGGAATGAACGCAGGACTGTGTGGGAGAGAAACGGCGCAGACGCGATTTCGTTTGCTGCGGATTTCAGCCTTTTTGCGGCATCAGCCTTTTACGGCCTCGGCGGGGAAGGCATAGGTTTCGCTGCAGAACTGGCAGGTCACCGTGATCTGGCCGTCGGCATTGGCCATGTCGGCGATCTCCTCGGCCGCGAAGGTGGTCAGGATGCCACGCACCTTGTCGGGCGAGCAGGTGCAGCGGTCGGCCAGTGCCCCGGCCTCGAAGACCCGCACGCCATCCTCGTGGAACAGGCGGAACAGCAGGTCATTCGGGCTTAAGCCCGGATCGGTCAGCTCGTCGGGTTTGGTGGTGCCCAGCAGGGCGGTCACTTTTTCCCAGGCAAAGCCGCGTTCCTCCGTCGACAGCCCGCCGGGCTGTAGCGGCAGCTGCTGCAGCAGGATGCCGCCGGCGCGCCAGATGCGGCGATGCTCGCCGGTCTTGCGATGGCTGGCGCCCAGCACCACGCGGGCGTTGAGCTGGTCGGACTGGGCGAAATAGGCATGGGCGGCATCGGCCAGTGTCGAACCCGACAGGTCGACGATGCCCTGGTAGCGCTCCAGGTCCTCGCTCTTGGGATCGATGGTGAAGGCGAGATAGCCTTTGCCCAGCAGCAGCGGCACCAGCCCCGCCGTGCCGCCGGGGCCGATCTCCAGGCCTTCCAGCCGCTCGGCATCGAAACTGGCATAGCCGCGCAGCTGGCCCGGCGTGCGGCAGTCGGCCACCAGGGTCGAGACCGGGCCGTCGCCCTTGGCCTGCAGCGAAAACACACCGTCGAATTTCAGCGCGGTGGCCATGGTGGCGACCAGCACCAGCGCTTCGGCCAGCAGATAGGCGACCGGCTCGGGATAGGCATGGCGCGCCAGGATGCGGTCGATCGCGGGGCCCAGCCGCACCAGGCGGCCGCGCGTATCGCACTGCTCGATCTGGAAGGGCAGCGACAGGTCGTCGAGAAGAGGCATGCTACGCACGGCGTCCAATATAAAGCGGCTGAAGCGCCAATCCTAGGCGCCGAAACACCAGGCCAGGATCGCCTTCTGCGCATGCAGGCGGTTTTCCGCCTCGTCGAACACCACCGATTGCGGCCCGTCGATCACTTCGGCAGTGACTTCCTCGCCGCGATGGGCCGGCAGGCAGTGCATGAAGATGGCGCCCTTGCCAGCCTTGGCCATGAGGGCGGCATTGACCTGATAGGGCGCCAGGATCTTGTGGCGCTTCTCGGCATCCTTCTGGCCCATCGACACCCAGGTGTCGGTGATGACGCAGTCGGCATCGGCCACGGCCGCGGCCGGATCGATGGTCACGCGGATCTGGCCCTGTCGTTCGGCCGCCCATTGCAGCACTTTCGGATCGGGCTGCAGTTCTTCCGGGCAGGCGAGGTCGAGGCGGAAGCCGAACAGCACGGCGGCATGGATCAGCGAGGTGGCCATGTTGTTGCCGTCGCCGACCCAGGCGATCTTGCGGCCCTTGATCGGACCGCGATGCTCCTCGAAGGTCATCACATCGGCCATCACCTGGCAGGGATGGCTGTCGTCGGTCAGGCCGTTGATCACCGGCACGCTGGCATTGGCGGCCAGCTCGGCCAGGTTCTGCGCCTTGCTGGTGCGCATCATGATGGCGTCGACATTGCCTGACAGGATCTTGGCTGTATCGGCGATGCTTTCGCCGCGGCCCATCTGCAACTCGTCGGCGCGCACCACGATGGTCTCGCCGCCGAGCTGGCGCATGGCGCTGTCGAAGCTCAGCCGCGTGCGGGTCGACGGCTTCTCGAAGATCATCGCCAGAATCCGGTCGCGGCCCGGCCGCGTCGGCTCGACATGGCCTTTCGGCAACCCCTTGCGGCCGGCCTTCATCTGCGATGCGTGGCTCAGAATGCCGCGCAGCGTCTCGGCCGGCAGGCGGTCGAGATCGAGGAAATGGCGAATCCCGCTCATGCTGCGGCCTTGGCTTTGTCCTGCAGCTTCTGGCAGGCAGCTTCCAGCCGGCGGATGCCTTCGGCAATATCCTTTTCCGGCACCGTCAGCGGCGGAATCAGCCGCAGCGTGTTGTCGCCGGCGGTGACGCCCAGCACATGCTCGTCGCGCAGCGTCGCCTGGAACTCGGTGTTCGGCACCTTGGTCTTGATGGCGAGCAGGAAGCCCTGGCCGCGCACATCCTCGACCACGTCGGGATAGCGGTCCTTCAGCATGACCAGCTGCTGCATGAAATACGACGAGCGCTTCTGCACGCCGTCGAAGAACCCCTCTTCCAGCATCACGTCCAGCACGGCATTGCCCGCCGTCATCGCCAGGATGTTGCCGCCGAAGGTGGTGCCATGGGTGCCGGGCGTCAGGCCTTTCGCGGCTTCCGCCGTGGCCAGCACGGCGCCGACCGGGAAGCCGCCGCCCAGGCCCTTGGCCAGCGACATGATGTCCGGCGCGATGCCCGACCATTCATAGGCGAACAGCTTGCCGGTGCGGCCCATGCCGGTCTGCACTTCGTCCAGGATCAGCAGCAGGTCATGCTCGTCGCAGAGCTGGCGCAGGCCGCGCAGCATCTCGGTCGGCACGCTGCGGATGCCGCTCTCGCCCTGGATCGGCTCGATCATGATCGCCGCCGTCTCCGGCGTGATCGCATCCTTGGCCGCCTTCAGGCTGAATTCGACCTGGTCGAAGCCTTCAACCTTGGGGCCGAAGCCCTCCAGATACTTGGCATTGTTGGTCGCTGCCAGCATGGCCAGCGTACGGCCATGGAAGGCGCCCTCGAAGGTGATGATGCGGAACTTCTCCGGCTTGCCGCTGACGGCAAAGTATTTGCGCGCGCATTTCACCGCGCCCTCGTTCGCCTCGGCGCCCGAGTTGCAGAAGAAGGCCTTGTCGGCAAAGGAATGGGCCACCAGCCGTTCGGCCAGCCGCTCCTGCGCCGGAATCCGGAACAGGTTGGAGGTGTGCCACAGCTTGGCCGCCTGCTCCTGGATCGCCTTCACCAGGTGGGGATGGCTGTGACCGAGTGCGGTCACCGCGATGCCAGAGCCGAAGTCCAGATAACGTCGACCGTCGGCGGTGTGGAGGTAGGAACCCTCGCCCCGCTCGAACGCAAGGTCCTGCCTCGCGTAAGTCGACATCAATGCTTCGGTCACGACACGCTCCTCTCGCCATGGCCCGGAGCCAATTCTTCACAATGAAGGTTGGCGGGGCCTGAAAATAATGACGCCAGCCCCGGGTTTTACACGGCCGGGCTGGCGGTAAGGCCAGACTCTACGGGGGCTTACGGGCTGGTGTCAATTCGGCGAATGTATGGGCGCAATGGCTGATAAGTCCTTAAACCTGCCCTAACGTCCGGGGCTGGAAGGGCCTTTCGCCCCGGTGTTAGTCTCTGGCCGACAAGGGAAATACCGGGAGAACGCCATGACCACGCTCAGCTTCGAGACCACGCGCCGGGTCTATTGCGAGCCGGGCGCCAGCGCGAAGCTGGGCGCCCTGATGGCCGAACTGGGCTGCAGCCGGGTGGTGCTGGTCACCGATCCGGGCGTGATGAAGCTGGGCCTGCCCGAGGCGGCGCTCGCCAGCCTGAAGGCCGCCGGCATCGCCGTCACCATCTATGACAAGACCGAGGCCGACCCGCCGGAAAAGCTGGTGCATGAGGCGGTGCAGGTGGCGAAGGACTTCAAGGCGGATGGCGTGGTCGGCTTCGGCGGCGGTTCGTCGATGGATATCGCCAAGCTGGTCGCCTTCCTGCCCGTGGCGACCCAGCCGCTCACCGAGATCTACGGCGTCGGCAACGCGCGCGGCAAACGCCTGCCGCTGATTCAGGTGCCGACCACCGCCGGCACCGGTTCGGAAGTCACCGGCATCGCCATCATCACCACCGGCGAGTCCGAGAAGAAGGGCGTGGTCTCGCCGCTGCTGCTGCCCGATATCGCCTTGCTGGATGCCGATCTCACGCTGGGCCTGCCGCGCCATGTGACGGCGGCCACCGGTGTGGACGCCATGGTGCATGCCATCGAGGCCTATACCTCGAAGCACAAGAAGAACGCCATGTCGGATGCGCTGGGCCGCGAGGCGCTGCGGCTGCTGTCGAAAAATATACGCACGGTCTGCTCGCCCGAGGGCATGAAGGATCGCGCCGCGCGCTCGGAGATGCTGCTGGGCGCCATGCTGGCCGGTATGGCCTTTGCCAATGCGCCGGTGGCCGCCGTGCATGCGCTGGCCTATCCGGTCGGTGGGCATTTCCATGTGCCGCATGGTCTGTCGAATGCGCTCATGCTGCCGCATGTGATGCGCTTCAATCTCGAGGTGCCGCTGGCCGCCGGCCAGTATGCCGAACTGGCGCCGATCCTGCTTCCTGGTAAGAGTTTTTCAACGGCATCGGCCGGTGCCGGTGCTTTGCTCGGCGAACTGGAATCGATCATCGATGACGTGAAGCTGGAAAAGCAGCTCCGTCAGGTCGGCATCAGCCATAACCACCTGCCGATGCTGGCCAAGGATGCAATGAACCAGCAGCGCCTTTTGGTCAACAATCCGCGTGACGTGCTCTACGACGACGCGCTGAAGATCTACGAGCAGGCCCTGTAATCTGATGAGCGATGTGAAAGACCCGCGCCAGGAAACCCGTGCCGACTATCGCCACAGCCTGCTGATTCCCACCCGGCTGTCGGATATCGACGTCTACCAGCATGTCAACAACGTGCAGTATTACGCCTATTTCGACACGCTGGTGAATGACTACATGATCCGCTTCGGCGGGCTCGACATGGTGAATGACAAGATCATCGGCCTGCTGGTGGAAAGCGGCTGCCGCTTCCACAAGTCGCTGAACTATCCTGAAACTGTGGAAGGCTGCCTGCGCACGGTGAAGCTGGGTAATTCCTCGGCCCGCCACGAGATCGCGCTGTTCCGCGCCGGCGAGCCGCATCCCGCAGCGACAGGCCATTTCGTGCATGTCTTCGTCGAACGCGGCGTGCAGAAGCCGGTGCCGATCCCGGCCAAGATCCGCGCGGCGCTGGAAAAGATCCTGGCCGGCTAGCGCGGCTGGTCCGGCGGCAGCAGCGCCTGCTCGACCCGCCCGAGCAGGCGGTCGACCTTGCGGCCGCTGGCGGTGAGGCGATACCAGACTTCCGGCCGTTTGGTCGCCATGTCGCGCCGCGCGATCAGGCCCTGTGCTTCCAACTCGTGCAGCCGTGTCGACAGCACCCGGGCCGAAACGCGGCCGGGCAGGGTGGTGCGCAGCTGGCCGAAGCGCAATTCGCCATTGCGGCCCAGCGTCCAGATGATATGGACGGTCCATTCCCTGGCGAGAAACTGCAGGGCCTGGTTCAACCCGCAATGCGACACGAATCGTGTGAGCGCCGTCGCACCGGATGCCTTTGTCCGAGCCATCGCACGGTATCCCGAAAGTTACTTATTGCCGCAATATCCGCGTTCCAACATATAGGGACCGCGCGCCCGATGGTATGCTCCTGCTAAACCTATGTATGGCTGACGGCCGCCCTGCAAATCGATTGAATCGGCACGCATTCACTCATCCTCTTGGAGTTTCCCATGGCCACCGCAAAAGCAGTCCCCGGCAAAATGTTGCTGACCCCGCAGGATCACACCCTGATCATGATCGACTTCCAGTCGCAGATGGCCTTTGCCACCAAGTCGATCGATGCCATCAGCCTGCGCAACAATGCGGCCCTCGTGGCCCATGCCGCCGCCGGCTTCAAGGTTTCGACCATCCTCACCACCGTGGCCGAGAAAAGCTTCTCCGGCCCGATGTTCGAGGAAATCACAGCCGCCTTCCCGGGCCAGAAAATGCTCGACCGCACCTCGATGAACACCTGGGAAGACGAGGCCGTGATCAAGCAGGTCAATGCCATCGGCAAGCCGCGCCTGGTCTTCTCCGGCCTGTGGACCTCGGTCTGCATCGTCGGCCCGACGCTGTCGGCACTCGACCAGGGCTTCGAGGTCTATGTGATCGCCGATGCCTGCGGCGATGTCTCCGACGAGGCCCATGAACGCGCCATGCAGCGTATGGTCCAGGCCGGTGTGCGGCCGATGACGGCGCTGCAGTATATGCTGGAGTTGCAGCGCGACTGGGCCCGGGCCGCCACCTACGATCTCACCACCGGCATCGCCAAGAAGTTCGGCGGCGCCTATGGCCTGGGGATCATCTACGCCAAGAGCATGCTGGGCGAACACGCTTCCGAAGCCGGCGAGTAACCGACAATGCGCGATGGCGGCCATGCCGGCCGCCATCGCGGTTTCCGCCCGCTCCCTGTCCGCCCCGGAAGGTCGCCATGAAACTCTATCTCGTCTCCCTCGCGGTCGGCCTGCTGGTCGGCGTCATTTACGCCATGCTCGATGTGCGCTCGCCGGCGCCGCCGGTGGTGGCGCTGATCGGCCTGCTCGGCATCCTGATCGGCGAACAGGCCGTGCCGGTGGCCAAGCGCCTGATCGCGGGCCAGCCGATCACCATGTCCTGGCTGAAATCCGATTGCGGCCCGCATATCTTCGGCACCCTGCCCGGCAAGCCCGAGGCCAAATCGCCAGACTGCCCGTCGTAAGGAGGCGATCATGAAACCCACCCGTCGCGACACTATGGCCGGTGCTGCCGGCCTGACACTCACCACTTTGATGGGCCCCGCCGCCCAGGGACAGACCCGCATGACTGCCGACATGATTCTGGTCAACGGCCGCTTTGCCACGCTGGATCGCAGCAATCCCAATCCGGAAGCGGTGGCCATCCGTGATGGCAAATTCCTCGCTGTCGGCGACGAACGCGACATCCGCGCCCTGGCCGATGCGAAAACCCAGGTGATCGACCTCAAGGGTCGCCGCGCCATCCCCGGCCTGATCGACAGCCACATGCATATCATCCGTGGCGGCCTCAACTACAACATGGAGCTGCGCTGGGACGGCGTCGCCTCGCTGGCCGATGCCATGCGCATGCTGAAACAGCAGGTCGACAATACGCCGGCGCCGCAATGGGTGCGCGTGGTCGGTGGTTTCACCGAACACCAGTTCGCCGAAAAGCGCCTGCCCACCATCGACGAACTGAACGCCGTCGCCCCCGATACGCCGGTCTTCATCCTGCATCTCTATGATCGCGCGCTGCTCAACCGCGCCGCTTTGCGGGCGGTGGGCTATACGAAAGACACGCCCAATCCGCCCGGCGGCGAGATCCAGCGCGATGCGGCAGGCAATCCCACCGGGTTGCTGCTGGCCAGGCCCAATGCGACGATCCTCTATGCGACGCTGGCGAAAGGCCCGAAGCTGCCGGCGGAATATCAGAAGAATTCCACACGGCATTTCATGCGCGAGGTGAATCGTCTGGGCGTCACCGGCGTGATAGATGCCGGCGGCGGCTTCCAGAATTACCCGGACGACTATCGGATCATCGAGGAGCTGCACAAAGACGGCGATCTCACCGTGCGCATCGCCTACAATCTTTTCACCCAGAAGCCGAAGGAAGAGTTGGCCGATTTCGCCGGCTGGGCGAAGCAGGTGAAGTCGGGGCAGGGCGACGATCTCTATCGTCATAACGGCGCCGGCGAGATGCTGGTCTATTCGGCAGCCGATTTCGAGGATTTCCGCGTCGAGCGGCCCGACATGCCGGCGAATATGGAAACCGACCTGGAGCCGGTGGTGCGGTTGCTGGCGCAGAACCGCTGGCCCTGGCGCCTGCATGCCACCTATAACGAAACCATCACGCGGGCGCTGAACGTCTTCGAGAAAGTGAACAAGGACGTTCCCTTCGACGGCCTGCATTTCATCTTCGACCATTGCGAAACCATCGACGACCGCAATATCGACCGCATCGCGGCGCTGGGTGGCGGCATCGCCGTGCAGCATCGCATGGCCTATCAGGGCGAATATTTCGCCGAGCGTTATGGCCACAAGGCGGCCGAGGCCACGCCGCCGATCCGCCGCATGCTGGACCGCGGCGTCAAGGTCGGCGCCGGCACCGACGCCACCCGTGTCGCGTCCTATAATCCCTGGGTCTCGCTGTCCTGGCTGGTCACCGGGCGCACCGTCGGCGGCCTGACCATGTATCCGCCGTCGAACCGCCTGACCCGCGAGGATGCGCTGCGGCTGTGGACCGAGAGCAACGCCTGGTTCTCCACCGAAGTGGGCAAGAAGGGCCAGATCAAGGCGGGACAGCTCGCCGATCTCGCCGTGCTGTCGGAGGATTATTTCTCGGTCTCGGAAGATGCCATCCCGCATATCACCGCGGTGCTGACGCTGCTGGGCGGCAAGCCCGTGCATGGCAGCGGCGATTTCGGCAGCCTGGCGCCGGCGCTCCCCGCCGCGATGCCCGACTGGTCGCCGGTGCGCCGTTTCGGCGGCTATCAGGGCCGGTCACTACAGCGTCGCGCCGAGCTGGTCGAGAAGGATGCCGCCCTTGCCGCCGCCTGCGGCTGCGCCACCGGCTGCGGCGTCCATGGCCATGCCCATGCCGGTGCGCTGGCCTCGGCCATGCCGGTGTCGGATGAGAAAACCTTCTGGGGTGCGCTCGGCTGCTCCTGCTGGGCCTTCTGATGCTGACCCGTCTCGCGCAGACTCTCCTTGCCCCGGCGGCGGTGCGCTGGCTCGCCCTGCTGCTGCTCTGCGCCGCCTATCTGCAGGGCGGCTTAAACAAGCTGACAGATTTCGGCGGCGCGGTGGCCGAGATGCAGCATTTCGGTCTCGAACCGGCCCTGCCATTCGCCATCGCCGTGATCGTCACCGAGTTGTTGGGCGCGGCGCTTGTCTTGAGCGGTCGCTGGCGCTGGTTCGGCGCGCTGTGGCTGGCCGGTTTCACGCTGGTCTCCACTTTCATCGCCAACCGCTACTGGGCGCTGCCGCCCGGTCATGACCGCTTCATGATGGCCAACGGCTTCTACGAGCATCTGGGCCTGGTCGGCGGATTCCTGCTGGTGGCGTGGTACGACCTGCGCGACACTGCTTCGCGATGAGCAACGATCACGGCCACGACCATGGACCGGAGCCGAGGCCGCTGAAGCCGTCTGCCGGCGGCAGTTTCGCGCCGCTGCGCCAGCCGGTCTTCGCGCTGCTCTGGGTCGCCACCGTGCTGGGCAATACCGGCACCTTCATGCGCGATGTCGCCAGCGCCTGGCTGGTAACCGATCTCTCCACCTCGCCCACGGCCGTGGCGATGGTGCAGGCGGCTGGCACCCTGCCGATCTTTCTGCTGGCGATTCCGGCCGGCGTGCTGTCGGATATCCTCGACCGCCGTCGGCTGCTGATCGCCATCCAGGTCATGCTGGGCGGCGTCAGCGTCACGCTGATGCTGCTGGCCTATAGCGGGACTCTGAGCGTTGCCAGCCTGGTGGCGCTGACCTTCCTCGGCGGTGTCGGCGCGGCGCTGGCCAGTCCGACCTGGCAGGCCATCGTGCCCGAGCTGGTCGCCAAACCCGATCTGAAGAATGCCGTCGCGCTCAACTCGCTCGGCTTCAACATCGCCCGTGCCATCGGCCCGGCCGTGGGCGGCGCGCTGCTGGCCGCCTTCGGTGCAGCGATCACTTATGGCGCCGATGTGCTGAGCTATGTGGTGGTGATTGGCGCGCTGCTGTGGTGGCGCCGCAAGGCCGATGCCGACGACGCGCTGCAGGAACAGTTCGCCGGTGCCTTCCGCGCCGGGCTGCGCTATGCCCGGGCCAGCCGCGCGCTTCATGTCGTGCTGCTGCGCGCCGCCGTCTTCTTCCTGTTCGCCAGCGCCGCCTGGGCCCTGCTGCCGCTGGTGGCGCGCACGCTGCTCCATGGTGGCGCCGGTTTCTACGGCATCCTGCTCGGATCGGTGGGCGCCGGCGCCATCCTCGGCGCGTTGGCGCTGCCGCGCCTGCGGCAATATCTCAGCGCCGACGGCCTGATGCTGCTGGCGGCGCTGATTACGGGCGGCGTCATGGCAGTGCTGTCGTTTAGTCCCCCGCAATGGGTGGCCGTCGCCGTGCTGCTGCTGCTCGGCGCCGGCTGGATCACCGCGCTCACCACGCTGAACGGCACCATGCAGGCGGTGCTGCCCAACTGGGTGCGCGGCCGCGGTCTCGCCATCTATCTCACCGTCTTCAACGGCGCCCTCACCGGTGGCAGCCTGATCTGGGGCGGTGTCGCCGAATGGATTGGCATTCCCGCCACGCTGCTGATCGGTGCCGGCAGCCTGGCGCTGATCTCCGTGCTGGCCCGCCTGATCCGCCTGCCGACGGGCGAGGCCGATCTGACGCCGTCCAATCACTGGCCCGAGCCGCTGCTGGCCGAACCGGTGGCGCATGATCGCGGGCCGGTGATGATCACCGTCGAATACCGCATCCGCGCGGCCGACCGCCCGGCCTTTCTCGTGGCGCTGAAACGTCTCGCCGAGGAGCGTCGCCGTGACGGCGCCTATGCCTGGGGCGTCTCCGAGGATGTTGCCGTGCCCGACAGCGTGATCGAATGGTTCATGGTGGAATCCTGGGCCGAGCATCTACGCCAGCATCGTCGCGTCTCGCAGGCCGATGCCGATATCCAGGGCGAATTGCGCCGCTTTCATATCGGCCCGGAAGAGCCGGTGGTGCGCCATCTGCTGGCGCTGCAGCGCTGACGCTCTTCAGCGCAACGCAGCTTGGGTATAAGGCTGCGGCGAAAGGTAACCACAGATTTAGCAGCGAAAAATTTCCGCCTCTGCCATAGTGCGAACAGGCAGACAGCGCAGCCGCAACAGCGGCGCGCATGAGTTGGTGGGAAGACCGATGTTTGACATGAAACTCCCGGCGACGCCGGGCGCGAAATTCGTGATCCTGATGGGCCTCGTCGCGGTGGTTGTTGCCGGCGTGGCGATTGCCAACAACGACCGTGAGTCGGCGGCTTGGGCCGGAGCGGCGCTGTTCAGCACCGGCCTCTGGCTGGTCTGGCCGCAGCGGGCGCAGCAGCGCCGGTAACCGGCGGTCCGATCGCTGCGGCTGCCCAGCCCTCGGCTTGACGTCCTTTCATTTTAATGTACTCTATATGTTCTTATTCGGGCTGCCGGTTTTCCGGCGGTCTGTCGTTGTTGGCCATCGTGAATGGAAATAGGTGCCGGATCGCAAAAAAAGGTGGGCTTTTGTTGGCTCTAGATGGTTCAGGATGGTCGCAAATGGCGCTGAATGGTCTCCAGCTGGCCCAAGTTGGCTCCCTTTGGCTCGATTTGGCATCAGTTGGCAGGATTGCCGGATGGGATTACCGATTAAGCTATTGAATTATCATGGTTTTAGGCGGTAACCCCGCTTCAGCAGCGTGTAGCACAGCGCCACCAGCGCCAGCGCCACCATGGCCAGCGCGCCGGCGCCCAGGCCGACATCGCCGTCGGTATGCCCGGTCAGCCCGTAACGGAAGCCGTCGATCATGAAAAAGAACGGGTTGGCATGGGCGGCGGCATACCAGAAGGGCGGCAATGCCTGTACCGAGTAAAACGTACCGGAGAGAAACGCCAGCGGGGTGACGACGAAGTTGGTCACCGCCGCCATATGGTCGAATTTCTGGCTCCACAGGCCGGCCAGAATTCCGATCAGGCTGAGGATCAGCGCGCCGGCGAAGGCGAAATACAGCGTCGCGCCCCAGTGATGCACATGGATGGGCGAGAAGGGCGCAATCGCCAGCGCCACGGCAAGCGCCACCGCCAGACCGCGGGTAACGCCGGCGCCGGCATAGGCGACCAGCAGTTCGCCGGGGCTGATCGGCGGCATCAGCACGTCGATGATGTTGCCCTGCACCTTGGAGATCATGATCGAGGAGGAGGTGTTGGCAAAGGCATTCTGGGTGGTCGCCATCATGATCAGGCCCGGCCCGAGGAATTCGATGAAGGGCATGCCGGCGACCTGCCGCACCGCGCCGCCCAGCGCCAGGGCGAAAACGGCAAAGAACAGCAGGGTGGTCACCACCGGGGCCAGCACGGTCTGGGTGATGACCTTGAGGAAGCGCTGCACTTCCTTGACATACAGCGTCCACAGGCCCAGCCAGTTGACCGGGCCATAGTGGCGGAGTGTCGCATGCGGCGGCAGGTCTGACATGCTTTTGACTGATCTTTGGGTTTTTGGCGCGGGACGGAAACTTGTTCGTCCGGCTACATAGCGCGTAATCTGCGGCAATGCAAAAGCAGGCGGCGGATTCCCCGGAAACGGGCACGGACGGAGCCCAGGCGGCGCCGGACTGGCTGCCGGCCCTGCTGGCGGGCGAGCGCGCGGCGCTGGCCCGCGCCATTACCGCGGTGGAGAACGATACCGACGAGGCCAGGCTGGTGCTGCAGGCGATCCGCGGCAAGCTCGGACAGGCGCTGGTGGTTGGCTTCACCGGCGCGCCGGGTGCGGGCAAGTCCACGCTGGTCTCCGCCTATGTGGCCGAGCTGCGCCGCCGCGACCTCAATGTCGGCGTGGTTGCCGTCGATCCCTCCAGCCCGCTCACCGGCGGCGCCATTCTTGGCGATCGTATCCGCATGAGCCAGCATGCCGCCGATGCCGGCGTGTTCATCCGCAGTCTCGCCAGTCGCGGCCATCTCGGCGGGCTGTCGCGTACCGCTGCCCGCGTGATCGATGTCTTCGATGCCTCGGGCCGCGATGTGGTGATCGTCGAGACCGTCGGCACCGGCCAGTCCGAGGTCGAGGTCGCCGAGATCGCCGATGTGCGCGTGGTGGTCAATGCGCCCGGTCTGGGCGATGACATCCAGGCGATCAAGGCCGGCATTCTGGAGATCGCGGATATCCTGGTGGTCAACAAGTCCGACCTGCCCTTTGCCGAACGTTCGGCGCGCCAGCTTGCCGCGATGAGTGCGCAGCGCGGGCAGGGCAGCGTGCCGGTGCTGCAGACCAGCGCCAGCACGGCAAAGGGCGTTCCCGAACTGGCCGATGCCATCACTGCCATCGGCAAGCGCAAGCGTCCCGATCCGCGCGCCCGCACCAAGCGTTTGTTGCAGAACCTGGTGCTCGATCGTCTGCGCAAGGGTCTGGCCGATCTGCCGGCCGCCGAGGCCGATCGTCTCTCCGATGCCGTGCTGTCCGGCGAGACCGGCATCGACGACGCGATCCAGACCATGATTTCCCTCCTCGCCACCCGTCTCTCAGGTAAATAAATCCTCCATGTCTGAAACGATCTCCGAAGCCCGTATCTGCTCCAGCATCCTCGACCTGCCCGGCTCGCGCATCCGCGTGGTCACCCGCGCCTCGGCCGATATCCCCGACATGATCAAGCTGTGGTTCGGCGAGGGCGACGAGCCGACGCCGCAGTTCATCCGCGAGGGCGCCAAGGCGGCGCTGGATGCCGGCGAGACCTTCTACGCCGCCAATCGCGGCATCCCGCCGCTGATGCAGGCGATCCATGATTACCTGCTGCGCGGCTACGGCGCCGATATCGGGGCCGACCGCATGGTGGTGACGGCGTCGGGCATGAACGCCATCATGATCACCATCCAGTGCCTGATCGAGCCGGGCGACAGCGCCGTGGTGATCGGGCCGATCTGGCCCAATGGCCGCTCGGCGATCCGGGCCATGGGTGGCGAGCCGCGCGACGTGTTCCTGAAGATGCAGGAAGACGGCCGCTGGAAGCTCGATCTCGACGAGCTGTTCGATGCCTGCGACGACACCACGCGGATGATCATGATCAACAGTCCGGGCAATCCCACCGGCTGGGTCGCCTCGGAAGCTGAGCTGGCGGCGATCCTCGAATTCTGCCGCCAGCGCGGCATCTGGATCCTGTCCGACGAAGTCTATGGCCGCATCATCTATGGCGGCGCCAAACATGCACCCAGCTACTACACGCTGGCGCAGCCGGAAGATCCTGTGGTGATCGTCAATTCGTTCTCCAAGAGCTGGTCGATGACCGGCTGGCGCCTGGGCTGGATCGTGGCGCCGCCGCGCCTGTGCACGGCGGTCGAAAAGATGACCGAGTTCAACATTTCGCATCCCACCACCTTCGTGCAATGGGGCGGCGTCGCCGCGATGAACGAAGGTGACGCGTATATTGAGGGGCTGGTCGAGCGCTACAACCGCGCCGCCGACATGGTCTATCAGGCGCTGGCGCCGCTGCCGCGCGTGCGGCTGGCCAAGCCGGAAGGTGCCTTCTATGCCTTCTTCGGGCTGGACGGCATGACCGACAGCCTGCAGACCTGCATCGACCTGGCGCGCAAGACCGCGGTCGGTATGGCGCCCGGCATCGCCTTCGGTCCCGCCGGTGAGGGTCGCATCCGGCTCTGCTACGCGGCGTCGTTGCCCAAGCTGTCGCAGGCGCTGGAGCGCCTGGTGCCGCAACTGAAATAACCTGCCGTAAGGGCAGGGTGGCGCGGCGAAAAATTTGGGTCTAGCGTTCGCGCCCGAGAAGAGTTTCTGGCAAGTCTTTGGAGGAAACAAAAAATGCGTGAAGCCGTCATCGTCTCTACCGCCCGCACGCCGATCGGCAAGGCCTATCGCGGCGCCTTCAACAACACCGATGCCGCCACGCTCGGTGCCCATGCGATCCGCGAAGCCGTAAAGCGTGCCGGCATCGAGGGCGGCGAAGTCGATGACGTGATCATGGGGGCAGCCCTGCAGCAGGGTTCCACCGGCGGCAATATCGCCCGCCACGCCGCCATTGCCGCCGGTCTGCCGGTCAGTGTGGCCGGCATGAGCGTCGACCGCCAGTGCGGCTCCGGCCTGATGGCGATTGCCACGGCGGCCAAGCAGGTGATCCATGACAACGCCCCCATCGTGGTGGGCGGTGGTCTGGAATCGATCTCGCTGGTGCAGAACGAGCATATGAACACCTATCGCGCCCGCGACGAATGGCTGATGAAAAACAAGCCTGACATCTATATGGCGATGATCGATACGGCCGAAACCGTCGCCAAGCGCTACGGCATCAGCCGCGAGGTGCAGGATGCCTATGCGCTGGAAAGCCAGAAGCGCACGGCCGCCGGTCAGGCCGCCGGCAAGTTCGACGACGAGATCGTGCCGATGTCGTCCAAGATGGCGGTGGTCGACAAGGAGACCAAGGAAGTCTCCTACAAGGATGTCACGCTGGCCAAGGACGAAGGCAATCGTGCCGATACCAAGCTGGAAGGCCTCGCCGGCCTGCAGCCGGTGCGCGGTCCGGGCAAGGTGATCACGGCCGGCAATGCCAGCCAGCTTTCCGATGGCGCCTCCGCTTGCGTGGTGATGGAATCGAAGCTGGCCGAGAAGAAGGGCCTGCAGCCGCTCGGCATCTATCGCGGTATGGCGATTGCCGGCTGCGAGCCGGACGAGATGGGCATCGGCCCGGTCTTTGCCGTGCCCAAGTTGCTGCAGCGCTTCGGCCTCAAGATGGACGATATCGGCCTGTGGGAACTGAACGAAGCGTTTGCCGTGCAGGTGCTCTACTGCCGCGACAAGCTCGGCATCCCCAACGAGCTGCTCAACGTGAATGGTGGCGCGATCTCGATCGGCCATCCCTATGGCATGTCGGGTGCGCGCATGACCGGTCATGCCCTGATCGAAGGCAAGCGTCGCGGCGCCAAATATGTTGTGGTGACCATGTGCATCGGCGGCGGTCAGGGCGGCGCCGGACTGTTCGAAGTCGCTTAAAGCCTCGGCGTCGCGAAGCGGGTCAGGATCAGTTCCGCCGCGCCGCCGCGTTCGTAGCGCACGATCCCGAACTGGCCATAGGTCTGTGCAAGGCCTATGGCCGTTTCTGTTTCCAGGTCCAGCACGGCGAAACCCGGTTCCGGATACCAGCCGGCACGGTCGGGTACGCCCAGATGCGGCAGAACCGCCAGCCTGCGTGTCGCCAGATCGCGGCGCAGGCGCTGATGCGCGGCCATGTTGCGGCTGACGGCCAGACGCTGGCTGCGCGGGTTCCAGGCATTCAGGCAGATCAGCGTGTCAGCTTTGACCTCACGCAGAAAGGCGTCGGCCTGCGGGCTGGTCTTACCCAGCCGCAGGCCGATCAGCGTGCCATCGGGCGTTGTCACCGCATAGGTGGTGGCGACATAACCCTGCAGGGTGCGATCAGAGATCACGGCATCTCCGCCGCGGCCAGCGCCTGACGCAGGCCCTGCGTGCCGGGATTGCTGACCACATGGTCGTAGAGGATGTTGCGCGGATGCGCTTCCTTGCCGTAGTAGGCGGTGTTGCGGCTATGGCGCGCGGTGATCACCGCGCCCTCCACCGATACGCCGGCGGCCAGGCCCTTGCTCTTGGAGAAGGAATATATGTCGGCGCCCAGATTGGTGGTGGTAGCGGCTTCCACGCCCATGCCGACCGGGCCAGCGGCCACGGTGGCGTCGGCGCCGAGCTTGAACTCGTTGCGCAGGATGGCCTCCACGGCCTTGTCGTTCATCAGCACCAGAATCACTTCGGAGGCCTCGCCGCCGATCTGCAGGCCGATGGAACCGGCGCCCATGGTGTAGATCGTGGGTTCGCTCCAGCCGGTGCCGGTCTTGGCCAGCAGCACGCCGCTGCCGCCTTCGCCGCCGATGATGAAGCTGGCTTTCAGCAGCTGCGGTACGACAAAGACGCCCTTGGCTTGGGCCAGCTTGCGGCGCAGGTCACTCATCTGGCCGTCGGTGGTGAAATGCTCCACCGTGATGCGGGCGCTGTCGATCAGCGTCTGGTCGTCGCTGGCGGCATGGGCTGGCAGCGCGCCGAGCAGCATGGCGCCGGCGGCGCCGGCAATAACGGTGGTGAAGAGCGTGCGGCGGGTAACGATGGGGGCGAGTATGGGAGTCGGCATGATCGGGTCCCTTTCCGGGTTGGCAAAAGGCGAATCTGAATATATTGCTTCGGCCGCGCCGAATCACCCCGAGGGACGGGTGGGCGCGGGTTGTTGCAGCGTAAGCTAGTCCCTAAACTGTGGCAGCTTTGTGGAACGGAGGCGGCATGTCCAAGGCCCAGGAAAATACCGCTCAGGAGACCATCCCGGCGGACATCGCGGCGCTGAGCTTCGAGGCCGCACTGAAGGCGCTGGACGAGATCGTCGCCAAGCTGGAAAGCGGCCGCGTCGATCTGGAAGAGTCGATTGCGCTCTATGGCCGCGGCGCGCTGCTGAAACGCCATTGCGAGGCCAAGCTGAAGGCCGCGGAAGAGAAGATCGAAAAGATCGTCGTCGGCGCCGATGGCCAGGCCGGCACCCAGCCCTTCAAGGCCGACTGAGATGGCCGACCAGCCGTCGCCCGCATTCGCGGCGGCCATGCAGGATGTTGGCACAGCCGTAGAGGCCGCGCTCGACCGCCTGCTGCCAGCCGTGGAAGGCCCGACCGAAAAGCTTGATGAAGCCATGCGCTATGCCTGCCTCGGTGGTGGCAAGCGCCTGCGCGCGCTGCTGGTCGTCGCCGGGGCCGACCTGTTTGCTGTGCCGCGTGCACAGTCGCTGCGGGTCGCGGCCGCCATCGAGATGCTGCATGCCTATTCGCTGGTGCATGACGACCTGCCCTGCATGGACGATGACGACCTGCGACGTGGCAAGCCCACCGTGCACAAGGCCTTCGACGAGGCCACCGCCGTGCTGGCCGGCGACGGACTGCAGACGCAGGCTTTCCTGGTGCTGGCCGATCCGGCCACCCATGCCGATGCCGCCATCCGAGCCGCACTGGTCGCCGGCTTGGCATTGGCAGCCGGTGCGCGCGGCATGGTTGGCGGCCAGGCCATCGACCTGGCGGCCGAAGACCGGACGGCGGCGGGACAGCCGCTGAGCTATGACGAGATCGCCCGGCTGCAGGCGCTGAAGACCGGCGCGCTGATCGCCTTTTCGGCTGAGGCGGGCGCGATCCTGGCCGGTGCCGGGGCGGCAGAACAGGCAGTCCTGCGCGATTATGCCGCCGATCTGGGACTCGCCTTCCAGATTGCCGACGACCTCCTCGACCATGAAGGCTCGGCCGCCGAGGTCGGCAAGGCGGTGGGCAAGGATGCCGCGGCCGGCAAGGCCACCTTTGTCGGCCTGCTGGGCCTGGATCAGGCCCGGGCCAAGGCGCGGGCGTTAACCAATTCGGCCAAATCCCGGGTTTCGGCCCAATTCGGCCCTGGTTCCGTGGTTTTGCAGGAGCTGGCGGAGTTTGTTATAACCCGCCGCTCGTGACACGATCAGGCCAAGATGATCAGCAACCGCACGCCCCTGCTGGATACGGTCCATAGCCCGGCCGATACCCGGCAGTTCGATCTCGACCAGCTCAAGCAGCTCGCGGACGAAGTCCGTCGCGAGATGATCGATGCTGTCTCGGTCACCGGCGGCCATCTGGGCGCCGGCCTTGGCGTGGTGGAACTCACCGTTGCCGTGCATCATGTCTTCGATACGCCGGCCGACCGCCTGATCTGGGATGTCGGCCACCAGGCCTATCCGCACAAGATTCTCACCGGCCGCCGCGACCGCATCCGGACTCTCCGCCAGCCCGGCGGCCTGTCGGGTTTCACGCGCCGTTCGGAAAGCGAATACGATCCCTTCGGCGCCGCGCATTCCTCCACCTCGATCTCGGCCGGTCTCGGCATGGCGGTGGCGCGCGACTTCAAGGGCGAGCGCAGCAATGTCATCTGCGTGATCGGCGACGGCGCCATGTCGGCCGGCATGGCCTATGAGGCGATGAACAACGCCGGCTCGATGGACAGCCGCCTGATCGTCATCCTCAACGACAACGACATGTCGATTGCGCCACCGGTCGGCGCCATGAGCGCCTATCTGTCGCGCCTGATGTCGTCGCGCTCCTATCTCGGCCTGCGCCAGGTGGCCAAGCAGATCGGCGAAAAGATTCTGCCCAAGGGCCTGACCTCGATGGCCGAGAAGGCCGAGGAATACGCCCGCGGCATGATGGCCGGCGGCACGCTGTTCGAGGAGCTGGGCTTTTATTACGTCGGCCCGATCGACGGCCATAACCTCGATCATCTGGTGCCGGTGCTCAAGAATATCCGCGACACCGACAAGACCGGTCCGGTGCTGATTCATGTGGTGACGCAGAAGGGCAAGGGCTATGGCCCGGCCGAGGCCGCCGACGACAAGTATCACGGCGTGTCGAAATTCGATGTCGTCACCGGCACCCAGGCCAAGCCCAAGGCCGGTCCGCCGAGCTATACCCGCGTCTTTGCCGACAGCCTGGTCGCGGAAGCCGCGCGCGACGACAAGATCGTGGCCGTCACCGCCGCCATGCCGTCAGGCACTGGCCTCGATGTGTTTGCCAAGCGCTTTCCGAACCGCTGCTTCGATGTCGGCATCGCCGAGCAGCATGCGGTGACCTTTGCTGCCGGCCTGGCCACCGAAGGCTTCAAACCCTTTGTCGCGATCTACTCCACCTTCCTGCAGCGCGCCTATGACCAGGTGGTGCATGATGTGGCGATCCAGCGGCTGCCGGTGCGTTTCGCCATCGACCGTGCCGGCCTGGTCGGCGCCGACGGCGCGACGCATGCCGGCAGTTTCGATATCGCCTATCTCGCCTGCCTGCCCGATATGGTGGTGATGGCGGCGGCCGATGAGGCTGAACTGATTCATATGGTCGCCACCGCGGCCGCCATCGATGATCGGCCGTCGGCCTTCCGTTATCCGCGCGGCGAAGGCACCGGCCTGCTGCTACCCGAGCATGGTTCGGTGCTGCCGATCGGCAAGGGCCGCGTCATCCGCGAAGGCAGCAAGATCGCCATTCTTTCGTTCGGCACGCGCCTGGCCGAAGCGCTGAAGGCCGCCGACGATCTCGGCGCCCGCGGCCTGTCGACCACGGTGGCCGATGCGCGCTTCTGTAAACCGCTGGATACTGATCTGGTGCGCCAGCTGGCGCGCAACCACGAAGTGCTGATCACCCTGGAAGAAGGCTCGGTTGGCGGCTTCGGCAGCCATGTGCTGCAGTTCCTCAGCCATGACGGACTGCTGGATCATGGCCTGAAGATCCGGCCGCTGGTGCTGCCCGACCGCTTCATCGATCACGACAACCCGATGAAGCAGTATGACGAGGCGGGGCTGAATGCGCCGCAGATCGTCGCCACCGCTCTCATGGCGCTCGGTCGCGCCAGCGAGATTCCGGCCCGCGCCTAACAGGACAATTCATCATGATCCTCAAGGAAGCGCGGGCCACGCTCACGCTGGCGTTGCCGATTGTCGGCACCCAGCTCGCCCAGATGTCCATCCATGCCACCGATGTGTGGCTGCTGTCGCATTTCAGCGAACTGGCGCTGGGTGCGGCGGCTTTGGGCGTCGCCATCTTCACCTTCTTCTGGATTATCGGACTGGGTCTCGCCATGGCCACGCCGGCAGTGGCCGCACAGGCGCTGGGTCATGATCCCAACGATCGTGCGGGCGTGCGCCATGCCGTGCATGACGGCCTGATTGCCACCGGCGTCTATGGCGTGGTCTGCACGGCGCTGCTGTGGCTCAGCGAGCCCTTCCTGGTGCTGATCGGCCAGCCGGCCGAATTGATCGCCCTGGCCGTGCCCTTCCTGCAGGCACTGAGCGGCGTGTTCATCGCCTCGGTCTGGTTCATGGTGCTGCGCGGCTTTGTGGCCGCGCTGGAACGGCCGCGGCCGGCCATGGTGTTCATGGTGCTGGCCCTGGTGCTGAATGCCATCGTCAATTACGTGCTGATCTTCGGCTTCTGGATCGTGCCGTCGCTGGGCGTGATCGGCGCCGGCCTCGGCTCCAGCCTGGTAAATATCGCCACCTTCATCGGGCTGGGCTGGTATATCGCCCGCGATCCGCAGTTCAGCCTCTATCAGCTGTCGCGCGGCTGGTGGCGTACCACGCCCGACCGCATGCGCGCCTATCTGCGCGTCGGCCTGCCGATCGCCATGGCGCTGGGCGCCGAGGTCGGGCTGTTTTCGGCCGCCGCCCTGCTGATGGGTCGTCTGGGCGCGGCGGAAGTCGCGGCGCATCAGATCGCGCTGCAATGGGCCTCGTTTGCCTTCATGGTGCCGATGGGCCTGGGCCAGGCTGCCACCGTGCGTGTCGGCTTGGCGGCCGGCGCCGGCGATGCCGGCGGTTTGCGCCGGGCCGGCTGGATTGCCATCGCGATGGGCATTGGTTTCATGGGCCTGACGGCACTGGTTTTCGGCTTTGCTGCCGCGCCGCTGGTCGGTTTGTATTTCCCCGACCGCAGCTCGGCGGTCTTCGATCTTGCGGTGATCTATCTCGGCATTGCGGCGCTGTTCCAGCTGGTCGATGGGGCGCAGGCGGTGGCCAATGGTGCCCTGCGCGGCCTGAAGGACACCGCGACACCGATGGTGATTACCATCGTCGGCTACTGGCTGGTCGGTTTCCCGGTCGCCGTCTGGTTCGGTTTTTTCACGCCCCTGCGCGGCACCGGCGTCTGGATTGGGCTGGTGGTTGGCCTGACCGTGGTGGCCGTACTGCTGGTCTGGCGTTTCGCCGCCCGCAGCCATAGTCTGCAGCGATGAAAGCCCCGAAACAGCGCCTCGATCAGCTGCTGGTGGAGCGCGGCCTGGCGGAAAGCCGGACCAGGGCGCAGGCCGCCATCATGGCCGGTCTGGTGTTCTCGGGGGAAAAGCGGCTCGACAAGCCGGGCGTGACGCTGGCGGCCGATGTGCCGCTGGAGGTGCGCGGCAAGCCGCATCCCTGGGTGAGCCGCGGCGGCGTCAAGCTCGCGCATGCCATCGATCATTTTTCGTTGGATGCTGCAGGCCGCACTGCTATCGATGTCGGTTCGTCCACCGGTGGCTTCACGGATGTGCTGCTGCATCATAATGCCGCGAAAGTCTTCGCTGTCGATGTGGGCGAGGGCCAGCTCGACTGGCGCTTGCGCAATGATAGCCGCGTCGTGGTGATGGAAAAGACCAATGCGCGCCATCTGACGGCCGAGCTGATCCCGGATCCAATTTCCTGTGTGGTCTGCGATGCCAGCTTCATCGGCCTGCAGACCGTGCTGCCGGCGGCGCTGGCTTTGGCTGCCGCAGATGCCTGGGCCGTGGCTTTGATCAAGCCGCAGTTCGAGGTCGGCCGCGAACGCGTCGGCAAGGGCGGTGTGGTGCGCGATCCCGCTCTGCATGAGGAAGTCTGCAACACGATCCGTGAATGGTGGAGCGGTTTGCCCGGCTGGACCGTGGCCGGTATCGAGCCCAGTCCGATCCTGGGGCCGGAAGGCAATCGTGAATTCCTGATCGCCGCCAGAAAAGGTGCAATCCATGCGTGATGTCGAGGGTGTGATCGAACGCATGGGCGGGCAGGGCCATGGCGTGCTGAGCAAGGATGATGCGCGGTATTACATCCCCTTCACCGTGCCGGGCGACCGCGTGGCCGCCAAATCCGGCGAAGAGCGCGGCGACGGTTTCGCCGCCGCAATCAGCGTGCTGGAGGAAGCAGGACCCGATCGCGTCGAGCCACCCTGTCCGCATTTTGGCGCCTGCGGCGGCTGCGCGCTGCAGCACTGGGCCGATGCTCCTTACCGGGCCTGGAAGCGCGACAAGCTGGTGGCGGCGCTGAAGCGGCGCGACTTCGAGGCCCCGCCGGTGGAGGATCTGGTCGCCGTGCCGGATGGTTCGCGCCGGCGCGCCGAGTTCATTGTCCGCCGCGTGAAGGACAAGGTGCTGGCCGGGTTCCACGAGGCGCAGACGCGCAAGATTGTCGACCTGCAGACCTGCCTGGTGCTGCGGCCCGGTCTGGTTGCCGCCTTGCCCGGCCTGCGCGCCATGATGTTGCCGGTGCTGGGCGATGGCTGGGCCGTCGACCTGAAGGTCACCGAGACCGAAACCGGCCTCGATGTGCTGATCACCGGCAAACTGAAGATGCGGGTGCAGGAGCGGATCGAACTGAGCAAGACGGCCAAGCAGCTTGGCCTCGCGCGCCTCAGTTTCCGCTTCGACATGCGCGCCGAGCCCGAGATGCTGTATCAGGGCGAACAGACGCCGCGCGTGTCCTTCGGTGCCCATGTCGTGACGCTGGCGCCGGGCGGCTTCTTGCAGGCCACCGCCGAAGCCGAACAGGTTATGGCGGATTTCGCCGTCGATGCCGTGAAGGATGCCAAACGCGTCGCCGATCTTTTCTCGGGCTGCGGCGCTTTTGCCCTGCGTCTGGTGGCCAGCGGCAGGACCGTCTGGGCGGTGGATGCCGACAAGCCGGCGATTGCCGCGCTCACGGCCGGCGCCAAGGGTTTTGCCGGCAAGCTGACCGCCACGGCGCGCGATCTGGAGCGCCAGCCGCTCGGTCGGGCGGAGCTGAAGAAGCTCGATGCCCTGGTGATCGATCCGCCGCGCGCCGGCGCCAAGGCGCAGGTGCAGCAGATCGCCGAGGCCGCGAAGGTCGGCGAGGCGCCGGGCCTGATCGTGATGGCCTCTTGCGACCCCTCCAGCTTTGCCCGCGACGCCCGGGTTCTGGCCGATGCCGGCTATGTCCTGGAGCGGGCGGTGCCGATCGACCAGTTCCGGTGGTCGCCGCATCTGGAAATCGTCAGTCTTTTCAAACGCTAGCCTGCGCTGACAGGGGGGTTGCAAAGCCCCCTTAGACGGGCTATATCCCGGCCCCGATCCCTGCTGGGGGATCGTCTAACGGTAGGACCCCAGACTCTGACTCTGGTTGTCTAGGTTCGAATCCTAGTCCCCCAGCCATTCCTTCCCGGAATCCGCTGCCAATTCCCCGCTTTCTCAATCGCCCGCAACACCGGGCGGCGCGATTCCGGTTGCGCGTCAGCGCTCCTGGAACGCCGCGTCGAGCGCGCGATAGACCGGATTGAGCAGGAAGCGCAGCACGCTGCGTTCGTCGGTCTTGATGTCGACCAGAACGATCATGCCCGGCAGCACCGGATTGCGTTTGGGGTCGTCGCCTACATGATCCTTGTCGAGCTGCACCAGCAGTTTGTAATAGGGCACGCCCAGCGGATCGCGGAAGGTGGAGGGCGAGATATGGGTCACATGCCCCGGCACGCTGCCGAATTGCGCAAAATCATAGGTGGAGACTTTCACGGCCGCGGGCTGGTTCAGCCGTAGCTGACCGATATCGGCCGGCTGCGCTCGCGCTTCCACGATCAGTTCGCGGCCGAGCGGCACGATTTCGGCAATGCTGCCGCCCGGCGCGATCACGCCACCGGCGGTGCGCGCCTTCAGGTCCTTGATCACGCCCCGCACGGCCGCGGTGACGGTGGTGCGGGCGACACGGTCTTCCAGCTTGACGCGCGCCTCTTCCACCTGCCGCAACTCGCCGGTCACGGTGCCCAGCTCGCGCATGGCATCGACGGCCAGACGTGACTCCAGCTCGACCAGCCGCTGTTCGGCCTCGGCAACCGCCTCGCGCGCCCGTCCGATATTCACCGTTACGGTGGTCAGTTCGCCCTGCACCCGGTTCATCTCGCGCTGCACATCGAGGTAAGTCAGACGCGAATTCAAACCCTGGCTGTTCAGGGTCTTGCGCATTTCCAGCGCCTCGCCCGTGATCGCGGTCTGGCGCTGCAGGGTTCTCTGCTGGCCGACCAGGGCATCAAGATCGGCGCGGCGCCCGGCCAGCTGGCGCTCCAGCACGATGCGCTGGCTGGCACGGGATTTCTCCTGGCTGCGCAGGATAGCGGCCTGATCGGAGGACAGGCCCTGTTCGAGAGAGTCGTCGAGAACAGCGATGCGGCCATCGGCAAAGGCGCGCAGGCGCTCGGCCTGCAGGCGCAGGGCGCGTTCCCGCGTGCGCAGCTGCTCCAGCTCGGCCAGAACGCCGGTATGGTCCAGGCGGATCAGAACCTGGCCTTCCTCGACCAGATCGCCCTCGCTGACCAGCACCTCGCGGACGATGCCGCCTTCCAGATGCTGCATGGCCTGCAGGTTGCCATTGGGGACAATTTCGCCCGGTGCCCGGGCCACCTGCGCGACCTTGGTCACGGCGGCCCAGCCGATGGTCGTGGCCACGATGGCCGCGGCAATCCAGACCGAAGCCTGCATCAGGCGCGGCGGCCGGCCTTCTTCAAGCTGTATTGCCAGAGTCAGGTAGCGAATGCGGGCGGGATCGGCGCGCAAGGCCGGCAGCTTGCCGCCAAAGCCCTGCGGGCCGGTTGCAGTCTCGCTCATGGTGCGACTCCGTGACTACGCATTGTTTGTCCCTGTCCGGCGATACGGGTTTCGACGATGCGACCATTTTCCATCAGGACGACGCGGTCGCAGATCGCCAGGTGGCTTGGCCTGTGGGTGACGATGGCAATGGTCTGCTGGCCGCGGCGGGCGCGCAGCGACTGGATCAGGCCGGCATCGCCGGGTTCATCCAGCCACTGCCCGGGTTCATCCAGCAGCAGCACGGCGGCAGGGCGCAGGTAAATGCGCGCCAGCGCGATCCGCTGCAGCAGGCCGACAGACAGCAGACAGGCGTCGGCATGATCGCCGAGGCCGGAATGCAGTCCGTCCGGCAATGCGAGAACTTCGTCCAGCGCGCCGGCCTCGGCCAGAGCCGATTTCAGATCGTCATCATTGGCCGTGGGTGCGGCCAGCCGCAGGTTCTGCGCTATCGTGCCATGAAACAGATGGCGGTTCTGCGGGGCATAGGTAACGGCGCTGCGCAGTTCATGCGGCGTCATCTGCCGGATGTCCAGGCCGTCCAGCAATACAGCGCCGGCCTGCGCCTGGTAGAGGCCGGCCATCACCTTGAGGATCGTCGACTTCCCGGAGCCGGAATGGCCGGTGATGCCGATCAGTTCGCCGGGCCGGAGCGCCAGATCGACACCAAGCAGGGCAGGCTCGGCATCAGGGCGATAGCGCAGCGAGACCCGGTTGAGCGTGATGGCGCCACGAAAGACGCGCTGCACGACGGCCGGTGCGGTGCGGTCCGTCAGTTCGGGACGCAGCTGCAGCAGGGTATCGATCTGCCGGATGCCATGGCGGATCTGCTCCAGCCGTGTCAGGGCCACCAAGCCAAGCTGCAGCGGCGACAGCACCCGCCAGGACAGGGCCATGGTGGCGACCAGTTCGCCGACGGTCATGGCGCCGCCGATAATGCGCATGGCGCCCCAGGTCAGAACGATGGCGCCGGCCAGCATCATCAGCATCTGCGACAGGGTGTTCAGAAAACCGGATGCCACCTGCATCTTGCGGCCATCGAGAACGGCGGCGGCCGATGCGGCGCGGTAGCGTTCAAGCCAGATATCGCCGCTGCCGGACTGTTTGATGGCGCGCAGATTCGACACGATCTCGACGGTCAGGTCGTGGCGGGTCGCGATGCTGCCCGCTGCACGCTTCACCGTGCTGCGATGCATGGCCTGGGAGGCCAGGCCGATGGCCACGACGACCAGGCCCAGCAGCAGCGGCACCAACACGAGCGGGCCGCCGAGCCAGGCGATGACGATCAGGAAAACGAACAGGAAAGGCAGGTCCAGTGCCACGCCGGCCAAGGGGCCGGTGAAGAACTCGCGCACCGATTCAAATTCCTTCAGGCGTGCGAGCTGCGTGCCGATCGGCGCGGCTTCCATGAATCCGACGGGCAGGCGCAAAAGGTGCTTCAGCACCGAGATGGCAACCAGCCGTTCGATACGGGCACCCATATAGGCCAGCAGCCGCCCGCGCAGCATGCGCAGCACGAAATCGAACAGGAAGGTCATTCCGATGCCAGCGAGCAGATACACCACGAGTTCGCGCGCATCGGCGGCGATGACCGTGTCATAGATCATGAGGGCGAAAAGCGGGAAGCCGAGCGCCAGGATGTTGCCGAACAGCGTGATCAGGCCGAGCTGCACGGCAATGCCCTGGAAGCGCCGGGCGATCATGCCCAGGAACAGCGGGCGTGAATTTTTGTCATCCTGCGTCGTTTCCGCCAGTTCGATGAAATAGGCGGTGCCCGCAATCGACAGGCGGGATGCGGTTATTTCCTCGCGGCGCTGGCCATCGAACACGCGCAGGTCATCGCCATGCCGTTCGATCACCACACGCGGGATGCCGGTGTTGTCGACATGCAGGCAGGGCAGCAGGCGGGGGTCGAGCTGGTCGATGCGTTTTTCCTGCGGCTTGGTCACGTAGGAAAGTTCGATCAGGACATTGCGCAGGCCGTCCAGGTCCAGATCGGCAGCAAAATGCGGCAGCGCTTCGACGATATGGCGCGGATCGCCCTGCCAACCCAGTGCCGTCAGCAATGGCATGAGACAGGCTGCAAAGGGCGATACCGCCTGGAAGGCGCCGATACGGCCCTGACGCAGAGCTTCCGCCAGGGGTTCGGATCGCACCACCTGCAGGCGGTGCGATGCCGGATCCGACGGCGGCGGATTGCTGACGTCGTTCACGATGGTACCCCCGTTGGCACGATCGCGGGCCCGAGAGTGGGGCGTTCCATGAAAGCGCCCTCGCGCAGTTCGAACATGCGGTCGGCCAGGCGCAGTACGGAAGGCTGGTAACTGATCAGAACGATGGTGACCTTGCCCTTCATATCGGCCAGCAGTTGCAGCAGGCGCTCGTTGGAATTGCGGTCGAGGCCATTATTGCTTTCATCGAATAATACGATGCGGGGCTGGTCGACCAGGCCGCGGATAATGGCAATGCGTTGCCGCACACCGCCAGGCAGGGTTTCGGTCTGGCCGCCGCTGATCGTGGTGTCATAGCCATTGGCCAGTGAGGCGATATAGCGGTCCAGCCCCAGTCGCTCGGCGAGCTGCAGGGCGATATCGACGGTCTGGCCGCGGCGGAACATGGTCAAGTTGTCAATCAGGCTGCCCTGGAACACCGTGGCATGACGCGGCAGCAGGCCGATCTCTTTCGGGCCCGGCCGCGGCGCTGTCGGCAGCAGCGGCGTATCGTCAAACAGAATCTGTCCTCCGGTCGGCCGCAACAGTCCCCCCATCAGGGACAGCACGGCAGAGCGCGCGCCACCATCGGCCGCAACGATGGCCACGGTTTCGCCGGCGCGGATTGACAGGTTCGCGTTATCCAGCACGGGCCGGCCGCTGCTATCCTCGAAATTTACCGCACGGAATTCGATACTGCCGGCATGGACGATTGGCTCCGCCGCGCCGCGCAAACCGCCGGGTTCCTGCGGCAGCCGGTAGAGGCGGTCAAGCTGCTTCTCGGCCAGACGGATGGTCTGAAAGTTGCTCCAGATGCCCATGGCACGCAGCAGCGGCTGCATGACGCGTCCCGCCAGCAGGGAGCAGCAGGCGAGCTGACCGATAGTCATCTGATGATCGAGCACCAGCAGTGCGCCATAAGTCAGAACGGCAACGGTGGCCAGGTTGGAAAAGAACGTGCCGAGTGCCTGCGACAACGCCGAGAGGTAGGTGACGTGATGTGCCGCACCGGAGGCATTGTCCATCAGGCGTTCGTAGCGGCGCATCATCAGCCGCTCCATCGTCATGGCCTTGATGGTGGTGATGCCGGACAGAACCTCGATCATGAAGCTGATGCGGCGTTTGTCGGAATCGGTGCGGGCGTCGACCGCATTGCGCAAGGCATGGCCGATGACAGCAGCTGACACGGCAAAGGCGAGGAAGACAGCCACCGTCACCCAGGCCAGCGGCCCGCCAACCATCCAGATGATGGCTGCGAACAGCAGGGCGAAGGGCAGGTCGATGACGATGATGGCGCCCTGGTTGGCATAGAATTCGCGCAGGCGGTCTATAGCGCCCAGGCGTTCAAGGTGGGTGCCGAGGGTATCGGCCTCGGCGGCCTGCAGATCGGCGCCAAGCAGCTGCGCAATGCCGGAACAGCCGGCGTTATGTTCAAAGCGGGCGCCGGCCCAGCCGGCCAGTGCGCTGCGCATGCCACGCAAAACCGCTTCGCCGAACAGGATGGTAAACAGCAAAATCGTCAGTAGCAGGAGCGTATCGGTGGCGGCATTCGGGATCACCCGGTCGTACACCTGAAGTGTAAAAATCGGCAGCGCCACCGTCAGGAGGTTGAGAACGATCGAGCAGATGACCAGTGTGGGATTGTAAAGCAGACTAGTGTCTATGCGGCTGCGCACTTTTGCAGATTCCCCCGTCATCTTTCGTCAGTGGACGACCTTAGTGATGCAGTAGCAAGGATCGATATTATTTTTTGTACACGATCTGCTTGGCATCAATCATACGCCGAATGCGTGACGTATAATGACAGTCTAAGAGCCCGGCGAAGAATTAACTATTGGTTACCTTCGCGCAGCTAGGATGCAGAATGACCGTTAAATCAGACATCCTTAGCGACGAGCTCAATGCCCTGCCCAAAGACGCCAAAGCGCCACGAGGGCTGGCAGGCGAGGCCGGCACGCTCTCGGCGCCCGGGGATACCGGCAATGGCAGCGACAGCGGCCCGACACTCGGTGCTGTGCATTATGGCACGGTGATCGGTGACGAGCGCAGCTTCCAGCCGGATCAGACGACGATCGCCGGCGGCGAGATTCGCGTCGCCGCATTGGGCGCGAACGTCCAGGATATTTTCCAGACCGATCGGGCATCGGACGATCTCCGTCCGAGCGAGCTTGCCAATGGCGGGGTGCAATCGGCTTTGCTGGATTCCGGCCGGCAGGTCGGCGGTGCCCGCGCGCCGGCATCTGCACCCGCACCGGCAACGGCTGTCGCTGCTGGCGCCGAACAGCAGCAGGCTGCGACCCCCGATGTTGCCGCGCGGGATGTCAACCCGACCGAAACGGCTTCGCTCACGGCCGTCGAGCAGGCTGCGGCCGAGACGGCTGCCGCCATTGCTGCGGATCGCGCGGCCGAGCAGTCGAATATGGGCCGGTCGCCACCGGTGGAAGCCGAAGCGCGTGCCGAACAGGCCGGGATTCTGAATACCACGGCGGAGGCACCGGCTCTTGAAGAGAGCGAAGGGGCATTGACGCCGCCGGAGCCGTTGCCTGAGGACAGTGTGAGCGCGGTGGAGCCATCGCAGCCGCTGCACCTGGGCGCCTCGGGCAATGACCTGTTTGCGGCGACGCCGGCGGCGGAAGTGTTCTCGGGCGACGCCGGCAGCGACACGGTCAGTTATGCCGCTGCCATGGCAGCCGTGACAGCCGATCTTGCTCAGGGCGGCAGCGCCGGTGATGCCGCCGGCGATACCTATATCAGTATCGAGAACCTGACGGGCTCAGCCTATGCCGACAGCCTGAAGGGCGACAGTGCGGCGAATATCCTGGATGGCGGTGCCGGCAACGATACGCTGGTCGGCGGCGCCGGTGCGGATACGCTGGCCGGTGGCACAGGCTCGGACACGGCTGATTATGCAGGCTCTGCTGCGGCGGTGGCTGTCAATCTGGCAACCGGAACCGGCAGCGGCGGTGATGCGCAGGGCGATGTCTTGTCCGGCATCGAAACTGTTGTCGGCTCGGGTTTCGCCGATACGCTGACCGGCGACAGTGCGGCGAATATCCTGGACGGCGGCGCTGGCGACGATACGCTGGTTGGCGGCGCAGGTGCTGACGCGCTGATCGGTGGCGCCGGCACAGATGCTGCGAGCTATGCCGGTTCGGCGTCTGGCGTTTCGGTCAATCTTTCGACCGGTGCGGCCAGCGGCGGCGATGCGGCTGGCGACACCTTGAGCGGCATCGAGAATCTGACTGGCAGCGGTCTTGCCGATACGCTGACTGGCGATTCGGGCGCGAACACCCTGGATGGCGGCGCTGGCGACGACAGTCTGACCGGCGGCACCGGTGGCGATACCCTGACCGGTGGCAGCGGCGTGGATACGGCCAGTTATGCCGGTTCTGCTGCGGGCATTTCGGTCAACCTCGCCACAGGGGCAGCCAGCGGCGGCGACGCCCAGGGCGACACGCTGACCGGCATTGAAAACCTGACCGGCACGGACCATGACGATCTTCTGGCAGGCGATGCCGGTGCCAACCGTCTGGATGGCGGAGTAGGTGACGACAGGCTCAGCGGTGGAGCCGGTGCGGATACCCTGATCGGTGGCAGCGGCAGCGATACGGCCGACTACGCCGCATCCTCGGCGGCTGTCGCGGTCAACCTTTCCACCGGCACCGCCAGCGGCGGCGATGCCGCTGGCGACACCCTGACCGGTATTGAGAACCTGTCCGGCAGTGCACTGGCCGATACCCTGACCGGCGATTCCGGCGCCAACCGCCTTGATGGCGGTGCAGGGGACGATGTTCTGACCGGCGGTGCCGGTGCGGATACACTGATCGGTGGTATTGGGGCCGATACGGCCAGCTATGCCGGTTCTGCTGCGGGTGTTTTGATCAATCTGGCTGCCGGTACGGCTGATGGTGGCGACGCAGCGAGCGATACGCTGAGCAATATCGAGAATCTGACCGGTTCCGCCTTCGATGACACGCTGACGGGCGATGCCGGTGCGAACACGCTGGCTGGCGGTTCAGGCAATGATGTCCTGACCGGCGGTGCCGGTGCGGATACACTGGCCGGTGGCAGCGGCACAGACACAGTCAGCTATGCGGGTTCTGTTTCTGGTGTTGCGGTCAATCTTGCAACGGGTGCGGCCAGCGGCGGTGATGCCACCGGCGATACGCTGAGCGGCATCGAGAATCTGACGGGCTCCGGTCATGCCGATGCCCTGACCGGCGATACGGCTGCGAATATCCTTGATGGCGGCGCCGGCGACGACAGTCTGAGTGGCGGTGCAGGCGCTGACGTCCTGATCGGTGGTGACGGTTCGGATACGGCCAGCTATGCCGGTTCGTCGGCTGGTATCAGCGTGAATCTTTCAACAGGCGCGGCCAGCGGCGGTGACGCAGCGGGCGACACGTTGAGCGGTATCGAGAATCTGACCGGCAGCGCCCTGGCCGATACCCTGACCGGCGATGCGGGCGCGAATATCCTGGATGGTGGCGCCGGCGACGACAGTCTGACCGGCGGCACCGGTGGCGATACCCTGACCGGTGGCAGCGGCGTGGATACGGCCAGTTATGTGGGTTCGTCGGCAGGTGTCAGTGTCAATCTTTCGGCCGGCACCGCCAGCGGCGGCGACGCCCAGGGCGATACGCTGACCGGCATCGAAAATCTGACCGGCTCGGATCATGACGACGCCCTGACCGGCGATGCCGGCGCCAACCGTCTGGATGGCGGTGCGGGTGACGACAAACTCAGCGGCGGTGCCGGCGCCGATACCCTGATCGGCGGCAGCGGTAGCGACACGGCCGACTATGCCGGTTCCTCAGCGGCTGTCACAGTGAACCTCTCCACCGGAGCGGCCAGCAGCGGCGATGCCGCCGGTGACACCCTGAGCGGTATCGAGAACCTGTCCGGCAGTGCGCTGGCCGATACCCTGACCGGCGATGCCGGTGCCAATACCCTGACCGGCGGCGCCGGCAATGACCGGCTCGATGGCGGCCTGGGCGACGATATTCTTGTTGGCGGCACCGGCGCCGACCAGCTGATCGGCGGCACCGGCACGGATACGGCCAGCTATGCCGGTTCGGCAGCGGCGGTGACGGTCAATCTGGCAACCGGCGCCGTCAGTGGCGGCGATGCCACCGGTGATACGCTGACAACCATCGAGAATGTGACGGGCTCCGACCATGCTGACAGCCTGACCGGCAGCACAGCGGCGAATGTCCTGGATGGTGGCGCCGGCGACGATACGCTGACGGGCGCTGCCGGTGCGGATACCTTGATCGGCGGCGCCGGCAGCGATACCGCCAGTTATGCGGCTTCAGCAACAGCCGTCACGGTGGATCTGGCGGCAGGCACCGGATCGGGCGGCGATGCCGCCGGTGATATATTGACCAGCATCGAGAATCTGACCGGCAGCATCAACGCGGATACGCTGAGCGGCGATACGGATGTCAATCGCCTGGATGGCGGTAGCGGTAACGACACGCTGATCGGCCGGGGCGGCGCAGACGTTCTGATTGGCGGCGCCGGCACGGATACGGCCAGCTATGCCGGCTCGTCTTCCGGCGTCACGGTCAATCTCGCGACCGGCACTGGCGCTAGCGGCGATGCCGAAGGCGATACGCTGGCCACCATCGAGAATCTGACCGGTTCCGATCATGCCGATACCCTGACCGGCGATGCCGCTGCCAACCGCCTCGATGGCGGTGCAGGTGACGACACGCTGATCGGCGGCGCGGGTGCGGATGCGCTGGTCGGCGGGACCGGCAGCGATACAGCGGATTATACTGCGTCCACGGCGGCCGTTACGGTCAGCCTGGCTGCCGGCACGGGTACAGGCGGCGATGCCGCCAGCGACACGCTGTCGGGGATCGAGAATCTGATCGGCAGTACCCTGGCCGATACCCTGACCGGCGATGCGGCGGCCAATATCCTGGATGGCGGCGCGGGCAACGATACGCTGGCCGGCGGGGCCGGTGCCGATACGCTGATCGGCGGCACCGGCACGGATACGGCCAGCTATGCGGGTTCGGCAGCAGCAGTCACAGTCGACCTGGCAGCCGGTACCGGATCGGGTGGCGATGCGGCCGGTGATACGCTGGCGGGGATCGAGAATCTCACCGGCAGCATCAATGCCGACACGCTGATCGGCGATGCCGGCGCCAACCGTCTGGATGGCGGCACCGGCAATGACATTCTGACCGGGGGTGGCGGCGCCGACATGCTGATCGGCGGCACCGGCACGGATACGGCCAGCTACACGGGCTCTACCGCGGCTGTCACGGTGAATCTGACCACTGGTCTGGGCAGCGGCGGCGATGCCCAGGGCGATACGCTGGCCACGATCGAGAATGTGACCGGCTCCGATTTCGACGACACGCTGACCGGCGATGCCGCGGCGAACCGCCTGGAAGGCGGTGCCGGCGATGACACCCTGATCGGCGCGGCGGGCTCCGATGTGCTGGTCGGCGGTACCGGCAGCGACACGGCCAGTTATGCCGGTTCGAATACAGCGGTGACGGTCAGTCTGGCGACCGGCGCAGCCACCGGCGGCGATGCGGCCGGCGATACCTTCTCCGGGATCGAGAATCTGACCGGCGGTGGCGGTGCTGATGCTCTGACCGGCGATAGTGGCGCCAATATTCTCGATGGCGGTGCCGGCAACGACACATTGGCTGGCGGCGCCGGCAGCGACACCCTGATCGGCGGCGCCGGCACTGATACGGCCAGTTATGCGGCTTCGGCGGCAGCTGTCACGGTCGACCTTGAAGCTGGCACCGGCCTGGGCGGCGATGCGCAGGGCGACACGCTCGCCACCGTCGAAAATCTGATGGGCAGTGCTTACGCCGATACGCTGACTGGCAGCAGTGGTGCGAACCAGCTGGATGGCGGCGCGGGCGACGACATGCTCGCTGGCGGCGGCGGGGCGGATACTCTGATCGGCGGTACCGGTACTGATACTGCCAGCTATGTGGCCTCGTCGGCCGCCGTGACGGTCAACCTGACGACCGGCACCGGCCTGGGCGGCGATGCCCAGGGCGATACCCTGGCCACCATCGAGAATGTGACCGGTTCCGATTTCAATGACACGCTGACCGGTGGCGCCACCGCCAATACGCTGGATGGCGGAGCGGGTGACGATCTGCTGTCCGGCGGCGCCGGCGCCGACATTTTGATTGGCGGCGCGGGTAGCGATACCGCCAGCTATGCCAGTGCAACGGCCACTGTTGCGGCCAGCCTGGCGACCGGAAGCGGCACGGCCGGCGATGCGGCTGGCGACACGCTGACGGGTATCGAGAATCTGATTGGCGGCAGCGGTGCCGATACCCTGACCGGTAATGCCAGCGACAATGTCATCGATGGCGGCAGCGGCAATGACACGCTAGCGGGCGGTTTGGGCGCGGATACCCTGATCGGCGGTGTTGGCACCGATACCGCCAGCTATGCGGCCTCTGCGGATGCCGTGACGGTTGATCTGGCGGCAGGCACCGGGACGGGCGGCGATGCCGAAGGCGATACGCTGTCAACGATCGAGAATGTCACGGGCAGCGCTTACGTGGATACCCTGACGGGCAACAGCGGTGTGAACCAGTTGGATGGTGGCGCCGGCGACGACACCCTGACGGGTGGCGCTGGTGCCGATATTCTGATCGGCGGTGTGGGTACGGATACGGCCAGCTATAGAGCCTCGTCAGCCGCCGTGACGGTCAATCTGACCACCGGCACCGGCACCGGCGGAGATGCGGCCGGCGATACGCTGGCCACCATCGAAAATGTTACGGGGTCCGATTTCAACGACACCCTGACCGGCAGCGCGACCGCCAATACGCTGGACGGTGGCGCGGGCAACGATACGCTGGCGGGCGGCGCCGGTGCCGATATCCTGATCGGCGGTGCGGGCAACGATACTGCCAGTTATGCCAGCGCCACTGCGACGGTTGCCGTCAGCCTGGCTGCTGGAACCGGCAGCAGCGGCGATGCTGCCGGCGACATCCTGACCGGTATCGAGAATCTGGTCGGCGGCAGTGGTAACGACACCCTTACCGGCGACGATGCGGTGAACAGCCTAGATGGCGGCAGCGGTAACGACACCCTGATCGGCGGCGTTGGTGCCGATACCCTGATCGGCGGCGTCGGCACCGATACGGCCAGCTATGCCGGCTCGACCGCGGCGGTCACCGTGAATCTTCTCACCGGCACAGGAGCCGGCGGCGATGCCGAAGGCGATACGCTCGCCACTATCGAGAATGTCACCGGCTCCGATCATGCCGATACCCTGACGGGCAATACGACCGTCAATCGCCTCGATGGCGGGGCGGGCGATGATCTGCTGGTTGGCGGTGGCGGCGCGGATGTGCTGGTTGGCGGCACCGGTACCGATACGGCCAGCTATGCGGCCTCGACGGCGGCGGTGACGGTCAGCCTTGCAGCAGGCACTGGTAGCGGCGGCGATGCGCAAGGCGATAGCTTGTCCGGTATCGAAATCCTGATCGGCAGCGCTCTGGCCGATACCCTGACCGGTGACGCCAACGCGAATACGCTCGATGGCGGCGCTGGTGCCGATACCCTGGTTGGCGGCGCCGGCGCCGATATCCTGATCGGCGGTGCCGGGATCGATACGGCCAGCTATGCGGCATCGTCCACAGCCGTCACTGTCGATCTTGCGGCTGGCACCGGCAGCGGTGGCGATGCGGCCGGCGATACGCTCAGTGGCATCGAGAACCTGATCGGCAGCAGCAGCGCGGATACGCTGACCGGCGATGCGACTGCCAATCGCCTCGATGGCGGCACCGGCAATGATATTCTCACGGGCGGCGCCGGGGCGGATGCGTTGATCGGCGGTACCGGCACGGATACGGCCAGCTATGCCGGCTCAACGGCCGGCGTTACCGTCAATCTGACGACGGGCGTAGGCACCGGTGGCGATGCCCAGGGCGACACGCTGGCGACCATCGAAAACCTGACCGGCTCGGATTTCAGCGACACCCTGACCGGCGATGCTGCGGCCAACCGTCTGGATGGCGGCGCGGGCGACGATGTTCTGAATGGCGGCGGTGGCGCGGATGTGCTGGTTGGCGGTGCTGGCAACGACACGGCCAGCTATGCCGGCTCGAATACGGTGGTCACTATCAATCTTGCGACCGGCGTGGCCACTGGCGGCAATGCGGCCGGCGATACCTTCTCCGGTATCGAGAATCTGACCGGCGGCGGCGGCAACGACACGCTGACCGGCGATGCCGGCGACAATATTCTTGACGGTGCGGTCGGCAACGACGCGCTGACCGGCGGTGCAGGAAATGACACGCTGATCGGTGCCGCCGGCACCGATACCCTGACCGGTGGCCTCGGCGACGACATCATCTATGGCGGCGATGGCGCCGATACGGCCTATTTCGCGGCCGGCTGGGGTCAGGATCATTTTTCCGGCGGTGTCGGCGGCGGCTGGACCGATACGATCTATGTCAACAGCGTCTCGGCCGGCCCGGGCTTTGGCGGCTGGACCGTCACGCTGGCGGACGGCTCGCTGATTACCAATGCCACCGCCCATGGGACCCTGACCTTTGGCACCGATGTCTCCGGCACGGTTACAATGGCCGATGGCAGTGAAATGACCTTCGAGGGTGTCGAGCGCCTGCAATGGTAATGGGCTGACAACCTGAGTCCGCGGCGCCGGGCAATATGGGCGATTTTTTCTGCTTTCCTTGGCCGGTTCCTGCAACTCTATGATGATGCCGGATGAACTGCGCCGTGAAGGCGCAGTTCGATCGCTGCAATGCTATTCTGCGGCGCTGCGCAGCACCGGCTTGGGCTGTTCCAGGGCGGCCTTGCGATTCAGCGCATCGTAATAGGGCGCGAAAGGCGGGCGGTTGATATAGCGACCGCTGCCCTTCACGGTGCGGACGTCCCCGTCCTTGTAGACGATCTTGCCCTGCGAGATCGTCACCGTGTTGATGCCTTCGACCTCCATCCCCTCGAAGATATTGAAGTCGATCTTCTGGTGGTGGGTTTTGGCTGAGATGCGGCGGGTCTTCTTCGGGTCCCAGACTACCAGATCGGCATCGGCGCCAGGCTGGATCACGCCCTTGCGTGGATACAGGTTGAAGATCTTGGCGGCATTGGCCGAAGTGACGGCGACGAATTCATTCGGCGTCAGACGACCCTTGTTGACGCCATGATGCCACAGCACATGCATGCGGTCTTCGACGCCGCCGGTGCCGTTCGGGATCTTGGTGAAGTCGTTGCGGCCCATCGCCTTCTGGTCGGCGCAGAAGCAGCAATGATCGGTCGCCGTTGTCTGCAGATGGCCGGCCTGCAGGGCGCGCCACAAAACAGCCTGGTGCTCCTTGGCGCGGAAGGGCGGGCTCATCACGTAAGCTGCGGCCGTGGCGAAATCGGGGTTGCGGTAGACGCTGTCGTCGACCAGCAGATGGCCGGCCAAAGCCTCGCCGAAGACGCGCTGGCCTTCGTTGCGGGCCCGGATAATGGCTTCCACCGACTCGCGGCAGGAATTGTGCACGATATAGAGCGGCACGTTCAGCACCTGGGCGATGCGGATGGCGCGGTTGGCGGCCTCGCCCTCGACCTCGGGGGGGCGCGACAACGGATGGCCTTCGGGTCCGGTGATGCCGGCCTTGAGGATCTCTTTCTGCAGGTGGAAAACCAGTTCGCCATTCTCGGCGTGCACGGTGCAGAGCGCGCCGAGTTCACGGGCGCGCAGGAAGCTGTTCACCAGCACCTCGTCCTCGCACATGATGGCGTTCTTGTAGGCCATGAAATGCTTGAAGCTGTTGACGCCATGCTCCTGCACCAGTGTGCCCATGTCCTTCTGGACGCTTTCATCCCACCAGGTGATGGCGACATGGAAACTGTAATCGGCAGCGGATTTCTCCGACCAGCCACGCCATTTCTTGTAGGCCGAGAGGATGTTTTCCTGCGGGTCGGGGATGACGAAGTCGATGATCATGGTGGTGCCGCCGACCAGGCCGGCAGTGGTGCCGGAGAAGAAATCCTCCGACGCTGTCGTGCCCATGAAAGGCAGTTCCATATGGGTATGCGGGTCAATGCCGCCCGGCATGACATAGGCGCCACCGGCGTCCACGACCTCGGCACCGGCCGGCGTTTCCAGATTGGCGCCGACGGCTTTGATCGTGCCGCCATCAATCAGCACATCGGCCCGCTGACTGAAATCCGCGTTGACGACTGTACCCCCGCGTACCAAGACCGCCATCTTAGCCTCCCACAGCTTTGCGACGTTTAACCCATTCACTCATGGCCTGACCAAACGGTCAAGAAAATCGTTGCAGCTTCAAACTGCGCAATCGCGCGGCGGCCTGCATAGATTATCGGCATTCAGCGCCGCACTTTCATCTTCACGCCGAGGCCGCTGAGAATCAGGCTACGGACGGTTTCGGTAGCGTTGCTGAACACGGCATCATCAAGGCTTTTCTTGTCCAGAACCGCGCCGATCTGGGCCGCGAAGTCGGCGTAATGCTGGGTCATCGCCCAGATCGTGAACAGTAGATGCGCCGGGTCAATCGGCCTGATCTTGCCGGCGGCGATCCAGCCATCGATCACCGTGCTTTTCTCTTTTACCAGCCGGCGCAAGCGGTTGCGCAGAAAGGGCTGCACATGGCGGGCACCGCCGATCACTTCGATGGCCCAGAGGCGCGACGGTTCGGGAGACCGCTGCGAGGCCGCCATTTTGCGCGCGATATAGTTGCCGAGTGCTGTTGCGGGATCGGCATCGGGCTGGATTTCCTCATCCAGCGCATCGAGCCAGACGCCCAGGATGGCATCGAGCACGCTGGCATACAGATCCTGCTTGGTGCGGAAATAATAGTGCAGGTTGGCTTTGGGCACTCCGGCCTTGACGGCGATCTCCGCGGTGCTGGTGCCAGCGAAGCCTTTCTTGGCAAAGACAGATTCAGCAGCCTTGAGTATTTTCTCAACGTTGCGGCGACGGATTGCACCAGCCTGCCCGTTGCCATTGCCGGCATCGTCATTCGCCGCCCGATTGCGCGTCGTCTTCTTTTGGATCGCTTTGCCTGCCATTCCGTTCCGGTATCCGTTTTGCCCAAGCGGCGTGCAAATGCACAGCGGTGATGCAGATTCCTTATGCGGATTACATCGGCGCATCAGCGCCTGCTGCAATCACGCGGACATAACAAAATCCGGACTTGACCGTTTGGTCAAGAAAATCCTAGCCTCGCCATGCAATGCAGGAAGAGCGGCAGCGTTGAGAGCGCGGCGGCATTCTTTTTGCGAAGCATGGTTCGATGAGGGATCGATCCGTGCAGATGTCGACGCAGACCTACGGGGGAGCAGGTCATGGCGAACGAGCATGAAGTCAGTGGTGCATCCACCGCCCCGGACATCCGGCCGGGAAGGCTGACACCCAGTGATTATGAGGCGCATTTCGATGCGGCAGTGCCGTCCCTGGACCAGCAGGCGGCTCTGATCGAATCGAACCGCTGCTATTTCTGCTATGACGCGCCCTGTATAGAGGCCTGCCCGACCGGCATCGATATTCCGGGGTTTATCCGCAAGATTGCCAGCGGTAACGTCGCCGGCGCTGCGCTCCGCATCTACGAACAGAATATCTTCGGCGGCTCCTGTGCGCGTGTCTGCCCGACCGAAATCCTGTGCGAACGCTCCTGCGTACGTATGACCGAGGAAAGCAAGCCCATCCCGATCGGACTGTTACAGCGTTACGCCACCGATCATGGCACGGCCGCAAACCAGCACCCGTTCACCCGTGCCGCCTCCACCGGAAACCGCATTGCCGTGGTTGGTGGCGGCCCGGCCGGACTGGCCTGCGCCCATCGCCTGGCGCTGCTGGGCCATGACGTGACGGTGTTCGAGGCTCGGCCGCTTCTGGGCGGCCTGAACAGCACAGGCGTGGCGGAATACAAGGTGCCGCATGGCTATGCCGGCCGTGAGATCGATTTTGTGCTCGGCATCGGCGGCATCACGGTGGAAACAGGCAAGATGCTGGGTCGCGATATCCGGCTCTCCGCCCTGCGTCGTGACTATGACGCGGTATTCCTCGGGCTTGGCCTTGGGGCCGTGAAAGCGCTGGACTGCGATGGTGAGGTCCTGCAGGGCGTCATGAATGCTGTCGATTACATTGCCGATCTGCGCCAGGCGGAAGACCTGTCGGCGCTGCCGGTGGGGCGACGTGTCGTCGTGATCGGCGGTGGCAATACCGCCATCGATATTGCCGTGCAGATCAAGCGGCTGGGCGCCGAGGAAGTGACTCTGGTCTACCGCCGCGGTGCGGAGAGCATGAGCGCCACTGACCATGAACAGGCTTTTGCCAAGGAAAACGGCGTTGTAATCCGCCTCTGGGCGCAGCCGGTGCGGCTGGACGGCGAGGGCGGCCATGTGCGCCGCGCCATTTTCGAATACACCGCATTGAAGGACGGCACGCTGACGGGCACTGGCGAGACCTTCGCCCTGGACGCCGACATGGTCTTCAAGGCCATCGGTCAGACCTTTGTGGCGGATCCGCTTAGCGAGAGCGGCCGCGAGTTGCTACAGCTGAAACAGGGCCGCATCATCGCCGATGCCGAGGGCCGCACCTCTCTGGAGAAGGTCTGGGCCGGTGGCGACTGCGTTGCCGGTGGGCAGGACCTGACGGTTGCTGCCGTGCAGGCCGGCAAACTCGCTGCCGAATCGATCAATCGTGCGCTGATCCAGCGCGCGGCAGCCTGAGGGAGGTGCATCATGGCCAGTCTCAGCAGCAGCTTTGCCGGTATTCGCTCCCCCAATCCCTTCTGGCTCGCTTCGGCGCCGCCGACCGACAAGGCCTATAATGTCGTGCGCGCCTTTCAGGCCGGCTGGGGCGGTGTCGTATGGAAGACCCTGGGCGAAGACGGTCCGCCGATCGTCAATGTCTCCTCGCGGTATGGCGCCTATTCCTACAAGGGCAATCGTGTTGCCGGCCTGAACAATATCGAACTGATCACCGATCGGCCGCTGGAGATC
This sequence comes from Ferrovibrio sp. GW821-FHT12E11, assembly GCF_058806975.1. NCBI lineage: Bacteria > Pseudomonadati > Pseudomonadota > Alphaproteobacteria > Rhodospirillales > Rhodospirillaceae > Ferrovibrio > Ferrovibrio sp. GW821-FHT12E11. The sequence goes on from NZ_JBXAQG010000001.1 coordinate 2,938,954, forward strand.
AACCTGCAGGAAATCAAGCAGGTCAAGCGCGACTGGCCGGACCGGGCCCTGGTGGTGTCGCTGATGGTGCCTTGCGAGGAGGATGCCTGGAAGGCAATCCTGAAGCGCGTGGAGGATACCGGCGCCGATGGCGTCGAGCTGAATTTCGGCTGCCCCCATGGCATGCCGGAACGCGGCATGGGCGCTGCCGTCGGCCAGGTGCCGGACTATGTCGAGATGGTCACCCGCTGGTGCAAACAGTACAGCCGCATGCCGGTGATCGTGAAGCTCACACCCAATATCACCAATATTCTGGGGCCGGCGCGCGCAGCTGTGCGCGGCGGCGCCGATGCCGTCAGCCTGATCAATACCATCAACTCCATTGTGAGCGTCGATCTCGACGTGATGGCGCCCACGCCGACCGTGGATGGCAAGGGCACTTCCGGGGGCTATTGCGGTCCGGCCGTGAAGCCTATTGCGTTGAACATGGTGGCGCAGATCGCCCGCGATCCGGAATGCCACGGCATTCCGATTTCCGGGATTGGTGGCATCGAGAGCTGGCGCGATGCAGCGGAGTTCATGGCACTGGGTGCGGGGAACGTGCAGGTCTGCACCGCGGCCATGCATTACGGTTTCCGCATCGTCGACGATATGGCGGATGGCCTCGCACGTTGGATGGATGACAAGGCCTATGGCGGGCTGGATGCCTTCCGCGGCCTGGCGGTGCCCAATATCACCGAGTGGAAAAATCTCAACCTGGCCTATCAGATCGTTGCCGAGATCGATCAGAACAAATGCATCAAATGCGGTCTGTGCCATATCGCCTGTGAGGATACCTCGCATCAGGCGATCACGGCCGGCCGCGCCGATGGCGGGCGCGTATACAGCGTTGTCGATGCCGACTGCGTCGGCTGTAACCTGTGCCTGCATGTCTGCCCGGTCGAAGGCTGCATCACTATGAAGCGCGTGGATGACGGCAGCATTTACCAGAACTGGACCCAGCACCCGAATAACCCGATGCGGGCGGCTGCCGAATAGGCCGTCGGCCGGAGATTGAAGGAGTATGGCAATGGCGAGTGCAAAGAATATCCAGGTCAATCAGGATCGCCTGTGGGACAGCCTGATGGAAATGGCCAAGATCGGCGCAACGGCCAAGGGTGGTTGCGCGCGACTGGCGCTTACTGACCTGGATCGCGAGGGGCGGGACCTTTTCGTGCGCTGGTGCAAGGACGCCGGCTGCACCATCAGCGTCGATCGCATGGGCAATATTTTTGCGCGCCGTCCGGGCCGCAACAATGACCTACCGCCGGTGGTGACCGGCAGTCATCTCGACACCCAGCCGACCGGTGGCAAATTCGATGGCGTCTACGGCGTGCTGGCGGGACTTGAAGTGATTCGTACCCTCAACGACCATAATTTCGAAACCGAAGCACCCGTGGAGGTATCGGTCTGGACCAATGAAGAAGGCTCGCGTTTCGCGCCGGCCATGGTGGCATCAGGTGTTTTCGCCGGCGTCTTCACCGAAGAATACGGACACAGCCGCGCCGATCTGGATGGCAAGACCATCGGCGACGAGCTGAAGCGCATCGGCTATTTCGGCGATCTGCCGGTCGGTGGGCGCAAGTTCAAGGCCTTCTTCGAGGCCCATATCGAGCAGGGCCCGATCCTGGAAGCCGACCAGAAAACCATCGGTGTCGTGCAGGGTATTCAGGGCATACGCTGGTTCGAGGTGACGGTGACCGGTGCGGAAAGCCATGCCGGCACGACGCCGATGCCGCGGCGCAAGGATGCGATGCTGGGCTGTGCGCGTATCGTGGAACGGGTGAATGCCATTGCGCTTGCAAACAAGCCGGGCGTTTCCACGGTAGGCCTGGTGAAAGTCAGTCCGAATTCGCGCAACACCATCCCGGGAACGGTCTTCTTCACCGTTGACCTGCGTCATCCTTTCGAGGACGACCTGGCCAGGATGTCCAAGGCGTTGCATACGGCTTGCGCTGGGGTCTGCGGCGACCTTGGCCTGACCTATGAGTGCAAGGAAATCTGGAATTCGCCGGCGATCCATTATGACAAGGAGTGCATTGCTGCCGTGCGGAAGGCAGCCGAAGAATCTGGCTATGCTCATCGCGACATTGTCTCGGGCGCTGGCCACGATGCCGGCTATATCAGCCGTGTGGCCCCGACCGGCATGGTCTTCGTGCCTTGTGCCGACGGCATCAGTCATAACGAAGTGGAATCGGCCACGCCGACAGACCTTGCCGCCGGTTGCAACGTGCTGCTCCGGGCGATGCTGGTCCATGCGGCCTGAACGGACAGACAGGCGGCAATGGCTGTAGCCATGGAACAGTCCGATATGACATCCGCGGCGAAGGCTATGCCGGTGGCGGCTGCGGCTGCGGCTGCGGCTGCGGCTGTGACGCCGGCGGTCGAGATTGCAGGCGTGAATCTGGTGTTCCAGACTGCTGATACACCGGTCTATGCACTATCAGACGTGAATCTCACCATCGGCCGGGGGGAGTTCGTGTCCTTCATTGGTCCGTCCGGTTGTGGAAAGACCACATTGCTGCGCGTGATCGCCGATCTGCAGCAGGTGACGGGCGGTACGGTGCAGGTGAACGGTGTCAGTCCGGAAACCGCACGACTGGATCGGGCCTATGGCTATGTCTTCCAGGCGCCGGCGCTCTATCCCTGGCGCAGTGTCGAGCGGAATATCACGCTGCCGCTGGAAATCATCGGTTTGCCCAAGGCGGAGCGGCTGGCGCGGGCGAAGCGGGTGCTTGACCTGGTCAATCTCACCGGATTCGAAAAGAAATTCCCCTGGCAGCTTTCGGGCGGCATGCAGCAGCGCGTCTCCATTGCGCGCGCCTTGTCGGTCGATCCTGAACTCCTGCTGATGGATGAACCGTTTGGCGCGCTGGATGAAATTATTCGCGATCATCTGAACGAACAGCTGCTTGGCCTGTGGCGGCGCACCGGCAAGACGCTGCTGTTTGTCACCCATTCGATCCCGGAGGCCGTCTTCCTCTCCACCAAGATCGTGGTGATGAGTCCGAGACCTGGCCGGATCATCGATGTGATCGACAGCAACCTGCCGCGCGACCGCCGGCTCGATATCCGCGAGACGCCGGAATTCGTTGCCATTGCCCATCGGGTGCGCGAAGGCCTTCGGGCGGGACACAGCTATGACGACCATCAGGTCTGAGATACCGGCTGCTGCCGCATTTTCGACCCGGCTGCGACACGGGGCGGCGCTGCCGATTCTGACCGTCCTGCTGTTTATTCTGGGGGCCTGGTATATCGGGACGGTCAAGCTGAATGCTCCGCAGGTGCTGGACCGTTACGAGCGTGCCGGTCGTGCGGCCTGGACCTGGAGTGATCTGGTCCGTGACACCATGGAGATGGAGCGGCCGGTGCTGCCGGCGCCGCATCAGGTGGTGGCGGAACTGGATCGTACGGTGCTGCAAACTGCAGTCACCTCGCGCCGCAGCCTCGTTTACCATGCCTGGGTCACACTGGAATCCGCCCTGGTCGGTTTCGCGCTTGGCACCTTGCTGGGCATCGGCCTTGCCATTGCCATCGTCCATGTCGCCAGCCTGCAACGCGCCCTGATGCCCTGGATCATCGCCTCGCAGACCGTGCCGATCCTGGCCATTGCGCCGATGATCGTGGTGGTACTCGGCTCGCTTGGCATGGTCGGGCTGCTGCCGAAGTCGATCATTTCCGCTTATCTGTGCTTCTTCCCGGTCACCATCGGCATGGTGAAGGGGCTCACCTCGCCCGAACCGATCCATCTGGATCTGATGCGCACCTATTCCGCATCCACCGGCCAGACCCTGCGTTATCTGCGCATGCCGGCCTCGCTGCCATTCCTGTTTACCAGCCTGAAGGTGGCGATTTCCCTGGCTGTGGTTGGCGCCATCGTCGGCGAATTGCCGACCGGTGCGCAGGCCGGTCTCGGCGCGCGTCTGCTGGCCGGATCCTATTACGGCCAGACCGTGCAGATCTGGTCTGCGCTGATTATGGCGGCGATCCTGGCCGGCACCTGTGTCGGCCTCATCGGTGCGATCCAGCGCGGCATCGCCCGTCGCTTCGGGGAGGCGGCATGACAACGGCGCGCCGTCGCGATGGTGTTCTGGCGCTGGCCCTGCTTTGCAGCGTTGGCGCGTTATTTTTGCCGTTAGGCAATACCGGCTGGCTATTACAGCCGGTATTGTTGGCGATCTGGCTGGCCGTGCTGATGGCTATGGCTGTCTTCGTCCTGCGGCCGCCTGCGACCTCTGTCGGTTCCGGCCTTTCGGTGACGGCCAGTATTGCCGGCGCTATCGTGCTTTACGGACTGATGCTGCGCGGAGCAAAGAGTTTTGATGCCGCGGGCCTTTGGTGCGGCCTGTTCGCTCTCGGCCTGCTGGTCTGGCGCGCATTGGAGCGCGTCAGCGTTCTGGTTGCGGCCAGGCGCGGGCTGATCGCCGCCAGCCTCGCGCCGCTGCTGTTCGGACTGTGGCTGCTTTATCTGTGGGAAATGATCGTGGTCGGTTTCGCTGTGCCGGCCGTGTTGCTGCCGCCGCCCAGCGCCATCGGTCACGCCATCTGGGCGAACCTGCCGATCCTGGGCGTCGATTTCATGCAGACTTTCGTTCGTGCCGTCATCCCAGGCTTTATTATGGGGTCGACCGCAGGCTTCCTGCTGGGCGTTCTGGTTGACCGCGTACCATTCCTGCAGCGCGGGCTCCTACCGGTCGGCAATCTGGTCAGTGCGCTGCCGATCATCGGCGTGGCGCCGATCATGGTGATGTGGTTCGGCTTCGACTGGCAGTCGAAGGCTGCCGTCGTCGTGATCATGACCTTTTTCCCGATGCTGGTGAACACCATTGCCGGGCTGAATGCGCTGGGTCGTATGGAGCGTGATCTAATGACGACCTATGCCGCCAGTTATCTGCAGACGCTGCTGAGCGCGCGGCTGCCGGCCGCGCTGCCATTCGTTTTCAATGCCCTGAAAATCAACGCGACGCTGTCGCTGATTGGCGCCATCGTGGCTGAATTCTTTGGCACCCCGATCATTGGCATGGGCTTCCGTATATCGACCGAAGTCGGCCGCATGAACATTCCCACCGTCTGGGCCACCATTGCGGTGGCGGCCCTCGCCGGTTCGGCCAGCTACGGCCTAATCGCGCTGGTCGAACGGTGGCTGACCTTCTGGCATCCCTCATTCCGTAAAGCGTCTTAACAGTCTTACCGAGTTCCAGACAGGAGAGGAGAATACCAATGAAACACAGTGCAATTCTCGGGCTGACCCTGGGGGCAGCCGTCATGGCGGCAGGGAGTTCGGCGCTCGCCGCAGACAAGTTCACCATTCAGTTGAAATGGGTGACGCAGTCGCAATTCGCCGGCTATTACGTCGCCAAGGACAAGGGCTTCTACAAGGAAGTCGACCTTGATGTCACCGTGAAGCCGGGCGGCCCGGATATCGCGCCGCCGCAGGTGATGGCAGCCGGCGGTGCCGATGCGATCATCGACTGGATGCCGTCGGCGCTGGCCAGCCGTGAGAAAGGCGTGCCGCTGGTCAACGTGTCGCAGACCTTCCAGAAGTCGGGCATGATGCTGACCTGCTCGAAGGCCAGCGGCGTGAAGACGCCGGCAGATTTCCCTGGCCGTACGCTGGGCGTCTGGTTCTATGGCAATGAGTATCCCTTCCTGACCTGGATGGCGAAGCTTGGCGTGCCGACCGATGGCAGCGCCAAGGGCGTCAAGGTGCTGAAACAGGGCTTCAACGTCGATCCGATCATCCAGAAGCAGGCCGATTGCGTCTCGACCATGACCTACAATGAATACTGGCAGGTCATCGATGCCGGCTTCAAAACCGACGATCTCATCGTGTTCAAGTACAGCGAACAGGGCGTTGGCACGATGGAAGACGGCATTTATGCCAACGGCGCGAAGCTCGGCGATGCGGCTTATGCTGATCGTCTGGCGCGTTTCGTCGCGGCCTCGAACAAAGGCTGGGACTGGGCGGTGAAGAATCCAGATGCGGCAGCCAAGGTCGTGCTGGATAACGACACCACCGGCGCGCAGACGGAAAAGCACCAGAAACGCATGATGGGCGAGATCGCCAAGCTGGTCGAAGGCTCGAAGATGGGCACCGGCTATCTCGATCCGGCTGATTTCAACCGGACGGTGGATATCCTCTTGTCAGTGAAGTCGGATCCGGTGATTACCAAGAAGCCGGACGGCGCCTGGACCCATGCCGTATTCGAGGCGTCGAAGAAATACGTCAAGTAGTCTGTTCGGTGGGGTAAAACCCGCCTGATAATCGCGGCGGCGGCGCAGGAATGCGTCGCCGCTTTTTTGCTTTCCCCGGCGACAGCCAAGCCTCGAAAACCCGCAATTTCATTGACTCCGGTCGTGACTCCGGGCAGGCTGAATAAAATTTTACGAGGCAAAATTTTAATCATGACCAGGCGCACACCTGCTTCTGCTCCGCCCGCTCTCGACGATGACGAGCTGGGTCTGGCTGCGCGGGCTGCGTGGCTCTCCTATATCGGTGGCTATACTCAGCAGCAGATTGCCGATCGTCTGCGGGTTTCCCAGGCCAAGGCCCATCGCCTGATTGCCGAAGCGCTGCGCCGTGGCCTGGTGAAGGTCTTTGTGCAGGGCGTGCCCGCCGAATGCGCGGCCATTGAAGACGAACTCTCGGCCCGTTTCGGTCTGCAAAGCTGCGCTGTCGCCCCCTCCCTGTCGCTCGGCCGCAAGAGCGAGCATCGCGATACGGCTTTTGCCGCCATCGGGGCGGCAGGCGCGCGACTGCTCCATCACATGCTGTCCGGCGACAAGATATCGGTGGTCGGTGTCGGCAAGGGCCGCTCACTCGCGGCTGTCGTACAGCATATGCCGGAGTTGGAGCGCCCGGATCTGCGGGTGGTTGCTGTCTCGGGCAGTCTGAACCGCAATCTGGCGGCCAATCCGCTCGATATCGTGCTGCGTCTTGCCGATCGAACCAAGGCGCAGGGGTTTTTCCTGCCGGTGCCGTATCTGGCCTCCAGCGAAGCCGAGAAAAAAGTGCTGCTGGCGCAGAAAAGTGTCGGCGATATGCTGGAGCTGGCCCGGCATGCTGATCTGGTCCTGATCGGGATCGGCAGCCTGGAAGCAGATGCGCATCTGCGCCAGATCGGCATGCTGAATGAGCGGGAATGGGCCGAGCTGCGTGCCCAGGGCGCGGTTGGCGACCTGATGGGCAGTTTTATCGACGCCAACGGCCGGCCGGTGGCCTCGGGGCTCAATCGCCTGTCTGTCGGACTTGGTATTGACGACCTCAAGGGGCGGCGCGTCGTCGCCCTTGCCGGCGGGGCCGAGAAAGCCAAAGCCATCCTTGCGGCCCTTCGAACTGGCGCGATCAGCGATTTGGTGGTGGATGAGGAAGCGGCAACCGAGATCGTTGCCCTGATGAAACAGAAATCCGGAGCGGATAATGGCCGAAGCGCAAAAGGTCGCGCCGCTTAACCGCGAGCGCCGTCATGGCGCACCGATGCATGGCGGCGGTGAGCATCACCGTAATCCGGGCCTGCCGTTCGATATGGACCCGGTCGACCGTATCCGCGTCAACCGCAGTGCGGTCGAACGCCGCATTGCCAGCCTGCCGGGTCGCCGCAGCGTGAAAAAAGATGTGCAGGCCGCCTGGCTGCTCAAGGCCATCACCTGCATGGACCTGACAACACTGTCGGGTGACGATACGTCGGGCCGGGTGCGTCGGCTCTGTGCCAAGGCGCGTCAGCCTGTACGCCGTGACCTGCTGGAGCAATTGGGTGTCGCCGATCAGGGGATCGCTGTGGGCGCCGTCTGCGTTTATCACGCCATGGTGCCCACGGCGGTCGAAGCGCTGCAGGGCAGTGGCATTCCTGTGGCTGCCGTATCCACCGGTTTTCCGGCCGGCCTGTCGCCGTTCGACCTGCGGGTCCGGGAGATCGAAGCCTCTGTCGCGGCCGGCGCGCAGGAGATCGATATCGTTATCGACCGCTCTCTGGTGCTGACCGGAAACTGGCGGCGCTTGTATGAAGAAATGAGAGCGTTCCGCAGCGCCTGCGGCCCTGCCCATGTCAAAGCCATCCTGGGCTGCGGCGATCTGGGAACATTGAAAAACGTAGCGCGCGCCTCGATGGTCTGCATGATGGCGGGCGCCGATTTCATCAAGACTTCGACCGGCAAGGAGGCCGTGAATGCCACGCTGCCTTTTGCGCTGATAATGGCGCGCATGATCCGCGGTTATCAGGAAATGACCGGCCAGAAGATCGGTTTCAAGCCGGCCGGGGGCATCAGTACGGCCAAGGATATCATGCAGTACCAGATTCTCATGAAAGAAGAGCTTGGCCTGCCCTGGCTGCAGCCTGACTTGTTCCGTATTGGCGCGTCCAGCCTCCTGAACGACATCGAGCGCCAGCTTGAACACCATGCCAGCGGTGGCTATTCCGCGGCGCATCGCCATCCGATGGCCTGACCATGAGCAAGATTTCTGCCTTGATGAAGACCATGGAATATGGCCCGGCACCGGAAAGCACGGCCGAGGCTGAAGCGTGGCTGGAAAAGCATGGCCGTCGTTTCGGTCTGTTCATCGATGGTGAGTTCCGGGGCGCGGTCGCGGGTACCTTCGCCAGCAACAACCCGGCCACCGGCCGTGAATTGGCACAGATCACGGCTGCCACGGCGGTGGATGTGGATGCGGCTGTTGCGGCAGCCCGCAAGGCGCAACCGGGCTGGGCGCGGCTTGGCGGTCATGTCCGCGCGAAGCATCTGTATGCCCTGGCGCGCCAGGTGCAGAAGCAGGCACGTCTATTAGCGGTGCTGGAAACGCTCGACAACGGTAAGCCGATCCGTGAAACCCGCGACATCGATATTCCACTGGTGGTTCGGCATTTCTATCATCACGCGGGTTGGGCGCAGTTAGTGAACGCGGAATTTCCAGGTTGCGAGCCGCTGGGTGTCGTAGGGCAGGTGATCCCGTGGAATTTCCCACTCTTGATGTTGGCCTGGAAGATCGCACCGGCTTTGGCGGCCGGTAATACCGTCGTTCTGAAGCCGGCGGAAGACACCAGTCTCACGGCTTTGCTGTTTGCCGAGCTTTGTCAGGCTGTGGGCCTGCCCAAAGGTGTTGTCAATATCGTTACCGGCGATGGCGCGGTGGGCGAGTTGGTCGTGCGGCATCCTGATATCAACAAGATTGCGTTCACGGGTTCGACGGAGGTTGGCCGCAAGATTCGTGTCCAGACTGCGGGCAGCGGCAAGAAGCTGAGCCTGGAGCTTGGCGGCAAATCGCCATTCATCCTGTTCGACGATGCCGATCTGGATGGGGCAATCGAAGGCCTGGTGGATGCCATCTGGTTCAATCAGGGCCAGGTCTGCTGCGCCGGTTCGCGCCTGCTGGTGCAGGAAACCGTTGCCGACGCCGTTTACGCCAAGATTCGTGCCCGGATGCAGACCCTGCGTGTTGGCGATCCGCTCGACAAATCGACCGATATCGGCGCCATTGTTTCACCCGTGCAGCGTGATCGCATTGATACTCTGGTGCAGCGCGGCGTTGCCGAAGGGGCGACCCTTTTCTGTGCGGGCGGGGTGGACATGGCAGGAGGGTGTTTCTACCCACCGACGCTGCTGACGGATGTTGAGCCCGCGATGGCCGTGGCGCAGGAGGAAATCTTCGGCCCGGTTCTGGTGGCCATGACGTTCCGTACGCCGGCAGAGGCCATTGCACTGGCCAACAACACGCGCTACGGCCTTGCGGCGAGCATCTGGAGCGAGAATATCAATCTTGCGCTCGAGGTCGCGCCCAAGCTCAAGGCAGGCGTAGTTTGGATCAACTGCACCAACCAGTTCGATGCGGCGAGCGGTTTCGGCGGGTATCGCGAGTCCGGTTTCGGTCGCGAGGGTGGTCGCGAAGGCATGCTGGAATATCTGGCGCCAGTGAAAGCGAAGCGCCGTATTGCCGCCACGGCACCGGTTGCTGCAGCCATTCCTGTGGAATCTGGTATCGATCGTACGGCCAAACTCTACATTGGCGGTCAGCAGGTGCGACCAGATGGCGGATATAGCCGGGCGGTTCATGATGCATCCGGACGGTTACTGGGCCATGTGGCCGATGGTAATCGCAAGGATATCCGCAATGCCGTCGAAGCGGCACGCAAGGCGGAAAACTGGTCGGCGACCAGCAGCCATGCCCGCGCGCAAGTCCTCTATTACTGCGCCGAGAATCTGTCGGTAAGGCGCAATGAATTTTCTGATCGTCTGATGCAATCTGCGGGCACCACGCGCGCCGCTGCGCGGACTGAAGTTGATGCCAGCATCCGCCGCCTGTTCTCGGCCGCCGCCTGGGCTGACAAATATGACGGGGCGGTGCGCAATCCCCCCTTGCGCGGTATCGTGCTAGCCATGAACGAACCGATGGGTGTGATCGGGATCGCATGCCCGGACGAGGCGCCGCTGCTATCCTTCGTATCTCTTTGGGCTCCGGCTGTTGCCATGGGTAACCGCACCGTGGTGCTCGCTTCCGAGCGGCATCCGCTTCTGGCGACGGATTTCTACCAGGTGCTGGACACCTCTGATCTGCCGGCTGGAGTGGCCAATATCGTTACCGGTCTCCGTGACGATCTATCTCGTGTGCTCGCCGATCACCAGGATGTCGACGCCCTCTGGTATTTCGGCACGGCCGAAGGTTGCCGCCGGGTCGAGGAGGCTTCGGCCGGCAATCTCAAGCGGGTTTGGTCGGAAGCTGCGGGTCAGCGCAATTGGCTTGACGATGCCGATGGCGAGGGGCGGCTGTTCCTGCAGCAGGCCAGCCAGGTAAAAAATATCTGGGTGCCTTATGGCGAATGAGGGAAGCATGCGGCGGATAGCACTGGCAGCAGCAGTTTCGCTGAGCTGTATCGGGGCAGCGGCAGCGGCCGATATCAAACCGGCAATTGTCTATTCCATCGGGGATAAGTTCGATGGGTCGTTCAATGAAGCCGCATATCGCGGGGCTGAGAAGTTCAAGGCGGATCGCGGTATTGGATATCTCGAATTCGTCGTCTCCAATGAAGCGCAGTTCGAGCAGGCTCATCGGCGTTTCGCCCAGCGCGGCAGCGATCCGATTGTCGGAGTCGGCTTTTTCCAGAATGCAGCGCTGACGGCTGTTGCCCGCGAATATCCGAAACTTCGCTTCTCGGTGATCGATACAGTGGTTGATCTGCCCAATGTGCAGTCGGTCCTGTTCCGCGAGCATGAGGGATCGTTCCTGGTCGGGGTGTTAGCCGCCATGGCGTCAAAAAGCGGCGCCATCGGCATGGTCGGCGGCATGGATATTCCGCTCGTGCGTCGATTCTTCTGTGGTTATGAACAAGGGGCGAAGTCGGTCAATCCGGCTCTAACTGTGATCTACAATTCCACCGGCAACACACCGGCGGCCTGGACCGATCCAGGGCGCGCGGCGGAACTGGCAAAATCCCAGTTCGACCGTGGCGTAGACGTGGTCTTCGCCGCCGCCGGCACCAGCGGCCTCGGCGCCATGCAGGCAGCCAAGGATAACGGCAAGCTGACCATCGGCGTCGATTCCAACCAGAATCACCTGCATCCTGGCACGGTTCTCACCTCGATGGTAAAGCGCGTCGATCTGGCTGTGTACCGCAGCTTCGACGATGCGCGGACGGATAGCTGGAAACCCGGCGTCAGTGTTCTGGGCCTGAAAGAGGGCGGGGTCGACTGGGCCTATGACAAGCATAACGAAAAGCTGATTAGTGCGGCGATGAAAGACAAGGTGGAGGCCGCGAAAGCCAACATCATCGCCGGCAGGATCAGTGTGCATGATTACGTCAGCAACAACAAATGCACGCCATAACAAGGCTGCCGATAACAGGGAAAGAGGAGAATAGAATCATGACCAAGATGTTTGCAAAAACCGCACTCGGCACAGCCGCATTCCTGGCTTTCGCCGTCACCGCGCAGGCCGCCGATATCAAGCCTGCCGTCGTCTTCGACATGGGCGGCAAGTTCGACAAGTCCTTCAATGAAGGCGTCGCCATGGGTGTCGACAAATTCAAGGCCGAGACCAACACGGCCTATGCCGAATTCGAGGTCAATAACGAAACCCAGTTCGAGCAGGCGCATCGCCGTTTTGCCCAGCGCGGGCAGGATCCTATCGTCGGTGTCGGCTTCTCGCAGGCGAAGGCTGTCGAGAAGGTGGCGACTGAATTCCCCAAGATTCGTTTCACCCTGATCGACAGCGTGGTGAAACTCCCGAATGTACAGTCGGTTCTCTTCAAGGAGCATGAAGGCTCCTTCCTTGTGGGCGTTGCGGCGGCTCTGGCCAGCAAGACCGCCAAGGTCGGATTCATTGGCGGTATGGACATTCCGCTGATCCGGCGCTTCCAGTGCGGCTATGAGCAGGGCGTGAAATACGCCAACAGCAAAGCCGAGGTTCTGGCCAATATGACCGGCACGACGCCCAGCGCCTGGAACGATCCGGGCCGTGGCGGTGAACTGGCCAAGGGCCAGTTCGACCGCGGTGCCGATGTTGTCTTCGCTGCCGCCGGTGCCACCGGCATCGGTGTGTATCAGGCGGCCAAGGATCGCGGCAAGTTCGCCATCGGCGTCGACTCGAACCAGAACCACCTGCATCCAGGCACCATGCTGACTTCGATGGTTAAGCGTGTGGATCTGGCCGCGTATAACAGCTTCAAGACGGCGGCGGCCGGCAGCTGGCAGGCTGGCGTAACCGTGCTCGGCCTGCAGGAAGGTGGCGTTGACTGGGCTTATGACCAGTATAATGAGAAGCTGATCAGTGCCGATATGAAGGCGAAGATCGATGCCGCCAAGGCCGACATCATCTCGGGCAAAATCAAGGTGCATGATTATATGAGCAACAACGCCTGTTCGTCGTAACGAGAGCGGGCGGACATATATGTCCGGCGCAATGCCAGCTTCGATATCGCCGGCGGGGTCACAAGCTCCGCCGGCGATCGAATTGCGGAGTATCCATAAGTCGTTCGGAACGGTGCATGCCAATCGCGGCGTGACGCTGTCGGTCGAGGCTGGCTCGATCACCGGTATCATCGGCGAGAACGGCGCTGGAAAATCCACGCTGATGAGTATTTTGTACGGCCTTTACAAAGCCGATAGTGGTGAGGTTCTCGTTGAAGGACGGCCGTTGGCCATGGGGGCGCCCCATGATGCAATTGCCGCAGGCATCGGCATGGTGCACCAGCATTTCATGCTGGTCGGGCCTTTCACGGTTCTGGAGAATGTTATCCTGGGATCTGAAGCTGGACCGCTGCTGCGCCGTGGCAAGGCCGCCGCCCGTCGTGAGCTTGAGCGTCTGGGACGTGAATATGACCTCAGGATAGATCCGGATGCCGTGATCGATGATCTGCCGGTCGGCGAGCAGCAGCGTGTCGAGATTCTGAAAGTCCTGTATCGCGGCGCCAAGGTTCTGGTTCTGGATGAGCCGACGGGCGTGCTGACGCCACAGGAGACGGATCAGTTGTTCCGCATCCTCGATATGCTGCGGCAGCGTGGCGTTACCGTCATCCTGATCACGCACAAGCTGCGTGAGATCATGGCGATTACGGATACGGTTTATGTTATGCGCCAGGGTGAAGTGGTCGCCCGCCGCAAGACGGCGCAGACCGATCGTGAGGAACTGGCCGAACTGATGGTCGGGCGCAAGGTGAGACTGGAGCTCGACCGCGAGGCTCCGAAGCCGGGTGCGGTCATGCTGGCAGCGCAATCGATCAGTCTGCGAGACCGCCGCGGCGTTACCTTGCTGGATCAGGTCAGTCTGGAATTACGGGCTGGCGAGATCCTTGGCATCGCCGGCGTCTCAGGCAATGGGCAAAGCGAGCTGCTCGAAATTCTGTCCGGCATCCGCCCGCCGGATTCAGGCTGCCTGCAGATCGGTGACCGACGTATCGATATCCTACATCCTGCCGATCCGGCGGAAATGCGGGCGCTGAAACTGGCCCATGTGCCGGAAGACCGGCATCGCTACGGTATGGTCGGCAGTTTCTCGGCCGACGAAACGGCGATTCTGGGCTACCACCGCGACGGCCGGTTCAATCGCGGAGCGCTTTTGAACCGCAAGGCCATGGTGAAGCACTGCGCCGGCCTGATGGAGCATTATGATGTACGGCCGCGTCGCCCGGATCTGCATTCGGCGGGCTTTTCCGGTGGTAATCAGCAGAAGCTGATCCTGGCGCGCGAAATCGACTGCCGTCCGGATATCCTGGTGATCGGCCAGCCGACCCGTGGCGTCGATATCGGCGCCATCGAATTCATTCATCGCGAGCTGTTGCGCCTGCGCAAGGCCGGTTGCGCGATCCTGATCGTATCGGTCGAACTTGACGAGGTCATGTCGCTGGCCGACCGTATTCTGGTGATGTTCGGTGGCCGCATCGTCGGCGAAGTCGATGGCGCGGCGGCAGACGAGCGCACGCTCGGCCTGATGATGGCCAATGCCTGGCCGCCGCAGGATGCCATCACCATGCAGGCCGCATCATGAGCCAGCCGCGCAGGCCCCTGCCGGTCTGGGTCGATATCGGCTTGATCCCACTGGCGAATGTCATGCTTGCCCTGCTGGTTGCCGGATTGATTGTTCTGGCGGTCGGGGTCAACCCGCTCGATGCGGTCAGCATCATGTTGTTCGGCGCTTTCGGTTACCCCGAGGCCATTGGCTATACGCTGTATTACGCCACCAATTTCATCTTCACCGGCCTGGCCGTGGCGGTGGCCTTCCATGCCGGGCTGTTCAATATCGGCGGCGAGGGGCAGGCCTATATCGGCGGCCTGGGCACCACGCTGGTCGTGCTGGCGCTGGATCGTATCCTGCCCGGTACGCTGCTGGTACCGCTGGCCATTCTGGGCGCCGCTGCGGGCGGTGCGGCCTGGGCGCTGGTGCCGGCCTATCTGCAGGCCTATCGCGGCAGCCATATTGTCATCACCACCATCATGTTCAACTTCATTGCCGCCGCACTGATGGTTTACCTGACGGTCAACATCCTGATCGCGCCGGGCACGATGTCGCCGGAAAGCCGTCCGTTCGCCGTGGCCGCCAGCCTGCCTCTGCTGCATAAAGTGCTGCTTGGCCTGGGGATCGGCATGGGAGAATCACCGCTGAACCTGTCGCTGCTTTTGGCTCTGACCTGCTGTGCCGGCCTTTGGATCTTCCTCTGGCATACCCGTTGGGGATTCGAGCTGCGCGCCATCGGGCAGAATCTGCAGGCCGCCATTTATGCCGGCGTCAATGCACGCCGCATGATTATGCTGGCGATGGCGGTATCCGGGGCGCTGGCCGGTATGATGGCGGTCAATGAACTGCTGGGTGTACAGCACCGGCTGATTCTCAGTTTCACCGCCGGTTATGGCTTCACCGGTATTGCCGTGGCCCTCATGGGGCGAAACCATCCGCTCGGCGTTGTTCTCGCCAGTGTGCTGTTCGGTGCGTTGCAGCAGGGCGGAGCGGAACTGGCTTTCGAATTTCCGACGATTACCCGCGAAATGGTGGTGGTGATCCAGGGGCTGGTGATCCTGTTCTCGGGGGCGCTGGCGCATATGACACGGCCATGGTTCGAGGCCTTGTTTGGCTTGCTGCAGCGTGATTGGCGGCCGGCGATGCGTCAGGGAGCCTGAGTGATGGACGATTTCGTCACCGGCCTGATCCCGATCCTGGCCGCCACCCTGCGGGTGGCGACGCCACTGATCCTCTGTGCCATGGGTGGTCTGTTTTCCGAGCGCGCCGGGATCATCGATATCGGTCTGGAGGGTAAAATGCTGGCCGCGGCCTTTGCGGCGGCGGCTATGGCGGCTGTAACCGGCTCTGCCTGGGCAGGCTTGGCGGCGGCAGTCGTTGTTGCCGAGATCCTTGCGCTGCTGCATGGGCTGGCCTGCATCACCTATCGCGGTAACCAGGTGGTCAGCGGCGTGGCCATCAACATCCTGGTCTCCGGACTCACCATCGTATTCGGCATGGCCTGGTTCCGCCGCGGCGGGCAGACGCCATCGCTGCCGCCTGAGGCCCGGTTTATGCCGAACACCTTGCCCGGCAGTTCGGCCATGGCAGACATTCCCGTGCTCGGGCCGATCTATGCCGATCTGATCGGCGGGCATAACCTTCTGGTCTATGTCGCCTTCCTGAGCGTACCGCTGGCGCAGTGGGCGCTGAACCATACGCGCTTCGGTCTGCGCCTGCGCGCGGTCGGTGAAGTGCCGCTGGCGGTCGATACTGCCGGCATCTCGGTCGCCTGGTTGCGCTTCCGGGCCGTGCTGATCTGTGGCCTGCTCAGCGGTGTCGCCGGTGCCTATCTGTCGATTGCCCAGAATGCCGCCTTCAGCCGCGACATGAGCGCCGGACAGGGATTCATTGCGCTGGCGGCGATGATCTTCGGCAAGTGGAAGCCGGTGCCGGCCCTCGGCGCCTGCCTGATGTTCGGTTTTATCGACGCCGTGGCGATCCGGTTGCAGGGCGTGCGGCTGGGTTCGTTCGGCGAGGTTCCGGTGCAGGCGATACAGGTCATGCCGTATCTGCTGACCGTCATCCTGCTGGCTGGTTTTGTCGGGCGCGCCACCGCGCCGAAAGCCGCCGGCATTCCTTATCAGAAAGAGCATTGACGATGGCGGCGCTTCCCCGTCCTTCTGCAGAAATGATTGCCATGGCGCGCCAGATGCTGGGCCGTGCCTATGCGCCATATTCCAATTTTCCCGTGGCCGCAGTGCTGCGTGGCGGCAACGGCAAGCTTTATGCCGGCTGCAACATCGAAAACGCCGCCTATCCACAGGGCTGGTGCGCAGAAACCTCGGCGATAGCCGCCATGGTGGGTGATGGCGAACGCCGTATTGCCGAAATCCTGGTCATGGGCAAAGGCACGGCCCTGGTCACACCCTGCGGCGGCTGCCGCCAGCGTCTCCGTGAATTCTCGGCCGACAGTGTTGCTGTGCATATCTGCGGGCCACGTGGCTGGCGCAAGAGCTTCACGTTCGGTGCCTTGCTGCCGGTCTCTTTCGGGCCGAAAAACCTCAGTCCGAAAGGCAGGCGGTCATGAGCGTGCAGACCGCTGCCCTGGCTGCGATTCGTGCGGCCGTGCCGGCCGGCTTCAGGCCGCGTTACGGTATCGTGCTGGGTTCGGGGCTTGGCGGCTTTGCCGATACCATCGAGAAACTGGCCGAAGTCGCCTATGTCGACCTGCCGGGCTTCCCGCAACCCGGCGTTGGCGGGCATGCCGGCCGGCTAGTGCTGGGCCATGCCGGCGGTTGTGCGGTTGCCCTGATGCAGGGCCGTTCGCATTACTACGAGCATGGCCGTGCCGATGCGATGGCCCTGCCGATCGAGGTCCTGCAACAGATCGGCTGCGAGGCGTTGTTGCTGACCAATGCTTCGGGCAGCCTGAAGTCGGATATGTCGCCGGGCAGCATCATGCTGGTCACCGATCATATCAATTTCACCGGTGTTTCACCGCTGTTCGATCGCACCAGCGACCGCCGCTTTGTCGACATGGTCGATGCCTATGATCCGGCCCTGCGTCGCCGCCTGCAGGAGGCCGCGCATGCGGCCGGCGTGCAGCTGCATGAAGGCACATACATCTGGTTCTGCGGGCCGAGTTTTGAAACACCGGCGGAAATCCGCGCCGCCAAGGTCCTGGGCGCCGATGCCGTCGGCATGTCGACCGTTCCGGAAGTGATCCTCGCGCGCTATTTCGGCCTGCCGGTGGCGGCGCTGTCGATCATCACCAATGCGGCGGCGGGAATGAGCAGCGTCAGGCTGAGCCATGAGCAGACGGTGACAGTAGCGCGCCAGGCTGCCGCCGACATGCAGGCGATCCTGAAGGCTTTCCTTGCGGCGGCCGTAACGCGGGAGGCCGTGTGATGCTGCTGCCGCAGGAAATCATCCGTCGCAAACGCGATAATATGGCGCTCTCACCCGAAGAGATTGCCTTCATGGTGTGCGGCATTGCGGACAACAGCCTGAGCGAAGGACAGGTGGCTGCCTTTGCCATGGCGGTATTCTTTCGCGGCATGACCCGCGCTGAATGTGTAGCGCTGACCCGCGAGATGACGCAGTCGGGTCGTGTGATTGATTGGCAGGATCTCCGGCTGCCGGGGCCGATCCTGGATAAACATTCGACGGGCGGCGTCGGCGACAAGGTTAGCCTGATGCTGGCGCCCATCGTGGCGGCCTGCGGTGGTTTTGTGCCGATGATCTCCGGTCGTGGTCTGGGGCATACCGGTGGCACGCTCGATAAGTTAGGCTCCATTCCTGGCTACGCTACCAATCCGGATCTGCCGACCTTTCGTCGCGTCGTGGAGCAGGCTGGCTGCGCCATCATCGGCCAGACTGACGACCTGGCGCCGGCCGACCGGCGCTTCTATGCCATTCGCGACGTGACGGCGACGGTGGAATCGATCCCACTGATAACTGCTTCTATCCTGTCGAAAAAGTTGGCCGCCGGCCTTGGTGGATTGGTGATGGATGTGAAAACCGGTTCGGGTGCGTTCGCGGCAGACCCGGCCATGGCAAAGGCACTGGCTGAAAGCATTGTCGCGGTTGCTAATGGCGCCGGCCTGCCAACCGTCGCGCTGACCACCGATATGGATCAGGTGCTGGGTCACACTGCGGGAAATGCTGTCGAGGTCGCGGAAACCATTGCCTATCTTGTCGACCCCGCGAGCCGGGAGCCGCGTCTGCATGCGGTGGTCATGGCGCTGGCGGCCGAGATGCTGGTGCTCGGTGGTCTTGCGGCATCGGTTCAGCAGGGACTGCAGCAGGCGGAGGCGGTGCTGGCCGGTGGTCAGGCTGCGGAACATTTTGCCCGCATGGTCGTGGCGCTCGGTGGTCCGACAGATATCCTGACCAAAGCTGCAGATTATCTGCCATCGGCACCGGTGCAGCGGCCCTGCCCGGCACCAAAAGCGGGTTATATCCAGCGCATGGATGCTCGCGCCGTGGGGGTGGCCGTGATTGGTCTGGGCGGCGGACGTCGACGCGCCAGCGATACTATCGACCTGGGCGTGGGTCTGACCCATATTCAGCCCGTTGGTTCAGCCGTACAGGCGGGGGCGCCGCTGGCCATGGTTCATGCTGCCACCGAAGCCGCTGCCGCTGCCGCCATTGTCGAGTTGCAGGCCGCAATCAGCATCGGGGATGCTGCCCTGGCGGCGAGTCCGGTGATCCGGTCGCGCATCGATACAGGAGTAATGACGCAGCAGGGGGTACAGGAGCCGGTACCATGACGCGAGCATTTATTCTGGTGATGGACTCCTTTGGCCTAGGCGCTGCCGGCGATGCCGAAGCCTATGGCGATTTGGGTACTGATACGCTTGGCCATATTGCGGACTGGTGCAGCAATGGCCGGGCCGACAAGCCGGGCCTGCGCCAGGGCCCGCTGCGTCTGCCCAATCTTGCGCGCCTTGGTCTTGGCCTGGCCGCCAGGACCAGCACCGGACGCCTGCCGCCCGGACTGGAATTCGACGGCGCAATTACCGGCGCCTATGGCTGCGCGGCTGAATGCAGTGTCGGCAAGGACACGCCGAGCGGCCACTGGGAAATGGCCGGTTTGCCGGTGCCGTTTAATTGGGGCCTGTTTCCGCGCACCACGCCCTGCTTCCCGCCGGACATGATCGCTGCTCTGATGCAACGGTGCGACCTGCCCGGGATTCTTGGCGATTGCCATGCTTCCGGCACCGAGATCATCAAGGAGCTGGGGCTGGAACATATCCGTACCGGCAAACCGATCTGTTACACCTCGGCGGACTCGGTGTTCCAGATCGCGGTGCATGAGCAGTATTTCGGTCTGCAACGTCTGTATGACGTCTGTAAGGCAGCCAAGGCGCTGCTGGAGCCCTTCAATATCGGTCGTGTGATTGCCCGGCCGTTTATCGGTGAATCGCCCGATACCTTCCAGCGCACCGCCAACCGAAAAGACCTGACGACACCGCCACATGACGACACCTTGCTGGATCGGTTGACGGCATCCGGCCGTCAGGTAATTTCGGTCGGCAAGATTGCGGATATCTTTGCCCATCGCGGCATCGCGCAGAAGATTGCCGCCAAAGACAATATGGCCCTGTTCGACACATTGCTGGCACAGGCTGATACGGCCGCCGATAACAGCCTGGTCTTTGTCAATTTTGTCGATTTCGACAGCCTGTTCGGCCATCGCCGCGATGTGGCCGGCTATGCCGCCGCCTTGGAAGCCTTCGACCGGCGTTTACCAGAATTTCAGGCTCGTATGCGGCCCGGTGATCTTGCGCTGATCACGGCCGATCATGGCTGTGATCCGACCTGGCCCGGCAGTGATCATACGCGTGAACATGTGCCGATGCTGTGGTTTGGTCCTGGCCTGCATAGCCGCGATCTGGGCTTGCGTCGTAGTTTTGCCGATATGGGGCAGACTCTGGCAGGCCATTTTGGGATCGCCCCGCTAAAATATGGCGAACCCTGTTTCCCATGACGATTGCAGCCTCCATCGCCACACCTGCGCGGCAGCGTTTCGCAGCCCGGCCGGATGGGCGTCTCGACGCTGATATGAAAGCGGCTTTCGCTCGTGACGGTTTCCTGATCCTGGATGGCTTTGCGACATCTCAGGACTGCGATGCCCTGCAGCAGCGCATGGCGGTTCTGGTGGAGCAGTTCGATCCGGCCGGCATCCGCACCGTGTTTTCGGCTGCCGACCAGTCCCATGGCGATGATCGCTATTTTCTGCATTCTGGCGACAAGGTCCGGTTCTTCTTCGAGCCCGACGCTTTCGATGCATCCGGCAATCTGACCCGCGACAAGGCGCTGACGATTAACAAGGTCGGCCATGCGCTGCATGACCTTGATCCTGTTTTCAACGCTTTTTCCCGTTCCCCGCACTGTGCGGCGCTGGCTGCCGATCTTGGCCTGCAGGCACCGGTATTGCTGCAGTCGATGTATATCTTCAAGCAGCCGCAGATCGGCGCAGAAGTTGGCTGGCACCAGGATGCGAGCTTCCTCTACACCCGACCTTCCAGTGTCGTCGGTTTCTGGCTGGCTCTGGATGATGCCACAGCCGAGAATGGCTGCATGGTCGCGTTGGCCGGCGGGCATCGCGGCCCGCTGCGGCAACGGTTCGTCCGGGAGGGCAATACGGCCCGCATGGTCGATGAGTCTCCTGCACCCTGGCCGTCGACCGGTCCGGTGCTGCTGGAAGCGCCACGTGGCAGCCTGATCGTTCTGCATGGCCTGCTGCCCCATGCGAGCGGTGCCAACCACTCGACGCTGCCGCGTCATGCCTATGCCCTGCATCTGATCGATGGCGTGGCGGCCTATCCGGCCGAAAACTGGCTGCAGCGACCGGATCTGCCGCCCCGGGGTTTCGCATGAGTATCGCAGCTTTGCCGAAAGCCGAGCTGCATTGCCATATCGAAGGGGCGATCGCGCCGGATCTGGTGCGACATATCGCGGCCCGGAACGGCATCATTCTGGCTGACGACCTCTTTCATGGCGATACAGGCTATGCTTGGCATGATTTCGGTAGCTTCCTGCGGGCCTATGACGGCGTCAGCGCCTGCCTGCGCCGGCCGGAAGATTACCGCGATATCATGTACCGCTATCTCGCCGACTGCGCCGCCGAAGGCGCGGTCTATGTCGAGGTTTTCTCTTCCCCCGATCATGCTGCGGCCGTCGGCATGAGCTATGCCGATCATCTGGCGGGTCTGGCTGCCGGAATCGATGCCGCCCGTGCCGAATTCGATATCGTCGGGCGAATCATCGTGACTTGCGTGCGCCATCTGGGACCGGATCGTGCGGGCGCTGTGGTGCGGAGCATGATTGCAGAACCGCATCCCTATGTTGTCGGTTTCGGCATGGGCGGCGATGAACTGCAATACCGGTGTGAGGATTTTGCGCCGGCTTTCCGGATGGCGGCCGACGCGGGTTATCCCTGCACAGTGCATGCTGGGGAAGTGGGCGGCCCGGAGAGCGTGCGCGATGCGATCCGCTGCCTGCCGGTTGCCCGCATCGGCCATGGCGTGCGGGCCAGCGAAGACCCGGCCCTGGTCCGGGATCTGGTACGTCGTGGCATCACGCTGGAGGTTTGTCCCGGCAGCAATTTGGCACTGGGCCTTTACCCGGATGTCACCACGCATCCGCTGCGCCGCCTGCTCGATGCCGGTGTGCGGGTTACCCTCAATTCCGATGATCCGCCCTTCTTCAAGACTTCGATCGGGCGGGAATATGCTGCGGCGTTGATTGATTTCGGCCTCGATGCCGCCGCGCTGACGGCGATTACCGAAACAGCCCTGGACGCGGCATTCGCCAATGCCGATCTGCGGGACGGCCTGAAACAGCGAGTCCGCGCATCGAAAGCGCAGAGATTGTAACATTCATTGGGAAAACAGGAGGGCAAGGTTATGGGTAAAACACATCACATACGATCCCTGATGGCGGCAGCGGCTTTGGTGCTTGCTGCGACGTCTGCTTTCGCGGCCGATGGTCCGGCGCCGCATGACAACCTGAATGCCACGTTGTGGATGCAGCGGTCTGTTGAATATAAAGCCAACGCGCTGACGGCTTTCACCTTGGCCAGAATTCGACTGGATCAGGCCCTGGCCGATAAATCCTGGACGGCAGCCCCGGCCGAGCAGACTGGCAATTTCCAGGCATTGCCGCCGGCGGTCATCCTCGACATCGACGAGACGCTCCTCGACAATTCCGGTTATCAGGCCTGGATGGTGCTGAACGACAAGACGTTCGATCCGAAAACCTGGACGACCTTCGTGAATTCGCAGACTTCGACGCCGATTGATGGCGCTGTCGATTTCGCGAAATACGCTGACTCCAAAGGCGTGAAGGTCTTCTACATCAGCAACCGCACCTTCGAGGAAGAGCCGGCAACCCGCAAGGTCATGGAAAAATATGGCTTCCCCATGGGTGGCAATGTCGACACTTTCCTGTCCGCGCGCAAGAAACCCGAGTGGGGTTCGGTCAAAGGCACGCGGCGAGCGGTTGTTACGGCTGAATATCGCGTGCTGCTCAATATCGGCGATAATTTCGGGGATTTTCACGACGGCTTCCGCGGCAGCGAGGCGGAAAGGCTGAAGATATTCACGGACAACAAGGAGCGCTGGGGCCGTGAATGGATCATGATCGCCAATCCCAGTTATGGCTCATTCGAATCTGCACCCTTCGGGCATAACTACAAGCTGTCGCCAGAAGATCAGCGCAAGGGCAAGCGGGAAGTTCTAAATAGCTGGTCTGGCCAGTAATCGTTCGGATCGCGGGAGGCCGCCTCGTTTGCGGCCTCCCGTCTTCTAATGGCGGACTCCGGGCGGACTTGCGCCGCCAGATGATGGCGCAAGGCTGTATGAGCTGACTTATATCGGATATCGCGCTGACCCGCGGCTTGGTTCGCGCCATGATCGGCGTTATATGGTGCGTCTCATTCCGTTGCTCCTGTATCGCGTCCCGATGTCCGCTCCCCCGGCCCGCCACCAGCCTTCTGTTGCTATACTTGTCGCCATGTCGGCGCTTGGGCCGATGGCGCTCAACATTTTCATGCCATCCATGCCCGGCCTGGCGAAGTATTTCGCCGTTGATTACGGCCTGGTCCAGATGACGCTCACCTTCTATCTGGTCGGGATGGGCGCTGCCCAGTTGGTCTATGGACCGCTCAGCGACCGGTACGGGCGGCGGCCGGTACTGCTCTGGGGGCTGGGCATCTATTGTGTCGGCAGCTTGGCCTGCGTGGCGGCACCATCGATTACTCTTCTGATGCTCGGACGTGCCCTGCAGGCCATTGGCGGCTGTGCCGGACTGGTGCTGGCAAGAGCGATCATCCGCGATCTCTATGATCGTGATCGGTCGGCTGCCATGATCGGCTATGTGGCGATGGCGATGAGTCTGGCGCCGATGCTCTCTCCGGCGCTTGGCGGCTATCTCGACACCATGGCGGGTTGGCGTACCAGTTTCGGGTTTTGCAGCCTGGTTGGCCTGGGCGTCTTTGTCTGGGTGATCCTAACCTTGCCTGAAACCCTGGCGCAGCGGGGCGAAGGCGAGGGGGCTGCCTCGCTCTTGCGTGGCTATGCCATGCTGCTGCGCTCGCCGCTGTTCTGCAGTTATGCGTTACAGACCTGCTTCACCTCCGGGGTGTTTTTCGCCTTCATTGCCGGTGCTCCCTTCGTGGTGGTGACCGTCATGGGCCATCCGGCCTCGGATTACGGTCTGTGGTTTGTGGTGGTTTCGGTTGGTTATGTGATCGGCAATTTCTTCACCGGCCGCTTTGCGGCACGGGTGGGTATCAACCGCATGCTCGCGGCTGGCGCACTGACCGGGGTGCTTGGCATTGCGGCCCTGTCCCTGACCAGTTGGCTGGGTGCCCTCAGTCTTCCCGGCATCTTCTTGCCGATGATGGTCGTGGCGGTGTCCAATGGCCTCACCCTGCCCAATGGCACCGCCGGGGCGGTCTCGGTCAACCCGCGTGCCGCAGGGGCTGCGGCCGGCCTCTCCGGGGCCCTGCAGATGCTTGTCGGAGCCGCTGCTGCCCTGCTGGTCGGGTATGGCCAGGATCACGACCCGAGCGAGTATCCGATGATCTGGACCATGGTCGGTTGCGGTATCCTGTCGGTTTTGAGCTTTCTGGTCGCGTCAAAATTTCGCGCCAGCCGGGGCTGAATTGCATGTCGGGCCGGTGCCGGGTGCCATAAACCCGCGTGTTTGGCGGTTCCGATTCGCCCGAGTGGTCAGAAAACCGCATGTCTAGCGGATTTTTATGCATTCCCCGATGGGCAAAACCCGAGGGCGGTGCTATGCAGGATTCGGGAATCAACCCCCGATTCGTTGAAAAACAACATCTGACGCATCAACTCTGAGGAGAGAAATCATGGCTAAGGCAGCCGCCGCCACCAAGACGGTTACCGTCACCGCGAAGCAGATCGCTTCCACGCTGGCCGAGAAGCATGAGCTGCAGAAGAAGCTGACCCTCGCCCTGTTCGAGGACTTCTTCGCCGCCATCACCAAGTCGCTGAAGAAGGGCGAGCGCGTCCGCATGGGCGATATCGGTATTCTGCAGGTCCGCAAGCGCGCCGCCCGTATCGGCCGCAACCCGCAGACCGGCGAGCCGATCAAGATTAAGGCCTCCAAGAAGGTTGCCTTCCGCGCTTCGAAGGTGCTGAAGGAAGCCGTCTGATCCTGTTCTGACAGGATTGAGGATTCAGGGCCTGCCACATGTGGCAGGCCCTTTTTCTTTGGCTTTTTTGACCGATCGGGGAGTGTCGCCAAACCGTCACATCGGTCATTGAAAATTCACGGGACTTCATAAGAGGCAGGATTCATCTTCCCCGCCAACGCATTGCCGAACATGGCGATTCACCAGCAGGTGACCGATGAACATGGCGCTCTTTCCCGCCCGTTACCGCACCATATGGATTTCTGATATCCATCTGGGCACGCGCGGCTGCAAGGCCGATCTGCTGCTGGAATTCCTGAAACATACCGAGTCCGACACGCTGTATCTGGTCGGCGACATCGTCGACGGCTGGCGGCTCAAACGCTCCTGGTACTGGAATCAGAGCCATAACGACGTGGTGCAGAAGCTGCTGCGCAAGGCGCGCAAAGGCACCGAGGTCATTTATGTGCCGGGCAATCATGATGAGGCCCTGCGCGATTTTATCGAGGGGGTGGGGCTGCAGTTCGGCGGCATTACTGTCCAGATGGAAGCGATTCACCAGACGGCGGACGGGCGGCAGCTTCTGGTTACCCATGGCGATCATTTCGACGGCATTGTGACCTGCGCCAAATGGCTGGCGCTGCTTGGCGATGCCGCCTACGGCTTTGCGCTTGATCTCAACACCTGGTTCAACCACATCCGCCGCCGCATGGGCCTGCCTTACTGGTCGCTGTCGGCCTATCTGAAGCACAAGGTCAAGAATGCGGTGGAGTTCATTTCCGACTACGAGCAGGCCATTGCCGAAGAGGCGCGGCGCCGTCGCGTGGACGGCGTGGTCTGCGGGCACATCCACCATGCCGAAATCCGCGAGATCGACGGCATCCTCTATTGCAACGATGGCGATTGGGTTGAAAGCTGTACAGCCCTGGTCGAGCATGCCGATGGCCGGCTGGAAATCCTGCGCTGGGCCGAGCTGCGCGAGCATATGGGCGGCTTCCTGGCGGCCGAGGGCATCGATCTGGCCATATCGGCCACGGCAAATATTAATCTTGATACGGATTAATTGACGACTCGATGAATGCGACCTGCCCGCAACGGTGGATTGAGCCGCTGTAGTCGACTCGTCGGCTCCCGCGAGTCGCTAGGGGCGACAGGCTGTGACAACTCTGGGCAGCGGTAAATTTGCTTGGTATCATCAAGATATGGGAGTGCTTTCATCATTGCTGGGGGCGATCGGCCTTGGCGGTAAGCAAGAGGCCGTAAACCTGCGCCAGACTGCGTCTGGAATGCGCATCGGCGATGTCGTGGTCGGAACCGGCACCAAGGCCGAACCGGGCAAGATGGTGTCCGTGCACTATGCCGGGTGGATATGGGAAAATAATAAGCCGACCCGGATGTTCGACAGTTCCTACAAGCGCGGCCAGCCGTTCGAATTCGCCCTCGGCCAGGGCAAGGTGATCAAGGGTTGGGATGAGGGCGTTACCTATATGAAGATCGGCGGCAAACGCGCCCTGATCATTCCGCCTTATCTCGCTTATGGCGCTCGCGGCAACGGCCGCATCATCCCGCCGAACGCCACGCTGTTTTTCGAGATCGAGCTGGTCAGCGTCCGCTGATGCGGGTGACCTGCCACGCTGTCGCCGCATTCCGACGGCAATTTTTCCGCATCATAATCCCTGAGGAGCTACCGGTAATGTCTCTGTCTCGTCGCGTTTTTGCTGTCGCTGCTGTTGTTTCCGGTCTGCTGGCCGCCCTGCCGGCTGCGGCCCAGCAGGAAGTGACCACGCCCAGCGGCCTGCGCTATGTCGATGTCAAAGTCGGGAATGGCGAAACGGCCCGGCCTGGCCAGACGGCCTCCGTGCATTATACCGGTTGGCTCTACATCGCCGGCGAGAAGGGCCGCCAGTTCGATTCCTCGCGCACGCGCGGCCAGCCCTTTGCCTTCCCGCTCGGTGGCGGTCGCGTGATCAAGGGCTGGGACGAAGGCGTCGTCGGCATGAAGACCGGCGGCCAACGCACGCTCATCATTCCGCCGGGCCTCGCCTATGGTGCCCAGGGCGCCGGCGGCGGCGTGATCCCGCCCAATGCCACGCTGATCTTCGATGTTGAGCTGATCGACCTGAAATGATCTTGTCGGGAACAGGACAATAAAAAACGGCCGGGTTTCCCCGGCCGTTTTCGTATCTGCAGTTTGCAGTATTGCGCTTACGCGGCCTTGGCCAGGTTGCGCAGCACGTAATGCAGGATGCCGCCGTTCTTGTAGTAGTCGATCTCATCCAGGGTATCGATGCGGCAGAGCACCTCAATGGTCTGGGTCGAGCCGTCGGCGCGGGTGATGGTCACCGGCGTCTTCATGCGCGGCTTCAGGCCCACGGCGATGCCGGAGATGTCGAACTTCTCCGAACCGTCGAGCTTGAGATCGAAGCGCGTGGTGTTGTTGAGGAACTGCAGCGGCAGCACGCCCATGCCCACCAGGTTCGAACGATGGATACGTTCGTAGCTTTCGGCAATCACGGCCTTCACCCCCAGCAGGATGGTGCCCTTGGCCGCCCAGTCGCGCGACGAGCCGTTGCCGTATTCCTTACCGGCCACGATCACCAGCGGCGTGGCGCTGGCCTTGTACTTCATGGCGGCGTCGTAGATCGACATGACCTCGCCGGCCGGCATGTGCTTGGTGATGCCGCCTTCGGTGCCGGGCACCATCTCGTTCTTGAGACGGATATTGGCAAAGGTACCGCGCATCATGATCTCGTGGTTGCCGCGACGGGCACCGTAGGAGTTGAAGTCGGCATAGGGCACGGCATGGTCGGTCAGGTACTTGCCGGCCGGACCATCCTTCTTGATCGAACCGGCGGGCGAGATGTGGTCGGTGGTGATCTTGTCGCCCAGGATCGCCAGCAGGCGGGCACCCTTGACGTCGGTGATCGCCGACGGTGTCGCGCTCATACCCTCGAAATACGGGGGATGCTGCACATAGGTGGACTTGTTGTCCCAGCCGTAGGTCTGGCCACCCTCGACCTTGATCTTGCGCCAGTTCGGATCGCCCTTGAACACGTCGGCATAGCGCTTCTTGAACATCGCCGGGGTCACGTACTTGCGCACGTTGGCGGCGATTTCCTTGTTCGAGGGCCAGATGTCCTTCAGGTAGACCGGCTTGTTCTTCTTGTCATAGCCGAGCGGCTCGTTGGCGACGTCCATATTGAGGTTGCCGGCCAGCGCATAGGCCACCACCAGCATGGGCGAGGCGAGGTAGTTCGCCTTGGTCAGCGGGTGGACGCGGCCTTCGAAGTTGCGGTTGCCCGACAGCACGGCGCCGACGACGAAGTCGTTATCGGTGATGGCCTTCGAGATGTTGTCTGGCAGCGGACCAGAGTTGCCGATGCAGGTGGTGCAGCCATAGCCGATAACCTGGAAGCCCAGGGTATCAAGGTCCTTCTGCAGACCCGACTTGGCCAGATAGTCCGTAACCACCTGGCTGCCCGGTGCCAGCGAGGTCTTGACCCACGGTTTGGTGGTCAGGCCCTTTTTGAGGGCATTGCGCGCCAGCAGGCCGGCACCCAGCAGCACGCTCGGGTTCGAGGTGTTGGTGCAGGAGGTGATGGCGGCGATCACCACGTCGCCATGGCCGAGGTCGAAGTTTGAACCTTCAACCTTGGCGCGGAAGTCGACGGCGGTCTTTTTGCCGTAGAAATTCCCCATGGCGTCCTTGAACTCGACCGCGGCCCGGCTCAGCGGCACGCGGCCTTCGGGACGGGTCGGGCCGGCCAGCGAGGGCTCGACCGTGGAGAGATCCAGCTCCAGCGTATCGGTGAAGACCGGATCCGGCGACTTGGAGGTACGCCACAGACCCTGTGCCTTGGCATAGGCTTCCACCAGCTTGACGCGATCGGTGTCGCGGCCACTGGCCTTCAGATAGGCAATGGTCTCTTCGTCGACCGGGAAGAAGCCGCAGGTGGCGCCGTATTCCGGCGCCATGTTGGCGATGGTGCAGCGGTCGGCCAGCGACAGCTCGTCCAGGCCGGGGCCGTAGAATTCGACGAACTTGTTGACGACACCCTTCTTGCGCAGCATCTGCGTCACGGTCAGCACCAGGTCGGTGGCCGTGGTGCCTTCCTTCGGCTTGCCCGAGAGGCGGAAGCCGACGACTTCCGGCAGCAGCATGGAGATCGGCTGGCCCAGCATGGCGGCTTCGGCTTCGATGCCGCCCACGCCCCAGCCCAGCACAGCCAGGCCGTTCACCATGGTGGTGTGACTGTCGGTGCCGACCAGAGTATCCGGGTAGGCAACCTCGTTCTTGCCGTCCAGGCCGGTCCACACCGTCTGTGCCAGGTATTCGACATTCACCTGATGGCAGATGCCGGTGCCCGGCGGCACGACGCGGAAGTTGTCAAAGGCGGTCTGGCCCCAGCGCAGGAAGGCGTAGCGTTCGCCGTTACGCTCGTATTCCAGGTCCACGTTCTTCTGGAACGCGCTCTTGGCCGCGGAGTGGTCCACCATCACCGAGTGATCGATCACCAGATCAACTGGCGACAGCGGGTTAATCTTCTTGGTATCGCCGCCCAGATGGGTCATGGCATCGCGCATGGCGGCCAGGTCGACCACCGCCGGCACGCCGGTGAAGTCCTGCATCAGCACGCGGGCCGGGCGATAAGCGATCTCGCGGTCTGAACGCTTGTCCTTCAGCCACTGGGCCACGGCCTTGAGGTCGTCCACAGTGACGCTGCGGCCGTCTTCATAGCGCAGCAGGTTTTCCAGCAGCACCTTCAGCGAATAGGGCAGCCGGGTCAGATCGCCCAGGCCGGCCTTTTCAGCGGCCTTGATGCTGTAATAGGCGTAACTCTTGTTGCCGACCTTCAGGGTGCGGCGCGTCTTCATGGTGTCATGGCCGACCACGATCGGCACGGAACGGGCGGCGCCGATGGACTTCTTGGCGACCGGAGCCTTCCTGGCGACGACCTTCTTGGGTGCGCTGCGCAGCGCCTGCTTCCTGGTGGCTTTCTTAACAGCCTTGCGAACAACAGCCTTCTTGGCCGCCTTCACCGCTTTCTTGACCTTCACCGCCTTTTTCGCGGCCTTAACGGCCTTCTTGGCCGTCTTGATTGCCTTTTTGGCCGGCTTCTTGACGGACTTGGCGACCTTCTTGGCCTTTACGGCCTTTTTGCTGCCCTTGGCTTTCGCCGGGGCTTTCGCCTTCGCGGCTTTGCGCTTGGTCTTCTTCGCGGCTTTCACGGGGCAATCCTTTCGTAGCGGAAACGTCAAAAATGAAAGGCTGGTCTGGGCGGGCTGGTCCCACCCTGGATGGGCAAATAGGTGCCGTAAAACCATGGCTTTGCCAAGCTCTTTCGGCTGGAAGAAAGTTCAACGGGGGTCGAAATTTAGGCAATGCCGAGGGGGTGGCGGCGTGGCACGGGGGCAACCTGCATGACCCCTTGACGGGCAAAGGTCCGTGCCCTTATCAACGAAGAATAATGACGGTGAATGGCTACGGCTGCGCCGCGTATGAGGAGGCGAACATGTCCGAGACGTCGGTAATCCCCGACGGGCGCGACCCGTTGGGCCGTGACACTGTCCCGAAATTCCTCGCCTACAACGCGCAGCATCGCCGCGATCGCCCGGCCATGCGCGAAAAGGACCTGGGTATCTGGCAAAGCTGGACCTGGGGTCAGGTGGCTGTCCAGGTGGAGGCCATTGCCGGCGGTCTGAAGGCTTTGGGCTTTCGCCGTGGCGACAAGATGGCGATCATTGGCGATAACCGCCCGCAGCTGTACTGGACGCTGGCGGCGATCCAGGCGCTCGGTGGCGTGCCGGTTCCGATTTACCAGGACAGTGTTGCCGAAGAGGTGCAATACGTCGTCGAGCATGCCGAAGTTCGTTTTGCCTTGGCCGAAAACCAGGAGCAGGTCGACAAGCTGTTGTCTGTCCGCGAGCGGCTGCCCCGCCTGGAACTGATCCTGTTTTCCGATCCGCGCGGCCTGCGGCATTACCACCAGCCCTTCCTGCATGATCTGGAGAAGGTGATTGCGTCCGGCCGGGCCTATAGCCAGCAGAATCCGGGCTTCCTGCATGCTGAAATCGAACAGGGCAAAGGCGAGGACCTGTCGCTGATCTGCTACACCTCGGGCACGACCGGACGGCCCAAGGGCGTGATGCTGAGCCACGACAATGTCGTGCGTTCGGCCAACCTGGCGATCGGATTCGATAAGATCAACGAGGCGGACGAAATTCTGGCCTACCTGCCGCTGGCCTGGGTTGGCGACAATTTCATTTCCTATGCCGAGGCGTTCATCGCCGGATTCTGCGTCAACTGTCCGGAATCGGGTGAGACGGTGTTGACCGACCTGCGCGAGATCGGACCGACCTATTTCTTCGCTCCGCCGCGCATCTTCGAGGGTTTGCTGGCCACCGTGATGATCCGCATGGAGGATGCAGGTGCCATCAAGCGGGCGATGTTCAGGTATTTTATTGCCGTCGCCAAACGGGTCGGCCGGGGCATCCTGGAGAAAAGGCCGGCGGGCCTTGTCGACCGGCTTCTTTACGGGCTTGGCGATCTGCTGGTCTATGGCCCGCTCAAGAACGTACTGGGGTTGAGCCGTCTACGGCTGGCCTATACGGCCGGTGAGGCGATAGGGCCGGATATCTTCGATTTTTTCCGCGCGCTTGGCATCAATCTCAAGCAGCTCTACGGCCAGACCGAAAGCACGGTTTACCTTTGCCTGCATACCGATACCGATGTGAAGGCCGACACGGTCGGTCCGCCGGGGCCGGGCATTGAGCTGTATATCGACGACAAGACCGGCGAGGTGATGTATCGCAGCCCCGGTGTTTTTGTTGGCTATTACAAGAATCCGGAGGCGACGGCAGAAACCAAGACCGCGGATGGCTGGGTCCATACCGGCGATGCCGGGGTATTCACCGACAACGGTCATCTGCGCATCATCGATCGCGCCAAGGATGTCGGCCGGTTCAACGGCGGCGCACTGTTCGCGCCAAAATTCATCGAGAACAAGCTGAAATTCTTCCCCGCCATCAAGGAGGCGGTGGTGTTCGGCAACCAGCGCGACCATGCCACCGCCTTCATCAACATCGATCTGGCGGCGGTCGGTTCCTGGGCCGAACGTAAGGCTATTCCGTATACTTCATATACCGATCTGGCCGGCCGGCCGGAGGTCTATGCGCTGGTGAAGGGCTGTATCGAACAAGTCAATCGCGACCTGGCCTCCGACAGTTCGATGACCGACAGCCAGGTACATCGCTTTCTGATCCTGCATAAGGAGCTGGATGCCGATGATGGCGAGCTGACGCGCACCCGGAAGGTGCGGCGGCGCACCATCACTGAACGGTATGGCGCGTTGATCGAGGCGTTGTATTCCGACCAGCCCGATGTTGCGGTGGATGCGAAAATCACCTTCGAGGATGGCCGCACCGGCAGCTTCAAGGCCAAGCTGAAAATCGAAGACGTGCAGACCCACAGCACGATGCGGAAGGCAGGTTGACCGGCATGACCGCAGCAGGAAAAACCATCGGCGATATCATGTTGAAGGTGGAGAATATTTCTCTCAGTTTCGGTGGTGTTAAGGCGCTGACCAATATCAGCTTCGAGATTCGCGAGCGCGAAGTTCTGGCCATCATCGGCCCCAACGGTGCCGGCAAGTCGTCGATGCTGAACTGCATCAACGGTTTTTATCACCCTCAGCAGGGTCTCATCACCTTTAAGGGCCAGCCGCGCAAGCAGATGCGTCCGTATGAGGCGGCCAGCCAGGGTATCGCCCGCACCTTCCAGAATATCGCGCTGTTCAAGGGCATGTCGACGCTGGACAACATCATGACGGGCCGCATCCTGAAGATGAAGTCCGGCCTGCTCGCATCGGCCTTCTACAAGGGTCCGGCCGAGCGCGAGCAGGTGGAGCATCGCGCCTTCTGCGAGAAGATCATCGATTTCCTGGAAATCGAGGCAATCCGCAAGGTGCCGGTGGGGCGTCTGCCTTATGGCCTGCAGAAGCGCGTCGAGCTTGGCCGCGCGCTGGCGGCTGAGCCGACCCTGTTGCTGCTGGATGAGCCGATGGCCGGTATGAATCTGGAAGAAAAGCAGGATATGTGCCGATTCATTCTGGATGTGAACGATGAATTCGGCACCACGATCTGCCTGATCGAGCACGACATGGGCGTGGTGATGGATATCTCGGATCGCGTGGTGGTGCTGGATTACGGCCGCAAGATCGGCGATGGCACGCCCGAAGAGATCAAGAACAACAAGGAAGTCATCGACGCCTATCTCGGCGTGCAGCATTAGGGGCGGGCAGAGTCATGGCTTTTTTCCTGGAAGTGCTGATCGGCGGCTTGATGGCAGGGGTGATGTATTCCCTGGTGGCTCTTGGCTTTGTGCTGATCTTCAAGGCGTCGGGGGTCTTCAATTTTGCCCAGGGCGCCATGGTGCTGTTCGCAGGTCTGTTCTTTGTCGGATTCCTGCAGAAGGGCGTGCCGATCTGGCTGTCCATCATTCTGACGCTCGGTGTAATGCTGCTGCTGGCCATTGCGATCGAACGCATCGTGTTACGCCACCTGGTCAACCAGGAAGGCATCATCCTGTTCATGGCCACCATCGGCGTATCCTTCTTTATCGATGGCCTGGGGCAGTCGATCTGGGGTTCCGGGGTGCAGGCGCTGGATATCGGAATTCCCACCGATCCGATCCTGCTGATGGATGGCGATATCCTCATTCAGTCCTTTGATCTCTGGGCCGCACTGGTGGCGGGCACGCTGCTCGCCAGCCTGGTGGTGTTCCAGAAGACCCGGATTGGTCGCGCCCTGCGTGCCGTCGCCGACGATCATCAGGCGGCGCAGTCGGTCGGGATTCCGCTTAACGTGATCTGGATCATTGTCTGGGCCATCGCCGGCATGGTCGCCCTGGTCGCCGGCGTGATGTGGGGCTCCAAGCTCGGCATGCAGCCCGCCATCGTTGGCCTGGCCCTGAAGGCGCTGCCGGTGCTGATCCTGGGCGGCTTCACCTCGGTGCCGGGTGCCATTATCGGCGGCCTGATTGTCGGTGCAGGTGAGAAGCTTGCCGAGGTCTATATCGGACCGTTCTTCGGCGGCGGTATCGAAAACTGGTTTGCCTATGTAGTCGCGCTGGGTTTCCTGCTGATCCGTCCGCAGGGCCTGTTCGGCGAAAAAATCATCGAGCGCGTGTAGGAAGGGCGGAAGCAGATGCTGTATCGCGAGTCCGGTCAGTTCAAGACCAGCTACCCCGCCGATCAGGCGATCTTCACCATTCCGCAGGATCGCGTCTTCTTCGCTCTGCTGATGCTGGCGGCTTTTGTGGGTGTGCCGCTGGTCGCCACCGATTATCTCTATACGGCGCTGATCATTCCCTTCCTGTGCATGGCGCTGGCAGCACTCGGCCTCAATATTCTCACCGGCTATTGCGGCCAGGTGTCGCTGGGCACCGGCGCCTTCATGGGGGTCGGCGCCGTGGCGGCTTGGAATCTTGCCTTCCGGGTTCCCGAGTTGAACCTGCTGGTGGTTTTCGTGATCGCAGGGCTGATCGCAGCTTTGGTTGGCGTGATTTTCGGCCTGCCGAGCCTGCGCATCAAAGGCTTTTATCTGGCTGTGGCGACGCTCGCCGCGCAGTTCTTCCTGCCCTGGCTGTTCGTGAAGATTGGCTGGTTCACCAATAACAATGCCTCCGGCGTCATCACCGTGCCAGCCCTGACCCTGTTTGGCTGGGTGATCGACAAGCCGGTGGAGAAATACCTGCTGGCCCTCAGCATTGTGTCGATACTGGCCCTGGGCGCCAAGAATCTGGTGCGTAGCAACCCGGGACGACAATGGATGGCGATCCGCGACATGGATATTGCCGCTGAGATCATCGGCATTCGTCCGATTGTCGCCAAGCTCACGGCCTTCGCCGTGTCGTCCTTCTATATTGGCATTGCCGGGGCGCTGTACCTGTTCGTCTATCTCGGTTCTGCCGAGCCGGACGGTTTCAATATCAATCTGTCTTTCCAGGCGCTGTTTATGATCATCATCGGTGGCCTGGGGTCTATCCTGGGCAGTTTCCTTGGGGCTTTCTTCATTCTTCTGGTGCCGATCTTCCTGACGCGCGGCCTGCCGCTGATTGGCCTGGACATGTCGACGGCGGCCATTGCGCATACCGAGTTCATGGTCTTCGGCGCCATGATCGTGTTCTTCCTGATCGTCGAGCCGCATGGCCTGGCCAGGCTGTGGCAGATCGCCAAGGAAAAGCTGCGCGCTTGGCCGTTTCCGTATTGAGTGTGCGTCAAAACCCGGCTTTGTCGGGTCGTTACTGCGTGTTAGGCTTCAACCAACCCACCCGGAATGGGATGGGACAAACGGGAGGAATAACGATGCGTGCGAAACATTGGGGCCTCGCCATTCTGGCGGGCGCAACTCTGCTCGGGGCCAGCTATGCGGCTTCGGCGCAGGAGCAATTGATCCCTTCGATGGTGTACCGGACCGGCCCCTTCGCGCCGAGCGGTACGCCCACGGCAGACGGCTTCGCTGATTACATCGCGTTGCTGAACAACCGTGATGGTGGCCTCAACGGCGTCAAGTTGAAGGTCGAGGAATGTGAGACCCAGTATAACACCGAGCGCGGCGTCGAATGCTACGAGCGTCTCAAGGCGCAGGGCGGCACCATTTTCAGCCCGTATTCGACCGGCATCACCTACGCCCTGATCGACCGCGCGCCGACCGACAAGTCGGTGATCTTCTCGATGGCCTACGGTCGCGCCTCGGCCATGGTCGGCAATATCTTCCCCTGGGTATTCAACGCCCCGGTCACCTACTGGTCGGGTGCGTCGGCTGCCATTCAGTTCTTCGCCAAGGAAGCCGGCGGCAAGGACAAGCTGAAGGGCAAGAAGATTGCCCATGTCTTTATCGACATTCCCTATGGCAAGGAGCCGAACCCGGTTCTGCAGAATTATGCCCAGGAGCTGGGCTTCCAGCTTGAACTGGTGCCGGTACCGGCGCCAGGTCTGGAGCAGAAGTCGATCTGGCTGCAGGTTCGCCAGATGCGTCCGGATTTCGTGTTCCTGACCGGCTGGGGTGCGATGAATGCCGTGTCGCTGAAGGAAGCGGCGGCAGTGAACTTCCCGCGCGAGAAGATTCTCGGCGGCTGGTACACCTCGCAGGACAGTGACGTGCAGGCGGCCGGTCCGGCGGCCAAGGGCTTCCGCGGTCTGACTTTCCACAGTGCGGATCGCGATCTGGAAGTGCTCAAGCAGATCAAGACCCGTCTGGTTGACAAAGGCCTTGCCAGCCAGGGCGGCAAGCATCTGGGCGAGATCGGCTATGTGCGCGGCATCCTGAATGCCATGTTCACCACTGAGGCCCTGCGTGCAGCGCAGGCGCAGTATGGCAACAAGGTGATGGATGGCGAACAGTCGCGTTGGGGTTTTGAGAATATCAACCTCACCGATGACAAACTGGCGAAACTGGGCCTGAAAGGCCTGATCCAGCCGATCAAGATCTCCTGCGACAATCACCAGGGTGACGGCAAGATGCTGATCGTCCAGTGGGAGGGCGACAAATGGAAGACCGTCAGTGACTGGCTCGCGCCTGAGAACCAGAAGCTGATGCCGCTTTATCTCGCTGGTGCCGAACAGTATCAGCGCGAGAAGAACATCCCGTCGCGCTCCTGCGCTAAGTCCTGATCGTCTGACGCTGATCCCCGCCGGCTTTGCCGGCGGGGATTACTTCATCCCTTTCGCAAGAGACAGCCAGATGACCGTTCAGATCCCTGCTGCGCCGTTGCTGACCGTCAGCAACATAGAAGTCATTTACAATCACGTTATTCTGGTGCTGAAGGGCGTGTCGCTGCAGCTGCCCAAGGGCGGCATTGTTGCCTTGCTGGGTGCCAATGGCGCCGGCAAGACCACCACACTGAAAGCGATTTCCAATCTGTTGCGCGCCGAGCGCGGCGATATCACCAAGGGCCAGATCGATTATCACGGCGAGCGGATCGACCAGCTCAATCCGTCTACGCTCGTCAAGAAGGGCCTGATCCAGGTGATGGAGGGCCGCCATTGCTTTGCCCACCTGACCATTGAGGAAAACCTGCTGACTGGCGCCTATACCCGTGGCGACGGCACCAAGGCGATCGATCGTGACCTGGAGATGGTCTATTCGTATTTCCCGCGCCTGAAGGTGCGCCGCAAGTCGGTTGCCGGTTACACCTCCGGTGGCGAACAGCAGATGACGGCCATCGGCCGCGCGCTGATGAGCAAGCCCGATACCATCCTGCTCGATGAACCCTCGATGGGTCTGGCGCCGCAGTTGGTGGAAGAGATTTTCGAGATCGTCCACAAGCTGAACAAGGAAACCGGGGTCAGCTTCCTGGTGGCCGAGCAGAACACCAATATGGCTCTGCGCTATGCCGATTACGGCTATATTCTGGAAAATGGCCGCATCGTCATGGATGGCCCGGCCGAGAAACTGCGCGAAAATTCCGATGTGAAGGAATTCTATCTTGGTCTCGGCGTCGGTGGCCGCATGAGCTTCCGCGATACCAAGCATTATCGCCGCCGCAAGCGCTGGCTGGCCTGATCCTCATACACGCAGGAGACATGTGTGGCGCGTATAGCGAAGAAGGCTGTCAAAAAGGCCGCGAGACCCAGGGTCCGGGCCGATGAGTATTTCGACAAGCGCGAGACCCGTAAGCCGGCCGCGCGCCTGAAGGCGCAACTGGCGGCTCTGCAGGTTCTGGTGGCCCATGCCAAAAAGAACAGCCTCTACTACCGTGAGATTCTGAAAGACGCGAAGCCGGCCAAGCTGACGTCGCTTGAGGCGCTGGCCAAGCTGCCCGTCACCCGCAAATCCGATCTGGCGCCGCGCCAGAAGTCCAGGCCGCCACTGGGTGGCCTTGAGGCGGGTAAACCGGGCGAGATCGCCAATTACTTCCAGTCGCCTGGCCCGCTCTACGAGGCTTATCCGCATCCGACGGCCAAGGTGAAGGACCCGTTCCGCTTTGCGCGCGCGCTCTGGGCCGCAGGCTGCCGCCCTGGCAATCTGGTGCACAATACCTTTTCCTATCACCTGACGCCGGCCGGCCGGCTGACCGAAAGTTCGGCGGCATCCATGGGCTGTCCGGTCTTCCCGGCCGGCGTGGGCAATACCGAACTGCAACTCGATGCCATCGCGCAGCTTCAGCCGCGCGTCTATACCGGCACACCGTCTTTCCTGAAAATCCTGCTGGAAAAAAGCCGGGAGCTTGGCAAACCGGCGACCGCTTTGAAAAAAGGCCTGGTCGGTGGCGAAGCCCTGCCGCCGAGCCTGCGCGCTGAACTGAAGGCGCTTGGTGTCGATGTCCTGCAATCCTATGGCACGGCTGAACTTGGCCTTGTTGCTTATGAGTCGTTCGCTATGGAAGGCATGATCCTGGACGAGGATGTGATCGTCGAGATCGTGCGTCCCGGCACCGGTGATCCGGTGGCACCGGGTGAGGTAGGCGAGGTGGTGGTCACGGTCCTCGGGAATATGGTTTATCCGCTGATCCGTTTTGCCACTGGCGACCTTTCTGCCGTCCTGCCGGGCATCAGCCCGTGTGGCCGTACCAATACGCGGATCAAGGGATGGATGGGTCGTGCCGACCAGACCACCAAGGTGAAGGGCATGTTCGTCACGCCGGGGCAGATCGCCCAGGTGATGGTGCGGCATCCCGGCATCGCCAGGCTGCGGCTGGAAGTCAGTTCGCAGAATAACCAGGATGTCATGGTGCTGAAGGTGGAGGTCACCGGCGGCAAGGAGGTCCTGGCGGGTGCTGTCGCAGAGACGCTGCAGACGATCTGCAAGCTGCGAGGCCAGGTTGAAGTGGTTGCCATTGGCAGTCTGCCCAACGACGGCAAGGTGATTGCCGATCTGCGTACCTACCAGTAAGCGCGGGAAACGGCTAAACTCCGCCCATCATGGCGTTGGCGGTCGAAGGGCTCGCCTGCATCCGCGGCGAGCGTCAGCTTTTTCAGAATCTGAATTTCCGCCTCGCGGCTGGCGAGGCGCTGCTGTTGCATGGCCCGAATGGCAGCGGCAAATCGAGTCTGCTCCGACTGCTCTCCGGCTTCCTTGAGCCCGCCGCCGGCAGCATCCTGTGGGATGGCCGGTCCGTTGCCGAGGATGGAGAGGCCCATCGTGCGCGCCTGTTTTATCTCGGCCACCAGGATGCGGTGAAACCGCAGCTGACGGTCTTGGAGAACCTTGTCTTCTTCGCACGCCTGCAGGGTGTGCGGGGCGAGGCGGCGGTGGAGCAGGCGGATAAGGCTCTGGAGGTTGCGGATCTGGGACGTCAGCGTCGCCTGCCGGGCCGTTATCTTTCGGCAGGACAGAAGCGCCGCCTGGCGCTGGCGCGCCTGCTGCTCACGCCGGCGCCTCTGTGGTTGCTCGACGAGCCGACCAATGCACTCGACAGCAAGGCCGTCGGCTGGCTTGGCGCTGTGCTGGCGGCGCACCGCGAGCGTGGCGGTCTGGTTCTGCTGGCCAGTCATGTTGCCGTGCCACTGCCCGATGCCAGGCAGCTCGATCTGCCGGAAGGCATCCTGGCATGACCGCCTTCCTCGCCATCGTGATGCGCGACCTGCGACTGGGTTTCGGTGCTCAGGGCGCGATGCTGACCACCCTGCTGTTCTTCGTCCTGGCCGTGAGCCTGTTTCCGCTCGGTGTCGGTCCGGAACCGCAGATTCTGGCGCGGATCGCAGCTGGCGTGATCTGGGTGGCGGCGCTGCTGGCGGCTATGCTGTCGCTCGATCGCCTGTTCCAGACCGATCAGGAAGACGGCACCCTCGATCTGCTGGCGCAGGTGCCATTGCCGCTCGGCCTGATGGTCCTGGCCAAGACACTGGCGCATTGGCTCACCACCGGACTGCCATTGAGCCTCATGGCGCCGGTGCTGGCCCTGCTTCTGCAGATGGAGCCTGCAGCCATTCCGGTCCTGTTGCTGGGACTGTTGCTTGGCACGCCATCCCTCAGCCTGATCGGCGCCATTGGCGCGGCCCTGACCCTGGGCGCGCGGCGGGGGGCCGTGCTGGTGCCACTGCTGACCCTGCCGTTGGTGATACCCGTGCTGATCTTCGGTGTCGGCGCCGTGGAGGCCAGCGCTTATGGTCTGTCGGCCACGCCGCATCTGCTGCTGCTGGGCGCCTTCCTGGCTGGAGCGCTGGCGCTCAGTCCCTTCGCCATCGCCGGCGCGATCAAGCTGGCCTTGGAATGACCCTCGCCCTATAAACTCAGCCCATGCTGCACGTGCTCGCCAACCCCGCCCGCTTCCTGCGCCTGATGGCCGCGATCCGCCCCTGGGTGGCAGCGATTGCTGTCGCCGGGCTGGCCAGTGGCCTGGGCTGGGGCCTGCTCTATTCGCCGCCGGATTACCAGCAGGGCGAAACGGTGCGGATCATGTATATCCATGTCCCCGCCGCCTGGATGGCGATGTTCATTTATGCCGCCATGGCCGTGGCCTCGGCTGTCACGCTGATCTGGCGCCATCCGGTCGCCGAACTGGTGGCCAAGGCTTCCGCGCCGGTTGGCGCGGCCTTCACGATTATTTGTCTGATCACCGGCTCGCTCTGGGGCAAGCCGATGTGGGGCACCTGGTGGGTCTGGGATGCGCGGCTCACCTCCATGCTGATCCTGTTCTTCCTCTACCTGGGCTACATCGCCCTCTGGGAAGCCTTCGACGACCCCGCGCGGGCCGGCCGCGCCGCCGCCATTCTGGCGCTGGTGGGCGCCATAAACCTGCCGATCATCAAGTTTTCCGTCGACTGGTGGAACACCCTGCACCAGCCCGCCAGCGTGCTTACCCTGGCAGGGCCGAAAATCCACCCCGACATCCTCTGGCCGCTGGTGCTGACCGCGTTGGGGGCGAAAGGCTATTACGTCTGGCTGCTCAGCCTGCGGGTCAGGGCGGAAATCCTCAGCCGTCAGGCGCGTATCCTGCGCTTTGCGACCGCGACCGATCGCCGCGCCGGCTAGCAGCCGGGGGCGTTAAGCGGTATTTTCCGCTGGTCTGGCCGCAGGGGCCAAGGGAAACAAAGGGTTACATCGTGTATTGGGCTTCGCTGGGCGATTTTCTGGCCATGGGTGGTCATGCCGCCTTTATCTGGCCCGCCTTTGCCGTGGCGCTGCTCCTGCTGCTCGCGCTGGCACTGCAGAGTTTTGTCGCCATGAAGGCTGCCGAGCGCGAGCATGCCGAGGCCCGTCAGGAAGCCGGCCGTGACCCGTAAACAGAAGCGCCTGATGGCGGTGCTCGGTCTGGTCGGCGGTCTCGGCGTTGCCACCGCCCTGGTGCTGACCGCCTTCAACGACAATCTGGTGTTTTTCCATTCGCCGTCCGATGTGGTGGAAAAGCAGCTGCCGGCTGACAAACGGTTCCGCATCGGCGGGTTGGTCCTGCAGGACAGCGTGAAGAAGGATGGCCTGGTGACCGATTTTGTCGTGACCGACCTCCGTCACAGTGTGAGCGTCCGCTACACCGGCATCCTGCCCGACTTGTTCCGCGAGGGGCAGGGTGTGGTGGCGAATGGCAGACTCGACGGGCAGGGCCGCTTTATCGCCTCCGAAGTGCTGGCCAAGCACGATGAAAAATACATGCCGCCTGAAGTGGCCGATGCGCTGAAGAAGTCAGGCCAGTGGAATGACGGCCAAGGCCATGCGCCCGAGCGCAAGCCCGGCTCATGATTCCTGAACTGGGTCATATCGCGCTGATCCTGGCGCTCTGTCTGGCGCTGGTGCAGGGCCTGCTCCCCTTGATCGGTGCTGCGCGCGCCATTCCGGGCTGGATTGCCATGGCGTCGCAGGCGGCGATGGGGCAGGCGGCGCTGGTCGCTTTTGCTTTCGGCTGCCTGACCTATGCCTACGTCACCTCCGATTTCTCGGTCCTGAACGTTGCCGAGAATTCGCACACGCTGAAGCCGATGCTCTACAAAGTCAGCGGCGTCTGGGGCAATCATGAAGGCTCACTGCTGCTCTGGATTCTGATCTTGGTGATCTTTGGCGCCGCCGTTGCGCTGTTCGGCCGCAATCTGCCGGCCACACTGAAGGCTCGTGTCCTCAGCATTCAGGGGCTGATCGGTGTTGGGTTCCTGAGCTTCATTCTCTTCACCTCCAATCCGTTCGCGCGTCTGCTGCCGGCGCCGCTGGAAGGCCGCGGCCTCAATCCGCTGCTGCAGGATCCGGGTCTCGCGTTTCATCCGCCGTTTCTCTATCTCGGATATGTCGGTTTCTCGGTGGCGTTCTCTTTTGCCGTTGCGGCCTTGATCGAGGGTCGCGTTGATCCAGCCTGGGCGCGCTGGGTGCGGCCCTGGACGCTGGCGGCCTGGTGCTTCCTCACCATCGGCATCGCGCTTGGATCATGGTGGGCCTATTACGAGCTGGGCTGGGGCGGCTGGTGGTTCTGGGACCCGGTGGAAAACGCCTCCTTCATGCCCTGGCTCGCCGGTACGGCCTTGCTGCATTCCGCCGTGGTGGTGGAAAAGCGCGACACCCTGAAAAGCTGGACGGTGCTGCTGGCCATCCTCACGTTCTCGCTCAGCCTGCTCGGCACCTTTCTGGTCCGGTCCGGCGTGATCAACTCGGTGCACGCCTTCGCCACTGACCCTACGCGCGGCGTTTTCATCCTGATCTTTCTGGCCATCGTGGTTGGCGGTAGCCTGGTGCTGTATGCGTGGCGCGGTCCGGCGCTGCAGGCAACCGGGGTCTTTGCCCCTTTGAGCCGCGAAGGCGCGTTGCTGCTGAACAACCTGCTGCTCGCTGTCGCGTGCGCCGCCGTGCTGCTCGGCACGCTCTATCCGCTGGCGCTCGATGCCATCAGCGGCGCCAAGGTTTCGGTCGGTCCGCAATATTTCAACGCAGTTTTTGTACCGCTCACCGCGCCGCTGGTGGCGGCCATTGCTATTGGTCCGCTGCTAGCCTGGAAGCGCGGCGATCTGGCGGCAGCACTGTCCCGTCTGTTGCCGGCTGCCATAGCCGTTCTGGTTGCGCTGGGTATCGGGTTTTACCTGAAAGACGGCCGCAGCTTTATGGCTTTGCTGGGTTTGAGCCTGGTGGCCTGGCTCGGTATCGGGGTGTTTTGCGAGATGGCTTTACGCATCAAGCTTTTTTCCACGCCCTTTGCTGAGAGTCTGCGGCGCGCCCGGGGCCTGCCGCGTGCTGCCTGGGGCATGACGGTGGCGCATCTGGGTGTTGCGCTTCTGGTGCTCGGCATCACGGTATCCGAGGCCTGGCAGGTCGAAGTGCAGCAGGTGATGAAGCCCGGCGAAATCGCCACCGTGGGCCCGGTGCAGTACCGCTTCGAAGGCGTCGTGCCGGTGAAGGGCCCTAACTATACGGCGATGCAGGGGCGTTTCATCGTGCTTTCGGGTGGAGTGGTGATGCGCGAGATGCTGCCGGCGCAGCGCCGCTATCAGCAGCCGCCGATGGAAACCACCGAGGCTGCCATTCACTCCTCGCCGCTGGCCGATCTC
Organism: Ferrovibrio sp. GW821-FHT12E11; assembly: GCF_058806975.1. Lineage (NCBI taxonomy): Bacteria > Pseudomonadati > Pseudomonadota > Alphaproteobacteria > Rhodospirillales > Rhodospirillaceae > Ferrovibrio > Ferrovibrio sp. GW821-FHT12E11. Next base: position 2,982,521 of record NZ_JBXAQG010000001.1, read on the forward strand.
TATGCCGTCGTGGGTGAGGGCGATGCCGAGCGCGGCTGGGCCGTGCGGCTGTACTGGAAGCCACTGGTATCCTGGATCTGGCTCGGCGCGCTGGTCATGGCGTTGGGCGGTTTCCTCTCGCTCAGCGACCGCCGTTTGCGGGTTGGCGCGCCGGTGCGCCGCCGGACCTCCACAGCCGTTGCCGCGGAGTAGACCGTCATGCGCCTGTCCCATGTCGTTCCTCTGGTCGTGTTTGCGTTGATCGGCCTCGGTCTCGCCGTCGGTCTGACCTTGAATCCACGCGATATTCCCTCGGCGCTGATTGGCAAGCCGGTGCCGGACTTCGCACTGCCGCCGGTGCAGGGCCGCAGCCAGGGCCTGGCGACGGCAGATCTGAAAACCGGTCAGCCGCAGGTGGTGAATGTCTTTGCCTCCTGGTGCGTACCCTGTCGGGTCGAGCACCCGCTGCTGATGGCGCTGAAGCGTGACGAGCTCGCGGCCATCCATGGCCTGAATTACAAGGACGATCCGGCCGACGTGGCGAAATGGCTGGATCAGCTGGGCGACCCCTTCACGCGCACCGGTGCCGATCGCAATGGCCGTGTCGGCATCGACTGGGGTGTTTATGGCGTGCCGGAAACTTTTGTCGTCGATGGCGCCGGCCAGATCGTCTGCAAGCATGTTGGTCCACTGATGGAGTGGGATCTGGATAATAAAATCCGGCCGCTCCTGCGCGATCTGAAGGCGGGCCGCACGAGTAAAGTCAAATGCTGAAGCGCCTGGGGCTTGCTCTGATGCTGTTCGCGGCCCTGCCCGCAGCCGCGCAGCATCTAGATGACCGCTTGTCCGATCCGATGCAGGAATTGCGGGCCCGCGATCTGTCGCGCGAGTTGCGCTGCCTGGTCTGCCAGAACCAGTCGATCGAGGATTCCAATGCGCCGCTGGCGCGCGATCTGCGCCGCATCGTGCGCGAGCGCGTGGCGCTGGGAGAAGATGATCGCACGATTCTCAACTATCTTGTGGCGCGCTATGGCGAATGGGTTCTGCTGAAGCCGCGCTTCAATGGCCAGACGCTTCTGCTCTGGCTGGGGCCGGCGCTGTTCCTCGCCGTCGGAGCGATCATCCTCGTTCTGTTGTATCGCCGCCAGCGTCGGGCCTCTGCCCCCGCTCTTGCACCGCTGGATGCCGCCGAGCAGAAACGGCTCGCGACACTGCTGGAACCGGAGGAGCGTCGCTGATGCTGCTCTGGCTCGGTTTTTCAGCGCTGGCGTTTTTCGCGCTCGCTATTCTGCTCTGGCCACTGCTGAAACGGCGCCAGGCGGGCACGGCTGGGCGTAAGGCTCATGATGTTGCCGTCTACAAGGCGCAACTGGCCGAGGTGGCCGAGGAGCTGGCGCGTGGGGCGCTCGGCGAGTCAGAAGCCAGCGCCGCGCGCCTTGAAATACAGCGCCGTTTGTTGCGGGCCGATGCGGCGGCCGATGGCGATATTGCAGAGTCTGGCGGCAGCATGGCCGGCCTGCTGGCGGTGCTGCTGCTGGTGCCAATACTGGGTGGCGGTCTCTATCTGGCCCTCGGCCGGCCGGAAGCGGCATTGGTCAGCCAGGAAGAGGCGAAGGCCCAGGCGGTGCGCAGCGAACAGATGCGCCAGGAAAGCGAACGCATGATCGGCCAGTTGCGCGAGCGTCTGGCGGCCGAACCGCAGCGCGTCGATGGCTGGTTGCTGCTGGGGCGCAGCCTGCTGATGACGGATCGGCCCGATGAAGCCGCCGAGGCCTTTTCCCGCGCCATCGCCCTGGTCCCGGACGATCCGGAACCTTATGCCTTCCGCGCCGAAGCGTTGACACTGGCCGCTGACGGCTCGGTCACGGCGGAAGCCCAGCGTGATTTCCGTGCTGTGCTCGAGCGCGATCCGCAACATCCCGGCGCGCGTTATTATCTGGGTCTGGCCCGCCTGCAGGCGGGTGACGCGCGCGGGGCCTATGACGACTGGTATGGGCTGGCGGCCGATGCGCCGGTTGATGCCCCCTGGCTGGAAACCGTGCAGGCGCGCCTGCGCGAACTCGCGCCGCGTCTGGGCATACCGCTGGCCCAGGCCGTGCCGGTGCCGAAGCAGGTTGACCCAGCCCCCGGCCCGACCCGCGAACAGGCCGAGGCTGCCGGGCAGATGTCGGCCGAGGATCGCGCCGCCATGATCCGCGGCATGGTCGAAGGTCTGGCGGCGCGGCTGGAGCAGAATCCGGGAGATGTGGACGGCTGGCTGCGTCTGGCCCGCGCGCGGGAGGTGTTGGGCGAAGGCGAGGCGGTGCGGACCGCGCTGCAGCGTGCGGTGACGGCCGATCCGAACCGGGTGGATGCCCGGCTGGCACTGGCCTTCAGCCTGGCCGGCGCCGCCGTGACCAGCCGCGATCCCCTGCCGGCAGCCGCCGTGGCCGAATTCGGCGCTGTGCTGGAACGCGTCCCCGACCACCCCCAGGCCCTTTGGTTTACCGGTCGGGGCGCTTACGAAGCCGGCGACAAGGCAACGGCCAGCACCCGCTGGAACCGGCTGCTTGCCCTGCTGCCGCCCGACTCGGCCGAGGCCAGGGAGCTGTCTGAGCGGATTGCCAGCCTGACCCGTTAAATCCCGATAACGCCCTGCCCTGTTAACTCCTGTTTAAGGGAGTCCTGCGCGTAATCGGGCCGGGTTCGAGGGACCAATTCCGGTCCGCAGGTTGGGTGACATGGCTATCGCACCAAGCAGTAATCTTCTGTCGGCGCTTTCGCAGCTGCAGGGCGGCGCTCGTCCGGTCGCACCGGCCCGTCCGGTCCAGCAGCAGCCCTCGGGCGCCAGCGCGCCGGTCCAGAACAGCTTTGCTGCCCAGCTGGTCAGCACCGATAACGCGATCCGTACCGCGCCGCCGGCCCAGGCTGCATCGGCCCAGGCCTTCTCGACACCGGTTCAGAACCAGCGCCCGATCCCCACCCGCGGCGGCTACCTCGGCCAGCACGTCAATATCCTCGTCTGATCCCGGACGATTTTCCTTATCACGACCGGTCTGATTGACGCCGTTTGACCCGGCGTCTAGCTTGGCGCCCAACGTCGCATACGAACGATCTGGGGAAACGTCATGCTGAAGCGCTTTACGCGTCGTACCGCTATTGCTGCGGCCGCTATCCTGCTGTTGCCAGGCGCCGCCCTGGCGCAGGCAAAAGACAAGGTCTCGATCTCGGCCCTGCCTTTCATTTCCACCGCGCCGATCTTCATTGCCAAAGAGCGTGGCTATTTCGATGCCGAGGGCATCGACCTCGATATCAAGATTTTCAATGCCGCCCAGGCCGTGGCCGTGGCGGTGGCCTCGAATGACGCTGATTTCGGCATCACCGCCTTTACCGGTGGCTTTTTCAATCTGGCCGGCAAGGGTGTGCTGAAGGTCATCGCCGCCCAGAGCCGCGAAGAACCGGGCTACAATTTCGTTGCCTATGTCGCCTCGAAGAAGGCCTATGACGCCGGCTTCCGCTCGCCGAAGGATTTCGCCGGCAAGAGCGTGGCGATCACCACAGTCGGCTCCAGCTTCCACTACAATCTCGGCATGCTGGCCGACAAATACGGCTTCAAGCTCGATTCGGTGCAGATGAAGCCGGTGCAGTCGATCCCCAACATGATGGCAGCATTGGCTGGCGGTCAGGTCGACGCCACCATCCTGCCGGCCAATAACGCGATCAAGCTGCAGGACGATGGCGCCGGCCAGATCATCGGCTGGGTGCATGAACATACGCTCTGGCAGCTTGGCGCTCTCTTTGCCTCCTCCAAAATCGTCAGGGAGAAGCGTCCGCTGGTCGAACGCTTCGTGCGCGCCTACCAGAAGGGTCTGGCCGATTATGCGGCCGCCTTCCTGGCCAGGGATGCCCAGGGCAACCGCATGATTGGCGAGAAAGCCCTGGCCGTGATGCCGATCCTGGAGAAATGGGTCGAGCCGAAGCCGAGCATCGATACGGTGAAGGTGGCTGCCAATTACATGGATCCGCAGGGCCGTCTGCTGGTGAAAAACATCTACGACCAGGTCGCCTGGGGTCAGGCTCAGGGGCTGGTCGACAAGACGGTCAAGGCGGTGGACTTCATCGATCTGAGCTTTGTCAAGGGCCATCTCGACCTGCCGAAGTAACGGCAGGTCAGCGGGATTCGGTCATGCAGGTAGTCCTTGAGGATGTCGGCTACGCCTATGGCGACCTGCCGGTCCTCGACGGTGTGAGTTTCACCGTCAATGAAGGGGAGACAGCGGCCCTGATCGGCCCGTCCGGCTGCGGCAAATCCACCCTGCTTAATCTGGTCGGCGGCTTGTTGTCGCAACAGAAAGGTCGCATCGCCACCGGAGGTGATGCACCAGCCGGCTGCCTCAATCCGCTCACGTTTGTGTTCCAGGATTTTGCATTGCTGCCCTGGCGCACGGTGGCCGGGAATGTGGCGCTGGCGCTGGAGCATCATGCCTTGAGCAAAGCCGAGCGCGAGGCGCGGATCGCCACCGTTCTTAAGCTTTGCGGCCTTACCGATTTTGCCAATGCACTGCCCAAACAGCTATCGGGTGGCATGCGCCAGCGTGTCGGCATCGCCCGTGCGATTGCCGTCAAGCCGGCCGTGATGCTGATGGATGAACCGCTTTCGGCGCTGGATGCGCAGACCCGCGAACTACTGATGGAAGACCTGATCGCGATCTGGGCGCGTGAACGCACCACCACGCTCTACGTCACCCATAATCTCAACGAAGCCGTGCGGCTGGCCGACAAGGTGGTGGTGCTGTCGCGCCGTCCGGGCCGGATCAAGCGCATTGTTTCTGTGCCGGTGCCGGTGGCGGACCGGCAGAAGCCGGAGCATGTAGCGTTGCTGCAGAACCTGCAGGACGAACTCTGGAGCCTGATCAAAACCGAGGCCCAGGTGGCCGAGCGGGAGATGCAGGATGCCTGAGGCCACCCGCGGCAGCATTGTGGCCTTTCGTGGTGCCGGCTTTGTGCCGGGTACCCGGCGCTGGGCGCCCTGGCTGGCTTTCGCTCTCATTCTCGGATGCTGGGAAGCCGCCTCGCGGCTGGGCTGGCTGCCGTCGCTGTTCATGCCAGCACCCAGCGAAGTGGTGGATGCCCTGCACACCCTGCTGGTCGACGGCAAGCTGCTGGCCCATATCAGCGCCTCGCTGAAGCGCATCGTTTCGGGCTGGATCCTGGGCAGCATTGGCGGCGTCGCCGTCGGCTTCCTGATGGGCATCTTTGTATCGGCGCGTTCGGTCGGCCTGCCGATCGTTTCCGCGCTGTTCCCGATCCCGAAAATCGCATTGCTGCCGCTGTTCATTCTGTGGTTTGGCATCGGCGAGCCCTCCAAGATCGCCACCATCGGCCTGGGTGTGTTTTTCCCCACCGTGGTCAGCGCCTTTTCGGCCGTCGACAATGTGCCGCGCAACCTGATCCGCATGGCGCAGAGTTTTGGCCTGTCGACCCGCATGATCGTGTTCAAGGTGATCCTGCCAGGCGCCATGCCGGGCATCCTGGCCGGTTTTCGCATCACCTCATCGATCGCGCTGATGCTGGTGGTGGCGGCCGAGATGATTGGCGCCCAGATCGGCATTGGCGCCTTCGTGCTGGCAGCGGGAAATCTAATGCAGATCGATCAGCTGATTGCCGGCGTGGTTCTGCTGTCGTTGCTTGGCCTGGCGGTCAGCGCCCTGCTCAGCCTGACCGAGAAGATTGTGCTGCGCTGGCGCTAGGGAGCTGCTTGTGAGCGATTATCCGATCCCGCCGACCCGTACCGTTCACCACAGGGCCACCGGTCCACGCGTGATCGAAGCCGAGATCGTCGTGGTCGGCGCCGGCATTAGCGGCATATCGGCGGCACTGGAAGCGGCAAAGACCGGCCGCAGCGTGGCGCTGGTCGATGCGGGACAGCAGTTGGGCGGCCAGTCGACCGGTTCGATGCTGGGCACCTTCTGCGGATTCTATTCCAACGGCCCGGAGCCCTATCGCGTCGTCTACGGCATGGTCGACGCGATGTTCGCGCATCTGCAGAAAGCCGACGCTTTCCACCTGCGCCGTGGCCGCAACAGCTACATCCCGCTCTATCAGGAACAGGCACTGGTGCGCTGGATCGAGCAGGCTGTGCATGCGGCGGGCATTCGGGTGCTGCTTGGCGCGACGCTGCTCCAGGCCCGGCGCGATGATGGGCGCATTACTGCGCTTGATCTCGCCACCCGTTTCGGCCAGGTCGAGCTGCGCGGCCAGGGCTTTGTCGATGCCTCGGGCGATGCGGCCTTGAGTTACCTCGCCGGTTTCGCCTGTCGCGAGCCGGTGAGCCCGATCATGGGCACGCTGATGTTCACGCTGGAAGGCTTCGATGAAGCGGCGGCATTGAAGCTCGACCGTTGGGCCGTCCAGAAGCATCTGGCCGAAACCGGGAAGCAATACGGTCTGGTGCGGCGTGACGGTTTTGTCTTTGCCTTCCCTGGCAAGGGGCATGCGACCGTGAACATGACCCATGTGGAAACACCGCTGGATGCCGAAGGCTATGCGGCGGCACAGGCGGAAGGCCGTGCCCAGGCCGATCGTGTGGTGAATTTCCTGCGTGGCGAATACCTGGCTGTTTTCTCGGCGGCGCGGGTGCGGCAATACGGTTTCCTCGGCATTCGTCAGACCCGCTGGATCGTCGGCCAGCACAGCCTGACGGTGGAGGAGGTGCGGCAGGGCGTGAAGCCGGCCGATGCCATCCTGCGCTGCTCCTGGCCGGTCGAGCTGCATGACCGGCCTGAAGATGTGCATTGGGAAGAGTTCGGCGACGACCATCTGCATTACGTGCCGTTCCGCGCCATGGTGCCGGACGGTGCCGACAACCTGGTGGCGGCCGGGCGCTGCATCGACGGCGATCCGGCGGCGCTCAGTTCGGTGCGCGTGATGGGGCCCTGCGTGGCCATGGGAGCAGCCGCAGCCCAGGCGCTTGATCTCGCCGGCGCCGGTTCAGTGCGTCAGATCGATATCGCTGCGCTGCAGGCGCGTTTACACGACAACCTGCAGCGCAGTGAGAAACCCTGATTTCAGCCGCGCGCTTCCAGATTGTCGACCAGCTGGCGCAGCATGGCGACGAATTCGGCGCGTTTCGCGGTCGGGATCGGATCCAGGATTTTATCCTGGGCCCGCGCCACGCCCGGCTGCGCCGCTCGTAACTGCCGCTCGCCTTCCGGCGTGACCGCCAGCGCGTTGGTGCGCCGGTCGGTCTCGGTGCGTTGTCGCACCAGCAGGCCACGCTTGATCAGTCGCGCCACCATTTCGGCAACGGTGGAGCGGTCGATGCCGGTCTGCCGCACCAGATCGACCTGGCTGATGCCGGCTTTCTGGTAGATCGCAAGCAGAAGAGCGAATTGCCGCGGCGTTAGCCCGTTGCTGCCGACTTCCGCCGTATAGAGATCGACGGCGAGTTGCTGGCAGCGTCGCAACAGATGCCCCGGCGCATCATGCAGACTGAAAACACCGAGAGTATCCCCGGCGTTGCTTTGGGCGGTCTTGTCCCCCGACATGGAACCTCCCCTTTCTTATGTTTTTTGTTCAAGCCTACCTGTAACTGGGCGGGCATTTTCCCCGCTTCTCAGTCCACTGATAAAACGCTATTCGATGGCTGTTCGTCCAGAGAAAGCGGCAATAAATTCCGTGCTGTGCATAAATCGCGATACCATCGATCTTTGACATTGCAAACATCGGTCCCGGCATGCAGCAGAACCCGAAAGACTTTCGTTTCGCGAAGAAAATACCTGAAGACGATAATCGTGAGCGACTGGTCTGCGGCGATTGCGGCTGGATTCACTACGTCAATCCAAAGATTGTCGTCGGTGCGGTGATCGCCCATCAGGGCGGTATCCTGTTATGTCGACGGGCGATTGAACCGCGGCACGGCTTCTGGACGATACCGGCCGGTTACATGGAAGAGCGCGAAACCTCCGAAGCCGGAGCGATGCGGGAAGCGCGAGAGGAAGCCTGTGCGGATATCGCCATCGACAGTCTGCTTGCCGTCTACAACATTCCGCGCATCAGCCAGGTGCAGTTGATCTATCGCGCGACGCTGGCCGGGCCCGATTTCGCCGCCGGTCCGGAGTCCCTGGAAGTGAAGCTGTTCGGCTGGGACGAGATTCCCTGGGCCGACCTGGCGTTTCCCTCGGTGCACTGGGCGCTGATGCAGCATCGCGAAGTGGAGGGGAAAGAGCATTTTCCCACCTTTACCAACCCGCCCGGCGAGCTGGGTAATTACTGAGCCGTAAATTTACTGGTCCAGGCCAGCCAGCGCACGGGCAAAGGCGGTCGCCGAGAAGGGCTGCAGATCGGCGGCCTGTTCGCCGACGCCGATGAAGTGCACGGGCAGGCCGAATTTATCGGCGATGGCCACCAGCACGCCGCCACGCGCCGTGCCATCCAGCTTGGTGACGATCAGGCCGCTTACGGCGCAGATCTCCTTGAATGTCGCCACCTGGTTCACGGCGTTCTGGCCGGTGGTGGCGTCCAGCACCAGCAGCACATGATGCGGGGCATCCGGCGCCTGTTTCTTCAACACGCGTGCGATCTTGGCCAGCTCGGCCATCAGGTCGGCTTTATTCTGCAGACGGCCGGCCGTATCGATCATCAGAACATCGCGGCGCTGCTCGCGGGCCTGAGTGAGGGCGTCGAAAGCCAGGCTGGCGGCATCGCCGCCGGGTTCGCCGGCCAGCACCGGCACACCGGCGCGCTGGCCCCAGATTTTCAGCTGCTCGACGGCAGCGGCACGGAAGGTATCGCCGGCAACCAGCATCACGCTCCTGCCGTCGTCGCGCAGCCGTGTGGCGATCTTGCCGATCGTCGTGGTCTTGCCCACGCCGTTGACGCCGACGACCAGAATCACCTGCGGTGTTTCACCCGACAGGTCGAGCGGCTTTTCCACCGGCTGCAGCAGGCCGGCGACAGAATCGGCGAGCGCAAGACGGATTTCTTCCGAGGTGATGTCCTTGTCGAACCGGTCCTTCGCGATGGCCTTCACGATCTTCGCGGCCGTGGTTACGCCGAGATCGGCGCCGATCAGCGTTTCTTCCAGTTCGTCCAGCGCTGCCTGATCCAGCTTGCGCTTGGTGAACAGGGCACCGATCTGCTCGCCCAGTTGGCCGGCAGAGCGCGACAGCCCGGCTTTCAGGCGGCCGAACCAGCCTGCCTTCTTCTCGCCATCGCTCATGCGGCCTCCAGCCAGAGTTTGCCATCGCGCGCGGCAGCAATACGGGCGGCGATGATGTCGCCTTTCGCCAGATGGACAGGCAAGGCCACCGGGGCATAGGTCTCGTCACGGCCCACGCCTTCCTGCTCGACCAGGATACTGGCGTCGCGGCCGATGCGGGTCTCAAGGAAACGATCCATCGCCAGGCCTGCTGCAGTACGCAACAGAGCGGCGCGGGCGCGACGCTGTTCGACCGGTAGCTGCGGCATGCGCGCTGCTGGCGTGCCTGGGCGCGGCGAGTAGGGGAAGACATGCACGAAAGCCAGGCCGGCTTCGACGATCAGGCTGCGGCTTTGTTCAAAGGCTGCATCGCTTTCGGTGGGGAAGCCGGCGATCAGATCGGCGCCCAGCGCGATACCGGGGCGCAGGTCGTGCAGGCGTGCGGCAACCTCCAGGGCCTGAGCCCGGCTGTGCCGGCGCTTCATGCGTTTGAGGATCAGGTCATCGCCAGCTTGCAGGCTCAGATGCGCATGCGGCATCACGCGCGGTTCCTCGGCATACAGGCGGAAGAGGTCTTCATCCATCTCGGCCGGATCCAGCGAGGAGAACCGCAGGCGCTCGATCTGTGGTGCCAGGTCGAGCAGCCGTCGGGTCGCCTGGCCCAGCGTGGGTCGGCCTGGCAGGTCATGGCCGTAGGAGGTGATGTCGACGCCGGTGAGGACGAATTCGCGGTAGCCACGGTCGGCGAGAGCACGGGCCTGCTCGACAACCGCGCCCAGCGGCAGCGAGCGGCTGGGGCCGCGCCCATAGGGGATGATGCAGAAGGTGCAGCGATGGTCGCAGCCCTGCTGGATTTCCAGATAGGCGCGCGGCCGGCCGGGAAAGTGGGTCACCGCGGGGAGCGCCGCCGGAGTATCGGTCAGGATGTCGCCCACAGTGATGCGGGGCGAGGCGGCGGCAATGCCGGCCCACAGGCTTTCGTTCAGCTTTTCGCGATTGCCGATCACATGATCGACCTCTGCCATGGCGGCGAAGCCCTGTGGATTGATCTGGGCAGCGCAACCGGTGACGACGATGCGGGCATCGGGCCGGTCGCGGCGCAGACGACGGATCGCCTGGCGCGCCTGTTTCTCGGCTTCCGCCGTCACGGCGCAGGTGTTGACCACCACCACATCATCGCGGCCATGCTTGGCCAGGGTGGCGCGGATCGCCTCGCCTTCATAGGCATTGAGGCGGCAGCCGAAATTCAGGACATCGGGCAGGGCGGCGGCAACGGTATCCGGCATCGGATCACGCCGCGTCGGTCAGCGCGGTCCAGAAACTCGCCGGCACTTCACCCCGGAAGGCCTCGGTGGCGGGGCCGGTCATGTAGATATGATTATCGGCGCCCCACTCGATGGTCAGCACGCCGCCATCCAGCACGATATCGGCCTTGCGCTCGGCCAGATCGCGGCGGGCGGCAGCCACCAGGGTGGCGCAGGCGCCAGTGCCGCAGGCGCGGGTGATGCCAGCGCCGCGCTCCCAGACCCGCATGCGGATCTGCTGGCGGTCGATCACCTGGGCGAATTCGGCATTGATGCGCTGGGGAAACAGCGGGTCATGTTCGATCTTGGGGCCGATCTCGGCCAGCGGCACGGCTTCCGCATCGTTTACAAAGAACACCACATGCGGATTGCCGACATTGACTGCGCCGGGCTTGTCATAACCGGCGAAGCTGTAGGCCATGCTCATGGTGTTCATTTCGCGGGCCAGCGGGATCGCCTGCCAGTCGAACCGCGGCTCGCCCATATCCACCGTGATAAGTCCGCTGGCGCCGCTCCTGGCATTGAGCCAGCCGCCGGCAGTGTCGATGGTGACGGCATCGCGGCCATTCTCGCGCATCAGCAGGGTGGCGACGCAGCGCGCGGCGTTACCGCAGGATTCCACCTCGCCGCCATCGGCATTGTGGATGCGCATCAGGACATCAGCCTTGGGCGAACGCTCCAGCGTAATCATCTGATCGAAGCCCACGCCGCGCTTGCGGTCGGCCAGCAGCTTCACCGCCGCCAGGTCGAGCGGTAGGCTGTGCGTGCGCGCATCCAGCACGACAAAATCGTTGCCGAGGCCATGCATTTTAACGAAGGGAAGCGCGGTTGCCGGGTGCATGCGGGGGGTTATAGGGCGGGGGGCGGGGAGTGTCCAGAGAAGCCGGTGGAGCTGGCAGCGGGGGCGGAAATCCGGCCCGGATCAGGATTTGGGGGTGCCCGGTTTGGCCTTGTCGATGGCAGCTTTCAGCGAGCCGCGCAGCTGGGCCTCCAGGGGACCGCCCGAGCCCTTGATGCGGTGGGAAACCACCACATACAGCGTATCGACATGGATGCTGACAATTTCCTGCTGCAACTCGTCCAGATCGGTCAGCTCTTTCAGGAAGTCATGCAGCGACTTGGCGAACTCGGTGAGCAGGGGGTAACCGAAGACACCCCCCATGCCCTTGATCTGGAATGCTTCCTCGCGGATATGCTCCAGCACTTCGGCGCGGGCCGAGGGATCGGCGGCGGCACGGCCCAGCTGTTCGCGCAGTGTCTTGAGGCTGTCAACCGTGGCATCCAGGAACTGCGCGGATGAATTCTCGACCAGCTGCTCCATCTTCTTGAGCATCTCGTCGTCGAGCTTCAGGCTCAGGCCGGTCTTGTAATTGACCGCTTTGCGCTTCAGTTCGCCACGATTTGGGATGGTCGTCCGGCGCATGGATCAGCCTATTCCGGCTTCTGCTGACGGCGGTCCGGTCCTTCGAAGGGCAATTGCTGGCGCCGGCGGTCCGGTCCGAAATAGCCCTTGATACTGACAAAATCACGGGGGCGGGCGATCACCGAAACCAGGCGGCGATAGACGCCGTCAGCCGTAAACGGCTTGGCCAGAAATTCGGTCACGCCCTTGTCGCGCGACTCCATCACGTATTCGACTTCCGAATTCGCGGTCAGCATGATCACCGGCATCATGCGATCGGGCGAGGTGCCATCGGTGCGCACCCAGTCCAGCAGCTCCAGACCGGAGCGCGGCTTCAGGTTCCATTCGCTGATCAGCACGTCGATGCCGCCCGAGCGCAGGCTGACGATCGCCTTTTCGCTGTCGCGCGCGGTCGCCACCTGCGTAGCGCCCAGCATCATCAGGATATCCTTGATGAGCTGGCACATCAGTTTGTTGCTGTCCACGACAAGGAAGCGGACGTGGTTGAAATCGATTTTTTCCGACATCCCTGTTCCGGCTGTCCCTTGCCGCTATCGGCAGTTTTCCACAGATCGTTCTGCGCTATTCCCGCCGCCGGCCCTCCGGCGCCACAACCGCGAGAATCATAGAAATACTTTGGGGATCATATATATACTGACGGTGGAACGAAGCCAACCAATCCGCAACACTCTAAATAGGATTGGATAGCCTGTCATTCTACCATTGGCTCAGCCCCTTCCGCCATTCCGATGCCAAAACCGCCGCCGCCTGCCGGTCTGCTGTTGCTCCTGACCATCCTGTTCTCGAACGGGATTCTGGCGGCAACCATGTATCTGCCGTCGCTGCCGGCCATCGGCGTCCAGCTTAACGCATCTGCCGATGCCCTGCCTTTAACCCTGGCGGTCTATTTCGCTACTTTTGCGGGCGGGCAACTGGTCTTCGGCCCCTTGAGCGACCGGTATGGCCGCCGGCCGCTGCTGCTGGGCGGACTGGCCGTCATGGCGGCTGGATCGGTGGCCTGTGCTCTGTCTGACACCCTCATGGGGCTGCTCTGGGCCCGCGCGCTGCAGGGCCTGGGTGCGGCCAGCGCCATGGCGGCGGCCCGCACCGTGATCAACGACGTCTACGACCGGCCGCAGGCCGCGCGCGCCACCTCGGTGGTCAGCGCCTCGCTGGCGGTGGCGCCGGTGGTCGCGCCCGTGCTGGGCGGCCTGGTCGAGCATTATCTGGGCTGGCGGGCAAATTTCTGGCTCAGCGGCGGCGTCACGCTGGCCGTGTTGCTGGTGGTGATGCGGCGGCTGCCGGAAACCCATCCGCCCACCGGCGAGACCGGTCCGCTTCTGCTGGGCATCCTCCGCGCCTATGCCTTCCTGCTCCGCAGCCGCGCCTTCGTCACCTTCGGCCTGCTCAATTTCTCGATCTTCGCCGGGCTGCACGGCTTCAATGCCGGCGCGCCGGCGGTGCTGATCGGCAGCATGGGGGTGACGCCGGTCTCCTACGGCATTCTGGTTGCGCTGGGCAGTGCGGGCTTTTTCATCGGCGCGCTGCTGTCCTCCTGGCTCGGCGGCCGCATCGGTATGGCGCCGCTGGTGGATGCCGGTGTGATCTGCATGCTGGCCGGCGCGGGCCTGATGGCCGTCTCGGTCGAGCTGTTCGGGCCGAACATCGCCGTGATCATCGCGCTGCGCGTGCTGTGGGCGGTGGGGATGGGGTTGGCCCTGCCCAATTCGGCGGTTTCGGCCATCGGCGTCAATCCGGCCACCATCGGCGCCGGCGCGGCGTTGTCCGGCTTCCTGCAGACCGTGGGCGGCGGCGGGGGCTCGGCGCTCAACACGCTGTTCCCGGCAGGCGACGCCTTCTGGCTCGCCACGGCTTTCGCCGTGACGGCCGCTTTCGGCGCGGCGGTATGGTGGATGAATCGCGCGGTGGCGGCGAAAACGATGGGCAGCTGAGCCCCGTCCGATTTCCCGTCTTTCGGTCTTCAGCTTTCGGGCTTCAGCACCGCCATCAGTTCGCGCCACTCGCGCGCACTCAGGCCGGAATTGGCCTGTTCGATGGTTTCGCCGGCCAGCATGCGACGAACCACCTTCAGGCCGGTGGCCGAGAGGCTGGCGCCGCCGATGCGGTATTCCATGAAGGCGTCGTAGCAGGCCGGCACCCAGCGTTTCACCGTGTCCAGCATGGCCTCGGCATAGACGCGGATTTCGTATTGCGCATGGCTGTCGGCACGCAGGCTGAGGAAGTGCAGCAGGTTCAGCAGATCGGTCTTCCAGTACCACTGGGTATAGAAGTTCACCGTCAGGTTCATCCGTGCCAGCTCGCGCGCCAGGCCTTCGCGGTCCTCGTCGCGCTTGCTGCCATCGGGGCGCTCATTGAGCATTTCCTCGTAGGACGCGTAGCTCTGGCTGGCGTCGCGCTTCAGCAGCTCCAGCACGCGGGCGGCCTCGGGGCCGGTCAGCACATCGCCGCGGCCCTGGCGGTTCGAACTCGATTGCGAGGCCAGCTGGTCGGGGGCGGGAATATAGAATTCGTTGTCGAGGATCGAATAGCGTGCCGAATACTCGTTCACATTGGCGGTGCGATGGCGGATCCATTGGCGCGCCACGAAGATCGGCAGCTTCACATGATACTTGATCTCGCACATCTCGAACGGCGTGCTGTGCCGGTGGCGCATCAGGTAGTTGATCAGGCCACGGTCTTCGCTGACCTTCTTGGTGCCGCGACCATAGGAGACGCGCGCGGCCTGCACCACGGCGGCATCGTCGCCCATATAGTCGATGACGCGGACGAAGCCGTGGTCGAGCAGCGGGATCGCGTCGTAGAGAATCTCTTCCAGCGCCGGCACGGTGGCGCGGCGGGTCTGCTGGTTCTGGCTGCGCAGGGCGGCGATTTCGGCGGCCTGCTCCGGCGTCATGGTCATAAGGGCAATCTCCGGCAAATTCCGGCGACTCGGGCCACCGGGCGAAAGGCAGGAGGTTATAGACCGGCAGGCCGAGTCTTCCCAAGCCTCGGACGGGCCGGCTGTGGGGCTTCAAAAAGCCCCCCGGACGCCCTACATTAGGTCCGTCGGGTAACCGACTATGGTGATAAACGCTGCTCGGAATAAACGTAACGGACCCGGGGGCAGTACCCGGCGCCTCCACCATGAGCCCAGCCCCCGAAAAGGGCTGGAAACGGCCTTTCGGCTCCCCGGGCGTGCTTTGTCCGACGGGGCCGCTGGGTTGATGATGGGGGCGAATCAGGCTTGACGTGCGTGGTAAAGGTGCAGTTTTTGCCCGGCATGATACCGCCGTTATCGGGTCAATCTCTAAGTGCCAACGACAATAGCGTTGCACTCGCTGCCTAATAGGTAAGCGCGGCACGGGGGGCGCCGGGCAACAGAAGCCCCCCACTATCTGCAGAATGGCCTGCTTTATCTGTGGACGGCCGGTCCGGACGGGCCGGCTTGGAATTGAATGGTCCGCAGCGGAAGGGTAAAATGGGTTTCCTAAGCCCCGAGAAGATCAGTCATGGCCGGTAAGCTGCTCGATTATAACCAGATGGTGGAGAACGCCCTGCGCGGCGCGGTCCGCGAGGCGATCAAGCGCGCCTCGGAATTCGGTTTGCCCGGCAACCATCATTTCTACATCACCTTCCGCACCGACCAGCCCGGCGTGGAGCTGCCCGACTATCTGCATGAGCGCTATCCCGAAGAGATGACGATCGTGCTGCAGCACCAGTATTGGGGTCTGGAGCCGGGCGAAGATGCCTTCCAGGTGACTCTCAGCTTCAACAAGGTGCCCGAGCGTCTGGTCATCGCCTATGCGGCGATCACCGCCTTTGCCGATCCCAGCGTCCAGTTCGGCCTGCAGTTCCGCGTGACGCCCAATGCCGAGGCCCGCACCGGCATGATCACCCAGGCGCCGGCCGGCAACCTCGATGGCGATGCGCCGGCCGGCGAAGAGGGCGGCGCGGATGACGCGGCCGAACGCAAGACTGGCGATGTTGTCGCCCTGGACGCCTTCCGCAAAAAGAAGACCTGATTTCCGATCGGGCCTGCCTCGCGCAGGTCTGCCAGCATAAGCCCCGGAGACCACAATGCCCGAGTTCCGCTACGAGGACCTGCTTCCGCTTGGCCCCGACACCACCACGCCGTATCGCAAGCTCGATACGGATGAGGTGAAGGTGGTCAAGGTCGGTGACCGCGAAGTGCTGCAGGTCAGCGACAAGGCACTCAGCGATCTGACCTTCAATGCCATGCGTGATATTGCGCATCTGTTCCGTCCCGGCCATCTGGCGCAGTTGCGCGCCATCCTCGACGACAAGGATGCTTCGCCGAACGATCATTTCGTGGCGCTGGAGCTTTTGAAAAACGCCAATATCTCGGCTGGCATGGTGTTGCCGAGCTGCCAGGATACCGGCACAGCCATCGTGATCGGCAAGAAGGGCCAGTATGTCTGGACCTCGGGCAGTGACGAAGAGGCGCTCAGCCGCGGCATCTACCGCACCTATACGGAAACCAGCCTGCGCTATTCGCAGCTTGCCCCGCTCGATATGTTCAAGGAAGTGAATACCGGCACCAACCTGCCGGCCCAGATCGAGCTTTATGCCACCCAGGGCGATGCCTACAAATTCCTGTTCATGGCCAAGGGCGGCGGTTCGGCCAACAAGACCTTTCTTTACCAGCAGACGCCCGCCGTATTGCGTGGCGACAACCTGCTGAAGTTCCTCGATACCCAGATCAAGACGCTCGGTACCGCGGCCTGCCCGCCCTATCACCTGGCCATCGTGATCGGCGGCCTGTCGGCGGAGCTGAACCTGAAGACGGCCAAGCTCGCCTCGGCGCGCTATCTCGACACCCTGCCGACCAAGGGCAGTCCGACCGGCCATGCCTATCGCGACGTGGAGTTCGAGCAGAAGATTCTCGAGCTGACTCGCGTCAACGGTATCGGCGCCCAGTTCGGCGGCAAGTACTTCTGTCATGACGTGCGCGTCATCCGCATGCCGCGTCACGGCGCCAGCGTGCCGATCGGCATCGCCGTATCCTGCTCGGCCGACCGCCAGATTCTGGGCAAGATCACCCGCGACGGCGTGTTCCTAGAGCAGCTGGAAACCGACCCGGCCAAATATCTTCCCGATCATGAGGACAAGATTTCGGCTGAGGTCGTGAAGGTCGATCTCAATCAGCCGATGGCCGATATCCGCAAGCAGCTGTCGCAGTATCCGGTGAAGACCCGCCTGTCGCTGAGCGGCACGCTGATCGTCGCCCGCGATCTCGCCCATGCCAAATTCGCCGAGCGCATCGAACGCGGCGAGGGGCTGCCTGAGTATGTGAAGAACCACATGATCTATTACGCCGGTCCGGCCAAGACACCGGAAGGCTATGCCTCGGGTTCGTTCGGCCCGACCACGGCCGGCCGCATGGATTCATACGTGGGCGAGCTGATGAAAAACGGCGGCGGTTTCATCAGCCTGGCCAAGGGCAACCGCTCCAAGCAGGTGACCGATGCCTGCAAGGAATATGGCGGCTTCTATCTCGGCTCGATCGGCGGTCCGGCCGCGATCCTGGCCAAGAACTCGATCAAGCATATCGAGACCCTGGAATACCCGGAGCTCGGCATGGAAGCCGTCTGGCGCATCCAGGTGGAAGACTTCCCGGCCTTCATCATAGTGGACGACAAGGGCAACGACTTCTTCGCCACGATCAAGTAAGCGCCAGCTGTTTTCAGGCATGAAAAAGGCCGCCAGCGAAACTGGCGGCCTTTTCTGCTCAGAGGCCCATATAGGCTTGCCGCACGCGATCATCGTGCAGCAACTGCTCGCCGCTGCCTTGCATGGCGATACGACCGTTCTCCAGCACGTAGGCATGATCTGCCAGTTTCAGCGACACGGCGACATTCTGCTCCACCAGCACCACGGTCAGGTCGCGCTCATGCAGCAGCTTGATGATGCGGAAGACTTCCTGCACCACGGCTGGCGCCAAGCCCAGCGACGGTTCGTCGAACATGATCAGTTCGGGTTGGCCCATCAGGCAGCGGCCGATGGCCAGCATCTGCTGTTCGCCGCCCGACATGGTGCCGGCCAGCTGGTCGCGGCGCTCGGCCAGGCGCGGGAAGAGGGTGAAGACCTCTTCCATGGTGGATTTTTCTTTTCCACGGGCACGCGGCAGCAGCGCGCCCATCTCCAGGTTTTCCAGCACGCTCAGGCTCGGGAAAATCTGCCGGCCCTCGGCCACCTGGCCAATCCCCATGTTGCAGACCTTGAAACTGGGCAGGCCGCCGATTTCGGTGTCGTTGTAGCGGATCGAACCGCCGCGCGGCTTCTCGATGCCGGCAATGGTGCGGATCAGGGTCGATTTGCCGGCGCCATTGGCGCCGATGATGGCGACGATGCTGCCTTGCGGCACCGACAGCGATACGGCGTCCAGAGCCTGGGCATCGCCGTAGAAAACATCCAGCTTGTCGAGGACCAGGCTCATACCGCAGCCTCCTCGCCCAGATAGCATTCCAGCACGGCGGGGTCGCGCACCACGTCCTCGGGCTTGCCGCGGGCGATCACTTCGCCATGGTGCAGCACCACCACCTGCTGCGACAGCGCCATCACCGCGCGCATCACATGCTCGATCAGCAGAATGGTCATGCCGTGCCTGGCATTGAGGTCGCGGAAGACGGCAACCATCTGGTCGGTCTCGGTCGGGCGCAGGCCGGCCATCACTTCATCCAGCAGCAGCAGCTTCGGGTCGGTGGCGAGTGCGCGCGCCACTTCCAGCCGCTTGCGTTCGGGCAGGGTCAGTTGCGCGGCCGGCTGGTCGCGCTTGTCCAGCATGCCGAGCTGGTCGAGCACGGCTTCCGCCTTCCTGCGGGCGACGCGGGTGCTGGTCTCGCGCAGCAGTGCGCCGACGATGACGTTTTCCAGCGCCGTCAGTTCCTTGAATGGTTTGACGATCTGGAAGGTGCGGCCGACGCCGGCGTGGCAGATCTGGTCGGGACGCAGGCCGCCCAGTTCGCGGCCGGCAAAGGTGATACGGCCTTGATCCGGCGGGAAGACGCCGGCGATCATGTTGAAGCAGGTGGTCTTGCCCGCACCGTTCGGCCCGATCAGGCTGACGATGCCGCCTTGCGGCACGGTCAGCGAGGCCTGATGCAGGGCGCGCAGGCCGCGGAAGCTTTTCGAGATGCCCTCGACAACCAGAAGATCGGTCACAGCCGTTCTCCCAGGCCCAGCTTCTTGCGCAGGGGGGGCCAGATGCCGTTCGGCAGCCACATGATGACGGCCAGCAGGCAGAAACCATAAAACAGCAGCTTCACGCCCGGCATTTCATAGCCGAAATGCGCCATGATCTCGTTCAGGCCATCGGCCAGGGCGGTCAGCACGAAGGCGCCGAGGATGGGGCCGAACAGCGAGCCGATGCCGCCGATGATGGGCCCCAGGATCAGTTCGATCGAGCGGTTCATGCTGAAGATCTGCTCAGGGAACAGGTTGTTGTAATAGAAGGCGAAGAATACGCCGCTCAGTGCGGTCATGCCCGACGAGATGGCGACGGCGATCATCTTGTAGCGGAAGATGTTGATGCCCAGCGTCTGTGCGGCTTCAGGCTCCTCGCGGATCGCCAGCCAGTAATAACCGATGCGGCCGGTCAGCAGCCAGCGGCAGAAGATGAAGGCCAGCGTCGTGATCGCCAGCAGGATGTAATAGAACATCACCGGCGAACCGCGCAGGTTCAGGGGATCGTTCGCGCTGTACTGCGCTACCGGCAGGAAGAAACCGCCTGATCCATTCACCCAGGTGAAGTGGTCGAAGCCGACGCGGGTGAATTCGGAAAACGCGATGGTCAGCAGCGCGAAATAGACGCCGCCGATGCCGAAGCGGAAGGCCAGGAAACCGATCACCAAACCACACGCCATGCTGACCAGGATGGCGACCCAGACGCCAGCCCAGGGCCCGATGCCGAAATGCACATAGAGCGCGGCGGCGGTATAGGCCGAGACGCCGACATAGAGCGAGTGGCCCAGGCTGAGCTGTCCGGCAAAGCCCATCATCACGTTCCAGGCCTGGCCGGTATAGGCGAAATACAGCACCAGGATCAGGATCGACAGGCCGTAGCTGCCGATGAACAGCGGGGCCAGCAGCAGCACGCCGAGCAGCAGGGCAAGCAGGATCAGCGCGCGCGGCGGCACGCCGTCGATGAGACGGGACATCATGCTTTGCGCCCCAGCAGGCCCTGGGGCCGGAACAGCAGGACCAGGATCAGGATGGCGATGGCGAACATGCTTTTGGCCGAAGGCGCGAACAGCAGGCCCGACATCGCTTCGGACAGGCCGATCAGCACGCCGCCGAGCAGCGCACCGGGCATCGAGCCCAGGCCGCCGATGATGACGATGACAAAGGCCTGCAGCGTAAAGGCGGGCCCGATATTGGGCGTGGTGTCGATCAGCAGCGTCATCATGGCGCCGGCGGCACCAACGCAGGCCGAGCCGATGCCGAAGGTCAGCGCATAGAGCCGCTTGACGTTCAGGCCGACCACCAGGGCGCCCATGTGGTTGTCGGCACAGGCGCGGATCGCCTTGCCGGTTCGGCTGAGTTTGAAGAAGGCGAACAGCCCGGCGGTGATGGCCATGGCAAAGGCAGCGGTAATCACGCGCACCTTGTCGACCAGCAGCGGACCGATTTCGATGGAGTCGAGCGCGTAATCCACCATCACGTTGCGCGCATCCGGACCGAAGATCATCAGCAGGCCGTTCACCATGATCAGTGCCACGGCGGCCAGCAGCATGAACTGACTGTGTTCAGGCCGGTTGATGAAGGGGTTGATCAGCACGGCCTGCATCATGTAGCCGATGGCGAACAGCGCCACGGCGATTGGCACCATCGCCACCAGCGGGTCGATGCCCCAGGCGGCGAAGGCAACGATGGCCGCGTAGGAGGCGATCGTCATCATTTCGCCATGGGCGAAATTGACCACGCGCACCACGCCGAAGATCACGGAAAGGCCGAGAGCCATGAGCCCATAGACCAGTCCGGTCAGAATGCCCTGAATGGCAACAGTGAAAACCAGTTCAGCAGGCATCGGATATCCGGCAGGTACGCGTGGTTGTTGTCATGATTACCGCTTGGTCCAGCTCGGCATCGGCAGGGTCAGGTTGTCTTCCGCGATATCCAGCGGCAGCACCACCTTCGGGCGCTGATCCAGATTCTGCAGCGTGACCGACTTGATGTTGACGTTCTGGCCCTTGGCGTCGAACTGCAGCGGGCCGCCCGCCATCACATGATCGGTGATGTTGGTCTTGCGGATCGCGTCGGCCAGCGCCACGCCGGCGGTGGACTTGGCACTGTTGAACGCACTCACCGCAATCATCACCGCCTCGAACGAGAAGCCGACGTTGAGTTCGAACATCTCGCCCTTGTAGGTCTTGGTGAACTCGTCCAGCAGCTTCTGGGTAATGCCCGAGCGCGGATTGTACCACGGGTTGTTGGTGAGCAGGTAATTCGAGAACTTGCCCAGTGCTTTGTAGAACTGGCCTTCGTAGAAGCCCGGCGCGCCGGGGCTCATTACGATCTGCGGCTCCCAGCGCTGTTTCACCATCTCGCGCACCATCAGGATCGCGTCGTTCAGGCGGGTCACCGGCATCAGCATGTCAGCGCCGGTGGCCTTGGCCTTGGCGATTTCCACCGAAAGGTCCTTGGCCTGCGGATCGTAGGCGATGGTGTCGACAATCTGGAATGGCAGGTTGAAGCGCGGGGCCATCGCCTTGATCGCACCGTTCATCGACTGACCGAACGTATCGTTCACATGCATGAAGACGGCGGTCTTCGGCGTGATGCCGCTCTTCTCGAACACGCCCTTCATCAGGTTGAGGCCATCGCCGACCAGCATCGGGGCGGTGGGGAAGTTGCGGAACACGAACTTGTAGCCCTGCTCGGTGATCTGCGGCGCGGCGGCGATATTGATGATATAGGGCACGCCCTTCTGCTCGGCGACCTGGGCGATGGCGGCCGACTGGCCGCTGTCGAAGGCGCCGATCAGCACATGGGCGCCGTCGTTGATCAGTTTCTCGGCGCGGCTGCGCGCCACGTCGACGTTGGATTCGGTATCGGCATTCATGATCTCGACATTGGCGTCGATGCCCATGCTCTTCAGCACCCGCGGGGCGAGGTCGATGCCGCGCTGGCAGGCGATACCGAGCTGGGCCTGGAAGCCCGAACGCGGATGGATCGAGCCGATTTTCAGGGTGTTGCTCTGGGCCTTCACAATGTTGAAGGGGGCGGTGCCGGCGGCCAGGGCCGCGCCGGCGGCGGCCGAGGCGGCGAACTGGCGGCGTGTGATCTTGACGCTCATGATGGTTCCTCCGGTTAAGACAGGTTATTGGGGCGTCGCCCACCCTGGGCGGCCCGTTTGGTACGCGATGATACAGAAGCGGTTTTCGGTTCAGAAGATGCTGCGGCTGCGGTTTCAGCGGCGCGGGCCTCGGTGGCGATGGGCGCCGGTACGGAAATGAATTTGCGCAGCAGCTGCATCAGCATGCGATGCTCGTCGGCTGAGAGCACCGCATTGATCAGCTTGTCATGCATCTGCACGCGGGCGATCAGGTCTTCCACGCGCCGCGCGCCGCTGGTGGTCAGAAACAGGCCATAGGCGCGCCGGTCATGCGGATCGGCCCGGCGTTCCACCAGGCCGAGCTGTTCCAGGCGGTCCACCATGGTCATGGCGCCGGAGCGGGCGACGCCGAGCGCTTCGCCCAGCCGGCTCTGCTGGAGTCCGGCATTGCGTTCGATCAGCATCAGGGCGGAAAACAGCGCCGGGCTGATGCCGGTCTCTGCCAGTCGGCCGTAGAAATCCTCCCAGACCCGCAACTGGGCGAGGCGAAGCAGATAGCCGACATGGTTGGGCAGGGTGCCGTAATCGATGCGCGGTGCCGGCGTGTTGCGACGCTCGCTTTTTATGCCGATGCGCGCCGCGCTGATCGCCAAGATGCCGTCCTCCCAGACTGGCTGTTGGCCGGCCATGATCTGCCGGGCCATATTGGGGCCGGATTGTAGCGGGACGTGACAGTAATGCAAGCGGACTAATTTCGGGTCCGCCAGCTGTGTGTCTGGATTACAGCAGTCCGGTGGCCGTCACGCCAGCGTCATGGCGGCAGGCTAGCGTGATAGAACCTCAGGCGCGATTCGCCGCGCCCGGCCGGCCCGATGTCCCCGCCTCGGCCGGCCTTCTTTTTTCCGGGATCTGTATCAGGACGCTTTGCGCTGCCGGCGTTCGTCGCCGCTGCGCCGGCCCGGCTTCTGGCGACGCTCGGTATCGGATTGCAGCAGCGGATGCGTGCGGCGTTCGGCAATGCGGCGTCGGTCCGGCAGGCGACGGCGATCCGGACCGAGATAGCCCGGGCTGCGGATGAAGGTGCGCGGTACCTGCAGCACATGCATCAGCCGCAGCACTAGGGCTTCCATCGACACCGGCTTGATCACCATTTCGTTGACGCCGGCATCGCGTGCGGCGGTCACCAGGGTGGCATCTGGAGCCTGCACCATCAGGATGACGGGCAGGTTGTCGCCATCCCTGCGCAGCCGGCGGGTCAGCTTGATGCCGTCACTGCCGGGCAGTTTGGCGTCGAGCAGGATCACGCTCGGCCGCTGCTCGATGATATGGCGCATGGCCTCGCCGGCAGTGCCGGCGACCACGATGCTGGGAAAGCCCATGCCCAGCAACACATCGCGCAGCGTGCGACGGAAGGCACGGTCACCCTCGGCCACCAGGATGGTGGCCCGGCGGAAGGTGCTGGGGTCGATGCGACGCGATTTGGCAGCAAGAAGCTCTGACATGGCCTGACTCGGGAAAACAGGAGTCTAGAGCCTCGCCGCAGAGCGTTAAGGAATGGTTTTCAGGCCACGCATCATGGCTCGCAGACGGCGCATTGCCACCTGCGCGCTAGCACCAGCCGCCCGGCAGCCCGGTAATGCCACCTGCGCGGCTAGTCGCGCAGGAGTTCATTGATGGAGGTCTTGGAACGGGTCTGGGCATCCACGCGCTTGACGATCACGGCGCAGTAGAGCGACGGGCCCGGTGTGCCATCGGGCAGCGGCTTGCCCGGGATGTTGCCCGAGACCACCACCGAATAGGCCGGCACGCGGCCGACGAAAATCTCGCCGGTGGCGCGGTCGATGATCTTGGTGGTGGCGCTGAGATAGACGCCCATCGACAGGACGGCACCTTCCTCGACGATCACGCCCTCAACCACTTCCGAGCGCGCACCGATGAAGCAGTTGTCTTCGATGATGACCGGATTGGCCTGCAGCGGCTCGAGCACGCCGCCGATGCCGACGCCGCCCGAGAGATGCACGTTCTTGCCGATCTGCGCGCAGGAACCGACGGTGACCCAGGTGTCCACCATGGTGCCGCTGTCGACATAGGCGCCGAGGTTGACGAAGCTCGGCATCAGGATGACGTTCGGTGCGATATAGGCGGCCTTGCGCACCACCGAACCCGGCACCGCGCGGAAACCGGCGCCGCGGAAACGCTGCTCGCTCCAGCCGGCAAACTTCGACGGCACCTTGTCGAACCAGTGGGCGCCACCCGGCGCATCGCTGATCAGCATGTTGTCGGTGAGTCGGAAGCTCAGCAGCACGGCCTTCTTGGCCCACTGGTGCACGGTCCACTGGCCACCGATCTTCTCGGCCACGCGCAGCTTGCCCTCGTCCAGTGCGTTCAGCGTCGCCTCGACGGCGTTGCGCACTTCGCCCTTGGTCTGCAGATTGACCTGGTCGCGCGCCTCCCAGGCGGCATCGATCACGGGCTGAAGCTGCTTGGCGAGGGCTGCGTCGGACATGGAGAATTCCTCGAAAATAAGGCGGTCTGGCGGAACGGCGAGACAATAGCCGCCGAGCCTGCCGAGTCAACCCGGCGGGGCAGGGCGAACGGCCTATTCCCGGGGCAGGCCGGCCAGGAAGGCGGTCAGGTCCGGGGCGGTATGGTGGATATGATCGCGGCCGTCCGGATCGGGCTGCGACCAGGCTTCCGCCGTCGGCACCCAGACCGTGGTCATGCCCAGATCCGCTGCCGGCTTCAGGTTGCGGGCCATGTCTTCCACCATCACGGCCTGGGTCGGATCGACGCCATGGCGTTGCAGCATCACGCGATAGGGTGCGATCTCGGGTTTGGGCAGATACTCGGATGCGACGATATCGAACACGGCCTCGAAGCGGTCATGGATGCCAAGCCGGCGCAGGATGCGGTCGGCATGGGCCACGGTGCCGTTGGTGTAGACCAGCTTGCGGCCGGGCAGGCGGTCCAGCGCCGCACCCAGATCGGGCATGGCGGCCACCGCAGTCAGGTCGATGTCATGCACGTAATCCAGGAACGCCTTGGGCGCGATGCCATGTTCCACCATCAGGCCGCGAAGTGTGGTGCCGTGGCTATGGAAAAAGCCCTTCTGGCGCCGTTTGGCCTCGGCCAGGTCGACGGCAAAGGTGGTGGCGATGAACTCGCCCATACGGCGCGAAACCTGGTCGAACAGGTTGCAGTGCGCAGGGTAAAGCGTGTTGTCCAGATCGAAGACCCAGGTGGCGGCGCCATGCAGCGCGGCACCCGACAGCGGCAGGCCGGCAGAGGGGGTGGGCAGGGGTTTTGCAGCAGGGGAGATCACGGTTTCGCACCATAAGGGGTTCTGGCTAGAATGGCGAGTATCCGTCGCCGCCCTCAGTCTCCGGCGCGGACAGGGAGAGGTGCCGCAGTGGGCGGAAACAGCGCAACGATGGACGGTTCCGGATTCGATGCGAATGCTGGTCTGGCACCCGAAGCCCTGGTGCCGCAGTTTCCCGGGCCTGCGGTGCTGTTCGATGGCGACGGCGGCGTGCAGCAGGCCAATGATGCCGCGGCCCCCTTGCTCATGGCGCTGGCCGAGGGACAGTTGCCCAATCTCGCCACGCTGATCGATGCCGTGCTGCGCGACGGCCACATGCGCCAGGACCGCGCCGATGTGCCGGGCCCGCGTGGCGGCAGTGCCCTGCAGGTGACTCTCATTCCCTATGGCACGCCGGATACGCGCCGGCTGCTGCTGCTCGGTCGTGATGCCACCCTGGAGCGCAACCTGATCCAGGCGCTGATGCAGTCGCGCCAGCTGTTCAAGGACCTGGTCACCTGTTCCACCGATTTCGCCTGGGAGACCAAGGCGGATGGCAGATTCAGCTTTGTCTCGCCGCGTGGCGCGTTGGGCTACAGTGCGCGCGAGCTGGATGGTCGCCCGGCCAGTGACTTCGCTGCCAAAGATGCGCCGCTCACGCCGCGGCCGTCCGTCTGGCCGTTCGAGGCGCAGGAGGCGATGGATGCCGCCGAGGTGTTCCTGCAGCGCAAGGATGGCAGCGTTGGTTGTTTCGAGGTTTCCTGCCTGCCGGTGCACGATGCCAAGGGCGGCTGGACTGGCGTGCGTGGTGTGGCCCGCGATGTCACCGAGGCGCGCGAACGCGTCGAGGCCCTGCGGCGCGCCCATAAGCAACTCGACAAGCTGGCCAGCACCGATGGCCTCACCGGCATGCTCAATCGCCGCGCCTTCCTGGCCGAGCTGGACAAACGGCTCGGCCGCCATCTGCGCAATGCCAAGCGGGGTACCCTGATCTATTTCGATCTCGATAATTTCAAGAAGGTGAACGACGTGCGTGGCCATCAGGCCGGCGACGATGTCTTGCGCACCGTGGCTGAAATCACCCGCCGGATTCTGCGCGGCGTCGACCTTGCCTCGCGGATCGGCGGCGATGAATTCCTGCTCTGGCTCGAAGAGGTGGATCGCGCCACCGCCGAACCGATCGCGGCCCGCCTGCACGAGGCAACCCACGATCTGGACCGGGATTATGGCGTGGAAGGCTTCCCGCTGGGCTTTTCCATTGGCGCGGTATTCTCCCGCCTCGACGGGCCGGAAACCGCGGAAGCCTTGATCGCAAGAGCCGACGAGGCGATGTATGTCGCCAAGAAAGGCGGCAAGGGGCGTAGTTTCATCGCGCCCCTGCCGGATAACGACAGCGGAGTCTCGGCGTGAGCGGCAAGGGGATCGAATACGACAAGGCCAAGCTGCTGGCGGCCTCCAGCAATGCAGCCGAGCGCCTGAAGCTGGCGCAGCGCGCCGATACGCAGCCCGAGATTCTGTATTACCTGGCCATCGACGAGGCTGAGGCCGTGCGTCGCGCCATCGCCGATAACGAGGCGACGCCGGCCCAGGCGCATCTGCTGCTGGCCAACGACACCTCCGAGGAAGTACGCCGCCGTCTGGCCGCCAAGGTCGCCCGTCTGCTGCCCGATATGCCGGCCGATGAAGCCGGCAAGGCGCGAGAACTGGCAATCCAGACGCTTGAGCTGCTGGCGCAGGACGAACTGGCCCGCATCCGCGCCGCACTGTCGGATGCGCTGAAGTCGGCCACCAATGTGCCGCATCATCTGATCAGGCAGTTGGCGCAGGATGTCGAGCTGATCGTCTCGGCCCCGGTGCTGCAATTCTCGCCGCTGCTGACCGATGATGACCTGCGCGAGATCGTCGCCTCCTCGGCGCAGTCCGGAGCACTGACCGCCATCGCGCAGCGTATAGGCCTGTCGGCCGGCGTGTCGGATGTGATTGCCGCCACCCGCGACGTCTCGGCCGTGACGGCGTTGCTGGCCAATGATTCGGCCCAGATCCGCGAGGAGACGCTGGACCTCATCCTCGATGCCGCGCCCAACGTGGAAGCCTGGCACGAGCCGCTGGTGCAGCGTCCCAATCTGCCCGGCGGTGCGGCCAAGCGCATCGCCGGCTTCGTTGCGTCTTCGCTGCTCAGCCTGCTGGCCAGCCGCAAGGACCTGCCGGCCGACGCCCTGGCCGCCGTGCGGCAGGTGATGGAAAAGCGCCTGGATGTAAAGCTCGAAGAAGAGCCGGAGAAGGCTGCCGATGACGAAGGCGACGGCCATACGCCGATGGCCGAGGCCGAGGTCAAGATCAAGAAACTGATCAAGGCCAAGAAGCTCGACAGCGACGCCGTGCAGGATGCGATCGAGCGCAACGATCGAAATTTCGTGCTGCAGGCCCTGATCCAGAACGGCCGGATTCCGCTGTCGGTGATCCAGAAGGCCCTCGATGCGCGTAACGGCCGGCTGATTACCGCACTGGTCTGGCGTGCGCAGTTCAGCATGCGGACGGCTGTGATGGTGCAGCGCGACCTCGCGCGCGTGCCGCCGCGCATGATGCTGAATGCCCGCAACGGCAGCGACTATCCGATGAGCAAGGCCGAGCTGGAAGAGCAGCTCAAGATTCTCGGCCTTTAAGCCGCGCTGTCGTCGACCACGCGAAGCGTCTGTTTCCGTGCCTCGCGCAGCTGCAGCAGCTGGGCTGCGGTCGCAATGGCGATCTCGCCCGGATGTTTGCCCGATACGCCCTCGACGCCGATCGGGCAGGTCAGTCTGGCGATCTGCTGTTCGCTCAGGCCCAGCTCGCGGAAGCGTTTGACGAAGCGGGCGCGTTTGGTCTCCGAGCCGATCAGGCCGATATAGGAAAAGCGGTCTTCCAGCAGGGCTTTTGCCACGATCCCGAGATCGAGGGCATGGCTGTGACTCATCACCAGCAGCCAGGCATCGTCGGGCAGGCCGGCGATCTCGCGCTCCGGCGCATTGGTCACTTCCACGCTCACGCCCGGCGGCACATGGTCGGGGAATTCGTCGGGTCGCGGATCGAACCAACGGATCTTGCAGGGCAGGGCGCTGAGAACCTGAACGATGGCCTTGCCGACATGGCCGGCACCGAACAGCGCCACGGTGAACAGGTCCGGTCGCTGCGGCTCGAACAACAGCGTCATGGTGCCGCCGCAGCATTGCCCCAGCGAAGGCCCGAGCGGGAACTTGCGCAAGTCCGGGCCGCGCCTGGCGACCAGCATTTGGCGCGCGATCTCGATGGCGCGGAATTCCAAGGTGCCGCCGCCGATGGTGCCCACGATATCGTCCGGCGTCACCACCATCTTGGTGCCGGCCTCGCGCGGCGCCGAACCATCGGTCGCTGCCACAGTGACCAGCACGGCGGGAATGCCGCGCTGCTCCAGGTCGCTCAGGGCATTCAGCCAGTTCATTTCGCAGCCATGCTGTCGGCTGCGGTAGTCTGGTGGCGCGCGGCATGGATCGCCAGCAGCAGGCGTTCGGGCGTCGCCGGTGCATCCAGCTGCAGATGATGCGTGCCGGCGGCGGCAATGGCTGCATCTTTCAGAGCCAGCCAGCCGGAGATGCCCAGCATGAAGGGCGGCTCGCCCACGGCTTTCGAGCGGAAGACCGTGTTCGCCGGATTGGCGCGCCCGGAGACCAGTTGCACCCGGAAATCTTCCGGCAGGTCGCGCGCCGTGGGAATCTTGTAGGTGCTGGGTGCATGGGTGCGCAGGCGGCCCTTATCGTCCCACCACAGTTCTTCCATGGTCAGCCAGCCCAGGCCCTGAATGTAAGCGCCTTCCACCTGACCGAGATCGATGGCGGGATTGAGCGAGCTGCCGCAATCGTGCAGCAGGTCGGCGCGGGTGAATCGGTATTCTCCGGTCAGCGTATCGAGCAGCACTTCGGTGACGGCGGCGCCATAGGCGAAATAGTAGAAGGGCTGGCCGCGCCCGGTGGCGCGGTCGAAATGGATATCGGGTGTGGCATAGAAGCCCGAAGCTGAAAGCTGCACCCGCGCCATCCAGGCCTTGTGCGCGACCTCGGCAAAGCTCAGGGACTTGCCGCCGCCACGCACTTGGTCATTGGCGAACACCACCTGATCCGGCGACACGCCCAGCAGCGGCGCCGCCACTTCGGCCAGGCGACCGCGAATCTCCAGGGCGGCATTCTCCGCCGCCTTGCCGTTCAGGTCGGCGCCGGCGGAAGCCGCCGTGGCCGAGGTGTTGGGCACCTTGTCGGTGCGCGTTGCCATGATGCGGATATTGTCCAGGCCGATGCCGAAGGTTTCGGCCACCACCTGCGCCACCTTGATATACAGCCCCTGGCCCATCTCGGTACCGCCGTGATTGAGCTGCACCGAACCATCCTCATAGACCAGCACCAGCGCGCCGGCTTGGTTGAGGAAGGTGGTGGTGAACGAGATGCCGAATTTCACCGGATTGAGCGCCAGGCCCTTCTTCACATAGGGGCTCTGTGCGTTGAAGGCCTCGATCTCCTGCCGGCGGCGCCTGTAGTCGCTGCTGGCCAGCAGTTCATCCAGCAGCTCGGGCAGGATGTTGTCCTTGATGGTCTGGAAATACGGCGTGACGTTGTTCTCCGTCTTGCCGTAGAGATTGGCCAGTCGCACCGCCAGCGGATCGCGCTTCAGATAGCGCGCAATCTCGTCGATCACATATTCCGTCGTCGCCATGCCCTGCGGGCCGCCAAAGCCGCGAAACGCCGTGTTCGATACCGTATTGGTCTTGCAGCACAGCCCGGTGATGGTGACGTCTGGCAGCCAGTAGCTGGAATCGGCATGGAAGACGGCGCGGTCGACCACGGCGCCGGTCAGATCGGTGGTCCAGCCGCCGCGTCCGGCCAGCACGGCCTCGTACCCGAGGATGCGGCCCTCATCATCGAAGCCGACATCGTAACGGTTCCAGAAATCATGGCGCTTGCCGGTGATCGCCATATCCTCGTCGCGGTCGAGCCGCAGCTTGACCGGCCGCGCCGTTTTCTGCGCCAGCACGGCGGCGATGCAGGCGAATTGCGCCGCCTGGGTTTCCTTGCCGCCGAAGCCGCCGCCCATGCGCCGGCATTCCACGGTGACGGCGTGCAGCGGGCAGTCCAGCACGCGCGCCAACAGCTTCTGCACTTCGGAGGGGTGTTGCGTCGAGCAACGCACGATCACATCGCCGTCCTCGCGCGGTTCCGCCTGGCTGACCTGGCCTTCGAGATAGAAATGATCCTGGCCACCCAGATGCAGTTCGCCCTTCAGGCGGTGCGGCGCTTTTGCAATCGCCGCCGTGGCATCGCCGCGTTTCAGGCCCAGCGGCGGCAGCAGGAAGGATTGTTTTTCGACCGCGTCCTCGATGCTGAGGATCGCTGGCAGGTCCTCATACTCCACCCGTACCAGTTTTGCCGCTCGCCGCGCGGTCGCGAGATCGACAGCCGCAATCGCCGCCACCGGATGACCGTGGAATTCCACCACGCCGTCGGCCAGCATGGGTTCAGGGCCTTTGACGGGTGCGATATCGGCATTGCCCGGCACATCGGCCACCGTGATGGCCGCCAGCACGCCGGGCAGGGCCAGCGCGCGGCTGACATCGACCTTGAGGATTTTCGCATGTGTGCGGTCGCTCAGGTGCAGCGCGGCATGCAGCAGGCCTTCAGGCTCGGGCAGGTCGTCGATATAGCGCGCCATACCGCTGACATGCTTGGGCGCACTGTCATGCTTGACCGGCTTGTGGACGACGGCCGTCATTCCGCCGCCTCCACGCTGATCTTTTCGCCGCGACTGACCTCCAGGCAGAATTTGCGCAGGAGGTTCTGTGCTGCCAGCAGGCGATAGGCGGCCGAGGCGCGCATGTCGCTCATCGGCTGGTAATCCTCGGCGAGCGCCATCACCGCCGGTTCGATCTCGGCCGGTACAAACCGCTTCCCCAGGAGTGCGGCCTCGGTTTTGTTCGCCCGCGCTGGCGTGCCGGCCATGCCGCCATAGGCAATGCGGGCGCTCTGCACCACATCGCCTTGCAGTGTGACGTGAAATGCCGCCAGTACGGCGGAAATATCCTGGTCGAAGCGTTTTGACAGCTTGTAGACGCCGAAGCGGCTCTGCGATCCGGGTTTCTGCACGGTCACGCCCGCGACGAACTCGCCTGGCTGCAAGGCGGTCTTGCGGTAGGCGAGGAAGAAATCCTCCAGCGGCAGGCTGCGGCTGCCCGACGCCTTGCTCTGCAGGGTCAGGGTCGCACCAAGCGCGATCAGCGCCGGCATGCTGTCGCCGATCGGGCTGCCATTGGCGATATTACCGCCAATCGTCCCGGAATTGCGGATCTGGGTCGAACCCAGCCGGCGCACCATGCGGGCGAAATCCGGATGCAGGCTCTCGATGGCGGCAAAGGCATCGGTATAGGTGACGCCGGCGCCGATCTCGATGCGGTCGCCATGATCGACCAGCCGCTTCAGCTCGGCCACGCGGCCGAGATAGACGATATTGCGCGGCTGGCGATGCTGCTTCGTCACCCACAGGCCCACATCGGTGCCGCCGGCCAGCATCCAGCTTTCGCCATCGGACAGGGTGCTCAGGCTGTCGGCCAGTTCTGCAGTGCTGCGCGGCGCCAGGAAACTGCCCTGCGGCGTCGCATGATTCAGCATGCGGTCGCGTTTAAGCGCTGCGAGCTGTTGCAGCAGTGCCGCTTCCTGCGGCGCGAAGCGGTCATCCGTGCCGGAATCATACATGCGCTGCCCGGCTTCCAGGATCGGGCGATAGCCGGTGCAGCGGCACAGGTTGCCGGCCAGGGCATCCTTCAGGCTGCTGTCATCGGCTTTGTCATGGGTCTTGTAATACCCGAACAGCGACATGACGAAGCCGGGCGTGCAGAAGCCGCATTGCGAGCCATGGGCATCGACCATGGCCTGCTGCACCGGATGCAGATGTTTGCCATCCGCCAGATCGTCGACGGTGAACAGCGCCTTGCCGTCCAGCTGGTGTACGAACAGGATGCAGGCATTGACGGCGCGATGTTGCAGGCTGCCGTCCGGTCCGGCTTCGGCCACCACCACGGTGCAGGCGCCGCAGTCGCCTTCGGCGCAGCCTTCCTTCGATCCGGTGCGGCGCAGGCGGGTGCGCAGATACTCCAGCACCGTCATGGTGTGGGGAACATCGGGTTCCACCGTCACCACCTCGCCACGCGAGACGAACCTTGCCGGTTCGGACATCACTTCCGCTCCCTGAAGCCCCGTGAAAGGGCCCGCGTCAGCTCATCAGATCGCTGCCGCGGAACGCCCAGCCAGTCATGCGCCGCTCAAACCAGACCGCGACCGCATACATGACCACGCCCATGGCGGCCACGACGATCAAGCCGGCGAAGACCAGCGGCACATTATAGCTCGAAGATGCCGAGAGCATCAGGTATCCGATGCCCTCGTTGGACGCGACGGTTTCCGCGATCACCGAGCCGACAAAGGCCAGGGTAATGGCGATTTTCAGCGACGCGAACAAATAGGGCATGGCGCGCGGCAGGCCGATTTTGGTGAGGATTTCGGTCTTGGTCGCACCCAGGCTGCGCAGCACATCGCGCAGCTCCGGCTCGATGGTGGCGAGGCCGGTGGCCACGTTCACCACGATGGGGAAGAAGGAAATCACGAAGGCAGTGATGATCGCCGGCACGGTACCGATGCCGAACCAGATCACCAGCACCGGCACCAGGGCCACTTTCGGGATCGAGTTGAAACCGACCAGCACGGGATAGAGCCCGACATAGACCAGCCGCGAGGCGCCGATGAAGACGCCGAGCAGGCCGCCGCCGATCACGCCGAGAACGAAGCCGGCGGTGGTGGTGAACAGGGTCTGCAGGGCATGATGGGTGATCTGCGGCGCGAACTTGACCATCGCTTCGAACACAACGCTGGGGCGCGGCAGGATGAAGGTTTCCACGCGGGTGACCACGCAGACGACCTCCCACAGCACGAACAGGCCGATGGTGACCATCCAGGGCATAGCCCTGACGAGGTTTTTCTCGTTCATCACGATTCCCTCACCGAATGGATATGCTCGCGCAGCTCATGCACGATCGAACCGAAATGCGGCTCGAAGGTGGTGTCCAGCGTGCGCGGGCGCGGAATGTCGATTTCCTTGGACAGAATGATCCTGCCCGGGCGTTTGCTCATGACGAAGACGCGGTCGGCCAGATAGGTCGCTTCGCGCAGGTCATGGGTGATCAGGATCGCGGTGAAGCGCTTTTCCATCCACAGCTTCTGCATCACGCCCCACAATTCCTCGCGGGTGAAGGCATCCAGCGCGCCGAACGGTTCGTCCAGCATCAGCAGGCGGGGATTGTGGATGATCGAGCGGCAGACATTGGCGCGCTGCTGCATGCCGCCCGACAGCTGCCAAGGGAATTTGTCGGCGAAATCGGCCAGGCCCACGGTCTTGAGCAGGGCCATGGCCTGCTCGATATAGGCTTTCTTTTCCTTGCGCAGGCGGCGCTTGTGCGGCTCGACGATCTCGAGCGGCAGCATCACGTTGTCCAGCGTGGTGCGCCAGGGCAGCAGGGTGGAGTTCTGGAACGCCATGCCCACGCCCTGGATGGGTCCGTTTACTGGCTTGCCGCCGATGGTGATGCTGCCCTGGGTGCAGCCGAGCAGACCGGTCACCAGTTTCATCAGGGTGGACTTGCCGCAACCCGAAGGTCCGACCACGGCGACAAACTCGCCTTCCTGGATGTCGATATTGAGGTCCTGGACCGCCAGGGTCTGTTCTTCCGCCTGCTGATAGGTGAGGCTGACCGCGTTGATCTTGACGAAAGCCGGGCCCTGCATCACGCCAGCTCCGGTGCCGGCCGGCGCTCGGACACGCGGCCGCATAAGATTATTATCGCGTTCATCTGCGATCGGTCCCCCTGCAAAATCCTGTCGGATTTATCCCCTCGTTGCGGTGATGCGTGCACCGCACATAAAGGAATTGTAAACACTGTTGCTGCGGAATTGTAAACATTTATCGCCTGCCCGATTCCCGGGCAATCGGAGCATTTCATGAGCGACGCCAGCGCCGGTCTTGCGCGCGAGGAACGCCGCGCCATCGCCTGGCGCATCAGTCTGTATTTCGCGGCCTTGTTCGTGGTGCCGGGCGTGCATCTGCCCTTCTGGTCGGTCTGGCTCGAGTCGCGGGGCCTGAGCGCACCGGAAATTTCCATCGTGATCGCGGCTGGCATCTGGATTCGCCTGTTCGCCGGTCCGGTGGCTGCGCATCTGGTGGATCGCAGCGGCGCGCGCCGCCAGGCCATCATCCTGCTGGCCTGGGCAAGCTTCGTGCTGTTCAGTGCCTTCTGGTGGACCCATGGCTTCTGGGCCATCTTCCTGCTCAGCCTCGCGCACGCCATCCTGTGGTCGCCGATCACGCCCTTCAGCGAAAATGTCGCGCTGCTGGCTGCCGGCCGCTACAGTCTGCAATACGGCCGCCTGCGGCTCTGGGGTTCCTTGAGCTTCCTGGTCACCGCCTATCTCGCCGGCCTGTGGCTGAAGGGCCGCGACGGCGACTGGATTTACGCGATGCTGCTGGTCGGTCTGTTGATCCTGGCGCTGGGCAGTCATTTGCTGCCCGATCTGCGCCTGCCGCTGGATCGACCGAAGCTGACCGGCGCGCCGGCGCTGCGGCTGTTGCGCAACAAATTCTTCCTCGCCTTCCTGGGCGCCGGCGCCTGCCTGCAGGCGACGCATGCCATGCTTTACACCTTCGGCACGCTGCAATGGCGCAATGCGGGCCTGTCTGACGCACAGATCGGCTTTCTGTGGGCGGAGGGCGTCCTCGCTGAAGTGATTCTGTTCGCGGTGGGACAGCGCATGGCGCTGCGGCTTGGCGGTGTCGGCCTGCTCTGGCTCGCCTGCATCGGTGGCGTGATCCGCTGGAGTCTCACCGGCCTGACCGGCGATTTCACGCTGCTGGTCGCACTGAACCTGTTGCATGCTGCCACGTTCGGCTGCGCCCATCTCGGCGCCATGCGGCTGCTGTCGGACGGCACCGATCCGCAGGCCTCGGCCTCGGCGCAGAGTCTGTATACGGCGGCGAATGCCTCGGTGTTGGCCAGCGTCACGCTGCTGATCGGCCCGCTGTTTCCGTATGCCGACGGGCTGACCTATCTGGCGATGGTGCCGTTATCGCTGCTTGGCGGATTCTTCGCGCTGCTGCTGTGGCGCCGGCGCGACCGTATCCTCTTCACGCCGGTTTAGGCACCCGCTTCTTCAGCCATATCACCAGCCCGGTGGCGAACAGCAGGGCCGGCAGGATCCCGGCGATGAACACGATCAGCCGGCCGATTTCGCCGGCCACGTAGCCGGTATGCAGCGGGTAGGGCAGCTGGTCGAAGATCAGGTTGGCCTTCGGCAGTTCCGATACGCGTTGCATATCCAGCACCTTGCCGCTGGCGTCGAACAGCACATAGCTGCGGCCGTTCTGGTGGATTTCGCCCGGTTCGCGCAGGCGGATGCGGGTCGGTCCGTCGGCCCGCGCCGGCGGCAGGATGAAGACCAGCCGGGATCCGGGCATCAGCCGCAGTGCGTCGTCTGCCAACGCGTCGAGCGACCGGACCGGTCCTGCCGGCGCCGTGGCGGCCGGGCGCTTCTGCGGTGTGCCGCCGAACAGCGCCATCGTCGGCAGCAGGGCTTCACGGAAGGAAATCATGCTGCCGCTGACGGAAAGCAGCAGCAGCGGTATGGCAATCACGCCACCGCCCACCTTGTGCAGGTCGAAGCTGCGGCGGAACCACGACATGTTGCGCCAGCGCAGGGTGAAGGCCTGCCGCCACATGCGGGGGCGCGGCCACCACAGGATGATCCCGGTGATGGCGCTGACCGCGAATAACACGCCGAGCCAGCCGACAATGTCGCGTCCTGCAGCTGCCAGCAGCAGGCGGCTGTGCAGGTCGGCGATGACGGGCAGCCAGTCGCCGGGCAGCGGGCCGATCAGGACGCCGGAATAGGGATCGACCAGCAGGGTCTCGCGAGCCCCGCCGGGCTTAACCATCACTGCCTGCACCGGGCGGTCAGCGGCCTCGGGATAGCGCAGCGTGTTGACCCGTGCGCCGGGCAGGACGGCCTGAGCGGCGGCGACGAGGCGGGATGGCGGCGCCGCTGCGGGGCCGACCGTCACCTGCATTTCACGCGGATAGAGAAGATCGAGAAGTTCGTCCTGGTAGACCAGGAGGCTGCCGGTCAGGCCGAGCAGCACGAACAGCACGCCGCCCGCCAGCCCGATCCAGAGATGCAGGCGGCGCCAGAGTTGTCGCAAGGTCACTGGCGCCGTCCCATATCTTTAACGTCCTATATCAGAACACGAACTTGGTCTGAATATAGGCGGTCCGCGGCGCGCCGGCAAAGATGCCGCCGTTCGCCTCGATCGAGGCCCGGGTGTAGTAGGGCTGATCGAAGATATTGGTCACGCCGAAGGCGACGGTCGGGCCCTTGGCGAAGTCGTAGGCGACCTGGCCGTTCCAGAGGACATAGCCGGGAATATAGCCGGCCTTGCCGTTGGCGCTGGCGAGCGCAGTATTTGCGTCGTCAGAATTCTGCTGCGACTGGCCATAGGCATTCAGGTTGAAGGTCCATTCCTGGACGCGGTAGCGCGTGCCCAGCGTGGCGACATGCGGCGAATAGAGCTGAAGGTCATTGCCCTTGGTGGCGCCCTGCATGCGTTCGGCCTTGGTGAACGCATAGGTGCCATAGATGCTGAGACCCTTCATCGCGGCATTCAGCGCGCCAAGGTCATATTCGGCTGCCGTCTCGAAACCGCGATGGCGGGTTGCGCCGGTGTTGATGTTGACGCTGTTGACCGACTCGATCTGGTCTTCGAAATCGATCCAGAACAGTCCGCCTTCCAGCGACAGCGGCCCGGCCTTGTAGCGCGCGCCGAGTTCATAGGTCTTGGCGCGTTCCGGGTTCAGACTGCTGGCACCGCCAGCCGCCGTCTCGCCCAGCGCCAGATGGGTCACCGGGTTGAACGAAGTGGAGTAGTTGGCATAGCCGAACAGCTCCTTGGTGACTTCCCAGCCGAGGCTCAGCGAGGGCAGGGGTTCGTTGTACTTCTGGGTATCGCGATACCCGGTGAGCATGTTGGTGCGGTCGACTTCCACCTTCTCGAAGCGGATGCCCGGCGTCACCGTGACAGCGCCGAGCTTCATGGCGTCGTCGACATAGACGGCATGGGCTTCGGTCGAGCCATCGGTGTAACGGTTGCGTGCCTCATTCACCGAGAAGGGATTGCCGCCAGCGCCGAAACCGGTGCGGCGGAACCGCATCTCGTCCGTCGACTCCGTCATGTAGCGATAGCCGATCGAGGCGGCATGCTTGATCGCGCCGGTTTCGGCCAGCGCCGTGAAGCGCGGCTCGAAGCCATAGACGCTGTAATTGCGCGGCAGTCGGTCGAGGATGGTCAGTGACTGGTTGCTGCCGCCGTTCACGGATGCTGCCGGGGCTGAAGCGATCGTGAGTTCGCGGAAGGCTTGGGTGTAGAAACCGGTGGTTTCCAGGCGGTAGTTACCGTTGAACTCGTTCACGTATTTCAGCACATACTCGTCGCGCTCGCCGACAAACCGTTCATGGGAATGCGTCGACTGGTAGGGATTGGCACTGTAGGCCGCCTGGGTCAGCGGGCCGGGCGTGTTGGCGTCGGCACTGTAATGACGCAGGCGGGTCTCCAGCCGGCTGTTCTCGGTCAGCGCGAGGCGGCCCTTCAGCATGAAATCGTCGATGTCATGGGCGGCGTTGTTGCGATAGCCTTCCCCGTGGTTGCCCGAATAGAAGACGGCCAGGCCGCTGCCATTCTCCAGCGAACCGCCGAACATCAGGTCGGACTTGCCGACCATGCGGGTGCCGCTGCGGTCGCTGGCGGTGCTGTCGCCGCGCAGGCTGATCTCGCCGCCATAGGCGGCGGTGGGAATGTCCTTGGTGACGAAGTTGACCACGCCGCCCGAGGTGCCGGGCCCGTAGCGCACGGAACCGCCGCCCTTGACCACGTCGATGGCCTGCAGCATGCCGAGCGACACCGCGCCCAGCGAGGTTTCCGGCTGGCCGTACAGCGCATTGGCCAGCGGCACGCCATCCATCAGGATGGTGGAGCCGGCGCTCAGCCGCGAGGTCATGCCGCGGATGCCGATATTGAGGGCGTAGTCGCCGCCGCCGCTGCCGTTGGGCGGCGGGGTCTGCACGCCGGGGATGGCGCGGATCGCGTCGGTCACCGTGGCGGCGCCGCTCTGCTCGAACTGGTCCTGGCGGACCACGCTGCGGCCGCCCGCATGGGTGCGCACCACTTCCGGATCGGCCTCGCCGAGCCAGTCGCCGGCGGCGTTGACGGTGATGCTTTGCAGCAGCACGGGCTGGCTGTCCTGGGCGCGGGCAGAGGTGAAAGCCGGCAGAGCCAGCAGCAGGCCCAAGGTCAGTCCCTGGGCGGTGGCGGTTCCCCTGAAGTGCAAGTTCATAGTGAGACTCATTATTATTATCAGACTTAGGCCTATTTCCCCCAAACCGCCCGTAACGTCAAGACATGTTGTTTCGCTGACGGAAATTTGTTGCAGGCAAAGAAAAGCCCGCGGCGAACCGCGGGCTTTTTAGAACAATACTAAAAGTAAGGCTTATGCGGACTTCGCGGCGGCCTCCGGCAGCGGCATGGCCCGGAAGGTCTGCTTGCTGGCCACCATCAGGGCATTGGCCACGGCCGGCGCCACCGGCGGCGTGCCGGGTTCACCGATGCCGGTCGGCTTTTCCGTCGACGGCACGATATGCACCTCCACCTTCGGCATCTCGTGGATGCGCAGCACTTCGTAATCGTGGAAGTTCGATTGCTCGACGACGCCGTCCTTCATCACGATGCCGCCCTTCAGCAGCGGCGTCAGGCCGAAGCCGATGCCGCTTTCCACCTGGGCCCGGATGATGTCCGGGTTGATCGGCTGACCACAGTCGACGGCAGCGGTGATTTTCTCCACCTTCCAGCCGCCATCCGCCTTGTAGGAAATCTCGGCAACCTCGGCAACATAGGAGGAGAAGGACTCATGCACCGCGATGCCGCGATAGCGGCCGGCCGGCAGCGGCTTGCCCCAACCGGCCTTCTCGGCGGCAAGGTTCAGCACGCCCAGATGACGCGGATGCTTGGTCAGCAGCTTGCGCCGCAGGCCAAGAGGGTCCTGACCGGTTGCCTGGGCGATCTCGTCGAGGAACACTTCGGTGGCGAAGGCGGTATGCGTGCTGCCCACCGACCGCCACCACAGCACCGGCACGCCGGTCTTGGTGGTGTGCAGTTCGACCTGCAGGTTGGGGATGGCATACGGCAGGTTGGCGGCGCCTTCCACCGAGGTGATATCGACGCCGTCCTTGACCATGAACTGCTCGAACGCCGTGCCGGCCATGATCGACTGGCCGACGATGCGATGGCGCCAGGCCAGGATATTGCCCTGCGCATCGACGGCGGCGGCCAGCGCGTGGTGATACATCGGGCGGTAATAGCCGCCGCGGATATCGTCCTCGCGGGTCCACATCAGCTTGACCGGCACCGCCTTGCCATAGGCCTTGGCGATCTTTGCGTTTTCAACGATGAAGTCCGACGCCATATTGGCGCGACGGCCGAAGCTGCCGCCGGCATAGAGCGTGTTGATCTTCACATTCTCCGGCTTGATGCCGAACACGCCGGCCGCATTACCCTGGTCGACGGTCTGGAACTGGTCGCCGGCCCAGATTTCACAACCCTGACCATCGAACTTCACCACGCAGTCCAGCGGCTCCATCGGGGCATGGACCAGATAAGGGAAGTCATAGGTCGCCTGGATCAGTTTGACGCCGGGCCGGGTCAGCGCCGCCTCGACATCGCCGTCCTTGCGGGCGACCTTGCCAGGCTGCTTCGCCAGGTCCTTGTACTCGGCCATGATCGCATCGGTGCCGCGCTTCTCGGCTTTGCTGTCATCCCACTGAATCTCCAACGCCTCGCGGCCCAGCTTGGCAGCCCAGAAATTCTTGGCCACGACTGCCACGCCGCTGTCGATCTGCACCACATCCAGCACACCCGGCACAGCCTTCGCCTTGGCCGCATCGAAGCTTTTCACCGTCGCACCGAAGACCGGCGCGCGTTGCAGCACAGCGGTGACCATGCCCGGCAGCTTGACGTCGATGGTGTACAGCGCGGTGCCGTTGCTCTTGGCTTTCGCATCCAGACGCGGCGCTTTCTTGCCGATCAGGCCGAACTTCGACGGATCCTTCAGCGTGACTTCGGCCGGCGGCGTCATCGTGCTGGCCTTGGCGGCAAGCTGGCCGAATGTGGCCTTCTTGCCGGACGCGTGGCTGATCACGCCCTTGGAGACGGTGATCTCCTTCGCCGGCACTTTCCATTGCTCGGCGGCGGCGGCCACCAGCATGGCGCGGGCGGTGGCGCCGGCCTTGCGCAGCTGGTCCCAGGAATTGGCCATCGCCGTGCTGCCACCGGTGCCCTGCATGCCGAAGGCAAGATTGGCATAGAGCTTGGCATCGGCGGGCGCGCCGGTGGCGCGCATCTGGCTCCAGTCGGCATCCAGTTCCTCGGCCACGATGGTGGCCAGGCCGGTATAAGTGCCCTGGCCCATTTCCAGATGCTTCGACAGCACCGTGACGGTGTTATCGGGCGCGATCTGGATGAAGGCATTCATCATCGTCGGTTCGGTCCCGGCTTTCGCCTGGGCCAGCGCCTTGCCGGGCAGCCAGTGGAAACCGACCACGAGGCCGATGCTGGCCGCGCCTGCGCCCTGCAGGAAACGGCGACGCGAAGCAACGGGAAGTTTGATCTGTGTCTGGTCCGTCATGATCAGGCCCTCACGGTCTTGGCGGCGTCATGGATGGCGGCGCGGATGCGCACATAGGTGGCGCAGCGGCAGATGTTGCCCTGCATCGCCTCGTCGATCTGCGCATCGCTCGGCTTCGGCGTCTCGGTCAGCAATGCGACCGCCGACATCACCTGGCCGGACTGGCAGTAGCCGCATTGTGCGACCTCATGCTTGACCCAGGCATTCTGCACCGCCTGGGCGACCTTGCCCTTGATGCCTTCGATGGTGGTGACCTTCTGGCCTTCGATGGCCGACAGCGGGGTGGAGCAGGCGCGCACCGGCTGGCCTTCCACATGCATGGTGCAGGCGCCGCATTGCGCCATGCCGCAGCCGAACTTGCTGCCGGTCAGGCCGACCTCGTCGCGCACGGCCCAGAGCAACGGCATGTCGGGGTCGACATCCAAGCTCACGGGTTTTCCGTTCAGGGTGAAATTGATAGCCATGTGTGGTCCTCCACTGGGGCGGTGAAGACGAAAAACGGCAGACCGTCAGGTCCGCTGCGATGAATCTAGGGATCGAAAATCTCTGGGGGCATTCGGGCGGCCCCCTTGCTGGTCAGCGCAATCAGTATACCTCAGGCCGATGGAAACCCGTCTGGAGAATTTCACCGGTGTTTGTGACAGCAGACCGGAAATGACAGGAATGCTGACAAAAAACCATTGGTCTTGCCGGCGTCCCTGCGATTTACTGGCTGCATGACGCAAGCATATAAAACCTCGCTTCCGATGAGCAATAAGGCACCTGTGGCAACCGATAGGCACTCGGCGGAAACCATGCCGGCGACCGCACCGGCAGCCGTGAACTGCATCGAGACCTGCACCTTCACCAAGGAAACCGAAGATCTGGTGCGCGACCTGATGGTGCGCTTCGGCGACAAGTGGAGCCTCTTGGTGATGGACGAGCTCTACGAACGCGGCGCCACGCGGTTTTCCCGCCTGCGCGAGCGGCTCGCCGGTGTCAGCCAGAAGATGCTGACCCAGACCCTGCGCCAGCTCGAACGCGATGGCGTGGTCACGCGCCGCGTCTATGCCGAGGTGCCGCCGCGCGTCGATTACGAACTCACGCCGGCCGGCATCGAGCTGAGCGAGGCGCTCTGTGGTGTCTGGGAATGGGCGATTCGCCACGGCGAAACGGTGGATACCGCCCGCCGCAGCTTCGATGCACAGGGCAAGCCGCAGAAGGATGACTAGGCTCGGCCTGCTGCTACTGATCGTGCTGCCGCTGCCTGCCTGGGCGCAGGCCGATCTGTTCGCGCCGGTCTTCACTGTCACCCAGCATCCGCGCTGTTCCAACTGCCACACCGATACGGCGGCGCCGCTGCAACGCGACGGCCGGCCGCACCAGCCGCCGGTACAGCGCGGGGTGGAGGGCAAGGGTGTGGGCAAGCTGGCCTGTACGACCTGTCACAAGGACCGCAATACCGCCACGGCGCCCGGTGCGCCGGACTGGCGCATGCCCAAAGCGGGCGAGGCGATCTTCCGCAACCGCGACGCGGCGTCGCTCTGCCGGACTCTGCGCGATCCGCAGCGCAACGGCGGGCTGGAGCCGGAAAAGCTGGGGCAGCATTTCGCCGAAGACCAGCTGATCGGCTGGGCCTGGGCGCCCGGTGCGGGCCGCAGCAGTCCGGCGCTGCCGCGCGATCATCTGGTGGTGGCGATGGCCGAGTGGCTGCGCGCCGGCGCGCCATGCCCGGACTGAGGTTTTAGTCGGCGCGCCTGGCTTATGCCGCGACCCGGGCGCTGGCCGACAACGGATAGATCGCCACCAGGATGCGGTCGACGGTGACGCCGTCCTCGCTCAGTGGCAGCAGCAGTTTGCCCATATCCGTGTAGATGGCACTGTTGGACGAATTGTCGTGCAGGTAATACGTCGGCGCGCGCTGATCCACGCAGGCCAGAAAATACTTCGCGGTACCGCAGACATTGTAGGGGATTTCGTCGATATACAGCCCGGTAATGCTGTGGCCGCGATAATCGTCGAGCTGGGTGCCGGACAACGCGACGCGGAAGCGCATCTGGTCTGCGCCCGCGGCGGGGCGTTCGACCACGACGATGGCGATATTGCCGAGCCAGGGCCGCAGGTCATGCGGGGTGAAATCGCAGCGGCTGGGCAGGGCGCGCTCGCCGCGCTTCGCATGCCAGAATGCTTCGAGGGCGTTCAGTTCTTCCGGACAGGACATGACACGTCACTCCCCTTCATGCGGCCCCCTGCGGGATTGCAGCGGCGGCGGACTGGTAGCGGAAACTGTGTGTTCGACTGGGAGGGCGGGATTTTTTTTGTTGCGGCCATCAAGCCAGCGGTTTGGTCGGATCGCTGTGCCGCCGGTCACAGCCGGTGTTGCGGCGCAACAGGCCTGTGTCTGCGGTCACAGTTTGAGTATGCTGGCGCAAAATGATGGGAGGCGCCCCATGATGGCTCTGGATGACGTGATCGATACCTATTGCGCGGCCTGGAATGCCGGCGATGCGGCCGAGCGCAACCGGCTGCTGCGTGTGGCCTGTACGGCGGATTGCCGCTACAGCGATCCGCTGGTGCAGGACCTCGATCGCGCCGCACTGGTCGCCCATATCGGGACGCTGCTCGAGAAATTCCCCGGCAGCCTGATCCGTCGCACCAGCGCCATCGACAGCCATCCGGGCGGTCTGCGCTTCGGCTTCGTGCGCCTGGCGGCCGATGGCAGCGTGATGCGCGAGGGTGTCGATATCTGCGATCTGGGCGAGGGCGGGCGGCTGCGGCGCGTCACCGGCTTCTTCGGTCCGCTCGCGCCGCTTTAGGCCGCAAAAAACCCGCCGGTTTGCACCGGCGGGTTTTTCGAACTGCAGCAATGCGCCGGACGATCAGTCCTTGGCGCGTTCCATATAGGTGGCGCCTTCGCTGATGTTGATGACGATGCGCACGCCCGACGAGACATGCGGCGGCACCATCACGCGCTGGCCGTTCTCGACGATGGCCGGCTTGTAGGACGACGACGCGGTCTGACCCTTCACGGTCGGCTCGGTCTCGGTGATCTCCATGATCACGGTCTGCGGCAGCGACACCGATACCGGCTTGCCGTCATACAGCGCGATATCGACCTTCATGCCTTCCTGCAGCCAGACGGCCTGTTCGCCCACCACTTCGGCCGGCACGCCGACCTGCTCGTAATTCTCGACATCCATGAAGGTGTACATGTCGCCTTCGGAGAAGAGGTAGCTGAATTCGCGGGTGTCGATGAAGACACGCTCGACCGATTCCGTGGTGCGGTAGCGCTCGGTGGTCTTGATGCCGGTCGACAGGTCGCGCAGGTCGAGCTGCATCACCGGGGTGCCCTTGCCGGGCTGGATGTTCTGCGCGGTGATCACGGCCAGCAGCTTGCCGTTGATCTCGACCACGTTGCCCTTGCGGAGCTG
This sequence comes from Ferrovibrio sp. GW821-FHT12E11, assembly GCF_058806975.1. Lineage (NCBI taxonomy): Bacteria > Pseudomonadati > Pseudomonadota > Alphaproteobacteria > Rhodospirillales > Rhodospirillaceae > Ferrovibrio > Ferrovibrio sp. GW821-FHT12E11. The sequence continues at coordinate 3,027,209 of NZ_JBXAQG010000001.1, forward strand.
GTTGGCATTTACCTTGGGCATGGAAGCGTATCTCCAGAAACGAACAGCGGGCCCCAGCATAAGGACCCGCTTGCGAAAAAACCGCGCGGAAACTATCAGGTTGAGACCCCCTTCTCAACCCGAGTCGCCGCGAAAAGTCGCCCTTCAGAAAGCTTTGGAACAACAGGCCCCGTGGACGAACAGGCTCCATCTTCCGCTCCGAACTGGTGGCATCCGGCGCTTTATGCCCGGCGCCGGCCCAATCTGCTGGTCCGCCAGGCGGTTCTGCGTGCGCTGCGGGAGGCCTTCACCGGGCTGGATTTCGTCGAGGTCGAGACCCCGGCCCTGCAGGTCTCGCCCGGGCTGGAGCCGCATCTGAAGGCCTTCGGGACCACCCTGGAGCATCCCGACGGCCGCAGCCGGCCGCTCTATCTGCATACCTCGCCCGAATTCGCCATGAAGAAGCTGCTGGTGGCCGGCGAGCGGCAGCTGTTCCAGTTCGCCCCGGTCTTCCGCAACGGCGAGCGCGCGGCGACGCATCACCCGGCCTTCCTGATGCTGGAATGGTACCGCGCCCAGACACCAGAGGGAAAACCGGCTGACTACCGCGCCATCATGCAGGATTGCGAAACCCTGCTGCGCCATGTCGCTGCCGTCACCGGACGGACGATGCTGCGCTGGAACGGTCACGCTGCGGATCTGATGCAGCCCTGGCAGTATCTGACGGTGACCGAGGCCTTCGCCCGGCATGCGCGGCTCGATCTGCCGGCCTGTATCGGCGCCGATCCGCTGAAGCCCGACCTCGCGCTGATGCGCGAAGCCTGTTCGCGCACCGGCATCCGCGTCGATGCCGGCGACAGCTGGGACGATCTGTATTTCCGCACGGCGCTGGAAAAGGTCGAGCCCAACCTCGGCCTCGATGCGCCCTGTATTCTGTATGACTACCCGATCCATATGGCGGCGCTCAGCCGGCCGAAGAAAGACGCGCCGCATCTGGCCGAACGCTTCGAGCTCTATGCCTGCGGCATGGAACTGGCCAATGCCTTTTCCGAACTGACCGATGCGGCCGAACAGCGCCGCCGGTTCGAGGCCGATATGGCGCTGAAAAAGCGGCTCTACGGCTACGACTATCCGATCGATGCGGATTTCCTGGCGGCACTGGAACACGGTCTGCCCGATTGCGCCGGCATCGCGCTGGGGATCGACCGGCTGGTCATGCTGCTGACCGGCGCCAGCCGGATCGAGGAGGTGCTGTGGTTGCCGGTTTCCGAATGAACAGCGTCCGAATAATCGCCGCTTCGGCGCTCGCCCTGCTGGCCGCCGCCTGTGCGCGCGAGCCACGTGTGGCCGCGCCGCCGCTGCCGGCGCCGACCCAGCCGCAGCAGAGCCAGCAATGGATCGGCCGCGATGTGATCCAGGCCGCCTGCCTGAACGACCTGGTGGTGACGGGGGCGAAATTCGAGCTGATCGCCCAGGCCGAGGCCGGCAAGGACGGCTGCACGCTGCAGAACGGCGTGCGTCTCATCAGCACCAATGTCGAGTTGGTGAAACCGGCGGAAATGACCTGCCCGATGGCGCTGCGCCTGATGCAGTTCGAGAAAGAGGTTCTGATGCCCGAGGCGCAGCGCGTCTTCGGCCAGCCGCTCGGCCAGATCAATCACGCCGGCGCCTTCACCTGTAAGCGCATGACCGGTAATTCCAGCCGTATCAGCGAGCATGGCCATGGCCGCGCGCTGGATGTCTGGGGTTTCCTACTGCGCGACGGCACCCGTATTTCGGTCGACCAGCATTTCCGCAGCCGCGGCCGGGAAGGCCAGTATCTGCGCGAGATCAATCGCGCTGCCTGCCGCTATTTCGCGGTCGTGCTCGGCCCCAATGCCGATTCCGCCCATGCCAAGAGCTTCCACTGGGATATTGGGCCGTGGTCCCGCTGCGGCGCCTGACGCCGCATCATCCACGATCATGTTCCTATTTCGTATTCATCCGGGGCGGGTTAAACTGCGGGCATCATGCCCCTGCCGCCCCGTTCAGATGCCGATATCGCCCAGCGCGCCGCCTGGGATGCGTCCTCGCTGCGCTTTCTCTATGTCGACCTGAACAGCTTCTTCGCCAGCGTCGAGCAGCAGGACAATCCGGACCTGCGCGGCAAGCCGATCATCGTCGTGCCGGTGATGAGCGACACGACCTCGGCCATCGCCGCCTCCATCGAGGCCAAGACCTTCGGCATCAAGACCGGCACGCCGGTCTGGGAGGCGAAGGAAAAATATCCCGGCATCGCCATCGTCAATGCGCGGCACGACCGCTATGTCGAGGTCCATGACCTGATCGAGGAAGAGATCGACCGCCATATCCCGATCTTCCACACCTGGTCGATCGACGAGGCCTCCTGCGAGCTGATGGGGCCGCAGCGCCTGAAGGACAATGCCATTGCGCTGGCGCACCGCATCCGCGCCGGCCTGCGCGAGAACAAGGACCTTGGCGAATGCATCCGATGCTCCATCGGCATCGCGCCGAACCAGTTCCTGGCCAAGCTCGCCTCCGACATGCAGAAGCCCGACGGGCTCACCATCATCGAAAAGCATGAACTGCCCGAGCGGATCCTGCCGCTCAAACTGCGCGACCTGCCGGGTATCGGCCCCAATATGGAACAGCGCCTGAATGACGCCGGCATCAGCACCATCGCCGAACTCTGGGAGCTGAAAGCCGAAGACGCGCGCCGCATCTGGGGCAGCAAGGAAGGCCCGGCCTTCATCCAGCGCATCCGCGGCATCGGCGATTACGAGCAGTCGAATGCCACGCGCAGCCTCAGCCACGAGCATGTGCTGCCGCCGCAGAATCGCGATGTGGAATCCGCCTATCTGATCCTGCGGCGCCTGGGGGTGAAGGGCGGGGCGCGGCTGCGGCGCTTAGGCTTTGTCGCCGGCACGCTCGGCATCAAGGTGCGCTTCGACGATGGCGCCCGCTGGGCCACGGATTTCCGCCTCACCCAGACCCAGGACAATTTCGTCATCCTTGATGCCATCGCGCGCCTCTGGCAGCAGATGCTGGCCGAGACGAAAAAGCCGCGCGGCCGCTACATGAAGGTCGGCATGTGGCTCGGGGGCCTGGTGCGGCAGGACGAGGTGACGCTTGATCTGTTCGGCGGCGCGTCCGGGCTGGAGCAGGACGATGCCGAAGCGGCGGCGAAGCGCGCGAAGCTCTGGCAGGCGATGGATAAGCTGAACCAGAAATACGAGAAAAAGGACACGGTGCGCATCGGCCCGCTGCCGAAACACAAATCCGATTTCATGGGCGCCAAGATCGCCTTCAACCGCATTCCCAAGAAGGAAGAGTTCAAGGAATAGGGGCGGAATCGCTATTTCTTCAAAGACTTGCGGCCGTTTACCGGCGGGCGGGATTGTACCCCGGCATGTTTCGGGCTTGACGGGTCCGGCTGTCCGCCGTATCACGCTTGCCACGCCGGTCCATCGGCGTCGTGGTGATTTGGAGCCGACCGGCTTGCGGACCACGTAAAACAAACCGCTAAAGAGGTCGGGCGGTTTTACAAAAAACCCCGGACCTTCTTGGTGCCGGGGTTTTTTGTTGCCTGTACGGAATGCAGGCGGGGAAGAGAGAGCGGTGCGATGAGCAAGAACGAGCGTGAGAAGTCCTGGCGGCCGGCCACCCAGATGGTGCGCGGCGGCCTGATGCGGACCGGCTTTGGCGAAACCTCAGAGCCGATCTTCATGACCTCGGGCTTCCGCTATGACAGCGCTGAAGCCGCCGAGCGCCGCTTCCGGAACGAGGAGCCGGGCTTCGTCTACAGCCGGTTCGGCAATCCCACCGTGGAAATGTTCGAACAGCGCATGGCGCTGCTGGAAGGCGCCGAAGCCGCGCGCGCCACCGCCACCGGCATGGCGGCGGTAAATGCCGCGCTGATGTGCCAGCTTAAATCGGGCGACGAGGTGGTGTCGGCGCGCGCCGTGTTCGGCTCGATCCGCTACATCATGGAAGAGCTGCTGCCGCGCTTCGGCGTCGTCACCCATCTGGTCGACGGCACGGATATCACCGCCTGGGAGCGCGCCATCACGCCGAAGACCCGCATCGTCTTCCTGGAAACCCCGGCCAACCCGACCCTGGAAGTGGTCGATCTGGCAGCGGTGGCGGCGATTGCGCATCAGCACGGTGCCCGCGTGGTGGTCGACAATGTCTTCGCCACCCCGGTGCTGCAGAAGCCGCTGCAGCTTGGTGCAGATATCGTGGTCTATTCCGCCACCAAGCATATCGACGGCCAGGGTCGCTGCCTGGGCGGCGTGATCCTCGGATCGGAGGACTTCGTCACCAACGAGCTGACCCCCTATCTGCGTCATACCGGCCCGGCTTTGAGCCCGTTCAACGCCTGGGTGATGCTGAAGGGGCTGGAAACTCTCGACCTGCGGGTGGGCCGCATGACCGATTCGGCTGCCAGACTGGCCGATGCCCTGGCGGGACACCCCGGCCTGGCCGCCCCCACCAACATCCCGGCCCTGCTGTATCCCGGCCGGGCTGACCACCCCCAGGCCGCGCTCGTCCGTAAGCAGATGAGTGCCGGTGGCAACATGCTGGCCCTGCGGGTCGGCGGCGGCAAGCCTGGGGCCTTCCGGTTTTTGAACGCCCTGAAATTGGTGGATATCTCGAATAATCTCGGCGACTCCAAAAGCCTCATCACCCATCCAGCCACCACGACGCACCAGAGGTTGAGTGCCGAGGAGCGGGCCAGGCTGGGCATCGGCGATGACCTGCTGCGCCTCTCGGTGGGCCTGGAAGACCCGCTGGACCTGATTGAAGACCTGACTCATGCCCTTGAAAAAGCGGGCTGATCTGTTGCCGGAATGCCACAGGGGCGGGGATTCTTAAGAGTCCTGCACCTGAGGCTTTTTCGCCCGGGCACTGGTGCTGCTATAGTCCGCTCGGGTTGAGGCGTATCGGAGACCGTGTTCTGCGGGCTCCATCGTACTTTCTTTGAGGAGACTCTCGATGAACATTCGTGTCGCTCTGCTGGCTGGCGCCGCCCTTCTGGGCTTGGCTTCGGCTCCGGCCATGGCACAGCCCTATATTGGTGCCGGCCTTGGCGCTACCTGGATTGAAGACGCAGATGTGAAGAACATCGCAACCCCCGATATCGAATTCGACACCGGTTATGCCGGCCTCGTGAAGGGTGGTTATGATTTCGGTGGCGGCTGGCGCGCTGAAGGCGAACTGGGCGCGCGCAACTGGGGTGCCGACAATGCGGGCGGCGACCTCCGCGCCTACACCCTGTTCCTGAACGGTGTGTATGACTTCATGCCGAACAGCAGCTGGAGCCCCTACCTGGGCGCCGGTGTCGGTATGGTGCGCTATTCGGCCAACGGCCTGACCCGCAGCGGCGTGATCAGCGACGACCAGGACAACACCTGGGGCGTGCAGGGCATCGCCGGTGCGTGGTACGCGCTGGACAGCAACTGGCAGCTCTCGGCTGACTACCGCTACATGTACACGGGCGATGCCAGCCTCTCGACCAATACCGTTGCCAAGGTCGAGCCGGGCAACTCCAACCACACCGTCATGCTGGGCCTGACCTACAAGTTCGGCGCTCCGGCGAAGCCGATGCCGGCTGCTGCCGCTCCGGCTCCGGCTCCGGCCCCCGCTCCGATGGCTGCCGCTCCGGCGCCGGCCCCGGCTCCGCGTGCGCCTGAGACCTACATCGTCTTCTTCGCGTTCGATAAGTCGGATATCAGCCCGGTTGCGGCGCAGGTGCTTGATCGCGCCATCGCCGATTACCGCGCCACCGGTTCGACCAACGTGCGGATCGAAGGCAATGCCGATCGCTCGGGCAAGAACGACTACAACCAGCGTCTGTCGCAGCGTCGCGCCGGCTCGGTTGCGTCCTACCTGAGCTCGAAGGGCATCCCCCAGAGCGCCATCCAGACGGTTGCGAACGGCGAAGAGAAGCCGCGCGTCCCCACGGCTGACGGCGTCCGCAACGATGAAAACCGCAACGCCCAGATCTATCTGCGCAAGTAAGCAGCGGTTTAGCATTACCGGCACGGCCGCCCCGCAAGGGGCGGCCGTTGCTGTTTCCGGGCTGTAAACACCGCCTGCCGGCTGGACATTCCGGCCCTCGCTCCTAATATTTCAGGAAGGCGCCTGCCCCGGCGCGGGATTGCAGGCCATGTACAATCAGACAACGCACGACATTTCGGTCACGGTTCAGCCCATCTATCTCGACGAGCAGTCCTCGCCGGAAGAGAGCTATTACGTCTGGGCCTATAACGTGAAGATCGAGAATAGCGGCCAGGACACCGTGCAGCTGCGCAGCCGCTACTGGAAGATCACCGATGCGCGCGGCCGCGTGCAGGAGGTGCGCGGGCCCGGCGTGGTCGGCGAGCAGCCGGTGCTCGGGCCGGGCGACAGTTTCGAATATACCAGTGGCACGCCGCTGCCGACGCCGTCCGGTTTCATGGTCGGCACCTACCAGATGGTCAGCAACAATGGCGAGCAGTTCGATGTCGCCATTCCGGCCTTCTCCCTCGACAGCCCCCATGAGGCGCGGCGCGTCAACTGACGCGCAGGCCTTCATCCGTATTGATCCAGTTCAGGGTCGGCCGCGTATCAGGTCGGTCCCCATCAAGGAGTTTTATCGTGAGCAGTCTGTCGAAACAGCCGCCCGCCGGCGCCAACGATGACAATCGCCCGACCCGCGCCCAGGCCGAAGAGGCGGTACGCACGTTGATCCGCTGGGCCGGCGACGATCCGAAGCGCGAGGGCCTGCTCGGCACGCCGGATCGCGTGGTGCGCTCCTACGAGGAATTCTTCGGCGGCTATCGCGAAGATCCGGTGAAGCTGCTGGAACGCACCTTCGAGGAAATCGACGGCTACGACGAGATGGTGGTGCTGCGCGACATTCGGCTGGAAAGCCATTGCGAGCATCATATGGTCCCGATCATCGGCAAGGCCCACGTCGCCTATCTGCCCGAGAAGCGCGTGGTTGGCATCTCCAAGATCGCCCGCGTGGTCGAGGTCTATGCCAAGCGCCTGCAGATCCAGGAGAAGCTGACCGCCCAGATCGCCAACACCTTCCAGACCGTGCTGCAGCCGCGCGGCGTGGCCGTGGTGATCGAGGCCGCCCATGAATGCATGACCACCCGCGGCGTGCATAAACACGGCGTTACCATGGTCACCAGCCATATGCTGGGCGCCTTCCGCGACGACCCGCGCACCCGGCACGAATTCCTGTCGATGATCGGCAGCGGCGGCCGGGGTGGCGGCAACGATTGACCGCGCCGGCATCCGGCCCTAAACCGGAAGCATGACGCAGATACCGCCCGCCTCACAGGCCTCGCTCGACTGGATCGCACGTCTGGTCGGCTTCGACACCACCAGCCGGCTCTCCAATCTGGAGCTGATCGACTGCATCGCCGATTATCTGGCGCAGCACGGTGTGGCCAGCGACAAGATCTTCGACGCCACCGGCAAGAAGGCGAACCTTTACGCCACGATTGGTCCCAAAGATGTCGGCGGCATCGTGCTGTCGGGCCATACCGACGTGGTGCCGGTCGACGGCCAGCCCTGGACCAGCGATCCGTTCAAGATCGTCGAAAAAGACGGCCGGCTGTTCGGTCGCGGCACCTCGGATATGAAGACCTTCATCGCGCTCTGTCTGGCGCTGCTGCCCGAGATGCTGGCCAAGCCGCTCAGCGTGCCGCTGCATTTCGCTTTTTCCTACGATGAGGAAGTCGGCTGCATCGGCGTGCACGGCATCGTCGAATTCATCAACCGCGGCGGTCCGGTACCCAAGCTCGCCATCATCGGCGAACCCACCGACATGCTGGTGGTCAACGCCCATAAGAGCGTCTGCGCCTGCAACACCACGGTGCGCGGCTTCGAGGCGCATTCCTCCGCCACCCATCAGGGCGTCAACGCCATCCAGATGGCGGCCGAGCTGATCGCCGAGATGAACCGCATCCAGGTGGAATACCAGCAGCCCGAACATCGTAACGACCGCTTCGAGCCGCCCTACACCACCATCACGGTGGGCGAAATCCACGGCGGCACCGCGCGCAATATCCTGGCCCGAGAATGCAAGGTGGTCTGGGATATCCGCAGCGTGAAGCCCGAGCATGACACCGTCATCCTCGACCGCGTGAAACGCTATGCGGCGGACGAGCTGGTGCCGAAGATGCAGCGCATCCAGCCCAATACCGGCATCGACACCGAGATGGTGGCCTATGCGCCGGCGCTGCTGCCGGCCGAGGGCAATCCGGCCGAGACCCTGGCACTCAAGCTGGCCGGCCAGAACCAGACCCATGCGGTGTCCTACGGCACCGAGGCGGGCATTTTCCATATCGGCGGCGTGCCGGCCGTGGTCTGCGGTCCGGGCAATATCCGCGAGGCGCACAAACCCGACGAGTTCATCGAACTCAGCCAGGTGGCCGAGGGCGAGGCCTTCCTGCGCCGCCTGATTGCCTTCTGCCGCGAACCCGGCAGCCGTTCATTCCTGGATCAGGCGTCGTAACGTCTTTGCGTAAGCGGCCGCGAAATCCGCGGCACGGATATGGCGACCGTTCTCCACCACGCGGCGGCCGGCGACATAGACGTCTTTGATGCTTGCGCGCCGCTGTCCGGCAAAGATCCAGGCATCCAGCACGGCATCGCCGCGCTTTTCCATCAGGGCCGGCGCATCCCTGTCGAGCTGCAGGAAATCCGCGCGGCGGCCCGGCGCGATCGCGCCCATCGGCTGGCCGATGGCTTGCGCGCCGCCGGCGCTGACCGCATCGAACAGCCGCCGTCCGGTCGAACGCTCCGCCCCGCCCGCCAGCACATTGCGGCTGCGTGAGATAAGTCGCTGGCCGTATTCCAGCAGGCGCAGCTCTTCCGCCGCATCGACGCTGATATGGCTGTCCGAACCGATGCCGATGCGGCCCCCGGCGGCCAGATAGTCGACGGCGGGAAACAGCCCGTCGCCCAGATTGGCTTCGGTGGTGGGGCAGAGTCCGGCGACGGCTTTCGAAATGGCCAGCCGCCGGGTTTCATCGGCATCCAGATGGGTGGCATGCACCAGGCACCAGCGGGCATCGACCATGCCCTGGTCCAGCAGCCACTGCACCGGGCGTTTTCCCGACCAGGCGAGGCAGTCGTCCACTTCGGCCGTCTGTTCGGCGATATGGATATGGATCGGCGCGCCGGCATCGATGCGGTTCAGCGCCGCGACAGCTTCGTGCAGCATCGCGGGCGAGACGGCGCGCAGACTATGCGGTGCAATCCCCAGCCGCCGGTCGGTCCGGTTGCGCAAGTATGGCGCCAGTGCCTGCAGCAGCCCGGCATAGGCATCGCTGTCATGCAGGAAGCGCCTCTGGCGCGGCTGTGTGTCCTTCGCGCCGAAGCCGCCATAGCGATACAGCACCGGCAGATGGGTGAGCGCGATGCCGCTGGCATCGGCAGCAGCCAGCACGCGGCGGCTCAGTTCGGCCGGATCGGCGTAGGGCTGTCCGTCCGGCTGATGATGCAGGTAATGGAATTCCGCCACCGCCGTGTAGCCGGCTTCCAGCATCTCGGCATAAAGCTGGCCGGCGATGACTTCCACATCCTCGGGCGTCAGCTTCGCGGCGAAGCCATACATGGTCTCGCGCCAGGTCCAGAAGCTGTCATTATCCGGCCCGGCGCGTTCGGCGAGGCCCGCCATGGCGCGCTGGAAGGCATGGCTGTGCAGGTTGGCCAGGCCCGGCAGCACCGGACCGTCGAGGATGACGGCATCGCCCGGTGCCGAGTCCGGGGCGGCGCTGGCGATCAGGCCGGCGGCATCCACAGTGACCAGCACATCGGTGCGCCAGCCATCGGGCAGCAGGGCCTGACGCAGCAGGAAGCGAGGCATGACGGGGTCTCCCAACTTGTATATATAAGTTGGCAGAAACCGCCGCGTTCCGAAAGACGCAAGAGGCTGACGTGTCGAAGACCACCCGCGCAACCCTGTTCCTGAAACAGAAGGGTGCCCAGTTCACCGTCCATACCTACGACTACGACCCGGACGCAGACAAGGTCGGCATCCAGGCCGCCGAAGCCCTGGGCGAGCGGCCTGAGCGGGTGCTGAAAACCCTGATGGCGCTGGTCGATGGCAAGCCGGTCTGCGTGGCGGTGCCGTCCGATCGCGAGGTCTCGATGAAAAAGCTGGCTGCCGTGTTCGGCGGCAAGTCGGCGCAGATGATGAAGCCTGTCGACGCGGAGCGGGCGACCGGCTATGTCGTCGGCGGTATCAGCCCCTTCGGTCAGAAGAAAACCGCGCCCACCGCGATCGAGGAAGCCGCGCTGGTGCATGACCTCGTCTACCTGAATGGCGGTCAGCGCGGTCTGCAGGTTCGGCTCAGGCCAACGGACCTGGCCAGCCTGCTGAATGCCAAAGTAGCGGCCCTGGTCAGTGACGAGTAGCCTGCGACCCACAAGGATGGACGAGAGACAGATGGCCGAAACCTGGGACAGCGTCTGGCGCGGTGCCGACATCGCCACCATGGCCGAGACAGGCAGCGACGACAGGTTCGGCACCATCCGGAACGGTGCCATCGCGCTGAAGGACGGCCGTATCGCCTGGATCGGCCCGGCCGCCGATCTGCCTGGTGCCGGCATCGGCCACCATACCGCCGTGCATGATGTTGGTGGCGGCTGGATCACGCCGGGGCTGATCGATTGTCATACCCACCTGGTCTATGGCGGCAACCGCGCCCATGAATTCGAACTGCGGCTGAACGGTGCCACCTATGAAGAGATCGCGCGCGCCGGCGGCGGCATCCGCTCCACCGTCACGGCCACGCGCGGTGCCAGCGAAGACGCGCTGCTGGCCCAGAGCCTGCCGCGGCTGCGGGCCCTGCTGGCCGAAGGCGTCACCACGCTGGAAATCAAGTCCGGCTACGGCCTCGATCTGGACAATGAACTGAAATGCCTGCGTGTCGCCCGCCGGATGGGCGAGACGCATCCGGTGCGCATCGCCACCACGCTGCTGGCCGCCCATGCGCTGCCGCCGGAATATGCCGACGATGCCGACGGCTATATCGATCTGGTCTGCAGTACCATCATTCCGGCGGCGAAGGCGGCCGGCCTCGCCGATGCGGTGGATGCCTTCTGCGAAACCATCGGCTTCACGCCGGCGCAGACCAAACGCGTCTTCGAGGCGGCGAAAGCCGCCGGCCTGCCGGTGAAGCTGCATGCGGAGCAGCTGAGCAACCTGAACGGCGCGGCGCTGGCTGCCGGCTTCCAGGCGCTGTCCGCCGATCATCTGGAGCATCTGGACGAAGCGGGTGTGCAGGCGATGGCAAAGGCCGGCACGGTCGCCGTGCTGCTGCCCGGCGCCTATTACATCCTGCGCGAAACCAAGCTGCCGCCGATCGAGCTTTTGCGCCGCCATGGCGTCGGCATCGCCATCTCCACCGACTGCAATCCCGGCACCTCGCCGGTGACCTCCATCCTGCTGATGCTGTCGATGGCCTGCACGCTGTTCCGCCTGACCCCGGCCGAGGCGCTGGCCGGTGTCACCCGCCTAGCGGCCCGGGCGCTCGGGATGGCCGACCGGGTCGGCACGCTCGAAGCCGGGAAAATGGCGGATTTCGTGGTCTGGGATATCGAACGCCCGGCGGCACTGGCCTATCAGGTCGGCCTCAATCCGATTCGCCAGGTGGTGTTCGGCGGGCGGCCGCTGGCCCGGCGCGACCGTTAACCACGCAAAACCCGCGATTGCGCGGAAACCTTTTCACCCTATATCCTGTTTACGCTGCGATAACGCGCCGGAGCTATACTGGTGCAGCGCGGATACCGGAAGGTGATGCATGAACGATTGGCTGTATGTGATGGGTGGCGGTGTGATCCTGCTTTGGCTGGGCGCATGGCTGCTGCTGCATCTGGGCAATTTCGAACAGCGCATCAGCCAGATCCGCATCACGCTGGAAACCCGCATGGGCGGCATCGAGAAGCAGTTCGCCGCCTATAACAAATTCTTCGCCGAGAACGAACGCGCCTCGCAGCTCACCTATGGCGAGCTGAGCGACATCAAGAGCGACATCACCGAGATGAAGGCGCAGCTCGATGAAGTGAAGCGCGCCATCAATGTGATGGAAGTCGCGGTCAACGATCTGAAGCTGCGCAACAACGCGCGCAACCTGCGCATCGTCTGAATTCTTAAAATTACAGGTCCGGCCAGAGCTGGCGCATATCGACGGTGATCTCGTCGACGATGGCGGCGAGCAGCTGCTCGCCTTTTTCCGCCGTGGCCGTGCTCGCATCGCCGGTCGTGCCGGTGCGGTTCAGCAGGCCGCCGGGGCGTTCTTCCGGCGTGAAGCGCATCGGCAGCCGGAGGCTGAACAGCTGCGGTTCCTCGGCCAGGCCGTCGTCATCGTCGTCTTCGTCCGCGGTCTGGCCCAGGCGGTCGAGCCGCACCAGCGCCGGCGCAATCGCCAGCATCAGCGAGGTCTCGCGCTCGTCCAGGTCCTCGGTCGAGGCGATCTGGCTGCCCAGCCGCGGCAGGTCGGCGGTGGCGATGCGGATACCGTGGCGCTGCAGGATGGTCTGGGCGGCCAGCTTCAGCGGTGCTTCGGCGGCAATGCTGTTGTTGAGGATCAGGATGCGTTCGGCGCCATGGCGCAGATAGCCTTCCACGATCTCGACCACCAGCGCCTGGAAGGTGTCGGCCTCGATATGCTGGCTGCCCGGGTAATCCATGAAGGCCGGATGGAAGCCCTGGCCGATATTGGGCGCCACCAGCACCGGCAGGCTGGCCAGCAGCCGCTCGGCCACGGCCTCCGCCACCAGCCGGTCGGTGCCCAGCGGCAGATGCGGCCCATGGGCCCGGCTCGCCGCGCCAATGGGGATCACAACCGGAAAATTGTCGCCCAGCAGGTCGGCGGCTTCGGTCCAGGTCAGGTCGGCCAGGCGGTAGCCGCTGCGCGGGCGAGGGGAGGCAGTCACGATGGGATGAACACGGGTTAAGGGAAAAGGTTGCCGCCAGCTTAGCATGGGGCGCCCGCCGGCATAGATGCTTGTGGCGGGGCCGCCCGGGGCCTATGACAGGGCCATAATTTCCCAACACAGAGCCTCGCCGTGCCCCGTCCGCCCTCTGGTCGCCCTCCGTCCGGCCGCCCGTCTTCGAGCCGCCCGTCCTCCGGTCGCCCGGCTTCCGCTCGCCCGGCTTCTGCTCGTCCGTCCGCCAGCCGTTCCGCCGAGGGTCGGCCCGCCCAGGATCGTCCCGGCAAGCCCGGTGCAAAACCTGGCGCCAAGGCCGGGTTCAAGCCCGGCGCCAAAGCGGCCAGCTTCAAGCCCGGCGGCAAACCGGGCCAGAAGCCCGACCGCCGCCCGGAGCGACCCGCGCCGCAGCGTGCCGTGGAAGAGCCGCGCACCGACGGCCACCGCACCGACCGGCCGCAGAAACGGCCCAAGCCCGATACGCGCCATCCCGACGACCGTCATCCGGGCGGCCGCAGTTTCGGCGGCAAGCCCGCCCGCGATGATGGCCGTGGTGAACGCGAGACCCGCGACGAGCGTCCGCGTCGCGAAGACCGGGGCCGCGAAGACCGTGGCCATGGAGACCGTGGCCATGGAGAGCGGGGCCATGGAGAGCGGGGTCGCTGGGAAGAGCGCTCGGCCTTCCGCCCGGATCGTCCGGAGCGCGCCGGCAAACCGGCCCGCACCAGCAATCTGCGCCCGATGGGCAGCCGCAAGGTGGCCGAGGGCGCCATCGCCCTGCTGGACGCGATCTCGTCCAGCCGCGAGCCGGCCGACCGCGTGCGCCACAAATGGATGCGCGAGCATCATCGCGGCTTCGACGAAGCCGAGCGCGATGCGCTGATCCAGCTGAGCGAGGATGTGCTGCGCCTGCGCGGCCGCATCGACTGGTGGATCACGCAGGGGAAAACCGCGCTGCCGCCCGACAATCATCTGCGGCTGGCCGCCTATCGCATCCTGCAGATGGGCGCCAAGACCGATGGCCTGCTGCCGCTGTTCCCGCCCGATGACGCCATCGAGGCGCTGCTGCGCCGGCTGGAAGGCCATACGCTGGAACATCCCGACATGCCGCAGTCGGCGCGCGCCAGCGTGCCCGAATGGATCATGCCGCTGCTCAAGCAGCGTTTCGGCGCCGATCTGGAACTGGAACTGGCGGCGATGCTGCGCCCGGCGCCGCTGGATTTGCGCGTCAATATCCTGAAGACCACGCGGCCGGCGGCCAGCGCCCGGCTGCAGTCGGAAGGGCTGCAGAGTCAGCCGACGCCCTTCTCGCCGATGGGCCTGCGGCTGTCGCCGCGCGCCTATGCCAACAACACGCAAAGCTATGCCGATGGCCTGGTCGAGCCGCAGGACGAGGGCTCGCAGCTCGCCGCCCAGTTGGTCGATGCGAAAGACGCGAAATTCGTCGTCGATTTCTGCGCCGGCGCCGGCGGCAAGACGCTGGTGCTGGCGGCGGCGATGAAGAACAACGGCCGCCTGGTGGCAATGGATGTGAATGTCGGCCGCCTCACCCAGGCCAAGCTGCGGCTGCGTCGCGCCGGCGTGCACAATGCCGAGACGCGCGAGCTGGAAACCAAATGGCTCAAGCGCCAGGCCGGCAAGGCCGACCGCGTGCTGGTCGATGCACCCTGCACCGGCAGCGGCACCTGGCGGCGCAAACCGGATGCCAAATGGCGGCTGGAGCAGCGCGACCTCGACGAGCTGGTGCCGCGCCAGGCCGAGATTCTGGATCGCGCCGCCAGGCTGGTGCAGCCCGGCGGCCGCCTGGTCTATGTCACCTGTTCGGTGCTGAAGCCGGAGAACGAGGACCAGGTCGACGCCTTCATGAAGCGCCATCCGGAGTTCAGGATCGTGTCGGTGACCCAGGCCTGGGCCGAGGCCATTGGCGGTGCCTGTCCGGTGCCGGGGCCCTATCTCAGCCTGTCACCCGGCCGCCATGGCACCGACGGCTTCTTTGCCGCGGTTCTTGTGCGCGACGCCTGAGCGGGTATCCAGCCAGCGGGTGAGGAAGCCGTCCAGCCAGGCGGCGATGCCGGCATCGTATTTGGCGCAGTTGGCGCGCAGCAGGTCGCGCGCCTGCGCGCCCGGCAGCACCAGGCGATGGCCGGCCATCTTGGCCCAGCGTTCCATCACGACCGGCGTCACTTCCGGGTGGAACTGCAGGCCGAAGGCGGTGTTGCCGATGCGCATGGCCTGGTTGGGGAACCAGCCGGTGGCGGCCAGCCGCACGGCGCCGCGCGGCAGCTCGAAACCCTCGCCATGCCACTGGAAGATATGCAGCTGTTCGGGAAACAGCGCGCGGCCTTTCGGTGTCGCCTTCACCGGGTAATAGCCGATCTCGTGCCAGCCATCGGGATGCGGCGCCACTTTGGCGCCGCCGGCGCGCGCCAGCAGCTGGGCGCCGAGGCAGACGCCCAGATAGGGCTTGCCGCTCGCCACCGCCTTGGGGATGAACTCCAGCTCGCGGCGGATGAAATCCAGATGATCGTCATTGGCCGACATCGGCCCGCCGAACACCACGCAGCCGGCATGGTTGTCCATGCTGCCGGGCAGCTCCTGGCCCAGGCAGGGCCGGCGGATGTCGAGGTGATAGCCGCGGCTGCGCAGCATCTCGCCGATGCGGCCCGGATCGGAGCTTTCCTGGTGAACGATCACCAGGATGGCGGGCGACTCAGGATGGGCGGCAGAATCCATGCGTCTTACTATGCCGCGCGTCGCCAGCGCTGACCAGATGCTTCTGCGTGACGGCGGCCACAGGGCACCGTCACCCCGGTTGGTTCGGACAGTTACTGCGCGGTAATGCCGCCATCCAGCACGAATTCCGTGCCGGTGACGAATTTCGATTCATCCGAGGCCAGATAGAGGATGCAGTTGGCGACGTCGATCGGCTCGCCCAGACGGCCGAGCGGCACCTGCGCCTCCAGCTTGCGCCGGCGCTCCTCGGGGTCGCCGCCGGCATAGATCATGCTCTGCACCATCGGCGTGTCGATGAAGGTGGGATGCACCGAGTTGCAGCGGATGTCGTATTTGCGCTTGGCGCAATGCAGCGCCGTGGTCTTGGCCAGCATGCGGGCTGCGGCCTTCGAGGTGTTGTAGGCCGACATGTTATGGCCGGCGATGATCCCCGAGACCGACGAGATGATGATGATCGAGCCCGGTGCATGGGCCTTCATGCGCGGCAGGCCGTGCTTGATGCCGAGGAAGGGGCCGTGCAGGTTCACATTATGGACGAAATGCCATTCCTCGACGCTGATGTCTTCCACGCTTTTCATCACGCCGACGCCGGCGGAATGCACCATCACGTTCAGCTTGCCGAACGCGGCGTCCACCACATCCAGCGCCGCGATCCACTGCTGCTCACTGGTGACATCCAGGCTGATGGCGATGGCGTTCTTGCCGATCTTGTCGGCGACTTCGCGGGCGCCATCCAGGTTGCGGTCGGCGATGGCGACTTTCGCGCCTTCGGCCGCCAGCAGCTCGGCCGTGGCTTTCCCCAGACCGGACGCACCGCCGGTGATCAGCGCGACTTTGTTGGCTACGCGGGCCATGGCTTCCTCCTGTTATCTTTGCCGGGAGGATAGCCGGGTTTTGCGGGAGCGGGCAAATATGCCCTAACGGAAAGGTCAGTCCGCCTCGGCGATCTTGGCGCGCAGGTCGGCGGCGGCCAGCGCCTTCAGCAGGTCTTCCAGATGCGCCCGGTCGCGGGCTTCCACCACGAATTCGATCTCGGTCGATTTGGCCGAGGCCAGGGTGAACAGGCGCTGATGCGCCACCTCCACGATATTCACGCCCGCCGCCCCGATCACGCCGGAGGCTTTCGCCAGCCGGCCTGGCGCGTCGTCGGTGGTGACGATGATGCGGGCCAGCCGGCCGTCGCGCACCAGGCCGCGCATCAGGATGCTGGCCAGCAGACGGGTATCGATATTGCCGCCGGTGATCACCACGCCCACATGGCGGTCGCGGAACCGTTCCGGCTGGGTCATCAGCGCGGCAAGGCCGGCAGCACCCGCGCCCTCGGCCACGGTCTTCTCGATCTCCACCAGCGCCACGATGGCGCGTTCGATATCGGCCTCGCGCGCGATCAGCACGTCGTCCACCAGGCGGCGCGCCACATCCATCGGCGCATGGCCGATATCGCGCACGCTGATGCCCTCGGCAATCGAGATGCCGCCGACACTGACGGGAAGGTTGTGCATCTGCTGGTACATCGCGGTGTAAAGCTCGCCCTCGACGCCGAAGATGCGCAGATCGGGCTTCAGCGATTTCGCCGCGGTGGCGATGCCGGCGATCAGCCCGCCGCCGCCGACCGGCACCAGCAGGTCCTGGATGCTCGGTGCCTGTTGCAGCATCTCCAGCACCGCCGTGCCCTGGCCGGCGATGATGGCGGGATCGTCATAGGGATGCACGAAAACCAGATTCTGTTCGGCCGCCAGCGCATGGGCCTTCTCGGCGGATTCCGCCAGCGTCTCGCCTTCCAGCACCACCTGGGCGCCGAAGGCGCGCACATGGCGGATTTTCACAAAGGGCGTGATCTTCGGCATCACGATGGTGGCGGGAATCCCCAGACGCCCCGCATGATAGGCCACGCCCTGGGCATGGTTGCCGGCCGACATGGCAATCACGCCGCGCTTGCGCTCGGCCTCGGAGAGCTGCAGCAGCTTGTTCAGCGCGCCGCGCTCCTTGAAGCTCGCCGTGAACTGGTGGTTCTCGAATTTCAGCCAGACCTGCGCCCCGGTCAGGTCCGACAGCGTGCGCGAATGCTGGCAGGGCGTTTCCGCCACGGCCCCGCGGATGCGCTCGGCGGCGGCGCGCACATCGGCAAGCGTAACGGTCGGGGCAAGGCTGGTCATGGCGGGCAGGGTCCTGAAGATGTTGATTTCACGAGTATAATCGACCCGGCCCCGAGGGTCACGGGCGATCCATTCGGCTTTCGCTTGGCGGATTGGTCCGCTGGCGCTAGCCTGCGGCCCATGCAGACGCCGCAGGCCGCCGAACCGCCGGTTTTCGAGATCATGCTGAAGCCGCACCGCTCGCTCGGGCCGCGCGGCTTTATCATCCTCATCACCTTTGTCGCGCTGGTGAATTTCGCCGCCGGCCTGGCCTTCTGGCTGCTCGGCGCCTGGCCGATCTTCGCCTTCTGCGGCGCCGATATCGTGCTGGTCTGGCTCGCTTTCAAATACAGCTATCGCCAGGCCCGGGCGCGGGAATATATCCGGCTGGAACGCGAGGCGCTGGTGGTCCGCCGCACCGACCTGCATGGCCGCGAGAAAATCTGGCGCCTGCAGCCCTACTGGCTGCGGGTCGAATGCGATGACGAGGATGACAGCGCCAAGCTGCGGGTCTGGAGCCATGGCCGCGCGCTGACGCTGGGTGCGTTCCTCAGCCCCCATGAACGCCGGGTGCTGGCGGAAGCGCTGCGTGAGGCGCTGTGGCGCTGGCGCCAGCCGCCTGATGCCGGATTGCGGCCGCTGGAAACTGCCTAAGCCGCAAACAGTCCGGCCGTTAAAGCCCCAGCACGTCGGCCATGCGGTAGAAGCCCGGCGCCTTGCCCTTGGTCCACATCGCCGCGCGCACCGCGCCACGCGCGAAGATGCCACGGTCGGTCGCCTTGTGGGTCAGCTCGATGCGTTCGTTGTCGGCGGCAAAGATTACGCTGTGCTCGCCAGCGACATTGCCGCCGCGCAGCGCCGCAAAACCGATATCGCCCTTCTTGCGGGCGCCGGTGATGCCGTCGCGGCCGCGGTCGGCGATCTGTTCCAGCGGCTTGCCGCGGCCGAGGGCTGCCATCTCGCCCAGCATGATGGCGGTGCCCGATGGCGCATCCACCTTCATGCGGTGATGCATCTCGACGATCTCGATATCCCAGTCCTCGCCGAGCGAGGCCGCCACCTGCCGGGTCAGGCCGGCCAGCAGGTTGACGCCCAGGCTCATGTTGTAGCTCTGCACCACGGCGCAGTGATGCGAGGCCTTGTTCAGCGCCTCGAAATGCTCGGGCTCCAGTCCCGTCGTGCCGACGATATAGCCGGTCCTGCCCTGGGCCGCCAAAGCCGCATGCTGCGGCAGCAGCGCCGGGATGGTGAAATCCAGCACGGCATCCACCGTGCCGAACATCTGGGCGGCATCGTCGATGATGGCCACGCCGGTGGCGCCGCTGCCGGCGATCAGGCCGGGATCCTTGCCGAGGAATTCAGAACCGGGGCGCTCGGTGCCGCCGCCGAGTTCGGCGCCCGGCGTGTTGGCGATCTCGCGCACCATGGCCTGGCCCATGCGGCCGGCAATGCCGACGATGCCGATGCGAACTGCGGACATGAGACTTCCCCGTGCAGACTGGCGAAACAGGCCGGCAGTCTAGCAGGCCAAAAGGCGAGGGGCTACTCGGCCCCGCTTACTCGGCCTTGCCGCCGAGCATCTCCTTCACCTTGTCGAAGAAGCCGGTGCTTTCCGGGCTGCTTTCCTCGCCGTCCAGCTTGGCGAATTCCTCCAGCAACTCGCGCTGCTTCTTGGAGAGCTTCACCGGCGTTTCCACCATCACCTGGATATAGAGGTCGCCATGGCCGGCGCCGAAGCCCGACTGCTGCAGCGAGGGCATGCCCTTGCCGCGCAGGCGGAACTGCTTGCCGGTCTGGCTGCCTTCGGGAATGGTGATGCGGGCCTTGCCGCCGTCCAGCGTCGGCACTTCCACGCTGCCGCCCAGCGCTGCCGTGGTCATCGAGACCGGCACGCGGCAATGCAGATGCTGGCCCTCGCGGCGGAACAGCCGGTGCGGCTGCACGCTCAGGAAGACATAGAGGTCGCCGGCCGCGCCGCCGCGGATGCCGGCCTCGCCCTCGCCGGACAGGCGGATGCGGTTGCCCTCGTCCACGCCCGGCGGGATGTCGACGCTTAAGGTTTTTTCCTTGTGCACGCGGCCGGCGCCGCCGCAGACCTTGCAGGGCTTTTCGATCACGCGGCCGGCGCCGCCGCAGGTGGGGCAGGCGCGTTCGATGGTGAAGAAGCCCTGCTGGGCGCGCACCTTGCCATGGCCCTTGCAGGTGGGGCAGGCGATCGGCTGCGCGCCGGCCTCGGCGCCCGAGCCGTCGCAGGACTCGCAGGAGATCGAGGTGGGCACGCGGATCTGGGCCGCCTTGCCGCGATAGCAGTCTTCCAGGGTGATTTCGAGATTGTAGCGCAGGTCGGAGCCGCGATTGGCATTGCCGCGTCCGCCGCGCTGGCCGCCGCCGCCCATGAACTCGCCGAACAGGTCGTCGAAGATGTCGGAGAAGGAGGTGAAGTCGAAGCCGCCGCCGCCCGGCCCGCCGCCACGGCCGCCCTCAAAGGCGGCATGGCCATACTGGTCATAGGCCGCGCGCTTCTGGTCGTCCTTGAGGATTTCGTAGGCTTCGCTGACTTCCTTGAACTTGTGCTCGGCTTCGGCATCGCCCGGATTGCGGTCGGGATGATGCCGCATCGCCAGTTTGCGGAAAGCCTTTTTCAGGTCTTCCGCATTGGCGGTCTTCGCAACGCCAAGGACGTCGTAATAATCGCGCTTCGCCATTCAATCAGTCCCGGGCTCAGGCCCATTCCCCACAGGCCATATGGCCCCGTAAGCGAAACCGGGCGCCGCATGGTTGGCGGCGCCCGGCTCTCCGGTTGCCCGGTGTTACTTCTTTTTCTTGTCGTCTTTCACTTCTTCGAAGTCGGCATCGACGATGCCGTCTTCCTTTTTCGGTTCGGCCGAGGCGCCGGCCGGCTGTTCGCTGCCAGGCTGACCGGCATCGCCGCCGGCCGTTTCCTGGCTCTTGTACAGGGCCTCGCCCAGCTTCATGGCGATCTGGCTCAGGCTTGTCGCCTTGGCCTTGATGCCGTCGCTGTCGTTTTCCTCGATCGCCTTCTTCAGCTCGACGATGGCGGCTTCGGCTTCGGTCTTTTCAGCGGCCGGAGCCTTGTCGCCCAGATCGGCGATGGTCTTCTCGGTGGTGTGGATCAGGGCTTCGGCCTGGTTCTTCACTTCCACAGCCTCGCGCCGCTTCTTGTCCTCGGCGGCATTCTCCTCGGCGTCACGCACCATCTTCTTGATGTCGTCTTCCGAGAGACCGCCCGAGGCCTGGATGCGGATCTGCTGTTCCTTGCCGGTGCCCTTGTCCTTGGCGGAGACATGCACGATGCCGTTGGCGTCGATGTCGAAGGTGACCTCGATCTGCGGCACGCCGCGCGGCGCCGACGGGATGCCGACCAGGTCGAACTGGCCCAGCATCTTGTTGTCGGCGGCCATCTCGCGCTCGCCCTGGAAGACCCGGATCGTCACTGCGCCCTGGTTGTCCTCGGCGGTGGAGAAGACCTGGCTCTTCTTGGTCGGGATCGTGGTGTTGCGCTCGATCAGCTTGGTGAACACGCCGCCCAGCGTCTCGATGCCGAGCGAGAGGGGCGTGACGTCGAGCAGCAGCACGTCCTTGACGTCGCCCTGCAGCACGCCGGCCTGGATGGCAGCGCCGATGGCAACCACTTCATCCGGGTTGACGCCCTTGTGCGGCTCGCGGCCGAACAGCTGCTTCACCACCTCGATGACCTTGGGCATGCGGCTCATGCCGCCGACCAGCACCACTTCGTCTATATCGCCGGCCGACAGGTCGGCGTCTTTCAGAGCCTTCTTGCAGGGCTCGACGGTGCGCTGGATCAGGTCATCGACCAGGGCTTCCAGCTTGGCGCGGGTCAGCTTCATCACCAGATGCTTCGGACCCGAGGCATCGGCGGTGATGAAGGGCAGGTTGATTTCGGTCTGCGTCGCCGACGACAGCTCGATCTTGGCCTTTTCGCCGGCTTCCTTCAGGCGCTGCAGCGCCAGACGGTCGTTGCGCAGGTCGATGCCCTGCTCTTTTTTGAACTCGGTCGCCAGATAGTCGACGATGCGCAGATCGAAGTCTTCGCCGCCGAGGAAGGTGTCGCCGTTGGTCGAGCGCACTTCGAAGACGCCGTCGCCGATCTCCAGGATCGAGACGTCGAAGGTGCCGCCGCCAAGATCGTAGACGGCGATCTTCTTGCCATCGCTGGTCTTGTCGAGGCCATAGGCCAGCGCCGCGGCCGTCGGCTCGTTGATGATGCGCAGCACTTCAAGGCCGGCGATACGCCCGGCGTCTTTCGTCGCCTGGCGCTGGGCGTCGTTGAAGTAGGCCGGCACGGTGATGACGGCCTGGGTGACGGTCTCGCCGAGGAAGCTCTCGGCGGTTTCCTTCATCTTCTGCAGGATGAAGGCCGAGACCTGGCTCGGGCTGTATTTCTTGTCCTGGACTTCCACCCAGGCGTCGCCGTTGTCGCCCTTGGCCACCTTGTAGGGGACCATTTCGGTGAAGCGGCGGGTCGCGTCATCGCTGTAGGCGCGACCGATCAGGCGCTTCACGGCGAAGAGCGTGTTTTCCGGATTGGTGACCGCCTGGCGCTTGGCCGGCTGGCCGACAAGGCGCTCGCCGTCCTTGGAGAAGGCAACCATCGACGGCGTGGTGCGCGCGCCTTCGGCGTTCTCGATCACTTTCGGATTTTTGCCATCCATGATGGCGATGCAGGAATTGGTGGTACCCAGGTCGATGCCAATGACTTTGGCCATAGTCTCACTCCTTTATGCGGCGATCCGAGACGGCCTTCGGCAGGAAGCGCCGGGGCGGACCCCTTTTGGTTCAAGCGTTCGCGGGGTATGTAAGAGGAGCCCCCCCGTCCCGCAACGGGTGGACCGAAAAAATGTCCAGAAAAACAGGGCGCAGCCGGGGTTTTCCGGTCGCCGGCCCTGACCGAGGAAACCCTGAAAGACCCCTGGAACCGATGTCCAAGAGTACCGCCGCGCCGATTCCGCCCGTCCCCCCGACCACTGCCATGCCCCCGGCTGCCGCGCCTGGCCTCTGGGCCGGCGTGGCCTGCGGTCTAGGTGGTTATTTTCTCTGGGGAATTTCACCCATTTATTTCAAGGCCGCCGGTGCCGCCGGGGTGCCCACGCTGGAACTCAACGCCCATCGGGTTTTGTGGTCCTGCCTGCTCTGCCTGGGGCTGGTGCTGGCCTTTGGCAAACGGGCCGAATGGCTGCGGGTGCTGTTTACGCCAAAGTTACGCTTGGTGCTGGCCGGCACGGCGGTGTTCCTGCTGATCAACTGGCTGATCTTCGTCTGGGCGATCGACCGCAACCAGGTGATGGCCTGCAGCCTGGGCTATTACATCAATCCGCTGTTCGCCGTGCTGCTCGGCCGCGTGGTGCTGAAGGAGCGCATGGACCGGGTGCAGTGGGGCGCCTTCGGTCTGGCCGGCCTGGGCGTCGCCGTGCTGCTGGTCGGCACCGCCGACTCGGCCATCTATCTGTCGCTGATGATCGCCGCCACCTGGGGGTTCTACGGCCTGCTGCGCAAGCGCTTCCCCGTCGACAGCCTGATCGGCCTGACCGTCGAGACCATGGTGCTGCTGCCCGTGGCGCTGGGCTACCTGTTCTGGCTCGGCGCGGCAGGAACCGGCACGTTTGGCGTTGCCGATGGCTGGACGCATGTCCTGCTGCTGCTGGCCGGTCCGGTGACGGCGGCGCCGCTGGTGCTGTTCGCGGCCGGCTGGCGGCGGCTCAGCGTCGCCACCATGAGCCTGCTGCAGTATCTGTCGCCGAGTCTGCAGTTCCTGCTGGCGGTGCTGCTGTGGGGCGAGGCCTTCACCATGGTGCATGCCGTCGCCTTTGCCTGCATCTGGGGCGCGCTGTTCGTTTACAGCGGGCATTCCTGGCGGATGGCGCGCAAAAACGGCTGACGCCGCGGGCAGTCCGCCGAAAAACCGGGCAGCGAAAAAAGCATTGGACGTCTACATACAAACGGCGTTTGCTAGGCCCAGCCAAGCAACAAACGCGGGGGTGCGTCATGGTCAATCGGCGTCAGATGATGATGGGTCTGGGTGGAGCGGCGCTCTCGGCCGGGCTGCTGGGATCGAGCGGCATGGCCTTTGCGGCCGGCAAGGTTTCGGCTGGCGGCAAGAGCGTGCTGATCGTGGTCGATGTGCAGAACTGCTTCGTGCCGGGCGGCAGCCTGGCGGTGAAGGAGGGCGATGTGATCGTGCCGCTGATCAACAAGATCGCCAAGGGCTTCCAGAATGTGGTGCTGACCCAGGACTGGCATACCGCCGACCATGTGTCGTTTGCCTCGCAGCATGCCGGCAAGAAGCCCTTCGAGGCCGTGAAGCTGCCTTATGGCAGCCAGGTGCTGTGGCCCGACCATTGCGTGCAGGGCACCGAAGGCGCCTCGCTGGTGAAGGATCTCGCCATCCCGCATGCGCAGCTGGTGATCCGCAAGGGCTACCACAAGGATGTCGACAGCTACTCGGCGTTCATGGAGGCCGATGGCAAGACCACGACGGGGCTGGGTGGCTATCTCAAGCATCGCGGCATCAAGCGCGTCTTCGTGGTCGGCCTCGCCACCGATTTCTGCGTCGCCTGGACGGCCATGGATGCGCGCAAGCAGGGCTTCGAGACCTATGTGATCGAGGATGCCTGCCGCGGCATCGACGCCCAGGGCTCGCTGGCGAAATCCTGGACCGCCATGAAGACTGCCGGCGTCAAGCGCATCCAGTCGGCCGACCTCGCCTGAGACTAGACAGCGGGCAGGCGTGCGCCAGATTCAGGGGCATGCCCGCCCGCGAGTCGCTTGATGGTTTCCGCCTGTTTCCCGGTCTGCTTGACCGGACGCGCCAGCGTGCGCTGACCGAGGCCGTGCTCGGGCTGCTGCAGGCCGCGCCGCCCTATCACGCCACGATGCCGAAAACCGGCAAGGCGATGAGCGTGGCGATGAGCAATGCCGGCAGCCTGGGCTGGTATTCCGACAAGGATGCCGGCTACCGCTATATTCCGCAGCATCCGCAGACCGGCCAGGCCTGGCCGGCGATCCCGGACGAGATTCTCTCGATCTGGTGGGCGGTGGCCGATTACGACCATGCACCGGAATGCTGCCTGATCAACCGCTATGGCGGGCAGGCGAAGATGGGCCTGCACCAGGATCGCGACGAGGCGGCGATGACGGCGCCCGTGGTGTCGATCTCGCTGGGCGACGATGCGCTGTTCCGCCTCGGCGGTACGGCGCGGAAAGATCCAACGCGATCCTTCAAGCTGGCATCGGGCGATGTGCTGGTGCTGGGCGGCGCCGCGCGGCTGGCCTATCACGGTATCGACCGGGTGATGCCGGGCACCAGCCGCCTGCTGCCCGGCGGCGGCCGCATCAATCTCACCTTGCGGCGGGTGACCCGCCCGTCAGCGCCGCCATGACGCCGCCGGCCTGCGCTTCGCCGGGCGGCGGCGGGAACAGGGCGCGGATGGTGGTGCCTTCACCCGGCACGGAGTGAATCTCGAAGCGCCCGCCATGCATCTCGATCAGGGATTTCACCAGCGGCACGCCGAGGCCGGTGCCTTCGTATTGCCGGGTCAGGTCGTTTTCCACCTGGCCAAAGGGCGCCAGCACGGTGGGGATATGCTCGGGCGCGATGCCGATGCCGGTATCGCTGACCCAGATATGGAAGCCGCCGGTGTCGGCCGGCTTCGCGCCGACCTCGATGCGGCCGCCGCTCGGGGTGAATTTCACCGCATTGGAAATCAGGTTGAGCAGGATCTGCCGCAGCGCCTGGCGGTCGACGAAGCCCTCGAACAGCCGGGCATCGACGGCCATGGAGATGAACACGCCGCGGCCTTCGGCGCGTTCTCGGAAGGTGCGGATGCAGGCTTCCATGATTTCCACCGGATCGGTCATTTCCGGCTGGATGCGCCAACTACCGCTTTCGATCTTTGACATGTCGAGGATGTTGTTGATCAGGCCCAGCAGATGCTGGCCGCTGGACAGGATGTCGTTGACGTATTCGCCATAGCGGGTGTTGCCCAGCGGGCCGAAGATTTCCTTATGGATGATCTCGGCGAAACCGATAATGGCATTCAGCGGCGTGCGCAATTCGTGGCTCATATTGGCCAGGAAACGCGTCTTGCTCAGTGACGCTTCCTCGGCCTGCTGGCGGGCGCGGTCGAGCGCGCGGTTGCGGCGCTCGCTGCGCGCCATGCCGAGCTGCAGCAGCGACAGCGCCGTGCCGACGCCGTAATAGCGGTTGCTGCGGGTGACGATGAAGCCGCGTAAAAGCGCGCTCTGATGCTCGTCGGCGATCAGGCTCTCCAGCTTGTCGACGCTGATGCTGGCATCCACGATCAGCGGATTGCGGTCCATCAGGTCGGCCACCGGCTTCTTGGCATAGAGCGCGCGGCCGTAATCGCGGGAGAGCTGCGTGATCAGATCATAGCGGTTGATGAGGCCGACGGGCCGCGTGCCATCCACTACCGCCAGCGCGCCGAGATCAGGATCGCCCTGGAAGCGGCGGTCGACATCCTCGCAGCGCATGGTGGCCGACACAGGCGGCAAGGGCACGGCAACCGTGCCGATCGTCTCAAGCGCCTCGGATGTGAACATATCCACTGCCGTCCCCCGGTTTCACCGGGCGACTATCGGTCAGGCAGATTGCGTTTTTTTGACAATCGCGGATGTTTGCCGCGATTTGTCGAGTGGTGTGACGACAGACGCAATCGTTAGCAGCGGGTGCGGGAAAAGCCGGCGAAAGAACTACGCCTGCGTGTTGACCGTCTGGCCGGCCTGGGCATCGGGCTGCGGCCCGCCCTTGGAAACGCCGACCATGGCGGCGCGCAGCAGGCGGCCCTGCTGCACGTAACCTGCGGCGATCACCTGCAGCACCGTGCCGCTGGCCACACTCGGATCTTCGATCTCGAACATCGCCTGATGCAGGTTGGGATCGAAGCGCTGGCCCTTGGGATCGATGCGGGCGATGCCGTGGCGCTCGAACACGTTCAGCAGCTCGCGCTCGGTTGCCTCGATGCCGGCCACCAGGTTGCGCACCGGCTCGCTGGCCTCGGCTTCGGCTTTCGGCACGTTTTCCAGGGCGCGGCGCAGGTTGTCGGCCACGCTCAGGATGTCCTTGGCGAATTTGGCCGAGGCGAACTTGATCGCATCTTCCTTCTCGCGGTCCAGGCGCTTGCGCAGGTTTTCCGTATCGGCGGCCTGGCGCAGCAGGCGGTCCTTCAGCTCGGCGGCCTCGGCCTG
Organism: Ferrovibrio sp. GW821-FHT12E11; assembly: GCF_058806975.1. Taxonomy (NCBI): domain Bacteria; kingdom Pseudomonadati; phylum Pseudomonadota; class Alphaproteobacteria; order Rhodospirillales; family Rhodospirillaceae; genus Ferrovibrio; species Ferrovibrio sp. GW821-FHT12E11. Next base: position 3,054,235 of record NZ_JBXAQG010000001.1, read on the forward strand.
CACCCTGGCGAGCTGGTCGTCGGGCGCGGCAGCGGAATCGGCAGCGGTGTTCTGCGGCGCGGCACCGGACTGGGGGCCGGTGTGCAGCGTGGGTTCGATACGGTCGTTGTCGTTCTGGCTCATCTTGGCGTCTCGTTAGAGGCCCCTGCATATGCGAAGGCCCGGATATACGGATGATTGGGCCGGTTTAAAAGGGGTGGGCGTATAATCCGCCGTTTTTTAACCGAGAAGTCGCCCGACCACCTGGGCGGTGAAGTCCACCATGGGTACCACGCGGGCATAATTCATCCGGGTCGGCCCGATCACGCCGATGGCGCCGACGATGCGCTGCTGCTGGTTCTGCAGCGGCGCCACGATCAGCGAACAGCCGGCGCGGCGGAACAGGGTGTTTTCGGAGCCGATGAAGATGCGCACGCCCTCGCCGCCCTGGGTGAGTTCGATCAGCCGCAGCATCTCCTCGGTATTCTCCAGCTCTTCCATCAGATTGCGGATGCGCTCGAGATCGGCGATGGCCGCCACGTCGTCCAGCAGGTTGGCGCTGCCGCGCACGATCAGGGTGCCGCGCTCGGGCTCGCCGCCCCAGACCGCGAGGCCGGCTTCCACCACGCGGGCCGAGAGCTGATCCAGTTCGGCGCGGCGCTGCTCCAGTTCGTTCAGGATCTCGCTGCGCCCGGTGCCGATGGTGCGGCCTTTCAGGCGCTGCGACAGGAACTGCCCCGCTTCGGCCAGCGCTTCGGGCGTGAAGCCGCTCGGGATATCCAGCATGCGGTTCTCGACCTGGCCGTTGTCGGAGACCATCACCACCAGCGCCTTGCCCGGACCCAGTGGCACGAATTCCACATGGCGCAGCGGCGTGTCCACCTTGGGTGCCACCACCAGGCCGGCATGGCCCGACAGGCCCGACAGCACGCCGGTGGCCTCGGACAGCACTTCCTGGAAGCCGCGGTTCGAGGCGGCGACGCGGCCCTCGATGGAGCTGCGCTCGTCCTGTGTCAGGTCGCCCATCTGCAGCAGGCCGTCGACGAACAGCCGCAGGCCGCTTTCGGTCGGCAGGCGGCCGGCCGAAGTATGCGGCGCGTAGAGCAGCCCGGCCTCTTCCAGATCGGCCATGGTGTTGCGGATGCTGGCCGGCGACAGCCGGTGTTCGAGCTTTTTCGACAGGAAGCGCGAGCCGACCGGCTCTCCGGTCGTCATATAGGTCTCGACCACAAGCCGCAGGATGTCGCGGCTGCGCTGGCTCATTTCCTGGATCATGGGACCAGACTTAAGAACCTGCCGGGGCGGCGTCAATGCCGGGCGGGCGGTGTTGCCGGTCAGTTCGCCGCGGAAGCCCGGTTTCCGGTCAGACTGCGGTCATCTTCCTGCTGGGCGAGCCGCAGGCGGGCGGCCTTGGCGGCCTCTTCCCGGCGTTTCACCAGCTCGTAGGCGATGGCGCCCAGCAGGGTGACGGCGATGATCAGCACCGCCAGCGCGCTGATCGCCGGGGTGGTGCCCTGGCGCACCCGGCCGGCCAGCACGGTGGTCAGCGTCTTGTCGGCCAGGATCGAGAAGGTGGTGGTGTTGTAGTTCTCGAACGACGACAGGAAGGCGAGCGCCGCCGCCGACAGGATCGCCGGCCGCATGAAGGGCAGCAGGATATGCAGGAACACCTGCGGATGGCTGGCGCCGAGATCCAGCGCTGCTTCCTCCTGCGCGCGGTCGAAGCGCTGCAGCCGCGCCAGGAAGATCAGCATGGTATAGGCCGAGATGAAGCTCGCCTGCGCCACCACGGTCATCAGCGTGCCGTCATAGAGGAAGCGCGTGCCGGTGGCGCCGGTCATCTCGCGCCAGAAGATCACGGTGGAAATGCCGATGATGACGCCCGGCGTCAGCACCGGCGACACCACGATCAGGTAGTAGAACGAGCGCGCGCGGGCATAGACCTGGGTCATCAGGATGGCGCCGGCCAGTCCCACAGGTACGGAAACCAGCACCACCAGAAAACCGATCCACAGCGAGTTGCGCAGCCCGTACATGATGTCGGCGTCGTTCAGCAGGCCACCGAACCATTTCAGCGTGAAGCTCTCGAAGGGATAGATCTGCGGATAGGACGAGCTGTTGAAAGCGGTGACACCCATCACCGCCAGCGGGCCGAACAGATAAAGGAAGAACAGGCTGATGTAGAGCCAAGTAGAGAGCTTGATAATGCCGCGGCTGCTCATCGCGCGATCTCGCCCAGGCCGACCTTGAAGACGCGCAGCACCAGCAGCACGAAGACCACGCAGGCCAGCAGCAGGATGAAGGCGTAAGCCGCGCCCTGCTGCCAGTTGAAGGCCTGGTAGAAGCGGTCGTAGACGATCGGCGTGAACCACAGGGTGCGCGGACCGCCAAGGACCAGCGGGGCGGCCAGCGCGCCGGCATTCAGCATGAAGACCAGCGTGGCGCCCGATGCGATGCCCGGCTTGGCATGGGGCATCACCACCGACCAGTGGATATACCACCAGGGCGCGCCGAGATCGCGGGCGGCCTCGATCTGGTTCTTGTCCAGGCTCTCGATGGCATTGTAGAGCGAGAACATCATCATCAGCAGATAGGCATAGGCGAGGCCCGCATAGAGCCCGACATCCAACCCCAGGAAATCGATCGGCTGGTCGATCAGGCCCAGTTTCAGCAGCGCCATGTTGATGGCGCCCTGGCTGCCCAGCAGCACGCGGAAGGCAAAGGCGCGCAGCACTTCATTCACCCAGTAGGGCGTGATCAGCAGCAGCATGAACAGCCGCACGCGCGCCTTCGGGCTGACCTGCGCCATGTAGAAGGCGAGCGGATAGCAGATGATGAAGTTGAGGATGGTGACCGCGGTGCTGGCGCCGATGGTGAGGAAAAATGCCTTGATATGCGTGGTGTTCCAGTTCGCCGTCGAGGTGGTCGAGCCGTAGAGGAAATAGCGGTAATTCTCCAGCGTGTAGACATCCTTCGGCCCGCCGGTCTGCGCCGGCGGCAGCTTGGGGCGCAGGGAGAGATCGATCATGTAGAGCTGCGGCAGCACGATCATGATGACGGTCCACAGGCCGACGGCGAGCACCAGGTAGCTGGAAATGGCGATGCCGTTGCGGCGCCAGAAGGATACCGGCGCCAGCGCGCCGAGCCGCCGGCGTTCCAGGATCGACAGCAGCACGAAGCCGGCCGTGACCACCAGCGGCAGGGCCAGGATCAGGCTGTGGCCGACACTGCTATGCATGAGGAGAGCCGTGCATGGTCAGGCGGCCCCGAAGCCTTCGCGCGGCAGCACCAGCGCATCCTCCGGCCGGTAGCCGATGGCGGCCTCGGTGCCGATGGCCGGCACCGCATTGGCATCGGCGCGCGCCAAGGTCATCACGACTTTTGCCGTCTCGCCGGCGGCCATTGTCGCATGGGTGAGGTTGCCCTCATAGGCGATATCGGCGATGCGGCCGGGAATCCACTGATGGTCGGCCGGCGGATTGGGCCGCAGCACCTCCGGCCGCACGAACAGCACGGCCTCGGACCCGTTGACCAGACCGCGCGCATTGCGGCCGCGCAACGGACCCAGCGGCGTTTCCACCGTGGCGATGCCGGACTCTTGCGCGACCACCTTGCCGATGAAGGCGTTGTTCTCGCCGACGAAGCTGGCCACGAAGGCGGTGCGCGGCGCCTCGTACACGCTGCGGCCGTCGCCGACCTGCTGGATCACGCCGCGATCCATCACGGCGATGCGGTCCGACATGGTCAGCGCCTCGCCCTGGTCATGGGTGATGTAGATGAAGGTGATGCCAACGCGGCGCTGGATGGCGCGCAGCTCGTTGCGCATATGCTGGCGCAGCTTGAGGTCGAGCGCCGAGAGCGGCTCGTCCAGCAGCAGCACCTTGGGTTCGACCGCCAGCGCCCGGGCAATCGCCACGCGCTGCCGCTGGCCGCCCGACAGTTCATCCACGCGCTTCCTGCCCTGGTCGGGCAGGGCGATCAGGTCGAGCAGCGCGTCGACCTTCTTGGTGCGCTCGCGCTTTGAGAGCCCGCGCACGCGCAGGCCATAGGCGATGTTGTCGGCCACGCTCATCATCGGGAACAGCGCCAGGTTCTGGAAGATCAGCGCGGTCGGGCGTTTGTTGGGCCCGATGCCCTGCATGTCGCGGCCGTCCAGCAGCACCCGGCCCTGGCTTGGATCGACGAAGCCCGAAATGGTGCGCAACAGCGTGGTCTTGCCGCAGCCCGACGGGCCGAGGAAGGAAAAGAATTCGCCCGGCGCGATCTCCAGCGACGCGTCATCGACGGCGGTGAAGTCGCCGAAACGGACGCTGACATGGTCCAGGGTTATGGCTGCGGTCATGCGGGACGGATCACAAATCGGAAAAAAAGCGGCGCCGGCATTGCGGCCGGCGCCATGGACTTAAGCTGCCTTGAACTTCTCGGCATACTGCGTGCGCAGCTCGGCGAACCACGAGGGCTCCGGCGGGCGATGCCACAGCTTGGTGGTGGCGTCGTCGGGGAAGGCTTCCGTGAAGTTCTTCTTCGCCACATCCGACAGCAGGGCATCGGCACCCTTGGCCACCGGGTTGTAGCCCGAGCCGTCCGCCACCTTGGCCGAGACCTCGGCCGAATGCAGGTAGTTGATCCACTCATAGGCCTGGGCGATGTTTTTTGCGCCCGTCGGCATGGCCCAGCCGTCGAGCCAGGCAATCGCACCTTCCTGCGGCGCCATATAGGAGACCGGCTTGCCCTGTTTCTTCAGCGACAGCGCCGGGCCGTCCCAGGTCTGGCCGATGACGACGCCGTTTTCCATGAAGCCCGACTTGGTGTTGTCGGCCGAATCCCAGAACTGCTTGATCCACGGCTTCTTGCTGATGGCGAAGACCAGGATCTGGTCGTAGATCTTCTTCATGCTCGCCTCGTCCTTGAAGGCGTCCATCATGCGGTTGGAGGGGAGCTTGCCGGTGCGGTCCCACCACAGGCCGATGCTGAGCAGCAGCGAATGCGGCCGGCCCTGCACCTTGCCCTTGTATTCGTCGTCCCACAGCGTGCCGTAGGACAGCGTCTTGTAATCCAGCTTGGCCAGGTCGGTGCGCCACGAGATCGCCTCGCTGCCCCAGCAATGCGGCACGTGATAGAGCTTGCTGTCCCAGGTCCAGACGCTGGTCGAGCCTTCCAGCATCGCCGGCAGCAACCCGTCGAGTTTCAGCTTGTTGGTGTCGAAGGGCTGCAGCAGGCCAAGGTCCTTGAACTGCGGCGAGCGGTCGCGCGTCGGCTGGCACAGATCGAAGCCCATGCCGGCGGTGGCCTGCAGCTTGTTGATCTGCTCTTCGTTCTGCGAGAAGGGCGTCTTGTTGATCTTGATGCCGGTCTTCTTCTCGAAATCCGGGATCACCGGATCGGGCAGCTCGTCATCCCAGTGCAGCAGGCTCAGGCTGCCGGACGACGACAGCGCATCCTGCACGAACCACGGCCCCATGGCGGCGATGCCGCCGGCGGCAACCGTGGATTTCAAAAGGGTGCGGCGGGTGAAACGGCTGGCGGCGCGAACGGTCTTTTCGGCCGGGGTCGCGGAAACAGGCGGACGCTTGATGCTCACGGCGAGATCCTCCTCTGTCAGTCACTGACGGGAAGGATCAGCAGGATTCGTGCCATGGCGGCGAAGGCGCGGACTCGTGAACAGACCGGCAAAAGCCGGGGCCGCTGCATCCATCGCGGGCAGGACGGGTACGGACTGCCCTGAATCGATGCAGCGCCGCTTTAACGATTAAGCCACCAGATCCCGGCATTCAGGTAGACCGCGAAGCTGACCCAGGCCAGATAGGGCAGCAGCCACCACGCCGCCCGCGGCTCATGCGAGCGGAAGGCCTGGATCGTGGCGGCAATCGCCAGCCACAGCAGGCCGATCTCGATCAGCGCCAGGCCCGGCTTCTGCAGCCCGAAGAACAGCGCCGACCAGCCGAGGTTCAGGCCAAGCTGCAGCCCGAACAGCGTGAAGGCGCCGCGGGCGCGCGGCCAGCCGGCCTGGCGCCAGAGCTGCCAGGCGGCCACCGCCATCATGGCGAACAGCAGGGTCCACACGATGGGGAAGGCGATGTCGGGCGGATTGAGCGGCGGCTTGATCAGGCCGGGATACCAGCTTTTCACCGATCCCGAGGTGATCGCGCCGCCACCGGCGGATACCGCGAAGCAGACGGCCAGGCTCAGCAGCAGCACGCCCAGGCTGCGCGGCGACAGCACCGCAGGCACGTGATAGCGCGTCACGGCTTCATCCCGGCCGGGGCCACCACCGATGCGGTCAGTCCCATGGCATCCAGCGAGCGGCGCACATTGCCCCGGGCTTTTTCTTCCTCGATCACGGCATTGACGAAGGCCAGCGCCGCCGGCCGGCCGCGCGGCACGGCGACGGCGGTCAGCGTGTTGAGGAAACCCTCCTCCAGCACGCGCGAGCGCGGCAGTTTCGGCACCAGGCCAACCAGGGATTCGCGCGACAGCCCGATGGCCTCGGCGCCGCCGGCTTGCACCAGCGCCACGGCATCATCCACGCCGCGCACGCTCACCACTTTCGCCTGCTTGAAATGCGCCATCGCCGCCCGCGCCGTCGCCGTGCCTTCCACGCCGGCGATGCGGATCTCCGGCCGGTCGATCTCGGCCAGTGTGCTGGCTTTGGCGCGCTCGACCACCAGCAGCGTGCTCTGCAGCAGGTGATAGCCGTTGCCGAACTCCACCAGCTTCGCCCGCGCCGCATCATGCGGCATGAAGGTAACGTCCCAGGCATCCGTATCGGCCGCCGCCGTGATCTCGCCGGTGGAGGCGTAAGCCACGAACTGCACCGGCCGCCCGGCCTTGGCGGCGATGGCCGTGCCGAGATCGACGGTGACGCCTTTGAAGCGCTCGCCGTCCTTCACCACATACAGCGCCGAGGGCGCCGGCGAATAGGCAATCGCCACCCTCACCGGACCTTTCGGGGCCAGTTCATTCAGCGGCGGCGGCGAAGACTGCGCCATGGCATTTGTCATCAGGGTCAGGATCGGGCTCAGCGCAGCCAGCATGGCCGCACGCATCAGCAAGGCGCGCATTCAGTCCTCCCGCCGGCCGGATGGCCGTTGGCGCAAGTGTAGCGGCAGGCGGGTGGTAACGCGGACACAAAAGCGTGGCCGGCGGCAGGGACCGGGCCGTTCTGGTGGTTGATCTGGTCTGGGAGAGAAATTGGAGCGGGCGAAGGGATTCGAACCCTCGACCCCAACCTTGGCAAGGTTGTGCTCTACCCCTGAGCTACGCCCGCTCGGCGCCGGTAAACCGGTGTGGCCGGGAGACCCGGCGACGGCTTCGGGCAGGCCCTGAAACCGACCAACCGGCGGGGTGCCGGTTGCAGGCGCGCACTATACCCAGCCAAGAGTCCGATGCAAGCGTCTCGTTTAACAATTTCGCCATGGGTCCAAGGCCTTGGCGGGACTCAGCATTAGCCCCGGGCCGGTGCAGCCAAACCGCTGGCAGACCGGGCATATTTGCCGCCTGGGCTCGAAAGCCCTTGCGCGGCGGGGAGGCCTCCTGTATCTGGTGCGACCTCGCGCGGGCTTAGCCCGCTGCGACTTATGGGTCCCCATCGTCTAGAGGCCCAGGACGGCGCCCTCTCACGGCGCAAACCGGGGTTCGAATCCCCGTGGGGACGCCAACTTCTTTTCTTTCAGAATTTCATGTTCTGCAGAGTGCGGGAGCGACGCTTCTGCATTGTCTGTTCTCTTGGCCTAATCACTGGACGTAACGGTACAGACCGATCGCCCAGCCCCAGTGGCGACCCGTCTTCTTGTTGTACCAAGTGTCCTTATTGCCGCAGACATGCGATGCAACAAGCTTAATGCCGGGTTTTTCGCCCCAACGTTCAAGTTTGTCGGAAAGCACGTCGCACACGATTGCAGTGTCCGATTTGTCGGAACTCATTTTGCCGCTGGTGGTAAAAACAAGCAGATAGCCGCGGCTTGCGGAATGGCGATGATTGAGATGCCGCTTTAGTTTTTTGATATCCGTGTCGAGAACGCCGCCGTTGAAAGCCTTTTTAGTTTCGACAATCGCGGCCAGCTCATTCCTGGATTTATACCAAATAGCGATATCTGGACGCTCTTTTTCGAAGCGAAGCTTCCGTCCTGCACCAGATCCTTTTTTCTGTATGTCCTTGTTGAGCTTTTTTACGGACGTATCAACGTTGGCATAATACTCGCCTTCGGCGACAGACAGCCCGACGTGCACATTGATGAATGACTCTGGCGCGTGGTCGAGCCAGTAGCTGGTCATATTAAGGTAGTTCCGCTGTGCTTTGACGGCACCAGCGAGAATACGAGTCTCAATCTGCGTTGGCACTATTTCCCCCATCAGGCACGGTTTGATTTTTTTGCCGTCGTATTCTTACGTGATGGTTGTTTTACTTAACCCTCACTCCGCCGCGTGTTCCTCCGCCGGCATGTCCACCGGCACGCCGGGTTCGCTTTTCGAGCAGCGGATGGTCAGCGCGGTCTTCACATGCGCCACATTGGTCAGCGCGGTGAGTTCCTTGGTCAGGAAGGTCTGGTAGGCGTCCCAGTCGCGGGCCACGATCTTCAGGATGAAATCGTTCTCGCCGGCCAGCATGAAACACTCGCGCACCTGGGCCCAGCCGGCCACGGTCTGCTCGAAGGCCACCAGGTCATGCTCGGCCTGGCTGCTTAAGCCCACCATGGCAAACACCGTCACGCCATAGCCGAGCTGCTGCGGATTGAGGTCGGCGTGATAGCCCTTGATATAGCCGGCCTCCTCCAGCGCGCGCACCCGGCGCAGGCAGGGCGGGGCCGAGATGCCGACCCGCTGGGCCAGCTCCACATTGGTCATGCGGCCGTCCGCCTGCAGGTCGGTCAGAATCTTGCGGTCGATGAGGTCGAGCTTCACGCGTTGCATAAGTTTTCTCGTTTGGGAGGTTTGCGCAATAATATTATAAAAACTCGCAAGAATCCAAGGGGCAGGGTGGACATAAAATTACCCGAGTTGGAATTTGACTTTATTCCTGCATAAATGTACGATATATGTTCTAAATCTCGACTGCCCGGACCTCTCCGCTGGCAGGAGAATGGCTGTTGTTGGGCATCGTGAATCGCGTTTCGCAGGCTCCAGAGCGATGGCGCACCGCATTTATGCCGGTAAACCGGTGTTTATGAGAAAAAGGGGTGGGCTCAGGAAGGCGCAGGACGGTCCAGGATGGCCCGGTTTGGCAAAGTTTGGCTCAGGGTGGCCAGGCATGGTCCGGTTAGGCTCAGGATGGCGCCAGTTGGCAGGTTTTGCGGCTGCCACGGGCTGCTGCCGGGCGCCACAGGTTGCGATAAGTCAATCGCCGGCCGCCTTGGCTCGCCCAAGCCGATTCCAACCGGCCGGCCCAGATGCTAAAGCAGGGTCCTTCACCGGCCGGAGCGGGGGCACCGGCATTTTGAGACGGCCTCGGGCCGCGCGGATCAGATGGCGCTGAAAATCGACACCTTCACCAATGCCGATGCCAGGAACGGCTGGCGGCCCGGCAACAATTTCGGCGGCCACAGCCTGTTCAAGGCGCTCGGCCATCCGAAGACCGCAGCCCTCGGCCGCCAGCTCGCCGCCGATCTCGCCGGCTTCCAGCGCCTCGCCGTCTATGACCCCGAGCCGCAGCCGGCCGCCGCCCATTTCGACACCTTCTTCCCGATCCCGCGCGCCAATCTCGCCGGCGTCTTCGTGCAGCGCGTGGAAGACTTAGGCCAGACCCGCCTCGGCCTGCCGACCCAGCCGATCACCGCGATCGCCGCGCTCAAACCCGATGCCCTGCTGATCACGGCCTTCGATGCCGAGATCCACAAGGCGCAGATCGCCCGCCTGCTGCCGCCGGGCTGCACGGTCTTCACCCTCGATGCCATGCGCCTGCCGAAAGAGTGGCTGTCCAGTCCGGGCCGCTATCTCGATCCGATCAACTTCGCCACCAACTTCGCTTTCCTGCGCGAGGATGCCGGCGAGGATGGCGACGCCCTGCATACGCAGGTAGTCACCGGCAATTACTGGAGCGGCTATGGCGCCGCCGATCCGGCACTCTGGCTCTGCCTCTTCGGCCCCGATGGCGCCGTGCTGGCGGAGTGGACCGAGCCGCTGTCCGGCGCGTTTCATGCCGTGCAGATTGACAGCCGCGATGTGAAGCAGCGCTTCGGGCTCAAGGATTTTGCCGGTTCGCTGTTCATCCATGCGATCCGCATCAAGGGTCATGACGTGGTGAAATACGCGCTCGACTGCTTCTCGGATTCGGGACGGCAACTGAGCTGCAGCCACGATGCCAATGCCTGGCCGGCCGATCTTTACGCGGGCGTGCCGGCGCCGAAAGACGGCGAGCGCCTGCTGCTCTGGGTGCAGAACAGCCATCCGGTGGCGATCCCGTCCGGCGGTCTCGGCGTCAATCTCGTCGGCTCGCAGGATATCGCCTGGTGGAGCGGCGAAGTGCCGCCCTTCGGCACCGCGCCGGTCGATCTCGGCGCCTTGCTGCCGAACGCGAAATTCCCCGACCAGATCGAGCTGCAGGCCGGGCGCTACCTGATCCGCCCGCGCTACGAGATCGTGCAGAAGAGTAACGGCAAGGCGGGCAAGCGTCGTATTGCGCACGCCAATGTCGAACGCACCGACCTGGTCGCCGATCCGAAACTGCCGCAGCTCGAAGCCCTGCTCGGCAAGGGCTATATCATGCCGCTGCCGGTGCTGCCGCTGGACCAGTGGAAGACGGTAACGCTGCCCACCCCGATGTCGACGGCGCAGACCGAACTGCCGGTGCGCGTGGTGCTGCATGATGCCGATGGCAGCGTGGCGGCCGAACGCTTCATGGGCCGGTTGGCGCGGCGTGAGTCGCATCCGGTCGATACCGATGCCTGGCTGCAGGAGGCCAAGGCAAAGCTGCCCTCCGGTTACGGCCATGTCGAATATCTCTACGACTTCCGCGATGGCGGCGAGGGCGATGGCTGGCTGCATGCGCTCGGCCTGTACGAGCAGCGCAGCTCCGGCCATGCCGCCGAAACGATCTTCGGCGCGCATATCTACAATATGCCGATCACCTATCGCGACGAGCCGCAGAGCTACACCCATCGGCCGCCGGGCCTGACCACGCGGCTGTTCCTGCGTCTGGGCGAGGCGCGCTTCGATGCGATCTGCCATCTGGTCTATCCGGCCTCGCTACCCAAAGAGGTCTACGGCCAGGATGCGTCGCAGACCACGCTGACGCTGTTCAACGGCAAGGCCGAGAAGGTCGCCGAGCGGCCGCTGGCGATTCCCTATGGCGGCTCGCGCTTCTTCCGGGTGTCGGAGACGTTTTCCGCAACCGAACGCCAGGCCGCCGGCGTAGGCGCCTGGATCCAGGTGCGCGATGCCAGCTGCCGTCTGTTCGGCTTCCACGGCCTGCAGAACGGCGCCGAGAGTTTCTGCATCGATCACATGTTCGGTTTTTAAGCCGGATAGGGCACTTCAGGCCGCTGGAAGCGGCCCTATATAACCGGCAGCGAGTCGCGGCGGCGCCTTCACAATCCTGTAATCCGCAGGGGTGAAAAAGCCGCATTCTCCGCGACTTGCCGGGCTTTCCCTTGGCGCAGGCCCGGACGGCTGCCATAATCGCCGGCAACCCGTTATTCAGCGCCTGTCGCATCGCGTTCGGAGCAGTTTTTCCATGGCCACGACCCATCGCACCAAGGTTCTCATCCTCGGCTCCGGCCCCGCGGGTCTGACCGCGGCGATCTATGCTGCGCGCGCCTCGCTGGCGCCGATCCTGGTGCATGGCCTGCAGCCCGGCGGCCAGCTCACCATCACCACCGATGTCGAGAACTATCCCGGCTTCGCGCAGACCATCCAGGGCCCCTGGCTGATGGAGCAGATGGAGGCGCAGGCCAAGCATGTCGGCACCACCATCCTCAACGACTACATCGTCTCGGTCGATCTCTCCAAGCGGCCCTTCGTCGCCAAGGGCGACGGCGGCGATACCTACATCGCCGATACGCTGATCATCGCCACCGGCGCCCAGGCGCGCTGGCTCGGGCTGCAGAGCGAGCAGGACTTCCAGGGCTTCGGCGTTTCGGCCTGCGCCACCTGCGACGGCTTCTTCTACCGCGGCAAGAAGGTGGTCGTGGTCGGCGGCGGCAATACGGCTGTCGAAGAGGCGCTATATCTGACCAATCATGCCACCGAGGTGGTGCTGGTGCATCGCCGCGATTCCTTGCGCGCGGAAAAGATCCTGCAGGAGCGGCTGTTCAAGCATCCCAAAATCAGGGTGATCTGGGATCATGTGGTGGACGAGATTCTCGGGCCCAAGGATGCCGGCGCCAACGAGCCGCGCGGCGTCACCGGCGTGCGTCTGAAGAGCACCACCACGGGCGCGACGCAGGAGATCGCCACCGATGGCGTCTTCATCGCCATCGGCCATACGCCGAATACCGAACTGTTCAAGGGCCAGCTGCCGCTCGATGCGGAAGGCTACCTGTCGACCAAGCCGGGCACGGCGCAGACCAGCATCGCGGGCGTGTTCGCCGCCGGCGACGTGGCCGACAAGATTTACCGCCAGGCCGTCACGGCCGCCGGCACCGGCTGCATGGCCGCGCTGGAAGCGGAAAAGTTCATCGCGCATCACGCGCAACCGGCGGCCGAAGCGGCTGACTGACGCCGCCCTGCAGGGCGGTGGCCGGTGTTAAGGGGGGTGTATGTCGGCGCTTGATTGGGACAAGCTGCGCATTTTTCATGCGGTGGCCGAGGCTGGCAGTCTGACCCATGCGGGTGAGTCGCTGGGCCTCAGCCAGTCGGCGGTCAGCCGCCAGATCGGCGCGCTCGAAACCCAGCTCAACGCCACGCTGTTCCATCGCCATGCCCGCGGCCTGATCCTGACCGAACAGGGCGAGCTGCTCTATCGCACCGCGCGCGACATCTTCTCGCGCCTGGCGGTGACCGAGGCGATGATTGCCGATGCCAAGGACAAGCCGTCCGGCGAGCTTTGCGTCACCACCACGGTGGCCTTTGGCACCGTCTGGCTGGCGCCGCGGCTGAAGGAGTTCATGGACCTCTATCCCGATATCCGTATCGAGATGGTGGTGGACGACCGCGAACTCGACCTCTCCATGCGCGAGGCCGATGTGGCGATCCGCATGTGGAAGCCGACCCAGGCCGACCTGATCCATCGCAAGCTGCTCACCGTGCATAACCACGTCTATGCCTCGGTGGATTATGTCACCCGCCACGGCGCGCCGCAGTCGATCGCCGATCTCGACCGCCACCAGCTGATCGTCTATGGCGAGGAAGCCCCGGCGCATTTCAACAACATCAACTGGCTGCTGAAGGTCGGCGACCCGGCCGTGCCGCGCGATCCGATTCTCACCGTCAACAACGTCTATGGCGTGATGCAGTCGGTGGCCAGCGGTCTCGGTATCGCCGCGCTGCCCGACTATATGGTGGAAGGCAACCCGCGCATCGTGCGCGTGATGCCCAATATCGACGGCCCCAGCTTCGATACCTACCTCGTCTATCCGGAAGAGCTGCGGGCCACCAAGCGGCTGGCCGTCTTCCGCGACTTCCTGCTGCGCAAAGTGGCGGACTGGCGCTACTGACCATGCCATGGCAATCCGAGGCTGGGAGCGGCGCGGCGGGCCGCAATGAACTGCTGGTGCGGATTCGCCGGCCGGTCGACATGCTGGCGCAAATCGCGGTTGCCATCGCTGTCGCCATCCTGCTTGACCGTTATCTCGACCTGCCGATGCGTGCCGTCTATGTCGGTGCAACGGTTTTTGCCATTGTCCTGCAATATCTGACGCATCGCTGGTTCTTGGCCGACCGGGAACGCCGCGGCCGACCGCAGACCTGGCGCCGGCGCCTGGTCGCCGTCTACGTCCTTAATGGCATCGTGCTGGGCGCGATCACGGCGGTGCTGGCCAAACTGCCCTTCGAGCCGGCCACGATGCTGGCCCTGCTCTGCGTGATCTGCAGCATCGCCTCGCTCAGCCTGACCATTTCGGTGCAATTCGTCGCGGCCGCAGTGGTGATCGTGCTGTCCCTGCTGCCGGCCAGCCTTCTGATGCTCCTTGGTCCGACGGAGGACGACCGGATTTTTGGTTGCGTCGCCCTCATCGCCATCCTGTTGCTGCTTAGCTTTGCATGGCGGCTGAACCATTATTTCCGCCGCACCACCAGCATGGTGGAGCGCCTGCGCGGCATGTTGCAGGATCGCACGCGGGTCAGCGCCAATGCCGAGGAAAGCCAGCGCCGCCTGCGGTCGATCCTGGATACGGCGCCGTTCCCGCTGGTGGTGGCGCGGCGCCACGATGGCGCCTTCCTCTACAGCAACCGGCCCGCCGCCGATCTGTTCGGTATCGTCGATGGCGGCGTGGCGACAGCGCCGCCGCGCTATGTGCTCGATCCCGCGCACCGGGCCCGCATCTTCGAGACGGCATCCCGGCCGAACGAGGAACTGCAGCTTGCCACCGCCCAGGGCCATGTCATCTGGGCCACCATGGCCGCGGTGCCGATGCGCTATGCCGACGAGGATGCCGCCCTGGTGGTGGTGAACGACGTCACCGACCGCAAGGCCTCCGAACAGCGCCTGCGCGAGGCCGAGCAGCGCCTGTCCGATGCGCTGGCCGTGGCGCCCGATGGCGTCGCGCTGTTCGACCAGCAGTCCCGGCTGGTGATCTGCAATCCGGCCTATGCCGCCATCATCGGCGTACCGCTGGCCGAGGCGCCCGGTCAGACCCATGACCAGATCTGCGATGCCTCCGTGGCCTGCCGCCCGCTGCCCTCGCGCGCCGGGGTGACAACCGATTACACCGCCTGGCAGGCCGAGCGTCGGCGCATCTTCAAGGCCGCGAATGGCGAGGCGCATATCTTCTACGATACGCGCGACCGGCTTTGGCTGCAGATTCGCGACTTCCGGCTCGGCTCCGGCGGCACCGCCTCGCTGATTACCGACATCACGGCGCTCAAGCGCGGCGAGCGCGAGCTGCGCGAGGTCAACGACAGCCTGGCGGCACGCACTGAAACCCTGGAGGCGGCGCGCACCGCGGCGATCAAGGCGCACCAGGAGGCCGAATACGCCAACCGCGCCAAGAGCCAGTTCCTCGCGCATATGAGCCACGAGCTGCGCACGCCGCTGAATGCCATCATCGGCTTTTCCGAGATCATGGCGCTGCAGCTGCTCGGCACCTCGGGCGTGCCGCAGTATGACCGCTACGCCAACGACATCCTGGCCGCCGGCCGCCATCTGCTGGCGGTGATCGACGACATCCTCGATCTGTCCAAGGTCGAGGCCGGCAAGATGAAGCTGGTGCCGGAACATATGAGCTGGGCGCGGCTGGCCGAGGATTGCGCCACGCTGCTGCGGCCGCTGGCTGCCGATCGCCTGGTCACCCTGGAGGCCGAGCCCGCGCCCGATGGCGCCACGCTGTTCGCCGATGACCGTCTGGCCAAGCAGATGCTGGTGAACCTGCTGTCGAATGCCGTGAAATACACGCCCTCGGGCGGCCAGGTCCGCTTCGGCATTTCCGCTGCACCCGATGGCGGCGCGGTGATCGCTGTTGCCGATACCGGTGTGGGGATGGATGCCGTCGATGTGCAGAAGGCGCTGGAGCCCTTCGGCCGCATCGATTCGGCGCTGGTCTCGCAGATGCGCGGCACCGGCCTGGGGCTGCCGCTGGTCAAAGCCCTGATCGAACTGCATGGCGGCCGGCTCGACATCGAGAGCATACCGGGCCGCGGCACCACGGTGCGTCTGTATTTCCCGCCCGGCCCGAATGCCGGTGTGAATACCCTAATGCACTGATCCGTCAGCAGATTTGACTCACCAATTAGTTATGCGCGTGTCGCATACCTGAGTTGCCAATTCAATGGATACTCAAACCTGTCGACACGTCGTACACCTGTGCCTGTCAGATGTTGCGTCGCAACATCTTCCGGTTTTTGGCTTTGGCCAGAAACTTGGCCGTGGCAGCTCCCCCGCTGCTCCGGCCGTCCGCGCGTCTCGCGCGGAGCCTCCCTGTTAAGACTTTGCCGGCCTGTAACCCAGGCCGGCTTTTTTTTTGCCTTCAGGCGGCCAGCAGGGCGGGGAGGTCTTTCATGTCGCGGAAGATGCGGCAGCCCATGGCGGCGAAAGCCGCGTCATCGCCATCGGGGCGATAGGCATAGACCGTCATGCCGGCGCGGATGCCAGCGGTGGCGCCCGGCAGGCTGTCCTCGATGGCGGCGCAGCGCGTCGGCGCATGGCCCATCTGCTCGGCTGCATAGAGATAGACATCGGGCGCCGGCTTGGGCGCGGCCACATGATGCACGCTGAACAGGTCGCTGCCGAAATGCGCTGTCAGGCCGGTCAGCGCCAGGCTGAAGGCGATCTTTTCCGGTGACGAAGACGAGGCGACGCATTTGGGCTGGCGCAGTTGCGGCAGCATCTCGGGCACGCCGGGGATCGGGACCAGGCTCTCGCGATAGCTGGCATAGGTGGCGTCTTTGAGCCGGGCGGTGAAATCCTCTGGCACCGGTGCCAGGCCATAGACGTCATAGGCCAGGGCCAGACAGTTGCGCACGGTGAGGCCGGTGAAATCGCGGGTGACACGCGCCAGATCGAAAGCACTGTCGAGGCCGAGTGTCACGAGCTGGTCATAAAAGACGCGGTTGGCCAGCGTTTCGGAATCCACCAGCGTGCCGTCGAGATCGAAGATGATCAGGTCATGGGTCATCCGTTATGGATAACCCATGCGCTTTTACATGAACAGCTTCTCGCTCGCCGGCACGTTCTTGTAAAGGTCGGCGACGAAATCGCCATAACCATTATACAGCAGGGTTGGCACGCGCTTGCCGGTGCCGATCAGCTCTTCGCTGGCCTGGCTCCAGCGCGGATGCGCCACCATTGGATTGACGTTGGCCCAGAAGCCGTATTCGCTCGGACCCATCGCTTCCCAGAAGGTCTTCGGGCGCTGGTCGGTGAAGGTGAAGCGCACGATGGATTTCACCGACTTGAAGCCGTATTTCCACGGCAGCGCCAGACGCAGCGGCGCGCCCATCTGCTTGGGGATCGGCTTGCCATAGACGCCGGTGGCGATATAGGCGAGCTCGTTATTGGCTTCCTCGATGGTCACGGCCTCGACATAGGGCCAGGGATACCAGAACTGCTTCTGGCCGCTGGCTTCCTGCGGGCGCGAGAAGGTTTCCATCTTGAGGTATTTCGCACCGGAGGTGGGCTGGGCGAAATCGACCAGGGCTTTCAGCGGGAAGCCGCTCCACGGCACGGCCATGCCCCAGGCCTCGACGCAGCGGTGGCGATAGAGCCGCTCGTCCACCGGCATCTTGCGGATCAGCTCTTCCGCATCGATGGTGATCTCCTTGGCCACCATGCCGTCGATCTTCACCTGCCAGGGCTTGAGCGTCAGTGCCTGAGCTGCCTTGACGATGTT
Organism: Ferrovibrio sp. GW821-FHT12E11; assembly: GCF_058806975.1. Classification (NCBI taxonomy): domain Bacteria; kingdom Pseudomonadati; phylum Pseudomonadota; class Alphaproteobacteria; order Rhodospirillales; family Rhodospirillaceae; genus Ferrovibrio; species Ferrovibrio sp. GW821-FHT12E11. Next base: position 3,071,631 of record NZ_JBXAQG010000001.1, read on the forward strand.
CTTGCTGGTGCCGAATTCGTAGAAGTTGTTATAGGTGGTGGCGATCTTTTCCTCGGTGATCTCGCGGTCGAGCTTGTAAGTATCGATCCGCTTGGCCGGATACAGCTCGGTGGCGGTTTCCGCCCGTGCCGATTTCAGACCGGTGGCGCCGATCAGGCCGGCCGCACCCAGGCCCAGCAACAGCTTGCGGCGGTCGAAGAACAGCTCTTCCGGCGTGGCCATCGATTCCGGCAGTTCCCAGCCACGACGTCGCTTGATCAGCATAATCCCTACTCCGCAAAAGAAAGGCGCCCGGTGATGACCTTAAGCTAGCGGGTCATCGGCCGGGCGCCAATCAAGCTTCGGTGAAGCCGTGCGTGAAAATGCCGCGCTTACTTCTTTTCCAGCAGGCTGCGCAGCATCCAGGCGGTCTTCTCATGGATCTGCATGCGCTGGGTCAGCAGGTCGGCGGTCGGCTCGTCGGACGACTTGTCGACCACCGGGAACAGCGCGCGCGCCGTCTTGCTCACCGCTTCGTTGCCCTTGACCAGGTCCTTGATCATGTCCTGCGCACCCGGCACGCCGGTCTCTTCCTTGATGGACGAGAGCTTGGCGTATTGCGCATAGGAGCCCGGCGCGTAATGACCGAGCGCGCGGATGCGTTCGGCGATCAGGTCCACGGCCAGCGCCAGTTCGGTGTATTGCAGCTCGAACATGGTGTGCAGGGTCTGGAACATCGGGCCTTCGACATTCCAGTGATAGTTGTGGGTCTTCAGGTAGAGCGTGTAGGTGTCGGCCAGCAGGCGCGACAGGCCATCGGCGATTTTTTTGCGTTCCTTTTCGGCAATGCCGATGTCGACTGCGACAGCCATGGGGGCAACTCCTTCTTGGTTTTCCGGACTTCAGGCGATGAATTTAGAGCTATTCCAACCAACTGCAAGGTGCCGGTCATGCGATGACGGCATGGCCGGAAAGCAGCCCGGACAAGGATATACCCCCCAAATATTTCGGCCAGTTATACATAGGCGTTGGTCCCGGCCTATTCGGCCGGTTCCAGTTCGACGCCTTCAGTGCTGAGCAGCTTTTCCTTGCGGTCGAGCCCCCAGCGATAGCCGCCCAGGCTGCCATCGCTGCGCAGCGCCCGGTGGCATGGCACCAGCACGCCGAGGATATTGTTGCCGCAGGCTGAACCCACCGCGCGCGAGGCCTTGGGATTGCCCAGCGCCACGGCGATCTGCTGGTAGCTGCGGGTCTCGCCGGCGGGGATCGCCTGCAGGGCGGTCCAGACGCGGATCTGGAACGGCGTGCCGCGCAGATCCAGCTGCAGGTTTTTCGGTGCCGGCTTGCCGGCCAGCATGGCGGCCAGCGCGGCAAAGGCGCCGCTGCCGGCTTTTTCATTGCGGCGAATCGCGGCGGCAGGAAATTCGCCGCGCAGTTCGGCCAGCATGGCTTTTTCATTCTGGCCGAACAGCAGGGCGGCGATGCCGCGCGGACTTTCCGCCACCAGGGTCAAACCCATTTCGGTGCGGCGGACCGCGACCTCCAGTGTGAGGCCTTCACCGCCGCGGCGGTAATCGGCCGGAGTCATGCCCAGCCAGCGGTCGGCTTTTTCATAGACGCGACTGGCGGCGCCGAAACCGGCGCCATAGATCGCATCGGTCACGCCATTGCCGCGGCGCAGTTCCTGCTTGAAGTTGGCCACGCGCTGGGCTTCGGCATAGGCCCGCGGACTGAGGCCATAGGCTGCCGCGAAGCGGCGCTGCAGATGCGTGGCGCCCATATGCGCCGTCTTGGCCAGTTCGGCGAGCGTCGGGGTCGGGTCGCCGGCGGCCAGACGGCGGTCGATCAGGGCGCGGGCGCGTTCCAGCCGCGCATCGGCGGCGGGCGCCTGGCCAGCAATGTAATTTTCTGGGCGGCAGCGCTTGCAGGGCCGGAAGCCGACGGTCTCCGCCTGTTCGGCGCTGGCGAAGATGCGCACATTCTCCGGCTTCGGCGTCCGGCTGACGCAGGAGGGCCGGCAGAAGATTTTGGTGCTGGTGACGCCATAGAAGAACCGGCCATCGGCCGATGCATCGTTGCTGCGGATGGCGGCGTATTCCGTTTCGGTTGGCAGTCTTTGGTTTGGCAGTCGCTGTGTCTGTGTCATGCCAGCAAAATAGGGCGGCGGCCCGGCCGCCACTATCCGCCTTTTGCGCAGCTATTCCAGTCCCGGATCACGCGATTCCCCAGGCTGCCGGCACCGGAACCGGGAAATCCAGCAGCATCTGGGCATAGGCCTTGCCCTGCGGATCGTTGCGCAAGGACGCGATGCCGCCGCCGCCGAGCGCGCCCTGCAGCAGGAAATTCAGGCCATGGATGCCGGGCAGGTCGAAGCGCTGCACCGGGCCTGTCACCAGATGGCGGAAATGCGAGGCCACCGCCTGTTCGGTAAGGGCGGCGCGGATCGCGGGCAGGTATTCCGGCTTGCGGGCGATGATGCCGATATTGCTGTTGTCGCCCTTGTCGCCCGAACGGGCAAAGGCCAGCCGGATCAACGGCACCGTCTTGCGCGCACCAGCCGGCAGTTCGGCGATCTGCGGTTTGGCGGCCGGCGGACCATCTGTGCTGCCGGCGATTGCGGGCAGAGTGAGCGGATGCGCGGTGCCGTCGGCATCCAGCGCAACGGTCAGAGTGTTTTTCGGGATGAAGCAGGAGAACAGCTTCACCACCGGCTGCGGGCTCGGCCGGCCGCCGAAGAACCCGGTGGTGCCGGGCGAGAAGGAACTGCCGGCTGGCGCGATCTCGCGGGCGAAGATATCGAGCGCGGCTTTTTCCGCATGGCTGACCGCCAGCTTCATCACCACTTCGCGTGAAGCCTGCGCGCCGGCATTCGCATGGGGACCATACATGGCTTCGGCGCCGAGGATTTCGGTTTCTGTGGCGCGGTAGTCGCCGAGATTGAGCTGGGTGAAGATGCGGCGCGTGCGTTTCAGGATCGCCTCGGCCGTGCGTTCGGCCTTGGCGCGCGCCTCGATGCCGCCGATGGTGATATGGGCCACGGCGCGGAAGCCGTCCATGTAGGTGGCCGAAACCTTGTACTTGTCGGATGGCGGACGGCCTTTGGCATTTGAGACGCGCACGCGGTTTTCGCCCACCTGTTCGACTGTCACGGCGGTGAAGTCGCAGGTCACGTCCGGCAGGATATAGGCGGCCGGATCGCCGATCTCGTAGACCAGTTGCTCGGCCACGGTGCCGACCGTGACCAGGCCGCCGGTACCGGGCGGCTTGGTGATGATAAAGCTGCCGTCTTCGGAAATCTCGGCGATGGGATAGCCGATGTTGTCCCAGTCCGGCACCTCGCGCCAATCGGTGAACAGGCCGCCGGTGGCCTGCGCGCCGCATTCGATGATATGGCCGGCGAGGCTGCCGGCCGAGAGGCGGTTGAAATCCTTCAGGTCCCAGCCGAATTCATGCAGCAGCGGGCCGAGACACAGCGCTGAGTCGACGCAGCGGCCGGTGACCACGATATCGGCGCCGTCCTTCAGCGCGGCGGCAATCGGCACCGCGCCCAGATAGGCATTGGCCGACATGAACCGCTCGGGCGGCTGTGCGCCGGGCTGCATGGGTTCCAGCATGGGTTTGAGTCTGGCCAGCTCGGGCATCAGGTCGTCGCCCAGCACGACGCCGACCTTCAGCGACAGGCTGGCCTCGGCGACCAGCGCGCGGATGGCGGCGGCGCAGGCGGCGGGATTCACGCCGCCGGCATTGGCCACCACCTTCACCTTGCGCCGCGCCAGTTCTGGCAGCAGGCGCTTCATGGTGACCGTGACGAAATCGGTGGCGTAGCCCTGCAGCGGGTCTTTCGCCCGCATGCGCGCCATGATCGACATGGTGATCTCGGCCAGGTAGTCGAAGATCAGGTAATCGACCTCACCCTGGAACAGCAGTTGCGGCGCGCCCACCATGCTGTCGCCCCAGAAGGCCGATGCGCCGCCGATGCGGATTGTCCTGCTGCTGCCCTTGGCGCTCATACTGTCGTTTCCTCTGGTCTGCTTTTCTGCCACCATAACCGAGGCCGGCAGCCGCCGTCATGCGTCCTTATGCCTTTCGGGCGGCCTGCCGTTGCGTCATGCGAGGTGCAAGCCGGTATGCTGCAGAGCGAAGACTCCATCCTGCCCCTGCGCGCCCTGCGCCGGGTCTGGCGCAGCAGCGTTGATCTGCTGCTACCGCCGCAATGCATGCTCTGCACGACAACGGTGGATCAGCCCGGACGTCTGTGCCCACAATGCTGGCCTGAAGTCGGGTTCATTGCCCAGCCTTGCTGTCCGCGCTGCGGTATCCCTTACGCGATGCCGGTGCCCGATGGCCTGGTCTGTGCCGCCTGCCTGCAGCGCGAGCCGCGCTTCGACCGGGCGCGCGCGGTGTTTGCCTATGGCGGTGGCGGCCGCGACCTGGTGCTGCGCTTCAAGCGCGGCGACCGCACCGATCTGGCGCCGGGCCTGGCGGCCTTGATGCAGACCGCCGGCGCGGCGCTTCTGGCCGACTGCGACCTGATCCTGCCGGTGCCGCTGCATCGCTGGCGGCTGTGGCGGCGGCGCTTCAACCAGTCGGGCCTGCTGGCGCAGCAGCTCGGGCGGCTGAGCGGCAAGCCGGCCCGCCTCGATCTGCTGGAGCGCCCGAAGCCGACCCGCAGCTTAGGGAGGCTGAACCGGACCGAGCGCCGCCGGACGCTGGCCGGGGCGATCCGGCTGGCCCCCGATGCCAGGGATGAAATTCATGGAAAACGCCTGCTGCTGATCGACGATGTGTTCACCACCGGTGCCACGGTTTCGGCCTGCTGCCGGATTTTGCGGCAGGGCGGGGCAGCGGCGGTCGATGTCCTGACGCTGGCCCGGGTTGTTCGGGCCGAGCAGGGCACCATATAATCCCCGTCAATAATTCCTGGCAGAAGCTGAGGGGCTTCCAACGAGGACGTCATGGCCGATATCGTGATTTACACCACTTTCATGTGCCCCTATTGCGCGCGCGCCAAGGCGCTGCTCGACAGGAAGGGTCAGACCTATAACGAGATCGACGTCACCTACGATGCGGCGACGCGCGAGGAGATGACGAAAAAGGCCGGCGGTGTGCGCACGGTGCCGCAGATATGGATCAACGGCCAGCATGTCGGTGGCAGTGACGACCTGCATGCGCTGGACCGCGCCGGCAAGCTCGATCCGCTGCTGGCGGCCTAAACGGAAAGAAAACGGGGCAGGGCGATGGCGCAGAAAGTGAAGATCGGTCTGGTGCAGCCCAATATCTGGGACGACATGGCCGCCAATATCGCCCATGTCTCCGCTCTGGTGCGCAAGGCCAGGGACGGCGGCGCCGAGTTCATCGCCACGCCGGAGAATTCCGGCTTCATGGGTCTGAACGCGGCGGCCAGCGTGGCGGCCGGACGGCCGGAAGACAGCCATCCGGCGCTGCTGGCGTTTCAGGCGCTGGCGAAAGAGCTGAATGTCCGCCTGCTGGTCGGCTCGCTCGCCATCAAGCCTGAAGGCGCCAACCGCAACTTCAACCGCTCGTATCTGCTCAATCCCGATGGCGGCATCGCCGCGCGCTACGACAAGATCCATCTCTTCGATGTCGATCTGCCGTCGGGCGAAACCTATCGCGAGAGCAACTCGATCGCGCCCGGTGCCGATGGCATCGTGGTGCCGGTGCCGTTCGGCACGCTCGGCATGTCGGTCTGCTACGACCTGCGGTTCCCAGGCCTGTATCGCGGCCTGGCCCAGGCCGGCGCCGATGTGATCTCGATCCCGGCCGCCTTCACCCGCACCACCGGCAAGGCGCACTGGCATGTGCTGATGCGCGCGCGCGCCATCGAGACCGGCGCCTTCGTGGTCGCGCCGGCGATGTGGGGCGACCATCCGGGCAACCGCCAGACCTATGGCCATTCGCTGGTGGTCGATCCCTGGGGTCGCGTGCTGGCCGATATGGGCGAGGGCGTTGGCGCCACGGTGGTGGAGATCGATCTGGCCGAAGTGGCCAAGGCGCGGGCACAGATTCCGGCCTGGAATCACGATCCGGTTTACGCCCTGCCGACGCGCCTTTCGGGCCGCGCCGCCGAATAGACCGGCAGCGACACGTTCATTGCCGCAGAGAATGGCGCCCAGAGTGCCGGCGTCAGCGCCAGCACCGGCTCGGCCTTGGTCTCGCCGTTGAAATCGTAGTCGTTGGTGATGCCGCCGGCTTCGCGCACCAGCAGCAGGCCGGCCAGCGCGTCCCAGGGCTTCATGCGCGCTTCGTAGAAGCCGTCCAGCGCACCCTCGGCGGCCAGGGCCATCAGCAGCAGGCCGCTGCCCAGCCGGCGATACTGGCAATGGGCGCGCAGCAGGTTGTCGATGATGCCGGCATGCACATCGGCCGGTTCGCCATGGCCATAGCCGATGCCGAGGCAGGCGCGTTCGATCTGCTGGGTGTCGCTCACCATGATCGGCTGACCGTTGCAGAAGGCGCCATGGCCGCGCCGCGCCGTATACAGGCGATCACCGATCACGTCGTAGATCAGCCCAAGCTCCAGATTGCCACCCGCCACCAGCGCGATGGCGATGCACCAGTAAGGCAGGCCGCGCACGTAATTCGCCGTGCCGTCGATGGGATCGATCACCCAGAGCGCATCGATCTCGCCGCCGCGTTTGCCGCGCTCTTCGCCCAGAATGCCGTCATGCGGGAATTTGCTGAGCAGCCGCGAGGTGATCAGGTCCTCGGTTTCGGAATCCGCCTGGCTGACGAAATCCTGCACGCCCTTCAGCTTGATCACCAGATCCTTGCGGTTGTCGTAAAAGCCGCGCGCCAGCTTTCCGGCTTCGCGGATCACCTGCGTTGCATGCTGCAGTCTTTGCCCGATATCGATGGTCATGGCGCAAACGGTTTCTGTTGTTCGCGGCGATGCTACGCCTCGCAGCGACGCGGCCCAACTGCTTTTTGCAGGGACTACGATTCAGCACTTTCTGTTTGCGTCGCGTTCCAGTCGCTGCGCGGCAGATCGAACCAACTGACCATGCGCTCCCATAACGGCTTCTCGCCGGCATGGACAAAGCCCAGCTTGGTCAGTACGCGCTGCGAACCGCGATTTTCCGGTGCCGTCAGGGCGATCAGGCCCTGCAGCTTGGCAGTCTCGAAAGCGTAAGTAATCACCGCGCGTCCGGCCTCAGTGGCAAGGCCGCGGCCCCAGACGGTCTTGGTGAAAAGATACAGCAGTTCAGTTTGCTCCGCTTCCGGAATCCAGCGCAGGCCGCACTGGCCCAGCAAACGGCCGCTGTCGCGATCGGTGACGGCCCAGACGCCATAGCCGCGGCGGTCCCAATGATCGTTGAAATTGTGGATGTTGCCCTTGGCGCGTTCCTGCGCCTGTTCGCGGGCGAGGCCGCGGCCGGGCAGCATGTGGCGCATCACCTGGTCGTCGGTATAGAAGCGCGCCAGGCCCTGCCAGTCAGAGCCGTGGAACCGGCGCAGGCGCAGGCGCTCGGTTTCAACAGTCTCGCGCATCACAGCTTCACGGCGCAGATGCGCTGGCACAGGCTGTTGGCTCCTTCGCCCTGCTCGAAGGCGCGGATCTCGAACGCATCCTGGCAGAGTCGGATCAGTTCATGGGGCACGAGCAGGAAGTCGGGATTGCTCGGCTTGCCGAAGCGCTCGTTGCCGCGCATGAAGGTCTCGTAGATCAGCAGGCCGCCGGGCTGCACGGCGGCGACCAGATGGCCGAACCGCGGCCGCCAGAGATAGCTGGTCACCACCACGGCGGAAAAATCCTGACCCGACAGCGGCCATGGACCATGCTCGATATCGGCCTCGATCAGGTCGGCGCCAGCGGTATTGCGCAGATCGGCGACGCCGGTGAGATCGCGGTCGAGGAAGGTGACGCGATAGCCGGCGCCCAGGAACAGCCGGCCATGACGGCCGCTGCCGCAGGCAAGGTCGAGCACGCGCCCGCCGGCTGCAACCTGCGGTGCGAATCGCTGCACCCAGTCAGACGGTGCCGGCGCCATCGATGGCCTCCCGGCTGTCTGGCCCCTTGTTGCAGGCCTGTGACTGCCCCATGTATAACCTGTTGCACGCCTTACGAGACATGACCCCCGCCGAATCACCTGCGACAGCATGATCAAGTACGAACTCAAATGCCGCAAGGACCACGTCTTCGAAGCGTGGTTTTATGACAGCGCCACCTACGACACGCAGGCGGAAGCCGGCGAGGTCGTCTGTCCGGTGTGCAACTCGCGCAAGGTGACCAAGGCGCCGATGGCGCCGCGCATCGGCCGCTCCAAGGGCGAGCGCGCCGCCGCCGAAGCCAAGGAAATGGCCGTGGCGATGAAGGCGCTCAGCGAAATCCGCGACCATGTCGAAAAGAACGCCGATTATGTCGGCGAGCAGTTCGCCGAGGAAGCGCGCAAGATGCATTACGGCGAGGCCGACAAGCGCAACATCTACGGCGAGGCCAGCAAGGACGAGGCCAAGGAACTGGTGGAAGAAGGCATCGACGTGGCGATGATTCCCTGGCTGCCGCGCAGCGACGCCTAAGAGTCTTTCGCCGCCACCAGCATGTAATTCACATCCGTGTCGCGGCCGATGCTCCAGCGGTCGGCCAGCGGATCGTAGCTGACGCCGGCCACTTCCTTCAGGCTCAGGCCGGCGTTGCGCAGGCCGCCGGCCAGCTCATGGGGCCGCACGAATTTCTTCCAGTCATGCGTCCCGCGCGGCACCCAGCGCAGGATGTATTCGGCCGCCACGATGCCCAGCGCGAAGGATTTCGGCGTGCGGTTCAGCGTGGCGGCGATCAGCAGGCCGCCGGGCTTTACCATCTGGCCGCAGGCGGCGAGGAAGCCGGACAGGTCGGCCACATGCTCCACCACCTCCAGGGCCAGCACCACGTCGAAGCTTTCGCCGGCCGCAGCCAGGTCTTCGGCGCTGGTGCAGCGGTAATCCACCGCCACCCCGGCCTCGGCGGCATGCAGGCTGGCCACCCCGATATTGCGCTCGCCGGCATCGGCGCCGGTGACGGCCGCGCCCAGCCGGGCCATCGGCTCGGAGACCAGGCCGCCGCCGCAGCCGATATCCAGCAGGCGCAGGCCGGCCAGCGGGGCCTCGGCGGCCGTGTCGCGGGCGAAATGGGCGGCGATTCGGTCGCGGATAAAGCCCAGCCGTACCGGGTTGAATTTATGCAGGGGGCGAAACTTGCCGCGCGGGTCCCACCATTCGGCCGCCAGGGCGGAAAAACGTTCGATTTCGGCAGGGTCGATGCTGGCGGCGGTCTGGGTCATCTGGGTCCGGCAAGGTCTGGCAAAAACAGGGAATTTTTACGTTTGGTCGGCTTGCTCCCGGCCGGCCCCGAGAGTATTAAGGTCGCGCCTTTTTACCGGCAAGGTTCCGCCGGTAGCTATCGACAACGTATCGTGAAACGGGATCGAGCGACATGGCGCGCTTGGTGATGAAATTCGGCGGCACTTCGGTCGGTTCGGTGGACCGGATCAAGAATGTCGCGGCCAAAGTGAAACGGGAAGTGGACGCCGGCCACCAGGTGGCTGTGGTGGTCTCTGCCATGTCCGGCGAGACCAACCGGCTGGTCGACCTGTGCAAGCAGATCGACCCGGTCCATGACCAGAAGGAATACGACACCGTGGTGGCGGCCGGCGAGCAGGTCACCACCGGCCTGGTCTCGATCGCCCTGCAGGCGGCCGGGGTGAAGGCCCGGTCCTGGCAGGGCTGGCAGGTGCCGATCCGCACCAACGACATGCATGGCCGGGCCCGGATCGAGGAGATCGACGGGTCCGCGATGCTCAAGGATATGGCCGCCGGCGTTGTGCCGGTGGTGGCGGGCTTCCAGGGCGTCGGCCCCGGCGAGCGCATCGCCACTCTGGGCCGCGGCGGCTCGGATACCTCGGCGGTGGCCCTGGCGGCGGCGCTCAAGGCCGACCGCTGCGATATCTATACCGACGTGGATGGCGTATACACCGCCGATCCGCGGATCGTGAAAAAAGCCCGCAAGCTGGATAAGATCACCTACGAGGAGATGCTGGAGCTGGCCTCGCTGGGTGCCAAGGTGCTGCAGACCCGCTCGGTGGAAATGGCGATGAACCATCGGGTGCGCACCCAGGTTCTGTCGAGTTTCGCCGATGTTGCGGGTACTCTGGTTGTCGATGAGGATGAGATCGTGGAAAAGCAGATCGTTTCCGGCGTGACCTATTCCGCCGACGAAGCCAAGGTGACCCTGATCGGTGTGGCCGATCGTCCGGGGATCGCCGCCGGCATTTTCGGCCCGCTGTCAGATGCCGGCATCAATGTCGACATGATCGTCCAGAATATCTCCGAGGACGGCAAGAAGACCGATATGACCTTCACCATGGGGCGCAGCGATCTCGATCGCGCGGTGACCATCCTGGAGAAGCAGGAAAAGAGCCTGGGCTGGGCCAAGCTGATCCCGGACAAGAACGTGATCAAGGTTTCGGTGGTCGGCGTCGGCATGCGCAGCCATGCGGGCGTGGCTCATATCATGTTCAAGGCGCTGGCCGAGAAGAACATCAATATCCAGGCCATCACCACCTCAGAGATCAAGGTCAGCGTCCTCATCAGCGCCGACTACACCGAGCTTGCGGTGCGCGCCCTGCACACCGCCTTCGGCCTCGACGCCGAATGAAAGCGGGGGGGCAATGCGGGGAGGGCACGCCACACCAGCCTCTCCGGTAACGGTTAGCGGAGACGGGCTGTGACGCCGCCGGGACGCGCATCCGCGCCCGGCCCGCGCGGCCTGCTGCGCCGCCTGCGCGAGGTGATGGCGGAAGCCGGCACCGTCGACGAGCGGCTGGCGCGTGTGGTGCGCAACATCGCCACCAACATGGTGGCGGAAGTCTGCTCGGTCTATCTGTTGCGCAACGATGAACTCGAACTCTACGCCACCGAGGGTCTGAACCCCGACGCCGTGCACAAGACCCGCCTGCATGTGGGCGAGGGTCTGGTTGGCGATATCGCCGCCCATGCGCGCCCGCTGGCGCTGGCGGATGCACAGAACCACCCGCAATTCGCCTACAAGCCGGAAACCGGCGAAGAAATCTATCACTCGCTGCTCGGCGTGCCGCTGCTGCGCGACAACCGCGTGATCGGCGTGCTGGTCGTGCAGAACCAGACGCGCCGGCAATATGCCGATGAAGAAACCGAGGCGCTGGAAACCATTGCCATGGTGCTGGCCGAGATGGTGGCCTCGGGCCAGCTCTCGGGCGGCGAGGATATCGCCGCCACCAACCGCACCTCGACGATGCCCTTCCGCGCCGATGGCCGCGTGCTGTCGGAAGGCCTGGCGCTGGGCGTTGCCGTGCTGCACGAGCCGCGCATCCATGTCGAAAAGACCATGGCCGACGACATCCCGCTCGAGAAGGAGCGGCTGGATGCGGCGGTCGCCTCGATGCGCGACCAGGTCAACCGGATGCTGGAGGCGCCCGACAGCGACATTGTCGGCGAGAGCCGCGACATCCTGGAAACCTACAAGATGTTCGCCCATGACACCGGCTGGCTGTCCAAGCTGCACCAGGCGGTAGAATCAGGCCTGACCGCGGAAGCCGCCGTGCAGCGCGTGCAGGGCGATACGCGCCATCGCATGCAGGCGATCACCGATCCGTACCTGCGCGAGCGCCTGGCCGATCTCGACGATCTGGCCAATCGCCTGCTGCTGCATCTGACCGGCAAACCGCAGCATTCGGCGGCCGAGAACCTGCCTGACAACGCGATCCTGTTCGCGCGCCAGATGGGTCCGGCCGAGCTGCTGGATTACGATCGCCGCAAGCTGCAGGGCGTGGTGCTGGAAGAAGGTTCCAGCGTCAGTCACGTCGCCATCGTCGCGCGTGCATTGTCGATTCCGGTGCTGGGCGGCGTTGCCGGCGTGATCGCCAAAGTCGAGCCCGGCGATACGGTGGTGGTCGATGGCGACCACGCACAGGTCTTCGTGCGTCCCGTTGCCGATGTCGTCAATGCCTTCCACCAGAGCGTCAGCCTGCGCCGCGCCCGACTGGCGAAATACGCCGCCCAGCGCGAGGATCCGCCGGTCACGCGCGACGGCATGCGCGTTGCCATGCTGGTGAATGCCGGCCTGCTCATCGATCTCAATCATCTGGACGAGACCAATGCCGACGGCATCGGGCTCTATCGCACCGAGCTGCAGTTCATGGTGCGGCCGACCCTGCCCAAGGCCGAGGCGCAGACGGCGATTTATCGCCGCGTCATCGAACATGCGGGCGACCGCCCGGTGGTGTTCCGCACGCTCGATATCGGCGGCGACAAGGTGCTGCCCTATCTGGTGAAGCATCCGGAAGAGAATCCGGCGCTCGGCTGGCGCGCCATCCGTCTGGCGCTCGACCGTCCGGCCCTTTTGAAGGTGCAGCTGCGCGCCATGCTGGAAGCTGCCGCCGGCCGCAATCTGCATGTCATGTTCCCGATGATCGCCGAGGTCGACGAATTCCGCCGCGCCCGCCGGCTGCTCGACCGCGAGGTGCAGCGCCTGGTCAATCTGCGCAAGCCGGTGCCGCTGAAGGTGGCTGTCGGCAGCATGCTGGAAGTGCCGGCGCTGGCCTGGCAGTTGAAAGCCCTGCTGCCGCTGGTCGATTTCGTTTCGGTCGGCTCGAACGACCTGATGCAGTTCATGTTCGCCGCCGACCGCGGCAACCCGAAGCTTGCCGATCGCTACGACCCCCTGAGCCCGGCCCTGCTCAGCTTCCTGCACTGGGTGGTGCAGCAGTGCCATGCGGCCAACAAGCCGGTCACCATGTGCGGCGAAATGGGCAGCCGGCCGCTGGAGGCCATGGCCCTGCTGGGCCTGGGCTTCCGCCGCCTGTCCATGCCGGCCAATGCCATCGGCCCGGTCAAGGAAATGCTCCGTAGTCTGGATGTTCCTCTTTTGGCTGATTTTATGTCTAAGCATTACGCCTCGCCGGAACGCAGCATGCGCGCAGCGCTAGAAGAATTTGCCCGGGAAAACGCGGTAATTGTTTGAAATAGCTGGCCTCATTGGCCATTTGCCGTAAGATGCCGGGGCGAACGATGCGGGCGAAAAGAATGAATAGCCAGTCCGGCGAACAAGCCGCCATGGCAACTGCCGTCAGCGTTGAGGAGCGTTACGACGGGGTAGGCCATAGCCTGAAGGTTGTGCGTGAGCGGCGAGGCCTCGCCCTTGCCGACGTGTCTGCACGCCTGCGTATCCGTCGTCCATATCTGGAAGCCATCGAAGCCGGCCGCTTCGGCGAACTGCCTGGCGCGGTCTATGTCAGCGGCTTCCTGCGCCAGTATGCAGAATTCCTCGGCCTCGATCCCGAAAACGTGCTGAAGACCTATCAGGGCGAGTCCGATGGCTCGGTGCGCCGCACGGTTCTGAATTTCCCGCTGCCGCGCCCGGAAGAGCGCACGCCGCGCCTGTGGCTGGTGATCGGCGCCCTGGTGCTGGCCGGCATCGTCTATGCGCTGTGGTACAAGCACCAGGAAGCGCTGCGTGTCGGCCAGGATTTGATCCAGGCTGTGCCGTCGCGGCTCGCCGATCTTGTGCCCAGCCCGCAGCCGATCGCGCCGGCTGCGCCGCCGGTGATTCTGCCGCCGCCACCGGTTGCCAGCACGCCAGCCCCGGTCGCGACGCCGGCACCGGTAACCCCGCCGCCCGCCGTTGCATCCGTACCCGCATCTCCGGCGCCCGCGCCGCCCGCTCCGGCCATCGCCGCCGCACCCGCGCCGGCGCCCGCACACCCTGTCGCAGCCGCGCCTGCGCAGCCGCCGGCCGCGGCCCCCACCAGCTATGGCACCGCCGATGCCGGCAGTCGCATCCGCCTGGAAGCCACCGCACCATCGTGGATCCAGGTGCGCGGCCCCAACAACGAACAGGTCTTCACCCGGCTGCTGAATGCCGGCGAGCGCTACCAGGTGCCCGACCGCGCCGGCCTGACGCTGCTGACCGGCAATGCCGGTGGCGTGCGGGTGGTGGTCGATGGCCAGACCCTGGCCCCGCTGGGCAACGAGGGTGAGGTCAAGCGCGGCATTTCGCTCGATCCGGAACGCCTGAAAAACCCCGGAAACGAGCGCCAGGGCTAGGCTTTCGGGCCCGGCCTGCCTTGCCATCACCCGGTAAAGACGCCATGTTACGCCGCGTCCGCAGGCCCCAATAAAGCCTGAGCTGAGCCGGACGGAAACCAGATCATGAGCATCCGACCCTATCGCGATATCCAGCGCCGCAAATCGCGGCAGATTTTCGTTGGCAAGGTGCCGGTGGGCGGTGACGCGCCGATCACCGTGCAGACCATGACCAACACGCTGACCAGCGACGTCCAGGCGACGGTGGAGCAGATTCGTCGTTGCGAAGAGGCCGGCGCCGATATCGTGCGCGTCTCCTGCCCCGATGAAGACTCGACCAGGGCGCTGAAAGAGATCGTGCGCCAGTCGAAGGTGCCGATCATCGCCGACATCCACTTCCACTATAAGCGCGCCATCGAGGCCGCCGAGGCCGGCGCCGCCTGCCTGCGCATCAATCCCGGCAATATCGGCTCTGCTGACCGCGTACGCGAAGTGGTGAAGGCCGCCAAGGATCACGGCTGCTCGATGCGCATCGGCGTCAATGCCGGTTCGCTGGAAAAGCACCTGCTGGAAAAATACGGCGAGCCCTGCCCGGAAGCCATGGTGGAAAGCGCTATGGATCATGCGCGCATTCTGGAAGACCATGACTTCCGCGAATTCAAGATCAGCGTGAAGGCGTCCGATGTCTTCCTCGCCGTTGCCGCCTATCAGGGTCTGGCCGAGGCCTGCGACTATCCGCTGCATATCGGCGTGACCGAAGCCGGCGGCCAGCGCATCGGCACGGTGAAGTCCTCCATCGGTCTTGGCATGCTGCTGTGGTCGGGCATCGGCGATACGCTGCGCGTGTCGCTCTCGGCCGCACCCGAGGAAGAGGTCAAGGTCGGCTTCGACATGCTGAAGTCGATGAACCTGCGTCATCGCGGCGTGAACGTGATTTCCTGCCCGTCCTGCGCGCGCCAGCAGTTTGATGTCATCAAGACGGTCGAGGTGCTGGAACAGCGGCTGAGCCATATCACCACGCCGATGACGCTCAGTGTGATCGGCTGCGTGGTCAACGGTCCTGGCGAGGCGCGCGAGACCGATATCGGCTTCACCGGCGGCGGCAAGGGCTCGCATCAGGTCTATCTTGCCGGACAGCCGGCACACCGGCTGCAGAACGAGGATATCGTCGCGCATCTGGTCAGGCTGGTCGAGAACAAGGCGCGCGAGATCGAAGCCGCCAAGACGCAGTCCGCCGACGCGGCCGACGCCGCTTCTTAGCTTTCCAATCTTCTTAGGAGACACGCCGTGGCCCAGCAGCTGCAGCCCGTGCGCGGTACGCATGACATTCTGCCTGACGAGTATGACCGCTTCCGCCATGTGGTGGACACGGCGCGTCAGGCTGCCTTCCTGTTCGGCTATCGCGAGATGGCGACGCCGATCTTCGAATTCACCGATGTTTTCGCCCGCTCGATGGGCGAGACCTCGGATGTCGTCTCCAAGGAAATGTATTCCTTCACCGACAAAGGCGGCGAAGGCCTGACGCTCCGTCCGGAATACACCGCCGGCATCTGCCGCGCTTTCATCTCCAATGGCCTGCAGCAGCATGTGCCGTTCAAGGTATTCGGCTGGGGTCCGATGTTCCGCTTCGAGCGGCCGCAGAAAGGCCGCCAGCGCCAGTTCCACCAGATCGACGTCGAGGTGATCGGCGCAGCCGAACCGCAGGCCGATGTGGAAGTGATCTCGGTGGCGGCTGAAATCCTGCGCCGCCTCGGTATCCTCGACAAATGCGTGCTGGAGCTGAATACGTTGGGCGATCCGGAAAGCCGCGTTGGCTATCGCGACGCCTTGGTGGCGTATTTCGGCGGCCATGTCGACAAACTGTCGGAAGACAGTCGCAAGCGTCTGGAGAAGAACCCGCTGCGCATCCTCGACTCTAAGGATGAAGGAGATCGGGCCCTCGTGGCCAATGCACCGCTGATCCAGGACTACCTGACGCCGGCCGCCGCCGAGTTCTTCAAGGCCGTGCAGGATGGCCTCACCGGCAACGGCGTACCCTTCAAGGTCAGTCCGCGCCTGGTGCGTGGCCTCGACTACTACACCCACACCGCTTTCGAATTCACCACCGACATGCTGGGTGCCCAGGGCACGGTTCTCGCCGGCGGCCGCTATGACGGCCTGGTCGAGCAGCTCGGCGGCAAGCCGACGCCCGGCATCGGCTGGGCCGGCGGTATCGAGCGGCTGGTGATGCTGAGCGACCCGAAGCCGGTGCTGGTCGCCACCGTGGCCATCGTGCCGATTGGCGAAAACGCCGAAGCCGCGGCCGTGAAGATCGCCGCCGAACTGCGCCGTGCGGATGTGGCCGTCGAGTTGGCCTACAAGGGCAATGCCGGCAAGCGCTTCAAGCGCGCCGACAAGATGGGCTGCACCCATGCGGTGGTGATCGGCGATGACGAACTGGCCAAGGGTGTGGCCAAGCTGAAGGACCTGAAGAGCGGCGAAGAGACGGAAGTGCCGCTGTCTGGTCTGGCCGCGAAACTGAAGGCCTGAACGAATGGATGTTGCCGGCCTGCCGGAGGCCAAGCTCGACAAGGTGATCGAGCGCTACGAGATGCTGCAGGCCCAGATGGCGGCCGGCGGGCTCGCGGCCGAGGCTTTCGTCAAGCTGTCGAAGGAATATGCCGAGATCGAACCGCTGGTGCAGGGCATCAACGAGTGGCGCCGGCTGCGCAGCGAAGTGGCCGATCTGCTGGCGATGCGTGACGATCCCTCTTCCGATGCGGAGATGCGGAGCTTGGCGGAAGCCGAGTGGAAAGCCGCACAGGCGGCCCTGCCCGATGCCGAGCGGCGCGTGCTGGTCATGCTGCTGCCAAAGGACGAGGCTGACGAGAAGAACGCCATCCTCGAAGTGCGCGCCGGCACCGGCGGCGATGAGGCGGCGCTGTTCGCGCGCGACCTGTTCGAGATGTATCGCGGCTATGCCGCCAAGCATGGCTGGCGCTTCGAGGTGGAAAACATCGCCGATACCGAACTGGGCGGCTTCCGAGAAGCTGTGGCGACGATCTCCGGCCGCAGCGTTTTCGCCCGGCTGAAATTCGAGTCCGGCGTGCATCGCGTGCAGCGCGTGCCCGATACCGAAACTCAAGGGCGCATCCATACCTCGGCCGCCACCGTTGCCGTGCTGCCGGAAGCGGAGGATGTCGATATCGACATCAACGAGAACGACCTGCGCATCGACGTCTACCGCTCGTCGGGCGCCGGCGGCCAGCATGTGAACACCACGGACTCCGCCGTCCGCATCACCCATATTCCGACCGGCATCGTGGTGGCGCAGCAGACCGAGCGGTCGCAGCACAAGAACAAGGCCAAGGCGATGAAGCTGCTGCGCGCCAAGATGTATGAGGCCGAGCGCGAGCGCCTGGCCTCCACCCGCGCCGCCGACCGCAAGGGCCAGGTCGGTTCCGGCGATCGCTCCGAACGCATCCGCACCTACAATTTCCCGCAGGGGCGTGTCACCGACCATCGCATCAATCTGACGCTCTACAAGATCGAACAGGTGATGACGGGCGAGGCGCTGGACGATGTGATCGAGGCGCTGATGGCCGAGGATCAGGCGAGCCGCCTGGCGGAGCTCAATGCCTGAGGCGCAGATGACCGGGGCGCAGATGACCGGGGCGCAGATGACCGGGGCGGTGATCGCCGCCGCCACCGAACGCCTGAAACAGGCCGATATCGCCGAGACGCCGCGTCTGGACGCCATCCTGCTGCTGGAGCATGTGAGCGGGATCAGCGCCGACCGCATCCGCCTCGATCCCGCCGCTTTGCTGGCGCCGGAAATCGTCGCCGCTTTCGAGGCCCTGCTCGCGCGCCGCCTGCAGCACGAACCGGTCACCAAGATCATCGGCCGGCGCGAATTCTGGAGTCTGGACTTCCGTACCAGCCGCGACGTGCTCGACCCACGCCCGGATTCCGAAACCCTGGTCGCCGGTGTGCTGGCGCATGTTGCCGACCGTGGTGCGCCGCTGCGGCTGGTCGATTTCGGCACCGGCTCGGGCTGCCTGCTGCTCAGCCTGCTGCATGACCTGCCGAATGCGACCGGCCTCGGCATCGATCTTTCGCCGGCGGCGCTGGCCGTCGCACAGGACAATGCCCGCAGCCTCGGTCTTTCGGATCGCGCTGCATTTCGTCAGGGCGACTGGGGGCAGGGCCTGGATGGCGGCTTCGATATCCTGATCAGCAATCCGCCCTATATCGAAAGCGCCGTGGTGCCGACGCTGGAGCCTGAAGTGGCGCAGTATGATCCGCATCTGGCGCTGGATGGCGGCGCGGATGGCCTGGAGGCCTATCGCCGGCTGATGCCCGATCTGGCCCGTCTGGGCGTGCCCGGCGCTTGCGCGGCGCTCGAGGTCGGCATGGGGCAAGATGTCGCAGTGGCCGCCCTGCTGGCTGGGGCGGGCTTTGCCGAAATCGCCGTCCTGCCCGATCTGTCCGGCATCGGTCGCGTCATCATGGGCATGAAACTCCGCTAAATCCGGGGAAGTGACGGAAATTCCGTGAAAAAAGGGTTGGCAGCGGCACGGGCCCCGCTTATCTTGGGTCCGGGATGACGCGGTCCCAAGGAACTCGCCTACGGGTGTTAACCAGGGGCGCATAAGGCAGGCAGCGTCATCGCCTCTTCGACTGACATCGTAGCGATGGGATCATCGAGAGGCCGACCGCATGGCGCGCGTTAGCGACGCAATGTGTGTGCGCATGGTGCCTGACTGCGCTATTTGCTGAAAACAAGCGAGATGAAGCTGTGAATAACAAGAATCGTCAACGTGGCGGCCGTCCCCAGGGCCGGAGGCCGCATGGTGGTGGCGGCGGTGGTGGAGGCGGCGGTGGCGGTGGAGGCGGCAATAACGGCGGGATGAACAATTCCCACCGTAATTTCGACTCCAACGGTCCCGACGTCAAAATCCGCGGCACCGCCACGAATATCTTCGAGCGATATTGCCAGCTGGCGCGCGATGCCAATTCCTCCGGCGACCGCGTCTCTGCCGAGAATTACCTCCAGCATGCGGAACACTATTACCGCATCATGCTGGCCCAGGGCGTGACGCCGATGCAGCGCGCCGCCAACCAGCAGCAGAACGGCCAGCAGCCGCAGCAGCAGCCGGGTCAGCCGGCCCAGCAGCAGCAGCCCGCCACCGAGGGCGGCGAACAGCCGAGCCTGGAGATGGAGCTGGAAGCCGTGCTCGATCCGGAAGCCAAGGCTGCCGCCGAACGCGACGAAGCCAACGCCGCCTGAACGGCGCCGCGACAGAAACAAAAAAGGCCGCCAGAGATAATCTGGCGGCCTTTTTTAATGGCGGAAGAAAACCCGGATTTTAGTTGGTGGCCTCTGTGCCGGCCTGTTCGGCCTGGGCCCACAGGGCCTCGTCGGCGATGGTCAACTCGCGGATCGGCAGCATTTCGGTTTCCGGCACCACCGGCGCCAGCGCGATGTCGATCTCCAGCTCCTTGTCGAGCAGGCCGCGGTCGGTGCCGAGATGGCGCTCGAAGAAACCGACGGTGCGGGTGATGCTGTCGGTCTGGGCATCGCCACGGAAGGTGTGGCCCTGGCCCTTGTAGATCTTCACTTCATGCTCGGCGCCAACCTCTTCCAGCAGGTTGGTCAGTTCGTAGGCGCGGCGCACCGGCACGGTGGCATCCTTGTCGCCATGCAGCACCAGGGTCGGCGGCATGCGCGACACGCCCCTGCGCTGCACTTCCGACGGCATAGCGCCGACGACATTGACCACGGCCTGGATGCGCGGATCGCGGCTGCCCAGCGCCAGGGCATGGAAGCCGCCCAGCGACAGGCCGAACACGCCGATGCGGTCCGCATCGATATAGGCCTGCTTGGAAACATAGGAGACGGCTTCGGCGATGACGCGCTCGCGCTCGTCATGCAGGGTCGGCGCGGCCTTGCGGGCCTGCGTGATGCCGTCGAAGTAATGGATGACAAAGGCGGTGATGCCCTTTTCGGCCAGCGCCTTGGCCTGCGGGTAGAATAGCGAGCCGTCGCCCAGGCCATGGGCGCCATGCAGGATCAGCACGGCCGGGGTCTTGCCATCCGGGCCCAGCAGATCGGTCTCAGCCTTTACCACATCGACTCGCACGCGGCGGCCATCGATGGTGAAGCCATTGCCCTCGGCCTCGGCGGCGCGGCGGGCAGGTTCGGCGGATTTCAGTTTGCGCGGGGCAGCCTTCGCCGGTTTTGCATCGGGCTTCGGAGCGACAGAGGACTTGGTCTGGCCGGCGCGCGGCTGGGCGCTGGTGGCCGGCGCGTAGGCGGCGACACTGCCCAAAAGCAACGCAAGGGCAGAAATTCGGCAGAGACTGCGGAACGTGCGCAGCGTCAATGCGTTTCCCCCAGTCATACCATCCCCCGCACTCTCGAATTTATTAACAAAAGCGGGCCCCGACCCGCTGTCTGTAACCAGTTGTAACAACCCCGGCTGCGACTTGTCTACCCTTGATTTCGTCTAATATTTCCTGCTTTTCTAGTAATATCATGGGGTTGGGCAAAATTTGCCGGGTGGTCGTCCTGTGATCGGCGTCAGCTTGACGCCCCGGGGGTGCCTACTTACCTTTAACCACCGAAGCCGGAGTCGTTTACCAATAGCGAATCCGGCGCTTCCCATTCTCAAGAGGGTTTCCGCAATGTCCGCGCCGACCAAAGTTACCGACGCCTCCTTTGAAAGCGACGTCCTGAAGTCGTCCGACGCCGTGCTCGTCGATTTCTGGGCCGAGTGGTGCGGTCCCTGCAAGCAGATCGCCCCGGCGCTCGATGAGATCGCCAGCGAGATGGCCGGCAAGCTGACCATCGCCAAGGTCAACATCGACGAGAACCCGATGACGCCGTCGAAGTTCGGCGTGCGCGGCATCCCGACGCTGATCCTGTTCAAGGACGGCAAGCCGGTGTCGACCAAGGTCGGCTCGATGCCGAAGAGCCGCATCGTCGAGTGGATCAACTCCGCGATCTAGGAATTCTCCGCCAAGATCCGGCCCGCGAGGTATAGCGAGCCGGCAATGACGACCCGGGCCGGTGCTGAAAAAGCATCGGCCCGTATCATTTGTGCGATCTGCCGGATGGCTGCCGCGGCGCTGCCTGCGGGTTCCGCCGTCAGACCGACACTGCGGGCGGCAGCGGCCAGGTCTTCGGCCGAGAGGCTGTTGGCCTCGCCCGGAATGCTGATGCAGCGCGCCCCCTGCAGGCCGGGCGCCAGGGGACGGAGGAAGCCGGCGGCATCCTTGGTGTTCAGCATGCCGGCCAGCAGCCAGGTCGGCCGCGGCGGCAGCTGCTTCAGAGTGTCGGCCAGCGCCGTGCCCGCCATGGCGTTATGCGCGCCATCCAACCACAGCTCGGTGCCGGGCGGCAGCAGGTTGGGCAGCGGGCCTTTGGCGAGGCGCTGCATGCGGGCTGGCCAGTCGACCTGACGCAGGCCGGCGGCCATGGCATCCGGACCGATCTTGAAACCGGAAAGATGCCGGGCGCAGGCCACGGCCACGCCGGCATTGACCACCTGATGGGCACCGAGCAGGGCCGGACGGGGCAGCGACAGCGTCACCGTGCTGTCGCGCCAGACCAGACCGTCGGCCGTCTCGCGTACCGTCCAGTCGCGGCCCTGGCGGAACAGCGTCGAGCCGGTCTCGGCGGCGCGCGCCTCGATCACGGCGATGGCTTCGGATGGCTGCGGGCCGACCACACAGGGGACGCCGGGCTTCAGGATGCCGGCCTTGTTGACGGCGATCTTCGCAATGGTGTCGCCCAGGAAGGCCACATGGTCGATGCCGATCGGCGTAAGCGCGGTCAGGATCGGCTGCGGGATGACGTTGGTGGTATCCGCAATGCCGCCCAGGCCGGTTTCCAGAAGCACCAGGTCGGCCGGCGTCTCGGCAAAGGCCAGATAGGCGGCCGCGGTGGTGATCTCGAAGAAGGTGATCGGCGCGCCGTCATTCACGCCCTCGCAGCGTTCCAGCAGCGCGATCAGCCGGTCGTCGTCGATCAGCTGACCGGCCAGCCGGATGCGTTCGTTGAACCGCACCAGATGCGGCGAGGTATAAGCATGCACGCGATAGCCGGCGGCCTCGGCCATGGCGCGCAGGAAAGCGGTGGTCGAGCCTTTACCCTTGCTGCCGGCGACATGGAACACCGGCGGCAGATGCAGGTGTGGATCGCCCAGCCGCACCAGCAGGGCGCGGATGCGGTCCAGCGACAGGTCGATGGCCTTGGGATGCAGCGCCATCAGGCGCTGCAGGATCAGGTCGCGCTTAGCGGAGTCGTTTGCCGGCGGAGCCATGGGGAATCTCACCGGTCGGCGGAATCTCCAGGCCCGGACGCGGCAGGGCTACCACATCGGCCTTCGGCTGCGGGTCGAGCAGCAGGGCGGCAATGCGGCCCAGCGTGTCGCGCAGGTCGCGGCGATGCACCACCATATCCAGCATGCCGTGTTCCAGCAGATACTCGGCGCGCTGGAAGCCGGTGGGCAGGGTTTCGCGGATGGTCTGTTCGATCACGCGCGGGCCGGCGAAGCCAATCAGCGCGCCGGGCTCGGCGATCTGGATATCGCCCAGCATGGCGTAGGAGGCCGTGACGCCGCCGGTGGTCGGATCGGTCAGCACCACGATGAAGGGCAGATGCGCCTCGCGCAGGCGCTGCACGGCGATCACCGTGCGCGGCATCTGCATCAGGCTGAGGATGCCCTCCTGCATGCGCGCGCCGCCGGCGGCGGCGAACAGGATCAGCGCGGCATTCTGGTTGATGGCCAGCGTGGATGCTGCAATCAGCGCCTCGCCGGTGGCCATGCCCATCGAGCCGCCCATGAAGGCGAAATTCTGTACGGCGATGACAACGTCCTGGCCCTTCAGCGTGCCATGGGCGACTGCGAAGGCGTCCTTCTGGCCGGTCTTGGCGCGGGCATCCTTCAGGCGGTCGGGATACTTCTTGGAGTCGCGGAAATGCAGCGGGTCTTGCACCACATCAGGCAGTTCGATGGTCTGGTATTCGCCTTTGTCGAACAGGCCGGCGAAGCGCTCCTTCGGCCCGATGCGCATATGGTGATCGCATTTCGGGCAGACATGCTGGTTCTCTTCCAGCTCCTTGGCATAGATCATCTGCTGGCAGCTCGGGCACTTGCGCCACAGGTTGTCCGGCGTGTCCTTCTTGGCGGTGAACTCGCGGATCTTGGGCAGGACGGTACGGGTCAGCCAGTTCATGGCAATCTTCCTTCTTAAGCCGCGGCCTTGGCGACGCCGCGCACGGCGGCGCTCAGTTCGCGCACCAGATCCAGCACATGCTTGGCCGGATCGATCTTCTTCATCTGGGCCTCGGCCACCCGTTCCACAAGGGCGGTGCCCACCACGGCGGCGTCGGCCACCGCGGCGATCTCGGCGGCGCGCTTGCCGTCACGGATGCCGAAGCCGACCGCCACCGGAATCTTCGTGTGCTTCTTGATCTGCGCCACTGCCTTGCCCACCGCATTCGGATCGGCGGCTGCCGCGCCAGTGATGCCAGCGATTGAGACGTAATAGAGGAAGCCCGAGGTATTGGCCAGCACGGCCGGCAGCCGCCGCTCGTCGGTGGTCGGGGTCGCCAGCCGGATGAAATGAATGCCGGCCTTCACAGCCGGAATGCAGAGTTCGTCGTCCTCTTCCGGCGGCAGGTCGACCACGATCAGGCCATCGACGCCGGCGCTCTTGGCATCGACAAGGAATTTGTCGACGCCATAGGCGGAGATCGGATTGAAATAGCCCATCAGCACGATGGGCGTGGCATTATCCTTCTTGCGGAAACCGCGCACCAGATCCAGCGTCGTCTTCATGCTGGCGCCATTGGCCAGTGCGCGCAGGCCGGCGGCTTCGATGGATGGACCATCGGCCATCGGATCGCTGAACGGCATGCCCAGTTCGATCACATCGGCACCGGCGTCCGGCAGGCCTTCGATCAGGCGGGCGCAGGTGGCGAGGTCCGGGTCGCCGGCGGTGACGAAGGTGACGAGGCCGGCGCGGCCCTGCTGCTTCAGGTCGGCGAAGCGTTTGTCGATGCGGCTCACAGCGTCACTCCCAGGGCTTTCGCCACGGTATAGATATCCTTGTCGCCACGGCCCGACAGGCAGACCGCCATCAGGTGATCCTTCGGCAGCTTGGGCGCCAGCTTGATCACCTGCGCCAGCGCATGGCACGATTCCAGCGCGGGAATGATGCCCTCCAGGCGGGACAGCATCTGGAAGGCATCCAGCGCTTCCTTGTCAGTGGCCGAGAGATATGTGACACGGCCGACATCATGCAGCCAGGCATGTTCCGGGCCGATGCCGGGATAGTCGAGACCGGCCGAGATGGTATGCGCCTCGGTGATCTGGCCGTCCTCGTCCTGCAGCAGGAAGGTGCGGTTGCCATGCAGCACGCCGGGTACACCCTTGGCCAGAGAGGCCGCATGACGCGCGGTCTCCAGGCCTTCGCCGGCAGCTTCGACGGCATAGATCTGCACGCTGCGCTCGTCGAGGAAGGGATGGAACATGCCGATGGCATTCGAGCCGCCGCCGATGCAGGCGACCAGTGAGTCCGGGATGCGGCCCTCGCGCTCGATCATCTGCTCCTTGGTTTCTTCGCCGATGATGCACTGGAAGTCGCGCACCAGCTGCGGATAGGGATGCGGGCCGGCGGCGGTGCCGATGATGTAGAAGGTGTCATGCACGTTGGTGACCCAGTCGCGCAGGGCCTCGTTCATCGCGTCCTTCAGGGTCTTCGAGCCCGACTTCACGGCGCGGACCTCGGCGCCCAGCAGGCGCATGCGGAACACGTTCGGCTGCTGGCGCTCGATATCCACCTCGCCCATATAGATCACGCAGGGCAGGCCGAAACGGGCGGCCACCGTCGCCGTCGCCACGCCATGCTGGCCGGCGCCGGTCTCGGCGATGATGCGGGTCTTGCCCATGCGCTTGGCCAGCAGGATCTGGCCGATGCAGTTGTTGATCTTGTGCGCGCCGGTGTGGTTCAGCTCTTCGCGCTTCAGGTAGATCTTGGCACCGCCCAGATGCTTGGTCAGCGGCTCGGCGTAATAGAGCGGATTCGGACGGCCGACATAATCGCGCAGCAGGTAGTCCATCTCGGCCTTGAAGGCGGGATCGGCCTTGGCCTCTTTGTAATGCTTCTCCAGCTCCAGAATCAGCGGCATCAGCGTCTCGGCGACGAAGCGTCCACCGAACTTGCCGAAATGGCCGCGTTCGTCCGGGCCGGTGCGATAGGAATTGATCGCGGTCATCAGCTACCTCGTTACAAAGCTTTGGCGGCGGCCAGGAAGGCCTCGATCTTCGCCGGGTCTTTTTTGCCGGGGGAAATTTCCACCCCGGAAGATACGTCGACAGCCTTGGCACCGGATTGCTGGATCGCCTGCGGCAAATTGTCCGCTGTCAGGCCTCCCGACAGGATCCACGGGCGCTTGAACTGCGCGCCCTTCATGATGCTCCAGTCGAAGGCGACGCCGTTGCCGCCGGGCAGCTTGACATCTTTCGGCGCCTGGGCGTCGAACATCAGCCAGTCGACGCAGTCCTCGTAATCCTTGGCCTTTTTCAGGTCGGCCTTGGTAGAGACCTTGATCGCCTTGATGATCGGCAGGCCGAAGAACACGCTGATGGCACGGCAGCGTTCCGGCGTTTCGTCGCCATGCAGCTGCAGCAGGTCAAGCCGTGCCTTGGCCAGGACCTTGTCGAGGAAATCATTGTCCGGGTCGACAAAGACGCCGACGCGATCGATGCCGCTGGGCACGATATTGAGCAGGGCTTCCGCCTGTTCGGCCGAGAGATTGCGCGGGGAGGGCGGGAAGAAGATGAAACCCAGCATGTCGGCGCCGTGGTCGACGGCGGCGGCAAGGGCCGTTTCGTCGGTCAGGCCGCAGATTTTGGTGAACAGCGCCATCTGATTTACGCCGCCTCGGCCAGTTCTTTGGCAATCGCCTGGGCGCTGGCTTCCGGATTCTCCGCTTCGGTGATCGGCCGGCCGATCACCAGATGGTCGGCGCCGAGACGGATGGCATCGCCGGGCGTCATCACGCGCTTCTGGTCGCCGGCCGCCGAACCCTTGGGGCGGATGCCCGGCACCACCAGCTTGAAATTGGGGCCGCAATTCTGACGCAGCAGCGAAATCTCGGTGGCGGCGCAGATCACGCCGTCGGCGCCGTTATGCTGGGCCAGCCGCGCCAGCCGGATCACATGCTGGCTGACATCGCCGGTGACGCCGATGGCGGCGAGGTCGGCGGCATCCAGCGAGGTCAGCACGGTGACGGCCAGGATCAGCGGGCGGGTCTTCGCCCCCTTGGCGGCCTCGACGGCGGCGCGGATCATCGCCGGCCCGCCAGAGGCATGCACGGTCAGCATTGCCGGGCCCATCGCCTCGGCGGCCGAGCGCACGGCACCGGCCACCGTGTTGGGGATATCGTGGAATTTCAGGTCGAGGAACAGCGGCGTGCCGGCCGGCACCACGGCCCGCACATCGGCCGGGCCGCGGGCGGTGAAGAATTCCTTGCCCAGCTTGACCCCGAAGCCGGCAGAGGCGGCAGCGCGGGCGCAGCGGGCGGCAAATTCCAGGTCCACGGTGTCGATGGCGCAGAAGACCGGCGCCGGATTTTTCGATGGGGTCTGCATGGGGCGGGCTTATAGCGGAATTGCCCCCGGAAGTCTCCCCCCAGACCTCCCCCGGCCAGGCCGTTAAGGCTACACTGCAGCCATGAAAACCAGCCCCTATATCCTGATCGCCGGCCTGCTGGCGGTCGGCGGCCCGGCCATCGCCGCCGACCATGCCAGCATCCTGATGTACCACCGCTTCGGCGAGAATACGGTGCCCAGCACCAATATCCGGCTGGAGCAGTTCGATGCCCATATCGCCGAGCTGAAGTCCGGTCCCTACAGGGTGCTGGGCCTGCCTGAGATCGTGGCCAAGTTGAAAGCCGGCGAGGCGCTACCCGACCGCGCGGTCGCCATCACCGCCGACGACGCCTATATCTCCGCCTTCACCGAGGGCTGGCCGCGGCTGAAAAAAGCCGGCCTGCCCTTCACGCTGTTCGTCGCCACCGAGCCGGTGACCTCGAAGCTGCGCGGCTATCTGACCTGGGACCAGATCCGCCAGATGAAGGCGGAAGGCGTCACAATCGGCGCGCACAGCCATCGCCATCCCTCGCTGCCGCAGCTCTCGCCCGAGAAGGCGCGCGAGGACCTGGAAACCTCGATGGCGCTGTTCGAGAAGGAACTGGGCGAGAAGCCGACGCTGTTCGCCTATCCCTTCGGCGAATGGGACGCCAAGACCCTGACCCTGGTGAAGTCGCTGGGCTACAGCGTCGCCTTCGGCCAGCATTCCGGCGTCGCGCATCCGAAACACGACATGTTCTGGCTGCCGCGCTTTCCCATGAACGAGCATTTCGGCAGCGTCGACCGCATCCGCCAGGCGCTGAATGCGCTACCGCTGCCGGTCACCGATGTCGAGCCCACCGACGTGCTGGTGAAGCTCGGCCAGACACGGAATCCGCCAGTCTTGCGCTTCACCGTGGCGCCTGGCATCGAGCGGCTGAAACAGATGGTCTGCTACACCGGCGAGGGCAAATCGATCATGCCGAAGGAGATCGCCGAGCGCCGTTACGAGCTGCAGGCGCCCGATGCGCTGAAGCCGCCGCGTGACCGCATTTCCTGCAGCGTGCCGTCATCGGAGCAGGGCCGCTTCCGCTGGTTCGGCATCCAGTTCACCGTTGTCAAATGAAGCAGGCGGGTCAAGTGAAACGCCACGTCCTCGCGGCACTGTTCAGCTTTCTGGCACTGCCTGCATCGGCAGCCGACCTTGCGGTGCTGACCACCGGCGCCTTCAAGTCCTCGCTGCAGGCGGCATTGCCGGCATTCGAGCAGCAGGGCCATCGCATCACGCTCGACAACGACACCGCCGGGGCGCTGGTGCGCCGCATCGAGGCTGGCGCGCGTTTCGACCTGGTGGTGCTGACGCCATCCGCCATCGATGCGCTGGCGGCGAAAAACCTTGTCATGCCGGGCAGCCGGCGTGACCTCGCGAAGGTCGGCATCGGCGTGGCGGTGAAGGCCGGTGCAGCCAGGCCCGATATCTCCACCACCGCCGCTTTTCGTCAGATGCTGCTGGCCGCGTCGCGCGTCGCCTATATCGATCCGGCTGCCGGCGGTTCCAGCGGTATCTACCTGCAGACCCTGTTCGAGCAATGGGGCATCGCGGCCCAGATCGCGCCCAAGGCCGTGCTGGTGCCCGGCGGCCTGGTGGCCGAGCGGGTGGCGCGTGGCGAGGCCGAACTCGCCATCCACCAGATCAGCGAAATCCTGCCGGTCGCCGGCGTCGATCTGGTCGGGCCGCTGCCAGCCGAGATCCAGAATTACACCACCTATGCTGCCGCCCTGGGGCCGGCGCCCTCGGATCAGGCCGCCGCCCGCGCCCTGCTGGAGCATCTGGCCGGGCCGCAGACGGCCCGGCTGCTGGCGGCCAAGGGCATGCAGGCGCCCTGACCGGGACCGGACTGACATACATAAGTATTCACGCTTTGCGGGAATAAAAGTGACAGAGCGCAACTTGACAAAAGGAACATATCATGTACATTAAATGAGAACATAGTAAAAACATGTTTCGAGGTCTCGCATGAGCTGGCTTCCGCGTGATGATCGCAACCCGTATCGCCTGTCCGGCTCGGTCGGCCGCTTTGGCGACAATAAACGCGCCGATGTGATCAAGGCTGAACTGCTGCTGGCCAACACCGGCTTTTTGAAACTGCCGTATCCCGGTGTGCCAACTGGCTGGCCCGGTATCGAACTTTCAGACGCCATCACCCGGCTGCAGAAACAGGAAGACGTGGATCCTGACGGCATTCTCCTGCCGCTCAATCATGGCAAGGTCGGCGAGCGAGGCGAGGGCGAGACGATCGAGGCGATGCAGCGGTCGCTCGGTTCCAAGCTGGATGGCTATGATGCGCCGACGCCGCAGCAGGTCGATGCCTACTGGGACACGTGGATGCCCGGTCACGGCGAGCCTGATCCGGCAACAGCAGCGCCGCCGCGCATTGCAACAGTGCAGGATCGCATCGGGCGCGATCTGCCGCAGGGTGTAATCCTTAGCGACGTGGATGAACCGGCGCCGCCCCGTTTTCAGGCAGGGCAGCAGGTGGCGCAGGTCGTTCCGGTGCCGGCGCCGCCGCCCATCATCCCCGCGGCCACCGGCCAGGGCAGAGGTCCGCATCCCTATCCGCAGGACGCGCCGGAGGTTAAGGCCGCCGCAAGAACGGTGCGGCGTGGTCTGGACAACGCCGAAACGAAAATCCGCCGCGGCATCGATGATGTGGCCCGGATCAAGGATGCGCTTGACGCCGTCGGGCCGCTCAATCTGCTGCGTGTGCCTGCCGAGATGATGCAGCAGGCATTGCGCGTCAATGAAGACCGGTCCGAGGCCTTTACCCCTGTCGAGGCCGAAACCGGCACGCCGCCGTTTCCTGCCGATGGCGGGCTGAAAGCGGGGCCCTTACAAGGGCCGGCACCGGACCCGGCGCCACCGCTCCCGACTCCGCCATTCCCTGCGTCTGACGTCAAACCGCAGATCGAAAAACTGATCCCGCCTGAAGTCAGCGCCTGGATCGGCAAATTGCCGCCGCAGGAGCGGCCGTTTGCCAAGGACCTCTGGGGCATCATCCTGGAATCCAATCCGTATGGCATCCGCGGCAAACCGGAAACCGTGAAAGCCAATACCATTGCGGCCAAGGCCTGCCAGGACAGCCTGGTCGGTTTTCCCCGCCTGCGGGGGATCACGCATAAATATGGCGGGGTGAATGAAGCCGGAGAACCTTTGCCCGAGGAAATCGTCAAACGGAACAAGGATGAGAAATCCCTGCGTGGTAGCAGCCGGCCCGATAACAGCCACATCAACGAACAGAACGAAAAATTTGCTGCCCGCATGAATACGGTCGATATCCTGAAGACCGGCAGCGATAGTATCGAAACCGAAACGATGACGGCAAACGAGCGCCGCCGCTATGACAATCTGTTGCGGAATCTGAAGGGAGGTATTGCCGGCTGGGCGCGCAAGATGAAGCCGGGTGAAAGCGACGAAGCGTATCGCCAGTATGTCACCCTCCGCTGCCAGGACATGTGGCGCCGGCTGGAGCATAAGCTGGAACAGGAAGGCGTGATCGAACCGTTCGGGAGGCTGCAATGAGTGACCCCGCCGTTTTCTTCGACCTGAAGGACCTGCGCCCGTATCCGGATGACCCGTATTACTGGCCCACGATCCGCTCCCGGAAAATCTGTCTTTCGATTGCCGACTGGCAGGCTCTGGGGGATGCCCTGCAGGAGGCTTATCCGCCGGGTCTGTATCATCGTCATTGCACCGAGGCGGAGGCGACCAATCCGGATGTCGTCCCGGACATTCGCACGGTCGATCACCTCTGCGGATATCTGGAGCTGGAAGGCAGGATGCCGGTTGATATTGCGATGTGCCTGGATCCGGACTGGCGATATCGGCCCTACAAGAATCAGGATGGACGGCCGCGATGGATGCGAAATAGGGTGCCGTTGCCGTCCATCTTGTTCCGCCCCTGGGTGGCTGGCATACGGCCTGCGGGTCCGCTCGGACCTGAGCGTATCCAGGTTGCCGACGTTCATGTCTATTGCGAATACCGGAATGAAGCGCATATCAGTTTCGCGCGGCGATTCTATCGCCTGCTCGGGCGATTCGTTTCCAACAAGAACCAGATCGTTGCGTGTTTTGAGCATGGCTCGGTTATAGAGAGAACATTTCTCATCGATAAAGGTTCGGATGTGTGGCTGGGGCATGACGCGGTGCGCTGGGTGCGCGAAGACAGTCGGCGGCAGCTCTTCGACTCGACGAACCATCGAGGCCATCGCCCGAACGACGATGCCCATGCCGCATCAAAGGACTGATGCGCTTCGGTATGAGGATATGATCACGGAACCGGTCCGGCAGACGCGCCGCGTCAACGGCTATGACCTGTCCTATCTGGAAGCCGGGCGGGGTACGCCGCTGGTGCTGGTGCATGGCTCGCTCTGCGACCAGCGCATCTGGGCGGCGCAGATGCAGCCGTTTGCCGAGCAGTACCGCGTGCTGGCGCTCAGCCTGCGCCATTGCTGGCCCGAGCGGTGGAACGGCGCGGGTGACGGCTACGACATCCATCGCCATGCCGATGACATTGCCGCCTTCATCGCGGATCTCGATGCCGGCCCGGCGCATCTGCTCGGCCATTCGCGCGGCGGCCATGTGAGTTTCCGCCTGGCGCAGCATCACCCGCAGCTGTTGCGCAGCCTGGTGCTGTGCGAACCGGGCGGCCAGCTCGATCCGGCATTAAGCGATCATGACGCGCCGCCGCCGGGCGCCGGCCTGGGAAAAATGTTTGCCGACAGCGCCGACCTGATCGCGCGCGGCGAAGTGGATGCCGGGCTGGAACTGTTTGTCACCGCCGTCGGCGGTCCGCGCGCCTGGAAATACGGCAGCGAACGCTTTCGCCAGATGGCGCGCGACAATGCCTATACCCTGCTGGGCCAGACCCGCGAGCCGCGACCGGCTTTCATGAAAGCCGAGATCGAGAGCATCGGCATGCCGGTGCTGCTGGTCGGCGGCGCGCTGACGCGCGGTCATTTCCCCAAGGTGCTGGATGCGATGCAGCGTCTGATGCCCGATGTGCAACGTGTGCTGATCGAGGGCGCCGGTCATCCGATGTATGAGCAGCGGCCGGCGCAGTTCAATGAGCTGGTGCTGGCGTTTTTGGCGCAGCGTTGACACTAGCCGGTCCGTCGTCCCCGTGAAGGCGGGGGCCCAGAGCTACGGTAAAGTCTAACCTGGCACTGGATTCCCGCTTTCGCGGGAATGACGATGAGATTTCTATCCCCGCGTCACATGGGCGGCGACGCAGAGCCAAGCGCCGTCGGTCTGCTGGGTCCAGATATCGGTGTAGCGGCCCTGGCCGGGTTTGCCGTCGGGCTTGGTATACATCGTGCGGGCATGGATGATCGCCATGCTGTCGAACATGCGGATGCGCACATCCTCGGCTTTCAGGTTTTTCGCCGCCGAAGGTTTGGCGATCTGCGCCAGGAAGGCGGCGCGGTCGATCAATCGGCCGTCCGGGTTGGAATTCAGGAAGTCCGCCGCGAGATGCGCCTCGAACCAGGCGACATCGGACTCGGCGACGCTGCGGATATACTGCTCGTTGAGCATGAAAAGCTTGTTGTGGTCGCTGTCGGCCATGGCGGCGCGTCTCCGGTTTCGTCCCTGGGCCGGCACACTGGCCCCGCAGCGCCAACTTCGCAAGATTTATCAAATGGGGCCGTGCTAGCGTTCTTTCAGTCAGAGGGAAGATCGAGATGACCGATTTCGTGACAACCAGTTCCGCCAGCGAAGCCAGCTATATCCGGCGCTTCACCCGCGTGACCGAATATATCTACGCCAACATGGATGCCGAGCTTGACCTCAACACGCTGGCCGAGGTGGCCGCGCTGTCGCCATGGCACTGGCATCGCATCTGGCAGGCGGTCTATGGCGAAAGCATCGCCAATACGGTGAAGCGCCTGCGGCTGCAGCGCGCCGCCGCCGATCTGTCGCATACGCAGATGCCGCTGGACGAGATCTGGCCGCGCGCCGGTTATGGCTCTGCTGCCGCCTTCAGCCGCAGCTTCAAGGACGCCTACGGCCTGCCGCCAGCGGAATACCGCAAGAGCGGCAGCCACACTCGCTTCACCCTGCCGCAATCGCCCAAAGGAGTATCCATCATGCGCGACGTCGCCATCCGCAAGCTTGAACCCGCCACGCTCGCTGTGATCCCGCATAAGGGGTCCTATATGGAGATCGGACGTGCCTTCGAAACGCTGTTCGGCACCCTGGCGGCGCGTAACCTGATCCGGCCGGGCCTGTGTATGAAGGGCCTGTTCTATTCCGACCCTACCTCTGTGCCGGAAGCCGAACTGCGTTCGGCGGCAGGCATCGTCATTCCCGATGCCGGTTTTCCGGTGGAGGCGCCGCTGGAGCGCGCCAGCTTGCGCGGCGGCGACTATGCCGTGCTGCGTCACAAGGGGCCTTACTCCGACATGAAGGCGGCCTATGACTGGCTTTATGGCGAATGGCTGGTGCAGTCGGGCCGCGAGGCAGCCGATGCCCCGGTGTTCGAGGATTACCTGAACAATCCGCGCGAAGTGGCGCCGACCGAACTGCTCACCGATATCTGCCTGCCGCTGAAGTGATGCCATGCCCGCCAACTGGACCGACAAGCTGAATGACGGCAAGCCGCACCAGGTGAAACCGGCCCCCATCGACATCGCCGGCATGAAGGCCGGGCAGGTGATGCTGGTGCCGACGGCGAAGCTGGTCGACGGCTTCATCCGCAAGCTGCCGCAGGGTGCTGCGCTGGATGTACCGACCCTGCGGTCGCGGCTGGCGCGCCAATACAAGGCGCAGGTGACCTGTCCGATCACCATGGGCTTCATGCTGCGTATCGTTGCCGAAGCGATGCTGGAGGCGCGTGTGGCCAGCGCACCGCTGAAAAGCCTGACGCCGGTCTGGCGCGTGCTGGATGCCGAAGCCGCGACGTTGAAGAAGCTGCCGAAGGCCGGTGCCACCTTCCTGCTGGCGCAAAGGAAAAGCGAGAAATTGTAGGCGCGCAATTTTCCGGTTGACCAAATTCCGATCTCCGCTTACCGTCCGCGCACCATGCAGAGCATTATTCTCACCGTAGCTACCATTAAGGTTACCGCCACCGGCGGTGCCCTGGGTCGTTGCGCGTAGAAAGATAACGCAAAGCAAGACACCCAGAGGCCCCGCCGGCGACGGACGGGGCCTCGGTGTTTCTGGGGCTCCGTTCATCGCCGGTCCAACCCGATCACGGAGACCGACATGAACAGTTTCAGCCGTTTAGACCGCAGCCCGGACAGTTCCGACGCCTATGACCACCGTGTACTGGGCACCAGGCTCGACCTCTTCCACCAGCAGGAGGAAGGGCCGGGCATGGTGTTCTGGCATCCGCGCGGTTTTGCGCTCTATCGCGTGGTGGAGGATTACATCCGCCGCCGCATGCGCGAGGCCGGCTTTGCCGAGATCCGCACGCCGCAGTTGCTGAGCTACAGCCTGTGGGAACAGAGCGGCCATGCCGAGAAGTTCGCCAACGAGATGTACCGCCTGAACAGCGGGAATCGGCCGTTTGCGCTGAAGCCGATGAGCTGTCCGGGGCATGTGCAGGTGTTCAAC
Organism: Ferrovibrio sp. GW821-FHT12E11; assembly: GCF_058806975.1. Taxonomy (NCBI): domain Bacteria; kingdom Pseudomonadati; phylum Pseudomonadota; class Alphaproteobacteria; order Rhodospirillales; family Rhodospirillaceae; genus Ferrovibrio; species Ferrovibrio sp. GW821-FHT12E11. The sequence goes on from NZ_JBXAQG010000001.1 coordinate 3,105,900, forward strand.
AAGACCCTGCGTTCGGTGCATGAGCTGCCGCTGCGCTATTGCGAATTCGGCGCCTGTCATCGCGATGAACCGTCCGGCGCCCTGCAGGGGCTGATGCGCACGCGCAGCTTCACCCAGGACGATGCGCATATCTTCTGCACGGAGGAGCAGGTGGAAGGCGAAGTGCAGCGTTTCTGCGAGCTGCTGCGCAGCATCTACAGCGACTTCGGTTTCGGTGCGCCGCTGGTGTTCTTCTCCACGCGACCGGCGCGGCGTGCCGGCGACGAGGCCACCTGGGACCGTGCCGAAGCCGGCCTCGCCATGGCGGCGCGGCGCGCCGGGCTGGATTTTGCCATCCGCAGCGGTGAAGGCGCCTTCTATGGACCGAAGCTGGAATTCCATCTGCGTGACAGCCATGACCGCTCCTGGCAATGCGGCACGGTGCAGCTCGATTTCGTGCTGCCCGAGCGGCTGGGCGCCGATTATGTGGCCAGCGACGGCACGAAGAAGCGGCCGGTGCTGATCCATCACGCGGTGCTGGGCAGTCTGGAACGCTTCATCGCCATGCTGCTGGAGCATCATCGCGGTGCCCTGCCACTGTGGCTGGCGCCCGAGCAGATCGTGGTGGCCAGTGTCACTGGCGGCCAGGAGACCTATGCCCGCAAGGCGGCGGCCATGCTGGGCCGCGAGGGCTATCGCGCGGCGGTGGATGTGCGCAACGAACACATCGGCCGCAAGATCGCCGAGGCCCATGAGCAGGGCGTGCCGCTGCTGGCGGTTGTCGGCGACCGCGAGATGGAACGCGGCAGCCTCACGTTGCGCCATCGCGACGGCAGGCAGGAGGAGTTGTCGCTGGGTGACGTTGCGCGGCGCTTCCGCGATGCGGCGTTCAGATAACTGCGTCATGCCAACGCGCAGCGGTGGCATCCACGACTTGGGCTGCGGCTTTCAAGACGTGGATGCCACGCCAGCGTGGCATGACGGTTTTGGAGTATGGCGCGATGTTCCGCGATGTTCTCAAAATTTCCGCAGATCGTCGCGATAAACGCATGCGGCTTCGGTTGAAGGTGAGGGAGTGCGACCCTATTTTGGGAGTCTGAACCAGAATCGAACCGGGGGACCTGCACGGGATGCCGCATCACACACCGCTGATTGCCACCATCGTGATGGGCCTGGTGCTCGCCTTCATTTTCGGCGCCATCGCCAATCGCCTGCGGGTTTCGCCGCTGGTGGGTTATCTGTTGGCCGGTGTGTTTGTCGGTCCGTTCACCCCGGGCTTCGTAGCCGACCAGGCGCTCGCCAACGAGCTGGCCGAGATCGGCGTGATCCTGCTTATGTTCGGCGTCGGCCTGCATTTCTCGCTGAAAGACCTGATGTCGGTGAAGGCCATCGCCATCCCGGGCGCGGTTGTGCAGATCGCGGTCGCCACGGTGCTGGGCATGGGCCTGTCTTGGGGCCTGGGCTGGTCGATCGGCGGCGGCTTCATCTTCGGCCTGGCGCTGTCGGTGGCGTCCACTGTGGTGCTGCTGCGCGCCATGCAGGAGCGCCGGCTGGTGGAAACCGACCGCGGACGCATCGCGGTCGGCTGGCTGATCGTGGAAGACTTGGCCATGGTGCTGGCGCTGGTGCTGCTGCCGGCGCTGGGCGGCCTGATGGCGCCGGACAATTCAGGCGCCGTGCAGCTGCAGCCGCTGGACATCGCCAAGACCGTCGGCATCACGCTGGCCAAGGTGGCGGCCTTCGTCGCCATCATGGTGGTGGTCGGCCGCCGGGTGATCCCCTGGATCCTGCATTACATCGTGCATACCGGTTCGCGCGAGCTGTTCCGCCTGGCCGTGCTGGCGATTGCGCTGGGCGTCGCCTTCGGCGCGGCCAAGCTGTTCGGCGTATCCTTTGCGTTGGGCGCCTTCTTCGCCGGCATGATGATGAGCGAGTCGCCGCTCAGCCATGAGGCGGCCAATGAATCGCTGCCCCTGCGCGACGCTTTCGCCGTCCTGTTCTTCGTCTCGGTGGGCATGCTGTTCGACCCGCATATCCTGCTGGAAAACCCGCTGCCGGTGCTGGCGACGCTGTTCATCATCGTGATCGGCAAGTCGCTGGCGGCCTTTTTCATCGTGCTGGCCTTCCGCCATCCGCTCGGCACGGCCCTGCTGATTTCCGCCAGCCTGGCGCAGATCGGCGAATTCTCCTTCATCCTGGCCGCACTCGGCACCGAGATGAAGCTGTTGCCGGAAGAGGGCCGCGACCTGATCCTGGCCGGCGCGATCCTCTCCATCATCCTCAATCCGCTGCTGTTCGTCGGCATCGACTGGCTCAAGCCGCATCTGGAACGGCGCATGACCACGAGCAAGCCGGGCGAGATCGCGCCAGCGCCCGAAGTGGTCGCTGCGGCGGCCGTGCCTGATCCCGATGCGGTGCCGGTGAAGACGACGCTCAGCAACCATATCGTGCTGGTCGGCTATGGCCGGGTCGGCAGCCTGGTCGGCGCGGCGCTCAAAAGCCGCGGCCTGCCCTTCCTGGTTATCGAGGACGGCGAGAAGCTGGTGCGCGACCTGATCAAGCAGGGCATCGAGGTGTTGGCCGGCAATGCGGCGCGCGCCGATGTGCTGGCGGCGGCGAATCTTGCCGGCGCGCGGCAGCTGATCGTGGCGATCCCCAATGTCTTCGAGGCCGGCCGCATCGTTCAGGTGGCGCGGGCCGAGAATCCCTCGCTCACGATCATGGCGCGCGCCCATGCCGATGCCGAGATCGACCATCTGGTCGAGCATGGCGCCGGCATTGTCATCATGGGCGAGCGCGAGATCGCCCGCGCCATGATCGAGAAGCTGCCGGCCTGATCCTAGAACTGATAGGCGAAGACCATCTGGCCGAGCCAGGTGGTGCGGTCGGTGGCATCGGTAGTGCCCTGCTGCTGGCGGCGGCCGTCGCCGGCTTTCGCTGCACCCAGCACAGTGCTGACGGTCAGGCCCTTCAGCGGCGTGTCCCAGACCGCAAAGACGTCGATCTCGTCCAGCAGGCGGTCGGAGCGCACGCCATTGGCCAGGTCGGGCTTGTCGAAACGGTGGCGGTAATAGATCGCGCCAAGGCTCAGCTCTTCCATCGGCTGCAGCTTCACCTGCACCATCTGGCTGTTCAGGTTGGTGTTGCTGCCGACATAGCGGGCGAAGATCTCGCCCTGGTCCCAGCTGCCATAGCCGCGCGGCCCACCAGCCATGTAGAGCGAATCCCAGCCGGTCTGGCGATTGTCGGCCGTGTTGCCGTCGCCGCTGAAATGCGCGTAGCGATAGCTGAGGCGCGGCGACCAGGGCAGGGCGGAGAGCGTGTATTGCGGTTCGACATACCAGGCGTTGGCGCGGACCTTGGTGGCGCCGATCTGGTTGTCCTGGCGCGCATACTCGCTGTAGAGCGCGAAATCGCTGAAGGCGTCGCCCAGCGGGCTGAGTAGCGTGCCGCCGGAGCGCACTGCCCATACGTTCAGACCCTCGCGGGTGGTATTCAGGGCGCGGTCGGCGTCATAGACTTTCAGGGCCGTGGCGCCGAGATACCAGGCGCGTTCCTCATACTCGAAACGGCCATGGTCCTTGTGGCTGGAGCCGAACCACTCGACATTGCCGCCATAGAGTTTGGTGCCGGCGCTGTCCTGGCCACGCATGAAATCCTGGTCGACATTGCCCTGCAGATGGAACACATCGGCGCGCACCGGCTGGGTGTTGAGCCGCAGGATCGCCGTGCGGTCGAAGCTGGCGCGCGGGCCGATCACATAGGCGCCGCGGCGCAGGCCATCGAGCGTGCCGTCGGCAAGCAGGAAGCCGTCGCCAACCACGAAGCCCTGGCGGCCGGCCGAAACATCGACCGCATCCTCGCCCAGCGCGGCAAAGGCGAGGCCGGATTTCCAGCCGAGATAGGCTTCATCGACGGCAAGGGCATCGGGGCGGGTGCCGGTGCCGCTGGTGCGCTGGGCATCGCCCTGCCCACGCGTGGCCGAGCCGAGCAGGCGGATGCTGCCGTAAACCGTCGTGTCGTTGAGGAAATAGTCCAGCGCCAGGCCCGGCGCGACGAATCCCTCGGCCCAGTCGCGCCCGCCTTGACGTCGACCGCCGGAGGACAGGCTGCCCAGACCGTTCTGCGCATTGGCGACACCGAAGACGCCGAAACCGGCATCCAGGTTGAGCGTCAGCTCGGCATCGCCGAAGCCGAAGCGCTTGCCGGGTTTGTCATGATCGTCTTCGGCAGCGACGGCGGGTGCCGCCGCGCAGAGTAGGGCGGCGAAAAGGCCTGATAATCTGGTCATCGACAAATCCCCCCGCCAGCGGCCGGTTGCTGGTCCGGTACTGTCCCATCGGTTATGCTGCCGTGATATTGCATCGGGCCGTCCCACTCAAGCACACGCCTTGTGGGATATCCGGAATTCCACTAGAAAAGCCGCTGCTTTTCAGACTTATTCGCGAGGAACCAGTCCATGCGTCCGAGTGGCCGCGCCGTTGACCAGTTGCGCCCTGTCCGCCTTGAGCCGGGCTTTGCCAAATATGCCGAAGGGTCCTGCCTGATCAAGTTCGGCGAGACCCATGTGCTCTGCGCCGCCACCATCGAGGAAAAGGTGCCGCCCTTCCTGCGCAACACCGGCCGCGGCTGGGTCACGGCGGAATACGGCATGCTGCCGCGCTCGACCCATACCCGGACCGATCGCGAAGCCTCGCGCGGCAAGCAGTCGGGCCGCACCCAGGAAATCCAGCGCCTGGTCGGCCGGTCCTTGCGCGCCGTCACCGACCTGACCGGCTTCGGCGAACGCCAGATTCGCCTCGACTGCGACGTGCTGCAGGCCGATGGCGGCACGCGTACCGCCGCCATCACCGGCAGCTGGGTGGCGCTGCATCTGGCCTTCGCCAAGCTGGTGAAGGAGGGCGCCATCGCCAAGATTCCGCTGATCGGCCAGGTCGCTGCTGTCAGCTGCGGGTTGTGCGACGGCGCGGCCGTTCTCGATCTCGATTACCCGGAAGACAGCACGGCGCAGGCCGATGCCAATTTCGTTCTGACCGATGCCGCCGCCATCGTTGAAGTGCAGGGCACCGCCGAAAAGGAGCCGTTCTCCGAAGCGCAGTTCGCCGCCATGCTGCAACTGGCCAAGAAGGGCATCAAGGAGCTGAATATCCTGCAGCGCCAGGCGGTGGGGCTGTAGCCATGACGACCGCGCGCCGTTTCACCGGCGATACGCTGGTGATCGCCACCCACAATCAGGGCAAGCTGCGCGAGATCGCTGAACTGATCGCGCCCTTCAGGGTGCGCGCGGTCTCGGCCGGCGAATTGGGACTGCCCGAGCCGGACGAGACCGGAGATACCTATCTGGCCAATGCCGAGCTGAAGGCTCTGGCGGCCGTCCAGGCCGCCAATCTGCCGGCGCTGGCCGATGATTCCGGCATCAGCGTCGATGCGCTGGATGGCGCGCCGGGCATCTATTCCGCGCGCTGGGCCGGGGCGTCGAAGGATTTCGGCAAGGCAATGGAAAAGGTCTGGCAGGCCGTACAAGACAAGGGGGCGGAGCCGCCCTTCACCGCGCGCTTCGTCTCGGTGCTGACGCTGGCCTGGCCCGATGGCCATCGCGAAAGCTTCGAAGGCATCGTGCCGGGCCGCCTGGTCTGGCCGCCGCGCGGCAGCCATGGCTTCGGTTACGATCCGATGTTCGTGCCCGATGGCGAGACGCGGACCTTCGGCGAAATTCCGCATGCCGAAAAGCAGACCATGAGCCATCGGGCGCTGGCCTTCCGGCAGCTGATCGATGCCTGTTTCGGCTGAACCATCGGCGGTCAAAGTCCCACAGCGTGGCTTCGGCCTCTATGTGCACTGGCCCTTCTGCGTCTCGAAATGCCCCTATTGCGACTTCAACAGCCATGTGCGCGAGCAGGTGGATGCAAGGCGCTGGCAGGCCGCCTATCTGACCGAGCTGGATCACTATGCCGCGGCCGGCATCGGCGCCGGTGAAACGGTCACCTCGGTCTTTTTCGGCGGGGGCACACCATCGCTGATGCCGCCGGAGACGGCGGCGGCCATTCTGGAGCGGATCGCGGCGCGCTGGCGGCTGTCGGCCGATGCCGAAATCACGCTGGAGGCCAATCCGAATTCGGCCGAGGCCGGCAAGTTTGCCGGTTTTGCTGCGGCAGGCGTCAACCGTCTCTCCATCGGCGTGCAGAGCTTCGAGCCTGCGGCGCTGAAATTCCTCGGCCGCGCCCATGATGCCGGCGAAGCCCGCCGTGCGATCGAGGCAGCGCAGAAGGCGGTGCCGCGCTACAGCTTCGACCTGATCTACGGCCGGCCGGAACAGACCGAAGCGGCCTGGCGGGCGGAACTCACCGAGGCGCTGAAACTGGCCGGCGACCATCTGTCGCTCTACACGCTGACCATCGAGCCCAATACCGGCTTTGCCGGTGCGGTGGCGCGCGGTGTGCTGCATCCGATGGAAGCCGATACGCAGGCGGCGCTCTATGATGTGACGCAGGAGATCATGGAACAGGCCGGCCTGCCGGCTTACGAAATTTCCAATCATGCTCGCCCTGCGTCTGATGGTATGACGGGCGGCGAAAGCCGGCATAACCTGGTCTACTGGCGCAGTGGCAGCTATATCGGCGTCGGACCGGGCGCCCATGGCCGCATCCTGCAGGATGGGCGCTGGGCGGCGACGCAGACCAGGCGCAAGCCGGAAGCCTGGCTGGAGCAGGTGGAAGCGTCAGGTCATGGCCGCGAAAGCCAGGCGACCGTGGCCGCTGCCGAGCGCGCCGAAGAAGCGCTGATGATGGGCCTGCGCCTGGCCGAAGGCGTGTATGCGCAGAACTTCCGGGCTGCCACCGGACTCGATCTGGATACCGTAGTGCCGGCGCAGCGCTCGCGGCCGCTGGAACAGGCGGGCCTGCTGGAGCGGACGCCGGAGAAGATCGTTGCCACCAAAGATGGCCGCGCCGTGCTGGACGGGCTGCTGGCGAAGCTGTTGGCTTAAAGGATAAAGACGTGGATCCCACGGCTGTGCCGTGGGATGACGCTGGGGTTTTATAGTCGGTCATGCCACGCTTGCGTGGCATCCACGATTTACTCCCACAGGCTCAGCATATGGCCTTCGTTCGGCTTCACCTGGCCAGCAAGCGTTGCCCGGTAGACGGCCTCAACCGTGCTGATGCCGCTGCCGCGATGCACGGTGAGGCAGCGCTGCAGCAGCGGCACGAAATCGGTCCAGGCCGATGCCAGTTTCATATCAAGGCCGCCGCGGCCCCAGTCCTTGTTGCGCTTGACGATACGGTCGGGCGCGAAGAAGAAGATCGGCCGCGCGCCGGGTAGGTCCTTGCCGCCGGGCGGATTCAGTTCGCGATGCGACAGGCCGACGGCGCAGCTGTAGGTCAGGTCGTCGGCGTAATGCTCATGCACGGCGCGGCGCAGGTCGGCGCTGCCGGCGAAATCGACATAGACGGCCTTCTGACGCGGCAGGCTGGTGATCTGGTCATAGGTCACGACGGTGTCATAGCAGTCCAGGTCTTCGACGAAGGCCCGGTTGCCGGCCGAGGTCAGTCCGATCACCTGCACGGATTTGTGCTTGTGCAGCTGATGCGCCAGGCCGAAGGCGGTTTTCGCCGAGGCGCTGGACAGCACGACTGCTTCGGCGCCGAAGAAACCTTCATCGGCGAGGAAATCGTCGATCAGGAAGGACGTGATGAACAGGGGCCGCAGCAGGGCCTGCCAGGCATCGAAGGGCTCGGCAAAGGTCGGGTCGCTGGTCACCCGCATGTAATGGTTATAGGCCGCCGGCAGCTTGGTGCGATGGGGGCTGGAGTCGAGGAAGGTGTTGTCGGTGATCTTGGCGGGCTGCAGCACCAGATGGCTGGCCATCGGGAAGTAGCCATAGATGCGTTCGTCCACCGCGATGCCCTCGGCATTGGAGGCGATCACATCGGCAAAGCCCCAGACCGGGATCATGCCCCATCGCGCGTCTTCAGTCGGGAAGAAGGCCCAGTAGGCCATTTTCTCGCCAAGCTCGGCATAGGTGATGTTGTTGGCGGTGAAGGCGAAGCTGTCGACCTTGAGCAGAATCTCACCCGGCTTCAGGTCGCTCTGCCGCAGGGTGCCGGTGGCGGTCTTCGTCTGGGTCAGGTCGGTCTTGTCGATCAAGACGCTGGTGACGGCAATACTGTCTTTCTGCGTGGCGGTCTGCGACATGCGATCCTCCCGTCTGATCGGCCCGGTTCTTTTCTGTTCTAGTCTATATATGGGCCGGCGACAGGATGGTGACAAGATGCCGGTTATTCGGCGGGCTGCCTTGCCCCAGCGTCATCGGTGCCGTGGTCATCGGGCAGTTTGCCCAGCTTGCGGCTCGCCCAGGCGCCCAGATCGTCCAGATAGGTGAAGATCACCGGCGTGACCACCAGGGTCAGCAGGGTGGACGAGATCAAGCCGCCGATCACCGCATGGGCCATGCCGGCGGTCTGCTTGGCGCCTTCGCCGACGGCAAAGGCCAGCGGCAGCATGCCGAAGATCATCGCCAGGGTGGTCATCATGATCGGGCGCAGGCGGATTTCGCCGGCTTCCAGGATGGCCTCCGTGCGCGCCATGCCCTCACGGCGGGCATGGTTGACGAAATCGATCAGCAGGATGGCGTTCTTGGTCACCAGGCCCATCAGCATGATGAAGCCGATGACGGCAAACATGCTGAAGGTGGAACCCCAGGCCCAGAGGCCGACGACGACACCGAACAACGACAGCGGCAGCGAGGCCATGATGGCGATAGGCTGCAGGAAGCTGGCGAACTGCGAGGCGAGGATCAGGTAGATCAGGATCACCGCCAGCAGCAGCGCGGCGGCGGCATAGCCGGCCGACTCCTTCATGTCCTTCGAGGCGCCGCCGAACCAGAAGCGGTAGCCGGGTGGCAGGGTCAGCTCTTCCAGTCTGGTCTGGATCAGCCGGCTGACCTCGCCGACCGGACGGCCATCGGTGGTGGCGGTGAGCAGCACTTCGCGCGCCAGGTCGCGACGGTTGATCTGGGTTGAGCCGGTGGAGGGCTGGATATGGACCACCTGCGACAGCGCCACCATCTTCGGATTGCCATCGGCATTCATCTGGCTGGAGGCCACATAGATGCGGGCAAGGTCGGGCATGCCGGTACGATCGTCGCGCGGCAGGCGCACGAAGACGCTGTAGTCTTCCGAATCCGGCGCTTTCCAGGTGCCGGCTTCCTCGCCGGCCAGCAGCGGACGCAGCGTGGCGGCAATCGCCGTGGTGCTGACGCCGAGGTCGGCGGCGAGCTGGCGGTCGACATCCAGCGCCACCGTGGGCTTGTTGGCCTTCAGGCTCGATTCCAGATCGACCACGCCGGGGACCGTGCGCATGATCGTCATGGCTTCCTGGGTCAGCCGGTCGAGCGTGGCGATATCCTGGCCCTTCAGCGCGATCATGATCGGCTTGTTCAGGCCGCCGCCCAGATTGGCCTGGCCGATATTGATGTTGTCGATGCCGGCGATGCGGGTCAGGCGTTCGCGGAAGTGCACCGCCATCTGCTGCGGCGATTTCGTACGCTGGCTGATCGGCACGAAGCGGACATAGAGCGTGCCGACATTGCGCCGGGCGAAACCGCCGGCGTTGATCGAGGCGAAGGAATAATCCACTTCGGGGAATTCCTTCAGGGCGTCCTGCGCCTGACGAATCTTGGCCTCGGTATAGTCGATGGCCGAGCCCGGCGGGGTGGTGATCTCGACCAGGATTTCCGAAAGATCCGGCTCGGGCAGGAATTCGGTGCCGATGGCGCCGGTGCGCAGGATGCCGATGGTGGCAATGAAGCTGAAAACGGCCAACAGCAGCACCAGCCAGCGCAGGCGCAGGCTCCAGGCCAGAATCCGGCGATAGATCCGGCCGAGCCAGTCCATGCCCCTGTCGACGAGGCCGACGGCGCGGCCGATGGGGCCGCGCTTGGCATTGGGCTGGCTGTCCGGGTCGTGCCAGACGCTGGATAGCATCGGGTCGAGCGTGAAGGACACGAACAGCGAGATCAGCACGGCGACCGTCACCGTGATGCCGAACTGCAGGAAGAAGCGGCCGATGATGCCGTCCATGAAGGCGACCGGCAGGAAGACGGCGACGATGCAGAAGGTGGTGGCCAGCACCGCCAGGCCGATCTCGTTGGTGCCGTCGAGCGCAGCCTGGCGATGGCTTTTGCCCATGGCGACGTGACGCGTGATGTTTTCACGCACCACGATGGCGTCGTCGATCAGGATGCCGATGGCGAGCGACAGCGCCATCAGGGTCAGCTTGTTCAAAGTGAAGCCGGCGGCATGCACGGCGGCCAGCGTGCCGATCACGGCAATCGGCAGGGTGAGGCCGGTGATAACGGTGCTGCGCCAGGAATTCAGGAACAGGAAGACGATCAGGACGGTGAGGATGGCGCCTTCGATCAGAGTGCGCTGCACGCCATTGACTGAAGAGAGGATGGCGCGGCTGTCGTCGCGCATGAACTGCAGCGAAACGTCTGACGGCAGGTCGGGCTGCAACTCCTTCATCGCCTGCTTCAGGCCGGTGATGACCTCCAGTGTGTTGGAGCCCTGTACCTTGACGAAGCTGATCGCCAGCTGGCGGTCGCCGTTGAACAGCGCGACAGCCTCCTTTTCCTCGGAACCGTCGTCGATCGTCGCGATGTCGCCCACGGTGACCGAGGTATTGCCGCGGCGGGCCAGCACCAACTCGCCCAGCCGGCGCGGATCGGCGACGCGGCCCTCGATCTGCACGACGAATTCGGTCTGCGGCCGGGTGAGCGTGCCGAGCGGAATCTGCTGGTTCTCGGCTTTCAGCACATTGACCAGCTGGTCCATGCCAACGCCATAGGCCTGCATCTTTTCCGGATTGGGCAAGATGTTGATGCGGCGCTTGAGGCCGCCGACGATATAGGCCTGACCGACGCCGCGCACGGTCTGCAGGCGCTTGAGGATCACCTGATCGGCCAGCGTGGTCAGCTCGCGCAGGTCGCGGCGCTCGCTGCGGACGGTGATCGAGGCGACCGGCTGGTTATCGGGCGAGAAGCGCGAGATTTCGGGCATCTTGATTTCGTCGCGGAATCTCGGCGTCACCAGGGCGATCTTCTCACGCACATCCTGCGTCGCCGCGACGGCATTCACCGTCAGCTCGAATTCGATGATGACGGTGGAGCGACCCTCCAGCGAACGCGAGGTGAGGGTGCGCACGCCGCTGATGGTGTTGACCGCATCCTCGATAGGGCGGCTGACTTCGCTTTCCACGCTTTCCGGCGTGGCGCCGGGATAACTGGTATTCACCAGCACGATGGGAAACTCGACATCGGGGAACTGCTCGACGCTGAGCTTGAAATAGGCGAACAGCCCCACGACCAGCAGGGACAGCATCATCATGGTGGCGAAAACGGGATTGTTGACGCTGATGCGGGTGAGCCACATGGTGGTGGGTCCTTACCGGCCGGCGATACGGGCGGCGAGGCCGTCGCTCAAGCGCAATCCGGGGGTCGCCACCACGGTTTCGCCGGCCTCCAGGCCCGACGCGATGCCGATGCGGCCTTCCGCAGTGCCGCTGATCGCCACAGTGACGGCGCGGCGCTGCAGCCTGTTGTCCTTCAGCACATAGACGACCGGCGCGCCGTTATCCTGGCGCAGGGCTTCCTGCGGGATCGCCACGGTCTGCGCGGCCTCAACCAGCACGGCCTCGCCGCTGCCGAACATGCCGCCGCGCAGCACGTGGTCGGGATTGGCCAGCAGGATGAAGACCGGGATCGAGCGCGAGCCGGTCTGCGCCGTCGGATTGATGCGGTCGATCTGGCCGGTGAAGCTGCGGTCGCCGAAGCCCTCGACGCGGATCGAGACCTTCTGGCCGATCTTCAGCTGCGGCACGTCGCGCGCCGGCACCATGGCTTCCACTTCCATGGTATCGAGATCGGCGATGGCGAACAGCTTGGCATCCACGGCGACGCGCTCGCCCGGATTGACCAGGCGGTCGCCCACCAAGCCATCGATGGGGGCGTAAATGGCGGCATCGCCCAACGCCTTGCGCGCCATGGCGAGCTGCTGCTCCAGCGCCGCGACATTGGCGCGGGCATTGCGCCAGGCGTTCTCGGCCTCGTCCATCGCGGTCTGCGACTTCACGCCGCGCTGCAGCAGCGTCTCGGCCTTTTCGCGATTGATCTGGGCCAGGTTGAGCGCCGAGCGGGCGCTGTCGAGATTGCTCTGCTTCTCGCGCAGCTTGGCGCCGACATCGGCGGTATCGAGACGGGCCAGCAGCTGGCCTTTCTTCACACGCTCGCCGCGCCGCACGGTGATCTCGTTGACCACGGCGGCGACTTCGGCGCGCACCAGGCTCTGGTTGAGCGGCTGCAGGCTGCCGCTGAAGCGCACCACCTGGCGCAGATCGGCGCGGGTGGCCTGCACCAGATCGGCCGGCGAGAATTCCAGGCCGTCGAATTTCGCGGTTTCGGTTGTGGCGACTGCCCGGGCTGCCTGGCGGCCCTTGAGCACATAGAGACCGCCTCCGGCCACCACGGCCAGAACCAGGATCGAGACACCGATCTTGACGACGCGTTTCATGCTGTAATCCCCCGCCCGGCCACCCTGTGCTGCCAGGCAGAGCCGTATATATAAGTACGGACGAACCGCGTCCAATCCTGCAATAGTTACCTATAGGTAACTGTGATATTAATCACAGAGGTCCCACTGACCCTCACGGTTTACACCATCGGCCATTCCAACCAGACCGCAGCGCAGTTCGTGGCCCTGCTGCAGCGGCATGGCATCCGCCTGCTGGCCGATATCCGTTCCGCACCGGCCTCGCGGTTCGCCCCGCAGTTCAACCGCGCCGCCCTGGAGCGCAGCCTGGACGATGCCGGTATCGGCTATCGCTGGCTGGGCGCAGCGCTGGGTGGGAAACCGCGGGCGGCCGAGCCGGTCTTCGCTCACGGGATCGGCGACCTGCTCGCACTGGCCGGCGTGCAGCCGGTGGCGATGATGTGCGCGGAGCGCGACCCGCGCCAGTGCCATCGCACCCATCTGGTGACGCCGGCGCTGCAGCAGCAGGGCGCGGCGGTCGCCCATATTCTGGGCGACGGCAGCCTGCTGCCGCATGATGCGCTGCAACAGCCGCCGAAACAGGGCAGCCTGTTCTGATCTTCGCTTGACGCGGCAGTAACGCATACGCAGACTTCCCGCATAAAAATTACATAACGGGAGGACGTCATGCAGTATCGCAGCATCTTTTATGCTGGCGCAGTCGCCGGCTTGGCCGTTTTCGCCGGCGCCGCCAACGCCCAGACCTACAAGCTGATGACCGGCCCGCAGGGCGGCGTCTGGGTGCCGATGGGTGGCACCTTCAAGGCAATGTTCGAAAAAGCGCTGCCGGGCAGCACGATCCAGACCTTGCCGGGTGCTGGTATCGCCAATGTGAAGGGCATTGAGGAAAACAAGGTCGAATTCGGCTTCGGTAACTCGACCTCCACGGTGGACGCCATCGAGGGCCGCGCACCCTTCGACAAGAAGGCAAGCAATGTCTGCCAGATCGCCAATCTCTATCCGCAGTATTTCCAGATCGTCGCACTGGCCGACTCCAAAGTCGACAAGGTCGCCGATATGAAGGGCAAGACGATTGCCGTGCAGACCAAGGGCAATACGGCCGAAGCCATCTCGGTCGATATCCTGAAGGCCAACAGCCTGGCTTACAGCGACATGGGCAAGGTCAACTTCATGGCCTCGTATAACGATGCGGCGGCCCTGCTGCAGGACGGCCATGCCCAGGTCTTTACGCTGGGCACCACGATCCCCGCCTCGTCGGTGATGGATCTGGCCTCGTCGCGCGGCATCAAGATGGTGCCGGTGACGGATGCGGAAGTGGCGGCGATGAAGAAGATTAATGCCGGCTATGTGAAGGGTACGATTCCCGCCAACACGTACCCCAAACAGGACAAGGATGTGCCGGCAATTGCCTATTCGGCGCATTTCATCGCCTCGTGCAAGCTGCCCGAGGACAAGGTCTATGCCGTGACCAAGGCGATGGCGACGCAGATGGGCGACATGGTGGCGGTGAACAAGGCGATGTCACGCATGACGGTGAAGGACATGGCCGAGGATATCGGCGTGCCCTTCCATCCTGGTGCGGCGAAGTATTACCGCGAAGTCGGCGCGCTGAAGTAAGCGCTCCAAAGGAGAGTAACCGTGATCAGTTGAGGCGACTGACCGGCGTTGCCCCGTCGGAGAAACGGGCGGCGCCGGTACTTTTTAAGATTTTGGGGGAGCGTTACCATGGAAGGCAGGACCCTGATCGGGCGGATTGTGGCGCCCATCGGCGTGACGATGGCGTTGTACCATATGTGGGTCATCGCCATGGGGCCGCCGCAGGCGCTGATCTTCCGTGGCACCCACCTGGCCTTCGCCCTGGCGCTGATTTACCTGCTGTATCCCTTTGCTGCAGGCACTGACGGGCGGCGCCGTTTTGTCTGGCTCGATGCTTTGTTGTTTGCCGGCGCGGCGCTGGGCCTGGGTCACCTGTTCCTCGATTACGACTACTTCATCAACCGCATTATCTATATCGACGATCTCAAGCCGCTGGATATTCTCGCCGGTCTCAGCCTGGTGCTCGTGGTGCTGGATGCCACGCGCCGCGTGATCGGCTGGGCGCTGCCGATCACGGCTCTGATCTTCATGGGGCACGCGCTGTTCGTCACCCGGGTCGATCCACTGACGCTGTTGGACCAGCTTTACATGACCACCGAAGGCATCTTCGGTTCCACGCTGGCGGTTTCGGCATCCTATGTGACCATCTTCGTGGTGTTCGGTAGCGTGATGGAGCGCACCGGCACCGGGAAGCTGTTCATGGATTTTGCGCTGGCGCTGACCGGCCGGCAGGCCGGTGGCCCCGGCAAAGTGTCGGTGGTTTCATCCTCGCTGTTCGGCACGATCTCGGGTTCGGCGGTGGCCAATGTGATGGTCGACGGGCCAATCACCATTCCATTGATGAAGCGTTCGGGTTTTACCAAGCATTTTGCGGCCGGCGTCGAAGCAGTGGCTTCCACCGGTGGCCAGATCATGCCGCCGATCATGGGTGCTGCCGCTTTCGTGATGGCCGAGTTCCTGGCGGTCAGCTATTTCCAGGTCACGGTCTGGGCCCTGATTCCCAGTATCCTCTATTACGTCGCCTGCTTCGGGGCCGTGCATTTCGAAGCCAAGCGCCAGGGCCTGCTCGGCCTGCCGTCCCATGAAGTGCCGCGCCTGCTGGCCGTGTTGCGTGAACGCGGCCATCTGTTCATCCCGGTCGCCATCATCCTTGGCGGTATGATTGCCGGCTATTCGGCGCCGATGTGCGCGCTGGCTGGCACGCTGGCCTGTTTCCCGGTAGCCCTGCTGCGGGCCGCCACGCGCCAGGAATTACGGTGGAGCCTGATCCCCGAGGCCCTGGAAGACGGGGCCCGCAACACGCTGGCAGTGGCGATGGCCTGCGCCTGTGCTGGCCTGGTGATCGGCTCGATCACGCTGACCGGGTTGGGTATCAGCTTCACCAACTGGCTGATCGGCCTGTCGCAGAACAGCCTGCTTCTGGCGCTGGTTTTGACCGCAGTAGCCGGCATCATCCTCGGCATGGGCATGCCAACCACACCGGCCTATATCGTCATGGTGTCGCTGATGGTGCCGGCAATCATGAAACTGGGTGTCATCGAGCCGGCGGCACATATGTTCGCCTTCTACTTCGCGATCCTGTCGGCCATCACACCGCCGGTAGCGCTGGCGGTCTACGCAGCGGCCAGCCTGGCGAAAGCGGATCTATGGAAAGCCGGCTGGGCGGCGGTGAAGATCGGTGCCGCCGGTTTCATCGTACCCTTCATGTTCGTGTTCCAGCCGGCGCTGCTGATGATTGGCGACTGGCCCGAGATCATCCATGCCACGATTTCGGCCTGCATCGGCATTGCCATGCTGGCGGCCGGCCTGCACGGCTATTTCCGCACGCATCTGCGCAGCTATGAGCGCGTCATGATGATTGCCGGTGCGCTGGCGATGACTTTGGTGCCGGGCTGGATGGGCGATGCGGTTGGCGTGACGTTACTAGCTGCCCTGCTGGTTGGGCAGAAGCTGCTGCCCAACCAGGTGGTGCTGGCCAAATGATTACGGCCAGACCACTTTGCCGGGATTCAGGATGTTGTCGGGGTCGAAGGCGCGTTTGATCCTGCGCATCATCTCGATCTCGACCGGCGACTTGTAATGCACGATTTCGTCGATCTTCATGCGGCCGACGCCATGTTCGGCCGAGATCGAGCCCTGCATGCTCTGGACGATGTCATGCACGATGGTGTGTACGGCATCCCAATGCTTCAGGTATTCGAGCCGGTCCCAGCCAACCGGCTGCGAGGCATTGAAATGCACATTGCCATCGCCGATGTGGCCGAAGGCGACGACGCGGATACCCGGCAGGTAGGCTTCCACCGCCTTTGATGCCTGTGCGATGAAGTCCGGCATTTTCGAAACCGGCACCGAGATGTCGCATTTGATCGAACCACCTTCGGGCTTCTGCGAACTCGACAGCAGTTCGCGGATTTTCCAGAAGGCAGCCCGCTGGCTGTCGGATTGCGCAATCGCGGCATCCAGAACCAGGCCTTTCTCGAAGCCTTCAGCCAGCAGGGCTTCCATGGTCTCGCCAATATTGCCGTCATCGCGGCCGGACGAGAATTCCATCAGCACATACCAGGGATGCCGCTCGGACACGGGATCGACCGTGCCGGGATTGTGCTTGAGCGCAAAATCCAGTGACAGGCGCGAGATCAGTTCGAAGCCCGTTACCTGGCCGCCGGTGGCGGCTTTCGACAGCGCCAGCAGTTCGATGGCCGCCGCCGGGCTCGGAATTGCCGTAAAGGCCGTGGCCATCGCCTTGGGCAGCGGGTGCAGCTTCAGCACGGCGGCTGTGATGATGCCCAGTGTCCCTTCGCCGCCGATGAACAGGTCCTTCAGGTCGTAACCGGTATTGTCCTTGCGCAGGCCGCGCAGGCCGTTCCAGATCTGGCCATCGGCCAGAACGACCTCCAGGCCGAGCGCCAGTTCGCGCGTGTTGCCGTAGCGCAGCACGGCATTGCCGCCGGCATTGGTGGAAAGGTTGCCGCCGATGGTGCAACTGCCTTCCGAACCGATCGAGAGCGGGAACAGGCGGTCGGCCTCGCGGGCGGCCTGCTGCACCTGCTGCAGGATGCAGCCGGCTTCCACCGTGATGGTGTCGTTCAGCGGGTCGATGGCGATGATCTTGTTCATGCGCTGCAGCGACAGGATGATCTCGTCGTTGCTCATGAACGGAATGTTGCCGCCGACCAGACCGGTATTGCCGCCCTGTGGCACCAGCTTGGTCCCGGTCTCGCGGGCCAGTCTGATGATGGCGGACACTTCTTTGGTATTGGCGGGGCGCAGCAGCATCGGCGAATTGCCGACATAGAGATCGCGCTGCTCGCGCAGATGCGGGGCCAGCACATCGGGATCCGTGACCCAGCCCTTGGGGCCGACAAGAGCCTTGAAGCGGTCGAGCAGGGCGGATGGCAGCGGCGTGACAATCGGTGCGTTCATGGCCGCAACCCTAGCGCAATGACAGAAGATCGCAATATTCCGGCCAGCGGGAGATGCTATTCTCGCATGGCAATACGGGCAGGAGGGGCGAATGACGGTGGATATTGGCCGGATCGGCCAGATTGCAATTTCAGCCGGCGATGTCGACCGGGCGGAAGATTTTTACGGCGTGAAACTGGGGTTCCGGAAACTGTTCCGGTTCGGCGATCTGCTGTTCTTCGATTGCGCCGGCGTGCGCCTGCTGATCGAGAAGGCGCAGGGTGCCGTGAAGACGGCGGGTGCCACGATTTATTTCCGTTGCGCCGACCTTGCGCTCGCCATACCGGAACTGCAGGGGCGTGGCGTGGTCTTCACGCAGGCTGCGCATCTGGTGGCCGAGATGCCTGACCATGATTTGTGGATGGCATTTTTCGACGATCCCGACGGCAACAGCCTGGCGTTGATGCAAGAAGCGCCGAAGGGCTATCGTCCGGTATGACTAGCGACCGCGCGCCGCGCGGACGAGGCGATCATTGATTGCCAGACCAAGGCCTTGTTGCGGAATCGGCATTACCGCGATGCCGTCCAGCCCTGCGACGTGATCCAGTGCATGCAACCCCGCATAGAGGCGGGCGGCCGCCTGGGCCAGATCGCCGGTGTCGCTCAAGGAAAAAACGGTGGCATAGCCGGCCGGCGGCTTGCCGAAACTGAGCAGACCTTCCCTGCCCTGCGCTGCGGCGGCATTGAGACGTACCGGCAGGCGCGGCGCATAATGCTTCAGCAGCATGCCCGGCGCCTGGATTTTTGCATCCACCGGTCGGCCGAGCGGCTCGCCCAGCATAGCCTCTATGGCTTCGGCCGCAATGCCGCCCGGCCGCAACAGCAATGCCTGCGACCCGGTGAGGCCGATCACGGTGGATTCCAGTCCGACCGGGCAGGCGCCGCCATCCAGCACGGCGATCTCCGGTCCTAGGCTGTCGCGCACATGCTGTGCCATGGTGGGCGAGACATGGCCGGAGCGGTTGGCCGAGGGGGCGGCGACCGGGCGGGCGACGCGGGCCAGCAGGTCGCGCGCCAGCGGGTGGGCTGGCACCCGCAAGGCCAGCGACGGCAGACCGGCAGAAACGGCGTCCGTCACCGGGCAGCCGGGTTTGCGTGGCAGCACCAGGGTGAGGGCGCCGGGCCAGAAGCGTTCCGCCAGCAGACGGGCGCGGCTGTCCAGCAGCACCAGATCGTCGAGCTGGGCGATATCGGCCACATGGCTGATCAGCGGATTGAAATCCGGCCGGCCCTTGGCGGCGAAGATTTTTGCCACGGCCACGGCGTCCGTGGCGTCGCCGCCCAGGCCATAGACCGTCTCGGTGGGAAAGGCGACCACATCGCCGGCCAGCAGCCGCGCGGCGGCCTCTGAAATCGTTACGTCAACCATGGGGCGCAGTTTAGGCGGGCAGGGCTTGGCCTTGCTAGGCATCCCGGACCATATTATGCCTGCCGCAACACCAAGATTGCGGTCAAGGGAGACCCAAGATGGATTACGCCGCCCCCCTCAAGGACATGCGCTTCACGCTGGACCAGATCGCCGGCCTGGCTGAACTCGGCCAGTTGCCCGGTCTGGAGAATGCCGATGGCGACACGGTGGCTGCCGTGCTGGAAGAGGCGGCGAAATTCGCGGCCGGCGTGCTGTCGCCGCTCAACCGCGGCGGCGACCAGCATGGCGCCAAGGTCGACAACGGCGTGGTGCGCACGGCGCCGGGTTTTGCCGATGCCTACAAGAAATTCGTCGATGGCGGCTGGAACGGTATGCCATTCGCGGAAGATCTTGGCGGTGGCGCCATGCCGTGGGCTGTCACCATGGCGGCACAGGAGATGGTGCAGGCGGCCAACCTGTCCTTCTCGCTTTGCCCCTTGCTGACCCAGGGGGCCATCGACGCGATCATTGCGCATGGCACCGACGATCAAAAGGCGATGTACCTGCCCAAGATGGTGTCGGGCGAATGGACCGGCTCGATGAACCTGACCGAGCCGCAGGCCGGTTCCGATGTCGGCGCGCTGAAATCCAAGGCCGTGCCGGTGGGCGATGGCACCTACAAGATCAAGGGGATGAAAATCTTCATCACCTATGGCGAACACGACATGGCCGACAATATCGTGCACCTGGTGCTGGCGCGCCTGCCGGATGCACCGGCCGGCACCAAGGGCATCTCGCTGTTCATCGTGCCGAAATTCATTCCCGACGCCCAGGGCAAGCCCGGCAAGCGCAACGATGCGCGCGTGGTGTCGCTGGAGCACAAGCTCGGCATCCATGCCAGCCCGACCTGCGTCATGAGTTATGGCGACAACGATGACTGCATCGGCTGGCTGCTGGGCGCCGAGAACCAGGGCATGCGCTGCATGTTCACCATGATGAACAATGCGCGCCTCTCGGTGGGCTGCCAGGGCCTGGCGATCGCCGAGCGCGCCTACCAGCAGGCGCTGGATTACGCCGAGCAGCGCAAGCAGGGCCGTCATCCCGGCATGAATGCCGAGCAGCATGTGGCGATCATCGAGCATGCCGACGTACGCCGCACGCTGATGCTGATGCGCAGCCTGACCGAGGCCTGCCGCGGCCTGATCTACCTGAACGCCGCCGCTATCGACCGTGCGCATCATCATCCCGATGAAGCAGAGCGGAAAAACTGGAAGGCGATGGTCGAGCTGTTCACGCCGCTGTCGAAATCCTGGGCCACCGATATCGGTTGCGAAGTTGCATCCATGGGCCTGCAGCTGCATGGCGGCATGGGCTTTATCGAGGAAACAGGTGCGGCGCAGCATTACCGCGACGCCCGCATCCTGCCGATCTACGAGGGCACCAACGGCATCCAGGCCATCGACCTGGTGATGCGGAAACTGCCGCTGAATGGCGGCGAGACGGTGAAGGCGCTGTTCGCCCAGATCGGCGGCACGGTGGCCGACCTGGCGAAAGCCGGCGATCTTGGCAGCCTGCACAGCCATCTCGATGGCGCATTGAAGTCGCTCATCCAGGCATCGGTCTGGATGGGTGGCCAGGTGACGAAGAATCCGGAGGCGGCGCTGGCCGGGGCCACGCCCTACCTGCGCGGTTTTGCTGTCACGGTGGGCGGCTGGCTGCTGGCGCGTCAGGCGCTGGCGGCGAAAGCCGAGATCCTGCAGGGCAGCAGCGATTCCTATTTCACCGCCAAGATCGTCTCGGCCCGCATCTTTGCCGAGCAGGTGCTGAGCAGCGTGGATGGCCTGTGCCGGGCCGCGACCGAGGGCAGCGAGGCGCTGGCCGAGGTGACGCCCGAGCTGCTGCGAGCGTAAATCCGGGGTTTTCGTTACGGGCTGACCGGCGCTGACGCTACGTCAGCGCTGGACTTCGCTTGTTTGACGCTTACGTAAGCGTCAAACTGGGGCAAAACCCGCCCATGACCCAGACCAGGACCAGCCGCGTGGCCGACGCCGCCCAACCCAGCGACTCCCCCAATATCGATGGCACTGCCGTATCCGATCAGGGCAGTCTCACCTATCCCTTTGCCAAGGAGGGAACCGGACGCCCCGGCAATGCCGAAGTGATGGCGATGCGGCCGGGCGTGCTGTGGCTGCGCATGCCAGTGCCGATTCCGGGGCTGGACTACATCAATCTCTGGCTGATCGAGGAGGCCGAGGGCTGGACCTTGGTCGATACCGGCCTGCGGTCGTCCCGCCTGCAGACGATCTGGGATCGCATTGTCGCCCAGCATCTGAAGGGCAAGGCCATCACCCGCATACTCTGCACCCATTTCCACCCCGACCATCTGGGCCTGGCCGGCTGGCTACAGCAGCGT
The DNA here is from genome assembly GCF_058806975.1 of Ferrovibrio sp. GW821-FHT12E11. NCBI lineage: Bacteria > Pseudomonadati > Pseudomonadota > Alphaproteobacteria > Rhodospirillales > Rhodospirillaceae > Ferrovibrio > Ferrovibrio sp. GW821-FHT12E11. The sequence goes on from NZ_JBXAQG010000001.1 coordinate 3,127,243, forward strand.
TTCGATGCGCCGCTGTGGATGACCTTTGGCGAATGGACATTCGGCCGTATGCTCGAACTGGAGCAGTCGCCTGAAGTGCCCGCCGATGTGATCGCCTTCTACACGCGGCTCGGCTTCACGGCCGCGCAGCTCGATGCGCTCAAGGCCCGCGGCTTCGGCAATTTCGCCAAGGCCGTGTCGCCGATCCCGCGCAGCTTCCACCGTATTTCCGAGGGCGATGTGATCGCCATGGGCGGCCATGACTGGCAGGTGATTGTCGGTCGCGGCCATTCGCCCGAGCATGCCTGCCTGTTCAGTCCGACCCTGAACCTGCTGATTTCCGGCGACCAGGTGCTGCCGCGCATCTCGCCGCATATCGGGGTCTATCCTGGCGAGCCCGAGGCCGGGCCGCTGACGCAGTATCTGGACTCGCTCGACAAGTTCGATCATCTGCCGGCCGATGTGCTGGTGCTGCCCGCCCATGGCGACCCGTTTATCGGTCTGCACAAACGTACCGCGATGCTGAAGCGGCACCATGCCGTACGTCTGGATGCCCTGCTGGCTGCCATGCAGCAGCGGCCGCTGACCGTGATCGACGCCCTGCCGCTGCTGTTTCGCCGTGACGTGACCGACCATATGACCCTGGCCGTGGGCGAGGCCCTGGCTCATCTGCATCACCTGATGCATACGGGGCAGGTGATGCGTCGTCTGAATGCCGCCGGCCAGTATGAGTTCCTGCGCGCCGGTAGCGCCGCCGAAGCCGCGCAGTAATTCCTTTTCCTTTTCGCACCACAAAGTCCACCCGTCGCGCTAGGATGGCGAAAACGACGGGAGGACGACCATGACCGAGACCATCCGGACCGGTTCGCTGCAGGGCAAAACCCTGTTCATCACCGGCGCCAGCCGCGGCATCGGCCTGGCGATTGCGCTGCGGGCGGCGAAAGACGGGGCCAATATCGCCATCGCCGCCAAGACCACCGAACCGAATCCCAAACTGGCCGGCACGATCTATACGGCGGCCGAGGCCATCGAGAAAGCCGGCGGCAAGGCCCTGCCGCTGGTGGTGGACGTGCGCGAGGAGGCCGTGGTCGAGGCTGCTGTGAGCCAGGCGGCGGAAACCTTCGGCGGCATCGATATCCTGATCAACAACGCCTCTGCCATTTCGCTGACCGGCACGCTGGAAACGCCGATGAAGCGCTATGACCTGATGCACCAGATCAACACACGCGGCACCTATCTGTGCAGCCAGAAATGCCTGCCATACCTGCTCAAGGCCGAGAATCCGCATATCCTCAATCTGTCGCCGCCGCTCAACATGGAGCAGCGCTGGTTCGAATCCCATGTCGCATACACGATGGCGAAGTTCGGCATGAGCATGTGCGTGCTGGGCATGGCGGGTGAGTTCCGTCGCAAGGGTGTCGGCGTCAATGCACTATGGCCGCGCACCGCTATCGATACCGATGCGATGAATGTCATCACCGGGCCTGAGCTCCGCAAGAAATGTCGTAAGGTGGAGATCATGGCCGACGCGGCCCATGTGATCCTCACGCGGCCGGCGAAGGAAACCACCGGCAACTTCTTTATCGACGATGAAGTGCTGCGCAGCGCCGGCCTCAATGACCTGTCGCGCTATCGTTATCCGGGCACGGCGGAAACCGACCTGATCCCGGATTTCTTTGTCTGAAATCTCACAAGCTGTGAGATTCCTGCGATAAGCACCCGGCAGCCGTGCGGCTGCCGCATTTGCTGCTCATATTCTCCTAATCGGGCGCCAACCGGAACTATTCCGGAATGGGGTCGTTTCTGTAGCAACCTCATGACATGACTTCGGCAAACGAAGCTGTGCCGTGATTAGGAGGCAGTTATGACGAACATGACGAAAAACCGTCTTATGGCCGCTGTGGCGGCAATGACCCTGATGGTGGCTGGCGCGGGTTTAAGTGCCTGCGGTCAGTCGAAAACGGATCGCGCGATTTCGGGTGGCGCCATTGGTGCCGGTGTTGGTGCCGTCGGTGGCGCGCTAACCGGTAATACGCTGGGCGGCGCGGTGCTTGGCGGCGCGGCTGGCGCAGCGACAGGCGCGCTGACCGATGACGATCAGATCAATCTCGGCAAGCCCGCTTGGAAGTGATGGGTCGAACCATCATTGCCTCTCGGCATCAACATCCGCCTGATGGCAATGCGATGCCATCAGGCGGAAAATCACACTTTCTATTTAAGACGACGAATTTCTAACCGCACCACTATTGGAGCAAAGGAAGACACCATGCTGAAGATTTCAGATTTCTCCCGCAGTCTCGCCGTCGTCATCATGTTGGGCGGCGCCGTCGCCGTTTCCGCCTGTTCCTCGACTCCCAAGCAGGAATCGACCGGAGAATATGTCGATTCGGCTGCGATCACCACCAAGGTGAAGGCTGAGCTTATCAAGGACCCGGTGACCAAGGCTTCGCAGATCAGCGTCGAGACCTTTAAGGACACCGTGCAGCTGAGCGGCTTCGTCGACACCTCGGCCTCCAAGACCCGCGCCGAGCAGATTGCCCGCAACGTGCAGGGCGTGCGCGGCGTGAAAAACGATCTGGTTGTGAAGTAAGGAGCGCGCCGTCATGCCGATGGGACGCGTCCTTGGCGCGGTGGCTCTGGTCGCCGGCCTGATCCTGCTGGGTTTCGGAATGAATGCGTCCGATGCCCCGATGGAGCAACTGAGTGAGACTTTCACCGGCCGCTACAGCGACCGAACGATGTGGTACCTGGTGGGGGGCGCTGCTGTCGCTTGTGGCGGCGCGGTACTCCTGCTCCTCGGCCGCAAGGCCTGAGAATAAAAACAACGCCGGATGGATGCTTCCGTCCGGCGTTTCTTTTTCAGTCGATCCTACTTTAAACATTTTGGAGGCGGCGCCATGAGTATCGGCACAATCCTGCTTATTATTCTGATCATTCTCCTTATCGGCGCGGTGCCGAGCTGGCCGCACAGCAGCAGCTGGGGCTATTACCCCAGTGGCGGTATCGGCCTGGTGCTGATCATCGTGATTGTGTTGCTGCTGATGGGGCGCATTTAGCGCATCGGGCAGTCCAGGACAGAAATGACGGCGCGTGGCGAAGGCTACGCGCCGTTTTCTTTTGTCCGGCTTTCCTGTGCGATGGCTTCGTGATGCCGGATCACTTCCCTGACGATGAAGGCCAGGAATTTCTCGGCGAAGTCGGGGTCGAGCCGGGCGTTCTCGGCCAACTGGCGCAGCCGGGCGATCTGCCGGGTTTCGCGGGCGGGATCGGCTGGCGGCAGCCTCTCGCGGGCCTTCAGCTGCCCGACCTGCTGGGTGCAGGCGAAACGTTCGGCCAGGAGGTGGATCAGCGCAGCATCGATGTTGTCGATGCTGTTGCGCAGGCGCTGCAATTCGGGATGCACGGGGTCGGAGGGCGTGTTTTCGGTCATGACAATGGTGTGGCTGACGGGCCACCATCATGCGGAGCGCGAGCGCCCGGTCAAGCCGCCGGCTTTCAGGTGGTGAAGAAGTCGAGTTTGTACATGTCAGGGGTGGCGGCGGATTCATCGCGGTCGACGCCGATCACCGTGACGTCCTGGCGCAGCGCCATGCCGGGCAGATGGGTGAGCAACTGGGAATAGGCGCTCTCCCCGCGGGAGGGACCGTCGAAGGCGACGCCGAGCGCGATCATGCGGCAGTCCACGCAATAGCCGGCCCGCATATAGTCATGCGGGGAGGCCAGATCGTTGAACAGGATGCCGGTGTTGTGGTCCTTGGCCGCCTGCAGGATCTGCGCCGTGGTCATGTCCTGGCCGTCCAGCCGGTGCGGCCGGTTGTAGGCCTTGAAGAAAGACACGGCCAGCAGCAGGGCAATCTTGGTCTTGCCGCCGCCCGCCGGGCCGGAAATGTAGACGAATTGCGGCACGGCCAGACGGGTCCGCAGGATGGTGACCTGCTGATCGGTAAAACCGAAACCGGCAATCGGATTGTAGGCCTTTTGTGACATGAGCCTGTCGTACCCGAGGGGTACTAACAGGGGTAGTGTCAGCGGAGGTTGAAATCCCGTAACCCTTTGAACCCGGGCCGCTTCGCCCGTCAGGCTGCCTGGCGGCGCAGGCCCAGGCGCTGCCAGACATCCTGCAGGGCCATGGTCAGGGCCTGCATCATGGCATCGGTATGAACCGGGGTGGGGGTGATGCGCAGCCGCTCGGTGCCGCGCGGCACGGTCGGGTAGTTGATCGGCTGGATATAAATCCCGTGATCGGCCAGCAGCATGTCGGACGCCGCCTTGCAGAGCGCGGCATCGCCCACCATCACCGGCACGATATGGCTCTGGTTGACCAGCACCGGCAGGCCGGCATTGACCAGCATCCGCCGCAGGGTGGCGGCGCGCTCCTGATGGCGGGCCCGCTCGACCCGGCTGCGTTTCAGGTAGCGTACGCTGGCGGCGGCGGCGGCGGCGATCGCCGGCGGCATGGCCGTCGAGAAAATGAAGCCCGGCGCATAGGACCGGACGGCATCGATCATGGTCTTGCTGCCGGCAATATAGCCGCCAACGACACCGAAGGCCTTGCCCAGCGTGCCCTGGATGATGTGCAGGCGATGCATGGCGTCATCGCGATCGGCTATGCCGCCGCCGCGATTGCCATAGAGGCCGACGGCATGCACCTCATCGAGGTATGTCATCGCGCCGTATCTGTCGGCCAGGTCGCAGATGGCATGGATGGGGGCGATATCGCCATCCATGGAGTAGACGCTTTCGAAAGCGATCAGCTTCGGTCGGTCGGCCGGCAGTTTCTGCAGCAGGTCTTCCAGATGGGCAACATCGTTATGGCGCCAGATCAGTTTTTCGGAGCCGGAATGACGAATGCCTTCGATCATGGAATTGTGGTTGTCGGCATCCGAGAGGATGACGCAGCCGGGCATCAGCTTCGCCAGCGTGGCCAGCGAGGTCTGGTTGGCGATATAGCCCGACATAAAGGCGAGTGCGGCCTGCTTGCCATGCAGGTCGGCCAGCTCGGCTTCGAGTTCGACGATCGCGTGGCTGTTGCCTGAAATGTTGCGGGTGCCACCGGCGCCGGCGCCGAATTCGGCGGCCGCCTTCTGCATCGCTTCGATCACCACAGGATTCTGGCCCATGGCAAGGTAATCGTTCGAGCACCACATGGTGATCTTGGCCGGGCCGACACCGCTGTGGTTGTCGGCCACAGGGAAGCTGCCGCAGTTGCGGGCCAGTTCGGTAAACACCCGATAGCGCTTTTCAGCGCGCAATGTCTCGACCGCCTGGCCGAAGAGGGCTTCGTAATCCATGGGGCTTGATGCCTGGTCGCGCCGGCATTGTGTGCCGGCAAATCGTTAGCTGGTGCCGGATATTAGCCTCCGGCCCGACCGGCTGGCTAGTGGGACCGGACCGCTGCGGGCGCGACGAGGGGTCGCAGGGACCCGCTCTCACGCCCAGTTGATGGTGCCTGCTGTGTTGTTGCGATGCGGTAGCATCGGCCTGATCGCAGGCGTCTATTTCGGCCGCACCATCCGGAATTTGGTTTCCGGCGTGGCCTCGAAATAGTCGGCCAGATAGCCCGAGCGCATGATCGGCCGCGCTGCGGCGGCATCGAACAGGCCATCCTTGATGAAGGCCTTGTTGATATGCACGCCCACCACCTGGCCCAGAGCCATCCAGGCGTCCAGCGGATTACCGTCCAGATCGTGCTGGCGGATCACCTGCAGCAGTTTGCATTCCAGCGCCGTCGGGCTCTCGGCGACCCGCGGTACGGAGACCTTGTGGCATGGCGCCGGCGTCAGGCCGGACAGCGCGAACTCATCCACATCGGACTCGACGCTAGCCGAGGTCTTGTTCATGGCGTCCGCCAGCGGCCGGGTTGCCAGATTGGCGACGAATTCGCCGGTGTCCTGGATGTTGCGGATGCTGTCTTTCCAGCCGGTGCTGCCGAAAGCGACAATCGGCGGCTTGTCATGAAAGGCATTGAAGTAGCTGTAGGGCGCGAGATTGACGCGGCCCTGGGCATCGCGCGAAGAAATCCAGCCGATCGGGCGCGGGCCAACGATGGCCTTGAAGGGGTCGTGGGCCAGGCCATGGCCTTTTGCCGGATCGTAGAAGTGCATCTCGGGAAGGGTGGTCAGTATGTTCGACATTTCCGCTCCGCTGCCCTGTGGCAGTCTGGTCAGGTTGCGCTATAGAGTGGTTCAAACCGCTGCCGCCGGCAATCGGCTGAGAGATGCGAACCTATATAGGTATGGCTGGCCTGCATGCCCTACGATTTGAGTCGCCTGGCTTTGCTGATTATCGAGCCAGACGAAACCATCGCCACCACCTGGCGCCGGTTGCTGACCGACCTGCGAATCCGTAAGGCCCATTTTGTGCTTGGCGCAACCCCGGCATGGACCCTGTTGTGCGGTGGCGCGGCGTCGGATGCCGCGTTCGACATCCTGATCGCGCGTTGGGAATTGCCCGGGGAGGATGGCCTGGCGCTGGTGAACAGACTGCGCCGCGATCCGGAGTCGCCGACTCCGTTTCTGCCGGCGATCATCGTGACGCAGACCATTACGCGGGAGCGGATTCGGCAAGCGTTGCAGGCTGGGGCCCATGAAATCCTGGTGCCGCCGCTGACCCCGAAAACCGTGGGCACGCGCCTGCGGGAAATTGTCGAGCGGCCCCGGAAGTTCGTTCGCAGCTCGGATTATTTCGGGCCGGATCGGCGACGTACCGTGCGCGCGGATTATGCCGGGCCGTTCAGGCGCGCCGAAGACAGGGCAAAGCCTTAAGCGAAGCTTTTCTGGGCGGCGCCTTTCAGCGCCTCGATGATCTCGGCGCCCAGTTCGCCAGCAGGGCCCTGGATGCGGTTATCGACCACCGTGCGCAGGGCAGCGACATGGGCGTCGATCACGTCGCGATCGACCTTGCCCTGCTCGATGGCGGTCTCGGCATAGCGACACAGCAACTGTCCGATATCGGTCACCAGTTGATAGCCAAATGTGCTGCCCTGGCCCTTGATGTCATGGGCGACCCCGTAGACATCGCGCAACGCCTGAGCATTGCTGCCATCGGTTACCCCGGCAATGGCATTGTCCAAGCGCTTCAGATCGTCGTTAACCCAGCCGATATACTGGTCCGACAGCCCGGCAACGGCCGCCTGGGCGCTGGCAACTGCAGTATCAAAGGCTTGATTTGACTGATCTTTTTTGGAAATCGGGACCATGGCGTGCCGGTAAGGGGTACGAGCGATTCTTATCCAGCTATAGGAAAGCCAGCGCCAGACCAAGTCTAGGTTATCAACCGGTAACCTGTCCTTACGGACAGGTTATTCGGCCGGCTCGACCTTGCCCCCATCGACATCGGGGCGCTGTTCCAGTTCGCTCAGCTTGCGGGCGATGAACCCCGCCGGCTTGGTGAAGCGGGCCAGCAGCATATAAAGCACCGGCACCACGAACAGACTGAGTAGCGTGGCAAAGGTCATGCCGCCGACGATCACCCAGCCCAGGGCGGCACGGGACTCGGCACCGGCGCCATGGGCCAGTGCCAGCGGAACCGCGCCGAAGATGGTGGCGATCGTGGTCATCAGGATGGGGCGCAGGCGTGCAATCGAGGCGTCCACGGCAGCGTCGTAGATATCGCGGCCTTCATCGCGCAGCTGATTGGCGAATTCCACGATCAGGATGCCGTTCTTGGCGATCAGTCCGACCAGCATGATGATGCCGATCTGGCTGTAGACGTTCAGCGTCTGCCCGGCGAGCAGTAGGCCGGCCAGGGCTCCGGTTACCGCCAGAGGCACCGACAGGATGATGATGATCGGGTGAATCCAGCTTTCGAACTGGCCCGCCAGCACCAGGAAGACGACGATCAGCGCCAGACCGAAAGTGATGAAGATTGCCGCGGAGGAATCCTTATATTCGCGGCTCTGGCCGGCATAGGAAATGCGCACCTCCGGCGGCAGCACCTCCGCTGCGGCGGCATCCAGATAGTCCAGCGCCTGCCCGAGCGTGTAGCCCGGTGCCGGCGAGGCTTCGATCATCACCGAGCGCAGGCGGTCGGTACGGATCAGTTCGCGCGCATTGGCGCCTTCCTTCAGGGTCACGAGGCTGGCCAGCGGCACCAGTTTGCCGCCGGTGTTGCTGCCGCGCACATAGATGTTGTTCATGTCGTTCGGCGTGACGCGCTGCTCCACCGGCGCCTGCACCAGCACCTTGTACTGCTTGCCGTCGCGCTGGAAGTTGGTGACCTCGCGCGAACCCAGCATGGTTTCCAGGGTGCGGCCGATGGTTTCAATCGGCACGCCCAGGTCGGCGGCGCGGTCGCGGTCGATCTGCACCTGGATTTCCGGGCGGGTCGGCTGGTAGTTCTTTTTCACGCCGAGCAGATTCGGGTTCTGCAGAGCCCGTTCGATCACGCGATCGGACCATTCGTCGAGCTGCGCATAGGTCGATCCGCCGAGAATGAAACGCACCGGCGTCTGCGCACCGGGCAGGCCCAGGCTGGGCGGATTGATGACGACAGCCCGCACACCGGTCTGCGACTGCAGTTGTTGGAAGACCTGACGGGCCACTTCCTGCTGCTTGACGTCGCGATCGCCCCAGTCGGCCATACGGACAACGATCATGCCGGAATTGACCGGCGAGGGACGACCGCCCCAGGCCGGCGCGACATTCGACTGCACGACGGTGACGGCACCCGACTTGATATGCTTTTCCAATGTCTGCTCGATCAGAACGACATTCTTGCGGGTGTAATCATAGGACGAGCCTTCCGGCCCCTCGATGATGACGAAGAAGGCGCCGCGATCCTCGATCGGGGCGAATTCGCGCGGCAGGGCCTTGAACATCAGGAAGGCGGCGATCGACACGACGACGCCGAGCGCCAGCACCACCACCGGCGCCCCCATCGACAGGCGCAGGAGGCGGCCGTAGCCGTTGCTCATGCCGACGAAGAACTTCTCCGTCACATGGTAGAACCAGCCTTCTTCCTTGGCGTCGTGCAGCAGCTTGGAGCACATCATCGGTGTCAGAGTGAGCGCGACGAAGCCGGAGAACAGCACGGCGGCCGCCACCGACATGCCGAATTCGCGGAACAGGCGGCCGGTATTGCCTTCCATCAGCGAGATCGGCACGAAGACGGCAATCAGCACCACCGTGGTGGCGATGACGGCGAAGCCGATCTGGCGGGCGCCGCGTAAGGATGCCAGCAGCGGCGGTTCGCCCAGCTCGATGCGGCGGTGAATGTTCTCCAGCACGACGATGGCGTCATCGACCACCAGGCCGATGGCCAGCACCAGCGCCAGCAGGGTCAGCACGTTGATCGAATAGCCGAGCGCGCCGATGACGATGAAAGAGCCGATTACCGATACCGGAATGGCGACGGCGGGAATCAGCGTGGCGCGCCAGGAGCGCAGGAACAGGAAGATCACGCCGATCACCAGCGCTAGCGCCACGGTCAGCGCATGGAACACTTCGTAGATCGACTGGCTGATGAATTTCGACTGGTCGTAGGTCACTTCCATGCGCACGCCGGTCGGCAGGCTGCCCTGCAGGCGCTCTACCGTGGCGGTGACGCCATTGGAAATGTCCATGGCATTGGCCTTGGACTGGCGGATGATGCCCAGGCCGATAGCGGTGACGCCATTGATGCGCTGTTCGGTGCGGTCGTCCTCGGCGCCAAGCTCGACCTTGGCGACCTCGCCCAGTCGCAGCAGGTAGCCGTCCTGCTCGCGCAGCACGACATTGCGGAACTGCGCGGCGGTGCGCAGGCCGGATTCGGCACGCACGGTGAATTCACGCATGTTGCTTTCGATGCGGCCGGACGGCAGCTCGACATTCTGGCGGCGGATGGCTTCTTCGATATCCTGCACGGTGACGTTGCGGGCCGCCATCGCCATGCGGTCGAGATAAACGCGCATGGAATAGCGCCGCGCGCCATAGATGTTCACCGAGGCAACGCCGTCGATGACCGACATCTGGTCGACCAGGAAACGGTCGGCATAGTCGGTCATTTCCAGCAGGCTGAGCCGGTCGCTGAACAGCGAGATGTAGATGATCGGCCGGGCGTCGGCTTCGGTCTTGGCGATGATCGGCTGGTCCGCCTCGTCGGGCAGCTTGGACAGGATGCGGCCGACCTTGTCGCGCACATCGTTGGCGGCGGCATCGACATTGCGCGACAGATTGAATTCGATGCTGATCGAGCTGGATTCCTCGCGGCTGGCGGAGGAGATCGAGCGGATGCCTTCGATGCCGGCCACCGAATCCTCGATCACCTGGGTGATCTTGCTTTCGATGATCTCGGCCGAGGCGCCGCGGTAGATGGTGGAGACATTCACTGCGGGCGGATCGATATCGGGATATTCGCGCACGGCCATGCCGCGCAGGGCGAACAGGCCGAAGATGATGAGCACGAGAGACATCACGGTCGCGAAGACCGGGCGCTTGATCGAAACGTCCGAGAGAACCATGGTTTGGGTCCTGTATCCTGCTAGGTCAGCTGGCGGATTTCTGAGCCGGGGCGCCGGTGCCGGAAACCGGCGGCGTGCTGCCCGGTGCATTGGTCTGGCGCACGCGCGAACCATCGCGCAGCTGCTGCAGCCCGGTGATGGCAATCTGATCGTCGGCATGCAGGCCGTTGGTGATCTGCGCCATGCCCGGAACACGCTGGCCGATGGTGACGCGGGTGCGGGTCGCCTTGCCGTCGCGGATGACGAAGACGAACTGCTCGCCGCCCTGTGCCAGCAGCGATTCTTCCGGCACCATCATGGCATCGGGCACCTTGCCCATGCTCAGCGCCACGGTCATGAACATGCCGGGTTTCAGGGTGTCGTCGGCATTGGGGATCTGGGCGCGCACGCGCACGGCGCGCGTCGTGGGATCGACGCGGCTGTCGATGGTGCTGACCACGCCGTTGAATTTCTTGCCCGGCATGGCCGATGCCTTGGCGCTCACCGTATTGCCGATGGCGATGCCGCTCAGCACGGTTTCCGGAATTTCGAATTCAAGCTTGATGACGCTGGTGTCGTCCAGCGTGGTGATCATGTCGCCCGGACGGACTAGGGCTCCGAGGCTGACGCGGCGCAGGCCGAGCTTGCCGGCGAAGGGTGCGCGGATCACGCTGTCGGAAAACTTGGCCTGTTCGGCGCGCAGGCGGCCTTCGGCGCCTTCATAGGCCTTGGACAGTTCATCCAGGCGGGCCTGCGCCACGGCCTTGCTTTCGATCAGCTGCTTGGCGCGGTCATAGGCCATCTTGGCCCCGTCACGGGCGGCGCGCAGGGCCGAAATATTGGCCGAGCTTTCCGCGGCTTCCAGTTCCACCAGGATGACGCCGGCCTTGACCAGCTGGCCTTCCTGGAAATTCAGGCGCTCGACCATGCCGCTGCTCTTGGCGGTGATGGCGACGGCTTCATTGGCCTGCGCGGTGCCGACAGCTTCAATCGTGCGGGTGATTTCCATGCGCCGAACCGGTACGGCTTCGACCGGAATCGCGGGGGTCGTAACGGCGGGCTTGGCGGCTGTCTGTTTGCCGCCGATAAAGGGCAGGCTGTCCCGATAGGTGTAGGCAAGCGCACCACTGGCGGCGAGCACGCCGACCACAATAACCTGACCCCAAAGCTTCATTGTCCTCTACCACCCTGTGCTATCCCCGAACCGACCCAGATCCCGCCCGTTTTCCCCCCGGAAAACACGATGCCTGTCAGGCTCGTTCGCAGCGGCCTACTGATTTCGGCAGTCGTATGATCTATTGTATACGGCGGTCTGCGCAAGGTCCTGCGTTTTCTGTTGAAATCCTTGTGTCAGGACCGGCCGGGGGAGGAGCCTAGTTAATGGTCAAGGTGGCGCTTTGGTAACCGGGCTGTTCACCCATGCGGCCTGCCTCACCCATGATACGGGAGATGGGCATCCGGAATGCGCGGAAAGGCTGCAGGCGGTCCTGGCCCGTCTTGAAGGGGAAGACTTCCTGTACCTGGATCGCCGGGAGGCCCCCCGGGCCACCCCGGAGCAGATCGCGAGGGTCCATCCCGGGCCCTATATCGACCGCATCCTGCAGGCCATTCCGGCCCAGGGCCTGGGCTTCATCGACGGGGATACCGTGGTGTCGCCGGGTTCGGGGAACGCCGCCTTTTACGCCGCCGGCGCTGTGGTTGCCGCTGTGGACGCCGTCATGCAGGGCGAGTTGCGCAACGCCTTTTGCGCCGTCCGCCCGCCCGGGCACCATGCCGAACCCGACCAGGCCATGGGCTTTTGCCTGTTCAACAATATCGCCATCGGCGCCCAGCATGCGCGCGCGCGCTGGGGGCTGAAGCGCGTCGCGGCCATCGATTTCGATGTTCACCATGGCAATGGCACGCAGGCGGCCTTTGCGGCAGATCCCGATCTCTTCTATGCCTCGACGCACCAGATGCCGCTCTATCCGGGCACGGGGGCGGCCCATGAACAGGGCGTGGCCGGCAACATCGTCAATGTGCCGCTGAGGCCTTATGCCGGCTCAGGCGAGTTTCGCACCGCCTTCGAGCGCATCCTGACGAAGCTTGAGGGCTTCGCGCCTGAACTTGTCCTGATCTCGGCCGGCTTCGATGCCCATATGAGCGATCCGCTGGCGCAGCTGCAATTCGGCGACCAGGACTATTACTGGGCGACCGAGCGGCTGATGCAGGTGGCGGAGAAAACGGCGCGGGGCCGGGTCGTTTCGGCGCTGGAAGGCGGTTATGACCTGCGGGCGCTGGCCAGCGCCACGGCGGCCCATGTGAAGGCCCTGATGGTGGCCTGAACCGCCTGTTATGCGGGGCTCCCGGGATTGCCCCGGCAGCCCCGTTTCTGTACAACTCGGCCGGATTTTTAGGCTTCCAACGCCCGGAGCGTGACATGGCGTCGTATCAGTACATCTACGTGATGAAGGACCTGGCCAAGACCTATCCGGGCGGCAAACAGGTCCTGAAGGGTATCTGGCTGAGCTTCCTGCCGGGCGCCAAGATCGGCGTGCTGGGCAACAACGGCGCCGGCAAGTCGACCCTGCTCAAGATCATGGCGGGCCTGGACAAGGAATTCACCGGCGAAGCCTGGGCGGCCGATGGCGTCAAGGTCGGCTACCTGCCGCAGGAGCCGCAGCTGGATGAGTCGAAGGACGTGCTGGGCAACGTGATGGAAGGCGTGGCCGAGACCAAGGCGCTGCTCGATCGCTTCGAGGAAGTCTCGATGAAGTTCGGCGAAGTGACCGATGACGACGAAATGAATGCACTGATCGCCGAACAGGCGGAGCTGCAGGAAAAGATCGACGCGGCAAATGCCTGGGACCTGCAGCGCGGTGTCGAAATCGCCATGGACGCGCTGCGTTGCCCGCCGGGCGAGGCCGATGTGAGCAAGCTGTCGGGCGGCGAAAAGCGCCGCGTGGCGCTGTGCCGCCTGCTGCTGTCCAAGCCCGACATGCTGCTGCTCGACGAGCCGACCAATCATCTGGATGCGGAATCGGTCGCCTGGCTCGAGCGCTTCCTGCACGAATACGAAGGCACCGTGGTGGCGATCACCCATGATCGCTACTTCCTCGACAATGTTGCCGGCTGGATTCTCGAACTCGATCGCGGTTCAGGCATTCCGTGGGAAGGCAATTACTCCTCCTGGCTGGAGCAGAAGGAAAAGCGCCTGGCCCAGGAAGGCAAGGAAGAGGATTCCCGCCGCAAGTCGCTGGCCCAGGAGCTGGAGTGGGTGCGTCAGAGCCCGCGTGCACGGCAGGCCAAATCGAAGGCCCGCCTCAAGGCCTATGAAGAGATGCTGCAGCAGCAGAATGACAAGGCTGCTGATGCCGTCTCCATCACCATTCCGCCAGGCCCGCGCCTGGGCAATGTGGTGATCGAGGCCGAGGGCCTGTCCAAGGGCTTCGGTGACCGCCTGCTGATCGACAATCTCGACTTCAAGCTGCCGCCGGGCGGCATCGTCGGCATCATCGGCCCGAACGGTGCCGGCAAGACCACGCTGTTCCGCATGCTCACCGGCGGCGAGCCGCCGGACAAGGGCGAGTTGCGCGTGGGTGAGTCCGTCAAGCTCGGCTATGTCGACCAGAGTCGCGACAGCCTGAATGACAAGAAGACCGTATGGGAAGAGGTTTCGGAAGGCAATGACATGATCACGCTGGGCAAGCGCGATGTGCCGAGCCGCGCCTACTGCTCGTGGTTCAACTTCAAGGGCGCTGACCAGCAGAAGAAGGTTGGCATGCTGTCGGGTGGTGAACGCAATCGCCTGCATCTGGCCAAGATGCTGAAGACCGGCGCCAATGTGCTGCTGCTCGACGAACCGACCAACGATCTGGACGTCGATACGCTGCGTGCGCTGGAAGAGGCGCTGGAATCCTTCGCCGGCTGCGCCATCGTCATCAGCCATGACCGCTGGTTCCTCGATCGCCTCGCCACCCACATCATGGCCTTCGAAGGCGACAGTCATGTCGAATGGTTCGAAGGCAACTACCAGGATTACGAGGCCGACAAGAAGCGCCGCCTCGGCGCCGATGCCGACCAGCCGCACCGTATCAAGTACAAGCCGCTCGAGCGGCGCTGAGCCTCACGCGCAGCCCATGAATCGTAAGGACAGGCGCGCGCAGAAAAAGGCCGGTGGCGGCGGGCCGCTCAGGCCCGGCCCGGTTCGTCGTCCGGTGATGGCGCGCGGCCCGACGGCGATCAGCAACATGCTGATGAACCTGGGCGGCGTACAGGCCACAGTTCCGCCAGCGCCGGTGGCAACCGGCGCGCCGGTCGATCCCGTGCATGCCGCCCTGGCGCAGCTGCGGCTGAACGAAACCCTCGCCGCCCAGCTCGTGAAACAGGAACTGGCGTTGCGCGAGCATCCCGATTCCGTGGCTCTGCTGCACGCAGTGGCGCGCCTGCAGGTGCGACTGGACCGCCGCGCCGATGCGCTGGTCACCTACCGGCGTCTGCTGACGGTGGAGCCGGGGCAGGCCGAAGCCAAGCATATGATCGCCGTTCTGTCGGGCCATGCGCCCGACCAGCCCGATGCGGCCTATGTGGAAAAACTGTTCGACAGTTTTGCCGACAGTTTCGACGACAAGCTGACCAACTGGCTGGAATACAAGGCCCCGCAGCATGTGGCAGCCGTCGTCCGCGCGGCATTGCAGAATGCGCGGGCCACCCGGGCCATTGATCTGGGTTGCGGCACTGGCCTGCTGGGCCCTGAAGTCCGCAGCCTGTGCGGACGGCTGGACGGCGTCGACCTGTCGTCGCGCATGGTGGAAAAGGCCCGGGCGCGGGGTTACGACGAACTGATCGTGGGCGAGATCGTCGCCACGCTGCAGCAGCGCGCTGGTACCTACGATCTGGCCTGTGCCGCTGATGTACTGTCGTATTTCGGCGATCTGCGCGCGGTGTTTGCGGCCGTGCATGACAGCCTGCACGATAACGGCATTTTTGTCGCCACGGTGGAGAAGGGCGCCGGCGCCCGGTATCACGCGGCCAAGACCGGGCGCTATCAGCACGGCGAGGCTTATCTGCGCAAGCGCGCGACCGAGGCCGGTTTCGCCCTGCTCAGCCTGGACGAGATCGTGCTGCGGCGGGAAGAGAACCAGGATGTCCGCGGCTTCGTCTTTGCGCTCCGCCGGCTGGCGGTCGACGAGCCGGGGGCTGAAGTCGCGCTTTCCACCGACGAACTGATCGCCGGCCTGGATGCGCCGGGGGCGGCACTGGTGCTGGCGGCGGCGCAGCAGGTGATCGGCGGCGGCTATACGGTCGGCTGGGCTGTCGATCTGGGCGGCTATCTTGGCCGGCATATTTCCGCCCTGCGCCAGATCAGCCAGCATCTGGACATGGTGTCGCCGGATGAAGCGCGCAGCCGCCGCGCCTTTGAAGCCGGCCTCTATGACGATTGCGATACCGAAGCGCTGCTTCCCTTCCTGGAGGGCCGGCCGGATCACTTCGACCTGATCCTGGCGGCCGACATGCAGTCGCAACTGGCGGACCTGCCGCTGTTCTTTTCGGCCGTGAAGATTGCGCTGGCTGTGGCGGGCGCCTTCATCGGCGTATTGCCGGCGGAGGGTTACGGAGAAGCCGCGCTGCGCGAGATGGCGAAGGCGGAAGGCCTGATCGTTCTGGCTGTCGAAAGCGTGACGCTGGCTGATGGACGCGCCGGTCTTTGCCTGGTGGCCGAGAGCTAGGCGGCGGCGGATCTGGTGGTCGCCACGCGGGTCAGAACCAGCCCGGTGATGACCACGGCGGCACCGATCAGCTGCGCGGCCGAGACATGCTCGTCCAGGAAGGCAATCGCACTCAGCATGGCGAAGACCGGGATCAGATAGGAATAGATCACCGACCGGGCAACGCCGAGCCGCTGGATGCCTTCATACCAGAACAGATAGCCCAGGGCGCCGGCCAGGATGGCCGTGTAGAGGAAGGACGCCCAGTGTCCGGTGCCCATGGCGCTCCATTGCATGTCGCCCCAGCCCCAGAGCATGGCCGGCGTCAGCAGCAGTGCACCGAACAGCATTGACCAGCCCGAGACATAGAGCGGACCCAGACGGGTCAGATAGGGCGGCGAAAGCACCGAAAAGAGCGCCCAGCAGAAGGCGACGGCCAGGAACAGCAGGTCGCCGACGATATGGCCGCCGCCCAGCGTAAGTGTGGTGAGGCTGTTGTTGATGACCAGGAAGACGCCGCTGAAGGACAGCAGTACGCCGCACCAGGCCAGCACCGGCAGGCGCTGGCCGCGCAGGCTGCTGAAGATCATGGCCCAGATCGGCGAGGTCGCGACCAGAATGGCGCCCTTCGATGCCGTGCTGAGCGACAGGGCATTGGTCCACAGCAACTGCATCATCGTGATGCCGAGGAAACCGAGACCGGTGAGCGCCAGCAGGTCGCGGCGATGCGGCAGCTTCAGGCCCTCGCGCCAGGCCAGCACGATCATCAGGGTGACGGCCGCGAGCAGGTAGCGCGTGGAGGCATAGACCGTGGGCGGCATGATGCCGAGCACGTATTTCGCGGTCGGGAAGGTGTTGCCCCAGATGATGACCGTCAGCAGCAGGTAGGCGTCGCCGCGCTCGAACTTCATGCCGCGCTCCTCCGTTCGACGGCACGCAGGCCGAATGCCAGCAGCATACCGAGGCAACCGGCGGCAAGCAGCAGCCAGCGGCCCTGCGTCCAGCCGCCAAAGTGGGTGACGAGCGCGGCCAGTGTCGGCGGCCCGATGAAGGAGCCGATGTTGAGCAGTTGCACCACAACACCGTTCACGGTGGCGATTTCAGACGGATCGCGGGCTTGACCCGGCACGCTGGCCAGCACCGCGGCCGGCAGCATGCCACCGAAGCCGCTGGCGGCCATGGCGAGCGCAATGCGTAGCAGCACCGGCAGGTCCGGTGCGAAACAGGACACGCCGAAGATGCCCATGCCGAGGCTGACGGTGGCGATGATGGCCCAGCGCGGGAGGCCGCGATGCATGAGCGCGGCGGCGCTGGTGGTACCCACGGCATTGACCAGCACCACCAGAGCAACGCCGATGGCGATACCGGTGCTGCCGATCAGGCCGCTGTCATGCAGGTAGGTCGGCATCCATGTGACGATGCAGAACCATTGCGTGGTGTAGCTGGCAAAGCAGCCGGCCAGCAGCCAGGGACCGGGACGGCGAAGCGCCGCGACGCTGAAGGCGCGGGCGCGCGGCAGGGTGGCGCCGGCGGTCAGACGGTCGATCACGATGGCGGCGATCAGCAGGATGGCTGACATGACGATCCACAGGCCGCGCCAGTCGAGCAGCCCCAGGCTGACCAGCAAAGCGCCCAGCAGGCCGCCGGCGACGCCCAGCGGCATGTAGCTGCTCCAGAAGCCGAGCGCCAGGCTGCGCTGTGCCGGTGCGGCCGCCGTAGCGACGAGGCTGGGGCCGCAGACCACGGTCAGCACGAAGCCGCAGCCCTCCACCAGTCTTGCGGCCAGCAGGGCGATGGTGCCGCCGGGCCCATCCGGCGCCAGCGCACCGCCGAGGCTTCCCAGTGCGGCAACCAGCAGGCCGAGGCTGACGCTGCGGCGGCCTATGCGGTCGCTGGCGAAGCCGGCCAGGATGCCTAGGCTGGCGCCGATCAGGTTGACGGAGGAGGCGAGCAGGCCGCCGAGCACCAGGTCGAGGCCGAATTCGGCGCGCAGCTGGGTCAGCAGCGGCGGCAGCTTGCCGATCTGCATGGAAACAATGATGCCGGCGGCAATGACGGCGAAAACCGCCTGCCAGTTGGTCCGGGTCGGGTGCGTGGGCTGCATTTTATGAATGAGACGGACTGGGTAAGCGTAACGAAACAGGCAAAAAGAAAGCGGCGGGGTTTCCCCCGCCGCTGCATTGTATCAGCTTTTCAGGAGCCGATCACGGCAACATGCGCTCGGCCTTGGCCGGCAGGAAGCCTTCCTCGAACAGGTCGGTCGCCTTCGGCGCCTTGTCCAGGCCGATAGCCGAGGCCACCGCATCCGAAGAACGCTGCAGGCGGGCCAGGTCGACGCCGCCGAAGCCATTCTGCTTCACCCAGCTGGTCACCACGTTGCGCTCCAGCGACATCTTCAGGCGTTTCATTTCCAGCGCTTCGTCGACCAGACCGTCGCGGGTTTTGGCGGCTTTCACGCCGACTTCCGGATTGGCGACGATTTCCTTCCAGGCCTTGATGGTCGCGCTGATCACGGCCTTCACGGCGGCCGGATTTTCCTTCATGAACTTCGGCGAGGCGACAATGGCGTTGCCATAGAAGTCCATGCCGGCATCGGCATAGGAAAAGACCTGGATATCGCTGGCCGGCACGCCGATCTTTTCGAGATCGAGCATCGACGAGAAGTAGTGGCCGCTGATGAAATCCACGCTGCCGTTCTTCAGGCTCGGTTCGCGCAGCGGCGGCTGCAGGTTGATGAAGGTGACCTTGCTCTTGTCGATGCCGACCTTGGCGGCATAGGCCGGGAACAGCTTGAACGAGGCGTCAAAGACCGGCGCGCCCAGCTTCTTGCCTTCCATGTCCTTGGGCGACTTAATGCCCGAGGACTTCAGCGCATAGAGGCCCATCGGGGCGGCGTCATAGGCCATCATCACGGCCTTCACCTGGCCGTCCGGGTTCTTCGCGTTGTATTCGATCAGCGCGTTGACGTCGGCGAAGCCCATTTCATAGGCGCCGGTGGCAACGCGCTGCAGCGCGCCGGCCGAGCCCTGGCCCGCGTCGATGGTGATATCGACGCCAGCCGCCTTGTAGTAGCCCTTCTGCTCAGCGAGCAGGAACGCCGATGTCGGGCCCTGGAAGGCCCAGTCGAGCGTGAATTTCAGCTTGGTCTGGGCGTTGGCCGTGCCGGCGGCACCCAGCGCCAGCGCAAGGCCAGCCGCCGCAAAGGTAAACGTGCGAGCGAAGGTCATAATGAGAAGTCTCCCCGGTAAACATTATCCTGGCCGATCTTTGCGAGTCGGGTCGCAGCAGGCCCGGCAGTCTATGCCGGGGTATGCACACCCGCCAAGCGTGAATCGGACGCAGGCCCGAGGGAAACTGTATGCAATTCTGAGTCCAATCTGTTTACGGCGGCGATATGCGGGAAATTAAGCTGCCAATGGGGTTAATCGGTGAAGTTGCCCAACGTGCCGCCGTGCTGCCTGCTTTTGCGGCAAAACATTGTCACGGCGACAAGTTGATATGTTGCACCGCCCATAGGCCGGACGTATGGTTCGCCCGCCTTTTCCCACGCTCGCGCCTAGGAGTCGCAAAACGTCATGGCCTTCCTGTCCGAAGCTCTCGGTCGCATCAAGCCGTCTGCCACCATTGCCGCCACCCAGAAGGCCCGCGCGCTCAAGGCCGCCGGCCGCGACGTGATCGGCCTCGGCGCCGGCGAACCGGATTTCGAGACCCCGGCCAATATCCGCGACGCTGCCAAGGCGGCGATTGATCGCGGCGAGACGCGCTACACCGATGTGGACGGCACGGCCGCGCTGAAGCAGGCGATCGTCGCCAAGTTCAAGCGCGAGAACAGCCTGGACTATAAGCCCGAGCAGATCAGCGTCGGCACCGGCGGCAAGCAGGTGCTGTTCAATGCGCTGCTCTCCACCGTGAATCCGGGCGATGAAGTGATCATCCCGGCGCCCTACTGGGTCAGCTACCCCGATATCGTCAACTTCGCCGGCGGTACCCCGGTCTTCGTCACCGGCGCCGCCGAGGACGGCTTCAAGCTGCGCGCCGATGCGCTGGAGAAGGCGATCACGCCGAAGACCAAGTGGGTGATCCTGAATTCGCCGTCCAATCCGTCCGGCGCCGCCTATACGCGCGACGAACTGAAGGCGCTGACCGACGTGCTGGTGCGCCATCCGCATGTCTGGATCCTGACCGACGACATGTACGAACATCTGGTCTACGACAATTTCGTCTTCACCACGCCTGCCCAGGTGGAGCCGGCGCTCTATGAGCGCACGCTGACCATGAACGGCGTGTCGAAGGCCTATTGCATGACTGGCTGGCGTATCGGCTATGCCGGCGGCCCGGTGCAGCTGATCAAGGCCATGTCGGGCCTGCAGTCGCAGTCGACCTCCAATCCCTCCTCGATCAGCCAGGCGGCTGCCGTGGAAGCGCTGAACGGCCCGCAGGACTTCATTCCGAAGAACAACGCCGTGTTCAAGCAGCGCCGCGATCTGGTGGTGTCGATGCTGAACCAGGCCAAGGGCATCCAGTGCCCGAAGCCGGAAGGCGCCTTCTATGTCTATCCGAGCTGCGCCGGCACCATCGGCAAGACCTCGAAGGGCGGCGTGAAGATCGCCAGCGATCTGGATTTCGCCAACGCACTGCTCGAAGAGAAGGGCGTTGCCGTGGTCTTCGGCGAGGCCTTCGGCCTCGCACCGCATTTCCGCATTTCTTACGCTACGTCAACCGAAGCGCTGAAAGATGCCTGCGGCCGCATCCAGGAGTTCTGTGCCCAACTTTCCTAAGGGTAACTGGTGACGGCCGTCACGCGGGCCCGGAAGGCTGTCTTGGCGCGGAAATCTGCCGATGCTAAGCAGCCTTCATCGCGGCCATCTGGCCGCGCAGGTTCGATATGCCAACGACGGTAAAAAAACGCTCCGTCGTCGTCGGCGGCCACCGCACCAGCATCTCCCTGGAACAGGCGTTCTGGGAGGTCATGCAGGTTCTGGCGGCGCGCGACGGCAAGACCATCAACCAGATGGTCAGCGATATCGATGCTGCGCGGACGGGCAATCTTTCGAGCGCAATCCGGGTGTGGGTCCTGGAACGCGCAAAGGAAGGGCTGCTGACACCGGAGGACACCGCCGACAGAGCGGCGCCGACGGCAGGGAAGCAAGAGCAGTAGCGTACGGCGTTCGGGGGAAGTTTCACATTTTGTTGGGTTGAGCGCTCCCGCGCGGCCGTTCGCAGAAAAGGCGGCTATGAGTGCGATCGGTCTGAAGTTCACCGCCACGGCTTCGGCCCTGGCAGCGGTTCTGTTGCTTGCGGCTTGCGAGCAGGCGGCTCCGCCGCCCGAGCCGATCCGGCCGGTGCGGGTCACCACGGCATCGCCGCAGATTTATGAAAGCCGCTCGACCTATACCGGCGAAGTCCGCGCCCGCTACGAAACCAATCTGGCCTTCCGGGTTGGCGGCAAGATCGTGGCCCGCTATGTCGAAATCGGCTCGGAGGTGAAAAAAGGCACGGTCCTGGCCCGCCTCGACCCGGAAGACACCCGTCTGGCCATCCAGAATGCCCGCGCCCAGATGAGCGCCGCCCAGGCCAACTTCAACCAGGCGCAGACCGAGCTCGGCCGCTACAAGAAGCTGTTCGACAGCAAGGTGATCAGCCAGGCTGAACTGGATCGCCGGCAGAATACCTACAACACGGCCGAAGCCCAGCTCGACAGTGCGCGGTCCCAGATGCGGGTTGCGCAGAACCAGATGGATTACACCGAGCTGCATGCCGATGCCGACGGCGTCGTCACGGCGATTGGCGTCGAGTCCGGCCAGGTGGTTGCGGCCGGCCAGACGGTGATGAAGCTGGCCCGGCCCGAAGAAAAGGAAGTGGTGTTCAACGTTTCCGAGAACCGCCTCGAGGAACTGCGCAACGCCACCGCCATTGCCCTGAATCTGTGGGCGCAGCCCGACCGCGACTATGCCGGCGTCGTGCGCGAGATCGCGCCCGGCGCCGATCCGGCCACGCGCACCTATGCCGTGAAGGTCAGCGTCCAGGCCGCGCCGCCGAGCATGCGGCTGGGTATGACGGCAACGGTGGCCATCCTGCGCCGTGCTGATGCCTCCGTGGTGGCGCTGCCGCTGTCGGCACTCTACCAGGATGGCGACAAGCCGGCCGTCTGGATCTATGTCGGTGAAAGCAATGCAGGCCAGGGTAAAGTGGAGCTGCGCCCGGTGCGGGTGGCGGCCTATATCGAGAAAGCCGTTCTGATCGCCGATGGCCTGAAAGCCGGCGAGAAGGTTGTCACCGCCGGGGTGCATAAGCTGATCCCCGGACAGGTGGTGCGCCTGCTGCCCGAAACCCAGTCCGCCATTGCCGGCGTGGGGATCAAGTCGTGAGCGTTACGCCTGCCGATCCCGAGACCGGACACGACCGCTTCAATCTTTCCGCCTGGGCTTTAGGCCATCGCAGCCTGATCGGTTTTCTGATGGTGTTGCTGCTGGCGGCCGGTGCGATGTCCTACATGCAGCTGGGCCGTGCCGAAGATCCTGACTTCACCTTCAAGGTGATGATCGTGCGCACCAACTGGCCCGGCGCCACCGCGCGCGAGGTCGAGCAGCAGGTTACCGACAAGATCGAGAAGAAGCTGCAGGAAACCCCGTATCTCGACAACGTGCGCAGCTATTCCAAGGCTGCGGAGTCGACGATCTTTGTCGCCTTGCGCGACAGTACGCCGCCGAAAATGGTGCCCGATATCTGGTACCAGGTCCGCAAGAAAGTTGGCGATATCCGCAACACCCTGCCGCAGGGCGCCCAGGGTCCGTTCTTCAACGACGAGTTCGGCGATACCTTCGGTACCATTTACGCCTTTACCTCGGATGGCTTCACCCATCGCGAGCTGAAGGATTACGTAGAGGATGTGCGCGAGGAGCTTCTGCGCATCCGCGATGTCGGCAAGGCCGACCTTCTGGGCGTGCAGCCCGAACGCATCTTTATCGAGTTCTCCAACAAGAAGCTGGCGAATCTGGGGATCAATCCGCAGCAGATCATCAGCGTGATCCAGCAGCAGAACGACCAGACGGCATCGGGTGTGGTGCAGACGGCATCGGACCGCATCGCCACCCGGGTCAGCGGCGACCTGGCCACGGCGCGCGCCCTGCAGGAACTGTCCTTCCAGGCCAATGGCAAACTGATCCGGCTGGGCGACATCGCCGATATCAAGCGCGACTATGCCGATCCGCCGGCGGCGCATATGCGGTTCAACGGCCAGGATGTGATCGGCCTGTCGATCTCGATGGCCAAGGGCGGCAACATGATCGAGTTGGGCAAGCAGCTGGAAGCCACCATGGCCCGGCTGAAGGCCGATATGCCGGTCGGCATCGACGTGCAGAAGGTGGCCGACCAGCCGACCGTGGTGCAGCGCTCGATCTCGGAATTCATGCAGGTACTGCTGGAAGCCGTGGTGATCGTGCTGGGCGTCAGCTTCCTCAGCCTCGGTCTGCGCAGCGGCCTGGTGGTGATGTTCTGCATTCCGCTGGTGCTGGCGATCACCTTTGTCTGCATGCAGATATTCGGCATCGATTTCCACCGCATTTCGCTGGGCGCACTGATCATCTCGCTCGGATTGCTGGTCGACGATGCGATCATCGCCGTGGAAATGATGCAGGTGAAAATGGAGCAGGGGTTTGATCGCCTGCGTGCGGCCAGCTTTGCCTACACCACCACGGCCTTCCCGATGCTGACCGGCACGCTGATCACGGCGGCGGGCTTTGTACCGGTCGGATTCGCCAAATCTTCGGCGGGCGAGTACACCTTCTCGATCTTTGCTGTCGTCACCATTTCGTTGCTGGTGTCATGGGTGGTGGCGGTGATTTTCACCCCCTATATCGGATATACTCTGCTGCCGACGCCAAAGGCCGGCCATGGCCACAGCGAAGATGTCTATCACCGCGGCATTTATCGCTATGTGCGCGCTGTGGTCGAATGGTGCGTGGCGCGGCGCTGGATCGTGATCGGCGCCACCATCGGCATCTTCATGCTCAGCGTGTTCGGCTTCGGCTTTGTGCAGCAGCAGTTCTTCCCCTCGTCCAACCGGCCCGAGCTGATGGTGGATCTGCGTCTGCCGCAGGGCGCGTCGATTGCCGCGACCGAGGAAGAGGCCCTGAAGCTGGAGGCGTTGCTGAAGGGCGATGCCGACGTGGTGAATTACACGACCTATGTCGGCAGCGGATCGCCACGCTTCTACCTGCCGCTGGATGTGCAGCTGCCGACCGATAATTTTGCCCAGGTCGTCGTGCTGACCAAGGGCGACGCCGAGCGCGAGCGCGTCCGCTCCAAGCTGGTCACGGCTTTCCAGGAGGACTTCACCCTGCTGCGCGGGCGTGTGAACCGTCTCGAAAACGGCCCGCCGGTTGGTTTCCCGGTGCAGTTCCGCGTCAGCGGTCCGGATCCGATGGAGGTGCGCCGCATTGCTTTCCAGGTCGCGGATATCATGCGCGTCAATCCGAATACGCGCGACGTCAATCTGGACTGGAACGAGCTGTCGAAAGCCGTGCTTCTGGATGTCGACCAGGCCAAGGCGCGGCTGCTGGGCATCTCGTCGCAGGATCTCGCGACCACGATGAATTCCATCGTGTCGGGTATCACGGTCACGCAGTATCGCGAGGGTCGCGAACTGATTGATGTGGTGGCGCGCTCCGAGGCTGCGGAACGTCTCAGCCTGACCGGGATCAAGGATGTGAATGTGGCCGGTGCGGAAAGCACCCGGCCGGTGCCGCTCAGCCAGGTGGCTGAAATCCGCTATGCGCTGGAGGAAGGCATCATCTGGCGGCGTGATCGCCAGCCAGTGATCCTGGTGCGCGCCGATATCGTCGACGGTATCCAGGCGCCGGTCGTATCGTTGCAGATCGAGCCGAAACTGAATGATCTGCGCAAACAGTTGCCGCCGAACTACCGCATCGTCATGGGTGGCGCCATCGAGGAAAGCGCCAAGGCCAATGCCTCGATCGGTGCCGTGGTGCCGGTGATGATCATGATCATGGTGACTCTGCTGATGGTGCAGCTGCAGTCGGTTTCGCGCATGCTGCTGGTGCTGCTGACGGCGCCGTTGGGCCTGATCGGCGTCACCCTGGGCCTGCTGGTCTTCCATGTGCCCTTCGGCTTCGTCGCCATGCTGGGCGCCATCGCGCTGGCAGGCATGATTATGCGCAACTCGGTGATCCTGGTCGATCAGATCGAACAGGATATCAAGGCGGGCGAGCCGGCCTGGGAAGCGATCATCAATGCCACGCTGCGGCGCTTCCGGCCGATCATCCTGACCGCGCTGGCCGCGATCTTAGGGATGATTCCGCTCTCAACCAGCAACTTCTGGGGACCGATGGCCTTCACCATCATCGGCGGCCTGCTGGTGGCGACGCTGCTGACCGTGCTGTTCCTGCCGGCGCTGTACGCCGCCTGGTTCCGGGTGAAGCGGCCAGTTGCTGCCTGAGCTGAAAGGCTACAGGGTCGACTCGATGTTGACCTTGTCGGCCTTCACCTTGCTGGGCGTGGTGACGGGCTGATCGGTCCAGTCCTCGCCGCCCGTGACCACGCAGGCACGTCCGTCAGCGCTGGTCATCAGAAGCGTCCAGGAGCCGCTCTGCGAGACCAGCAGTTCAACGATGCGGTCGCCGACGACGCCGGCGGCCTGAGGCTGTTCGCCAAACCGCTTCTCCAGCATCTTGCCCATCTCATCGCGCAGGCCGCAGAGCATCGGTTGCTGCTGGGCCTGAGCGGATGGAATGCTGATGCCGGTGGTGGCGATGGTGGCTGTGAAGATAAACGCACTGGTAAAGACGGCCTTGCGCATGGCTGGCCTCCTTGCGGTGTGTACGTCCACGTCCTGCAGACGCTTCATTCACACCGACAAACTACACAATGGGTCTTAAAGTTCCGTTTTCAAGGGTGCCGGTGCCGTGACACGGCCGTGACCAAAATCGGACGCGGCCGGATCAGGCCGCGTCGTTGAGGTGGCAGGCCGAGAGCCGGCCGGGAGCAATCTCTTTCAAAGCAGGCACTTCCGTTCTGCAGCGGTCGAAAGCCTTGGGGCAGCGCGGATGGAAATGGCATCCCGGCGGCGGATTCAGCGGCGAGGGGATTTCGCCCTTCACCGGCATGTAGTCGCGGCGCTCGGCCACCAGCTTCGGCGCTTCGGCCAGCAGGGCCTGGGTATACGGATGATTGGGCGCGGCAAACATCTGCTCGGTCGGCGCGCTTTCCACCACGCGGCCGAGATACATGATCACCACGCGATCGGAGATATGCTCGACGACCGACAGATTGTGGCTGATGAACAAATAGGTCAGGCCCAGCTGCTCGCGCAGGTCCATGAACAGGTTCAGCACCTGGGCCTGGATCGAAACATCCAGTGCGGCCACGGCTTCGTCGCAGACGATGAACTTCGGCTGCACGGCGAGTGCGCGGGCGATGCCGATGCGCTGGCGCTGGCCACCGGAGAACTGGTGGGGATAGCGGCGGCGATAGCGCGGGTCGAGGCCGACCTGCAGCATGATCTTCTCGACGTATGCCCCCATCTCGCTGCGCTTGATCAGGCCATGCGCCACCGGCGCCTCGCCGATGATCTCTTCCACCCGCATGCGCGGATTGAGCGAGGCATAGGGGTCCTGGAAGATCATCTGGACGCCGAGTTTGTAGGCGCGCTCTTCGGCGCCGGTCCGGTCGGCGACGACCTTGCCGCGATAGCTGATGGCACCCTCGGTGGGCTCCATGATGCCGGCCACGATGCGGCCCAGCGTGGATTTGCCGCAGCCGCTTTCGCCGACCAGGCCAACCACTTCGCCTTCCTGGATCGACAGGTCGACATGGTTCACCGCATGGACGGCGCGCTCTTTCAGGCCGGCACCGAACAGGTTGGCGATTCTGGCGGCGATATCCAGGCGCCAGACGAAGCGCTTGGAAATGCCTTTCAGTTCAAGAATGGGGGTAGTCACGAGGCGACCTCCGCCGGGCTCAGCGGCTTGGCATCGAAGGGGTGGTGACAACGCGCCAGATGGCCCGGATGCAGTTCCGCCAGCTCCGGCATGGTGTCGCACAGGGCATCGGCCCGGGTGCAGCGGGCCTTGAAGCGGCAGCCGGGCGGCAGATTGAGCGGCGCCGGAGCCATGCCGGGAATCTGGAACAGGCGCTTGCCACGCGGCATGGCGCCGGGCACCGAGCCGATCAGGCCACGGGTATAGGGATGCTGCGGCCGTTCGATCACCGTCGCGGTGCTGCCGGTCTCCACGATCCGGCCGGCATACATCACCATGATGCGGTCGGCCAGACCGGCCACGACGGACAGGTCATGGGTGATCCAGATCAGGGCCGTGCCGGTATCGCGGCAGAGCTTGCGCATTTCATAGAGAATCTGCCCCTGGATGGTGACATCCAGCGCCGTAGTGGGTTCGTCGGCAATAATCAGGTCGGGCTTGTGCAACAGGGCGGTGGCGATGGCGATGCGCTGGCGCATGCCGCCGGAGAACTGGTGCGGATAGGATTTCAGGCGATCTTCCGGCGCGGCAATGCCGACCGACTGCAGGGCTTCGATGCAGCGGGCGCGGGCGGCCTTGTCGCTGACCTTCTCATGGGCCTGCACCGTCTCGATCATCTGGGTGTCGACGCGCAGAACCGGGTTCAGCGTCATCATCGGATCCTGGAAGATCATCGCGATGCGGGCGCCACGTAGATCGCGCAGGCGTTCCGGACTGGCGGTGGTCAGTTCCTCACCCTTGTACTGGATGCTGCCGGCGGCGATGCGGCCGGGCGGGTCGATCAGGCCAAGAATCGAGAAGCCGGTGATGGATTTGCCCGAGCCGGACTCGCCGACGAGGCCAAGGATTTCGCCGGCCTCGACCGAGAAGCTGACGCCGTCGACGGCACGTACGATGCCGTCTCGGGTCGGGAAATGGGTTTCGAGATTGTCGACCTGGAGCGTAGCGGTCATGGATGAATCAGCGCTTGAGGCGGGGGTTGAGCACGTCGCGCAGCTGGTCGCCGACGAGGTTGATGGCGATGATCACCAGGGTGAGCACCACGCCGGGGAACAGCGAAATCCAGTAGACGCCGCTGAGCAGGTAGTCGAAGCCGTTGGCGATCAGCATGCCAAGGGACGGCTCAGTCACCGGCACACCGAGGCCGAGGAAGCTGAGCGTCGCCTCCAGCGTGATGGCGCGGGCGATGTTGATGGTGGCGATCACGATCAGGGGCGGCAGGCAGTTGGGCAGCAGATGCTTGAGCAGCATGCGGGTACGGCTGAGGCCCAGGCATCGTGCGGCCTCGACATATTCCTTGTTGCGCTCCACCAGGGCGGCGCCATGGGCGGCGCGGGCGAAATAGGCCCACTGCACGGCGATCAGCGCGACAATCACCTTGTCGACGCCATTGCCCAGGACGGCCAGCAGGATCAGGGCGATCAGGATGGCAGGGAAGGACAGCTGGATATCGACGAAGCGCATGATGAGGGCGTCGACCTTGCCGCCGCTATAGGCGGCCAGCAGGCCGGCCACCGCGCCGATGCTGAGCGCCAGAACCACCGATACGACGCCAACCATCAGGCTGATGCGCAGGCCATAGAGCATGGCGCTGAGCATGTCGCGACCCTGGCCGTCGCTGCCGAGCAGGAAGGTAAAGCCGTCGCCAGCCTTTTCCCCCGGTGCCTGGCGTGCATCCATGATGTCCAGGATCGCCAGGTCATAGGGGTTCTGCGGCGAGAGATACGGCGCCAGCAAGGCGGCGGTCAGCGACAGCACCAGCAGCACCAGGCCGAATACGGCCAGTTTGCTTTCGGCGAATTCGGCGACGATGCGCTTCCACGGCGCTTCGGTCTTGGCCAGCGGGGCGCCGGTGGTCGCGGTTGCGACAGCAGGAGCCTGGCTCATTTTGCCTCTCCCAGCCGCACGCGCGGATCGAGCACGGAATACAGAATGTCGACAATCAGGCTGATGATGACCAGCAGGAAGACGACGACGATCAGATAGGCCACCACAACGGGGCGGTCGAGATGCACGATCGAGTCGATCAACAGCTTGCCCATGCCGGGCCAGGAGAAGATCGTCTCGGTGATCACCGCAAAGGCGATCAGCGAGCCGAGTTCCAGGCCGGTGACCGTGGTGATCGGCACCATGATGTTCTTCAGGATATGCACGCCGATGACGCGCCGCTCGTTCAGGCCCTTGGCGCGCGCAAATTTCACATAGTCCATCAGCATCACCTCGCGCGCGGTGGCGCGTGCCAGACGGATGATGAGCGCGCATTTCGACAGGCCGAGCGTCAGTGCCGGCAGCGCCAGGTATTTCCATCCGGTGGCCGACAGGAAGCTGACCTGGATGCCGAGCAGCTCCATGGTCGGGCCGCGCCCCGAAGCCGGCAGCCAGCCGAGCTGCACGGCGAACACCATGATGAGCATCAGGCCGACCCAGAAATTCGGCAGCGAGAAGCCCAGCACCGAGCCGGCCATGATGGCGCGGGCGGCAAAGGTTTCGTGACGCAGGCCAGCATAGAGGCCAAGCGGCACGCCGATCACGACGGAGAGGAAGGTGGCGATGAGAGCAAGCTCCAGGGTCGCCGGCATGCGCTCCAGGATCAGGTTGATCGCCGGCTGGCCGAAGACGAAGGACTTGCCGAACTCGCCCTTCAGGGCGGAGAACAGGAAGGTGAGATACTGTTCCCACATCGGCCGGTCGAGGCCGAGCGCGCGTGCGATGGATTCGCGATCCATCTCGGTCGCTTCCGGGCTGACCAGGATGGCGAGCGGATCGCCGATCATGTAGATGCCGACGAAGACCAGCACCGACATGACCGCCATGACCAATGCCGCCTGCATCAGGCGTCTGATAATGAAAACAAGCATGACTTAAAGACGCCCCGAAACCCTGTTGCGCCGGTGCCAAATTCTGGTCATTCGCCGGCTCTCCTGAAACCAGCCTATACCGGAATCCATATGCAGTGCCTAGGTTTTGTTGCTGAATGACCTGATAACGCGCCGACATGGCCCCGCAGCGCCGAACCACCGGGTGCGATTGGTTCGCAAACGAGAAGCGCCGCCGATCATGCAATCGGCGGCGCCATAATCTCTATGCAACCAGAGTTATTCGTCGCTGGCTGCAGCCGGCTCGGCGGCGGGCGCTTCGGCGGCCGATACTTCACGCGTCTTGGCACGGGCTTCACGCGCGTCGCGCTTTTCCTTGTTGTCGCGGCGCTTGGCCGCCAGGATCAGCACGCGGTCCAGCTCGGTCTGGCTGCAGATGCCGAGATACACGGGATCGCGCGGCTTGATGTTGGCATGATTGGGATGCGTGTGGTTCTTCACACGATCGATCGTCGCCTTGGTGGTGCCGAGCAGCTTCTGCACCTGCGCGGTCGGCACTTCCGGATGATACTTCAGCAGCCAGGCGATGGCGTCGGGACGATCCTGGCGCTTCGACACCGGCGTATACTTGGCGCCCTTGGTCTTCTGACGCTGCAGCGGCACGCTGGGAGCCAGCAGGCGCAGGTCGGCGGAGGCATCGGCTTCCACGCGCTCGATCTCGCCGGCGGCAAGCTGGCCATTGGCGACCGGATCGAGGCCGACGATGCCGACCGCCACTTCGCCATCGGCAATGCCCTTCACTTCCAGCGGATGCAGGCCGCAGAACCGGCCGATCTGGTCGAAGGTCAGCTTCGTGTTGTCGATCAGCCACACGGCAGTGGCTTTCGGCATCAACGGCAACGCCATGGGTAAATCCTCATCATGCGGGAGCCGCGTCCCGGGTCTTCAGGGCGGCCCGTCCCGCGGGGCTTAAACTGGAAAATCGGGCGTAATATAGTGCATCGGACGGGGGGTGCAACCGCCCGACGCCTGCTAAGTCGTTGTTTTTAATTAGATCGTCAGCAAAACTTTGCCGACATGGTCGCCATGGTCGATCCGGGCATGGGCCTGGGCCGCCTGATCCAGCGGAAACCGGCTGTCGATGATGGCCTTCAGGCGGCCATCGGCAAAGGCCGGCCAGACTTTCTCCTCGAGCGCCCGGGCGATGGCGGCCTTGAAGGCCACCGGCCGGGGCCGCAGCGTCGAACCGGTGACGGTCAGGCGGCGGCGCATCAGCACGCTCAGGTCGCCTTCGCCCTTCGGCCCGCCCTGTACGGCGATCAGCACCAGGCGGCCGTCCTCGGCCAGGCTTTTGATGTTGGGGGCGAAATACTTGCCGCCGACCATGTCGAGGATGACATCGACGCCCTGGCCGCCGGTCAGCTCGGCGATGCGGGCGGCGAAATCCTCGGTCTTGTAGTTGATCGCCTTCTCGGCGCCGATGCTTTCGCAGAAGCGGCATTTCTCGTCGGTGCCGGCGGTGACGAAGATGCGTTTCGCACCCAGCAGTTTCGCCAGCTGGATCGCCGCAACGCCGATGCCCGAGGCGCCGCCATGGATCAGGATGCTTTCCCCGGCCTGCAGGCGGCCGCGATCGGCGATATTCGTCCACACGGTGAACCAGTTTTCCGGCAGGGCCGCGGCTTCAGCCATATCGAGGCCGGTGGGCACCGGCAGGCATTGTTCGGCCGGCGCGATGCAGTAGGTGGCGTAACCGCCGCCGGCGACCAGCGCGCAGACCTTGTCGCCCAGCTTCCATCTCTGAACGCCATCTCCAACAGCAGCGATCTCGCCGGCCACTTCCAGGCCGGGATAGTCCGGCGCACCGGGCGGCGGCGGATACATGCCGGCGCGCTGCAGCACATCGGGGCGATTGACGCCGGCGGCATGGACCTTGATCAGCACTTCGCCTTCTGCCGGTTGCGGCACGGCGCGCTGGGCGGGCTTCAGCACTTCCGGCCCGCCAGGCTGGCTGATTTCGATAATGGTCATTTGCTGCGGCAGCATGGTTTTCTCCGTATGGCGACCACTGATCTAACGGCCGGCCGGCCCTGCGGCAAGGCGGCAGGTTTCGCTTTATCGGCGGTTGCCCGGGCGAATAGAATGCGGCCGATGCGATGGACGGGAGGCCGGCATGGACTGGGATGAAGCACAGACGCGCAAACCGGCGCTGCCGAAATTCGATGTCATGTCGATCGAGGACCTGGAAAGCCGCATCGCCGATCTGGAAGCCGAAATCGTCACCATCCGGGGCGTGATCAAGCAGAAACAGGCCGCACGCGGCGCAGCGGATACCTTTTTCAAGAAGTGAGACCGTCTCCTTCGTTGCGGTTCATTCGGCTTCGCTGCCGTTCGTTCCGCTTCGTTCGTCTTCGTTTTGCTTCGCTGGCCTTCGTTTCGCTTCGTCCGTGTTCATTGCGGCTCGGGTTGGTCTGCGAGCCTACTGAAATCATGAACATAATAAGAACACTTTAAAGATTTAAAGTCAAGAGCGCTGCAATATCCAGACAAATGACGAAAATTGTCATATGTCAAAATAGCTCAGCGTGCCCGAACAGTTCTCAGGATCATGTCGACGGCGGCCAAGGCGCGGTCGCGCCATACAGTCTTATCCAGTTCCCCGGCCAGACGGGGGTCATGGAACCGGCTCATCAGGTCGTCGAGGCTCTGGGCCAGCTTGTCCGCCGGGTCGCTGCGGAAGGCGCCGGCCGTGGTGCCTTCGGCCAGCAGCCCGGCTAGGTGGCGCCGGATATGGCTGCGATGCTGCAGCAGGATGGCGCGCCGGGTCTGGACGACCTCTTCCAGGACTTCGACCAGGCAGGGGTCAGACAGGTAACGCCTTGTATTTTCAGCATCCGTCAGCAGGAAGGCATGCAGGCGGGCGGCGGGGCTGCGGCCATGATCGCGGGCAATCTCGGCCAGGCGGGTCTCGTCTTCGGCCAGCCAGTGGGTCGCCAGCGCCGCCACGATGGCGCGCTTGTTCTGGTAATGCCGGTAGACCGCGGTGCGGGCAATGCCGGCCTCGGCGGCGATATCCTCTATCCGGGTGCGCTTGCCGCCGATCCGGCGGAAACAGACGAGCGCCGCGTCCAGCAGGCGGTCCTGCACGGGCCCGGCCAGCGGCTCGGCAGCCTCCTGGGGCAGGGCCTGTGACACAGAAGCGGAATTTGTCATGGCGGCGACCATACAGGATCGCGGCGGCTTCACGAAATCTTAAGTGCGCCCGGCCATACTGGCCTCAGTCAGATTTAGTTCGGTCATAGTTTCCTCCCTGTTGTTAGCGACTCAAACAGGCCGCCGAGCTGCTTCGGCGGCCTCTTTTTGCGTGCCTGAAACACTTCGTTACATCGTCTTGACTTGGCGTCGGCCGGCATGGATTAATCGACGCCGTTTCGAGGTTTGAGGTTGTATTGTCGGGTCGCCCGGTCCCAATGCGGATAAGGCGGCCCGCTTTTTTGGCCAGACGCATAAAAACCACCGGGAGGCCCATCATGCTGGAACCGAAATTCCTGCGGTTCGACACCCTCAGCCTGCATGCCGGCCAGCAGCCGGACCCGACGACTGGCGCCCGCGCGGTGCCGATCTACCAAACCACCTCTTATGTCTTCCGCGATGCCGACCATGCAGCCGCGCTGTTCAACCTGGAGCGCGGCGGCCATATCTATTCGCGCATCTCCAATCCCACCGTCGCGGTGCTGGAAGAACGTCTGGCCGCACTGGAAGGCGGCGTCGGCGCCGTCTGCACCGCCTCGGGCCAGGCCGCGCTGCATCTCGCCATCGTCACGCTGATGGGACAGGGCGGCCATATCGTCGCCTCGCGCAACATCTATGGCGGCAGCTACAACATCCTCGTGCATACCCTGCCGCGTTTCGGCATCACCACCACCTTTGTCGATCCGCGCGATCACGCGGCCTGGAAGGCAGCGATCAAGCCGGAGACGCGACTGGTCTTCGGCGAAATCCTCGGCAACCCAGGTCTGGAAGTGCTGGATGTGCCGGCTGTGGCGAAGATCGCCCATGAGGCCGGTCTGCCGCTGATGCTCGATTGCACTTTTGCCACGCCTTACCTGTTCAAGGGCTTCGAGCATGGCGCAGATCTGGTCATGCATTCGGCCACCAAATTCCTCGGCGGCCATGGCGTCGCCATCGGCGGCGCGCTGATCGATTCCGGCCGCTTCGACTGGGAAGCCTCGGGCAAGTTCCCGACTCTGACCGAGCCTTACGCCGGCTATCACGGCCTCGACTTCGCGGAAGAATTCGGCCCGTCTGCTTTCATCATGCGCGCACGCGCCGAAGGCCTGCGCGATTTCGGCGCCTGCATGTCGCCCACCAATGCCTTCCATCTTCTGCAGGGCGTGGAGACGCTGCCGCTGCGCATGGCGCGCCATGTGGAGAACAGCCGCAAGGTGGTGACTTTCCTCAAAAGCCATCCGGCCGTCGCCTGGGTCTCCTATCCCGAACTGGAAGAACATCCCGATCATGCGCTGGCCAAGACGCTGCTGCCGCGCGGCAGCGGCGCGGTGTTCAGCTTCGGCGTCAAGGGCGGGCGCGAAGCCGGCCGTGCGCTGATCGAGACGCTGCAGGTGTTTTCGCATCTGGCCAATGTCGGCGATGCCAAGTCGCTGGTGATCCATCCGGCCAGCACCACCCATCAGCAGATGAGCGCGGCTGAACTCAAGGCGGCCGGCATCGGCGAGGAGCTGGTGCGCCTGTCGGTTGGCCTGGAAGATTCACAGGATCTGATCGACGACCTGAACCAGGCCCTGCGCGCGTCGCAGAAGGTCGTCAAAGCCGCCGCAGAATAAGGCGAGGGGAAACGTACGATGTGGCTCGACGTCGCGGGCAAGAAGATATTCGCCGCCACCGGTGGCAAGGATTTCGACAAGACCAGGCCCACCGTGGTGTTCCTGCACGGCAATGCCTGCGACCATACGGTCTGGGCGATGCAGACGCGCTGGTTCGCCTATCACGGCTATTCGGTGCTGGCGCTCGACCTGCCGGGCAA
Source organism: Ferrovibrio sp. GW821-FHT12E11 (assembly GCF_058806975.1). Taxonomy (NCBI): domain Bacteria; kingdom Pseudomonadati; phylum Pseudomonadota; class Alphaproteobacteria; order Rhodospirillales; family Rhodospirillaceae; genus Ferrovibrio; species Ferrovibrio sp. GW821-FHT12E11. The sequence goes on from NZ_JBXAQG010000001.1 coordinate 3,162,183, forward strand.
CGGCCGCTCGGAAGGGCCGATGCCGGAAAGCGTCGGTGCCTTCGCCGACTGGCTGCCGCAGCTGCTGGATGCGGCCGGTGTACAGCAGGCTTCACTGGTCGGGCATTCGATGGGCGCGCTGATCGCGCTGGAGACGGCGGCCAAGCATCCGGCACGCGTGAGCCGGATCTCGCTGCTCGGCTTCGGCTATCCGATGGCGGTCAATCCCGAACTGCAGGCGCTGGCCGACAGCGGCGTTTACACGACCGTCGAATTGATGAACGACTGGATGATCGCCAAGAAAAACCAGATGGGCGGCAACAAGGTGCCGGGCTCGTATCTGCTGGGTGGCAGCATCCGCCTGATCGACCGCGCGCCACGCAATGTGCTGGCGCTGGGTTTTCGCGTCTGCAACGGCTATGACACCGGCAAGCAGGCGGTCGCCGCCACCACTGTCCCGGCCCAGATCATCGCGGGCGAGCGCGACCAGATGACGCCGCTGCGCGCCGCGCGCGGCTGGGCGAAAGAATTTAAAGACGGCCGCATCGACGTGTTGCCGGGCTGCGGCCATATGATGATGGGCGAACGCCCCGATGAAACACTGGATGCCCTGAAGGGCTTTATTGCCGGTTGAGTGAATGACAAAAGCATCTGAACAGCGCCTGTATCTGATCACGCCGCCGGCCATCGAGCCGGCAGTCTTCGCGGAAGACCTGAAAAAGGCGCTGGATGCCGGCGACGTCGCCTGTCTGCAACTGCGCCTGAAGGATGGCGAGCAGACGGCCTCCGACAATACCTTCCGCCGCGCGACCGAAGCCCTGCTGCCGGTCTGTCACGAGTACGATGTCGCGCTGCTGATCAACGACCGGCCCGATCTGGCCATCAAGTTCGGTGCGGACGGCGTGCATGTCGGCCAGGACGACGCACCCTATGAAGAAGCGCGCCGCATCCTCGGACCCGACCGCATTGTCGGCGTCACCTGTCACAACTCCCGCCATCTGGCGATGGAAGCTGCCGAAGCCGGCGCCGATTACGTCGCCTTCGGGGCCTTCTTTGCCACCGAAACCAAGCAGCCCAAGACCCGGGCCGAACCCGACCTGATCGACTGGTGGGCCGGCTTGATGGAAGTCCCCTGCGTCGCCATCGGCGGCATCACGGTGGAGAACTGCGGCCCCCTGATCGAGGCCGGCGCCGACTTTCTGGCGGTTTCGGCGGGCGTCTGGCGCCACCCGGAGGGCCCGGCCGCGGCCGTGAAAGCCTTCCATGGGGCGATTGCCAAGCACGGGAAGCGCTGATAGGTTCCGCGGCCTTTCCCAAACGAGCATTTCCATGGCCCTGCGATCCGCTTTGATCAATGCGATGGCGAACGCGGCGCGCAAAGCGCAGCGCAGCCTGATCCGCGATTTCAATGAAGTCGAGCACCTGCAGGTCTCGAAGAAGGGCCCGGCTGACTTCGTGTCGGCCGCCGACCGCAAGGCCGAGAAGATCCTGCAGCAGGAACTGGCCAAGGTGCGGCCCGATTTCGGCTTCATCATGGAAGAGGGCGGCCGTATCGAGGCCAAGGACGGCAAGAGCTACTGGGTCATCGATCCGCTGGACGGCACCACCAATTTCCTGCACGGCATTCCGCATTTCGCCATCTCGGTCGGCGTGGTCCGCGAAGATGAAATCATCGCCGGCATCGTGCTGGACGTCGTGCGCGACGAACTGTTCTGGGCCGAGAAGGGCGCGGGCGCCTATATCAACGAACGCCGCATTCGTGTTTCGGCGCGCCGCAAGCTGCCCGAGGCCGTGTTCGGCACCGGCATCCCGTTCCATGGCAAGCCGGGCCATGAACCCTTCCTCAAGGAAGTGACCGCCGTGATGGCCGAGGTGGCCGGCATCCGCCGCATGGGCGCGGCCGCACTGGACCTGGCTTATGTGGCCGCCGGTCGCTTCGATGGCTTCTGGGAAACCGGCCTGCAGCCCTGGGATATCGCGGCCGGCATCGTTCTGGTGCGCGAGGCCGGCGGCACGGTGACGGATTTTGCCGGCGGCGAGAAAATGCTGGAGACCGGCCGGATCATCGCAGCCAACGACGTGCTGCACGGGCCGCTCAGCAAGCTCGTCAAGGCGTAAACGGTACCGCACAATAGGGTGTTTCCTTGCCGCGCCGAGGAGTAGCCGGGTTGTCCGGCACGCCCGCCTCCGCTATCGTTCCCGCCGTATCCGGGGTTAGGGGGAATATTCCGATGGCCGCCAAGCCGCTTCCGCTATCGCTCGCTGCCGTCTGGCTGGCGACCGGTCTGGCCCTGCCTGTGCAGGCACAGACAATAATCGGCAGCGGCAATGTGCAGATCAATCTGCAGGCCCTCGATCAGCTCAGCGGCAGCCGCGGCAGCGGGACTGCGAATGTGCCGCTGCTCGGCGCCACCGGAGCCCGCGGCGTACCGGCCATGGGCCGTCAGCCGCTGTTGAATCCCGAACCCGCCGGCCCGGCGCCATTGCTTGGTGAAACCGGTCGTCCGAGCGCTGCGGCCAAGCCGCGCGCGGCCCGGGTGGCCGGCGCCCGCCAGACTCCGGCCAAGGCCGCTACTGCCGCGGCACCGGCTCCTGTTGTGGCGGCGCTGCCGTCTCCGGCGCCCGCGCCGGCCCCGGTTCAGCCGCAGGTCGCGCCCGGCACGCCCATGCCCGTGATGCCGGCCCCGCAGGCCGCCGCCCCGGCACCGACACCCGCTCCAGTCCCCGTGCCTCCTGCTCCGGCCGCGCCGGCCCCGGCTGCATCGGCCCCCGTCGCCCCGGCTCCCACTCCGCCTCCGATGCCGGCTCCCCAGGCTGCAGCACCGGCGCCTGCTCCTGCCCCGGCGCCCCAGGTGGCCGCCGCGCCGGTTGCGCCGCGGCCGGCCCCGGCCCCCAGCGTCCAGGCCGGGGTGGTTACCATTCCCTTCGCCAACGGTCAGGGCGACCTGCCGGCCGGCGACCTGGCCGCGCTGGCCCGTCAGTATGCCAATGGCGAAGATCGCCTGCAGGTGCGTGCCTATGCCGCCAACAGTGCCGGCGATGGCGGCAGCGGCGCGCGGCGCCTGTCGCTGACCCGGGCCCTGGCGGTGCGGCAGTATCTGATCGATCGTGGCATCCGTTCGACCCGCATCGATGTGCGCGCGCTTGGCGCGCCTGCCGAAGGGGTGGCGGATCGTGTCGAGGTCGCCGCCGTCGGACGTTAAGGTTTTGCGATGCCGGATTTCACCGCGATCCTGCGGTTGATCCGGCCATGCGGCCTAAGCGATCATTCCAGAGCCAGACGATTGATTCGCGGTATGCGGCGCTTTCCGGCCGCGCGCCGTGAAAATGCCGTATTCCAACTTTACGGCAGACGCGGAAGGGTGATCGCATGACCAAGCCGGGCCGTTTCCTGTTTCGCATGATGCTGTTCCTCGTCGCCGTGGGCGTCGTGATCGCGCTGTTGCACAACACCTTGCTGCGCGCCTTCATGGCCAATCTGGCGCTGAACAGCCTGATCGTTTTCGTGCTGGTGGTCGGCATCCTCTATGCCTTCCGCCAGGTCTGGATCATCGGCCAGGAAGCCAGCTGGGTCGAAGCTTGGCAGCTGGCGCAGCGTGGCACCGGCGCCGGAAAGATCGGCGAGCCGTCCAGCCTGCTGGCACCGCTGTCGCGCATGCTGGCCAATCGCGGGCCGCGCGGGTCGCTGTCGGCGGCGGCAACGCGGGCGCTGCTCGATTCCGTCGGCTCACGCCTGGATGAATCACGCGACATCTCGCGCTACTTCATCGGCCTGATGGTGTTCCTGGGCCTGCTCGGCACCTTCTGGGGCCTGCTCGAAACCATCAACGGCGTCAGCGACACCATCAACGGCCTGTCGCTGAATGCCAGCGAAGACATCAATGTGATGTTCAGCAAGCTGAAGGGCGGCCTTGAAGCGCCGCTGACCGGCATGGGTCTGGCTTTCTCGGCCTCCATGCTCGGCCTTGCCGGCTCGCTGGTGCTGGGCTTCCTCGACCTGCAGGCCGGTCAGGCGCAGAACCGCTTCTATAACGACCTGGAAGAATGGCTGGCCGGCTTCACCCGCGTCGGCGGCGGCGCGGTGATGGAAGGCGAGCAGTCGGTGCCGGCCTATGTGCAGGCGCTGCTGGAGCAAACGGCCGACAGCCTGGACAACCTGCAGCGCACCATGGCGCGCGGTGAGGATAATCGCGGCCAGAGCAGCGCGGCGCTGCTGCAGTTGAACGAAAAGCTGAGCCTGCTGACCGAGCAGATGCGGGCCGAGCAGGGCCTGCTGCTGAAACTGACCGAACACCAGATCGAGATGAAGCCGATCATGGCCAAGCTGGCGCAGGGCACGGAAAGCGGCGGTTTCGATTCCGCCAGCCGCGGGCATCTGCGCAATATCGATATCCTGCTCAGCCGGATGCTCGACGATGCCGCCCAGGGCCGCGCCAAGCTGGTCGACGAGATGCGCGCCGAGATCAAGCTGCTGTCGCGCACGATTGCCGCCTCTGCCGATACCCAGCGGCGGGGCTGATTGAGCCATGGCGCTCAGCCGCAGGCGCAACGATCATCAGAGCGCGGGCCCTTGGCCCGGCTATGTCGATGTGCTGTCGACCCTGCTGATGGTGATCGTCTTTGTGCTGGCGGTGTTCATGCTGGTGCAGTTCTTTCTCGCCAATGCGATTTCCGGCCGCGACAAGGCGATCGATGGCTTGCGCAGCGAACTGGCCGGCTTGGTCGATCAGCTCTCGCTGGAAAAGCGCAACAACGCGCAGCTGCGGCTCGACCTGAGCGGCCTGCAGGCGACCCTGAGCAGCGCCAATGCCGAGCGCGACCAGCTCGCCGCCGTTCTGGCCGACAGCCAGGCGCGCGCCGACGAGGCCGAGAAAAAGCTCACCGAACAGCAGCAGATCGTGATCGACCTGCAGGGCAAGCTGATGTCGAATACCGGCCAGTTGGACCAGGAAAAGCGTCTGACCAGTGAGGCGCGCAGCCAGGTCGACCTGCTGAATCGTCAGCTGATGGCGTTGCGCGAACAGATGGCGCAGATCGAGCGCATCCTGAAGGAAAGCGAAGAGAAGGATAAGGCCAACCAGGCGCAGGTCAGCGATCTGGGCCGGCGCCTGAATGCCGCGCTGGCGCGCAAGGTGGATGAGCTGACCAACTATCGGTCCGAGTTCTTCGGGCGCCTGCGGCAGGCGCTGGGCAACCGCCGCGATGTCCAGATCGTCGGCGACCGCTTCGTCTTCCAGTCGGAGGTGCTGTTTGATTCCGGCGCCGCCGAGCTCAAGCCCGAGGGCCGCGAGCAGATCGCGCGCCTGGCCAAGACCCTGATCGAGATCAGCGACAAGATTCCGAAGGATCTGCCCTGGGTGCTGCGTGTCGATGGCCATACCGACAAGCAGCCGATCAATACGGCGCAGTTCCCGTCGAACTGGGAGCTGTCGGCGGCGCGCGCCATTTCGGTGGTGAAGTTCCTGGCCTCGCAGGGGGTGCCGGTCGAGCGTCTGGCCGCCACCGGCTTCGGCGAGTTCCAGCCGCTGGATGCGCGCGACGACCAGATCGCCTTCCGCCGCAACCGCCGTATCGAACTGAAGCTGACCGAAAGATAGTCCGGTGTTCGAAGAAGCGTTTCTTAAAGTGGGCGAGCGCCTTGGAGCCCTGCAGGCGAAGGCGATTTTCGCTCTGGCGGCCGCGATCCTGGCGCTGGCCGTCACCGTCGCGGGCGGCGTCTATGTCTGGCTGTCGCCGCTCTCGCTCTGCCGCCAGCAGACCACGCAGCTCTATTTCGGCACCCATATCAACGAGCATGGCAATATCGCCCATGTCACCGAGGGCGACTGGAAAGGCTTCGTCGAGAGCGCGATCGTCTCGCGTTTCCCTGACGGTTTCACCATTCACGACGGCCATGGCTTTTACCGCTCGGCCCGTGACGGCAATACGGTGCGGGAACCGGCCTATATCCTGACCGTGGCGCATGGCGGCAGCCGGGAGAGCAGTGGCCGCCTGACCGAGATAGCGACTGATTACAAACTCCGCTTCAAGCAGGAAAGCGTGCTGCGCGTCGACCAGTGCGGCGCCTATCGTTTCTAGCTGCCGATCTCGCGGAGCTGCGCGCCATCCAGCTGACAATCCATGACGGTGGACTGGAAGATGGCGCCGATCAGCAGGCGGCCGTCATATTGCACGGCGGTGCTGGCGCCTGACAGGAGCGTGCCGGGGTCGCCGAAGGCCTGCATGGTATGCACGGCGCCGCGTGGGTCGCGGCTCAGGCGCAGCACCATGCTGGGGCTTTCCTTCTCGGCATTCATGGCGTGGCCGATGAAGGCGAAGGCGTTGGGATGGGCTGCAACCCAGAGGTCGCCATTGCGGTCGCGGCGGATATTGTCGGCTCCGCCGGGCAGGGTCATGCTGCCATTGCGCAGCAGCATGCCGGTGCTCGGTTCGCGGGTGAATGACAGCATCATGCGCCACAGGGTGGACCCGACCAGCACCGTGCTGCCATCGGCCGTGATCTCGACACCATTGGCCATGGCGATGTCCTCGGCCACCACGCGGGCGCCGCGGCCATCGTGATAGACCACGGTGGAGCGGGCCAGTTGCAGCAGGTTTTCCACCATATGCATCCAGCCCGGTCCCGGGCCACGGTCGTTGGTCAGGTAGAAAGCCTCCGGCCCGGCCGCGGCAATGCCGTTCGGATGCACGAACAGGTCGCTGGAAACGCTGCCGCGATGACGCAGCACCGGCGGTGCACCGGCCGCCGCGAACTGCAGCGTGAAGATTTCCACCGTATGCTTTTCCGCACTGCGGTGATTGATGACATGCAGGAACAGCTGTCCGTCGGCGGCTGCGAACAGGCTGATGCCATGCGGATGGAAGGGCAGGCTGGCCGGCGTTTCCAGTTTGACAAAGCGGCCCGGCCGGCTGCTCAGGTCATAGAGGTAGAGCGCGCCCGGCGCGTCGCGCTCGCGGCGGTTCTGGCTGGAGACGATGGCGCCGCTGCCATTGGGCAGCATGGCCATGTCTTCGGGGCCCGGCGGCGCCTCAACGGCGATGCACTGTCCGGCGGTGAAGGCCTCGGCGCTGCGATACGCGCCGCCCATCCAGATCGTGTAGCCGATATAGACGAGCAAGCCGGCAAGGCCGAACTTCCACCAGAACCGCATCAGGCGGCCGGGCAGTGGCTTGTCGTCGCGGCGTCTACGCGGCATCGGCCGTTCCGTTCATGAACTGCAGGCGGGCGAGGCGGGCATAGAGGCCGTCTTCCGCCATCAGGCTGTCATGGCGGCCGGCAGCCACGATGCGGCCATGGTCCATCACCACGATGCGGTCGGCCTTCTGTACGGTGGCGAGGCGATGGGCGATCACCAGCGTTGTGCGGCCCTGCATCAGACGCTCGAGCGCGGTCTGCACCTTGCGCTCGGACTCGGCATCCAGCGACGAGGTCGCTTCGTCCAGCAGCAGCACCGGCGGGTCACGCAGCAGGGCGCGGGCGATGGCGATACGCTGCCGCTGGCCGCCGGACAGTCGCACGCCGCGTTCACCCAAATAGGTGTCGTAACCCTGCGGCAGGCTCTGGATGAAGCCATGCGCCGCCGCGGCTTCGGCGGCGGCCTGCACCTCGGCGTCGCTGGCTTCCGGGCGGCCGTAGCGGATATTCTCGGCCACGCTGGCACCGAAGATCGCCGGCTCTTGGGCAACCAGGCCGATATGGCGACGCAGCGCCACCGGATCGAGCTGGGCAATGTCGATGCCGTCGAAGCGGATGGCGCCGGATTCCGGGTCGTAGAAACGCAACAGCAGCTGGAACAGCGTGGTCTTGCCGGCGCCCGAGGGGCCGACGATCGCCACGGTTTCTCCGGCGGCGATATCGAGGCTCAGGCCATCCACGGCTGTGGTATCGGGTCGTGCCGGATAGCGGAAGCGCAGTTGGTCGAATTGCAGTTGGCCCGCCGGAATAGCCGGCAGGTGTAGCGGCGTCGCGGGCGCCTGCACGCTGGGCTCCGTGGCCAGCAGTTGCATCAGGCGTTCCGCGGCACCGGCGGCGCGCTGCACGTCGCCCCAGACTTCCGAGAGCGAACCGACTGAGGATGCACCGATCACGGCATAGAAGACAAAGGCGCTCAACTCGCCGCCCGACATCTCGCCGGCAAACACCGCCTTGCCACCGATCCACATCACGGCATTCACCGCGCCGAAGACCAGCAGCATCACCAGCGCCGTGAGCCAGGCACGGGCGCGGATGCGGCGCACCGCGGTGCCAAAAGCGGCTTCGGCATTGGCAGAGAAGCGCGCCGTTTCACGCGCCTCATAGGTATAGGCCTGCACCGTGGTGATGGCGTTCAGGGTCTCGCCAGCCTGGGCCGAAAGGTCGGCAATGCGATCCTGGCTTTCGCGCGACAGTTTGCGCAGGCGACGACCGAGAATGATGATCGGCAGCACCACCAGCGGAATGACCAGCGCGACCAGCAGGGTCAGACGGGGCGAGGTGATTGTCAGCAGCACGGCACTGCCCAGGAACAACAGCAGGTTACGCAGGGCAACCGAGATGGAAGAGCCGACCAGGGTCTGGATCAGTTCGGTATCGGTCGTCAGCCGCGACAGCACCTCGCCGGTGCGAGTGGATTCGAAGAATACCGGGCTGAGCTTCAGCACATGGGCATAGACGGCACGGCGGATATCGGCGACCACGCGCTCGCCCAGCCAGGTCACGCAGTAGAAGCGCGCAAAAGTGGCGACGGCCAGCACGGCCACCACGCCGAACAACGCGCCGAAATACAGGTCGAGATAGGTGCCGTTGCCATGGCCGAAGCCGACATCGATGACACGGCGGATCGCCTGGCCGATACCCAGCACGGCGGCGGCAGCCACGATCAGCGCCACTGCCGCGCCGGCCGCCATCCAGCGATAGGGGGCGACGAAGCGGAACACGGCTCCCAGCGCATTCAGGCTGGGGCGTTTTTGATCGGGCGACATGGCGTCAGACGGCATCGACTCTGGCTTTGCTTGGAATCCCGGCCGGTTATAGCGGTCGCACCGCCCTGCCACAACGCGATGGCTGAACACGGTTTCAGGATGCCCCGGTGGTCGACGCATGCACTTGTATGATCATGATATGATCTTTTAATTTTCTATTGCTGTTCTATGATAACAGGCAGGCATGAAGACGGGGGAACGCATGCGTGCGCTGGCAATGATTGCAGTGATGGCATTGGTATCGGCGGGGTGTGTCACGACGGGACAACCGGCCGCAGTGGTGCCGCTGATCGAGGCGAAACCGGTGACCTTGCCTGGCGGCGAGGTGATCGTGCCGCGCGGAGTTGCCAATGGCACGACCAGCGAGCCGATCCTGCAACTGACCCACCTTCAGTTCGACATGCCGCGCGGCAAGGAAATGAGCAGTAGCGCCGGAGGATTATGCACCTCCGGACTGACGACGAACTACCATGATGGAAACCGGGCGGTGCCGCGTCCGCGCGAATGGCAGCAGACATTCCAGAAGGTGATGAGCGGGCATGGCTATCGTGTGCCCGGCGGCAGTGACGTGATGTTTCCCACGCCAGAGGCAGACAGCATCGATCTGCAGATCGGTGGAAGTATTACGGATTACTTCTATGTATATCGCTGGACCTGCGAAGTGATAAGCGGCCGGCCTACAGGCGTGCGCGACAGCGTCAGGATGAAAATCGACTGGCAGGTTTTCGATCCGGTCAAACGCCTGGTGATCGGCCGCTGGAGCGATGAGGGGGTATATGAATCGGACACCGTGCTGCCGTTCGACCTGAAGCTGCCGGTGCAACTGGCCTTTGCCGATGCGGTCAACAAGCTGGCGGCCAGTCCGCAATTGCGCGATCTCGTTGCACAGCGTCCGCTGGCTCTGTCCAGCACTCGCAAAAACGAGCCGGAGGCTGCTCGGCGTGTACTGTTGCGCCAGCCGATCTTCACGCAGGGGATCGATGCAAAAGTCGATCATATCCGCAGCGCCACCGTGCTGATCGAAACCGGCGGCGGCGGCCATGGCTCGGGCTTTCTGGTGTCGGCCGATGGTCTGATCGTCACCAACAATCATGTGGTTCGCGCCGAACGGTTTGTCCGCGTGCGTTTGCTGTCGGGACAGACGGTCACCGGCGAAGTGCTGTACCGGCATGAGACCCGTGACGTTGCGCTGGTGAAGATCGAAGGCAGCCAGTTTCCGGTCCTGCCGGTGCGGGAAACCCCGGTGCGGGTGACGGAGGAGGTCTATGCGATCGGCGCGCCGCGGTCCCGGCAGCTTGGCTGGACCGTGACGCGCGGTGTGGTCAGCGCCTTACGGCCGGCGCGGCGGGGACAGGCTCATGACCTGATCCAGGCCGATGTCGGAACCCATGGCGGTAACAGCGGCGGTCCACTGGTCGACCGGCAGGGCAATCTGGTCGGGATCAGCGTGGCCGGATATGGCAGCGACAATATCGGCCTGAACTTGTTCATTCCCATCCTGGATGGCCTGGATAAGCTCGGACTCGACCTGGTGGATCAGGCGGAATACGACCGGCGTCGTCGGGCAGCCGGAGGGACCTGATTAAGATTTTGTTTTTCAATGATTTATTATTGAATGTCAGCGACCGGGTCTTCGGGCTTGCAGGGGGGGCCGGTTCTGGCTATAACGCCGGCCCATTGAGGAATTTGCGGGCTTTCCGTGCGTGAGGGCCTAGGAGCACTGTCATGAAGACCGATATCCATCCCGATTACCACGAGATCAAGGTGCAGATGACGGACGGCACCGTCTATGCCACCCGTTCGACCTGGGGCAAGCCGGGCGACACCCTGATGCTCGATATCGATTCGACCTCGCATCCGGCCTGGACCGGCGGTCCGGCGCGTCTGAACGAAGCTGGCGGCCAGGTCGCCAAGTTCAAGAAGCGCTTCGGCAGCTTCGGCCTGAAGAAGTAAGTCGTACTCTGATTGTCTGCCGGGCTGCCAAGCCCGGTCTTAAAGGCGGCCCGGGAAACACCCGTGGCCGCCTTTTTTATTGTCGAGCCCGCTATCGCATGTGTTTCATTAACCAAGACCGGGTTACCCCTGTCTGGACGACATACGCCAAACCGCTGTTCAACGAGCCGCGCCCGCCCTATGGCCCAGGTCTACCAGTCCGCATCGATCAAGCTCGGCAACGAGGTCATCACGGTGATCTACGTGTCCTATTCGGCAATTGCGACGGATGAGATGGCGGCGCGGTCGCTGGGGGCCATGAAGCCGCTGTTCAAGAATTCCACCCTGGTCCTGGCGGCCCAGGGTCCCAGTCTGGCGCCTGAATTTGTCGGGCCCAAACATGTGGTCGATGTTCTACGCGGCCGGTCGCTGGCAGAATTCAAATGGTACCCGATTTCCATCGGGTGACCGGTTGGCCGCCAGCCGACATTTGTCGCCGGAAAAATTATCCCTCCTCTTGAAGGCGATTTGATCGCTTCCTAACTGTCTGGCGTGCCGGATGCTCGATCGAGGTCCGGCTGTCACGGCGGCCCGGCGATATCGCGGGAATGCCTCCTGCCTTATGGCGGGCCGCGCAAACGACTCATCGCTTGAAGGAGGATGACTCATGCGTGCTTTCGATCTTTCCCCCCTGCTGCGTTCCAGCATCGGTTTCGACCAGGTGAACCGCCTGTTCGAGCTTGCCAACCGGGCCGATGAAGCGGCAACCAGCTATCCCCCGTACAATATCGAGAAACGTGGCGAAGACGCCTATCGCATTACCATGGCGGTGGCCGGTTTCAGCCAGGATGAACTCGATATCACGGTGAAGGAGAACAGCCTGATCGTTACCGGCAAGGCGGTCGAGCAGCCGTCGAACGAGGGCGAGCAGATTTCCTATCTGCACCGTGGCATCGCGCGCCGCGCCTTCGAGCGCCGCTTCGAGCTGGCCGATACCGTGAAGGTGGTGGGCGCCGAGTTGAAGGACGGCCTGCTGCATGTCGCACTCAAGCGCGAGATCCCCGAGGCCAAGAAGCCGCGCCAGATCCAGATCAATACGGCCGCCAACAGCGGCACCTTGGGCGGCACGGTGATCGAGGCGCAGCCGAAAGCGGCTTAATGGGCCACGTAACGGTTCAGGTCTGCATCTCCTGAAAAGAAAACGGCCCCGGTCGCGAGACCGGGGCCGTTCGTGTTTCGCGAGGAGGAGGCGGCAGTTACGCAGCCTTGAATTCGCCTTCCAGCTTGGCTTCGTACTTGCCCAGTGCGGCCAGGCCGTTCAGGCGGGCACGATGCAGGTAGCCCTTCTGCGCATTCGGCACATTGGTGGTCTTGCCGCCCCAGAGCTTGAGCGGGAAGGCCTGCAGGGCGCGGCCGTAGGAGAAGGTCAGCGCCCAGGGCAGGTTCGGGTGGCGGGCGTTCATGGCACCCAGATGGGCCGAGGCCAGTTCGTCGGACTGGCCGCCCGAGAGGAAGGCGATGCCCGGCACGGCCGACGGCACGCAGCGCTTCAGTACCTGCACGGTGGCGTCGGCGACTTCGTCGATGCTGGCGGTCTTCTTGCTGCTCTCGCCCTGGATCACCATGCCCGGCTTCAGGATGATGCCTTCCAGCGCCACGTTATGGATCGCCAGATATTCGAACACCGTATGCAGCGTGCGCTCGGTGGCGGCGAAGCTGGTGGCCAGATCATGGTCGCCGTCCATCAGGATTTCCGGTTCGACGATCGGCACGATGCCATTGGCCTGGCAGATGCCGGCATAGCGCGCCAGCGCCTCGGCATTGGCGACCAGGGCCTGGCGGCTCGGCTTGCCATTGGCGATGTTCAGCACCGCGCGCCATTTGGCGAAGCGGGCGCCGAGCTGGTGGTATTCGGCCATGCGCTTGCCCAGGCCATCGAGGCCCTCGGTGATCTTCTCGTCCTGGCTGCCGATCAGGGTCTGCACGCCCTTGTCGACCTTGATGCCCGGAATGATGCCGCGCTTGTTCAGGATGTCGACCAGCGGCGTACCGTCCTTGCCCTTCTGGCGCAGCGTCTCGTCATAGAGGATGACGCCGGAGATGTATTTCTCGGCGCCGTCGGTGGTGAACAGCATCTCGCGGTAATCGCGGCGGTTCTCTTCCGTCGACGGCACGTTGATGCTGGCGAGGCGCTTTTCGATCGTGCTGGTGCTTTCGTCGGCGGCGAGGATGCCCTTGCCCGGCGCGACCATCGCAACGGCGATCTTGTTGAGGTCCTTGAGGTTCATTGTGTCAGCTCCCGATACGTCTGAAGTCGAGGTCGTTGTAACGAAAAATCCGGCCCGCTGTTGATCGGGCCGGATTTTATCACGCAATCACTTGGCGGCCACTGCAATGGGGGCGGAGAGAGCCGCCACACCCGGCAGGGGCTTGCCTTCCAGCCATTCCAGGAAGGCGCCGCCAGCCGTGGATACATAGGAAAACTCTTCCGCCACGCCGGCATGACGCAGGGCGGCGACCGTGTCACCGCCGCCAGCCACGCTGAGCAGGCGACCCGATGCGGTCAGCGCCGCTGCCGTGCGCGCCACCGTCACCGTGCCGGCATCGAAGGGCGGCGTCTCGAAGGCGCCAAGCGGGCCATTCCAGACCAATGTTTTGCAATCGGCCAGGATGGTGCCCAGGCGGGCCGCGGCCACCGGACCGATATCCAGGATCATCTGGTCGGCCGGCACGCGTTCGGCCGGTACCACCTTGCTGGGGGCGCCCTGCCGGAACTCACGCGCGACCACCACGTCATCGGGCAGGATGATGGCGCAGCCCCGCGTCACGGCATCGCGCAGGATGTCGCGGGCGGTGTCGGCGAGGTTCTTCTCGCACAGGCTGGAACCGACTTCACGGCCCTGGGCGAACAGGAAGGTGTTCGCCATGCCGCCGCCGATGATGATCTTGTCGACTTTGCCCAGCAGGTTGCCGAGCAACTCCAGCTTGGTGGAAACCTTGGCGCCGCCGATCACGGCGGCAACCGGCTTCTCGGGCTGTTCGAGCGCGGCCTGCAGATGCTTCAGCTCCACTTCCATGTTGCGGCCGGCATAGGCCGGCAGCAGATGCGCCAGCGCCTCGGTCGAGACATGGGCGCGATGGGCGCAGGAGAAGGCGTCGTTGACGTAGATGTCGCCCAGCTCGGCCATCTGCCTGGCCAGCGCCGGATCGTTCTTTTCTTCACCGGCATGGAAGCGGGTGTTTTCCAGCAGAACGACGCCGCCGGGCTTCAGTTTGGCGATCGCAGCCTTGGCCGGCTCGCCGACGCAGTCCTCGGCGAAGGGGATCGAAGAGCCGAGCGCGGTGGCGAGCGCGGCCGCCACCGGCTTGAGCGACATTTCCGGCACCGGCTTGCCGTCCGGACGGCCGAAATGCGACAGCACGACAACCTTGGCACCCTTGCGCGAGAGTTCGTGCAGGGTGGGCAGGATGCGGCTGATGCGCAGATCGTCGGTGATCTTGCCGTCCTTCATCGGGACGTTCAGATCGACCCGCGTCAGGACGGTCTTGCCGGCGACGTTGACGTCATCGAGGGTGCGAAATTCCGGCATGCTCGGCGGCCGCTCAGAGCTTGGCCATCGCAACCGCAGTGTCGGACATGCGGTTGGAGAAGCCCCACTCGTTGTCGTACCACGACACCACGCGCACCAGATTGCCGTCCATGACTGTGGTCTGCTTCAGGTCGAAGGTCGAGCTGGCCGGGCTGTGGTTGAAGTCGCTGGAGACCAGCGGCTGGTCGTTGACGTCGAGGATGCCCTTGAGCTGGTTGCCGGCGGCGCGCTTGATCGCCTCGTTGATCTCTTCGGCCGTGGTGTTCTTCTTCGAGATGAACTTGAAGTCGATCAGCGAGACATTCGGGGTCGGCACGCGGATCGACGAGCCGTCCAGCTTGCCCTTCAGGTTGGGCAGCACCAGGCCGACGGCTTTGGCGGCGCCGGTGGTGGTCGGGATCATAGAGAGCGCCGCCGCACGGCCGCGGTAGAGATCCTTGTGCATGGTGTCCAGCGTCGGCTGGTCGCCGGTATAGGCATGGATCGTGGTCATGTAGCCCTTCTCGATGCCGACTGCGGCGTCGAGGACGAAGGCGACCGGCGCCAGGCAGTTGGTGGTGCAGGAGGCGTTCGAGACGATGGTGTGCTCGGGCTTGAGCTGATCGTGGTTCACGCCGTAGACGACGGTGAGGTCGGCATTGGTGGCGGGGGCCGAGACCAGCACCTTGCGGGCGCCGGCGGTGAGGTGCAGCGCGGCCTTTTCCTTGTCGGTGAAGATGCCGGTGCATTCCAGCGCGATGTCGACCTTCAGTTCCTTCCACGGCAGCTTGGCCGGGTCGCGTTCGGCACTCACCTTGATCGGGCCGCGGCCCACATCGATGCTGTCGCCCTTGACGGTGACCGTGCCGTTAAAACGGCCATGCACGCTGTCATAGCGGAACAGATGGGCGTTGGTTTCCACCGGGCCCAGATCGTTGATGCCAACAACTTCGATATCCGTGCGGCCGCTCTCGATGATGGCGCGCAGCACATTGCGGCCGATGCGGCCGAAACCGTTAATCGCAACCCGAACCGTCATTTTTCTGGTCTCCGTGGGATGGCGTGACGAGGGGCGGGCCGGTGGCCCGGAACCACTCTTTTTTCGGGGCTCGGTTTACCGTCTTTGAGCCTGAGTCGCAAGGCGAGCACGGCTTGGTCACGGCGCGAAAATCCACCTGAAACGGGGAAAATCCCGCATTGCCCTGTCATGGCGTAAAAATCGGTCATGGCCGGTTTCTCATCAGCCCGAAGGGCAGCGGGGTCCACCAGCCGGTCGGCAGGCCGGCGGCGCGAAGTCCGGCGCCGATCCACTCGTTGCAGGTGCGAAGAGGGCTGTAGCGGCCAACGGCCTCGTAAAAGGCGTCGTTAGCACCGAACCCGGCCTCGGGAAGCTGCTGGGGCCGCCCGTCCGAGGCGGGGCTGAAGCCGGCGCGGATATAGGCGGCCAGGGCATGATACTGCAGCGAATCGACGTCGATCTGCCGGACCTGAGGGGATGCCCTATCCGGTTGCCCGATCCGCATGACATGCATGGCGGCAGGACCCCGGCCCAGCAGGGCGGCCAGGGCAAGATCGGGGCGGAAATCGATCGGCCGGCGGGTTGCCAGGTAAAAGTCCCGGTCGCCCCAGCCGAAGGCGATGTAAGCCCCGTCGGCGCTGCGTGCTGCCTGTCCGCTCGTGGCCGGTCTCTCGCCCGCCAGCCATTCGTCCCAGTCGACCGTGCCCTGCCGGACCGGTAGGGCCAGCCAGACATGCCAGCCATTTGAAACCAGATAGACCGGTATCCGCGGCTGGCCGGCCATGGGCTCGCGATGCGGTGCCGACAGCAGCCCGAAGCCCAGGACGGCCAGGGCGTAGAAGGCTGGCACGGCAATCACCAGGAGGCTGAGCCAGAGGGCAAGGCGGCGGAAGGGGCGCATGACGGGTCTTGTGCCTGTCAATTGTGGCGACAATTCAGCGCGCCTGCCGGCGCGGCTGCGGCCGATAAGGCCTTGGCGGAATGACGCTTCTTTGGCTAAGATCGGGGGAACGAGTGGGGTTTCTGAAATAAAGCCGTGCCGGCAGGGGCGGTTATCCGGGGGATCAAGACGATGCGTTATTCCGCGTGTTGGGGTGTTGCGGTCAGCTTTGCGGTGGCCGCGCTGGCCATTTTTTCGGCACCTGCCGCATACAGCAAGGATGGCGATGACCCGTCCTTCCTGGCGTTCAGCGCCGGGTATCATGACATCAACGACGACCATGATGCCTTTGAAGGCCGGGTCGAATATCGCCACGGCGACAAGTTCTGGATTTTCAAACCCTTCGTTGGCGTGATGGGCACCAGCGACCAGGCCGTATACGGTTATGCCGGTGTGCTGGTCGATCTGTATATGGGCCGCCGCTGGGTACTGACGCCGAGCTTCGCGCCAGGCGTGTATCGCGAAGGCGATGGCAAGGACCTGGGCGGCGCCATCGAATTCAAGTCGCAGCTGGAAATCAGCTATCGCTTCGATAACCGCTCGCGGCTGGGCCTCGGCATCAGCCATATGTCGAATGCCAGCATCTATAAAAGCAATCCCGGCACCGAGACGCTCTTCCTGACCTACGCCATGCCGCTCGGCGGCAAGTGATTCGGTACGGGGTGTTTCCGGTGAAACATCCCGCACCTGAATGATCGATACGGCGCGGATGCGTCCGGCCCTGACTCTCGGTTTGATCGGGGTTCTGCTGCTGTTGCTGCCGCTATCGGCGCGGGCTCAGGACAAGTTGTTGTGGCTGAAAACCGAATGGCCCCCGGTCTTCATGACGAATGACGGCGGTTTTGGCGATCATGCCCTCGCCTGGCTGATCGAACGACTGCCGGACTACAGCCATGACATCCGCAGTCTGCCGCTGGCGCGTCTGCTGAAAACCCTGGAGCGGACGGATGTAACAGTCTGCGCCAGCGGTCTGGCCCGCAATCCGGCGCGCGAGGCTCAGTTCCTGGTCAGTCATGATCTGATGCATATGCCCGGCCTGGCCCTGGTGACGCGGGTCGACGAGGTCAATACGTTTCGCGGGTTTCGCAATGCCGATGGCATGATTGAGTTGCGTCGTCTGCTGCAGCAGAGCGAGCTGGATGGCGCAGTTCATGACAGCCGGTCCTATGGCGCGGCGCTGGACGAGCAGTTGCGCAGTGCGCCGCCTTCGGCGCCTGTCGTGCGACTTTCGAAAACCGGTACGATGCTGTCGATGTTGACCGCCAAGCGGGTCGACTGGCTGCTGCTGTATCCGTTCGAGGCCACCTGGCAGGTGCGGCAGGCACAGAAAGAGGAGGCGGCGATGCCGACCATCACATCCTTGCCGCTGGCGGAGGCGCCGGCTGCCATTCGCGGCGGCATAACCTGTAATCGTGTTCCGGGCAGTGACGCGGTCGTGGAAAAAATCAATCGCCTGATCGCCGCTCATCCGGATCGGCCCTGGCTGCAGTCCATGCTGGACTGGCTCGATCCCGAAGCGCGTAAACGCCTCGCCGGCACGCGCTGATCTCAGGGCGCGAAATCCAGTCCGGTCCGGCGCCAGATATCGGCAGCATCAAGGCCGCTGGCGCGCAGGTCGCGCAGAGCCGGTGCATTCTTGCGCTTGGCCAGCCGTTCGCCGCTGTCGTCGGTCAGTAGCGGGTGATGGGCATAGGCCGGCACCGGCCAGTCGAACAATGCCTGCAGCAGGCGATGCAGATGGGTGGCGGCAAACAGGTCCTCTCCACGGGTGACCAGCGTGACGCCCTGCAGGGCGTCGTCATGGCTGACGCAGAGATGATAGCTCGCCGGCGTTTCCTTGCGGGCCAACACGACATCGCCAAAGCCACTGATCAGCAGCTCCGGCGTCACCGTCTGCTCGCCAGCAGATTCGTCCTGCCAGGTCAGGGGCCAGTGCCCTGCATGGCGGCAGGCGGCCTCGATATCCAGCCGCAGCGCATAGGCGTCTCCGGCTGCCATGCGCTGCTCGCGCTCGGTGCCCGAAAGATGCCGGCAGGTGCCGGGATACACGGTCCCTTCAAAGCCGTGCGGCGCCTGGCCGGCGGCAGCGATTTCGGCCTGAATCTGCTTGCGGGTGCAGAAGCAGGGATAGAGCAGGCTGCGATCGCGCAGGCTGTCGAGCGCGGCTCTGTAGTCGGCGAAATGCTGCGATTGCCGGCGCACCGGTTCTTCCCAGCGCAGGCCCAGCCAGGTCAGGTCCTCGAAAATCGCCGTCGTCAATTCGGGCCGGCAGCGGATTCCGTCGATATCCTCGATCCGCAGCAGAAAGCGCCCACCCGCCTGCCGGGCACGCAGATATGCCATCCCCGCGGCATAGGCATGCCCGAGATGCAGGTAGCCGGTCGGGCTTGGCGCACAGCGCGTAACGGTGTCAGACTGCATGATACGATTCTCTCTGCAGGCAGCTTATGGCAAAGCCTCTCCCCGCCGCAAAGGCCGATACCCGCAAGCGCACGGCCCTGGCCGTGAAACAGCTCTGCGCCCGTGAACCGAAATTTGCCGCCGCCCATGCGGCCGTCGGCTTCATCGCGGACCGGCGACGGCCGGCGGATTTCGCCACTCTGTGCCGCATCGTCATCGAACAGCAGATTTCGGTGGCCGCCGCCGCCACCGTCTGGGGGCGGCTGGAGGCCACCGTGCAGGGCCGCGCCAATGGCGCCTTCAGTGCCGAACGCGTGCTGAAACTGAGCGAGGCCCGGCTGCGCGCCTGCGGCCTGAGCGGTCCGAAGGTGCGGTATGTGCGCAACATGGCCCTGGCGGCAAAAAGCGGCACCATCGATTTCGACCTGCTGCCCAGACTGGATGATGCGGCTGCGATAGCCATGTTGACCGCCGTGAAGGGCATCGGACGCTGGACGGCGGAAATCTTCCTGATGTTTGCACTCGACCGCGAGGATATCTGGCCCGCCCATGACGTGGCGTTGCAGGAGGCGGCAAAGCGCCTGTTCGGCCTGAAGACCCGCCCGGACGTGAAGAAGATGGATCGTATGGCGGAAAACTGGCGGCCGCATCGCGGTGTCGCGGCGCGTTTGCTGTGGCGCTATTATGCCGTGACCGGCAATCGCCTCACCACGGACGACAGTAACGCGAAGGCACCCGTATGACCGCAACCATCGATGGCCCCCGTCTTTCGCCCGCCAAAGGCCCCGCCCGCAAGCTGGTGGTGCTGGTGCATGGTTATGGCGCCGATGGCAATGACCTGATCGAACTGGGCGCGCAGTGGCAGCGGCAGCTGCCGGATGCAGCCTTTGTCGCGCCGCATGCGCCGGCGATGATCCCGGGTTTTCCGCCGGGCATGGGTGGTGGGCGGCAATGGTTCGCTCTGGACGCTTATGACCCCAACCTGCTGCGTCGCGATCCGCAACATACCGCCGCGATCTATGCGACCATGCAGCAGGCGGCCGGGCAGGTGGCGCCGGCGCTGGATGCGTTTCTAGACGCCGAACTGAAGCGGCACGGTCTTGGGCCGCGTGACCTCGCGCTGGTGGGGTTCAGCCAGGGCACCATGATGGCGCTGCATATCGGTCTGCGTCGCGATCCGGCACCGGCGGCGATCCTGGGCTATTCCGGCGCGCTGCTGGGCGGGGCGGATCTGAAAAAGCAGATCCACGCCCGGCCGCCGATTCTCCTGATTCACGGCGATGCCGATGCGGTCGTCCCGATCGAGGCGATGCATGCGGCGCTGGCAGCCTTGAACGAGGCCGGCTGCCCGGCGCGGTTCCATGTCAGCCCCGGGCTCGGCCATGGCATTGACGGCCAGGGACTCAGCCTCGGTGGCGCCTTCCTCGCCGAACATCTCGCGGCGCGCTAGATCATCAGGACGACCGGTGTGGATAACCTGCCCGGTTCACCAAATAAGGTGGTTGTCATGATGCGGTAACCCCGCATATGGTAATGATATTCGGCGTACGGACCTGAGGGAGACATGACCCCAGAGAGTTGTCCAGCGTTGGTTCTGAATGCGGATTACCAGCCGCTGTCCTATTTCCCGCTTTCGGTCTGGCCGTGGCAGGAAGTGGTGAAAGCGGTGTGTATGGATCGCGTCACCATCCTGTCGGAATACGACCAGGAAATTCATTCGCCCAGCATGCGCATGCGGCTGCCCAGCGTGGTGGCCCTGAAGCGCTATATCGCCCCGGCCCGGCGTCCGGCCTTCACCCGGTTCAATCTGTTCCTGCGTGACCGCTTCTCCTGCCAGTATTGCGGCAGCCGGCATGAGCTGACCTTCGATCACGTGATCCCGCGCTCGCGCGGTGGCCTGACGCGCTGGGACAATGTGGTGGCCGCCTGCGCGCCCTGTAACCTGACCAAGGGCGGTCGCATGCCCGACGACTGCCACATGCACCCCCGCATGCGGCCGCATATGCCGACCGTGCAGGAACTGCAGCGCAACGGGCGCGGCTTCCCGCCCAATTTCCTGCACGAAAGCTGGCGTGATTTTCTCTACTGGGACAGCGAACTGGAGCCGTAAGTCCCGGATGGCGCGTCAGACACGCTCGGACAGCCAGATGGCGCCGCGCGTGATCGCTTTGATGCCTTTCGACAGCAGGGGATAGGCCGGCGCTTCGGCGGCGCCTTCGGCCCGCGCCGTGTCGCGGTGGCTCACCTCGTCGGCGCGGAACTGCTCGATCATGTCGCGCAACGCGGGCTCGGTTTCGCCGAGCGCTTCCACCTGTTTGGCATAATGGGCGTCGATCACGTCCTCGACGGCTTCGGTGCAGGCCATAGCAGCCTTCTCGCCCAGCAGCGCCGTGGCGGCGCCGAGCGCAAAACCGCCGACATGCCAGAGCGGCGAGAGCAGGGTGGGGCGGACATGATGTTTCGGCAGCAGGCGGTCGAAGGCATCCAGATGCGCCTGTTCCTGTTCCAGCATATGGCGAATGGTCGGCGTGGAGGGCGCCTGCTTCAGCACCGAAAGCTGCCCTTCATAGATGCGCTTGGCGCCATACTCGCCGGCATGGTCGACACGCAGGATGCGCGCCAGCAGCTGCCGCGGATCGGGATCGCCGGCCAGACGTCGCTTCTGCATCACGTCATCCTCTTGGCAGCCAGCAGGGCGAAGATCGCCAGGGCTGCCGACCACAGGGCATTCCAGCCCGCCATGGACAGGCCGAGGACGCGGATGGCGGCCTCGTCGCAGCGCACGACGGGCGCCGCCATGATCTGGGCGCGCAGGGCGTCCAGCGAAGTGGCGGTGGAGGTGCTGCTGCAGCTGGTCAGGCCCTGCCACCACTGCCATTCGACGCCGGCATGGAAGGCGCCGATGCCGCCGGTGATCGCGAAGCTGAAGGCAGCCAGGGCCAGAAGCTGCGCGCGCCAGCGCGGCAGCACGAAAGTGGCGAGGCCGAAGATCAGGGCGGCGATATGCGGCCAGCGCTGCCAGTGGCACATTTCGCAGGGCGGCAGGCCGAAGCCGTATTGCGCGATCAGCGCCAGCGCCAGCGTGCCGCCAGCGGCCAGCGCGACGAGCAGGCCGGAGCGGCGGGGATCGAGCAGGGTGTCGATGGTCATGGCTCAGAAGACATAGCGCACGACGACGAAACCGCCAACCAGGCAGACCACGAACAGCAGGCCGAGGATGTTGAGCCGCTTTTCGATGAAGGTCTGGATCGGGGCGCCATAAGCGCGCAGTAGGCCGGCGACCAGGAAAAAGCGGATGCCGCGGGTGACGATGGAGGCGGCTATGAACACCGGCAGGCTGAAATGCGCCGCGCCGCTGGCGATGGTGACGATCTTATAGGGGATCGGGGTCAGGCCCTTGATAAGGATGATCCAGACGCCCCATTCGTCATAAGCGGCTTCGAAGGCATGCCACTTTTCGGCATAGCCATAGAGGTCGATAATCCAGCGACCCAAGGTCTCGATCAGAAAGTAACCGATGGCATAGCCGAACAGGCCACCGATCACCGAGGCAACGGTGCAGATCGCGGCGTAATGAAAAGCGCGCGCCCGGTTTGCCAGGCACATCGGGATCAGCATCACGTCGGGCGGGATCGGGAAGACCGAGCTTTCCAGAAAGGAGACCACGGCAAGGGCACGGTCGGCCCGCGGACGGGCGGCCTGGCGCATGGTCCAGTCGTAAAGGCTGCGAAACACGGCGGCGAAATCTCCGGAACAGGCTTCGTGTATGCCGGAGCGATCAGGGCTTGTCCATGCGTCGACCGGCCGCAGGCCTATGACAAAACAGTGTTTACCGCGGTTTTTCGGCCATGGCCGGCGGTTGATTCAGCCCGCGCCTTCGGTAATATCCGCCCGCGCCTAAGACCGGCCGCAATCGCCGGGCCCCAGTGGTGAAATTGGTAGACGCGACAGACTCAAAATCTGTTATCCGCAAGGGTGTGCTGGTTCAAGTCCGGCCTGGGGCACCACCGATGACCGTCTGGCGACGACCATCCGACCGGCGCGCGGCTTCCTTAAAGTTTCATCGCCCTCAACTTTTCATGGCCTTGAACTTCGCCATATCGGCCATCGCCGTATCGCGCAGCCGCGCCGTGTCGTTGTCGGCCGTCACCATGCTGTAGCCGAGCGCGAACATATCGGCCCAGGTCATGCCGACGCGCGGCACGGTACCGAACGGCTTGCCGGCCTTTTTGAGCGCGGCTTCCGTCTTCGCCAGCAGGGCGACCACATCGGGATGATCGAATTCGCCCAGAAGCCCGATCGAGCCCGAGAGATCGAAGGGTCCGACGAAGAGTGCATCGACGCCGTCCACCGCAGCGATCTCCGGGATCGCATCAACCGCGGCGGCGGTCTCGATCTGACAGACGATCAGCAGGTTGTCGTCAGCGGCTTTGCGATAGGCGGCGCCATCGATGCCGTAGTTGGAGGCGCGGATCTGGCCGATGGCTGAGCCGCGAGAGCCGCGCGGCGGATAGCGGCAGGCCGAGACGATGGCCTGGGCTTCTTTCGCGGACTGCACGGAGGGGACGACCACGCCTTCGACACCGACATCGAGCACGCGCTTGAGATAGACCGGATCATGCGAGGGCACGCGGACCAGACAGGTGGTCTGGGTGCGCGACAGCGCCTGCAGATGACCGATCAGGGTTTCCGGCGTGCCGCGGGCATGTTCCTGGTCGACGATGATGAAGTCGAAGCCGACCAGGCCGAAGATTTCGCTGGTCGCTGGCGTGTCGAGGGTGACCCAGGGGCCGAGGACTTTCTCGCCCGCCAGCAGGCGGGGTTTCAGACTGTTGGTACGCAGCATCGCAGCCTCGGGGTTATTTCAGCAGGGCCGGCAGCCACAGGCTGATGGCGGGGACGTAAGTGACCAGTGCCAGGCTCACCAGCAGCGGCGCAAGCCAGGGCAGGATCGCCATGGTGGTGCGTTCGAGGCTGAGGTTGGCGACGCGGGCCAGCACGAACAATACCAGTCCCATTGGCGGATGCAGCAACCCGATCATCAGGTTCAGCACCATGACCAGACCGAAATGCACCGGGTCGATGCCGAGCTTGAGCACGATGGGCAGCAGGATCGGCGTCAGGATGGTGATGGCGGCCGTCGGTTCGAGGAAGCAGCCGACGAACAGCATCAGCAGGTTGACCAGCAGCAGGAACAGCCAGGGATTGGTGGTGAACTCCAGCACCCATTGCGCGATCATTTCGGTGGTGCGCGAGGCGGCGAGCACCCAGCCGAAGACCGATGCCGCCGAGACGATGAACAGGACCGTGGCGGTGGTCTCCACGGTTTCCTGCGATGCCTTGACGAACATCCGCCAGTTCAGGGTCTTGTACCAGACCAGGCCGAGGAACAGCGCCCAGACGCAGGCGGCAATCGCGCCTTCGGTGGCGGTGAAAAGTCCCGAGGTCATGCCGCCGATCAGCAGCACTGGTGTCAGCAGCGGCAGCACAGCGGAAAACCGGAAGACGCGGTCCATCACCAGCAGCAAAGCCAGCGCGACGATCACGGTCGGGCGCGGTGGTGCGCCCCAGTCGATCGCGAAGAAGACCAGTGTGGGCATCAGGATCAGCACGCCCAGTTCGGTGAACACACCGATGATGCGCTGCCATTCGAAGGGAATGTCGCCGCCCCATTTGTTGCGCCAGGCAAAGAAGCTGACCGTCAGCATCATCAGCGCGGCCATCACGGCGCCGGGCAGGATGCCGGCCAGGAACAGCTGACCGATCGAGACGCTGGACATCATGCCGTAGATGACGAAGGGCAGGGACGGGGGGATGATCGGGCCGAGTGTGGCCGAGGCGGCCGTGATGCCGACGGCGAATTCCACGTCGTAGCCATGTTCCTTCATCGCACGAATCTCGATAGTGCCCAGGCCGGCGGCATCGGCCACCGCAGTGCCCGACATGCCGGCAAAGATCACCGAGCCGACGACATTCACGTGGCCCAGGCCGCCGCGCATCCAGCCGACCAGGCCGAGCGCGAAATTATAGATGCGGTTGGTGATGCCGGCTGAATTCATCAGATTGCCGGCCAGGATGAAGAAGGGCACGGCCAGCAGCGGGAAGCTGTCGAGGCCGGAAAACATCCGGTGGATGACGACGAAATCCGGGGCGATGCCGGTGACGTTGATGTAGATCAGCGATGCGCCCGCCATGGCGATGGCGACCGGAATGCCCGACCCCATCAGGGCCAGGAACATCAGCTTGAAAGTGGTGGCGGTCACGGCAAACCTCAGTTCGTATCGGGGCGCTCAAGCACGCTGAAACCCTGGCGCCAATGCATGACGGCAACCTGGATGGCGCGCGCGGTCATCAGCACAAAGCCCAGCAGCACGACGCTGTAAACAATGCCCATGGGCAGGTCGATCACCGACATCGGCTGATATCCGATGCGCTGGATCAGGTTCCAGGTCATCCAGCAGGCGTAGCCGAAGAAGCCGATGCGCATGATGTCGACCAGGGTCGACATGCCGCGTACGACCCGCGCCGGCAGGATGTGGTAAAAGAAATCGACCTGGATGTGGTTGTTCTTGCGCACCGCGCCGGCAGCGCCGATGAAGATCACGCAGATCAAGAGATAGCGTGCGATCTCTTCGGTCCAGGCTGCGGAATTGTTGAGCAGGTAACGGGTGAAGAACTGATAGAAGACCGTGATGCCCAGCACCCAGAAGATGGCCATGGCAAGCCAGTCCTCGAAGCGATAGGGCTTGAGGTCGATCTCGGCATCGGAAACATTGAATTGGCCGTGCTCGTCGAGCACGGCCTCCTCAACAGCAGGTGTCGGGCTGGGTTTTTCCACAATCTGTCCGCGGTTACTTGAGGGCGAGGATACGGTCGTAGTCGCTGCGCAGGTAGCCGAAATCCTCCGGCTTCGAGCTGGCCAGCACCGCCTTGCGGAAGGCTTCGCGATCCACCGTGTGGATTTCGGTGACGTTCAGCTTCTTGATCTCGTTCATCAGCAGGGTGTCCTGGTCGCGGATCTGCTGGCTGGCCAGCATGGCGCCGGCCTGCATCGCCTCCACGAAGATCTTGCGGTCATCGGCCGAGAGCTTGGCCCATGTGCCGCCGCTGATGATCGAGTTCAGCGAGTCGATCACATGACCGGTCAGCATGATGTGCTTCTGCACCTCATGGAACTTGCGCGACCAGATGGTGTTGAAGGCATTCTCCTGCGCATCCACCACGCCGCTCTGCAGCGCCAGATACACTTCGGCCAGTGCAATCGGCGTCGGGTTGGCGCCCAGCGCCTTGGGGAAGGCCATATAGGCAGCGGAGTCCGGCACGCGGATCTTCAGGCCGCGCATGTCTTCCGGCTTCAGGATCGGTTTGCTGGCAGTGACATGACGCTCGGCGGCATAGGTCAGTGCGACAATGTAGTTGCCGGTGGCCTTGCGGTAATCCTCACCGAACTCCTTGTAGATGTCGCTGCGCGCATAGGCCATCACATGGTCGAAATCGCGGAACACGAAGGGGAAGTAGGCGACACCGATGCGCTTGGCGACCTGGGCCTGGAAGCTCGCCGCGCTGATCGTCAGGTCGACGGTGCCGAGCGAAAGGCCCTGGTTGAGATCGGATTCCTTGCCCAGCACGGCCGAGGGGAAGAGCTGGATCTTGTAGCGGCCGTTGGTCTGCTTCTCGATCTGCTCGGCAGCGAAAACGGCGCCTTTGTGATGCGGTTCGCCGGGTTCGTAGACATAGGCCCATTTCAGCGTGGTCTGCGCCTGGGCGGCGCCCAGACTGCCCAGCGTGAGGGCGGCAGCAGCCAGCGGCAGCGCCAGATGGCGGGTGATGCGACTGAACAGGGTCATAGCAGGCTCCATGCGTGAGGGTCAGGCGGCAACCGGCGATGCGGTCTGCATCTGCCGTTCGGGGGAAAACTCGGGATGATCGGAGATAAAGCTCATGTAGTCGGCAAAGGCGGCGGCAAGCGCAAAGCCAGGGCGCCAGCCGATGGCGGCCATGCGGGCGATGGCCTGCGGCGGGCGGTTGAAGCCCGGATTGACAATGATGGTGCTGTCGTCGGTGCCTTCGGCAGCGAAGCGCCAGCAGAAGCCCGGGATCAGCTGCGCGATCTCAGCGCACCATTGCGCCAGTCCGAAGCGCGTGCCTGAACCGATGTTGAAGACGGGGTATGGTAGCACCGCGGCATCGGTCAGCATCAGCAGGCCGCGCGCCGCATCGGCGGCATAGAGCCAGTCGATCTGCACCTCGCGCGGCAGCACGGCTTCGCGGCCGGCCGTGGCGGCGGCCAGGCATTGCAGCAGGGCGGAGAGCGCGTCGCGTTTGCCGCTCCGCCATTCCCAGCGGCCATATTGCGGGCCGAGGCGGGCGATGGTGAGATCGAAGGGCTTCAGATCGTGCAGGCGTTTCAGGCCCCGTTCAAAGGCGAGTTTCGACAGGCCATAGAGATTGAAGGGGTCGAGTGGCGTATCCTCATCGATCGCGGCGAGCGTGTCGGAGACGGCGCCATAAGCCGAGACCGAGGAGACTGCGACCACGCGACCGATGCCCGCCGTCACGGCTTCGGCGATGCAGTCGAGAGCGGCGACGGTGTTAACGGCCAGGATCGAGCCCGGGGCCTCGCGTTCGCGGTTGGCGTCCGGTGTGATGGCAGCAGCCTGGATCAGCGACGTGATGCCGGGTTGGCGCAGAAAGCTGCGGCGGTCAGCGGCATGGGTGATGTCGCCCACGCATTCGACCAGGCGACCGGGCAGGCGGGCAAAAGCGGCTTTGGCAGCGGCCGGCAGGGGCTGCAGATCGAACGCGGTCACGGTCCATCCATCGCGCAGCGCCTGCTCGACGATATTCAGGCCGATAAACCCGCTCGCCCCGGTAATCCCTACGCCCATTGCTGCTCGCCCCAGACTGTATGCAGTCTGTATACAGGCAAGAAGGATGCCAGTGGCCGAGCGGCGATTTACGCGCGTATGCCCGCGGAAACGGTCAAATTTACAGCAGGGCGCTGCTGTTTTTTGGCCAACAGCTCAAAAAAGACCGGTCGCAAGAAAAAGCCGGGCAGCCTTTCGACTGCCCGGCTTTCTCAGGGGGTAGATGATCAGTGACGCTTGGTAGCGTCGCGCACGGCATCCTTGGCGCCGCCGATGGCGTTCTGGATCTTGCCTTCGGCCTTATCCATCTTGCCTTCGGTCTGGAGCTTGGCGTCGCCCGTGACTTTACCGGCGGCGTCCTTGATGGCGCCCTTGACCTGCTTGGCCGTGCCTTCAATGCGATCCTTGTCCATGTGACTCTCCTGTTGGTGCGTGGCGAAGTAGTGCGAACCCAACGGGATGGTCGGCGATGCGTTCCGGTCAGATTGTCGCAGTGTGTACCGGAAACCCGCATATCGGCTGTTTTCCGCGCTACATATTTTTCAGGAACTGCCGCGATTTATGCGTGTTTTATGACTGTCAGGAGGATTTTTCCATGGGACAGCACAGCAAACCCGGTTCGCAAAACGCCAAGCAGCAGGAACAGGAGATTGATTATTCGCGTCTGCGCCGCCGCCGCCGCGGCGATGATGTCGCGCAACAGCAAAAAGCGCAGAGCGCCAGGGATCACGCCGGCGTGGGCCCGCAGGGCAACATTCGCCAGAATACGCATTACCATCAGGATCGCTGACCTTTACGGGTCTTCCATGCTGAGCGGCCGGGCGATCTCTTCCAGGGGTTTTCGTTCGGCCGCCGTGCCCCAGATCGCCTGGATCACGCCCGCAGCCAGCATCAGCGCCGCGCCCAGCAGATAGCCGCCAAACACGCTGTCGCGCGAACCGGTCTCGATCAGCGCGCCAAACAGCGCAGGCGCGGCAACACCACCCAGACCGGTGCCAATGGCATAGAAGATGGCAATGGCCAGGGCGCGGATTTCCAGCGGGAAGGTTTCACTCACGGTCAGATAGGCTGAGCTTGCCGCTGCCGATGCAAAGAAGAAGATCAGGGTCCAGGCCATGGTCTGGCTGCGGCTGGTCAACAGGTCCTGCTGGAACAGCCAGCCGGTAAGAGCCAGCAGCACGGCAGAAATGATGAATGTGCCGGCAATCATCGGGCGTCGTCCGATGGTGTCGAAGTATCGTCCGAGCAGCAGCGGCCCCAGCACATTGCCGGCTGCAAACGGCAGGATGTACCAGCCGACATCGGCCGGCGGCACGGCATAGAAATTGGTCAGTACCAGTGCATAGGTGAAAAAGATCGCGTTATAGAAAAAGGCCTGCGCCACCATGAGGCTCAGGCCTACCAGGGCGCGGCGGCGATGGCGATAAAACAGAATATGCGCCACCTCCAGCAGGCCCGGGGCGGCACGCGGGCGGATATGCAGCATGGTCGCGGGGGTGTTCTGATGCGCCGCCGGCGCGTTTTTCTCGATCTCGACGACAATTGCCTCGGCTTCCGTCACGCGGCCGTGCACCAGCAGCCAGCGCGGGCTTTCCGGCAGCCACAGCCGCATCAGCAGGATCGGCAGCGCCAACAGCGCGCCGATCAGGAAGCAGATGCGCCAGCCCCAGTCGGGCCCGAAAGACGCCGTATCGAGCAGCACGAGTGAGCCGACAGCGCCCATGCCGGCGCCGATCCAGAAGGTGCCGTTGATGGTCAGATCGCTCCAGCCGCGATAGCGCGCCGGGATCAGCTCCTGGATGGTGGAGTTGATCGCCGTGTATTCGCCGCCGATGCCGGCGCCAGTGAGACAGCGGAACAGCGCGAAGCTCCAGATATCCCATGACAGCGCCGTGCCTGCCGTGGCCAGTCCGTACAGGGCCAGCGTGATGAAGAAGAGTTTGCGGCGGCCGAGCCGGTCAGTCAGCCAGCCGAAGAATAGAGCGCCCAGCACGGCGCCGGCCAGATAGGCGCTGCTGGCCAGGCCGATCTCCACATTGCTGAAGCCGAGACTCGCCTCGCTTTTCAGCATGCTGGCGACAGCTCCAGCCAGGGTCACTTCCAGTCCGTCGAGAATCCAGGTGATCCCGAGCGTCACCACCACAAGGGTGTGAAAGCGGCCCCAGGGCAGCCGGTCCAGCCGGCAGGGCAGATCGGTCCGGATCACCGCCATATCGGTTAATCCAGCGGCATTCTGGCCGGCCGGCGGGGATTTTGAGTCCCCTTGCCATCGCCGGCAAAATAGTTATGCTTCATAACAATTATCGCTCGAGCAAAAAAGATAACCGTCATGCGTCTCGATCCTGTTGACCGTTCCGAAGCCGAACTCAGCCTGCCGCCCACACTGGGCGTGAATGTGCAGGGCGAGGTCGCCGTGCTTACGCTGAAGCGTGCGGAAAAACGTAACGCCCTGGACAACGTCACGGTTCTGGGCCTGCAGAGCTTTTTCATGGCCCCGCCGCCCGGCGTGAAGGCGGTGGTGCTGGCTGGCGAAGGCGAACATTTCTCCGCTGGCCTCGATCTGAGCGCCACGCAGGAGCTGTCATCCACCGATGGCGTGTTCCATTCCCGCATGTGGCACGAATCCTTCCGCCACATTCAGTTCGGCAAGGTGCCGGTGATTTCGGTGCTGCATGGCGCGGTGATCGGCGGCGGCCTGGAGCTGGCTGCATCGACGCATGTGCGCATTGCCGAACCTTCGGCTTTCTATGCGTTGCCTGAAGGTCAGCGCGGCATCTTTGTCGGCGGCGGCGGTTCGGTCCGCATCCCGAAGCTGATCGGCGTGTCGCGTATGATGGATATGATGCTGACCGGCCGTGTCTACAAGGCCGAAGAAGGCCATGCCATCGGCCTGACCCAGTATCTGGTCGATGAAGGCCAGGGCATGGCGACGGCCATGGATCTGGCGAAGAAGATTGCGGCCAATGCGCCGATGACCAATTTTGCTGTCATGCATGCCCTGCCGCGCATCGCCGACAGTTCGCCCGAGGCCGGTTACATGATGGAGGCGATGATCTCGTCGATCGCTCAGGCCGATATCGAAGCCAAGACCCGGATCCGCGACTTCCTGGAGAAGCGCGCCGGTAAGGTCGGCAAGGACTGAAACGGTAAGAAATAGCCCGACCGCGCATACCGCGGCGGGTTCCTGCCTGGCTGGCTTCCGGATGCCGGCCTCAGAATGGCAGACTTGGGAGGAGTTACGCGTATGGCACATCCGCATCGTCAGGTTCGCTACGGCCGCGCCGACACCCGGCTGACCCGCAAGCCCGACGGCACTATCCTCATGGACTCGCCGGAGCCACTGGAGGCTTATCCGGACAAGCTGACCGAGCGACTGGTACACTGGGCCAGAGTGGCGCCGGATCGTACCTTCATGGCGCAACGGGACGACAGCGGCGCCTGGCGGCGCCTGACCTATGCCGATCTCCTGTCTCGCGTGCGCGCCATCGGGCAGGCGCTGCTGGATCGCAGGCTCTCGGCCGAACGGCCGGTCGCCATCCTTTCCGATAACGACCTGGAGCATCTGAAACTGGCGCTGGCCGCCCAGTATGTCGGCGTGCCCTCGGCGGCGATCTCGCCCGCCTATGCGCTGGTCTCCACGGATTTTGCCAAGCTGAAGCATGTTCTGGGCCTGTTGCAGCCCGGTCTGGTCTTCGCCGCCGATGGTGCGCGCTTTGCCAAGTCGATTGCCGCAGCGGTGTCTGATGATGTGGAAGTGGTAGTGACCGCCGGTGCCGCCGGTCGGCCTGCCACCGCCTTCGAGGCTTTGCTGGCAACGCCGGCCACGGCAGCTGTCGAACAGGCCCATGATGCCGTCGGCCCCGATACGGTGGCCAAATTCCTGTTCACCTCCGGCTCCACCGGCATGCCCAAGGGCGTGATCAATACCCAGCGCATGCTGTGCAGCAACCAGCAGATGATCGCGCAGTCGCTGCCGGTCTTTGCCGAGGAGCCGCCGGTCTTCATCGACTGGCTGCCGTGGAATCACACCTTCGGCGGTAACCACAATATCGGCATCACGCTGTATAACGGCGGCTCGCTTTATATCGACGATGGCAAGCCAGTGCCGGCGCTGATCGAGCGCACAGTGCGCAACCTGAAAGAAATTGCCCCCACGGTGTATTTCAACGTGCCCAAGGGCTTTGAAATGCTGGTGCCTTACCTGCGCGACGACAGGCAGTTGCGCGAGATGTTTTTCAGCCGTCTGAAGATGATCTTCTTCTCCGGTGCTGCCCTGCCGCAGCATGTGTGGACCGCGCTGGAAGAGCTCGCGGTCGAGACCATCGGCGTGCGCATCCCGATCATCAGCGGCCTGGGGTCCACCGAGACGGCGCCCTTTGCCCTCTGCGCCAACTGGCCGGTCGACCGCTCGGGCATCATCGGCCTGCCGGTGCCGGGTCTGGAACTGAAGCTGGTGCCCAATGGCGAGAAGCTGGAAGTGCGCGTGCGCGGCCCCAATATCACGCCGGGCTACTGGCGCATGCCAGAGGTCAGCGCCAAGTCTTTCGACGAGGACGGCTACTACATGATGGGGGACGCGGCGCGCTTCATCGATCCCGACCAGCCCGGGAAGGGCCTGATGTTCGATGGCCGCATCTCCGAAGACTTCAAACTGACCAGCGGTACCTGGGTCAGTGTCGGTCCGCTCCGCGGCCGCTTCATCGCCCATTTCGCACCCTATGTCCGCGATGTGGTGATTGCCGGGCATGACCGCGACATGCTGGCCGGGCTGGTGATCCTCGATCTCGACAACTGCCGGCCGCTTTGCCCTGAATTGCCGGCCAATGCGGGCATTGCCCAGATCGCCCATGCGCCGGGCGTGCGGGCTGCCTTCGCCGAGCGGCTGGCCAGCTTCATCGCGCAGTCGACCGGCAGCGCCAGCCGTATCGAGCGGCTGGTGATCCTGGATGAACTGCCTTCGCTGGATGTCGGCGAGGTCACCGACAAGGGGTCGATCAACCAGCGTGCGGTCCTGAATCATCGCGCGCCGCTGGTCGACGATCTTTACGCCGGTTCCCCCTCAGACCGCGTCATCACCGCCAAAGAGAGAATCGCCCATGTCGCCTAATCCCGGTCTCGCCCAAGCCTACAAGGATATCTGGCTGCTGGATGGCGTACGCACGCCGTTTGCCGACTATATGGGGCCGCTGGCCGATATCTCGCCGATCGATCTCGGCATCAAGGTTGCGCGCGAAGTGCTGAAGAAAGCCGATATGCCGGCGGCCGATATCGGCAGCGTCGTGGCCGGCAATATGGCGCAGGCGTCTTATGATGCCTACATGCTGCCGCGTCATGTCGGCCTTTATGCCGGCGTGCCGGTCGAAGTGCCGGCGCATCTGGTGCAGCGCGTCTGCGGTACCGGCATCGAGGCGATCATGCAGGCGGCCGGGCAGATCATGCTGGGCCAGACCGAGGCCGGGCTGGTGGTTGGCGCGGAGTCGATGAGCCGCAATCCGGTGGCGTCCTACACCCATCGTAACGGTTTCCGTATGGGTCAGGTGGAGTTCAAGGACTTCCTGTGGGAAGCGCTGATCGATCCGGCGCCAGGCATCATGATGGGCGACACGGCCGAGAATCTGGCGCGCGAATACCAGATCACCCGGGAAGAGGTGGATGCTTATGCCGCCGAAAGCTTCGACCGCGCCGTGAAGGCGAAAGAGAAGGGCTATTTCGGCGACGAGATTACCGCGGTGATCAGCGAGGAGTTTGCGCTGCCGGGTTACAACAGCCGCGGCATCAAGCTGAGCCGCAAGACGCCCGCCGTGAGCGAGGATACCCATGTCCGGCCCTCGCCGGTGGAAACCCTGGCCAAGATTCGTCCTGCTTTCGGCGGTGTGCAGACCGGCGGCAACTCGTCTGCCGTGGTGGATGGCGCCGCGGCCGCCATCGTGGTGTCGGGCGATTATCTGCGCAGCAAGGGCAAAACGCCGCTTGGCCGCATCGTTGCCGGCGCCAGTGTCGGCGTGAAGCCGGAAGTGATGGGCATCGGTCCGGTGCCGGCGATCCAGGCTGTTTGCGCCAAGGCCGGTATCAGTGTCGATCAGATCGACCGTTTCGAGATCAACGAGGCCTTTGGCGCCCAGGTGATGGCCTGCATGCGGGCGCTCAACATTCCGCGCGACAAGCTGAATGTGAATGGCGGCGCGATTGCTATCGGTCATCCGCTCGGTGCCACTGGTGTCCGGCTCTCGGTGACCGTCGCGCGCGAGCTGAAGCGGTCTGGCCTGCGCTATGGTGTGGCGTCGGCCTGTATCGGCGGTGGCCAGGGTATCGCCATGCTGATCGAGAATCCGGACGCTGTCCGGCCGTAAACGATCAGTCCAGGTTGGTCAGGCGTTCCAGCAGGGCGAGCAGTTTCTGCTTGTCTTCGCCAAGCACGGCGTCAACCCGCTTTTCGTGATGACTCAGCAGGCGGCGATAGGCTTCCTTCAGGAAGCTTTCGCCCTTTGCCGTCAGATATAGCGCGTTTGAGCGACGGTCGTCGGGCGCCGGGGCGCGGCGCGCCAGCTTGCGCTGTTCCAGTTCGTCCAGCAGGGCGACGAAATTGGCCCGATTGATGCCGAGTGCTTCGCTGACCCGGGACTGCTTCAGGCCGGGATTGGCATCGATGATGGCCAGCACGGAAAACTGGGCCGGCCGCAGATCGAACGGCTTCATCACCGTCATGAAATCCTGGAAGACGGCGAGCTGGGCCCGGCGCAGGCGATAGCCGAGCAGATCCTGCAGCGGACCCAGATCGACGGCGACACCGGTATCCTGTTCAGGCGAGGATTGGTCCGCCAGGGCGGGCTTGCGACGGGTAGAGGCCATATCTGTGCTTAGACAATATTGCCGTCGCTGACAATCACTGTTGCTGCCCAGCCGGCACGGATCAGGCCAGCGCCATGCGGATACCTTCGGCGGCATAGAGCAGCGGCGACAGGTAGCGCTGCTGCATCTCTTCTGCCGTGATGCGGGTGGCGTGCCCGCTGACATTCATCGCGGCCAATACCCGGCCGCCCTGGTTGCGGATCGGCACGGCAATCGAACGCAGGCCGATTTCCAACTCCTGGTCGACCATGGCATAGCCGATGCGGCGTGCTTCGCCGATGGCGCTGCGCAGACCTTCGCTGTCGGTCACGGTATGCGGGGTCAGCGGCGTGAACTTCGCCTCGTTGAAATACTGGTCCAGTTCGCCGGGCCGCAGATCCGCCAGCAACACGCGGCCCATAGATGTGCAATAGGCAGGCAGGCGCGTGCCGATACCCAGCGCCACCGACATGATGCGTTTGGTCGGTACGCGGGCGACATAGACGATGTCGCTGCCTTCCAGCACCGAGATGGAACAGGATTCATTCACCTGTTCGGTCAGCCGCTCCATGAAGGGTTGGGCGCGTTCCCAGATATGCATCGAGGTCAGGAAAGCGAAGCCGAGTTCCAGCACGCGTGGTGTCAGGCGGAAGTATTTGCCGTCGCCGGTGACATAACCCAGCTCGCACAGCGTCAGCAGATAGCGGCGCGCGGCGGCGCGCGTCATATCGGCGCGACGGGCCACTTCGCTGAGGGTCATCTCGTCATTGTCGCGGTCGAACGCGGTGATGACCCGCAGGCCCCGGGCCAGCGAAGTGGAGAAGTCGCGCGCATTGATGGTCATTGTTGACAAGGTCGGCCGGCCTCCCTGTAATGTTTGTTTATAGAACTATTGTGCGTTATGCGCACAATAAGTCAAGGAAATGTCGGATTTTTTGACATAGATCAGCGCCAACCCGCTCAGGCCGGGTTATAAGTATCCGTAAGCGTTAAGGAGGAAACGATGTCCGAGATCATCGGCTACAAACGGCCGGCGGCTGGCACCCAGCCCAATTACCTGCACCCGCCCTATCAGTCCTCGATCAAGCGGGCACCCGGCAAGCCGCTGATCCGCATGGCCCATACCCTGTCGGAAGTGACAGGCCCGGTTTACGGCCATGAGCGCATCGGCCCGAATGACAACGACCTGACCAAGCAGCATGCCGGCGAACCGCTGGGCGAGCGCATGATCCTGTCCGGCCGGGTGCTGGACGAGGCTGGCCGCCCGGTGCCGCATACCCTGGTCGAAATCTGGCAGGCCAATGCCTGCGGCCGCTATCCGCATCCGGCCGACCAGCATGACGCGCCGCTCGACCCGAATTTCACCGGCTACGGCCGCACTGCCACCGATGACGAAGGCCGCTACCGCTTCGTCACCATCAAGCCCGGCGCCTATCCGTGGCGGAATCACCACAATGCCTGGCGTCCGCAGCATATCCATTTCTCGCTGTTCGGGCCGAGCTTCATGACCCGCATGGTCACCCAGATGTATTTCCCGGGCGATCCGCTGCTGCCCCATGATCCGATCTTCAACTGCGTCACGGACCAGCGCTCGCGCGACGGCATGATCTCGAAATTTGATTTTGAGACCACGATCCCGGAATTCGCCCTGGGCTATCAGTGGGACATCATCCTGCGCGGCCGCGACGCCACGCCCATGGAAAACAAGTAAGCCGGCCGGAGACGTTTGACATGACTCTTGTTCCCACTGCTTCCGCCACCGTCGGCCCCTACCTGCATATCGGCCTGGTGCCGCTGGCTGTGAACGACATCGCCAGGGATGCGTCCAAGGGCGAGAAGATCGTCATCACCGGCCGGATTTTCGACGGCGAAGGCCAGCCGATTCCCGATGCCCTGGTCGAATTCTGGCAGGCCAATGCCGATGGCAAATACGCCCATGTCGAGGATACGCAGGACAAGCCGCTGGATGGCGCATTCACCGGTTTCGGCCGCGTGCCGACCGACAAGGAAGGCCGTTACAGCTTTACCACGGTGAAGCCCGGACCGGTTCCCGGCCCCGGCAATGCCCTGCAGGCCCCGCATATCGTGGTCTGCCTGTTCATGCGCGGCATGCTCAAGCACCTCTATACCCGGATCTATTTCTCGGACGAGACGGCAGCCAATGCCAACGATCCGGTTCTGGGCCTGGTGGAGGATGCGGCGCGCAAGCCGACCATCGTGGCCGAGCGGTTGGCCGGCAAGGCCGAATATCGCTGGGACATTCATATGCAGGGCGAGCGGGAAACCGTCTTTTTCGATTGCTGATCCCCCGCGGGCTCAGCAACATGCTGGCATGACGACTCACACAGAGACGGGCCTGCTCGGTCCGCTGTTTCACGGCTCTGCAATCGGCGCGGTCTTCACCGACCGCGCCCATCTGCAGGGCATGCTGGATTTCGAGGCGGCTCTGGCCCGCGCGGAAGCAAAGGTGGGTGTTATTCCCGCGGCTGCCGTTGCGCCGATTGCCGCGCAATGCGACGCCGCGCTCTACGATATTGCCGAACTGGCCGAGGGCGCAACGCGCGGCGGCAACACCGCCATTCCGCTGGTTAAAGCGCTGACGGCAAAGGTCGCGGCCAGGGACAAGGACGCCGCGGGCTTCGTGCATTGGGGCGCCACCAGCCAGGATGCGATGGATACCGGGTTGGTCTTGCAGTTGGGCAAGGCCCTGGCGTTGATCGAGGCCGATCTGTCGCGCCTCTCCGCTGCGCTCGCCGATCTGGCGAAAAAACACCGCCAGACGCCGATGGTCGGCCGCACTTGGCTGCAGCATGCCCTGCCGATCACCTTCGGCCTGAAAGCGGCCGGTTGGCTCGATGCTGTCGAACGCCATCGCGACCGGCTGGCGGAATTGAAGCCGCGCCTGCTGGTGCTGCAGTTCGGCGGCGCGGCCGGTACGCTGGCGGCGCTCGGCGACAAGGGCCTTACGGTGGCCGAGGCTCTGGCCACCGATCTGAAGCTGTCGCTCCCGGCCACGCCCTGGCATGGCGCGCGCGACCGCGTGGTGGAACTGGGCACAACCCTGGCCCTGCTGACCGGTACCTTGGGCAAGATGGCGCGCGACGTGGCGCTGCTGATGCAGACCGATGTGGGTGAGGTTTTCGAACCGGCGGGCGAGGGCAGGGGCGGTTCATCGACCATGCCGCACAAGCGCAATCCGGTGGCCTGCGCCGCTGTACTGGCCGCAGCCACGCGAGTGCCGCATCTGGCGGGCAGCCTGCTGTCGGGCATGGTGCAGGAGCATGAGCGCGGCCTGGGCGGCTGGCATGCCGAATGGACGGTGCTGCCCGAGCTGGTGCAACTTGGCGCCGGCGCTCTGCAGCATATGGCCGAGATCATGACCGGACTGGACGTGCAGCCTGATCGCATGCGCGAGAATCTGGATGCGACCGATGGCCTGATTATGGCCGAGGCTGTGACCATGGCTCTGGGCGTGAAGATCGGCCGCATGACGGCACATAAGCTGGTCGAGGCGGCATCCAAGCGCGCGGTTGCGGCAAAACGGCATCTGCGGAGTGTCCTGGCCGACGACAAGGATGTGATGGCGCATCTGACGCCGGCCGACCTCGATGGTCTGTTCGATCCGCTGGGCTATAGCGGGGTTGCGGTGGCGCTGGTCGATCGCGTTCTGGCTGCCCGCAAGCCATAAGAAAATCCGGAGGAGTCATGTCGCATATCACGACCGATGACGGCGTTTCGCTGCACTACAGGCTGGACGGGCCTGCAGACGCGCCGATTCTGGTGATGTCGAATTCCCTGGGCACCGACCTTTCCATGTGGGATGCGCAGATGCCGGCGCTGCAGCAGCGTTTCCGCGTGTTGCGCTACGACACCCGCGGTCATGGCCAGTCCGGTCTGCCGCCGGCGCCCTATCAGGTCGAGCGTCTTGGCAAGGATGTGGTGGCCCTGCTGGATGCACTGGATATCCCGCAGGCGATGTTCTGTGGTCTGTCCATGGGTGGCATGACCGGGATGTGGCTGGGCGTGCATGCGCCGCAGCGCTTCTCCAAACTGGTCCTGTGCAATACGGCCGCCAAGATCGGCACGCCCGATGTCTGGAACACCCGCATTGCCGCCGTGCAGAAAGGCGGCATGGCCGCCATTGTGCCCGGCGTGATCCAGCGCTGGTTCACCGAAGGCTTCGTGAAGGCGCAGCCGGCGGCGGTTGAGCGCATCTCCAGCGTTCTGCTGGCGACGAAGCCGGAAGGCTATAACGCCGCCTGCGGCGCGGTGCGTGACATGGACCAACGCGAAAGCATCGCCGCGATCCGCCTTCCGGTCCTGGTGATCGCCGGTACGCATGATCTGGCCACAACGGCCGCCGATGGCAAGCTGGCCGCGGACACCATTCCCGGCGCCCGCTATGTCGAATTTCCGGCGGCGCATCTGTCGAATGTGGAAGTGGCGGCCGACTTCACCAAGGAACTGACCGGCTTCCTGGCCGGCTGAGGAGACAGCAATGGATGACAAGCAGCGTTACGGCGCCGGCATGACGGTGCGGCGTGCGGTTCTGGGCGATACCCATGTTGACCGCTCGCTCGCCAAGATCACGCCGTTCAACGAGGAATTCCAAAATTTCATCACCCGCTATGCCTGGGGCGAAGTCTGGACCCGGCCCGGCCTGGAGCGGAAGACGCGCAGTTGCATGACATTGTCGATGATGATCGCGCTCAATCGCCCGGACGAGTTCAAGCTGCATGTGAAGGCCGCTTTCAACAACGGCCTGACCCGCGACGATCTTAAGGAGGTCATCCTGCAGGCTTCGATCTATTGCGGCGTGCCGGCCGGCAACAGTGCCATGCACTGGGCCGAAGAGGTGTTCGTGCAGATGGAAAAGGACGGCCTCAAGACCTGAGGCCGCGTCACGCAGGCAGGGCAAATGAAAACGGCGCCGTGAAGGCGCCGTTTCCGTATCAGATGCAGGTGCGGATCAGTGGGTGGTCGCTTTGGCCTGCTGGCCGCCGCGATGACCGCCATTGGGGCGCTGGCCCTGGCGCTGCTGCTGCGGACGCTGGCCGTCGCCGCGGCCGCCTTCCGAGCGCTGGCCGCCGTGACGCTGACCGTTGCCGCGCGGATTGTTGCGGTTCTGGCCATGCGGGCGCTGTTGCTGCGGGCGGTTTTCGCCCTTCGGCTCGGCAGCCGTGGCGGCTGCCAGCTTGGCATCGCCGCGACGGTCGGTCGACTCGATGCGCTGGCGGGTGATCCGCTCGATATCGCGCAGGTAGGGACGCTCGTCCTGGGCGCAAAGCGAGATCGCCTGGCCGGCCGCGCCGGCGCGGGCCGTGCGGCCGATGCGATGGACGTAGCTTTCCGGCACGTTCGGCAGTTCGAAATTCACCACATGGCTGACGCCGGTGACATCGATGCCGCGGGCGGCAATGTCGGTGGCGACCAGCACGCGGATGCGGCCGGCCTTGAAGTCGGCCAAAGCCCGCTCGCGCTGGCTCTGCGACTTGTTGCCGTGGATGGCCGCGGCCGGCACGCCGCCACCGACCAGATGGCGGGCGACGCGGTCGGCACCATGCTTGGTACGGGTGAAGACCAGGGCGCGGGTGATGGCCGGATCGGTCATGATCTCAGCCAGCAGCGCACGCTTGCGCTCGGCCTCGATGAAGATCACCTGCTGTTCGACGCGCTCGGCGGTGGTGGCGACCGGGGTCACTTCCACTTTGACCGGATCCTTCAGGAAGCCGGCAGCGAGCTGGCCGATGGTCTGCGGCATGGTGGCCGAGAAGAACAGGCTCTGGCGCACCTTCGGCAGGGCCTGCGAGATACGCTTGATGGCATGCACGAAGCCGAGGTCCAGCATCTGGTCGGCTTCGTCCAGCACCACGGTCTCGACCTGGTCGAGACGCAGGTGACCCTGCTGCATATGGTCGATCAGGCGGCCAGGCGTGGCGACGAGCACATCGACGCCGCGCGCCAGCGCCTGGGTCTGCGGGTTCATGCCGACGCCGCCGAAGACGGTGACGACATTCAGGTTGGTCTCGCGGCCATAGGCGCGGAACTTGTCGGCGATCTGCGAGGCCAGCTCGCGGGTCGGGCTCAGGATCAGTGCGCGGCAGGTCTTCGGTGCCGGGCGACGGTTGCCGGCGGCCAGACGATGCAGGATCGGTAGGGCGAAGGCAGCAGTCTTGCCGGTGCCGGTCTGGGCGATACCCAGCAGATCGCGGCCGGCGAGCACCGGCGGAATGGCCTGGGTCTGGATCGGCGTGGGCTGGGTGTATTTGCCGGCGGTAATGGCATTGAGCAGGGCCTGGTTGAGGCCGAGGTCATTGAAACT
Organism: Ferrovibrio sp. GW821-FHT12E11; assembly: GCF_058806975.1. Taxonomy (NCBI): domain Bacteria; kingdom Pseudomonadati; phylum Pseudomonadota; class Alphaproteobacteria; order Rhodospirillales; family Rhodospirillaceae; genus Ferrovibrio; species Ferrovibrio sp. GW821-FHT12E11. The sequence continues at coordinate 3,202,999 of NZ_JBXAQG010000001.1, forward strand.
GGTCAAAGGGGAATCCTTGAAACAAGGCATACGACGGCGCGGGGCGGGAATCGCCAGCAGCGCAACGGTCATACGCGGGGACCGATGAAACGCCCCGCGTGACCTGGGTCGTATATGAAGAGACTGAAGGCGCTGGCAGGACGAAGGAGCAGTTGGAGCGCTCTTCGTTCACGCGGCCAGGCGCGAAAGGCCATCGACGCTGGAATCAGTCCGTGGACGGCAGGCGGTATATGGGCCCACCGCCGTCCCGCGTCAAGCGAAATAACCGGTGATGGTCAGAAGCCGTACAATTCCGCGGGGTTAGCCGTGAAGATTTTCTGCCGGTCGGCCTCGTTCGGGGCCCAGTCGAGCAGCAGGTCAAGCAGTTTGGACTCGTCGGGGTAGCCGAATTTGCTGGCCTGGGCATGGGGGAAGTTGCTGGCCCAGATCATACGCTCGGGAGCGTGCTTGATCAGTGCCCTGGCGATGACGCCGACATCCTCGTAATGCGGCTTGCCGGTCAGCGAGGTCTCGTAACAGCCGGCCAGCTTGACCCAGACATTGCCGGTATCGATCAGGCGCAGCAGGCATTGGAAGGACGGATGGTCCACCGGCACCGGATCGATGAACTTGCCGATATGATCGATGACGATCTTCACCGGCAGGCGCTTGATCATCGCCTCATGCTCGGGCAGTTCGCGGCCATTGAGCTGCAGCAGCATGCTCCAGCCAAACGGCTTGATGCGGCCGGCCATTTCCTCGGCCACGTTCAGGCCCAGCGTGCCGCCCAGCAGGTTCATGATGCGGATGCCGCGGGCGCCACCAGCGGTCAGGCGCTGCAGTTCGGCATCGGCGACACCGGGTTTCACCACCACCACGGCGCGCGCCTTGTCGTGGCCCAGCTCGGCGGTGGTATCCATCACCAGGCGGTTGTCGTCGCCATAGGCGTTGGCCTGGACGACGATCACGCGCTCGATGCCCAGCCAGTCCATCACCTGACGATATTCCGGTACGCCCACCGCTGGCGGTGTCGGTGTGTTGGGCAGCGTCGTGTAGCGGTCATCGTAGAAATGGATATGGGTGTCGCAGGCCCCTTTGGGCATCTGCAGCTTCGGCTTCGGGCCGGTGAAGACGCGGGTATAGTCCATATCCATCCTCCAGGTATTCTCTAAGCGACGCGATAGCGCCGCAGGGTGTCTTCATCGGGAACGAAGCCGATGCCGGGTGCATCGGGAATGCTGATACGCCCCTGCTGCGGTAGTGGGATGTCGCAGCCACTATAGGCTTCGGGCTTCACATACATGTATTCGAACAGGCCGACGGCTTCGAGATGGGCGGCCAGTTGCAGCGTTGCCCAGTAGCCGGGGCCGAAATAGGGCGAATGCGGCATCACGGTCTTGCTTAAGCTGGCGGCATGCCGGGTCGCCTTGATGAATTCACTGACGCCGCCGATCTTGATCACGCTGGGCTGCGGGAAGGTCAGGGCAGCCGAGAGCCGGGTGAATTCCATCGCGGTGCAGGCATTTTCGCCGGCCGAGAGCGCAACGCCAAAGCGGCTAAGCGCCTTGTGGGTTTCGTAATCCTCAGGGGGGAAGGTGGGTTCCTCCACCCAGTAGAGATCGAGCGCCTTCATCTTTGGCAGCAGGTCTTCGGCCTCGGCCAAGCTCCAGGCGCAGTTCACATCGGTGGTCAGGCGAATTTCCGGCCCGATGGCGGCGCGGGCGGCGGCAATCGGCTCATAGGCGATCTCGTGCAGTTTGATATCGCGGAAGCCTTCGGCGACGGCACGCCGGGTCATCGCGGCAATCGGCTCGGCACCGCCATAGCGCACCAGGCTGGCATAGGCCGTAACACTGTCGCGTACCCGCCCGCCCAGATGCGCCGACAGGCTTTTGCCGGCCTGTTTCGCGGCCAGGTCCCAGAGCGCGATATCGATGCCGGAGATGGCGAAGATGGTGATGCCGTAACGGCCCCAGATATGCAGGTCCTGCTGCAGCTTCAGGGTGAAGGCGGCGACATCCGCGATCTCCTGCCCGACAACCAGCGGTACCACCGTATCCTGCAACAGCGCCCGCACCGCTGAGGCGCAGCCATAGGAAAACGCCTCGCCCCAGCCGACCAGGCCGTCTTCGGTTTCGATGCGCACCAAAAGGGTGTCGAATTCGGTCCAGCCGCGGCGCTTGGCCCGTGGCCCCTCGTAGAGATCGCTGAAGGGAATCTTCAGCGTGACCGTATCGACGCTTTTGATGCGCATGGAACGCGTTACTTTTTCAGTTTCTCGAAATCGCCGTCGAATTCCTGGCTGCAGAACGGCGTGCCACCCTGGAAGTAATCGCCGATCGGATCCTTGGGCAGGACTTTCTGCGCTTCCAGTGCTTCGGCGGCGAAGTCTTCCGACTGGCCGCCCGGCTTGTAGCCCAGCTTCAGCGCATGGGCGTTATCCCACCAGGCGCGCTTGTTGTCCGACATACCGTAGACGACTTCATAAACCAGATCGGGTTTCTCCAGGCCGAGACGGATGAGCTGCACCAGATCGTCGGGCCGCAGCCAGATCGACAGGCGGCGCTGGTCCAGCGGCTTGTCGCCGAAATTGCCAATGCGGATCGACAGCACGCCCATGCCATGCTTGTGGGCATAGAGCGCGCCGAGACCTTCGCCGAACAGCTTGCTCAGGCCGTAGCGGGTGTCAGGCTTCGGCACCGCTTCGATGCCGATCTTTTCGCTGCGCGGATGGAAACCCATCACATGGTTGGACGAGGCAAAGACCACGCGTTGCGTGCCGGCCTTGTGAGCGGCTTCGAACAGGTTGTAGCAGCCGATGATGTTGGCATTCAGGATGGTTTCCCAGGGGCCTTCCACCGAGAATCCGCCCAGATGCACGATGCCATCCACGCCCTTGAGCATTTTTTCGACGGCGGCGTAATCGGCCAGATCGGCGGCGATGAACTCCTCGTCGCTGCGCAGATCAGCCGGCGCCTTGAGATCGCTCAGCACCAGCTCCGGATAGAGCGGTTTCAGCAGCTGGCGCAGGCGGGTGCCGACACCGCCGCTGGCACCGGTAAGCAGAACGCGTTTCATGAATGATCCTCCCAGACCGTCTTACTGCGGACCCATCTTGTCGATCAGCACCTTGAGCATGGCATGCTCTTCCTCGCTGCAGTCGACCAGCGGCGTGCGCACCGGACCGGCATCATAACCGACCAGGCGGGCGCCGGCCTTGATGATGCTGATGGCATAGCCCGGGCGACGGTTGCGGATCGTCGAATAGGGCATGAAGAAGTCGTCGAGGATGCGGGTCGACGTGGCAACGTCATCCTTGGCAATGGCACGGTAGAAATCCATCGCCGTCTTCGGAATGAAATTGAACACGGCCGAAGAATAGACCGGTACGCCCATCGCCTTGTAGGGCGCGGCGAAGAATTCGGCAGTCGGCAGCCCGCCCAGATAGGTGAAGCGGTCGCCCATCTTGCGGCGCACGGCAACCATGAGTTCCAGATCGCCGATGCCGTCCTTGAAGCCGATCAGGTTCGGGCACTGGTCCGCCAGCCGCGCGAGGTGATCGGGTCCCAGGCGGCAGACGCCGCGATTGTAGACGATGACGCCGATCTTCACGCTTTTGCAGATCGCGGCGACATGGCGGCTGATGCCATCGGCATCGGCTTCGACCAGGTAATGCGGCAGCACCAGCAGGCCGGCAGCGCCGAGGCGTTCGGCTTCCTGGGCATATTGAATCGCCTGGCGGGTGCCGTAGCCGGTGCCGGCGATGATCGGCACCTTGCCTTTGCAGGTATCGACAGCGGTTTTCACCACGGCACTGTATTCATCGGGCGCCAGCGAGAAGAACTCGCCGGTGCCACCGGCGGCAAACAGCGCGGTGGCGCCATAGGGGGCGAGCCATTCCAGGCGGCGGCGATAGCCTTTCGGCTCGAAATTGCCGGCGGCGTCGAAATCGGTCACCGGGAAAGACAGCAGGCCGGTGGAAATCGCGGCCTTGAGAGCACTGGGTTCCATTATCTCACCTTATCTAAGAACCAATCGAATGTCGGGGTTTCAGCGGCGCGGCGCGGGTTGTTCCCGCGTCTGCTCCATCGCCTTGCGCAGGCGTTCGCGGCTGTTGCTCAGATGCAGGCGCATGGCCGAGCGGGCGGCGTCGGTGTCCTGGCGGAAGATCGCCTGATAGATGTCTTCATGTTCGCCGTTGACACGGTTCAGATAGGCGGTGCGGTCATCGGCGAAGAAGCGGAAAGTCTGCACGCGGGCGCGCGGGATCATCAGCGCGCCGAGATAGTTGAACAGATGGGTGAAATGCTGGTTGCCGGTGGCCTCGGCGATGGTCTGGTGGAAATCCAGATCCGGCGCCACGGCATCTTCGGAAGCCGCAATGGCGGCCGTCATACGGTCTAGCGCAGCACGCATGGCTTCCAGATGCTCGGGCTTGCGGCGCTGGGCGGCCAGCGCTGCGGCTTCGGCCTCCAGGCCGGTGCGCAGCTCCAGCACATTGATGACCTCTTTGATGAGGTCGAGATTGGATTCGTCGATCCGGAAGGGCTGCGTGGCGGCGCCCGGCTGCACGAAAGCACCAACGCCTTGCTGGGTGGCGACAAGGCCGGCAGCGCGTAAAGACGAGATCGCCTCGCGCACCACCGTGCGGCTGACGCCGAATTCCTCGATCAGCTCCTGCTCGCTGGGCAGTTTGTCGCCTGGCTTGAGCGCGCCTTTGGCGATGCGCTCGGTCAGCGATTTGCTCAGCTGCGAGGTCAGGGTTTCGCGTCGGCGCAGTGCCGTCACAGGGCGTCCTCCATTGGTCGAAACGAGGATTAGCATCCTTCAGCTTGTATGACAACTGATGGGTAATGGGTTTTTCCACGAGCCGGGATATAGGAGCCCAGGAAAACCGATTCGCTGCGGCGCAGCATAAAATACCCATATAATTGGCCATTAATCGAAGGTCGATTGTCGAAATTTTCTCAGCCCTCTGGATCGCCGTTGACTTCAATTCGCAGAAGTGTTGTATGATGACACGACGACTAACAAAGTGTCGCAACCGGATCGGCATATCGACCGATCCGCTAGGGAGGAGATCAAAAATGACGACTCGCGTAGCAACTCGCGCCCTGCTCGGGCTGGCGGTGGCCGCCGGTTTTGCCGGCGCGGCCTCGGCCAAGGAATTCCGCTCCTCGGACGTGCATCCGATGGACTATCCGACCGTCACGGCGGTCATCCAGATGGGCAAGCTGATCAGCGAGCGCACCGGCGGCAAGCACGGCGTCAAGGTGTTCGGCCAGAGCGCGCTCGGTTCGGAAAAAGACACGATTGAACAGACCAAGCTCGGCGCGCTCGACATGGTGCGCGTCAACAGTTCGGCCTTCAACAACATCGCGCCCGAGACCATCGTCCCGGCGCTGCCCTTCGTCTTCAAGTCGACCGCCCACATGCGCAGTGTGCTGGACGGCCCGATCGGCGAGGACATCCTGAAGTCGCTGGAGCCACAGGGCTTCATCGGCCTGGCCTTCTATGACAGCGGCGCGCGCAGCTTCTACACCACCAAGAAGCCGATCAAGACCGTTGACGATATGAAGGGCCTCAAGATCCGCGTGCAGCAATCTGACATGTGGGTTGCCATCATGCAGGCGGTGGGCGCCAATGCCACGCCGCTGCCCTATGCCGAGGTCTATACCGCGCTGAAGACCGGTGTTGTCGACGCGGCCGAGAACAACTGGCCGTCCTACGACAGCTCGCGTCATTACGAAGTGGCCAAGTATTACAGCATGACCGAACATTCGCTGGCGCCGGAAGTGCTGGTCTTCTCCAAGCGGGTCTGGGACGGCCTGGCGAAGGATGAGCAGGACGTGATCCGCAAGGCCGCCAAGGAGTCGGTGCCCTTCATGCGCAAGCAGTGGGATGATCGTGAAGCGGCCTCGCGCAAGACGGTGGAAGCCGCTGGCGCGCAGATCGTGACCGACATCGACAAGAAGGCGTTCCAGGCCGCAATGCAGCCGGTTTACACCAAGTTCGCTGGTGACGCGAAACTGCAGGCGCTGGTCAAGCGCATCCAGGACTCCAACTAAGTCGCGTAGTATCAAGCAAAGCCGGGAGTATCCATGCTGAGTTGGTTAAGTCCTATCAACGCCTGGATCTCCCGGCTTTGTATGTATGTGGCGGTGACGGGCCTGCTGGGCATCGTCACCGTCGTCACCTACCAGGTCTTCGGCCGTTACGTACTGAACGACACGCCGACCTGGGCCGAGAGTTTCGCGCTCGTCCTCGTGCTGTATGTCACCATGTTCGGCGCTGCTGTCGGCGTCCGCGATGCCGGCCATATCGGCCTGGAATCGGTGTTCATTATGATCCTGCCCGAACGGCACCGCGTCTGGGTAGAGATCATCATCCATGTCATGGTCGCCGTCTTCGGCATCGTCATGGGCTGGAATGCCTGGGTGCTGGCGGAATCGGTCATGCCCTACAAGATTCCCAATCTCGGCCTGTCCGAAGGCCTCAACCATATCCCGCTGGCGCTGGCCGGCGTGCTGATCACCCTGTTCTCGCTTGAGCACATCCTGGCCCTGATTGCGGGCAAAGAGGTTCGCCCGTCATGGCACTGACAATTCTGGCCGTCAGCTTCTTCGGCTTCCTGGTTCTCGGCGTTCCCGTCGCCTTCGCCATCGGTCTCTCGGCCATCGCCACCATCGTTTATGAAGGCCTGCCGCTGGCCGTGGTGTTCCAGCGCATGGCTGCCGGCATGAACATCTTTTCCTTCCTGGCGATCCCGTTCTTCATCTTCGCCGGTGAACTGATGCTCTACGGCGGCGTCGCCGATCGCATCGTGAAATTCGCCAAGAACCTTGTCGGCCATATCCGCGGCGGCCTCGGCATGTCGAATGTGGTGGCCTGTACGCTGTTCGGCGGCGTCTCCGGTTCGCCGGTCGCCGATGTCTCGGCCATGGGCGCCGTGATGATTCCGATGATGAAGAAGGAAGGGTATGACGCGGACTACGCCGTCAACGTCACCACCCATGCCTCGCTCGTCGGCGCGCTGATGCCGACCAGCCACAACATGATCATTTACTCGCTGGCCGCCGGCGGCAAGGTGTCGATCGCGGCGCTGATTGTGGCTGGCATGATCCCGGCGGCCCTGCTCACGCTCTGCATGCTGGTGGCCGCCTATCTGGTGGCGATCAAGCGCGGCTATCCGGCCGGCACCTTCCCGGGCTGGCCTGTCGTGCTGCGCTCGGGTGCGGCGGCGATACCGGGCCTGTTCGTGGTGGTGATCATCATCACCGGCATCCTGACCGGCGTGTTCACGGCAACCGAATCTGCGGCCATCGCGGTGGTCTATGCCATCCTGCTGGCGACGCTGCTCTACAAGTCGCTGACCTGGCAGCAGCTGATCAAGGCGGCGGCGAAAGCCGTCAAAACCACTGGCATCGTGTTGCTGCTGATCGGCGTATCGAACACCTTTGGCTACCTGATCAGCCTGTACAGTGTCGCCGATCTGACCGGCCAGGCGCTGGCCAGCATCACCACCAATCCGTGGATGATGTTTTTCCTGGTCAACCTGATCCTGTTCGTGCTTGGCACCTTCCTCGACATGGCGGCGACCATCCTGATCTGCACGCCGATCTTCCTGCCGATCTGCATGCAGTACGGCATGGGTCCGGTGCAGTTCGGCATGCTGATGCTGATCAACTGCGCGCTGGGCCTGAACACGCCACCGGTCGGTACCACGCAGTTCGTCGGCTGCGCCATCGGCGAAGTGTCGATCGGCCATGTGATGAAGACGATCTGGCCCTTCTACGGCGCCCTGATCGCGGCCCTGTTCCTGGTCACCTATGTGCCGCAGTTCTCGCTGTTCCTGCCGAACCTGATCCTCGGCCCCACCCACTGATCCAGGGCCGACCGTTTCCCATGGTTTTGTTTCTGGCGCGGATGGGCGGTGCCGCTGGAGGCGACTGCTGGCAGGGCTGAACGGATCGCGCTAGTCTCGGGGCTCTCCAGATGAGGTCCCGATGTCCGAAGCCGCCCTGCCTGATTCCGTCGATATGCTGATCGTGCCGCGCCTGCGCGACCTGGGGGACGGCTTCACCGTCCGCCGCGTCCTGCCGGTGGCCAAGCGCCGGCATGTCGGTCCGTTCGTCTTCTTCGACCATATGGGTCCGGCCCGGTTCGAGCCCGGCCAGGGTCTGGACGTGCGGCCGCATCCGCATATCGGGCTGGCCACCGTGACCTACCTGTTCGAAGGCGAGATCATGCATCGCGACAGTCTGGGCGTGGTGCAGCCGATCCGGCCCGGCGACGTCAACTGGATGGTGGCCGGCCGCGGCATCGCCCATTCCGAACGCACCCGCGACGAGATCCGCAAAAGCGGCGCTGGCCTGCATGGCATCCAGTCCTGGTTCGCGCTGCCGCAGAGCCATGAGGAAACCGAACCGACCTTCCACCATCATCCGGCGAGCAGCCTGCCGGAGATCGAAAAACCGGGCGCCCGCCTGCGCCTGATCGCCGGCAAGGCCTTCGGTGCCGAAGCACCGCCGCAGATCTTCGCGCCGATGTTCTATATCGATGCCCAGCTCAGCGATGGCGCAACCGTGCCGCTGCCGCAGGACTATGAGGAGCGTGCGGTTTATGTCGCCATCGGTGAAGTGATCCTGGATGGCCAGGTTTATGAAAGCGGCACCATGCTGGTGCTCAAGCCGGGCACCGACCCGAAGATCGTGGCCCGCGGCGCGGCGCGATTGATGCTGCTGGGCGGCGCGCCGCTGGATGGCGAACGGCATCTGTGGTGGAACTTCGTCTCGTCGTCCAAGGACCGCATCGAGCAGGCCAAGGCCGACTGGCGCGCCGGCAACTGGGCCAAGGTGCCGGGCGAAACCGAGTTCATCCCGTTGCCGGAGGGGATGTGAGCAGCAAGCCGGCCGTGGCGACCTACGACGATCAGCTGCGGAACCTGCAGATCGAGCTGGTGCGGCTGCAGCGCCATCTGATCAATACGGGCGGGACACTGCTGGTCCTGCTGGAAGGGCGCGATGGTGCCGGCAAGGACGGCATGATTCGGGTCATCCTCGAGCATATGAACCCGCGTGAATCGCGGGTGGTGGCGCTGGGCAAGCCGTCCGACCGCGAAGACACCCAGTGGTATTTCCAGCGCTATGTGGCGCATCTGCCGGCCGGCGGCGATTTCGTGCTGTTCAACAGAAGCTGGTACAACCGCGCCGGCGTCGAGCGCGTCATGGGATTCTGCAGCGACGAGGAGTACAAGCGGTTCCTGCGGGATGTCCCGGTTTTTGAAGATATGCTGATCCGTTCCGGCATCCACCTGTTCAAGTATTATCTCGACATCGACCGTGCCGAGCAGAAACGACGGTTGGATGACCGGCGCAAGGATCCGCTCAAGCAGTGGAAGATCAGCCCCATCGACGAAGCGGCGCTGAAACGCTGGAAAGATTACAGCCGGGCGCGCGACACCATGCTGGTGAAAACCAGCACACGGGCTTCGCCCTGGACCATCGTTTCGGCGAATAACAAGAAAACCGCCCGCCTGAACCTGATCCGCGACCTGCTCGGCCGCATCGATTACAAGGACAAGGGCAAGGCCGCGCCGCTGAAATCTGACCGCAGCATCGTCTTTCCATTTGAGACCCGCGCCCTGAGCGACGGGCGCCTGGCGAAATAGCCGGCAAAATTACGCTCCGGTCACAGCCTGCCTCTGGAAGCGCGGCCTTTGGGACGCTACCGTTTCGCGCAAAGCAAAAGGAGCCTCGCCATGACCCATCTCAAACATGCCGACCTGCTGCGCCGTCAGGCCTATATCGACGGGGCCTGGGTAGGCGCGGACAGCGGCAAGAGCTTCAAGGTAACCAATCCGGCCGATGGCGCCCTGATCGCCGAAGTGCCGGATATGGGCAAGGCCGAGACGAAGCGCGCCATCGAGGCCGCCCATGCCGCCGGCCCCGGCTGGGCCGGACGGACCGCCAAACAGCGCGCGGCAATCCTGCGCAAGTGGAACGACCTGATCCTGCAGCATCAGGATGACCTCGGCGCGCTGATGACGCTGGAGCAGGGCAAACCGCTGGCCGAGGCCAAGGGTGAAGTGGCCTATGGGGCCAGCTTCGTCGAATGGTTCGCCGAGGAAGGCCGCCGCATCTATGGCGATACCATCCCCGGCCACGCGGCGGATAAACGCATCGTCGTGATCAAGCAGCCGATCGGCGTGGTCGCCGCGATCACGCCATGGAATTTCCCCATCGCCATGATCACCCGCAAAGTGGCGCCGGCGCTGGCCGCCGGCTGCACCGTGGTGGTCAAGCCGGCCGAGGACACGCCGCTCTGTGCCCTGGCGCTGGCGCATCTGGCTGCCGAGGCCGGCATCCCGAAGGGCGTGTTCAACGTCATCACCTCGTCCCATGGCGCCGAAGTCGGCACAGAACTGACCACCAATCCCATCGTGCGCAAGGTCTCCTTCACCGGCTCCACGGAAGTCGGCAAGATCCTGATGCGCCAGAGTTCGGACACGCTGAAGAAGCTGTCGCTGGAACTGGGCGGCAATGCGCCGTTCATCGTCTTCGACGATGCCGATATCGACGCGGCGGTCGCCGGTGCGATGATCTCGAAATACCGCAACACCGGCCAGACCTGCGTCTGCACCAACCGCTTCTTCGTGCAGGAGGGCGTATACGATGCCTTCGCCAAGAAGCTGACCGAAGCCGTGAAGATCCTGAAGACCGGCCCGGGTTTTACCGAGGGTGTCAACCAGGGCCCCCTGATCAATACCGATGCGCTGGACAAGGTGGAGCGTCTGGTCGCCGATGCCAAGGCCAAGGGTGCCAAGGTGTTGGTCGGCGGTGAACGGCACGAACTGGGTGGTACATTCTATCAGCCCAGCGTGATCGTCGATGCGACCACGCAGATGGATTCCGCGCAGGAGGAAATCTTCGGGCCCGTCGCGCTGGTCTACAAGTTCAAGGACGAGGCCGATGCGATCCGGCTGGCCAACGATACGGTCTATGGCCTGGCCGCCTATTTCTACAGCCGCGACATCGGTCGCGCCTGGCGTGTGGCCGAGAAGCTGGAATACGGCATGGTCGGCATCAACGAGGGCCTGATCTCCACGGCGGAAGCGCCGTTCGGCGGCATCAAGGAATCCGGTCATGGCCGCGAAGGCTCGAAATACGGCATCGACAGCTTTGTCGAGCTGAAATACCTGTGCTTTGGCGGTGTGTGAGTAGAAGACACACGGCGCAGTATCGGGCCATGTCCTGAAGGCATTGGTACTGCCCTGCCGCGAGTCCTATAGTCCGGTGAGTCGCTGACGGCGCGAAAGACGGCCGCGGCGCTCCCCAGGACTGGAAGAGGACCGCATGACGGATCGTTGCGACGTTGTGATTATCGGCGGCGGTATCGCCGGCGCCGGCGCGGGTTATGAACTGGCGCGCGCCGGCAAGACGGTGGTGCTGCTGGAACGCGAGAGCCAGCCGGGCTATCACACCACCGGCCGCTCGGCGGCTTTGTTCGCCGAGACCTATGGCAATGCGCCGATCCGCGCGCTCACGGTGGCCAGCCGCGACTTCCTGATGAACCCGCCGGCGGGTTTCGCTTCCGTGCCGATCCTGACGCCGCGCGGCGCGCTGCATATCGGCAGCACCGAACAGGCCGCCGAACTGGACCGCAAATACGACGACATGCGCAAGCTGGTGCCGACGGTGAAGCGTCTGGGCGCAGCCGAGACCCAGGCAATGATGCCGGTACTGAAGCCCGAAGCCGTCAGCGGCGGCGCGCTGGCCGAACCCGACGCCATGGATATCGAGGTCCATGCCCTGCATAACGGCCTGCTGCGCGGCATGACCGCTGCCGGCGGCCGGATGATCACCGATGCGGAAGTCACCGGTCTGTCCCAGATCAATGGCGATTGGCAGGTCGAGACCAGCAAGGGCAGTTTCAGCGCGCCGGTGGTCATCAACGCCGCTGGTGCCTGGGCCGATGTGATCGGCGCGATGGCCGGTGCGACCCCCATCGGCCTGAAGCCCAAGCGCCGCACGGCCGTCACCTTCGATCCGCCGGCTGGTGCCGACATCCATGCCTGGCCGATGGTGATCGATGCCGACGAGGAGTGGTACTTCAAACCTGACGCTGGCCGCATCCTGCTGTCGCCCTGCGACGAGACGGACTCCGAGCCGACCGACGCCCAGCCCGACGAGATGGACATCGCCATTGCGGTCGACCGGCTGGAGACGGTGTCGACGCTCCAGGTTCGCCGCCTGGCCGCCAAATGGGCGGGCCTGCGCAGCTTCGTCGCCGACCGCACGGTGGTTTGCGGCTTCGACAAACAGAAATCCGGTTTCTTCTGGCTGGCGGGGCAGGGCGGCTATGGTATCCAGACCTCCGCCGCCATGGCCCGGGTTGCATCGGCGCTGGCGCAGGGCCGGGCTTTGCCGCAGGATGTGGCTGATCTCGGCCTGACCGAGAAGGACCTGAGCCCAGCCAGACTGAGATGAACGCGCCTTTTGCCCCAGCCAAAAAAGTCGGCCACAGCGCCTGCCCGCATGACTGCCCGTCGACCTGCGCGCTGGAGATCGAGCTGCTGCCGGACGGCCGCATCGGTAAGGTGCGCGGCGCCGAGGACAACAGCTACACGGCCGGCGTGATCTGCGCCAAGGTGGCGCGCTATGCCGAGCGCGCCAACCACAAGGAGCGGGTGCTGCAGCCGCTGCTGCGCACCGGCCCGAAGGGCAGCGGCCAGTTCACGCCGATCTCCTGGGAGGAGGCGCTGGACCGCACGGCCGAGGCCATGCTGGCGGCCGAGCGCGACTTCGGCAGCGAAAGCGTCTGGCCCTATTACTATGCCGGCACCATGGGCCTGGTGCAGCGTGACGGCATCAATCGCCTGCGCCATGTGAAGAAATATTCCGGCCAGCATTCCACCATCTGCGTCACATTGGCGCGCGCCGGCTTCATCGCCGCGACCGGGCATCTGAGTGGCCCCGACCCGCGCGAGATGGCCAAGAGCGACCTGGTCGTCATCTGGGGCACCAACGCGGTGCATACGCAGGTCAACGTGATGACCCATGCGATCCGCGCCCGCAAAGAGCGCGGCGCCAAGATCGTGGTGATCGACGCCTATCGCAATGCCACCGCCGAACAGGCCGACATCGCCCTGATCGTGAAGCCGGGCACCGACGGTGCGCTGGCCTGCGCGGTGATGCATGTGCTGTTCCGCGACAACCTCGCCGACCGCGACTACATGGCGCGCTACACCGATGCGCCGGCCGAGCTGGAGGCGCATCTGCAGTCGCGCGATCCCGTCTGGGCCGAGGCCATCACCGGCATTCCGGCTGCCGAGATCGAGGCCTTCGCGCATCTGCTGGGCGAGCGCCGCCGGCATTACTTCCGGCTCGGCTACGGCTTCGCCCGCAGCCGCAACGGCGCGGTCAACATGCATGCCGCCACCTGCATCGCCTCGGTCACCGGCGCCTGGAAATACGAGGGCGGCGGCGCCTTCCACAACAACGGCGCCATCTTCAACTGGAACAAGACCCTGATCGACGGGCTGGATGCGGTGGACCCGAAGGTCCGCCTGCTCGACCAGTCGCAGATCGGCCCGGTGCTGACCGGAGATCCGGAAGCGCTGCGGCATGGCGGCCCGGTCAAGGCGCTGCTGATCCAGAATACCAATCCGATGGAAGTGGCGCCGGAATCCTGGCTGGTGAAGCAGGGCTTCGAACGCGAGGACCTGTTCGTCTGCGTGCATGAGCAGTTCATGACCGCGACCGCGAAGATGGCCGATATCGTGCTGCCGGCCACCATGTTCACCGAGCATGACGACATCTACCAGGCCGGCGGACAGCAGCATATCCTGCTGGGGCCGAAGCTGGTGGAAGCGCCGGGCGAGGCGCGCGAGAATCATTATGTCATCTCGGAGCTGGCCAGACGCCTGGGCGCGAAACATGCCGGCTTCGACATGACCGCCGAGGAGATCGTCGAGGCCACGCTGAAGGCGTCACACTGGCCCGATGTGGCGACGCTGCGGGCACAGAAATGGCATGACTGCCAGCCTGAATTCGACACCGCGCATTTCCTCAACGGGTTCAACTGGCCAGACCGCAAGTTCCGCTTCAAGCCCGACTGGGCGGCGATGGGTCCGAATCCTGCCGGCATGCCGGCGCTGCCCGATCACTGGCTCAGCATCGAGACGGCGACGGCGGAGCATCCCTTCCGGATGATCACTTCGCCGGCGCGCAACTTCCTCAACACCAGCTTCACCGAGACGCCGACCTCGACCAAGAAGGAACACCGCCCGACGCTGTTCATCCATCCGGACGACGCGGCGGAGTTGAGCATCGCCGATGGCGATCTGGTGCGTATCGGCAACCGCCGCGGCAATATCCGCATCCATGCCAAGCTGTACAAGGGCGTACAGCGCGGCGTGACCGTGGTGGAAAGCATCTGGCCGCACAAAGCCTTCGTCGACGGCATGGGCATCAATGCGCTGACCGGCGCCGATGCTGCCCAGCCCAATGGCGGCGCCGCCTTCCACGATAATGCCATCTGGGTCCGGACGACGTAGTCGTCCGGCGGGCCATCTGAATCCGCACGACGTAATGGCTTGGCCATTCCGGCTTATCTCGTCTTATTCGGTGCTTATTTCGTTTTATCCGGCCTCTGTTGAGTCTTGTTCGGGGCTTAAACCGGCTTATGCGATCCTTATTCGGGCTTATTCCGTCTTATCGCGTCTTGATCGCGCGCTCGTTGTCCAGACGGGCCGTTCATACCCGTGCATATTTTCGTATTCACGATTTTCATCAGCGGCAGATCGGTGAATTGACAATATGGAACATACAGCGTACATTATAAAGGAATAAAGTCAAGATCCGGGAAGGCGCGCGTCTTCAGGCGTTACGTGCGCGGGCCAAAAATTTCAGACCGGGTGTCGGATCGGTTTGGCCGCCAGCGTCCTGTGGGCATGGGCCGCCGATACGGCCGCCACGGATCAACAGGAGACAGACAATGCGCGTGATGGTGTTGGTGAAGGCGACCAAGGACAGCGAAGCAGGCATCATGCCCCCGGCCGAACTGTTCGAGGCCATGGGCAAGTACAACGAACTGCTGATCAAGGCGGGCATCATGCAGAGCGGCGATGGCCTGCAGCCTTCGTCGAAGGGCAAGCGGATCGCCTTCGATGGCGCCAGCCGCACCGTCATCGACGGGCCGTTCGCCGAAACCAAGGAAGTGGTGGCCGGCTTCTGGATCTGGACGGTGAAGGACATGGCCGAGGCCGTCGAATGGGTGAAGCGCTGCCCCAATCCGATGATGGGGCCGAGCGAGATCGAAATTCGCCCGTTCTACGAGATGGAAGATTTCGGCGACGCGGTGACCCCGGCGGTGGCCGAGCATTTCGACCGCATGCGCGACGAGCTTGCGGCCAAGAACGCCAAGTCCTAAACCCCGGGTTCAGATATTGTCAGCATCGGCCGCCGCCTTCGCGCTGCGGCCGATGCGCCCGGCAAAATCTGCAAGGCATCACCCGACTGCGGGTCAGGGCTCGACGGATTTTCCCGGTAGCGTCCGGATCAACTCGAGAAGCTGCTGTTTCCGGAACGGCTTTTCCAGTGTCGCCACGGCGCCGAACTGTTGTGCGATCCGCAGGAAATCGAAATTCGATGTGCGGCCACCGCCGGAGACGGCGACGATCTGGGTTTCCGGATACTGCTTGCGCATCATACGGATCGTTTCGACCCCTTCCTGGTTCGGCATGATGATATCGGTCACCACCAGATCGGCCGGATCCGCCTGCATCAGGGCCATGCCGATGCGACCATCCGCGGCTTCGGCCACGGTGTAACCGGCTTCTTTCAGAACGGCGGTAATCAGCGCGCGCATACCGGGTTCATCGTCGATGACAAGCGCCTTCATTCTTTGTCCTCAGGTAACAACGAGGTGCGGTTGATATTCTCGCTGGATTTCATCCCTGCAGATTGCAATATTCAAAAAAACAGTACGATGATTTTTCTGAGAGCGCCCCATAACAAACTGATAAACGGGGAATGTCCTGGTCCAGGATCGCGCGCGCGCAGAGAAGAATACTGGCACAAGCCAGACAGAGTGCGGCGCGGCAAGCGCTGCAGAAGACCGCGTTGTCTCAGACGAAATTCCCGGAAATCCAGATAAAGCGGTCAGCGAGTCTGATGCGGCAATGCAGTATCTGCCGATGTGGGACATACGACGGCATGCAATTTCAACCTATGTCGCCACAACGCGCGGCCTTGCCGTAACCGGCGGTGATGCCGGGGAGGCCGGCAGCCTTTCGGCGCTGCGGCATCATCTGGATGCAGACCATATGGCCCTGCAGCGCGTAGCGCAGGACCTGGGCGACCTTCTGGATGCAGGATTGCGCGCGCTGGTCTCGCTGCCGGTGCACTACGAGACGGTCGCATCTGCTGCAACGCGTACGGAGTATTTACAGGAAATCAGGAGCCTGCCTGCCGATACCCGCAAGCACCTGATCGTGGAATTCGTCGGTCTGCCCAAGGGCATTCCCGGCGTCCGGCTGATCGATGTCACCACCGGAATCAAGCAGCTCTGCCGGTCGGTGATTGTGCAGGTCCAGCCGACCGAGACACCCTTCACGATCATGCGGGATGCGGGCATCAAGGTCTGCGGCCTGCGTCTGGCCGCGCGGCCCAGCGACGAAACGAAAACGATCGCGCTGCTGAACGGCTTCGCGGCGGCGGCTCAGAAGGCCCGCTTTGAAACCTACCTGCAGGGCTCGCCGTCACTCAGCCTGACCGCCGCCGCCGTGGCGGCCGGCTTTACCTATATCGCGGGCGATCCTGTTGCCTCGCCGGCGGCCGGACTGAAAATGGTCGAGCATTTCGGCCTCGACGATCTCTATATCCGGATGCTGGGGGTCGGGACGTGAGCGGTCTTCCTGTCGCATCGGACGACAAGTCGGAACGAATATTCAGTCTCCGGGCCAAGGTCGTCAGCTTTCTCATCCTGGTCCTGGCCGGGACGCTGCTGATCATCATGGGCAACACCTGGTTTCACTATCAGTCCCTGAAACGCAAGATCGACCAGGACGGGCTGTATCTGGCCGCGCGCGCCACCGCTTCGGCCAGCCGCATCATCGATGCCCAGGTCGGGCATCTTCACCTGATGGCGCGCCTGGCCCATGGCCTGGGGTTCAACCGCGAGCAGTGCAGGAGCGATATATTCAGTTTTCTCCATGAACAGGCGCGCTATCTGACCATGGGGATCGCATCTCTCGATGGCGAGATCCTGTGCGTGGGAACGCGCTCCGGCGAGACGGTGACCTCGATCGAAGATCGCGACTGGTTCCAGGAGCTGCAGAACGGGCGCCGGTCATTCTTCCAGGTGACCTATGGCAGACTGAGCAAGCGTCCGGTTCTGGTCAGTGCGATGCGCGTCGATACGCCGAATGAAAGGCCGGTCGTCGTTTTCTCCTCCATCGACCTGGTGTGGCTGGCCGGCGTCCTGCGTCTGGAGGCGGCCGATACCGACAACACGATCCTGATGATGCTGGATGCCGCCGGCCGGATGGTGGTGCATACGGGCGCGAATAACGACGTGAATCTGGACCGGGAAACGCCGCCGGCGCTGTGGCAGGCGGCGAAAGGCAGCGAAAGCCGGGCCACAGCCGCGGATGTCGACGGTGTGGAGCGCCATTTCAACATCATGCCGATCATCCTCGGCGGGCAGGCGACCTTCCACCTGCTGGCCGGGATCAACGCGGATACCGCGGCCGAGCAGGCCTTGCAGACCCTGAGAACGCTGATTACGCCTTACATTCTGTTCACCATTCTCGTGGCGGTTCTGGGCTTTGTTTTTGCCGAGCGTGCACTGACCCGGCCGATCCAGGCCGTGCTGGCATCGGTACGGCGCTATGCGGGCGGCGACCAGCGGGCCCGGCTTGGACCGCCCTATATCCGCGGCGAGATCGGTTTGCTGGGCCAGGGGCTGGACCAGCTGGCGGATGCAGTGGAGGAGCGCAGCAAGGCCCTGTTCCGCAGCGAGCAGCGTATCGCGGCGACGCTGGCCCGCATGGAGGCCCTGATCGCGGCCTCGCCGGTTCCCATTGTCTGCCTGGCCAGGGACATGCGCGCGCTGTTCTGGAGTCCTGCCGCCGAGAAAGTCTTCGGATATTCGGCCGCAGAGGTGATCGGCCAGATTCCGCCCATCGTGCCGCCGGAAGAATTCCCGAGGGCGCAGGCCTATGTCGCCAGGGTTTTCAATGGCGAGACGCTGACCCATGTCGACCTGCATCGCCTGCACAAGGATGGCCGGCTGCTGGAGGTGCGGGCGTCTTTCGCGCCGCTGCATGATGAAGCAGGCCATATCGACGGCGCCGTGGTGATCTTCCAGGATGAAACGGATCGCCGGCTGGTCGAGCGGCAGTTCGCCCAGGCCCAGAAAATGGAAGCGATCGGCCAGCTGACCGGTGGCCTGTCGCATGACTTCAACAATCTGCTGGGTGTCGTGATCGGCAATATGGATTTCATCCTCGATGCCGTGGAGGACGATCCGGTCCTGAAGGGATACGCGGATTCAGCCCTGGCGGCCGCCCTGCAGGGTGCGGAACTGAACAAGCGCCTGCTGGCCTATGCCCGGCGGCAGCCGCTGGCGCCGGAGGTCGTGCGCCTGGGCGACGAGATCGGCAATATCCTCAGCCTGCTCAAACGGACGCTGGGCGAGCATATCGTGGTGAAGTCGAAGGTGGCGCCCGAGGTCTGGCCGGTGCTGGTGGATCCGAGCCAGCTGCAGGCCAGCGTCATCAATCTCGGCGTCAATGCCCGCGATGCCATGCCCGGCGGCGGCATCCTGGAGGTCGATGTTTCCAACCGGATTCTCGATACCGAGAGCCTGCAGGAAGATGGAACCAAAATTCCGCGCGGGCGCTATGTCGTGCTCTGCGTTTCCGATACCGGCACCGGCATGCCGGACGACGTCCTCAAGCGGATATTCGAGCCGTTTTACACCACCAAGGAGGTGGGCAAGGGTTCGGGCCTTGGCCTCAGTATGGTCTATGGCTTCGTGAAGCAGTCCGGCGGTCACATCACCTGCTATTCCGAATTCGGCAAAGGCACCACGTTCCGCCTTTACCTGCCCTATGCGGATGGCGACGCCGAAAGCAAGGAAATCCCTGTGGAGGCCAGTACCATGGCGTTGTCTCGGGAAATCATGGTTCTGCTGGTGGAGGACAATGCCGATCTGCGGCAGGTGGCCAACCAGCAACTCAGACAGATCGGTTGCGAGGTGATGGAAGCCGTCGACGCCGCCTCTGCCCTCGTGCATCTGCAGAGCGATGTGAAATTCGACCTGATGCTGTCGGATATCGTGATGCCGGGCGGCATGGATGGTCGCCAGCTCGCCGAGGCGGCGGCAAAACTGCGGCCGGATATGAAGGTGCTGCTGATGTCGGGCTATTCCGACCCGCGCATGACAAGGTCCCGCGGCGACCGATCCGATGGGGACTGGCCCCTGCTGACCAAACCCTTCCGCCGCCGCGACCTGCTGGAGGCGATGCTGGACCTGCTGCCCGGGCTCAAAAACGGCTGACGCCGCGCCGTCACGATTTGCGCGTTTTCAGCAGATCCACAAGGTCATCGAAGACATAGGCGCCGGTGGCGATCACGGACGGGTGCCGGTGATCGGCGCTGGCATAGTCCAGCAGCACGCCGTCGGCGGTGCTGACGCGACCGCCGGCCTCGCGCACCAGCAGGTCGGCGGCGGCGATATCCCAGTCGCTTTTCGGCGTCAGGCTGATGGCGGCGTCGAATTTGCCGGCCGCCACCAGCGCCATGCGATAGGCAATCGAATTGCGGTAGCCGAAATCGGCCTTGGCGGCGCGGCTGAGCCAGCCATGCTTCTCGAAGGTGCGGCGCGAGGCGAGGAAGCGGGCTTCCTTCAGGCTGGCATGGCCCGAGGTCTGGATCGGCTTGCCGTTCAGCTTGGCGCCACCGCCCGCTGTGGCCTCGAAGAATTCCTCGCTGGCCGGATTGTAGATCGCAGCCAGCACCGGCTGGCCGTCCTGCAGCAGGGCGACGCAGACGGTGAATTCCGGCTTGCCCTCGATGAAGGCCCGGGTGCCGTCGATCGGGTCGATGACCCAGACGCTGCCGGCTTTCGCCGCACGGCGTTCGCTTTCCTCGCTGAGCCAGCCGTAATCGGGCCGTGCGGCAGCCAGCCGCTCATGCAGCAGCTTGTCGACGGCGAGATCGGCTTCCGAGACCGGGTCGTTGGGCTTCTTGTTCCAGGACTTCACGCCATTGGTGAAATAGCCAAGCGCCAATGCGCCGGCTTCGCGCACGGCAGCGGTCATCAGTTCGTGATCCTGCCGGAAGGATGTCATGGCTTTGGCCGTCAGCGCCCGGCGACGGTCATGCCCTCGACCCGCAGGGTGGGGGCATCGATGCCGCCGCGGAACACCAGATCGTTCGCGGGGGTGAGCTGGGCATACATCTGCTTCAGGTTGCCGGCGACGGTGATTTCCGACACCGCCTCGGCGATCTGGCCGTCGCGGATCACGAAACCGGACGCGCCGCGGCTGTAATCGCCGGTCACGCCGTTGACGCCCATGCCGATCAGCTGGGTGACATAGACGCCTTCCTTGATATCGGCCATGAGTTCGGCGGGCGACAGGCTGCCGGGCTGCAGGTGCAGGTTATAGGCCGAGGGCGAGGGCGGCGAGGATGTGCCGCGCGAGGCATGGCCGGTGCTCTGCATGCCGAGCTGGCGCGCGGTGGCGCAATCGAGCAGCCAGGTGGTGAGGCGGCCATCGTCGATGAGGTTGCGGGTGGCGGTGCCCACGCCTTCCAGGTCGAACCAGCAGGAGCGGAAGGCGCGCGGCCGGTGCGGATCGTCGACAATGGTGATGCCGGGCGCAAACACCATCTCGCCGAGCCGGTCTTTCAGGAAGGATGTGCCGCGGGCCACGGATGCGCCGTTGATGGCGCCGAGCAGATGGCCGACCAGGCCCGAGGCCACGCGCGGATCGTAGACGATCGGCATCGGCTTGCTGTCGAGCTTGCGCGGGTTGAGCCGCTTCACCGCGCGCTCGCCGGCCTTGCGCCCGATGCTCTCGGGCGAGGGCAGGTCGGACAGATGCGTGCGCACTTCGGAATCGTAATCGGTTTCCATGCCGGTATCCTTGCCGGCGATGGCCGAAGCCGAGACGCTGTGCCAGCCGATCCAGCCGGCACCGTTGAAGCCGGCGGTGTTGGCATAGGCGGTCATGGAAAAGGCGCGGCCGGCGCTGCCGCCATCGGAATTGGTCACGCCGGGCACCGCCATGGCGGCGGCCTCGGCTTCGCGGGCGCGTTCCAGCAGCTGCGGCATTTCCAGTTCGACACTGTCGAAGATGTCGAAATCCTGCGGCTGGGTGGCGAGCTGCGCCGCATCGGGCAGGCCGCAGAATTTGTCCTCGGGCGCGGCGCGCGCCATGCTGACGGCGCGGGCGACCAGGTCGTCCAGGGTGGCAGCGGTGAAATCGGTGGTGGAGACGCAGGCCTGCTGCCGGCCGACCAGCACGCGCAGACCAAGCTCACGGCTTTCCGAACTCTCGACATCCTCGGGCTGGCCCAGCCGCACGCCGGCGCCGAGCGAGCGGGACTCGTGATACATCGCATCGGCCCCGTCGGCACCGGCCCTGCGGGCGGCCGCGATCAGGTCGGCGACGATGGTCTGTGCCTTGGCGGCACGCTGGGCGGTATCGGACATGGTGCGGTGCTCGAAGATCGGGGACGGAAGGCAGGACGCGGGCCGACAGGTCAGTCGGCCTTATCGTCCATCCTGTAAGACATATATGCAACGATGGCGACAAAACAACCGACCACCCAGGCCAGCGGACTGAGCGCATCCTGCCAGACGCGCCAGTCCTCGCCGGTGATCCGGGCCGCGATCTGGGCGGCCAGTTCCAGCAGCAGGAAGCCGATCCCGGCGCCCAGCGCCATGGAAAACACCAGATTCCAGGCGGCACGCATCAGGCTGGCCGGATGCCACCAGGGCAGCAGGTCGCGCTGGGAGGGTTGGGGCGGACGGAAGATCATCGGGGCAGGCTGGCAAGAATGGGATACGCGGGTCAAGCCCGCGTATGACAAATGGATGGAATTGGCCCGCTAAACAAGAACAGTCACCCGCGGACTTGATCCGCGGGTCCCATTTCTGACCGGTCAGTGGATGGTCGGTACCGCGTCGGGCGCATCGGCTTCCGGCGTCACCCCGGGAGTCACCGGCGGGCGGGCCAGAATCCACAGCACCATGCGGTCGCGCAGGCCGCGGATCGGCTGGGGCTTCAGCGCCACCAGATCGCGCACGGCGCCCAGATCGCCACGGGTCTCCTCGCCCAGCTTGTCGATGAAAGCCTGGCTCAGGCAGAGCTGGGCGTTCAGCGTGCGGGTCATCTGTTCCAGCCGGTGCGCCACATTCACCGTCTCGCCGATCAGGGCGTATTCGATCCGGGTCTCGTCGCCGATATTGCCAAGCGTCAGCGGGCCGTAATGGACGCCGACGGCCAGATGCAGCGGCACCTGGCGCAGCAGCTTGCGCTGGCGGTTCAGGTGATCCATCTCGCGCAGCATGGCGCGGGCGGCCAGCAGGGCGGCCGAGGCATCGCGCGGGCCGGCGCGCGGCGTGCCGAAGGAGGCCATGATGCCGTCGCCGAGATATTTATCCAGCGTGCCGGCATTGTCGGCGACGGCGCGCGAGAGGCGCTGGTGCACCTCGCGCAGAATGCCGATGGTCTGCTCCGGCGTATGGTCGTCGGCGATCTGGGTGAAGCCGACGATATCGGCGAACAGCACGGCGGCATCGAGCTGCTTGACCTGGCCCATGGCGTCGTCCATCTGCGACAGTTCCTCAGCCATATGCGGCGAGAAATGGCGCGAGAGATTGCGGCGGGCGCGTTCGCTTTCTACCTGGCGCGCGATCAGGTAGCGGCCACGCTGCACCGAGACGGCCAGTAGGCCGCCGATCATGGCGACCAGGATCAGGCGCGGCAGGAATTCGCCCAGCCGCACATTCCAGGGGTCGAGGATATAGGCAATGCGTTCGCCCACCGGCATATGCAGGATGTTGTCGAAGCGGCTGCCGAAGGTGACGCCGTCCTGCATGACGACATAGACGGTGCCCAGGCTCCACCAGAACAGGGCGGCCAGGGTGGTGGCGAGCACGGCGCGTGGCGACTGGCCGAGCGCCGAGAGCACCACGAACAGCGTCACATAGAGGATGGTGTCGAAGCCGAGCCGCATCGGCGCCGGCAGCGGGTTGAGGTCGAAGGGATTGGGCAGCGCGATGGCGGCCACCAGCAGCGCCATGTCAATGAAGGGGAACAGCCAGTGCATCCAGGGCCGGTCGATGCCGGGCCTGCGCATCAGCATCTGCAGGTAGGACGAAAAGGCAAAGGCGCCGAGATAGCCGTAGTAGTTCAGCGCCAGCGGGAAGCCCATCTCGACGCTCAGAATGCAGGCGACGACGAAGCAGACAGCGAAGCGCAGACCCATGGTCATGCGCAGGGCATCGTATTCCTCGGCACGGAAGGCGGTTTCCAGACGCGCGGCTTCGGCGGGATCGGGCTGGGCCTTGTGCCAGCCGCCGCAAACCCGCGTGTGCATCCAGTCATGCAGGCGTTGGAACAGCCCCATTGACTCCGGTCTTCCCTGTTTTAAGCGTCCCTGTGGTGCGGATTGCAGCAGCGAACCGCGCCGCCGTCAATCGGCCGCCCTGTGACTTAGGCCACAGGACAACCCGAATTGATCATTTCCAGATCGGTTTGCCCGATCCGGGCAGGCCGAGTTTGGACCATTTTTCGGTGACGGTGCGGATGACATCGTCATCCATGCGGATTTTCTCGCCCCATTCGCGCTTCGTCTCCGGCGGCCATTTGTTGGTGGCGTCGAGGCCGATCTTGCTGCCGAGGCCGGATTCCGGCGAGGCGAAATCGAGATAGTCGATCGGGGTATGCTCGACGAACGTAATATCGCGCGCCGGGTCCATGCGGGTCGACATCGCCCAGACCACATCCTTCCAGTCGCGCGCGTTGATGTCGTCGTCCACCACGATGATCCACTTGGTGTACATGAACTGGCGCAGGTAAGACCACACGCCCATCATCACGCGCTTGGCATGGCCCGGATAGGCCTTCTTCATGCTGACCACGGCGACGCGATACGAGCAGCCTTCCGGTGGCAGCCAGAAGTCGACGATCTCGGGGAACTGCTGGCGGATCAACGGCACGAAGACATCGTTCAGCGCCTCGCCCAGCACGCTGGGTTCGTCCGGCGGCCGGCCGGTGAAGGTGCTGAGATAGATCGGAGCCTTGCGCATGGTGATGGCGCTGACGGTGAAAACCGGGAACTGCTCGACGGAATTGTAATAGCCGGTGTGGTCGCCATAGGGGCCTTCGTCGCGGTAATCCTCCAGCGACACATGGCCTTCCAGCACGATCTCGGCTTCTGCGGGCACTTTCAGCGGAATGGTCTTGCAATCCACCAGCTCGACCTTCTTGCCACGCAGCAAGCCGGCGAACTGGTATTCCGACAGCGTTTCCGGGATCGGCGTCACGGCGGCGAGAATAGTGCCCGGATCGGCGCCGATGACGACCGCGGCGGGGAAGGGCTCGCGTTTGCCGGCCTGCTTCCAGCGCTGGTGCTGCTGGGCGCCGCCGCGATGCTTGAGCCAGCGCATCAGGGTCTGGTTCTTGTTCAGCACCTGCATGCGATAGATGCCGAGATTGAAGCGGTCGGTTTTATCCGTTTTGCTCGGGCCTTGTGTGACGACCAGCGGCCAGGTGATCAGCGGCGCCGGCTCGCCCGGCCAGCAGGTCTGGATCGGCAGCGCGTTGAGATCGATATCGTCGCCCTGCAGCACCACCTCATGCACCGGCGCGCTGCTCACCGTTTTCGGCTGCATCGCCATCACGGTTTTTACCAGCGGCAGCAGGTTGAGCGCCTCGCGGAAGCCGCCGGGCGGTTCGGGCTGGCGCAGGAAGGCGAGCGTCTCGCCGACATCCTTCAGTTCGGACGGCTCGCGGTCCATACCCCAGGCGACGCGCTCGACGGTGCCGAAGAGATTCACCAGCACGGGGATGTCGCTGGGCGTGCCGTCGGCGCGCACGGGTTTTTCGAACAGCACCGCCGGACCGCCCTCGGCCAGCAGGCGGGTCTGGATCTCGGTCATTTCCAGCACGGTGGAGACGGGCTCGCGCACACGCACCAGCCGGCCCTTCTGTTCCAGCTGGGTCATGAAGTCGCGCAGCGAGGCGTAAGGCATGTCAGACCGGATCCGGCTTGTGGGTGGCGAAATAGAGGCCCGGCAGAACCAGCGCCGCGCCGAGCCAATGGTAGAATGCAAAGGCCTCGCCGAGGAAGAGCCAAGCCATCAGTGCCGTGTAGACCGGGGCGAGATACAGCATCAGGCCGGTGCGGTTCGGGCCCAGATGCTTGGTCATGTAGCTGAAGGTGGCATAGGCGCCGACGCCCGGCACCACGATCAGCGTGATTACGGCGGCCACGGTGGGCAGGTTGAAGACCGGCGGGCCGGCCACGGCCAGTTCGAAGGCCTGCACCGGCAGCATCACCACCACGCCGGCAAAGGCGATGGCGGCCAGCCGCGCGGTGACGCTCAAACTGCTGCGCCAGTGCTTCAGTAAAACACTGTAGAGCGCCCAGGAAACGGCGGCGCCGAGGATGATCAGGTCGCCCGGCGTGAAGGTCAGATGCAGGATGGTGGCCAGGTCGCCGCGCAGGATGATCGCCAGCACGCCGGCCAGCGCAAAGGCCGTGCCAATGCCCTGACGCAAGGAGAAGCGTTCGCCGAACAGCAGGCGGCTGAGCAGGATGATCATCACCGGTGAGGTGGCGTAAATGAGCCCAATGTTGGTGGCCGTGGTGGTCGACGCACCGTAATAGACGGCAGCGCCGCAGATGCCCATGCCGAGAAAGCCCAGCACGAACAGATGGCCCAGTTCGCGGCGTAAGGACGCGCGGCCGCGCCACAGCTCGGCCCAGCAGAAGGGCAGCAGCAGGATCACAACGCCGAGCCAGCGCATCTCGGCCAGCGCCACCGGCGGGATCAGGCCGGCCGTGGCGCGCGCCAGCACCATGTTGGTGGTGAACATGGCGGGCGTCAGGAACAGCAGGATCTGGGCGATGCGCAGGTCGCGCGGCGAGGAGGCGGCTTCCATGGCCGGCAGATTAGGCGGCGGGCCCTGGATAGACCAGTGCTTGACCCTGCCTCACGGGCGGCTTAAGCCACAGGCATGCGCCGCTTTCCCGCTGAATTCGCTGATCTGCTGACCGTGAAGGGCGATGCCCTGCTGGCCGGCCGCCATGCGCAGGCCGGCGCATTGGCCAATCCGCGCACGCGCTTTCTGGCCCTGGACGGCCTGGTCGATCTGCGGCAGGCAAAAGCTGTCACCGCCCTGCTCGACAGGGCGCTGCTGTCGCATTTGCGCGAGATGGCGCAGCCGATCCCGCCGGAGACGATCTGGGAGCAGACGCAGAATTACGCGGAAGTCCTGCCCAAGACGATGCGCCAGCGCACCGCGCATCTGGACAATCCGCGCTCGGCGGCATTCCGGGTGGCAAAAGAGATCGGCCTGATCGGCTGCCTGCGCTCGGACAGCTATCGCGCCTTCGCCGCCGCGCTGGCCGGGCGGACTTTAAGAAAGAAGTATGGCCTGCAGGCGATTGCCTATGCGACGGGCGACTATGCCGGGCCGCATACCGACCACCATCCGGAAGAACCGCTGGCAGCGCGCGGCTATCTCGACATGCATATCAGCTTCGCCACGCCTGCGGTGCGTGACCAGTATCTGGTCTATGCGAAGACCGGGCATTTCACCGAGATGGTGGAGGTGACGCAGAAGCCCGGTCTGGTCACGGCCTATCGCCTGCCGTTCTGGCATTACACCACGCCGCTGCGGGCCAAACCGAAGCAAGAGGCGAATGCCCGCCGCTGGGTGCTGCTGGGCACGTTCCTGTTCGAGGACTGATTACGGTGCCAGGTAGCCGCCCTTGGGCGCCTTGTCGAGTTTGCCGCCGAGGTCCTTGACGGCCTTGATATAGGCGGCTTCAGACTTGTAGGGGCCGAACTTCTTGAAATCATCCGGCGTGCAGGCGGTCAGCTTGCCGGCATCCTTTGGCTTGATCTTGAAATAGCCGCCATCGCGATGAATCACCGGGATGATCTTTTTCTTGCGGCTGAAGACCCGGCGCATGGTGGCCGAGTGGCTTTTCATGGTCTCATATTCTTCCGGGTCGAGCTTGAAGATGCGCTCGAAGGCGGCAACCATCTCCTCGACGAACTTGCGCTCGACCACCTGCATGTTGGAAATGATCCAGCAGCGGTCCTCGAAATCCCAGTAATAGGTCAGGCCGATGAATTTTCCGGCCTTGTCCAGGTAGGGATAGAAGGGGAAGGAGCGGCAGGCGATGGTGCGGTTGTCGCGCTCGCAGAAGGCGGCGCCCTTGCACTCGACCGCGCAGGCATGACTGGTCAGCTCGTTGACGATCTTGCGCGAGACCGCATCGTTCGGCTTGTAGTCGAACCACAGATCGGTGCGGCTTTTCAGCAGCTTGTATTCGGCCTTGTCCACCACCGGAATGGCGTTCTCGGTCGAGCAGCAGACCGGCTGTCCGCCGTTCAGCGGGGCGCATTTGCGACCGCAATCCACGAAGGCCAGATTGGCGTTGTATTGGCTGTACAGGCTCGCGAAGTCCTGCGGAGTGATTCGGCGCTTGGTCATGGCCGGAACATACGCGGCGCACCGTTATTCGCCAAGGATTATGCTGAGGCAGCGCTAGCCCAATAAGAAGGCAACGAAGAGGATGAGGCCGGTATCGCGATTTGCCCGGAATTTCACGAGGCAGTCAGCACTGTCATCAGGCTTTAACGTCAGCACCTGCCAGGCGAAATGCAGTGCGGCCAGGCCGAGGCAGATCCAGAAGGGCCAGTTTAAAGCCGCCATCCAGCCGACCAGGGCGAGGCCGATCAGCGTGAGGTCATAAAAGCCGGCGATCCACAGGCGGGCATGGCTGCCGAACAGCCGGGCCGTGGATTTCACCCCGATCAGGGCATCGTCTTCCTTGTCCTGCAGCGCATAGACGGTGTCGTAGCCCAGCGTCCAGACGATGCCGGACAGGTAGAGGACCAGCGTGGTCCAGTCGAGCCGGCCACTGACGGCCGCATAGCCCAGCACTGCGCCCCAGTTGAACGCCAGGCCAAGGAAGAACTGCGGCCACCAGGTGACGCGCTTCATGAAGGGATAGATCGCCACCAGGCCCAGCGAGGCGACGCCCAGCAGGATGGCGAGGCCGTTCATCTGCATGAGGATGACGAAGCCGACCAGCGCCTGCAGAACCAGCCAGAGCCAGGCCTGGGTCACGCTGACCTGGCCCGAGGGAATCGGCCGCAGGCGGGTACGTTCCACCTGGCCGTCGAAATCGCGGTCGACGATGTCGTTGAAGGTGCAGCCGGCGCCGCGCATGACCAGGGCGCCGATGCCGAACAGGACGATCAACCAGACATCCAGGTCGGCCTCGGCCGGACGGGCCAGCGCGATGGCCCACCAGCCGGGCAGCAGCAGCAGCCAGGTGCCGATGGGGCGGTCCAGCCGCGACAGCCGCGCATAGGGCCGCAGGCCGGCCGGCAGCCAGCGCTCGACCCAGTGGCCGGCCACTGCGTCCGCGGGTGCCTGATCGGTGACGTCGCGCCTATGGTCATTCTTGGCCGGCTTTGTCATAACGCTGCTGTAGTCCAGCCGTGGGACCCGCACAAGTCCAATGACCGACGCCGTCAAAGCCCGCCTCCATGTGCCCGATGACCTGACCATCGGCGGCGGCATCCTGCTGGCCGAGGACCAGGCGCATTACCTGCGCCATGTGCTGCGACTGGAGGCCGGAGCGGCCGTGGCGCTGTTCAACGGCCGCGACGGCGAGTTTCGCGCCACGATTGCCGAAGCCGGCAAGAAGGCCTGCCGGCTGACCGTCGAGGCGCTGCTGCGCCCGCAGCCGGCGGCGCCGGATGTGTGGCTCTGCTTCGCGCCGATCAAGCAG
This sequence comes from Ferrovibrio sp. GW821-FHT12E11, assembly GCF_058806975.1. Classification (NCBI taxonomy): domain Bacteria; kingdom Pseudomonadati; phylum Pseudomonadota; class Alphaproteobacteria; order Rhodospirillales; family Rhodospirillaceae; genus Ferrovibrio; species Ferrovibrio sp. GW821-FHT12E11. The sequence continues at coordinate 3,232,038 of NZ_JBXAQG010000001.1, forward strand.
GGCCGCATCGAGATGATTGTCGAGAAGGCGACCGAGCTGAATGCCGGTCGTCTGCTGCCGGTCATCACCCGACGGGTGCAGATGCAGAAGGTGAATGCCGAGCGGCTGTTCGCCCATGCGCGCGAGGCGGCCGAGCAATGCGAGCGGCTGACGGTGCCTGACGTGGCGGAAGCGGTCACGCTGGAGAAACTGCTGCAGGCCTGGCCGGCGGATCGCCGTCTGCTGGTCTGTGCCGAACGGGCCCATAATACCGGTGGGGACGCGCAACCGCTGCTGACGGCTGTGCAGGCCCTGCCGCCGGCGACGAAGGTGGCGCTGCTGGTCGGGCCCGAGGGCGGCTTCGCACCGGAAGAACTGGAACGTCTGATGAGCCTGCCGCAGGCCTTGCCCGTCACGCTTGGACCGACGATCCTGCGGGCCGAGACGGCGGCGATTGCCGCCATGGCCATTTTACAATCGGCCCGCGAGAATTCCGGGGGAAATTAGTCGTCGTTCCGTCATCCATCGGCGGTATTCCGGTACTGGACATCCGTTTCCATCTGCCCCATATGCCCGGTACTTATGACCTGTGCATCCTGGGGGAAGTCACCGGGATCGCTGACGTCCCGCCCGCGTAAACGAATAATAAAAATCACCGAGGTTTATTGCATGTCCGGTCCCGCCCAGGCCCCAGAGACGCCCATCACGTCCAAGGCGCAGCTTGTCGAATACCTGGCGCAGGGCTCCAAGCCCTCTGCCGACTGGCGCATCGGCACCGAGCACGAGAAATTCGCCTACACTACCGCCGACTACCGGCCGCTGCCCTATGAGGGCGCGGTCGGCATCCAGCGCCTGCTCACCGAGCTGCAGCGGTTCGGCTGGGAGAAGGTCGAAGAGAACGGCAAGGTCATCGCGCTGGTGATGGACAACCAGTCGATCACGCTGGAACCGGGCGGGCAGTTCGAGCTGTCGGGCGCGCCGCTGGAGACCATCCACCAGACCTGTATCGAGGTCTCGACGCATCTGAAGCAGGTGCGCGAGATCGGCGGCGAACTCGGCTTCGCCATGATGGGACTGGGCTTCAATCCGAAATGGCGCCGCGCCGATATCCCGGTGATGCCCAAGGGTCGCTACGGCATCATGCGCGCCTATATGCCCAAGAAAGGCAATCTCGGCCTCGACATGATGCTGCGCACCTGCACCGTGCAGGTGAATCTCGACTATTCTTCCGAAGCCGACATGGTGAAGAAATTCCGCACCGGCCTGGCGCTGCAGCCGCTGGCCACCGCGATGTTCGCCAACTCGCCCTTCACCGAAGGCAAGCCGAACGGCTTCCTGAGCTACCGCAGCCAGATCTGGACCGACACCGATCCCGACCGTACCGGCATGCTGGGCTTCGTCTTCGACGATGCGATGAGCTTCGAGCGCTATGTCGACCATGCCCTCGATGTGCCGATGTATTTCGTCTATCGCGACGGCACCTATATCGACGCCTCGGGCCAGAGCTTCCGCGATTTCATGGCCGGCAAGCTGCCCGCTTTGCCCGGCGAACTGCCCACACTGCGCGACTGGGCCGACCACATCACCACGCTGTTCCCCGAGGTGCGGCTCAAGCGCTTCCTGGAGATGCGCGGCGCCGATGGCGGCCCGTGGTCGCGGCTCTGCGCCCTGCCGGCTTTGTGGGTCGGCCTGCTGTATGACCAGGGCGCGCTGGATGCGGCCTGGGACCTGTGCCGCGACTGGACGCTGGCCGAACGCGAGCAGCTGCGCATCGATACGCCGAAATACGGCTTGCACACGCCGCTGCGCGGCCGGCCGCTGAAATATTACGCCGAACAGATGCTGCAGATCGCCATGGGCGGCCTGAAGGCGCGTTCGCGCCTGTCGCCGGCCGGCGAGGATGAGACGCATTTCCTCGAGCCGCTGGTGCGGATCGTGGAGAGCGGCGAAACGCCGGCGGAAGCCTTGCTGAAGCTGTATAATGGCCGCTGGAACAAGTCGGTCGATCCGGCCTTCAGCGAACTGGCTTACTGATCCATTCTTTCAGCCGCGCCTCGTCATAGAGCGAGCGCGGCGCCTCGGCGGCAAAGGCGGGCGGCGGCACGGCCACGGCCTGGCGCAGGTCTTTCAGTGCCTCACGCGCCTGCGGCCATTGTCCGCCTTCGGCCAGGCCGGCGATGATGGCCAGCCGGCGCGACCATTCCTCGAGCGCGCCGCGGCTGCCGCGCATGTCGTCTTCAGCAAACCGTTCGTGGATGAAACCGAGCTGGCTGCGGATCATCACGGTCATCCGTTCGGCCAGCGCCGGTTCTTCCTCGGCCAGTGGCACGCGCAGGGCATCGAAATAGCGCAACAGGTCGGCCAGGTCCTGCGCCAGAGTCACCCGGCTGTCGGTGGCCGGCGCCGGCTGGAGTTTCTCCTGATAGGCCACCAGTGCATCCAGCAGCAGGCCATCGGGTTCGGCGCCGGCAAACTCGGTAACGATGACCCGGCGGGTGAACTCGCGCAGCGACGCCGTGCGCTTGTCCTGGCCGAAACGCTCCTTCGTCTTCACGCCGCGCAGGCTCGGAATTTCCAGCGGATTATGCCGGCCATCCTCGCCACGCAGGTTCCAGAAGGCATGGCTGACATCGATGCTGCCCGGCTTGTCCGAAAGCCCCGGAATGAAGAAAGCAGTCGTCGCATGACCATTGGCGTGGCAGGCCTGACAGGACAGCCCGGCCTTGCGCGCCGTGCCTCCCAGGATGTCGGGGCTGCGGAAGGCCAGGCGACCGAATTCGACGTAGAAGCTCTGGCTCTCGCCGCCATCCAGCGCTTCCACGGGGCGATGGCTGAGCGCCTGCGTTGACAGGCTGCCAGGCGGCAGCCATTCCAGCGCGCCGGTCAGCGACTGCGCCATGGCGGGCACAGCAGGACCGGCCAGCGTAAAAGCCAGGAGCAGGGCAAGGGGACGGCGCAAAAGGTAGCGCACGGCCGGCGGCGGGATCAATCCAGCTCGGGCGGCAGGCCGTGATCCATCTCGCGCGCCGGCTGGTCGCAGCCGCAATCGCCGAGCAGCTTGGCCGGCACGCCGGCGGCGGTGCAATGGGCCGGCACCGGGATCAGCACCACGCTGCCGGCGCCGATCTTGGCGCCTTCGCCGATCTCGATATTGCCGAGGATATTGGCGCCGGCGCCGATCAGCACGCCGCGGCGGATCTTGGGATGACGGTCGCCGGTTTCCTTGCCGGTACCGCCGAGGGTGACGTTCTGCAGCAGCGAGACATCGTCTTCCAGCACGGCGGTCTCGCCGATCACCACGCCGGTGCCGTGATCGATCATGATGCCGCGGCCGAATTTGGTCGCCGGATGGATATCGACGCCGAAGACCTCGGACGAGCGGTTCTGCAGCAGGAAAGCCATGGTCTCGCGCTTCTGGTGCCACAGCCAGTGCGCCACGCGATGAGCCTGGATCGACTGGAAGCCCTTGAAGAAGAGCAGCGGCTTGAGAAAGCCGCGGCAGGCCGGATCGCGCTCGTTCACGGCCACCAGATCGGCACGCACGGCATTGCCGATATCGGTATCGGCGGCAAAAGATTCCTCGATGACCTCGCGCATGCCGAGCGCGGGCAGGGCGTCGCTGGCCAGTTTCTGGGCCAGGATATAGCTGAGGGCGTCTTCCAGCCGCTGGTGATGCAGCACGGCGGAATGCGCCAGGCTGGCCAGCAACGGCTCCTCTGCTGCGGCCCGCAGGGCTTCCTCGCGGATGCTGCTCCAGACCGGGTCGTGGGTGGCGATCTTGTTGGCGATGGCGGGCATGGGTCTCTCTCGTCTTCCCGGCAGTTTACGCGGCTTTTGCGGTGCCGCCCACCGTCAATCCATCGATCAGCACGGTCGGCTGGCCGACGCCGACCGGCACGCCCTGGCCGGACTTGCCACAGGTGCCGATGCCAGCATCCAGCTGCAGATCATTGCCGACAGCGGTTACTTTTTTAAGAACCTCGGCGCCGGCGCCGATCAGGGTGGCGCCTTTGATCGGGGCGCCCAGCTTGCCCTTTTCGATCATGTAGGCCTCGGTGCAGGAGAACACGAACTTGCCGGAGGTGATATCGACCTGGCCACCGCCGAAATTCACCGCGTAGACGCCCTTGTCGACGCCGGCCAGAATCTCGCCCGGATCGCGGTCGCCGGCCAGCATGTAGGTGTTGGTCATGCGCGGCATCGGATTATGGGCAAAGGACTGGCGGCGGCCATTGCCGGTCGACTTCACCCCCATCAGCCGGGCATTCATGCGGTCATACATGAAGCCCTTCAGGATGCCGTCCTCGATCAGCATAGTGTTCTCGGTCGGCGTGCCCTCGTCGTCGATGCTGAGCGAGCCGCGGCGGCTTTCGATGGTGCCGTCATCTACGATGGTGACGCCCTTTGCTGCGATCCGCTCGCCGACCAGGCCGGAGAAGACCGAGGTCTTCTTGCGGTTGAAGTCGCCTTCCAGGCCGTGGCCGATGGCTTCATGCAGCAGGATGCCGGGCCAGCCCGGACCGAGCACGACGGTCATCTCGCCGGCCGGCGCGGGCACCGATTCCAGATTGACCAGGGCCTGACGCAGGGCGTCGTCGACTTCCGCCTGCCAGTGTGCCGGATCGAAGAAGCGGGCATAGCCGACGCGGCCGCCGGCGCCGCGGCTGCCGGTCTCCATGCGGTCGCCCTGGCCAGCCACGACCGAGACGTTCAGGCGGACCAGCGGGCGGATATCCTGCATCAGGCTGCCATCGGCACGCAGGATGGCGACGGCCTGCCAGCTGCCGGCGAGCGAGACGGAAACCTGCTTTACGCGCGGGTCCTTGGCGCGGGCATAGGCGTCAATGGCCTGCAGCAGCTGCACCTTCTGCTCGAAGGGAATCTCGTTCAGCGGATTGTCGTCGCCGTAGAGATGGCGGTTGGTGGCCGGCGGTGCCTCGCTCATGCTGCCGCCATGGCCGGCACGTACGGCGCGCACGGTGGTGGCGGCGCGCCGGATCGCTTCCTCGCTCAGGTCGGAGGCATGGGCATAGCCGGTCTGCTCGCCCGACACGGCGCGCAGACCGAAGCCCTGGGTGGTGTCATAGGCGGCAGCTTTGAGCCGTCCGTCGTCGAAACTGAAACTTTCCGACTGGCTGTATTCCAGGAACAGCTCGCCGTCATCGGCCCCCTGAAGGGCATCACCCACCACGCCATCCAGTCGCGCACGGTCGAGCCCGGCGCGGGTGAAAAACAGGTCCTGGGCAGTGGCGGCACCGGTCATGACAATCCTCGTGGCGGGCAATAACGGGCGGAAATCAGCGTATCGCCGGATTATATGGCGTCCGTCGCGGCGAAAATACAGCCCTTGTCGTGCAAATTGCCGGGAGGCACGCCTAGCGGCGACGGCGGTCGCTCTGTTTCAGCAGTTCGGTGATCTCGGCGGCCGGCACCGGCCGGCTGATCAGGTAACCCTGCAGCTCGCTGCAGCCGACTCCGCGCAGGAAGTCACGCTGGGCCGCCGTCTCGACGCCTTCGGCCACCACCGGCAGATCAAGACCGTTGGCCATACCGATCATGGCGCGGACCAGCGCGATGTCGCGGTCGTTGCCCGGCAGGTCGGCGATGAAGGCGCGGTCGAGCTTGATCTTGCGGATCGGCAGCCGCTGGATGTAGCTCAAAGACGAATAGCCGGTGCCGAAATCATCCAGCGCCGCATCGATGCCGATTTCGGCCAGTTCGCGGATCGCCGCCACGGTGGCTTCCATATTCTGGATGGCCGCCTGCTCGGTGATCTCGATGCCAAGGAAGGGGATCAGTTCCGGTTCTTCCGCCGCCATCTTGCGGAAATGCGCCGGCAGATCGTCGCGGATGAACTGCTGGCCCGAGACGTTGACGAAGACGCGACGCGGTTCGACGCCATTGGCGCGCCAGTCGCGAATCTGCTGGGAGACACTGGCGAAGACCCAGCGCGTGATCTGGATGATGGTGCCGGTTTCCTCGGCCAGCGGAATGAATTCGCTGGGTGAAATGGCACCGAGGTCTGGGTGATGCCAGCGCAGCAGCGCCTCGATGGCGCAAATGGCGCCGCTGGTCGTTTCCACCACCGGCTGGTAGACGACGTGGAATTCGTTCTGCGCGATGGCGGCGTCCAGATTCATGGTCAGTCGCAGACGGCGCTCGGCCGCCCGTGTCATTTCCGGACTGTAGAAGCGCGTGGAATCGCCGCCGGCGGCGCGCACCAGCTTCATGGCCAGCTCGGCCTTGGCCAGGCCATCGCTCATCTTTTCGGACGGATCGTCGATAATGGCCGCGCCCATGCTGACCTTCAGCGGCACCAGGCGGCCCTCGATCGCGATCGGCTTGGTCAGATGCGCATGCAGGGCCTGCGCGAGGTTGAGCGCATTGTTGAGATCGGTGACGACAGCCAGGGCCGCGAACTGGTCGGCGGCGATACGGCCGACCAGCGCTTCACGCGGCAGCATCTCGGCCAGCCGGTCGGCCGTACCCTTCAGCACGATATCGCCGATGTGATAGCCGAAGCCTTCATTGATATCGCGGAAGCCATCCATGTCGAGATTGAACAGCACCCACAGACCGCCATCCAGGCGATGCTGGGCGCCCAGCATGCGTTCGGTCTCGGCGATGAAGCTGGCGCGGTTCAGGATGCCGGTCAGCGGATCATTGCGGCTGGCGAATTCAGCGCGCAGCTCGACGTCGCGACGGTCGGAGATATCGCGGACGATGCCGATGAAGCCCGGGCCGTCCTCGTCGTTATATTCGCCGACGCTCAGATGGATCGGGAATATCTCACCGGATTTCTTGCGGCCCAGCGTATCGCGCCCGAGCCCGAGAATCTTGGCGCGCTTGGTGGTGAGGTAATTGCGCACATAGGAATCGTGGCCCGAGCGGAAGGGTTCCGGCATGAGGATTTTGACATTCTGGCCGATCAGTTCGCCAGGCTGGTACCCGAACATCTGGGCGCAGATGTCGCTGATGTTGACCAATATTCCCTGACCGTCGATGCCGAGCACGCCCTCATTCATGGTGCCCAGCAAGACGCGCAGGGTTTCGCCCAGATTCGCGCCAGCGGTTGTCTCGGCCGGTTCCTGCCGACGGGCGGCGGGCGCGAGGGGCGGGGGCGCTTCAGGCGGCGGGCTGAGCGGCACGGGCAGTTCCGGCGGCGACCAGTTCTCGTCCACGTCGCTGAGCAGGCGCCAGCCCGGGAATGTCATCTGGGCCTGGGTGCCGCTGCCCACCGTGCTGCTCAGGATGAGCGAGCCGCCATGGAGTTCCATCAGCCGCTTGCTGATCGACAGGCCCAGACCCGTACCACCATGCTGGCGCGCCACTTCAGCCTTGGCGAGCTGGAAGGGCTCGAAGATATGTTCCAGGCGCTCGGGCGTAATGCCGATACCGGTGTCGATGACCGTGAGCGACGGTGTCCCATCCGGCATCTGGCGGAATACCACGTCGATGGTGCCGCTGGCGGGCGTGAATTTAACGGCGTTGCCGAGCAGATTGATCAGCACCTGTTTGACCACGCGCTCATCCGCACGCAGTTGCGGCAGGGTATCCGAGGAGAGGTTGCGCAGCGTGATGCCGCCGCGCTCGGCCTGCGGCCGCACCATAGTCAGCGCCGACTGAATCACCGCCGACAGATCGACGGCCTTTTCGTCGAGGGCGTAATAGCCGGCCTCGATGCGCGACATGTCCAGAATGTCGCCGATCAGCGCCAGCAGATGCGTGCCGGAACCGTTGATGTCGCGGGCATAGTCGACATAGCGCGGCACGCCGACGGAGCCGAACATCTGGTCGCGGATGATTTCCGAGAAGCCGATGATGGCATTGAGCGGCGTGCGCAGCTCATGGCTCATATTGGCCAGGAACTGGCTCTTGGCGCGGCTGGCCTCTTCGGCCTGGCGCAGCGCGGCCTCGATGCGGCGCTGCTGGCGATACTGGTCGGTGATGTCGCGGCCCGAGCCGCGATAGCCCATGAAACGGCCATTGGCATCGAAGACCGGCTTACCGTTGATCTCGATCCAGAGCTCCGTGCCGGCCGTGATCGTGCAATAGCGGAAGCCCCGGAAGGGTTCGTGGCGGTCGAGCTGACGGCGATGCTCTTCCCAAAAGAGCAGGTCGGCTTCCGAATCGCCCTGCACCGCGACTTCCCAGCGGCAGCGTCCAAGGAACAGGGCGCGCAGTGCCGAGGTATGGGCCGACGAGGAATCGGAAATCCAGGTAAAGCGATGATCTGCATCGGTTTCCCAGAACCAGTCCGAGGCCAGTTCGGCAAAGTCGCGCAGCTTGTATTCGGCCACCTGCAGGGCGACCTGGTGCATCTTCTCGGGGGTGCTAGCCTCGGCGATGACCATCAGGCCGGTGACCCGGCCGTGGTTGTCGTTCAGCGGGGCGACGGTCAGACCCTGGCAAAGCCAGCCATTGGCCCAGCGGATCAGGGTATTGCCGATCTGGCGCCGGCCTTCCCGGCGGGTGCTGTCGAGCAGCTCGCGCACCTTGTCGACCTCGCCAAGGGCAAAGCCGGCGGACAGCCCCTGGCCGGTGAGGGCTTCAGCATTCATTTCGGTCAGGGCGGCATAAGCGGTATTGCAGGACACGTAACGGTAGTCGTCACCTGGCCCATATTCAACCGTAAATGCGGGTCGATCGAGCCAGTCGAGTATGTCCTGCGTGAGTTTCCGCTGGTTCGGATCGAGCATGCCTCTGGCCCCCGTGAGTGGGCAGATTAGGGGGGCAGCCGCGGCGGCGCAAGCGCAAGCCAAATCAATGCTTAAGGGGGTCAGGCGGGGGGCTTTCGGGGCGGAGCGACAAATCGTCGCAGAAAGCCCTTGGACCGCCGCCGGCAGACTGGGCGACCGTCATGGGCCGGTGTATGGTCCGGCCTCGAAAGAGTTAGACTCCCAAGTCATTAGCGAGGGTATTGCACGATGGGGTGGAATTCGTTTGCGGCCGTCCGCTGGGCCGCGCGTCGTCTTTCGGCCATGGCCGGTTTCGGGGCAGCGCTTGCTGTCATGCTGTCGGGCGCCGCAATGGCCGCCGAACAGACCCCGGGGCTTCCGGCCCCCTGGCTGCTCGGCATGCAGCCCGCTGTCAGCCCCGTCGCTGCCGACATGCATCGGTTCCACGACCTGCTGATGTGGGTCATCACGCTGATCACCCTCTTCGTGCTGGTGCTGCTGATCTACGTGATGTGGCGCTTCCGCGCCTCGGCCAATCCGGTGCCGTCGAAGACCTCGCACAACACCCTGATCGAGGTGCTGTGGACCGTGGTGCCGATCCTGATCCTGATCGTGATCGCGGTGCCGTCGTTCAAGCTGCTGTATTTCGGCGACAAGACCAGCAAGGCCGAACTGACCATCAAGGCGATCGGCAAGCAGTGGTACTGGTCTTACGAATATCCCGACAATGGCAACTTCACCTTCGATGCCACCATCATTCCTGAAGCCGAGATCAAGCCGGGCCAGCATCGCCTGCTCGAGACCGACAATGTGGTGGTTGTGCCGGTGAACACCAATGTGCGCCTGCTGATCACCGCTGCCGATGTCATCCATGCCTGGGCCATGCCGGCCTTCGGCGTGAAGAAGGACGCCGTGCCAGGCCGCACCAACGAGACCTGGTTCCGCGCCGAGCGCGAAGGCACCTATTACGGCCAGTGTTCGGAAATCTGCGGCGCCTATCACGGCTACATGCCGATCAAGGTGCAGGTCGTTTCCAAGGACGCCTATGCGAAGTGGGCCGAGGAAGCGAAACAGAAATTCGCCACCGTCGATGGTGTGTCGCCGCGTCTCGCCGACGCGCGCGTCGCCCAGTAACCGCACTGAACTGAGAGAGTAGGGGAACGTCATGGCTCAGGCTCACGCCCACGCGGCCCACGACCATCACGACGAACATCATCTGCCCACCGGCTGGCGCCGCTGGATGTATTCGACCAACCACAAGGATATCGGCACGCTGTACCTGATCTTCGCCGTCATGGCGGGTCTGATCGGCGGTTTCTTCTCGGTGCTGATGCGCGCCGAGTTGATGAATCCCGGTGACGGCATCCTGGGCGGCAACCATCACCTGTTCAACGTTCTGGTCACCGGCCATGGCCTGATCATGATCTTCTTCATGGTCATGCCGGCGATGATCGGCGGTTTCGGCAACTGGTTCGTGCCGCTGATGATCGGCGCGCCGGACATGGCCTTCCCGCGCATGAACAACATTTCCTTCTGGCTGCTGATCCCGTCCTTCGGCTGCCTGCTGCTCTCCACCGTGGTGGAAGGTCCGGCCGGCGGTCTCGGCATGGGCGGCGGCTGGACGATCTATCCGCCGCTGTCGTCGGATGTCGGCCACCCAGGTCCTGCGGTCGGCTTCGCCATCCTGAGCCTGCATATCGCCGGCGCGTCCTCGATCCTCGGCGCGATCAACTTCATCACCACCATCTTCAACATGCGCGCGCCGGGCATGACCCTGCACAAGATGCCGCTGTTCGTGTGGTCGGTGCTGGTCACCGCCTTCCTGCTGCTGCTGTCGCTGCCGGTTCTGGCCGGTGGCATCACCATGCTGCTGACCGACCGCTACTTCGGCACCGCCTTCTTCAAGCCTGAAGGCGGTGGCGATCCGATCCTGTTCCAGCATCTGTTCTGGTTCTTCGGCCATCCCGAAGTGTACATCCTGATCCTGCCCGGCTTCGGCATCATCAGCCAGATCATCTCGACCTTCTCGAAGAAGCCGGTGTTCGGCTATCTCGGCATGGCCTATGCCATGGTTGCCATCGGCGTCGTCGGCTTCGTCGTCTGGGCGCATCACATGTACACCACCGGCATCGCCGTCGACACGCGCGCCTATTTCACGGCGGCCACCATGGTGATCGCAGTGCCGACCGGCGTGAAGATCTTCTCGTGGATCGCGACGATGTGGGGCGGTTCGATCCGCTTCACCGTGCCGATGCTGTTCGCCATCGGCTTTATCTTCCTGTTCACGGTCGGTGGCGTCACCGGTGTGGTGCTCGCCAATGCCGGCGTCGATACCTACCTGCATGACACCTATTACGTGGTGGCGCATTTCCACTATGTGCTCAGCCTCGGCGCCGTGTTCGCCATCTTCGCCGGTTTCTATTACTGGTTCGGCAAGATGTCGGGCTATGAGCTGAGCGAGACGGCAGGCCAGATCCACTTCTGGACGACGTTCATTGGCGTGAACCTGCTGTTCTTCCCGATGCACTTCCTCGGCCTGCAGGGCATGCCGCGTCGTATCCCGGATTATCCGGATGCCTTCGCCGGCTGGAATTACGTCGCCTCGATCGGTGCCTATATCTCGTTCGCTTCGACGTTGTTCTTCGTCGGTTCGGTGATCTATGCCTTCATCAAGAAGAAGGCAGTCGCTGACAATCCGTGGGGCGAGGGTGCGACCACTCTGGAGTGGACGCTGTCTTCGCCGCCGCCGTTCCACCAGTACGAAAAGCTGCCGGTCATCAAGTAAGGCCGGCGCTCCAGCCCCAGGAGTCAACGGGTGTCCGACGCCAGTTACATTTCGGAGCGCAACGAGGCCGGCAATGCCGGCCTCGATGGCGCTTACGGCAAGACGGGTGAAGCCCGGCCGGCCGACTATCTCGCGCTGCTCAAGCCGCGCGTGATGTCGCTGGTCGTGTTCACCGGCCTGGTCGGTATGGTGCTGGCGCCCGGCCATCTGCACCCGACCCTGGCGATCACGGCGCTACTCTGCATCGCCATCGGCGCCGGCGCGTCCGGCGCGATCAACATGTGGTACGACGCCGATATCGATGCGGTGATGCAGCGCACGCAGGGTCGTCCGATCCCGCAGGGCCGCGTCAGCCGCGAGGAAGCGCTTGGCTTCGGCTGTGTACTGTCGGCCGGTTCCATCCTTGTGATGGGCCTGGGCGTCAACTGGGTCGCCGCCGCCATCCTGGCGCTCACCATCGGCTTCTATGTTTTCATTTACACGATGTGGCTGAAGCGCCGTACGCCGCAGAACATCGTGATCGGTGGCGCCGCCGGCGCCTTCCCGCCGATGATCGGCTGGGCTGCCGTTACCGGCGATCTCGCCCTGCTGCCGCTGCTGCTGTTCGCCATCATCTTCATGTGGACGCCGCCGCATTTCTGGGCGCTGGCACTCTATCGTTCGGACGACTATGCCCGCGCCGGCGTGCCGATGCTGCCGGTGGTGGCCGGCGACGGCGAGACGCGTCGCCAGATTCTGATCTACAGCCTGCTGCTGGTGCCGGTGACGCTCAGTCCCTGGGCGCTTGGCCTTGCCGGCCCGCTCTATGGCGGCGCCACGGCGCTGCTCGGGGTGATTTTCCTGGCGCTCGCCCTGCGGATCTGGCGCAGCACGGGCGACCGGGCCGCCAAGCATATGTTCGCTTACTCGATCCTCTACCTGTTCCTGCTCTTCGCCTTGCTGCTCGCCGAGCGCGGGCTTGGCTGGGGAGCATGAGCGCCATGTCGCAGCAGAACGATCCCAAGCGCCGCCGGGCGCGCAATGTTGCACTGGCCCTGGTGCTGTTCGCCCTGGTGCTGCTGTTCTATTTCATCACCATCGCCAAGATGACGGGGATGCAGCCGGCATGAGCCTGACGCCTGAACAGCAACGCAAGAATCGCCGCGTGGCTCTCAGCTGCGCTGCTGTCTTTGCCGTGATGATCGGGCTGTCCTTCGCCTCGGCGCCCCTTTATGACCTGTTCTGCCGCATGACGGGCTTTGCCGGCACGCCGCTGCGTGCCAAGGCTGCGCCGGGCGCGACCGGTGACGATGAAGCCACGGTGACTGTGCGCTTCAATGCCGATACCGCGCCGGGGATGCCGTGGAAATTCCAGCCGGTGCAGCGCCAGGTGGTGGTGAAGCCGGGTGAGGAGACGCTGATCTTCTATCGCGCCACCAATCCCACCGCGCGCGCCGTATCCGGCCAGGCCAGCTTCAATGTGACGCCGGAAAAGATCGGACAGTATTTCAACAAGATCGCCTGTTTCTGCTTCGAGGAGCAGATCCTGCAGGCCGGTCAGAGCGTCGACATGCCGGTGTCCTTCTTCGTCGATCCGGACATCCTGAAAGATCCGACGACCCGTGACGTTGTCGAGATTACCTTGAGCTACACCTTCTTCCGCAAGCCGGATGAAACCCGCCTTTCCGACCGCAGCACTGCGGCCGGCTCCACCAACTAGCGTTTGTAACCAGGGGGTCTGATATGGCCAGTAGTGCCCGCAACCACGATTATCATCTTGTCGATCCGAGCCCGTGGCCGTTCATCGGTTCGATGGGCGCCTTCGTGCTGGCGATCGGCTCGGTCTATGCCTTCCATGGCCACAGCTACCTGTGGACCGTGCCTGGCCTGGTCATCGTGCTCTACACGATGGCTGCCTGGTGGCGCGATGTGATCCGCGAAGCCGAGCATGACGGCCATCATACCCCGGTGGTGCAGCTGCATCTGCGCTACGGCATGGTGATGTTCATCGCTTCCGAAGTGATGTTCTTTGTCGCCTGGTTCTGGGCCTACTTTGGCGCCGCGCTCTATCCGACCGAAGCGATCGGTCACCAGTGGCCGCCGGCGACGATCGAGACCTTCAACCCCTGGGAACTGCCCTTCGTCAATACCCTGATCCTGCTGCTGTCGGGCACCACGGTGACCTGGGCGCACCATGCGCTGCTGCATGACGACCGCAAGGGCCTGATCCAGGGTCTGACGCTGACCGTGATCCTCGGCGTGCTGTTCACCGCCTGCCAGGCGTTCGAATACAGCCATGCCGCCTTCGGCTTCACGGATGGCATCTATGCCTCGACCTTCTACATGGCGACCGGCTTCCACGGCTTCCATGTCATCGTCGGCACCATCTTCCTGCTGGTCTGCCTGCTGCGCGCCATGAAGGGCCACTTCAAGTCCGACCATCATTTCGGCTTCGAGGCGGCCGCCTGGTACTGGCACTTCGTCGACGTGGTCTGGCTCTTCCTGTTCACCGCCATCTACTGGTGGGGTTCGGGCGCACCGGCCGCCCATTGAGCCACAGTCCGATGGCGGCGCCGTATTATCCGCCGCTATCGTCGTTCTCCACGGGGCTTCGCTGCCGCTGTCCGCGCTGCGGCGAGGCCCCGTTGTTCGACGGGCTGCTGACGGTCAAACCGCGCTGCCCGGCCTGCGACCTGGATTACGCCACGGTCGATTCCGGCGATGGCCCCGCCGTCTTTGTCATCCTGATCCTCGGATTCATTGTGGTCGGCCTGGCGCTCTGGGTCGAATTGCGGTTCGAGCCGCCGATGTGGTTGCATATGGCGCTCTGGACCCCACTTATCCTGGGTGGCGCCATCGGCATGCTGCGACCGTTCAAGGGCGTGCTGATCGCCCAGCAATACCGCCACAAGGCGTCGTCCGATATCGAATTACTGCGCGAGTGACCCGTTGACGATTCTTGGTTTCCGGCCGGCCTTCTGGCCGACCCTCTTCACTATTCCCGCCCTCATCCTGCTGCTCTTCCTGGGCAGCTGGCAGGTCCAGCGCCTGCTGTGGAAGCTCGACCTGATTGAAAGCGTCGAGCAGGGTCTGAAGGCCGATCCGGTGCCGCTGCCGGTCGGTCAGGTCGATGCCGAAGCCTGGAATTACCGTCGCGTGGTGGTCAAAGGCGTATTCGACCACGACAGGGAATTCCATCTGCTGGCGCATTCCGAGCGTGGCAATTTCGGCTACCACATCATCACCCTGCTCAAGCGCACCGATGCGCCGGGCCATGTGCTGGTGAGCCGCGGCTGGGTGCCGGCCGAGGACAAGGAGCCGGCGCGCCGCCTGCAGGGGCAAGTGGAGGGCGAGCAGGTTATCACCGGCATTGCCCGGGCCCCGTGGAACCAGGGCGCCTTCACCCCCGAAAACGATCTGAGGCGGAACCTGTGGTATTCGGGCGACACGGCGGGGATGCTGAAGGCGGCGGGCATCAGCGATGCGCCGCAGTTGTTCATCGATGCCGATGCCAGCGTGACCGTGCCGGGCGGCTGGCCACGGCCGGGCCATACCCGGCTCAGCTTTACCAACAATCACCTGTCCTATGCCTTCACCTGGTACAGCGGTGCCGTGGTGCTGGCGGTGATTTATGTGCTATGGCATCGGCGGCGGGGACGCGACGCCGGCACGAAGGCTTGAACCCATGAAGCGCTACAAAGCCCTGGAGCAGCAATTCCACCGTATCGGTGCGGTGAACGGTGCGCTGGCCATGCTGGGCTGGGATCAGTCGACCATGATGCCCGAGGGTGGCGCCAGGGCGCGTGCCGAGCAGATGGCGACCCTGAATGTGCTGCGCCACGAATGGATCACCGACCCCAGGCTGGGCGACCTGCTGGGCGAGGCCGAAACCCAGCAGAAGGGCCTGACCGACTGGCAGCGCGCCAACCTGCGCGAGATGCGCCGGCAGTGGCGCCATGCCACGGCACTGACATCGAAACTGGTGGAAGCGCGTTCGAAGGCCTCGATGGCCTGCGAAATGGTCTGGCGCAAGGCGCGCCGCAACGACGATTTCAAGAGTTTCGCCAAAGCCTTCAAGCCGGTGCTGGAGCTGACCCGTGAGGTGGCGGCTGCGAAGTCGGCGGCTTTCGGCCTGGGCCATTACGATGCGCTGCTGGACGAATACGAACCCGGCGGCCGCTCCGAGACGATCAACAAGCTGTTTGCCGATCTGGGCGGTTTTCTGCCCGGGTTTATCGACAAGGCGCTCAGCAAGCAGGCCAAGCGGCCCGAGCCGCTGCCGTTGCAGGGGCCCTTCGCGGTCGAGACCCAGCGCGCCGTCGGTCTGAAATTCATGAAGGCGCTCGGTTTCGATTTCAATCACGGCCGCCTGGATGTCAGCCTGCATCCTTTCACGGGGGGCATTCCCGACGATGTGCGCATCACTACGCGCTACGAGGAAGCTGATTTCACCAAATCGCTGATGGGCGTGCTGCACGAGACCGGCCATGCGCTTTACGAGCTTGGCCTGCCCAAGGCCTGGCGCGACCAGCCGGTAGGCGAGGCGCGCGGCATGGTCCTGCATGAAAGCCAGAGCCTGCTGGTCGAGATGCAAGTTTGCCGCGGCATGGAATTTCTCACCTATGCCGGCCCGGTCTTGCGCAAGGCGTTTGGCGGTACTGGCGAGGCCTGGTCGGATGCCAACCTGCAGCGCATCTATGCACGTGTGAAACCCGACCTGATCCGCGTCGATGCCGATGAGGCCACCTATCCGGCCCATGTCATCCTGCGCTATCGCCTGGAGCAGGCGATGCTGAGCGACGACCTGCCGCTGGCCGATCTGCCTTATGCCTGGAACGATGGCATGCAGACCCTGCTCGGTGTGGAGGTCCCCAGCGACAGCGTCGGCTGCATGCAGGATATTCATTGGGCGGTTGGTTCGATCGGCTATTTCCCGACTTATACGCTGGGCGCGCTGTCGGCCGCGCAACTGTTTGCCGCGGCGAAAGAGCAGGACAAGACAATCCTGCCTGGTATCGCCAAGGGCAATTTCAAGCCGCTGCTGCGCTGGCTGCGCAAGAATGTGCATGGCAAGGGCGCGCTGCTCACCACCGATGAGCTGCTGCGCCAGGCGACTGGCAAGCCCTTAAGCACCGCCGCCTTCAAGGCGCATCTCAAAGCCCGCTACCTGAACTGAGTCCCGCCATGCGCTACGTTTCCACCCGCGGCCAGGCCCCGACCCTCGATTTCGAGGGTGTGCTGCTGGCTGGCCTCGCCACCGATGGCGGCCTGTATGTGCCGGAAAGCTGGCCGCAGTTTTCCATGGCGGACTGGCGCGCCATGCAGGGCCTGAGCTATGCGCAGGTTGCCTTCCGCATCATCAAACCCTTCGTCGGCGGCAGCATCCCCGATACGGATCTGCAGCGCATGATCGATGAGGCCTATGCCACCTTCGGGCATCAGGCGGTCGTGCCGCTGCGTCAGAGCGGCGATAATGACTGGGTGCTGGAGCTGTTCCACGGGCCGACGCTGGCCTTCAAGGATGTGGCGCTGCAGCTGCTCGGCCGGCTGTTCGACTGGGCGCTGACGCGGTCGGGCAAGCGCGCCACCATCGTCGGCGCCACCTCGGGCGATACCGGTTCGGCCGCCATCGAGGGCTGCCGCGGTCGCGCCAATCTCGACATCTTCATCATGTTCCCGCATGGCCGCGTCTCGGACGTGCAGCGCCGACAGATGACCACGGTTGCCGATGCCAATGTGCATGCCATTGCGCTGGAAGGCACCTTCGATGATGCCCAGGCGATGGTGAAGGCGCTGTTCAACGATGCCGTTTTCCGCGACACGGTTGGCCTCACGGCCGTGAATTCGATCAACTGGGCGCGCGTGATGGCCCAGATCGTCTATTACGTAACTGCCTCGCTCAGCCTGGGCGGCCCGGATCGTGCGCCGGCCTTCTGCGTGCCGAGCGGCAATTTCGGCGACATCTTCGCCGGCTATTGCGCTGCCAAAATGGGCCTGCCGATCGCCAAACTGATCGTCGCCACCAACCGCAACGACATCCTCGCGCGCTTCATCGCTGGCGGCGAGTACCGCAAAAGCGGTGTCGAGCCGACCATCAGCCCCAGCATGGATATCCAGGTGGCGAGCAATTTCGAGCGCCTGCTGTTCGATATGCATGGTCGCGACGGCGCCGAAATCCGCCGACTGATGAGCGATCTGGACAAGAATGGCGGTTTCACGGTGTCGCCCAATGCGCTCGCCGAGACCAAGCAACTGTTCGCCGCCGGCAAGGCCGATGAGGCCAAGACGAAAGCCATGCTGAAGACGGCCTTTGAGGCCGGCAACGGCCTGCTGGTCGATCCGCATACAGCCGTTGGCCTGGTGGTCGCCGCCGAGCAGCGTGCTGCCCGGGCCCTGCCGGCCGAAACGCCGTTGGTGACCCTGGCCACCGCCGATGCGGCAAAATTCCCGGCCGCTGTCGAGGCTGCTACCGGCCGCCATCCGGCTCTGCCGCCGCGCCTGGCCGACCTGTTCGACCGGGCCGAACGACAGACCGTTCTGGCCAACGATTATGCCAAGGTGCGCGATTTCATCGAAACGCGTAGAGTGAAAACATGACAGTTCGTATCGGCACTCTTTCCAACGGTCTGCGCGTGGTCTCCGAGGCCATGCCGCAGGTCAAGACCGTCTCCGTCGGCATCTGGGTCGATGCCGGCGCGCGCGACGAGACGCCCGAGATCAACGGCGTCGCCCATATGCTGGAGCATATGGCCTTCAAGGGCACCGAGCGGCGCTCGGCCCTGGCGATCGCCGAAGAAATCGAGGCCGTGGGCGGTCATCTGAACGCCTTCACCTCGCGTGAACAGACCGCGTATTACGCCCGGGTCATGGCCGAAGATACCGGCCTGGCGCTCGATATCCTGGCCGACATCCTCCAGCATTCGGTCTTCGACAAGGACGAGATGGAGCGCGAGCGCGAAGTCATCATCCAGGAAATCGGCCAGTCGGAAGATACGCCCGACGACATCATCTTTGACCATCTGCAGGAAACCGCTTTCCCGGGGCAGTCGCTCGGGCGTTCGATCCTTGGCACGGTGGATCGCGTCACCGGCATGAAACGCGAGGACCTGCAGGGCTTCCTGTCGCGCTTCTATCATGGCCCCAATCTTGTTCTGGTGGCGGCAGGCGCGGTCGATCACGACCGGCTGATGGCTGAAGCCGAACGTTTGTTCGGCGGTCTGAACCGTATGGCGCGACCGGCGCAGCAGACGGCGCTTTACGGCGGCGGCGGCGAGAAGCGGGCCGTACGCGATCTGGAGCAGGCCCATGTCGCCATTGCGCTGCCCGGGCTCTCCTATGACGATCCCGGCTACTACGCGATGCAGGTCTACGCCACGGTGCTTGGCGGCGGCATGTCATCGCGGCTGTTCCAGGAAGTGCGCGAGAAGCGCGGTCTGGCCTACTCGGTTTATGCCTACCCGTCCTCCTATCGCGACGGCGGGTTGATGACGATCTATGCCGGCACCGGCGGCGAGAAACTGCCAGAGCTGATGCCGGTTCTGGCCGAAGAACTCAGCAAGATTTGCGGCAAGGTCGATGGCGACGAGCTGCAGCGCGCGCGTGCCCAGCTGAAAGTCGGGCTGGTGATGTCGCTGGAAAGCTCCGGTGCGCGCATCGAGCAGCTTGGCCGCCAGATGCTGCTGTTTGGCCGCCCGCTCGATCTGGACGAGGTCCTGGCGGCGGTCGACCAGGTTGATGCCAAGGCCGTACAGAGCGTGGCTGAGCGGGTCATGCGCTCTGCACCGCCGACAGTGGCAGCATTGGGGCCGGTCGAGCGGCTGGAGAGTTATTCGCGCTTCGCGGCCCGGTTCGGCTGAAGCGACGGGACGGGGGAGGCGAACAGATGCTGTTTGGCCGCTTCCTCCCTCCGGCTATCCCCAGTCTGCATGGCGAACGGATTTATCTGCGCTCGCCCGAAATCAACGATTACGAAAGCTGGGCCACGCTGCGTGCCATCAGCCGCGAGCATCTGCAACCCTGGGAGCCGACCTGGGCGGAAGACTCTCTCACTCGCGAAGGTTTCCGCCGTCGGCTGACATGGTTCGACCGGTTGCGCCGGCAGGATCACGGGGAAGCCTATTTCATCTATCTGCGGCGCAACGATGGTTTGGTCGGCGGCATCACGTTGTCCAATATCCGGCGGGGCGCGGCGCAATGCGGCGAGCTGGGCTACTGGATCGGCAAGCCGCATATCGGCCAGGGCCTTATGACAGACTCTCTCCGCGTCATGACCACGCATTGCTTCGAAACCCTGAAGCTGCATCGGCTTGAAGCGGCCTGCCTGCCGGAAAACGCACCCAGCCGCCGGTTGCTGGCCCATGCCGGCTTCCGTACCGAAGGCGTGTTACGGGAATACCTGAAGATCAATGGCGTGTGGCGCGATCATCAACTCTATGCACGGCTGGCCAATGATGCGCCGCTGCCGGACCAGGCCTAGAGGTCAGGCGTGACCTGACACGGTCGCCAGTTTGGCCACATCGATACCGATCTTGCGCACGGCACGATCCCACAGGGCATCGAGATCGGATTCGAAAATCAGATCCGGGTCGGCAGGCGCAGCCAGCCAGGCATTCTCCTGGATTTCCGTATCCAGCTGCCCGGCACTCCAGCCGGCATAGCCAAGGGCGAACAGGCTGCGTTGCGGGCCGCTGCCGCTGGCAATCGCCCGCAGCACATCCAGCGTCGCGGTCAGGCCGATGCCGTTATCCTCGTCGATCTTCACGCTGCCCTGACGCATGTAGTCGGTGGAATGCAGCACGAAACCGCGGCCGGTTTCCACCGGGCCACCCAGGCGGACCACAATGTCGTTATCGGCGGCAGGTTCGATGCCGAGCTGGGTGAGCAGATTGGGAAAGGTCAGGCCGGGATAGGGCTTGTTGATCACCAGGCCCATGGCGCCTTCGGCATTGTGCGAGCACATATAGATTACGGTGCGGTCGAAACGGGCATCGCCCATCGTCGGCATGGCAATCAGCAGCTGCCGCTCAAGATAACCTGATAGCGCCTTGCTTTCGCTGGTACCCGTCATGCGTCACCCTCCGGGTTTCACCTGAATGTTACCCCAGCCGGTCGGCTTGTCTACCCGGCTGGCCTGCTGAAACCCTTGCAATTGACGGGCCAGAGGACAGAGTCGCTGTATGAATACCGCACGTTTCCGCCTCTTTTCCTGTATCGCCCTTGGAATTGCAGCGTTTCTTGTCATTTGGTCACGACCGGCTGCAACGCAAGAGCTGCAGTTCTCGTCTGCACCGGTGCGCCTGGCTTTTGTTCAGGGCGCCGCCGATGAGATTGGACTGGCGGTGCGACTCGCCCCGGGCTGGAAATTCTACTGGCGCACCCCGGGCGAGGGCGGGGTACCGGCCCAGTTCGACTGGTCGGCCTCGCAGAATTTGGCGCGTGCGGATGTATTGTGGCCGGCACCACAACGAATCCCCCTCGGCCATAACGACATCTATGGCTACACCGACGAAGTGGTGCTGCCGATCCGCATTGAACGCCAGGATGCGGCACAGCCGGTCAAGCTGAACCTGACGCTTGAATATGGCGTGTGCAAGGATATCTGCATATTGCGCATGGACCGCGTGCAGCATCGCGCTGGCGCGTCCGTGCCGGCCGATCAGGCATTGCTTGCCAAATGGCAGGCCCGCGTACCCCAGGCCGCAGCGACTGCCGATCTGCGCCTGCAGCTGCTGCGGCTCAAACCTGACCTGCTGATTGTCGCCCTGCGCAGCACGATACCGCTGCAAAGTCCGGACCTGTTTGTTGAAGGCGCGCCGGACAGCTGGTTCGGGCGTCCCCATGTGGCCCTGATGAATGACCGGCGCGAGATACGCTTCGAATTACCGGTGACCATGTCCCCGGGCTCGGCCGGCCGGCCTTTGCGTCTGACGCTGGTCGATCCGGCCCTGAGTGCCGAGCTGGTCGTACAGCCATGAGGCGCTAAACAATGGCCGGTTGCCGGCCATTCCGACCCTTGTATCCTGTGGCCGGGCGGATCATTTTATCCCGGCCGTTCCAATGGCCAGATCGGCCAAAGATTCAAACCAAGACGAGGAAATCATGACCATCAAGGTTGGCGACCGCATTCCCGATGCCACGCTCTATGTCATGTCCGAACAGGGCCCGCAGGCGGTGAAGGCTGCCGAATTCTTCAAGGGCAAGAAAGTGGCGCTGTTCGCCCTGCCGGGTGCTTTCACGCCGACCTGCTCGGCCAAGCATCTGCCGGGCTTCATCGAGAAGTTTGACGACCTGAAGAAGAAAGGCGTCGAAACCATTGCCTGCCTGTCGGTGAATGACGCTTTCGTCATGGGCAACTGGGGTAAGGCCCAGAATGTCGGCGACAAGGTGGTGATGCTGGCCGATGGCTCGGGCGAACTGACCAAGGCCATCGGCATGGAATTCGACCTCACTGCGCGGGGCATGGGTGTGCGTTCGCAGCGCTACTCGATGCTGGTTGATGACGGCGTGGTGAAGCAGCTTAACCTGGAGAAGCCCGGCGCGTTTGAAGTGTCGGATGCCAGCACTCTGCTCGGCCAGATCTGAGTTTCAGCTTTCTAGCGATCAAACCGGCCCGGATTTACCGGGCCGGTTTTTTTCTTTTTCGGCTTGATCGTATCGCCGGCGATGGCGGTGGCGGCATCGCGCGCCAGCACATCGACACGCTCGTTTTCCACATGCCCGTCATGGCCGCGCACCCAGTGCCAGCTCACCTTGTGCGGCGCGACTGCTAGCTCGAAACGCTGCCACAGATCGACATTCTTCACTGGTTTGCGGTCGGCCGTCTTCCAGCCGCGTGCCTTCCATGAGCGCAGCCAGCCGGTGGCGCCATCGATGACATAGCGGCTGTCGGAATAGAGCGCGACGCTGCAGGGTTTTTTCAGAGCTTCCAGTGCCATGATGGCAGCCAGCAGTTCCATGCGGTTGTTGGTGGTGGCCGGATCACCACCGCTCAGTTCTTTTTCGGTGCCGCCGCGCCGCAGCAGCGCTGCCCAACCGCCGGGACCGGGGTTGCCCAGGCAGGCGCCGTCGGTGAAAATCTCGACATCGAGTAAATCGTCCGACATCGGCTCAGCGTTCGATGCCATAGGCCGATGCGCCCAGAACCTGACGGTGGAATTTCAGCTTCTTCCAGTATTCCAGCGGATCCTTCGGCTTCACCAGCGCGCCCGGCACCTGATTGAGCCAGTCATAGAGCCGCGTCAGCAGGAAGCGCAGCGCCGATCCCCGGGCAAACAGCGGCAGGGTATGGACCTCGCCATCGGTCAGCGGCCGCACGCTTTCATAGCCATTGATCAGAGCCCGCGCCTTGGTGACGTTGAAGGCACCATCGGCCTCGAAGCACCAGGCATTGAGATTGATCGCCAGTTCGTAGGCGAAGTAGTCGTTGCAGGCGAAATAGAAGTCGATCAGGCCACTGCATTTCTCTCCGATGAAGAAGACATTGTCGGGGAAAAGATCGGCATGGATCACGCCATGCGGCAGGGGCTTGTCGCCGGCGCGGCCGGGGGTTTCCGGCCATGCGGCTTTCAGGGCGTCGTATTCGCGGGCGATCTCGTGGGCGAGGCCCGGCATGACAGTATCAGCCTTGGCTTCGCAGTCTGTCACTAGCCTGTCCCAGCCGTCGACGCTCAGCGCATTCGGCCGGTGCAGCGGGAAATCCTTGCCTGCCAGATGCAGGCGCGCCGTGGCGGCACCCAGTTCCTGACATTGCTTCGCGGTCGGCTTTTTGGGCCAGACACCGTTCAGGAAACTGATGATCGCACAGGGGCGGCCGGCGACTTCATTGAGGATATTGCCGTCGCGGTCATGGATGGGCGTCGGGCAGGCCAGGCCCTTGCCGGCGAGATGATCCATCAGGCCGAGAAAATAGGGCAGGTCGTCGCGCTTCACCCGGCGTTCATACAGCGTCAGGATATAGCTGCCGGTTTCGGTGCCCAGAAGATAGTTGGAATTTTCCACACCTTCGGCGATGCCCTTGACGGACAAGGCGCAGCCGAGCTTGTAGCGCATCAGCAGCGCATTGAGCTGGTCTTCATCGATTTCGGTATAGACAGCCATGGTGTCGGGTTCAGGCGGCAGAAGAGTCGAGGGCGGCGGGCAGCTTGAACTGCACCGCTTCGGTGGCCGTATGAATCTCACGAACCGTGACGGCATAGCGTTCGCGGAAGGCCGCGATCACTTCCTCGACCAGCACTTCCGGTGCGCTGGCGCCGGCGGTGATGCCTACCGACGTCACGCTGGCCAATGCAGCCCAGTCGATATCGACGGCACGTTGCACGAGTTGCGCCACGGCGCAGCCTTCGCGCTTGGCCACCTCGACCAGACGCAGTGAGTTGGAGGAGTTCGGTGCGCCGATCACCAGCACGGCATCGCTATGGGCGGCAATCGCCTTCACTGCCACCTGGCGATTGGTGGTGGCATAGCAGATGTCTTCCTTCTTCGGCCCTTCGATCTGGGTGAAGCGCTGTTTCAGGGCGGCGATAATATCTGCCGTATCGTCTACCGACAGGGTCGTCTGGGTGATATAGGCCAGCGGTTCGCCCTCCTGCACCTGCAGGATGGCGACATCGGCAATCGTTTCGATCAGCAGCACAGCGCCCGGCGGCAGCTGGCCCATGGTGCCGATCACCTCCGGGTGACCGGCATGACCGATCAGGATGATGCGGCGGCCCTCACGGTGATGCCGTTCGGCCTCGCGGTGCACCTTGCTGACCAGCGGGCAGGTGGCATCCAGGTAAGACAGCTTGCGGGCCTGGGCATCGGTCGGCACCGACTTCGGCACGCCATGGGCAGAGAAAACAACATGAGCGCCGGCCGGCACCTCATCCAGCTCGTCAACGAAGATGGCGCCCTTGGCGGCCAGGCTGTCGACGACAAAACGGTTATGGACGATCTCGTGACGGACATAGACCGGCGCACCGAACTGCTCCAGAGCCCGCTCGACGATCTGGATGGCGCGGTCTACCCCGGCGCAGAAGCCGCGCGGGGCAGCCAGCACGAGGGCGATCGGGGGAAGGGCGGCAGCGGACATCGGACTCAGGGCTTCGCTTCGGGGGACTCAGGGCTTCGATTCGGGGCCGGGATGGCGGATCAGGCATGGCAGATCAACGGCTTGCTGGCCTGTCGCTTGTCTCCCGCGGGCCCCTCTTCTATACAGGGAAAGCCCGGGAAAACTGCTGGGCAACCTAATACACTCGTCGCGTGAAGGAAAGGCCGCCTGCCGGCCGGCCCTGCATGACCCACCGGATCGGTAAGCGTTTCGCCATGACCCTGCGTTTCTCCCGTTCCCCGCTATTTGCCGTCTCGGCGGTCATACTTCTCAGCGCCCTGCTGGCCGGCTGCGGCTCGAAGCGCGAGCGCCTGCCGCCCTGCCCGCGGGTTGGAATTCTCGGCGACGCCTACAAGGCAGTTCAATATCGTCAGGGGACGGGTCGCGATCTCACCGACGTCACCTTCGAAACCGAAATCCTCGACTACAACGGCAGCTGCAAATACGACGATAAAGTCACGGCCGTTACCGTGAGCTTCACGTTGCAGGTCGCTGCGGCCCGCGGGCCGGCGGCCAATGCGCCCGAAGCGCTGGTGCCGTATTTTGTCGCCATTGTCGATAAGCAGCAGACTGTGCTGTCGCGCGCCGGTTTCGTCGCCCGCGTACCCTTCAAAGAAGGCCAGCGCCGCATCGCTGTGGCAGAAGAGCTGGAGCAGGTGATCCCGCTGGCCGGTCGTCGCACCACGGAAATCGAAATCCTGGTCGGCCTGGAAGTGCCGCGCGAGCAGCTCGACAGGAACCGTCAGCAGCGCGGCTTCTGAGTCTCAATCCGATGGATCGTCTTCGCCGTCCCTTGCCTGGCCTGACGGTGGCAGCCACGGTTGCGTTGGCTGTTGGCTTCATTGCCGACCATTACGGCGGCCCGCCCTTTCTGCTCGCCCTGCTGCTGGGCATGGCCTTCAACTTTCTCAGCGCCGATCCGCGTGTGCGGCCAGGCATAGACATGGCGGCGCGCAGCATCCTGCGCGTCGGCGTGGCGCTGCTGGGGATTCGTATCACGGTCGAGCGGATTGCCGATCTGGGTCCGGTACCGGTGCTGCTGGCGGTTAGTGGCGTGGTCGTTGCGATCGGCAGCGGATTGCTGCTGGCCAAATTTGCCGGCCGCAGCCGCGCGGAAGGCCTGCTGTCGGGCGGCGCCGTCGGCATCTGCGGGGCGTCTGCCGCCATGGCGATTTCGGCAGCCCTGCCGCGCTCGCCGCAGTCCGAACGCCTGACACTGCTCACCGTGATCGGCGTGACCGCGCTGTCCACGCTGGCAATGGTGATCTATCCGCTGCTGGCCAAGACCATCGGCTTGTCGGAAACTGCGTCCGGCGTGCTGTTCGGCGCCACGATCCACGATGTGGCGCAGGTACTGGGCGCCGGCCTCACCGTGTCGCCGCAGGCCGGCGATGTCGCCACCTTCGTGAAGTTGGTGCGCGTGGCCTGCCTGCTGCCGGTCGTGGTCGGCATCGGCCTGATCTATCGCAAGGCGGGGGAGGCCGGCACGAAGCAGACGCAGCCGCTGTTGCCGCATTTCCTGATCGGCTTCGTCGCGCTGGTGGTACTGGGCAGCATCGTGACCCTGCCGCCGATGCTGGTGGAGGGCGTTTCGGACGTCTCGCGCTGGTGTTTGCTGGTCGCCATCGCCGGGCTCGGGGTGAAGACGTCATTCGCCGAGCTCTTTGCGCTGGGCTGGAAGCCGCTGGCGCTGATCTTGGCCGAGACGGTGATCCTGCTCGCTGTCGTGCTGACCGGACTACTACTTTTCCTCTAATTCGGCCGACCAGGCCTCGGCCCAGTCCTGCAGGGCGAGCAGCACCGGCATCAGCCGGCGGGCCGTGGCGGTGAGCGCATAGCCTCTGCCGTCATGGTCCAGCAACCGGGACGCCCGCAGGTCCTTGAGCCGCTGCTGCAGCACGCTGGGCGAAAGCTCCCCACAGGCAGTCTGGAGCGCCCGGAAGGTCAGGACGCTCTCACGCAGCTCCCAGAGGATTCGCAGGCTCCAGCGCCGTCCCAGCAGGTCCAGGGCGGCCATGACCGGGCGGCCGGACCGGGAACCGCGCACGGGCTGGCGGGGCAGGGGTGTCGTCATGGCGACCTCGCTTGCGCTACGGAAATAATAGCGGTAAATTGCCGCTACGATTTCTGTAGCACAACAGGAGCTTCCCGTCATGGCCCGTCTCGATCCGATCCCGCAGCCCTATTCCACCGAAGCTGCCGCGGCACTGGCGCAGATGCCGG
Source organism: Ferrovibrio sp. GW821-FHT12E11 (assembly GCF_058806975.1). Lineage (NCBI taxonomy): Bacteria > Pseudomonadati > Pseudomonadota > Alphaproteobacteria > Rhodospirillales > Rhodospirillaceae > Ferrovibrio > Ferrovibrio sp. GW821-FHT12E11. The sequence goes on from NZ_JBXAQG010000001.1 coordinate 3,258,769, forward strand.
CCGATATCGCGCTTTTTCGCACCGTTGCGCATAACCCGCGCGTCCTGACGCGCTGGGCCGGCGGCGGACTGCTCGATCGGGGCTCGATCAGCTTACGCCAGCGCGAGCTGGTGATCCTGCGCACCACGGCGCGGCTGAAGGCGGAATACGAATGGGGCGTGCATGTCGGATTCTTCGCGGCTAAGGCCGGCTTCAGTGCGGCTGAGATCGTCGCCACCGTACATGGCGATGCGTCAGGCTGGGCACCGGAAGAATCCGTGCTGGTCGGGATGACCGATGCGCTGGTCGAAACCGGCACCGTAGAGGATGCGCTATGGCAGAGGGCTGCCGCGCATTACAAAGCCGACCAGCTGATCGAAATCATCGCGCTGGTCGGTTTTTATCATCTGGTGTCGTTCACGGTGAACGCCACCGGGATCGCTCTGGAACCGGATGCCCCGCGATTTCCGCCTGCTGCCTAGAACGCCAGAGCGCAACCATCCTTGCGCGGGTCGGAGCCGGCCTGCAGCACACCATTCACGGCATCGATCATAATGGCCTGGCCGCCGCCATGGGGCATCTCGGCCTGCTTGATCTCGTGGCCGAGACTGGCAAGCCCAAGCAGCACATCTTCGCGGATGCCGCGCTCGGCTTCGAATTTTCCGGCGACATGGAAGCCGCGTGCGCAGTCGATGGCTTCCTGCACGTTCATGCCGAAATCCACCATGTTGGTCAGAACGTGGCTCTGGCCGACCGGCTGGAAACCGCCGCCCATCACACCGAAGCTGAGCCAGGGCTTGCCATCCTTCAGCGCCATGGCCGGGATGATGGTGTGCAGCGGACGTTTCAGCGGCTCGACGCAGTTCAGATGGCCGGGCTGGACCTTGAAGCCGCAACCACGGTTCTGTAGCAGCACGCCGGTCTTCGGACTGCACAGGCCGGTGCCGTAGGGCCAGAACAGCGAATTGATGAAGGAGCAGGTGTTGCCTTCGGCATCCACAACCGTGAGATACACGGTGTCGCGATAGGCTGCACCACCCACCGGACCCGGTGCGGGCATGGCTTTTTTCAGATCGATACGACCGCGCAGTTCATCGGCAAAACCCATCGACAGCAATTTCTGTATCGGCACATCGGCAAAGGCCGGATCGGCGACATACAGATCGCGGGCCTGGAACGCCAGCCGGGTCGCTTCGGCCTCGATATGGAACCGTTCGACGCCGACCGGGTCGTATTTGCCAAGATCGAAACCGCTCAGGATATTCAGCATCAGCAGGGTGATGATGCCGACGCCGTTGGGCGGAATCTCCAGAACCTCGACATCCTTGTAACGGGTGGCGATCGGATCGACCCAGAAGGCTTCCTGGGTGGCGAAATCGTCCAGCGTATGGGTGCCGCCCAGGCCCTGCAGATAGGACACGATGTCCTCGGCGACCCAGCCGGTGTAGAAGCCGTCGCGGCCCTTCTGCGCGATCTCGCGGAATACTTTGGCATGTTCGGGTTGGCGGAAGACCGCGCCGGCCTTGGGTGGCAAGCCATCCTTCAGCCACATCCGCGCGGTGTTCGGGTCGGTTTTCAGCTTGGCTTCATTGCGGCCCCAGTCCGTGGCGACGCGCTCGGTGACGGGGAAGCCGTCTTCGGCGAAACGGATAGCCGGCTGCAGCAGGTCGGCCAGCGGCAATTTGCCAAAGCGCTTGTTCAGCTTGCTCCAGGAATCGACGGCGCCGGGAATGGTAACGGCATGCGGCGAGGTCAGGGCGATTTCCTTGATGCCCTGCTTCAAGAGCAGATCCGCGCTCAGGCCCTTGGGTGCACGGCCCGAACCGTTCAGGCCATAGACCTTGCCGCCCTTCTTGGTATCGGTCCCGGCCGGTGCGTAGAGCACGAAATTGTCGCCGCCAATGCCGGTGGAGCCCGGTTCGACCACGCATTGCACCGCGCAGGCAGCAATCGCCGCATCGGCGGCGTTGCCGCCGCGGCGCAGAATCTCGATAGCGGTGACTGTGGCAAGGCTGTGCGAGGTGGCGGCGGCGCCGTTGCGGCCCATGGCCACCGAACGGCCGGGCAGGTGCAGATCACGCATGGCTGGCTGAACTCCGAACAGGCTGAAGCGCCGAGCCTACACCAGACTATTCCGGATGCGACAGGGCCTGGGTCAGACTTCGTCGCGCCTCGCGCGCTGCTTTGCGAAAGCATCGGCTGCCTGGGCCTCTTCGCGTTCGCGGGTGCGCAATTGGTACAATTGGTCCCGTCCGGCATGATACTGCGGCGGCCAGAAGATGCCGCGCCAGTCATAGTCGGCGGCCGCATGCAGGGTGAAATAGGGATCGGCCAGATGCGGCCGGGCCAGGGCGCAGAGATCGGCACGGCCCGATGCCACAATGGTGTTGACCTGGTCGGCTGAGGTGATCGCGCCGACAGCCATGGTGGCAATGCCGGCTTCCTGGCGGATCGCATCGGCGAAGGGTGTCTGGAACATGCGGCCGTATTGCGGTCTGGCGTCGGTGGTAGTCTGGCCGGCTGAAACGTCGATCAGGTCGCAGCCATGGGTCTTCAGGATTTTCGCAATCGCCACCGAGTCTTCGATGGCAAGACCGTCCGGCACCCAGTCGACAGCCGAGAGCCGCACAGACATCGGCTTGTCCTGCGGCCAGACCGCGCGCATGGCATCGAAGACCTCAAGCGGGAAACGCAGGCGATTTTCCAGACTGCCGCCATACTCGTCGGTCCGGATATTGGTGAGTGGCGAGATGAAGGTGGACAGCAGATAGCCATGGGCCATGTGCAGTTCGATCATGTCGAAGCCGGCTGCAATGGCCAATTTTGTTGCGGCCACGAAATCATCGCGCACCGTATCCATGTCGGCGCGGGTCATGGCGCGCGGCACCTGGTTTTGCGGCTGATAGGCTAGGGCCGAAGCGGCGATGATCGGCCATGCCTGCTGTTCCGGCAGCGGTGCATCGTAGCCACCGGCCCATGGCAGGCAGGTGGCGCCCTTGCGGCCGGCATGGGCCAGCTGGATGGCAATTTTGGCCCTGCTGTTGCCATGCACGAAATCGGTGATCCGGCGCCAGGCCCGGGCCTGGGCCTCGTTCCACAGGCCGGTGCAGCCCGGCGTGATGCGCGCTTGTTCGGCTATATCCGTCATTTCGGTGATCAGCAGGCCGGCGCCACCGATGGCACGGCTGCCCAGATGTACCAGCGTCCAGTCATTCGGAACGCCATCTTCAACCGAATACTGGCACATCGGCGAGACCACGACGCGATTCTCCACCGTCATGCCGCGCAGGCGGAAAGGGTTGAACATCGGCGGGGGCGGATTGCCTTTCGGCGGCGCCATGCCGAGCTGATCGGCGGTCTTCTCGGCGAACCAGCGGTCCATCTGGCCGGTAAAGGCAGGGTCGCGCAGGCGCAGATTCTCATAGGTGATGCGTTTGGAGCGCGACAGCAGGCTGAAGGCCAGTTGGATCGGCTCGAAATCCCGGTAACGGTCGGTATGCTCGAACCACTCCAGCGAGACCTGGGCGGCATGCTGCAGGATCGAGACCTCAGTCTGCCGTGCATCCTCGAAGGCTTTCAGGGCTGCCGGCACGGACGGATGCCCGGCATTGAGCGCCCGGCTGAGGGCGATGGCATCTTCCATGGCCAGTTTGGTGCCGGACCCGATCGAGAAATGCGCCGTGTGTACGGCGTCACCGATCAGCACGACATTCTCATGCACCCAGCGTCCGCACTTGATGGTGGGGAAGGTCCGCCAGATCGAGCGGTTGCTGAGCAGCTTGTGGCCTTTCAGCTGCTGCGCGAACAGTGTTTCGCAATAGGCAATGGTGTCGGCTTCGCTGGCCTTGTCCAGGCCGGCGCGCTGCCATGTTTCCTCGGTGGTTTCGACGATCCAGGTCGAGAGGCCGTCTTCGAAGCGGTAGGCATGGACCTGGAACAGGCCATGCTGGTTGGCTTGGAAGACAAAGGTGAAGGTGTCCAGCGGCAGGGTAGTGCCGAGCCAGACGAATTTGTTGCGCCGCCAGTCCAGGCTCGGCTGGAAGGTGTCTTTCCAGGTTTCGCGCACCTGGCTGTTGATACCATCTGCGCCGACCAGCAGGTCGCAATCGCGGCGCAGGGCTTCGAAATCCTGCTGCTCGCTGTGGAATTTCAGGATCACGCCTTCCGCGGCGCAACGCTCCTGCAGGATTTGCAGCAGTTTCTTGCGGGCCAGACCGCAGAAGCCATGACCACCCGAACGGACGGTCTCGCCATCGGCCACCACATCGATCTCATGCCAGTAGGCGAAATGATCGCGGATGGCCTGGGCGGTGGCGGCATCCTCGGCCAGGAACTGGTTCAGCGTCTCGTCAGAGAAGACAACGCCGAAGCCGAAGGTGTCATCGGGCTGATTACGCTCGTAAACGGTGATCTGATGCCCGGCATCCGCCTTTTTCATAAGCAGGGCCAGATACAGACCGGCAGGGCCGGCCCCAATGATCGTCACGCGCATGGTCTTCCCCGCTGGTATGGCCGAAGCCGGTCACGCGAGATATTTTATATTTAAAATATATTCCGGCAAGCCGCTTGGTGAACCCGTCTACCGGGCGCGATGGGCGGTCAGGCCGAAAGCGATCAGGGCAAGGCCGAAACAGGCGCGGGCGAGAGCGGTCGCCGGGACCGGCACAAAGCCCAGATAGCGATAGCGGGCCAGTTCAGCCACAGCGACGCCAAGGACCCCCAGCAACAGCCAGCGGGCCGGCACTGGGCGGTGGCGCAAACCGATCACTACGGCCAGAAGCAGGATGCCCAGCAGGATGAGGGGCAGCGGCAATATGCCAATCGGCAGGCGATCGACGCCTATTGCGATCAGAATGGCCAGAGCGATGCCGCTGAACAAGGTCATTTGTTTTGCCCCTGGCGGCACGATCAGGCTGAAAGCCGCCCCCAGTGCAAGTCCCGTGAGGCCCAGCGTAAAGGCAAGATAGCGCAGGTTGGCTTCCAGGCCGGCGAGTCCCGACCAGCCGACCAGACCGGCGAATTCTGCGGCGGCGAGGCCCAGATGCAGCACAGCGCCAGTCCCCCAGAACAGGGCTGCGGGCAGGGGGCTGCGTGTGATCAGGATGAGGCTGGCGACGCCGCCGAGCAGATAGATGGCTTGCGCGATCAAGGCGATGTCTGGCATGACGGCAACTATGCCGGCGGCGGCGGCGGCCTGCAAGTCACCCTCGAACAGGCTAAGCGCCTGCAAATCGCGGCAAAATGCCGGCCTGGCAGCCTGTGTAAAAGGCGGTCTTTGCGGGTTGACGCGTGCCGGGGGCGGGGCTATAACGCCCGCCTCGATTTCGCCGCAAGGCAGTATCAACTATCGGAAAATTGCAAGCTATGGCTCAGCACAAGTCCGCGGAGAAGCGCGCCCGCCAGACCAAGAAGCGCACTGCTGTGAACCGCGCTCGTCGCAGCAAGGTCCGCACCGCCGTGAAGAAGCTGGAAACGGCAATTGCCACTGGCGACAAGGCCACGGCAAAGACCCTGCTTCAGGAAGCCCAGCCCGCCCTGGACAAGGGCGTGAGCAAGGGCGCCGTCGCAAAGCGGACGGCCTCGCGCAAGCTGTCGCGTCTGAACGCCCGCGTCAAAGCTATGGCTTGATTTCCTCCGCGCCAGCAGGCGCGGCTCGGAATTAAATCCCCTTAAAAAAGCATCGCCCGTCTGTTCTGCAGCGGGCGATGTTTTTTTATGCGACTGCGAAGGACTTGATCGTTCGGTTGCCGTGTTCGCAGACGTTTTACGCCAAGGGGATTAGTCCGTGCGTTATGCGCCCGCCACGTTACGCGCAACGACAAGTTCTAATTCTGCCACAGAGAAATTTTTTTTCGGGGAGTCTTCATCTGTCCGCTTGCGTGGCCCCTGTGATTTCCCTTTAATGCCCCGGCTGGCACGCAGTGAAGGGGTTCAGACAAACCTCGCAGAGCGCAAAAATAGCGCTTCACGGATGGTAGACGTCTTCCCGAAACAGCCTGCAGCACGCGTGACGAAAACACAGATTTCAAACAATAGAACGTGGCGCGAGGTTGGGGATGTTGGCTTCGGTGAAGGCGGGGGATGAAGACTATGCAGGCGATGTCTCGACGACCGAAACCTGGAACCAGCTCGCAAACGATCCGAACGCCCAACTGATCGACGTTCGAACCCAACCAGAGTGGAGCTTTGTCGGCGCGCCGGATCTCGGCCAGCTGGGAAAGCGTCCTGTCCTCGTATCCTGGCAGATGTATCCTGAGATGAGTATTAATCCTCGCTTTGCAGATGAATTGCGCGCCCAGGGCCTCAAGCCCGGTCAGCCGCTGTATTTCATCTGCCGTTCGGGTGCCCGTTCGCGTGCCGCCGCCAAGGCGATGACGGCCGCCGGTTTCGCGCCCTGCTATAACGTCGCCGGCGGTTTCGAAGGCGATCTTGATACAGATAAGCACCGTGGACGATTGAGTGGCTGGAAGGCTGCCGGTCTCGCCTGGGTTCAGAGCTGAGGTCGGACATGGTCAAGTCGTCGCATCCACAGCCGCAATCTGTCTCCATGCCTGAGCTTTCCGAAGCCCCGCGCCAACTGGGCGGCGAACCCCTTGATGTGCAGTGGCAGCGCGTGCGCGCCCGCCTGCGGGTATCGTTCGGCGATGCTGCTTTCAATTCCTGGCTGAAGCCGCTGGCGTTGGCCGATGAGGGCCTGGCCAAGGACGGCGACGTCCATCTGGCCGTTCCGACCCGTTTCATGCGCGACTGGGTGGCCAATCACTACAGCGAACGTCTGCGTGAAATCTGGCGGCTTGAAAATGCCGAGGTTCGCCGCGTGGTCATCCATGTGCGCCCGACTGGTGCGACCCAGTCCCCGCAGGCCAAGACGGTCTCGGCCGCCATCGTGCAGCCGGAGTCTGCCATCGCGCCGCCGGCTGTCGGTCGTCCGGCGCCGACCAAGTCCACGATCGCCGGTTTGCCTGCCCTGCAGGTGCGCGACATGGACGATATCGAGCGCGAACTTTCCGCGCCGCTCGACCCGCGCTTCACCTTCGACAGCTTCATCACCGGCAAGTCCAACGAGCTGGCGCGCGCTGCCGCGCTGCGCGTGGCCGAAAGCCCGACGGTGACCTACAACCCGCTGTTCCTTTATGGCGGCGTGGGCCTGGGCAAGACCCATCTGATGCATGCGATCGGCTGGCATATCCGCCAGCGCTTCCCCGAGCGCCGGGTGGTCTATCTCTCGGCCGAGAAGTTCATGTACCAGTTCATCCGTGCCCTGCGCTTCAAGGACACGATGGCCTTCAAGGAGCAGTTCCGCTCGGTCGACGTGCTGATGATCGACGACATCCAGTTCATCGCCGGCAAGGAAAGCACCCAGGAAGAATTCTTCCATACCTTCAACGCGCTGTGCGACCAGAACCGCCAGATCATCGTCTCGGGCGACCGCTCGCCGTCGGATCTGGAAGGCATCGAGGAGCGCATGCGCTCGCGTCTGGGCTGGGGCCTGGTTGCCGATATCCATCCGACCGACTTTGAACTCCGCCTCTCTATCCTGCAGGCCAAGGCCGAGAAGAACGGCCTGACCAATATCCCGCAGGATGTGCTGGAATTCCTCGCCCGCCGGATCACGTCGAACGTGCGTGAGCTGGAAGGCGCCCTGAACCGCATCTCGGCCTATGCCAGCCTGGTAGGCAAGCCCGTTACGGTCAGTTCGGCCCAGGAAGTGCTGCAGGATCTGCTGCGCGCCAATGACCGCAAGGTGACGATCGAGGAAATCCAGAAGCGCGTGGCCGAGCATTACTCGATCCGCTTTGCCGACATGCACAGCCCCCGCCGCGCGCGCGCTGTGGCGCGTCCGCGCCAGGTGGCGATGTATCTGGCCAAGCAGCTCACCTCGCGTTCACTGCCGGAAATCGGCCGCAAATTCGGTGGTCGCGACCACACCACGGTGATGCATGCCGTGCGCAAGATCGAGGAGCTGCGCGAGATCGATGCCGCCTTTGCGGAAGACATCGATTTGCTGCGCCGCAAACTGGAAAGCTGATTTTTTAGCTTTATCCATAAAAATCAGATAGTTATATTTTCAAAGGGGCTGCCGCAAGGCGGCCCCTTCGCACATGCAAAAACGGACCAAAACAGGGGCAAATGCCTCGCGTACAAAAGGGGGGTTTGATATAGTTGCCGGACTCGGCAGAAGCCTGCCGTAAAACAACAAAAACAGACCGGTTTTCAGCTATGAAACTCACCATCGAGCGCGCCGTATTGCTGACCGCCCTGAGCCACGTCCAGAGCGTGGTCGAGCGTCGGAACACGATCCCGATCCTGTCGAACGTGCTGCTCGAAGCCGAGGGTGACAAGCTTGCCCTGACCGCCACCGATCTGGACATCGCCGTGGTCGAGAAGCTGCCGGCCAAGGTCTCCAAGCCCGGCGCCACCACGGTGGCGGCCCATACCTTCTACGACATCGTGCGCAAGCTGCCCGAGGGTGCGGAGGTCGAGTTGACCTTCACTGCATCGGAGCAGCGCCTGGACCTGCGCGCCGGCCGTTCCAGCTTCAAGCTGAGCTGCCTGCCGAAGGAAGATTTCCCGGTGATGGCGGCCGGCGAACTGCCGCATGGCTTCACCCTGCCGGCCGAACAGCTGCGTCGCCTGATCGACAAGACGCGCTTTGCCATCTCGACCGAAGAAACCCGTTATTATCTGAACGGCATCTACGTGCATGCGGCCTCCAGCGCGGGCGTGCCGATGCTGCGTGCGGTGGCCACCGACGGCCATCGCCTCGCCCGCGTGGAAGCGCCACTGCCGGCCGGCGCTGCCGGCATGCCGGGCGTGATCGTGCCGCGCAAGACGGTGAACGAACTGCGCAAACTGCTGGAAGGCGGTTCGAGCGAAGCCCGCATCGAACTGAGTGACACCAAGATCCGCTTCGCCATCGGCGATCTGGTGCTGGTGTCGAAGCTGATCGACGGCGCTTTCCCTGAATACGAGCGCGTGATTCCGCGCGACAACGACAAGGTGATGGAAGTCGACAGCAAGGCCTTTGCCGCCGCCGTCGACCGCGTCGCCACCATCTCCACCGAGAAGAGCCGCGCCGTGAAGATGTCGCTGAAGCCCGATGGGATCGAGCTTTCGGCCACCAGCCCGGATCAGGGGTCGGCCTCCGAACAGCTGACGGCCGCCTACAGTTCCGCGCCGGTCGAGGTCGGATATAATTCCCGCTATCTGCTGGATATCGCGGGGCAGATTGAAGGCGAGAATGTGCGGTTCCTGTTGGCCGATGCACTGGCGCCCACCGTTGTGCGCGACCCGAGCGACGATGATGCGCTCTATGTGCTGATGCCGATGCGAGTCTGATTTGTTGCACAGCGCGGCACGGGTTGCGGAGCAGGCTTACGAAGGCGCAGCAGGCGGTCATGCCGTTCTGTCGCTCAGCCTGCATGATTTCCGCAATTACGCCGAGCTGCAGTTACGCCTGAGCGGCCGTCCCGTGGTGCTGACAGGGCCGAATGGTGCCGGCAAGACCAATATCCTGGAGGCACTGTCCTTTCTCAGCCCGGGACGCGGTCTGCGTCGTGCGCGCCTTTCCGAAGTCAGCCGCAGCACGGTCGCCGTCTGCCGCTGGGCTGCCCATGCCGAGCTGGCCAGCAGTGTCGGTCTGGTCACCATCGGCACCGGACTGGCGGACACCGCCGGTGGCGATGACGGCAGTGAGCGTCGCGTGGTGCGGATCAATGGTGAGCCGGCGTCGAGTGCAAACGGCCTGTCCGAGTATCTTGATGTCGTCTGGCTGACGCCCCAGATGGATCGTCTGTTCGTTGATGGACTCTCCACGCGGCGGCGGTTCATGGATAGGCTGGTCTATGGTCTCGATGGCGGGCATGCCCGCCAGGTGGCGGCCTATGAGCGGGCGACACGGGAACGCAATCGCCTGTTGAAGGCTGGTGCGGTCGATCCGACCTGGCTGGCGGCCCTGGAAAGCCAGATGGCCGAGCATGGTGTGGCGGTCGCCGCGGCCCGGCGCGAGGGTCTGGCCCGGCTGGAAGCGGGCATGGTGCTGGCGACGGGGCCGTTCCCCAAGGCTCGTCTGGCGGCGCAGGGCCTCATCGAGGGCTGGCTGGCAGACAGACCGGCGCTGGCGGCGGAAGAGACATTCCGTCGGTTTCTGGCCGAGCGGCGCGGCATCGACCGCGAGGCCGGCACGGCGACCGAGGGGCCGCATCGCAGCGATATGGCGGTGTGGCATGCCGACAAGGACCAGCCGGCGGCGCAATGCTCCACCGGCGAACAGAAGGCGCTGCTGATCGCCATAACGCTGGCGAATGCCCGCCTGATCCGCGCCCGTCGCGGCATGGCGCCGCTGATGCTACTGGACGAAGTATCGGCACATCTGGACGGCCGGCGCCGTGCGGCGCTGTACGAGGAATTGCTCGCCATCGGCGGGCAGGTTTGGTTGACCGGGACGGATGAGGACCTGTTTGCAGGGCTCGACGGCCAGGCCGAGTTTTTCACGGTGGCCGATGGCGTGGTGACGCCGCGTGCCCCGATCAGTTGAGGTTGTAGAGCGATGAGCGAAGCAGTGAATCCGCAGGGCAATGAGGGCAACGGCGAGAATTACGATTCTTCCGCCATCAAGGTGCTGAAGGGCCTGGATGCGGTACGTAAACGCCCGGGCATGTATATCGGTGACACCGATGATGGCACCGGCCTGCACCACATGGTTTACGAAGTTGTCGACAACGCGATCGACGAGGCCCTGGCCGGGTATTGCGACGAGGCCTATGTCGGCCTTAATCCGGATGGCTCGGTCACCGTGCGCGACAATGGTCGCGGCATCCCGGTCGATATCCATCCCGAAGAAGGCGTTTCGGCGGCCGAGGTCATCATGACCCAGCTGCATGCCGGTGGTAAGTTCGACCAGAATTCCTACAAGGTTTCGGGTGGCCTGCACGGAGTGGGCGTGTCGGTCGTGAACGCATTGTCGGTGACGCTGGATCTGCGCATCTGGCGTGGTGGCAAGGCTTATCACATGCGCTTCCGCCATGGCGATGCCGAAGGGCCGCTGGCTGAAGTCGGTCCGGCCGACGGCAAGCGCGGCACCGAAGTCACCTTCCTGCCATCGTCGGAAACCTTCACCAAGACCGAGTTCGATTTCGCCACGCTGGAGCATCGCCTGCGCGAACTGGCGTTCCTGAATAATGGCGTGAAGATTGTTCTGGAAGACCTGCGTGGCGTCGAACCGAAGCGGATCGAGCTGCGCTATGAAGGCGGCGTCGAAGCGTTTGTCGCCTATCTGGATCGTAACAAGACGCCGCTGCACAAGCCGCCGATCGCCATCCGGGGCGAGCGTGACGGCATCAGCATTGAAGTCGCACTCGAGTGGAACGATGGCTACCACGAGACGATGCTCTGTTTCACCAATAACATCCCGCAGCGCGATGGCGGCACCCATCTGGCGGGTTTCCGTGGCGCACTGACCCGTTGCATCAACAATTACGCGACCGAAAGCGGCGTGCTCAAGAAAGAGAAGGTTTCGATCACCGGCGAAGACTCGCGTGAAGGCCTGACCTGCGTGCTGTCGGTGAAGGTACCGGATCCGAAATTCTCCTCGCAGACCAAGGATAAGCTGGTGTCGTCGGAGGTGCGTCCGGCAGTCGAGAGCATGGTCACCGACCTGCTGGCGAGCTGGCTGGAAGAGCATCCCGCCGATGCGCGGACCATCATCGGCAAGGTGGTGGAAGCCGCCGCAGCCCGCGAAGCGGCGCGCAAGGCGCGCGAACTGACCCGCCGCAAGGGCGCGTTGGATATTTCCTCGCTGCCGGGCAAGCTGGCGGACTGCCAGGAACGCGACCCGGCCAAGGCTGAACTCTTCCTCGTCGAGGGTGACTCCGCGGGTGGCTCGGCCAAGCAGGGGCGCAATCGCGCCTTCCAGGCGGTGCTGCCGCTGCGCGGCAAGATCCTGAATGTGGAGCGTGCGCGCTTCGACAAGATGCTGTCCTCGCAGGAAATCGGCACGCTGATCACCGCGCTGGGCACCGGCATCGGCCATGACGACTTCGACCCGGCCAAGCTGCGCTACCACAAGATCATCATTATGACTGACGCGGATGTCGACGGCGCCCATATCCGCACCCTGCTGCTCACCTTCTTCTTCCGGCAAATGAAGCCGCTGATCGATGCCGGCCATCTCTATATCGCCCAGCCGCCGCTTTATAAGGTCAAGCGCGGCCAGTCGGAGCGTTACCTGAAGGACGAGCCGGCGCTGGAAGAGTTTCTGATCAATGAAGGCATGGAAGGAGCAGTTCTACAGTTGCAGGACGGCAACCAGCGCGCCGGCAATGATCTGCGCGTGCTGCTAGAGCATGCCCGCATGGCCCGCGCCCTGCTCACTGCCATCGGCAAACGCTACAATCCCTGGATTGTCGAGCAGGCGGCTATCCTGGGCATGCTGCAAACCGATATTGCCAATGATCCGGCCAGGGCCACAGCGGCGGCCGAAGCGCTGGCCAAGCGACTGAATGCCCTCGCCCCTGATCTGGAGCGCGGCTGGATCTGTGAAGCGACGGGCGATGGCGCGTTCAGCGTGAAGCGGAGCCTGCGCGGTTACACCGAAAGTTACCTGCTGGATGGCCAGCTATTCCGCTCGGCGGAAGCCCGCAAGCTGAACGAGATGGCGACCGAGTTGCAGGCCACGTATCTGAGTCTGGCTGAGTTGCGTCGCAAGGACGAATTGCACAAGATCCGCGGCCCCATCGACCTGCTTGAGCGCGTGCAGGCAACCGGCAAGCGCGGGATTACCATGCAGCGCTACAAGGGTCTGGGCGAGATGAACCCCGAACAGCTATGGGAAACCACGCTGGATACCGAGGCACGGAGCCTGCTTCAGGTCAGGGTGGATCATGCCGAAGATGCCGACAATGTTTTCGAGACCCTCATGGGGGATGTTGTCGAACCACGCAGGGATTTTATTCAGAGCAATGCGCTGAACGTGGTCAATCTCGATATCTGATGGGAGTGTTCTGGGGCACCACTTGCCTCAGCCAGCTTCGTAAGCACAGATCGCGGAATGGGGCTCCTGACGATATGACAGGAGCCCCTTTTTACGATGGATATCCTTTGCGATTGCCTGAACGGCAGTGCTACGGCTTCAAAACGCCCTGTACGAACTCGCTGACTGCTATAGTGACGGCGCGGGTGGCGTCCGGATCGTGGCCGACAGTCGGGCCGATGCGCACGCACTCGTCCTTGTAGGTGAAGGGCGCATTGGTTGCCGCGTTGATCAGGACAGCCTGGTCGTTCTCCCTGATTTTGCATTCACGCACCGACTGATCGGCTCGGGTCGGCACTCCGGGATTGGCGCCCAGCGGGTTGTCGAAACCATGGGGCGCGTTCGGATATTCGGTCAGCAGGATATCGGTGCCAGCCTTCTTCAGGCGTTCGACATAGGGCTTGCAGGACGACACCGGATTATAATTGTCCGGGGTGCCATGATAGATGCGGATCGGCCGGGCTGCGACCTTGCCGTCTTCACGATAGGTGGTGCCGCAATCCGGATAGAAGGCGATGTAGGCTGCGAAATTGGCGCCACTCTTGTTCCATAGCTTGTGGAAGCGTTCGACGCTGGCATAAAGCGCTGCCTGGCCGCCGCGTGAGAAGCCCATGAGGATAATACGGTTGGGGTCGACCCTGGGATGCTTTGCCAGGATTTCCAGCGATCGGTAGATGTCCAGAATGAAATTGAGGCGGCCCAGCAGGATCTGATTGTCACCTACGCCGGTCAGACCGCGGCCCGTCATCCCATCGATGACGAATGTCGAGATGCCCATACCGTTCAGATGACGCCGCCAGTATTGCGTATTGGAACCGGCGCCGCCCGATCCGTGCATGAGAATGACCACCGGCAAACGACCTGAGCCCTGCGCGATGCTCAGTTCACCACCCAGCGTCACGTCTTTGCCTTTGGTATCGCCAGACAGGAACTGGGTATCGGTGATGGTCAGCGTGGGAATCGGGTGCAACTCCACGCGCACCGGCAATGATTTGTCGGCAAGCGGCTGGGCGTGAACGGCACCAATCATCAGCGTCGCCATCGCGGCGAGCAGCAATGTCCTGACCATGTTTCCTCCGGTTTTTTGCATTCTTGGAATGTACTAAACGGTACATTCTGCTGGAAAACTACCATACGAATTCACTATCGAGAAATGAAAGTTGTGAATGCTGCGCCGCATCATTGGCGCTGCTGTTGACAGAATGAACCAGTTCGTACATTTTGCCCCGACAAAAATGTACCAAACCGTACATTCGTCGGGGCGGTCGAGGAAACGCGTTAATGCGGCTGCAACAGCTGCTGTCCGAGGACTGAATGAGCGCAGTGGCCGACTATTACTTTCGATTCCTGAAGCTCGTCCTGGTCGTTTTGTTAACGGCCATGGTCGTCATGGTTTTTGGCAATGTGGTCCTGCGCTACGGGTTCAATTCCGGTATCAGCGTCTCCGAGGAGCTTTCACGCTGGGCCTTTGTCTGGCTCACTTTCCTTGGTGCAATCGTTGCGCTGCGTGAACGCCAGCATCTCGGCCTCGAATCGGTCGTCATGCTGCTGTCGCGTAACGGAAAACGGCTGTGTCTGATCGTCAGCGAACTTCTCATGCTGTATGTCACCTGGCTGCTGTTGTCCGGCAGCTGGACGCAGATGCTGATCAACATGGATGTTCCAGCGCCGGTTTCCGGCTTGTCGAGTGGCGTTTTCTATGCGGCGGGCGTGGCATTCAGCGCGTCGGCGTTGCCGATGATTGCCTATGACCTGTATCGGGCCATTGCCAACAAGCTGAGCGATGAAGAGCTTGTCGCGGTCACCGAAAGCGAAGAGCAGGGGGAGTTAAACAAGCATCTGCCCCCGGCAAAGGGGCAGGGCGGTCAGCCATGACCATCACGATTTTCGTTACCTCCCTGCTGGGCTCGATGGCAATCGGCATGCCGCTGGCTTTCTCCCTGTTGGTCTGCGGTGCCGCCCTGATGCATTACCTCGATCTGCTCGATCCGCAGATCGTGGCGCAGAATGTCATTAACGGCGTCGACAGTTTTCCGCTGCTGGCCGTGCCGTTCTTTATTCTGGCCGGCGAAATCATGAATGTCGGCGGTCTGTCGAAACGCATCGTCGATGTGGCGGTAGCGCTGATCGGCCATGTGAAGGGCGGGCTCGGTTATGTTGCCATCCTGGCGGCCACTTTCCTGTCGGCCATTTCGGGCTCAGCCATTGCCGATGCAGCCGTTCTGTCAGCAATTCTGGTTCCCATGATGGTCGGGGCGGGGCATGACAAATCGCGGTCCTGTGGTCTGATTGCGGCGTCCGGCGTCATCGGTCCCGTCATTCCGCCCAGTATCGGATTCGTTATCTTCGGGGTCGTCGGCGGCGTCTCCATCACCAAGCTTTTCCTCGCTGGAATCGTTCCCGGTATCCTGCTGGCCCTTGGCCTTTGCGTGGCCTGGTGGTGGGTATCAAAGACCGACAATGCCAAACGCCTGCCCAAGCAGAGCGGCAAACAGATTCTGCGTAGTTTCATTGATGGATTCTGGGCGCTCGGGCTGCCGTTCATCATTGTCTTCGGCCTGAAATTTGGCATTTTCACGCCAACCGAAGCTGCGGTGGTGGCGGCAGTCTATGCCCTGTTCGTCGGTACGGTCATCTATCGCGAGGTGAAACTGGCCGCGCTGTACGGCATTATGGTGCGGGCGGCCATGACCACCAGCGTCATCATGTTTCTGGTCGCCGGCGCCATGCTGTCCGCCTGGCTGATTACGGTTTCCGAAGTGGCGAGCACAATGGTCGATCTGGTGCAGCCCTTCATCGATCAGCCGATGCTGCTCATGGTCATCATCATGGTGCTGGTTGTCATCGTCGGCACGGCGATGGACATGGGGCCGACCATCCTGATCCTGACGCCGATCCTGATGCCGGTCATCAAGGCGGCGGGCATCGATCCGGTTTATTTCGGCGTCCTGTTCATCATCAACAACTCCATCGGCCTGATCACGCCGCCGGTCGGCACTGTGCTTAATGTGGTTGCCGGCGTCTCCAGAATCAGCATGGACGATATCATCAGGGGCGTCTGGCCCTTCATGGTCGCCGAGCTGGTCGTTCTTGCCCTGCTGATCGTATTTCCGTGGCTTGTTACCGGCCCGGCGAATTTCTTCTTTGCACGGTAACTGGAATTGAAAACCATAAAGGGAGGATTACCCATGCGTTTCAAAACACTGCTGGCCGCCACGGCCATTCTGGCCGCTGGCCTGACGACCTCGGCCGCCGAAGCCCAGATCCGCGAGCGCAACCTGCGCCTCGGTTTCGCCGTCAACCTGGATACCTTCCAGGGACGCGGCGCCAAGTATTTTGCCGATCAGGTCAATGAAAAGGGCCAGGGCAAGCTGAAGGTAACGGTCTTCCCGGCCGGCACCCTCGGCGGTGACGTGCAGACGGTCGCCGCCCTTCGCGGCGGCACGGTCGACGCCACCCTGATCGCCACCAGCATCATGGTCAGCGTGGTGAAGGAGTTCGGTCTGATGGACCTGCCCTTCGTCTTCGAGAGCAATGCCGAGACGGCAAAGCTCCTGGATGGCCCATTCGGCAAGAAGCTGACCGAGCTGGCGGCAGACAAGGGTCTGATGCCGGTAGCCTACTGGGGTGCCGGCTTCCGTAATCTGACCAACAGCAAGATGGCGGTCACCAAGGTCGAAGACATGAAGGGGTTGAAGATTCGCGTGCTTCAGGCTCCGACCTATATCGACCTGTTCAACACGCTCGGTTCGAATGCCGTGCCGATGCCGTTCACCGAAGTCTACACCGCGCTGGAGCAGAAGACGGTCGACGGGCAGGAAAACCCGGCCACCACTATCGTTTCGGCCAAACTCTACGAAGTGCAGAAGTTCCTGTCGCTGACCCAGCATATCCAGTTCGCCTCCACCCTGGTTTTCGGCAAGCCGACCTGGGACAAGCTGAATGCGGATGAGCGCAAGGTCATCACCGACGCGGCCGCGGCTGCGCAGGCTTACCTGCGTGACGCTGCCGACAAGGACGAGGCCGAGTTGATGGCCAAGTTGAAGAGCAGCATGACCGTCAATGAAATCGCCCCGGCCGAGAAGGCCCGCTTCCGCGATGCGGCCAAGCCGGTCGTCGAAAAGTATGCTGCTGCCAATGATCCCGAGCTGGTCAAGCTGATGTACAGCCAGCTTGAACAGATCCGTAAGAAGTAAGATCGGGGGCGGGCGGAGCCGTTAGCTTCGCCCGCTTCCATTCCCGGCGACATCGCGATGATTGACCCCGAACTTGGTCCGTTCATTGAAATGTGGCGTGCTGCCTGGGCCGGCCTGGCGCCAAATGCCTCGGTGCAGGACCGCAGGGCCATCATTGATCGCATTGCCGCCGATGCCCGGCAGCCGCTTCCAACCGATATTGAAGCCAGGGTCATGGTCGCTCGCCACGGCCTGCGCACTGTCCGGGTTGTGGTCTTTCGCAAGGTCCGGAGCGAACGGGCGCCTTGCCTGATCTATATGCATGGTGGCGGTTTCGTGCAGGGCAGCCCCGAGACCCATGACGAGATTGCCGTCGGGATCGTGGCCAAAACCGGTCAGACGGTCGTGAGCGTCGATTATTCCCTGGCACCCGAGCGCCCATTCCCGGCGGCAGTTATGGACTGTGAGACGGTCGTTTACTGGGTCTTCGATATTGCGGCCGAACTTGGGATCCGATCCGACGCGGTCAGTGTCGGCGGCGACAGTGCAGGCGCCAATCTGGCTGCCGTCATGGCCTTGGTCTTTCGCGACCGGCCCCAGAACCTGAAGGGCCAGCTGCTGTTTTATCCGGTGGTCGATACCGACCTGACCCGGCCGTCCTATACCAGGAATGCGAACGCCCCGATCATCACCACGGCCGCCGTTCGCCATACCTGGGACCTCTATTGCGGCAGCGACGGCGTGCGCAACAAAAGCGCCCTGGTTGCTCCGTTACGGGCGTCGAATCACCATCGCCTCCCGCCAGCCTTTGTGGCTGTCGCCGAAAACGACCCGCTCCTGGACGAGGGGCTGGCCTATGCCGAGGTCTTGAGCCGGAGCGGCGTGCCGGTGAACCTGCATATGGGCAAGGGGCTGATTCATGGATATTTGCGAGCCATGCAGTATTCCCAGGCGGTCCGCCGGGAATTTGATGCGGCTTGCAATTGGTTACACCAGCTCTATGCGGTATAGGGACATGACACCCAATACTCAGGAAAAGGGCAGCGGTCGAATGGTGAAGCGTAAGGCAGGCGCATCCGGGGCAAGCGCACAGATCGGGCGCCGCAAGCCGGCCAAGGGCGCGACCGTCAAGACTGTCCGTCAGAGCAGTCGCACGAACGACCCGGAGAAGGTCAAACGCAATATCCTGGATGTTGCAACCAAAGAGTTCTCGGCCAAGGGCCTGAGTGGCGCCCGTATTGACGAGATCGCGGCTCGCACCCATACCAGCAAGCGAATGGTTTACTATTACTTCGGCGGCAAGGAAGGTCTTTATGTTGCCGTCCTGGAAGATGCCTACAGCAAGATTCGCGCGATCGAGACGCAGCTCGACCTGGATCACCTGGAGCCTGAAGCAGCACTCCGTCGCCTGGTCGGCTTCACCTATGACTATGAAGGATCAAACCAGGATTTCATCAATCTCGTGATGAACGAGAATATCCATAAGGGAAAATATCTGGGCCAGTCGAAAAAGATCCGGACCCTTAATGTCCCCGCTATCGCAGCGGTTCGCCGGATTTACGAACGCGGATGTACGACCAAGGTGTTTCGCACGGGCCTTGATCCTATCGATATTCACTGGGCCATCAGCGCGCTCTGCTTCTTCAATGTCTCCAACCGGCATACATTCTCGATCATTTTTGATCGTGATATGACATCGGTGAAATCGGTGCGCGCGCGCCGTGATAACGTCGTCGAGCAGATCGTCCGTTTCGTGAAGCGGTAGATGATGTTGGTGTATCGTTACTCCCGGTCTCTAAAATATACGAACCAGTACGTTTATTGATGAACTTGAACAGGTTGATGCCATGACCGACCGATATCTAGTTGGGCTGATCGGCACGAATATCATGAAGTCGCTGTCTCCTGCCTTGCACGAAGATGCGATGGTGGCAGCCGGTGCGCATGGTTTCTATCACTTGATGGACCTTGGCATCATGAAGCGCTCGCTGAATGATGTGGTTCAGTGTCTTCATACAATTGGCTTTGCCGGTGTGAACGTCACGCACCCGTTCAAAGAAGCCGTCTTGCCATATCTGAACGAAGTCTCTCCCCAGGCACGAGAAATTGGTGCGGTGAATACTGTGGTGGTCGATGCGGACGGCAAGACCACGGGCTACAACACGGATCGCATCGGTTTTCAGCGGGGCTTTGAAGAGGCTTTGGGTGTGAATGCCGCAAAGGGCAAGTCGGTCCTCCTGCTGGGCGCGGGTGGTGCCGGGAAAGCGGTTGCCTGGGCCATGCTCGACCTCGGGGTTCGTCATCTGCATATTTTTGACAAGGATGCGACGCGCGCTGCCAATCTGGTGGCCGATATCAACCGTATTTCGTCAACCGATATCTGCCATGCGGTTATCAATGCGGCTGACGTGGCTGGTGCAGTCTCAGGCATCGTTAACGCAACGCCGATCGGCATGATGGGGTATCCCGGCATGGCTATCGATGAGGCGTTGATTGCCCCGGGTCATTGGGTCGCGGATATCGTCTACACACCGCTGATTACCGAGCTGATCCATAAAGCGCGTTTGAAAGGCTGTGCGACTGTTACTGGTGCCGGGATGTGCGTGCATCAGGCCGCAGAGGCTTTCCGGCTCTTCACAGGCATCGCCCCTGATGCGCGGCGTATGACGCGTCTCTTCAACGATCTGGTGGTCAAACGCGATGCCAGGCTCGCAGTTGTCGACTGATGATTCCTGAAATCCGGACCGTCATTCACACGCAGGACCGGTTGGGTGAAACACCGTTGTGGTGTGATCGTACCCAGACGCTCTGGTGGATCGACATCGAGAATCCCACCTTGCATTGCTTGCAGCCGGCCAGCGGGAACCACCGTTCGTTTCCTATGCCCGGAGATTTTCTGGGCTGCCTGGCCCTGCGGAAGAACGGCAGTTTGATGGTCGCCATCGACCGGGCACTGCATTTCTTTGACCCAGCCACCGGAGAAGTGACGCTATTCAGTCAGGTCGAAGGGGACGGGGTGGGTAACCGCCTGAATGATGGTCGCTGCGACGCCAAGGGCCGGTTCTGGGTCGGCAGTATGGATAACCAGCTGCAAAGGCCAAACGGCTCCTTCTATCGCATCGATCCTGATGGCACGGCGACGCGGCTGTTTGGCGATATCATTGTCACGAACACGATCTGCGTCTCACCGGATGGCCGGACGCTCTATATGGCGGATACGCGTCGCTTCACCATTTGGGCCTTTGATATCGGCGATGATGGCGATCTCAGCAATCGCCGTGTCTTTTTCGATCACTCCACCGCTAAGGACAGGCCAGACGGCGCCTGTGTCGATGCAGACGGTTACATCTGGAATGCGATCTTTGCCGGCGGTCGCGTCGTCCGTTATGCACCGGACGGGCGGATTGACCGTACCATTGAGGTCCCGATTACCAATCCCACCTGCGTCTGCTTCGGTGGCCCTGACCTGACCACCCTGTATGTAACCACGGCTCGTAAATTCCTGACGCCGGAACAGCTTGTGGCCGAGCCGCTGGCCGGTGCCGTGCTGGCGCTGGATGTCGGTGTTAAAGGCCTGCCTGAAGCCCGCTTTGGCGGCTAACCATTCAATCGGAGGATGCCATGCGTCGTTCCATTGCTACTGTGTCTTTAAGTGGCACACTGTCGGAAAAGCTCGAGGCCGTGGCCGCGGCGCGGTTTCATGCCGTCGAGATCTTCGAGAACGATCTGCTGTTCTTTAACGGCTCGCCCCGTCAGGTTCGCAGTCTTGCCAGCGACCTCGGCCTGGAAATCGTGTTGTTCCAGCCGTTCCGGGATTTCGAGGGCGTATCGGACGAACAACTCAAGCGTAACCTTGACCGGGCCGAAAAGAAATTCGACGTGATGGCCGAGCTTGGTGCGCCGTTGATGCTGGTCTGCTCCAATGTGGCACCGGATGCTCTTGGCGATGCCGAGCGTTCAGCGGCCCAGATGTACGAACTGGCAGAGCGCGCCGGGAAGCGGGGGCTGAAAATCGGTTTCGAGGCACTGGCCTGGGGCACCCATATCAATACCTACGGGCGGGCCTGGGAGGTGGTGAAGAAAGCCAATCACCCTCATCTCGGTGTCGTGCTGGACAGCTTCCATACCCTGGCGCTCGGCGATACGCCGGATGCCATCACGGAGATACCGGGAAACAAGATCTTTTTCGTGCAGTTGGCTGATGCGCCGAAGCTCAGTATGGATATCCTCTCCTGGAGCCGGCATTTCCGCTGCTTCCCCGGACAGGGCGATTTCGATGTCGCGACCTTTACACTGAAGGCGCTGGAGGCTGGCTATACCGGGCCGCTGTCGCTGGAAATCTTCAATGATGATTTTCGGGCTGCTTCCACCCGGCTCACTGCAGTTGATGGCATGCGGTCGCTCAATTATCTGGAAGAGCAGATGCGCCTGCAGGTTCAGGCCGCAACCGGAACACCAACACAGACGATAGCAAAGCGCGTCGAACTGTTTGCCGCACCGCAAATGCCGGAATTGAAGGGCATCGCCTTCATAGAGTTCGCGGTTGATGGTCCGAGTAAGGATGCCTTGGCCACCATGCTGAGTGGCCTGGGTTTCCGCAAGGCAGGGCGCCACAAATCGAAGAACGTGTCCCTGTACAAGCAGGGCGAAACCAACATCGTCCTTAATGCCGAGCCCGATTCCTTCGCGCATTCCTATTATATCGTTCATGGCCCGTCGATCTGTGCGGTCTGCCTGCGGGTCGATGACGAGATCCAGATCCAGAGCCGGGCGGATGCCTATCAGTGCACACGCTATGAAGGGCGCATCGGGCCGAACGAACGGAATATTCCGGCCTTCCGTTCACTCGACGGGAGTCTGCTGTATTTTGTTGATCAGGATTTCGACTTCTCGATGGATTTCATCCTCGAAGAGGCCGGTGGCGAGGATCATGTCGGCGTCATCGATCATATCGCCCAGGCCGTTCCGTCGGGTCAGATGGATTCCTGGGTCCTGTTCTATCGCTCGGTTCTGGGGCTCCGCCCCGAAAGCATTTGGGTGCTGCCGGATCCTTACGGCCTGGTGCGCAGCCGCGCTGTTCGCAGTGCCAATGGTGCTGTGCGACTGCCGCTGAGTTTCTCGGAAGACCGCAATACGGCGACGGCCCGGTCGGTATCGACCTTCTCCGGCGCGGGTGTCCATCACATTGCGTTCTCGACCACGGATATCTTCGACGCGGTCGGCAGCATGCGGGAGAAAGGGGTGTCGCTCCTGACTATTCCCGCCAACTATTATGACGACTTGTCGGCGAAGTTCCCCTTAACCGACGACGTGATCGAGCGCCTGCGACAGCACAACATCCTCTACGACCGCGATGGCCAGGGTGGCGAGTTTTATCATGTCTTCACCGACACCTTTGAAGACCGGTTTTTCTTTGAGGTTTGCCAGCGGGTCGGCGGGTATGACCAGTATGGCGCCGCCAACGCGCCTGTCCGCATGGCGGCCCAGGCTCAGCGTCGGATCCGGGAGTCTCTGATGAGTTTGTAACGGCCAGGCGTCATGCCGAGTGCTCACTCATGCTCGATGGTCAGCGTGACGTGATCGGCAATGAAGCGGGCGCGTACGAATTCCACGGGTTTGCCGCGTTCATCGACATTGACTGTTTCGCTGATCAGGACCGGGCGCGTGCGCGGCAGGTTCAGCAATCTGGCGTCGCCGGCCGTGATCAGGCGTGCCATCACCCGTGTGGTGCGCCGGTGGTAATCATTGACGCCAGCGGCTTTCAGCGCGCCGGTGATCGACCCGCTGCGCCGGAACAACTCCGGCATGATGGGAAAGCGCTCCACCGAAAAGAAATGGCTGCTGACGCTGACGGCCCGGTCATCGGCGCTGTTGCGGGTTTCGATTTCCCATAGTGCGGCGCCTGCGGGAATGCCTAGGGCACGCGCGATATCGATAGGGGCGATAATCTGGTCGGCGCTAATCAGTTCGCGGGTCGGTTTTTTCTGCTTGGTCAGCAGGTTCTCGGTAAAGCGCGTCCGCGCACCCAGCGGGTAATCCAGCGAACCATCGGCGACGAACATGCCGCGCCCCTGTTCGATCCGCACGAGACCGGTTTCAGCCAGGCGGTTCATGGCCTGTCGCACCGTGTGACGGTTGACGCCGAAGCTGCCGGCCAGGTGCTTTTCGGTTGGCAATTGGATGCCCGGCTTGTAATCGCCACGCCGGATGGCCTGTTCCATCACGGCGGCGATCTGCCGCCAGACTGTGGTGCCGCTGCCGCGTTCGATACTGCCCTGCATCTCGCATCCTGCCGACGTCATAAAAGATTCGCGAAGACATGGCTTGATGAAGCCCGGTCGTCGGAGTAGATATGTAGATGTCTAGACCAATTTAGACAATTGCACAAGAGGTCTACATGACCGCGACAGCCTCCCAGCCCGCTTCATTGGCACAGCAGACCGCCCGGCAGCGCCGTCTGAAACTGCTGGCTCGCATTGACCGCCCGACCCTGGAGGCTGCCTGGCTGGCTCTTCCGGATCAGCCGGGATACCGGCGGCTGAAGCAGCCGGAAACCGGTCTGGCGATGGTGCGGGCGCGGGCCGGCGGAGTCGGTCAGCGGTTCAATTTCGGGGAGATGACCGTCACGCGCTGCGTGGTCGCGCTGGAGCCGGATGGCGCGATGGGTGTTGGCTATGTGCAGGGCCGCGATCACCGCAAGGCCGAGTTGGTCGCGTTGCTGGATGCCGTGATGCAGGACCCGACGCAGGCTGCCCGCCTCGAGCGCGACCTGGTGGCGCCGGCTGAGCAGCGGCTTCAGGCCGCGCGTCAGGCGCGTGCTGCGAAGGTGGCCGCCACCAAAGTCGATTTCTTCACACTCGTTCGCGGGGAGGACTGAGTATGAACGCCACTCTTCATGTACGGGGGGCGCCCGCCGCCGGTTTCGCCGATCCGGTGCAGCAGAGCCAGATCGCGTTCCGCGCCATGCTGAACGCGATGGCCCGTCCCGGACAGCAAACGACGATTGCTACAGAGGTTGGCCATCCGCCCAGCCTGGAACCGGCGCTGGCCGGCGCCGTCCTGACGCTTTGCGACCTCGATACGCCGGTCTGGCTCGGGCCTGGGCTGAATAGCGAAGCGACGCGCAGCTGGCTGGCCTTTCATACTGGCGCGCCTGTCGCGGCCGAATCCACCCGGGCGGCTGTTGCCATGCTGGCTGCAGGGCAGATGGGATCGCTGGAGGATTTCAGCTTCGGCACGGATGAAGCGCCTGAGCGCGGCGCGACCCTGCTGATCCAGGTCCCAAGCCTGCAGGGCCCAGATGCCATGATCTGGCGCGGCCCGGGCATCAAGGACGCCGTTGCCATGTCATTTTGCGGCCTGCCGGCCTCTTTCTGGCGCCAGCGCGCCATGCTGAGCGGCGCGTTTCCGCGTGGACTCGACATCTACCTTGCCTACGGCAATGACCTGATCGGCCTGCCGCGCAGCACGACCATTGCCATCGCGGGAGCCTGACATGTATGTGGCAGTGAAAGGCGGTGAGGCCGCCATCGAGAATGCCCACAAGCTGCTGGCGGAAGACCGGCGTGGCGACACCTCGGTTGCCGAGCTGGATGTGGCGCAGATTCGCGAACAGCTCAGCATGGGTGTGGATCGGGTGATGACCGAAGGTTCGGTTTATGATCCGGAGCTGGCCGCGCTGGCTCTGAAGCAGGCGCGCGGCGACCAGGTCGAGGCGATCTTTCTCCTGCGGGCCTACCGCACGACGCTGCCGCGCTTTGCCGTGTCACAGCCGATCGATACCACGGCGATGCAGGTGTCGCGCCGCATTTCCTCCTGCTTCAAGGACATGCCCGGCGGCCAGTTGCTCGGCCCGACTTTCGATTATACCCATCGCCTGCTTGATTTCACCTTGCTGGCGGGCCAGCAGGTGCAGGCCGCGCAGGGCAAGGGTGAGGTCGCCGATCATCTGCCGCAGGTGGTCGATCTGCTGAATGCCGAGGATCTGATCGAGCGCGAACTGCCTGATGCCGATAGCGCGCCGGTGGGTGATCTCACTCGCGAACCGATGATGTTTCCGGCCGGTCGGGATGTGCGACTGCAGAATCTGGCGCGCGCCGATGAAGGCTATCTGCTGGCGCTGGGCTATTCCACCCAGCGCGGCTACGCCAAGTCACACCCCTTTGTGGGTGAAATCCGCTCAGGCAGTGTCGGCGTGGTGGTCGATATTCCCGAACTGGGATTTGCCGTCGATATCGGCGATATCGAGATCACCGAATGCCAGATGGTGAATCAGTTCAAAGGCTCGAAGACCGAACCGCCGAAATTCACCCGCGGCTATGGCCTCAGCTTCGGCATGGCCGAGCGCAAGGCGATGGCGATGGCCCTGGTCGACCGCGCGCTCCGCGCCGAAGAACTGGGAGAGGATATCACCGCACCGGCGCAGGATGAGGAATTCGTCCTCTATCATGCCGACAATGTCGAAGCCTCGGGCTTCGTGCAGCATCTGAAGCTGCCGCATCATGTGGACTTCCAGGCCGAGCTGGCGCTGGTGCGCCTGATGCGCGCCGAGATTGCTGCGCAGAGCGATGCTGCTCTCGAGGAGGCCGCCCAATGACGATTCAACAGTCTTTCGGGCAGCAGACCTATCAGGCATCTGCCACGCTTGATGGCTACAATTTCGCCTTCCTGGACGAGCAGACCAAGCGCATGCTGCGCCGGGCG
Organism: Ferrovibrio sp. GW821-FHT12E11; assembly: GCF_058806975.1. Lineage (NCBI taxonomy): Bacteria > Pseudomonadati > Pseudomonadota > Alphaproteobacteria > Rhodospirillales > Rhodospirillaceae > Ferrovibrio > Ferrovibrio sp. GW821-FHT12E11. The sequence continues at coordinate 3,284,656 of NZ_JBXAQG010000001.1, forward strand.
ATCCTCAAGGCGGTGGCGATTCCCGGCTACCAGGCCCCCTTCGGCAGCCGCGAGATGCCGCTGCCCTATGGCTGGGGCACCGGTGGCATGCAGGTGACGGCGGCGGTGATTGGTCGCGACGACGTGCTGAAAGTAATCGATCAGGGTGCCGACGACACGACCAATGCCGTGTCGATCCGCCGCTTCTTCGTGCGCATGACCGGGGTCGCCACCACGGAAAAGACCCGCGACGCGACTCTGATCCAGACCCGCCACCGCGTGCCGGAAACGCCGCTGCATGAGAACCAGATTCTGGTCTACCAGGTGCCGATCCCGGAGCCGCTGCGCTGGCTCGAGCCGCGCGAGACCGAAACCCGCAAGATGCACGCGTTGTCGGAATATGGCGTCATGCATGTTAAGCTGTATGAGGATATCGCGCAGCATGGCCATATTTCCACGGCCTATGACTATCCGGTTCTGGTGAATGGCCGCTACCTGATGCGCTGCTCGCCGATCCCGAAATTCGATACGCCGAAGCTGCATATGAATCCGGCCCTGCAGCTCTTCGGCGCTGGCCGCGAGAAGCGTATCTATGCTGTGCCGCCCTATACGGAGGTCAAGCCGCTGGATTTTGAGGATCATCCTTTCGAGATCGAACGCTGGCCGGAGAACTGCGCGCTCTGCAATGCCAGTGACAGCTTCCTGGATGAGGTGATCCTTGATGACAAGGGTGGCCGGATGTTCGTCTGCTCCGATACCGATTATTGCGGCGAGCGACGCGAGGCCGGCCACACCGGTCGCATGAGCGCGCCCTATACTGCCAAGCCGGAGGCTGCAGAATGATCGAGATGCCGCTGCTCAGCGTCGAGGGCCTGCATAAAAACTTCGGCCGGCAGATCGCCTGTCGCGATGTATCCTTTGAACTCTGGCCGGGCGAAGTGCTTGGCATCGTGGGTGAGTCCGGTTCAGGCAAGTCGACGCTGCTGAACGCGATCGCCGGGCGTCTTTCCATCGACTCCGGCAGTGTGCAGTATCGTACGGCGGCCGGCGATATCGTCGATCTCGCAACGGCGTCGGATGCGCAGCGGCGACACCTGATGCGCACGGAATGGGGATTCGTGCAGCAGCATGCGCGCGATGGCCTGCGCATGGGTTTTTCCGCCGGCGCCAATATCGGCGAGCGGCTGATGGCGGTAGGCCAGAAGCATTACGGCCATCTGCGCGATACAGCGCTCGACTGGCTGGAAGCCGTGGAGATTTCGCCCGACCGCGTCGATGACCTGCCGCGCACCTTCTCCGGCGGCATGCAGCAGCGTCTGCAGATCGCTCGTAATCTGGTGACCCGGCCGCGTATCGTGCTGATGGACGAACCGACCGGCGGTCTGGACGTTTCGGTGCAGGCGCGTCTGCTCGACCTGCTGCGACGACTGGTGCAGGAATACAATGTTGCCGTGATCGTGGTGACCCATGATCTGGGTGTTGCCCGTCTTCTGGCTCATCGCCTGATGGTGATGCGGCGGGGCGAGGTGGTGGAGGCCGGCCTGACCGACCAGCTTCTGGACGATCCGCAACATGCTTATACGCAGCTGCTGGTCTCGTCGGTCCTGAGCGTGTGAGGCGGCGATGAGCAATCCCGAAATGATCCGCGTCGAGAACCTGGAAAAGACCTTCACCCTGCATCTGCGCGGCGGCGTTGCCCTGCCGGTTCTGCACAATACCTCGCTCAGCGTGGCGGCCGGTGAATGTGTCACGCTGCACGGACCGTCGGGCGCGGGAAAATCGACGCTGCTGCGCTCGATCTATGGCAATTACCGGCCGCAGCAGGGCCGCATCCTGATCCGCCATAACGGCGAGCAGATGAATATCGTCGGCGCCGTACCGCGAATCGTGCTGGAGATCCGGCGCCAGACGCTGGGCTATGTGACACAGTTCCTGCGGGTCATTCCCCGGGTGTCGACCCTGGATATCGTGGCCGAGCCGCTGCTGGCCCGCGGGGCCGGCATCGATGCGGCGCGGGAACGGGCCGCGGGGCTGCTGACCCGGCTGCAAGTGCCGGAAAAAATGTGGTCCCTGCCGCCCGCCACCTTCTCGGGCGGCGAGCAGCAACGTATCAATATCGCCCGCGGCTTCTGCGCGGATTACCCGATTCTGCTGCTCGATGAACCAACAGCATCGCTGGATGAGCGCAATCGCAAAATTGTCATAGACTTGATTAATGATGCGCGGCAGCGTGGCACTGCCATCGTGGCCATCGTTCACGACGCGGAGACCCGCGCCGCCATCACCACCCGTCTGTTGCCCATGGAAGCGGTAGGAGTTGCAGCATGAGTTCCGACCTGGTTGTCACCAACGCGCGGATCATCGGTCGCGAAACCGAGATCACCGGCAGCCTGCTGGTTCGCGATGGCGTGATTTCCGATATCGACGATCATAACGTGGCGGTGGCCGGTGCGGTCGATTTCGGCGGCGATTACCTGCTGCCCGGCCTGGTCGAGCTGCATACCGACAATCTGGAAAAGCATTTCGCGCCGCGGCCGGGCGTACGCTGGCCCGGTCGCCTGGCGGTTATCAGCCACGACGCCCAGATCGCCGCGGCCGGCATCACCACTGTGCTGGACGCCATTGCCGTGGGTGACGTGCGCGACGGTGCGGTGCGCATGGAAATCCTGCGCGACATGATTACGGCGATCGAGGCCGCCCAGAAAGACGGCATGCTGCGAGCCGAACACCTGCTGCATCTGCGCTGCGAGGTCTCGTTCAAGGACCTGATGCAGCTGGTCGAGCCGATGACAGCCCTGAGCTGGCTGAAGCTGATCTCGATCATGGATCACACCCCGGGCCAACGCCAGTTCGTGAAGCCCGAGAAATACCGCCAGTATTATCAGGGCAAGTTCGGCCTGTCGGATGAAGCCATGGACCAGTTCATGGCCAACCAGATCGCTGCCGCCGAGGCCCATGGTAAGGCCAATCGCCGCTCTGTCGTCGCGCTGTGCCATGACAAGGGCCTGCCGCTGGCCAGTCATGACGATGCGACGGCCGAACATGTGACCGAAGCTGCGCAGGACCGCATGGTGGTGGCGGAATTCCCCACCACCCATGAAGCGGCCGAACTGTCGCGCCGGCATGGCATGAAGGTGATGATGGGTGGCCCGAATCTGGTTCGGGGCGGTTCGCATTCCGGCAATATCTCGGCCCATTCGCTGGCCGAGGCCGGACATCTGGACATCATCTCATCCGACTACGTGCCCAGCAGCATGCTGCAGTCGGCTTTCTCGCTGCCCGGGCAGGTCGAAAGCATCAGCTTGCCGCAGGCGATTGCCATGGTGTCTGTCAATCCGGCCGAAGCCATCGGCCTGACCGATCGTGGTGCACTGGAGACGGGGCGCCGGGCAGACATGATCCGCGTCAGTCTGGTGGAAGAGACTCCGGTGGTGCGCGCGGTCTGGCGTGCCGGTAACCGGGTGATGTAGACGGCAGGACCAACGGAGCGGCGCCATGGTGGTACTCGATCAGATCATGACTCTCCTTGAGAAGGCCGGCGCCGAGCGCTACGGCGGCGAAGGCGTCAGCCAGCTCGAACATGCTCTGCAATGCGCCATGCATGCCGAACGCATGGGCTCGTCGCCGGAACTGATCACCGCCGCGCTGCTGCACGATATCGGCCATCTGGTCGATGAAGGCGACGAAGGCCTGGCGGAGAAGGGCATCGATGCCGAGCATGAGACGATTGCCGCCGACTGGCTCGGCCGGCATTTCTCCGCAGCGGTGGTGGCGCCGGTGCGCCTGCATGTGGACGCCAAGCGCTATCTCTGCCGCGCCGAACAGAGCTACTGGGCCGGCCTGTCGCAGGGGTCGAAGACCAGCCTGGAAGTGCAGGGTGGCATCTATTCCGATGTTGAGGCTGCGGCCTTCATCGCGCAGCCCTATGCCGAGGATGCCGTGAAGCTGCGGCGCTGGGACGATGCGGCCAAGTCGCCGCGCCTGAGGACACCCGACCTGGCGCATTACCGGCCGATTGTTGCGGCCGCCCTGCGGGCTTCGGCCTAACCGCCGAAGGGATAGCGCCCGGCGATGCGGAACGGGGCATCTGCCTCCGGCTGCACGTACAGGCACAGCTCTTCAGCCACATAATCCGTATTGGTGAAGGGGGCGCAGACCTGCGTCAGATGGCGCAGCAGCGCTGAACGTTCCGTGTCATCCGCAATCGTTCCGGTCAGGGTGAAGTGCAGACGGAAATCCTCCAGCACATAGGGATAGCCCCAGGTCTGCAGATACTGCTCTTGGCGCTCGGTCAGTTTCGCCCGGCGCCGCTTTGCCAGTTCGGTTTCCGAAAGCGGCGCGCGGAAGCGGTCGAAGTCGCGCACGCAGTCTGCCGCCAGCGCTTCCAGGTCGGGGGCGGGGCCGGAGGGGCGCAGGGCGATGAAACGGCCGAGCGCCGCGACCGCCAGCTGCGGTCCGCGCGGGGCCTTGCGGGTGGCGACAAACCGTTCGATCGCCATGATCAGCTGCGCTTCGTCGTAACCTTCAGCCAGGCGGAAGGGCGGCTTCAGGGTGCCGTGGAAACCGTACAGTCGCGGGTCGGCGGTCAGGTCGGCGATGCGGTCGGCGCGCAGGCCGGCGGCGGGAGCGGGCGGGTAATCGATGCCCGACTCCGGGTCGCGCCCCAGCCATTCCGCGGCCCAGTCATGCAGTGGATGGTCGGCGGTTGGGGCCGTATAGAGAGCGAAGCGGGGGGCCATCGGCGGCATATCCTAGACAATAGATGGAAACATCCTGTGGGTAACCGGGCCAGCCGGGCCGGGGAGCGGGGATTTCACCCCGGCGTCGCCCAACTGCAATCGAAGTGTCACATAGCGTTGCTATCAGCCCTGAAGCCAGCGATTGAGCCCAAGGGAATCACATGCGCGCCGCCATCGAGATCGCCCATCTATCGAAAACCTTCCGTACAGGCAAGCGCGCTCTCGATGCCGTGACTCTGACTATCCAGCCGGGCGAAATGGTGGCCCTGATCGGGGCGTCCGGCTCGGGCAAGTCCACCCTGCTGCGGCATATCGCCGGCCTGATGCCGGGTGACCGCGATCCCCAGGCGCAGATTGCCGTGAACGGCCGCATGGTGCAGCAGGAAGGCCGCATCGCCGCTGGCATTCGGCAGACTCGCGCCGGCATCGGCTTCGTCTTTCAGCAGTTCAATCTGGTCGGCCGCATGCAGGTGATCACCAATGTGCTGGCCGGCAATCTCGGCCGCATGCCGCTGTGGCGCACGATGCTGCAGCGTTTCACCGACGACCAGCGCCGTGAGGCTGTCGCGGCGCTCAACCGGGTCGGGATCGCGCAATGCGCCTTCCAGCGCGCCTCCACGCTCTCGGGTGGCCAGCAGCAGCGCGCCGCCATCGCCCGTGCGCTGGTGCAGCAGGCCAAGGTGATCCTGGCCGATGAACCGATCGCCTCGCTCGATCCCGAATCCTCGCGCCGCGTCATGGCGGCGCTGGCCGATATCAATCAGTCCGACAACGTCACGGTCGTGGTGTCGCTGCATCAGGTGGATTTCGCACTCAAATTCTGCCGCCGCGTGGTGGCCCTGCGCGATGGCCGGGTGATGTTCGATGGCCCGGCCTCGGCCGTCACCGCCGCCCTGCTGCGCGGCATCTATGGCGAGCACAGCGATCTCGATTTCGGCGCCCTCTCGGGTGGCCGGATTGCCGGGCTGGGCGAGGATCTGCCGGCCGCGTCGGCAGAGGCTGAAGAACGCCTGCTGCCGCGCATGCAGGCCCTGCCGGCCTGACCTCTTTTCAGTTTTATCTAGAACCAATCGGGAGAATAACCATGTTGCGTCGCACCTTGCTCACGGCCACTGTTGCCACCCTGGCGCTCGGCTTCACCGCCGCCGTCCAGGCACAGGGCCTGAAGGAACTGAACTTTGGCATCATCTCGACGGAGTCGAGCTCGAACCTGAAGGCCATCTGGGAGCCATTCCTGGCCGACATGCAGAAGCAGACCGGCATGAAGGTGAATGCCTTCTTCGCCCCGGATTATGCCGGCGTGATCGAAGGCATGCGCTTCAACAAGGTGCAGATGGCGTGGTACGGCAATGCCTCCGCCATGCAGGCGGTCGACCGCGCCGACGGCGAAATCTTCGTGCAGACCACCGCCAAGGACGGCTCGCCGGGTTACTGGTCGCTGCTGCTGGTGCACAAGGACAGCCCGGTCAACTCGCTGCAGGACATCCTGGCTGCACCCGGCAAGTACACCTTCGGCAACGGCGATCCGAACTCCACTTCGGGCTTCCTGGTGCCGAGCTTCTATGCCTGGGGCCAGAACAACGTCGACATCCGCAAGCATTTCAGCCGTGTGGTCGCCGCCAACCACGAGACCAACGCCCTGGCCGTGGCCAACAAGCAGGTCGATGTCGCCACCAACAACACCGAGAACATGGAGCGTCTGCAGAAGACCCAGCCGGCCAAGGCCGCCGAGGTCAAGGCGATCTGGAAGTCGCCGCTGATCCCGTCCGACCCGATCGTCTGGCGCAAGGATCTGGCCGATGGCGACAAGGCCAAGATCAAGACCTTCTTTATGACCTACGGCACCCAGACCGCCGGCAAGACCGCCGACCAGGTGGCCGCCGAGACCAAGGTGCTGACCGACCTGCAGTGGGGCCCGTTCAAGGAGTCGTCGAACAAGCAGCTCCTGCCGATCCGCCAGCTCGCGCTGTTCCGCGACAAGATCAAGCTGGAAGGCGACGCCAACATGGATGCCGCCGAAAAGACCAAGAAGCTGGCCGAGATCGACGCCAAGCTGGCCGAGCTGACCAAGCAGCTCGGTTCGTAAGACTGCATCGCACCGGGGCGGATGGCCGCGCCGGTGCTTTTTTATCGACGAGGTTCCGCCATGGCGACGACGGCCCTGACTGCTGCCGATCTTCCGATCCATCCGCCCAAGCCGGGCCTGCGCACCTCGCTGGGCCGCATGCTGGTCTACGGCCTGCTGGCCGCGATGCTGGTCTGGTCCTACCAGGGCGCGGAGATCCGGCCGATGGCGCTGATCAACGATGCCGGCAACATGGCGACCTTCCTGAAGGATTTCTTCCCGCCGGATTTCCGCGAGTGGCGCTACTACCTCAGTGAACTGGTCGTCACCCTGCATATCGCGATCTGGGGCACCGTGCTGGCGATCTTCTGCGCCGTACCGCTCAGCCTGCTGGCTTCGGCCAATATCGCGCCCTGGTGGGTCTACCAGCCGGTGCGGCGTGTGCTCGACGCGCTGCGGTCGATCAACGAGATGGTTTTCGCGATGCTGTTCGTGGTCGCGGTCGGCCTGGGGCCCTTCGCCGGCGCGCTGGCGCTGTGGATCCATACCACCGGCACGCTGGCCAAGCTGTTCTCCGAAGCAGTCGAGGCGATCGACCCGCAGCCGGTGGAAGGCATCCGCGCCACCGGCGCCAATGTGCTGGAGGAAATCGTCTATGGCGTGATTCCCCAGGTGATGCCGCTATGGCTGTCGTATTCGCTGTACCGCTTTGAGGCCAATGTCCGCTCGGCATCCGTGGTGGGCATGGTGGGGGCGGGCGGCATCGGCGTGGTGCTGTGGGAAGTCATCCGTGGCTTCCAGTTCGCCCAGACCTGCGCGGTGATGATCATGATCATCCTGCTGGTCAGTGCCGTGGACGTCGTATCGGCCCGAATCCGCAAATCTTTTATCTGAAGCCAGCATCTCCAGGCGGCGTCAGGACCTGCTCCTCCGGGGCAAGTCTTTTCTTTTTCAATGTATTAAATGAGGTTTTGCCTTTATTTCACAATTTTATTTAGTTAAAAAATTAAATTAACAAAATACTGTGGTTAAAAATACAAGCCTGCCTTATATTCTCGTAAAACCTCCTGGCACCCGCCGGGAGCGACGGGAAGACAGATCATGGCCATCGACATTCAGGGCATCGTCAAACAGTTCGGCAGCACCCCCGTGCTGCGCGGTATCGACCTCGATATCGCCGATGGCGAGCTGATCGCGCTGCTCGGCGCCTCGGGTTCGGGCAAGACGACGCTGCTGCGCATCCTGGCCGGCCTCGACTGGCCCAATGCCGGGCAGGTCAGCGTGGACGGTGCCGACTGGCTGGCGCTCGACCCGCAGGCGCGCAAGGTCGGCTTCGTCTTCCAGCATTACGCCCTGTTCCAGCATATGACGGTGGCCGAGAATATCGCCTTCGGCCTGCGCGTCCGCCCGCGCGACGAACGCCCCGCCGACGCCGAGATCAAGGCCCGCGTCGACCAGCTGCTCTCGCTGGTCCAGCTTGACGGCCTGGGCCAGCGCTATCCGGCCCAGCTTTCGGGCGGCCAGCGGCAGCGCGTGGCGCTGGCGCGTGCGCTGGCCATCCAGCCGAAAATCCTGCTGCTGGACGAACCCTTCGGCGCGCTGGATGCCCGCGTGCGCAAGGATTTGCGCCGCTGGCTGCGCGAGCTGCATGACCAGCTTGGCACCACCACCATTTTCGTCACCCATGACCAGGAAGAGGCCTTCGAACTGGCCGACCGTGTGGTGGTGATGGGCGAGGGCCGCATCGAGCAAATCGGCACGCCCGACGAAATCTACGAGAATCCGGCCAGCCCGTTCGTGGCCCGCTTCCTCGGCGGCGTGAACGAACTGCCGGCCGCGCTGCAGAACGGCCGCCTGGTGCTGCCCAATGCCGATACCAGCGCCGTGGCCCGCATGGCGGCCGGCGACGGCGACGTGACCCTGTTCGTGCGCCCACATGAGATTGACCTGCTGCCCGACAGCGCCGCCACCGCGCGCATTGCCGGCACGGCCTCGAACGGTCCGAGCTTCCGCTACGATATCGAGCTGCCCGGAGTCGACCGCCCGATCGAGGTAGAGTTGCCGCGCGAGGCGGTGCGCGACCGCCAGCTGCGCCGCGGCGACACGGTACGGCTGCAGATCCTGCGCGGCCGCATCTTCGCCCCGCCGCATCCGCGCGTGCCCGTTGTGGCTGCCGATACCCGCGGCATCCGCAGCGCCGCCCTCTGATTTCCGTCCCGACCCTCTGCCAGAATGAAAAAAGGAACTTCCGTCATGAAACGGCTCGCCACTTTCGCGACAGCCCTTGTTCTCGCCGCCTCGCCTGTGATGGCGCAGGACAAGCCTTCTGAAATCCTCAACGTCTCCTATGATATCGCACGCGAACTGTTCGCCCAGATCAATCCGGTCTTTGCCGCCGAGTGGAAGGCCAAGACCGGGCAGACGCTGGAGATCAAGCAGTCGCATGCCGGCACCTCGCGGCAGGCCCGCTCGATCCTGGAAGGCCTGCAGGCCGACGTGGTGACCTTCAACCAGTTCACCGACGTGCAGATTCTGGCCGACCGCAAATTCCTCAGCCCCGACTGGCAGAAGAAATTCCCCAACAACGCCTCGCCCTTCTATTCGTTGCCGGCCTTCCTGGTACGCAAGGGCAACCCGAAGAACGTCAAGGACTGGAGCGATCTGGCCCGTCCCGACGTGAAGTCGGTCTTCCCCAATCCGAAGACCTCGGGCAATGCGCGCTATACCTATCTCGGCGCCTATGCCTTCGCGCTGGAACAGAACAAGGGCGACCATGCCAAGGCCAAGGACTTCGTGAAGAAGTTCCTCGCCAATGTGCCGGTCTTCGATACCGGTGGCCGCGGTTCGACCACCACCTTCGTCGAGCGCGAGATCGGCGACGTGCTGATCACCTTCGAGGCCGAAACCAACGGCATCCGCAAGGAATACGGTGACAAGGGTTTCGACCTGGTGACGCCGTCGCTGTCGATCCTGGCCGAATTCCCGGTGGCGGTCGTTGATCGCGTGGCGGACAAGCGCAACAGCCAGGAGGTTTCCAAGGCCTACCTGCAGTTCCTGTACAGCGAGGCGGGTCAGGAAATTCTCGCCCAGAATTTCAACCGCGTGCACAACCCGAAAGTGGCTGAAAAGTATAAGGGCCAGTTCCCGGCTGTGAAGTTGGTCACCGTGGAAGATGTGTTCGGCGGCTGGGACAAGGTCACCAAGGAGCATTTCTCCGAAGGTGGCACGCTGGACCAGGTGTTCGTCAACCGCTGAGGCCGATCTGACGGAAACCGTCCCGGCCGGATCAACGCCGAACGGGACGGTTCTCTCCGAGGGCGGTTCTCCACTATAGTCCCCACCATGACTGCTGTTGTTCCCCATGCCGGGCCGCGCCCCCGGCATGTCCTTCCCGGCTTTGGCCTCACCATCGGCACCACCCTGCTGTACCTGGCAGTGATCGTGCTGCTGCCGCTGGCTGCGCTGCTGCTGAAATCGGCCGAGATCGGCCCGGCCGACTTCTGGCGCCTGATCACCAGCCCGCGCACGCTCGCCTCGTTGCAGGTCACGGCCTACGCGGCCCTGTTGGCGACGCTGTTCAATGCCGCCTACGGCCTGCTGATGGCCTGGATCCTGGTGCGCTACGACTTTCCCGGCAAACGCATCATCGACGCGCTGATGGATCTGCCGTTCGCGCTGCCCACCGCGGTGGCCGGCATCGCGCTTACCGCGCTCTATTCCAAGAACGGCTGGTATGGCGGTCTGCTGGATTCCGCCGGCATCACCGTGGTCTACACCGTGATTGGCGTGGCGATCGCCATGGCCTTCACCAGCGCACCCTTCGTGGTGCGCACGCTGCAGCCGGTGCTGGAAGACATCCAGCCTGATATCGAGGAAGCCGCCGCCACGCTTGGCGCCTATCGCGGCACCATTTTCCGCAAGGTGATCTTCCCCGCCATCTTTCCGGCCTATCTGACCGGCTGCTCGCTGGCCTTTGCGCGCTGCCTCGGCGAATTCGGCGCGGTGATCTTCATTGCCGGCAACCTGCCGATGAAAACCGAGATCGCCGCGCTGCTGATCTTCATCCGGCTGGAGGAATACGAATATCCCGCCGCCTCGGCCATCGCCGTGGTGCTGCTGGTTGCGGCCTTCACGATCCTGCTGCTGACCAACGTGCTGCAGGCCTGGCATATGCGCTACAAGCGCAAGAGCGGGTGATGGCAATGTCGTCAATGCCTGCACAGAAATCGCCCTTTCCAAAGGGAAAGACGTCGGTCGACTGGGTGCCGCGCCTGCTGATCGGGCTGGGCGTGGTGCTGACCATCCTGTTCATTCTGACGCCGATCCTGGTGATCTTCGCCCAGGCTTTCTCGAAGGGCGTCGGCACTTATGTCGGCAACATCCTGCATGGCGAAACCCTGCATGCGATCCTGCTGACGGTACTGGTCGCGCTGGCCGTGGTGCCAGTGAATATCCTGTTCGGGGTCGCGGCAGCCTGGGCGATCACGAAGTTCGAATTCCCAGGCAAGAAGCTGCTGCTGACCGCCATCGAGATTCCGTTCTCCATTTCGCCGATCGTCGCCGGCGTGATCTATATCCTTCTTTATGGCGGGCAGGGGCTGCTGGGGCCGCTGCTGGAGCAATACGACATCCGCATCATGTTCGCCCTGCCGGCGATCTTCCTGGTCACGCTGTTTGTTACCAGCCCGTTCGTGGCACGCGAGCTGATCCCGCTGATGCAGGCGCAGGGCAGCGAGCAGGAAGAGGCGGCCGTGACGCTGGGCGCCAGCGGCTGGCAGACGTTCTTACGCGTAACCCTGCCCAATATCCGCTGGGCGCTGCTGTATGGCACCGTGCTCTGCGCCGCCCGCGCCATCGGTGAATTCGGCGCGGTCTCAGTGGTGTCAGGCAATGTGCGCGGCGAAACCAATACCCTGCCGCTGCAGGTGGAACTGCTCTATCACGACTACAATGCCGTCGGCGCCTTTGCCGCGGCCAGCACGCTGGCGCTGATTGCCCTGATCGCCCTGGTGATCAAGGCAGCACTGGAACGACGCATCCAGAAGCGGCAAGCGCCGCTACACTGACCTAAGAAAACAGGCTTACGCGGCTGCTGCCGCCTGATCGGGCTGGGCCAGGTCGGCCAGCAGGCGGAAGCTGTGGGTTTCCGGCGTCCATTCCAACAGCCAGGACCCGGTGCGGCCGTTGCTGCTGCGCTCCAGTGAAATCTGCAGCCAGGTATGGCGGCCGTCGCTGCGCGCCGGCTCGATGCGCCAGCGGGTCAGCGCCGCAGCGGCCGCGACGCGGTCGCGCCGGATCACGATGCCGACGCTGTTGCTGCGCGCGGCCGCGGTCTGCAGGCGCTGGACATCCGTATCTTCAAGACTGTCGAATTCGCCGATCACGGCGCCATAGCCGAGTTCGCGCAGGCTCTGGTCCATGGCCCAGAGGCGGTCGGCCGGGCGCGACGTCCAGGCGATGGTGAGGCGGCGGTGATCCAGGCCCTGCTGCGCCAGGTCGGTGGCGCGGAGCTGCTGGTCCGGGGTGATCCACAGCACCGGCTGCTGACGCGGATTGCGGCTGGTCAGGGCCGCCAGAAACATCGTGATAGCAGTGTAGTCGCCGGTCATTTCATGCAGGCCGCTGCAGCCCATGCCACCGCCGGGCAGCACGCGGTCGATGGCCGCCAGACCGAATTTCAGGTTGCCGCCGGGCCGCAGGAAAGTGCCGTCCAGGGAGAACTGGGACAGACGGCTGCGCAAACGTTCGATGGTGGCGGGGCGGGTCATGGGAACCTCCGAAGAATGTTCTCATGTTCTATCATCGATCTCGTATGGACACAATATGTTCTTTATTAATTCTCTTTAATGTTCCCGTTCGGTCTGGAGCATTCTTGGGCAAGTATTTGAAAAGACACTGCTATCCGCATGGCCGGAGCATCAACGGAACGTCGCGGTTGGGCCCGGCCGAGGCAACTTGCCCCGGGGGGCGGGCGTTTGGCTGTCCTCATGTCCGATCAAACCGTGTCCCTGAAGCTGCGCTCCGGCCAATCCTACTGGGAGCTGCAGGCCCCGAAACTGTCGCTGCCTGAAAGTCCGTTCGCATCCTGCAAGACCGATATCGTAATTGTCGGGGCCGGCATTACCGGATCTTTCATCGCCGAGCGGCTGAGCCGCACCGGGCATGCGGTGGCCCTGATCGACCGGCATGCCGCGCAACGCGGTAGCACGGCGGCCAGCACCGCCATCGTGCAATGGGAGATCGACAATCCCATGGTCGAGCTGGAAACCCGCATCGGCTATGAGCAGGCGGCGAAGATATTCAATTACGCCTATGCCGCCGTACAGGAGATCGGCCGGGCCATCGATGGACTCGGCATCGCCTGCGATGCGGCCTGGCGGCCATCGCTGTTCCTTGCCGGCAACCAGCTCGATGCGGCGCAGCTCCGCGAGGAATACCGGCTGCGGCATCGCGCCGGCCTGCCGCTGGAATACCTGGTCCGTGACGATCTGGTGCATCGGTTCGGCATCGATCGCGGAGCGGCGCTGCTGTCGGCCGATGCCTGCGACGTCAATCCGATGGCGCTGGCTCATGGCCTGCTGTCAGCCGCCGTGGCGCGCGGCGCACGCCTGTTCACGCCGTCGCGCGCGGTCGATTACGATTTCTCCGCTGATGGCGTCGCGGTGCATACCGATCATGGCGCCGTCATCAGCGGGCGCTGCCTGATCCTCGCCACCGGCTATGAAATGCCGCCCTTCGTGCCGGCGCACAGGCATCAGATCGTGTCGACCTGGGCGCTGGCAACGGCGCCGCAGTTGCGCGGCATTCCCTGGCCGGGCAAGGGGCCAATCTGGGAGGCCTCCGATCCTTATCTCTATATGCGTGGCACGGCGGATGGCAGCATCCTGGTGGGCGGCGAAGACGAGGCGATCACCGCGGCCCCGGCCCGCGATGCGCTGACGCCGGGCAAGGCCGCCATCCTGATCGACAAACTGAAGCGGTTGCTGCCGACCATCGAAACCGAGATCGCAACAGTGTGGTCGGGCTTTTTTGGTACCACCAGCGACGGCCTGCCCCTGATCGGGCGGGTGCCGGCGCATCCGAACTGCTATGCCGCCTATGGCTATGGCGGCAACGGCATCACTTTCAGCGCCATCGCGGCTGACATGCTGGCGTCACTGGTCGCCGGCAAGCGCCACTGGGCGGAAGACCTGTTCGCGGTAGATCGTTAGGGATGACCGCTAGCGCACGGTTTCGTAGCCCGCCAGCACGGCGGCGAGATTGACGCCGAGGATGTCGGAGAGATAGCCGCCCTCCTGCACCAGTGCAGTAGGCAGGCCAATGCGGGCAATCGCCGCGCCGATCTGACTGAAACCCTTGGTGGTGATTTTCAGGCCCTGCAGAGGATCTTCCTCGGAAGCATCGAGGCCCAGCGCCACCACCAGCGCGCCCGGCGCAAAGGCCTTGATCGTCTTCACGGCGCGATCCAGTGCCACCATGTAATCGGCATCGCCGGTGCCCAGCGGCAGCGGTATGTTCAAGTTGGCCCCGGTGCCGGCGCCGCTGCCGCGTTCGTGGTCATAGCCGACGTAGAACGGATAATAGCTGCCCGGATGCGCATGGATCGACACGGTCAGCACGTCGCCGCGATCGTAGAAGATGCCCTGTGTGCCGTTGCCGTGATGGACATCGACATCCAGGATGGCGACGCGCTCATGCTTCTGGCGTAGATGCGCGGCCGCAATCGCGCTGTTGTTGAGGTAGCAGAAGCCGCCGGCCATGTCGCGATAGGCGTGGTGGCCGGGTGGGCGGCAGAGCGCATAGACGGTATCCTCGCCATCCAGCACCATCTGCGCCGCCGTGGTGGCGACATCGGCCGCCGCGCAGGCGGCGGCAAACGTGCCGGCGCCGATGGGGCAGGCGGTATCGGAAGTATGCCAGCCCAGCTTGCCGACGATGCCGGTGGGATAGCTGGTATCCTGGCTGCGCTGGGCATGGATATTGGGGATCATCTCGGCATTGGAATCGCCCAGCGCCTGCCATTCGTCAAAGCCGTGTTCCAGGAAGGCGAGATAATCGGGGCTGTGCACGCGGGCGCGCGGGCCGCTGCCAAAACTCTGGGCCGGAAGGATAGTGTGTTTGCCGCTGTTCAGGCCATTGAGCAGGCGCGTCGCGCGCTCGGGCTGCTCGGTGGTCTTGCGGACCACTCCGCGCACCAGGAAGAACTGCGGATCGTGGCTCTGATGCGCATCGCTGTAGACGGCTTTCACGGGACTTTCTCCGTCGTCTGATTGGCGGGCAGGGTGCGCACCAGTTGCGCCACACCGCGCCAGGCGTCGCCAAGATGGTATTCCACGCCTTCATGAATCTTCGCCACATCGCCGCTTTCGATGGCAGCCAGCAACGGTTCATGGGTTTCGGCGATGCGGTGCGGATCGTCGTAGAGGCGGCCGATCAGGCCGATCACGATGCGCAGTTCGGACGCCAGGTCGTCGAACAGCCGCAGCAGGCGCCGGTTGCCCGACATCTCGCAGATCAGCCGGTGGAAGCGATAATCCTCTTCTACCTGGCGCGCGGGATCGTTGGAGGCGGCAGTCTCGTAGAGCACGTCGAGCTGGCGGCGCAGCGCCGCGCGGCCGTCCGGCGTCAGGCGGCCGGCGGTGAGGACGGCAGCGTGTTTTTCGATGCAGATGCGCAGGTCATACAGGTCGTCGATCTCGTCAGGCGCATGGGTGCGGACGAAAAAGCCGCGGCCGGGAATCGCCACCAGCAATCCCTGGCTTTCCAGCAGGCGGCCCGCCTCGCGCACCGGCGCGCGGCTGACCCCCAGTTCGCGCGCCACGACGGCCTCAGCCACCTTGGCGCCGGGCGACAGCTGCCCGGAAATAATCGCAGCGGTGAGCGACCGGGCGATCTGGCTGACCAGATCCTGGCTCACGATGGCGGGCAAACCGACCGGCTTTGAGGCGAGGCGCATCAGGGTATGTCCTTGAAGAAGCGGTCTATCTCACAAATCGTCGACTGTCGACACTTTTCGATTGCGAGTCATTTCAAAGCCATGACAGGATGACGCCCTGTTTGCGGAGGCGAAGACCCATGAGTGCATCCATTCGTAGCCTGGACAAAAGTCACGACCTGTCCTGGCAGACCAAAACCGATCTCGCCGCTGCCTATCGCCTGATCCACCGCCACGGCCTCGACGACAGCATCTACACCCATATCTCGGCGCGTCTTCCCGGCGGCCATGACCGCTTCCTGATCAATCCCTATGGCATGCGGTTCGAGGAGGTTAAGGCTTCGAACCTGGTCACCGTCGATATCGACGGCAAAGTCATCGAGGATCCGCTGGGCCTGGAGATCAATCCGGCCGGCTTCACTATCCACAGCGCCATCCATTCCGCCCGGCCCGACGTGGTCTGCGTGCTGCACACCCATACGGTGGCCGGCGTGGCGGTCTCCTGTCAGGAAGAGGGGCTGCTGCCGCTGAACCAGTGGTCGATGCAATTCCACGGCCGCGTCGCCTATCACACCTATGAAGGCATCGCGCTCGACCTGGACGAACGCCAGCGGCTGATCGCCGATCTGGGCGACAAGAATGTATTCATCCTGCGCAACCACGGCCTGCTCACCTGCGGCCGCTCGGTGGCGGAGGCCTTCAAGCTGATGTTCAACCTGGAACGCTCCTGCCGGGCGCAGCTGGCGATCCAGTCGGCCGGCGCGCCTGTCATGCAGGCGCCACCGGGCATTCCGGAAAAGACCGCGGAACAATACCGCGTGGGTTACGACAGGGTAGAAGCCGGCAACAAGCCGGACATCGAATGGGAGGCTTTCAAGCGGATGTTGGAGCGTACGGATCCCGACTACCGCACCTGACAGATACTGACACAGAGGGGGTTAGCTGTGCTGAAGAAAAGCCTGATCGGTCTACTCGTTGCCACCGGTATCGCCACATGTCTCGCCACCGGCGCGATGGCGCAGAAAGCGGGCGGCATCGCCAACGCCATTATCCAGCCGGAACCGCCCGGCCTGATGCTGGCCATGCTGCAGAATGGCCCGGTCCAGATGGTGGCCGGCAATATCTACGAAGGCCTGCTGCGCTACGACGCCAAGCTGGCGCCCCAGCCCGGCCTCGCCGAGAGCTGGGCGATCACCGACGAGGGCAAGACCTATACCTTCAAGCTGGTGAAGACCGCCACCTGGCATGACGGCAAGCCGTTCACGGCGGCCGATGTGCTGTTTACTGTGGAATTCATCAAGCAGACCAATCCGCGCGCCCGCGCCAACCTGGTACAGGTCGACAGCGTCTCGGCCCCGGACGACTACACCGTGGTGTTCAAGCTGAAACAGGCCTTCGGCCCGTTCATCGGCATCTTCGAGGTCGGCTCGATGCCGATGGTGCCCAAGCATATCTATGATGGCATCGACTGGAAGACGGCGCCGGCGAACAACACGCCGATCGGCACCGGTCCCTTCATGTTCAAGGAGTGGCAGAAGGGCAGCTTCATCAAGCTGGTGAAGAACCCGAACTACCATGTGAAGGGCAAGCCGTATCTGGACGAGATCTACTGGCACGTCATCCCGGATGCCGCCGCGCGCTCGGTGGCCTTCGAGACGGGCAAGGTCGACATCCTGCCCGGTGGCTCGGTCGAGAATTTCGACGTGCCGCGCCTGAGCAAGATGAAGGATGTCTGCGTCACCGGCAAAGGCTGGGAGTATTTCGGCCCGCTGGCCTGGATGTGGCTGAACAACCGCCAGGGCCCGACGTCGAACAAGCTGTTCCGCCAAGCGGTGATGTACGCGATGGATCGCGACTTTGCCAAGAACGTGGTGTGGAACGGCCTGGGTGAAGTCGCGGTCGGCCCGATCTCCTCGGCCACCAAGTTCTTCGACAAGAGCCTGGCCAAGTACAAATACGATCCGGCCAAGGCCAAGGCGCTGCTCAAGGAAGCAGGCTACAAGGGCGAGAAGGTTCGCTTCATGCCGTTGCCCTATGGTGAGACCTGGGCCCGCTGGGGTGAGGCGGTGCGCCAGAATCTGCAGGATGTCGGTATCAATATCGAGATGGTCGCTACCGACGTGCCGGGCTATAACCAGAAGCTCGGCGAATGGGATTACGACATCGGCTTCAGCTATCTCTACCAGTATGGCGACCCGGCGCTGGGCGTCGGCCGTAACTATGTAACCTCGAACATCGCCAAGGGCTCGCCCTTCAACAATGTCGAAGGCTACTCCAATCCGGAAGTCGACCGGCTGTTCGCTGAGGCCGCCACTGCCTATCCGGACTCCAAGCGCCAGGAACTCTACAATCAGGTGATGAAGATCCTGATCGACGACGTTCCGGTCGCCTGGCTGCTGGAACTGGAATTCCCGACGATCACCAAGTGCAGGGTCAAGGATTTGGTCACCACCGGTATCGGTGTGAACGACGGTTTCCGCGACGCCTGGATCGACAAGTAAGCTCAGGTTATCTCCCCCCTGCGGCGACCATGGTTACCGCAGGGGGGGCATTATCGGCCTCCCCTGTCGACCTGAGTAATCATGCTGTCATTCATTGCCCAACGCCTGGTGAAGGCGGTGATCGTTCTGCTGGCGATCATCGTGCTGAACTTCTTCCTGATCCGAGCCGCGCCCGGTGACCCGGCCGTGGTTATGGCCGGCGAGGCCGGCGCCACCGACGAGCTGTTCGTCGCGCAGTTGCGTGAGAAATTCGGCCTTGACCAGCCGATGCACAAGCAGCTCTTCCTCTATGTGTCGGGCATCGCCAGTTTCGATCTCGGCTTTTCCTTCCGCCAGCAGATGCCGGTATCGAAGCTGATCCTCGACCGCCTGCCGGCGACGCTGCTGCTGACGGGCAGCGCCTTCGTCATCTCACTCGGGCTCGGTGTGCTGCTTGGCGGCATGGCGGCGCGGCGCTCGGGCCACTGGACCGATACGGTGATCACCACGCTGTCGCTGGTCTTCTACGCCACGCCGCTGTTCTGGGTGGCGCTGATGCTGGTGCTGCTGTTCTCGGTTCATCTCGACTGGTTGCCCAGCTTCGGCTACGAGACCGTCGGCGCCGGCTATACCGGCCTGCGCCATGTGACCGATGTTGCTGCCCATCTGGTTCTGCCGGCGGTCACGCTCGGCTCCTTCTTTATGGCGACCTATACCCGCATGACCCGCGCTTCGATGCTGGAGGTTGTACGGCTCGATTTCATCAAGACGGCGCGCGCCAAGGGCCTGCAGGATGCCGTGATCCAGCGCCGGCACGTGTTGCGCAACGCCATGCTGCCGGTGGTGACCCTGGCCGGGCTGCAGGCCGGTACGCTGGTCGGCGGCGCGGTGCTGACCGAAACCGTCTTCGCCTGGCCCGGCATTGGCCGCCTGATGTACGACGCCCTGCTGCAGCGCGACTATAACCTGCTGCTCGGCGTCTTTATCGTCTCCTCGGCCATGGTGCTGATCTTCAACCTGGTGACCGACCTGATCTATCGGCTGGTCGACCCGCGGATCGAGCTGGGCGCATGAGCAACTTCTGGAAAACCATGTTGCGCAATCCGGGCAGTCTGATCGGCTTGGTCATCCTGACACTGGTGTTGATCGTCGCGATCATCGGCCCGCTGGTCTTTCCGCAATCACCCTGGCGCATGATACAGCGGCCATTTCTGGCCCCGATGGTGGTCGATGGTTTCCTGTTCGGCACCGATGCGCTGGGCCGCGATGTGACGGCGGGTCTTATCCATGGTGCCCGCGTGTCTTTGATGGTGGGACTGGTGTCCACCGTGGTGGCTCTGATCATCGGCGTGCCACTCGGCGCCGTGGCCGGCTATGCCGGTGGCCGGGTCGATGACGCTCTGATGCGTTTCACTGAATTCTTCCAGACCATCCCGAGTTTTGCGCTTGCCATCGTGCTGGTGGCGATCATGCAGCCTTCCATCTTCTCCATTGTTGCGGCTATCGCCATTGTGAGCTGGCCGCCGGTGGCGCGATTGGTGCGCGGCGAGGTGCTGTCACTGCGCAGCCGCGAATATGTGCAGGCTGCTGTGGTCACCGGGCATAGCAATGCCTGGATCATCTGGCGCGAAATCCTGCCCAATACACTGTCGCCGATCATCGTGCTGGCCTCGCTGATGATCGCCACTGCCATCCTGCTGGAGTCTTCGCTGTCCTTCCTCGGGTTAGGTGATCCCAACCTGATGTCCTGGGGCTACATGGTCGGCGCCGGTCGTACCGTCATTCGTCAGGCCTGGTGGATCACGGTCTTCCCTGGCATCGCCATCCTGCTCACGGTGCTGGCGCTTAACCTGATTGGCGAGGGGTTGAACGACGCGCTCAACCCGCGCATGACCAAGGAGCGCTGAGCGTGAGTGGTGGGGTCGTCTCGGTCCGGAACCTGAAGCTGGCGCTACCCGTCGGCGGCGACCGTGGCTTTGCGGTTGACGATGTGTCCTTCAACCTCGATGCCGGCAAGATCCTCTGCGTGGTGGGCGAGTCCGGTTCAGGAAAGTCGATGATCGCCCATGCCCTGATGGGACTGTTGCCCAAGGCGGTGACGCCACAGGGCGGTGAAATCCTGTTCGGTGGCCAGAATCTGCTGGCGCTGGACGAACAGGCTTGGCTCGGCTGGCGTGGCCGTCGCATCGCCATGGTCTTCCAGGAACCAATGACGGCGCTCAATCCGCTGATGCGTATCGGCGAGCAGATGGCAGAGATGTTCGAGGCGCACAACTTGCTGACCCCGAAGGAGCGCCGAAAGCGGGCGCTGGAACTGACGCGTGAAGTCGGTCTGCCCGATCCGGAGCGCATCATCCGCGCCTATCCGCATCAGCTCTCCGGCGGCCAGCGTCAGCGCGCCATGATCGCCATGGCCCTGGCCCTGGAGCCAGCCGTGCTGGTGGCCGACGAGCCAACCACGGCGCTGGATGTCACCACGCAGGCGCAGATCCTGAAGCTGATCCGCGACCTGCAGAAACGGCGCAATATGGCCGTGATGTTCATCACCCATGACTTCGGCGTGGTGGCTGAGATCGCCGACCGCGTCGTTGTTCTGCAGCATGGCAAGCTGGTCGAGCAAGGCGAGGCGCAAGCCGTACTGCAGAATCCGCAGCAGTCCTATACCCAGGCGTTGCTGGCCGCGGTACCGTCAATGCAGCCGCCGGTGCGCGCATCGCTGGAAGATCGCCCAAAGGCCGTCGACGTGATCGGCCTGAACAAGACTTATGTCACCAGCAGCGGCTGGTTCCGGCCGGCACGGCGGGTCGAGGCGGCGAAGGATGTCAGCTTCAGCATCCGCCAGGGCGAAACGCTGGGACTGGTGGGAGAGTCCGGCTCAGGCAAGTCATCGGTGGCGCGGCTGGTGATGCAGTTGATCAAGCCCGATGGCGGCAGCGTGCGCCTGGGCAGCACCGACCTGACGCTGGTCGGCGGCAAGGCCCTGCGTGCCGAACGCCGCCGTATCCAGATGGTCTTCCAGGATCCGTTTGCCTCGCTCAATCCGCGTCGCAAGGTCGGTCGCATTATTGCCGACGGGCCGATTGCCCATGGCATGGCGCCGGAGAAGGCGATGCAGCGCGCCGGCGAGTTGCTGCATATGGTGGGCCTGGATGCCAGTGCCATCGAACGTTTCCCGCATGAATTCTCCGGGGGTCAGCGTCAGCGCATCGGCATTGCCCGCGCCCTGGCACTCGACCCGGAAATCCTGGTCGCCGATGAAGCGGTTTCGGCACTGGACGTGTCGGTGCAGGCGCAAGTGCTGCGTCTGTTGGAAGATCTGAAACAGCGGCTGGGATTGTCGATGCTGTTTATCACCCATGACCTGCGGGTGGCGGCGCAGATCTGCGATCGCATCGCCGTGATGCAGAAGGGCGTGATCGTCGAGCTCAAATCGGCGGCCGCGCTATTTGCGGCACCAGAGCATGCCTATACGCGCGAGCTTCTGGCGGCTGTACCTGGCCGGCAGGCGGGAGCGGCATGACGATGCGCTGTGCCGTGATCAGCAGGAAGCTGAACCTGCGCGACTATTACGGCGACGCGCTGGACGGGATCGCCGACCGCATCCAGACTATCGATCATCCGGTCACCCCGGCCGAAGATGTTCGCATTGCACTGGCCTGGCATCCGCATGCCGATGCCTTCACGCATTATCCCAACCTGAAAGCCGTCTGCACCATCGGCGCCGGCGCCGACAACGTTCTGGCCTGTCCCAGCCTGCCGCCGCATGTGGATGTAGTGCGGGTGGTTGATCCGGCGCAGGGAGAGATGATGGCGGGCTTCATCGCCTGGCATGTGATCTGTCACCAGCGCCGCTTCGATGTCTTCCGGGCGCAGCAGCAGGCGAAGATATGGCGCCGTTTGCTGCAGCGCGCCGCACGTGATGTTCCGGTGGCCTTGCTGGGCTACGGGCAGATCGGACAGACCGTGGCGCAAGCGCTGACCGCGCTGGGTTTCCCGGTGCTGGCCTGGAGCCGCACGCCGAAGCCGATGGCGGCGGGCGTACGCGGTTTTCATGGTGCTGATGGCTTGATGGCGATGATGGCGGAAACCGAAGTGCTGGTGAATCTGCTGCCGCTGACCGCGGCGACACGCGACATCCTGGATGGCAGGCTGTTCTCGGCCATGCGGCCGGGCGGGTACCTGATCCAGGTCGGTCGTGGTGAGCATATGGTCGAGGCCGACCTGCTGGCGGCGCTGGAATCCGGCCACCTTTCAGGCGCGTCTCTGGATGTCTTTGCCGTCGAGCCACTGCCGCAGAGTCATGTCTTCTGGGATCACCCGAAGATCGTGATGACGCCGCATGATGCCTGCGATGTCAGTTCTGAGGCCCTGCAGCAGACTCTCCTGCGGACGGCCGAAGCCATCATGGCTGGCCAGCGGCCATTGCACGCCGTGGATCGCCAGAGCGGCTACTGATACGTTCAGAGCGCCTGCGGGTGCGCGGCGCCGTCCAGCACGATGCTCTGGCCGCTGATATAGCCGGCCTGCGCGCTGCATAGATAGGCGCAGAGGCGTCCCAGTTCCGCCGGATCGCCAAAACGGCCGGCCGGCAGTTCGGCTTTGCGCGTCGCCACAACATCATCCACCGGTTTACCTTCCTTCTTTGCGCGGAAAGCAAAATTCGACAGCAGGCGGTCGGTGGCGAACGGGCCGGGCAGCAGGTTGTTCACGGTGACATTGTTCCTGGCCAGGCCGCGCACGATGGTGGCGACGAAGCCATGCAGGCCGCTGCGCGCCGCGGCGCTCAGACCCTGGGCATCGATCGGATGGCGCACCACGCTGGATGTGATGTTGACGATGCGGCCAAAGCCGCGCTCGGCCATGCCCTTGCTGTAATGGCCGATCAGCGCGATCGGTGCGCGCATGTTGGTGGCCAACGCATTGCTCCAGTCGGCATCCGACCAACTGCTGTAATCGCCGGGTGGCGGGCCGCCGGCATTGTTGACCAGGATGTCCGGCGCCGGGCAGGTGGCTTGCAGGGCGGCGCGGCCGGCTTCGGCGGAGAGATCGGCGGCCACCGGCGTGACGGTCACACTATGAGTGGTGGCGATCTGTTCGGCGACCTGCCGGAGTGCTGTGGCGTCGCGCGCATTCAGCACGATGTTGACACCTTCAGCGGCCAGCGCTTCGGCGCAGGCGCGGCCCAGTCCCTTGCTGGCGGCACAGACGATGGCGGTGCGCCCCCTGATACCGAGATCCATTACAAGCTCCCTCAGTCAGCCCACGGAATCGGGCGACCCGATATGTCGATATAGATACTCTTCTGTCGCATATAGGCCTTGATGCCGTCGCGGCCTTTCTCGCGGCCGATGCCGCTTTCGCCATTGCCGCCAAACGACGTGGCGATGCTGAACTGCTTGTAGGTGTTGACCCAGACGGTGCCGGCATTGAGCGCGCGGCCAAGCCGCCAGGCCCGGCGGAAATCGCTGGTCCAGATGCCGCTGGCAAGGCCGTAGACGCTGTCATTGGCTTCGGCGATCAGGCTGGCTTCGTCACGGAAGGGCAACAGCACACCGACGGGCCCGAAGATCTCCTCCTGCGCGGTGCGGCTGCGGTTGCGCAGACCCTCGATCAGCGCTGGCGCGAAATAGTTGCCGTCTTTCAGATCGGGCTCTGCAGACCGCGTACCACCGCACAGAAGGCGACCGCCTTCCTGCTGCGCGAGCGCGACATAGCCTTCGACCTTGTCGCGCTGCTGCGGCGTAATCAGCGGGCCGATCTGGGTGCGCTCGCTGACCGGATCGCCGATCCGGAGCGCCTTGGTGCGTTCCACCAGTCGATCACGGAAGTTAGCGTAAATGCTGTCTTCAATGAAAATGCGTGAACCGGCGATACAGCTTTGGCCCTGGCTGGAGAAGATGCCGAACAGCACGCCGTTGATCGCCTGCTCGATATCGGCATCGGAAAAAACAATATTCGGTGACTTGCCGCCCAGCTCCAGCGACACCGGCATGATCTTTTCAGCCGCCACATGGCCGATGGCGCGGCCGGTCGTCGTGCCGCCGGTGAATGTGACCTTGGCGACGCCGGGATGCGCCACGATCGCCGCACCGGTGACAGCGCCGGTGCCGGGCAGCACGCTCAGCAGGCCCTTCGGCAGGCCGGCCTCTTCGGCCAGCTTCGCCAGTTCCAGTGCCAGCAGCGGCGAGAATTCCGACGGCTTGATAATAACGGCATTACCGGCGGCAAGAGCCGGCGCGGTTTTCTGCGCCTCGCTGGCGATGGGCGAATTCCATGGCGTGATCGCGGCGATGACGCCCAGCGGGTCGTGCAGACTGAGCGAGAGATAGCTGCCGCGCGATGGCGTGACATCGCCTTCCATGGTTTCGCAGGCCGCGGCGAAGAAACGGAAGGTGCCGGCGGCGCTGCCGACCAGCGCGCGGGTTTCCAGGATCGGCTTGCCGTTGTCCTGGCGCTGGAGTTGCGCGAGTCGCTCGGCATCGCGCTCGATCAGGCTCGCGATGCGATGCAGATAGACGGCGCGCTGATGCGGCAGCAGGTCGCGCCAGGCCGGATCCTGCATGGCGGCTTGACCCTTGCGGACGGCTTCGTCCACATCGGCCGTATCGGCCGTGCTGACTGTGGCCAAGTCCTTGTTATCGGCGGGATTGCGGGTGACGAGCGGGGCGCCACGCCCTTGGCGCCAGTCTCCGGCGAGATAAAGCGGCAAGACAGTCATGCGGCGTTTCGATGAAAGAGAAGAGACAGATTCAGCTTTACAAGAAGCCTAGCCGAACCCTACGATGTTGCATATAGGAAATGACGTTTTATTAGTGGAACATCAAGGCCTATTCGAACGGAGGGTCCGATGGAGTTCAATCCTTATCTGGCTGATGTCCCGGTAACGGCCGGGGAACCCAACAAGGGCGGCCCGGAGTCCATCGAACATCCCGGCAAGACCGGCAATATCCCGTGGCAGACCCGCCCGGCAGACCTCACTGATTTCGAAAGCACGCTGGCCGATACGCTAATGGCTATGTTCCGCGAAGGCGTGGAAGAGCTGCCGGCTATCGTGGCGGCGCTGAATGCGCGCGGCCCGCGCCATCCCGACGGCACCTGGACCGATGCCAACTACCAGAGCCTGATGGCGCGTCTCGCACAGGGTTACAGCGCATGAGCCTGAAGGTCGGCACGCCGCGGCTCGAATTCCGCACTGTCACCAAGCGCTTTGCCAATCCGCGGCAGGGTGGCGTGGTGGTGGCGGTGGAAGACGTCACCTTCAGCATTGCCGATGGCGAGGTCGTGTCGCTGATCGGCCCGTCCGGCTGCGGCAAGAGCACGCTGCTGAACATGGGTTCGGGCCTCGATCCGGCGACGGAAGGCGAGGTCTATGTCGATGGCGAGCTGGTGACCAGGCCGAACCGCCATGTCGCCTTCATGCTGCAGAAGGATCTGCTGCTGCCCTGGCGCACTATTCGCGAGAATGTCGAACTCGGCCTGGAAATCCAGGGCGCGGCAGCGGCGCAGCGGCGCGAAACCGCGCTGATGCTGCTCGACAAGTGCCGCCTGAGCGATTTCGTCGAGCATTACCCGCATCAGCTGTCCGGTGGCATGCGCCAGCGCGCGGCACTCGCCCGCACCCTGGCCGTCGAGCCGAGCGTACTGCTGATGGACGAACCGTTTTCGGCACTGGATGCGCAGACCAAGATGGTGCTGCAGCAGGATCTGGGCCGCACGCTGGCGCATACGCGCAAGACGGCGCTGTTCATCACCCATGACCTGGTCGAGGCGATTGCGCTGTCCGACCGCATCCTGGTGATGAGCCATCGTCCGGGCCGCATCATCGAAGAGATCGTGGTGGAAATTCCGGACCGCGCCAACCCGATGGCGCGCCGCCAGGACCCGAAGGTCGGCGGCTATGTGAAACGGCTGATGGACCTGCTGCATGTCGAGCAGGCCGCGGCGTGATTTTGAGACTCATCAACATGGAGGGGAATGTGATGCGTAAATTTGTTCTCGCCGGCCTTGCCGGTTTCGGTCTGACGATGGCGGCTGCGGGCGTCCAGGATGTCCGCGCGCAGGATGTCACCTATCTGCTGCCGGCGCCGAAGTCGCTGCCAGCTTTCGGCCCCTGGATGGTGGCCGAACAGCGCGGCTATTTCAAAGCCGAAGGTCTGAATGTCACCTTTCAGATCGGCAAGGGCGGCGTCGACGTCGCCAAGCAGGTCGGTGCCGGTAACGCCGTGATCGGTGGTGGCATCGGCGATACCTCGATCATCGTGCGCCCGAACGGCGTGCCGGTGAAGACGGTGGCGCTGCTCGGCGGCGGCTCGCTGATGCAGTTGGTCATCAACAAGGACAAGGGCGTCAAGTCGATCAAGGACCTGAAAGGCAAGACCATCACCGCGATGGCTTACCAGGACACCACTTATTTCGCGCTGCTGGGTATGCTCGCCACCCAAGGCATGACCAAGAATGACGTGAATGCCCAGGCCGCCGGCCCGGTCAACGTCTGGAAGCTGTTCGTCGCGGGCGAGGCCGATGCCATGGCCGCCGTGCCGGAATGGACCGCCCAGGCCCAGGCTGCGAAGATGAACATCGAGATCATCCCCTCCGACGTGCATTTCAAGAGCATGGCGCAGGCGATCATCGCAGCTGACGACGTAATCCAGAAGAATCCGCAGCTGATCCAGAAGCTGGTGCGCGCCACGCTGAAGGGCATGAAGGATATCATGGATAATCCGACTGCTGCCGCGGCCGACTATGTGAAGGCGGTGCCGGAGCATAACGGCAACGAGGCCTTCATCGTCGCGTCCTTTAAGCTCTACAACCAGTATGTCTATCCGGGCCAGACCAAGCTCGGCGCGGTCGACGAGAGCCGTCTCGGCGCCCTGCAGGATTTCTACGTCAAGGAAGGCGTGATTCGCGACAAGACCGCGATCAAGGACCTCTACACCAACCAGTTCGTCCAATAAGCCAACCGGTTCGCGCCGGCGGGAGTGAATGAGAATGCAAGCCGTACTGTCCCAACCGCATCTTCGCCGCATGATGGCTGGCAGCCTGTTGCTGTTCGTCGTCTTCGTGGCGGCCTGGCAATGGGTGCCGGGCTGGTTCGGGATTCCGCATTTCATCATCCCGCCGGCCAGCCTGGTCTGGGACGAGTTCCTGCGCATGTTGGCCAAGGACAAGCTGATCTTCCACACCGGCATCACGGCGATGCAGGTGGGTGTCGGCTTCGTGCTCGGTGCACTGCTGGGCATCCTGGCCGGTTTTGTGCTGGGCATGTCGCCGACAGCCGAGTTTATGCTGTCGCCTTATATCCTGGCGCTGCAGATTGCGCCGAAGGTGGCCTTCGCGCCGCTGTTCATCATCTGGTTCGGCTATACCGTCTATCCGAAGATCCTGGTCTGCATCCTGATTGTCTTCTTTCCGGTGATGATCAACGTGCTGGGCGCTGTGCGTGCCATCGACCCCGATATCGTGCGGTTGGCGCGTTCGTTCACCGCCAACCGTTTCCAGGTGTTCTGGAAGATCGAATTCCCGGCCGCCCTGCCGCCGCTGTTTGCTGGCCTGCGCATCGCTGCCACGTTGGCCGTGATCGGCGTGGTGGTGGGCGAGCTGGTCGGTGGCAATACCGGCCTGGGCTACCTGCTCACCTTCGGCGAGGGTGCTGGCAACACTGCCATGGTCTTTGTTGCCATCATTCTCCTGACCCTGATCGGCATCGTGCTCTACGGCATCATCGTGCTTGTCGAGGGCCGGGTGTTGCATTACATGCCGGCGCGTTCGCGCGCCCCCGTCTGACCTGAAGGAGGCCCGCCCCATGGCTGCCGCAAGTGAGATGAAAGACGCCGAAGCCCTGCTGAACCGGGGTTTGCGCAATTACTGGTATCCGGTCGCGCCAAGCTGGATGGTCGGCACCAGTCCGGTCGGCCTGACTCGGCTATCGGAAAATATCGTGCTGTGGCGCGATGAGACCGGCAAGCTGCACTGTCTGGAAGACCGCTGCCCGCATCGCGGCGCACGGCTCTCGCTGGGCTGGGCGCTCGGCGACAAGATTGCCTGCTGGTATCACGGCGTGGAAGTGCGCAGCGACGGCGTCGTGCCGCGCGTGCCAGCCCAGGCCAATGCGCCGATGGAAGGCAAGCGCTGCGTGCGCAGCTATCATGTGCAGGAAAAGGCCAGCACGATCTTCGTCTGGTTCGGCGATGCGCTGCATGCCGAACCCGATGACCTGCTGCTGCCGGAAGAGCTGGTGTCGCCCGATTACGAGTCGATCCTGTGTACGGCGCACTGGAAGTGCAATTACCGTTACGCCATCGACAACGTGATGGACCCGATGCACGGGGCCTATCTGCATGCGCAATCGCATTCCATGGCCGACGGCGATAAGCATGCCGAGATGAAGCTGCGCAAGACCGATACCGGCTTTGTCTTCGAGAAGGCCGGCCAGCGTGGCGTCAATTTCGACTGGACCGAGTTCGGCATCACCAATTCGCTCTGGCTGCGCCTGGAAATCCCCTATGGCAAGCAGGCCGGTCCGGGCGGTCCGTTCACCATCGTCGGCATGGTGGCGCCGGTGGATGAAGAGAACTGCCGCGTCTTCTTCTGGCGAATCCGCAAGATCGCCGGCTGGCAGCGCGATACCTGGAAGTTCCTTTATCGCGCCCGCCTGGAAGGCCTGCACTGGGCCGTGCTGGAACAGGATCGCGTGATCTTGGAGGCGATGGCGCCGCAGGCCCGCGAGCGTGAATTCCTCTACCAGCATGACGCCGGCCTGGGCCGTGTGCGCACCGTGCTGCTGAAATCGGCCCGCGATCAGGTGCAGGCACTGGCGGCGGCGAAAGCCTGTGCAGGTGAAGCGCCGCGTGCGGCTGACGTGGCCTGACAGTTTCTGGATTGAAGCGAAGCATCCTGAAGGAGGATTGCCATGAGTATCGCTGAGAAGGTTGCCAAATTCGCCAAGGACTGGTTCCCGACCTGGGAGAAGCCGCAGGAAAAGTCGCTGCAGCAGTGGATCGAATCGCGCATTGCGCGGTACTCGACCCGCCAGTACGACTGGAATGCGCTGAAATTCCAGGCCGACTTCGATCCGAAATACCGGCGCGCCCAGTGCCGCTATATCGGCACCGGTGCCACCGGCGTGGGCAACGACACCAACACCATCCCGTCCGAGCATTTTACCTTCTCGACCATGATCCTGCCGGCCGGCTGCGAAGGTCCGATGCATGTGCATTATGACGCCGAAGAAGTGTTCTTCGTGCTGAAGGCGCAGAAGCTGCGGCTGTTCTTCGAACTGGATGGCGAGACTTTCGATACGGTGCTGTCCGATCGCGATGTGGTTTCGGTGCCGCCGGGCGTGTTCCGCGGCCTGAAGAACGAAGGTCAGGAAGAGGCATTGATGTGCGTCATGCTGGGTGTGTCCAAGCCGAACGTTCCGGATTATCCGGAAGGCCATCCGCTGATGGAGCTGCGCAAGCGTCGCCGCGAGATCGCAGCTGCCGCTGCGGCAGCCGAATCTGCCAAGGCCTCGGCGGCCGAGTAAGAGAGAACAGATGACCCTGCGGGATCGCACCATCGTGGTGACCGGCGCCGGGCGCGGGCTGGGCAAGGCTTTTGCCGAAGCCTGCGCTGCCGCCGGGGCAGCCCGCATTGTCGTCGCCGACCTGAATGCTGAATGGGGGGAGGCGACCGCCGATACCCTGCGCAAGGCCGGCGTGGATGCGGCCTTCCTGAAGGTCGATCTGGCCGATCCAGTCTCGATTTCCGCCTTCGGCGAGGCTGTGAAGACCCGCTACGGCCATATCGACGGCCTGGTCAACAATGCCGCCATCGCCACCGGGATCGGCGGCAAGACCTTCGAGGAAATCGATATCGAGACCTGGGATCGGGTGATGGGCGTAAATGTGCGCGGCACCTGGCTAATGGTGAAGGCGCTGGCGCCATTGCTGCGACAGTCGAAAGCTGGCGGGCGGATCGTCAACCTCGCGTCCGATACCGCGCTCTGGGGTGCGCCGCGCCTGCTGCATTACGTGTCCAGCAAAGGCGCGATCATCAGCATGACGCGCTCGCTGGCGCGTGAACTGGGGCCGGATCGCATTGCGGTCAACGCCATCGCACCCGGCTTGGTGCTGGTGGAAGCCACGGAATATGTACCGGAGGAGCGCAAGCGCCTCTATGTGGACGGACGCGCCATGCCGCGCGCCCAGATGCCCGAGGATGTTACCGGAGCTGTCGTTTACCTGCTGGGTGACGGCGCCGGCTTCGTCACCGGCCAACTCTTGCCTGTCAATGGCGGCTTTGTCTTCCATTGAGCCGCGCATCGCGGCCATCGGCGACGCTCGGATTTCCTATCTGGAAGCCGGGCGCGGGACGCCGCTTGTGCTACTGCATGGCATCGGCTCAGCTTCGCGGTCCTGGCGCAACCAGCTGGGCGACCTGTCCGACCGTTTCCGCGTGATCGCCTGGGATGCGCCGGGCTATGGCCAGTCGACACCGCTTGCGGCTGATATGCCCGATGCTGGCAGCTATGGCGCGGCGCTGAACGGTTTCCTCGATGCCCTCGGTATCGGGCGCTGCCATCTGGTTGGCCATTCGCTCGGCACCTTGATCGCGTCGCGGTTCGCCGCCGAGCATCAGGATCGCATCCAGACGCTCACGCTCAGCAGCATTGCCATCGGCCATGCCAACCTGCCGGCCGAAGAGCGCGACCGCCTGCTGAACAGCCGGCTCGACGATATGAACACCATGGGCGCACGGGCCATGGCCGAGAAGCGCGCTCCGCGCCTGCTGGGGCCGGATGCCACACCAGAGATGCGCCAGGTGGTGATCGATGCCATGGCGCTGGTCCAGATGCCAGGCTATGGCCAGGCCTCGCGGATGCTGTCCGGTGGTAACGCCCTGGCCGATATCGCCTGCCTGCCGGGCGCGATGCCGATGCAGATCATTTATGGCGACAGCGACGTGATCACGCCGCCGGCAGCCAACCAGCGTGCGGCAGCATTGCGGCCGCAGGCACCGGTCCATGTCATTCCCGGCGCAGGGCATGCGCTGTATCTCGAAAAGCCAGAACGCTTCACCGGCATTCTGGCGCAATTCGCGGAGGCCCATGATGAGCGCTGATCGCATTCCGCAGGGAAAATATGTAGTGCCGGCCTTGGCGCAGGGACTGGCCGTGCTGTCGCTGTTCTCGCGCCAGCGGCCGAGCCTGACCGCACCGGATATCGCGCAGGAGTTGCAGCTGCCGCGCTCCACGGTCTTCCGCCTGCTGCATACCCTGCAATCGATGGGTTTCGTGCGCCGTGAGGCAGATGAGCGACATTACAAGCTCGGTCCGGCGATTCTGGGGCATGGTTTCGAATACCTGGCTTCGCTCGATATCGTCGAGGCCGCCCAGCCGATCCTGCAGCGCCTGCGCGATGAAACCGGCCTGTCGGCCCATATGGCGGTCGCCGATGGCCGCGAGATCGTCTATGTGGCGCGCTACCCGGCGCGCACCACGATTTCCAGCACGGTGAATATCGGCACGCGGTTCCCCATCCATGCCACCGTGATGGGACGGATGCTGCTAATCGACCATGATGACGCTGCTCTGCAGCAGCTGTTTCCGGAAGATAGCATGCCGCGCTACAGCGAGCAGACGCCGACAACGGTGTCAGCCCTCAAGGATGTGCTGAACGAGGACCGTAGCCGCGGCTATGCCACCAGCCAGTCCTTTTTCGAGCGCGGCGTCAGCTCGGTGGCGGCGCCGGTGCGCGATGGCGCCGGCCGGATCGTGGCGGCGATCAACATCACCGCTGTCGATGCCTATATCGATACCGCCGCCATGCATGGCGGCCTGAAAGACTCGATCTTGCAAGCCGCCACTGAGATAACCCAGTGGATCCGCGGCGAGGCGCCGCGCCACCCCCAACCGCTGCCGGTGGCTGAATCCAAGCCGGCTGCCAAGACCATCAGAGAGTCGCTTCATGTCTGAACAGATCACTGTCGGCGAGCTGACAGCCCGTTTCCTCGAGGCCTGTGGTGTCGATACCGCCTTCGGCGTCATCTCGATCCACAACATGCCGATCCTGGATGCTTTCGGCCAGCGCAACACCATCCGCTTCGTGCCGAGCCGGGGCGAGGCGGGTGCGGTCAACATGGCCGATGCCTTTGCCCGCGTGCGTGGTCATCTGGGCGTGGCGATCACCAGCACCGGCACGGCGGCGGGGAATGCTGCCGGCGCCATGGTGGAGGCGCAGACCGCCGGTACGCCGCTGCTGCACCTCACCGGCCAGATCGAGTGCGCCTATCTCGACAAGCGCTGGAGCTACATCCACGAAGCGACCGACCAGCCCGGCATGCTGAAGGCCGTGTCGAAGGCCTTTTTCCGCGTCTGGTCGCCGGAGACGGCATTGGGCACCCTGCAGGAAGCTGTGCGCGTGGCGCTGACCGCGCCGACCGGTCCGGTCAGCGTGGAAATTCCTATCGATGTGCAGGAAGCGCTGGTCGACCTGCCGGCGCAACTGGGGCCCGTGCCGGTGCCGGTGGCGCAGCCTGATCCGGCCGCGCTGGATGCATTTGCAGACAAACTGGCCAATGCCAAGCGCCCGCTGATCTGGGCCGGTGGCGGTGCGCGGCATGCGGCGGCGGAGATCAAGGCACTGGCGGATCTTGGCTTTGCGGTTGTCACCAGTGTGCAGGGCCGTGGCGTGCTGCCGGAAGACGACGCCCGCACCCTGGGTGCTTTCAACCTGTCCCCGCCGGTCGAAGCCTTTTACGCCAACTGCGACGCCATGCTGGTCGTGGGGTCGCGTCTGCGCGGCAACGAGACCCTGAAATATACTCTGCGCCTGCCCAAACCGCTGCTGCAGATCGACGCCGACCCGATGGCCCACGGCCGCGGCTATACCGCCGACCTGTTCATGACCGCCGATGCCAAGGCGGCGCTTGCCGGCTTGGTGTCGCGTCTCAGCGGTCGGCTGCAGATCGATCCGACTTTTGCGAAAGACACGAAGGCCGCACGGGACGAAGCGGAAATCCAGCTCCGCAAAGGTCTCGGACCCTATGAAAAGCTGGTCGATGCCCTGCAGAAGGCCGTGCCGCGCGACTATGTCTGGGTGCGCGACGTGACGGTGTCGAACAGCACCTGGGGCAACCGGATGCTGAAGCTGTTCGATCCGCGCAACGGCGTGCATGCATTGGGCGGTGGCATCGGCATGGGCGCTGCGATGGGCGTCGGCGCCTCCGTCGGCGCCAAGGGCCGCAAGATCGTGGTGCTGTCTGGCGATGGTGGCCTGATGCTCTGTGTCGGCGAGCTGGCGACGGCGGCGCAGGAAAAGGCTGACATGCTGCTGATCGTGATGAATGATCGCGGCTATGGCGTGATCCGCAATATCCAGGATGCCAAGTTCGGTGGCCGCAAGTATTACGTCGATCTCCACACGCCATCCTTCCCCGATCTGGCACGAAGCCTCGGCTGGAAGCACACCCTGCTGAACGACATCGGCAAGGTGGAGGCCGCGCTGGCGCAGGCAATGACCGAAACCGGGCCGCGGATGATCGAGGTCGATATGGTGGCGATCGGTCCTTATGCCAGCGCCTTTGCCGGCCCGCCGGTACGCAAGGCCTCGTAATGGCCGGTCTGCCGCAGATCTTGCTGATCGGCCACGGCGCAATCGCGGCCGAAGTGCGCGCCGCGGCAAAGCGGACTGGGCTATTCTCGGTCGGCGCGGTGCTGGTGCGTCCGGAGCGGGTTGCCGCCATTCAGGCCGAGCTGCCGGATCTGCGGGTGATTGACAACCTGGACGATCTGGCTTTCACGCCGGCCCTGGCGGCGGAATGCGCCAGCCATTCGGCTGTGAAAGCCTATGGCCCGGCATTGCTCAGGCGCGGCATCGACCTGGTGGTGGCCTCTATCGGGGCTCTTGGCGATGACGCGCTGCTGGCTGCGTTGGAAAGCGCAGCGCGGCAGGGCGAGGCAAAGCTGATCCTGCCGGCTGGCGCGGTACCGGGCATCGATGCCCTGAACGCAGCCCTGGTTGGCGGACTGGATCGGGTTTCCTATATATCCCGCAAGCCGCCGGGTGCCTGGAAGGGTACGCCGGCAGAGCAGGCGGTCGATCTGGATGAACTGAAGCAGGCGGCAATCTTCTATACCGGTACGGCCCGTGCGGCGGCGCGCGATTACCCGAAGAACGCCAATGTCGCCGCCACAGTGGCACTGGCGGGGCTCGGGCTTGATGCAACGGAAGTTCGCATGATCGCTGATCCGGGCGTACAGGCGAATATCCATGAGATCGAGGCGCAGGGCGCGTTCGGCGAGATGCATCTGGTGATCAAGGGCAAGCCGCTGAAGGGCAACCCCAAGACCTCGTCGCTGGCGGCTTACAGCACAGTGCGGGCGATCCTCAATCGCCTGCGGCCCGTGCAGATCTGAGTTCAAGGAGTAGCAGGATGTCGATTCTGGGTGTGGATGGCGTCGTATACGGCGTCGAGGATATGGCGCTCTGCCGTCGCTTCTTTGCTGACTGGGGCCTGACGGAAACGACCGATGGCCGTTTCGAGACCCTGGACGGCTGCACGGTGGAACTGCGTGCGGCTGTCGATCCCGGGCTGTCGCCGGCTTTCGAAACCGGTCCGACCCTGCGCGAAGGCATCTGGGGCATCGATACTGCGGCGAACCTTCAGGCACTGGAATCCAGGCTAAAGGCAGCCGGCATTGCCCTGACCAAGCGTCCGGACGGTTTCGCCTGTGTCGATCCCTGTGGCCTGGCGATCTCGTTCCGTGTCAGCCGACGCCGCAAGGTGCAGGTCACCGGCGCTGCCAGCAATACCATCGACCAGCATCGCCGTATCGACACGCCGAGCCCGATCTACCAGCGGGCAGAGCCGGTGAATATCGGCCATTACGTGCTGTTCGTGCCCGAGATCGAACCGATGCAGAAATTCTACATCGAAACGCTCGGCTTCCATTTGTCCGACAGCTATCCGGGCACCGGCCTGTTCTTGCGCTGCAACGCCGAGGGTGGGCACCACAATCTTTTCCTGCTGAAGAGTCCGAACGGCAAGGCCGGCATCAACCATGTCGCCTTCACGGTGCGTGACTTCCACGAAGTGATTGGCGGCGGCATGTATATCAACCGCCAGGCCTGGGAGACGCAGCTCGGGCCGGGCCGGCATCCGATCTCTTCAGCTTTCTTCTGGTATGTGAAGAATCCGGCCGGCGGTCTGGTCGAATATTACACCGACGAGGATTACCTGACCGAGAAGTGGCAGCCGCGCGAATTCGAGAAGAAGCCGGAAATCTTTGCCGAATGGGCGGTCGCCGGCGGCATCGATGGCGAAACGCGGCGTCAGAAGGCCAAGGACAGCGCCTCGGCCCACTGATCTACGCCGTTACATCGTCGCGCCGATCTGCCACGGCACGAATTCGGCATCGCCAAAGCCGAGCTCTTCGCTTTTGGACGGCTTGCCGGATGCCACGTCGATGATCTTGTCGAAAATCTTCTGACCCATATCCGGGACGCTGATGCCTTCATCCAGTACGGCACCACAATTGATGTCCATGTCCTCTTCCATGCGGCGATACATGGCCGAGTTGGTCGCCAGCTTGATCGAGGGCACCGGCTTGGCACCGAACACTGAGCCGCGACCGGTGGTGAAGCAGATAATATTGCCGCCGCCGGCGATTTGTCCGGTAGCCGAGCAAGGGTCGTAGCCGGGCGTGTCCATGAAGACGAAGCCCTTGGTATCCACTGGCTCGGCATATTTGTAGACGCCGCGCAGGTTGGTGG
Source organism: Ferrovibrio sp. GW821-FHT12E11 (assembly GCF_058806975.1). Classification (NCBI taxonomy): domain Bacteria; kingdom Pseudomonadati; phylum Pseudomonadota; class Alphaproteobacteria; order Rhodospirillales; family Rhodospirillaceae; genus Ferrovibrio; species Ferrovibrio sp. GW821-FHT12E11. The sequence goes on from NZ_JBXAQG010000001.1 coordinate 3,320,607, forward strand.
TGCCGCCCTTGGCCGCCGCACCCAGCGACTTTTCCAGGATGGTGGTCAGGCCGCCCTTCTTGTTGCCGGGCGACGGATTGTTGTCCATCGAGCCGCCGTTGCGCTCGCAATAACCTTCCCACCAGCGGATCCGTTCGATCAGCTTTTCGCCGATGGCAGGATTTTCTGCGCGGCGGGTCAGAAGATGCTCCGCGCCATAGATTTCCGGTGTCTCGCTCAGGATGGCCGTGCCGCCATGGCGGACCAGCAGGTCGGCTGCCGCCCCCAGTGCCGGATTGGCGGTGATGCCGGAATAGCCGTCCGAACCGCCGCATTGCAGGCAGAGTGTCAGGTGCGAGGCCGGCACGGTCTGGCGCTGGATGGCGTTGGCGGCCGGCAGCATATCCTTCAACTGGGCGACGCCGCGCTCCACGGTCTTACGCGTGCCGCCGCTGTCCTGGATGGTCATGCTCTGCAGGCGCGGACTGTGCTTCAGGCCCTGCGCTTCCATCATGAAATCGATCTGGGCCACTTCGCAGCCCAGGCCGAGCATCAGGACGCCGGCGAAGTTCACATGCTGGGCATAGCCCCAGAGCGTGCGCTGCAGGTTGCTATAGCCTTCGCCCGTATCCGCCATGCCGCAGCCCGTGCCATGCACGATGGCGACCACGCCGTCGACATTGGGATAATCACGCAGTGCGTCACCCTTGAAGGCGTCAGCGATATAGCGTGCCACTGTAGCTGAACAGTTGACGCTGGTGATGACGCCCAGATAGTTGCGCGTGCCAGCGCGGCCATTCTCACGCATATAGCCCTCGAATGTAGCCTGCTGGCCATCGGGGAAATACAGCGTCGGGCGCATGTCAGCGCCATAGGCATAATCACGGCTGAAATCGCCCATGACCATGTTCTGGGTATGCACATGCTGCCCGGGCTCGATCGGCATGGAGGCGAAGCCGATAATCTGGTTGTACTTGCGCACCGCTTCGCCTTGGCCGATCGGCGCAGTGGCCACCTTATGGCCCGCAGGGATGATGCTGCGGCAAGTGACGTTACCGCCTTCCACGCTCATGCCGGGCTGCATCTCGCTGCGCGCCACAACCACATTGTCATTTTCGTTCAGACGTATCACCGTCGAGACACGATCCAGCATACAGCCCTCCCACGACTTTGACCGGCAGTTTAACGCAACAGGCCGCGCTGTGCGAGGTTGCGCATCAGTGCACGACTGCCGAACGACCATGGCGGAAGCCGGTCGCAGAAATCTACCCGGTTGACCAGCCCACCAAGCCGGGGTGACCGGATAGTGACGATATCGCCGGGTTTGTGTGTGAAGCCCATGCCGGGTGCATCGCGATCCTGGATTGGCGCAAACATCGTGCCGGTGAACAGCATGGCGCCGTCCGGATATTGATGGCTGCTGCCGAAAGCCTGTTCGGCCAGATCAAGCGGGTCACGACTGATTTTGGCCAGATGTGAACTGGCTTCCAGGCGGAAATTGTCCCGTCCTTCTATCACTAGGATGACCTCCACACGACGGAGGTCATCCAGCGTGAAATGGTTATCGAACAGTCGGATGAACGGGCCGATGGCCGAGGATGCGTTGTTGTCCTTTGCTCGGCCTAGCAGCAAAGCGCTACGGCCTTCCACGTCGCGCAGGTTCACGTCGTTGCCGAGTGTGGCGCCGACGATCTGTCCCTTGCTGTTCAGAGCGAGGACGACTTCCGGTTCTGGGTTGTTCCAGGTCGATTCCGGATGGATCCCGACGTCCATGCCTGTACCAACAGATGCCATCGGCTGGCACTTGGTGAAGATTTCTGCATCGGGGCCGATGCCGACCTCCAGATACTGCGACCAAGCCCCCCGCTTGATCAGGGTTTCGCGTAGACGCATGGCCTCCGGCGAACCGGGTTTGATGCGGGCCAATTCTCCGCCCATGGCGGCGGCGATCTCGGCGCGTACGGCTTCGGCGCGGCTGGCGTCGCCGCGAATCTGTTCCTCGATGACGCGTTCGATCAGGCTATCGGCGAAAGTGACGCCAGCGGCTTTCACCGCCTGCAGATCACAGGGCGCCAGCAGATAGGGCGCTGTCTGCGTAGCCGTATTGGCAAGCAGGTCGGCGAGCCGGCCGATCACCGGAGCAGCCTTGGCCGCTTTTGCCACGTCGGCTGCCGGATTGTCCCGGTCGAGCAGTTCGCTGCTGGTCGCGGCCAGTGCAGAAAGATCCACAACATCTTCGCCGCGCAATGTCGCGACGACGGGGCCTGCCGGGTTGCCCTTGGTCCAGGCCCGTCCGACCAGTGTGGCCTGGTCATGATCTTCAGGCAGGCAGGCGGCGAGAACGGTATCACGCATGGATAGTGTCCTGATCGGCGGAAACGGGAGCACGAGGATCAATGATATTGAGCGGCAGGGCGAGCAGTTTTTCGATCCATGCTGCGGTGCGAAACAACTGGGCTTCCGAACGCGGCCGGCCAATGATCTGTACGCCGAATGGCAGACCGGCCTTAGAGAAACCGACCGGCAATGCCAGAACCGGACAGCCCAGTAGCGACGTGATGGCGGTAATTGCGATCCAGTCGATATAGCTCTGCTGGGGCTGGCCATCGATTTCGGTCAGCCAGCGCTGGGATACCGGGAAGGGCAGGGCGGTCACGCTGGGTGTGATCAGGACATCGTGGTCCTGGAGGAATGCGATCACGCGGCGATACATCTCGGCGCGATAACGTTCTGCCGCACCGGTATCCGAAACCGACTGCTGCAGGCCACGCTCAATATCGCTCATCACTTCCGGCGTGAACCGGCTGCGATGACGTGCGAGGAACGGCTCCCAGGTGGTAACATAGGCAGCCCCACGCAACGTCAGCAGGGCGGAGAGCGCGCCGGTAAAATCCGGACTGTCGCGGTGTACCTGAACGCCACTGGATTCCAGTTGCTTTACGAAGCGGCCGCCGAGATTCCGGACCTCGTCCTGCATGGGCAGGCAGCCGAGATCGTCGGACCATGCCACGCGCAGCGGTTTTGAAGGCTGACGGGCATGGCCGAGAAAAGGGCCGTCGTCGGACGGAGCCGATACCGGATCGGTGGCATCGAAGCCGACCATGGCGTCGAAGAAAAGAGCAAGGTCGCTGACATCACGGGCCATCGGGCCGTCGACGAAAATCATCTCAAACGGATTGAGCGCGCTACGGCGGGGCACGCGACCGAGCGACGGGCGCAGGCCGGCAACGCCACAGAAACTGGCCGGAATGCGCAGCGAACCGCCGGCATCGTTGCCATGGCCGAGCCAGACCTGGCCGGTGGCGAGCGCCACGGCCGATCCGCCGGTGGAGCCGCCGCAGGTCAGTGCCGTGTTCCAGGGATTGCGCGTCGTACCTAGCACGGCATTGGTAGTATTGGCGCCGCCTAGTTCGGAGAGATTGGATTTTCCAATCGGGATACCGCCATTGCGCTCGATCAGTGCAATCGTCCGGTCGGACTGCATGGCGACGCGATCAGAAAAAATGGGCGTGCCGCCGGTGGAGCGCACGCCGCCCACATCGGCATTGTCCTTGATCACGCAAGGAATACCGCCGAGCAGTGTACTGGCAGGATTAAGGCTCTCTGCCTGTTCGCGGGCCCGCTCGAAGCAGTGGGTCGGCACGGCATTCACCATCCCGTCCGTGGCTTCAATGCGGTGGATGGAGGCTTCCACGAGGTCAATCGGCTTGATTTCGCGCCGATGCAGTAAGTCGTGGACGGCAACAGCGGACAGCTTGATCAGATCGTTACTCATGTTGACCTTCAACGGACCAGGTCGACTGGCGCCAACGAGGATAACGGCGCCGCACAGGATTCACGGATGGCTAGCTTGGACTCCAGCACATGCAGGCTGCCGGTCCCCTGGCGACTCCCCGAAATACGATCCATCAGCAGGCTGACCGCGGTTTCCCCCATTTCGCGTACCGGCTGGGCCACTGTGGTCAGGCGGGGGCGGAACACATCGGCCCAGGGAAAATCATCGATGCTGATGACCGAGACGTCGTCCGGGCAGCGCAGACCCAGATCGCTTAAAGCCCGCATCATGCCGATGGCCATGAGATTGTTGGCCGCGAACAGGGCGGTCGGCGGTTGCGACAGGCGCATCAGAGTTACAGTGGCGTCATGCCCCTGTTGCTCACGGAACCCTGCTTCAAAGACCAGCGCCGGGTCGAAGGGCAGGCCGCTGGCATGCAAGGCCTCGCGGTAACCACGCTGACGGTCTGCGCCGGTGGTGACACTGGCTGGGCCAGAGATCAGGCCAATGCGGCGATGGCCGCGGCGGATCAGATGCTCTGTCGCCTGGTAAGCAGCAAGACGGTTGTCCAACACCACAGCATCGAAACCGAAGCCCTCGAAGGCGCGGTCGACCAGCACGATGGGAAAGCGCATCTGTGACAGCAAAGCCGTGCGACTAAGCGAGGCTTCACCGGTGGTGGCAAGGATCACGCCGTCCACCCATTGCGAGCGTAGAACCTGCAGATGTTTTTCCTCGCGGGCCGGTTCCTCGTTGCTGTTGCATAGCAGGACGGAATAACCACGCTGGCTGGCCAGCACCTCAACCGCCTGGACCAGTTCGGTGAAGAAGGGGTTGGTGATATCGGCGACGATCAGGCCGATCAGCCCGCTGGACTGTTTGCGCAGACTGCGTGCCGCTGCACGTGGCGCGTATTGCAGGGTTTCGACAGCTTTGAGCACCCTGGTCCGCAATTCGTCACTGACCCGGTTGGGGTCGTTGATCGCATTGGACACTGTTGCCACCGAAACTTCGGCCAGTCGTGCCACATCGCGGATTGTCGCCATGATCCTGCTCAGATTGAAACGTTTAATATATGCATTAAGTTATGGCAGAGGCCTCTAGGGCTGACAAGAGGTTGCATCCATACGCGGCCGGGAACATGCATTAATACTGCAATAGCGAAGGATTTTGCTGCATCGCAAGATGCGCCATCCTGTCAAAATTCTGAATCGCTCTTGCCAAAGCAAATCGAATCTGGCACAGGTTTGTAAAACGTTTTACATAATGCCGCATGGCGGTGCTGGAGGGAACGGTGGTTGCGCAGTATGGGGCTTTGACCATGGAGGCGGCATGATTGGCTATCTGCTGCGCCGGGTATTGGCCACAATTCCGGTGCTGGGGCTGGTGGCAGTATTCGTTTTCCTGCTGCTGCAGATGACCCCGGGCGACCCGGCCATCGTGATTGCCGGTGATTACGCCACCACGCAGCAGATCGAAGCGATCCGCCAGCAACTGGGACTCGATCGCCCGGTGCTGGAGCAGATGGTCGGCTGGTTCGGCCGTCTGGCCCAGGGAGATCTCGGCACCTCGATCTTCTCGCGTCTGCCGGTAACCAGTCTCATCGCCCAGCGCATAGAGCCGACGGCGCTGCTGACCCTGTACACCATCCTGCTTTCAGTCGCTTTTGCAATTCCGCTGGGCGTTCTTGCTGCCTATCGCGCAGGCGGATGGGTTGACCGTGCCGTCATGGGCTTTGCCGTACTGGGATTCTCCACGCCGGTTTTCGTGGTCGGCTTTCTGCTCGCATATGTCTTCGCGCTGACACTTGGCTGGTTCCCGACCCAGGGCTATGCCCCTTTGAAAGACGGCTTGTTCGGCTCCCTGCGCAGCCTGACTCTGCCGGCAATAACGCTGGCGCTGCTTTACGCAGCTTTGCTGGCGCGGGTTACACGCGCCAGCGTATTGGAAGTGCTGGCGGAGGATTATGTGCGTACCGCTCATGCCAAGGGGTTGGCACCGCAGCCGGTCCTCGTCGGCCATGCTCTGAAGAATGCTGCCGTGCCAATCGTTACGGTGATTGGTGTCGGTGTTGCGGCGCTGCTGGGTGGTGTCGTGGTCACCGAGACCGTGTTCAATATCCCGGGTCTTGGCCGGTTGACGGCCGACGCGATTTTGCGCCGCGACTATCCGGTGGTGCAGGGGCTGATCCTGCTGTTTGCGGCCGTCTACGTGGTAATCAATCTGTTGGTCGACCTGAGCTATATGCTCTTCGACCCGCGGATCCGGTACTAGTCATGACCGTTAGTGATACCGTTGGCCCTGCCGCTGCTCCTGCCTGGATGCGTCGGGCTAACCATGTCGTGGCGTTTCTGCGTCGTCACCCGATCATCCTGTTCGGCGCTTTGGCACTGCTGGCTCTGATCGCAGTCGCGGCTGCAGCGCCTTATCTGTTGCCGGATCCGAAGTCGATCAACCCGATCTATCGGTTGCGCCCCCCGGGCGAGGACTACTGGTTCGGTACCGATCACCTTGGCCGGTCGATCCTGTCCCGCACCCTTCACGGTACCCGCGTCTCGCTGTCAGTGGGCACTCTGGTCGCAGTGCTGGTTACCATTCTTGGGGTAACAATCGGCCTGGTCTCCGGTTTTCTGCGGCGACTGGATGGCATCGTGATGCGGATCATGGATGGCATTATGGCCATACCGGGTGTTCTGCTGGCCATAGCATTGATGTCGCTGTTTGGCTCCAGCTTGCAGAATGTGGTGATCGCCATCAGCATTCCGGAAATCCCGCGCATGGCGCGCCTGGTGCGAAGCGCTGTCCTTAGTATTCGTGAGCAGCACTATATCGACGCTGCCATTACCAACGGTACTCGCCTGCCCCGACTGCTGCTGCGGCATGTGCTGCCTAATACTGTTGCCTCGGTTCTGGTGCAGGCAACTTATGTCTTTGCCTCGGCGATGATCCTGGAGGCCGTGCTGTCTTTCCTTGGCGCCGGTACGCCGCCGGAAGTGCCCAGCTGGGGCAACATGATGGCGGAGGGGCGGCAATACCTGCAACGCGCCCCTTGGATCGTGGCGTTTCCCGGCGTGTTCCTGGCGCTGCTCGTACTGATGGTCAATCTGGTGGGCGATGCGCTGCGAGACGCTCTCGATCCCCGCCTCGCGCGCCGGCAGGGCTGAGACCATGACACGTCACATTCAACCCCTGCTGACCGTCGAAAACCTTACGGTATCGTTTGAGCTGCCGCATGGCACGTTGCCAGTGGTGCGTGATCTTTCTTTCACGGTCGATCACGGGGAAACCCTTTGCCTGGTTGGCGAAAGCGGCTGCGGCAAAAGCATCACGGCGCTGGCCCTTCTACGGCTGCTGCCAAAACGCATCGCCCGCATCACCGCTGGTCGGATCATGTTCGACGGTGTGGACCTGACGACGCTGGATGAGCCGGCCATGCGTCGCATCCGAGGCAATCGGATTGCGATGATTTTTCAGGAGCCGATGACGTCGCTGAACCCGGTTTTGACCATCGGACGGCAGATTGGCGAAGTGCTGCGCCTGCATCAGGGGTTGACGCGTCATGAAGCAGACGAAAAGGTGGTGCGTCTGCTGGAGCAGGTGCGAATCCCGGATGCCAGGCGGCGCTTGCGCCAGTACCCCCATCAACTCTCCGGCGGTATGCGTCAACGCGTCATGATCGCCATGGCTTTGGCCTGCAGTCCGCAATTGCTGATCGCGGATGAGCCGACCACCGCTCTCGATGTAACCATCCAGGCGCAGATTCTGGCGTTGCTGGATGAAATTCGTACCGAAACCGGCGCGGCCGTCATCATGATCACGCATGATCTTGGCGTCGTTGCCGAGGTTGCGAACCGCGTCATGGTTCTTTATGCCGGTCGCAGTGTCGAGACTGCTGCCGTGAACGACCTGTTCGATGCACCTTGTCACCCTTATACCCGCGGGCTGATGGATTCTGTGCCGCGTCTGGCACTGCACCGTACCGCCTCGGATCGTCTGCGTGAAATCCCGGGTATGGTCCCGTCGCCCTTTGACATGCCATCCGGTTGCAGCTTTGCGCCACGCTGCGACCGAGCCGACGATGCGTGCCGTGTTACACCCGAACTTCTGCCCAACGGCAGCGGGCATGCCACTGCCTGCTGGCATGCAACGGTTCCCGGACAGCGGAAGGCCGTCGCACAATGACAACTGTCCTTGAAGTTCGTGGTCTGGTCAAACATTACCCGTTCCGCCGCGGGTGGTTCGGGCGTGGCGAAACCGGTGCCGTGAAAGCGGTCGATGGTGTTTCCTTCATCATCCCGCGTGGAGAAACCTTGGCACTGGTGGGTGAAAGCGGTTGCGGTAAATCCACCGTTGCCAAACTGATCCTGCGCCTTGTCACGCCAACCGCGGGCGCCGTCCTGCTTGATGACACCGATCTGGGTGATCTTGACGGCGAAAGTCTGCGGCAGGCACGCAGACGTATTCAGATGGTATTCCAGGATCCGTTCGCTTCGCTCAACCCGCGACTTTCGGCTTCCGAGATTGTTGCGGAACCCCTGATCAACTATGGCATTGACGATGGTGCGGGTCGTGCGCGAACGGTTGATGCCTTATTCGACCGTGTCGGCTTGGCCGGCTATCAGCGCGACCGTTTCCCGCATCAGTTCTCCGGCGGCCAGAGGCAACGGCTCGGCATCGCACGGGCGCTTGCGCTGAATCCGTCTCTGGTTGTGGCCGATGAGCCGGTTTCGGCACTGGATGTTTCAGTGCAGGCGCAGATTTTGAACCTGCTTGCCGACCTGCAGCGCGACCTTGGTCTATCCTATCTGTTCATCAGTCATGACCTGGGGGTCGTGGAATATATCAGCACGACTGTTGCAGTGATGTATCTGGGTGCCATCGTCGAGATGGCGCCGCGGCAACGCTTCTTTTCCGCTGCGGCGCACCCGTATTCGAGAGCTTTGCTGGAGGCCGTACCATCGCCGGATCCCCGCGCCCGTCGTAAGCGCAGCCTGCTGGAAGGCGAAGTGCCAAGCGCCAGCGCTCTGCCAAGCGGGTGCCGCTTCCGTACGCGATGCTCGCGCGCAACCTCGGTCTGTGCTGAAGCGCCGCCGCCGTTGATCGAACTGGCGCCACAGCATCGCGTTGCCTGTCATCACCCGATCGTTTCACCATGAAGTCAGTAAAACAAACGCAGATAAACAGAGGGAGGAATCTTATGAAAAACGCTTTCAAATGGCGGGGCCTCGCATTTGCGGCTGCGGCTGCAATGCTCCTGCAAACCGGACTGGCGGCAGCGCAGGGCAATGTCCTGCGCATCCGGCCGTTCGGCGATCTCAAGGGGATCGATCCGATCGTTAATTCCGACTACATGGCGCGTAATCATGGCTACATGATTTACGACACGCTGTTTGCCATGGATGAAAAACTGGCGATCAAGCCGCAGATGCTGGAAAAGTATGAGGTCAGCACGGATGCCATGACCTGGACCTTTGTGCTGCGCGATGGCCTGAAGTTCCACGACGGTCAGGCCGTAACGGCGAAGGATGTGGTCGCTTCTCTGCAGCGTTGGGGCCAGCGCGACGGCCTGGGCCAGCAGCTGATGACGAATACCGCAACCCTTGAGGCCGCCGACAGCAAGACAGTCAAGCTGGTGCTCAAGCAGAAATGGGGCCTGGTGCTGGATGCGCTGAGCAAGCCCAGCTCGAATGTTCCGTTCATCATGCCGGAACGTATCGCCAAGACGCCGGCGACGGAGTCACTCACCGACCCGGTTGGTTCGGGGCCGTTCATCATGAAAAAGGATGAATGGGTGCCTGGTTCCAAGGTCGTTTACATCCGCAATCCGGATTATAAGGCACGCAGCGAGCCGGCTTCGGGTCTCGCCGGTGGCAAGCAGGCCAATGTCGACCGAGTCGAGTGGCTTTATATGGCCGATGCGCAGACGGCACTGAATGCTCTGCAGGCCGGTGAAGTCGATATCTTCGAGGAAGTACCGCCGGATATGCTTGGCCTTCTGGCCAAGAACAACAAAGTCAAAGTGCTGCCGCAGGATTCGCTCGGTGTGCAGGTGGTATTCCGTATGAATAGCCTGCAGCCTCCGTTCAACAATCCGAAAATCCGGCAGGCCATTCGCTACATGGTCGATCAGAACATTTTCCTGCGCGCCTATGTGGAAGATCCCAAGCTGTATAAGGACTGCCCGTCTTTCTACATGTGCACCTCGCCCTATTACACGGATGCCGGCTGGGTAAAACAGGATCTGGCCAAGGCCCGGCAGCTGGTGAAAGAAGCTAATTATGATGGTTCGCCGGTGGTGGTGCTCCATGGCACCGAGGCTGGGATCACCAACACCTTCAGTTCGGTGGCCGAGCAGCTGATGCGCGACATCGGCCTGAAGGTCGAGCCACAGTCGATGGATTGGGGCACGCTGACGGCGCGGCGCACCAGCAAGAAGGCGATGAATGAAGGTGGCTGGTCGTTGTTCATTTCGGCGCCTACCGGTGCGGATATGATGGATCCGCTTGGCCATCTCGGCCTGCGTTCCAACTGCGACGCGGCCTGGTTCGGCTGGCCCTGCGACGAGCAGATCGAAAAGATGCGGAGCGAGTTCGCCGTGACGCCTGACCTGGCCAAGCGTCAGGAAATCGCCAAGGCATTGCAGCTGCGAGCGGAAGAAACTGTACCCTATGTTCCGCTCGGCCAGCTATCGCTGGTGCGCGGTGTTTCCACCAAAGTGGATGGCATTCTGAACGCTGCCATTCCGGTTTATTGGAATATCAAGAAGAGCAATTGAGCCATCGGAAGCCTGCCGGGCTGGAGTCAGTCCGGCAGGCGACCGGCCAACAAGTGAGCCTTTTCATGTTGCTGGGTATCCCGACTGTTATTGATGCCGATCTTTTACATACCCTGGCCAGCATGGGCCACGGGGATGAACTGGTATTGGCGGATGCGAATTTCCCCGCGGCTCGATTGGCGCGGCGGCTTATGCCGGCGGCTGGTGTTGACGTATCGCGTCTGGCCGAAGCGATTCTGAAATTACTGCCGTTGGACGATTTTGTGCCGTCACCCCTCGCACTTATGCAGCCGGTCAGGCCACAGGATCAGGATGCTCCGGCCCTGAAGGATCTGACCCAGCTTTTGGCACGGATCGTTCCGGGTTTTGCTGTGGAGCAAGTGAAGCGTGAAGAGTTTTATGACCGTTCCGCCAGAGCATTTGCGATTGTCGCCACAGGAGACGCACGACCGTATGCCAATTTGATTATCAAGAAGGGTGTGATCGCCCAAGGCAAGCCGGGTTATGTCGCTTGAACTGATGCAGGATCATCGTGTGGAGCGTCGCAGGGCATTGGGTCGGACGGCTCTGACGCTGACCGGGTTGGGGTTGGGCGGGGCACCGCTTGGTAACCTTTATCGGACTGTCGATACCACAGAAGCGATGACCGTGGTTCGGGCCGCCCATGATCGTGGCATTCGTTACTTTGATACGGCACCGCTTTATGGCAGCGGGCTCAGCGAAAGCCGGATGGGCCATGCTCTTTCAGGTATTCCGCGCGGCGACTATGTGCTTTCGAGCAAGGTCGGCTGGCTGCTGGATGACGATGCCAGTATCCGGCAGGACGGACCTTATGTCGGACTGCAGGGCAAGCGCCGCCGGTGCGATTACAGCGCCGATGGGGTCAAACGTTCGCTGGATGCCAGCCTGCAAAGATTGGGCGTCGATCGGATCGATATTGTTTATATCCACGATCTTGATACAGCCTGTCACGGGGAAGCTCTGCCACGGCGCTATCGTGAAGCGATGGATGGCGCTTACGTGGCCCTGGCCGAGTTGCGCCGCCAGGGTTTGATCGGGGCCATTGGTCTCGGGGTCAATGAATGGCAGATATGCGAACAAGCCATGCAACATGCCGATTTTGACTGCTTTCTGCTCGCGGGTCGATATTCGCTGCTTGACCAGTCGGCACTGGCAAGCTTTCTGCCGGCCTGTCAGCAGCGGCAGATCGGCGTCGTGATCGGGGGACCTTACAATTCCGGTATCTTGGCAAGCGGCCCAGTCCCGGGTGCGTATTACGATTATTTACCGGCTTCGGCGGCTATTCTGGAACGTGCGGCGCAGTTGGAAGCGCTGTGCCACCGTTACCATGTTTCACTCGCGGCGGCCGCTATTCAGTTTCCGGCATTCCACCCGGCCGTGGTCTCTGTCGTGCCGGGAGCAAGAAGCGCTGAAGAAATTACCTTGAACATCGAGCTGTATGAACAGCCCATTCCGGTGGCGTTGTGGGCCGAATTCAAGGCCGCAGATCTGTTACCGCATGATGCGCCGGTACCGGTGTAAGGGTCATGCTCCGGATCGACGCGCATCAGCATTACTGGCAATTGCATCGCAGCGACTATGCCTGGATGAATAACGCGCATGCAAAAATACGTCGCGATTTCATGCCAGCGGATCTGGCGCCGCAGTTGGTGTCGGCGGGCATAACCGGCACGGTTCTGGTCCAAGCCGACAATACGGCCCGCGAAACCGACCTGCTGCTGGAAATCGCTGCTGCAACGCCCTCAGTTCGGGGTGTGGTGGGCTGGGTCGACTTCACAGCCAGGAATGCCATTGCCGAAGTCGACCGCCGCGCGGCCGAACCTGCTCTGCGTGGCCTGCGACCCATGCTGGAATTCATCGACGATCCGAACTGGATTCTGCAGGCGCAATTCGACCCGGTGTTTCGCGCCATGATCCGGCACGGTCTGTGCTTCGACGCCCTGATCCATCCTCAGCATCTGGGCATAATAGAAACTCTGGCATGCCGCTATCCTGATCTAAAGCTGGTGATTGATCATGCTGCCAAGCCAAAGATCGCGCATTGGAAGGCGGCGCCGGCAGGCGCAGAGACTTGGAGCGCCGGCCTGCAGGCTCTGGCCCGACATCCGCAGGTCTGCTGCAAATTCTCCGGCCTGCTAACGGAAGCAGGCCTCGACTGGCAGGTTGCCGACCTGATGCCATACCTGATCGTGCTGCGTGACCTGTTCGGGCCCGAACGCCTGATCTGGGGCAGTGATTGGCCGGTCATGACGCTGGCCGGCGGCTATGCTGACTGGCTCAGGGTCAGCGACGAGGTTCTGGGTGTTCTGAACGCGAGCGAACAGGCAGCCATCTATGGCGGCAATGCCGTGAGGTTCTACGGGCTTTAGCCGTGGGCTTGCCCTGACCTTGATCGCGTGTCTAAAGTGACCGTCGCAAAGATGAAAAGTTTTTCTCCCGCTTGACGATGCTGGCGAGGTGCGCTTGCTATGGAGGCGCTTGCATAACGTTTAAGCAGGGCGATGAACCGGTTGTCATTATTGATCCGCTGCCGGGCGGCTTTCAGTTTGGCAGATAACTTGCTTGATCGAAAACCATGTCCATTGAATGTTTCGTCAATCCGCGTTGCCAGACCGGCAAGCCATACCCCGACCATCTGAAAGCCATACAATCTCTGGCAGCTCATGATGCTGCGCGCAGCGAGATTGCGTCCTGGCCATCCTACGCGCTGACGCCGTTGCATGACCTTAAAGGCCTGGCAGCTTCGCATGGCCTTGGCGCGATCTGGTATAAAGACGAGGGTGGCCGATTTGGTCTGGGCAGCTTCAAGGCCCTGGGCGGTGCCTATGCGGTGATGCGTCAACTGCAGCGTATCATCGCATCGACAATCGGGCGGAGTCCGTCCGATATCAGCAGTGACGATCTTCTGTCCGGGCGGTATCGTGATGTTGTCGCCAGCGTCACGGTAGCCTGTGCCACGGATGGCAATCATGGGCGTTCGGTTGCCTGGGGGGCATCGCTGTTCGGCTGCGCCTGTGTCATCTACATCCACGCTCTGGTCAGTCCCGGTCGTGAGGCGGCAATTTCGTCCTACGGTGCACGTGTGGTACGGACGCGCGGCAATTACGATGACAGCGTGCGTCAGGCCCAGCAGGATGCCACAGCGAATGGATGGATTGTCATTTCGGATACCTCCTATCCCGGCTATCGAGATATTCCGCGCGATGTGATGCAGGGCTATTCGATCATGGTAGGGGAAGCGCTGGCGCAATGCCCGGATAAACCGACGCATGTCTTCGTTCAGGGCGGGGTCGGTGGCCTGGCGGCTGCCGCGCTGGCCTATTTATGGGAAAGCGATGCAGATCACCCTGTTTTCGTGGTCGTCGAACCAGATAACGCCGATTGCCTGTATCACAGTGCTCGGGCCGGCCGGCCAGTCACGGTTGAAGGCAGGCTGGATACCATCATGGCGGGCCTGGCCTGTGGCGAGGTATCGCTGATTGCCTGGGATATTCTGTCGATTGGCGCGCATGCATTCATGACCATTGGCGATGAATCAGCCGTTGCGTTGATGCGGCTGTTGGCTGCGCCGACTGCTGCTGATGTGCCGGTTGTTGCTGGTGAGTCCGCGGTTGCCGGTTTGGCGGGGGCACTGGCAGTACGATCTGTCCCGGGGATGACTGCAGCCTTGCAGCTTGATGCGACGTCCCGCGTTTTGGTTTTTGGCAGCGAGGGGGCTACTGATCCGACACTCTATGAACAAATCGTCGGGCGATCGGCAGAAGCCGTGCAGGGGAGGCTGTGATATGGCGCGTCTGGTAACCGTTGGCGCGGCGCAGCTTGGTCCGATTGCTCGCAACGACACGCGTGCACAGGTGATAGAGCGTCTGATCGCCCATCTGCGCGAGGCGGCACGGATGGGTTGCGATTTGGTGGTTTTCCCCGAACTGGCTTTGACAACATTCTTCCCGCGCTGGTTCATGGCCGATCAGGCAGAGATTGATGCGTTTTTCGAACGCCGTATGCCGGGTCCGGAAACGCAGCCGCTGTTCGGTGAGGCGCGCCGCCTCGGTTTGGGATTCTCTCTTGGCTATGCCGAACTCACCGAGCAGGATGGCCAGATTCGGCGTTACAACACATCGATTCTGGTCGATAAGGTCGGCGCCATTATTGGTAAATACAGGAAAGTGCATTTGCCCGGTCATGCCGAGCATGAGTCCTGGCGCCAATTCCAGCATCTGGAGAAGCGGTATTTCGATATCAGCGACACCGGATTCCAGGTGTGGCGAGCCTTTGGCGGCATTCTTGGCATGTGCATCTGCAATGACCGACGCTGGCCGGAAACCTATCGGGTTATGGGCCTCCAGGGTGCTGAGATGATCCTGCTTGGCTATAATACGCCGGCACATAACCCACCGGCTCCGGATCACGATGCCCATTCCCTGTTTCATAACCAGCTGGTGATGCAGGCAGGCGCCTATCAGAATGGCTGCTGGGTCGTCGGCGTGGCCAAGGCCGGCAACGAAGAAGGGGTGCCGATGATCGGCGGGACGCAGATCATCGCGCCATCGGGCATGACGGTGGCCGCGACCCGGGGGGACGGCGACGAGCTGGCTGTGGCCGTCTGTGACCTTGATGCCTGCGCCAGCTACAAGAATACCACATTCAACTTTGCGGCCCATCGCATGCCGCAGCATTATGGGCTGATCACTGCGCGCAAGGGAGCCGAGCCACCGCCATGAAACCCAAGAAGGCTGTCGTTACACCGATCACTCCGGCGGCAAAGCCGGCCGCGGCCCTGCAGCCGCCACTGGTCGCTGGCCTGTTTGCCGAGGCTGGTGTGCAATTGCGCCCCGGCCGCGCCGATATCATCGCCGGCAGCCTTGGTCTTGCCGTCGCCAAATTCCGCACTGTGGCCCACAAGCTTGCCTTTGAGCGCGAGCCGGGCCTGTTTCCTTCGGCGGCTGCCGAAAGCAAGAAAGTCTCGCGCAAATGAACAAGAAGCTGCCAGGTGACTCGCTGATCAATCTGGGTCTGGCCGAAGCCGCCCGCGCCGTCGCCAAGGGACAGGTGACATCCCAGGCCCTGACCGAAGCCAGCCTTGCGCGCATCGCCGAATGGCAGCCGAAGGTGAATGCCTTTCTCAAGCTGGAGGCCGAAGTCGCACTGAAGGCGGCCAAAGCTGTCGACCGTGCCCGCAAGCGCGGCGCTAAGCTGGGCCGGTTGGCCGGTGTGCCACTGGCACACAAGGATATGTATTTCCGGGCGGGCAAGGAAAGCAGTTGCGGTTCAGCCATCCGCCGGCACTGGAAAGCCACAGAGACAGCGACTGCGTTGCAGCGACTGGATGCGGAAGGCGCGCTCGATCTTGGTCGTCTCAATATGGCCGAGTTCGCCTTCGGCCCGACCGGTCACAACTATCACTATAGCCATGCCCATAACCCCTGGAATACCGACCGTATCACGGGTGGATCGTCCAGTGGGTCTGCCGCCGCCGTGGCAGCGCGCATGGTTTTTGGTGCATTGGGCTCCGATACCGGTGGTTCAATTCGCCAGCCGGCGCATTATTGCGGCCTTGTCGGAATGAAACCGACCTGGGGGCGGGTCAGTCGCGCGGCTGCCATGCCGCTCAGCTATTCGCTTGATACGGTCGGGCCGCTGACCCGGCGGGTGGAAGACAGCGCACTGCTGATGGAGATTCTGGCCGGCGCGGATCCGCGCGACCCGACCGCCAGTAACCGGCCGGTCGATGCCTATGTGAAGGCCGTGCAGTCGGGCGCTGTCCGTGGTCTGAAACTGGCTGTGCCGCGCCGTTATTTCTGGGACAAGCTGAACAAGCCGAGCGCCGAATGCCTGGAGGCTGTCCTCAAGACATTTGCCAAGCTGGGCGTGAAAATCATCGAGATGACGCCACCGGACATGGAGATGATCACGGCGGCATCTTTTGTCATGGTTTCCGCCGAGGCGGCGGCCCTGCATGCGCCATGGCTGCGGACGCGCCCCAGTCTGTACAGTGACCAAGTGCGCGGTCGTCTGGAGAATGGGCTTGCTCTCAGCGCCGTGGATTACATCGATTCACAGCGCTGGCGCAGCGAGGCGACGGCCGCTTTCCTGCAGGCGATGGGGGGAGCCGATGCGGTCTTTGCCCCGGTGGCCGATAAACCGGCGCCGACACTGGAAGAGACCGATGTAGCCGGCAAACCGGAGGCAGCCAAGACGATTGCCTCGCTGACCCGATTGACCCGGCCAATCAATTATCTCGGCCTGCCGGCCATGACCGTGCCTGCGGGTTTCGTCCGCGGCGGCCTCCCGGTTGGTTTCCAGCTGATCGGCAAGCCTTTTGACGAGGCGACGCTGTACCGTCTGGGCGGGGCATATGAAGCGAAGCAGCCGACCTATGAGAGGTTGCCTCGTTAACTGTTCATGACTACTTCCCCGGCAGAGGCACTGCTTAATTTAAAGGCAGATTTTGGCTTCAGATAAGCATCAGCCGCTGCCGGGGTTGTTTGTGCACACAGAATCAACTCTTTCGCCTGTGGCACGGACCTTGCGTCTTCGCTCCTATCGTCCAACCTGGGGTGAAGGTCATGGTCTCCAAAAAAGTTGCTCCCAAAGTTCTCGGCCTGCTGGCCGCCGCTGCATTATGCGGACTGACCGGCATGCAGGCACAGGCGCAGGGTGTCCTGCGCATCGGTATGACGGCCTCCGATATTCCGCTGACCACCGGCCAGACCGACAATGGCGGTGAAGGCATGCGCTTCATGGGCTATACGGTCTATGACTCGCTGATCAATTGGGATTTGAGCAAGTTCGACAAGCCCTCCGACCTGACGCCGGGTCTGGCGGAAAGCTGGGGCGTCGATGCCACGGACAAGACCAAGTGGACCTTCAAGCTCCGCCCGGGCGTCAAATTCCATGATGGCAGCGAATGGACGTCTGAAGTCGCCGTCTGGAATTTCGAAAAGCTGCTGAACAAGGATGCGCCGCAATTCGATCCGCGGCAGTCGGCGCAGGGCCGCTCGCGCATTCCCGCCATTGCCAGCTACAAGGCTGTCGACAAGCTGACGCTGGAAATCATCACCAAGGCGCCGGATGCCACGCTGCCCTATCAGCTGGCCTGGATCATGTTCTCGTCCAAGGCGCAGTTCGAGAAGGTGAAAACCTGGGACGAATTCGCCAAGACTCCGTCGGGCACCGGCCCCTGGAAACTGGCTGCTTTCGTGCCGCGCGAACGCGCCGAACTGGTGCCAAACCCGGATTACTGGGACAAGGCCCGCGTGCCAAAATTAGAAAAGATGGTGCTGCTGCCGCTGCCGGAGCCCAATGCCCGCGTTGCTGCGCTGCGCTCCGGCCAGGTCGACTGGATCGAGGCGCCGGCACCGGACACGGTCGCGTCGCTGAAAAGCAGCGGTTTCACTATCATCACGAATGCCTATCCGCATAACTGGACCTGGCATCTGTCGCGTGCCGAGGGTTCGCCCTGGAACGACATTCGCGTGCGCAAGGCCGCCAACCTGGCGGTTGACCGTGAAGGCATGAAAGAACTGCTGAGCGGCCTGATGATCCCGGCCACCGGATTCTTCCCGCCGGGGCACCAGTGGTTCGGCAATCCCAGTTTCAAGGTCAAGACCGATTTGGCCGAAGCCAAGAAGCTGATGAAAGAGGCCGGTTATAGCCCCGAAAAGCCGCTGACCGCCAAGGTGCTGATCTCGCCCTCGGGTTCGGGCCAGATGCTGCCGCTGCCGATGAACGAATTCGTCCAGCAGAACCTGGCTGAAATCGGTCTCAAGGTGGACTTCGAAGTGGTCGAGTGGAATACGCTGATCAACATCTGGCGTGCGGGTTCCAAGCATGAGAGCTCGCGCGGCGGCACGGCGATGAACTACAGCTATTTCATCCAGGACCCCTTCACGGGCGTGATCCGCCATCTGCAGTGCAATCTGGCGCCGCCGGCCGGCACCAACTGGGGGCATTATTGCGATCCTGATATGGACAAGCTGTTCGACGAAGTGCGCAACACCTTCGACTCGAATGCCCAGACCAAGGTGATGCAGAAGATTCATGAAAAGTATGTGGATGATGCCATCTTCCTGATGATCACCCATGATGTGAATCCGCGTGCCATGACCTCGAAGGTCAAGGGTTTCGTGCAGGCGCAGAACTGGTTCCAGGACTTCTCACCGATCTCGATAACCAAGTGAGTTGACGGCCGGCCCTGACCAGCAGGGCCGGCCTTTTCTATCTCAAAACCCGGCGCCCCATGCTTATCTATGCCCTCAAACGGCTGATTTATGTGCTGCCCGTTGCGTTCGGGGTCAGCCTCGTCTGCTTCATGCTCGTGCATATCACGCCGGGCGATCCGCTGACTGCGGTGATGCCGGTCGATGCATCTGCCGAATTACAGGCAGAGATGCGCAAGATTTATGGCTTCGACAAACCCTTACCCTTGCAATACGCAATCTGGCTCGGGAATGTCCTGACGGGCAACCTCGGCGTGTCGATTGCCAGCGGGCGGGCGGTGTTGACTGAGGTCATGCGGGCTGTTGGCAATACGTTGATGCTGGCTGCCGTGGCGACCTTGATCGGCTTTTTCTTCGGTTGCCTCTTCGGTTTTGTCGCCGGCTATTTCCGCGATTCGGTAGTGGATCGCATTGCTTCCTTCCTTTCGGTTCTCGGCGTCAGCGTGCCGCATTACTGGCTCGGTATGGTGCTGGTGATCTTCTTCTCGGTGCAGCTCAACTGGTTGCCGGCCACCGGCGCTGGGCCGGGTGGATCGGCCGACTGGCGTTGGGACTGGGCGCATATGCGCCACTTGATCCTGCCGGCCATCACCATGTCGGTGATTCCAATGGGCGTGATCGCGCGCACCATTCGGGCCCTGGTCGCGGAAATCCTGTCGCAGGAATTCATTCACGCCCTTGGTGCGAAAGGCCTGATGGATCGCGGGATATTCCGCCATGTGGTGAAGAACACCGCGCCGACTGCGCTGGCTGTGATGGGCTTGCAGCTGGGCTATCTGCTCGGCGGTTCGATTCTGATCGAGACCGTCTTCTCATGGCCGGGCACCGGCTTCCTGCTCAATCTGGCGATTTTCCAGCGTGACCTGCCTCTGCTACAGGGCACAATCCTGGTCCTGGCGATGTTCTTTGTCATGCTCAACCTGTTGGTCGACGTGCTGCAGACGGCGCTCGATCCGCGCATCCAGCGGGGCTGAGCAATGGCGGTTGGAACCTTTGACGATAAGGCCGTAGTTGCACCGATCCAGACTTCGGAAGGCTACTGGCGTGGTGTGATCCGGCGTCTCAGTCGTGACCCCGTTGCCATGATTGCACTGGCGCTCATTGTGGCGCTGGTTCTTATGGCGCTTTTCGCCCCCTATCTGGCACCGGCCGATCCGATCAAAGGTTCGATGCTGCGCCGTTTGCGTCCGGTCGGTACGCCCGGTTATCCGCTTGGCGCCGATGAGTTGGGCCGCGACATGCTGTCGCGCCTGATCTTTGGTGCGCGGCTGTCTTTGTTCATGGGCGTCACCCCGGTGCTGATGGCGTTTGTGATCGGCTCGAGTCTGGGCGTTTTTGCCGGCTATGTTGGTGGCAGGCTGAACACGGCCGTCATGCGTACGATCGATATCTTCTACGCTTTTCCTTCTGTACTGCTGGCTGTGGCGCTGTCGGGTGCGCTGGGTGCAGGCCTGACCAACGCATTGGTGTCGCTCACCATCGTGTTTATTCCGCCGATCACGCGCGTGGCGGAAAGCGTCACCACCCAGGTGCGTAATCGTGACTATGTCGAGGCGGCACGGGCCAGCGGTGCCGGCGGGCCGACCATCGTGCGGGTGCATGTGCTGGGCAATGTACTGAGTCCGATTTTTGTCTATGCCACCAGCCTGATCTCGGTTTCGATGATCCTGGCTTCAGGCCTCAGCTTCCTCGGGCTGGGCGTTCGGCCGCCGGAACCGGAATGGGGCCTGATGCTGAATACCCTGCGCACGGCGATCTATGTCAATCCGCTGGTTGCGGCATTGCCTGGCGTGATGATCTTCATTACCTCGATCTCCTTCAATCTGTTCTCTGATAGCCTGCGTTCTGCCATGGATGTGCGCGCATGACCGTGACGGATCAGGATTTAGCCATTGATCCGCGTGACCGTGGCGGCCCGCGACAGCCGCTGCTCACAGTCCGTGGACTGGTTAAGCATTTTCCCGCCGGAAAGGGTCTGCTGGGCCGAACCACAAGCGTGGTCCGTGCCGTGGATGATATCGATTTCGACCTGATCAAGGGCGAAACGCTGGGTATTGTCGGCGAGTCCGGGTGTGGTAAGTCGACTACGGCGCGATTGCTGATGCACCTGATCCAGCCGGATCGCGGCGACATCGTTTTTGATGGCGAGGCGGTTGGCCATGATCTGCCGCTGCCTGACTATCGCCGTCAGGTGCAGATGGTGTTTCAGGACAGTTATGCCTCGCTCAACCCGCGCCTGACCATCGAAGATTCGATTGCCTTCGCCCCGCAGGTACATGGCGTCTCGCGTCGCGAAGCAATCGGCCGGGCCCATGACCTGCTCGCCCGCGTCGGCCTGGAGCCGAATCGGTTTGCTGGTCGCTATCCGCATGAACTCTCGGGCGGTCAGCGTCAGCGCATCAACATTGCCCGCGCCCTGGCGCTGGAGCCGCGCCTGGTGATCCTGGACGAGGCCGTATCCGCGCTGGACAAATCGGTGGAAGCGCAGGTGCTGAACCTGCTGCTCGATCTGAAGGAAGAATTCGGACTGACCTATATCTTCATCTCACATGACCTCAATGTGGTGCGGTTTATCTCCGATCGCGTGATGGTGATGTATCTGGGCAAGGTGGCCGAAATCGGCGCTGCCAGCGATATTTTCGAACGGCCGGCGCATCCGTATAGCAGTGCGCTACTGTCCTCGATGCCGGCGATGGATCCGGATGCCCGTACCCTGGAAGCGCCGCTATACGGCGATCCCCCGAATCCGATCAATCCGCCGTCGGGTTGCCGTTTCCACACTCGCTGCACCCGCGCCGAAGCGGCCTGCAGTGTCGAAGTGCCGAAGCTTGCCATCACTGCTGCTGCCCAACAGGTATCGTGCCTGATGTACCAGCCGGGATCTGGCCATTCGGCATCCCCGCCGGCTCTGGAGGCCGCGCAATGAGTGAGACTGCCGTCCCGATGATCGATGTCCGCGATCTGAACGTCACCTTTACTGCCGGTCGCAAGCCTGTGCATGCCGTCAATGGCGTGACTTTCAGTGTTGCACGCGGCGAGGTGATGGCATTGCTGGGCGAGTCGGGTTCAGGCAAAAGCGTGACGCTCCGCTCGATCCTGAACATGCATCCGAAAAAGCGCACCAAAAGCAGCGGCGGCATTACGGTGGCCGGCCATGATGTAATGGCGCTCTCGGGGCGCGCCCTTGCCGACTATCGCGGCAAGACGGCCTCAATGATTTTCCAGGAACCGCTCTTGGCGCTGGATCCGGTTTATACCGTGGGCGCCCAGATTGTCGAAGCGATTCGCCGCCATGAACCGGTTTCGAATGCCGAGGCTTATGCCCGTGCTCTGGCGTTGTTGCAGAAGGTGCGCATCCCGTCGCCCGAGCGCCGGCTGCAGACCTTTCCTCATGAGATGTCGGGCGGCATGCGCCAGCGTGCGATGATCGCATTGGCACTTGCCTGCAATCCGCAGGTTTTGCTGGCCGATGAGCCGACGACAGCCCTGGATGCCACCGTGCAAATTCAGATCCTGCTGCTGTTGCGCGATTTGCAGCGCGAACTGGGCCTGTCGGTGATTCTGGTGACCCATGATATCGGTGTGGCGGTTGAAGTTGCGGATCGGGTCGCGGTGATGTATGCCGGCCGCATTGTTGAAGCCGGCAGCGTGCGCGATATCATCCGCAATCCGCGCCATCCTTATACGCAGGGCCTGCTGGCTTCGCGGGCGCATGACGCCATGTCCGGCGCCCGTCTGGATGCCATTCCGGGAGCGCCGCCGGATCTGGCCAACCTGCCGCCGGGTTGTTCGTTTGCGCCGCGCTGCAAATATGCTGCTGCAGCCTGCATGACTGCAACACCGGAGCCGGTGGCGGTTGGCGCCCAGCATATGGCGCGCTGCATCCGCATCAACGAGCTGGTTGCCGCCTGATCAGGCGGGTAGGCTTGCCAGTGCGGCCTGCAGGTGCGATGCCGCGAAGTCGATAAACCCGCGCACGCGGGCGTTGGGCCGTCGGCTCTCTCGATGCACCAGATGCACGGGTATCGGCGGCAGTTCGTGACCCGCGAGGATGATCTGCAGCGCGCCCGAGAGCACATGCGGCGCGATCATGTAGGACAGCACCCGCGTGATGCCCTTGTCGGCAAGGGCTGCGGCGATGCCCACGTCGGCGGAATTGACGATCATCCGGCTGTGTGGCGTCATGGCCTCATCGCGGAAGATCCAGGGTTGCGGCGCCAATGTATTGGAGAACTGCATGACGCTGTGGCCATGTAGGTCTTCGGGCGTTTTCGGCAGGCCATGCTCAGCCAGATATCGGGGCGAGGCGCAGACAACACGCCGTACGGTGCCGACGCGCACGGCATTCAGCGATGAATCCGCCAGATGGGCGATGCGTACGGCGACGTCGAAGCCTTCGTCGATGATGTCCACCACACGGTCGACGAAGAGGGTGCGCACGGTCACTTCGGGATAGGCATCCAGGAATTTCAGCACCACGGGCGCCACATGGATACGGCCGAACATCACGGAGGCCGTCAGGTTCAGGGTGCCGCGTGGCTGGCCATGCAGGCCGGCGGCCGAAGCCTCGGCCTCGTCCAGCTCGGTGAGGATGCGCTTGCAGTCGGTGAGGAAGGTGGCGCCGGCCTCAGTCAACCGCACGACACGCGTGGTCCGGTGCAGCAGGCGCGTGCCGATCCGATCCTCCAGCGTGGCGATGGCGCGGGTAACCGCGGGGGCGGAGAGGCCGAGCTGCCGCGCAGCCGTGGCGAAATTCTGCGCTTCCGCCACGGCGACAAAGGCGCGCATGCTGTCCAGCCGGTCCATGGCTATTATTTCATAATATGAAATAGTGACTTGTCAATTACGGTTATTAATTAAATCCAGGGCAAGAGCATATTGAGCGGCATGTATCTTGAGGATTTTGCCATGACCGCTCCTGCTTCGACCCTCCGCCTGCACCGCTTTGCCCTGTCCGGCCATGCCCATCGCGTAGAGCTTTTTCTCTCTTTGCTCGGCCTGCCGGCTGAACTGATCGATGTGGATCTGAGGGGCGGTGAGCATAAGACGGCGGGTTTTCTCGCACGCAATGCCTTCGGCCAGGTGCCGGTGCTGGAGGATGGCGATGTGACGATCTCCGACAGCACGGCGATCCTGGTCTACCTGGCCAAGACCTATGACAAGACGGGCACCTGGCTGCCGCAGGGTGCCGTACAGGCCGCGCATGTGCAGCGCTGGCTTTCGGTCGCATCCGGCCAGCTGGCGTCGGGTCCGGCGGCGGCGCGCATGGTGACGCTGTTCGGCGCCAATTTCGACCATGAGCGCACCAAGCAGATCGCGGCGCAGCTCTATGCAGTGATGGACGCGCATCTGGCCCAGCAGTCCTGGCTGGCTGGCAATGCGCCGACCATCGCCGATGTGGCGCTGTATTCCTACACCGCGCATGCGCCCGAGGGTGGCGTGTCGCTGGAGCCGTATCCGCAGATCCGCGCCTGGCTCGGCCGCATCGAGGCCCTCCCCGGTTTCGTCGGTATGCCGCGCAGCGCCGTTCCGGCGGCTGCGTAAGCAAGAAGGGAGGCTGTCATGGCCGTAATGAATCCGAATGAGGGACTGCCGGGTTGGTCGCAGGGCTCGCCCTGGCATGCGGGTGAGCAGGCGCTGCAGGCGCGCGCTGGTGTGCGCGAGCGCATGGAAATGGCCGGCCGCAAGGTGCTGCGGGAATTCATGCCGGAGCAGCATCGCGAATTCTTCACTCAGCTGCCGACCCTGGTCGTCGGCAGCCTGGATGAGGCGCGCCGACCCTGGGCTTCCATCCTGGTCGGCCGGCCCGGCTTCATCGGCTCGCCCGATCCACGCTTGCTGACCGTGGCGGCTGCCCCGTTGCCGGGCGATCCGCTGGCGCAGAACCTGGTGAAGAATGCACCGCTTGGCCTGCTGGGCATCCAGCCGGAAACGCGGCGGCGCAACCGCGCCAATGGTCGCGTGCTTTCGGTCGATAGCGGCGGCTTCGTGCTGCAGGTGAACCAGAGCTTCGGCAACTGCCCACAATATATTCAGGCACGGCAGCCTTTCTTCATGGACACCCTGGAGCTGGCGCCGGAGGCCACTGAGGAGCGGGGGCAGCTATCGGATCGCGCCACGGCACTGATCCGCCAGTCGGATACCTTCTTCATCGCCACGGCGGCGGCCGGTGCGGATGGCATCGATCCCGTGCATGGCGTCGATGTATCCCATCGCGGCGGACGTCCCGGTTTTGTCAAGGTCACGGAAGAGGACGGTCATACCGTGCTGACCGTGCCGGATTTCAGTGGCAACAATTTCTTCAACACGCTGGGCAATATCGCGGCCAATCCGCGTGCCGGCCTGCTGTTCGTCGATTTTTCCGCCGGCCATGTGCTGACGGTGACCGGCAGTGCCGCCGTGGTCTGGGATGCGCCGGAGGTGGCGGCATTCGACGGTGCTTTGCGACTGATGCGCTTCACCATCGAGCGTGGCCTGTGGCTGAACGAGGTGCTGCCGTTGCGCTGGTCGGCGCCGGCCTATGCACCGCAGCTGGTCCATACGGGCGTTTGGTAACAGATCACTCGAACGGAAGGCCGACGTAATTCTCGGCCAGGCTGGTCTTAGCGGCGCGTGACGAGACGACATAGTCCAACTCGGCAAGCTGGACCTGATTTTCGAAATCGCTGCGTTCGTCAAAGCGATGCAGCAATGAGGTCATCCACCAGGAAAACCGCTGCGCCTTCCAGACCCGTCGCATACACAAGTCGGAATAGCCATCCAGCAGTTCGCTGCCTTTGCGGCCGTAATGGGATTCTAGGGCGCGCGACAGATAGCGCACATCCGCCACGGCAAGGTTCATGCCCTTGGCGCCTGTGGGTGGTACGATATGTGCGGAATCGCCGGCCAGGAACAGCCGGCCATGGCGCATCGGCCCGGCGACAAAGCTGCGCATCGGCGTCACGCCCTTTTGAATGATCGGCCCTTCTTCCAGCTTCAGGTTGTCTTCACCGGCCAGCCGGATATGCAATTCCTCCCAGATGCGATCATCGGGCCAGTTGGCGATATCCTCATCTGGCTGACACTGCAGGTACAGTCGGGTGATCTCGGGCGAGCGCATGCTGAACAGTGCAAAACCACGGTCATGCTGGTTGTAGATCAGTTCCTCCTGCACGGGCTTTGAACGCGCCAGGATGCCGAGCCAGCCAAAGGGGTAGACGCGTTCGTAGATCTTCAGCACATCTGCCGGTATGGCGGGACGGCAGATGCCGTGGAAACCGTCGCAGCCGGCAATGAAATCGCAATCCAGGCTTTGAGCCGTGCCGTCTTTGTTGCGCCAGGTGATGCGCGGCTTGTCGCTGGCAATGTCATGGACGGCGACGTCGCTGACCTCGAATGCGATCTTGCCGCCATCGGCCAGCCGCTGGGCGATCACATCCTTCACCACTTCATGCTGGCCGTAGACCATGACGGCCTTGCCGGTGAGGTCAACGAAATCGATATGATGGTTGCGGCCGCGGAACCGCAGCGTTGTGCCGTGGTGCAGCAGGCCCTCTCTGTTCATGCGCGCGCCAAGGCCGGTATCGTTCAGCACGTCGACGGTGCCCTGCTCCAGCACACCGGCCCGAATGCGGCCTTCGACGTAAGCGCGATCCCGCGCTTCCAGGATCACGGACTCGATGCCGGCCAGATGCAGCAGATGGGAGAGCAGGAGTCCGGCCGGACCGGCTCCGATAATCCCGACTTGGGTACGCATGGGTGTCTTTCCTCCCGGCCTCATCCTGTGCCTGCCGCCTTGCGCCGGCAATTTGCGCAGGACCATGGCTTGCGCATGCCGGAAGTGAAATGGACGCAGCGGCGCTTATCTTGTACTTTTCCGCAAAGCGGATAGCATTCTAACCTGCCGGAACGAGTGTATGTCGTGATGCAAAGAAGAAAGATAAATGTCTGAAATTATTCCAAGATTCTTTCTATATGGAGAAGCGGACAAAGAGGCGGAGCTGCATTTCCTGCATGTCGAAACCATTGCTGCCCGCAGTCTCTTGCACGATTGGCATATCGCGCCCCATCGCCATTCGAACCTGTTCCAGCTGCTGCTGGCTGTCGGCGGCGGCGGTGAATTGCGCGCCGACAGCCTGATCCAGGATTTCAACGCGCCCACCCTGGTCACCGTGCCGCCCGGGGTGGTGCATGGTTATCGCTTCCGGCCCGGCACCGAGGGCTGGGTGGTGACGCTTTCGGACAGCTTTGCCGACGATATTCTCGGCCCCCGGGGCCGAAGCACCTTGGCTGCGGGAATGACCGAAACGGCGTTGCTGCCCCTGGGAACAGGGACAGCCGAAGCCGCCCGCCTGCAGGACAATTTCTCCGCCATTGCCGAAGAGTTCCGCTGGAATGCACTCGGTCAGATGGATGCTATTGCCGCTCATCTCCGCCTTGTCTTTGTGACCCTGGCCCGCTTAAAGCAGGCCGATCGCGAGAGCGCCCTGACGCAGGATGCCGATGCGGGCCTGTTTGCCCGGTTTCGCATGCTGGTCGAGGCGCATTATCGCGATCACCGACCGGTCAGCCTATATGCTGCGGATCTGGCTGTTACGGAGAAGCGTCTTACGGCAGCCTGCCGCCGGGTTGCCGCCAAGGCGCCACTCGATGTGATCCATGCCCGACTGCTGATCGAGGCCAAGCGCAACCTGCTTTATACGTCGATGAATGTCGCCGAAGCCGGCTATGCTCTTGGTTTCCGGGACCCGGCCTATTTCTCACGTTTTTTCACCCGACGTACCGGCATGGCGCCACGTCAATTCAAGATGAGCGGTGCGCAGGTACCGGCAAATGCCGATTGACGCTGCGGCAGGGCCGCCACGCTGTCCGCGGCCGCAGCTTGCGCAGGGAATTGCCTGATATAATCTGGGCTAAAGACGATCCGGGAGGCAAGGGACATGGACCTGAATTTCACGGCCGAAGAGCTGGCGTTCCGCGATGAGGTCCGCGCCTTCATCAAAAAGAATTTCGACGCAGAGATGCAGGCGGCCATGGTCCGGACGCGTACCGGCTATATCGCCAAGCATCTGCATATCCGCTGGCAGAAGGCGCTGAACGAAAAAGGCTGGCTGGCGCCGAACTGGCCGGTTGAGTATGGCGGGCCAGGCTGGACCCCGACCCAGCGTTATATCTACGAGCAGGAAATGAGCACGGCAGGTGCGCCGATCACGGTGCCCTTTGGCCCGCGCATGCTGGCGCCGGTGATCATGAAATTCGGCACTGAGGCCCAGAAGAAGAAGTACCTGCCCGATATCCTGGCCAGCAATGTCTGGTGGTGTCAGGGCTACTCTGAACCGGGTGCAGGATCGGACCTTGCCGGCCTGCAGATGAAGGCTGAGGACAAGGGAGATCATTTCCTCTGCAATGGCAGCAAGATCTGGACCTCGGAAGCGCAGCATGCCGACATGATCTTCTGCCTGGTGCGGACGGCGCAAACCAAGAAGCCGCAGGAGGGAATCTCGTTCCTGCTGATCGATATGAAGTCGCCGGGTGTCACGGTTACACCGATCATCACCATCGATGAGTCGACCCCCGGTATGCAGGAAGTCAATCAGGTCTTCTTCGATGACGTTAAGGTGCCGAAGGATAATCTGATCGGTGAACTGAACCAGGGCTGGACCTGCGCCAAGTACCTGCTGGAGTTCGAGCGCGGCAATGCCTATTCGGGCCATCTGAAGCGCCATCTGTCGCATCTGCGCAAGATCGCCAAGGCGGAGCAGAAGCAGGGACAGCCGCTGGCCGCCGATCCGGATTTCGCGGCCAAACTGGCCGATGCCGAAATGAGCATCATGGCCATGGAAATGCTGGAACTGCGGGTTCTGGGCGGCACCAAGAGCGGTCAGAATCTGGGCGCGGCTTCATCGATGCTGAAAACCCGGGGGACCGAGCTGCAGCAGCTGGTCAGCGATCTTTCGGCCGAAGCGATCGGTTATTACGCCGCGCCATACTCGCCACTGTTCGAAGGATCGAATACGCCGGTGATCGGGCCGGATTACGCCGATGGCGTTGCCGCCCGCTACCTGAACCAGCGCAAGGTGACGATCTATGCCGGTTCGAACGAGATTCAGCGCAATATCATGTCCAAGCTGATCCTCGGTCTTTGAGGGTCAGGTCTTTGCGATGATGGCGATCAGGCCGCCACCATCGGGTCCCTGATGTTCGGCGCCGCCGGAAACAAAAATCCGGCCATCGCCCAGCATGCCGGCGACAAGACCGCCAACCGCGCCGCGGATATGGCGTTGGGCGTTGATGTCGGTATCGTCCAGCATGGTATGGCGGTTGCCGCGGATCAGGCCGCGGCGATCCGGTTCGCATTTGACCAGCACACCGTGAATGCGGGCGGCATCGGCGGCTGAAACCTGCGGTGTCGCTGTAATTCCCAGATCGTTGAGCACGGCTGCAATGCCGGCGATATCCAGAGCATCCCGCATGGGCCGATGCGCGATCTGCAGGTCGCCGCCCCAGCCCGGAGCATTGCCCAGGACGATCACCTCGTTGCAGTCGACTTCGACGCCCGAGGAAATGCTGGCGCGATCCGACTGCACGGCATAGTCAGTGAACATCGCCGCTTCAGTGACCTGTTCCGGGGCGGCATCGCCGAGCGCCAGCGCAACGCCAAAGGCACCGGCAACGCGGGCATAGGCCATCGACCGACCGGAATCGGCAGTCAGAACACTGGCGCCGCGCGCAGCGGCATCCTGGGCGCGGGCCACCGTCACACAGGGTGCCTTCACCTGGACGAAATGCACATCGGCCGGGTTATCGATGCCGGCGTCCTGCATGGCCTGGCGCACGGTATCTGCAATCGCTTCCACATGGGCTATGCGGCCGATGGCTTCGGGCGGCGTCTTGCTGCTGAAAGCCACGCCGATGGCCAGACGCTTGTCGGTAGCGTTCGTCTTTTCATCTGTGCGGCTGAACACCATGTAATGCGGCGACAATACACCTTCGGTGCCACCGGAAAGGATGCAGGGCACGGTTCTGACGATGTCCTCGCGCGTCCGGCCGGTGCGCTCGGTCATAAGCGCAGAGAAGGCCATTGTGAAATAGCCGCGGGTGAAATCGTTCACGCCGCCATTGCCTTCGGTCTTGCCGATCACGGCCACGATCTCGTCGGCTCGTAATTGCCCGCTGTCGAGCAATGCCGCCAGTGCCGACACATCTCCCGGATGGCTCATGGTAAGACGGTGGACAAAGGCCTGCATGGAATACTCCGTGGAACAGAGGTCGTGCGTAGCAAGATGCATTCCGCGCCTGCGGAGGGGTAGTCAGGCCCCTTGAGACCTTCGATCGCCTAAATAATGGGCGCAGGTTGCTGCCCACTTGGGCGGCCTGCAACCTCGGTCATGGCAGGGTTTCCCGGTAAAGCTGCGGGCTGTCGAGTCGTGCCCCGATTATCCAACGATCTCAATCAAACAGGCGCTGGCACATTGTATGCACAGTTACATGCGCAGACATACAAGCGCAGCGGAGCCATGACGGCACTCATCACAGGCCTGTTTCACGTAGCAATCAAGACGGCGGATCTGGCCAGGACGCGCTGGTTCTATTGTGACGTGCTCGGACTGTCAGAAGTGGCGCGGCCGGATTTCGGCTATCCCGGCGCCTGGATTGCAGTGCCAACACCTGTAGGCGAGGCGATCATCCATATCTACGCCGGAGGCCCGGCCCTCGGCCCTGAAGGTAAGGCGCCGTCGGGCACGGCTGCCATCGATCATATCTCGCTGACGGCGGTCGGGTATCACGACTTCATCGCGCGTTTCCGCGACCATCGCCTCGATTGGCGCGAATTTCTCGTCCCCAACACCACCTACTGGCAGCTTTTCGTCTACGACCCGAGCGGCGTGCAACTCGAACTCACCTTCGATGGCCGTGCCGAACAGGGGCCGTTGCCCGATATGTCCGCCGAACGCCGCTATATCGCGGGCACCAGCTTTTTTGCACCAGCTCAATTCGCACTTGCCTGATCCTGAGGAGGGACCCATGACCATCCGTTTCTTCCGTGCCGCCATGCTGGCCGGCGCTGCCGTTTTCGCCCTTGCTGCCAGTCCGGCAGTCGAAGCCGCCGATAAGGTCAAGGTTGGCGTCTTCCCGGTATCTTCGGCGCTGCCGTATTTCGTCGCCGTCGAGCGCGGCTACTTCAAGGAACAGAATATCGACGCCGAGATGGTCAAGCTGATGGGTGCGCCGCCGATCGTGCAGGGCATGCTAACCAATGACCTCGATGCCGGCGCCAATCTCGTCACTGTCGACGGCATGAATGCCAACACCAAGAAGGAGGGATTGGTCTATTACATGTCCCTCTATGGCCAGAACAAGTTCGCCCAGATGGAGCAGTTCGTGGCCAAGACCGGCCTCGACGCCAAGACGGTGAAGGACATCAAGGGCACGGGCGCGCCGAAAAAGATCATGTCGGCGCCGGGCGCGGGCAATATGGCCATGGCGCGCGCCGTGCTGGGCGCGGTTGGCATGAAGGAAGGCGCCGACTACACGCTGACCGAACTGGCGATGAACCTGCATGCCGATGCTATGAAGGCCGGCACCTTCGATTACGGCTATACGCTCGAGCCCAATGCCAGTGTGATGAACAGCATGGGTGCGGCGCGTACGGTGGAAGCCGGCGTGGTGTCGAAATACATCATCGGCCGGGAAGAGGCCTATGCCTATATGGCCGGTGGCGCCATCACCGGAAAGTTCATGAAGGAGCGCCCCGATGTGGCCAAGCGCTTTTCGGCAGCTTGGCGCAAGGCGCTGAAGGATATCGAACAGGATCCGACGACCCGCGAATTGCTGAAGGGCAATACCTTCACTCCGCCGGAGCTGGCGATGACCATTCCGATGCCGCGCATGCTGATGGTCGACCAACTGTCGGCCCAGGACAAGAAAGACTTCCAGAAGGTGATCGATTTCACCATCCAGAGCGGCGTGATCAAGGATCCGGTCGAGACAGGAAAATATCTGGTGGTGCTGGATAAGAAGGCCACCAGCTGATGCTCTCACGCGCCCGTTCGGCGATGCGTCTGGTCAAGGGAGTGCCGGTTGCAGAACCGGCCTCCTTGGCTCAGCCGGTGGAAAAATCCTATCGCTGGTTTCCGCCCGGCACGCATATCACCGTGCGTGGCCTGTCCAAGCAGTTTCAGGGCAGCCCCCTATACGACAAGTTCGATCTCGACCTGCCGCGCGGCAAGGTGGTCTCGGTCTTCGGCCCGAACGGTTGCGGCAAGAGTACGATCATCAACATGATCGCCGGCCTTCTGCCGATGGACAGCGGCGAAGTTCTGTTCGATGGCAAGACGATCGACGAAACCCGCATCGGTTATGTGTTCCAGAATTATCGCGAAGCGCTGTTTCCCTGGCTGCGCGCCATCGACAATATCCACTACCCGCTCAAGCTGATGGGACTGAGCAAAAGGGAGCGGACGGAACGGGTCGATAAGCTGCTCAGCCGCTTCCAGGTCAAGATCGATTTCAACCGCTATCCCTACGAACTCTCGGGCGGCCAGCAGCAGACCGTATCGATCATGCGATCTCTGGTGATGGAGCCGGAAGTCCTGTTCCTCGACGAGCCATTCTCGGCGCTCGATTACGAAATGACGCTGTTCATGCGCGACCAGATGCAGAAGGCTTTCATGGAGACGAACACCACCATGGTGATCGTTAGTCATGACCTGGAAGAGGCCGTCTATCTGGCGGATTATGTGCTGCTGCTGACGCGCCGCCCCACCCGGATTGCGGATTTTGTCGAAGTACCACTGCCGCGCCCGCGTTCAGCCGAAACCCTCTCCGACCCGAAATTCGTCGCGATCAAAAGTCATTGTCTGGAAATCTTCCGGCGGGAGGCCAAGCTGTGAGTGTCTGGTCGTCGGTCTTTGGTCGCCTACGTCCGGTGCTGGGCGTCGTGCTGCTGATTTTGGTGTGGTGGATAGCGACGCTGCTTGAGATCGCTGATCCCGTTCTGCTGCCACCCCCGCAGAAGGCTTTCAAGGCCTTGGTCGATGGTCTGGTCGGCGGCCCTCTGTTGCTGGATTTTGCCCAGACCATCTATCGCACGGTGCTGTCCTTCCTGATCGCTTCGGCCATTGCCATCCCGCTCGGCGTCATGCTCGGTGCCGCAGAAAAGCTGTATCGCTCGGTCGAGTTCGTCATCGATTTCTTCCGCTCGACCCCGGCCTCGGCCGTGTTTCCGCTGTTCCTTGTGCTGTTCGGGGTTGGTGACAAGACCAAGATTGCGGTGGCGGCTTTCGGTGCCTCGCTGGTGATCCTGTTCAATGTCGCCTATGGCGTGATGAATGCCCGCAAGACCCGGGTGCTGGCGGCCAAGGTGATGGGCGCCAACCGGCTGCAGGTTCTGACCGATGTCTATTTCTGGGAATCGTTGCCGCAGACCTTTATCGGCATGCGCAACGGCATCTCGCTGTCGCTGGTCATCATCGTGGTGGCGGAGATGTTCATCGGCTCCAGCGATGGCATCGGTCATCGCCTGATCGAGGCGCAGATGCTGTTCGAGATGCCGACCATGTATGCGGCGATCTTTGCCGCCGGCGCGCTCGGCTATGGCATGAACTGGATTTTTCTGACGATCGAGAAAACCTTCGTGCATTGGGGCGGCAAGTAACATGAAGAACGGCCGTACGCGTATCGTTATCGTTGGTTCGGGTGTTGCCGGCAGCATCCTCGCTTATGGCCTGCGCCACCTCCCCGATGTCGAGGTGATTTGCCTGGAGCGCGCCAGTGCGAACGATCATGCCGATGCCGGAACGGGGCTGAATGTCGGCCCGAACGCGATCAAGGCACTGCGCAGCTTCCTGCCCGAGCTGGCCGATCTGCTCGTGGCCTCCAGCCTGCCCTGGTCCAGCTGGCGCATTTCGCTCACCGACGGGCAGGAGCTGATGAACCTGCCGCTGTCGGATGTGGCCGACAATCCGGGTATCCGTATCCGCTGGTCGCAGCTCTATGCCCTGTTGCGTCAGCCGGTGCAGCAGCAGGTGCGTTTCAACACGGAAGTCCTGAGCATGCGCTACGCCCGGTCCGGCGAAACCGGGCCTATCGTGGTGGAAGTTGCCGACCAGACGACCGGCGAGGAAAGCATCCTCGACGGTATCGATCTGCTGGTGGCGGGCGATGGCCGTTATTCCCGTGTGCGGGAAACATTCCTGGGTAAGCCGCGGCCACATTTCCTCGGCGTCTGTATCTATCGTCTGCTGATCGAACAGGCTCAGCCCGACCTGGTCGATGATTACGAACAGTGGTTCAACGGCCCCAATCGCCTGCTGGCCTTCCGTGTGCCGGGCAACGCCACTTACATTTCCGGATCTTTCCCGATCCTGCCGGAGGAGGATGTGCCGGCGGAAGCCAAGCGCGCCGATGTGCTGCGCAGCCTGTATACGCCGCCAGGCGTCAAGCCCAGCCGGCAATGCGAATTTCTGATCGACGCGATCTGCAGCCATATGAGCGAGATTCACTGGGCCAGGCTGCAGGAGGCCGCGCCGATTTTCTGCGATCCGAATTACCGCATTCTGCTTCTGGGCGATGCGGCGCATCCGATGGTGCCGACGCTGGGGCAGGGCGCCACCCAGGCTATCGAGGATGCCTGTGTTGCCGTGGCCGAGCTGCGTGCGGCCTTCACCGGCCCGGCGCCCAGTGTGGCGGCCGTGCTGGAAAAGATCGAACAGCGCCGTCAGGCACGCGTGGAATTCGTGATCGATTTCTCCCGCGATGCCACCGATACGATGCTGGCGGGGGCCGATCCGGTTTCCGGCAGCCTGAAGAAGACCCGGCCGGACTTCCGCGCCAAGCTGGCGAAACTGTATCGCGACGTTCCGGCCGCCTGAGCGGTCAGGGGAAAAGTGGCGGCCAGCGCATCATGTCCGGCGCGACTGCTTCATAGCGTCGGCCAAGAGCCAGAAGCGCCGCATCACTGCCAAAACCGCCAATCAACTGGAAGCCGATGGGCAGACCCTGCGCGTCGGGTGCCGCCGGCAGCGACAGACCCGGCAGGCCGGCCAGATTGACCCAGCCGGTGTATACCGCATGGCCGCGCGGGCCTGCGGTTTTGCCGTCGATCTGCTCGGGATAGACCTTGGTCTTGTCCCAGGGCTGCGCCGCGGTGGCGGGCGTCAGGATCGCGTCGTAATCGGCAAAGAAGCCGGCCAGTTGCCGCCGTAGTTCGACAGCATGGTTGAGCGCAGCGAGATAGGCGCTGCCATCGATGGCCTTGCCGGTTTCATACATCCCCAGCAGTGCCGGCGAGATCTTCTCTGGACCACCCAGACGATCGACGATCATCGCCAGACCGGTCGGCATCAATACGGCAAGGCTGGCTGTGGCGGCCTCGATATCGAAGGGCAGGGTGCCAGCCACGACCTCGCAGCCCATGCGCCGGAGCTGCTCGGCTGCACCGTCGACCGAGGCGAGGATGGCCGGCTCGACGGGATTGGTGCCGAAACGCGGGACATACAGAATGCGGCGTGGCTGTGTGGTCGCCTGTGTTTCGGCCGTTGTGACCGCCGCTGTAAAGGCGAGGGAATGACGGTCGCGCGGATCGGGCGCCGACAGCAGACCAAGGGTTGTCGCCACATCATCGACGGTGCGGCCGAAAAGGCCAACAACCTCCAGGTCGTTGTAGATTTCGGGGAAGCCGCCGCTGCGGGCGACCCGGCCGATGCTGGGTTTCAGGCCCACCAGTCCGGTATGGCCGGCCGGCCGCCGCGTCGAGCCGCCGCCGTCGGTACCCAGCGCAATCGGACCGAGGCCCGCGGCAACAGCCGAGACCGCGCCGCCGCTGGAGCCGCCGGGCGTGAGATCGGCATTCCAGGGATTGCCGGTGGCGCCGAAGAGGAGGTTGCAGGTGTAACCCTGCACCGTGAATTCCGGCACATTGGTCTTGCCCAGCAGTACCGCGCCCGCGGCACGCAGACGCGCAACCGGCAGTTCGTCTTCCACCGGCAGATTGTTCTCCAGCAGCCGGCTGCCCCAGGTGGCCGG
Source organism: Ferrovibrio sp. GW821-FHT12E11 (assembly GCF_058806975.1). NCBI lineage: Bacteria > Pseudomonadati > Pseudomonadota > Alphaproteobacteria > Rhodospirillales > Rhodospirillaceae > Ferrovibrio > Ferrovibrio sp. GW821-FHT12E11. Next base: position 3,356,380 of record NZ_JBXAQG010000001.1, read on the forward strand.
CAGGCCGCCGACAATCAGGCTGTCCTTGATCGATGCGGGTACGCCATCCATGGGGCCGAACGGCTGTCCGCTCTTGTGGCGCGCGGCACTGGCCCTGGCGGCGCGCAGGGCCCCCTCGGCATCAACATGCACAAAGGCGTTCAGTGTGGGATTGAGGGCTGCAATCCGGTCGAGTACAGCCTGCGTCACATCGACGGGTGACAGCATGCCGGTCCGATAGGCGGCCTGCAGTTCGGCGGCGCTCAGGCGCCAGGGTTGGTCGATGGTCGGCATCTGTATCCTGAATACGGCTTTGCCGTTTCCCCGGCAATTCTTTCGCTGAATGTATCCCGTAATGACAATAATATTAGAACAATAGGTGAAAATTTGTTCAATTTATCCACTTGCTGTATACAGGATGGAAGAATTGAGGAGGAGACGTCGGAATGGCCAGCACTCAGCCTTTCACGATGGATGCCGGCAGCCAGCCCTGGCCACGCAATGCGTGGTATGCGGCGGCCTGGGATCACGAGATCAAGCGCAGCCTGTTTCCGCGCACCATCTGCGGTCAGGCGCTGGTGTTGTACCGCCAGCCCGATGATCGTCTGGTCGCGCTGGAAGATGCCTGCTGGCATCGCCTGCTGCCATTGTCGAAGGGCCATCTGCAACCCGATGGCAGCCTGGTCTGCGGCTATCACGGCCTTGTCTACGATGCGCGTGGGCGCTGCACCCATATGCCGTCGCAGGAGACCATCAATCCCTCGGCCTGTGTGCGCAGCTATCCGGTGCTCGAGAAGCACCGCTTCGTGTGGATCTGGATGGGCGATCCAGCGCTCGCCGATCCGGCCCTGGTGCCTGACCTGCACTGGAACCACGATCCGGCCTGGGCCGGCGATGGCGAACTGATCCAGGTGGCCTGCGATTACCGCCTCGTGGTCGATAACCTGATGGATCTGACGCATGAGACCTTCGTGCATGGCTCCAGCATCGGCAACCGCGCTGTTGCGGAAGCGCCTTTCGATGTCACCCATGGCGAACGCTTCGCCACGGTCACCCGCTGGATGCGCGATATCGAGGCACCGCCTTTCTGGGCGCGGCAACTGGGCAAGCCCGGCCGGGTCGATCGCTGGCAGATCATCCGCTTCGAGGCGCCTTGCACGGTGGTGATTGATGTCGGGGTAGCCCCCGCCGGTAGCGGCGCGCCCGAGGGGGATCGCAGCCACGGCGTCAATGGGCAGGTGCTGAATGCCATCACGCCGGAAACCGCCACCACCTGTCATTACTTCTGGGCCTTTGCCCGTAACTACCGGCTCAGTGAGCAGAACCTGACCACGGAATTGCGCCAAGGCGTTGCGGGCATCTTCCGCGAAGACGAGATCATCCTGGAAGCGCAGCAGAAAGCCATCAATGCCAATCCTGGCCGGTTGTTCTACAACCTGAATATCGATGCCGGCTCGATGTGGGCGCGCCGCAAGATCGATCATATGATCGCCGCCGAACAAGCGCGGATTTTTTCAGCGGCGGCGGAATAAAGATGTCGCAGTCCCTCAAGACGATCCTGTCTTTGCGCGAACTGATCCTCAGTGGCGAACTGAAGCCGGGCGAGCGGCTGTCGGAACTTGCGGTGGTCGACCGGCTCGGCGTATCGCGCACGCCGGTGCGCACCGCGCTGGTGCGACTGGAAGAAGAGGGTCTCTTGGAAATGCTGCCATCCGGCGGCTACATGGTGCGGCATTTTTCCGAGGCCGATATTTTCGACGCCATCGAAATGCGTGGCACTCTGGAGGGGCTGGCGGCGCGACTGGCGGCGGAACGCGGTCCCAGTCCGGGACAGATGGGCGAAATCAGGGGCTGCCTGCGCAAGCTGGACGGTCTGGTACAGGGTGAGCATGGCGGGGATACCTTCTCTGACTATGTCGAGTTGAACGAGCGATTTCATCAGCTGCTTATCCACCTGTCGGGCAGCCGGGTGGTGGCACGCCAGATCGAGCGTGCATCGGCCCTGCCATTTGCCTCGCCCAGTGCCTTTGTCGAGGTGCAGGCCGTGTTGCCGGAGTCGCGCGCTATTCTGCTGGTAGCCCAGGAACAGCATCGCAGCGTGGTGGAAGCTATCGAGCGCCGCGAAGGTACGCGCGCCGAGGCGTTGATGCGCGAACATTCGCGTGTCGCCCACCGCAATCTTGTCGTTGCTCTGGAGCATCAGACAGTGCGGGACATGGTGCCTGGCATGGCGCTGATCCGTCAAAACGCCTGATACGGACCCGCCATGCAGATATCAAACGCCTGGATTAATGCCGAATTGGCCGCGACGCAGGACCTGAGTCCGACAATTCGCCTGTTCGAGATCGTACCGCAGAATGGTCCGGCCGTGGCTTACGAGCCTGGCAGTCATATCAATATCGCGGTTGAGATCAACGGCCGTCAGGATGTGCGGTCTTATTCGTTGGTCGGGCTGCCGGACCGGCGTTGCTATCGTATCGCGGTGAAGAAAGTCGATTCCAGCCGCGGCGGATCGGCAGCACTGCATAACCTGTTGCCGGGTGCGAAGCTGAAGATCGCCCCGCCGCGCAATCATTTCCCGCTGCAGTTCGATGCGCCGCGATACCTACTGATCGCTGGCGGCATCGGTATCACACCGCTGACCGGTATGGCGCAGGCTCTGGTGCAGCGCGGAGCCGACGTCCGCCTGCTCTATGCCGCCCGCAGTCGTAACGAACTGGCATTCTCGACCGAATTGCAGATTCAGTTGGGCGATCGGCTGCAGGTGTTCGTCTCCGATGAAGGCCAGCGCCTCGACCTGATGGCGACCCTGGCTGACGTACCGGCCGATACCGATATCTATTTCTGCGGACCGGCGCGGTTGCTGGCCGGTCTGCGCGTGGCATGGACGTCGCTCGGCCGCCCGCTTGCGGCTTTGCGGTTCGAGACGTTCGGCAGTGGCGGCCTGCAGGCCAGCGAAAGTTTCTGGGTGAAAGTGCCGCGACTGGGCCTGGAAATCACTGTGCCGCAGGACCAGTCGATGCTCGATGCATTGGAGGCCGCTGGCGTCGAGGTGATGTCGGAATGCCGCCGCGGCGAGTGCGGTTTGTGTGCAGTGGATGTCGTTGCTGTGGAAGGTATGCTCGACCATCGCGACGTTTTCCTGAGCGAAACCCAGAAACAGGAGAATCATCGGGTCTGTGCCTGCGTCTCTCGTGCGGTTCAGGGCGGCGTGGTTATCGACACGGCCTGGCGTGCCGATCAGTGATGCAGGTGGCTCATGGGTTCTGAAGTAAAATGATTCTAGATTCCACTTGCATCTTTTGGGCGTTTCGCCAAAGTCCGTGACAAGTGTTGGACAGGTGTACTCGTGTGCGAATACCGAACGAGGCATCAAAAAAATAAAAACCGGAGGAAACCAATGAACCGCAGACATCTTCTTGCCGCTGTTGCCACCACGGCGCTCGGCGTTTTCGCCTCCGCTGGCGCCTATGCGCAGCAGACGGTCAAGATCGGCCTGATCCTGCCGATGAGCGGGCCTTTCGCCTCGACCGGTCGTCAGATCGAAGGCATGGCCAAACTCTACATGGCCCAGAACGGCGATACGGTTGCCGGCAAGAAGGTGGAGCTGATCGTCAAGGACGATACCGGCGTCGCCGATGTTACCAAGCGCATCGCGCAGGAACTGGTGGTCAACGAGAAGGTCACCGTGCTGGCCGGCTTCGGTCTCACCCCGCTGGCGCTGGCCACGGCGCCGATTGCCACCCAGGCCAAGATTCCGACCATCGTGATGGCTGCCGCCACGCAGATGATCACGGCCCAGTCGCCCTATATCGTGCGCACCGGCTTCACCCTGCCGCAGGTTACCGCGCCGCTGGCCGACTGGGCCGCGAAGAACGGCATCAAGAAGGTGGTCACGCTGGTTGCCGATTACGGCCCGGGTCTCGATGCCGAAAAGGCCTTCAAGGAAGGCTTTACCAAGGCCGGCGGCGAAGTGCTGGCTGAGTTGCGCGTGCCGATGGCCAATCCGGAATTTGCGCCCTTCCTGCAGCGCGCCAAGGATGCCAAGCCGGATGCGCTCTTCGTCTTCGTTCCCTCGGGCATCGGCTCGGCCGTGATGAAGCAGTTCGCAGAGCGTGAGCTCGCCAAGGACGGTATCCGGCTGATCGGCACCGGCGACGTGACGGATGACGACATCCTGAACGGCATGGGCGATGCGGCGCTGGGCGTTGTCACCTCCTTCCATTATTCGGCGGCGCATAATTCGCCGGAAAACAAGGCGGTGGTCGAAGGCATGAAGAAGGCCACCGGCCTTCGCGCCAACTTCCATGGCGTTGGCGGTTATGACGGCATGCACCTGATCTACCAGGCGCTGAAGAAGACCAATGGCGACACCGACGGCACCAAGCTGCTGGAAGCCATGAAGGGCCAGAGCTGGACCAGCCCGCGCGGTCCGGTCACCATTGATCCGGAAACGCGCGATGTGACCCAGACGGTCTATATCCGCAAGGTCGAGAAGGTGAATGGCGAACTCTACAACGTCGAATTCGCAAACATTCCGAACATCAAGGCCCGCTGAGCGAACCTGCCTGACGTAACAGCGGCCGGCGGCTCATCCCGCCGGCCGTTTTTCGAAAGAGACCTCCTCTAAAAAAGAGATCGGTGTGCTTACAATTCTCTTCGACGGCTTTGCCTATGGCATGGTGCTGTTCGTGCTGGCCTGCGGCCTGTCGGTGACGCTGGGCCTGATGAACTTCATCAACCTTGCCCATGGCGCTTTCGCCATGGCTGGCGGCTATCTCACCGTCGTGCTGATGAATCGTTTCGGAGTTTCCTTCTTTCTCTGCATTCCTGCCGGCTTCCTGGTATCTGCGGCGCTTGGCGCTGTGCTGGAGCGGACGCTCTATGCCCGCCTCTATACGAAGAGCCATCTCGACCAGGTTCTGTTTTCCATCGGCCTGGTGTTCATGGCGGTTTCCGCGATCGACTATTTCATGGGCGCACAGCAGCAGTTGATCACCCTGCCGCCGTCCCTGCGTGGCCGCATCGATTTCTTCGGCGTGAATTTTGGCGTTTATCGCTTGTTTGTCATCGCCATCTGTCTGGTTCTGGCGATTGCCCTGCAGTTGATCCTGTCCTGTACCCGCTTCGGCAGCCAGCTGCGCGCCGCCGTGGACGATGCCCGCGTCGCCCGCGGCCTGGGGATCAATGTGAATCTCATCTTCACCTTTACCTTTGCTTTCGGCTCCGGCCTTGCCGGACTGGGTGGTGTGCTGGGCGCCGAGATCCTCGGCATGGACCCGACATTCCCGCTGAAATTCATGATCTATTTCCTGGTGGTGATCAGTGTCGGCGGCACCACCACGCTGACCGGTCCGCTGCTGGCCTCGATTCTGCTCGGCATCGCCGATGTGGCCGGCAAGTATTATGTGCCCACCGTGGGCAGCTTCATCATCTACACGATCATGGTGGTTGTGCTGATCGTGCGGCCGCAGGGCCTGTTCGGCCGTGCCAATGCGCGCTGAGGCCCTGTAATGTCCGCTCTGCTGTCTTACTTCAGACCCGACACCGCCACGGCAACCGGCGTCCTGCTGGCGCCGGCGCGCTGGCGCCTGCTGGAAATCCTGTTCTGGTTTGTTGCGGTCAGTCTGTTTTGGCTGGCCCCCAGCAAGGTGCTGCTGCTGAACGAGATCGCCATCCTTGCGCTGTTCGTGCTGTCGCTCGATCTGATCCTGGGCTATGCGGGCATCGTCTCTCTCGGCCACGGCGCTTTTTTCGGCCTGGGCGCCTATGTTGCCGGGCTGCTGGGCAAGCATGGCTTCACCGATCCCATCGCCGGGCTGTTCGTAGCCGGTATTGCGGCCGGCCTGCTCGGGTTTGTCACCAGCTTCCTGCTGCTGCGCGGTTCGGATCTCACCAAGCTGATGGTCACGCTGGGCGTGGCGCTGATCCTGCGCGAACTGGCCAACAAGTTCAGCAGCATCACCGGCGGCGCCGACGGCCTCACCGGCGTGACCATGGGCCCGGTGCTGGGCCTGTTCGAGTTCGACATCTTCGGCAAGACGGCCTACGGCTACAGCCTCGCCGTGCTGTTCATTCTGTTCTACATCGCGCGCCGGCTGGTGAATTCGCCCTTCGGCCTGCTGCTGCGCGCCATCAAGGGCAATAACCTGCGCACCGGCGCGATGGGCGTGCCGACCAACCTGCGGCTGGTGACCATCTACACCATCGCCGCTGTCTATGCGGGTATCGCCGGCGCATTGCTGGCGCAGACCTCGCAGTTCGTCTCGCTCGATGTTCTCGATTTCCACCGCTCCGCCGACGCCATGCTCATTCTCGTGCTGGGCGGCAGCGGCCAGTTGTGGGGCGCTGTTATCGGTTCGATCATCTTCAAGTTCATGTATGACTTCCTGGCCGCCATCACGCCGCAATACTGGCAGTTCTGGCTCGGCCTTGTACTGGTCGCCGTCGTGCTGTTCGGCAAGGGTGGCATCCTCGGCTTCGTGCAGTCCGGCCGCGAATGGGTGTCGGCCCGGTTCGGGAAAGGCGGCGCAAAATGAGCGCCGTCCTCGAAACCCAGGCTCTGCGAAAGGCTTTCGGCGGCCTGGTCGCCACCAATGATGTCAGCTTCTCGCTGCCGGCCGGGGCGCGCCATGCGCTCATCGGCCCGAATGGCGCCGGCAAGACCACGTTTGTGAACCTGCTCACCGGCGTGTTGCAGCCCACCTCGGGCCGCGTCCTGCTGCAAGGCGAAGACATCACCGCACTGCCGCCCTACAAGCGGGTCAAACGCGGCCTGGCGCGGACCTTCCAGATCAACCAGCTGTTCGCCGATCTCACGCCGCTGCAGCATATCGTGCTGGCAATCGCCGAGCGCGAGGGTGCCGCAACCGGCTGGTGGCGCCCGGTCGGGCAGCGCCGTGATCTGGTCGACGAGGCGGAAGCCCTCCTGCTGCAACTGAACCTGATCGATGTGCGTGACCAGCGCACCGAGACGATCGCCTATGGCAAGCAGCGCCTGCTGGAAATCGCCGTGGCGCTGGCGGCCAAACCGGCCGTGCTGCTGCTGGATGAACCCGCTGCCGGCGTGCCGGAAACCGAGCGGCACCAGATTCTCGATGTCATCGCGGCACTGCCGGCCGCGGTCTCGCTGGTGCTGATCGAGCATGACATGCAGCTGGTGTTCCGCTTCGCCAAAACGATCTCGGTTCTGGTGAATGGCGGTCTTTTCGTGGAAGGTCCGGCCGCCGAGATCGCCCGCGACCCGCGCGTCAAGAAAGTCTACCTCGGCGAGGAGCTGGTCGATGTCTGAGCTTCTGGTGGTCGAGGACCTGCGCGCCGGCTATGGCGAAGCCATCGTGCTGGATGGCGTTACGTTCAGCCTGGCAGCCGGCCAGTCGCTGGCGTTGCTGGGTCGCAACGGCGCCGGCAAGACCACGCTGATCAACACGTTGGTCGGCGCCACCCGTTACCGCGGCGGTCGCATCGGTCTGGGCGGTCAGGATATCACCAGCCTGCGCTCGGATCGCCGTGCCGTCGCCGGCCTGGGCTGGGTGCCGCAGGAGCGCAATATCTTTCGCTCGCTGACAGTGGAGGAAAACCTCACCGCGGTGGCGCGACCGGGGCCCTGGGGCATGGATCGCGTCTTCGAGATGTTTCCGCGCCTGGCCGAGCGCCGCCGCAATATGGGCAACCAGCTCTCAGGCGGCGAACAGCAGATGCTGGCCGTCGGCCGCGCCCTGATGCTGAACCCGAAGCTGGTTCTGCTGGACGAGCCGCTGGAAGGCCTGGCGCCGATCATCGTCGAGGAACTGCTGGCGGCCCTGCGCCGCATCACACGGGAAGAGGGGCTGTCGGCGATCATCGTCGAACAGAATGCCAAGAAACTGCTGGCCATCACCGACCGCGTGGTGGTGCTGGAGCGTGGCCGCATCGTGCATGCCGCCGACAGCGCCGAATTGCGGGCCGATCCGGCGCGGCTTGAGGGCTGGCTCTCGGTATCCGATACTGCCCATTGAGTTCATTGAAGAGGGAGAGAAACATGCAACGCCAGAAGCCGCCGTTCCGTGCCGACCATGTCGGCAGCCTGCTGCGCCCGCAGGAACTGAAGGAAGCCCGTGCCCAGCGCAAGGACGGCAAGATCAGCGCCGACCAGCTCAAAGCGGTCGAGGACAAGGCCATCGAGCAGGTCATTAAAAAACAGCAGGATGTCGGCCTGCAGAGCATCACCGACGGCGAATTCCGCCGCTCCTGGTGGCATTTCGACTTCCTCGGTGGTCTGGATGGCGTGGAGTATTACACCTCGGCCGAGAAGGGCATCCAGTTCTCCGGCGTGCAGACGCGTGCCGAAGGTGTGCGGGTCACCGGCAAGATCGGCTATTCCGGCCATCCGATGGTCGATCACTTCAAGTTCCTTAAGGCGCATGCCAAGGCGACGCCGAAGATGACCATCCCGTCGCCCAGCGTGCTGCATTTCCGCAGTGGCCGGAACGCCATCAGCAAGGACATCTACCCGAACCTGGATGATTTCTTCAAAGACCTCGGTCAGGCCTACAAGAAGGCCGTCCAGGATTTCGCCGCGGCCGGCTGCCGCTACCTGCAGCTCGATGAAACCAACCTGGCCTATCTCTGCGATCCGGAACAGATCGAGCTGTCGCGCCAGCGCGGCGACGATCCGGAAAGCCTGCCGATGAAATACGCCGAGATGATCAATACGGCCATCGCCGACCGGCCGGCCGACATGCAGATCACCATGCATCTCTGCCGTGGCAATTTCCGCTCCACCTTCATTTCCAAGGGTGGCTACGAGCCGGTGGCCGAAGTGCTGCTCGACAAGATCAAGGTCAATGGCTACTTCATGGAATATGACAACGAGCGGTCGGGCGGCTTCGAGCCCCTGCGCTTCCTGCCCAAGGGTGACAAGCAGGTCATCCTTGGCCTGGTCACCTCCAAGACCGGTCAGTTGGAGACCAAGGACAACATCCGGAAGCGTATCGAGCTGGCGACCAAATATGCCGACCTCAACCAGCTCTGCCTGAGCCCGCAATGCGGCTTTGCCAGCACCGAAGAGGGCAATGTGCTGGCCGAAGAGGAGCAGTGGGCCAAGTTGCGCATGATCGTCGAGCTCGCCGAGGAAGTCTGGGGCAAGTAATCTCGGCATCCTGCAGTAAAAAACCCGGCGGCCCCGCATTAACCTGCGGGGCCGCTGTCGTTTTTGTTACCGTGCCGGAGGCCCGGTTCTGGCATAAACTGGCCTGGTCAACCGGAGCGACCGATGATTCGACCCAGCCTTCTTGCCTTTGCCGCGATCATGACTGCCAGCCTGGCGGTCCAGGCCCAGCCGGCCGTGATGCCGCTGATCGATGCCCATGTGCATTACAGCCATGATGCCTGGATCTCGGTGCCCACGGAGGAGGCTATTGCCATCCTCCGTCGCTCCAATCTGCGCAAGGTAGCGGTATCGAGTTCCAGCGATGAGGGCACCCAGCGGCTCTACAAGGCGGCACCCGACCTGATCGTGCCGGTCCTGCGGCCCTATCGCAGCCGCGGCGAACTCAGCACCTGGTTCCGTGACGACACCATCGTCACTCATCTGGAGGCACGGCTGGCGCAGTACCGCTATGTCGGGATCGGCGAATTCCACCTCTATGGCGCCGATGCCGATCTGCCGGTGCCGCGCCGCATGGTGCAGCTGGCCAAGCAGAACAGGCTGTTCCTGCATGCCCATAGCGATGCCGATGCGGTCGAACGGATGTTCAGGCAGGATCCGGATGCCCTGATCCTCTGGGCCCATTCCGGCTTCGACCGCCCCGATGCGGTGCGTGCCCTGCTGGAACGCCACCCCAATCTCTGGGCCGATCTGGCCTTCCGCAACGATCATGCGAGCCAGGGCAAGGTGGATGCCGCCTGGCGCGCCCTGTTCGAGGCGTTCCCGGATCGCTTCATGGTCGGCACGGATACCTTCACGCCCGAGCGCTGGCATTATATCGAGGAGCACGCCAAATGGTCGCGCGGCTGGCTGGTCGACCTGCCGGTGCCGCTGGCGGAAAAGATCGCCTATCGCAATGCCGAGGCGCTGTTCGCGCGCACCGGATTCAAGGGGCAGTGAGTCCGATGTTGCTGCGACCAGTGGCTCTGGCGGTGCTGCTGGTTCTGGCCGGCGGCCCGGCATTGGCCTGCGCCGATATCCCGATCAACGCCCGGATCGTCGAAGGGCCGCGCTTTAAGGTGATCGCGCTGTCCGATCCGGCGCCGATTCCGCTGAACACACCCTTTGCGCTGGATATCTGGATCTGTGATGCCCGCATGGCCGAATTGCCACGGATGACCCAGGTCGATGCGCAGATGCCGGCGCACCGTCATGGCATGAATTACACGCCCAAGATCATCAAGAAGGACTGGGGCGTCTATCGCGCCGAAGGTCTGCTGTTGCATATGCCGGGCGAATGGGAGTTCAGCTTCGACTTCGCCGGTGTCGGCGCTTCCGAAAGGCTGACCTTCCGCTACGACGCGCAATGATCCGCGCGGTTCTGGCTGGCCTCTGCATACTGCTGGGCAGCATGGCGGCGATCGCTGCCGATCTGCCGTCCTTCGACAGCGCCCCGCTGGTCCGCCGCATTCTGTCTCATGGGCCCTGGCCGCCGGCCTTGCCGCCGGATCGCACCAATCGCCTGTCGGGCAATGCCGAAGCCATCCGTTTCGGCGCTGTGCTGTTTGGCGAACCGCGCCTGTCGGCGCGCGGCGATATTTCCTGCCAGAGCTGTCATCAGCCCGATAAAGGCTGGGGCGACGGACGGCCGCAGAGCCTGGGCATGCAGTTGCTGGATCGCAACGCACCGGGTCTGCTCAATGCGCGGCTGCAGCGCTGGCATGGCTGGGACGGGGCCAGCGACAGCCTCTGGGCTGCCGCCATTCGCCCCATTCTTGCACCCGAGGAAATGGGAGGATCAGCCGCAGCGACGGCCCGGCTGCTGCGTGAGGACAAGCCACTGGCCTGTCTGGCCCGGGCCGTGCAATCCGATGCCGCTGCACTCAATGACGAAGCGCTGCTGGTGCTGGCGGCCAAGGCTTTGGCTGCATTCCAGGAGACCCTGGTCACCGCGCGCACAGCCTTTGACGATTTTCGCGACGCGCTGGCGGCCAATGACCGTGCGGCCATGGCGTTGTATCCGCCGCCGGCCCAGCGTGGCCTGGCACTGTTTATCGGGCGGGGCCAATGCGCCACCTGTCATGTCGGGCCGGCCTTCACCAATGGCGAGTTCCACGATACCGGCCTGCCGTTCTTCGTCGGCAGCGGTTCGACGAAGCGCGTCGATCCCGGCCGGCATCAGGGCATTGCCCGGCTGAAGGACAATCGCTTCAACCTGCTCGGATCCTATAACGACGACCCCGATGGCGCTGCCGCCGTGCCGGTGCGGCATGTGACGCAATTCCATCGCAACTGGGGTGAGTTCAAGGTACCGGGCCTGCGCCAGTTGGCCGCCACCGCGCCCTACATGCATAACGGCAGCAAGGCGGCCTTGCGCGATGTGGTGATGCATTACTCCGACCTGGACGAAGACCGGCTGCATGCCGATGGGGAGGCGATCCTGAAACCGCTGCGCCTGAGCGCCGGGGAGGCCGGCGATCTGCTGGCTTTCCTCACCTCTCTCAGTGCCGGCGACGAGACGCCGCAACACTATGCGGGCTTGCAGCGCGCGGCCCGCGCGGCCTGTCCCTGAGGGTCAGGCGCTTTTCTGTTCCGGCCTGACGTTCTCGGTCCGCCGCAGCGGCAGACTGATAGTCGCTACCGTTCCCTTGCCGGGCTCTGATTGCAGGGTCAGGTGGCCGCCATGCAGTTCAGCGAGGGATTTTACCAGCGGCAGCCCCAGGCCCGTGCCCTGGTGATCGCGGCTCAGCACGCCGCGGACCTGACCGAACGGCGCCAGGGCCTTGGGGATATCCTGTGGCGCCATGCCAACGCCGGTATCATGCACAGCGATATGCAGCACCTGGTCGCGCAGCGTGACGGCAACCCAGGCTTTGCCGCCGGCCGACGTGAACTTGACCGCATTGCTCAGCAGGTTCAGCAGCATCTGGCGCAGCATGCGTTCGTCGGCATGCAGCAGCGGCAGGCCGTCGGGCACGGTGGTGCTGAGGTCGACATTGGCGCGCTCGGCCTGCAGGCGCATCATTTCCAGACTGTCGATCACCACATGCCGGGGATCGAGCGCCTCGATATGCGGCTCCATGCGACCGGCTTCCACCTTGGCAAGATCCAGAACGTCGTTGATCAGCTGCAGCAGATGTTCGCCGGACTTGTGGATATCGTCGACATACTCGCGCTGTTTCGGTGTCATCTGGCCGAAATAGCCAGCAAGCAGCGATTCTGAGAAGCCGATAATGGCATTGAGCGGCGTGCGGAATTCGTGGCTCATATTGGCCAGGAAGGCGCTTTTCGAGCGATTGGCCACTTCGGCCATTTCCTTGGCATGCAGCAGTTCGCGCTCGGTGGCTTCGCGTTCGGCGATGTATTTGGTCAGCGCCACCGTGCGCTCGTCGACACGCGCTTCCAGCGTATGGGCCAGGTCGCGCAGCTGGTCTTGCACACGACGCAGTTCGGTGATGTCGGAATACGATGTGACAAAGCCGACACCGGGCACCGGCGTGCCGATCACTTCGATAATCCGGCCGTTCGGGCGCGTGCGCTGCATCCGATGCGGCGTCATTTCCCGTGCGCGTTCCACACGTTCGGCAACCATCTCTTCCACATCGCCGGGGCCATATTCGCCATGCTCGGCATTCCAGCGCATCAACGCCTCGAAGGGCGTTCCGGGCTGGCCCAGTTCCGGCGGCAGGTCGAAAAGCCTGAGGAAAAGATCGTTGCTGACCAGCAGCCGCAGTTCGGTATCGAACAGGCTGATGCCGTGGCTGACATTGGCCACCACCACATCCATCAGCTGGTTCTTGTCGCGCAGTTCTGTCGTGCGATCCTGGACGGCGCGCTCCAGATCGCTCTGGGCGCGCAGCAGCGCCGCTTCAGCCTGTTTGCGTTCGGTGATGTCGCTGTAGACCGTGACCCAGCCGCCGCCGGGCAAGGGTGTGCCGCGGATGTCGAGCACCACGCCGTTGGGGCGGACCCGCTCGATCTGATGCGGGTGGAATTGCGCAGCCAGCGCGATGCGGTCCTGCACTTGGGTTTCCGGGTCGCCGGGGCCGTATTCGCCGCGCCGGGCATTGAAGCGGTAGAAGGTCTCGACCGATGTACCCGGCGTGCCGAAATGCGGCGGGAAGTCGAGCAGTTCGAGATAACGGCGATTGCAGGCCACCAGCTTCAGGGCGCTGTCGAAGACGCTTATACCCTGGTCGAGGTGGTCGAGGCCCTGCAGGAGCAGCTCATTCTGATGCAAGCCGCCGAGCTCCCTTGCTGTTGATGGCGTAGTCTAGGCCAAAAGAGATTGAAAAACCGCCATGAAAAAAGCCGCCTTGCGGCGGCTTCGTTCGATGCGTGTCTGGAGAAGGGGTCTCAGACCGAGCCTTCGCGCTGGGCGCGCTTGCGCGCCAGTTTGCGGGCGCGACGGATCGCCTCGGCCTTTTCACGGGCCCGGCGCTCGGACGGCTTCTCGTAATGGCCGCGCAGCTTCATCTCGCGGAAAATGCCTTCGCGCTGCATCTTCTTCTTCAGCGCCTTCAGGGCTTGATCGACATTGTTGTCGCGAACCAGGACTTGCACGTCGGGTCCCATCCTTTCGGGAGTGGCAATAGAAATTCGGTTGCGGGGCGCGAGCCCCGGCAGGTGGCGGGTTCTAGCATGGGGGCAGGGCTTTGTGAAGCGGCTTTGTGGATAAGCCGGCGGGAATCTTGCCCAGTGTTAAGCCTTTGATGGAAATAAGTCTTCTGGCGGCTTGGCCGGCCCGTCCGGCTGACTTAGGCTCGGGCCATGGCTATTCTGAAGATCGCGAAGATGGGGCATCCGGTTCTGGCCCGGCCCGCCGACTCGGTCCCCGACCCGACGGCCCCGGAAATCCGCCAGCTGATCGGCGACATGGTGGATACCATGATCGATGCCCCCGGTCAGGGGCTGGCGGCGCCGCAGGTGCATGTGCCGCTCCGGGTGGCGGTGTTCCTGACCCCGGACGAGGGCAATGGCGAGCGCGAGCTGGTCACCCTGGTCAATCCACGCTGGGAGCCGCTGGGCGAGGAGCAGGACATGGCCTGGGAGGGCTGTCTGTCGGTGCCGGGGCTGCGCGGCCTGGTGCCGCGCTATACGCGCATCCGCTACGAGGGCACGCTGCCCGACGGCCAGCAGCTGGCGCGCGAGGTGGGCGGCTGGCATGCCCGGGTGGTGCAGCACGAGCTGGATCATCTGGACGGCATTCTCTATCCCCAGCGCATGGACGACCTGAAGGATCTGGTATTCGAGAGCGAGCTGCGCCACCGTGCCAGCCTGCGAGCCGAGGAGCAGGAAGAATGAGCGAAACTGAAAATCTTTCTGGGCATCTTCTGACCGAAAAACGCGCCCTGCTGGCGGCGCTGCTGCCGCATATCGCCTTCGATGGCTGGACTGCCAGGGCCCTGATGCAGGCGGCCAGCGACAGCGGCCAGGATGCGGCGATGGTGGCGCGGGCCTTTCCCGGCGGCGCGGCTGAGGCGCTGGATTTCTGGGTGGCGGAGACCGACCGGGCCATGCTGCATGCCCTGGAAAGCCGTGACCTCGCGGCGATGAAGGTGCGCGACCGGGTCAAGACGGCGGTGCTGGTGCGGCTGGAACTGGTGGCCGCCCATCGCGAGGCGGTGCGGCGTGCGCTGGCCCTGGAAACCCTGCCAGCCCATGCGCCGCGCGCGCTGCGGCAGCTTTACCGCACGGTGGATGCGATCTGGTATGCGGCCGGCGACACCGCCACAGACTTCAACTTCTACACCAAGCGCATGCTGCTGGCCGGCGTCTATGGCGCAACCCTGCTGCACTGGTTGGACGACAAGTCGGAAGGCTTTGCCGCCACGGCGGCGTTTCTCGACCGCCGCTTGGGCGATGTCATGAAAATCCAGCAGGCCAAGGGCAAGCTCGACAAGCTGGTCGACAGACTGCCGAACCCGTTCCGCAACCTGCGGCGGGCCTAAAGGCTCAAATTGTCAGGCGGGATCAGACCGAGAGGCTGACCAGGCGACCGGCCTGGCTGGCGCTGCTGGGCGAATTGGCAGCACCGCTGGCGCTGTAGTTCAGCGCCGAGACGTTGTTCTGGCCGGGCTCAGAGCGCGGGGCAGAAACGGTTTCGCTGCTGGTATCCGACGCGCTGAAGCTGCTCGAAGTCTCGTTGGCGAGCGCGCTGGCCTGCTGGTAGGAGTTGATCTTAGCGGCAGTCGAATTGGGCAGAATGATCTGCGGCGCAGCAGCTTCCGCAGCCGGTGCGCTGTCCAGCGAGAACTGCACGGCCCGGTTATCGGTGCCGCTGCTTGAACTGCTCTGGGTCCGGGGCTGGAAGGAGCCTACGCCGGAAACTGCACTCTCGATCGCCATGATCGTCTACCTCACCGGACCGTGGCGCATTCTGGCGCGGGGCCGGCAAGACCACCGTTCTCGGCGGTCTTGGTTAATTCCTATTAACCTTACTATAGACGTTGGGCCGCCCGCCGCCAAGGGGAATTGGCTGCTTTCCGCCAGACTTATGGTTGTGGAGCCCGGCCCTTGGGGTAAAGGCGGTTAATATGGCCCATTTTCCGGCCCGGACGGGCCTCGGCCTTACCGTAAAGGTGCAGTTTTGTGTCCGGTTCGGCCAGCAGGCGGGGCCAGGCATCGATTTCGTCGCCGATCAGGTTCTCCATGACGGCGTCGCAGAGCCGCTCGCCCGAGCCCAGCGGCAGGCCACAGACGGCTCGGATATGCTGCTCGAACTGCGAGGTGGTGGCGGCATCCAGGGTCCAGTGGCCGGAATTGTGGACGCGCGGCGCCATCTCGTTGACCAGGATCCGGTCGCCGCAGTCGAACAGTTCGACCGCCAGCACGCCGACATAATCCAGCCCCTCGGCCAGGCTGGCGGCGATCCGCTCGGCCTGGGCGGCGAGGTCGGGGCTGATGACGGCCGGGACATGGGTGCGCCAGAGAATATGGTTGCGGTGGATATTCTCCACCGGACCCCAGGAGACGATGCTGCCGTCCAGGCCGCGCGCCAGCACGACGGACAGTTCGCGCCGGAAGGACACGAAGCCTTCGGCGATCAGGTGATCTGATTTCAGCGCGGCGAAAGCGGCCGCGGCCTCTTCGCGCTTTGCCACTTTCACCTGGCCCTTGCCGTCATAACCCATGCGGCAGGTCTTCAGCACCAGCGGCAGGCCCAGTGCATCGATGGCGGATTCCAGCTCGGCGACGCTGGTCACCTTGCGCCAGGGCGCGGTGGCAATGCCGCGGCCGTTGCAGAACTCTTTCTCGAAGATGCGATCCTGGGTGATGCGCAACGCTTCGGTGCCGGGCCGCACCGGCACGAGCTTGGCGATCTTCGCCACCGGATCGAGCGGGATATTCTCGAATTCATAGGTCACGACGGCGCAGGCCCTGGCGAAGATGGCCATCGCTGCGTCGTCGGTGTAATCGGCGCGTGTGATCTTCGCCGCCATTTCGGCGGCCGGCGGATCGGCCTCCGACGCAAACACATGGCAGTGATAACCGAGCCGGGCGGCAGCGATCGCCAGCATGCGGCCGAGCTGGCCGCCGCCGAGAATGCCGATGGTGCTGCCAGGAGCAATACTCGGCGCGATATGGCTCACTTCTTTTTCTTCTCCGATACCGGCGCGATCTTGATCGCCCGGGTCTGCTTGGCGCGCCAGGCCTGCAGGCGCTTCGACAGCGCCGGGTCGTTCAGCGCCAGGATCGCGGCCGCGAGAAGCCCGGCATTGATGGCGCCGGCCTTGCCGACCGCCAGCGCGCCGACCGGGATGCCGCCCGGCATCTGCTGGATCGAGAGCAGCGAGTCGAGGCCCTTGAGCGCCTTGCTTTCCACCGGCACGCCCAGCACCGGCAGATGCGTCATGGCCGCCGCCATGCCCGGCAGATGGGCGGCACCGCCGGCCCCGGCGATAATCACCTGGATGCCGCGACCGGCCGCCGCATGGGCATAGTCATAGAGTCGCTGTGGGGTGCGATGGGCCGAAACGATACGATGCTCGGCCGGCACGCCCAGCGCGGCCAGCACCTGGGCGGCATGTTCCATCGTGGCCCAGTCGGACTGGCTGCCCATGATGATGCCCACCAGCGGCTTCTGCTGGGATTTCCCGGAAGACTTCCGGGTGGCCGGCGAACCCTGACGCGGCGCCATCGTTTTACTCCATGTCGCGGAAAGCGGCGGATTATAGGGAGCGGGGTCGGGCTGTAAAGCGGCGGTTGCCGCCCCGGGTGCGGCCATGGTGGTCAGCCCGGCCGATCCATGGTTTGTTAACGCTGCCTGCGGCAGAAATAGCGCAGGCTGCCGCACCAGAAGGGTCGGCGGAGAAAGCAGGCATGGCGAAAATCGAAGACCGCCGACCGATCGGGCTGAGCTCGCCTCTGACGACGACTCCTGTGGGATCGTCGGGCGGAGCCATGCGCCCGGTGACGCCGCAGGGCGGCGCGGTCACCGCGAGCGTCAAGCCGGTGGCCGATCCCGGCGCCACCGCCACCGTCATGGGCATCCCCGAAGTCGAACTGACGCCGCGCGTGCGCGACGCCATCATGCGGCTGATGGGCGAGGTGGACCAGCTGCGCACCGAACTCAACCGCACGCGTCACCGCCTGGCCGAACTGGAGCGCCTGGCCGACCGCGATACGCTGACGCCGCTGTATAACCGCCGGGCTTTCGTGCGCGAGCTGAGCCGCGCCATGGCCCATGTCGAACGCTACAACCGGCCGTCCTGCCTGATCTACTTCGACCTCAACGGCCTGAAGGAGATCAACGACAAACATGGCCATTCCGCCGGCGATGCCGCCCTGATCCAGGTCGGCCAGGTGCTGATCGACAACACCCGCGAGGTCGACAGCGTCGCGCGCCTGGGCGGCGACGAATACGGTGTGATCCTGAGCGAGACCGATGCCCAGCAGGGCCGCGAGAAGGCCGACCAGCTGGCCGATGCGATCCGCCGCCGGCCGCTGCACTGGGAGGGCAAGTCGCTGCCGCTGGATGCCGCCTACGGCGTCTATCCGCTCAAGCCCGGCGAAGACCCCGGCGCCGCCTTGGCCGCCGCCGACCAGATGATGTACAGCCACAAACTGGCCCGTCGCACCGCCCGCGGCTGACAATTTCCCGACAAGCTGTTGATTTTCAAGAACCGGTTGGCGCCGGCCCCTGCCAATTGGGAGCCAGTTGCGTCCGGTTGGGGGCCAGTTCCGTGCCCATCGGACGCCAGTTCGAGCCAGTTGAAGGCCAGTTCCGGCCAGTTGCGGACCAGTTCTGTCCAGTGGCGTCCAGTTTCCCGCGGCTCGGCTTTTCAGCGATTCACAATGGTCAACAGCGAAAATAGAACATATAATGAACGACAGCCTGAATTCAAGGAGGTGCCGGTGGCATCGGACAGCGGCTTTGTCGAATACGTGCTCGATGGCATGCGGGCGACCGGCATGGGCGCGGTGCAGCGCGAACGGCTGTTCGGCGGCAGCGGCCTGCGCATCGACGGCGAGCTGTTCGCCGTGATCCTGCGCAACACGCTGTATTTCGTGGTCGACGACCAGACCCGGCCGCGTTTCACGGCGGCGGGGATGGGACCGTTCACCTATACGCGCAAGAGCGAGCAGCGCGCGATCCCGCGCTGGTACGAACTGCCCGAAGACGTGCTGATGGATGCCGACGAGCTGCGCGACTGGATGCGCGACGCGCTGGCCGCGGTGCGGCGCACCGCGAAGCCGGTGAAGTCTTCAGTCAAGACGAAAGCTGTGAAGAAAGCGGCGGCAGGGGCCAAGGTCAAACGCAAGGCGCGATAAGCCCGACTGTTCCAGCCATCCCATTTCGTCGCTCCCGCGAAAGCGGGGGCCCGGTCGATCCGATAGTCTGGATCCCCGCTTGCGCGGGGATGACGATGACGAGGGGAAAGCGCGGGTTCGGCCGGTATTGCCGGCCTCAGAGATTCCCGGACGGCACTGCGGCCTCGCCGGACCAATGCCAGTCGCGATTGGGCGGGGTCGGCACCAAGAGCGCGGCGTCGCTGGCGACAACGGCAGCGCAGACCCGCATGCGCAACGGCCGCTCGCTGCCCGGTAGGCAGACATCGCGCGGACTGCAGCCGCTGGTCGGCGCCGGCTCGGGCGGCGGCAGTTGCGCCAGGCAGACCTGTTTCACCCGGTCATCGATATTGGCCACCCCGTCGCCGACGGGAGACTCCGCCGGGCGCCGGTTCTGGGCCGCCGACGGCGCGCCGGCAAACGGCCCGCTCAGCCGCGATGCATTGCCGTCAGACCCGCCGAGCGCCGCGCCCAGCAGCGGCAGCAGCGGCGAGCAGCCGGCCACCAGACCGATCAGAACCAGTGCGGCAAGCCGGCTGCCCGTGGCGATGCGGGCCCGCGATGCGCGCGATGCAGGACCGGGGGCGTCCGTCATTGCTGCTTTACCGGCGTCCACGCCGCCTTCTCCTGGGCCTTGTGGCGATGCAGCCATTGCAGGGCGCCATCGGTGGCGCTGGCGACGGCGTCGGCCGAGAGCTGCGGCGCCAGAGTGTTGATGGCTTTGCCTGCGGCCTCCTTCAGCACCGGATCGAGTCCGGTGGCCACGACCAGCAGCCATTTCAGCGCAGTCACGGGGTCGTAGCATTCATTGCTCTGCCGCAGCAGCAGAATGGCGAGATAGTATTGCGACTTGATCTTGCCCTGGTCGGCCGCCATGCCATACCACAGGCGTGCCGCATCGGTATTCTGCGGCAGGCGCAGTCCCGTCTGATACAGCCAGGCCAGATAATGCTGGGCTTCGGTTACGCCGCTGGTGGCGGCTGCCCGCAGCAGTTCAATGCCGCGTTCCAGTTTCTCCGTCGTGCCATAGCCGTGGATGTAGAGCGCGCCGAGATTGGCCTTGGCCTCGGGCAGATCCTGCGCGATGGCGACTTCGAACAGGGCGATGGCACCGGCAACATCGCGCGGGGTGCCGCTGCCGGCCAGCATGAGCTGGGCCAGCGCATTCTGTGCCCGGGCATGGCCATGGCGCGCGGCCTTCTGGAACAGATGGACGGCTTTCACCGGATTTACCGGGATCAGCGCGCCCTTCTGGTGCAGGATGCCGAGCACGAAGCAGGCACCGGCATGGTTCTGCATGGCGGCAGCGGCCAGCAGGGCATGCGCCTTGCGCCGGCCCGTCGCGCCCAGTTTCCCCACCAGGCCCAGGACGCCGAGCATGTATTGCGCGCGGGCATCGCCGACATTGGCGGCCTGCGCCAGCATTGTGACCCGCGCTGGCGAGACCGGCCTGGCATTCGCCGGGCGGATTTCCGCCGGCGCCCCGTCGACACCCAGGCAGCGGCGGGAGATCGCATAAAGCGCCATGGCCTGCATCCAGCGCCCGTGCATGACCGATCTCCCTGCCGCGCTGTCTTACGGCTGGGTGTTGTTGGTGGTCTTGTTGATGACAACCGAATTGTCGATCTTGGCCTTGGTGCTGGCCGAAGAATCCTGGTTGCCGGTGCTCGACTGATCGGCCGATACGGTCGCCGTCGCCGTTCCGCCATTCACGGTCTGGTTGACCTGGTTCATGTTGGCGATGGCGGTCGAGCTGGAATTGTACTGGGTGACATACTGGTTCAGCGCGCCCATGCCGGCAGCGGTGCTGGACGAGCTGCTGCTGCTCTGCATACGCTCCTGGAATTCGAACTGCGCGGACATGCTGGGGGCGCGGACAGGGAAGTTATAACCCTCGCGACCCATCTGCTGGGCCGTGGCGGGCTGGCTTGCGAATGCCAGTACGGTGAGTACGGCAAGGGACGAGAGATTGGTCCAGAACATGACAGTCTCCATGGATAAGAGGAACGGTATCGGCAGGGGGAGAGAAGGCAGGGGGACCACCCTCTCTCCCGCCACCAACGATGGTTACGGAGCCGCAACCACCGGGGTCTTGACCGAGACGGAGGCATTGTTGCCAACCGCAGTCGCAACCGAGTTCACGACCGGGCGAGTCAGACTGCCCAGGCCGGTGTAGTTATTGATCGACACACCGGACACCTTCGACTTCGCCGTCACATCGGCGTAGGCGAACTGGGTGATGTCGGCGATGACCATGGCGTTCTGGGGCGAGATGGGCTCGACCGAGACGCTGAGGTTATTGCCGACCGCAGTGGCCGAGCTGTCGACAGTGGCGTTCAGGATGTCCGTCACCTTCGACTTGGCAGAGATATTCGCCTTCACCAGATCGCCGCCCATGACCAGATTGGTCAGGGTGTCGGACAGGGTCAGGTTGGAATTGTCGCTGCTGTTGTGGTGGTGGTTGCCGCCGCCGCCAAAGCCATTGATGCTCGGGCTGCTGTTGCCATCACCGAAGGCGAACTGGCCGACATGCAGCTGCACGCCGACTTCGGACGCCACGCTCAGGTTGTTGC
Source organism: Ferrovibrio sp. GW821-FHT12E11 (assembly GCF_058806975.1). NCBI lineage: Bacteria > Pseudomonadati > Pseudomonadota > Alphaproteobacteria > Rhodospirillales > Rhodospirillaceae > Ferrovibrio > Ferrovibrio sp. GW821-FHT12E11. The sequence continues at coordinate 3,377,851 of NZ_JBXAQG010000001.1, forward strand.
CGACGGCCGTGGCAGCACTGATGACCGAAGGCAGATTGGCTTCGGCATTCAGGGCGGCAACGGCAGGCACTTCGACAGTGCCCAGGTCAACGGTCGCCGTCACAGTGCCGTTGATATTCGGCGGCTGGTCGGTTTCGTTGACGCCGGCAGCCGTCACGTTCGGGCTCTTGAAGCCGTCCTCGATCAGGACGCCGCCAATGCCATAATGGAACTGGATGTCGGTCGTGCCGAGATCCACGGTCCCGCCGGTCGACGGCTGGTAGTTGTAGATGCCGCTGACGATCGACTTCGAGCTCACATCGCCGATGTTGATCTGCTGGCTTTCCACCAGGACCAGACCGGTCGGGTCGATGTTCACATCAACGCTCACATTGGTATTGATGTGCTCATTGATCCTGAGATCCCATTTCCAATCGACATCGTCGAAGGCCTGGGCGGGGCTGGCGATCATCAGCGTGATGGCGGCCAGGGATGCACTGGCCAGAAGGCCAGCTTTCAGAGTGCGCTTCATTTGGTCTCTCCTTTGGGTTTGGACAGGGATTCTTCTGCGTAGCTAGTCCGTTCGAGCTGGCACTCGGCCGAGGTCGGCAGACCCATATAATCCGTCATGATCTGGTACACGGCCATTTCGACGACGGACCTCACACCGAGCTGCAGCGGTTCGTTTTGAATACGTCCCGCGTCGAACTCGACGAGCCTTGAGCCGAAGAAACGGAAGACGTTTGCTTCGACCTCATAACCAAAAATCTGTTTTTGCAGCGAGCTGACATAACGGACGTCAAAGCTCTGCGAATTGACGACCCGGATATCGAGGCCGACATTGATCACCACCGTGCGCGCACCGCCGCCGATGCCGCTGACCGAGAGCCGCGCACCTTCGCTGACGATGTTGTAGTTCAGCTCGGTCAGCGCCCCCATGACGACGAAGTTGCTGGCGCGGATCGGAGCCGCGGTCTGGGCCGGTGCGACGGCGAGCTTCTGCTCGACCATGCGGGCCTCGGCCAGCGGGATGCGCAGGTCGAAGCGCTCGACCAGGTAGACCCGGCGCGTCTTGTAGAACGCGCTGATCATCATCTCGGTGATGCCCTGGCTGACCACGGCGCCGTTGTTGGAGCGGTCGACCTGGCCGGTCTTGTCGGCCACTTCGCCCACCGTGAACACCGGCAGGTTGTTGCCCGGCAGCCTGGCCAGCGCCGTCAGGCACTGCGAATACGGCGTGTCGTTGTTGGTGACGGGCAGCCCGTAGGCCGGCCGCACGCCTTGCTTGGAATAGACGCCCTGGGCAGAGCAGGCGCTCAGCGACAAGGCAGCTATGGCTATCAGAGGTAAAGAGCGCACCGTTATCTCCCGCCTGTTGTGGTATTGGCGCCCGCCCGAATTTGCATTTCGTGGTCTGCGCCAACGCCGTGATCTCGTTTCGCCACAATAGGGACTGCGGCAGGCGACGAAAGAAATCAGGCGGGCGGATTTCTGCGCAAAGGGGGTATGCTGCCTGCGATGCTGTTTCGCTCTCTGGGTAGAGCGCTACCGCCGATGCCTTGTTTGTTTTGCAGCAGCATGCGTACTAAGCGATATCAGTGCTGTGCCGCCCTATATAAGAGTGGTGTCTGGAGGATCGCTTCGATCCTCCGCAGCAAACATCGGCAAAAACAGGGAAGTAAAATGTCCACCGGTCGACGCGTTCTCGTCGCCTCACGGAAGTCCGATCTCGCGTGGGCGCTGCATCACGAAGTGACGCGGCTCACGCAGTGGGAGTTGGTCGGCATCATCGATCCCCGGATCGGCGATGCCTTCGATCGCACCTGCGCGCTGGCCGATGTCGTTCTGATCGAAGCCGACGATCTGATCTGGCTGTGGGATCATCGGCTCGAATCGACGCAGAAAACGCTGTCTGGCGTGCGTGCCGTGGTGATTCTGTCGAACAGTCAGATGCTGGATGTGGTGAGCCGGGCGCAGAATAATTGCGGCCTGCTGCTGCGCGAAGAATACGGCGATGTCCCGGTCGATATGCTCGAGCTGGCGATCAAGGGTTACATGTCGGTCTCGGACACACTGCTGCACAGCCTGAAGACCGATCGCCTGCGCCTTGATGTGGTGGGGCACCTGACGCCGGAAGAATTACAGATGCTGTCTTATGTCGGATCGGCATTATCGAACCGGAAAATCGCCATGGTCAGCGGCCTGGCCGAGAGCCGGGTTAAGACGCTGGTTCACCTGGTGACGCATAAATTGCGCATGCAGAATCGGACGGCGGTTGCGGTTTTTGCCGCGGCCCATGGCCTGACCACGACAAAATCAGAGGTAGATATACCTCTTTCGAGCGCATGAAAATTTGCAATTAAAGCCCAGCGGTGGCGCAGAGGAGGCAGGGCCGTCATCCGGCCTTACGTCGCCCTGCAAAGGCCTTACTGTCCTTTTCCAGATAGGGAGACATGCCATGACGCCTGCTTTTACCCATCGTGCGCTGCTTGGAGCCTTCGTTCTGGCGGCAGTGCTTGCGGTCTCCGGCGGCGGCGCCCGGGCCCAGGCCGGCAATATGCCCTATGGATCCGGCGGCGGCCCCGGCATCAGCTTCGGCGCCCGTCAGGTGATTCTGAATGCCCAGTTGCTGGGCAGCCGGCCGCGCAACCTGGTGCGTGGCGCTGATGGCAGTCTGCTGGATGTTTCGCGCCGCAATGGTCAGGCCTTCCTGCGCCTGCCCAGCGGTGAGGCGGTGACATCGAGTGCGCGGGCTGGTCGCGGCTGGCCCACCGGCCTCGGCACCGGACTGGGCTGGGGCAATATGGGCGGCTTTGGCGGTGCGGCGACCCACCCTTACGGGCGCAGCGGCTCTGCGGCCGACAGCATGATGCAGTGGATTGGCCTGCTCGATCCGGGTTTCGGCCTGTCGGCCAGCGGCGTCCTGTCGCCGTCCGGCGGCGCGGCGACCCCGATCGATCTGTGGATCGGGCTTAACGATCTGAGCTGAGCGGCTCAGGCCCGCGAGATCAGGGTATTATCCGGCACGACATCGGCCACGATGCCGTTCTGCAGGGCCCAGATCGCTGCCTGTGTGCGGTTGCTGACGTGGATTTTCTTCAGCACGCCTTTCAGGTGCACCTTGACGGTGCCTTCGGTGATCTGCAGCCGGTTGGCGATGGCCTTATTGGAATGGCCGTTGACCAGACAGGAGAGGATTTCGGTTTCGCGCTCCGACAGTCCGCTGCTGCGCTCGGCATGGCCGTTGCTCTGGGAGACAAACCGGTTGTTGATCAGAAGATGGGCCAGATCGGTGGGAAACACCTTTTCGCCCATCTGGACCAGGCGCAGCGACTGCTTGAGCGCATCGGCCGACATGTCCTTCAGCAGATAGCCATCCACGCCGGCGCTCAGCGCGCTGGCCAGGCGCGGGATACCGACGCTGTCGGTGAGCACGACGACGCGGGGCGGGACGACAACCGAGCGGGCGGTAAGCATCAGTTCGGGCAGGACTTCGCCATAGCCGCTGGTATCGATGATGACGATCCCGGGCTTTTGCGCCGCGACTTCCTTGAGGCCATCGGAGAAGCCGACGGCTTCGTGACAGACAAAGAAGGGTGAGTCATCCAGGATGCGGCGCAGCCCCTCGCGGAATAGCTGGTTGCGATCGATGTGCAATACTGACGTGCCGTCCATTCGTCCCCTCCTAGCAGAAGAGATGTAACCCGTGGTGTGCAATATTGCGTTCGAAGTGATGCAAACGAGCCTAGCGAAATCCCGGTTGCTTTTCTAAGGAACGTTCGGACGGACGAACACGCAGAAGCGCCGCCATTCAGGGTGCTGTCTCCGGACTGAGTACCTCTTTCGGATGACTACCCTGCTATTCGTCGAGTTGCGCCGCGACCGACGCCAAATCCTCTGCCTACGCCGGATGCGGCGCCCCTGCCGATGCAGAGTATAGCGTTCAATCGTATTCAAATGGTGTTTGGCGAGTGGCGCTAACTGCTCACGATCCAAGCCGAATAGCACGGACTCTATTCTCGCACTGCGTATCCGATGCGCGGAACTCCGCATCGTAGGTTCCCGTTGACGGCGCTGGTTTGGCACGCCCGAGGCGAGGCCTCTTGCAGAAAATGCCCGATCTACCTCGAAATTGCAGAGGCGCTGCAAGCGCGTGTACGGAGTGTTTTTTTATCGTCGCCCATAAAAAAACCTGACCTGGAGGGTGGGCTCCAGGTCAGGTCGGACGGGGAGGGCTATCGGAGCGGAAATATCGCTTCGTTGGAAATGCTCGGCTTTAGAAAATCAGGCGGCTTTAGAAAATCAGGCGCGTTCGTGACGATGGGGCTGGCGGCGCGGCCGCATCAGGTTGAAGGCGGCGAACAGCGGCAGGCCGCTGAGCATGGCGGCGAAGTTGGCGGCGATGGTCCAGTCCATATGGAACCAGGACACCAGGCCGTCGGCGATGATGAAGAACTGCAGCACAGCGAGAACGAGGAAGAAGGCGGCACCGGGGATGATCATGGCTGTCTCCGTTTTTGAGTTTTTACGTCTCGACTGATGTTGGGAGGAGACTACGGCGACGCCTGGCTTGGCGCTGCCGATAAGGCTGTGACGCCTGTGACCCGGCTGTGACCAGATGCCTTCCGGGCTCTGCGGTTGTGAGAAAACCGCGATTGGTGACAGGTTCGGGGCGGTTTTCCGGGGGGGGGAGGGCCTTTACCTCACTTCTTTCCGTAGCGCTTCTCGATGGCCGCATAGAGCGCGCGCAGGCCGGTGGCCTCGGCGCCCCAGGGCCGGCCGGCGCGCGGCTTCGGGTTCCAGGCGAACATGTCGAGATGGGCGTAGGATTTCGTCTTGGCAACGAATTCCTTGAGGAACAGCGCCGCGGTGATCGAACCGGCAAAAGGCGTGTCGCCCGAGTTGCTGATATCGGCCACCTTGCCCTCGATATACTCGCGATAGCCCCTGTGCAGCGGCATGCGCCACAGCGGATCGGCCACGCTCAGGCCCGCCTCGAGCAGGGCCTGCGCCATCGCATCCTCATCGGCATAGAGCGCCGGCAGGTCGGGGCCGACGGCGACGCGGGCAGCCCCCGTCAGCGTGGCGGCATCGATCAGCCAGTCGGGCTTTTCCGTATCGGCTTCGGCCAGGGCATCGCCGAGCACCAGGCGGCCTTCGGCATCGGTATTGCCGATCTCGACCGTGATGCCCTTGCGGCTGGTCAGCACATCGCCGGGCCGGAAGGCGTTGCCCGAGACGCTGTTCTCCACCGCGGCGATCAGCAGGCGCAGCCGTACCGGCAGCTTCATCGCCATGATGGTGGCGGCCAGGCCGAGCATCACGGCAGCGCCGCCCATGTCCTTTTTCATCAGCAGCATGCCGGCCGAGGGCTTCAGATCGAGGCCGCCGGTGTCGAAGCAGACGCCCTTGCCGACCAAGGTCAGTTTCGGATGTTTCGGGTTGCCCCAGCGCAGGTCGATCAGGCGCGGCAGCCGCACGCTGGCGCGGCCGACCGCATGGATCATCGGGTAATTCTGCTCCAGCAGCTCGTCGCCGATGATGGTGCTGAAGTCGGCGCCGCCGAGCAGGGCCACGCCGCGCGCGGCTTCCGCCAGCTCGGCCGGGCCCATATCGCCGGACGGCGTGTTGATCAGGTCGCGCGCCAGCACGATGCCGTCATGCAGCGCCGTCACGCGCTGCTGGTTGGCTTTCGCCGGCCAGACCAGGCGTACGGTCTTTCTTTCGATCTTCTTGTAGCGGTCGAAGCGATAGGCGTTGAGCGCCCAGCCCAGCGCCGCCGCGTCGCCGGCTTTCGGATCGGCCAGCTTGTAATCGCCGGCCGGCAACGCGCCGGCGATAGCGGCCCAGGACCACAGATCCGGCGTCTCGGCGATGCCGGCGATCACGCGGGCCGGCTTGCCGGTCTTCGCGTCGGGCACCACCAGCACCTGGCCGGCCTTGGCGCCAAAGGCCTGCGCGGCGGCGAGGCCGGCGACCAGGCCCTTTTCCTTCGGCAGGCGGGCCGCCCACTGCTTCGGCGTGCAGGTCTCGACAGGCAGGGCGGCGGCAGACTTGGCAATCAGGGTGGCAGGCACGGGCGCGTCCTCAGGAAGTATGGCTCAATATGGAGATGGGCGGAAACCGGAGCCTCGTTTATAAGGTCTCGGCCTGTTTTGTGAAATACGGGGCAATACGAAGTTATCCGCAGGAGCAATCTGTGAGCGATCTGACCCTTGTCATCGGCAACAAGAACTACTCGAGCTGGAGCCTGCGGCCCTGGCTGGCCTTGAAGGCGACCGGCCAGAGCTTTGACGAGGTGATGATCGTGCTGCGCCGGCCCGAGACCAAGGCCGAAATCCTGCTGCATTCGCCGGCGGGCAAGCTGCCAATCCTCAAGCACGGCGACCTGACGGTGTGGGAGAGCCTGGCGATCTGCGACTATATCGCCGAGACATGGCCCGAGGCGAAGCTGCTGCCCGACGATCCGCGCGCCCGCGCGGTGGCGCGCAGCGTGATGAGCGAAATGCATGCCGGATTCGTGGCGCTGCGCCGTGAACTGCCGATGGATATCTGCAAGCTCAGCCCGCTGGCCCAGCAGGGCGTCAGCCCCGGCGACGAGGCCAGGCTGGACATAGCGCGCGTGCAGCAGATCTGGCAGGACTGCCGCGGCCGGTTCGGCGTGAATGGCGGCGGCGAGTTCCTGTTCGGTCGCTTCACCATCGCGGATGCGATGTATGCCCCGGTGGCTACCCGCCTGCGCAGCTATGGCGTCGCCATGGACCCGATCTCCGAGGCCTATGTGAACGCGATCTATGCGCTGCCAGCGATGCAGGAGTGGATCGCGGCCTCGGCCAGGGAAGCGCCGCTGCCGGAGAACTGAAAACGGGAGAGATGAATTTCCCCCGTCGTCCCCGCGAAAGCGGGGACCCAGAGCCGCACTCAAAGCCGTAGATACTCTCTGGCTTTCGTGGGCGTCTGAGCCTCAGGTGATCAGCTTCATTTCGCGGTAATAGCGCTCGGCACCCGCATGCAGCGGGATCGAGACGCCGAGCAGGGCGGTGCCGAGCCGGATGCGCTGGGCCATCGCATGGCCGGCATCCAGCATCTTGCGATTGCGCGGATGCCAGAGCGAACGCAGAATCTCGTAAACCAGATACGGGTCGAGGCTTTCCGGCCCGATCCACTGCATGCCGATGCCGAGCGTCTCGGTCTCGGGCACGTTGTTATAGGTGCCGGCGGGGATCACGTCGCGGCTGAAGAAGGGATGGCGGCGCAGGGCGCCGGCGATCTGCGGACCCGATAGCGGCACCAGGGTGGCTATCGCGCGGTCGGTGAGATCGCCCACCGTCGGCGCCGGCTGGCCGGAGACCAGGAAGAAGGCGTCGAGCTGGTCTTTCGCCATCAGGTCGGCGGCCTCGCCCGGATCGACCTCCAGCAGCTTCAGCTGGTTCAGCCGCACGCCATAGGCGGTCAGGATGATCTCGGCGTTGAAGCGGATGCCGGAGCCGGTGCGGTCGATGGAGACGCGTTTGCCCGCCAGTTCGCGGATATCGGTGATGTTGCTGCCGCGGCGCACCACCAGATGGATGGTTTCGGGATACAGGCTGGCCAGCGCGCGCAGGTTGCCCTGCTTGGCCCGGCGGAAATACAGGCCTTCGCCCTGATAGGCGCTGGCAACCAGATCGGCCTGGGCGAAGCCGCTTTCGATGCTGTCGTTGCCGATGGCGGCGAGGTTGGCCACTGAGCCCTGGCTGGTGAGCGCCACGGCGATCAGGCCGGGCACCCCGCAGGAGCCGCCCTTGTCGCAGGCGCGGCTGCCCGGCGGATTGGAGATGGCGGACGCAACCGTGACGCCGACCGGGAAAGCGGTGGTATGGGCCGAGCCGGTGAGGATGCGGAAAAAGCCGCCGGTATCGCGGGCCTGCACGGGGAACAGCGGGGCGACTGCGGCGGCAGTGCCCAGAGCCAGAGACGAGTGCAGGAAATCCCGGCGGCGCATGTCGCCGGTTATACGATGGGCCAGTCTGACTGGCTAGTCGGCGCTACTGACCAGCCGGACCGGCGGCCGGCTCCCGGTCGAATCTCAGCTTGGCCACCAGGACGGCGGCGGTGAGGCAGAGCGTGACCGTATTGGCGCCGATCAGGCCGGGCGAGCCGATCAGGAAACCGTAGACCAGCCAGAGTGCGATGCCGACATTCATCAGCAGGAACATGCCCAGCGAGATGTCGCGCGCCGAACGGCTGCGCCAGACCTTCACCACCTGCGGCACATAGGCCAGCGTGGTGATACCGCCGGCAATCATGCCGATCACTTCAATGGTTTCCGGTGTCATGCCGGCAGTATAGGGAGTCAGACCCGGGTAATGAAGGCGTTCTGCAGCTTGGCGATGGCGCCGCGCAGGCCGGCATCGTCGTAAGGCACCGGCGGCTGCTTGCCCCAGATCGGATTCGGCCAGGCCGGGTCTTCCTTGAAGCGGGCGATCACATGCACATGCAGCTGCGGCACGGCGTTGCCCAGGGCGGCGACATTGAGTTTGAACGGGCTGTAGCAGTGCTGCAGCACGCGCTGGGCCTGGGCGATCTCGTTGATCAGCAGCTTGCGCTGCTTTTCGTTCAGCTCGGCGATTTCGGTGATGTTGGCGACGGCGGGCACCAGGATAAGCCAGGGATACTGGCTGTCGTTCATCAACTGGACCAGACAAAGCTTCATGCGACAGACGGCGAAAGTGTCGCGGCGCAACTGGTCGTGCAGGGTGAACATCGATTAAGGTTCGCTCTCAAAATTTTTGCAGCGCGATGACTGCCCTGCGCTGATAGACCATTCGATGAGGATTTGTCCATGACAATCAAGGCGTTGCCCGTTCTGCGCGTGAAAGCGCGCGAAGACCGCCGTGTTAGGGGTGGCCATCCGTGGGTCTATTCCAACGAGATAGAACTCGATGCCGAAGCCAAGAAACTTCCACCCGGCAGCCTTGTGCGGCTGTACGACTCGCATGGCGGCGGTCTCGGAGTCGCGAGTTTCAATCCGCATTCGCTGATTGCCGCGCGTTTATGGAGCGGTGATGTCGACGCGAAAGTAGATGCGGCCTTTCTCACCGCCCGGTTGCAGACCGCACTGAAGTTGCGGGAACGCTGTTTCGCTCGCCCGTATTACCGCCTGGTGCATGCCGAAGCCGATGGCATGCCCGGTTTCGTGATCGACCGCTATGACGACGTGCTGAGCGTGCAGGCCAATACGGCCGGCGCCGAAGCCCTGCTGCCGCTGCTGCTCGATGTTCTGCAGGCGTTACTCAAGCCGCGCGCGGTGGTGCTGCGCAACGACGCGCCGGTGCGTGCGCTGGAAGGCCTGGAGCAGGAAATCCGGCTGGCAGCCGGCAAGCTGGATGGCGGCGCCGTGGTGGAAGAGGGCGGTGCGCGTTTTGCCCTCGACCTCTTGGAAGGCCAGAAAACCGGCTGGTATTTCGATCTGGCCGAGGCGCGCGGCAAGCTGGCGGCGCTGGCGAAGGGCCAGGATGCGCTCGATCTCTACTGCAACTCCGGTGCCTTCGCGCTCACCGCTGCCAAGGCCGGCGCCAAGAGCGTGCATGGTATCGACCGGTCGGAGCTGGCCATCGAACAGGCGACGCAGGCGGCGAAGGACAATGGCCTGGCCAAGCTGGCGCGTTTCGAGAAGGCGGAAGCCTTCCTGGCGCTGGAAAAGCTGAACACGGACAAGGCGCAGTATGGCGTCGTCGTCACCGACCCGCCGAACTTCGTCAAAAGCCGCAAGGATCTCGGACCGGGCAGCCGCGCCTATCGCAAGCTGGCGAAACTGGCGGCCCCACTGGTGCGGCCGGGCGGCATCTGGTTCGTTGCCTGCTGTGCGCATCTGCTGCCGGGTGAGGTCTTCGCCAAGGAGATCGCCATCGGGCTCAATGCCGCCGGCCGTTCGGGCCGCATCCTGTACAGCGGCGGCGCCAATGCCGACCATCCGGTGCATCCGCATCTGCCGGAAAGCGCCTATCTGAAATGGCAGCTGCTGCAGATTGACTAAAGTCGGAACGCCTGCGCCGCAATTCCGCCACCATGGCGCAGCATCGTTTCGCCTGAGGCAGGCTTCCGGAAAAAGACCGGCGTGTCCCATGGCGGGCGCGTCGCCCAAGCAAGATCGGCTGACCAGCGGAAGCCCGCGCCTGGCCGAGGACTGTCATGTCCGCCCCCCGATACCTGTCCCGCATGGTGCTGCTGCTGGCGCTGACCGTACTGTTGCCTGCCTGCGCCGCCTATCACTGCGACAGCCTGCCCAACCGTGAGCAATGTTATGCCGCCTATGAGGAATGGGACGGCTGCAAGGCCCGGAACCGCTGGCTGATCCGCCAGGTGGGCGAGAAAATCCACACCACCTGCCGCCAGGAGCCGCGCCACTGCAACAAGAAGGGCCGGTGCTACGGCGGCTATGAGACCTGCGACACCCGCCGCGAACCGATCTACGACTATCGCGACTACAATATCGGCGTGTCGCAATGCATGCGGCAGCAGGGCCTGGCCAATTACGATATCTACTTCAACCGGCCGCTGTTCTGAGATTCAGGCTCTTGAACCACGGTTCCAGCCGCGCGATGGCCTCGTCGACGATGGCGGAGTCCATGCAGAAGCTAAAGCGCAGGAAGTGTCGCCCGTCGGCGGTGTCGAAATCGACGCCGGGCGCCAGCGCGACGCCGGTTTCCTCCAGGATACGCTTGCAGAAGCCGACGCTGTCATCGGTGAAGTCGCCAACATCGGCATAGAGATAGAAGGCGCCGTCGGGTGGCGCGAACCGCGTGATGCCGAAGCGCGGCAGGGCGGCCAACAGGGCAGCGCGGTTGCGGCGGTAGGAGTCGACGCGGGCCAGCAGGTCGGTCTCGGCATCCAGCGCCGCGATGCCGGCGAGCTGCGAGAGCGTGGGCGCGGAAATCTGCAGGGAGCCATGCAGCCCCTCGATCCGCTGCACCAGCCGGTCGGGCAGTACCAGCCAGCCGAGACGCCAGCCGGTCATGCCCCAGTATTTGGAGAAGCCGTTGATGACGATGACGTCGTCGCCGGCGGCCAACACGGTATCGGCGGGCTTGTCATAGGTGACGCCGTGATACAGCTCGTCGACGATCAGCCACAGGCCCTTGCGCTGGCACAGGTCATAGATCGCGCCCAGTTCGTCGGCCGACAGCATGGTACCGGTCGGGTTGGCCGGGCTGGCGATCACTACGCCTTTCACTTCCGGCGGCAGGGCGTCGATCATCGCCGGCGTCACGCGATAGCCGGTGGCGGCGTCGGTGCTCAGGCGATGCGGGATCAGGTCGATGGCTTTCAGCGTGCCGCGATAGGCCGGATAGCTGGGCTCCACTACGGCCACTGTGTCGCCTGCCGAAAAGGCGGCCATGAAGGCCATCATCAGCCCCGCCGAGGTGCCGACGGTGACGGCGACGCGCCTGGCCGGCACCTCGAGGCCGTGACGGCGGCGATAAAGCTGCGCGATGCCTTCGCGCAGGGCCGGAATGCCGAGCGCTTCCGTGTAGCCCAGTGGCCTGCCGCTGGAGAGCGCGTCCTGCGCGGCCCGAACGGCAGCCTGCGGCGGCGGCAGGGTCGGTTCGCCCGCCAGCAGGCTGACCACCTTGCCGCCGGCCTTCACCCGGGCATTCACCGCCTTGAAGACTTCCCACATCTGGTAGATTTCGACATCGCTGCGGGGCGAGGCGGCGGGCGGGGTGAAAACCGTGTCGATGTGATTCAGCATGAGCTCAGTATAGGTGGTTGTTCAATCCGGCGAATAGCACACGGCTTCGATCCGGTAGCCATCGGGATCGACGATGAAGCCGGCATAGTAGGTGGGGGTGTATTGGGGGCGTAGGCCGGGCGGTCCGTTGTCGGTGCCGCCGTTCTGGAGCGCCATGGCGTGGAAGGCATCGACGGCAGCACGGCTTTCAGCCCGGAAGCAGAGATGGAAGCAGTGTTTCGGATCGGCGGGCACCGGGCTGTCGGTGCGGTCGATCCAGAATTGCGGCTGTTTGGCGCCATAGGCCACGCCGTAATCGCCCTGATAGAGCCGGGTATAGCCGAGCGGCTGCAATGCCGCGTCGTAGAAGGCGCCGGAGCGGGCGATGTCGCGCACGCCGATGGAAATGTGATCGAACATACCTAACCTCCTTATTGGTTAGTCCGAGCATAGCGGGCGAACGCGCCATTGGCCAGCGCAACGCCCAGGCTGACCGCCACGATTCCGGCCCAGGTGACCGGTTCGGGCCATTCCCCGAGCAGCGGTACGGCCAGCAGAGCGGTGAGCGCCGGTGTCAGGGCGGCGAAGGCGGCGGCGGGAGCTGCGCCGAGGCGACGAACGGCATAGCCGTAGAGCGCCATGCTGAGCAGGCCGGAGGCGACCGACTGCACGATCTGGAGGCCGATATCGAAGACCGGTGCGGTGAGCAGTCGGCTGTCGAGCCAGAGCAGATAGACCGGCGTGTAGAGGGCGAAGGCGCTGGTATAGGCCAGCGCAGCGGCCTGCCATGCGCCGATGCCGCTTTTGCGCAGCGCCACGGTGTAGCAGGCCCACATCGCGCCGGCCAACACGAACAGCAGGTCGCCGCGCCAGGTGCTTCCCCCCGTTTCGCTTGTTTGGCCGGCGATGACCTGCCAGCCGCCGACGGCGATGGCACCGAGCAGCATCAGCACGGTGCCGATGCGGCGCTGGGTGGTGAAGCGTTCGCCCAGGAACAGCACAGCCAGCATGGCGGCGAACAGCGGCATGCTGCCGGGCATCAGCGCGCCGGCATGGGCGGCAGGGGCAAAGAACATTCCAGTGCTGCCGGACAGCATGAAGGGCAGGCCGGCGCCCGCCGCAATGATCCCCAGCAGCAGAACATGCCGGCTGCGCCGCCGGCCTGCAGGTGGGGCGGGCAGGCGCCACAGCAGCGGCAGCAGCAGCACAGCAGGCAGCACCATGCGCAGGAAGATCACGTCCCACAGTGACAGCGTGCCCGAGGTGAGGCCGAAGCGGGTGATCACGAGGCCAATGGCCCAGAGCAGGATGGTGGCCAGCGCGGCGGCGGCGCCCAGCAGCCGGCCGGGTTCGACGGTGGTGGACGGGGGCGGCACGGCAAGGCTGCTGTCGGCGGACATGGCGGGACTCCGGAACGGTCGGCAGGCGCAGGATCGCCGCAAATCCGGCGGCATGTCCTTGCTAATTCTGCTCGGGTTGTCATTATCTCAGCAATATATGTCAATATATGTCAGGATATGAGGCAGATAGTGCCAAATATGAACCTGGATAGCCTGGACCGGAAAATCCTGACCGCCCTGCAGGCGGATGCCCGCCTCAGCAATGTCGATCTCGCCGAGAAGGTCGGGCTGTCGCCGTCGCCCTGCCTGCGCCGGGTCAAGCGACTGGAGGACGAGGGCTATATCCGCAGTTATCGCGCGCTGCTGGACCGGCCGAGACTGGGCCTTGGGCTCACGGTCTTTGTCGGCATCACCGTGGAGAAGCATTCGGCCGGCAATGCCGCCGCGTTGCAGGCGGCGCTGGTCGCCATGCCGGAGGTGGTGGCGGCCCATATGGTCTCGGGCGAGGCCGACTTCCTGGCCGAAGTCGTGGTGCCGGACCTTGCGGCCTATGAACAATGGCTCAGTCACCGCCTGATCACCCTGCCGATGGTGAAGGATGTGCGGTCCAATTTCGCGCTGCGGGCGGCCAAGACCGACGGACCGTTGCCGCTGGACCCTGCCAAAGCCTGACCATGGGCGGTAAACCGCCGTCCTCTCGACTCTTTTCAGGCCCGCCCGTATAGTCCGGCGACCGCCGTAAAGCCGCCATATTGCCTGCCTATTCAGACGGCCAGCCGGAGCCTCCGGTGATGGCGGTCCGGGCCGGTACGGTTGCTCCGGTGCCGTCGGCCAGTTTTTGTTTCCTTCTTGCTCCGGGGCATCCGTGTCCAAGTCCGCCATGCGCTATTCGGGACTGTTCGTCCTTCTCATCGTTGCTGTGCTCAACCTCGCCGGCTGGGCCTATATGAACCGGCCGATCGAGCCGCGGCCCTGGGGTGAAGTGATCGCGGGCATCGACTATTCGCCGTTCCGCGGCGACCAGGATCCGCGCAACAACCGTTTCCCCAGCGACGCCGAAATCGAAAACGACATGCAGGTGCTGTCGGGCCAGGTGAAGCGCATCCGCACCTACTCGACGCTCGACGGCCAGGGCAAGATCGCGGAGATCGCCGGCCGCTACGGCTTCGAGGTGATGCAGGGCAGCTGGCTCGATGGTCGCCTCGAGCGCAACGAGGAAGAGATCACCAAGCTGATCGACACCGTGGCCACGCAGCAGAACATCACGCGCGTGCTGGTCGGTAACGAGACGCTGCTGCGCGCCGACATGCCGATCCAGGATTTGGTCGACTATATCCGCCGCGTGCGCACCGGCCTGAACAATCGTGGCCGCCATGTGGAAGTCTCGACGCCGGAAACTTGGGACATCTGGCTGCGTTATCCGCAGCTCGGCCGCGAGGTCGATTTCATCGCCATCCATCTGCTGCCCTACTGGGAAGGCCAGTCGCCGGAAAAGGCGGTGGAATACGCGCTCAGCCGCTATCAGCAGGTGAAAGACGCCTTCCCGACCAAGAAGGTGGTGATCACCGAAATCGGCTGGCCGTCGGAAGGCCGCACGCGCCGCGACGCCGTGCCCAGCCCGACCACGCAGGCCGCGTTCCTGCGCGCCTTCCTCAACATCGCCAACCAGCGCGGCCTCGACTATTACATCCAGGAAGCCTTCGACCAGCCGTGGAAGCGCAATATCGAAGGCTCCGTCGGCGCCTACTGGGGCGTCTTCAATGCGGACCGCACGCCGAAATTCCCCATGGTGGGCCCGGTCAGCGACCGGCCGCACTGGCCGCAACTGGCCGCCGCCTCGATCCTGCTGGCACTGCCGCTGATGGCCTGGTTCCTGGCGCGCTGGTCCGACCTGCGGTTCTCCGGCCGCGTCTTTTTCATCGCGCTGATCCAGGTGATTACCAGTGCGCTGGTGATGGTGGTCGATTCCGGCCTGCGTACGTATATGAGTCCGGGCATCGCGCTGATGTGGGCGATGTTGCTGCCGCTACTGCTGCTGCTGTTCATGGTGGTGCTGGCGGAAGGGCTGGAGCTTTCCGAAGTGATCTGGGCCAACCGGCGTCAGCGCCACTTCCTGCCGTTCCGCACCGATATCGAACGCGCCTGGCCCAAGGTCTCGATCCATATCCCGGCCTATAATGAGCCGCCGGAAATGGTGAAGCGCACGCTGGATGCGCTCAACCGCCTCGACTATCCGAATTTCGAGGTGCTGATCATCGACAACAATACCAAGGACGAAGCGGTCTGGCGGCCGGTGCAGGAGTATTGCGAGCAGCTCGGCGCCGACAAGTTCCGCTTCTTCCATGTCTCGCCGCTGAAGGGCTTCAAGGCCGGCGCGCTGAACTTTGCCCTGCGCAACACCGCCAAGGATGCCGAGATCGTCGGCGTGATCGATGCCGACTATCTGGTCGAGCCCGACTGGCTGAAGTCGCTGGTGCCGTATTTCGACCGTGCCGATGTCGGTTTCGTGCAGGCCCCGCAGGACCATTACGACTGGCGCGACGACCGCTTCAAGGAATACATCAACTGGGAATATGCCGGCTTCTTCCAGATCGGCATGGTCCAGCGCAACGAACGCGACGCCATCATCCAGCATGGCACCATGACGCTGGTGCGCCGCGCCGCCATCGACCATGTAGGCATCTGGGCCGAGTGGTGCATCTGTGAGGATGCCGAGATGGGCCTGCGCCTGCTGGCCGGCGGCTGGCACTCGGTCTACACCGACAAGCGCTACGGCTACGGCCTGACGCCCGACACCTTCTCCGGCTACAAGAGCCAGCGTTTCCGCTGGGCCTATGGCGCCGTGCAGATCATCAAGCGCCACTGGCGCGACATGCTGCCGGGCGACGAGCGCAAGCTCGATCCGATGCAGCGCTATCACTTCATCACCGGCTGGCTGCCGTGGTTCGCCGATGCGCTGGGCCTGGTCTTCGCCGTCACCTCGCTGGCCTGGACCGTCGGCGTGCTGGTGCTGCCGAAATATTTCGAACTGCCGCTGGCGCTGTTCCTGCTGCCGGTGGTGGCGGTGTTCGGCGCCAAGCTGGCGCAGTTCCTCTGGCTCTACAAAATCCGCGTGCCCTGCAGCCTGCGGCAGCGACTGGGCGCCGGCCTCGCCGGTCTGGCGCTGACCTATACGATCGCCAAGGCGATGATCTACGGCCTGTTCACGTCGAAGCTGCCGTTCATCCGCACGCCCAAACATGAGGACCAGGCCGCTGTGGTGCAGGCCTTCATCATGGCCCAGGAAGAAACCCTGATCGCCGTGCTGCTGCTGCTGGCCGGCATCGGCATGTGGAACTTCCAGGGCGGCGAAGACCCGGAAGCGCGGCTGTGGGCGGTGGTGATGTGGGCGCAGTCGGTGCCCTACTGGGCCTCGCTGCTGCTGGCTTTCATCAGCACCGCGCCGAAGCCGCCGAGCAAAACTTCCGCCATTCCCGCGCCCGTGACGGCGCCGGAATCGCAGGGCAGCCCGGCCCAGTAATCCTTTTCCCGCCAGTTCCAGCCCGACGGACGCTTCCCATGACTGTGCCGCCCAAGCCGGCCCCCCGCTTTCTGTGGCTGCTGATCTGCATTGCCATCGGTGCCGCCGTCAACGTGATCGGCTGGTGGCTGCCCAATCATCCGGTGCAGGTGGGGCAGGATCCGAAGGGGCCGAAGCTCGGCATGATCGAAAGCGTGTCCTTTGCGCCATTCCGTCGCGGACAGGGGCCGCTCAACATGGTCTACCCTTCCGCCGAACAGGTGATCGAAGACCTGCATAGCCTGAAGGGCATTGCGCGCGGCATCCGCACCTATACCTCGCGCGAGGGTCTCGATGTGGTGCCGCCGGAGGCGCGGAAGCTCGGCCTCAACGTGATGCAGGGCGTCTGGCTCGGTGCCGATCTCGCCATCAA
Source organism: Ferrovibrio sp. GW821-FHT12E11 (assembly GCF_058806975.1). Taxonomy (NCBI): domain Bacteria; kingdom Pseudomonadati; phylum Pseudomonadota; class Alphaproteobacteria; order Rhodospirillales; family Rhodospirillaceae; genus Ferrovibrio; species Ferrovibrio sp. GW821-FHT12E11. The sequence continues at coordinate 3,394,812 of NZ_JBXAQG010000001.1, forward strand.
CGAAAAGGAAGTCGAAGCCGCCATCGCGCTCGCCAACAAATACCCGGATGCGATCAAGTCGCTGGTGGTGGGCAACGAGGTTCTGCTGCGCAAGGACCTCACGGCCGACCAGTTGATCGGCTATATCCGTCGCGTGAAGGCGGCCGTGAAGCAACCGGTGACCTATGCCGACGTCTGGGAATTCTGGCTGCGGTTCCCGCAGTTGCTGAACGAGGTAGACTTCGTCACCGTGCATTTCCTGCCCTACTGGGAGGACATGCCGATCGCGGCGTCGCATTCGATGCCGCATATCATGGATGTCTATCGCACCGTGCAGGCCAAGCTGCCGGGCAAGCCGATCACGATTGGCGAGGTTGGTTGGCCGTCGGAAGGCCGTTCGCGGCGCGATGCCGTGCCCTCGCGCACCGAGGCCGCCGGCTTCATCGCCGATTTCATGCGCCTGGCCCAGAAAGAGGGGCTGTCCTACAACCTGGTCGAGGCTTTCGACCAGCCGTGGAAGGTGAAACTGGAAGGCACGGTCGGCGGTGCCTGGGGCGTGCTGGATGAACTGCGTCAGCCGAAATTCGATGTCGGCGGCAAGGTTTCCAACCTGCCGGAATGGCCGCTGTTTGCCGGTCTGTCGGTGCTGATCGCCCTGATCCTCCTGGTGCTGCATGCGCAGGCGGTGATTGCGCTGCCGGCGTCCGGCATCGCCGCCGCGGTCTTCTTCGTGCAGGGGATCGGCGCGCTGCTTGCTGCCGCCATCGAGCGCGGGCTGGAATACAACTATTCTTGGGTGCATGTGACGGAAGCGGCCATCCTGGTGAGCCTGCAGGCGATCTTCGCCGTTTTGCTGCTGCGCGAACTGCTGGACCGTCTGCACGGCGTGGCGCGGCCGCTGCTCACGCTGCAGCCGCTGGGGGCGCGCCTGGCCGAGTTGCGGCAGATGCCTGTCCTGCTGCATGCTCCGCCGGCATTGCGCCGCCTGCGCCAGGCCGAATGGCTGTACGCGCTGCTGGCGCTGTGGGTGATTTATCACGGCGTCATGCTGGTGGCGGCCGGCCGTTACCGCGATTTCCCGATGGATTATTTCCTGCTGCCGGTCGGCGGCTTCCTGGCGTTGCGCCTGCTGGTGCTGTGGCTGGCGCCGTCACCGGCCCGTGAGGATGACGGGCTGGGACGCTTTGCCCTGGCGGCCGGCTTTGCCGATATCCGCGATGCCGCGCCGGGTCTGCGGCTTGGCGTCGAGGCGGTGCTGGTCTTCCTGCTGCTGAGCCTGCCGGTGCTGGCGCTGCTGCTGGAGAAGCTGAACAACCGCGAGGCGGTTCTCTGGTGCCTGCTCACCGCCGTCTATGCGCTGCCGTTGCTCGGCAACCTGTTTCTGGCGCTGCGCCGCCGGCACGGTGTGGCCGTGCCGGCGAGCGCGTAAGTTTTCAGGTTGCCAGGGCTTTGGCGCGCAGCCGCTGGTAGGCGGCGAGACCGAAGGCCAGCACCACACCGGCGATCTTGAGCGGGCCGATCTGATCGATGGTGATGACGTCGAAGAAGGCGTCGATCAGCGTCGGGAAGAGCAGCAGCGTGCCTGCCAGGATCAGCGCGACGCGTACCGGCCAGCCGGTCTTGCCGAACAGCCAGCCCTGGGTGGCGCCGGCATAGGCCCAGATGCCGATGCCGGTGGCCAGCGTCACAGTGACGATCTGCATCCAGTCGCCACCCTTGGGCGTTACCAGCAGCAGGCCGACGCCGTTCGGATCCAGCACGAAAACGAAGGGCACCAGGAAAGCCGGCATGGTGTATTTCCACGACTGCAGCGTGGTGCGGTAGGGGTCGGCGCCGGTGATGGCGGCCGCCGCAAAGGGCGACAGCGCGGTGGGCGGCGAGACTTCCGACAGCACGGCGTAATAGAAGATAAACATATGGGCCGCGTAGTCGGGCACGCCTAGCTGGATCAGGGCCGGCGCGGCGATCACCGCGCAAATGATGTAGGACGCGGTGACCGGGACGGCGAGGCCGACGATCCACACGATCAGCGCCGTGTAGATCGCGGTCAGCACCAGGCTGCCGCCGGCATAGGCGATGGCGATGGCGCTGAATTTCAGCCCCAGGCCGGTGAGCGTCACCACGCCGACGATAATACCGGCCGCGGCGCAGGTCGCCGCCGTGCCCAGCACGCCGATGGAGCCGGCGGCCAGCGCCTCGATCAGCTTCTTCGGCGTCAACGCGCTCTCGCGGCGGCAGTAGCTCACAACGATGGCGGCAATCGTCGCCCAGAACACCGACAGCACCGGCGAGAAGCCGAGCAGCATCAGGATGACGATCGAGAACAGCGAGCTGAAGTGGTAGCCGTAGCGCTTGGTCAGCGTCCACAGGCTGTCGCGCTTGCCCAGGTCGACATCGGCGATGTTGTACTTGCCGGCATCCAGTTCGACCATCGCCAGAAGGCAGAAGTAGTAGAGCACGGTGGGGATCGCCGCCATGCGGATGACGTCGAGATAGGAGATCTTGAGGAATTCAGCGATCAGGAAGGCCGCGGCGCCCAGCACCGGCGGCGAGATGATCGCACCCAGACCGCCAGCCGCCAGCAGGCCGCCGGCTGCCGAAGCGACATAGCCCGACTTCTTCAGCATCGGCCAGGCGACGGAGCCGATGGTCACCGTGGTGGCGACGCCCGAGCCCGACGGGCCGCCAAGCAGGAAGGAGGACAGAACGATGGCGCGGCCAGAACTGGTGCTCTTGCCGCCCATGGCGGAGAAGGAGAAGTCGATGAAGAATTTGCCGGCGCCGGAGAACTGCAGGATGGCGCCGAAGATGGTGAACAGGATGATCAGACTGGAGGAGACATCGACGGCCGAGCCGAAGATGCCTTCCAGGGTCATGTAGAGATGGCCGACCAGGCGTTCGGCATCGTAGCCGCGGTGGGTCCAGGGCGCCGGCAGATAAGGTCCGAACATCGCGTAGAGAATGAACAGGATGCCGACCACGGGCATGATCGGGCCGGTGGTGCGCCGCGTGGCCTCCAGGATCAGCACGATGAAGACCGCGCCGACCATCACGTCGGTCTGGTTCGGCAGGCTGGCGCGATCGGTCAGGTCGTCGCCGCCCATCACCAGATAGGCCATGGTGGCGATGCCGATCAGGGCCGTGAGCACATCCCACCAGCGGATGCGGTCGCGGAAGCGCAGGGCGACCGGGTAGAGCAGGAAGATCAGCAGCATGACGAAGCCGACATGGATCGGCCGCAGTTCCTGCGTGGGTACGATGTCGTAGGCCGCATACATGTGGAAGAGGGTCATGATGACGGCGATGGCGGTAATCAGGTGGCCGGTCCAGCCGGACAGGCGATTGGCGGCGCCTTCTTCCTGCTCGATATATTCCTCGACCTTGCGCTGGGTTTCCCTATCAAGGGCGCCGGGCTCAATCATCGCCTCGGTGCTGCTCTTGGTTGTTTCCTGCGTCATACCCGGTTCCCCCGATACCGCTTCGGTTGCGGCTTACCCTGTCTGAACTGACCTGTCTTTTAACAGTGAGCCCCGCCGCGGCCAATGCCGGGGCGGGGCTCTTGTAGTTTTACGCGAAGTTTATGGTGAAGCGCGTTCGGCTCAGCTGCCGGTCTTGACACCCTTTTCAGCGAAATACTTCAGTGCGCCCGGATGGAACGGCACCGGCGTATTATCCTTCAGCTGGCTCTCCAGCTTGACGTTCTTGGCCTCGGCATGAACCTGAGCCCATTCGTCGCGCTTCTCGAAGATGGTCTTGGTGATGTTGTAGGCCACATCATCGGGCATGCTGTCGGCCACGAACAGGATGTTCCAGACGCTGGACATCGCATTGTCCTTGTCCTGGCCCGGATAGGTGCCCGACGGAATCTTGCCGGTGGCATAGAGCGGGCCGTACTTGGCGTTCATCTTGGCAACGACTTCCGAATGGTCGATCAGCTTGAGCTTGGTGCCAGGGGTGGCGCCCAGATCGGTGACGGCCGAAGTCGGCACGCCGCCAACCCAGAAGTAGGCGTCGATCTTGCCGTCCTTGACCGCGTTGGTCGACTCAGCGGCGCCGAGACGCTCGCGTTTGATGTCCTTGTCCTTGTCGAGATTGGCGGCTTCCAGCACGCGGAAGGCCATCACCTCGGTGGCCGAACCGGCCGAACCGGTGGAGACGCGTTTGCCCTTCAGATCGGCCATCGTGTTGATGCCGCTGGCAGCCGTCGTCACCACATGCATGACGTTCGGGTACAGCACGGCGAGCGTGCGATGGCTCACGGCAGCGCCCTTGAACTTGTCTTCGCCGCGCGAGGCGTCGAGCGAGGCATCGGCCATGCTGAAGCCGATATCGGCGCGCTTGGCGCCGACGAGTTTCAGGTTATCGACCGAGCCGCCGGTGACTTCGGCCGTCGCCTGCCAGCCCGGCACATGCTTGGTCAGCAGATTGGCGAGGCCGCCGCCGAGGGGATAATAAACGCCGCCGGTGCCGCCGGTGACGATCGACAGGTTCTTGGCCTGCGCCACGGCGCTTTCCGGGGCGCCGAGCGCGGCGATGAGCAGGCCGGCCAAGGCGACATTGCGGAGCTGGGCCGCGCCAAACATAAGGCGTTTCATTGTTGTTTCCTCCTGGATGCCGTCATCGACGGCGTTCTTGAAATCAGCGTCCAGACGATACGGAACGGCAGCCCTGCAAATCAACCCTTAATCGCCGTTACTGCAGCGCACAAGAATGTGTGCTCTCAGTGATTTGCGTAAAAACGCGGCAATCGCGCCGTTGTGTTTCCCCGCCCCAGGGGCTAAGCCCTTGGCGATATAAAAACAGCGTGTTGCCTCTCCATGTCGTCGTCCCCCGTCTCTGCCAGCCGTCTCGCGCTTGGCGCCCTCATTCTGGGCGCCATCGCCATCGCTTTTTCGCCGATTTTTGTGCGCATCTCGGAAGTCGGCCCGACCGCCACGGGGTTCTACCGGACGATGCTGGCCGTGCCGCCGCTCTGGCTGGTCTGGCATCTGCGGCCGGCGGATGAAAGCCGGCCATCGCTGCCGGGGATGCCGCCCTGGAGCGTGTTGCTGATCCCCGGCCTGCTGTTTGCGGGCGATCTGTTCTTCTGGCACCTGGCGGTGAAATACACCTCGGTGGCCAATTCGACGCTGTTATCCAATTTTGCGCCTGTTGTGGTGACGCTGGGGGCCTGGCTGGTGCTGCGCGAGAAAATCTCGCGCGCCTTCCTGGTGGCTCTGCTGGTTTCGATCTGCGGCGCCATGATGCTGGTTGGCGCCAGCTTCCAGATCGGCGGCGACAATGTCTTCGGCGATCTGCTGGCGCTGACCACGGCGATGTTTTATGGCGCCTATATGATTGCGGTGGCCAAATTGCGCGGCCGCCATAGCAGCCAGGAGATCATGCTGTGGTCGAGCCTGGTCTCGGGCCTCGTGCTGCTGCCGGCCACCTGGCTGATGGGCGAGGGGTTGTGGCCGGCCAGCCTGAACGGCTGGGCGATCCTGTTCGGCCTGGCCTGGATCAGCCATGCGTTGGGGCAGAGCCTGATCGCCTATGCGCTCGGCCACCTGCCGGCATCGTTTTCCTCGCTGGTGGTACTGATCCAGCCGGTGGCGGCGGCCTTCTTCGGCTGGCTGTGGCTGGGCGAGGGCCTGGCGCCGCTGCAGATCGCCGGCGGCATCGTGGTGCTGGGCGGCATCCTGCTCGCGCGGCGCGCGCAGCTCAGGCCGGGCACCTAGGCCGCACGGTGTTTCGCGAAATCGACGAACCAGGCGAGGCTGCCGGGATTGGCCATGGTGCCGGGATTGGAAACCTTGTCGGCCAGCTGGCCAAGCAGGATTTTCTTCACTGGCACTTCCAACTTCTTGCCTGACAGCGTGCGCGGCACTTCGGCCACCTGGAAAATATCGTTCGGGATGAAGCGGGCTGATACAGCCTTGCGGATCGCCTGGTTGATGCGCTCCTTCAGGGCGGCATCCAACACGATGCCCTCGCGCAGCACCACGAACAACGGCATGTAGCTGTCGCGCCCCAGGAATTCGAGGTCGACCACCAGGCTGTCGAGCACCTCGGGCAGTTCTTCCACCGCGCGGTAGATTTCGGATGTGCCGAGCCGCAGGCCGTAGCGGTTGATGGTGGCATCCGAGCGGCCATAGATGATGGCGCCGCCGCGCGGCGTGATGCGCAGCCAGTCGCCATGGCGCCAGATGCCCGGATACACGTCGAAATAGCTGTCGTGATAGCGTTTGCCGTCCTTGTCGTTCCACAGGAACAGCGGCATGGAGGGCAGTGGCGACGCACAGACCAGTTCACCCACCTCGTCGGTCCGCGGCTTGCCGTGGTCGTCGAAAGCCTGGATGTCGGCGCCGAGGCAGCGCACCTGCATCTCGCCGGCATAGACCGGCTTGAGCACGCATCCACCGACGAAGCCGCCGGCGAAATCGGTGCCGCCGGAGATGGGCGCCAGCCAGATGTCCTTGCCGAGCTGGCCATAAATCCAGGCGTATGAATCTTCCGAGAGCGGTGAACCTGTCGATCCGATCGTGCGCAGGCTGGACAGGTCGGCGACCTTGCGCGGCTCCACGCCGGCCTTCTGGCAGTTGGCATAGAAAGCAGCGCCGGCGCCGAAGAAGGTGGCCTTTACCTCGCCGGCAAACTGCCACAACCGATTCCAGTCGGGCCAGCTCGGGCTGCCGTCATAGATGGCGATGGTCGACCCGACCAGCAGGCCGGCGACCTGGGCATTCCACATGATCCAGCCGGTGCTCGAATACCAGTGGAAGATATCGTCGGGCCCGAGATCGTTATGGAGGGCCGTCATCACCATGATGACGATGACCACGCCGCCATGGCCATGCACGATCGGCTTGGGCAGGCCGGTGGTGCCCGAGGAATAGACCACCCAGAGCGGATGGTCGAAGGACACCGGTTCCACCGTCATCTCTGCAGGCTTTGCGATCACGTCGGCCCAGCCGGTGGTCTGTACGCGGGCCGGCAGGGGGTGGTCGCTCCGGCCCGGCAGCAGGATCAGGTTCCGCACCGTGGGCAGCTCGGCGATCAGTGCGGTCAGCACGTCGCCCTTGTCGAGGTGCTTGCCGTTGTAGTGGCTCGACGGCACGGCAAACAGCGCCACCGGCTCGATCTGGCGGAAGCGGTCGAGCACGGCATTCAGCCCCATATCGGGCGAGCAGACCGACCAGACCGCGCCGATGCTGGCAACGGCGAGGAAGGCGATGATGGTTTCCGGCGTGTTGGGCGCATAGGCCACCACGCGGTCGCCACGTTTCACGCCGATGCTGCGCAGATGCGCGGCGACGGAGGCGACCTGGTCCTGCAGGCTGCGCCAGGACATCTGTTGCAGCGGCTGGGTCTCGGAAGAATACAGGATCGCCGGCTTGGTATCGGTGGCGTGCCGGAAGACCTGGTCGACGAAATTCAGTTCGGCGCCGGTAAACCACTGCGCGCCCGGCATCTCGCGTTTCGCCAGCACTTTGTCGTAGGGCTTGTATGCCTTGATCTGGATATAATCCCACAATGAGGCCCAGAAGCCCTCCAGATCGCTGACCGACCAGCGCCACAGACTATCGTAATCCTTGAAGTCGCGGGCGCGCTCGCTGCGCAGCCACTGCATGTATTTATGCAGCTGGCTGCGGCGGATACGTTCGGCCGTCGGAGTCCACAGCAGGGCGGGGGTCTGGGTCTCGGTCATACTCTCTCCCGGAAGCTTCAAGTCTTTTCGATCAGCTTACGCACTTCCGGAGAAAATGCACCATCCAGCAGGATGAAGGCCATGCGGGCCGGATTGACGGGCGAGCGGTTTTCCCAGGCATGGTCGGTGCCGCGCTGCACCACCACATCGCCGGCCTGCAGATGGGTTTCCGAGCCGTCGTCCAGCACCAGCGTGATCTCGCCGAAGACGACAATGCCGTAATCGATGGATTCCGTGCGATGCATCATCGGATGCGGACTGTCCGGCTTCCAGGTCGAGGCATGGGCCGAACCGACCAGGGCGAAGGCGGCCTGCGCCAGTTCCTTGGTCATGGCCGGTGCATCCGGCCGCTTGGGACCGAAATCGACAAAGCGGATGATGCTGCCCTGCTTCGGCGGCTCGATCTGCAGTTTGCGGTCCGTCGGGTCCTTGCCATTATCGACGGTCACCGGGCTGCCGGCGGTATTCCAGACCTCGAAGAAAGCGACGCCGATCTCGGGCTTTTCCAGGGTCGGCGCCATCACCGTGTCGATGGCGACCACGGATTTGCCGGCGGCGTTATGGCCGGTAACGATGCGGCGGGGCTTTCTCATGTGATCTCCTAGTGGGATTTGCGCCAGCGCAGCAGGTGCTGCTCGACGGCCGATAGCACCAATGCGCTGGCAAAGCCGAGCAGGCCGAGCAGGATGACGCCGGCAAACAGGTCAGGCGCGCGGAAGGCGCGAGCGGCGAGCAGAATCCACTGGCCCAGGCCCTGGCGGCCAGCCAGCATCTCGCCCACCACGGCCAAGATCAGCGCGATGGTAAGGCCGAGCCGCATGCCGGAGAGAATGTCGGGCATGGCATTGGGTAGGGCGATTTTCCAGATCACTTCCAGGCGGCTGAGCCCCAGCGCGCGGCTCACTTCATAAAGCCGCGGCTCGACGGCGGCGAAGCCGTGGATGGTGGCGAGCAGCATGGGCCAGAGCGCACCGAAGGCGATCACCGCCAGCACCATGCCGTCCGACAGGCCGAGCAGGGCGATGGCCACCGGAATGATGGCCGACGCAGGCAGCGGGCGCAGGAATTCCAGCATGGGGCCGAGATAGACCCGCGCGCGCGCCGAGATGCCGATCAGGGCGCCGAGCGCCACGCCGACCAGCGAGGCCAGCAGCCAGCCATAGACCATGCGTTCGATCGTGCCGGTCAGGCTGACGAGCAGTTCGCCACGGCTGAAGCCGCGCACCAGCGCCGCCCAGGCGCGGTCGGGGCCGGGCAGGAAAACAGGCGAGACCCAGCGATTGTCGGCGGCGACCTGCCAGAGCCAGACGATGGCAAGGCCGACGCCGATGCTGGCGATCATCCACAGGATACGGAACGTGCCGAAGCGCTTCATGGATGCATCTCCACGGCGCCGCCGATATTGCGGAACAGCTGCTGCTGCAGCACCAGCAGCAGGGCATTGAAGCCCCAGCCGACTACGCCGATCCACAGCAGCAGCGCCAGCATCAGTGCGGGATTGAGCGACTGCTGCGCCGCCATCATGGCATAGCCAAGACCCAGGGGATTGATGGCGATCTCGACAGTGACGGCGACGATCAGCGCCACGCCGGCCGCCAGACGGAAGGCGACGAAAATGCGCGGCAGGGCAGCCGGCAGAACGATTTTCCAGACCCGCTGCAAGAGGTTGAAGCCCAGCGCACGGCTGACCTCCAGGAGGCGCGGCTCGATGCCGGCAATGGCCGCCTTGGTCAGGATCAGCACGGGCCAGAAGCTGGCGAAGGCGACGATGGCGATTTCCATGCTGTAGCCGAAGCCGAAGCCGATCATAGCAATCGGCAGCAGCGCCACCGAGGGGATGGGGCGAAAGGCTTCGACGGGGAATTCGAACAGGCGATCGAGAATCAGGAACAGGCCGAGCAGGATGCCGAAGACGAGGCCGAGCCCGACGCCGATCCCCAACCCGCCCAGGGTCGCCAGCAGGGTCTGGCCGGTGGCTTTCAGGATGGTGCCGTCACCAATGCCGATCAGGCCGGCACCGAAAATCTGGCTCGGCGGTGCCAGCGTGTCGCTTTTGACCGGTGCGATCAGCGCCGCGATCTCGGCCAGCAGCAGCAGGCCGAGTGGCACCACAAGTCCGCGCCAGTTCTTCAAGCTTCGGCGTCCTTGATGAAGTCGAACAGGGAACGGCGCAAGCGCAGGAACTCGGGATGCTCGCGGGTGGTCAACTGGTCGCGCGGATACGGCAGCGGCACATCGTAAATCTGGCCGATGCGGCCGGGATTGGGATGCAGCGCGACCACGCGATCGCCGAGATACAGCGCTTCTTCCAGATCGTGGGTGACAAAGAAAGCGGTGGTGCCGGTCGAGCGCACGATCTGCAGGATCTCGTCCTGCAACCCCTGGCGGGTCATGGCATCGAGGGCGCCGAAAGGCTCGTCCATCAGCAGGACGCTGGGATTCTGAGCCAGACAGCGGGCGATCTGGAGACGCTGCTGCATGCCGCCGGACAGCTGGTTGGGGAATTTGTCGGCGTGCTTGCCGAGGCCCACCTTTTCCAGCAGGGCCCGGATGCGCGCCGGCCGTTCGGCGCGCGGCATGTTGATGGCTTCCAGCGCCAGCGCCACATTGCCGCTGACCGTGCGCCAGGGCAGCAGCGCCTTGCCGTAATCCTGGAAGACGATGGCGATGTCGCGGCGCGGCCCGGTCACCGGCTTGCCGTCATAATCGACGGTGCCGCTGGTCGGCGTGAACAGGCCGGCGATCAGGCGCAGCATGGTGGTCTTGCCGCAGCCCGACGGGCCGATGACGCAGACGAATTCGCCGCGCCGGATCTGGAGGTCGATGCCCTCCAGAATCCGGCGGCCGGCGAGATCGAGATCGACGCCGCGGAACGTGATCAGGTCATCCTGGCTCACGCTGCGCGGCATGGCGACCACTTTGCTGGAGGACAGGGTCATTTCACGATCAGCTTGGCGGCGTCCAGCTTGCCTTGCAGCATGTCCTGGCCCTGCATCACTTTGATCCACCAGTTGAGCTGATCGACCGAGACTACCGGGTTCGGATTGGAGATGTTGATGCTGGCCAGGATCTCGGGCGGCAGCTTGATATGCTTGCCGATATCCTCGCGGGTCTTCAGCTTGCCCTCATCGGCCTTGATGAAAGCGGCCGCTTCGGTGATCGAGTCCTGATAGGCCTTCACCGCCTTGGGGTTCTTGGCCGCCCAGTCGCGCGTCGTGGTGTAGATGATGCTGGGCTTGTCGAACGGCAGATCGGCCAGGTAATTCGCCACCACCGTGCCGGTGCCGGCGCCAACGATGCGGGCCATGAAGGGATCGGCGGTCACCACGGCATCCACCGTGCCGGCCTTGAGGATGTCACCCATGGTGGGGAAGGAAACTTCGACGAAGTTGACCTTCTTGGGGTCGACGCCCTTTTCCACCAGCCATTGACGGAACAGCACATGCAGGAAGGCGCCGATGCCGGGTGCGCCGACCTTCTTGCCGACGAAGTCCTGCGGATTCTTGATATTGGCTTCCGGGCGCGCGACCACGCCGACGCCCTTCACGGCCTCGGGCGAGGTGACGCCGGTGCCGGCGACAGTGACGAGATCGAGGCCGCCATCCACCGCCTGCAGGAAGACCGACGGGGTCGGGCCGCCGATCTGCACGGAATTCGACTGGATCGCGGCGGGGATGTTGGAATTGATGGCGATGAATACCGGCTCGACATCCAGGCCATGCTTGGCGAAGATGCCACGCTCCTTGGCGACGAACAGCGTTGAGAAGTCGGTGACGGCGGTATAGCCGACGCTGACCTTGGTCTGCGCCATGACTGTCATCGACAGTCCGGCGGCAATCAGGGCGCCGATCATTGCCAGCGCTGTGGTTTTTCTTGCGGTCATGGTTTCCTCCCGAGGATGTATCCGCGTTGTTGTTCTTTTTTGTCAGGCAATCACGGCGGCGCCGCCTGCCTGGCATTCGCCGCGGCGTTTTCGCCGTAGCAGAATTCGTAAGTGTGGCCGAGATGGTGTTGCAGGCTGGTACAGGCGCTGTCGGCGTCGCGCGCCAGCACCATGTCCATAAGCTGCTTGTGTTCGCGCATCAGCACGCCATGCCCGATCACCATGAAATTCTGCATCATGCCCTGGCGATAGCGTTCGGCCTGATCGTAGAGGCGGCTTTGCTCGTCCAGCAGGCGCGGCGAGCCGCAGGCGGCGATCAGCGCGACGTGGAAGCCTTTGTGCAGGTCGCTGAACTCGGTGAAATTCTCCAGCGTCTGGCCTTCCATGCGGGCGACATAGCGGTCGAGCCGGTGATAAGCCGCGAGAATGGCGCCCTCCCAGGCATCGTCGCCGCGCTCGATGGCGCGCTTCAGCGCGGCGGGCTCCACCACCTGGCGGGCCAGCGTGATATCGGCCAGGTCCTCGGCGCTCATGGCGGCAACGCGGAAACCGCGCTGGCTTTCGGCTGAGACGAAGCCCTGGCTGATCAGCCGGGCGAGGCCTTCGCGCAGCGGACTGGCGCTGAGGCCGTAGCGGGATTTCAGGTCGTCGATCTGCAGCTTGGTGCCGGGGGGGAGGCGGCCGGCGATGATGTCGGCGCGAATATTCCGGTATGCCGATTCCGTCAGGCTGCCGGCTTCGGCGGCCAGGTCGCGGATATCGGCTTTGCTCTTCTCGTCTCCCATGGGGTCACTGTGACGACGGGACGCGGAAGCTGTCAACGACAAAAAAGAAAAAAATCGACAAAATGCTCCGTGGTCGTTATTGTGGCCGGCAACCGCCCACCAGAGCCGGTCCCCTAATTGATTCCTTGGGAGGAATTATGCCCCGTCGCTTCGTCGACCTCTCCATCTTTCTCGAAAATGACGTCCAGTCCGATCCGCCGGGCTTCGGCCCGAAGATCGATTACATCCGTCACAAGGACAGCGCGTCGGACGTGGTGAAGTTCTTCCCCGGCCTGAAGGAGGAAGACCTGCCCGAGGCCGAGGGCTGGGCGGTGGAGAATGTGCAGCTCAACACCCATAACGGCACGCATCTGGATGCGCCGTATCATTTCCATTCGACGATGAACCACGGCGAGCGCGCCTGGACCATCGATGAAGTGCCGCTGGAATGGTGCTTCGGCGACGGCGTGAAACTCGACTTCACCAAGCTGCCCGACGGCTATGTCGTGACTGACAAGGATGTCGAGAACGAGCTCAAGCGCATCGGCTATACGCTGAAGGAACACGACATCGTCGTGGTCAATACAGCGGCCGGCAAAGCCTATGGCAAGCCGAACTACGTCAGCACCGGCGCCGGCATGGGCTACAAGGCCACCATGTATCTGCTGGAACGCGGCGTGCGCGTCACCGGCACGGATGCCTGGAGCTGGGATGCCCCCTTTGTGCATACCGCCGAGAAGTTCAAGGAGAGCCAGGATGCCTCGCTGATCTGGGAAGGCCACAAGGCCGGCCGCCATATCGGCTACTGCCATCTGGAGAAGCTGCATAACCTGGAAGTGTTGCCGCCGTTCGGCTTCACCATTTCCTGCTTCCCGCACAAGATCCGCGGCGCTTCCGCCGGCTGGACCCGCGCCGTCGCCATCTTCGAGGAATAATCACAGATGAAATTCTGCACCTACAGCCATGCGGCGCATGGCGAGAAGCGTCCCGGCGTGCTCACTGCTGACGGCGCGACGATTGTCGATCTCGGCGGCAGCTTTGACAGCACGCTGGCCATCATCAAGGGCGGCGACGAGGCCAAGGCGAGGGCGAAAAGCCTGCAGGATCACGCCGAGACGCGCGTGACGCTGGGCGAGGCCAGGCTGCATGCGCCGGTGCTGGTGCCGGAGCAGATCCGCGACAGCATGCTGTTCGAGAAGCATGTGCAGCAGGCGATGGAGCGCATGACCATCATGCGCAAGCCGCTGCTCGGTCCGCTGCTGATCAAGATGGGCAAGGTGAAGGTGCCGCCGACCTGGTACCAGATTCCCATCTACTACAAGTCCAACCGCTTTTCGGTGAACGGCCCCGAAGGCGACGTAATCTGGCCGCGCTACAGCCAGGTGATGGATTTCGAGCTGGAATTCGGCTTCTTCCTTGGCAAGACCGGCAAGAACATCAAGGCTTCCGAGGCCCGCAACCACATCTTCGGCTTCACCATCTTCAACGATTTCTCGGCCCGCGACGCGCAGTCGATCGAGATGCAGAGCATGCTGGGTCCCTGCAAGGGCAAGGATTTCGATACCGGCAATTCGATGGGCCCGTTCCTGGTGACCCTGGACGAGATCGGTGATCCCTATGCCTTGCGCATGCAGGCCCGAGTCAACGGCGAAACCTGGTGCGACAGCAATTCCAGCACCATCCATCACAAGTTCGAGGATCTGCTGGCGCGCGTGTCATCGGATGAGACCGTGTATCCGGGCGAGTTCTTCGGTTCGGGTACGGTGGGTGACGGCTGCGGCCTGGAGCATGGCCGCTATCTGAAGGATGGCGATGTGGTGGAGCTGGAGGTCGAGAAGATCGGTATCCTGCGCAACCGCGTGATCAGGCAGAAATAAACGCCACTTCCGGCAAGCCCGGAATCTCGACGGGGATCGCAAAAATGCCGCCGGCCAGCGGTGTTTTTGCCAGGTCCTCGGGCGTATGCCGCTGGCGTGCCGTCGTAATGTAGAGCGTTTTGAAATCCGGCCCGCCGAAGCAGGGCATGGTCGTCGCATTGGCCGGCAGGCGCACATCGCGCAGGCGTTTGCCGTCTGGCGAGATCTGCGCCACCTTGCCGGCGCCATAGAGCGCCACCCAGTAGTTGCCGGCAGAATCCACCGTGGCGCCATCCGGGCGCTCAGCCGTTTCGCGCAGATCGAGGAACAGCCGGCGGTTCGAGATCGAGGCTGTCTTCACGTCGTAGTCATAGGTCCAGACGCACATCGTCGGTGTGTCGGCGTGATACATGGTTGTCCCATCCGGACTCCACGCCAGACCGTTCGAAATCGCGATGGCGCCGACCAGGCCCTGCCGCAGCACGCGGTCGCCCTCCAGACGATAGAGCGCGGTATCGGGCTGGCGGTCATCGGTCATGCCGCCGACCCAGAAGCGGCCCTGACGGTCGCAACGGCCATCGTTGAAGCGTGCATTTTCCAGCGGCGAGGCGGCCAGCAGGGTTTCATGTTCGGTGGCCGGATCGAACAGCCAGATGCCGTCGCGCCGCGCCAGCAGCAATTCTTGGCCGCGGGTCGGCGCAAGGCTGCCCAGCGCGCTCGGCATTCCCCAGGTTTCCAGGGTCTGTGTCGCCGGATCGAAGCGATGCAGGTTCGGTGCATGGATGTCGGCGAACCAGAGCTTCTGATCGCCTGCCGACCAGACCGGCGATTCCGCCAGGGCGAATTTACCGTCCAGAATGCAGGTCGCGTCCATCAGTTCATTCTCTCTGCCATATCGGCGACCATCTCGCCGATACTGAGCGAAGCCGTGAGACCCGGGCTTTCGATGCCATAGAGATTGATCAGGCCCGGCACGCCATTCTGGTCCGGCCCCTGAATCAGGAAGTCGTCACCAGCCTTGCCGCCGCCGCGACTGAGTTTGGGCCGGATGCCGGCATAGCCCGGCTGGATCGCGCCATCGGGCAGGCCGGGCCAGTATTCCCGCACGGCGGCATAAAACAGTTCGCCGCGCGCCGGATCGACATTGTAGTCGACCCTGTCGATCCATTCGACATCGGGGCCGAACCGCATCTGGCCGCCCATGTCGATGGTGACATGGGTGCCGAGCCCGCCGGGGGTGGGGATCGGGTAGATCAGTCGCGAGAACGGCGGCTTCACACCGGACAACACGAAGTAGTTGCCCTTGGCATAGTAGCAGCCGGGCACGCTGTCGGACCGAATGCCCTCGATCTTGGCGGCGATGCCCTGCGCGGCAAAACCGGCGGCGTTGATCACCAGTTTTGCCTTCAGCACCATCGCATCCGGGCCGCCGGTTTCGATGACGATGCCGTCATTGGCGACGTCGCCGCGGATCACCGGCGCGTTCAGCGCCAGCATGGCGCCGTGGTCTTCGGCCTCGCCCTGATAGGCCAGCATCAGGCCATGGCTGTCGATGATGCCGGTGGAAGGTGAGAGCAGGGCAGCGACGCAATGCAACTGCGGTTCCAGCGCCACGGCGTGGTCGCGGGTCAGCCATTGCAGGTCATCGACGCCGTTGGCCTCAGCCTTTTTCTTCAGCGCCTCCAGATCGGGGATCTGGCTGTCATCGGCGGCGACGATCAGTTTGCCGCAGCGGTTATGGGCGACGCCGCGCTCGGCGCAGTAGGCGTAAAGCGCCTGTTTGCCTTCAACGCAGAGCCGGGCCTTCAGGCTGCCGGCCGGATAATAGATGCCGGCATGGATCACCTCGGAATTGCGCGACGAGGTTTCGCTGCCGATCAGGCTGGCGGCCTCCGCGATCACCACTTCGCGACCCCGTCTGGCCAGGGCCCGGGCCACGCCCAGGCCGACCACGCCCGCCCCGATCACCAGACACTCGACGCTATCCATTCCGCCCAGCCATTCGCCCGTGTTCACCCGTCTGCCGCCCAGTTATCCGCAGGGGAGCAAGTCCTTGCAACCCCTGTCATTAATAGCTCCGAAATGCTGCGGGGCGGCGCTTGACTTCTCCAGGCCGGGGCCGTAAACACTCGCCTCGGTCGGGACGCCTTCGGGTCGTTTCGAACCATTGCCCAGGTGGCGGAATTGGTAGACGCGCTAGCTTCAGGTGCTAGTGACCGAAAGGTCGTGTAAGTTCGAGTCTTATCCTGGGCACCAATTCCTCGATTGCCGCATCGTGATTTCCGATGCGCCCGCATGAGAGAGAGCATCGCAGAATGGCCATCACCGTATATCAGAACGACCTGCCGGACGGCCTCGATCTCGGCCCGATGGTGGCTGTGGATACCGAGACGATGGGGCTGCGGACGCTCCGCGACCGGCTCTGCGTCGTTCAGCTTTCCTCTGGCGATGGCAATGCCCATCTGGTGCAGTTCCGCTCCGGCACCGGCTATGCCGCGCCCAATCTCAAGCGACTGCTGGAAAACCCGAAAATCCTGAAGCTGTTTCACTTCGCCCGTTTCGATCTGGCGGCGCTGAAACAGTATGTCGGCGCTGAAACCGCGCCGGTCTACTGCACGCGCACGGCGTCGAAGCTGGTGCGCACCTTCACCGACCGCCATGGTCTGAAGGATCTCTGCCGCGACCTGATCGGGGTGGAGATTTCCAAGCAGGAGCAGTCTTCGGACTGGGGCGCCCACGATCTGACCGAAGCGCAGCAGCGCTACGCGGCGTCGGATGTGCTGAATCTGCATCAGCTCAAGACGGTGCTGGATGGCATGCTGGTGCGCGAAGGCCGCATGGCATTGGCTGAGGCCTGCTTCCGCTTCCTGCCCGCGCGGGCCGACCTCGATCTGGCCGGCTGGCCCGAGGACGATATTTTCGCCCATTGATCCCGGCGTTTAGCCCAAAAGCCGATTTTTTCCACAAGTTGCTGAAATTGGCTGCGATCCGGTCATCTGGTTTGCAATTCCGGCCCTGATTCTCCATACTTGGCACGATTCTTGTTAGTGTATTGCCAGCAGTGGGTAGATCATGACATCCGCACCCTCCGTCGCGCGCGTCAAGCGCGCCGGAAAAAAACGTGCGAAAGCCTCGTCCGCGACTGCCGCGACCAAAGCCGTTTCGGCCAAGGTCGTGCAGGTTGGCAGTCGCCGCCGTCCGGGCAGTCCCGATATCGAGGTCGGTCGCCGCGTCCTGCTGATGGAATCCAATGGCCTGGCCGCACTTGCCGCCGGCCTGGATGACAGGTTCAGCAAAGCTCTCGACATCCTGATGAATGTCAGCCGGGAAGGCAGCCATTTCCGCGTCATCGTATCGGGCATGGGCAAGAGCGGTCATGTCGCGCGCAAGATCGCTGCCACCATGGCATCGACCGGCACGCCCGCCATGTTCGTCCATCCGGCGGAAGCCAGTCATGGCGACCTGGGCATGGTGACCAATGGAGACGTCTTGCTCTGCCTGTCGAATTCCGGCGACGTCCCGGAAATGGCGGACCTGATCGCCCATGCCAAGCGGTTCGGGATTCCGCTGATCGGCATGACCAGCAAGGCCAAATCGGCTCTGGGCCAGGCCTCGGATGTTGTTCTGGTACTGCCGCCGGTGGAAGAAGCCTGCCCGATGGGGCTCGCGCCCACCACCTCAACGACCATGATGCTGGCACTGGGCGATGCGCTGGCCGTCGGTCTGATGGAGCGCAAGGGTTTCACCCGCGACCATTATCGCGTCTTCCATCCGGGTGGCCGCCTGGGCAAGCAACTGATCAAGGTGAAAAGCCTGATGCATGTCGAGGCGGAGATTCCTCTGGTCTCGACGGGCACGCCGATGCGAGAGGCGCTGGTCACCATGGCCGGGCGCAGTTTCGGCTGCATCGGCATCGTCGGCAAATCCGGCCGTGACAAGGACAGGCTGGTTGGCATCATCACCGACGGCGATCTGCGGCGCCACATCGAAGGCGATCTCCTGTCGCAGAAGGTCGAAACGGTGATGACCAAGTCGCCGATGACGATCCGCCAGGATCTTCTGGCCGTTGAGGCCTTGCGCGAAATGAACAGTCGGCGCATCACGGCCTTCTTCGTGGTTGAGAACAATCGGCCGATCGGCATCCTTCACATGCACGATTGCGTGCGAGCCGGCATCACGTGAGGACCGGCATGATGGCGACCGGCCTCGACCAGATCAAAGCGGACGCGCGCCAGCGCAACGCCGGCTTCACGCCGCGCGACGCCGCCAGCGTTCTGTCGCAGTTGCCGCGCCGCCGTCGTTTCGTGCGGTTCATGAAATTCATCCTGCCGACCATCGCGTTCGGTATGCTGATTGCGGTTTTCGCATGGCCGCAACTGAACAAACGCTCCGCATTGATGTCGATCTGGGCGACCCGGGTCGATACGGATACCGGCGCACTGGTCATGAACAACCCGCGCTATCGCGGTTCGGACTCCAGCGGCCAGCCTTATGTGGTCACCGCCGATCGCGCCATCCAGGATCCGCAGGATGACAAGCAGGTGACGCTGGATCGCGTTCAGGCAGACTTCTCGATGAACGACGGCCAGTGGTGGTCTCTGACCTCCGACACAGGCATCTACAATGGTACTGGCCAGTTGCTGCACCTGTTCGGCAATGTCGCCGTGTTCGGCGACAAGGGCTATGAGATGCATGGGCATTCCGCCGAGGTCAATCTGCAGACCAAGGTGATCGCCAGTGACGAGAAGGTCTGGGGCCAGACGGATATGGGCACGATCAATGCCAATGGCTTGCGCGTCTACGAAGGCGGCAAGGTCATACTGTTCATCAATGGCGTGAAGACCAAGATTTTCCAGCAGGACAAACGGGGCTGATCGCGATGCGGATATCTTCGACGCTGATCGTCATGGCCTGTGTGCTGGCTGGTGCCGCACCGGCACAGGCGCAGTTCGCTATGGGCGCCGCCAACAACAACCAGCCGATCAATATTGGCTCCGACACGCTGGAAGTGCAGCAGGACAAGCAGTTGGCGATTTTCCGCGGCAAGGTCGACGTGGTGCAGGGCGACAGCCGCCTGCGTTCGGACGAGCTGTTCGTGCATTATCGTAATCGTGACACTCAACCGGCCGCTGCGACGCCGGGACGGCCGGCCCAGCCGCAGAAGGCCGCCGGTCCCTCCATCGCCCCCGGCGGGCCGGATGCCAGTTCGATCACCAAGATCGAGGCCAAGGGCAATGTCTTTGTCTCGACGCCGAAAGAACGCGCCCAGGGTGAACTCGGTATCTACGATGTCGAGAAGAAGACCATCACGCTGACCGGCAATGTGCTGATGACCAGCGACCAGAACACCGTGCGCTGCGCGCGTGCTGTGATGTATCAGGACAGCGGCCGCAGCGTCTGCGACCCCATCCCCGGCGGGCGTGTGCAGGCCGTGATCATTCCGAACAATGCCGAGCCGCAGCCGGCGCCGACTCCCGGGCCGCGCCGATGAATATTGCGGGCCCAAAATCCGAAACGGCCAGTGACGGCCTGCGACTGGTGGCGGAAAACCCCAGTCCCGGCCTGGCCGCGCACCGTCTGGGCAAGAGCTTCAAGAAGCGCCCGGTGCTGCGTGATGTTTCGCTGTATGTGCAGCGTGGCGAGGCCGTCGGCCTGCTCGGGCCGAACGGCGCCGGCAAGACCACCACCTTCTACATCATGACCGGCCTGATCGCGCCCGATCATGGCGCCATCACGCTGGATGGGCATGAGATCACCGGCCTGCCGATGTATCGCCGCGCCCGGCTCGGCATGGGCTATCTGCCGCAGGAAGCCTCGATTTTCCGCGGCCTGACGGTCGAGCAGAATATCCGCGCCGTGCTGGAACTGGTGGAACCGGAAACCGACCGCCGCGAGGCCATGCTGGAAGATCTGCTGGCCGAATTCTCGATCACCCATCTGCGGCGTACGCCGGCACTGGCGCTGTCGGGCGGCGAACGCCGCCGTTGCGAAATCGCCCGCGCGCTCGCAACCCAGCCCTCTTTCATGCTGCTGGATGAACCGCTGGCCGGTATCGATCCGATTGCGGTGGGCGAAATCCGCGAACTGGTGTCGCATCTGAAGGATCGCGGCATCGGCGTGCTGATCACCGACCACAATGTGCGCGAGACCCTCGACATCATCGACCGTGCCTACATCCTGCATGATGGCAAGGTTCTGATGGAAGGCAGCCCGACCGAGATCGTAGCCGACGAAAACGTCCGCCGAGTCTATCTCGGCGAGCGGTTCAGCTGGTGACGGGCCCGTAAGCATGGCATTGGGGCCTCGTCTTGAGCTTAGGCAGGGTCAGGCCCTTGTTATGACGCCGCAGTTGCAGCAGGCGATCAAGCTGCTGCAACTGTCCAATCTGGAACTGATCGCCTATGTCGAGCAGGAACTGGAGCGCAATCCGCTGCTCGAGCGCATTGATGGCGAGGGGCCGGGCGAAGATACCCGCGATGCCTTCGAGGTTAGTGACGGTGAAGCCGCGCCGGAGCGGCTGGATCTGAATTCCGATGGCATCTCGGATCGGGCGCGTGAGTCGCTCGATGTCGATGCCGATGGGGACAACACCTTCAACAACGACAGCGGCTACGATGCGGCTGGCCCCGAGCAGGGTCTGAGCAGCAACCATATCAGCGGGCGCGGGGGCGACTCCCGGTTCGAGGACGAAGGCGGCGGTCTGGAGCAGACGCTGACCGAGGCGCAGAATCTGCGCGAGCATGTGCAGGAGCAATGGCTGCTGATGCCGGCTAATGCGACCGACCGTCTGATCGGCCAGACCCTGATCGATGCGCTGGACGATGCTGGCTACCTGGCCGAGCCGCTGGAAGAGATCGCCGACCGGCTGGGGATCGAGGCCGATGAAGTGGAAGCGGTGCTGCTGGACCTGCAGACCATCGAGCCGGCCGGCCTGTTCGCCCGATCGCTGAAGGAATGCCTGGCCTTGCAGCTGCGCGAGCGCGATCGCCTCGATCCGGCGATGCAGGCCATGCTCGACAATCTGGAACTGCTGGCCAAACGCGACCTCGCCGGTCTGATGCGCATCTGCGGTGTCGACCAGGAAGATATCGCCGACATGGTGCAGGAAATCCGCGCCCTGAATCCCAAGCCCGGCCTGCTGTTCGGTGGCGAACCGGTGCAGACGCTGGTGCCCGATGTCTATGTGCGGCGCGGCAACGACGGCGCCTGGCTGGTCGAGCTGAACAGCGACACCCTGCCGCGCGTGCTGGTCAACAGCCGCTACTACGCCCGCGTCGCCAAGGCGGAGAAGGCGGTTGACCGCAACAATGGTCAGCTCAAACAGACCAAGACCTATATGTCGGACTGCCTGAATTCGGCGAACTGGTTGGTCAAGTCTCTGGACCAGCGCGCCCAGACCATCCTGAAGGTGGCAAGCGAGATCGTGCGCCAGCAGGATGCGTTCCTGCGCCATGGTGTCTCGCATCTCAAGCCGCTGAACCTGCGCGCGGTGGCGGAAGCCATCGAAATGCACGAAAGCACGGTCAGTCGCGTGACCTCGAACAAGACGATGGCGACGCCGCGCGGCATTTTCGAGATGAAGTATTTCTTCACAGCCAGCATTGCAGCCACGGATGGCGGCGAAGCTTTCTCGGCGGAATCGATCCGCCATCGCATCAAGATCCTGATCGACGGCGAGCCGACCGAGGATGTGCTCTCGGACGACAAGATCGTCGAGATGCTGGCCGGCAAGGGTGTCGACATTGCCCGCCGCACCGTGGCGAAATATCGCGAGGCTATGAATATTCCGTCTTCGGTCGAGCGCCGGCGCCTTAAGAAGGCCGGCCTGCTGAAGGTAGGGTGAAGGATCACCGATGGCCGATATTGCACCGCTTTTTGAAAGCAACCGCGCTTGGGCGATGTCGAAGCTGCGCGCCGATCCCGGTTTTTTCGGCCGGCTGGCGCATCAGCAGAACCCGTCTTACCTGTGGATCGGTTGCGCCGACAGCCGCGTGCCGGCCAACGAAATCGTCGGCCTCGATCCGGGCGAACTCTTCGTGCACCGCAATGTCGCCAATCTGGTGCATCCGGCCGACATGAACTGCCTGGCCGTGCTGCAATACGCCACCGAATTCCTGAAGGTGAAGCATGTGATCGTCACCGGCCATTATGGCTGCGGTGGTGTGCGTGCGGCGATGCAGCCCCAACAGCTCGGCCTGATCGATCATTGGCTGCGACCGATCCGCGATGTGTTCGACAAGAACAAGGACGATCTTGTCGCCATTGTTGACGAGTACAAGCGCGTCAACGCGCTCTGCGAACTGAACGTACGCGAACAGGTTTTCAATCTGGCCAAGACCACCATCGTGCAGAACGCCTGGCATCGCGGTCAGGATCTCAGCCTGCATGGCTGGGTTTATGGTATTTCCAATGGCTTGATACGCGATCTTGGCGTTACCATATCGAGTCCTGAGGGCTTGGCCGAAATATTCCGGACTGCGCCGGAATCGGACAGACCCTAAAGCGGGTCCAAACCGCTTCTGCTCGCCGATATCCACAGCCACGAATGCCTGTGGGTATTAACAATATCAACAGGTTAGGGAGGGTGGATGCGGTTGACAGGGGTAGTGGCCTTGTCTATGGTCCGCGCCGCATGACGGGCGCGTGCCGCCGTACTACAATCATGCTCTGACCGATTGAACTCGGGTTTCAACGCATCATGAAAATCCTGACGTCCGGACAGCAACTTGACCTTGGCGAATCCCTGCGGGAATACGTCGAGGAAAACCTGACCAACGCCGTGTCCAAGTATATGGACAATGCCATTAAGGCCGAGGTTGTCTTCAAGCGCGATGGCTCGATGTATCATTGCCATTGCGCGGTGCATGTCGGTTCGGGCATTGCCATGCAGGCAGAGGCCGAGGGTACGGAAATCTATCTCAGCTTCGACCAGGCTCTGGAGAAGCTGGCCAAGCAGGTTCGGCGCGACAAGCGCAAGCGACGCAACCACCATCCGCGTCAACAGCCTGTTGCCGGAGACATTGCCTGAGCCGCGTGGGCGGCAGGGCATGACACGGCATCAGAGGCAGAGGCATCTCTCCCCATGGAAATCTTTCAGCTTTTGAGTCCTGACGGCGTCGTCGCCAATCTCAAAGCCAACAGCAAGAAACAGTCTCTGCAGGAGCTGGCAGCGCGTGCTGCGCGGATCACCGGTCAACATGAGCGGGCGATTTTCGACACGCTGCTGGAGCGCGAACGGCTGGGCACCACCGGCGTGGGCAATGGCATCGCCATTCCTCATGGCCGCCTGGCCGGTCTGGACAAGCTCTACGGGCTGTTCGCCCGCGTGGAGCGGCCGATCGACTTCGACTCGATCGACGAGATGCCCGTCGATCTGATTTTTCTGCTGCTGGCGCCGGAAGCGGCCGGCGCCGATCATTTGAAAGCCCTGGCGCGTGTATCGCGCCTTCTGCGTGACAAGGGCGTTTGCGAGAAGCTGCGTGGTGCCGAAAGCGCCGACGCGATTTACGCGCTGCTCACCGACAGCCCGACCAGCCACGCCGCCTGAGGCAAAGATACCCAGGCGGCGCGGCCAATCATCGGGCCATGCCGCAGTCAGTGCACACTGACGGCCAGCAGTTCGTTCTGCAGGGCGGCGGCAAATGCCAGGTCGCGATCCGGCGCCCAGCCCAGCTGGTTGCCGTTGGCGGCATAGACGCCCCACACCAGACCCTCCTCGGTTTGCACCGGCCTGACATAGGCCAAGTCCGGCGCGCCGAGATTGGCGAAGGTTTCGGGCGTCATGGCATCCTGCATGCGCCGGTTATTGACGTAGGTGTCGTGATCGTTCGGGGTGGCCATGTTTTTCTCCTTCCGGCGACGGTTCAGGCGCCGCGGGGCTTACCGGTGACGCCGACTGCATCGGATCGTCCGCCGTCAGTTGTAGTAATAGCGATATTGCGGACCTGTGGTTCCGGCCGGGGGCGGCGCAGCAGGATATGCAGCAGGCCATTGCTCAGTTCGGCCCCGGTCACTTCGATGCCATCGGCCAGGACGAAGCTGCGCTGGAACTGTCGCGCGGCAATGCCGCGATGCAGATAAATGCGCTCTTTTTCGTCCACCTGCTTGCCACGAATGACAAGCTGGTTGTCTTCCAGCGTGATCGACAGATCGCCGGCAGCAAAGCCGGCAACCGCCAGCGTGATACGCAGGCCGTCTTCGGCAATCTGTTCAATATTATAGGGGGGATAGCCCTCGGAGCCTGCCTTGGTGGCACGCTCGATCATCCGCTCCACATGGTCGAAACCGAGCAGCAGCGGACTGGAGAACAGGGAAACGCGTGTGGTCATAGTTGCGGACTCCTTACATCTTAAGCGAGGTCCGTCGGAGCCCTCACAGGCACTCCGACGAAAGAAGATGTGGGGTGGGCCGGCTTGCGGATCAAGGGCCTTGTGGGCAGGATGTGACCGGAAATCCGGAGGTAATTGTGGCCGAATCTAGGCAGAAAATCGGAACCTTGGGCGTTGTTGGCGCCGGCGCGATGGGCCGCGGCATTGCCCAGGTGGGCATGACCAGCGGCATGACCGTGCTGCTGTTCGACGCTGCGCCTGGCGCCGCCGTCAAGGCGCGCGACGCCGTGCTGCTGCAGCTCGATCAGATGGTGGTGAAGGGCCGCATGGAAGCTGCCGCCGCCGAAGCCGCCAAGCAGCGCCTCAGTGTGGTGGAGGATGTGAAGGCTTTCGCGCCTGCCGATCTGGTGGTGGAAGCCATTGTCGAGAATCTGACCATCAAGCAGGAGGTTTTCCGTCAGCTGGAAGCCGTGGTGCGGCCAGACTGTCTGCTGGCTTCCAACACCTCATCGCTGCGCATCGCCTCTATTGCTGCCGCCTGCCAGCATCGCGACCGGATTGCCGGCCTGCATTTCTTCAATCCCGTACCGCTGATGAAGCTGGTGGAAGTGATCCGGGCGCCGGGCAGCAGCGACAGCACTATTGCCGCCCTGGTCGAGGCTGGCGAGCGTATGGGCCGTGTGCCGGTGGTGGTGCAGGACAGCCCCGGCTTCCTGGTCAATCTGGGCGGCCGCGCCTACACGCAGGAAGCCTTACGCATCGTGTCGGAAGGCGTTGCGACACCGGCCCAGGTCGATGCCGTGATGCGCGACAACTGGGGCTTCAAGATGGGGCCCTTCGAGCTGATGGACCTGACCGGCATCGACGTGAATTTCCCAGTCAGCCAGATCATTCACGAAGGCTATTTCTATGATCGCCGGCTGGCGACCTCGCCGCTGCATCAGCTCCTGCGGGAGAGTGGTCAGCTTGGCCGCAAGACCAAACAGGGCTTCTTTGCCTATGACGCCGATGGCAAGGCGATGCCGGATTCCCCCGATGCGCCGGCCAGCGCACCCCCGATTACCCGGGTGGCGCTGGCGGAAGACGACGAGGCTCTGCGCGAACTGCTGCGCAGTTTCGGCTTCGAGGTCAGCGGGTTCGATGACGGCGACAGTCCGATTCTCTGTGCGCCGCTGGGCGAGGATTGTTCGGGCTATGCGGCCCGTCGCAGCTTCGACCATCGTCGGCTGTTCGCGCTCGATATTGCCGGCAAGCTGGACAAGCGGCTAACACTGATGCGCGCGCCGGGCGCGCGCCGCGACCTGCTGGATGGCCTGGTGGCCAAGCTGCATGCCGCCGGCCGCGCCGTAACCACGATCCATGACAGCCCCGGTTTCATCGGCCAGCGTATCGCTGCCATGGTGGCCAACCTGGGATGTGAGATGGCGCAGATCCGGATCGCCAAACCGGCCGATATCGACAAGGCGATGACGATGGGGCTGAACTATCCGTTCGGTCCGCTGGCGCTGGCCGATGCCATGGGGCTGGAAACGGTGCATACCATCCTGACCCAGCTGCAGGCGATCACCGGCGACGACCGTTATCGCCCCAGCCTGTGGCTGCGTCGCCGCGCGCTGCTCGGCCTCTCGGCCCTGACGGATGACTGAGGCCTAGGCCAGAACACGCACGAAGGGCACCGGATTGTCGAAGCCCTTCAGGGCGGCGCTTTCATGCTGCAGACGGCGATCTGCCAGCAGCGGCGCCACGGCCGGATCGGCAGCCAGCGGCGCGGACAGGATGACTTCGCCACCGCGGCTGCGGCCCTGCAGGCGGGCGGCCATGTTCACCGTGCTGCCGAAATAATCCAGCCGGTCGTTCAGATTGACGGCAATGCAGCGGCCGCCATGCAGGCCCATCTTCAGTACGATGGCGGCATCGATGCTCTCGCCCTCGCGCAGAGTCTCCGCGCGGTATTCTTCATTGAAGGCGCCGATGCGATCGCGAATTTCAAGGCCGGCCCGCACGGCCTGTTCCGGCGTGGCGAAAGCCGCCATCACGGCATCGCCGATGGTTTTAATCAAGGCGCCATCGTGTTCACGGATGGTAGCGGCCAGGAAGCCGAAATGCCGCCGGACCAGGCGATAAGCCGCCGCATCGCCCAGCCGCTCGTACAGCGCGGTCGATCCCTCCAGGTCGGTAAACAGCAAGGTAATGCTGTCGATGCCGACATCCTCACCCGGCCGCAGCACCTGCATCGGCATCAGGTCCCGGAAGGCCTGCAGGGTGGTGACCTCATGAGCCGTCAGCGCGTCGCTGCGCCAGCCGCGATCCTCGACCACAAAGGTCAGTGGGCGCGAACTGGCGTTGCGGAAGGCGATGACGCCGATGGCCGGGCCGGGTTGCGTTTCGATGGCGAAGCCCGGTGCCTCGCGATCAATCGCAACCGCCATGGGGAAAATCCCGCTCTCATGGCGGATCACGCATTCGCCGCCCGGCTCCAGCGCACGGAGCCGGTATTCGCCTGCCGGCAGGATGCCGCCGATCTGGCGCGTCTCGCCCGGCTGCAGAATCTGCTGCACCAGGATATGGCGCGAGACATGGGGGCCACCCATGCAGAACTCGCCTTCACCGATGCTGCGGATGACCGGAGCGGGCCGGAAACTGATTTCCACGTTCTGGGTGAAGTTGCCGTCATAGGCGATGTTGCAGGACGGGCAATGGGCGGCCTTGGGCAACTGGTCGAGACTGGCGGCAGAAGCTTTGGCGCCGCCGCAGCGCGGACAGAGCAGGTTCCACGAAAGATTCAGCAGGCCCAGTCGCGTGGCTTCGAGGCAGAGTTCGGTGACCGGGCGTACCGGCTGCTGCCAGTCACGCGCCAGTTTGCGCGGGCGGATGCGCACGAGGTCGACTTCCTGTGCGGTGGCCACATGATCGGCCAGACGCTGAGCCATGTCGTGATGATAGGGGCTGGCCGCCAGTTGCCGGGTCAGGGCCTGCAGACGGGCCTGCTGTTCAGGCGCCGGCGGCGGTGGGGTGTATTCGAAGGGCTGTACCGCCATGCCGGTGCTGTACGCAGCGGCCTGGCGGACCATTGTTTCCAGTCCACCGCCGATACGGTCGAGCAGACCGGTAGCGAACAGCAGCCTGCCGACAATCCCGCGCGGTGCACCGCGCAGCTGATAGGTCAGCCGGCTGCCGCCGTGCGGGCCGGGCTCCAGCCGGAAGTCGAGGCCAAGATGGGAAAGCGGGCCGCGCCGGAACACCCGCATCTGGCAGAAAGCGCGGTTGACCATCCATTCATAGGGCGGGTCGTCCCATTCGACGGCAACACCCCTATAGCTGGCGCTGGCGCGGCGGGTCACCGAGCCATCGGCTTGCGGGATTTCCTCGACCGCATAACGCGGCGTGCCGGCAGCTTCGTTGAAGCGGGCCGTGTCGGAAAGATAGGGCCAGAGGGCATCGGGTGGGACCGGCAGGTCCCAGATCCATTCACGGCTGTGATCGCGCGACATGGCCAGAACCTAGCACGCCACGCCGACAGACAAGAGGGTCGGCCCGAATGGCCACAGCCCTCACTGTCTTGTTACATGGTTTTCGCCGGTTTCATTTCGGTGGGTCCGGCCGCAGGGCGGTCGGCCGGTTGGGCCTGAGTCTCGGTCGCCGGAGCCGTCATGATGACGGCAGGGCCGGGCTGATCGGCAGGCAGAACGATGGTCGTGGGTTCAGCCCCGATCGGCGCGGTGGCCACCTGCGGCGGATGGGGGCGGCGGCCCGGCGGCAGCATCGGCATCGGCGGATCGGCCAGTACGCGCGGCGGGCCCGGCAGCTGACGGCCTTCGAGAGAATAGGGATCGGGTTCGGCATAGCAGTCGACGCCGGCCAGGGTCTTGAAGCAGAACACTTCCTGCCGGTCGGTCGGCTTGTAGTTGCTGACGCAATAGGTCCCATCGCTGATCAGGTTCAGCGGATTGCAGGTCACTTCGAGGCGTCGCTCGATTTTGGTCTTGATGATTTCGTAGCCCAGACCCAGCGCCGTTGCCTGCGCGGCCGGCGTGAGATTCTTGCGCTCGTCGGCGCAGCCGGCCAGCAGGCCGATCAGCAAGACCGGTAGAAGAAGGGTTCGGATCGTCAGCATCGCACGCATGGGCTTCTCTCCTGCGCAGCGCCATCTGGCCTGCCCGGCCGTTCTGGCCGTGCGTGCATTATCGTCTCCAATCCTTTGAAGATACAGTTAAGTGATATGGTTAAAACCGGTTAGCCATGCCCCGACACTTTTGCCGGTTATCCAGCCGGATTCGGCAGGCGAATCCGGAAGGTCGTCCCGAGCGGTCCGGTGCGCGCCAGTTCAAGATCGCCGCCATGGGCGCGGCTGAGTTCACGCGCAATCGCCAGTCCCAGGCCGGTGCCGCCGCTGCGACCGCCGCGGAAAGGCTCGAACAGATGGTCCTGTGCCGCCATGCTCAGGCCGCCGCCGCTATCGGCGATCTCGATGACAACTTCGGTGCCGCTGACGGCAGCGGCAATACGGATGTCGCCGCCATCGGGCATTGCCTGCGCGGCATTGCGCGTCAGGTTGTTCAGGATGCGGTGCATATGATCGGGGTCGGCCAGGACCAGCAGGTCGGCAGGCACGGCGTTGTGCCAGCGCACCTCGCCGCAATCGGCCAGACCAAGCGTGGCCGCCAGCTCTTCGACCATGTCGCGCAGGGCAATGCGCTGCAACTCGGGAGCGCGCTCTTCGGCCTTGCCATAGCGCAGGGTCTGGGCGCAGAGCGCGATGGCACGGTCGATCGACCCCACCAGTCGCGGCGCCACCTGGCGCACAGTCGGATCGGCGGAGGATTCCAGGCGATCCGATACCAGTTGTGCAGCCGCCAGCATGTTGCGGAGATCGTGGCTGATCTTGCTGACCGCGATGCCGAGTTGGGCCAGGCGGATGCGTTGGGTCAGCGCCTGGCGCAGGTCCTGCTGCATCGCACGTAATTCGCGCTCGGCCAGGCCAAGCTCGTCACGGCGCTGCGAGGGACGGATGATCTGGCGCGCGTCTTCCGGTGCGGCGCGGAAACCGACGATGCTGTCGATCAGACGCCGGATCGGCCGCACCAGCAGCCATTGCAGGCTGATATAGACCAGGACGCCGGTGAAGACCGAAATGACCAGCGAGACCCAGAAGACCCGCCAGGAGAAGTCACGCAGCGCCTCGGCCAGTGGCTCGGTGGACAGCACCACCTCGATACGGGTCTGCGGATCGCGCGGCGAGGGACCGAGTACACGCAGATAAGGATCAGCCCGACCGACCAGGGTCATGCCGGCATCCATGATGGCTTCCCACCATTGCCAGTTGACCAGATCCATCGGGCGGCCGAGCATCGGCAGATCCTGGCGGTCGCTGAGGATCAGGGCGTTGGACTCCTTGCGCCGCATCGCCACCAGCTTGCCGCCGACATTGCGCAGCAGCTCGGCTTCCAGTTCCGCGCTGACCATGCCATCGGGCGCTGCCAGAAGGGCGAGTGCGGCCTGATCCGCCAGTTCGATACGGGCTTCCAGAAAGCTGATGCGGAACCGGGCCATCGCCGGCAGGTAGATCAGGACTTCCAGGATCATCGTGAAGACAATGGTGAGCAGCAGCAGGCGGCCGGACAGGCTCGCGGCGCTGATCTGGCGCGCCGGTGGCGTCGTCTGCCTGGCTTCTGCTTCCCCGTCCATGATGGTTATTATAGTCCGTTAGTCGAAGCGGGCGAGAAACTGCACGATCCGGCGCGTCATCGGGCTCAGCAGTCTGGGCCGGTAGAAATCGCCGGCTGCCCGCTTGCCGGCTTCGCCACGGGTCGGATGCGGCACCGCCATCGCCTGCAGGGCATCCAGGCTCATGCCTTTGCCAAGGGCCAGCAGCCAGGGCTGAATCAGGTCTGCGGCCTGTGGTCCGGCAATGGCAGCACCCAGAATACGGCCGCCGGCTGCACTGGCGATCACCTTGACTAGACCATCGCCACGGCCTTCGGCCTGGGCGCGGTCATTGGTGGCGAACGGACTCCGCAGGATATGGATGCGGCCATGACGGGCGCGGGCCTCGGCTTCCGAGAGGCCGACGCTGGCCAGTTCCGGATCGCCATAGACCACTTGAGGAATCGCCGCCGCCGCACTGCTGACGGGTAGGCGGAACAGGATGTTTTTCAGCACCACGGTAGCCTGATGCTGGGCGGCAGCGGTGCCGCCCGGTCGACCGGCAGCATCGCCGACAGCCCAGATGCGTCGGTTGGCGGTGCGCAGGCGCGCATTGGTAACAACGCCGCGCGTATCCGCTGTGACGCCGGCAGCGGTGAGATCGAGATCCTCCACGGCGGCTGTGCGTCCCGCCGTCAGCAGCAGATGCGAACCGGCGATGCGCGTGCTGCTGCCATCGGCATGACGCAGCGTCAGGACGATACCGGAGACAGTGTTCTCCGCCAGGGTCACTTCCGTCTGTTCATGCAGAATGACGCCATCATCGCGCAGGGCGTCCACCAGCAGGCTGCTCAGCTCCGGATCGCAGTCGTTCAGGCAACGCAGGCGTTCGATCAGGGTGACGCGTGTGCCCAGGCGGCGGAAGGCCTGCGCCATTTCGACACCACTGGAACCGCCGCCGAGGATCAGCAGATGCAGCGGCCGCTCGCTCAGCGCGCTGAACACGGTGTTTGTCGTGAGATAGGGAATGGCGACCAGGCCTTCGATGGGCGGAACGATGGGTTGTGCGCCGGTGGCGATCACCACATGGCGCGGCCGGATGATCCGGTCGCCGACACGGAGGCGATCGGGCGCCGTGAAGCGGGCCTCGCCCTGTAACACGATGGCGCCAAAGGCCGAGAGCCGCTCAGTCGAATCATTGGGCGCACTGGCCGTGACCGTGGCCTGCACGCGGCGCATCGCAGCGGCGAAATCGATCTCGGGTTCGTCCTGGCGGATGCCGAAGGCAGCGGCGCTGCGCCAGGCCACGGCATGGCGTCCGGCTGCGGCCAGTGCAGCCATCGGCAGGTCGCCGCCATTCAGGCGATTGCCGCCCATGCGACCGCGTTCGATCAGGATCGTGCGCGCCCCCAGAACGGCGGCGCCGGTGGCCACGGCTGTGCCGCCGGCACCGGCGCCAATCACGGCGATATCGCAATCCATCTGTTCGCTCATGAGACCAGCAAAGACAGCAGTCCCCCCGAAGTCAAGCTATCCTCCCCGAACCGGTGCGAATGCCCAGTTTTTGCCCCAATCCGGCGGCAAAGAGGGTAAATTGGCACAAGGCGGGCCGTGCCCGTCCTGACAGAACCATGGTCCTGCATCCGGACCGCAAACCAGATCGATTTCTCCTGATGCTCACAGCCATGCTCGCCTCACCCTTGCGGATTATTGTTCTCCTGCTGGCCCTGCTCATTGCGCCGCTGGGCATTGCGCCGGCTGGCGGTCAGACGCCTGCGTCCGCGACCACAGACCGACCGGCGCCGACAGACTGGCCGGCTGTGCTGGGTGGTGTGGAACGGACGCTGCGCGATCCGCGCCTGAATGACGATGACTTTGCCGCCCTGCGGAGTGGTCTGGATCGCCTGCGTGTGACGGCGACGCAGGAACGCGACCTGTCAAAGCAGGCGGTGACGGCCAACCAGACCCAGCTCGATGCGCTCGGGCCGCCGCCGGCGACCGGCCAGCCGCGTGAATCGCAGGCGGTTGTCGATTCGCGCCGACAGTTGAACGCACGGCTGCAGGCCAGCCAGGACAGCGTCAAGCAGACCGACCTGGCCTTGGCCCGCATTGTCGCCCTGCAGGACGAAGTGGCCGACCAGGCACGCCGGCAGTTTACCCGTCAGCTGATCTATCGCGGTCCGTCGCCATTCAATCCGGCGTTCTGGCGCGAAGGTTTTGCCGAAGTGCAGGCGGTTTCCGCCCAGGTGCTGGCGGCACCCGAACAATGGTGGGCGGGCAGTGACCAGCGCCGGCCGGTTTCCACCACACTGCTGCAGATGGTGCTTGTCGTGCTGGTGGCCGCTGTGCTGCTGATCCCGGTGCAGCGTTGGCTGCGCCGTCAGTATGGCGCCCATGCCGATGCCGAGGATCCCTCGCAGGTGAGGCGAACCATCGCGGCCTTCACCGAACTTGTCGGCCGCACCGCCATGCCGCTGGCAATGCTGTGGGTCGCCTATGGTGTCCTTGCCGGCAATGCCTGGGTGACCGGTCTGCTGGGCGACATCGTCTACGCCCTGATGCTGGCTTTCAGTATCGCTCTGCTGGCCTATGGTCTGGCGCAGGCCGCGCTGGCACCACGACAGCCCGCCTGGGCTCTGATCCCGCTGGCGAAAGAAGGGCGGGAAAGCCTGCTGCGTCGTACGCTTGGTTTCGCTATTGGCATCGTGCTTCTGGCCCTGCTGGTGGCCCCCTCGCGCGTGCCGGACTTTGGCACGGCAGGTCGCGATCTGGTGATCGCGGCCGTGGCGCTGTTCCTGGTGCTGGCCAATCTCGGATTTGCCGATCCGCGCCTGTGGCGTGGCCTGCCCAATGAATGGCGTCCGCTGCGCTTGCTGGCCGGCCTGAATTTCGGCCTCAACCTCATGTCCTTCGCCGCCATCCTGCTCGGGTTCTACAGCTTTGCGGCTTTCCTCTCTTACGGTCTGCTCGGCTCGGCACTGACCCTGGCAGCCTATGTCCTGGTCCGCAATGCCATCCGGGACGGGCTCGCCAACCTGGCCGAGAATCCGGAGAGCCGTTTCCGCGCCTGGCGGCAGGGCCTGGGGCTCAGCGGCCCGCTGAGCACCACCACGCGCCTGATGCTGGGCCTGCTGGCCGATATCGTGCTGTTCCTGCTGTTGCTGATTTTCCTGGCACTGGCTTGGGGCATGAACCGCGCCACCCTGATCAGCTATACCCTTGAGCTGTTCTATGGCGTCAGCATCGGACCGGTCACCATATCGCTGGGCAACATCCTGGCGGCCCTGGTGATCCTGGTCATCGGCATTGGCGTAACGCGTCTGCTGAGCGGCGGGCTGAATGCACGACTGGAGCAGCAGAGCGGCATCGATCCCGGTGTGCGCAATTCCATGGTCACCGGTCTGACCTATGTCGGGTATCTTCTGGCCATCGTCGCCGGTGTGGGGGCTGTCGGTCTCGATCTTTCAAATCTTGCCATCATCGCCGGTGCGCTGTCGGTCGGTATCGGTTTCGGCCTGCAGAATATCGTCAACAATTTTGTCTCTGGCCTGATCCTGCTGATCGAGCGGCCGGTCAAGGTTGGCGACTGGGTGGTGGTCGGCGGCAAGGAAGGCTATGTCCGCCGCATCAACGTGCGTTCCACGGAAATCGAGACCTTCCCGCGCGCTTCGGTGATCATTCCGAATTCAGAGCTGATTTCCAGTCCGGTGATGAACTGGACGCATCGCAACCGGCTTGGCCGGGTCGATATCAACATCAACCTGTCTTATGCCGTGGATGTGGAAAAAGCACGCGATGTGCTGCTCGATTGCCTGAAGAACCATGACGAGGTCCTCAGCATGCCGACGCCACAGGTGATCTTCCGCGACTTTGCCGCCGGCACACTGCTATTTGCCTTGCGGGGGCATATTGCCGATGTGGAACGGCGGCAGCTGATCGAAAGCGATCTGCGCTTTTCAATCCATAAATGCCTGAAGGAATCCGGCATCGGCCTGCCCTATGGCGGCCCGAATACGCTGCATCTGGCGGATATAGAGCGCATAGAAAAAGCCCTGGGCGGCTTGCGCCGTCCAGGGCCTGATGATGATCGTAAGCCGGACTAGTTAGTTCGGCTGCTGCTGCGGGCGCGGCAGATCGAACAGCAGGATCTCGGCGCCATCGGCGGCCTTGATCTCCAGCGGGCCATCGCCAGCCAGAGCCGCGCCGCCGCGGGTCTCGATCACGGTGCCATTCACGTCCACGCTGCCGTCGGCCACGACCAGATAGCCCATGCGATCGGCTTTCTGCTCATAGGTTGCAACGGCGCCCTTTTCGATCAGGGCGCCATAGAGCGTGGCATCCTGGTGGATCAGCAGCGTGCCGGTATTGGCCGAGAGCACCGCCTCTTCGCCAGATGCCAGCGGCACCAGGCGGTTGGCGCGGTCGCCCTTGGGGAACTGGGCCTGATCCCAGCGCGGCTTCAGCTTGGCCTGACGCGGTTCGATCCAGATCTGGAACAGATGCGTCATCTCGTCTTCGGCGTTGTATTCCGAATGCATGATGCCGGTGCCTGCAGACATTACCTGAACGTCGCCGGCCGGGGTGCGGCCTTTGTTGCCCAGACTGTCTTCATGGCTGATCGCACCCTTGGTGACATAGGTGATGATCTCCATGTCGCGATGGCCATGCATCGGGAAGCCCGATTGCGCGGCGATCTCGTCATCGTTCCAGACGCGTAGCGGCCCGAAGCCATAGCCCATCGGCGCGGCAACGCCCGAGAAGTTGAAGTGAAACCGGCTGTTCAGCCAGTCGATATTCATGCGACCGAGTTTGTCGAAGGGAACAACATGGATCATGGGGTCCTCCATCGGCGACGGCCGATCATATCAGCCGTCGCCGGAGTCTGTAGAGTTAAGCCTTCAGCTTTGCGGCGATGCCCGCCACATGCTTGCCCTGGAAACGGGCGGTCTTGAGTTCGGTCTCGCTCGGCTGGCGGCTACCATCCGGGCCAGCGATAGTGCCGGCGCCAAGCGGCGAACCGCCCTTGACCGCGCTGATATCCATCGTTTCCGGGATCGCGTAGGGCAGGCCGACGATCACCAGGCCATGATGCAGCAGGGTGGTATGGAAGCTGCTGACCGTGGTCTCGTTGCCGCCGCCGGTGCCGGTGGAGACGAAGACACTGCCGACCTTGCCGACCAGCGCGCCCTTGACCCACAGACCACCGGTCTGGTCGAGGAAGCTGCGCATCTGGCTGGTCATGTTGCCGAAGCGGGTGCCGGTGCCGAAGATGATGGCGTCATAGTCGGCCAGTTCGGCCGGATCGGCGATCGGGGCGGCCTGGTCCCACTTGCCGCCAGCCTTCTTGAAGGCCTCTTCCGGCATGGTCTCGGGCACGCGCTTGATCGTCACCTGGGTGCCGGGGACTTCCTTGGCGCCGGCGGCAACAGCCTCGGCCATCTTCTCAACATGGCCGTACATCGAATGATAAAGCACGAGAACCTTGGTCATTATCGCCTCCTGGCGGTCTGGGGTGGTGTTTGGTTCGAGAGCCAAAGTAGGCTTTTCTCATATTGAAACAATAACTCGTTTGGAATATGATTGTTTCTATAAGGAAACAGTCGTATGGACCATCTGGCCGATCTCGCCGTTTTTGCCCGGGTTGTGGAGCTGGAAAGTTTCAGTGCTGCCGCCGAGGCGCTGAAGCTCTCCAAATCCGCTGTTTCCAAACAGATCTCGCGGCTGGAACAGCGTCTGGGTGCGCAGTTGCTGCAGCGGACCACGCGCCGGCTGTCGCTGACCGAAACCGGACGCATCGTGCTGGAGCATGCCCAGCGCGTAATACAGGAAGCGGAAGCGGCCGAAACCGCCGTACAGAATCTGCAGGCCCTGCCGCGTGGCCTGTTGCGGGTCAACCTGCCGATGAGTTTTGGCCTCGGTTATGTGGCGCCGCTGCTGCCCGAACTGCTGGCGCTGTGCCCCGAGCTGAAGGTGGATCTGACCTTCAACGACCGCACGGTCGACCTGCTGGAAGAAGAGGTGGATGTCGCCATCCGCATCGGCAAGCTGGCCGATTCGACCCTGAATGCCCGGCGTCTGGCGCCGGTACGACCGATCACCTGCGTCTCCGAATCTTATCTGCGCAAGGCTGGCGTGCCGCTGAAGCCTGATGACCTGCGCCAGCATGAATGCCTGCTCTACAAATACCTGCCCGAGCCGGACACCTGGCATTACGAAGGGCCCGGCGGCCCCTATGCGGTGAAGGTTTCCGGCCGGCTGACGACCAACAACGGCGACTCGCTGCGCGATGCCGCCATGGCCGGCCATGGCATCGCCCGTCTGCCCAGTTTCATCGTCGGTCCGGACATCGCCGCCGGTCGGCTGGTGCCACTGCTGGAGGCCTACGAGCCGGCACCGCTGCATATCCATGCCGTCTATCCGGCGCAGCGCTACCTGACGCCGAAAGTGCGGGCCTTCATTGATTTTTACGCTGCCAAGTTCGGGCCGGAGCCGCCCTGGGAGTGTGTTCTGGCGGACACAGGCCGGCATGGGAATATGAAATCCGCGTGAAACCGGGTTTACGCCCCCGGCCGGCTATGCTAATCGACGTTTCGCGACAAACAGGATTTTGTGTCATGACCCGCCAGTGGCGACATCGACGAGCCCGTATTGGCGCACCGCAAATGCGAAAGCGGTGCGTTACGGCTGGTCGTGCCCACTGAAGCCAGGTCATCGTCGCTATCTGATTCCCGACAGACATTTGCTTCCGACATGAGCACGAACCGGCCAACCGGACGGAAGGCTAAGGCCGACCGACCGCCTCTGGTCTCCGATTTCGTTGCTGGAAGCAAACTCATGTATCCCATTCTGCCGGAGCGGCCCGCTGACGCCGCCCAGATCGACGCCCTGCTCGACCTCACTTTCGGTTCGGAGCGCACGCGCAAGACCGTCTACCGGCTGCGCGAGGGCGTAACTCATATGAAGCCGCTGGCTTTCGTCGTGCGCGACGAAGACGGCAAGGTGCTGGGCTCGATCCGCTACTGGCCGGTGGCCATTGGCGACGCGGCCACACCGGCCGTTATGCTCGGTCCCGTCGCTGTGCATCCTGATTGCCAGGGGCAGGGCATCGGCCGGGCGCTGATCCGCCACAGCCTCTACACCGCCACGCG
This sequence comes from Ferrovibrio sp. GW821-FHT12E11, assembly GCF_058806975.1. Lineage (NCBI taxonomy): Bacteria > Pseudomonadati > Pseudomonadota > Alphaproteobacteria > Rhodospirillales > Rhodospirillaceae > Ferrovibrio > Ferrovibrio sp. GW821-FHT12E11. The sequence continues at coordinate 3,432,100 of NZ_JBXAQG010000001.1, forward strand.
GCTGGGCCACGCCCTGTGCATTCTGGTCGGCGATAAGCCCTACTACGAGCCCTTTGGTTTCACCGGTGCCGCCGAGCGCGGACTGGAGATGCCAGGCTGGGTCGAACGCGAGCGGTTCCAGGTGATGGAGCTGGCGGCCGGAGCGCTGAACGGCGTGAACGGTCTGGTGGGCAAGCCGCCGCGCGGCCGCCGCAAGGTCGCAGCGTGAGCCGCTAGCGGCTTTCGCGCCGCCACATCAGCAGCATGGCCAGCAGCATCGCGGTCAGTACACCGAGCGGCAGCGCCAGCGGCGTCAGCGTCAGGCCGGTGACGGTATAGTCGTTCTGGCGATACAGCCCGATCCAGTTGCGGCCGCCCTGTTCGCGAGCAACGATGCGGCTCGGCTTCTCGACCATACGCACCTCGGGCAGCCCGTCGCGCAACCAGCGCACGCTGCCCTGGCTTGCATCGGCCAGCGGCTTGAGCAGCGCAGGGGTCGCGCGGGCATCGGCGAATTCACGCGGATTGATGGCGCCCACAGTGGCCACGGTTTCCTTGTCGCCGTCCTTCACGCGGTAGATGCCTGGCATCTCGACCGGGAGAACGCCGCCGGCGATACCGTTGCCGCGCTCCTGCAGGCTGATCCTGGCTTCGGATCCGTCGGGCCTTGTGATCGTCACCGGCTCGCGGCTTTCGGTCAGACTGCGTCGCTCGATTTCCAGACGACCGCCCTTGGCCTCGGCGCGCAACGCCTCTTCCTCCAGATCGGGTTCCTTCATCAGCCAGTGCGACAGCCGGCGCAGCAGTTCCGCCTGCGGGCCGCCGCCTTCGTAACCGCGCGACCACAGCCAGATATGGTCAGAGTAGAATTGCGCGATGCGGCCCTTGCCGATGCGGTCGAGCATCAGCAGCGGCTCGCGGTTCGGCGTTTCCATCACGCTGTAGCCGCGTGTGACGTCGACACTGATGACGCGGAACCAGCGGCTCCACGACGGTGCGCCACTTTCACCGACCGAACCGGGCAGGCCGGCCGTCACCGGATGGCGCTTGCCGATAGCGCTCAGCTGCGGCGTGAAGGGCTCGGTGCGCACGGTGCCGGTCGGCCGGCCGGGGAAGCTATCGGCCAGCGGCGTGCGGTAGATGCTGAGCGGCGTGGCATAGGCCGGACCGGAGACCTCGAGGAAGGCGCCGCCGCGTTCGACATACTTGGCGATATTCTCGTAATACGCGGTCGGCAGGATGCCGCGCCGCCGGTAGCGGTCGAAGATGATCAGGTCGAACTCATTGAGCTTGATCTCGAACAGCTCGCGGATCGGGAAGGCGATCAACGACAGCTCGCGGATCGGCGTGCCGTCCTGCTTGTCCGGCGGCCGGAGAATGGTGAAATGCACCAGATCGACATTGGGGTCGGCTTTCAGCAGGTTGCGCCAGACGCGCTCGCCGGCATGGGCCTCGCCGGTGACCAACATAACGCGCAGGCGGTCGCGCACACCGTTGACCGACAGCGCCGCGCGGTTGTTCAGCGGCGTCAGCTCGTTCGGGATCGGGGCGACTTCAAATTCCAGCAGGCTGCGCCCGGCGCGCGGCAGCTTGAACGGCACGGTCACATCGCGGCCAACCGGCACCGACAGGGTCTGTTCACCGGCATCCTGCTGGCGGAAACGCAGTTGCGCCATCTCATTCGGCGCAGCGCCGGTATCGTCAATGCGCAGCGTGACATTGAGGTCCTGGTTGACCATGCCGAAGGTCGGCGCATTGCGCACCACCAGGCGGCGGTCGCGTTCGTTGGGCTGACCGGTCAGCAGCACATGCACCGGCGCGCCGGTGACGTCCTGGGCGGCCGCCACATCGCCCGGCAGGTCATGCACCTGGCCATCGGTGATCAGGATGCTGCCGGCCAGACGGTGTCGCGGCAGGTCGCTGAGTGCCAGGGTGAGGGCTGAGAACAGGCGGGTGCCTTCATCGCGGTCGGCGGTCTCGGCTGCAGCTTTGCCGCCGCGCACCACGCGCACTTCCAGGTTCTCGACCGCGCCAAGTTTCTCGCGCAGCACGGCTTCGGCTTCCTCCGCCTGCTTCTGGCGGTCGCCAATGCCCTGGCTGGGGCTTTCGTCCACCACCACCACGGCGATATCGGGCAGGGTGCTGCGCTCTTCCTTGCGCGCCACCGGATTGGCCAGCGTGCCGATGGCCAGCACGGCGACCAGGGCGCGCAGCAGCGTGCCGCGGGCGCGGCGCCACAGGCCGAGGACGGTCAGCAACAGCGCTGCGACAATGCAGGCCAGCAGCAGTGGCCAAGGAACCAGCGGAGCGAATTCGAAGGTCAATGCACTGTTCATGCTGCTCTACTCAGTTACCCAGACGCTCGAGCAGCGCCGGCACATGCACCTGATCGGCCTTGTAGTTGCCGGTGAGGGTGTAGATCAGCAGGTTCACGCCGAAGCGATACGAATATTCGCGCTGGCGCGGAATGTTGGGCACGGTGACGGCTAGCGGCCGGCCGTTGGTGTCCATCGCCCAGGCGGCGGCAAAATCATGGCTGCCGATGACGATAGAGGTAACGCCGTCCTTGTCGCCGCCGGGATTGCGCTCCACCCAGAGCGTGCCGCCGCTGTAGCGGCCGGGGAAATCCTGCAGCAGGTAGAATGCCTTGGTCAGTACGTGATCGTCGGGCACCGGCATCAGCGGCGGGATATCGAGGCGCGCGAGCAACTGGCGCAGCTTTTCGGTGTTCGGGCTGGCTGCCGTGCCGCTCAGGCCCATGGCCTGGTCGCGGGTATCGAACAGGATCATGCCGCCGGTCTTCATGTAGTGGTCGAGCCGGCGCAGTGCTGCATCGGAGAGCTGCGGGTGCTGCGGCGTCACCGGCCAGTAGAGGAAGGGCACCAGCGAGATGTCGTCGGCCTCCAGATTGACGCCGATCGGCTCGCCCGCCTCGATAGAGGTGCGGCGGAACAGGGTCTCGGTAAGGCCGTAGAGGCCGGAGCGGCTCATCTGGTCGATATCGGCCTGGCCGGTCACCACATAGGCAAGCCGCAGGTCGAGCGAGGCCTTGAGGGCGAATTCGTCATTGGCCGAGAGAGTGCTGCGGCGCGGCTGCGCATCGGCACTAGTGGCAGCAGCAGCCAGGAGGGCGACAGCAAGCATGGCCGCCGCGGGGCGGCGCAGACGCGGCAGCAGGCCGCGCAGGCCCAGACCGATCAGCCAGTCGGCCAGGAAGAGCAGCAGGGCGGCGCCCAGCAGCCAGGGCAGCAGGTGAATCTCGCGCGCGGTGTTGTCGAGATTGATCAGACTGACCTCGGACGGCCAGCGGTCGATGCGGCGCAAAGCCGTCTCGGCATTGGCGGCGTTCAGCGCCTGGCGGCTGTCGAGGCGGCCATACCAGCCCGGCGGATGACGCGGACCGGGTTTGGCGGTCGCGAGACCGCGCGCGGGCAACGGTTGCACGGCCGGGCCCGGCTCGACCGTGCGGCCGAAGCCATCCAGCACGCTGAGCGGCGGCAGCGGCACATCGGCGGCTTCGCCGGTGACGGCCACGCCCTGCGACAGGTCGATCACCTTGCGCAGCATGTCGACATAGAAGCCGCTGAGCGCCAGATCGGACCACAGCGTATTGGCACTGGTATGCACCAGGATCAGCCAGCCCTTGCCGCGCTGGATGGCGGTGACCAGCGGCGTGCCGTCTTCCAGGCGCAGCCAGGTCTTGTCGCCCAGCTGCGGCTCGGGTTCGGCCAGCACCTGGCGGCTGACGGTGACTTCGTTGCTGCCGCTGAGGCCGTAGAAGGGACTGCTTTCCGGCGTGTTGCCCAGTCGCTGCGGCTGCGACCAGGAGAGCGCTCCGCCCAGCTGTCGCGAACCCTGACGCAGTTTCACCGGCAGCAGGCTGTCATTGGCTTCGGCCATGCGCGGGCCGGCAAAGCGCAGCAACACACCGCCCTTGTCGATCCAGTCGTCGAGCTGACGGCCTTCGCTCGCCACCACCTGGGCGACATCGGCCAGCACGATCATGGCGATTTCACGCTGCAGCAGTTCGGCAATGGTGGCAATGCGCAGCTCGGCATACGGTGTGAGCGCGCGTTCGAGATAGAACAGATCGCCCAGCAGCGGCTGGCGGGTTTCGACTGCGCCACCGGACACCAGACCGACGGGGCGGCGGCGCCAGCGGTCATCCAGCAGCTGCACGCTGCCGGCACTGGGCTGCTGTTCGATTTCCAGGCGCGCCAGCTGGTTGCGCAGCTCGGTCGGCAGGTCGAGTTTCAGCGTCGCCGTATCGGCACGGCTGGCAAAGCTGATGGTCTCGCGCGACAGTACGCGGCCCTGATCGGTGACAGCCCGCAGCGTGACGCCGAGTTCGGCCGTGGCGCCGCCCGGCCGGCGCAGGGTGACCGTGTCGCCCTGGGTGCTGGTTGTGGGTGGCAGCAGCGCCAGCGGACCGTCATCCGACGCTGTCGTTATTACGCTGAGCGGCCCCAGACGGCGCAGCCATTCGGCCAGCGTATAGGCCGCTTCGCCGTTTTCATCATCGCGCAGGCCATCGGCGAGCCAGACGACGTCGGCAGAGTCGGGCAGGCGGGACTGCTGCAGCGTCTGCACGAGCACGGCGCGGTCGCTCGGCCAGGCTTTCGGCTGCAGCGCTGCCAGCACGGGCTTCAGTTCGGCCGCGGGTACCAGCTGTCCGGGCTGCAGGGGTTCGCCATTGACCGGTGCGGCGGTGGTAATCAGCAGGGCGGGGCGGCCGTCGCGTTCGGCGGCATCCAGGATATCGCTGGCGCGGGCCAGCTTTTCACGCCAGCGCGGTGCCGCCGTCCAGCCATCATCGATCACCAGAACCAGGGCATTGCCGTCGCGCTGTGCCACCTGCGGATTCAGGATCGGTTCAGCGAGGGCCAGGATCGCCAGGGCAGCGATCAGCAGCCGCAGGATCAGCAGCCATAGCGGTGTATGGGCAGGGGTCTCTTCCTTGGGCCGCAGCAACAGCAGCAGGCGCAACGGCGGGAAGGTGACCAGCTTGGGCTGCGGCGGGGTGATGCGCAGCAGCCACCACAGCACGGGCAGGCCGACAAGGGCGGCGAGGGCCCAGGGGGTGGCGAAGGCAAGGGCGCCGAGCGAGAACATGGTTCAGCGTCCCATCGCCAGAGCGCGTTCGCCCTGCAGGGCCTGATAGAGCGACAGCAGCGCGGTCTGGGCCGGACGGTCGGTGCGATGCTTGATATGGCGCCAGCCGAGCCGGCGGCAGATCTCGGCCAGCTCCTGCTGATGCGCGGCAAAGGTGGCGCGCCAGTCCTGGGTCATGGTTTCGGCGCGCGGCACCAGCAGCGGGTTTTCGCCTTCCAGTCCCAGGAAGCGGGTGCGACCGCGATAGGGGAAATCTTCTTCCGCCGGATCGACAATGCGCAGCACGGTGCCCTTCACGCCCATATCGGCCAAGCCGCGCAGGCGACTGGCGATCTCGGCAACCGGATACAGGAAGTCACCAAGCAGCACCACATGGGCATAGCGTGGCAACGGCTGGGTCGGCGGCAGGCTGGCCTCGGCGGTCTCGAACCGCGAACGGATCAGGCGCTCGGCGATGCGCTCCAGCACCAGGCGCCCGGATGAAGGGCGTTGCGGATGGCCGAGCAGGGCGATGCGTTCGCCACCACGCAGGAGCAGGTGGGCAAGGGCAAGCAGCAACAGGTCGCCACGTTCGTCTTTCTGTTCCTGCCCCTGCGGCGATTTCCAGCGCATGGAGGGCGAAGGATCGCGCCACAGCCAGACGCTTTCGGCGGCTTCCCATTCATTTTCGCGGATAAAGGCGGTCTGGCGCTTGGCGGTCTGGCGCCAGTCGATGCGGGTCAGGGCATCGCCAGGACTGTAGCGGCGGAATTGCCAGAAGGCATCGCCGGGTCCGACGCGGCGGCGGCCATGGACGCCCTGCTCGACCGTGGCGGCGACGCGTTCCGCCGCAACCAGCAGCGGCGGCAGGAATGCGGCAAAGTGTTCGGCGCGCTGGCGCCGGGCATTGGCTGTTGTTAACCCGGCCGCCGCCGCTTCACTCATCGCAACGGTGCGGTCAGGCGGTTGATGACATCGGTGACGGTGACGCCTTCGGCGCGGGCGGCAAAGGTGAGCGCCATGCGATGGCGCAAGACCGGAGCGGCCAGCGCCAGCACATCCTCGATGGACGGAGCGAGGCGGCCCTGCAGCAGGGCGCGGGCGCGCACCGCCAGCATCAGTGCCTGGCTGGCGCGCGGGCCGGGGCCCCAGGCGATCTGCTCGCGCAGGCCGTCGATGGTGGTTTCCTCCGGGCGGCCGTTGCGGACCAGGTTGAGAATGGCTTCCACCACGCTCTCACCCACCGGGATGCGGCGCACCAGGCGCTGGGCAGCCATCAGGTCGGCGGCATTCAGCACGGTCGGGATCGGGTCTTCGGCGGCGCCGGTGGTGGCGAACAGCATGCGCCGCTCGGCCTCGCGGTCGGGATAGCGCACATCGATCTGCAGCAGGAAGCGGTCGAGCTGGGCTTCCGGCAGCGGATAGGTGCCTTCCTGCTCCAGCGGATTTTGCGTTGCCAGCACATGGAAGGGTGCCGGCAGTTCGTGACGCTGACCCGCCACCGAAACCTGGCGCTCCTGCATGGCCTGCAGCAGGGCTGACTGGGTGCGCGGGCTGGCGCGGTTGATTTCGTCTGCCATCAGCAACTGGCAGAAGACCGGGCCGGGAATGAAACGGAACGAGCGGCGGCCCGTTTCACTTTCTTCCAGCACTTCCGAACCGACGATATCGGCCGGCATCAGATCGGGTGTGAACTGCACGCGGCGGGCATCCAGGCCCAGAACCTTGGCCAGGGTTTCCACCAGCTTGGTCTTGGCGAGGCCGGGTACGCCGACCAGCAGGGCATGGCCTCCGGCCAGCAAAGTGATGAGGGTTTCCTCCACCACATCGCCCTGTCCGAAGATGACCCGGCCAACGGCGTCGCGGGCTGTTCCAAGCCTGCCTCCGATCCGTTCGATCTCGGGGACGATATGTTCGGCCGTATCGCTCAAATTGTGCATGGGAATGAGTATATAGTAGAAGCGAAACGAAAGCCCAGATGTCTCATATGTCCGCCGCCACCACCAAGGTACCTACTCTCCAGGATGTGATCGCCCGGTTCGGGGGTGAGGACGGTTTGCGTAAAAAACCGCCAGTGCATCTGTGGAATCCGCCATTTTGCGGTCAGATCGACATGCGGATCGCGCGGGACGGGAGCTGGCACTATATGGGCACCCCGATTCCGCGTCCCGCTATGGTCAAGCTGTTTGCCAGCATCCTGCGCCGGGAGCCGGATGACAGCTTCGTTCTGGTGACCCCGGCCGAGAAATGTCAGATCCGAGTCGACGATGCACCCTTCCTCGCGGTTGAGTTAACCGTCGCCGGGGCGGGCGAGGAGCGCCTGGTCGCTTTCCGGACCAATGTCGACGATGTGGTGCCGCTGGATGCCACGCATCCATTGCATATCGAGATCAACCCGCAGAGCGGCGAGCCCTCTCCTTATATCCTTGTGCGGGACCGGCTCGAGGCCCTGATCGCCCGGCCGGTTTACTATCAGCTGGTCGAGATGGCGGAAGAGCGCATGCTGGATGGCCGCGCCGTGCTGGGCCTGCAGAGTGCGGGACAGTTTTTCGTCATGGGAGACGCGGCATGAATTCCGCCGCACCGCTGATCATCGACAGCACGCCTGCCGTCGAACACCTGCGCAGCAAGCTGCAGCCGGTGCCGGCCTTCGACGCCATTCCGCGCGACTATCATGCGGCCGGCAAAGGCGACTTCCAGCTCAATCCCGGCTTTCAGCCGACGCGCAAAGGCCCGCTGATGCCGGCTGCCGTGCTGGTGCCGCTGGTCGCCTATGATGACAGCGAGCGGGTCATCCTGACCAAGCGCACCGCGCATCTTTCCAACCATGCCGGCCAGGTGAGCTTTCCCGGCGGCCGCGTCGACCAGGAAGATCCCGATGTGATTGCCACGGCGCTGCGTGAGACCGAGGAGGAGATCGGACTGGATCGCGGCCATGTCACCATTCTGGGCGCACTGGACCCTTATGTGACGGGCACTGGCTTCGTGGTGGTGCCGGTGGTCGGCCTGGTGCGACCGGGTTTTGCGTTGACGCTGGCCCGTGACGAGGTGGCCGAGGTCTTCGAGGTGCCGCTGGCCTTCCTGATGGACCAGCGCAACCACCAGCGCCATAAAGGCGTATTCAACGGCGTGGAACGCCACTGGTGGGCCATGCCCTATGGCGACTATTACATCTGGGGCGCCACCGCCGGCATGTTGCGTAATCTGCATGACCTGCTGCATGGCGACGCCCAGACCGCCGATATACAGGCCGATATACAGACTGGGGGCGGGCTGTGAGCCGCATTATCGTCCACATCCTGCCGCTGCTGCTGCCGTTCCTTCTCTACGGCGTCTACATCTGGCATGTGAAGCGCAGCGGCAAGGATGGCCCCGAGGTCACGCCCTGGTACTGGCTTGCCGCTATCGGCCTGCTGCTCATGATCCTCAGCTTCGTGATCTGGGGCGCCTTCTTCGACGAAGAGCTGGGCTCTTATGCGCCGGCCCGCTTCGAGGATGGCCGGGTGGTGCCCGGCCGCATCGGTCAGTAAGCCGCCATGGCTCTGCCCGACCGCATCTCCGCGCCCGGCTGGATGACGGCGGCCCCCACGCTTGCCCTGTTGCAGGCCCTGTCTGCCGGCGGCGCCACGGTGCGTTTCGTCGGCGGCTGCGTGCGAGATGCCATCCTGGGCCTGCAGCCCGAGGATATTGATCTGGCAACCACCGAAATGCCGGACACTGTCATCAAGCGGCTGGAGAAGGCCAGGCTGAAGGCGGTGCCCACCGGCCTTGCCCATGGCACTGTTACCGCCGTTGTGCCCCCGGCGACCTTCCAGGTCACGACCCTGCGCCGCGATGTTGCCACCGATGGCCGCCATGCGGTCGTCTCTTTCGGCAGCGACTGGGCCGAGGATGCGGCCCGGCGCGATTTCACCATCAATGCGCTGTATGCCGATGCCGACGGCAGGCTGCATGATTTCACCGACGGCCGCGCCGACCTGGTGGCAGGTATTGTGCGCTTTATCGGCGACCCGGCAGCCCGCGTGGCAGAGGATTATCTGCGGGTGCTGCGATTTTTCCGTTTCCACGCCCGTTTTGCCAAAGGGGCGCCGGATGTGGCGTCCCTGGCGGCCTGTGCGGCGGCGGCGGATCAGCTGGAGCGCCTGTCGGGCGAGCGGGTGCGCGACGAGCTTCTGAAAATCCTGGCGCTACCCAATGCAGGGGATGCCCTGCTGCTGATGCAGGACAGCGGGGTGCTGCCGGCGTTGCTGCCTGAGGCGCAGTTCGATGCGATCCGCTTCGGCCGCCTGGTTGCCCTGCAGCAGATACTGGCGATGCAGAGCGAGGTGCAGCCCGAGGTCTGGCCGCGCCTGGCCGTGCTGCTCCCTGCCGATGATGCAGTCTGTGCCGGTCGGATCGCTGACCGGCTGAAGCTGTCGAATGCCCAGCGCCTTCGTATGGAGGGTCTGCTGGCGCCGCCGCCATTCGATCCGGCCGCCGTGGCGGACGAATCGTCCCATCAGGTTGCGTTCTATCGGGCCGGCGTCGAGCGCTGCCGCGATTACGCCCTGCTGGCAGCAAGCGCCGGTCTTCTGGATGAAGACCTGGCGATCCGGCTTGCCGTGGCCAGCACCACCTGGCGCCGCCCGGTTTTCCCCCTGCGCGGGGCCGATGTCCTCGCGGTGGGCTTCACGCCCGGACCGACGGTCAGCGCCCTGCTCAAGGAACTGGAGGAATGGTGGGCAGGGGAAGGTTTCCGGCCGAACCGCGAGGCCTGCATGCAGCGATTGCTGCAGCGCGTGCAAATGACGGCTCAGCAATAGCGAAGCCAGTCGATCCTAGGCTAAATTTTTGATTTTCAAAGAATATTGGCCGATTTTCCGGCCGATGGGACTGTTGTCAGCGGCGCATCAAGTAAAGATGGCCAGGTCCCTAAAAGAACTCGAGCTCCACGTCGGCGCCGCAAACCCGGACGTCGATGTGGAGCTCGAGACCACAAACTCAGGTACTAACTTTACTTCTTCTTGGCAGCCTTCTTCTTGGCAGCCTTCTTCTTGGCCTTGGGGGCCTTCTTAGCCTTCACAACCTTCTTCGCCACTTTCTTCTTAGCGGCCTTTTTCTTCGCAGCCATGAGTTTCTCCTCCATGGATTAGAGTGCGGTTTTCACCGCAACGAAGTTTTCGGGAAATGTTTCCCGAACAGGTATATCTGTAGCACAACGCTGCAGTATTAACCACTAAATCTTGCGCGCGCTTAAAAAATGGTTAAGCGCGTATCTAATCCGCAACACTCGACAGCATGTCGCGCGAACGAAAAAGCATTGCTCAAGTAAAACGCGCGCGATGACTTGCGAGAATTACGACGTGCAAAAAAGCCGCATGAAATCTGGTCTTTTTTAATCACGGCCATTTCACTTCCGGCGGCATCGACATCAGAATCGCTTCTGTGTTGCCACCGGTTTTCAGACCGAATGTGGTGCCGCGATCGTAGAGCAAATTAAACTCGACATAGCGTCCGCGACGGACCAGTTGGTGCTCTCTTTCGGCCGCCGACCACGAATCATTCAGGCTTCGGCGCACGATTTTTGGATATGATTCGAGGAACGATTCGCCGACCGATTTTGTGAATGCGAAATCGCGTTCCCAGTCGCCGCTGTCGAGTTGATCGAAGAAGATTCCGCCGACGCCGCGTGGCTCGTTACGGTGGGGCAGGTAGAAATAATCGTCGCACCACTGTTTGAACCGCGGGTAGTAGCCCGGATCGGCGCGGTCGCAGGCGCTCTTGAGCGCCGCATGGAAGCTGGCGGTGTCGGTTTCGTCGGGAACCATGGGTGTGAGATCGGCGCCGCCGCCGAACCAGGCCTTGCTGGTGACCAGGAAGCGGGTGTTCATGTGCACGGCGGGCACTTTCGGCGACTGCATATGCGCCACCAGAGAGATGCCGGATGCCCAGAAGCGTCCATCCGTACCCGCACCGTGTATCTGCTTGCGGAACTCTTCGCTGAATTCGCCATGCACGGTGGAAATGTTGACGCCGACTTTTTCGAAGACCCGGCCCCGCATGACGCTCATCACGCCGCCGCCGCCGCCCGGGCGGTCCCACGGCTGGCGCTCGAAGCGTCCGGCGGGACGGCTGCTGAGGGGGCCGGTCAGGTCGTCTTCCAGTTTTTCGAAGGCGGAGCAGATGCGGTTGCGCAATTCCTCGAACCAGGTCCGCGCGCGCTGCTGGCGTTCGGCAATGGCAGGATCGGCGTGCAGGGCGTCACTCATGATTGCGGGTCTCCTTGCTGCATCCCGGCGGGACGCGACGGAAAGGCATCGCATTGCCGCAGGGCCTCGCCCAGTACCATGGCGGCTGCGGTTGCGACATTGATCGAGCGCAAACCGGCGCGGATCGGGATGACCAGCCGGGCATCGGCGGCCTCGTGCACATAATCGGGCGCGCCCTTGGTTTCCCGGCCCATCAGCAGGATGTCGTCGGCGGCAAACCGGAACTCCGTATAAGGCACGGCTGCCTTGGTGGTCATCAGCAGCAGGCGGCCGGGCGGCTTCTCGGCCAGGAAATGCTGCCAGCTGAGATGCCGGTGGATCTCGGCATGTTCCAGATAGTCCAGGGCGCTGCGCCGCACGGTCTGGACGGAAAAGGGGAAGCCGCAGGGTTCGATGACATGCACCGGTATTGCCAGGCAGGCACCCAGGCGCAGAATCGTGCCCAGATTGGGCGGCAGATCGGGTTCAAAAAGGGCGAGCCGCATGGCCTTCCAAAGGGGGTTCTGAATCGGGCTTCGGGACGCTGCGAAGCGCTATCGGTTTTTTGGCGGTTTGCCGGCGTGATTCCAACCTCAAGACCCCTGCGGCAACCTGTCGCATCCGTCCGGCTAAGTGCTGGACTTCGCCAACATATAGTGAGAAATATCGCGTCACGTTTCCAAGTCTTATTATCTTCGAGGGATCTATGGCAGGGACAGGGACCCAGACGGCCGGGACGACCGAGCCGACCCGGCGGGACTTTATTGTCATCGCTGCGGGGGCGTTCGGTGCGGTGGGTGCGGCAGCAGCCATCTGGCCGTTCGTGCATCAGATGAACCCGTCGGCCGACGTGCTGGCGCTGTCCAGCACCGAAGTTGATCTCAGCCAGATCGCCGCCGGCCAGAGCGTCACCCTGCTGTGGCGTGGCAAGCCGGTCTTCGTGCGGCATCGTACGCCTGCGGAGATCGAGCAGGCGCAGAAGGACGACACGGCTGCCCTGCCGGATCCGGCCAAGGACGCCGACCGCGTGAAGAAGCCCGAATGGCTGGTCATGATGGGCGTGTGCACCCATCTGGGCTGCGTGCCGCTCGGCCAGAAGGGCGATTTCGGCGGCTGGTTCTGCCCCTGCCACGGCTCGCACTACGATACCTCGGGCCGCATCCGCAAAGGCCCTGCGCCGGCGAACCTGCCCGTGCCGCAGTACGCCTTCCTCAACGATACCCGCATCCGCATCGGCTAAGGACCCCAACCGATGGCTGACAACAATTCCGGCTTCTTTGCCAACCCGCTCGTCAAGTGGATCGAATACCGCTTGCCGGTCTTCTCCACGCTCGACCACATGGTCGGCACCCAGTACCCGACGCCGAAGAATCTGAGCTACTGGTGGAATTTCGGCTCGCTTGCCGGCCTCTGCCTGGTGGTCCAGATCCTCACCGGCATCGTGTTGGTCATGCATTATACGCCGCATACCCTGATGGCCTTCGACTCGGTCGAGCACATCATGCGCGACGTGAACTATGGCTGGCTGCTGCGCTACATGCACGCCAACGGCGCCTCGATGTTCTTCATCGTGGTTTACATCCACATTTTCCGCGGTCTGTACTACGGATCGTACAAGGCGCCGCGCGAAATTCTGTGGTTCCTCGGCCTGATCATCTTCCTGCTGATGATGGCGACCGCTTTCATGGGCTACGTGCTTCCCTGGGGCCAGATGAGCTTCTGGGGCGCCACCGTGATCACCAACCTGTTCTCGGCCATCCCGCTGGTCGGCGAGCCGATCGTGACCTGGCTGTGGGGCGGCTTCGCCGTCGACAACCCGACGCTGAACCGTTTCTTCTCGCTGCACTACCTGCTGCCGTTCGTGATCGTCGGCATCGTGATCCTGCACGTGCTGGCGCTGCATCAGCATGGGTCCAACAACCCGCTGGGCATCGATACCAAGGGCCCGCAGGACCGCATCCCGTTCCATCCGTACTACACGATCAAGGATGCGTTCGGCGTGGGCGTGTTCCTGATCTTCTTCTCGTTCTTCCTGTTCTATGCCCCGAACTTCATGGGCCACCCGGACAATTATATCCCGGCGAACCCGCTGGTGACGCCGGAGCATATCGTGCCGGAATGGTACTTCCTGCCGTTCTACGCGATCCTGCGTTCGGTGCCCGACAAGCTGGGCGGCGTGCTGCTGATGTTCGGCGCGATCCTGATCCTGTTCCTGTTGCCCTGGCTCGACACCAGTAAGGTGCGGTCGGCCAAGTTCCGCCCGATCTACAAGCAGCTGTTCTGGGTCTTCCTGATCGCCTGCGTCGGCCTGACCTATGCTGGCGGCCTGCCGCCGGAAGGCATGGCCCTGGTGATCGGCCGCGTCTGCACCGTGTATTACTTCGCGCACTTCCTCATCCTGATGCCGCTGGTCGGCTGGTTCGAGAAGCCGCTGAAGCTGCCTGCCTCGATTAGCGAGGCTGTGCTTAAAGGCGACGCCACTGGCGCCGCCGGCAGCAAAGCGTAAGGGGGATCGAACCATGAAGACGATGACCATGCGTGCGATCCTCGCCGCCCTGACCCTGGGTCTGACCGTCCCGGCCTTTGCCGCGGGCAACGAAACGGTGGCACCGAAGCAGAACTGGAGCTTCAACGGCCCGTTCGGCACGTTCGACCGTGGCGAGCTGCAGCGCGGCTATCAGGTCTATAAGGAAGTCTGTTCGGCCTGCCACGCGATGAAGTATGTCGCGTTCCGCAATCTGAAGGACATCGGTTTCAACGATGCCGAAGTGAAGGCTCTGGCGGCCACCTTCGAGGTCAATGACGGCCCGAACGACCAGGGCGAGATGTTCAAGCGCCCGGGGCTGGCCTCCGACAAGTTCCCGTCGCCCTTCCCGAACGAGAAGGCGGCGCGTGCTTCCAACGGTGGCGCCTATCCGCTCGATCTGTCGCTGATCGCCAAGGCTCGCGCGCAGGGTCCGGATTACATCCATGCCCTCATGGTGGGCTACAAGACGGCTCCGGCCGGCACCACGGTGGGCGAAGGCCTGCATTACAACGAGTATTTCCCGGGCCATCAGATCGCGATGCCCAAGCCGCTCAACGACGACCAGGTGACCTATGCCGATGGCACCAAGGCCAGTGTCGAGCAGATGGCGCATGACGTATCGGCCTTTCTGATGTGGGCCGCCGAGCCCAAGCTGGAAGATCGCAAGCGCCTGGGCTTCAAGGTGATGGTGTTCCTGGTGGTGCTGACCGGCTTGTTCTTCTTCGCCAAGAAGCGCATCTGGGCCAAGCTGCACTGATCGGATCTCAATCAAGTTAGGAAAAGGCCGCCGGAAACGGCGGCCTTTTTTGTTGCGCCGCAAGGGGCGGTTTGCTTAAGTCTCGCGCGGCGTTCGGCCGGTCCAGACGGAGATTTTCAGCCATGGCAAAAGCGAAGAAGAAAGCGGCGCCCGCCCGCAAGCCGGCGAAAAAACCCGCTGCGAAAGCCAAGGCCAAAACGCTGGTTCGCAAAGTGACGACGTCTGCCGCCGCCGTGGCCAGGGCTGCCGCGAAGTCGGTGGCGGGCGGCAACAAATCGGCCGGCATCCCGAAGCCGCATATCGCCAAGAAGGGCGACCCGGTCCGCATCGGGGTGCTGGGCGGCAGCGGCCTCTATGGCATGGCCGGCCTGAAGAAGACGAAGTGGCGCAAGGTTTCCACGCCCTGGGGCGACCCGTCCGACGAATTGCTGTTCGGGGAGCTGGATGGTGCCGAGCTGGTCTTCCTGCCGCGCCATGGCCGTGGCCATGTCCATTCACCGTCCGAAGTGAATTATCGCGCCAATATCGATGCGCTCAAGCGTGTTGGCTGTCATGATGTGATCTCGGTTTCGGCCTGCGGCTCGTTCAAGGAACATCTGCCGCCGGGCAGTTTCGTGATCGTCGATCAGTTCATCGACCGCACCTTCATGCGGCAGAAGAGTTTTTTCAGCACCGGTATGGTGGCCCATGTCTCGGCGGCACATCCGGTCTGCTCGCGCCTGGGCGATGCGCTGGAGGCGGCCGCGAAGGACGCCGGCATCACGGCGCAGCGCGGTGGCACCTATCTATGCATGGAAGGGCCGCAATTCTCCACCCAGGCCGAAAGCTTCCTGTACAAGAGCTGGGGCTGCGACGTGATCGGCATGACCAATGCACCAGAGGCCAAGCTGGCCCGCGAAGCCGAGCTTTGCTACGCCTCGGTTGCCATGGTCACCGATTATGACTGCTGGCATCCGGATCACGATCATGTGGACGTCGCCGCCGTTATCCGCGTGCTGCTTGGCAATGCCGAGAAGGGCCAGTCGCTGGTGGCAAAGACGGTGCCCTATCTGCGCGAACGCCCCGATCATTGCCCGCAGGGTTGCGACCGGGTTCTGGACACGGCATTGATCACTGCGCCGGAAAAGCGCGACCCCAAGGTACTGAAAAAACTCGATGCGGTCGCCGGCCGTATCCTCAAGGCCTGACCATAGGAAGGAACCCGCAATCATGCAGGGTATTAAGGACAAGATTCGCGCCATTCCCGACTATCCGAAGCCGGGCATCATGTTCCGCGACATCACCACGCTGCTGCAGGACGCTCGCGGCTTCCGCAAGACCGTTGACGAGATGGTGCAGCCGCTGGCCGGCACCCGGATCGACAAGGTGGTGGGCATCGAGGCGCGCGGCTTCATTCTCGGCGGCGCCATCGCCCATCAGCTTTCAGTCGGCTTTGTGCCGGTGCGCAAGCGCGGCAAGCTGCCCTGGAAGACCATGTCGCAGGAATACCAGCTGGAATACGGCACCGATTCGATGGAAATCCATGTCGATGCCATCCAGCCGGGCGAGAATGTGCTGATTGTCGATGACCTGATCGCCACCGGCGGCACGGCCGAGGCGGCGATCAAGCTGATCCGCGCGCACAAGGGTAATGTGGTCGGCTGCTCCTTCATCATCGACCTGCCCGAACTGGGTGGCCGCAAACGGTTGGAAGCGCTCAATGTCGAGGTCCTGTCGCTCTGCGAATTCGACGGGCACTGAGTTTTTTTTCCGGAGTATCGCCGTGGCGCATCACATCATCGGCCTCGATCACACCGTGCTGGCGGTGGCCGATCTGGAAGCCGCCCGTAAGACCTGGCAGCGGCTCGGCTTCACGGTGACGCCACGTGGCCGCCATATCGGCTGGGCCACCGGCAATTACTGCGTGATGTTCCCCACCAACTACCATGAGCTGCTCGGCATTGCCGAGGCGGGTGGCTACACCGCCGGCATGGAAGAGGCACTGCAGACCAGGGGCGAGGGCGTGCACAAGGTGGCGCTGGGCATCGATGACTCTGCCGCGGCTGTGGCGGAGCTGACCGCCTCGGGCTTCAAGCCTTCGGCGCCACAGGATCTGAAGCGCGAGCTGGAACTGCCCGAGGGGACCGTGCTGCCGGCCTTCAGCCTGGTACATCTGCCGACTGAGGCCACGCCGGACCTCTCGCTGTTCCTGTGCCAGCACCTGACGCCGGAGATGCTGCGCAAACCGGAATGGCTGGTGCATCCCAATGGCGCGGAACATATCAGCGGCGTCATTATTGTGACCGAGAATCCGGTGGCGCTGGAACTGGCGTATGAAAAGCTGGTCGGTGCCGGCGCAGCAGTACGAACCGACCGTATGGTTGCGGTGCGTACTGGCCG
This sequence comes from Ferrovibrio sp. GW821-FHT12E11, assembly GCF_058806975.1. Taxonomy (NCBI): domain Bacteria; kingdom Pseudomonadati; phylum Pseudomonadota; class Alphaproteobacteria; order Rhodospirillales; family Rhodospirillaceae; genus Ferrovibrio; species Ferrovibrio sp. GW821-FHT12E11. The sequence goes on from NZ_JBXAQG010000001.1 coordinate 3,449,060, forward strand.
CGAGACGCTGCTGTTCGTCACACCCGACGATCTCGATACGCTGTTCCCGGACCTGACACATCAGCCGCGCCCGACGCCCTTTGTGGCCGGCATGCGTTTCCGCGTCCACAACACGGAAGCGGCGGCGGCCTATTTCAAGGCTGCCGGCATTGCCCATGAACGCAGCCTGGATGGTACCGTGCTGGTGCCCGCCGAGGCCGCGAATGGCTGCTTCCTGGAGTTTTCCAGTCGCGGCTGAGGAAACTTCAGAGCAGGGCGTCGAAGAAGGCCAGGGTGCGACGTCGCGCCGTCACGGCAGCGGCGGCATTGTAAGTTGCGCGCTGGTCGCAGTTGAAGCCATGGTCGGCGTCATAGACATGGGTGGTGATGAAGGGATGTTTCACCTTCAGCTCCTCGGCCAGGCTGAGCGGAATCATCTTGTCGAGTGCGCCGAAATGCAGCAGGGACGGGGCTTTCGGCGCCTCGTCCTTCAGTTCGCCCCAGGGGCCGCCATAATAGCCCACAGCGGCGGCGACGCCGGACACGGCATAGGCCATCTTCCAGGTGACTCCACCGCCATAGCAATAACCCACGGTGCCGACGCGTCCGGCCTGGGCCGCAGCCGCGACAGCAACCGTGACGTCTTTCAACACGCCATCCCAGATCATCTTGCCACGGATTTCGCGCGCTTTGGTCATGTCGTCGCCGGTATAGCCCAGATCGACTCCAGGCTGGATGCGGTCGAAGATCGCCGGGGCGATTACGTAATAGCCGTCGGCGGCGTAGCCATCGCTGACGGCCCGGATATGGCTGTTCACGCCAAAGATTTCCTGGATCACCACGATGCCGCCCTTGGGCGTGCCTTTCGGCTCGGCGATATAGGCGCCGAAACGGTGGCCATCGGCGGCAGTCAGGCTGGTCATCGTACCCATAACGATCTCCGGATCAGGTGGGGTTGCGGAAACGCATGATGCCGATGCTGGTATAGCGCATGACCAGCTCGTTATTCTGATTGAAGGCTTCGATCAGGAAACGGGCAGAGCCGATGCCCGGCCGGCTGCGTGACGGCGTCTTGTCGATGCAGGTCATGCGCCCCCGGATGGTGTCGCCGGGGCGCACGGGCTTGAGCCAGGCGAGGTCGTCGAAGCCGGGCGAACCGAGGCTGGCTTCCACCTCGATGGCGGAATCGACGATCATGCGCATCACGGTGGCGGCAGTATGCCAGCCCGAGGCGATGATGCCGCCGAATGCCGACTGCTTTGCCGCGACCGGATCGATATGGAAGGACTGGGGGTCGAACTGCCGGGCGAATTCAACGATGGCCGCTTCGGTGAAGGTGTGGCTGCCGATCTCGCGCACCGTACCGGGCTGGATATCTTCGTAATACTGCATGGCGCGCCTCAGGCCCCAGAGGATTGGGACTGCGGCGGCCGGCGGGCATACATGCCCTTGGCCTGCATGGTCAGCACCACATCGCCGTTCTGGTTGCGCATTTCGTAGCGCGAGGTGATGACGCCGCGATCCGGTTTGGACTGGGAGAATTTGACATCGAGGATTTCACCGCTCAGCTGCAGCGTGTCGCCGGGAAAAACCGGTTTGACCCAGCGCAGCTGGTCCACGCCGGGCGATCCCATGCTGGCGTATTTGCCGATCATGTTATCGACCAGCATGCGCATCATCAGGCCGGCGGTGTGCCAGCCAGATGCGCAAAGGCCGCCAAACAGCGATTGCTTGGCGGCCTCCTTGTCGAGATGGAAGGGTTGCGGGTCGTAGGCGCGCGCGAAGGCGATGATTTCGTCTTCGCTCACCGTGTGGGGCGGATAGGTCATCGTCTGCCCGACGGTGAAATCCTCCAGGTATTTCATGGTGGCTCTTTGGGCAGCTCTTAGGTGTTGAAGCGGAAATGCAGGACGTCGCCATCCTGCACGATGTACTCCTTGCCTTCCAGCCGCAATTTCCCGGCGTCGCGGGCGCCGGCTTCGCCCTTGCCGGCCACATAGTCGGTATAGGCAATGGTTTCAGAGCGGATGAAGCCCTTCTCGAAATCGGTGTGGATGACGCCGGCCGCTTCCGGCGCCTTGGCGCCTTTACGCACGGTCCAGGCCCGGGCTTCCTTGGGACCGACGGTGAAGAAGGTGAGCAGCTCGAGCAGGCCGTAGCCGGCACGGATCACCCGGGTCAGGCCGGTTTCCTTCAGGCCCAGATCGGCCAGGAAGGCGGTCTTTTCCTCATCGCTGTCGAGCTGGGCGACTTCGGACTCGATGGCAGCCGAGATCACCACCATGGCAGCGCCCTCGGCATCGGCCTTGGCCTTTACCCGGGCCGAGAAGGCATTGCCCTCGGCGGCCGAGGCCTCCTCCACATTGCAGACATACAGCACCGGCTTGGCGGTGATCAGCATCAGCTCCTTGTAGAGCTTCTTCTCGTCCTCGGTCGGCACCACAGTGCGGGCCGGTTTGCCTGCGCGCAGGGCCACCAGCACCTTTTCCATGACGGCGAGGCGGGCCTTTTCTTCCTCGTTGCCCTGCTTGGCGCGCTTGGCGGTCTGCTCGGCGCGACGCTCCAGGCTTTCGAGATCCGACAGCATCAGTTCGGTCTCGACGGTGTCGGCATCGGCGACGGGATCGACTTTGCCTTCCACATGGGTGATGTCGCCGTCTTCGAAGCAGCGCAGCACATGGCAGATCGCATCGACCTCGCGGATATGGGCGAGGAACTGGTTACCCAGGCCTTCGCCCTTAGAGGCGCCGCGCACCAGGCCGGCGATGTCGACGAAGGTGAGTTGCGTCGGGATGATCTTGGCTGAGCCTGCGATCTCGGCCAGCACATCCAGGCGTTCATCCGGCACACCAACCAGGCCCGTATTCGGCTCGATGGTGCAGAACGGATAGTTGGCTGCCTGCGCTGCTGCCGTCTGTGTCAGCGCATTGAACAGCGTCGACTTGCCGACATTGGGGAGGCCGACGATGCCACATTTGAAACCCATGTTACGCGTCCTTCGAGTCTGTCTTGTTGCTTTTGTCTGTCTTCGGCCTTTCGGCCTTCGGCTTTTCGATCTGGGGCTTTTCGGCCTTGGGCGGCTGCAGCAGCAGCGCCACCTTGGTCATGAAGCCAGCATCGTCGTTCTTGGCCAGGTAGCCGGCCTCGGCGGCCATGGCACCCAGCAGCGGATCGAGCCACACATGCTCGTCCGTATGGAAATTCTGCAGTACATAGCCCAGCACGCGATCCTTGCCGGGGTGGCCGATGCCGATGCGCAGTCGGCGGTAATCGGGACCGATCGCCGCATCGATGGAGCGCAGGCCGTTATGTCCGGCATGGCCGCCGCCGATTTTCATACGGATCTTGCCGGCGGCGAGATCCAGTTCATCATGCGCCACCACGATCTGCTGCGGCGGAATTTTGTAAAAATGCGCCGCCTCGCCGACCGACTTGCCCGAGAGGTTCATGAAGGTCTGCGGCTTCAGCAGCAGGGTCTTGGTGCCGTTCAGCACGCCTTCGGCGATTTCGCCTTGGAAGCGCTTCCTGAAGGGCTGGAAATTATGGCGTTCGGCGATGGCGTCAACGGCCATGAAACCGACATTGTGGCGTTGCCGCTTATGTTCGCTGCCCGGGTTGCCCAGTCCGACGAGAAGCAGCATGGCGGTTCAGCGTCCGGCAGAGAGAAGAGAGAGGAGCGGGCGGCGCACCAGCGATGCGCCGCCCGCGTCAGGCTTACTTCTTGGCAGCCGGCTTCGCCGCCGGCTTGGCGGCAGCGGCCGGGGCGGCCTTGGCACCGGCAGCCGGAGCGGCAGCCTTGGCGCCTGCAGCAGCAGCCGGAGCGGCAGCAGCAGCTTCCGCCTTCGGTGCAGCTTCTTCTTCCTTGGTCGGGGCGGCGATGGTCGCAACGGTGAAGTCGCGATCCTGGATCACCGCCTTGACGCCGGCAGGCAGGGTGAAGGCCGAGATATGGATCGAATGACCGATATCCATGCCCGCCAGGCTGATCGTCAGGCTCTCGGGGATGTTGTCGGGCTGGACGAAGAATTCGACTTCGTGGCGCACGATGTTCAGCACGCCGCCCTTCTTGATGCCCGGGGACTGGTCCTGGTTCTCGAAGTGCACCGGAATGAAGATGCGGACCTTCGAGTCCTTGCCAATGCGCTGGAAGTCGACATGGATCGGCCGGTCGGTGACCGGGTCGAGCTGCACGTCGCGGGCGAGGACCCGTTCGGTCTTGCCAGCAATATCAACAGTGAACAGACGCGAGAAGAAGTTGCCCTTGTGCAGCTCCTTCAGCAGTTCACGACTTTCAACCGAGATGAGCTCCGGGGTCTGCTTTTCGCCATAGATGACCCCCGGCACACGACCCTTCAGTCGCGTTGCACGGGCGGTCCCCTTGCCGGCCCTCGACCTCGCCTCGGCGGCGATGGTGGTTACGTCACGCATAATGCGCTCCTTGCTTAGATACGGTGCCGGCACCATGCCGGTCCGTTTCCGACGCCGGCCTCCAGGGGTGCCGCGCGCCGAAACTCTGAAACTTTAATCGAACAGGCTGGAGACCGAAGTCTCCTCGCTGATCCGCCGCATCGCCTCGCCGATCAGCGGCGCGATCGAGACCTGACGGATATTGCGGGCCAGGCGCACCGCTTCGGTGGCCAGAATTGAATCGGTGATGACCAGGCCTTCCAGCTGGCTGGCGGTGACGCGGGCGACCGCACCGCCCGACAGCACGCCGTGGGTCACATAAGCGAAGACCGACTTGGCGCCATGCTTCTTCAGCGCCTCGGCGGCGTTGCAGAGCGTGCCGGCGGAGTCGACGATATCGTCGACCAGGATGCAGCGGCGGCCTTCGACGTCGCCGATGATGTTCATGACTTCCGACACGCCGGCCTTTTCGCGGCGCTTGTCGACGATGGCGAGGTCGGCATCCAGGCGCTTGGCGATATTGCGCGCGCGCACCACGCCGCCCACGTCGGGCGACACGACCATCAGGTCATCGCCCTGCAGATGCTGCTTGATGTCGGCGGTCAGGACCGGACCGCCCATCAGGTTGTCGGTCGGGATATCGAAGAAACCCTGGATCTGGCCGGCATGGAGATCCAGCGTCAGCACGCGGTTGGCGCCGGCAGCGGTGATCAGGTTGGCCACCAGCTTGGCCGAGATCGGGGTGCGCGGGCCGGGCTTGCGATCCTGGCGGGCATAGCCGAAATAGGGCAGCACAGCGGTGATGCGGCGGGCCGACGAGCGCTTGAGCGCATCGATGCAGACCAGCAGTTCCATCAGATGGTCGTTTGCCGGATACGAGGTCGACTGGATCACGAAGACATCCTCACCGCGGACGTTCTCGTGGATCTCGACAAAGACCTCCATGTCGGAGAACCGGCGGACGCTGGCCTTGGCGAGCGGAACCGACAGATACGCCGCAATGGCTTCCGCAAGCGGACGATTGGAGTTACCCGCCAAAACCTTCATGACTGCGCTCTGTGGATGGACCGGAATCCGGGGGGAAAAATCGCGCGGACTATACCCGCCGTGGGGCAGCCTGTAAACCGGCAAAAATCCAGATATTTCAGGATTTTAAGGGGCGAAGGGCCGGTTTTCCGCGACGCTGGGTCTCGATGATCTCGCTCAGGCCCTGCCAGCCGCCCTGGGCGATTATATGGGCGGTGTTGCCCCAGGCCTGCGCCAGCTGGCCGCGGGGGATGCGATTCCCCTGTTTCACCTCGCCCAGACGGCTGCCATCGGCAGCCTGCAGCACCCATTCAATGGCCACACGTTCGGAACCCGGGCTGTCTTCCCAGACTTTCACGTCGCAACTGATGATGTAGTCGGCACCTTCCGGTCCCGGCAGGGGCGCCTGGCCGCCCAGGATCAAAAGCTCGCGCATCGCCTGGCGCAGGGCGCGGTTGCCGTCGCCGGGCGCACCGGTGCAATCCTTCACAGCTAACTTAGCCGGCCCGGTGTCGACCGGGGCCGTAGCGGCCAGCGCCTCGTTCAGGCGGCCGGCAATGCCGGTCGCCATGGTCTTCGCCGCCTGTTTGATTGCGGCCGGATCGTTTAATCGGGCCAGGCCGATGCCGAGCGGCTGGGCCGGCTCGCTCACCTCGCTGTTGTCGGACAGGCGTTCGCTCCAGCGCCAGGCCGTATCGTTGCCGCGTGGCTCCAGGGTCACACTGAGCACAGATGACAGGCGGTTGCGGGCCGTGGCGCTGGCCGGGATGTCCTTTTCCGCCAGAGCTGTCGCCAGCGCCTCGGCCATGGCCCGGCCGTCGGGTTCGGGCAGGCCGGCAACCGGCGTGACAAAGACGCTGGTCTCGCCAACAGGGCGCAGCAGGGTATTGGTGGCCTTGGCGCGGCGGTCCGCCTGGAACGGCTGCGGCAGTGGCTGGCAGGCCGCCAGGCTGGCGACAACGAGCAGAAGGGAAAGAGACCTAACCGATAACACAGCTCACCATCAGACCGAGAAGACACAGGACCATAAAGAAAAACAGATGCGGCATGGCCGGGATCACACCGGCAGGGCAATCGCCGAGACTTGCCGCCCGTAATCGGCTTCACCGGCCAGGGTCATGCGGCGATAACTGTAAAAGCGTACCGGATCGCTGCAGGTATCGAGGCCAAGATCTTCGGCTGTCACACGGCTGCGCTGCAGCCGTTGCAGCAGATAGCGCGGCAGATCGAACTGCCAATGCCCGGGGCGCCGGCCCTCGCCGAAAAAGACGGCATTCCCGGTATCCGCGTTCAGGAATTCGGTACGGAAGGGATCGCTGACTTCATAGGATCTCTGGCCGATGCAGGGGCCGATGGCGGCGCGGATGCGTGCACGTGCAGCCCCCAATTTTTCCATCGCCTCGATGGTGGCATCAGTGATGCCGGCCAGTGCGCCGCGCCATCCGGCATGACAGGCGCCGATCACGCCGGCGTCTGCATCGGAAAACAATACCGGCGCACAATCGGCCGACAGCACGCCCAGCGCCACGCCGCGTCGCGCCGTCACCAGGCCATCGGCCTTGGGACGTGCCGCAGGATCGTAGCTGCCACCGACCACGACGACCTCGCGCCCATGGACCTGATACAGCGAAGCCAGCCCATGCGGGGCCTGCAGGATTTTTGCCACGCGGCTGCGATTGGCGATCACATTATCCGGGTCGTCCGAAGACCCCGGGCCGCAGTTCAGCGAAGCATAGAGGCCCTGCGAAACGCCGCCACGGCGGGTGAAAAAGCCATGGGCAACACCGGCCAGCAGCGGAGCCGTAACGGGCGCAATATCGGCCGAGATATCTAAATGGGCGACAGTCATGCAAATCCTGCCGGAATGAACGAATCCGGGGCGCTCAGCGCCACCACCTTGAACAGGGTGCCCATCGCTTCGGGCGCGGTCAACCGGTGCACAGCACGATCCAGATCGCCGGCCTGCGAAGGATTGGATTGCTTGAGTTTGTCGGCGCGGGTTGTAATCCCCAGACGCAGCAGGAAATCGCCCTGGCCCAGCGGTCCATGCGCCTCGGCGCCGGCACGGCTGGCTGCGAGCGCGAATGAGGCGAAATCGACATGGGCGGTCAGGTCGGCCAGGCCGGGATTCTGCAAGGGATCGGCATAGGTATGGCGATAGACGGCCTGCAGGGTTTCCCCGAAATCAGGTTTGGCATAGCCGTAATCGATGAACAGGGCCGCTCCCCCCTGTTGCTTCAGCCGCGCCGCGGTTTCGACAGCCACGGCACGAACCGGCGGGCTCGATTCCAGCAGGGCGCCAGGCGGTGCTTCGCGCAGCACCGCCGGCAACAGATCGTCGAACGGCAGGGCGCGCGGATCGAGCAGGAACCGGAAGCCGCCATCATCGTCCAGACCGACGCAGCGCTCGTGCCATGTGCGATCGTCATCGCGCTGGAACTGTCGTACCGGCAGGGCGTCGAGAAATTCATTGGCCAGCAGGATGATTGGCGCATCCCTGGGAATTGCGCCGATCTGTTCATGCCAGATGGCCTGCTCTGCGGCGAGGGTGGCTTCCTGCTGACCGCGCATGCGAGCCGAAGCCTCGATCAGGACCGGTGTGATGGCGGCGCGGAAGGCGGGCAGGGCGCGCGCCGCCCGCAGGGCATCGCGCATCAGCGTGCCGCGGCCGGGGCCGAGTTCGACCAGATAGCAGCGTTCCGGCGTACCGAGCTTCTGCCAGCAGTCGGCGGCCCACAGGCCGAGCAATTCGCCGAACATCTGGCTGATTTCCGGTGCCGTGGTGAAATCGCCGCTTACCCCGATCGCCTCCTGGCTCCGGTAATAGCCATGGTCGGGATGCAGCAGGCAGTCGGCCATCCAGGCCGCAACGGTGATCGGCCCTTCCGCAGCGATGCGGCGGCGCAGGATATCGTGAAGCGGTGCGGCGCTCACGCCGTCGGCCGTCGCCGCGCCCACCACACGACGCCTATGCCAAACAGTACCATCGGCAGCGACAGCCACTGGCCCATGGTTGTGCCGGCGATCAGATAGCCGATCTGCCGATCCGGTTCACGGAACAACTCGCCGATGATGCGCGCCATGCCATAACCGATAAGGAACACGCCCGATAGTTGGCCCGGATGCTTCATCGCATCGGTCTTCCACCGCAGGCCGTTGATCACGATCCACAGGATCAGGCCCTCCATCACGGCCTGGTACAGCTGGCTCGGATGGCGCGGCAGATCTCCGCCGGTGGGAAACACCATGGCCCAGGCAAAATCAGGCGCCACGCGACCCCAGAGTTCGCCGTTGATAAAATTGGCGATGCGGCCGAAGAACAGCCCGATCGGTGCCACGCAGGCGATGATGTCGGTGAAGGCGAGGAATGGCACTTTGGCGAGGCGGCAATAAACAGCCATTGCGCCGATGACACCCAGCATGCCGCCATGGAAAGACATGCCGCCCTGCCAGACAGCGAAAATCTCGGCCGGATTCTGAAGGTAATGCCCGAGATTGTAGAACAGCACGTAACCCAGGCGACCGCCGAGCACGACACCCAGCGTGGCCCAAAGCAGGAAGCCGTCGATCTGTTCCGGCGTTACTTCACTTTCGGGTTTGGCAGCGAGGCGCATGGCGATGCGCCAGCCGGCAATCAGGCCAACGATGTAGGAGAGGGCATACCAACGCACGGCAAACGGCCCGATGGCGAAGATCACCGGGTCGATGACCGGGAAGGCCAGCGTGAACAGCATCACTCGTCCGGGGTTTCGCCCGCGCCTTCAGTGCGCGGGCGCAGCGTCGGGAAGGCGATCACTTCGCGGATCGTTTGCGAATTGGTCAGCAGCATGACCAGGCGGTCGATGCCGATGCCAAGGCCGCCCATCGGCATCATGCCGGCGGACTGGGCTTTCAGGAAATCCTCGTCGATACGATGCGCTTCGTCGTCGCCGCCATCGCGCTGGCTCTGCTGGTCCTCGAAGCGGGCGCGCTGTTCCTGCGGGTCGGCCAGCTCGGAAAACGCGTTGGCGATTTCCCAGGTGTTGCAGAAGGTCTCGAAACGCTCGGCGATCGTCGGATTGGCGTGATTGGCCTTGGCTAGGGGCGAGATCGCCTTGGGCAGGGCCACCACATGGGTCGGCTGGATCAGGTTGGGCTCGACGAAATGCTCGAAGCAGGCTTCCACCACCTTGCCCCAGCTGGCCGTCGGCGCGATCTCGACGCCGGCCTGCTTCGCCGCGTCGCGCGCCTGGGCATCGTCCAGGCCGTCGAGTTTCACCTTGCCGTGCTCTTCGATCAGACCGAGCATGGTGCCACGGCGGAACGGCGGGGTGAAATCGATCTCATGCTCGCCGAATTTCACCTTGGTGCTGCCGGTGGCCGTGATCGCCGCCTGCGCGATGGTACGCTCAGCGATATCCATCATGTCCTCGTAATCGGCGTAGGCCTGATAGAGTTCCATGGTGGTGAATTCGGGATTGTGGCGCGGCGAGATGCCTTCGTTGCGGAAGCATCGGTTGATCTCGAACACCTTCTCGCTCAGGCCGCCGATTACCAGGCGCTTGAGATGCAGTTCGGGCGCGATGCGCATGTAGAGCGGGATATCCAGCGCGTTGTGATGGGTCTCGAACGGCTTGGCAATGGCGCCGCCGGGGATGCTGTGCAGCATCGGCGTCTCGACTTCCAGGAAGCCTTCGCCGTTCAGAAACTGGCGCACGGTCTGGATCACACGGAAACGGGTGCGCAGCGTGGCGCGGCTTTCCTCGTTGCCGATCAGGTCATATTCGCGGTGGCGATAACGCTGCTCGACATTCTTCAGGCCGTGCCACTTCTCCGGCGGCGGTTCCAGCGCCTTGGCCAGCACCACGATCTCGTCGGTGTCGACCGTGATCTCGCCGCGCTTGGTGCGGCGGACCTTGCCACGCACGCCGATGATGTCGCCGAGATCCAGCGCCTTCATGACGGGGGCAAAGCGACCCTGCACATCCTCCTTGCCCGTATAAATCTGCAGCTTCACGGTATCGTCGACCAGATCGATGAACATGCCGCTGTTGCGGATCGCCATCACGCGCCCGGCCACTGCAACGCTCTCATCGGCCCGTTCATCGGGCTGAAGGTGCGCAAAGGCCTCATGTACCGCCGTGTTCTTGTGCGATTTCGGGAATTTCGGCGCCAGATACGGGTCGAGGCCAAGCTGGCGCAGCTGCTGCAGCTTGGCTTCGCGGTTGGCGCGCTCGCCGGAAACGGCGGTATCGGTGGTGGTCTGCTCGGTCACGATGAATCTGCCGGTAAGTCTTGGCGTGGGCGGCGAAACTACCACCCGCCCCCTGTCTTTCCAACCGCTCGGCCAGAGTGGAATCGGGGACAGAATAGCTGTGGAAAACCAAGTAATGCACAGGCCGGGCGCTTGCGATGCCGGGCCGGGGCGGCCATATCGGAATGAGGGTTTCCCCTTCGGAGTCGCGCCATGCAGACCGATAATCGCCTGCTCGATGATCTCAGCCGTATCGCCACTGGCGCGCTCGGTACGCTGCAGGGCGTAAAAGGCGAGGTGGAACAGGCGTTCCGTCAGCGGCTGGAACGCGCCCTGACCGAAATGGATCTGGTCTCCCGCGAGGAATTTGAGGCCGTGAAGGCCATGGCGGCGGCGGCCCGGGAAGAAAATATCCGGCTGTCGGAGCGTCTTGCCGCGCTCGAATCCAAGCAGAATGTCGGATTCGTCGATCCTGCCTAACCTCAGTCCGGATCAGGCGAATTTCATGAATTTTTCGTAAATCTGCTGTTGCACCCCCTCCTTGCCCCGCATATTCTAAATCTATGGTGTGTTCTGTGTCGCGACACCTATATCTATGGTCAGCCGAGGGTATGGGGGCATACTCGGCAAAGGCTGAAGCCGTCTCCGGATGGGGCCAAAATCCCATCATTTCCACTCTCAGCCGCCAGTCAATATCGATGAGCCATTCCGGACTTTTTGCCGAGAACCGGCCCGCCGCACAGGGGGAGCGCTAGCGCATGCGGACTCTGATCGAAACCGAAACCTCCAGCCGTCTCAATCCGCTCGATCTGGTCGAGCAGATCGTTGGCGAGCACGAATGGCCGTTCGACCGTCAGGGTCAGGACGAGCTGACCGTCGGGGTGTCCGGCCGCTACTGCGAACATCAGATGTGGTTCTCCTGGCGCGACGAGTTGGGCGCCCTCAGTTTCACCTGCGCGTTCGACATGAAAGTGCCGGCCAACCGCCGGCGCGATCTGCATTCCCTGCTCGCCTATGTGAACGAGAAGGCCCTGATCGGCCATTTCGATTACTGGGTCGAGGAAGGCATGGTGGTCTTCCGCCAGGCCTTGTTGCTGCGCGGCGGCTTGGGCGCGACGACTGAGCAGATCGAGGACCTGATGGAAATCGGCCTGTCGGAATGCGAGCGCTTCTACCCGGCTTTCCAGTTCCTGGTCTGGGGTGGGCGTACGCCGGAAGACGCCGTCGCGGCAGCCATGTTCGAGTGCGTCGGCGAAGCCTGAGCGATTTGCTGCCGTCGCATCAGCAGCCAACAGTCAGATACATTCGGTATCGGGCTCGGGCGGCATAATTCCCCAACCGAGGGTAAAGCGTGAGGTCGGCTGGGCGAAGCGCGGCGCTGCCAGTTTGAGTTCGGACTGTACGAGCAGCGGCCGCTTCAGGTTGGCAACCACGGCTGACAAGCCGTTTTCCTCTTCCTGCGTTTGCCAGATTACGACTGCGCCGCAGTGCCGGACGTCCTGCAGGTTGATCCATGGAGTCTGGTTCACATCGCCATCCTGGAAAACCTTGGGTCGATCGGGCGAGTAGTAGCCCACGCTGCCGGCCGTCCACATTGAGCCAATCACATAATTGAGGCGTCGATTATCGGTCTGGCTGCGCCAGCCCTCGGTCACCCGCATGGACAATTCGTGACCTGGGAAATGCGTGCGCTTATTGCGCCCCTTCAACGGCGGCATGGTTGGCCACAGTGTCATGGAGAAGGCAAAAATGATGACTGGCAGCGTAAAGGTGACGGCCCAGATCGTCACAAGGCGCCGCCGATAGAGTGGCAAGGCGAGGTCGCGCAGCAACGCGACCGCCATCAGCGGGGTAAAGACCCAGAGCGGAGCGCCCCACATGGCGCGCGGGCCGCGGCCAATCACGATGGCGACGACCACAACGATCAGAGCCGGCGCTAGGCCGATGGCAATCAGATAGTTGCGTGACAGCGTTCCATGGCGCAGCAGCCCGACCATCGGTTCGTAGTTGCGGCCGAATGGCAGCACGGCAAAGCCAAGCACGATCAGGGAGAGCGCCACGGCGGTGAATTGTGCGCCGAGAAAGCGGATCGGCTGGGAAATGCGTTCAAAGCCTTCGGTCACGCCGGCGCGACGGTCGATATAGTGCAACGGCGAGAAGTCGTTGTCCAAAACCCAGTAAACATGCGGCGCGATAATGATCAGCCCGATTGCCGAGCCAAGCATGAAACCGGGTCGCAGCATGAATCCGCGAGTCTCCTTGTTCAGGAAGGCAAACACAGCCATCGGCGCCAGATGCAGCAGGATGGAATAGCGTGCCAAGAGGCCGAAGCCGACAGCGAGTCCGACAATAACCCAGTCTCGCAACCGGTTCTCGATCAGGGCGGTATAAAAGAACGATCCGGCCAGAGCCGAGAACGCGAGCTGGAGGATGATCGGGTTGAATTCCGGCGAGGGGTAATTGAAGTAATAGATCAGTGTGGTGAGGCAAATGGTGACCAGAGCGTCGCGCGGGCCCAGAAGGTATTTCGCCAGTCGCCAGATCGCCCAGTAGGTTACAGCAATCGATAGCTGACTCAGGATCAGAGGCGGCAACATGCTGCCAGGCATCAGTGTCGTGCCGAGGCCGAGCAGCCAGGCAAAGAGCGGCGGCCCCTTATGGTAGCCCCAGTCCAGATGCCGGCTCCAGGCCACGCCTTCCAGCACGTCCAATGGCGGGTTGGGCAGGGTCAGATAGGGCACTAAAATCCAAGCCAGGGCCTGCAAGAATAGGACGCCGACAAAAAGCCCTGTGTATTTTTTATCGTCCACGACGTCCGTATACTTTCTGGGTGCAGGGCTGATTATTATTGGGCTGCGGACTATTGGCGGGTCTTGAACTGCACGGCAACTGAAATGTTTCAATTTTAAATAAATAAACGGATAGGTCCGGAGAACAGCATGTCGAAGCGCATACTTCTGGTTGGCTGTGGAAAAATGGGCGGCGCGTTGCTCGCCGGCTGGTTGCGCCAAGGCATCGCTGCAAACGATGTTGTGGTTGTGGAACCGACTGCGGTTGCGGATTTACCTGCTGGGATACGCAGAGCGCAGTCTGCCGCTACGGTTCCCGCAGATTTTCAGCCGGCACTGGTGATCCTCGCGGTAAAGCCGCAGGTCATGGATGATGTGGCCCCGGCTTATGCCACTTATGCTGGGCAAGGCGCCTGTTTTCTTTCGATTGCGGCCGGCAAGACGATTGCCGGGCTGAACCAGCTGCTCGGCGGTGCTGCGGCGATCGTGCGCAGTATTCCCAATACGCCGGCGGCTGTTGGTGCCGGAATCACGGTTTGCACCGCCAATCCGTCTGTCAGCGAGACGCAACGTAACTTCTGCGAAGCGCTGTTGTCGGCGGTAGGTGAGGTCGGCTGGGTGGAGGATGAAGACCTGATCGATGCGGTGACAGCCGTATCCGGCTCCGGTCCGGCCTATGTCTTCTGGCTGACCGAATGCATGGCGGAAGCCGGGAAAGCCGCCGGTATTCCGGCAGATCTGGCTGCCCGGCTGGCAAAGGCAACGGTCTGCGGTGCCGGTCTGCTGATGCGGCAAAGCAGCGAGACGCCAGATCAGTTGCGAAAGAACGTCACCAGCCCGAACGGCACCACCCAGGCGGCGCTAGATGTGCTGATGGCGCCAGACGGGCTTGAGCCGATGATGCGGCGGGCGGTCGCAGCCGCGACCCGGCGCTCGAAAGAACTGGCGGGCTGAGCTTGCCGCTGGCCCGGGCGCCTACCAGATAAAGACAGGCAACGAAGGAGGCGGCGATGGCCCAGTCGGCGAAGGCAGCGAAAACCGCTGGAAAGCGCAAGAGCACGGGCATCGGCAGCAAAGATCCGGTCGATACCCTGCTGGCTCTGGTTGCCGACCATGGCTGGCGCAGTGTGACGCTGGCCCAGGTGGCAGAAGCCAGCGGCGTGTCGCTGGGCGATCTGTATCGTCATCACGGCACCAAGACGGATCTACTGGTGGCATATGCCCGGCGTATCGACGCAGCTATGCTGGCTGCTGTGGATGGCTCTACGATGGCCCCGGGCGACACCGATGGGGCCAAGGACCGGCTGTTTGAAGCGGTTATGGCCCGGTTTGATGCCCTGGCGCCCCATAAGCCGGCGATCCGTATCCTGGCACGCGAACTGCCCAGCGACCCGGCGGCCCTGGCGATCTTTCTGCATGGCGGCCTGCGGCGCGGGCTGGACTGGACCCTGGCGGCTGCCGGCCTCGATTCTGGCGGTTTGGCCGGGTCGATGCGGCGCAAGCTGCTGGGCGGAATCTATCTCGACACGCTGCGGGTTTGGCTTAAGGATGACAGCCCTGATCTGGCGGCCACCATGGCCCATCTCGACAAGCGGCTGGGACAGACCCTGAGCTGGCTGACGGGGCGATCCTTTACCTCGCGGTTGCGAGATAAACTCGGTAACTAGCTGGTTATACTCCTGCAAATAATATTGTGCAGTGCACAATATTCCATTGACCGCTGAGTCGCCTGCCTATATTTTCGGCGCGGCCTAATGTTGCGCCAAACGCCCGGGAGCGAAAAATGACCAAGCCCACAGACAATCTTTTTGCCAATCCGTTCGCCAGTTTCGATGTCAGCAAGATGTTTTCCGAGCTGAAGGTGCCGGGGGTCGATCCGACCGCTCTGGCCGCCGCGCAGCAAAAGAATATCGAAGCCCTGACGGCGGCGAACAAGCGTGCCTATGAAGGCTATCAGGCCCTGGCCAAGCGCCAGGCCGAAATTTTCCAGGAAGCCGTTGCCGATGCCACCACCACCCTGAAGGGCGGCGTTGCCTCGGTTCCGGATGCGGCTACGGCCAAGGCCGCCGTGGACAAAGCGGTCGGCAATCTGCGTGAGCTGGCCGACATGCTGTCGAAGACCAACACCGAGGCGTTCGAGCTGATCAATCAGCGCATGAATGAAAACCTCGAAGAGTTCAAGAAGGCTTTTGCCAAGCCGAAGAAGTAACGGCCTCGCGGCCGGGCGATTTGCCAGACAGTCGACGGGCGGGGTACAAATCCCGCCCGTTCCTGTTTCTGGGCCGTGAGAACCGCGATGAGCATCATCAGCTCCGACGACTTCCAGAAGGTCGATATCCGTGTCGGTACCATTGTCCGGGCCGAGGCCTTTCCCGAGGCCCGCAAGCCGGCGATCAAGGTCTGGGTCGATTTCGGTGAGCCGATTGGCGTGAAGAAGTCTTCTGCCCAGATCACCCGCCATTATAAGCCTGATGGGCTAGTCGGCCGTCAGGTCCTCGCTGTGGTGAATTTTCCGCCCCGCCAGATTGGCGCGTTCATGTCTGAGATTCTGGTGCTCGGCCTGCCTGATCCTGATAATGAAGTCGTGCTGATTGGGCCGGGCCATCCGGTGCCGAATGGCGGACGGATGTATTGACCCGAATCAGGCCTCGACCGACAATCCGGTCTACGGACAGCCCAATGTTAAAAAAGACCAGTCTGATCTTCACCCTTGCCCTGATTGCCACGCTCGTTGTTCTTGGCCGGCCCGCTGCCGCGCAGGATCATGATTGCGTCGTGCGTCAGTTTGCGCTCACACGCAATGTCCAGAATCTGGAGCCGCAGGGCGTGATCGAAGCGAATTATCCGCTCGGTACCGAGCGCGGCTATGCCTTCGCCCGCCTCGACTGCACGCAAGTGGGCTCGGGAGAAACCTTCTGGTTTTACTGGATGCGCAATGACCAGGAGGTCGGCCGCTCGAAGGCGCGCGTCGATGTCAGCCGGAACTGGCGCATCTGGTCGCAATCGCGCATTTTTCCGGGGGAATGGGCCGTGCTGCTGAAGGATAGCGATGGCCGCCTGCAGGCCGAGCGCCGCTTCACGGTTGCCGAGCCGGAGCCCAAGCCGGCAGACTGAATTTCCGGCGGTCAGATTGGCAAGCGGATCGTTACGAGCAGGCCGCCCAGCGCAGACTGGCCCAACGTGATTTCCCCGCCATGAGCAAGCACGGCATCCCGCGCGATGGTCAGGCCGAGGCCAACATTGCCGCTGCCATGGCGAGCCTGATCCAGTCGGTAGAACGGGCGGAAAACCTTGTGACGTTCCTTCTCCGGCAGACCCGGGCCATCGTCCTCTATGCGAAGTTCGACCCCCTTGGCGTGATGCGACACGCTGAGCCGCACGTTGCGCCCGAACCGCAGGGCATTCTCCACCAGATTGGAAAGCGCGCGCTTGAAGCTCAGGCGCCGCAGCGGCAGCGTCAGGCCTTGCGGCATCTCGACCTGTAATTCTCGGCCGCGCCGCCGTACATCGTCGGCCAGTTCGCTGATCAGGTTGCCCAGATCGGTGGGTTCGGCCGGTTGCTCGCTCTGGCCGCGAGCAAAGGCCAGATAGGCTCCGACCATCTTTTCCATCTCGTCGACGTCGCGCCGCAATTCGTCGACTTCAGAATCGGCCGGCATCAGCGAAAGCTGCAGTTTCATGCGGGTCAGTGGCGTACGCAGATCGTGGCTGACGCCAGCCAGCATGTCGGTACGCTCGCGGATATGACGGCGAATGCGATCGCGCATGGCCAGGAAGGCGCGCGCGGCGGCGCGCACTTCCTCGGCGCCGGCAGGCCGGAATTCGGTGATCTCGCGTCCTTTGCCGAAAGCGTCGGCGGCTTCTGCCAGGCGTCGGATCGGCTTGATCTGGTTGCGCAGGAACAGCACCGCAATCCCGAGCAGCACCACTGAAGCGGCCGCCATCCAGATCACGAAAGCATACGTGCTGGTGGAAAAGACCCGGCTTTCCGGAATGGTGGCGACGAGCAGCGCATCAGGCAGCTTGACGTAGATCACGATGGTGCGGTCGTTGCGCTGGGTATCGATGTGATAGGGCTGTTGCACGCGCTCGCTGAGTGCCTGGATCAGCATGCGGTCCAGGATCGAGTACCGCCGCGGCGCCGGAATGTTCAGTGGAAAATCCGCGCCGACCTGAAAGACGACATGTATATCGAGCGAGGTGTTCAGTCGCTCCATCAGGGCACTCAGAACGGCTGGATTCGCCTGGCTTTCACGGGTATCGATCAGCACGGCGATTTCGCCGGCGACGGCCAGTCCGAGCCGGCGCGTCACGCTGTCCCAGTGGCGTTCGTAGAAGATATAGGTCAGCAGCGCCTGCAATACGACAATGGGGGCGACCAGCAGCAGCAGCCAGCGACCGAACAGGCTGCGGGGCAACAGGCGCTTGAGCAGCATCATGCCGACCTACCGCGGACTATTCGGTCCAGAGCACATAGCCTTCGCCCCACACCGTCTGGAGGAAACGCGGATTGCGCGGATCGGCCTCGATCTTGCGGCGCAGGCGGGTGATCTGCACATCCACCGCCCGGCTTTCGCCCGGCGTGCTGGGATCGGCCAGCGCGGCGCGTGGCACGGTTTGCCCCGGGGCGCGAGCAAGGATGCGCAGCAACTGGGCCTCGCCCGTGGTCAGCGGCACGGTTTCCTCGCCACGCTTCAGGTCGCCGCGTACGGCGTCGAAGGCAAAGTCGCCGAACCGCACCGGCGCAGTGGCCGCGACAGCCGTCGGCCGTACCGCGCGTTTGAGAATGGCATTGATTCTCAGGGTCAACTCGCGGGGCTCGAAGGGTTTGGGCAGATAGTCGTCGGCCCCGGTTTCCAGACCCTGGATACGGTCTTCGGCTTCGCCCCGGGCTGTGAGCAGAATGACGGGAACCGTGTTATTGCGGCTGCGCAATTCGCGGACGAATTCAAACCCGTTCTGCCCGGGCATCATCACATCGACGATTAGCAGGTCGAAGCTGACCGAGGTCAGCTTGGCGGCGGCGTCGGCGGCATCTTCGGCGCTGGTGACGCGAAAATTCTGGCCCGCGAGGTAACGCGACAGCAGGGTGCGGATGCGCTCGTCGTCATCAACAACCAGGATATGCGGTTCAGCCATCTCCATCGCGGCGGTCAGCGACGCTGGATGGCGCGCAGGATGCCGGCGCGCTCGGCCTCGTCGATCAGGCCTGCCAGAACCTTGCGATAGCCCGCCACCGCTTCGGCGCCCGCCTCGCGATAGGCCTGGGCCACCTTGGCCTGCTGAACCGTGCTGATCTGGCGTTCCAGATGCTTGCCCTGATCAGTCAGGAACAGCTGGCGCTGCCGGCGGTCCCGCGTACCCTGCTGCTGGCGGACGAAGCCGCCTTCGATCAGGGCGGAGAGGACCCGCGACAGGCTCTGTTTGGTGATGCGTAGAATGGCCAGCAGCTCTGCCACGGTGATGCCCGGGTTGCCGCTGATGAAATGCAACGCACGGTGATGCGCGCGGCCGAAACCATAGCGTTCCAGAATTTCATCCGGTCCGCGGGTGAAATCCCGGTAGGCGTAGAACAGCAGCTCCACCGCCTGGCGAAGCTCGTCTTCGCGCAGGAACAAGGGGTTGGCCAGCGATTTCAAATCAGTCATGATCTTCTATATGGCGCAAAGACATAGCTGGCCACAAGGTGGCCGTGCGGGGGTAGATTAAACTACCTGGAGGAAAATTATGTCAGCAGTGTTGACGTAATTTGCTTAGATTGTTACTTTTGGGACCAGAACAGCGTAATAATAATACTTACCGGTATCGCCAAGGAGCAGTCCTATGTCTCTTATTCCGTATGATGATCGCGATGGTTCGATCTGGTTCGACGGCAAGCTGATCCCCTTCCGGGACGCCAAGCTGCATGTCCTCAGCCATGGCCTGCATTATGCGTCCTGCGTCTTCGAAGGCGAGCGGGCCTATGATGGCAATGTGTTTCACCTGACGGAGCACAGCCAGCGTCTGATCGATTCGGCCAAGCTGATGGATTTCACGCTGCCCTATTCGGTCGAAGAGATTGACCGCGCCACCTGCGAGACCATCGCCGCCAACAAGATGCCGAACTGCTATGTCCGCCCGGTCGCCTGGCGCGGTTCTGAAATGATGGGCGTCGCCGCCCAGCAGAACAAGATTCATGTCGCCATCGCGGTGTGGGAGTGGCCGAGCTACTTCTCGCCGGAAGCCAAGATGAAGGGGCTGCGTCTGCAGATCAGCGACTGGCGGCGACCGGCCCCTAACACCGCGCCGACCCAGGCGAAGGCGGCCGGCCTGTATATGATCTGCACGCTGTCCAAGCATAAGGCCGAGCGCGATGGTTATCAGGATGCCCTGATGCTGGATTGGCGCGGTCAGGTCGCTGAAGCGACGGGGGCCAATGTCTTCTTTGCCAAGGACGGCAAGCTGCATACGCCGACGCCGGACTGCTTCCTGGATGGCATCACGCGTCGTGCCGTGATCGCCATGGCCAAGGGCCGCGGGATCGAAGTGATCGAGCGTCCCATCCAGCCGGAAGAAATGGCTGGCTTCGATGAGTGTTTCCTCACCGGCACGGCGGCTGAAGTGACGCCGGTCAGCGAGATCGGGCCCTACAAGTTCACGCCGGGCAAGATCTGCCAGACTCTGCTGGGCGAATTCGACCTCGCCACGCGCGGCAAGGCTGCGGCCTGATTGGCCAGGCTGAAACAACGAACGGCCGCGTAGCGATACGCGGCCGTTTTCGTTTTCGGGCGGGCTGCTGGTATCAGCGGGCGGTCTGCAACACCGGACAATAATAATCGTACTGGAACCCGCAGATCTGTTCATCGCGCTGGATGCGTTCGCCGACCAGGCCGCCCAGTAGCATGTCGATCGCCTGGCCATCGCCAGAGAGCGGCAGCAGCAGCGTCTCAAAGCCCAGCATGCGGCCGCTTGGCGCCACAGTATATTTGCCGGCGGCATAGGCCGGCCCGTGGGTTTCGAGCGGAATATTGAAGAAGGCTTCCACCACCACGGCGTTGGCCCCGAACAGGGTTTCGTCAACGGTGCGGTTGGTGGTCTCGCGGCCCATCGATCCGACAATGCCGGTACCGACGAGACGGAACTGGAAACGGGGAGTGGCGCTGTGCTGCACATTGATCAGGGCAACGAAGGGCAGGAACGGCACCATTTCGTCGGGTTGCAGGTCGGCTCGGGCCGGCAGCCGGCCCAGATAGCCCTCCTTGGCTTCCCAGTAGTTCAGCAGATTGCGCAGCGATTTGCTTCGAATGCGATCCGCAGTCACCGAAGCGATCACTTCGGTTTTTGGCACATTCGGATCTGTTGAAGACATGAGCGGGTAATAACTCTTGAGCTGTGAAAGCGCCTGCGCGACTGCCAGCATATGACGCATGCGGGTCGCTGCGGAACGGTAAAGTTGCCGTCCGTATGCCTAGGACATGCCATAGGAGCGGGCCTCAGTAAACCGCAATTTCACATGGGGAAAATAGTACCACTGTATGTCAGCGGCGCCAGCGCGCGGCCGCCTCGTCATCGCTAGTCTTGGCCTCGACCCAGCGGCGGCCGGCGCCGGTTTCTTCCAGTTTCCAGAACGGAGCCCGGGTTTTCAGCCAGTCGACCAGGAAGGCGCTGGCTTCAAAAGCGGCCTGGCGGTGCGCGGAGGTTGTGATGACCAGGACTATCCGGTCCCCAGGGGCGAGTTCACCATACCGGTGGACGACCAGACAGCCGTCCAGCGGCCAGCGTTGCTCGGCTTCACTGACGATGGCCTCCAGTTGTCGCTCGGTCATGCCCGGATAGTGTTCCAGGGTCATGGTCTGGGGGCCGGGGGAATCACTGCCGGCTGGACTGAAATCCCGGACCAGGCCGCTGAAGGTGACGGCAGCGCCGATATGCGTTCGCCCGGCGGTCATGCGCTCCAGTTCCGCGGCCGTATCGAAATCCTCGCGCTGGACCCGCACCGTCATGGCGTCAGCCTCCGGTTACCGGCGGGAAGATGGCGATCTCGTCGCCAGCCGCGACGGCCTGCTCTGGTCCGGCATAATCCTGGTTCACCGCAACGCGCACGAGGGCGGGGTTGGACAGCGCGGCTTCGTGGCCAGCGCTTTGTCCACGCAGCCAGACGAGCAGATCGGCGACCGTGCGCACGCTGTCGGGTGGAGAGATGGTTTCTTCTGCGACACCGACCCGCTCACGCAGCAGGGCAAAATACAGGACCCGCATCTCAGTCCGAGCCTTTGGATTCATCGGGTTCGAGCGCCATATGCCGCAGACCGGTCTGCAGGTAATCCCAGCCGGTATAGAGCGTCAGCACGGCAGCGATCCACAGACCGACCTCACCAGTGAAGCGTACATGCAGAATGTCAGGTCCATGATCGCCGACGATCAGGAATCCGAGTGCGATGAGCTGCACGGTGGTTTTCCATTTTGCCAAGCGTGAGACAGGCACCTTCACGCGCAGTTCGGCGAGAAATTCGCGCAGGCCGGTCACGGTGATCTCGCGGCACATGATGACCACGGCGGCCACGCATGTAATGCGGTCGATGCGATCGAAGGCGATCAGCATCATAATGACGGCGGCGACCAGCAGCTTGTCGGCGACCGGATCGAGGAAGCGGCCGAGGTCTGACATCTGGCCCCATTTGCGGGCCAGATAACCGTCGAACCAGTCGGTGATGCCGGCAGCCGCGAAGAGACCAAGGGGCACCCAGGCGCTCCAGGCGCCGGGCAGGAAGAAGGCCGCGCAGATCGCCGGAATCGCCAGGATGCGCGAGACGGTCAGGATATTGGGCAGGCTGTTCAGCATGACGCCGCAGTATCGCATGGGTGGCCAAACGGGGCCAGTGCCGGCCCGGCCGCAGGCCCGGTGTCAGGCCCCATGGAAGTGATCGTAGACACGTTTGGCCACGGCCTTGCTGACGCCCGGCACAGCTTCAAGATCGGCAAGGCCGGCCCGGGAAACGGCTTTGGCCGAACCGAAATGCAGGAGCAACGCCTTCTTGCGCGCTGCCCCGATGCCGGCAATCTCGTCCAGCGGGGATTTTACCTGGTCCTTGGCACGTTTGGCGCGATGGGTACCGATGGCAAAGCGATGCGCCTCGTCGCGCAGGCGCTGAAGGAAAAACAGCACGGGATGGCGCGGCTCCAGCATGAAGGGCTCGCGGCCGGGCAGGAAGAACTGCTCGCGCCCGGCATTGCGATCCGGTCCCTTGGCGATGCCGACCACCGGCACGTCAGAGACGCCCAGCTCCTCCATCACCTGCATCACGGCGCTCAACTGACCCTTGCCGCCGTCGATCAGCAGCAGGTCCGGCCAGTCGGCGGCATTGTCCTCTTCGCTGTCTTCCTTTAGCAGGCGTTTGAATCGACGACTGAGCACTTCCTTCATCATCGCATAGTCGTCGCCCGGCTCGATCTCCTCGCCCTTGATATTGAACTTGCGGTAGGCATTCTTGCGCATGCCTTCGGGGCCAGTGACGATCATGGCGCCGACCGCATGACGGCCCATGATGTGGCTGTTGTCGTAAACCTCGATTCGCTGCGGCGGAGCATCCAGTCCGAACAGCTCGGCGACGCCAGCCAGCAGCTTCTGCTGCGACGCGGCCTCGGCCAGGCGTCGGTGCAGCGCATCGCGGGCATTGGTGATGGCGCCCTGCACCAGGTCGCGCTTGGTGCCGCGCTGCGGGACCAGCAGCTCGACCTTGTGGCCGCTATGCTGGCTCAGGGCTTCCTCGATGAGCGGGGCGTTCTCGACCGGGTCGCTGAGCAGGATCAGGCGGGGCGCGTCGCGCTGGGCATAAAACTGCCCGATGAAGGCGTCCAGCACCTCGCTGATTTCCACATCGCGGGTATGGGCGGGGAAATAGGCGCGGTTGCCGAAATTCTGGCCGGCACGGAAGAAGAAGATCTGGATGCAAACCAAGCCGCCCTCGGCATGCACGGCGATCACATCGGCATTCTCGACATCGACGAGATTGATATCTTGCTTCTGGCTGATATGGGCCAGGGCACGAATGCGGTCGCGCAATTCGGCGGCGGTCTCGTAATCCCGCTCATCGGCGGCCTGCTGCATGCGGGCCTGCCATTTGTCCAGGATGTTGCGGTTCCGGCCGCCAAGAAAATCACGGGCTTCGTTCACGATGGCGCCGTAGTCCACCTCGCTGATGCGGTTCACGCAGGGCGCGGTGCAGCGTTTGATCTGGTACTGCAGGCAGGGGCGGGTGCGACCGGCGAACTCGCTGTCGGTGCAACTGCGCAGCGGAAAGGCGCGCGAAATGGCGTTGAGGGTGACATGGACGGCACCGGTGGAGGCAAAGGGGCCGAAATAGTCGCCTTTGATATCGCGCGATCCTCGATGCTTGTTGATGCTCGGATAGGGATGGTCGCGGGCCACCAGAATGTAAGGGAAGGATTTGTCGTCCTTCAGCAGCACATTGAAGGGGGGCTGCAGCTGTTTGACCATATTGGCCTCAAGCAGCAGGGCTTCGGCCTCGGTATGGGTGCTGGTCACCTCGACGGCATGGACCTGCCGGACCATGCGCTGGATGCGGATGCTGAGGGTCGGCAGCTTGGTGTAGTTGGCAACACGCTTCTTGAGCGAGCGTGCCTTGCCGACGTAGAGGACCTCGCCCCTGGCATCCAGCATGCGGTAAATGCCGGGCCCGGTCGGCAGCAGCGGCAGATGCCGCGCGATCACTGTGGCGCCGATCTCTGTCGGCAGCAAAGCCTCCGGTTGCGGCGGGGACACAGGCTCTGGCTCAGTCATACCCGTTACCATAATGCCAAAAACCCAATGATTACACAGCGTTGACGAAATCGTCCCAAGCCTGTGGATAAATTTGTGGGGAAAGTTGCCTGGTTTTTCAATTCCCGCGATACCAATGCACCAGTGCCGTTGGGAAGGCGTTGCAGGCATCTCCTTTAAATTATTGTAGTGCCGTGTCTATTATCAGTTATCCACATGCAATCCGAATCGCAGGAGGCTGACCGATCCGTCAGTAATAACCCCAAAGGGCCTGTGTATAAGACAGCCTGGGATATGAAATGCCGCGCAGAGTCAAGCTCTAACACCAGTCTGTTATGCGCAGTTTATTTTGCGTCAGGCGCGGCGGCGTTCGATCTCGACGCCGACACCGGCGGCTTCCGTAATGGCGTCAGGCTTTTCCACCCTCACGCGTGTGCGAAAGACCCGCTCGTCTTCCAGGCAGATCGCCGCCAGCCGCTCGGCCAGGGTTTCGACAAGATCGACATGGCCCTCGGCCAGCAATGCCTTGGTGCGCTTGACCAGCTGCTCGTAGCAGACGACCTCGGCGTAGGAGCGCGGCGGCTCGCCCGGGGTCTCGGCCACCCACAGCTCGAGATTGACCAACAGTTTCTGAGGCTTGGTCCGTTCTTCCGGGTAAATCCCGATCAGGGCGTCTAGCAGCAGGTCACGGACGAAGACGCGTCGCGCCGGCTGGCTGGCTTCGGCAATCGCCGGGACCGGGATTTCGGCCCAGGCAGCCCGGGCACGAGCATGGATCGTCATCTCATTCCTCCGGCTCGCCGGGACTTCCTGTGAGCGGCGCCCCACCCTGTTGCCAGGGCAGATGCTGGCCGCCATCCAGGGCGATCATCTGGCCCGTGACGGCCGGGGCGTCAAGCAGGAATCCGATGGCTGCGGCAATCTCGCCCGGTTCGGCACCCCGTTTCAGCGGCGTGGCGTCCCATTGCTTGCGGAACTGCGCATCCGACTGGCGCGGACTGGGCAGCACCGGGCCCGGGCCGATGGCATTGACCCGGATTCGGGGCGCCAGGGCCATGGCCAGGGTCTGGGTCAGGCTCCACAGACCGGCCTTGGAGACGGTGTAGGAGGCAAAGTGCGGCGTCAGGCGCCAGACCCGCATATCGACCAGATTGACGATATTCCCAGCAATGCCATCCGGCAGCTGGCGGGCGAAGGCCTGCGCCAGGAAGAAGGGCGCTTTCAGGTTGATATCGAGATGGCTGTCCCAGCCGGCTTCCGTTGCCGTCTCGACATGGTCGTAATCGAAGATCGAGGCATTGTTGACCAGCAGCGACAGCGGACCCAGAGCCATGGCGGCCTGGTCTGTCAGGCCGGCAACCGCCTGATGGTCTGCCAGATCGGCCTGCACGACGGCAGCCTTGCCACCGGACCGCATTATCTCGGCAACCAGCGTTTCGGCTTCGTCGCGCGAGGCGTTGCAGTGAACGGCAAGGTGATAGCCGCGCCCGGCCAGATACAGGGCGATAGCCCGGCCGATGCGACGGCCGGCGCCGGTGACCAGCGCGGTGGGCGCCAGAGGGGAAACGGCGGCCATCAGCGTTTGCTGCCGCGATAGGCGCGCCGCGAGCCGGCGCGGCCGGCCGTCGAGCGACCGGCAGGGCGTGGCGCGGCAGCGGCTTCCTCGGACAGGCCGAGCGGCTTGCGGTTCAGGATGCCGATTTCCAGCTCATTCATCTCCAGCCGCTTGATTTCGTCGCGCAGGCGGGCGGCTTCCTCGAATTCCAGGTTGCCGGCCGCATCCTGCATGCGCTTTTCCAGTTCGGCCAGATGGGCCTTCAGGTTGTTGCCCACCAGATGGCCGCCGGCCGCATCGCCGGCATCGACAGTGAAGTGGTCCTGTTCGTAGACCGACTGCAGGATATCGCCGATCTGCTTGCGGATGCTTTCCGGGGTGATGCCATTGGCTTCGTTATAGGCCTGCTGCTTGGCGCGGCGCCGGGCGGTCTCGTCCAGCGCGCGCTTCATGCTGTTGGTGATCTTGTCGGCATAGAGGATGGCGCGGCCCTCGACGTTGCGGGCGGCGCGGCCAATGGTCTGCACCAGTGAGGTTTCCGAGCGCAGGAAGCCTTCCTTGTCGGCATCCAGGATAGCGACCAAGGCGCATTCGGGAATATCCAGGCCCTCGCGCAGCAGGTTGATGCCGATCAGGATATCGAAGACGCCGAGCCGCAGGTCGCGCAGGATTTCGATACGCTCCAGCGTTTCGATGTCCGAATGCAGGTAGCGCACCTTCAGGCCGACTTCGGTCATGTATTCGGTCAGGTCTTCCGACATGCGTTTGGTCAGGGTGGTGACCAGCACGCGGTGGCCTTTGCGAACCATCTCCTTGCATTCGGCCAGCAGGTCATCGACCTGATGCTCGACAGGGCGGATTTCAGTCACCGGATCGATCAGGCCGGTGGGGCGGATCACCTGCTCGGAGAAGGCGCCGCCAGTGCGTTCCATCTCCCATTTGCCCGGCGTGGCCGAGACGAACACGCTCTGGGGCCGCAACTGTTCCCATTCGCGGAAACGCAGCGGCCGGTTGTCGATGCAGGAGGGCAGGCGGAAGCCGTATTCGGCCAGTGTTGCCTTGCGCCGGAAGTCGCCGCGGAACATGCCGCCGATCTGCGGCACCGTGACATGGCTTTCGTCGACGAACAGCAGGGCGTTGTCGGGCAGGTATTCGAACAGCGTGGGCGGCGGCGCGCCGGGGCCGCGGCCGGTGAGGTAACGGGAATAGTTTTCGATGCCGGCGCAGGCGCCGGTGGCTACCATCATTTCCAGGTCGAAGCTGGTGCGCTGCTCCAGCCGCTGCGCTTCCACCAGGCGACCCATTTTGTTGAGCTGGTCCAGCCGCAGGCGCAGGTCGATCTTGATCTGCTCGATGGCCTGATTGAGCGTTGGCTTCGGCGTCACATAGTGACTGTTGGCGTAGAGCTTCACAGCCTCCATGCTGCCGGTCTTGTGGCCGGTCAGCGGATCGAACTCGACGATGCTTTCCAGTTCGTCGCCGAACAACGACAGACGCCAGGCACGGTCTTCCATATGGGAAGGGAAGATCTCCACGCCATCGCCCCGCACGCGGAAGGCACCACGGGCAAAAGCGGTGTCGTTGCGCCGATACTGCAGGTCGACCAGACGGCGCAGCAGCGTATCGCGATCGAGACGGTCGCCGGCCTTCAGGTTCAGCGTCATCTCCGAATAGGTTTCGACCGAGCCGATACCGTAGATGCAGGAGACCGAGGCCACGATGATGACGTCGTCCCGCTCGAGCAGGGCGCGCGTGGCCGAATGGCGCATGCGGTCGATCTGCTCGTTTACGGAAGAATCCTTTTCGATATAGGTGTCGCTGCGGGCGACATAGGCTTCCGGCTGGTAGTAGTCGTAATAGGAAACGAAGTATTCCACCGCGTTGTTGGGGAAGAAGGCCTTCATCTCGCCATAAAGCTGTGCGGCTAATGTCTTGTTCGGCGCCAGGATCAGGGCCGGCCGGCCGGTGCGGGCAATGATCTGCGCCATGGTGAAGGTCTTGCCCGAACCGGTGACGCCAAGCAGCACCTGGTCGCGCTCATCCTTCAGGATGCCGTCGGTCAGTTCCGCGATGGCGGTCGGCTGGTCGCCTTTGGGCTCGTAGGGGGCCTGCAGGTCATAGGCAATGCCGCCCTCGCTCTTGTCGGGGCGCGGCGGGCGGTGCGGCACGAAATCCGGGAAGTTCGCATCGGCGAAACGGTCCGGATCCTCGATTTCGCGTTCCATGCTCTGGGACGGGGTGCTGGAGGTCTGGCTCATGGCTGCCAATATGGTGCGTCTGCCGCCTGTCGCCAACCCGCAGGTTAGAAGCTGTCAGGTATTCCGGCCAAGTCTTTCAGCCCGGAAGGGGCTCCGGTATACATTTCCACAGGGAGACCTGTCATGACCGTGATCGTTACCGGCGGCGCCGGGTTTATCGGCTCCGCCCTTGTCCGCCGCCTGAATGCCCAGAAGCGTCCTGTCGTCACCATCGACAAGCTGACCTATGCCGGCAACCCGGACAATCTGGCGGGCCTGCCGCATCCGGACCTGCATCGTTTTGAGCAGGTCGATATCTGCGATCGCGCGGCGATCCGGCGCATCTACGCCGAGGTAAAGCCGCAGGCGGTTTATCACCTGGCGGCCGAAAGCCATGTCGACCGTTCGATCGACAGTCCGGCACCGTTTATCGAAACCAATGTGACCGGCAGCCTGGTGCTGCTGGAAGCCGGGCTGGAACACTGGCGTGGACTGGATGGTACGGCGAAGCAGCAGTTCCGTCACCTGCAGGTGTCCACCGACGAGGTCTACGGCGAGCTGGGCGAGACCGGCCTGTTCGACGAGCACAGCCCCTACCAGCCGAACTCGCCTTATGCCGCGAGCAAGGCGGCCGCCGACCATCTGGTGCGCGCCTTCGGTCGCACCTATGGCCTGCCGATCCTGATCACCAATTGCGGCAACAATTACGGCCCGTATCAGTTCCCGGAAAAGCTGATCCCACTCACCGTGCTGAATGCTCTGGAAGGCAAGCCACTGCCGATCTATGGCAAGGGCCAGCAGGTACGCGACTGGATCCATGCCGAGGACCATGCTGCTGCCCTGCAGCTGGCGGTGGAGAAGGGCCGCCCGGGCGAGACCTATCTGGTCGGCGCCAAGGGCGAGCAGCGCAACATCGACCTGGTCAATCGGCTCTGTGCCATCCTCGACACGCTGGTGCCGCGGCAGGATCGCAAGGGCTACGCCTCGCTGATCACCTATGTCACCGACCGGCCGGGCCATGATGCGCGCTATGCCATCGATCCGAGCAAGGCCGAGCGCGAGCTGGGCTGGAAACCGTCTTATGACCTGCAGGCAGGCCTGACGGCGACGGTGCAGTGGTATCTCGACAATTCGGCCTGGTGCCGCAATGCCGGCCAGGCCTATGACCGCGGCCGTATCGGCCTGGGATCGGACAAGGCGGGGGCGAAGGCATGAAGGGCATCATTCTCGCCGGCGGCACCGGCAGCCGGCTGCATCCGGCCACCACGGTGACCAGCAAACAGCTGCTGCCGGTCTATGACAAGCCGATGATCTACTACCCGCTCAGCACCCTGATGCTGGCCGGCATTCGCGACATCCTAGTGATCACCACGCCGCGCGACGCCGAAGCCTTCAGCAGCCTGCTGCATGATGGCAGCCAGTGGGGCCTGTCGATCTCCTATGCCGTGCAGCCCGAACCCAAGGGCATCTCGCAGGCCTTCATCATCGGCCGCGATTTCATCGCCGGCGACCGCTGCGCCCTGGTGCTGGGCGACAATATCTTCTACGGCGAAGGCTTTGGCGCCATCCTGCAGCGGGCTGCTGAACGCGAGACCGGCGCCACCGTGTTCGGCTACTGGGTTGCCGATCCGGAACGCTACGGTGTCCTGGAACTCGGCGCCGACAAAAACGTGAAAGCCATCATCGAAAAGCCCGATCCGGCGCCCAGCAACTGGGCGGTGACGGGGCTGTATTTCTATGACCGCACGGTCTGCGATATCGCGGCCGATCTCAAGCCGTCGAAGCGCGGCGAGCTGGAAATCACCGACCTCAACAACGTCTATCTGCAGCGCGGCGATCTGAGCGTCGAGTTGTTCGGCCGCGGTTTTGCCTGGTTGGATACCGGTACGCCCGACAGCCTGCTGGATGCCGGAAATTTCATCGCCACAGTGGAAAAACGCCAGGGTCTGAAGATCGCCGCGCCTGAAGAGATCGCCTGGCGGCAGGGCTATATCGATGCCGCCCAGGTGGAAAAGATCGCGGCGGCTTATGGCAAGAATGCCTACGGGCAGTATCTGCGGCTGATCCTCAAGCAGGGCTGAACAAACCCGCAGAAAGAAAAAGGCCCGGGAAAACCCGGGCCTTTTCGATTCATGTGCGCTTTGCGATCAGGCGCGATCCTCGCGACGCTGCCACCAGGCTGCGATTTCACCGACGATGCCTTTGCGGAAGGCCAGCACGACGACGACGAAGATGAAGCCCTGGATGACCAGCACCCACTCGCCGAAGCCGGCGAGATAGTTCTGCATGGTGATGATGATGCCGGCGCCGACGATCGGCCCGAAGACGGTGCCCATGCCGCCGACCAGCGTCATCAGCACGACCTCACCCGACATCTGCCAGGTGACGTCGGTGAGCGAAGCGAGCTGGAAGACCAGCGCCTTGGTCGCACCGGCAAGGCCGGCGAGGGCGGCCGAGAGCACGAAGGCGACCAGCTTGTAATGATCGACGCGATAGCCCAGCGAGATGGCACGCGGCTCGTTCTCGCGGATGGCTTTCAGCACCTGGCCAAACGGCGAATGGATGGTGCGCCAGATCACCAGGAAACCGAAGGCGAAGATCGCCAGCACGACATAGTAGAAGGCGAGATCGTTCTTGGTGTCGATCAGGCCAAAGAGGGCGCGGCGCGGAATGGCCTGGATGCCGTCTTCGCCGCCGGTGAACTTGGCCTGCACGCAGTAGAAGAACACCATCTGCGAGAGGGCCAGCGTCACCATGGCGAAATAAATGCCCTGGCGGCGAATGGCGAGCAGCCCGGTGACCAGGCCGAGGATAGCGGCACAGGCGGTGGCGGCCAGAATGCCGAGTTCTGGCGACCAGCCCAGCGTCTTGACGGTATGGCCGCTGATATAGGCGGCGAAGCCGAAGAACATGGCGTGCCCGAACGACAGCAGGCCGACATAGCCGATGAGCAGGTTGAAGGCGAGCGCGAAGAGCGCAAAGCACAGCACCTTCATCAGGAAGACCGGATAGACCATGGCCGGCGCGACCAGGGCGAGTGCGATGAAGCCGGCGAAGATCGCCAGGTCGCGGTTCTTGCGGGCGGTGCCGGGCTTGGCGGCAGTGGCGGCGACGGATGCGGCAGCAGTCATGGCTGGTCCCTTACTTCTGGGTGCCGAACAGGCCGGCGGGCTTCACCATCAGCACGATGGCCATGATGATGAAGATCACGGTGTTGGAGGCTTCGGGGTAGAAGACCTTGGTCAGGCCCTCGATGATGCCTAGCGCGAAGCCGGTGATGATGGCGCCCAGGATCGAGCCCATGCCGCCGATGACGACCACGGCGAAGACGATGATGATGAGGTTGGACCCCATCACCGGGCTGACGTTATAGGCCGGTGCGGCCAGCACGCCAGCCAGGGCGGCCAGACCGACGCCGAAACCGTAGGTGAGCGTGATCATGCGCGGCACGTTGATGCCGAAGGCCTGGACCAGGTCGGGACGCTCGGTGGCGGCGCGCAGGTAGGAGCCCAGCTTGGTGCGCTCGATCATGAACCAGGTGCCGAAGCAGATCACGAGAGACGCCACCACGACCCAGGCGCGGTAGTTGGGCAGGAACATGAAGTCGAGCCGCATGCCGCCGGGCAGCGGATTGGCGTAAGGCAGGCCGCTTGAGCCGAACTGCTTGCGGAAAAAGCCCTCGATCATCAGGGCGAGGCCGAAGGTCAGCAGCAGGCCATACAGATGGTCCAGGTGATACAGGCGCTTCAGGAACAGCTTTTCCAGCAGGATGCCGCTGGCGGCGACGATCACCGGCGCCAGGACCAGCGCACCCCAGTAGGGAATGCCAAGCCAGTTGAGCAGCATCCAGGCCACGAAGGCGCCCATCATATACTGGGCGCCGTGGGTGAAATTGATCACGTTGAGCAGGCCGAAGATCACGGCCAGGCCCAGGCTCATCATGGCGTAGAAGGCGCCATTGATCAGGCCCAGCAGCAGCTGGCCGAACAGCATTTGCGGCGCAATGCCCAACAACTCGAACATCGAAAGTCCCCCGGGAGGAAAAGTACGGCGCCGGTAGTCGATGCTACCGGCGCCGCTAGCAGACTTAGCTCTTTACCAGCTCGCAGCCGCCGTCCTTAAGCGGACGGAAGGCTTCTTCGGCGGGGATCGTGGCGCGCAGATGCACGTAATCCCACGGACCCTTCGACTCCGACGGCTTCTTGGCTTCAAAGAGATACATCGGATGGACGTGGCGGCCGTCGACACGGATGCTGCCCTTGCCGAACAGTTTGTCGTCGGTCGGCAGTTCCTTCATCTTCTCCACAACCTTGACACCATCGGCATCGCTCTTCAGCGCTTCCACGGCCTTCAGGTAATGGAACACCGAGGAATACACACCGGCCTGCACCATCGAGGGATAGAGCCCCTTGTTGGCGGCGGCGAATTCCTTGGCGAAGGCGCGGTTGGAGTCGTTCAGATCCCAGTACCAGGCTTCGGTGAAGGTCAGGCCCTGAGCGGTCTTCAGACCGAGCGCATGAACGTCGGTGATGAACATCAGCATCGCCGCCAGCTTCTGACCGCCTTCGGTGATGCCGAATTCAGCCGCCTGCTTGATCGAGTTGATGGTATCGCCGCCGGCATTGGCCAGGCCGATGACCTTCGCCTTCGAGGCCTGCGCCTGCAGCAGGAAGGACGAGAAGTCGGTGCCCGGGAAGGGATGACGCACGGCGCCAAGCACTTTGCCGCCGGTGTTCTTCACCAACTCGCTGGTATCGCGCTCCAGCGCATGGCCGAAGGCATAGTCGGCGGTGAGGAAGAACCAGCTGTCGCCGCCGGTCTTCACCAGCGCCTTGCCGGTGCCGTTGGCCAGAGCCCAGGTGTCATAGGTCCAGTGCACGGTGTTGGGCGAGCAGACCTTGCCGGTCAGATCAGACGTTGCCGGGCCCGAACCGAGGAAGACCTTGTTCTTCTCGCGGCTGATCTGGTTGACGGCGAGCGCCACCGAGGAGGTGGGAACGTCGGCGACAACATCGACCTTGTCGACATCATACCACTGGCGGACGATGTTCGAGCCGATATCAGGCTTGTTCTGGTGATCGGCGAAGACCACCTCGACCTTCAGGCCCTTGGCGGCGGCACCGAAATCTTCCACCGCCTTGCGGGCGGCCCAGACCGAACCCTGACCCGACAGATCGGCATAGAGGCCCGACTGGTCGTTCAGCACGCCGATCTTGATGACGCCATCACTAAACTGGGCGTTGGCACTGCCGGCGGCGAGCAAAGCTGCCGCAGAAACAGCCAAAGTTTTTAAACGCATCGTTTCCTCCTTGGTTAAACCTGCCTGTTAAACACCGAGATATGTTTCAAGCTTCTTGGTTGATGTTGCGACCTGGTCGTTCGGGATCATGTCGATGACCTTGCCGTGTTCGACGACGTAGTGGCGGTCGGCCACCGTGCTGGCGAAGCGGAAGTTCTGCTCGACCAGCAAAATCGTGTAGCCCTTGGATTTCAGCAGACGGATCATCGCGCCGATCTGCTGCACGATGACGGGCGCCAGACCTTCGGTCGGCTCGTCCAGCAGCAACAGGTTCGCGCCGGTGCGCAGGATGCGGCCGATCGCCAGCATCTGCTGCTCGCCGCCACTGAGCTTGGTGCCCTGGCTTTTCAGCCGTTCCTTGAGGTTGGGGAAGATCTGGTAAATCTCCTCCAGGCTCATGCCGCCAGCCTTGACCACTGGCGGCAGCGTCAGGTTCTCGTAGACGTTCAGGCTCGAGAAGATGCCGCGCTCTTCCGGACAGAAGGCCAGCCCGAGCTTGGCGATCTTGTTCGACGGCAGCTGGATCAGTTCCTGCCCCTCGAAGCTTACCGAGCCCTTGCGCGCCGGGATCATCCCCATCACGGCCTTCATGGTCGTGGTCTTGCCGGCGCCATTGCGTCCCAGCAGGGTCACGACCTCGCCCTTGTTCACCTCGAACTGCATGCCATGCAGGATGTGGCTCTCGCCATACCAAGCGTTCAGACCGGATACTGCCAGCTCTGCCTTACCGTTATGCATGGCCGGTCCCCATATACGCTTCGATCACTTCCGGGTTCTTCGACACGGTGTCGTAGTTGCCTTCCGCCAAGATCTCGCCCCGGCGCAGCACCGTGATGGTGTCGCTGAGCTTGGCGACGACACTGAGATTGTGCTCGACCATCAGAACCGTACGGTTCTGCGCCACTTTCTTGATCAGGTCGGAAATCTTGTTGATATCCTCGTGGCCCATGCCGGCCATCGGTTCGTCCAGCAGCATCATCTCCGGCTCGAGCGCCAGCGTCGTGGCGATTTCCAGAGCCCGCTTGCGCCCGTAGGGCAGTTCGACAGCGGTGTGCTTGCGATACTCGATCAGACCGACAGCTTCCAGCAGTTCTTCCGCGCGGTCGTTCAGCGCGTTCAGGCTGCTTTCCGACTTCCAGAAATGGAAGCTCGTCCCCAGCGGACGCTGCAGTGCCACGCGCACGTTTTCCAGCAGGCTCAGATGCGGAAACACCGCCGAGATCTGGAACGACCGCACCATCCCGCTGCGCGCGATATCTGCCGGCTTCTGGCTAGTGATATCTCGCCCGTTATAGGTGATCGTCCCGCGGCTCGGGCTCAGGAACTTGGTCAGAAGGTTGAAAAACGTCGTCTTGCCGGCCCCGTTCGGACCGATCAGCGCATGGATGGTGTGGCGTTTTACATTCAGGTTGACGTCCTTCACCGCAATGAAGCCGGCGAATTCCTTGGTCAGACCTGAAGTCGCGAGAATGTAATCGTCGGTCATTATCCCAGACGCTGTTTGATTTTTGCTCCCTGGCGCCGGTATTCCGGACGCGGCGCAAATCAAACGGGATTCGACCGTACTTGTAAATAGCCTCGGGGCTACAAAGCGTTGTGTCGGGAATTAAGGAATATTGTGCCTAACTTCGCGGCAGGACAGTTTCCGCCGGGGGAGTGGTGGCCGCTTCCCGGGCAGCCCGGCGGGCGAGTTGGTGCTCGCGATAGGTAATATAGGTGGCGCAGGCGAAAATCACCGAGCCGCCGATCCAGGTCCAGAGATCGGGCACCTGGCCGAAGAAGAAGAAGCCAAGCATGGCGGCCCAGATCAGCTTGGTGAAATCGAGAGGCATAAGCATGGTCGTGTCCCCATGCTTGAAGGCCTCGGTGAACAGCATATGGCCGGCCGAGCCGCAGGCGCCCAGGATGAACAGCAGGAGTAGTTGTTCCCAGGTCGGCCACTGCCAGACGAACAGCGCGGCCACGAAAGTGATCGGTATGAGGAAGACCACCATGTAGGTGGCAATGGTCAGGCTGGAATCGGTACGGGCCAGGATCTTGATGTCGATCATCGATCCGGCCCAGAGCACGGTCGAGCCAATAACCAGCAGGGGGCCTAGTCCGATCGGCACGACGCCGGGGCGTAGCACGACCAGGGCGCCGAGGAAGCCGATCGCCAGAGCGGCAATGCGGCGGGCATGCAGCTTCTCGCGCAGCACCAGCACGGCGCCGATGGTCATGAACAGCGGCGCCGTGTAGGACAATGCCGTGGCTTCAGCCAGCGGCGTAATTGCCAGGGCGGTGAAGAACATCATCATCGATGTGCTGTTCAGCGCCCCGCGGATGGCATGCAGGTGAATCTTTGTGGTCCTGAAGGCCTGGAAGCGGCTGCTGACGATGGCCGGGAACAGGACCACGAAGCCAAACAGGTTGCGGAAAAACGCCACTTCGATGGGTGGTAGGCCTTGCGACACCTTGGCGACCAAGGCATGCATGGCGGTAAAGCACAGCGTTGAGCCGATCATCATCGCCATCGCCTTGATCAGGGGGGATGCGGTGGTCGGCGTGGCGGCGAGGGGAACTTCGGACATCAGCTCGGTGTAGCTCTAAAGCATTAACATTTCAGGTTGTTGGACACGCGAACATTGCAAAAAACGCAACTCTCCCATGCGCTGCCGATTCATGCGGTTTTGCCCGCTGTTTCCGCGGCTTTGGCGCAATCGGCCAATCTGGTCGTGCAGGCGCCACCAGGGTCGGGCAAGACGACAGTGTTGCCGCTCGCCCTGCTGGAGGAGCGTTGGGCGCAGGCCGGCCGCATCATCGTGCTGGAGCCGCGCCGCCTGGCTGCTCGCATGGCGGCGAAGCGCATGGCGGATCTGCTGGGCGAGGCCGTGGGCGAGACGGTCGGCTATCGTGTGCGGCTGGACAGCAAGGTCGGGCCGAATACCCGCCTGGAGCTGAACACCGACGGCGTGTTCCTGCGCCGGCTGCAGCGCGATCCGGAACTGCAGGGCGTGGCGGCCGTGCTGTTCGACGAATGCCACGAACGCGGCCTGGAATCCGACGTGGCCCTGGCGCTCTGCCTGGAAGCGCAGGCGGCGTTGCGACCCGATCTCAAACTGATCGCCATGTCGGCGACCCTTGATGCTGCGCCGTTTGCCAAACTGATGGGCGGCTGCCCGGTGGTGACCGGCGAAGGCCAGAGCTTCCCGGTCGAGACCCGCTGGCGGCCGCCGGCACCGCAGGCCCGCCAGGACTTCGCTGTGGCCGATACGGTGCGCCAGGCGCTGGATGAGACCGATGGCGACATGCTGGTCTTCCTGCCGGGCGTCGCTGAAATCCGGCGGGTCGAAACCCTGCTGACAGAGGCGCGCCTGCCGGCCAACGTCCAGGTACAGCCGCTGTATGGCGATCTGCCGGGCGAGCAGCAGGACCGGGCCCTGCAGCCCAGCCCGTCGGGTCAGCGCAAGATCGTGCTCTCGACCTCGATTGCCGAAAGTTCACTGACCATTGAAGGCGTGCGGGTGGTGGTCGATGGCGGCTATATGCGGCAACCGCGGTTCTCGCCCAGCACCGGCATGGCGAAGCTGGAAACCCTGCGCGTCAGCCAGGCCTCGGCGGACCAGCGCCGTGGCCGTGCCGGCCGCCTGGGCCCCGGCATTGCCTATCGTCTCTGGGCCGAGGCAGCCCATGGCGGGCTGGCCAAATTCACCGCCCCGGAAATCGCCGTCACCGACCTGACGCCACTGGCGCTCGATCTGGCGGCCTGGGGTGTGCGCGACGCCAATGCCTTGCCCTGGCTGGATGCACCGCCGGCCGCCGCCATGCAGTATGCCCAGGCCCTGCTGCGCGATCTGGGCGCGCTGGATACGGCCGGTGCGATCACGCCTCATGGCAAGGCGATGGCCGAGCTGCCCCTGCATCCGCGGCTGGCGCATATGGTGATCCGCGGTCACGAGATGGGGCTGGGCGGTCTGGCCTGCGCGCTGGCGGCCCTGCTCGGCGAACGTGACATCGCCAAGGTCCCGAAGGGCGCACCGCGCGATGCCGACCTGCGCTGGCGGCTGGAGATTATTGCCGGCGAGTCCGAACGCGATACGACGCCGCATGGTTTGCGCGTCGATATGAATGCCGTGCGCCAGATCCGCCGGCTGGCATCGGACTGGCGCCGTCAGATCAAGGCGCCGGCCCATAGCGGATCAACGGAAGAGGCGGGTCTGCTGGTTGCGCTGGCTTATCCGGATCGTATTGCCAAGCGTCGTGCGCCCGGCAGCTTTCTGCTCAGCGGTGGCCGTGGCGCCAGGCTCGATCCGCTGGATGGCCTGAGCAGCCAGGACTATCTCGCGATTGCCGAGGTCGATGGTGCCCAGGCCGATGCGCGCGTTTTCCTGGCCGCGCCGCTGAGCGAGGCCGAAATCGAGGGTCAGCTGGGCGCCGCCATCGTCACGCGGGAAACCGTGGACTGGGATGAGCGCAGCGAAGCAGTGCTGGCGCGACAGCAACGCCGGCTGGGTGCACTGGTGCTACGCGAAAAGCCGCTGCGCGATCCTCCGGCCGAGGCGATTCGTGCAGCCCTGCTGGAGGCGATCCGTCGCAAAGGCCTTGCCGCGACATTGCCGTGGACTGATGGCCTGCGGCAGTGGCAGGCCCGCATTGCTTTGCTGCGCCAGTCCCTGGCAACGGCGGCCGACTGGCCCGATATGAGCGACGAAGCCCTGGCCGAACGGTTGGATGGCTGGCTGGCGCCGTATATCGAAGGCCTGACCAAGCTGTCCCAGCTGTCCGGGATCGATCTGCACGCGGCCCTGACCGCACAACTGGACTACACGCAGCAGAAACGGCTGGATGCCGAGGCGCCTACCCACTGGCGCGTGCCGTCCGGCTCGAATATCCCGCTGGACTATACATCGGGCGCGGTGCCGGTCCTGGCCGTGCGCCTGCAGGAAATGTTCGGCCATGCCGATACGCCGGCGATTGCCGGGGGCAAGGTGAAGCTGTTGCTGCATCTGTTGTCGCCCGCGCGGCGGCCATTGCAGGTGACCAGCGACCTCGCCGGTTTCTGGCAGTCGAGCTATCGCGCTGTGCGGGCAGAGATGCGCGGCCAATACCCCAAACATGACTGGCCGGAAAATCCGCTGGCGGCCCAGCCGACAGCGCGGGCCAAGCCCAGGCCGCGCTGATCCTCGCACGCAGGCAGACGCTTGTTGTTGTCACAACCTCTCCGTAGGATCGCGCCATGCCTGCGGATCCGCGCAACGAGGTACGTATACTATATGGCGATCCCGCCCCGGGCACGCGGTCGCTGTACCGTCAGGCGCTGTTCAGCGCCGGCTATAACAATATGCGCGAATTCGACAGCCTCGAAGGCTTCACCGACCTGCTGGCGGTGGCGCATCCCGATCTCATTTTCATGGATATCGCCCTGCCGGGCGGCAATCCCATACAGCTTGTGCGCGACCTGCGGCTCGGCCGCCTGGGCGTCAATCCCTATATGCCGGTGATCCTGACGACCTGGGAAGCCGAGCAGTCGATTGTGCGGAAGATCGTCGATTCAGGCGCCGACGACCTGCTGATCAAGCCGC
Organism: Ferrovibrio sp. GW821-FHT12E11; assembly: GCF_058806975.1. Classification (NCBI taxonomy): domain Bacteria; kingdom Pseudomonadati; phylum Pseudomonadota; class Alphaproteobacteria; order Rhodospirillales; family Rhodospirillaceae; genus Ferrovibrio; species Ferrovibrio sp. GW821-FHT12E11. Next base: position 3,487,905 of record NZ_JBXAQG010000001.1, read on the forward strand.
TGTCGATCCGCGCGCTGCTCGAGCGCATCGAGACGGTGGGCATGAACCGCAAGCCCTTCGTCGTGACCTCCGATTACATCGGGCCCGACCGGCGCAAGGCGGCGGCCCGCGACAGCACAGTGCCGCTGATCGAGGTGCCCAATCCGATTCGCGCCAAGCTGCGCGGCGAACCGATCGATGCGCGATTGCTGCAGCAGGCGATCATGGCGACCAACAATCAGGTCAATCATCAGCGCCTGCGCGCCTCGGCTTTCCGCATCTCCTTCGTCGCGGAGCAGATCGTGCCGCTATACAAGCAGCAGGTGATGCCCGATGACGCCACACTGACCATGCTGGCGGATCTCATCGTTTCGGCCGAGGAGATCCGACGCCGTGTCGCCGATACCGAATATGCCCATGTGGCGCAAATCTGTGATCGCCTGTTGCTGCCGTCGCGCCAGATGCTGCAGCAGGGCGAGGATTTCGTGTTTTCGTTCGAGTGGCAGAAATCTTTCGACCTGCTGAAGACGCTGGCTGATGCGGTGCTGGCCTTCTTCAATCCCGATCGGGATGCGTCGGCACTGGCGGGCGAAGTGGCTATTGCCATCGACCGCTTCCGTGCCCGCAAGGCGGCCCGGGAGGTCGGCGAAGCGCCATCGGCGCAATAATCAGCCGACGGTGATGGTCTGGCTGGCGCGGTGCGTGGCGCCGTCGTCATCGATCCAGGCAAAGTCCAGCCGGCCGCTTTCCATGCAGCGCAGATGGAAATTGATTGCCGGATTGGCGGCCACAGCGCCCTCCAGCCTGGCATCAAATACCGGCTTGCCGTTGAAGGTGACGATCATGCGGTTGACGATATTGCGCGGGACCAGGCGGCTCTGCTCGTCCTTGCGCTGGCCGGATTCCATCGGATGCGAGACCAGAGTCTTGATCTCGATGATCTCGCCCTTCTTTGCCGTCTGCGGCACGCGTATGCGCGGTTTGATATCGGTGGCCATGCTCAGCTCCCGCAGCCGCCGATGGTGACGATCACCTGGCGCGTCGCAATCCAGGCGCTGCCATCGCTCATCTGTGCCACCGCAATCACCGTCTGGCTTTCCGACAGCCTGATGCGCAGATACACCTCCGCCTTGCCGCTCAGGGGGCTGAGCGCCATACTGATCACGCCCGGTAGTGGATTGCGATCAGCCAGCACATGAATAGCCGTGACATGATCAGTCTCGGTCATCGGGCTGTCGATGCTCACCGTCAGCGGCACGGTATTGCCGTTCTCGGCCACCTCGGGCGTGCTGATACGCACGCGGCCGGGTTTGGGCTCGGTCTTCACCAGGTCGGACAGCAGCTTGCGGGCGCTGTCCGGTGTAGCGGCGGCTTCCTGCGGCAACATGGTGATGCCCAGGGTGCCGAGGCCAAGAGTGGTGACGGCCTGACGCCGGCTGAGGGTCTGCGGATCGGTCATGGCTTCAGTATATAGCGCCAATCATGCATAAAAAAATCCGCACCGTCGTTAAACGGTGCGGATTGTGTGTGAAACGGCTGGTGCTGCCTCAGCCGCCAGTCAGGCCGGGAACGAAAGGCGCGACCTGCAAACCGCCGTCCCAGATCATCTTGAGCGCCACATAGGCGATGATGATCAGGCCGACATAGGCGATCCAGTGGTACCGGTCGAGCAGACGGGCAATGAACTTGGACGCCACGGCCATCAGCGCGATCGACAGGACCAAGCCGAAGCCGAGGATGTAGGGATGCTCGCGCGCCGCACCGGCCACCGCCAGCACGTTGTCGATCGACATCGACAGATCGGCGACGATGATCTGGATGACCGCTTCGCGCTGGGTCTTTGGCGCCGGCTTCTCGGCTTTCTCCTCGTGGCTGCCTTCCTTGGCGGCCTTGGCCTGGGCGCGCAGCTCGCGCCACATCTTCCAGGCTACCCAGAGCAGCAGGATGCCGCCGGCCAGAGTGAGGCCGATGATCTGCAGCAGCTGCACGGCCACGCTAGCGAACAGGATGCGCAGCAGGGTGGCGGCGAGAATGCCGTAAACGATGATCTTGTTGCGCAGCTCGGCCGGTAGGCCGGCGACAGCCATGCCGATGACGATGGCGTTATCGCCGGACAGGATGACGTCGATCAGGATGACTTGCGCGAAGGCGCTGATTTCGGCTGCCGTGATCGTGAAGCCCAGGAGGGTGATATCCATCGAACTGCCTTGATTTGCCTGGCGGGTAAGAACGAAGCGGCGCACTCTAGGGGAATCCCATGTCCGGCTCAAACATGAATTCTCCATGTCAGCCGGATGGTGCCTTGGCGCGCCCGTGGCGCTTTGTTACCTATGTCTGCCCCTCATTTCCAGTCCTGCTATGACCGAAAACAGCGCTCTGTACGATATGATCCCCGGCCAGACCCCGTTACTGGTCAATATTCCCCATGCCGGGCTGCAGCTCAGCCCCGGTCTGGCCGGACGTCTGACGCCATCGGCCCGTCGTCTGGCCGACACCGACTGGCATGTGGAGAAACTGTATGCCTTCGCAGCTGCAGCAGGGGCAGGGCTGATGGTAGCGACCCATTCGCGCTACGTGGTCGATCTCAATCGAGACCCGGATGGGCGGGCGTTGTATCCCGGTGCCGACAATACGGAACTCTGCCCGACCGGCGGTTTCGATGGCGCGCCGCTTTACCGGGACGGCCAGGCGCCGGCCGCGGCCGAGATCGCAGAACGCGCCGATGCCTACTGGCGGCCCTACCATGCCCGGCTTGCGGCGGAGCTGGCGGCGATCCGGACGCGTCACGGTTACGCCATCCTGCTCGATGGCCACAGCATCGTCAGCGAAGCACCGCGCTTCTTCCAGGGTAAGCTGCCCGACCTCAATCTCGGCACCAACGAAGGCCGCAGCTGTGCGCCCGACCTCGCCGCTGCCGCCTATGGCGTGTTGAGCGATGCCGCCGGTTTCACCCATATCCATAACGGCCGCTTCAAGGGCGGCTATATCACGCGGCAATACGGCCAGCCCGCGAACGGCCTGCATGCGCTGCAGCTGGAAATGGCGCAGAGCTGCTACATGGACGAGGCGGATCTGGAGCGCTGGGATGCCAAGCGCGCGGCACCGTTAATCGCCGTACTGCAGGGGCTAGTGGATACGTTGCTGCGCTGGCGGCCCGCAACATGAGTGGAAGCGGCGACAAGCAACTGCCGAAGATGCGCTATCCGCTGATGCGCTGGCTCAGCCTGTTCCTGATGCTCGGCGTGCCAGTGACGGCGGTGCTGCTGCTTGGCCGGCTGAACGATGCCGTCTCGCCGCTGGGCTTCTGGGCTCTGCTGCTGGCGCTGCTCGGCATCATGGCGATCTTTGCCGGCTGGCATACCATTGCTGCCTGGCGGGTGCTGCGCAGCACCGACGAGATTGTCGGCGTGGAGACCCGTACCGGCAGCGACTGGGGCGCGCTGACCATGATCGGTGAACTCGGCGTCACCGTCGAACGCCTGCGCCACACGCTGCTTGACGAACAGGGCCAGGTGGCACTGCAGAGCACCACTGCCGATGCCATCCTCAACGCGCTGCCCGATCCGGTGCTGTTGCTTGACGGTAGCCGCAGCATTGCACGCGCCAACTTCGCTGCCCGCAAATTCTTTGGTAACGATATCGTGGGGAACGACCTCACCGTGGCCCTGCGTCATCCGATGGTGCTGCAGGCAGCCGATGCGGTGCTGGGCGGCGAGACCGGCATGGCATCGGCCGACCTGACGCTGCCGGTGCCGGATGGCCGCAGCTTCTCGCTGCGCGTCGTGGCCCTGCCGGCAGCGCGCGAGGATGCGGTGGCCGTGCTGGTGATGCATGACCTGACGGCCCTGCGCAAAGCCGAGAAGATGCGGGCCGATTTCGTCGCCAATGCCAGCCACGAGTTGCGCACGCCGCTGGCCTCGCTGGTCGGTTTCATCGAAACCCTGCAGGGCCCGGCCAAGGATGACGAACCGGCGCGCGTCCGCTTCCTCGGAATCATGCGCGACCAAGCCGGCCGCATGTCGCGCCTGATCCAGGATCTGCTGTCGCTGTCGCAGATCGAGATGCGCGAACACGATCATCCATCCGAACCGGTTGCCCTGGCGCCGTTGCTGCGCGATGCCGCGGCCGCACTGGAGCCGCAGGCCAGGGCGAAGAATATTCGTATCGCTCTGCAGCTGGACGATGGTCTGCCGCCTGTGCGGGGCGCGCGCGACGAGCTGATGCAGGTGTTCCAGAATCTGATCGACAACGCGATCAAATACGGCCGACCCGACAGCGCCGTGACGGTTCGTCTGGCCCGGGCGGCGAGCGGTGAAGGGATCGAGGCGGGAATCCGCGACGAGGGTGAGGGCATCCCGCGCGAACATCTGCCGCGCCTGACCGAGCGATTCTACCGGGTCGACTCGGCCCGCAGCCGGGATCTCGGCGGAACCGGCCTCGGGCTGGCGATCGTGAAGCACATTGTGAACCGCCATCGGGGCCGGCTTGTCATTGAATCCGAACTCGGGAAAGGCAGCGAATTCATCATTCGTCTGCCATCTGTTCCCTATTCATCTGAGACAAGCGCCAAACCGGTCTAGCACTGTCACACGAGTGCAATATAACTGAAATAACCATGTCACCCGGTCGCCTTAGGAGTCGCGGCCACCGGATGAGACACGTTCTGAGGCCCCTCATTCGGTGATCCGCGGCGCAGACCTGCGCCATGCCAACCACGATGAGGTATACCGTGACCAACAAGGCTCTCCTTCTCGCCGGGCTCGCCGCACTGGCGTCTCTCGGCCTCGCCGAACCGGCCGCTGCGCAGCAGGCGCGCGATCAAATCCGTGTTGTCGGCTCCTCGACCGTTTATCCCTTCACCACCACGGTGGCCGAGCGCTTTGCCCAGTCGGGCGGCTTCAAGGCCCCGATCGTGGAAAGCACCGGCACCGGCGGCGGTATGAAGCTGTTCTGCGGCGGCGTCGGCACCCAGCATCCCGACATGACCAATGCCTCGCGCCGCATGACCAAGGCCGAGTTCGATGCCTGCGCCACCAACGGCGTGAAGGACATCGTGGAAATGAAGGTCGGCTTTGACGGCATCGCCGTCGCCCTGAAGAAGGGCACGCCGGACATCAACCTGAAGCGCGAAGACATCTGGCTGGCGCTCGCCGCCCAGGTACCGGTGAACGGCCAGATGGCGCCGAACCCCTACAAGACCTGGAAGCAGGTCAATGCCAGCCTGCCGGATTGGAAGATCGAAGTAATGGGCCCGCCGCCCACCTCCGGCACCCGCGACAGCTTCGTCGAACTGGTTCTGGATGTCGGCTGCAAGAAGTTCCCGGAAGTGAATGCCATCGCCGATGCGAAGGCGAAGGCTACGGCCTGCGGCAAGATCCGTGAAGACGGCGCCTTCATCGAGGCTGGCGAGAATGACAACCTGATCGTGCAGCGTCTGGCCTCGGGTCAGCCGGGCCTGATGGGTGTGTTCGGCTTCTCCTTCCTGGAAGAGAACATGGACAAGCTGCATGGCGCCAAGGTCGACGGTATTGACCCGACCTTCGACACCATTTCGGATGGCAAGTATCCGGTGTCACGCCCGCTCTTCGTCTATGCGAAGAAGGCCCATATCGGCGTCGTGCCGGGCATCAAGGAATTCCTCGCCGAGTATGTCAGCGACCGCGCCATGGCGCAGGGCGGCTACCTGGAGAAGAAGGGCCTTGTCGCCATGCCGAAGAAGGAGCTGGACAGTGTCCGCTCGCAGGTGACCGGCCTGACCAACCTGTCCATGTAAAGACGGCTCCGGCGGCCGGGTTTCCGGCCGCCGGTTCTTTCGATCGACTGAATTTCTTATCGCATTTACTGAATTTTTCGCCGGGGAATACGATGTCGCTGTCGTTGCTGTTCGTGGTTCTCATCGGCCTGACTGTCGCCGGTTATTATCTGGGCAAGTCCCGCGCGCTGGCTGCGGCCGGCGGTAAAATCCGCAACCTGCACTCCCTGCCGATGTTCTACGGCTGGTATGTCGTGATCTGGTGCGGCCTGCCGGCGCTGCTGCTGTTCGGCATCTGGATTTCGTTCGAAGATACGCTGGTGCGCCAGCTGGTGGTTGCCGAACTGCCCGAGGCGGTTCGCCGCCTGCCAGTCGACCAGCTCGGCCTGGTGATCTCCGACATTCGCAACATGGCCTATGGCAACATTCCGCTGGACAAGGCCGATGCAACGATCCGCCCGGTGGTTGAGCATTACATCAGCCTGCGCCAGATCGGCACTACGGCTCTGTGGGTGATCGTTCTCGCATTGGGCATTGCCGGCCTGCTGTTCGGCCGCAGCCGTATCGCGGCCGGTTTCCGGGCACGCAACCGCGTCGAGCAGGTGGCCAATGTGCTGCTGATCGTCAGCTCGACCCTGGCGGTCATGACAACGGTGGGCATTGTGCTCTCGCTGGTCTTCGAAGCGATGCGGTTCTTCGCGGCGGTTAATCCTTTCGAATTCCTGTTCGGTCTCACCTGGTCGCCGCAGATGGCGATCCGTGCTGACCAGGTCGGTTCGTCGGGTGCTTTCGGCGCGGTGCCGCTGTTTGCCGGTACCCTGTTGATCGCCGCCATCGCCATGATCGTCGCGGTGCCGGTCGGCCTGATGGCCGCCGTCTATATGGCGGAATATGCTGCACCCAGGGTGCGCGCCTTTGCCAAGCCTGCCCTGGAAGTGCTGGCCGGCATTCCCACCGTGGTCTACGGCTTCTTCGCCGCCCTCACGGTGGCGCCGTTCATTCGGGATATAGGTGAGAATATCGGCCTGGCGGTCGCCTCGCAGTCGGCGCTCGCCGCCGGCCTCGTCATGGGCATCATGATTATCCCGTTCGTTTCCTCGCTGTCGGACGACGTGATCAACGCCGTGCCGCAGAGCCTGCGCGATGGTTCTTACGGACTCGGCGCCACGCAGTCGGAAACGATCAAGCGGGTTATTCTGCCTGCCGCGCTGCCGGGCATCGCGGCGTCGGTCATCCTTGCCTTCAGCCGTGCGCTCGGCGAAACCATGATCGTGGTGATGGCGGCCGGCCTGGCTGCCAACCTGACGGCGAATCCGCTGGCAGCCGTCACCACGGTAACCGTGCATATCGCCTCGCTGCTGGTTGGCGACCAGGAATTCGACAGCCCCAAGACACTGGCCGCCTTCGCCCTGGGTCTGGTGCTGTTCATCGTCACGCTCAGCCTGAACATCGTTGCCCTGCGCATCGTCAAGAAATACCGGGAACAATATGACTGATATTCTCGCCGATACTGTTCCGAATGCGGCGCCGACTGCCGTGTCGCCCGGCATACACATGACCGAAGAGGCCAGAAGCCGCCTCAAGGCCCGTTATGCCTCTGAGCGCCGCTTCAAGCTGATCGGTCTGGCCGCCATCCTGTTCTCGCTGGCGGCGCTGGTGGTCCTGCTCGTCACCATCGCCTCGAACGGCTTCACCGCGTTTCAGCAGACCCATATCCGGCTGGATCTGCAGCTGAGTGCCGAACAGATCGCGCCGGTTGGTACCACCGATACCCGCAAGATCATGCAGGGCAATTACGGCGGCATCATCCTGGAGACGCTGCAGAAGAAGTTTCCTGAGGCGCAGTCTCGCGGCGACCGCCGCCGTCTGCAGGCCTTGGTCAGCTCCGGCGCAGAGCCGCAGGTTGCCCGCATGGTGGTTGCCGATCCGACCCTGATCGGTCAGACCATCAAGGTCTGGCTGCCGACCTCCTCGGATATCGATGTCTTCGTCAAGAAGCAGGTCGATGTCAACGCACCGGAAGACCAGCGCCGGGTCAAGGACAACCAGGTCCGCTGGATCGAAACCCTGCGGTCGACCGGCGATCTGGAACTGCAGTTCAACACCCGCTTCTTCACCGGCGCCGACAGTCGCGAACCTGAACTGGTCGGTGTCTGGGGCGGCGTGGTGGGATCGTTCTTCACCCTGATCGTAACCCTGGTGGTCGCTTTCCCGCTGGGCATCATGGCGGCGATCTATCTGGAAGAATTTGCCCCGAAGAACCGTTGGACCGAAGTCATCGAGGTCAACATCAATAACTTGGCTGCCGTGCCATCCATCGTTTACGGCCTGCTTGGCCTGGCCGTCTTCATCGGGTTCTTCGGTATGCCGCGATCGGCGCCGCTGGTCGGTGGCCTGGTGCTGGCGCTGATGAGCCTGCCGGTGATCATCATCGCCTCCCGTGCCGCCCTGCGTGCCGTACCGCCCTCGATCCGCCAGGCCGCCATGGGCCTTGGCGCCTCGCCGCTGCAGGTGGTGCTGCATCATGTGCTGCCGCTGGCCATGCCGGGCATTCTGACCGGCACGATCATTGCCATGGCCCATGCGCTGGGCGAGACCGCGCCGCTGCTGATGATCGGCATGGTCGCCTTCATCGTCGATATCCCGGCCACACCGGTCGATGCCGCCACCGTGCTGCCGGTGCAGATTTTCATGTGGGCTGACAGTTCGGAGCGTGGCTTTGTCGAAAAGACTTCGGCAGCCATCATCGTCCTGCTGGTCTTCCTGTTGCTGATGAACCTGGCCGCCATTTTGCTGCGCAAGAAATTCGAACGCCGCTGGTAGGCCTGACGCGTGAAGCCACACCCCAATTCGGAGCCATAAGGATTTTTCATGCAGAACGGTAATGGCGTCGATCTCCGCCAGTCCGAGATCGAAATCAAGATGGTGGCGCAGAAAGTCGGCGTCTTCTATGGCGAGAAGCAGGCGCTGCGCGACGTCGACCTCAATATCCCGGCCCGCGCGGTCACGGCGCTGATCGGCCCGTCGGGCTGCGGCAAGTCGACCTTCCTGCGTTGCCTCAACCGTATGAACGACACCATCCGCGACTGCCGCGTGGTTGGCGATATCCGCCTCGACAGGCTGGATGTCTACGACAACAAGGTCGATGTGGTACAGCTGCGCGCCCGGGTCGGCATGGTCTTTCAGAAGCCGAATCCCTTCCCGAAGACGATCTATGAAAACGTCGCCTACGGGCCGCGCATTCACGGCCTGGCTGAAAGCAGCGAACATCTCGACCATATCGTCGAGACTTCGCTGAAACAGGCCGGCCTGTGGAAGGAAGTCGGCAATCGCCTGCAGGAATCGGGTACCAGCCTGTCGGGCGGCCAGCAGCAGCGCCTATGCATCGCGCGCGCCATTGCCGTGGCGCCAGAGGTGATCCTGATGGATGAGCCCTGTTCGGCGCTGGATCCGATCGCTACCGCACATATCGAAGAGCTGATGGACGAACTGCGTGAGCAGTACACCATCGTCATCGTCACCCATTCGATGCAGCAGGCAGCCCGCGTCTCGCAGAAGACTGCCTTCTTCCATCTGGGCAATCTGGTCGAGACCGACGATACCAAAGTGATTTTCACGAACCCCAAGGATGAACGCACCCAGGGGTATATTACCGGCCGCTTCGGCTGATCGCGAAAGAGGACAGTCCAATGCCGCAACATATCGTCCAGAGCTATGACGAAGAGCTGAAAAAGCTCTCCACCCTCATCGTGCAGATGGGTGGGCAGGCTGAGTCGCAGCTGTCCAGCGCCGTCGAGGCTGTGGTGAAACGCGACAGCGAACTGGCCAACGCCGTCGTGCTCAATGACGCCAAGATCGATCTTCTGCGCAATCAGGTCGACGATTTCGCCGTTGAGCTGCTGGCCCGGCGCCAGCCGCTGGCCAATGACCTGCGGGTGATTGTTTCTGCGCTGCGGATTTCCTCGGAGATCGAGCGTATCGGCGACTATGCCAAGAATGTCGCCAAACGCGCTGTGGCGCTGAACCAGGCGCCCCTGGTGCGTCCGGTACACGCCATCCCGCGCATGGCGGCGTTGGTCCAGGCGCTGATCAAGGACGTGCTGGACGCCTATATCACGGCGGATGCAGCCAAGGCCGATGCGGTCTGGGCCCGTGATGAGGAGGTGGACGAGCTTTACACCAGCCTGTTCCGCGAGCTGCTGACCTATATGATGGAAGATCCGCGTTCGATTACCAGCAGCACACATCTTCTGTTTATTGCCAAGAATATCGAGCGCATCGGTGATCACGCCACCAATATCGCGGAGCTGATCCATTACACGGTGACGGGCGAAATGCAGAAGGAAGACCGTCCGAAGGGCGACGATACGGCTTATGCCGTGGTGAATGCGCCGGGAGGCCAGCGATGAATATTGCAATCAAGCCGCGCGTCCTTGTCATCGAGGATGAAGCCGCGCTGCTGGCACTGCTGCGCTATAACCTCGAAAAGGAAAATTACACCGTCGACGAGGCGATGGACGGCGAACAGGCTCTGCTGAAGGTGGCCGAGCATATGCCGGACCTGATTCTGCTGGACTGGATGCTGCCGCGTCTGTCCGGCCTGGAAGTCTGCCGCCAACTGCGCCGCGATCCCAATGCCCGCAACGTACCGATCATCATGCTGACGGCGCGGGGCGAGGAGGCCGACCGCGTGCGTGGCCTGGATGCCGGGGCCGACGATTATATCGCCAAGCCATTCTCGCCGAGCGAGTTGCTGGCCCGCATCCGCGCAGTGCTGCGTCGCATCCGGCCGGCGCTGGCAGAGGAGGTGCTGACCTATGGCGGCCTGGTGATGGATATCGCCACCCACAAGGTCACGCGCAACAGCCGCGACGTGCATCTTGGCCCGACGGAATTCCGCCTGCTGCGCTATTTCCTGGAGCATCCCGGCCGCGTGCTGTCGCGCGACCAGCTGCTGGATGCAGTCTGGGGGCGCGACATCTATGTCGAACAGCGTACCGTCGACGTGCATATCCGCCGACTGCGCAAGGCGTTGAACGGGAATGGCGAAAGCGACGTGATCCGCACCGTCCGGTCGGCCGGCTATGCGCTTGAACTATCCTCTGCCACCGCGGCCGCCATGGCCTGACAAGATCTCATGGGCAAAGAAAAAGCCGGCCGCTTCGCAACGGCCGGCTTTTTTGTCTCTGCCGCGGCGCGTTTTAGCGGCGGCCGATCTGCTTCTTCATGGCGGCAAACAGGGCGTCCACCTTGCCGCCGTTATTCTGAATGACGGATTCGAACTGCTGGCGCTGGGTGAAGGCCATCGACACGCCTTCCACCACCACATCGGTCACCAGCGGTTTGCCGTTCTTCTCGTGCGTCTTCCATTCGACACGGATCGGCGGGCCGTTCGGGCGGACGATCACGGACTCCACCACCTGTTCACTGCCGGCAGATTTGACACCATCGCGGACATCGAGGGTCTCGCCGTTATATTGCGACAGCAGCTGGGAATAGACCTTCACCAGGTAATCTTCGAACAGGCTGTTGTATTCTTGGCGCTGCGCATCGGTCAGGCCGCGGTTGTAGCGGCCGAGGCAGAACTGACCGACCGCCTCAAGATCGAGATGGGTGCTCAGCAGGGTGCGAACCAGCGCTTCACGCTTTTCCGTCGTTAAAGAGCGATCGCCCAGCGCCTTCATGGTGTCGCCGCCGGTCTCGCGAATGAATTGATCGGCCGCTGCTGCCCGGACTGGGGCAGCGGGCAGGAGGGTGGCCAGCGCCAGGATGGCACCGGCAAGGATCGCGAAACGACGGGAAAGCAGGGCGGTCGGCATGGGGAATCCCGGCTAAGAGGCGGAAGGGAATAGTTTTTTCGCTGGTAAATGCGGCATTAAAGCGGCCGAACCATAGCCTGACGGGGGCGGGAAGGCGATGATTCTTTTTTTACAGGGTAGTTAGCTCTACACAAATACATAAAGATATGTTTATATAATTCGCATGACTATGGAGTCGCCCCTGACCCTCGATATTCTGATGGCCGCGTTGCGCGCCGCGGCCGAACCCACACGCCTGCGCCTGCTGGCGCTTTGCGCCCAGGGCGAACTCACCGTTTCTGAACTGACCCAGATCCTGGGCCAGAGCCAGCCGCGTGTCTCGCGCCATCTGAAGCTGCTTTGCGAGGCGGGCTTGCTGGAACGCGTGCCGGAAGGCACCTGGGCCTTCTACCGTGTTGGCGACCGGCTGCCCGGTGCGCCGCTGGTGCGTGCTGTGAGCGGCCTGTTGCCGCCCTATGATGCCACGCTGGCGCGCGATGCCGAACGTCTTGCTGCCGTGAAGCGGGCCCGTGCCGAGGCCGCCGAGCGCTATTTCCGCGACAACGCCGCTCATTGGTCGGCGATCCGCTCGCTGCATGTGGATGAAGCCCAGGTCGAGGCGGCCGTGCTGCGTCTGCTGGCCCAGGGCGGAGCCATAGAAGACCTGCTGGATATCGGCACCGGCACCGGCCGGCTGCTGGAAATTCTCGGCCGCAAGGTCAAGCGCGGCCTGGGCGTCGATCTGAGCCGCGACATGCTGAGTATCGCCCGTGCCAATCTGGAGCGCGCCGGGATCAAAAATTGCCAGGTGCGCCAGGCCGACATGTATGCCCTGCCGCTGGACAATGCCAGCGTGGATGCCGCCGTGATCCATCAGGTGCTGCATTTCGCCGACGAGCCGCAAAAAGCGATCCAGGAGGCCGTGCGCGTGCTGCGTCCCGGCGGCCGTCTGGTGATCGTCGATTTTGCGCCACACGATCTGGAAGACCTGCGCAACCGCCATGCGCATCGCCGGCTGGGTTTCGCCGATGCCGAATTGCGCGGCTGGTGCGTCCATGCCGGCCTCGATGTCGAACCGGCCATCGCCTTGCCCGGACAATCGCTCACCGTTCATGTCTGGCACGCGGTCAAGCGCGGTGCCGGCGTTCTCTCCCCTTCGCAGAAGAGTGCTGCAGAATGAGCATCCCTGAACCCAATGCCCATGCCGCCCGCCGGTCTGGTCCGCTGAAGGTCTCGTTCGAATTCTTCCCGCCGAAGACCGCGGAGATGGAAGAGAGCCTGTGGCGCAGTGTCACCCGCCTGGCGCCGCTTGATCCGCGCTTCGTCTCGGTCACCTATGGCGCTGGCGGTTCCACGCGCGAGCGTACCCATAACACCGTCGTGCGTATCCTGAAGGAAACCGGCCTCAGGCCGGCGGCGCATCTCACCTGCGTCGGCGCTTCCAAGGGCGAGGTCGATGAAGTCGCTCAGCATTACTGGCAGGCTGGCATCCGCCATATCGTGGCGCTGCGCGGCGATCCGCAGGAGGGCACCGGCGGTTTTGCACCGCATCCGCAGGGCTATGCCAATTCCACTGACCTGATTGCCGGCCTGAAGAAGATCGGCGATTTCGAGATCAGCGTCGGCTGTTATCCGGAAGGCCATCCCGATACCGCCTCGCCGCGCGTCGAGTTGGAGCATCTCAAGCGCAAGGTCGATGCCGGTGCCACCCGCTGCATCACGCAGTATTTCTTCGACACGGATGTGTATTTCCGCTTTCTCGACCGGGCGCGCTCGGCCGGCATCACCGTGCCGATCGTGCCGGGCATCCTGCCGGTCACCAATTTCCGCCAGGTGGTGAAATTCTCGGCCGCCTGCGGCGCCAGCGTCCCGGCCTGGATGGCCGACCAGTTCGATGGCCTGGACGAAGACCCGGAGACCCGCCGCATGGTGGCGGCGCATCTGGCCGCCGAACAGTGCCGCCGCCTGCTGACAGCCGGCATCGACGAATTCCATTTCTATACGCTGAACCGCGCCGATCTCACCTATGCGATCTGCCATGTGCTTGGCGTGCGGCCGAAGCCGGCCATTGCCGGAGAGGCGGCCGCCTGATGTTCGACACCGCCGAAATCCGCAAGGCCCGCCGCGCCCTGCTGAGCAAGACCGCCAAGGAGCGTATCCTGGTGCTGGATGGCGCCATGGGCACCATGCTGCAACGGCGCAAGCTGACCGAGGAGGATTATCGCGGCGATCGCTTCAAGGGTTCGAACAGCGACCTCAAGGGCAATCACGATGTGCTGAACATCACGCGGCCCGATGTGATCCTGGCCGTACACAGGGAATACCTGGACGCCGGTGCTGACCTCATCGAGACCAATACCTTCAGCGGCACCTGGATCAGCCAGGGCGATTACCACCTGGAGGCTGCTGTCCACGACATCAACCTGGAAGGCGCGCGGCTGGCGCGCCAGGCCGCCGATGAATATACGGCGAAGGATCCTTCGAAGCCGCGTTTTGTCGCCGGCGCAATCGGGCCGACCAACCGCACGGCCTCGCTGTCGCCCGACGTGAACCGTCCGGATTTCCGTAATATCTCGTTTGATGAACTGAAGGACGCCTATAAGGAACAGGCGCGTGGCCTGGTCGAAGGCGGCGCCGATCTGCTGTTGATCGAAACGGTATTCGACACGCTGAATGCCAAGGCCGCGGCCTTTGGCGTCTATGAGCTTTTCGACGAGTTGGGCGAGGAATGGCCCATCATGATCTCGGGCACCATTACGGATCTTTCCGGTCGCACGCTCTCGGGCCAGACCACGGAAGCCTTCTGGAATTCGCTACGGCATACCAAGCCGTTTTCGGTCGGCCTCAACTGTGCTTTCGGCGCCCAGCAGATGCGCGCCTATATCGCCGAGTTGAGCCGTGTCGCCGATGTGCCGGTCAGCGCCTATCCCAATGCCGGCCTGCCCAACCAGTTTGGCGAATATGACGAGCCGCCGCATGAGACGGCCGAGCATCTGCGCGAATGGGCCGAGCATGGCCTGGTGAACATCGTCGGTGGGTGCTGTGGCACCACGCCGGACCATATCAAGGCGATCGCCGACAGTGTGAAGGGCGTGAAGCCGCGCCGCATCCCGACCATCCCGCCGCAGCTTCGCCTCAGCGGCCTTGAACCCTTTGCCGTGCCTGCCGCATGACCGATATCGACGAGTCTTTTTCCCCCGAGTCTGAAAACCGTGGCTTCAATGGCCCGGTCTTCATCAATATCGGCGAACGCACCAACGTCACCGGATCGGCGAAATTCCGCAAGCTGATCCTGAGCGACGATTACGATGCGGCGCTGACGGTTGCGCGTCAGCAGGTCGAGAATGGCGCCCAGATCATCGACATCAACATGGACGAGGGCATGCTCGACTCCAAGGCGGCGATGATCAAATACCTGAACCTGATCGCCTCCGAACCCGATATCTCGCGCGTGCCGATCATGATCGACAGTTCCAAATGGGATGTGATCGAGGCTGGCCTGAAATGCGTGCAGGGCAAGGCCATCGTCAATTCGATCAGCATGAAGGAGGGCGAAGAGGCTTTCCTGATGCATGCCCGCAAGGTGCGGCGTTATGGCGCCGCCGTCGTGGTCATGGCTTTCGACGAACAGGGCCAGGCCGATACGGCCGATCGCAAATACGAAATCTGTGCCCGGGCCTACAAGCTGCTGACGGAAGAGATCGGATTCCCGCCGGAAGACATCATTTTCGATCCGAATATCTTCGCGGTTGCCACCGGCATCGAGGAGCACAACAACTATGCGGTCGAATTCTTCGAGGGCGCCAGGCGCATTCGCGAGAACCTGCCGCATTGCCATATCTCGGGCGGCGTCTCGAACGTGTCCTTCTCCTTCCGCGGCAACGAGCAGGTGCGGGAGGCAATGCACGCCGTGTTCCTGTATTACGGCATGCAGAACGGCATGGACATGGGTATCGTCAATGCCGGCCAGTTGCCGGTTTATGAAGACATACCTGCCGAACTGCGTGAGCGCGTGGAAGATGTGCTGCTCAACCGCCGGCCCGATGCGACCGAACGCATGCTGGAAATCGCCGAACGCTTCAAGGGCGGCGGCCGGACCCAGGAAATCGACATGTCCTGGCGGCAGAAGGATGTGCGCGCCCGCCTGACCCATGCCCTGGTGCATGGCATCGCTGATTTCATCGATGAGGACACGGAGGAAGCCCGCCATACGGTGTCCAAGCCGCTGGAGGTGATCGAAGGTCCGCTGATGGATGGCATGAACGTGGTCGGCGACCTGTTCGGTGCCGGCAAGATGTTTCTGCCCCAGGTGGTGAAATCCGCCCGCGTGATGAAAAAAGCCGTGGCCTATCTGCTGCCGTTCATCGAAGCTGAGAAGAACAGCGGCCCGGTCAAGACCAATGGCAAGGTGCTGATGGCCACGGTGAAGGGTGACGTGCACGATATCGGCAAGAACATCGTCGGCGTCGTGCTCCAGTGCAACAATTATGAAGTCATCGACCTTGGCGTCATGGTGTCCTGCGCCCGCATCCTGGAAGAGGCAAAGAAGCAGAAGGTCGACATCATCGGCCTCAGCGGGCTGATCACGCCGAGCCTGGACGAGATGTGCTATGTCGCCAGTGAGATGCAACGCGAGGGCTTTGCCCTGCCGCTGCTGATCGGCGGCGCAACGACGTCGAAGGTCCACACGGCCGTCAAGATCGCGCCGAACTACAAGGGTCCGGTGGTCTATGTCACCGATGCCTCGCGCGCGGTGGGCGTCGCCGGCCGTCTGGTTTCGGCCAATGACAGCCCGGTCTATGCCGGCGAGATTTCCAGCGAATACGAAAAGATCCGCGAGATTCACGCACGCGAGCGCAATACCGGTCCGCGCCAGAAGATCGCCGATGTCCGTCGCAACAAGGCGAAGATCGACTGGGCCGGCTACCAGCCGCCGCAGCCGAAATTCCTCGGCACCCGCGTATTCGAGGATTATCCGATTGCGACGCTGATCGACCGCATCGACTGGTCGCCGTTCTTCGCGTCCTGGGAATTGCGCGGCAAGTATCCCGATATCCTGAAAGACCCGGTGGTGGGCGAAGCGGCCACCAATCTGTTCAAAGATGCGCGGGCCATGCTGAAGCGCATCGTTGAGGAAAAGCCGATCAAGGCCAGCGCCGTGATCGGTTTCTGGCCGGCCAACCAGGTCGATGACGACGACATCGCGCTCTATGCGGAACCCGGGCAACCCGCCGAGGTGGCGCGGCTGCATATGCTGCGCCAGCAGATGAAGCGCGACCGTGATCGCGCCAATCATTGCCTGGCCGATTTTGTCGCGCCGCAGGACAGCGGCATCACCGATTATGTCGGCGCCTTCGCCGTCACTGCCGGCATCGGGCTGGATGACTGGATCAAGCGCGAGTTCACGGCCAAGCAGGACGATTATTCCGGTATCCTGGCCCAGGCCCTGGCCGACCGTCTGGCCGAAGCCTTTGCCGAGCATGTGCACGAGCGCGTGCGCAAGGAATTCTGGGGCTATGCCGGCGATGAGGCCTTGAGCAACGAAGACATGATCGCCGAGAAGTATCGCGGCATCCGTCCGGCGCCCGGCTATCCGGCCTGTCCCGACCATACCGAGAAGGCCACGCTGTTCGGTCTGCTCAAGCCGACCGAGACCATCGGCATCACGCTGACCGAAAGCTTTGCCATGTGGCCTTCGGCAGCGGTCAGCGGCTGGTATTTCAGCCACCCCGAGGCGCGCTACTTCGGCGTCGGTCGCATCGAACGCGACCAGGTGGCCGATTATGCCAAACGCAAGGGCATGGATCTGGCCCGGATGGAGCGCTGGCTGGCGCCCAATCTCGCCTATGATCCGGCGCGCGATGCGGCCGAGGCGGCGGAGTGAGCCTCGGCTTTCGCCTTGCCACCGCGGCTGACCTCCCCGAGATCGTGCGCCTGTTGGCCGACGACCATCTGGGCGGCGGCCGTGAGCGTTATACCGATCCGCTGCCGGCGGAGTATGGCATTGCCTTTGCCGGGTTGCAGAAGATCGGCGCCGAAGTGATCCTGGCGCTGGATGAAGGTGGCGCGGTGATCGGCTGTCTTCAGTTATTGATTCTTCCCGGCCTTGGCAGCCTGGGCAAGCAGCGCGCCCAGATCGAGGCGGTGCGCATTGAATCCAAGCTGCGCGGCAAGGGGCTCGGCTCGGAGCTGATCGGCTATGCCGTTGCACGCGCAAAAGAGAAGGGGTGCAAGATGGTGCAGCTGACCTCTGACAACAGCCGCCAGGATGCGCATCGACTTTATGAGCGGCTCGGCTTCAAGGCCAGCCATGTCGGCATGAAACTGTACCTGGCCTGACCGCATGACCTACAGCCGCCAGTCGCCCAGCCCGCGCTTTACCGAACTTCTCGGTTATTACGGTCAGCTGCATGACGAAGGCGATGCCAAGCTGGATGTGGATGCGGATGAAATGTTCGATGGCCGCAGCCTGTCGGTGCATATCAGCACCATACGCTCGCTAGTCAAAAAGTTCGGATCGAAAACGCTGCTCGATTACGGGGCCGGCAAGGCCAAGCATTACGAGGACACGGTGTTCAAGCTGCCGAGCCGCGAGGTAAAGGGGCTGAAGGCCTTGTGGGGCCTGGACGCGGTCCGGCTCTACGATCCGGGTTATGCGCCCTATGCGGCGCTGCCGGAGGGGACATTCGATGCGGTGATCTGCACCGATGTGCTGGAGCATATCCCGGAAGAGGATATGGACTGGGTGGTGGGCGAGCTGTTCGATTACGCCCGTCACTTTGTCTATGCCGGCGTCGCCACCTATCCCGCCGGCAAAACCCTGCCCAATGGCATGAACGCCCATGTCACCTTGCGGCCTACCGCCTGGTGGGATGCGTTGTTCCGCCGCGTTCGCGCGCAGCGTCAGTCGCCAGCCGAATTCGTGGTGATCGTCGAACGTATCTACGGCGACGAAAACCCGGAGCGCGCCGTCTCCTTCGGCTGACGCGGCTCAGCGTCCGCCGGCGACATCCAGCAGCGCGCCGGTGACATAGGACGAGGCATCGTCCAGCAACCAGATGATCGACTCTGCCACTTCCTCCGCCGTGCCGGCACGGCCCAGCGGTACGGTCTTGCCCAGACGTTCGGCACGATCGGGCTCGCCGGCGCTGGCATGGATTTCGGTTTCGATGATGCCGGGCCGTACTGCGTTCACGCGAATGCCTTCGGGCGCCAGTTCCCTGGACAGTCCGAGCGTGAAGGTGTCGATGGCGCCTTTCGAGGCCGCATAATCGAGGAACAGGTTGGGCGAACCAAGCCGGGCTGCGACCGACGAGAGATTGACGATGGCGCCGCCTTTGCCACCCTTGCTTTTCGCCATCGTCCTGGCAGCCTCACGGGCGACCATGAAGCTGCCCAGGATGTTGATGTCGAAGACGTGCTGCAGGCGCTCAACACTCATGTCCATCAGGTCGGCAGTCGGCGCCACCACGCCGGCATTGTTCACCAGCCCGTCCAGCCGGCCAAACGCCTTCACCGTGGCCTGCACCATGGCGATGGCATCGGTTTCACGGGAAACATCACCCTGGATCGCCACGGCCTTGCCGCCGGCAGCCTGCACGGCTTTGACCGTTTCCTGTGCCGCAGCCGCATTGCCGGCATAATTCACGCCGACCGACCAGCCGCGTTTGCCGGCCAGAATGGCGACCGCGCGACCGATGCCGCGACTGCCGCCGGTGACCAGGATGTTTTTTGCTGGGCTTACCATGGGATTTCGCTACCGTCGTAGTTGAGGAATTTTCCGGTGTCTTTCAGGGCTGCGCCGTCAATGGTCTTCTGCAGGCTGGTGGCACTGGTTGTCACATCGATATCGGCGCCGGCGCCGCCCATGTCGGTCTTCACCCAGCCGGGATGCAGCACGATCACGGTGATGCCGGCCGATTTCAGGTCCATCGCCAGGCTGTGCATGCCGGCATTGATTGCCGCCTTGGACGCACGATAGGCATAGGAACCGCCGCCGGCCTGTGAAATTGAGCCCATGCGGCTGGAAATCGTGGCGATTTTCGCGCTGCCTTTCGCGGCTTTCAGATGCGGCAGGAAAGCCAGCGCAGTTTTCATCGGCGCCACGCTGTTGACCTGCAGCACCTGAAGGTAGGTGTCGAAGTCGCTCACCGTCAGCGCGCCGTCGCGATGGCCGTAGATGCCGGCATTGTTGAGCAGCAGGTCGATGGCGGTGCCGGCGTATTTCTGCGCCAGCGCATCCACCGCCTTGTAATCGGTGACATCCAGCGCCTCGACGGTCACGCCCGGCACGGCTTTCAGCGCAGTCGCGGCCTGCGGATCGCGGCAGGCGGCGATCACCGTCCAGCCGGCTGCTGCGTAACGCTTGGTCAGTTCCAGGCCGATGCCACGATTGGCGCCGGTGATCAGCAGTGTGGGCATTGGCTTTCTCTCCTTATGAGGACGCGCGTGCGGCGACGCGACGATACAGCGGCTGCAGCAGGCCGGGCAGCATATACATGGGCAACTGCCCCATGGCGAAGAAGACCACCATGTCAAAGACGGCGCGGTCGGCCAGCGACACCATCACCAGTCCCATGTTGCAGTTGCCGGTGAGGATGCCGAGCGTCAACGCTGCCGGCTGGCCGAGGCGAAACACGGTGCGGCCGACCGCATAGCCCAGCGCCTGCAGCGTCAGATTGGCGATAAAGGCTGAGGCTGTGGCCAGCAGCACATAACCCGGCTGTGCCATCAGTTTGACCAGGACGCCATCCATGATGGCGATGGCGAACAGCACCAGGGCCAGCACGGAGCTGCCATCCATCAGCTGCTTGTTCTTCTGCAGCCAGCCCGGCGGCAGTTTCCAGTGCGCGAGCAGCGCTGCACCGAAGGCAACACCCACCATCACGGCCAGGCGTCCCATGAATTCCACGAGTGACATCTGCACCTCGATATTGAGCAGCAGCAAGGCCAGCGGTGGCAGGGTGAAGGGCACCAGGGCGGTGGCGATCACCATGGCGATCACGGCAAAGGCGGCATCAAGGCCAAGGATCAGGGCGATGGCGACTGTGCCGGTGATCGGCGGCGCCGCCGACATCAGCACGATGGCCTCCATCAGCGGCCGCGGCAGACCCAGCGGCGTCAGCACCGCGAACATCAGCAGCGGGCAGACCAGCAGCAGGAAGACGATCACCGGCAGGAACAGCCAGGGGCGCCGGGCATAGGCCTGGAAGGCGCTCCAGTCGAGCCGCATCAGTGCCAGGGTCAGTGGCAGCAGCAGGAAGATCACGAGGCCCGGGCGCAGCAGGCTGGCCAGCGGCGGGATCAGCAGGCCGACCAGTACGCCACCGAACAGGAACTTGGTGGCATGGCGGCCCATGTAGTCCAGCGGCCACCAGACGAGGGTCCGGATCATCGGCTGGGCTCCTGGGGGGGTGTTTCAGGTGAAACATACCCGGAACATGAGGCGGTGCGGCTGAGGGGGCGAGGCATACGGATCATCACGCGACGGCTGTGGTTTTATTGTTTTGTCAGAGTAGCATAGACCCGTTGCCGGGACCCTGGCGAGGCCGCAATTGTCCTGCTTGACACTCATCGATAAAACAGTTAAATACCTGTTTAAATGTTTAATGCTCGCGCCATCGAAGATCATCACACGGTTCAGCTCGCCGACATGTTCCGGCTGCTGGGCGACCACAGCCGTCTGAAGCTGGTGTTGATGCTGCAGAAGGGCGGCACCCCGGCCAGCATGGCCGCCGCCGCCGCCGGCCTGTCGCCGCAACTTGCCAGCCATCACCTGCGATTGCTGAAGGCGGCGCGGTTGGTGCAGGCCGTGCGCAAGGGCCGCGAGATTCATTATGAGCTGGCCGACGACCATGTGCGGCACATGCTCGACGACATGATCGCCCATGTGACCGAACCCCATGGTCATCCGGCGGAGAAGGAGTGAGACATGGGTGCGAGCTGCTGCGGTCCCAGCCACGATCACGATCACGATCACGGCCATGACCAGGATCATCATCACGGCCCGGGCGGTCACGATCACAGTGCCGGCGCCGCGCGTCCTGTGCTGTGGATCGCGCTGCTGCTGAATGCCGGCATGTTTATCGTGGAACTGGGCGCCGGTCTGAGTGCGAATTCCACCTCGCTGCTGGCTGACTCCGCCGATTTCCTGGGTGACGCCGCCAATTACGGCCTGGCGCTGGCAGTGCTGTCCATGGCGCTGGTCTGGCGCGCCCGCGCCGCATTGCTGAAGGGCGTCACCATGGGGCTGTTCGGTCTCTGGGTTGCCGCGATGACGATCCGTCATCTGATCGATGGCACGGTGCCTGAACCCGCCACCATGGGCGTGGTCGGCGTTGCCGCACTGGCGGTCAATGTGCTGGTCACCGTGCTGCTGTTCCGCTTCCGTAAGGGCGACAGCAATATGCGCGCGGTGTGGATCTGCAGCCGTAACGATGCCCTGGGCAATGTCGCCGTGCTGCTCGCGGCCAGCGGCGTCTTTGCCACCGGCAGTGCCTGGCCCGATCTGGCCGTGGCCGCGCTGATGGCTGGCCTGGCGCTCTGGGGGTCGGCCCAGGTAATCGCCCATGCCCGGCAGGAATTGCGTGAAACCCGGTCCGCCACGGCAGAAATCGGCCATGCCGACTGATGTGGCCTTGAAATTGCCGTAATTCACCGTACATTCCCACCCACGTCCGGGCCCCTCTGGTTGCCATATACGGGATGGCAGCGATGTCGGACGGCTTTTCGCAAAAGCCCCAGCCCAGGATGACCATTCCATGGACCTCTCTGTCTTTCTCGATCCCGCTGCCCTGCTCGCGCTGGTCGGCCTCATCGCGCTCGAACTCGTTCTTGCCGTCGACAACCTGATTTTCATCACCATTCTCACCAGCCGCCTGCCGGAAGCGCAGCAGCCGCTGGGCCGCAAGCTCGGCCTGCTCGGCGCCGTCATCACCCGCGTCATGCTGCTGCTCTCGGCCGCCTGGCTGATCACGCTCACCGCGCCGTGGTTCACGGTCTTCGAGCAGGAAATCTCCGGCCGCGATCTGGTGCTGATCCTCGGCGGTCTGTTCCTGATCTGGAAGGCGACCATGGAAATTCATGAGCGCGTCACGCCGAAGGAGAGCGACGAACTGGGCGAGGCGGGACCCGCGAGCGACGGCAAGCCGGTGCAGAAAAAGTACCCGGCCTTCTGGGCCATCATCGGCCAGATCGCCGTGCTGGACATCGTCTTCTCGCTCGACAGCGTGATCACCGCCATCGGCCTGGCCCGCCAGATCGAAATCATGGTGGCCGCCGTCCTGATCTCGGTTGCCATCATGGTGGCGCTGGCCGAACCGCTGGCCCGTTTCGTGAAGAAGAACCCCAACATCGTCATGCTGGCGCTGTCGTTCCTTGTCATGATCGGCATGGCCCTGGTGGCCGAGGGCTTCGATGTCGAGATCCCGAAGATCATGATCTACGGCGCCATGGCCTTCTCGGTGACGGTCGAGCTGCTCAATATGGCCTCGCGTCGGGCCAAGCTGAGCCAGCCCTTCCGCGATATCCGCAATAACGACAAGGCGGCCGGCGAGTAATCGCCACCCGGCGGCGCCGTTTCGCACCGCCATTCCGCCGCATTCGCCGGGCAGGGTGGCCTCTCAACCGAGGCCACCCTGTTTGTTAGGGCATATTGTCGGGATCGTTAGCACGGGTGTGATCGTTATGCTTGGCCTCGGCCTGATTCGGGCCGGCGCAGATCTGGCCTCTTCCTGCCCTGGTAAGCTCCGATGTCCGTTACCGTTGTGATCAATGCCGAATCCGGCACTGCGCGCCAGTATGGTGCGGCGGCCCTGCGTGACCTGATCCACAAGAGCGTCACGGCGGCCGGCCATCCGGATGTCGATGTGCAGGTGGTGGCGCCGCAACAGCTGCCCAAGGCCTTGATCAGCGCCGCCCAGGGCAGCGCCGAAGTCTGGGTCGGCGGCGGCGACGGCACGTTGCGTTCGGCCGCCGAACTGGCCATGAAGCGCGACATCGTTCTGGGTGTTCTGCCGCTTGGCACCATGAACCTGCTGGCGCGCGACCTCAATATTCCGCTACAGATCGAGCAGGCAGTTGCGGCCATATGCGGTGCGAAGGTTGCCGCCATCGATGTCGGTCGGGTCAACCAGAGCCTCTTCCTCAACAAATCGGCGCTCGGGCTCTATCCCGAAATGGTGGTCGACCGTGAACGGCGTCGTCGCCTGTTCGGTCTTAACAAATGGCCGGCGATGATCCGTTCGGCCTGGCGCGCGGTGAAGCGGCACCGGATGATGGAAATCACCATCGAACACCAAGGCCAGCGTCGCGAGATTCTCTCACCTGCCATCGTGGTCGCGGTCGGGGCCTATGAATTCAATGCCGGCCGTCTGTTCAGCCGCGCCGATCTGCAGAGCGGCGAACTCACCGTCTATGTCAGCCACGAGAAGACCTGGCTCGGCTCGGCCAGTCAGCTGGCCAAGCTGTTTCTCGGCACTCTGGAAAACGATCCGGCTTTGGAAGTGATCAAGGCGCATCACCTGAAGATCGATTTCAGCCGCACCAAGCCGGTGGCCAATGACGGCGAGATCGACATGCTGAAAGGCCCGATCCGCTATGCGGTCGCGCCACAGGCGCTCAAGGTGCGGGTGCCGGTGGAAGAGAAGGCTGACTCCGTCTAGGCTGGCTGTGCCCGCAGGGCGATGGCATGGGTGTCGACGCCCTTGGGCAGCGTGCCGAAGGCATGGCCCCAGTCGCCGCCCAGCCGCGAGGCGCAGAAGGCATCGGCGACGACAGGCGTAGAGTGGCGCACGAGCAGTGCGCCCTGCAGAACCGCCATCATCTTTTCCACCACGCGGCGTGCGCGATGTTCGATCTCGGTCTGGTCGGCGAATTCGGTTTTCAGATCGCTGATTGCCGCATCCAGATGCTTGTCGCTGCCGCGCGCCGGCTTCAGCTCGGCAAAATAGGCCTCCAGCCCATCCGGGCTTTTCTGCAGGGCGCGCAGCACGTCCAGGCACATCACATTGCCTGAACCTTCCCAGATCGAATTGAGCGGGATTTCCTTGTACAGCATGCCGAGCGGGCCCTCGTCGACATAGCCGTTGCCGCCATGCACCTCCATGGCTTCCACCACGGCATTGGGCGCGCGTTTGCAGATCCAGTATTTCACCGCCGGGGTGCAGAGCCGACGGAAGGCGGCTTCGGCCGGATCGCTGTCGGCACGGTCGAAGGCGTGGGCCAGTCTCAAGGCGAGCTGCGTCGCAGCCTCGGATTCAATGGCGAGGTCGGCCACCACATTGGCCATCAGCGGCTGGTCGATCAGGTGGCGTTGGAAAGCGCGCCGATGCGCCACATGGTGCAAGGCTTGCGCGACAGCGCCGCGTAAGAGCCCGGTCGAGCCCAGCGCGCAATCCAGTCGCGTATAGGTGCCCATCTCGATGATGGTCGGCACGCCGCGGCCTTCCTCGCCCAGCAGCCAGCCATGGGCATTGCGGAATTCCACTTCCGACGAGGCATTCGACTTGTTGCCGACCTTGTCCTTCAGGCGCTGGATCAGCACCGGGTTCTTGGTTCCGTCGGGCAGCCAGCGCGGCACGAAGAAGCAGCTTAAGCCCCCCGGCGCCTGGGCCAGCACCAGATGCGCGTCATTCTGCGGGCAGGAGAAAAACCATTTGTGGCCCGTGATGACATATTCGCCGCCCGAACCGCCCCCATTGACGGACTGCGCCACCGTGGAATTGGTGCGTACGTCCGAGCCGCCCTGCTTCTCGGTCATGCCCATGCCGATCAGGGCACCGGTCTTCTGCGCGATCGGTTTGTTGCTGCCGTCATACTGGCGCGAATAGATTTTCGGCAGCCAGGTCTCGGCCAGGGCTGCATCGCGCTTGATCGCCGGCACGCTGCCATAGGTCATGGTGGTCGGGCATTGGCTGCCCGGCTCGATCTGCGCATGCATGATATAGGCAGCGGCGCGGGCGACATGGGCGCCGGGCTTGGGTTCGGCCCAGGGCGCGCTATGCAGGCCCTCGCCGATGATCAGGTCCATGATGCCATGCCAGGCCGGATGGAATTCCACATCGTCGACGCGATGGCCAAAGCGGTCGAACAGCTTGGCCTGGGGCGGGAATTTATGCGCCTGCCGGCCCATCTCGATGGTGGCGGCATCGCCCAGGCGGCTGCCATAGACGGTGAGGCGGTCATGGGCCCAGCCGGCGCCATGCACCTCGGCGGCATTCAGCAGCGCCTTGTCGGTGGTGAAGAGGTTGTAATCCTCCAGCGCCGGCGGCTGGTTCAGGACCTCATGGGTCTCGGCGGCATCGGCTGGCTGCGCGCTCATGGCATGTCTCCCTTTGCAGAGGAGTCTAGCAAGCTGCGGCGGTTTGGGAAGTCTGCCGTTGCGGCAGGGCCGTTCTCAGAAGCGCATCGCCAGGTTGAGCCGGGCCTGGCTGGTATAGGGGTCGGCGATGCCGGCCTCGCTCTGCTGGTTCACCGTATAGCCGGCCATCAGCGTCATCGCCCGGCTGGCCAGGGCCATCGGCGTCCAGTGCATCTGCAGGTCCAGCATCTGCTGGCTGCCGGGTAGTGGCACGGTATTGCCGCGCTGCAGGTCGTATTTCTGTGTCAGGCCAAATTCGTGGTTGGCGGTCAGGTTCAGGCTCTGGCCCAGCGGCACGCCGATCATCAGGCCGAGGATATTGAGATCGCGTTCCTGCAGGGAGGTGGTTTCGTTGCGGCGCTGGCCCGAGACACCAAGCCTGTAGCCGCTCTGGAAATGCTGCGCCAGTGCAATCCGGTGGCGCTGGGTATCGGTGTTGGCCAGGGCATTGCCGGCATAGGCCATCGAATCGTAACCCGACGACAGTGTCAGCGTCAGGTCGCGCGCCAGCGTGGTGGAAATCTGGTTGTCGATGCCAAGGCGCCGGTTGCCGCTGCCGGCCAGATCGCCCCAGTTGATCGCCGCATCCGGATTGACCCGGAAGGTGACGCCATATTCCTCGTAGGCTAGGCCGAACTTGCTGTTGACCGATTTTGCCGGGTCATCGGCGCCGGCTTCGCCTTCGCGCTGACTCACGCCGCTGGTGTTGTCCAGCGCCAGCCCATCGAAGAAGGGCAGGTCATAGGCCGCATTGACCGTGCGTGGCTGCAGCGCGGCAGCATCGCTGGCGATACCGATCTTGTCGCTGTCGCCGGCATAGTCGGAACTGGCCTCGCGGCTGCGGGTCAGCAGGCTGATCTCGTTCGGTCCGAACAAGGGCCGGCGACTGAGCATACGCATGCCGGTCTCGGGGTCGTAGGCCAGCGGCACGATTTCCGGTTCCCCGTCAGCGGCCGCAGACGGCAGTGAAACAGCGGCGTGGCAATAGGCGGGATCGGCAGCGCTGACGAAAACCGGGCAGAGCGGTGGTGCATCCTGGGCGGCAGCCGGCAGGGCTGTCGCGAGTCCGGCGAGGACTGCGAACAGGGCGGCGCGGGATCGGGCGCGGCGAAACACGATATTGGCTTCCCCCGGCATGGTCGGACCAGTGGCAGGACCAGACTGCCACAGAGTCCTTACTGCATCTTTACCGCAGAGGGTGTGGCCGAATTGAGGCAATGCGGGGCCGTTTTTTGCAGCAAACAGCGCAGATGCGGTTTCATGCCGCGCAGCTTGGCCTTAAGCTGCCGCCATGCATCTGCTGTTTCTCTATGGCAAACCGGCGGTCGGCAAGCTCACGGTGGCGCGCGAGCTGGCGGCACTCACCGGCTACCGGCTGTTCCACAACCACCTGACCGTCGATCTGCTGCTGTCGGTGTTCGAATTCGGCAGCGCGCCGTTCGTGGCCCTGCGCGAAGAGATCTGGCTCTCGGTTTTCGCCCGCGCCGGCGTGGAGAAACTGCCGGGCATGATCTTCACCTTCGCGCCGGAAACCACGGTGCAGCCGGATTTCATCGAAAAGGCTGTGGCCACGGTGCAGGCCGGCGGCGGCCGGGTGCAGTTCATTGAGTTGACCTGCCCGACGGAGGAGATCTACCGCCGCATCGACAGCCAGTCGCGCCGCCAGACCGGCAAACTGACCTCGCACGAAGTGTATGAGAAGCTCGACGCGGCCCATGTCTTTGCCACCTCGCATATGCCGAAGGCGGCTGTCAGCGTGGATACAGGCAGGCATACACCGTCGGAGGCGGCGGCGCTGATTGTGAAGGCGCTGGGGCTGAAACGGCTTTGAAGGTGGCGGCGGATCATTCCGCCGCCTGCTTCAGGTCCGCCGCCTTGCCGAAGCCGCCGGCCGAGGGTGTGGAGATGACGAAGACGTCGCCCGGCTGCATCGGTGTCGAGCAGCGGCCTTCCAGTTCGGTCTTCTCGCCCGACGTGCGCTCCACCCACTGGTGGCCTGTCTCGCCATTCGCGCCGCCTTCAAGACCGAAGGGCGGCACGGTGCGGTGCGAGGACAGCAGCGTCGCGGTCATCGGCGTGAGGAAGCGCATGCGGCGAATAGTGCCGTCGCCGCCCTTGTGCCGGCCCTTGCCGCCCGAGCCGCGCCGGATGCGGAAGCTCTCCAGCAGCACGGGGAAGCGGAATTCCAGCACCTCGGGGTCGGTGAGGCGGGCATTGGTCATATGGGTATGCACGGCGTCGCAGCCGTCGAAATCCGCACCGGCGCCGCTGCCGCCGCAGATCGTCTCGTAATACTGGTATTCGTTATTGCCGAAGGTGAAATTGTTCATCGTGCCCTGGGCCGCCGACATCACGCCGAGCGCACCGAAGATGGTGTCGGTGATGCACTGGCTGGTCTCGACATTGCCGGCCACCGTGGCAGCCGGATAGACCGGATCCAGCATCGAGTTCTTCGGGATGATGATCTCCAGCGGTTTCAGGCAGCCGCCGTTCAACGGGATGTCGCTGTCCACCAGGCAGCGGAAGGCATAGAGCACGGCAGCGACGCAGACGGCGGTCGGCGCGTTGTAGTTGGTCGGGTGCACGCCGGATGTGCCGGTGAAGTCGATCTTGGCGGTGCGGTCCTTGTGGTTGACCGTCACCTTCACCTTGATCTCGTAGCCGTCATCCATCGGATAGGTGAATTCGCCGTCCTTGAGGCGACTGATCACCCGGCGCACGGATTCCTCGGCATTGTCCTGCACGTGGTTCATATAGGCACGCACGACGTCGAGGCCGAACTGGTCGACCATCTTGCGCAGCTCCTGCGCGCCCTTCTCGCAGGAGGCGATCTGCGCCTTCAGGTCGGCGATATTCTGCGCCGGATTGCGCGAGGGATACTTGCCGCCCTTGAGCAGCGCCACCATCTCGTCTTCCAGCATGCGGCCGCCATCGACCAGCAGCACGTTGTCGAGCAGAACGCCTTCATCTTCGACGGTGCGGGAATCCGGCGGCATTGAGCCCGGCGTGGTGCCGCCGATATCGGCATGGTGGCCGCGGCTGCCCAGATAGAACAGCACCTCCTGGCCGGCCCTGTCGAACACCGGCGTGATCACGGTGACGTCGGGCAGATGGGTGCCGCCGGCATAGGGCGCGTTCAGCACATAGACATCGCCGGGCTTCATCTGGCCGGCACGCCGGCGCATCACGGTCTTGATGCTTTCCGACATCGAGCCCAGATGCACCGGCATATGCGGCGCATTGGCGATGAGCTCGCCATCCAGGTCGAAGATGGCGCAGGAGAAATCGAGGCGCTCCTTGATATTGACCGAATAGGCGGTCTTCTCCAGCACGCTGCCCATCTGCTCGGCGATCGACATGAACAGGTTGTTGAAGATTTCCAGCATCACCGGATCGACCGAGGTGCCGATCGCCTTGCGCTCGGGCAGGGCCTCGACGCGTTTGAGCACCAGGTCGCGGCGCTCGGTCAGTCTGGCTTGCCAGCCGGGCTCCAGCACGATGGTGCTGGTCGGCTCGATCACGATGGCGGGGCCCTTGATGGTTTCGCCCGGCCGCAGGGTGGCGCGGTCGTAGACCGGCGTGTCGCGCCAGCCGCTGGCCATATAGGCCTTGCGCTTGGCCAGCACCGGGATGGCATCCTGGCTGCGGGGATCGACGATCTGTTCCACCGCATCCGGCGCGCGTTCGCCCTGGCCGACCACTTCGACGGCGACACTGCCGGCGATCAGTGTTTTTTCAGGGCTGATGAAGCCGAAGCGCTGCCGATGCGCGGTTTCAAACGCAGTTTTAATCTCCGTCAGAGAGCCGAACTCGACTTCCAAAGCCGAGTCCGAGCCGCCATAGCGCACATGCAGCTTGCGGATCACCGTGATCTTCTCGGGCGCCACGCCCTGCTTCAGCATTTCGGCGCGCGAATCTTCGCTGAGTGTATCGAGTTCCTGCGACAGGCCGGGCAGGGCGGACTCCTGCAGGGTCACTTCGGCCGACTTTTCCTTCAGCACGCGCTGGTCGGCCAGACCCATGCCATAGGCCGAGAGCACGCCGGCGAGCGGATGCAGCAGCACCTCGGTCATGCCGAGCGCATCGGCCACCAGGCAGGCATGCTGGCCACCGGCGCCGCCGAAGCTGGACAGCACGTATTTGGTCACGTCATAGCCGCGCGCCACCGAGATCTTCTTGATCGCATTGGCCATGTTCTCGACCGCGATGGCGAGAAACCCTTCCGCCATCTCCTCGATGCTGCGGGTGTCGCCGCTCTCGGCCTTCACCTGCGCCTGCAGCGCGGCGAACTTGGTCTTCACCACGGCATCGTCCAGCGGTTGGTCGCCATTGGGGCCGAAGACGGCGGGGAAGAAATCGGGCTGCAGCTTGCCCAGCACCACGTTGCAGTCGGTGACGGCGAGAGGCCCGCCGCGGCGATAGCAGGCCGGACCGGGATTGGCACCGGCGGAATCCGGCCCGACGCGATAGCGGGCGCCGTCGAAATGCAGGATCGAACCGCCACCGGCCGCCACGGTGTTGATCATCATCATCGGCGCACGCATGCGCACGCCGGCCACCATGGTCTCGAAGGCACGCTCGTATTCGCCGGCATAGTGGCTGACGTCGGTCGACGTGCCGCCCATGTCGAAGCCGATCACCTTGGTGAAGCCGGCGCGGGTCGAGGTCTCGACCAGGCCGACGACGCCGCCGGCCGGGCCGGACAGGATGCTGTCCTTACCCTGGAAGAAGTTGGCATCGGCCAGGCCGCCGTTGGACTGCATGAACATCAGGCGCAAAGCGGTGTTGGCGGCATCCAGTTCGCTGCCGACCTGATCCACGTACCGTCGCAGGATGGGGGAGACGTAGGCATCGACGACAGTTGTGTCGCCGCGGCTGACGAATTTGATCAGCGGCGAGACCTGATGGCTGGCCGAGACCTGAGTAAAGCCCAGTTTTTTCGCCAGCGCGGCGATCTTGGCCTCGTGTTCGGTATAGCGGTAGCCGTGCATGAACAGGATCGCGACGCTGCGGATGCCGTCGGCATGGGCGGCCTTCAGGGCTGTTTCTGCGGCGGCGAGATCCAGCGGTGTCTCGATGCTGCCGTCGTTGCGCACGCGCTCGGGGATTTCCACCACGCGCTCA
This sequence comes from Ferrovibrio sp. GW821-FHT12E11, assembly GCF_058806975.1. Classification (NCBI taxonomy): domain Bacteria; kingdom Pseudomonadati; phylum Pseudomonadota; class Alphaproteobacteria; order Rhodospirillales; family Rhodospirillaceae; genus Ferrovibrio; species Ferrovibrio sp. GW821-FHT12E11. The sequence continues at coordinate 3,518,917 of NZ_JBXAQG010000001.1, forward strand.
TACAGCATCTCGGGAAGCTGGATATGCAGGGCGAAAAGATTCGGACGGGTCTGGTAGCCGATGCGGAGCTGGTCGCCGAAGCCTTCCGAGACCAGCAGCAGTACGCGGTCGCCCTTGCGCTCGAGCAGCGCGTTGGTGGCAACGGTTGTGCCCATCTTCACGGCGGCGATCTTGCCCTTGGGCAGGGCGTCGCCGGCCTTCAGGCCGAGCAGGTCGCGGATGCCCTGCACGGCGGCATCCTTGTAGCGCTCGGGGTTTTCCGACAGCAGCTTATGGGTGACGATGCCGCCATCCGGCTGGCGCCCGACGATGTCGGTGAAGGTGCCGCCGCGGTCGATCCAGAATTCCCACTGGCCGGTCAGGGAGGCAGAGGTCTGGGACTGGGTCATGGCGGCTCCGGAAGCTCAAGGGAAGGCGGCGCTGACGGTGACGAAACGTTGACAATTTGTCAACGTCGGAAGACGGCTACAGGGAGGCGGCGGCGCGGGCAGCCTGGTCGTAGCTGCCCGACAACGCCCGCATCAGGTCGGCCACGCGGGACAGATCACCTTGCGGCTGCCCGATCAGGGCAAAGGCCTGGCCCAGCAGCTGTTCGCGGATTTTACGGTATTCCAGGCAGAGCGCGCGGCCTTTGGGCGTGGTGCTGTAGAAGATTTCCTTGCCGCGCCGGGTGCCGGCGATCAGGCCCAGCCGCACCATCTTCTTCAGGCCGTAATTGACGGTGTGAGAATCTTCCACATTCAGCACCAGACAGAGGTCGGCCAGACGTTTGGGCCGCTCGCGGTGATTGACGCCATGCAGCACCATCACGTCCAGGGCCGCCAGGTCGCCCTGACCAGCCGCTGTCATGCAGCGCACGATCCAGCGGCTGAAGGCATTGCCGGTCATCATCAGGGCGAATTCGAACTCGCTCAGGCCTTCCAGCTTTTCGCTGGCCAGATGCGCCGAGGACACAATCGGCCGCCGTGCCGCCGGCTTTGCTTTGGCCGGCTTTTTCGATGCGGGTATCTTTGCTTTTGCCATGGCCGGTTGCCTGTCTGGGATGCCTCGAAAGCGGGCAGGGATATGGTTCCGCAAACCCCCGCATACCGCCCATGCAGGCAGTGCATGGCCGGGACAGAAAGAACCGTAGCCCGCGACCGGCCGGCTTTGCTAGGGTCCCCGCCCATGAAGCCCCAGCACCTTGCCCTGATGTTGCTGATCTGCGCCATCTGGGGCGGCAATTTTGTCGTCACCAAACTCGCGGTCAACCACTTCCCGCCGGTCCTTTTCACCGCCCTGCGCTTTGGCCTGGTCGCTGTCCTGATGCTGCCCTGGCTGCGCTGGTGTCCCGGCCAGATGCGCAATGTTGTGATTGCCGCCCTGTGCATGGGAACCCTGCATTTCGTGCTGATCATCATCGGCATTGCCAAGGCGGACGACGTCTCGGTGGTGGCGGTAGTGACCCAGTTGGGCGTGCCGATTTCGACCCTCATGGCGATCCTGTTCCTCGGCGAGCGGGTGCGCTGGAAACGCAGTCTCGGCATCGCTCTGGCCTTCATTGGTGCAGTTGTCATCAGTTTCGACCCGAAAGTGATGAACTACCAGGTCGCCATCGGCCTGATCCTGGTGGCCGTGATCATCTTCTCGGTCGGCCAGATCATGGTGCGCCGCATACACGACGTGCATACTTTCACCATGCAGGCCTGGGTTGGCATCCTGAGCGCGCCCAGCCTGCTGCTGATTTCCCTGGCGCTGGAAGATGGCCATGTTGAACAGGTTGTGTCGGCCAGCGTCTGGCACTGGAGCGCGATTGTCTATGCCGCGACACTGGTATCCCTGATCGGGCATGGCGGCGCCTACTATCTGTTGCGGCGCTATCCGGTCAGCATCGTCAATCCGGGCTTCACGCTGTCGCCGATCTTCGGCGTGCTGGCCGGCGTGTTTTTCCTCAACGAGCAACTGAGTGGTCGTGTGATTATCGGTTCGGTTATTACCCTTCTGGGTGTTCTGATTGTCGCCATGCGCGAGAGCAAAGCGGCGGATGCGCGGGGCGTGACACCGGAAAAGGTGGCACTGGAAACCAAGGCGGCTGGCGAATGACGCTTCCGTTGATCGACCATCCCTCGCCGAATTTTGACGACCGCAGCGGCCGCCGCCCGGTCGACATGGTCGTGCTGCATTATACCGGCATGCAGACTGCGGCTGCGGCGTTGCAGCGCCTCGCCGACCCGGATGCCAAGGTCAGCGCCCATTACATGATCGATGAAGACGGCACGATTTATCGCCTGGTGCCGGAGGACAAGCGTGCCTGGCATGCCGGCGTGGCCTTCTGGCGCGGCGTGCGCGACGTCAATGCGCGTTCCATCGGCATCGAGCTGGTCAATCCCGGTCACGAATTCGGCTATCGCCAGTTCCCGGTGGAACAGATCGACGCCCTGCTGGCTCTGCTGGCCGATATCGCCACGCGGCATCATGTGATGCCGGGCAATTATGTCGCCCATTCCGATATCGCGCCCAGCCGCAAGGAAGATCCGGGTGAGTTGTTCCCCTGGCACCGCCTGGCGGCGGCCGGCTTTGGCCGTTGGTGGAGCGGCGATTTCCGGGTTGCGGCGAATGCACCGGTCATGGGCCCGGGCGAGCGCAACGGCGCGGTGCTGGAACTGCAGGTGGCGCTCGACCGCATCGGCTATGCCATCGAGGGCAGCGGCATCTACGATCCGCTCACCGAAGCCGCCGTGCGGGCTTTCCAGCGGCACTGGCGCCAGGACAAAGTCGATGGCGTCAGCGACGCAGAAACCACCAGCCTGATCCACCATATCTCGGAACAGGTCACCATGCGGCGCGCCAGCGCCGACCGTGCGGCCAGTTAGGGCGCGCAGCACGCTGATCCGCCCTTTTGCTTGACGCCGTCTCCGTCTGGGCCTACCTCTGCGCCCGGTGCCAGACGGCTGGACGGCCGCGGCGTGTCAAAGCGTCGAGGAAAGTCCGGGCTCCACGGAAACACGGTGCCGGGTAACGCCCGGCGGGGGCGACCCCAGGGACAGTGCCACAGAGAGCAGACCGCCATCACGCGCCAATCTTTTCGGGTTGGAGCCTGATGGTAAGGGTGAAAGGGTGCGGTAAGAGCGCACCGCGCGACCGGTAACGGAAGCGGCACGGCAAACCCCACCGGGAGCAAGACCAAATAGGGATGGCGGCAGGCGCAAGTCTGCAGGACTGTTTTCGGTCCGCTATCCGGGTCGGTCGCGCGAGGTGTCCGGTAACGGGCATCCCAGAGGAATGGCCGTCCATCCCACGAAAGTGGGGGGACAGAACCCGGCTTACAGGCCGTCTGGCACCATTCATCCAATTGACAAGCAAAGTATCGCCGTGCAGGTTGCCCGGCGACGGTGCCCGCAAGGGCCTAACTGGGAACGCGGTTTAATGCCGTGGCTGCCCCTGCAACTGTAAGCGGAGAGTCTTTCGTCACAGAGCCACTGGGGCCGCACGGTCCTGGGAAGGCGGCGAAAGACAGCGACCCGCGAGCCAGGAGACCTGCCGTCATCCGTGGTCACACGCGATCACATCGGGCAGGGTGTTCCGGTGGGTAATCCATCGGTCGCCTGTTTATCCTCAGGGCATCGGCGGAAAACCTCGTTCGCGGTGACGTGCCACAAGGCCGACCGCATGAGGTTTTTCCATGGTCCGTTCCCTGTCCCGCCGGACGCAATCCGTCCGCTTCTCGCTTCCCATCTTTCTCCTGTCTTCCGCTGCCTGGGCTCAGGATGCCCGATTGCCGACCATCAGCGTCGGCGGCCATTTGGTTGACGATCTTGCCGGCCTGCAACTCACGGCACCCACGGAAACCGGCAGCCGTCTGCATCTGACGCCAATGGAAACGCCAGCCAGCGTCGAGGTCCTGCCGGGCGAAACCGTGCGGGACCGTGGCGCCCTCACGATCAACGATGCCGTTTCGCGTTCGACCGGCATGAGTTCGGCGGCGACACCAGGTAATGGCAATTCCGTGCTGGCGGCACGCGGCTTCGCCGGCCACAACGCGGTGATGCAGCTATATGACGGCACCAGGCTTTATGTGGCTTCGGGCACAGTTTCCTTCCCGTTCGACCCCTGGCAGGCCGAGCGTATCGAGATTCTGCGTGGCCCGGCCTCGGTTATGTACGGCGAGGGCGCCATCGGCGGTGCCATCAACGTCGTGCCGCGCCGGCCAACGGCGAGTTTCCGCAACGAGGGGTTGGTTGAGTTCGGCACCGACATGACGCGTCGCGTCGCCGCTGCAAGCAGCGGCCCGTTGAACGGCAAGGCGTCATTCATGCTCAGCGCCAACCGCCGTGAGTCGGACGGCTATGTGGATCGCGGCGAAAATTCCAGCCAGTCTTTCTCGGGCGCCGTCCGTGTCGACGCCACCGAGCGGTTGGCATTCACGCTGTCGCATGACCAAGGCTACCAGAAGCCGATGGAATACTGGGGCACGCCACTGCGTAACGGACGACTGGACGAATCCCTGGTGGGCAAGAATTACAACGTGAGGAATGCCCGGATTGAATTCGATGACCGCTGGACTCAGCTTAAAACGGAATGGCAGGCGACCGACGATGTGAGTTTGCGCAGCGTGATCTATCAGCTGGAAAGCAACCGCCGCTGGACCAATCTTGAGAATTACATTCTCAACGCCTCGACCAATCTGGTAACCCGCAGCAGTTTCTTCGAGGTCTTCCACGATCAGGAGCAGTATGGAACCCGGAATGACCTGACGATCGAGAACACGCTGTTCGGTCTCAAGAACCAGACGGTAGTGGGATTCGACGCCAACCATATCCAGTTTGGCAATGCCAGCAATTCAGGCGCCACCGGTAACTCGGTGGTCGCCCCCTACAACTTCGATCCGGGATTCTTCAACAGTAATCGCTCCACGATCCCCCGGCAGGAAGCCAGTATCGTGCAGAAGTCGGTGTTCATGGAGGATCGACTGGTGCTGGATGACCAATGGTCGGTTGTCGGCGGCCTGCGCCATGACTGGCTCGCTTTCACGCGCGATGATTTCGTGACGAATTCGCGGGCCGAGAAGGGCTTCGCCGATCTTAGCTGGCGTGGCGGCGTGGTCTATGCCATCACACCATCCACGGCACTGTATGCGCAGCATGCAACAGCAACCTCGCCAGTCAGCTCCGCGCTGCTGGGACAGAGCGCGGCCCAGGCTGCTCTTGAGCTTTCGACCGCCAAGCAGAATGAAGTCGGTATCAAACAGAGCGTCATGGAAGGTCGCGGGGAGTGGACTTTCGCGGGCTATCATATCGTGAAGAACAAGCTGCAGACGGTGAATCCACTGAACACCACTATCGCGGAGCAGGTGGGACAGCAGACCGCCAAAGGCGTCGAGGTCACCATTGCCTTCGACCTGATGAAGGACCTGCGTCTGGAAGCCAATGGTGCGCTGCTGGATTCGAAATATGGCGACTTCATCACCACCGGTGGCGCGAACTATGCGGGCAATCGCCCGGCGAACGTGCCCGAGCAGCTCGGTAATCTCTGGCTCACCTGGGGCTTCGCGCCATCCTGGAAAGCCCAGGGCGGCCTGCGCTACGTTGGCAACACTTTCAGTAACGATGCCAACACGCTGAAGCGGCCGGACTATACGGTCACGGACATCGGCGTGTCATGGTCGCCGGTCGAGCGGCTGACAGTAGCACTGCGAATCATGAACCTCTTTGATGAGGTCTATCCGGTCGCTGGCTATAATGGCGGCACGCAATGGGTGCTCGGTGCGCCGCGCACCGCCTACCTGACCACCAGTGTGAAGTTCTGATGCCATGAAGCGCATCCTCCGTCAGGCGCAGCGCTGGCTGTATCTGATCCATCGCTGGATCGGGATTGCCACCTGCCTGCTCTTCGCCATGTGGTTCTTTTCCGGCGTGGTGATGATCTATGTCGGATTCCCGGCCCTGACGGAGACCGAACGTCGCGCTCTGCTGCCCGTACTCGACGGGCAGCAGGTTCGCCTCTCGCCCAGCGCGGCGCTCGCCGCGGCCGGGCAGGGCGGCTGGCCACGCGTGCTGCGGCTGGAAATGCTGGGGGATGAGCCGGTTTACCGGGTCACTGCCTGGGACAATGCACGGCTGACCGTATCGGCGCGCGACGGACGGCGCATCGAGGGCATCGACGCGGTTGCCGCCCTTGCAATCGTGCAGAGTGTAAGACCGGCGCCGCAGGCCACGGTCGAGCTGGAGGATCGCGACCAGTGGAGCGTCACGGCGCGCTACGATCCGCTGCGACCGTTCCATCTGGTCTCGCTCAACGATGCTGCCGGCACACAGCTTTACGTTTCGGCGCGCAATGGCGAGATCGCGCTGGATACCCGGCGCGGCGAGCGCTTCTGGAACTGGCTCGGCAGTGTGCCGCACTGGATCTATCCCACCGTGCTGCGCGCCGATGCGCCGCTGTGGCGCGATGTCGTGCTGTGGATTTCCGGCATCAGCATTGTCGTGGCGGTGACGGGAATCTGGATCGGCATCCAGCGTCTGCGGCCCCAGCGTCGTTACAAAAACGGTGCCATGTCGCCCTATCGTGGCTGGATGCTGTGGCACCACTGGGCCGGCGTGATCGGCAGCCTGTTTCTGCTGGCCTGGATCGTCAGTGGCTGGATTTCGATGAATCCGAACTACTGGTTCTCCGGGCGCAATACGGATGTTGCCGCACTGCAGCGCTATGCCGGTCATGGAGCGACGGATTTCCCGCTGGCCGTGGTGCCGGCTGAGGGTGTCGTCGAGATGCGGTTTCTCTGGATCGGCGGCCGGTCATTGGTCGTGCAGTATCGCGGCGACGGCAAGGCCATCGGCACAGCATTTGCGACCGGGGAGGTTTTCGCAGCCGCGGCGCAGTTGATGCCGCAGTCAAAGCCCGTGCTGCAGGCGGTGCTCACCCAGGAGGACGAATACTGGTATTCGCATCACACACGGCGCCTGCTGCCCGTGCTGCGGATCGGCTTCGACGATCCTGACAGCACCTGGTTCCATATCGATCCGCTGACCGGCGATATCCTGACGCGGGTGGACGACAGTCGACGCAGCTACCGCTGGCTGTTCAACGCGCTGCACAGTTTCGATTTCGCAGGGCTGCGGCATGTGCCGCCGGCCTGGAAGCTGGTGATATGGATCACGTCGCTGGTCGGGCTGGCGATGTCAGTGACCGGTATTGTCATTGGCTGGCGGCATCTCCGTCGCAAAGCGGCCAGACGCCACTAGGCAAACGCCGTCAGGTCAGCGGCTCACCCGCAGCAGGAAGGCATCCGGCACCTGTTCCGGGCATTCGCTGAAATGCGGCTCGAAGATCGCCGAGAACCCCTGCTTCGCGCGGGTATCGAGGCAGAATTTCTTGCCTTCGCTTTTCAGCGCCAGGCCGCCGTTCTTGATGTCCCAGAGCTGCGGCAGCTGTTCCAGCATCTCGTTGTTGAGTGCACAGGCGGAGATCACCAGCAGCTTGGCGCGCGGCTCCATCGCCAGGCAGTAGGACGGATTGGCGGCGAAAAAGATCTGGTAGCCGTCGGGCTGCAGCGGCCGGCTGATGAAAAAGCCCTGCGTCAGGTTGTCGATATTGAATTCGCAGGGCGACAGCAGGGCGGTGGCGCGCAAGCGGCGCACATCGTTGTTCATCAGCTGGGCGGTGATGCACTGGTTGTTGGCGGTGCTGGCGACGACGGCGAACCGCTTCAGCTGCGGCGCATCGCGCGGCAGGAATTCGTTGACGGCGGCGATCGCCGCCAGTGGAACCAGCAGCGCTACCAGTGCGGCAAGGAACGCCGAAGCCAACCTATCCGTAAGGTTGCGGCCTGTTTTGACCATTGTCACACGCTCTCATGCCATCCCCGTAACGCCGTCCGGTGTAATGCGCGACGCAGCAAGAGACAAGAGATCTCTGGAGAACAAAAGAGAACATTAAGCGAAAATAATAGGATCGATCATGGCGCAAGTTGCGGAGAACATTGGCCCGACTCACCATAACAGACCGTTAATTTCCATTGACGCCCATATTATCCCATGCTACCCCATCTCATCCCAGGTTATGGCCACCCAAGGGGGGTGTTTCGTCCGGGATTGACCAGCAGGGGCGGCTGAGTGGAATTCTTCCTCTCAACCTTTCGAAACCGGATTGACGCTAAGGGACGGGTTTCCGTACCGGCGCCGTATCGCGCCCTGCTGACCCGCAAACATCCAGATGGTGGCCTGATTCTGGGCCCCGATATCGCTGCCCCGGCGCTGGTTGCCGGCGGGCGCGACTATCTCGATGGCGTCAACCGCCGCATCGACGAGCTGCCCGACCTGCATCCCGAGCGCGAGATGCTGATCGACGGTCTGCTGCCGTTTCTGAACGAGCTGAATCTCGACCAGGAAGGCCGCGTCCAGCTCGCGCCGCAGTTCCTGGATCATGCCGGCCTTGCTGCGCCGGGTGAGGCGGTCTTTGTCGGCCGCCGCCACAGCTTCCAGATCTGGGAGCCGAAAGCCTGGGAGGCCCGCGCCGCCGAGGCGCGCGCCCAGGCCGCGGCTTACCTGCGCGGCGGAGCGGGGGCGACATCGTGAGCCCGGCGGACCGTTTTCGCCCCGACAGCAAAAACGGCCATGAAAAAGCCGCAGGACAGGTTCATCTCTCGGTGATGCGGGCGGAAGTGGTTTCGGCGCTTGGCCCGCGCGCCGGCGACGTGCTTGTGGATGGTACTTTTGGTGCGGGTGGTTACAGTTCGGCCTTGCTGGCTGCGGCGGAGTGCCAGGTGATCGGCATCGACCGCGATCCCACCGTGCGCGTCCATGCCGACCGCATCGATGCCGCTTTCCCCAACCGTTTCCGTCTGCTCGAAGGCCGCTTCGGCGACATGGCCGCATTGCTGTCGGCGATCGGCATTGAGGCCGTAGACGGCGTGGCGCTGGATATCGGCGTGTCCTCCATGCAGCTCGACCAGGCCGAGCGCGGCTTTTCCTTCCAGCATGACGGCCCGCTCGACATGCGGATGTCGGATCGCGGCGAGACAGCGGCCGATATCGTCAACACCCGCGACGAAGCCGAGCTGGCCGATATCATCTATCTCTATGGCGAGGAGCGCCGCGCCCGTGCGGTGGCCCGCGCCATCGTCGCCGCCCGTGCGGAGCAGCCGATCACCCGCACCAAGCAGCTGGTCGAGGTCGTCGCCCGTGTCGTGCGCGCCACGCCCGGCATCAATCCGGCGACCCGTACCTTCCAGGCGCTGCGCATTGTGGTGAATGATGAACTGGGCGAACTGAAGCGCGGCCTGGCTGCCGCCGAAAAACTGCTCAAGCCGGAAGGCCGGCTGGCAGTCGTATCCTTCCATTCGCTGGAAGACCGGGTGGTGAAGCGTTTTCTGGATCGCCGCAGCGGCAAGACTGTCGGCGCCTCGCGCCATCTGCCGCAGGCGGCCGCCATCGAGCGTGCGCCATCTTTCGTCGCCATCCACAAAGGCGCCATGGCGCCGGGCGAGGCTGAAGTTGCCGCCAATCCGCGGGCCCGCTCGGCCAAGCTGCGCGCCGCCCGGCGCACGGCCGCGCCGGCCTGGCCCGACGACGATCTGCGGGAGGCTGCATGAGCCGCGGCCTGTCCCTGATAGCCCTGTTGCTGCTGGCCGTGGTGTCGTTCGGCCTCTACCAGCTATCCTATGAAGTGCAGCGTCTGGAAGACGAACTGATCGAGATGAATCGTGCGCTCAGCCAGGAGCGCGAGACCATTGGCGTGCTGCAGGCCGAGTGGAGCTATCTCAGCCGCCCGGAATATCTGCAGAGCAAGGCGCAGCGCCTGCTCGATATGCGCTCGGCCACCGCCAAAGACATTGTCGGCCTCGAGGCACTGCCCTGGCGCCAGGATCGTGGCCAGCCAATGACCGGCGGCCAGCCGGCGCCGGCAAAACCGCCGGCTCTGCCGCCGATGGCGGCCCTGCCGGTCGGGCCGCCTGCCCAGCCGGCCGCCGCGCAGGCCGGCCTTCAGCCCGCCCCGCCTGTGCAGGTTGTCGCCAGGCCTGCTGCCGAAGCTGCGGTCGGTTTCGATTCCGAAGTGGCGGCCGTGCTCGGCGCGATGCAGCGCGGCACCGGCAAAGATACGCGGAGGGCCCAGTAACATGGCGCTGTTCCGTCGTTCGCCGAAAAATGCCAAGCCGCCGCAGCGTCCCATGCGCTCGCCCTGTACGCCCGCCGACATGCCGGGCAATCCGGCGCTGGTGCGCCTGGATGGCGCCGCCAAGCAGGCGCTGGATTCCAGCCGCGGCCGTCTGGTGATCGGCATCGGCCTGTTCTCGCTGGCCTTCGTGCTGCTGGCCGGTCGTCTGGTCGAACTGACTGTCATCCGTGGTGCGACCGAGCCGGCTGTGGCGCGCGGCGTCAATCCGGAACTGATCGCCAGGACGGCGCTGATGGAGCGCCAGCCGATTGTCGACCGCAGCGGCAATATGCTGGCGACCAACCTGAAGATCGCTTCGCTTTATGCCGATCCGCGCAAGGTGCAGAATCCGCAGCAGGCCGCGTTGCGGCTGGCCCAGGTGCTGCCCGAGTTGTCGGCCGGCGATATGGCCAACAAGCTGGCGTCGGGCAAGAGCTTCGTCTGGCTCAAGCGCGGCCTCACGCCGCGCGAGCAGTATGAGGTCAACCGTCTGGGTCTGCCGGGCCTGTATTTCCACAACGAACAGCGCCGCGTCTATCCTCAGGGTTCGCTGGCCGTGCATGTGCTCGGCTACACCGATATCGACGGCAAGGGCATCTCCGGCATCGAGCAGTATTTCGATGAGCAGCTGAAAGATCCCTCGCGCACCGGCGATCCGCTGGAGCTCAGCATCGATGTCCGCGTGCAGCATGTGGTGCGCGACGAGGTGGCCAAGGTCGTCGAGCAGTTCAATGCCATCGGCGGCGGCGGCATCGTCCTGGATATCCATACCGGCGAAGTGATCGCCATGGTCAGCCTGCCGGATTTCGATCCGGCCGAGCCCGGCACGGCCAGCACGGAGTCGCGGTTCAACCGCATCACGCTCGGCGTCTATGAAATGGGCTCGACCATGAAGACGCTGAATACGGCGATGGCGCTGGATTTCGGCACGGTCAAGCTGAACGGCGGCTACGATGCCAGCCGGCCGATCCAGATTTCGCGCTTCACCATCAAGGACGATCACGCCAAGAACCGCTGGCTCAGCGTACCGGAAATCTTCATGTACTCGTCCAACATCGGCTCGGCCAAGATGGCCGTCGATGTCGGTCCGGATCGCCAGCGCGAATTCATGACCCGCTTCGGCATGCTGAATAAGCCGGCCATCGAGCTGCCGGAAGTCGGTGCGCCGCTGGTGCCGCGCAACTGGAAGACCGTCGAGACCATGACGATTGCCTTCGGCCATGGCATGTCGGTGACGCCGTTGCAGCTGGCAACCGCCACGGCGGCCATCGTCAATGGGGGCGTGCTGCATCCGCCGACCCTCATCAAGCGCCCGCCGGGCCTGCCGGCGCCCGGCCGCCAGGTGATCCGCCGCGATGTCAGCGACACCATGCGCAAGCTTATGCTGCTGGTGGTGGACGAAGGCACCGGCAGCAAGGCGGCCGTGAATGGCTATCTGGTCGGCGGCAAGACCGGCTCGTCGGAAAAGGTCAACGCGCGCGGCGGCTATAACAAGAAAGCGAACTTCAACACCTTCGTCGCCGGCTTCCCGATGCATAACCCGCGCTACATCGTACAGGTCATGGTCGATGAGCCGAAGGGCAACAAGAGCAGCTTCGGTTTCGCCACCGCCGGCTGGACCGCCGCGCCGGCCGCCGGCCGCATTATAAACCGCATCGCGCCGATGCTGGGCGTGCCGCCGGTGGACGAGAATTCACCGGCGCTGAAGCAGGCCATGTATGTGCCGATCCCGGGTCATCCGGTGCCGAATTTCAACGCCGCGCCCGCTGCCGTACCCGCGACAGCCGTGACGCCGAAGACGCAGGAGAAGAAACTTGCGTCTCAGTGATCTCTGCGCCGATCTGTCGCTCGATCCCCGTACTGCCGGGCTGGATATTGCCGGCCTGACGGCCGACAGTCGTGCCGTACGCCCGGGCTATGTCTTCGCGGCGCTGAAGGGCGCCCAGGCCGATGGCCATCGCTTCATCCCCGATGCGCGCGCCAAGGGCGCCGTGGCGGTGCTGAGCGATCATGTCGATCCGGCTTTTGCCGATCAGATCGCCTTCGTGACCGACAGCAATCCGCGCCGGCGCCTGGCGCTGATGGCAGCCGCCTTCTTCAATGCGCAGCCGAAGCATATCGCCGCCGTCACCGGCACCAATGGCAAAACCTCGGTGGCGCATTTCACCGCGCAGCTCTGGCGGCATCTTGGCATCAAGAGCGCCAGCCTCGGCACACTGGGTCTGCATGGCGCCGGCATCGACGAGCCGGTGGCGCATACCACACCAGATCCGGTGCGCCTGCACGAGTTGCTGAATCTTGCCAAGACCGCCGGCATCGAGCATCTGGCCCTCGAAGCCTCCAGTCACGGCCTCGACCAGTATCGTCTCGACGGCATCCAGCCGCAGGCCGCCGCATTCACCAACCTGACCCGCGACCATATGGATTACCATCCGACGGTCGAGGCCTATTTCGCTGCCAAACTGCGGCTGTTCGACACGCTGCTGCCGCCCAAGGGCACGGCGGTGATCAATATGGATTCCGCCCTGGGCGTGCAGGTGGAAAACCTGTGCCGCCGCCGTGGCCAGCGCCTGATCCGCTATGGCCAGCTCGGGACGGAACTGAAATTGCTGGCCGCCGTGCCCCATGCCGGTGGCCTGGATATGGAAGTCGAGGCTTTCGGCGTGCGCCGCACGGTCGATCTGCCGCTGGTCGGCAGTTTCCAGGCCGGCAATGTGCTGGCGGCGCTCGGCCTCGTGATCGGTTGCGGCGGTCATAGCGCCGAGACCTGGGACGTGCTCGCAAAGCTCGACGGCGTGCCGGGCCGGATGCAGAAGGCGGCGCAGCGCAGGAATGGTGCCAGCGTCTTTGTCGATTACGCCCATACGCCCGATGCGCTAGAAACCGTACTGAAGGCGGCGCGTCCGCACACCATGCAGCGTCTGGTCGTTGTCTTCGGTTGCGGCGGCGACCGCGATCGTGGCAAGCGCCCGCTGATGGGTGAAGTGGCCACGAAATTCGCCGACCGGGTTTATGTCACCGACGACAATCCGCGCAGCGAGGATGCCGCCGGCATTCGCGCCGCGATCATGGCCGCCGCGCCGCGCGCCATCGAGATCGGCGACCGCCGCAACGCGATCTTCACTGCAGTGAAGGATCTGCAGCCGGGCGATCTGCTGCTGCTGGCCGGCAAGGGCCATGAACAGGGCCAGATCGTTGGTGCGGAAATCCGTCCCTTCGACGACCTGCTGGTTGCCCGCGAAGCCGTGTCTGCAATCGATGCAGGGTCTGGTTCGGGCAGCGCACCATACGGGGGTAAAGATTAATGGAAGCTTTCGCGCTCTGGACCTCCGCCGAAGCAGCGTCTGCCACGCAGGGCAACAGCGACGGCTTCTGGACGGCCACCGGCGTGTCCATCGACAGCCGCACGGTGGCCTTCGGCGATCTCTTCGTCGCGATCCGTGGTCCGAATTTCGATGGACATGTCTTCGTTGCCGATGCGCTGGCGAAAGGTGCCGCTGCCGCGATGGTCGACAAGGGGCCGGAAACGCTGCTGCCAGGCGCCAATCTGCTGAAAGTGAAAGACACGCTGCAGGGGCTGAACGAACTGGCGGCGGCCGCGCGTCAGCGCAGCGGTGCCAAGGTGATTGCGATCACCGGCAGCGTCGGCAAGACCTCGACCAAGGAAATGCTGCGTCACGTGCTGGCCGAGCAGGGCGCCACCCATGCCACGCTGGGCAACCTGAACAATCATTGGGGCGCGCCGCTCACGCTGGCCCGCATGCCCATCGACAGTCGCTTTGCCGTCATCGAACTGGGCATGAACCATGCCGGCGAGATCGCGCCGCTGTCGAAGCTGACGCGGCCGCATATCGCCATCATCACGGCCGTCGAAGCGGTTCATCTGGAGAATTTCGACAGCATCGAAGGCATTGCCGACGCCAAGTCGGAAATCTTCGCCGGCCTGGAGCCGGGCGGCATCGCCATCATCAATCGCGACAATGCCCAGTATGAACGCGTGGCTGCCGCGGCCCGTGCCGCCGGCGCCGCCGAGGTCATCGGTTTTGGCGAACATCCCGAAGCGCAGGCGCGCCTGGTGAAATATGCCCCCAACAGCGCCTGCTCCTGCGTTGCCGCCGATATCCTCGGCCATCAGATGACCTTCAAGATCGGTGCGCCGGGCCGGCACTGGGTGCTAAACGCGCTCGGTGTGCTGGCGGCGGCCCATCTGGCCGGCGCCGATCTGGCCGAGGCCGGCATTGCGCTGGCCGGCGTTACCGCACCGAAGGGGCGCGGCGAGCGCCATATGCTGGACTGGCGCGACGGCGGCAGCATCGAACTGATCGATGACAGCTATAACGCCAGCCCGCCGAGCATGCGTGCGGCCTATGCCGTCCTCGCCATGGCCAAGCCGAGCAACACGCGCGGTCGCCGTATCGCCGTGCTGGGCGACATGCTGGAGCTTGGCCCCGATGCCGAAGCCGCCCATGCCGCGCTGGCCGACGATCTGGTGCGCGAACAGATTGACCTGGTTTTTGCTTCCGGCCCGCTGATGCGCGCGTTGTACGACCGGCTGCCGGCGACGATGCGTGGCCATCATGCCGCCAATTCCATCGAACTGATCCAGCCGCTGCGCCGCGCTATCCGCAGCGGCGACGTGCTGCTGGTGAAGGGCTCGCTCGGCAGCCGCATGGGCAAGATTGTTGAAGACCTGTTGAATCCGGCGCCGCAGCCGCGCGCCGCTAACGGCTGGTAAGGAAAGTCTGTACGTATGCTGTATCACCTGCTGTATCCGCTGGCCGAGGACTTCAACATCCTCAACCTGTTCCGGTACATCACCTTCCGCACCGGCGGCGCGATCCTCACTGCCATGGTGCTGTCCTTCGTGATCGGCCAGCCGCTGATCGACTGGCTGCGCGCCAAGCAGGGCAAGGGCCAGCCGATCCGCGAGGACGGTCCGCAGGGCCATCTGGAGAAGCGCGGCACGCCCACCATGGGTGGCTTCCTGATGCTGCTGGGCATCGGCGTCGGCACGCTGCTCTGGGCCGATCTCACCAACCGCTATGTCTGGGTCGTACTGCTGGTCACGTTTGGCTTCGGCCTGATCGGTTTCTATGACGATTACCTGAAGGTCTCCAAGCAGAACCCCAAGGGCGTGCCGGGCAAGCTGAAACTGGCCCTGCAGGTCGTTATTGCCGGCATCGCCGCCGTCTGGATCAACCAGATCGCCGCCGCGCCGCTCAACACCAGCCTGGCCGTGCCGTTCCTGAAGGATGTGCTGCTGAACTTGGGCTGGTTCATGATTCCCTTCGCCGCCTTCGTGATGATCGGTGCATCGAATGCCGTGAACCTGACCGACGGTCTGGATGGCCTGGCCATCGTGCCGGTGATGATCGCGGCTGCCAGCTTCGGTCTGATCTGCTACCTGGTCGGCAATACCGTCTTCGCCAATTACCTGCAGATCCACAATGTCGCCGGCGCCGGTGAACTGGCGGTCTTCTGTGGCGCCCTGGTCGGCGCCGGTATCGGCTTCCTCTGGTTCAACGCGCCGCCGGCCATGGTCTTCATGGGCGATACCGGTTCGCTGAGCCTGGGCGGTGCGCTCGGCACGGTCAGCGTCATCGTCAAGCACGAACTGGTGCTGGCCATCATCGGCGGGCTCTTCGTGCTGGAAACCGTGTCGGTGATGGTGCAGGTCGCATCTTTCAAATTGACGGGCAAGCGCGTCTTCCGCATGGCGCCGCTGCATCACCACTACGAAAAGAAGGGCTGGAAAGAGCCGACCATCGTGATCCGGTTCTGGATCGTCGCGGTGATCCTGGCGCTGGCCGGCCTCTCTACCCTGAAGCTGCGGTAAGCCACATATGATCGCGCTCACCCATACGGCAAAGCAGACCTGGGCAGTGTTCGGCCTCGCGCGCAGCGGGCTGGCCACGGCGCGGGCGCTGATTGCCGGCGGTGCGGAGGTGCGCCTGTGGGACGACAACGAAGCCTCGCGGGCCGCCGCCGCCGCCGCCGGTTTCCAGCCGATGCAGCTGCATGAAGGCGCGCTGGTCGGCTGCGCCGGTCTGGCGCTGGCGCCGGGCGTGCCGCTGACCCATCCGGTGCCCAACCAGGTGGCCGCCGCAGCGCAGCGCGCCGGTCTGGCCGTCATCGGCGATATCGAGCTGCTGCTGCGCGAACTGCATCCGGTGGTTTATGGCGTCACCGGCACCAATGGCAAATCGACCACCACGGCCTTGCTGGCACATGTGCTGAAGACGGCTGGCCGCAGCATCGCGATGGGCGGCAATATCGGCCTGCCGGTGCTGGATCTGCCGCGCTTCGAGACGGCCCAGGACGGCGTCTATGTGGTGGAAATGTCGTCCTTCCAGATGGACCTGACGCCCGGTTGGCAGGCGCAGATCGCCATCCTGCTCAACATCACGCCCGACCATCTCGACCGTCATGGCAGCATGGAGTGTTACGCGGCCATCAAGGCGCGCGTCTTCGCGGGTCAGAAAGCCGGCGACACCGCCGTGATCGGCATCGATGACGCGCATTGCCGCGCGATTCACGCCAGCCTTATTGCCGAGCAGTCCGACCGCCGGATCGTGCCGGTCTCGATTCAGCGCGTGCTGGACGATGGCGTCAGCGCCGTGAACGGGCATCTCTACGATAACGGCAAGCCGGTCTTTGCCCTCGACTTCGTGAACCTGCCCGGTGCCCATAACGGCCAGAACATCGCCTGCGCCTATGCCGCGGCCCGCGCTGCCGGCCTCGATGCCGATGCCATCCGCGCCGGTATCGCCAGCTTCCCCGGCCTGAAGCATCGACTGCAGCGCGTCGGCAGCATCGATGGCATTCCCTGCATCAACGATTCTAAAGCTACGAATGCGGATTCCACCGAGAAGGCGCTGTCTTCCTTTGCCGCGATCTACTGGATCGCCGGCGGCAAGGCCAAGGAAGGCGGCATCACCGGCCTGAAGCCGCTGTTCCCGCGCATCCGTCATGCCAGCCTGATCGGCGAGGCGGCGCCGGCCTTTGCCGCCACGCTGGGATCTGCGGTGCCGCATGCGCTCTGCGGTACGCTCGACAAGGCGCTCGACGACGCGCTGGCTGCGGCGAAGCGCGACAAGGCGACGGATGCCGTGGTGCTGCTGTCGCCGGCCTGTGCATCCTATGACCAGTTCAAGAGTTTCGAGCATCGCGGCGACGAATTCATCCGCCTGGTGCAGGCCCGCAGCGGTTTCGAACAGGGGGCCGCGGCATGATGACCTTTTCGCGCACCGATACCTCCATTCTCGGCCGCTGGTGGTGGACCGTCGACCGCTGGCTGCTGATCGCCATCGCCGTGCTGATTGCCATCGGCACGGTGCTCACGCTTGCGGCTTCGCCGGCGGTGGCCAATCGCATCGGCCTGACCAACTTCCATTTCGTGCAGCGTCAGCTGGTCTTCCTGGTGCCGGCCATGCTGATCATGATCGGCACGTCGCTGCTCGATCCGGTCGGCATCCGTCGTGTCGCCATGGTGGTCTTCCTCGGCGCGCTGGTCGGCATGTGCCTGACCTTTGTCATGGGTATCGAGGTCAAGGGCGCACATCGCTGGATTTCCTTCGGCGGCCTGTCGATCCAGCCGTCGGAATTCGTCAAGCCGGCTTTCGCCGTGGTTGCGGCCTGGCTGTTCGCCGAATGGCGCAAGGGCACGGGCTTCCCCGGCTGGGCGATCTCGACCGCGCTCTGCGGCATGGTCGTCGGCGTGCTGCTGCTGCAGCCCGATCTCGGCATGGCCGTGGTGGTCTGCGCCGTATGGATGGCGCAGTTCTTCATCGCCGGACTTCCGATTGTGCTGGTGCTCGGCCTCGGTGCCATGGGTCTGGCCGGCATCTTCGGCGCCTACCTGATCTTCCCGCATGTGGCGAGCCGCATCGATCGCTTCCTCGATCCGGCCGGCAAGGAGAATTACCAGATCGAACGCGCCATGGAGGCCTTTTCCAGCGGCGGCATCTGGGGCCGCGGCCCGGGTGAGGGGGCAGTGAAGAGCGTGCTGCCCGACGCCCATACTGATTTCATCTTCGCCGTTGCCGGCGAGGAATTCGGCCTGCTGGCCTGCCTGTTCATCGTCGGCGTCTTCGCCTTCATCGTGCTGCGCTGCTTCTCGCGCCTGATGACCGAGAATAACCTGTTCGTGCTGCTGGCGGCTGCGGGTCTCACAACGCAGTTTGGCTTACAAGCCGTGATCAATATCGGCGTGAACCTGCATCTGCTGCCGACCAAGGGCATGACCCTGCCATTCATTTCTTATGGCGGTTCGTCATTGCTGGCGCTCGCTTTTGCGATGGGCATGCTGCTGGCGCTGACGCGCTGGCGCCCGGATAACGGGGTGGTGCGATGAGCGCTGCCGAAAATCCGATCCTGCTTGCGGCCGGCGGTACCGGCGGCCATGTCTTCCCGGCCGAGGCGCTGGCCGCCGAATTGCTGCGCCGCGGCCATCGCGTGGGCCTGGTGACGGATACGCGCGGCACCGGCTTTGGCAAGACCCTGCCCGAACTGCCGCTCTATCGCATTCCCGCCGGCACGCCGAGCGGTCGCTCCATGATCGGCAAGCTGCTCAGCGTGGTCGAGATCGCACGCGGCGTCATCGCCGCCTTCAGCCTGTTGGCGCTGACGCGGCCGGTCGCCGTGGTCGGCTTCGGCGGTTATCCGGCGCTGCCGCTGCTGCTCGCCGCCAAGCTGAAGAAAATTCCCATTCTGATCCACGAGCAGAATGCCGTGCTCGGCCGCGTCAACCGGCTGGTGGCGCGCTTTGCCGCCCGCATCGCCACGTCCTTCCCGGCCACGCATTTCCTGCCCGCAGATGCGGCCGCGACTGTCACCGGCAATCCGGTGCGGCCGGCCATCCTGGCAGCCGCCGATATTCCCTATCATGCGCCAGAGCAGAATATCCGCATCCTGGTGATGGGCGGCAGCCAGGGCGCGCGCGTGCTGTCCGATGTGGTGCCGGCCGCCTTGGCCAGCCTGCCGGCCGATCTGCGCCGCCGCCTGAAGCTGCAGCAGCAATGCCGGCCGGAAGATCTGGCAGGCGTGCGCGCAGCGTATGACGCTGCCGGCATCGCCGCCGAGACCGCGGCTTTCTTCGCCGATATCGACAAGCGCCTTGCCACAGCGCACCTGGTGGTCAGCCGCTCGGGCGCCGGCAGCACCGCCGAGATCGCCGTGGTCGGTCGTCCGGCGCTGCTGGTGCCGTATGCCCATGCTATGGACGACCACCAGACCGCCAATGCCCAGGCGTTGGCCCAGGCCGGCGGTGCCATGGTGATCGCGCAGGACAAATTCACCGCCGAGCGCGCCGCTGCCGCCTTTGTCGAGCTGTTTGGCGATCCGGCAACGCTGGTCGCAATGGCGTCGGCCTCGCGCAGCGTCGGCCGGCCGCTGGCCGCCCAGGCGCTGGCCGATCTGGTCGAGCGCACTGTTACCGAGCAGCGCCAGCAGGCCGTCAAGGCCGCCGACGCCAGTAAAGATCACAGCATGAAGAGGACCGCGGCATGAGAGCGTTGCCGCTCGATATCGGGATCATCCATTTCGTCGGCATTGGCGGCATCGGCATGTCGGGCATTGCCGAGGTCATGCACAATCTGGGTTACCAGGTGCAGGGCTCGGATATCTCGGCGAACTATAACGTCAAGCGCCTGCGCGATCTCGGTATCACCGTCTTCGAAGGCCATCGCGAAGAGAATGTCGCCGCCGCCGAAGTGCTGGTGATTTCATCCGCCGTGAAGGCCGACAATCCGGAAGTGAAGGCGGCCCGCGCGCGCCTGATCCCGGTGGTGCGTCGCGCCGAGATGTTGGGCGAACTGATGCGGCTCAAATGGGCCATCGCCATCGCCGGCACCCATGGCAAGACCACCACCACCTCGCTGGTCGCTGCCCTGCTGGAAGCCGCCGGCATGGATCCCACCGTCATCAACGGCGGCATCATCAATGCCTATGGCACCAACGCCCGCCTGGGCGCCGGCGAGTGGATGGTGGTGGAAGCCGACGAGAGCGATGGCACCTTCCTCAAGCTGCCGGCGACGATTGCTGTGGTCACCAATATCGACCCCGAGCATCTCGACCACTACGGCACCTTCGACAAGGTGCGCGATGGCTTCAAACAGTTCGTCGAGAGCATTCCCTTCTATGGCTTCGCCACGCTCTGCATAGACCATCCGGAAGTGCAGGCGATGATCGGCCGCATCACCGACCGCCGCGTGGTGACCTACGGTTTCTCGCCGCAGGCCGATGTGCGTGCGGTGAATGTGCGCTTCGATGCACGCGGTGCCATTTTTGATGTGCAGATCACCGACCGTAACCGCGGCGGCGATCCCAGCACCATTTCGGATATCCGTCTCCCCATGTTCGGCCGTCATAACGTCCAGAATTCTCTGGTCGTGGTGGCCATCGCCCGCGAGATGGGCTTCGATGGCGAGGTGGTGAAAAAGGCGCTGGGCAGCTTCGGCGGTGTCAAGCGTCGCTTCACCATCACCGGCGAGGCCGGCGGCATCACCGTGGTGGACGATTACGGCCATCATCCGGTGGAAATTTCCGCGGTCCTTTCCGCCGCGCGCCTGGCCATCGGCGAACGCCCCGAGGCCAAGGTGGTCGCCGTCGTGCAGCCGCATCGCTACACCCGCCTGCGCGACCTGTTCGAGGATTTCTGCAGCTGCTTCAACGACGCTGATACGGTGATCGTTGCCGATGTCTATGCCGCCGGCGAGGCGCCGATCGACGGCGTCAGCCGTGACGCACTGGTCGAAGGCCTGCGCAACCGTGGCCATCGCCGCGTGCTGGCGCTGCAGTCGCCCGAGCAGCTGGCCGAACTGGCGAAGCAGGAGGCTTCCGCCGGCGACCTCGTGGTCTGCCTGGGTGCGGGCAATATTACCAGCTGGGCCAATGCGCTGCCCAGCGAGCTGCAGGCCCTCTACGACAAGGGGGCGGCATGATGGCTGCAGCGCAGATCCGTCACGACGACCTGATCGCCCGGCTGCCGGCCGTGCGCGGTCGGCTGTCGGCGGCTGCGTTGCTGGCCGATATCACCTGGTTCCGCGTCGGCGGCCCGGCGGAAGTGATGTTCCGTCCCGCCGACCGCGACGATCTGATCGGCTTCCTGAAGAACCGGCCGCAGGATGTGGCCGTCACCGTGCTGGGCGTCGGTTCCAACACGCTGGTGCGCGATGGCGGCATCGATGGCGTGGTGATACGGCTCGGCCGCGGCTTCGTCGAGATCGAAGCCGAAGGCGATGAGATCACCGCCGGTGCCGGTGCGCTGGATGTCAATGTGGCGCAGACGGCGCAGATGCATGGTATCGCCGGCCTGGAATTCCTGCGGGGTATCCCCGGTACGGTCGGCGGTGGCCTGCGCATGAATGCCGGCGCCTACGGCACAGAGTTCAAGGATGTGCTGCTCTGGGCCGAGGCCATCGACGATCACGGCAACCTGCATCGCCTTTCGGCCGCCGAGATGGGGTTCAGTTATCGCCATTGCGATGTGCCGGACGACTGGATATTCACCGCCGCCCGTCTGAAAGGCCGTGCCGGCGACAAGGCCGAAATCCAGGCCCGCATGGACGAGATTCAGGCCGCCCGCGAAGGCAGCCAGCCGATCCGTTCGCGCACCGGCGGCAGCACCTTTGCCAATCCGGAAGGACACAAGGCCTGGCAACTGATCGACGCCGCCGGCGGCCGTGGCCTGGTGGTGGGCGATGCGCAGGTCTCCGAGCAGCATTGCAACTTCCTGATCAACCGCGGCAATGCCACGGCCGCCGATCTGGAAACCCTGGGCGAGACCGTGCGGGAAAAAGTGAAAGCGCAGAGCGGCATCGAGCTGCGCTGGGAAATCAAGCGTATCGGCAAGGAGTCCCGCGCATGAAAAACCATGTGGCGGTCCTGATGGGTGGCTGGTCGTCGGAGCGCGAAGTGTCGCTCACGTCTGGTCGCGCTGTCGCGAAAGCCCTGCATGAAGAGGGCTTCAAGGTCAGCGAAGTCGATGTCGACCGCGATGTGGCCACCAGGCTGGCGGCGTTGAAGCCCGATGTGGCCTTCAACGCGCTGCACGGCCCTTACGGCGAGGACGGCACCGTGCAGGGCCTGCTGGAACTGCTGGCCATTCCCTATACCCATTCCGGCGTGCTGGCTTCGGCTCTGGCGATGAACAAGCCGATGGCGAAAGACGTCTGGCGCAATCACGGCCTGCCGATGGCCGATGGCAAGGTGGTGCACCGCTCGGCCTTCACGGCCGGACCGGTCATGCCGTTCCCCTATGTGATCAAGCCGCTGAACGAGGGCTCGTCGGTCGGCGTGCATATCGTCTTCAACGGCGACAACTACCAGCCGCAGGACGATGCCACCTGGCATTTCGGCGAGCATGTGCTGGTCGAACAGTATATTCCCGGCCGCGAAATCCAGATCGCGGTGATGGGCGACCGCGTGCTCGGCGCCATCGAGATCAAGGCCCATGGCCGTTTCTACGATTACGAAGCGAAATACACCGATGGCAAGGCGACGCATCTGATGCCGGCGCCGCTGCCCCAGGACACCTACGACTATATCTGCGCGCTGGCGCTGAAGGCGCACCAGACGCTGGGCTGCCGCGGCGTGACGCGCTCCGACTGGCGTTACGACGATACCGATGGCGGCACTGGCAAGTTCTACCTGCTGGAAATCAACACCCAGCCGGGCATGACACCGCTGTCGCTGGTGCCGGAAATCGCTGCCCATACCGGGATCACGTTTGGCAAGCTGGTGCGCTGGATGGTGGAGGACGCCTCATGCGATCGCTAGTCGTCCTCCCCGAAGATCGCCCCTGCGCCCCTTGTGCGCCGACGCTGCCGCCGGCGCGCCCGAAGGGTTATTGCCGGCCGCTGCCGCCGGCACGGCGCAGGCCTAAGTCGGTGCTGTGGCGTCGCATCAAACAAACTCTGGCGGTTCTGCTGCTGACTGGCCTGGTCGGTGGCGGCAGTTATGTCTGGTTCAGGACCGATCTGCCGGCACAGGCGCGTCTTGCTGCTCAGGACATCATTGGAGAAGCCGGCGCCACCGTCGACATGCGGCTGGGCGAGGTCAATCTGCAGGGCCGCGTGCACACGCCGATCGATGCGCTGGCCGAAGCGGTTGGCGTCGAGCGCGACGAGCCGATCCTCAGCCTCGATCTGGACGCCGTGCGCCGCCGCGTCGAGAACCTCGGCTGGGTGAAGCAGGCCACCGTCTGGCGCCAGCTGCCGGATACGCTGCATATCGAGATCGTCGAGCGCGAGGCCTTTGCCCGCTGGCAGATCGATGGCCGCGTCTACCTGATCGACACCGATGGCAAGGTGCTGGAGGAGGGCGACCGGCCCGATTTCCATCACCTGTTCCTGCTGGTCGGGGCCGGCGCTTCCGACAAGGCGCATGACCTGCTGGAAATGCTGCAGAGCGAGCCGGTGCTGGCCAGCCGCGTGGTGAACGCCATCCGCGTACGCAATCGCCGCTGGGATATCGAATTCGACAACGGTGTTGTCGCGCGGCTGCCGGAAGACAACCCTGCCGCTGCATGGGCACGACTGATCGATCTGGAGCGCAGCCATGGGCTGTTGCGCCGCGACATCAAGGTGGTCGATCTGCGTCTCGATGATCGTCTGATCGTACAGATGAACCCGGAAGCCGATGCGCCGGTACCGGTGACGACTCAGAAGAAGACCGGAAAGCGCACATGACCAACCGCATTGGATGCGAGGGGAAGTAGGACCATGGCTGTATCGCGCAATGGATTGATTGCTGCTCTTGACATTGGCTCGTCCAAGGTCTGCTGCTTCATCGCCCGGTCCGATGGTGGCGCATTGCGGGTCATCGGGATCGGGCATCAGCTGTCGCGCGGCCTGCGCAACGGCAATGTGATCGATATGGACGGCGCCGAACAGTCGATCCGCGCCGCGGTGGAGACCGCCGAGCGCATGTGCGGCGAAACCATCCGCGACGTCTTTGTAAGCGTCAATGCCGGCAATCCGCAGTCGCACAGCGTCGGCGTCGAAGTCGCCATCGACGGCCATGAGGTCACCGACCATGATGTCGGCTTGGTGCTGGACCAGGGCCGCCGCCACGAACATGCCGGCGACCGCGAGATCGTCCATTCGATCCCGGTCGGCTACACCATCGACGGTTCGCGCGGCATCAAGGACCCGCGCGGCATGGCCTGCGAACGGCTCGGCGTGAACATGCATGTGATCACGGCCGGCTCCGGCCCGTTGCGCAACCTGTCCACCTGCGTCGCCCGCGGCCATCTGCGCATCGCCGGGCGGATCGTCTCGCCCTTTGCGGCCGGCCTGGCCTGCCTGGTCGAGGACGAGATGGACCTCGGCGTCACCCTGCTCGACATGGGCGGTGGCACCACCAGCCTGGCGGTCTTCTACGACGGCCAGCTGGTGCATGTGGATGTCGTGCCGCTGGGCGGCCATCACGTGACCAACGATATCGCCCGCGGCCTGTCGACCCCGCTGGCCCATGCCGAACGCCTCAAGACCCTCTATGGCACGGTCCTGCCGAGCCCGTCGGATGACACTGAGACCATCGATGTCCCCCAGGTGGGCGAGACCGACGACCATGCCCATAACCAGGTGCCGCGCTCGATTCTGACCGGCATCATCAAACCCCGACTCGAAGAGACTCTGGAACAGGTGCGCGAGCGACTCGTGCAGTCCGGATTCGAGAAGCTGGCCGGCCGCCGTGTGGTGCTCACCGGCGGGGCCAGCCAGTTGCAGGGCGTGCGCGAGCTCGCCGCCCGCACGCTCGACAAACAGGTGCGTCTGGGCCGCCCAATCCGGGTCGGCGGCCTGGCTGAAGCGACCGGCGGCCCGGCCTTCTCGGCCTGCGCCGGACTCCTTTCGTACGCACAGCAGCAGACGGCTGAACGAGTCATTCGCCTGCCCGAACCTGAACCTGCACCCAACGGCGCGATGTCACGAATCGGCCGCTGGTTGCGTACAAATTTCTGAGCCGTGAATCGCGTGGCCAAGATGATGATCAAAATACTCAGCATCCACGCGGTTTTTACGATGTCACTTGCATCGCGCGGTGACATTGGTAATTGCAACAGTTGAACCCTTGGAGGAGAACATGGGTATTAATCTGACCATGCCGACTACGCGAGAGCTGAAGCCCCGCATCGTCGTCTTTGGCGTCGGCGGTGCCGGCGGCAATGCAGTGAACAACATGATCGCCGCCCAGCTTGAGGGCGTCGAGTTCGTGGCTGCCAATACCGACGCCCAGTCGCTGAACATGTCGCTCACCGATCGGCGCATCCAGCTGGGCACCGCCCTGACCCAGGGTCTGGGCTGCGGCGCCCGGCCGGAGGTCGGCCGCGGCTCGGCGGAAGAATCGATCGAACAGATCCTCGAGCATATGCAGGGCAGCCACATGGCCTTCGTGGCCGCGGGCATGGGCGGCGGCACCGGCACCGGCGCCGCCCCGGTCATCGCCCGGGCTGCCAAGGAAATGGGCATCCTGACCGTGGGCGTGGTCACCAAGCCGTTCTCGTTTGAAGGCAGCCAGCGCATGAAGCTGGCCGAGGCCGGTATCCGCGAGCTGCAGCAGTATGTCGACACGCTCATCATCATCCCGAACCAGAACCTGTTCCGGGTGGCGAACGAGAAGACCACCTTCGCCGACGCCTTCAAGATGGCCGACAACGTCCTGCAGTCGGGCGTGCGTGGCATCACCGACCTGATGGTGATGCCCGGCCTGATCAACCTCGACTTCGCCGACGTCCGTTCGGTGATGAGCGAGATGGGCAAGGCCATGATGGGCACCGGCGAGGCCGAGGGCGAGCATCGCGCCATCGAGGCCGCCGAGCGCGCCATCGCCAACCCGCTGCTGGACGATATCTCGATGAAGGGCGCCCGCGGCGTGCTCATCAATATCACCGGCGGTCCGGACCTGACGCTCTTCGAAGTTGACGAAGCCGCCAACCGCATCCGCGAGGAAGTGGATCCGGAAGCCAATATCATCGTCGGTTCGACGCTGGACGCTCATATGGAAGGCCGCATGCGGGTTTCCGTGGTCGCCACCGGCATCGATGTCGTGGCCCAGCAGGCCGGTCAGCCGCAGACCTCGCCGAGCCTGCGTCTGGTGACGCCGCCGCAGGCCAAGCCGATCGCCTTCGGCGGCATGCCGCGCCCGGCCCAGCCTGTGATGCCGCAGCCTGCAATGCCGCAGACCCAGCCGGTCGTGGCCCAGCAGGCTGCCGTCATGCAGGCCCCGGTCATGGCGGCGCCCCAGCCGATGACGGCCGGTGCCACCGCCCTGGCGATGCCGGAGCCTGAGCTTGCGCCCGCCGTGCGGCCGGAAGTGAACTTCGAACTGCCGCCGCCGGCGCCGCTGCCGGACGCGGCGATTGCACCGCTGGCTCATCCGCTGGCCGATGCCTCTGTCGCCGTCGCCGCTGCGCCGGCGATGGAGTTGCAGCAGGCGCGTCCCTTCGCGGCGCAGTTGGCAGAAACCCAGGCAGCCCAGGCCTTCGTGCCACCGGCTGCCCAGCAGATGCCGGCGCGTGCGCCGGAGATGCTGCGCCAGCCCGATCCCTTCGCCGAAGCCGACATGGTCAACAAGCCGGCCGAGCCGAAGAAGAAGGCCAGCCTGTTCGATCGCATCACCGGTGCGGCGCGCCGCGCCGAGGCCGAACCGCAGACGGTCATGCGTCAGGCCGAGCCGCAGTTCAGCCGTCCGGCTGCGCCCGTGGCGCCGATGCCGCAGCCGCAGCCGCAGCAGGATGCCGTCGCGCAGGCCCCGGTTCAGCCGGCGCCGCGGCAGGCCGATCTGGGTCTGACGACCACGGAACGGCCGGCCCCGACTCGCCAGCAGGACGACCTGCTGGACATCCCCGCCTTCCTGCGCCGACAGGCCAATTAGGCGGCCGAAAAACACTGCCGGATCAATGGTTTGACTAGGTCCGGCAGCGTTACATCTGGTTACATAGAGTGATTTGTTGTTCCCGGGGGTGGTTGTTACAACCATCCCCGGTTTCGTTTGTGCGCGCATCTGTCCGATTCGCGATCTGGTTCAAGGAGTTCCCGTGTGCTGAACACCGGTAAGATTGCCCAGAAGACGCTGAAGAACCGCATCAAGTGCTCGGGCATCGGCCTGCACAGCGGTGCCAAGGTCCATATGGTGCTGAATCCGGCTGCGCCCGACACGGGTGTGGTGTTCCGCCGAGTCGATCTGCCGGGCCGTCCGCTGGTGAGCGCCCGCTTCGACCAGGTCACCGATCTGCGCATGTGCACCACGGTTGCTGCCGGTGAAGGCGTCTCGATCGGTACGGTCGAGCATCTGATGGCCGCGCTGGCCGGCCTGGGCGTCGACAATGTCCTGATCGACATCGATGGTCCGGAAGTGCCGGTGATGGACGGCTCAAGTGCGCCCTTCGTCTTCCTGATCGAATGCGCCGATGTGATCGAGCAGGTCGCCCCGCGCCGCTATCTCAAGGTTCTCAAGGCCGTGGAAGTGCGCGATGGCGCCGCCAGCGCCTCGCTGGTGCCGGCCGAAGGCTTCAGCATCGATTTCGAGATCGAGTTCGCCAACAAGATGATCGGCCGCCAGAGCGCCGAGTTCCAGCTGGAACCGGGCCGCTTCAAGGCCGATATCGCGCGCGCCCGCACCTTCGGCTTCGTGCAGGAAGTGGAACAGCTGCGCGCCATGGGCCTGGCCCGTGGTGGTTCGCTGGAGAATGCCGTGGTGCTCGGCCATGACCGCATCCTCAACGACGACGGCCTGCGCTACGACGACGAGTTCGTCCGCCACAAGATTCTCGACGCCCTGGGCGACCTGTATCTGGCCGCTGCGCCGATCATCGGCCGCTACGAAGGCCGCCGTTCGGGCCATGCCCTGAACAACAAGCTGCTCAAGACGCTGTTCGCCGACCAGAGCGCCTATGCCTGGACCACCCATACCAAGGCCCGTGAGACCGCCCGTCTCATGCCGGCTGCCGAGATGGGCGGCGCGCGCCAGCGTCCGGCCATCGCCGCCGAGGCTGCGCTCTAAGCCGCCTGCGCTTCAGACAAAGAAAAAGCCCCGCAGCTTTCACTGCGGGGCTTTTTTAATTCCGGATCCGGGCGGGATCAGTCGGCGGTGCCGACTTCCTCATCCTTGTAACGGCTGGCGATGCTCTTGATCAGGCCGGCCACCGCGGAGCGGATGGTGGTGTCTTCGATATCGCTGAAATTGCGGACCAGCTCGATGGTGGAGCGGTTCTTGCCGCCATGTTCCATCGGCTTGCTTTCCAGGCGGGCTTCCAGGCCATCGAAGAAGAAGGACATGTCGACCTGCAGGCGCTGGGCCACCTCGAACAGGCGGCCGGCGCTGACGCGATTGGCGCCCGTCTCGTATTTCTGGACCTGCTGGTAGGAAATCTTCAGCGAGTTTGCCAGTTCTTCCTGGGTCAGCCCGAGTTCGGTACGGCGAGCCCGGATGCGTTCACCCACATACTCGTCGACGCGCGTTGCGATTTTACCCATCTGATGTCACCTCATGGCGCGGCCGGATCATCCCGGCCATCTCACTGTTCAACCCGGGCGGGTCAGCGCAGGCAATTCCGGCATCAGCCAGTCAGCCTGCGGATCAGCCATCGGAGGACCATTCTGACCGCTCAAAACCGCCACTTACTCGTGACGCGGGATTGAACCCAAGCGGAAACCGTCCGAAACCGAGTAACGATACATGTAATAGGCGAATTTGGCCCGGGTGGAAATCGTTCAGAAGTATAGGTTGTGTGTAATCGGAAAAAGCGCAGCAATAATGAATACATAGGCATTTCCACTCGCAAGGGCTGTACGAAAGGCGTAGGCCTCCCGGTCAGTTGCGGCGACAGCCGGGCCCCCATCCGGGGTATGGGGGCCGAATCAGGGCTATGCCGGGGCTGGCGGCGTTCTTGATTTTGGCCGGGGGCCATGCGACAGAATCCCGCCATGCCTATGTATCCACGCCCGGATTCGTCGCGGCTGTTTGCCGTCGCGCGCCACGCCGCTGCCGCCCTGCTATTGCTGGGCCTTGCCGCCTGTGGCGCCAAGGAAAAGCCCTATGTCGAGCGGCCGGTGGAGGACCTCTACAACATCGCCATGGATGCGACCGCCAACCAGGAATGGGAAGCGGCGGCCAAGGGTTTTGACGAGGTCGAGCGTCAGCATCCCTATTCGGTCTGGGCCAACAAGGCTCAGCTGATGGCGGCCTATGCCTACTATCAGCAGAACAACTATTCCGAAGCGATCTCGTCGGCCGAGCGGTTCATCCAGCTGCATCCGGGCAGCCGCGAGACGCCCTACGCCTATTATCTGGTGGCCATCAGCTATTACGAGCAGATCACCGATGTGGGCCGTGACCAGAAGATCACCCAGCAGGCCTTGTCCTCGCTTGAGGAAGTGGTGCGCCGCTATCCGACCAGCGAATACGCCCGTGACGCGCGCCTGAAGATCGATCTGACCCGCGACCATCTCGCCGGCAAGGAAATGACCATCGGCCGCTATTACCTGCGGCAGAAGCAGCAGATTGCCGCGATCAACCGCTTCAAGGTGGTGATCGAGAAATTCCAGACCACCAGCCATGTGCCGGAAGCGCTGCATCGCCTGGCCGAGGCCTATATGTCGCTCGGCATCGTCGAGGAAGCGCAGAATGTCGCCGCCGTGCTCGGCTACAACTATCCGGGCAGCGAATGGTATGTCGACACCTATACGCTGGTGACCGGCGAGGCTGTCCCGGGCACCACCAAGACCGCGGACAAGAAGTCCTGGTGGAATATTTTCTGACTTAACCGCGGGCTCATTCATGCTGACCAGTCTCGGCGTCCGCGACATTGTCCTGATCGAGAAACTTGATCTCGCCTGCGAGTCCGGACTTGGCGTGCTCACCGGCGAAACCGGTGCCGGCAAGTCGATCCTGCTCGATGCGCTGGGTCTGGTGCTCGGCCGTCGCGCCGATGCGGCACTGGTGCGCAGCGGCGCTGCGCAGGGCGTGGTAACGGCCAGCTTCGACCTGCCGGCGAAACATCCTGTGCATGGCATCCTCTCGGAACAGGCGCTGGAAGGCGCCGAGGAGCTGGTGCTGCGCCGCGTGGTCGGCCAGGACGGCAAGAGCCGCGCCTTCGTCAACGACCAGGCGGTCAGCGTCGCGTTGCTGCGCCGCATCGGCGACACGCTGGTGGAAATCCACGGCCAGAATGACGAGCAGGGCCTGACCGATGTCACCATCCATCGCGCCCTGCTCGATGATTATGCCGGGCTGGAAAAGGACGTGGCCGGCCTGCGCGAGGCGCATCAGGCCATGCGCGAGGCCGAGACCGCGCTGGTGACGGCGCGCCAGACCGCCGAGCAGGCACGCCGCGAGGAAGATTTCCTGCGTCATGTGGTGGCCGAGCTGGAAGGCCTGAAGCCGCAGCCGGGCGAGGATGCCGAACTGGCGGCCCAGCGCAGCCTGATGCAGTCGGGCGAGAAGCTCGCGGTAGCAATGCAGGAAGCGCAAAGCGCATTAGAACAGGGCGGCGGCGTCGATGCCCGCCTGCGCGCCTGCCTGCGTGCGCTGGAGCGCGTGGCCGACAAGGCGGCGGGCAAGCTCGATCCGGTGGTGACGCTGGCCGACCAGGTTCTGGTGCAGGCCGGCGAGTTGGCGGCGCTGCTGGACCAGACCGCGCGCGACCTCGATCTCGATCCGCAGAAGCTGGAGCGCGTGGAAGAGCGGCTGTTCGCGCTGCGCGCTGCCGCGCGCAAGCATAATGTCGCCGTCGATGCGCTGCCGGCGCTGACCGAACAGTATGTCGAGCGGTTGAACCTGATCGACAATACCGCCGCCTCGCTGGGCAAGCTGGAAAAAGCCGCCACGGCGGCGAAGGCTGCCTACCAGGCGAAAGCCGAGGCGATCTCGGCGGCGCGGCGCAAGGCGGCCACCAAACTCGACAAGGCCGTGGCGGCGGAACTCAGCCCGCTCAAACTCGGCGCGGCGAAATTCTCCATCGCGGTCGAAGCCCTGCCGCCTGAACACTGGAGCCCGGAGGGCGCCGACCGCGTGCAGTTCCTGGCCTCCACCAATCCCGGCACCGCGCCGGGCTCGCTGGCCAAGATCGCATCGGGCGGCGAACTCAGCCGCTTCATGCTGGCGTTGCGCGTAGTGCTTGCCGGTCGCGGCTCGGCCGGCACGCTGATCTTCGACGAGGTGGATCGCGGTGTCGGCGGCGCCACGGCTGCCGCCGTGGGCCAGCGGCTGGCCATGCTGGCGGAAAAGGTGCAGGTGCTCGTCGTCACCCACTCGCCGCAGGTGGCGGCGCGGGGCGACCAGCACTGGCGTATCGCCAAGCGCGAGGCCGGCAATGCCAAGAACCGCACCACGCTCACCGAAGTGGCGCCGCTCAATGCCGGCGACCGCCGCGAGGAAATCGCCCGCATGCTCGCCGGCGCCACCATCACCGATGCGGCCCGCGCCGCCGCCGACAGTCTGCTGGCCGGCCAGGACGCCTGAGCATGAGTCGCCAGCGCGAAAAGCCTGTGACGGACCTCAGCCCGCGTCAGGCCAAGCTGGAACATGCCCGGCTGGAAGAAGAGATCGCCGCCCATGACACGCGCTACCACCAGCAGGATGCGCCCAGCATCACCGATGCCGAATACGACGCGCTGAAAAAGCGCCTGCTGGAGATCGAGGCGCAGTTCCCCGATCTGAAGACCATGCTGGGCGTCTCCAGTCGCGTCGGCGCGGCACCGGCGGCAGGGTTTGCCAAGGTGCGGCACAGCAAACCGATGCTGTCGCTCGACAATGCCTTTGCCGAAGAGGATGTCGCCGATTTCCTCGGCCGTATCCGCCGCTTCCTCAACCTGAAAGAGGGCGACGATCTCACCCTGATCGCCGAACCCAAGATCGACGGCCTTTCCGCGTCCCTGCGTTACGAGGGTGGCGAACTGGTGCGTGCCGCCACCCGCGGCGACGGCCAGGAAGGCGAGGATATCACTGCCAATATCCGCACCCTGAAGCAGGACGTGCCGCATCGGTTAAGCGGCAAGGGCTGGCCTGATGTGCTGGAAGTGCGCGGCGAGGTCTATATGACGCGCGCCGATTTCCTGAAGCTGAACGAAGCTCAGGAAGCGGCGGGCCAGAAGATCTTCGCCAATCCGCGCAATGCCGCCGCCGGCTCCCTGCGCCAGCTCGATCCGAAAATCACGGAAAAACGCCCGCTGCGTTTCTTCGGCTATTCCTGGGGCGAGGTCTCCGAGCCCTTCACGGGGACGCTCGGCGATGTGCGCAAGAAGCTCGACGGCTGGGGCTTCACGCTCAATCCCGACGTCGTGGCCTGCCACAGCGTTGCCGACCTGATGGCCTATTACAACGACATCGCGGCGAGGCGTGCCAAACTCGCCTTCGATATCGATGGCGTGGTCTACAAGGTCGACCGCCTCGACTGGCAGGAGCGGCTCGGCTTTGTCAGCCGTAGCCCGCGTTGGGCCATCGCCCATAAATTCCCCGCCGAGCAGGCGCAGACGATTCTGGAAAATATCGACATCCAGGTCGGCCGCACCGGCACGCTCACCCCGGTGGCCAAGCTGAAGCCGGTGAATGTCGGCGGCGTTCTGGTCTCGAATGCCACGCTGCATAACGAGGACGAAATCCAGCGCAAGGATGTGCGCATCGGCGACACGGTGATCATCCAGCGTGCCGGCGACGTCATCCCGCAGGTGGTCGGCGTTGTGCTGGAAAAACGCCCGAAGGGCGCGGCGGCCTTCGAATTCCCGACCAGATGTCCGGTCTGCGGCCAGCCGGCCGAACGCGAGGTGGATGCCGCCGGCGAGGCGGATGTGCGCCGCCGCTGCACCGGCGGCATCAGCTGCCCGGCCCAGGCGACAGAAGGGCTGCGCCATTTCGTCTCGCGCAATGCCTTCGATATCGAAGGTATCGGCGAGAAGCAGATCGCCGCTTTCTACGAATGGGGCTGGGTCAAGGAACCGTCCGATATTTTCAGGTTGCCGAAGAAGCACGCCGCCGAGTTGCGCAAGAAGGAAGGCTATGGCGATACCTCGGTCGATAACCTGATCCGGTCGATCGACCAGCGCCGCATCATCGGGTTTGACCGTTTCCTGTTTGCGCTCGGCATCCGTCATGTCGGTCAGGAACGCGCCCGTCTGGTGGCCATGCATTACGAAACACCGCAGAAATGGCTGGAGGCTATGGACGCCGCGCAGGATCGCCATGGCGAAGCCTGGGGTGACCTCAACAGCATCGACAAGATGGGCGATGTGGTGGCCGAGGCCATCCTTGCCTTTGCCACCCGCAAGCAGAGCCGGCAGGTGATCGAGCATCTGCTGCAGGAACTGACCGAGGTGGTGCCGCCCGAGAAACCGGCGACGGATTCCGCTGTGGCCGGCAAGACGGTGGTGTTTACCGGCTCGCTCGAAAAATTCACCCGCGACGAGGCCAAGGCGCGGGCGCTGGCGCTCGGCGCCAAGGTGGCCGGCTCGGTCTCGAAGAAGACCGACTATCTGGTGGCCGGGCCGGGCGCCGGCAGCAAGCTGGCCGAGGCGCAGAAGCATGGCGTCGCCGTCTTGAGCGAAGACGACTGGCTCAACCTGATCGGCGGCTGAGCCGATGCTGCAACAGCGGCAGATTCCACCGCTTGCCGACACCGCAGGCGCCAGTGCTATCGCGCTGGATTTCGAGACGGCCAACGCATCGGCCGGCAGCATCTGTTCCATCGGCCTGGCCTGGATCAGCGAAGGGCAGGTGAGCCATACGGCGCATCGCCTGGTGCGGCCCCATGACATGCGCTTCAATCCCTGGCATGTCGCCATCCATGGCATCGAGCCGCATCAGGTGGAAGACGAGCCGGAATTCCCCGCCATCTGGGACGAACTGCTGCCGCATCTGGAAGCCACGCCGCTGCTGCTGGCCCATAACGCGCCCTTCGATATCGGCGTGCTGCGCGGCGCGCTCCGGCATTACGGCCTGGCGCAGCCGACGCTGTCCTATCTCTGCACGGTGAAGATCGCGCGCGCCGCCTGGCCGCAGCTGGAGAATCACAAGCTGCCGACCGTGGCCGGGCATCTGGGGCTGGAGCTGGTCCATCATGCCGCCGACAGCGACGCCGCCGCCTGCGCCGGCATCGCCATCCGCGCCACAGCAGAAGCCGAAGCTCCCAGCCTGACCGATGCGCTGTCGCGCTGGAGCATCCGCGCCGGCCGGCTTGAGCCGGGCTATCACGAAGCCTGCTCGACGCTGAGCGACCGTGCCGGTTTCCGGCGCCAGCGCGGGCCGGCCTGGCTGCGGCGGCTCTAGCCCTTCTTCATGTCGGCTTCGTAGCGCGCCTTGGTTTCGGCATTGGGCGGATAGAGGCCGGGCAGGGCGAGGCCCTTGTCGACTTCGCCCATGATCCATGTCTCAAGTTTCTCTTGCTCCACCGATTCCGCCGCCACCTCGATGACCAGCGCCTGCGGGATCAGCACGGCGCCATCGGCATCCAGCACGATCACATCGCCGGGATAGACGGCAACGCCGCCGCAGCCGATCGGTTCCTGCCAGTTCACAAAGGTCAGGCCGGCCACGGACGGCGGTGCGGCGACACCGTCGCACCAGACAGGCAGGCCGGTGCCGATCACGCCGGCGGCATCGCGC
This sequence comes from Ferrovibrio sp. GW821-FHT12E11, assembly GCF_058806975.1. Lineage (NCBI taxonomy): Bacteria > Pseudomonadati > Pseudomonadota > Alphaproteobacteria > Rhodospirillales > Rhodospirillaceae > Ferrovibrio > Ferrovibrio sp. GW821-FHT12E11. The sequence continues at coordinate 3,553,645 of NZ_JBXAQG010000001.1, forward strand.
ACCACGCCGTCGGTCACCAATGCAGCCACACCACGCTTCTGCATTCTGGCGCAGAGGATGTCGCCGAAGATGCCGGCATCGGTGATGCCCATGGCATCCACCACAGCAATGCAGCCCTCCGGCATGTCCTCGATGGCGCCGCGGGTCGAGCGCGGCGAGGCCCAGCTGGCCGGCGTCGCCAGATCCTCGCGCGCCGGCACGAAGCGCAGCGTAAAGGCCTCGCCGACAATGCGCTTGCTTTGCGGCGTGAGCGGCTTGGCGCCACGCAGCCAGACATTGCGCAGGCCCTTTTTCAGCAGAACCGTGGTGAGCGTTGCGGTGGTCACCAGTTCCAGCGCCGCCTTGATCCGTGCATCCAGCATCGTGTTTCTCTCCCGGTTATTTTTACGCGCCCAGCGTTTATGCCCCCAGAGGGGCCGTCGCCTGCTTCATCCAGGCGCGCGTGGCATCGTCCACCAGCGGTGCGATCTCCTGCCAGACCAGGGCGTGATAGGCATCGATCCAGCCGACCTCGGCCGGCGTCAGCAGGTCGAGCAGGATCAGGCGGCGGTCCAGCGGCGCGCGCGTCAGGGTCTCGAAGCCGAGCCAGCGCTTGCCGTTCTCGGCCTTCTCGGTTTCCACGCGCACAGCGACCAGATTCTCGATGCGGATGCCATAGGCGCCGGTCTTGTAATAGCCCGGCTCGTTGGAGACGATCATCCCTGGTTGGAGAGGCACGGCAGTGCCAAGCTTGGCGATGCGCTGCGGACCTTCATGCACCGAGAGATAGCTGCCGACGCCATGGCCGGTGCCATGGTCGTAATCCAGCCCGATCTCCCACAGCGGCTTGCGCGCCAGCGCATCCAGTTGCTGGCCCGAAGTGCCATCGGGGAATTTCGCGGTCGCCAGGGCGATATGACCGCGCAGCACGCGGGTGAAGCGGTCGCGCATCTCTTCGGTCGGTTCGCCCACCGCCACCGTGCGGGTGATGTCGGTGGTGCCGTCGGGATACTGGCCGCCGGAATCGACCAGGTAGAGGCTGTTGCGCACGAACGGCTTGTTGGTCGCCGCCGTCACCCGGTAATGCACGATGGCGCCATTCGGGCCAGCGCCCGAAATGGTGGAGAAGGAGAGGTCGCGCAGCTCGTTCGACAGGCGGCGGAAGCTCTGCAGCTTGTCGGCAGCCTTCAGTTCATCGAGCTCGCCCTTCATCGATTCTGCATCCAGCCAGGCGAGGAACTTGCTCACCGCGGCGCCGTCGCGGCGATGGGCGGCGCGGGTGCCCTCCAGCTCGGCGTCGGTCTTGCAGGCTTTCGGCAGCAGGCAGGGATCGTCGGCACGCAGCAGCGTCGCGCCGGCGGCTTCCAGGCGCTGTAGCACATAACTGCCACTGGTGGCCGGATCGACCTGCACGGTCTTGCGGGCTTCGCCCAGCGCGGTCAGCGCCGGCGCAAAGGCCGAGGCATCGTGCAGCCGCACATCGCCAAGGTGTTTGCGCACTTCGACATCCAGCTTGCGGCTGTCGATATAAAGATCGACGGCGCCATCGTTGTGAAGGATCGCCATGGAAAGTGGAAGGGGCGTATGCGGCACATCGCTGCCACGGATATTGAGCAGCCAGGCAATCGATTCCGGCAGGGTCAGCACCACGGCATCGGCCTTGCGCTGTTTCACGCCGGCGGCGATCTCGCTGCGCTTGTCTTGCGGGCTGCGGCCGGCCAGCGTCAGGTCCTGCACGCGGACGGGACCCAGCGGCGGCGGCGGCTGGTCGGTCCAGACCGTATCGATGGGATTGCTCTCGGCCGGCACCAGTGCGGCGCCAATGGCCTCGCAGGCGGCGGCAAAGCCCTTCACGCTGCCTTCGGTATGCAGCCAGGGATCATAGGCCAGCTTGTCGCCGGCCTTCAGGTTGGCCTTCAGCCAGGCGCTGGCGGGTTCGTCGGTGACATGCAGGCGCTCGAACAGCGCACCATCCACCTGGGCGGCCAGCTGCAGGGTGTAGCGACCATCGCTCCAGACGGCGGCCTTGTCGGTCAGCACGATGGCCAGACCGGCCGAACCGGTGAAGCCGCTGAGCCAGCTCAGGCGCCGGGCGCGCAGCGGCACATATTCGCTCTGGTATTCGTCGGTCAGCGGCACGATCAGGCCGGCGAGGCCTCGGTGGGCCAGTTCGGCGCGTAAGCTGGCCAGGCGTGGGGCCACGGCGGCGCGGTCCTCGATGGCGGCGGCATAGCGCGCGGCCAGTTCGGCCACGAGGCCGGCGGCCTTGTCGCGGGGCAGGGCGGTATCGGCCGGCAGCAGGGTTAGGCCGGGGAATCCGCCGAAGACCACAGGGGCGGCGGCGATGCCGCGCAGCCAGCCGGCCAGTGATTCGGGCAGGCCCGCGAGGAGGGTGGAAAGCGGGGCAGGGTGGTGCAGCGTCATGGTCTAACCCGTTGCTGTGTCATTGGAATTATGGAGCCCTCCGGGCCCGGAGTCCAGATCGAGCTATGCGTTTTCTGCAATACTGCGTAGGCAAACAATACATAGCTAAGTCATTGATTTTTAAAGGATGCAGTGCAATATTCTCGACGTGGCCGCGATGCAATGACTGCCCGGACCACCAGAACGGAGAGACTACCATGACCACCCTGCGCAACCAGACCGCTTTCGGCTATCCCGCTAACCTGAGCCCGCTGACTCAGGCCGAGGTTGAAGCTTACGCGCGTCGTATTCGCGCCGAAGCCATTGCCGACCTCGTCTATCGTGCCTGGACCGCCCTGAAGGGCACCAGCAGCCGCGTGAAGGCCCATCTGGCCCAGCAGCGCGCGATGCACGAGCTGAACGGCCTCGACGACGCCATGTTGCGTGACATTGGCCTCAACCGCTCGCAGATCCCGGCCGCCGTGGCCGGCCTGATCGAGCGCCCGCTGGTCGCCGCGGTGAACGAAAACACCGCGACCGTGACCCGCTTGGTGCCGCGCGAAGCCGCCTAAGGTTTTTAACGTTTTCTGATCGAGCCGGGGCGCAGTCCGTCCCCGAAGTCCTCCTCCCCCCGTGGGGATGACGCGACCCGGTATCGATCAGGCAAAAGGCGCGGCTTCGGCCGCGCCTTTTTTTATTGTCTGCCGTCATTCCACTGATGCATAGCTGCAACAGAATCTGGTTTTTCGGACTGATTAATCAGCAGGCGGAAATATTAGGCAGCGGATCAAAAAATATACATAATTGATTTTGTTCAAAAATTTAACAATATTGCACTTGCAAAGTAAATGACGCAGTGCAATATTTGGGTCAGCCACACTGACGTACTTTAAGAATGCAAGGTCTGGCTGAGGAACACCCGGGGCGGCTTTTCCAACGTGAAGGAGATAGCCATGCAAACCCCGCGCGCTACACAGATTACCCCCACCACCATCAACAGCCTGCCGCATCTGTATCTCGGCCTGACGGACTATGTGCAGCTCGAGCGTGAGGCCCGTCGCGCCCGCGCCCGTATCATTGCGCTTGGCCTGACGCGGGCCTGGAAGGCCGTGTTCGGTCCGTCCAAGCCGGTCAGCACCCTGTCCGATTTCAGCCGCGCCGACCTGCTGGCGCTTGGCGTGCCGGCGAAAGACGTTCGCCTCGCGCTGGTCGGCCAGTCGCTCGGCAATCTGATCGCTTCGGTCTCGGAGCAGATTTCGGCCCTGTGGCAGCGTGCTGCCGCCGAAGCCGAACTGCGCGGCCTGGACGATCGCACCTTGCATGACATGGGTCTGAGCCGTTCGGATATTCCGGCGGCGGTTGCCGGCGAGATGTATCGTGGCGAGCCGTCGAACGAGAATGCCGGCGAAGCCAAGGTCCAGGTGCTGAAGCAGAAGCAGGTCGTCGCCGCTTAAGCGGCGACGATGCGGCGCCGCGCGATCAGGCGCGGCGCTTGAAGGCACCGCCCGCGTGTTAAGCGCGGCGCTTGAAGACGAGTGTGTGCCAGCCTTCGCGCGGGATTCGCCGCGCAAGGGTGAGACCCGTCGCCCGGTAACGGGCGACGATCAGGCGCTCTTCCCTGGCCAGCAGGCCGGAGAGCACCAGATGGCCGCCTGCGGCCACCAGCCGGCTCAGGCCCGTCGCCATATGGCACAGCGGCTCGGCCAGGATATTCGCCACCACCAGATCGTAAGGCCCGCGCGCCGTCAGCCGGGGATCCTCCGGACGGCTCGCCGTCAGCGCCGCGATACGGGCGCTCAGTCCGTTCAGCTTCACATTGTCGCGCGTCACATCCACCGCCACCGGATCGATATCGGCGGCGACGATCTGCTTGGCGCCGGCTTTCGCCGCAGCCATCGCCAGCACGCCCGATCCGGTGCCCATGTCCAGCATGCGCGCCGGCGGCTGCACGCGGCAGAGATCGGCGATGGCCAGCAGGCAGCCGAAGGTGGAGGGCGCGCGCCCGGTGCCAAAGGCCAGCCCGGCATCCAGCAGGATGCTGAGACTGCCCGGCGGAATCGCATCCGCGTCATGGGCGCCATAGAGGAAGAACCGCCCGGCATGGATCGGCGCGTTCAGCTTGTTGGTATGGCGCACCCAGTCATTGGCCGGCAGATGCCCGAAGCGGATGGTGGCTGCGATTCCGAGCCCGGCGGCGATCTCCTTCAGGCGGCGGCGCCAGTCTTTCTGATCCGGCGGTGCGTCGAACAGCACCTGCACGCGCCAGTCCGGGCTCATCGCCAGGCCGGGCCTGGGCACTTCATAGGACGACACGGCCAGGCCGGCCTCGCCCAGCAACTCTTCGGCGGCGGCGACCAGATCGACTGGCACGTCCAGTTCGGCCGACCAGAATTCAGGAGAGACAGGCATGCAGGCGGTCAGGCTTTCTCGACGAAGGAGGAGATGACGCGCTTCTCACCGGCCTTTTCAAAGCCGACCACCAGCTTGTTGCCATCCATGCTGCGGATCTTGCCGTAGCCGAATTTCAGATGGAAGACGCGGTCGCCCACATTGAAGCCGGTGTCATCGGGGCTGCGCTGCACCACGTCGTCGTCACTGATGCGGCGGGCCCGGCCTTCGATCACACCACCCTTGATCATGTTGGGCGTCTTCTTGCGCGAGAAATCCCAGCTGGTGCCCTGGTAGCTGCTGCGCGTGGCCGCGGCCTCTTCGCTGAAGCCGCCGCCGATATAGCCAATGCCCTGGGCGCCGCGATACAGGCCGGGCTGGGCGCGCTGATCGACATGCTCGCGCGGCAGCTCATCCAGGAAGCGCGACGGGATCGCACTGGTCCATTGATTGTAGATGCGGCGGTTGGCGGCAAAGGTGATCTGCGCGCGCTTGCGGGCGCGGGTCAGGCCGACATAGGCGAGGCGACGTTCTTCCTCCAGGCCGGCGACGCCGTTGTTTTCCAGCGAGCGGCGGCTGGGAAACAGCTCTTCCTCCCAGCCGGGCAGGAAGACATGGTCGAATTCCAGGCCCTTCGCCGCATGCAGGGTCATCAGACTGACCATCTCGGCGTCTTCGTTATTCTCGGTGTCCATCACCAGCGCAACGTGATCGAGGAAGCCGGCAAAATTCTCGAATTCGCCGAGCGCGCCGATCAGCTCTTTCAGGTTTTCCAGCCGGCCGGGTGCCTCGGGCGACTTGTCGTCCTGCCACATCTGGATATAGCCGGATTCTTCCAGCACGATCTGCGCCACTTCCGTATGGGGCAGCTCGGCGGCCTGCCGGCGCCAGCGTTCGAAATCCTCCAGCAGCTTGCGCAGGGTGTTGCGCTGCTTGGGCTTGATCTCGTCGGTCTGCAGCAGGTCCTGCAGCGTGGCGGTCAGGGATTTCTGCGCCGCGCGCGCCAGCTTGTGCAGGGTCTGCATGGTGCTTTCGCCCAGGCCGCGCTTGGGCAGGTTGACGATGCGCTCGAAGGCCAGATCGTCATCGGGCTGCATCAGCACGCGCAGATAGGCGATGGCATCGCGGATTTCGCGGCGTTCGTAGAAGCGCAGGCCGCCGACGACACGGTATTTCACGCCGATGGTGAGGAAGCGTTCCTCAAACGCGCGGGTCTGGTGGCCGGCGCGCACCAGGATCGCCATCTGGTTCAGCGACACCTTGGCGCGTTCCAGCGTTTCGATTTCCTCGCCCACCAGCCGGGCTTCCTCGTCGCCATCCCACACGCCCTGCACGACGACCTTATCGCCCTCGTTCAGGTCGGTCCACAGCGTCTTGCCCAGCCGGCTTTCGTTATGGGCGATCAGGCCAGATGCGGCGCCGAGAATATGCGGCGTCGAGCGGTAGTTGCGTTCCAGCCGCACGATTTTTGCGCCGGGGAAATCCTGCTCGAAACGCAAGATGTTGCCGACCTCGGCGCCGCGCCAGCCATAGATCGACTGGTCGTCATCGCCGACGCAGCAGATATTCTTGTGCGTCTGCGCCAGCAGCCGCAGCCACAGATACTGCGCCACGTTGGTGTCCTGGTATTCGTCGACCAGGATGTAGCGGAACTGGTGCTGGTATTTCTGCAGCACCTCGGCATGCTCGCGGAACAGCGTCAGGTTATGCAGCAGCAGGTCGCCGAAGTCGCAGGCATTGAGCTGCAGCAGGCGCTGGCAGTAGAAGGCGTAAAGCTTGGCACCGCGGCCTTCGGCGAAGCCGGTCTCGCTCTCGGGAATCTTGCCCGGCACATAGCCGCGATCCTTCCAGCGGTCGAACTGGCCTTTCAGCATGCGCGGCGGCAGCTGCTTGTCGTCCAGGCCTTCCGCCTCGATCAGCTGCTTGAGCAGCCGCAGCTGGTCGTCGTCGTCCAGGATGGTGAAATTCGGCTTCAGGCCCACCAGTTCGGCATGGCGGCGCAGGATGCGGTTGCAGATGCCGTGGAAGGTGCCGAGCCACAGGCCCTCGACCGCATTGCCGACCAGCTTTTCCACGCGCTCGCGCATTTCGCGGGCGGCCTTGTTGGTGAAGGTGACGGCCAGGATCTGGCTCGGCCAGGCCAGCCGGCGATACAGGATATGCGCCAGCCGCGAGACCAGCACGCGGGTCTTGCCGGTGCCGGCGCCAGCCAGCACCAGTAACGGCCCATCCAGATGATTGGCCGCCTCGCTCTGGGCCTCGTTCAGCTTGGTCAGCCAGTCGGGCGCCGGCATCGCTGCGGCGGTCACCGGGTCATTCGGTTCAGGACTATTTTCCGGCTCGAATCCGGAGAGATCGAAGGGGTCGGCGGACATGTCGCCTACATAGCGTAAGCGGGCAGGGCTGACCACCCCGCCGCCCATGCAGTGCAGCATAAGCCTGCGTATTTCGCTGCCCGCCGGTCATGGTCCGCCAATTGCTATGGGTGCGACAAAGCGCTACCTCTATTGGTATTCCAAGGAGAATACGCCATGGCCCCCGTTGCTGCCGCCCAGCCTCGTCTGACCCCCGCCGCCACTGAAGCGGCGCTTGCCGCACTGAAGCAGCTTCTGGGCGACCGGTTCAGCACGGCGCAGGCGGTGCGCGACCAGCATGGCCGCGACGAGTCCTGGGCGACGCCGCTGCCGCCCGACGCGGTGGTGTTCCCGCGCAACACCGAAGAGGTGGCCGAGGTCGTGAAGATCTGCGCCGCCCATGGCCTGCCGATTATTCCCTATGGCGCCGGCACCTCGCTGGAAGGCCATGTCACCGCTGTGCAGGGTGGCGTGACCGTCGACCTCATGCAGATGAACCAGGTGCTGAAGGTCAATGCCGAAGACCTGGACGTTGTCGTGCAGCCTGGCGTGCGCCGGAAGCAGCTCAACGAATACCTGCGCGACACCGGCCTGTTCTTCCCGATCGATCCGGGCGCCGATGCCTCGATCGGCGGCATGGTCTCCACCCGCGCCAGCGGCACCAATGCCGTGCGCTACGGCACCATGCGCGAGAATGTGCTGGCGTTGACGGTGGTGACCGCCGATGGCCGCATCATCCGCACATCGAAGCGCGCCAAGAAGTCGGCCGCCGGCTACGACCTGACGCGGCTGTATGTCGGCTCGGAAGGCACGCTCGGCATCATCACCGAAATCACCGTGAAGCTGTACGGTATCCCTGAGGCGATGGCGGCGGCCACCTGTTCGTTCGCCACCCTGGAAGGCGCAGTCAACAGCGTGATCCAGACCATCCAGGCCGGCATTCCGGTCGCCCGCATCGAACTGCTGGATGACGTGCAGGCCGATGCGATCAACAAGTATTCCAAGCTCGACCTGCCGGTGCAGAATATGCTGATGCTGGAATTCCACGGCTCCGAGGCCGGCGTGGCCGAGCAGGCCGAGATGGTGCAGGGCATTGCCTCCGAACATGGCGGCGAAGGCTTCCGGTGGGCGACCAAGGCGGAAGAGCGCGCCAAGATGTGGGAGGCACGCCACAATGCGGCCTATGCCTGCAAGGCGCTGCGCAAGGGCTGCGAGATCATGGCCACCGATGTCTGCGTGCCGATTTCGCGCCTGACCGAATGCATTCTGGAAACCAAGGAAGACGTGGTGAAGACCGGGCTGACGGCGCCGCTGGTCGGCCATGTCGGCGACGGCAACTTCCATCTCTCGGTGGTGGTCGACCGCAGCAATGCCAAGGAAGTCGAGACCGTCGAAGCCTTCAGCGAGCGCCTGGTGCATCGCGCACTCCGCATGGAAGGCACCTGCACCGGCGAGCACGGCATCGGGCGCGGCAAGATGAAGTATCTGACCGCCGAGCATGGCGAGGCGGTGGCGGTGATGCGCGCCATCAAGAAGGCGCTCGATCCCGACAACCTGATGAATCCGGGCAAGATCTTCAGCATCTGATCCGCTGCGACCATGGCGCTGACCTATCTCTCGCTCGCCCTGGCGACCCAGGCCATGCAGCATCGCCGCGCCCGGCTTGGCGCGGAGGCAAGGCTGCAGGCGCTGACCTTCGGCTATCCCGACCTGCTGGTGCCGCAGGACATCCTGCAGAAGATGTTCGATCCGGTGCTGGTGGCCGGCCTTGGCGTGCGCACCGATGCGGCCAGGATTCTCAAATGGCACGGCCTGTCAGATGTCTGGACCGGGCCATTCTATGACTCGATCAGTTTGTTCAACGCGCTCGGCGTCGATGTGGTGGTTTCCGATGTGGCTGTGCATCGCGGCATGGAACGCATCGTCGACCTGAACGAACCGCTGCCCGAAGACATGCGCGGCCGGTTCGATATCGTGATCGATCCGGGCACCTGCGAGCATTGCTTCAATGTCGGACAGGCTTTCCGCAATGTCTGCGATGCGGTGGCCACGGGCGGCTATCTGGTGCATTCGGCACCGCTGACCCGCACCAATCACGGCTTCTGGAATTTCTCGCCCACCGTCTATCCCGATTATCTGGGCGACAACGGCTTCCGTATCGACACCTTGCTGGGCGTGACCGGCAATCCGCGCATCGGCTACAAGACCACCAAGCTCGAACCGGTGAACCGCTTCACGCCGCCACCCGACAGCGCCATCCTGCTGCTGGCCGAGCGGCAGAAGCTGGTGCCGCATGTCTGGCCGGTGCAGCGCAAGTATCGCGGCATCATGAGCGCAAAACCGGCAGAGCCGGCGCAGGGTTAAGGCTTTTTTTAGGCCGTCCGGGCATGGTCGCCGGATGATAGTGTCCCCTGATTCCGTCTGCCGCCGATGACCCAGGCAAACCTGCCACCCGATCTGGCTGCCGCCGTCGAGGCCGTGAACCGGCAGCCGGGCAATCTGGATGCGCTGCTCACGCTCGGCGGGCTGGCGCATGATTACGGCGAACATGAGCAGGCGGCCAAGGTGCGCGACCATCTGGTGCAGCTGATGGCGCAGGGAATCCAGCTCGGCCGTGCCACGCCCGATCTGGTCGCCAGCCTGCAGCTCATGCTCTACAACCGCTTCGTCAAGAAGATCGAGACCGAGACCCATGCGCGGGCCTGCTTCCAGTCCTGGCTCGGTCCGACGGTAGCTTTCGGTCGTCGCCAGCAGGATGCTGCCCTGCCGCGTCCGCTCTGGCCGCCGAGCGCGGCAAAGCCCTGGCGCACTGTCTTCCTGCTTTATGCCGAACATGTGCTGGGTCATACCGAGGCGATGCTCGAACTGCTGAAGCATCGCCCCCAGGGCCTGCCCTGGCATGACGCGCCCATCGTCTATGTCCTCGAAGGCGGTGCCGATAAACTGGATGCGCTGGTGCAGCAGACCGGCGCGCAGATCGTCAATATCGACCGCCAGCCGGATGCACCGAAAGGCTTTGCCGCCAAAATGCAGTGGTTGCGGCGGCATATGGATGCCGAAGGCGTCAGCCATTTCGTCTGGGTCTCGGCGCCGGCCACGGCGCCCTATGCGATGGCGATGAAGCTGGCGCCGGTGCAGGTGTTCTGGACGCTGAAATTCCATCCCTTCCAGATTCCCGAAATCGACGGCTTCATCACCTATGGCGCCTGGTCGGAACAAACGCGCGTGCTGCACGGCGAAAGCTGGCAGGTGGTGCCCTTCATGATGTCGAAGCCGTCGGGCGCGGTCGATCCGGCCAAGGTGGCGGCGACACGGGCGCGCTTCGCCCAGCATGATGTGCTGTTCGGCACCCTGGCGCGCACCGAGAAGATGAATGCCGTGCCCTTCCTCGATGCGGTGGTGCGCATCCTGCGTGAGAATCCGCAGGCCGGCTTCCTGTGGACCGGGCGCGAGCGGCTGCAGGCCATCCAGGGTCATTTCGATCAGGGTGGCGTGGCCGACCGCTGCCATTTCGTCGGCTGGGTCGATACACCCATGTACGCCCGCGTGCTCGATGTCTTTCTCGAAAGCTTTCCCTTCGGCTGCGGCCTCACCGGCATCCAGGCGCTGGAGGCGGGGACGGCCTTCCTGTCCTATGCCGCGCCGGAAACCCAGTATGGCATGCATTTCCTGCGGCCCCTGCAGCAGGGCGGCGCGGCGGCCGACGAGATTCGCCGGCTGCTGTCACCAGGCGATGACGGCCGCGCGCCCTTGCTTTATGCGCAGGATGCCGACGACTATGTCGCCACCGCCGGCCGGCTGGCGCGCGAGCCTGATTTCCGCAAGGCGGTGGGGGCGGCGGGCAATGCGTATTATCGCCGCTACCTCACCGATTCCGATGGCATGGGGCGGCGCTTCATGCAGATTCTGACAGACCTGAAAAAACCCGAGGCGGGTGCAGCATGAAACCGATTCCGTTAGTCATCCTCGGCGCCGGCGGCAATTCGCTGTCGATCCTCGACGCCGTCGACGAGATCAACCGTCGTTCGCTTCGCGGCCAGGTCTACGACCTGCGCGGTTTCCTCGACGACATTCCGGCCAACAAGGGCAAGAAGGTGCTGGGTTATCCGGTGCTGGGCAAGATCGCCGATGCGCACAAGTTCGGCGACTGCCAGTTCATCAACGGCATCGCCAGCGCCGCGAGCTACACCAAGAAGCCCGATGTGAACAAGCGCGCCAAGATTCCGGCGGCGAAATACGAGACCATCATCCACCCGACCGCCACCGTCTCGCCGAACTGCAAGGTCGGCGCCGGCACTGCGATCATGGCCAACAGCGTGATCTGCGCCGAGGCCACCATCGGCGATCACGTCATCATCCTGCAGAACACCGTCATCAACCATCACTCCTCGGTGGGCGATTTCGCCACGCTGTCGTCGGGCATCACCGTGCTGGGCTTCGTGAAGATCGGCCGCAACGCCTTCATCGGCGGCGCCGCGGCGATCCGGCCCTATATCAAGATCGGTGAAAGCGCCCTGGTCGGCATGGCCTCCGTGGTGGTCAAGGATGTGGCCGCCCACAGCACCGTGGCCGGCAATCCGGCCAGGCCGCTCAAGCCCAGGGACCCGCAGCCGGCCTGATCTCCTGGCCTGAATCCGGCCCGGCAAAGGCTTGCCGCATCTGGGCTTTCCGCCCGGATGGCCTTGCTTTGGCTGTGAAATACCCGGTCTTCGCGCGGGCGGCTGGAAAAGCGTCGCCCCGGGCTCTATTCTAGCCTGATCCAAAACTTGTAAGCCTACGAAGCAGTTAGCCCCTGAGGACCCCATGAGTGCGCGGAAATGGTCGCCGGATAGCTGGCGCAGCAAACCGATCCGGCAGGTGCCGGATTACCCCGATGCAGCCGCCTTGGCCGCTGCCGAGGAGAAGCTGTCGAAATATCCGCCGCTGGTCTTCGCCGGCGAGGCACGCAATCTGACCGCCGGCCTGGCCAAGGTGGCCGAGGGCCGCGCCTTCCTGCTGCAGGGCGGCGACTGCGCCGAGAGCTTTGCCGAATTCAGCGCCAACAATATCCGCGACACCTTCCGCGTCCTGTTGCAGATGGCCGTCGTCCTCACCTTCGGCGCGGCGCTGCCGGTGGTAAAGGTCGGCCGTCTGGCCGGCCAGTTCGCCAAGCCGCGTTCGTCCGATACCGAGAAGCGCGGCGATGTCGAGTTGCCGAGCTATCGCGGCGACATCATCAACGGCATGGATTTCGACACCGCCAACCGCGTGCCGGATCCGATGCGTCAGGTGCAGGCCTACAGCCAGGCCGCCGCGACCCTGAACCTGCTGCGCGCCTTCGCCTCGGGCGGCTATGCCGACCTGCATCGCGTGCACGGCTGGAATCTCGGCTTCGTGGCGAAAAGCCCGGAAGCCGAACGCTGGCAGGATGTGGCGGCCCGCATCACCGAGACGCTGGATTTCATGGAGGCCTGCGGCATCACGCCGGAGCGCACGCCGGAAATGCGCACCGTCGATTTCTACACCAGCCACGAGGCCCTGCTGCTCGGCTACGAGCAGGCGATGACCCGCGTGGACTCGACCTCGGGCGAATGGGTCGATACCTCGGCGCATATGCTGTGGATCGGCGACCGCACCCGCCAGCTCGATGGCGCCCATGTGGAATTCCTGCGCGGCGTGCTGAATCCCATCGGCCTGAAATGCGGCCCGACGTCCGATCCGGACGAGCTGATCCGCCTGATCGATATCCTGAACCCGCAGAACCGGCCCGGCCGTCTCACCCTCATCGCCCGTATGGGCCATGAGAAGGTGCAGAAGCATCTGCCGGCGCTGGTGCGCAAGGTCGCGCAGGAAGGCCGCAGCGTGGTCTGGTCCTGCGACCCGATGCACGGCAACACGCTCACCTCCACCTCGGGCTACAAGACGCGGCCGTTCGACCGCATCCTGTCGGAAGTGCGCCAGTTCTTCGAAGTCCATCTCGCCGAAGGCACCCATGCCGGCGGTATCCACCTGGAGCTGACCGGCCAGGATGTCACCGAATGCATGGGCGGCGCCCAGGCGATCGGCGACGACGACCTGTCCAGCCGCTACCACACCCATTGCGACCCGCGGCTCAATGCCTCGCAGTCGCTGGAACTGGCTTTCCTGATTGCCGAGATGCTGAAGCTCGAACGCATGAACCGGGGCAGCCAGCGCCATGCCGCACAAGCCTGAGACCAAGGCCTCTGATGTGACCCAGCTCGTGCCGCCGGCCCAGGCGGCCGAGCTGGAGCGCCAGATCGCGGCGCATACCGACACCTATTTCAAGAAGACCAAGGAAATCGTCCAGCAGACCGGCGACAAGACCGTCACCTATGCGGTCTTCATGCGCAGGCCTGTCATCTTCTGCCCAAGACTGGTTGTCGAATGGCTTGAGAAGGTGGCGGCGGCCCGCGGCGTGAAATTCGGCATCGAGCTGCTGCATGAGGAAGGCACCTGGGTCGGCGCCGGCGAGCCGCTGCTGTATCTCACCGGTGCGATGGCGCAGCTGGTCGATCTGGAAACCATCTACCTGCAGAAGCTGGGCGCCACCTGCGTCGCCGCCTACAACGCCTATTCCATGTGCTGCGATCTGCCCAATGTGCGCTTCCTCGCCATGGATGCGCGCCATTGCGCCGGCGCCGAGATGGCCGAGATGATGGCCTATGCCGCCTCGGTCGGCGGCAAGGCGGCGCGGCGCGATGTCGGCGCGGCCGGTTTCATCGGCAATGCCACCGATGCCACCGCGCATTACTTCGGCAACGAGAAGGGCTTCGGCACCATGCCGCATGCCCTGATCGGCTATGCCGGCTCGACCTTGCGTGCCGCCGAGCTTTATGCCGAGACTTTCCCCGGCGAGCAGATGACCGTGCTGGTCGACTATTACGGCCAGGAAGTCACCGACGCGCTGGCGGTGTGCAACCGCTTCCCCGAGGCTGCCAATGAAGGCCGCCTTGCTGTTCGCCTTGATACCCATGGCGGCCGCTATATCGAAGGCCTCGATCCGCAGGCGTCTTACGCCGTGCTGGAACGCCATGTGCCCAACGCCATCCGCCAGTACCGCACCGAGCATGAGCTGCGCTGGCTGGTCGGCACCGGCGTCTCGGCTGCGGCCATCTATCACATGCGCTCGACGCTCGACCGCGCCGGCTTCTTCAACGTGAAGATCGTGGCCTCAAGCGGTTTCAACGCGGCGAAGTGCAAGGTGATGGCCAGCGTCTCGGCGCCGATCGATATTGTCGGCACCGGCTCGTATCTGCCCGATAGCTGGGTGGAGACCTATGCCACCGCCGATATCGTCGCCTATGACGGCGCGCCCAGCGTCAAGGTCGGCCGCGAGTTCCTGCTGCGCCGTTAGCGACTCAGTAGAGAAGACCGCCCGACTGCCTGAACGTCAACTCTACCGGACACGAGAGCGGACGTCTTCGTACATTTTGATTTTTCTTGTCATTTCTGGATCAAGAATTCTTTCTGAAGCTTCACGCATTAAATTTATCGCTTCATCAAGAAGATATGAGCTTTCACCTTTGCTCACTATCTTTGCGGCGACTTCGCAAAGAGCATTGTAGCTGAATTTGTCCATCCTATAGCGCTCGGTATTTGACAGAGCAAGTTCATAGGCTTTACGCAACAGCGCCACTCTATCGTTTTCCGAAATTCCTTCTGTACGTTCGGATCTGGCGACTAACAAGCGTACTTTGAATCTTCCCAAGGGTGCATCAGGTCCTACAGCCTCCTCGGCACTCCTTATGAGATGCTCAACTTCTTCAGTTGTTCCATCATTCAAAGTTTCGCGAATTAAGCGATGCCACGGAATTCTTTCTGCTGGGGCAATCTCAATAAGTCTCCGGTAGAATTTTTTTCTCGCCTCTGCATCTGCCAACCGGCCGATCCCGAAATCAGTATCGCAAATGTCTCGAATGCTCTTTAGCTCCAACGGGACGGCTGGGTTAATGTTTTCTACAATTTTTGCAAATAGCTTGAGAATTTCGTCAACGCTTGAGAATTTGTAATCAGCGATTTTCCTGGCTATCACCAAATGTCGAGTGGACCAACCATACAAGCCATTCTGTTCTGAAATATCGTATTCATCGACGATTCCGGATAAGCCTTCCAAAATTTTTCCGACGAAAGCAGGAGATATATTGAGCATTCTAATAATTAGTTGCCTATGAACTTTAGTGCCGACTGATTCTAGGGCAGCGACGTAACGATAGTATTCTTGAAGTTGCGGGTCTAATTGGTCGTATTCCTGAAGAAGAATTGTATCTAGACTTTCGTTTCCAAAAATATTTTTTAAACAAACAAACATATCAGAACTGCATTTCAGCCGCAGAGCTGCTTGCTGCTGAGTTCTATTAAGGCTGCGAAATTCTGGGCTTGCCAGCGTCGCAACATCGGTATTGTGGTCTAGTAAATTGATTAGCGAGTTGATTTCTGGAATATCAAGGCGGCTCAACTCAATTGTCTGGCCATCTGAATAAAGGGCGGCACTCTTTATGCGTGGTGCCCATTGAGCAGCGTTGGCTGTTAAAACTATACGAAGCGCAGGTTTCTCAATATTGGATAGCTGGTCGACCAAGCTGTTGACTTGGCGCATAAAGTGCGTGCATTCGTCTATCAGGAGGATGCCTGTTTTTCCCGCTGACCGTAATTTTGCTTCTACAGCCAACCATGGTTGATGATGGAAGCTAAAATCATTGCGATGCTCCCAAGCCGGGATGCTGGATTCATTTGCTCTATATAATAAACGCCGGGCTAATGTTGTCTTTCCAACGCCTGCCGATCCTACAACAATGATAGTTTTCGATACGCCAGCTACTAATGAGCTAAAGGCATTTATCTCTGCGGAGCGTTCAAACGTAGCTCCAGATTTTATGTCTGCGTATGAAGCTGAGGCGCCATAGAACATTCGCTTCACATTGGGCGTGAAGCTGGAATGTGCATTCGCATCAACTACTATCGGCTGGAGTTCGAGCGATAAAAATTCCGAGGTGTCCGCTTCACCTTTTGGAGCGGAGGTATGTCCAGAAGATATGGCGTGCATAAGTTCGTCGATGCCGCCAAATGCAATCCGAGCACCGCGATCTTCTAGTAGGGGCGCTCGAAGATCGTCATTGTCATAAACTAACACATAGATTCTACCTGGTGCTCCATTGTGTGTTTTTACATCGAGGGCTTTATGAACTAAGTCGCGGAGATGTTTGTCTCTTAATGATTGCCCTACGACCAGCACGTCGCCAGTTAGTAAATCCGCTCCGAGTCTTGCAAACAGTGTTTGTCTATAGTTCTCATGCTCTGCGTAATCTTTCTCCGTTAAGATCATCGCTGCTTTATTACCTAGCGACGTGTCTTGAGTTACACAGCCATGTATTTTGTATAGACGAGTGCCAATTGCATTTTCTGAATATGTGAAGTCGTAATTCGACCTAATTGATACTAACTCAATGCCTGCGCGTTTGTATGATTTCTCAATAAGTCGATCAAAATTAGTCGAATAAATTGCACGCCAGGGGAAATGTGGAAGAGTGAGTATGCCCCCGGTCGGTCGAAGTTGTTCAAGTCTTGCGGCGATAACATCTATAACACCGCGACGGCCATATCGACGTTCAAGTATTGATGTAGTTTCAATAAGGTCGTTGCTTTGTGATTCACTCTTTGCAACTTCTTTCCACAGAAGCGTAGCTAGCTCAGCGCCCGAGGGTGCTCCGGAAGGCATTGAGGCGCCCGCTCCGAAAAGAAGCGACGTATTGGCTGGATTGATGAATCCGGCCAAAGCTTGCAGTGAGATTGTCATATGTAACCCCCAGAGCCCTACCCGAGGATTATGATTACTTATGGTTGTTGTTTGGGCAAATGCTATTTAATACAGATATGCTTCTAGCGCTTCAGTTTCGCCAGCGCTTCCGAGGCCAGCCTGCGGGTCAGCTCGCCGGCCGGCAGTTCCACGGCCAGCCGCGCCGCCTGGCCCGACCACTGGTTGCTGAACTCGCCATTGCCGGCCGGCTCCAGCTTGGCCCGGATCGGCGCCAGCGCGCTGCCGGCGGTGGGGAAGGCCGGCGCATCTGGCGACAGCGGACCCTGCTCGCGCATCAGCCGGTTCATGATGCCGCGCGCCGGACGCCCGGTGAAAAGATTGGTGAGCGCGGTGGCGTCGCTCGGCGCGCTCTTCAGCGCGGCCTTGTGATAGGGCGCGATGGTGGCTTCCGGGCTGAGCAGGTAGGCCGTGCCGATCTGCACGGCCGATGCCCCCAGTGCCAGGGCGGCGACGATGCCGCGCGCATCGCTGATGCCGCCGGCGGCGATCACCGGAAGCTTCACCGCATCCACCACCTGCGGCAGCAGCGCGAACAGCCCGATCTGCTGCGACATGTCCATGGAGAGGAAATTGCCGCGATGGCCGCCGGCTTCCAGCCCCATGGCGATGATCGCGTCGCAGCCCTGCTGTTCCAGCCAGACGGCTTCCTCCACCGTGGTCGCCGAGGCGATCACTTTCGCGCCGGTGGCCTTCACGCGGTCCAGCAGCGGCTGCGGCGGCAGGCCGAAATGGAAACTCACGACTTCCGGCCTGTAGCGTTCGACCAGCTGGCAGAAGGCATCGTCGAACGGCGCGCGCCCGGTCGCCGGCAGCGGTGCTTCCGTATCCAGACCGAATTCGCGGTAATAGGGCGCCAGCCTGGCGCGCCAGGCCTGCAGCCGCGCCGGGTCCGGTGCCGCCGGCCTGTGGCAGAAGAAATTCAGGTTGAGCGGTTTGCTCGTGGCCTGGCGGATGATGTCGAGCGCCGTGCGCGCCTGCTCATGGCTCAGCATGGCGCAGGGCATCGCGCCCAGCCCGCCGGCCTCGCAGACGGCAATCGCCATCTGCGGCGTGCTGGCGCCGGCCATCGGCGCCTGCAGGATCGGCAGGTCGATGCCGAATAGATCCAGAATGCGTCGGTCGGGCCAGACGGTCATGGGTTTCCTCCGGGGCAGTTTCTTGCCGCCATCCTAGGCGCAAGCCGGTCGGCCCGCCTATGAAAAACGCCGCCGGAATTGCTCCCGGCGGCGCTGTCGGTTCTGCAGGGTGAGCCGGTTATTCCGGCTTCACGTCGGCGGTCTTGATCACTTCCGCCCAGCGCTTGATGTCGTCCTGCAGGAAGGCGGCAAAGGCGGTGTGGTCCTTCACATTCACCGCCATGCCCTGGCTCATGAAGGTGGCGCGCACGGCATCGCTCTTCATGACGTTGAGCACCAGTTGGCGATAGCGGGCGAGGCCGGCTTCCGGCACGCCGGCGGGCGCGAAGAAGCCGAGCCAGGCATCGGCCTCCACGCCCTTCACACCGGCTTCTGCAATGGTCGGCAATTCAGGAAGATGCGGCGAGCGCTTGGGCGAGGCGACTGCAATCGCACGCAGCTTGCCGGCCTGGATCTGGCCCAGCACCGTGGGAGTCGTCGCGAAGCTGCAATCCACATGGCCACCCAGCAGGTCCTGCAGTAGCGGCGCCGAACCCTTGTAAGGCACATGGGTCATGTTGACGCCGGCCTTGGACTTGAACAGCTCGAGCGTCAGATGCGAGGCCGAGCCCTGACCGGTCGAGCCGCAGTTGATCTTGCCGGGGTCTTTCTTCGCCAGCGCCAGCAGCTCGGCCACGGACTTCACCGGCAGGTCGTTCTTCACCACCAGGATATGCTGCAGGTCGGCCAGCAGGGCGATCGGCGCGAAGTCCTTCACCGGATCGTAGCCGCCGCCATTGGGCAGCAGCGAGATGTTGGTGGCATGGGTCTGGTTGGTGGTGGCGATCAGCACGCTGCCGTCGGCCGGGCCGCGCGCCACGCGCAAAGATCCGATGGCGCCGGCGCCGCCGGGCACGTTTTCCACCACGATGGTCTGGCCCAGCTCCTTGGCCATTTCCTGGCTGACCAGGCGGGCCAGGCTGTCGGTCGGTCCGCCAGCCGGATAGGGCACGACGACGGTGACCGGCTTGCCCGGATTCCAGACCTGACCAAACGCAAACTGCGGCAGCAGCGCAACGGCGGCGGCGCTACCCGCGAGTTCGATGAACTGGCGACGATTGAACATGGATTTTCCTCCGCGAAACGGCTTTTTTCAAAAACGCTTGGCAGCAAGATTACAGGGATTCCGGCGCGATGCGCACCAGCTGCTTGCCGAAATTCTTGCCCGAGAGCAGCCCGATGAAAGCCTTGGGCGCATTCTCCAGCCCTTCGGCGATGTCTTCCTTGTATTTCAGCTTGCCCTGCTTGATCCAGCCGGCCATCTCCGTGATCGCGCCGGGCCAGTAGGGCATATGCTCGGAGATGATGAAGCCCTGCACCTTTGCACGGTTTACGAGAATGTGGCGCATACCGGTGAAGGGATAGGGCTGGCCGTTATACTGCGAGATCAGGCCGCAGATGGCGACGCGGGCAAAGCCGTTCAGCCGGTTGAACACCATTTCCATGATTTCACCGCCGACATTCTCAAAATACACATCGACGCGGTCGGGCGTCGCCGCCTTGAAGGCCGCCTGCATGTCCGGCGCCTTGTAGTCGATGCAGGCATCGAAGCCGAGCTCGTTGACCACGTAGTCGCATTTGTCCTTGCCGCCGGCGATGCCGACCACGCGGCAGCCCTTGATCTTGGCGACCTGGCCGACCACGGCGCCGACCGCGCCGGAAGCGGCCGAGACGACGACGGTCTCGCCCGCCTTGGGCGCGCCGATTTCCATCAGGCCGTAATGCGCCGTGCAGCCCGGCATGCCCAGCACGCCCAAGGCGGTCGAGATCGGCGCCACCTTGGGATCGAGCACGCGCAGCTCGTTGGCCTTGGCCACCGCATAACCCTGCCAGCCCAGCATGCCGTTCACATAGGTGCCAACCGGCAGCTTCTCGACATTGCTCTCGATCACCTGGCCGACCGTGCCGCCGCCCATCATGTCGCCCGGATTGAGATGCGCCGCGTAACTGCGCACGGCATCCATGCGGCCGCGCATATAGGGGTCGAGCGAGAGATAGACGTTGCGGATCAGAACCTGGTCCGGACCGGGTTTCGGGATGTCGCGCTGGACGATCTCGAAATCGGCCTCGGTCACGGCGCCCTTGGGGTGCTGTTTCATCAGAACTTGAGTATTTTTCGCGGACATTGAGGCCTCCCTGGCGTCTGTACGGGCTATCTAATCCCTTGGCGGCCACTGTAAACTGGCGCCCGGCTTGAGATAAGCCTGCCGTAGGGTTAAGTATCGGTCCTGAAAGCCATAAACACCATGTCCGCCGCCCCGCTAGACCGTCTCCGCATCGCCATGGCCCAGGTCAATCCGGCCGTGGGCGACATTCCCGGCAACCGCAGGCTGGTCGAGCAGGCGCGTGCGCGCGCCGCCGAGGCCCGGGCCGATCTGGTCGTCCTGCCCGAGCTGGTGATCATCGGCTATCCGCCGGAAGACCTGGTGCTGCGCCCCTCGGTGCAGGAGGCCTGCGAGGCCGCCGTGCGCGAGCTGGCGGCCCAGACCGCCGATGGCGGCCCGGCCGTGTTGGTCACCTCGCCCTGGCGCGAGAACGGCAATCTCTACAATTCCGCCCTGTTGCTCGAGGGCGGCCAGATCGCCGCCGTGCGGCACAAGCACGAACTGCCCAATTACGGCGTCTTCGACGAGAAGCGCCATTTCACCGCCGGGCCTCTGCCGGGTCCCATCGTCTTCCGTGGCGTGCGGCTGGGCGTGATGATCTGCGAAGACATGTGGCTGCCCGATGTGTCGGAATGCCTGGCCGAGACCGGCGCCGAGATTCTCGTCGTGCCGAACGGCTCGCCGTTTGAGACCGACAAATGGAACCAGCGCCTGCCGCTGGTGGTGGCGCGCGTGGTCGAGACCGGCCTGCCGCTGCTCTATGTCAACCGCACCGGCGGCCAGGACGAACTGGTCTTCGATGGCGGCGGCTTTGTCGTCAATGCCGATCACAGCCTGCCCATCCGCCAGCCGGAATTCATCGACGACTTTACGGTCAGCGAATGGCATCGCGGCAACGACGGCTGGGTCTGCGAACCGGGCAGGGTCGAAAAGCCGATGGAGCGCCTGCCCAGCATCTACCAGGCCATGGTGGAAGGCCTGCGCGACTATGTGAACCGCAACCGTTTCCCCGGCGTGGTGCTCGGCCTCTCGGGCGGCATCGATTCCGCCATCTCGGCCGCCGTCGCCGTCGATGCGCTGGGGCCGGATCGTGTGCGCTGTGTGATGCTGCCGTCGAAATACACCTCGCAGCGCAGCCTGGACGATGCCGCCGATTGCGCCAAAGCTTTGGGCGTGCCCTACGAGACCATCCCGATCGAGCCGGCCTTCGGCGCTTTCGAATGCATGCTCGGCCCGGCCTTCAAGGGCACCAAGCCCGATATCACCGAAGAGAACCTGCAGTCGCGCATCCGCGGCGTCACGCTGATGGCGCTGTCGAACAAGTTCGGCCATATGGTTCTGACCACCGGCAACAAGTCCGAGATGTCGGTCGGCTATGCCACGCTCTATGGTGACATGTGCGGCGGCTACAGCGTGCTGAAAGACGTCTACAAGATGACGGTCTACGAGCTGTCGCACTGGCGCAACGCCAACCGGCCGCTGAACAGCCTGGGCCCGGCCGGCGTGGTGATTCCGCCGGCGATCATCGAGCGGCCGCCGACGGCGGAACTGCGCGACAACCAGCTCGACCAGGACAGCCTGCCGCCGTATGAGCAGCTCGACGCCATCCTGGAAATGCTGGTGGAAAAGGAGATGCCGGTCCGCGAGATCGTCGCCAAAGGCCAGCCCGAAGACG
The DNA here is from genome assembly GCF_058806975.1 of Ferrovibrio sp. GW821-FHT12E11. Lineage (NCBI taxonomy): Bacteria > Pseudomonadati > Pseudomonadota > Alphaproteobacteria > Rhodospirillales > Rhodospirillaceae > Ferrovibrio > Ferrovibrio sp. GW821-FHT12E11. Next base: position 3,575,538 of record NZ_JBXAQG010000001.1, read on the forward strand.
TCGTGCGCCGCATCCAGCATCTGCTGTATATCGCCGAATACAAGCGCCGGCAGGCACCGCCCGGCGTCAACCTGACCGCGCGCAATTTCGGCCGCGGCCGCCGCTATCCGATTACCAACGCCTTCCGGGACCAGAAAAAATGAGTCCCGTCGCGGTTCGTTTCGCGCCGAGCCCCACGGGCCGGCTGCATGTCGGCAACGCGCGCGGCGCGCTGCTGAACTGGCTGTTCGCGCGTAAGCACGGCGGCAGCTTCCTGCTGCGGCTGGACGATACCGACACCGCGCGCTCGACTGAGGACTTCGCCAGGGGCATCGAGGACGATCTGCGCTGGCTCGGTCTCGACTGGGACCGTTACGCCAAACAGTCCGACCGCTTCGCCCTCTACACGGCGGCGACGGAAAAACTGAAAGCCAGCGGCCGGCTCTATCCCTGCTATGAGACGGCCGAAGAACTCGACCTGCGCCGCAAGGTGCAGCTCAGCCAGAAGAAGCCGCCGGTCTATAACCGCGCCGCATTGAAACTCACCGACGACGACCGCGCGAAGCTGGAAGCCGAGGGCCGCAAGCCGCACTGGCGCTTCAAGCTGGAGCATCGCGTCACCGGCTGGGACGACCTGATCCATGGCCGCGTCGAGATCGATACGGCGAGCTTGAGCGATCCGGTGCTGGTGCGCTCGGACGGCTATCCGCTCTACACGCTCTCCTCGGTGGTCGATGACGGCGACCTTGGCATCACCCATATCATCCGCGGCGAGGATCATGTCACCAACTCGGCGTCGCAGATCCAGCTGTTCGAGGCGCTGGGCTATGCCGTGCCGGTCTTCGGGCATTTCTCGCTGCTGCTCGATGCCGAAGGCGGCGGCCTGTCCAAACGCATCGGTTCGCTGTCGCTGGCCGACCTGCGCGAGCAGGGCTACGAACCGATGGCGCTGAATTCCCTGCTGGCCCGTCTGGGCTCGGCCGATCCGGTGGAGCCGCAGCACGACAACCAGGCCTTGGTCGCGGGCTTCGACCTGACGCGCTTCAGCCGCGCGCCGGCCCGGCTCGATCCCCATGAACTCGACCTGCTGAACACGAAAATCCTGCATGCGACGGATTTCGCCACCCTGCGCGACCGCCTGCCGCCTGGCGCCACGGAAAGCTTCTGGCTCGCCATCCGCGGCAATATCGGCCGGCTGGCCGAGGCCGCCGACTGGTGGCCCGTCGTCGCTGGCGAGATCAGTCCGGTGATCGAGGATGCCGCCGTGATCGCCGCCGCCGTCGAGACCCTGCCGGCCGAGCCCTGGGACGCCACCACCTGGAAGGCCTGGACGGCTGCAATTTCTGCCAAGACCGGCGCCAAGGGTAAGGGTCTGTTCCATCCGCTGCGCCTGGCCTTGACCGGGCGCGACAAGGGGCCTGAAATGGCGCCGCTGCTGCCGCTGATCGGATGGGGTCGCGTCGTCAAGCGGCTGACGGGAGTCTGACGTGAGCAAGGACCGGGTTTATCTCTTCGACACGACGCTGCGCGATGGGGCGCAGACGCAGGGCGTCGACTTCTCGGTCGAGGACAAACGCGTCATCGCCAGGGCGCTGGACCGGCTCGGCGTCGCCTATATCGAGGGCGGCTGGCCCGGCGCCAATCCCACCGATTCCGAATTCTTCGCCACCAAGCCCGAGCTGAAGCGCGCCAAATTCGTCGCCTTCGGCATGACCCGGCGGCCGGGCCGCTCGACCGACAACGATCCCGGCCTCGCTGCGATCCTCAATGCCAGCGCCGATTCCGCCTGCCTGGTGGGCAAGAGCTGGGATTTCCAGGTCGATGTGGCGCTCGGCATTCCGCTTTCCGAGAATATCGAGCTGATCTCCGACAGCATCGCCGCGGCGCATAAGAAATTCGGCGAGGCGATGTTCGATGCCGAGCATTTCTTCGATGGCTACAAGGCCAATCCCAAATTCGCCTTCGACTGCCTGAAGGCGGCGCTGGATGCCGGCGCACGCTGGGCCGTGCTCTGCGACACCAATGGCGGCGCCATGCCCTGGGAAGTCGAACGCATCGTCAGTGAAGTCGTGCAGAAACTCGGCGACGGCTCGCGCCTTGGCGTGCATACCCATAACGACACCGAAAATGCCGTGGCCAACACGCTGGCCGCCGTGAAAGCCGGCGTGCGCCAGGTGCAGGGCACACTGAACGGCCTGGGCGAGCGCTGCGGCAATGCCAACCTCATCGCGCTGATTCCCTCGCTGATGCTCAAGCCCTGGTTCGCCGACCATGTCGATATCGGCCTGAGCGAACAGGACCTGACCCATCTGACCGCCACCTCGCGCACGCTGGACGAGTTGCTCAACCGCGCGCCGAACCGCCATGCGGCTTACGTGGGCGCCTCGGCCTTCGCGCATAAGGGCGGCCTGCATGTCTCGGCGGTGATGAAAGACCCGCGCACCTACGAGCATGTGCCGCCGGAAAGCGTCGGCAACAAGCGCCAGATCCTGATCTCCGACCAGGCCGGCCGCTCGAATCTGCTGGTGCGACTGACCGAGGCCGGCATCGCCTACGATCCGAATGACAGCCGGCTGAATGCGCTGCTGGAGGATGTGAAGCAGCGCGAGGCCCAGGGCTATTCCTACGATGGCGCCGAGGCGAGCTTCGAAATCCTGGCGCGCCGCACGCTCGGACAGATGCCCGACTTTTTCAAGATTCGCAGCTTCCGCGTCCAGGTCGAGCGCCGCTTCAATGCCCGCGCCGAGCTGGTGACCATCTCGGAAGCCACGGTGAAGCTGGATGTCGATGGCCAGACGCTGTTCTCGGTGGCCGAAGGCAACGGCCCGGTCAATGCGCTCGACCAGGCGCTGCGCAAGGACCTTGGCCGCTACCAGAGCTATATCGACGACCTGCGGCTGGCCGATTTCAAGGTGCGTATCCTCAATGGCGGCACCGATGCGACCACGCGGGTGATGATCGAAAGCACCGATGGCCAGGGCAACCGCTGGTTCACCGTCGGCGTCTCGCCCAACATCATCGACGCGGCCTTTGTGGCGCTGATGGATTCGATCCAGTGGAAGCTGCTGCGCGACGGCGCCCAGCCTTCGAAATAATGCCGACCAATCGTCCCAAGCTCGGGAAATTCGCGCCGCCGGGGCCGCTGCGGCGCGGGCCGGTGGTGGTGCTGGTCGAGCCGCAGCTCGGCGAGAATATCGGCGCTGCCGCCCGCGCCATGCTGAACTGCGGCATCACCGAACTGCGCCTGGTCAATCCGCGCGACGGCTGGCCCAACCCGGCCGCCTATGTGCTGGCCAGCAAGGCCGATCCGGTGCTGGATGCGGTCAGCGTGTTCAAAAGCACCGCCGAGGCGGTGGCCGATCTTCATCGCATCTATGCCACCACGGCGCGCCATCGCGACATGATGAAAGAGGTGGTCACGCCGCGCGAGGCCGCCGCCCGCATGCGCGCCGAGGAGCGTGATGGCTTCCGCGTCGGGATTCTGTTCGGCCGCGAACGCACCGGACTGGATAACGAGGATGTGGCGTTGGCTCATGTCGGCATCAGCGTGCCGCTCAATCCCGGCTTCTCGTCCTTGAACCTCGCCCAGGCCGTGCTGCTGCTCGGCTATGAATGGTTCACGGCAAACGACGACACCGCGCCGAGCCGGCTCGACACCGTGCGCGGTGGCTTCGCCACCCAGGAGGAGCTGCAGGGCCTGTTCGACCATCTGGCCGACGAGCTGGACAAATCCGCCTTCTTCCACAATGTCGAGCCCAAGCGCGGCGCCATCCTGCGCAACCTGCGCTCGGCCTTGCAGCGCGTGCCGCTGGCCAGCCAGGAGGTCCATACCTTCCGTGGCATGCTGAAGGCGATCGCGCAGGGAAGGCCGCTGCGCGCGGCCCTGCGCAAGAAACAGCAGGACTAGGCCTCACAATAGACCGTCATCCTTGGGTTTATTCCGAGAGTGACGGCTTTTCTGTTTGCTGCGGATTGCAGCGTGACAATTCCGCGCTTGTCCGGTTCTGCCGCCACGGCCTAGGATCGGCGCAGCGAAAACAGGAGAGCCCCCATGTGCCAGGCGACCGGATCAGCCACCCCGACCCAGCAGGCCGACGACGAGCGCGTGCGCATCACGCGCTGGGATTTCGCGCCCGGCGCCGCCACCGGTTTCCATGTGCACCAGTATCCCTACACGGTGACCTACCTGACCGACGCCATGATGAAGATCATTGCCCAGGATGGCAGCGAAAGCCTGATCGAGATGCAGGCCGGCGGCAGCTATTCGCGCCCCAAGGGCGTGGCCCATGACGTCATCAACGCCGGCAAGGCCGCGATGGCCTTCGTGGAAGTCGAGATCAAGCTGTAAACCCAATCGTCATGCCACGCTCGCGTGGCATGACGGGTGTGGAGGTGTGGCGGGCGCGCGGCTCTCAGCCCTTCTTCGTCATGCCGATGCTTTTGCCGGCCTGGCGCGGCTTCGGCAGTTTGCCATGGCCGGCCAGCATGTTGGCGAACAGGGTCTGGTGTTCGGGCAGGAAGGGACTGGAGCGCCGCGTCGCCAGATCCACATGCACCAGGATCTGCTCGCTCGTCGCCGCCAGATAGCCCTTCTCGGCGTGATGCATCTGCATGAAGTAATGGATGCGCTTGGCGTCGAAATCCAGCAGCTGGAAGGTGAAGCGTAAACGATCGCCCTCCAGCACCTCCTGCAGGTAACAGACATGGGTCTCCAGCACGAAGGTGGAGAGATTGGTGCGCTGCACATAGGACCAGTCGAGATCGAAGGGCGTGAAGAACCTGTCCAGCGCCTGGTCGAAGATCACGTTGTAATAGCCGACATTCATATGGCCGTTGGCATCTATGTGCTCAGGCTGGACAGCCATGCCGGTCAGCTCCAGCGGCGCGTCGAAGGCCTGTTGAGCGTAATCGCGCCGGTCTTGAGAAGAATTCATAACAAATCGCCTTGCCGGTTTCGTTTCCTCGGGTAGCCTTGGTAATCATGTCCTGGGACCCGACGCAATACCTGAAATTCGCCGGCGAGCGGCTGCGCCCCGCCGTGGACCTGCTGGCCCGCGTGCCGCTGGTTTCCCCTGCATCTGTCGTCGATCTCGGCTGCGGCCCCGGCAACCTGACGCCGCTGCTGCGGCAGCGCTGGCCGCAAGCCCAGCTCACCGGCGTCGATGCTTCAGCCACCATGCTGGCCAAGGCGCAGGCCGATTATCCGACTGCGCGTTTCGTTGAGGCCGATATCGCCGCCTGGCAGCCCGACGCGCCGGTCGACCTGATCTACAGCAACGCGGCACTGCAATGGCTCGGCGATCACGAGACGCTGTTCCCCGGCCTGCTGCAGGGGCTGAAACCCGGCGGCTGGCTGGCGGTGCAGATGCCGCGCAACCACGGCGCCAAATCCCATACCTGCATCACCGACACGATTGAGCTCGGGCCCTGGCGCTCGCGGCTGGAACCGCATCTGCGGCGTTATCCGGTGGCCGAGCCGGCGGTCTACTGGCGTATCCTGCAGCAGCACTGCACCACGCTCGAGATCTGGGAGAGCGAATATCTGCAGGTGATGTCGGGCGCCAATCCGGTGGCCGAATTCACCAAGGGCAGCGCGCTCAAGCCCTTCCTCGACCGTCTGGAGGAGCCCGAGCGCAGCGTCTTCGAGGCCGACTATCGCGCCCGCATTGCCCAGGCCTATCCGCGCGAAGAGGACGGCCGCACGCTGTTTCCCTTCCGACGCCTGTTCATCCTGGCCCAGAAGCCGCTTTAGGCCGGCGCGTTCACGCCTTCAGGAAAATGAACGTCGGCCGCACCCAGGAGTGCAGCGCGTAGCCGCGTTCGGTGAGGAAGCGATAGACCGGGCTTTGCAGCGCCGCCGCGATCTCGCCATGGATTTCCACCGATATGCAGCCCGGCGCGATGCGGTCGAAATCCAGCCCGCCCAGCACGCCCATCTCGGCGCCTTCCACATCGATGTTCAGGTAATCGACGCGGGTGATGCCGGCGGCATCCAGGATATCGCTCAAGGGGCGGCAGGGCACGGTGGCGGCGATATAGCTGGTCTTGAACCGCCTGGCCCATTCATCGGCCACGGCCTTGTCGGTGGTGTCGAGCGCGCTGCCGTCGCCGAAGACATAGGCGGTGATCTCGCCCGGTTCTTTGGTCACGGCGCAGCAGACATTGCGGTCGCGCGGGCGGTCGAAATCGAACAGCGCGATCTTGCGCGGCGAGATGTCGATATTGACGCCGTGCCAGCCGCGCTCATACAGCGCGCGGGTATTGGAATAGCGGCGCGGATGGAAACAGCCGACATCGACATAGATGCCGTCGCGGCGGCCGTCAAACAGGGTCAGCAGGCTGATATCCTCGCCATACTGCGACCAGGATTTGCGCCACCAGCGTTTGCGCAGCAGCCGTAATTTCTCGCGCAGCGACGGTCTGGCCCGCCACGCATCCGCCGGAACTCCCATAACGCCCGTATCCCCCGCTGTGTGCGGCGCAAGTATAGGCAGGGCCGGGCGCCAACTCCAGCCGCGGCTCTGACGATGAAGGCCCTCACCCCAACCCTCTCCCGCAAGCGGGAGAGGGAGGGACCCGGCGCGTGCGCGACGGGAGGGTGAGGGTGGCTGCGATGCTGGTCTGCCCCGTGCTGACGCGCTAAAAAAGGGCCTCGTCCCTGGGAGTGAACTCTATGTCCGACAAGAAGCCCGCCGCCAAACCCGCCGCCGCCCAGGCCCGGGGCATGAAGCGCAATCTGGCCAATTACGGCGATGCCGGCTTCTCCGTCTTCCTGCGCAAGGCCTTCATCAAGGCGCTGGGCTATACGGATGAGGCGCTGGAGCGGCCGATCATCGGCATCGTCGATACCGACAGCGGCTACAATGCCTGCCACCGCAATGTGCCCGACCTGATCGAGGCGGCCTCGCGCGGCGTCATGCTGGCCGGCGGCATCCCGGTGCCGTTTCCGGTGATCTCGATCCAGGAAAGCTTCGCCAACCCGACCAGCATGTATCTGCGCAACCTGATGGCGATGGATGCGGAAGAGATGATCCGCGCCCAGCCGATGGACGCCGTGATCCTGATGGGCGGCTGCGACAAGACCGTGCCGGCGCTTCTCATGGGCGCCGCCAGCGCCAATGTGCCGGCCATCATGCTGGTCACTGGTCCGATGCTGGCCGGATCGTGGCGCGGCGAAAAGCTCGGCGCCTGCACGGACTGCCGCCGCTTCTGGGCGCGCTACCGCGCCGGCGAGGTCAACGACCAGGAGATCAACGAGGTCAATTCCGAACTCGCGCCCACCATCGGCACCTGCGGCGTGATGGGCACGGCATCCACCATGGCGCTCACCGTGGAAGCGCTCGGCATGATGCTGCCCGGCGGCGCGGCGGTGCCGGCGGTGCATGCCGAACGTCGGCGTCTGGCCGAGCAGACCGGCACGCGTGCGGTTGCGATGGCGGCCGAGGGCCTGACGCCCGACAAGATTCTCACGCCGGCGGCTTATCGCAATGCGTTGCGCGTGCTGCTTGCCGTCGGCGGCAGCACCAATGCGCTGATTCACCTCACGGCCATGGCAGGCCGCAGCGGCATTGCCGTCGATCTCGAAGGCTATGACAGGATGGGCCGCGAGACCCCGGTGCTGGTCGATCTGAAACCGACCGGCCAGCATTACATGGAAGACCTGCACAAGGCCGGCGGCCTGACGCCGATCCTGCGCGAGCTGGGCGAATTGATCGAGCGCGACTGCCTCACCGTCACCGGCAAGACGCTGGGCCAGAATATCGACGCCATGCCGCCGGGCTGGAAACAGGATGTGATCAAGACGATGGCCGCGCCCGTGTATAAGAACGGCGCCATGGCGGTGCTGCGTGGCAACCTCGCGCCCGACGGCGCCATCATCAAGCAGGCCGCCGCCACGCAAAGCCTGCTGCAGCATGAAGGCCGCGCCGTGGTCTTCGACAGCCTGCCCGACATGGCCGCGCGGCTGGATGCGCCCGATCTCGATGTGAAACCCGACGACATCCTGGTGCTGCGCAATGCCGGCCCCAAGGGCGCGCCGGGCATGCCGGAGGCCGGCTATATCCCGATCCCGAAAAAGCTGGCGCAGCATGGCGTGAAGGACATGGTGCGCATCTCGGACGCGCGCATGAGCGGCACGGCTTACGGCACCATCGTGCTGCATATCGCGCCGGAATCTGCCGCTGGCGGTCCGCTGGCGCTGGTGAAGACGGGCGACCGCATCAGGCTCGATACCGAAGGCCGCCGCATCGATCTGCTGGTGGACGAGGCCGAGCTGCAAAAGCGCCGCGCCGCGCTGCCGCCGCTGCCCTCAGGCGAAGGCCGCCGCGGTTACGAGCGGCTCTATTTCGATACGGTGACCCAGGCGGAGCAGGGCTGCGACTTCGATTTCGCGCTGCCGGCGATCACGAAGACGGTGCCGTGAAGATTAAATCTCTTTAATCTCATTGACGCCGCAGGGCGGAGTCTTACCTGACAGCAGACTCTGCCGTTCTTGCCCATCGTGAATCTGCTCCCGCATAACCCGGTACGCGCGACCGGGTCGTCATGGCTTGGTCCTGTGCGGATCGGTCGGCATGGCGCGCCGGAAGCCAAACGAACGCCAGCGAAGCCAAACGAACACCCGAGAACGCAAACGAAGCGGCGCGAAGCCAAACGAAGGCCAGCGAAGCGGCGCGAATAGAGTCGAATAAGACTCGAATAAGCCGGAATAAGACTCAGATAAGCCTCCGCCAGCACGCGATTGCCATACACCGGTATGAAAAGGCTGGGCTCAGGCTGGCGCGTAAAGGCCGCAGATGGTTCCAGATGGCCAGGCTTGGCCAACTTTGGCTCAAGGATGGCTCAGATTGGCAAAGTTTGGCTCGGTTTGGCGCGCTGTGCAGTCGGCCGGTCCAGACAGATCAGTGGGTTAGGTCTGAAAACCCTCATGGCCGTGCGGCAGGACGCGCGGCGGTCCGTTTCGTCGGCATATGGACCGGATAAGCCGGCATAAGGATCGAATACGCCGGAATAAGGCTCCAATAAGCGCAAATAAGGATCGAATAAGCGCAAATAAGAGTCGAATAAGACTCAGATAAGCCCGGATATGGCCGCCGCCTCAGTCCGTCGGTTTCGCCTTCAGGCCCAGCAGCCGGAAGGCAAAGGGCACGGCGATCACCACCACGGCGATGCGGAAAATATGCATCGACGCCACGATGGCGACTTCGACGCCGAGGCCGAGCGCCACCAGGCTCATCTCGGCCATGCCGCCGGGCGACAGCACCAGCATCAGCGCCTCGCTCTTGATGCCGGCCCAGTCGGCGAACCACACCGTCATCACCACCGCCACCGCCAGCATGGCAAAGGTGGCGAGCACGGCATAGGTGGCAATGCGGCCGACCTCTTTCAGCGGCGTGCCGACGAAGCGGCAGCCGAGCGCCGCGCCCATCACCACCTGGGCGGTGGCGACCAGCTCCGGCGGCGGCGCCGCATGCGACCAGCCGAACAGGTGCACGATGGCCGAGACCACCATCGGCCCGACCAACTGGGCGGCGGGGATGCGCAGGAAGCGCGCCGCATACCAGCCGACCACGCCGCAGGCCACCAGCAGCGCGCCTTCATGCCATGGCAGCTGCCACATATGCGGGCCCTGCGCCATCGGTGGCACGTTGAGGTTTTCCACGAAGCGGAAATACACCGGCACGGTCATCACGGTGATGAAGACGCGCAGCGCATGGGTCAGGATGATGCTGCGGCCGTCGCCGCCGTAATGCTCGCCCACCAGGGTCATTTCCTGCAGGCCGCCGGGCGCCGCCGAGAAATAGGCGGTCACCGGATCGAGCCGCGCCAGCCGGCGGAACATCACGTAGCAGATCGCGGTGACGATCGGGATATAGACCAGCATCAGTACGATCAGCCCGATCCATTCGCGGGCGCGGTCGATCATTTCGGGCTTGAAGGTGCTGCCCAGCATCACGCCGATCACCGTGATCATGATGGCGCGCAGCAGCGGGTTGACGGTGATGCGGATTTTCTTGTCCAGCCCGGCCAGCGCGCAGAGCCCGACCAGGAACATGCTGCCCAGCATCCAGGCCAGCGGCATGCGCAGGTACAGAAAGGCCGCGCCGCCCACTGCGCCGATGCACAGAGCAGGCAGGCTGAAGCCGAGCTGTCTGAACATTTACGCGGTGATGTAGCGGCCGAGCCGCACGGCGGTCTGGCCCGGTTTCAGCCGCTTGGTCGGCATGATCAGCACGCAGTCGTCATAGGGCGTGGCGATGGGCTGCGTGCCGTCATGGGCGATCACTGTACCAGCGGCGGGAATCGCTTCCAGCCCGGTAAAGGCTTCGGCAAAGGCGAAGCTCTCGGTGGCGATGGTGACGGCCTCGGTCACTTCGACGAATTTCTGCGGCTGCGCCGGCCGCGGCGTCACGCCATGGCGCGCCAGGTCGGCATCGGTGGCCAGGCCGGTGCTTTTCAGGAAACGGAACACGGTTTCGATGGCGACGGTTTTGCTGGCCTGGTCCCAATGCTGGCCGCATTCCACCAGCAGGGCATTCTTGGCGCTGTCCGGATCGCCGAAGCCGCCATAGTCGCGCATGCGCAGGCCCGCCTTGTGGCCCTGGTCGGCCACCACGGTGGCCGGCACGCCGACCTGGGCGGCCAGTGTGCGGCCCTTGGCCAGCGGACCCGACAGCATCAGCGGCGGCGAGGGCTGCTGCATCGAATGCACGTCCAGTAGCAGATCGACCTCGGCAATCAGCGGCTCGATCTCGCGGGCGCGGTCCAGCTCGATGGAGCGGCGGTCGCCATCCAGCGCATTGGCGCCCCAGACGCGGTTCATGTCCTCGTCGATGAAACGCGAGGCGGCCGGCTCGTCGGGATCGAAGCGGGTATAGGCGGCGACGTTGCAGAAGATCAGCGTCAGCTTGCCCTTGGCCGGGCGGAATTTCTCGCGCAGCAGCAGGTCCAGCACATGGGCGCCGCAGACCTCGTTGCCATGCACCAGTGCGGTGATCGCCACATGCGGGCCGGGCAGGCCGGAATCGAACTGGTGCGCATAGGGGACGCCGGTATTGCCCTCGCGGTACTGGGCGATCGGGATGGGCAGCAGGGGATTGGGAGGCAGAGCGGTCATCGGTCCGTTCAATGTCGATTTACGGGGAGATTATGCGATGAGAATCGATAGCAGGCAGTGTAGCGCCATCGTCCGGGCCAGCCCAGCGGCAGGGTGGGGTTGAGTCCCCGGTTGAGGATTATTCCACCCTCCGCTAGGGTTGCGGCATGACGACGATTACGGGTGCATCCGGTATTTCCGTTGCCCTGGCGGGCCTGCGCCAGGCCGAACAGGCGCAGCTTGTCGCGCTGAAGGCGGTGAGCAGCGGCAGCCTCAGTCCCGATGTGATGGCCCAGGCCGCCGCCCTGCTGCAGGGCGCGCAGGGCCAGGAGGGCGCCTCGGCCATCGCGCTCAAGGCGCAGCTTGACCAGCAGGGCCTGTTCATCGACCTGCTGGCCTGAACCCGGGTATTTGTCACAGGGGGCGGGAGCAGGATTGCCGCCGCCGGGGCGTGAACTGCGGTATCCTTGCCTGAACAGGTGCCCATGCTGTCTGCCAGTGCCATCCACGCCGCCAACCGCTTCGGCCTCGGCATCCGCCCCGCCGATGCGGCGGCGCTGGAGTCCGATCCGCGCGGCTGGCTGAAGGGCCAGGTGCCGGCGAAGGGCAGCGCGGCGGTCATGCCGGCGGCGCTCGCCAGCCTGCCCTCGGCCCAGAGCCAGGCCAGCGCCTTCTATGCCTATCGCCAGGCGAAGCAGAAGGATCTGGCCGAGGCCGAGAAGGCCGCGCGCCAGGTACTGCAGCAGAATATCCAGACCGAGGTGACGACGCTGTTCCAGACGCAGGCGCAGAGCGACGCGCCCTTTGCCGAACGCTGGGTGCAGTTCTGGGCCAATCATTTCACCGTCGCCGGCCGCGACCAGATCGTCATGGCGCTGGTCGGCGCCTATGAACGCGAGGCGATCCGGCCGCATGCCTTCGGCCGTTTCTCTGACATGCTGCTCGCCGTCACCGGCCATCCGGCGATGCTGCTCTATCTCGACAATGCCTCATCGCTGGGGCCATCGTCGAAGGCCGGCGCGCGCCGCCAGGTCGGCCTCAACGAGAATCATGCGCGCGAGATCCTGGAGCTGCACACCATCAGTCCGGCGGCGCATTACACCCAGGCCGATGTGATCGCGCTGGCGAAGATCCTCACCGGCTGGTCGGTCGGCCGCAATCCGCAGGAGGGCTGTACGCTCGGCGCCGCCTGCTTCCGCCCCAATATCCACGAGCCCGGCCCGCAGGCGCTGCTGGGCTACAATTTCAGCCAGCAGAGTTCCGACCAGGGCATCGCCGCCCTGCAGATGCTGGCCGCCCAGCCCGAGACGGCGCAGCATCTGGCGCTGAAGCTGGCCCGTCATTTCATCGCCGACGATCCGCCGCCGGGTGCTGTTGCCACCCTGGCGAAAACCTTCCGCGACACGCAGGGCGACCTGCGGCAGCTGGCGCTGACGCTGATCGACCTGCCCGAAGCCTGGGATCCGCAATACCGCAAGCTGCGCAATCCGCGCGACTTCATGCTGGCCGCCGTGCGGCTCAGCAATGCCGATCTGCCGCCGCAGCGCTTCATCGGCCTGCTGCGGCAATTCGGCCAGGCACCGTTCCAGCCGCCGTCTCCCGCTGGCTGGTCCGATCGCGCCAATGAATGGATGGCGCCCGACGCGCTGCGCCAGCGCATCGAACTGGCTTTCGTACTGGCCCAGCGCGCGCGCAACAGCGCCGAGCCGATAGCGCTGCTCGATCTCGCCATCGGTGCGCGGGCCCGGCCCGATACGCGGCAGGCGGTGCAGCGGGCCGAAAGCCGCCCCGCCGCGCTCGCCACCGTGCTGGCGGCGCCGGAATTCCAGTGGCGGTGAGCATGGATCGCACAGCATCCTCCGCCACCCGCCGCGATGCCCTCCGCCTGCTCACGCTCGGCAGCGCGGCCACCATGGCCATGCCGCGCATCGCCTTTGCGTCGGCGGCGACGGAAAAACGTTTCGTGTTTTTCATCCTGCGCGGCGGCATGGATGGGCTGGCGGCGATCATGCCGATTGGCGATCCGGGCTTTGCAAGGCTGCGCGGCGAATTCCTCGACCAGCAGACGCCGGTGCCGCTGGATCATGTCTTCGCGCTGCATGCCAATCTGGCGCCGCTGAAATCCTTCTTTGACGCCGGCGATCTGCTGCCGATCCATGCCGTGGCCAGCAGCCATCGCGACCGTTCGCATTTCTCCGCCCAGGACGAACTCGAAGCCGGGCTGGAGCGCCCGACCTCCGGCACGGCAGGCTGGCTCAACCGCCTGCTGGCCGAACATGAAAAGGCCGCGGGCCGCAAACGTCTTGGCCTGGCGGTCGGGCCCACCGTGCCCTTTGCATTGCGCGGCCCGGTCGGCATCGATTCCGCCGCGCCCGACAAACTGCCCGGCGCGCCGGCGGTGTTTGTCGACCGCATGATGGCGCTGTGGTCGGAAGACACCGTGCTCGGTCCCGCCATGGCGGCGGCGCAGATGGAAGCCGACGCGCCGCGCGAGATGACAAGGCCCGGCAGCCTGCAGGCGGTGGTCGGTCTGGCGCAACTGGCGGCGGCGCGGCTGGCGCGGCCCGATGGTCCACGCATCGCCGTGATCGAGATGAACGGCTTCGATACCCACAGCGCCGAGGCCAATCGGTTGGCGCAGCAGTTCACCGTGCTGTCGCAGGCGCTGGCGGCACTCTCCGATGGCCTGCGTCCGGTCTGGCGCGACACGGCGATCCTCGCGGTCAGCGAATTCGGCCGCACGGCGATGCCGAATGGCTCCGGCGGCACCGATCATGGCACCGGCGGCGCCGGTTTCCTGTTGGGCGGCGCGGTAAAGGGCGGTCGCGTGCTGGCCGACTGGCCGGGGCTGAAGCAGCCGCAGCTCTATCAGGGCCGCGACGTCGCGCCGACCACGCATCTCACCGCACTGTACAAGGGTATCGCCGCGGCGCATTTCGGCCTCGACGGCGCCGCCACCATGGCGCGGCTGTTCCCCGACAGCGCGCTGGTGCCGACGGCGGATATCATCCGCGGCTAGGGCGCCGGGACGGCGCGCTGCATGGCCACGCGGTCGGCGCTGTCGAGACCGGCCTTGTGCTGGCGCGCAATCACGATGCGCAGGTTCGGCCCGATCATGTCGTCCGGGATCGCGGCGAAGCCGAGCCTCATATAATAGGGCGCGTTCCACGGCACATGCCGGAAGGTGGTCAAGGTCAGCAGCCGCAGGTCCAGGGTCTGCGCCAGCGTCTCGGCTGCCGTCAGCAGCGGCACGGCCAGGCGATGGCCGGCATGGTCGGGGTGGACGTTGATTTCCTGGACATAGAGGCCGTGATCCAGCTCACTGCAGAGCAGGAAGCCCACCGGCCGGTCGGCAATATCGGCGGCGACGAACAGCGTGCCGTCTTCAACCGCCTCGCGCAGGTCGTCGCCATGGGTCGGTTCATAACCGGCAATGGCCGGATAGCCGACGGCGATGAAAGCCTGGGCGGCGGCGCGTTCGATGTCGCGCAGATGGCCGGCTTCGGCGCGGCGCCCGGGACGGATGCGATAGGTCATCGGCCATCATAACAAAATGGCCGGGACAAGCCCGGCCATAATGATCTGCAAAACGCGTGACAGGCGATCAGGCGAAGGCGTCTTCCCAGTTGCCCTGGGTCGAAGCCTTGGAATACTCGGTCGCGCGGTTCTCGAAGAAGTTGGTGTGTTCGACACCGTTGAGGATCGCGTCCAGCCAGGGCAGCGGGTTCTTGGCCACCCGGTACATCGGCTGCAGACCGAGCTGCAGCAGACGGCGGTCGGCGGTCCAGCGGATGTAGTCCTTCACTTCCTGCGCGGTCAGGCCCTGCACGCCCTCGATCTCGAAGGCGAGATCGATGAAGGCGTCTTCATGGTCGACGATGGTCGAGCAGGCGACATAGAGGTCGCGCTGGAAGTCCTCGTTCCAGACTTCGGGATTCTCATCCACGAAGGTGCGGAACAGCTTGATGATCGAGTTGGTGTGCAGGCTTTCGTCGCGCACCGACCACGAGATGATCTGGCCCATGCCCTTCATCTTGTTGAAGCGCGGGAAGTTGAGCAGGATCGCAAAGGAGGCGAAGAGCTGCAGGCCTTCGGTGAAGGCGCCGAACACGGCGAGCGTCTTGGCGATATCGGCCTTGGTCTCGACGCCGAACTGCTGCATGTAGTCGTACTTGTCCTTCATCTCCTTGTAGCGGAGGAAGGCCGAATACTCTTCTTCGGGCATGCCGATGGTGTCGAGCAGGTGCGAGTAGGCGGCGATATGCACCGTCTCCATGTTGGAGAAGGAGGCCAGCATCATCTGCACTTCGGTGGGTTTGAACACCCGCGCATAGTGCTTCATGTAGCAGTTGTTCACTTCCACATCGGCCTGGACGAAGAAGCGGAAAATCTGGGTCAGCAGGTTCTTCTCGCCCGGGGTCAGCTTCTTCTGCCAATCCTTCACGTCGTCGGCGAGCGGCACTTCCTCGGGCAGCCAGTGCACGCGCTGCTGGGTCATCCAGGCTTCGTAGGCCCACGGATACTTGAAGGGCTTGTAGACGGGCTTGGAGTCGAGCAGCGACATGGGTTCCTCACTCTGATTCTGAGTGCGGGACTATCGCAATATCTGGTGGCCCAAGGCAAGCCAAAACCCCAAGGGTAGTGGCTGAACCTGTGGATTATGCCGGATTCGACGGTCAGAATTATGACAGCCCGGGCAACCGCCTGTGGATTATTCCGCCACCGCGATCAGGCCGCTGGCCAGGCCGCGCAGCTCGGCCCGCAGGCGGCCGATTTCCTGGGGTTCGAGCGGCAGCAGGCAGCCCAGGCCGGCATGCATCTCGGCCACGGCGGCTTTCAGGTCCCGGCCCCGGTCGGTCAGGCGGATCACCACCTGGCGTTCGTCGTCCTCGGCGCGGGTGCGGGTCAGCAGCCCGGCCTCGGCCATGCGCTTGAGCATGGGGGTCAGCGTGCCGGAATCGAGATAGAGGCGCTCGCCCAGGTTTTTGACGCTCAGCCCGTCCTGCTCCCACAGCACCAGCATGACCAGATACTGCGGATAGGTGAGGCCGAGCGGCTCCAGCCGGTCGCGATAGAGCCGCGTCATCGCATTGGACGCGGCGTAAAGCGCGAAGCAGAGCTGGTGGTCGAGCTTGAGCTGGGTATCGGCGGACATGCGTAAACCGCGGGGTTAGGCGACGCCGGGCCTTGCAGCCCGGCGTCGCGGCACAATGTTAGACAACAGTCTCGAGCGTGGCTTCGATGTTGCCACGGGTCGCCTTCGAATACGGGCAGACCTGATGGGCGGCGGCGGTCAGCGCCTCGGCCTGGGCCTTGTCCATGCCGGGCAGGGCGACCGAGATCTTGGCGTTCAGGCCGAAGCTGGTCTCGTCCTTGCCGATGCCGATGGTCACGGTGACCGTGTTGCCGGCCGGCAGGGTGATCTTCTGGTTGCGGGCGACGAGGCCGAGCGCGCCCTGGAAGCAGGCGGCATAGCCGCTGGCGAAGAAGGTTTCCGGGTTGGCGGCATTGCCGGGGCCACCCAGTTCCTTGGGCATGGCCAGCGTCATGTCGATGATGCCGTCGGCCGACTTGACCTGGCCCGAACGGCCGCCGGTGGCGGTGGCAGTGGTGGTGTAGAGCGGGGTGATGGACATTGTTCGTCTCCTGTTGGGTAGCGCGGGGGTGCTCGTTGCTACGGGACAGAAGATAGCGGGCAATTAGATTGTGTACAAGTTAAATGAATGTGACAGGCGTCACGGGGGTGGCGTTGGGCCTAGGACAGCGACTGCAGGTCCAGCTTCACCCCGTGCTTGAGACGCTCCATGGAGAAGGTGGAGCTGACGTCGGACAGGCCGGGGACTTCTGAAATCAGTTTCTGGTAGACCCGGTCGTAATGCGCGATATCGCCGACGACGATCTTGAGCAGGTAATCGATATCGCCGCTCATGCGGTGGCATTCGACGATTTCGGGAATGCGCTGCACCCCGCGGGCAAAGGCTTCCAGCCAGGTTTTATTATGCTGGTTGGTCCGGATCGAGACGAAGGCGGTCATGCCCAGGCCCACCGCCGCGGCATTCACCAGGGCGACCCGGCGCTCGATGACCCCGGCTTCCTCCAGCATCTTGATGCGGCGCCAGCAGGGATTCACCGACAGTCCGACCTGGTCCGCGATCTGCTGGATGGGCATGGCCGCGTCATCCTGCAGCAGGCCGAGGATGCGCCGATCTATGGAATCCAGTTTTATTTCTTTCGCCATAAATAGAATAATATCCCATTTTATGGCTATTAAACAGTGGTTTTTGGGAAAGCTGTTGCCCTGGCCCCGGTATCATCCTGGCATGTGATTCGATGCGAGGGGGCATCCTGTGCAGGTCTTTACCGAACATCCCGCTTCTGTTGGCGAAACCTACGCGCAGCATCTGCTGTCGGCGTCGTCCTTCGCCCTGCGCATGGTCTGGGGCGGGATCGCCTGCCTTCTGCACGGCATTTTTCCGTTCCTGTTCACCACGACCGGCAGCGACCAGATCCGCATGCTGCATGAGGCGATGGTGCAGAAGCGGCATCGCCAGCAGGCCGCCGGAGAACGGTCTGACGTTCAGGTCCAGAAAGCCTAGCGCGCCAGCCATTCCGCCCGGTCGCTGCCCAGCGCCGGCGTGGGGCGGGACCAGCGGCAGGGCGTGTGCGACATCCGCAGCACCGGGCCGAGCGTCTTGAGGTCGCCGTAGCAGGTGTTGTCGACGCGGACCGCCAGCGCTTCGAATTCATCGGGCGTGAGCTGGCCCGGCGCATCGTTGAAATCGTCGATCAGTCCCTGGCGCTGGAACAGCATGGCGGCCTGACACAGCGACACCTGCACATGATAGCTGCCGCCGTCGCGCGCGCGCCGGGCCAGGGCCAGCATGGCGCCGAAGGTGCCGAGGAAGCCCGTGAGGAAATCGCACATCGGGACAGGCGTCAGCTTCGGCTGCCCGGCTGCCGTCGCCACACCCTGGGTATGGCAGATGCCGGTGATCGCCTGCGCGATCTGGTCCCAGCCGGCGCGAGCGGCGAGCGGCCCGCCGGAGCCGAAGCAGTTCACGCTCACATAGATCAGCCCCGGCCGCAGCGCCGTCAGGTCTTCGACGCCAAAGCCATGCGCCGCCAGCCGGCCGGGGCGATAACCTTCCACCAGCACATCGGCGTTGCGCACCAGTGCGCGGAGTTTTTCGGCCTCGTCGGCGCGGGTGAAATCCAGGAAGCAGCTGCGCTTGCCATGGCTGGTGTCGCGCACGAAGGACGGCACCTGCGGCAGGTCGGGCGCCGTCACCATCAGGACATCGGCGCCATGTTCGGCCAGACCCAGGCCGGCCGTCGGGCCGGCGAGAATGCGCGTCAGGTCGAGGACACGGATACCGGACAGTGGTTGATCGCCACCTGCGGGCAAAGGTTCCGGCGCGCTGTCGGCAACCCGGGTGATCTCGACCACGGGGCGGGATGCCAGATACGCGCCCTGCGGATGGGCCAGCCATTCCTCCGGCGTGAGCACCCTGGCGGCACAGGCATTGGCATCAGCGATTGCGCTGTCCAGTGCGTCGGCAGGCCAGCGCGCCACGGCGGCCCTGATCGATTCCACAGTGTCTTCGCATTTGAGCACATCGAACACCCGACGCTGGAGATGCGGCAGATTGGTATGGGGCAGCACCCATCGCCCATCGGCGGTTTCCCAGGGCTGCGTCATCGACACCATATGCTGCAATGCCGCCGACACCGGAATGGGCTGATAGCGTCCGTCCGTGTCGCGGATCAGGGTCACCGCGCGGCCGGAATGTGATGTCGCCGCCGCCGCACGGGCATCGACGCTGAGGGTCTGCCGCGCGCCGGTGCGCAATTCCCAGAGATCGTTGGCCGCCACGCCCCTGGCGGCCAGCGCCATCGCCAGCGTTTCACCGATGCGGAAGGGGCTGCGAAACAGCGGGTCGTGACCGGTGATGGTGACTTCGCCGGCCGCGAGTCTGCTGCCGGCGCGGATCGCCATCAGTTCGGCAAAGGCGCCTGACGGGTCTTGCACTGCTGATGCCATCTTTTTGGACTCTGGCTTCTGTTTACTCTGGCCGACGGACGGGTTGAGCGTCGATCACTCAGCCTGGATGTTTTTCTCGCGGATCAGCGTGCCCCATTTCTTCATTTCGCTCGCCACGAAGGCGGCAAATTCGGCGCGGCCCGGCCCGCTGGCCGTCACGCCTTCCTGGGCGAAGCGCTCCCTGACATCGGGCAGTTCCAGGATGGTGCGGATTTCCTTGTGGATGGCGTCGAGCAATTGCGGATCGGTCTTGCCCGGGGCGAAGACGCCAAACCAGTTGATCGCTTCGAAATCGCTGTAGCCCAGTTCCACCATGGTCGGCACATTCGGCAAAGCGGGATTGCGCTGGCGACCTGAGACCGCCAGTGCACGGATGCGGTCGGCCTTGATCTGTGGGATGGCCGAGCTGGGATTGTCCCAGAATCCATCGACCTGGCCGGACAGGGTGTCCATCGCGGCAGCGCTGCCGCCTTTATAGGGGACGTGGTTGATCTCGGTGCCGAGGTTGATCGCCATCAACGCCAGCGCGATATGGGTGAGCGTGCCGGAACCGCCCGAGGCCAGGGCGAGCTGGCCGGGTTTGGCCTTGGCGTAGGTCGCCATGCTGGCGAAATCGGGGAAGGGCTTGCTCTTGGCCGTGGTCAGCACCAGCGGGTTGGAGACCACCAGGCCCACAGGCGCGAGATCTTTTTCGGAATCATAGGGCAGCTTGGGGAAGAGGGCCGGGTTGGTGGCGAAGATGGCGCCGGTCAGCAGCAGCGTGCGGCCATCGGCCGGCGCGCGGGCGACCAGGCTGGTGCCGATCTGGGTGCTGGCGCCGGCCCGGTTTTCAATGATGAAGGTTTTGCCGGTGCGTTCGTTCAGTTTCTGCCCGATCGTCCGCGCCGCGATATCGGCAATATTGCCGGCGGTGTAGGGAACCACGATGGTGGTGGTGCCGGCCGGCGGCCAATCGACCGCCATCGCAGAGGGGCTGACTGCCAGGACGGCCAGTGCGGCACAGAGCGCGGAATGGAAACGTGAGAACATGGAGACCTCTCTGGGGTGTCTGAGGCGCTTGTGAATATCTGCATAAGATTTATGCAGGTCGCGCTTGTGGCTGTTTGTTAGCCTAGAGAGCTCACGCATCTTGCTGAAATAGTTTGATCCGATGCCAGCTATCTGAATGAGAGATAGCTGTAAGCCCGATCCAGATCGGATTGATCGCTAGCCGGTCGCGCGATCCAGATTGCGCTGCCGGCGCAGGTCGGGGAACAGGCGGGCCCAGAGAATGGCCACACCGATGGCGCCGAAGCCGCCGGCCACCACCGCCACCACCGGGCCGAACAGATGCGCGACCGTGCCGGCGCGGAATTCGCCGACTTCGTTCGAGGCGCCGATGAACACCGAGTTCACCGCATTCACCCGTCCACGCACGTCATCGGGTGTCCAGAGCTGCATGATGGTCTGGCGGATGGTGACGCTGATCATGTCGGCCGCGCCGACCAGCGCCAGTGCCGGCACCGAAATCCAGATCGACGTGGAGAGGCCGAAGATGACGGTGAAAAGTCCGAACAGCGAGACGAAGATGAACAGCAGCCGTCCGGCATGGTCGCGGATGGGAAAGGCGACGAGCACCAGCGTCATCGCAATGGCGCCGACGCCGGGAGCGGAACGCAGCAGACCGAGTTCGACCGGCCCGGCCTGCAGGACATCCTTGGCATAGACCGGCAGCAGCGCCACGGCACCGCCCATCAGGACGACGAAAAGATCGAGCGAGATCGCACCGAGGATGATCCGGTTGGCGAAGATGAAGCGCACGCCGGCCAGAACGTCATCCATGCTGCGGGCCTGGCTGGACTGGCGCTGCGCCGGCCTCGGGATGCAGGCGATACAGGCCAGCGCGATCGCGATGAGCGCGGCAGAGGACAGGAAGGTGTAGGCCGGGCCGACCGCATAAAGCAGGCCGCCCATGACCGGGCCAAGGATCGCGGCGAACTGGATGCCGGAGGCATTGATGCTTATTGCATTGGCGAGTGCGGTTGCCGGCACCAGATTGGGCAGCAGCGACTGCGAGGCCGGATTCCAGAAGGCACGCGCCAGGCCGAAAGCCAGCAGCAGGGCAAAGATCATCCAGACCTTGTCGGTATGGGCGGTCGCCAGGATGAAGAAGCCGATGGCGCAGGCCAGCATCAGGGTAAGGCAAAGCCCCATGATGATGCGGCGGTTGTAGCGGTCGGCAATCAGGCCGGTCACCAGGAACAGCAGCAGCGATGGCAGGAACAGGCTCAGCCCCACAAGGCCGAGCAGGAAGGGCTCGCCCGTGGTGTCGTAGATCTGCCAGGCGACGGAAACGGAAATAATCTGTATGGCGAAGCGCACCGCCAGGGTTCCGAACCAGTAGAGACGGAAGCCGGTATGGCCAAAGGCCTGCGCGGCGGGATCGCCGGTTCTGGACACAAACATCGCGTCACACCTTAGGGGGAGGACCCGTCCGCTGCCAGTGCCCGGGGACCCGGACAGCCCCTGATGCCGTCATCCTGTCGCCTGTTCCTCCTGCCGCAGGGTCTGGCTCAGGCTGTCGCAGCTGCGGTTCCATTCCAGCAGCCAGTCCGGCAGGGGCGGCGAGATCGCGCTCATGCCGATGGCGGCGGCAAAGTCGCCCGGTTTCACCGGACCGCCGGGCGCCTTGAACAGGCCGCGGATGACGACCACGCCCAGCACCCGGCCCTGACGCAGGAAGCGGTGCTCGATGAAGGTCCATTTTTCGTCCCAGCCCAGAATCCGGGTGGTCAGGTCGAAGCGCTCGAACAGCTTCAGGTCGCGGCGGAATTTCGCCATGGAATCGCCCACGATCGGCAGCGCCCGCATCCGCCAGGCCGCTTTGCCCGCGCCGCTGCGCAGCACATAGTCCATGCGCCCCACATCGGCGAGCGTCAGGTAGCGGCCGTTGTTGATATGGCCGTTGAAGTCGAGATCATTGGGCAGCACGGTCATGCGGATCGTGCTGGTATCGAGCGGACTGACGCGTCCGCGCCGCCACACGGTCAGCAGCATCCAGATCAGCCGGAACCATAAATTCATCGTCGTCGCCTCCGCTTGCTGCAGCGATTAGAAGCGAGTGCGACCGGATTGCAAGTTTGCGCAAGGGAAGCAGGCCGGTAACAGTATGGCGGTGGCCTGGTCCGGGGCAGGATTACCAAGACGTAACTACCGGACCGTCGATCGATCCTTTAGACCAGCCTCATGAATGCCGTTCCCATGCTGCCCGACCTGTCCCAGCGCAATATCGCAGCGTTGCGGAGCTTTTTGCCGAAAGTGCAGTCGCCGCGGCTGGCCGCGTTCATTCGTTACATGCTGACGATCCATCCCGTCGACCGTCTGCCGGCGCGCCGCGACTTCGACCCGCTGGGCATTCCCGCGCTGCTGTCCGGCATCGTCCTGGTCACGGTGCATCGCGAAGACGGCCGGACGCGGTTCAAGATGAAGGTCGTCGGCCAGGATGTGATGGATGCCTCACCGGTCCGCAACGCGAACCGCTATCTCGATGACATCGTCGCCGAACTGCCCAATTCCTCCATCATTATCCAGAGCCGGCAGGCGGTCCTCGATACCGGCCATGCCTATCTGCGGCAGGGGCCGCCGACCATGCCCTTCACCTTCAAGATGACCATCCTCGAATATGCCCACTGCCCGCTGGCGGATGACGGGCAGACCATCGATCACATCGTGTCGTTCTTCACCTACAAGTCGCAGGAGAGCGATCTTCCGCCCCGAGATCCGTCCCGGTCGGTGGACGTTTAGCGGCACCGGCTGTAGTCGGCCTGCGGATGGATCGGCTAGTCTGCGATCATTCAACCCAGACAGCAGACAGGCCGATGACCGATCACAGGCTGGATCCTACTCCCGATACCGTCCACTGGGGCTTTTTCGACGCCACGCTGCAGCCGGTGCTCACCGTCGCATCGGGGCAGAGCGTCACCATCCGCACGGTTTCCGGCGGCGCCGAGGTGATTCCGCCACAGAGCGCCAGCCTGGCCGTGCTGCCCGAACATCGCACCATCGTCGAAACGCTGAAGCCGGTGCTGCCGGGCCATATCCTCACCGGGCCGGTGGCGGTGGAAGGCGCCGAACCCGGCGATGTGCTGGAGGTGCGCATCGACGACGTGCGGCTGATCCAGGACTGGGGCTGGAACGTCAACCGGCCGCTGCGCGGGGCGCTGCCGCATCGCTTTCCCGATGGCCGCCTGCTGCATATCCCGATCAACCGCAATGCGATGACCGCCACCTGTCCCTGGGGGTCCGTTGTACCGCTGCGGCCGTTCTTCGGCGTGATGGGCGTGTCGCCGCGGCCGTCCTATGGCCGCGTCTCCACCATCGAGCCGCGGGAATATGGCGGCAATATCGACAATCGCGAACTGATCGCCGGCACGGTGCTGTATCTGCCGGTCTTCGTGCCGGGTGCGCTGTTCTCCACCGGCGATGGTCATGCCTGCCAGGGCGATGGCGAGGTGAATCTCACAGCCCTGGAAACCGCACTGGAAGGCGACTTCACCCTGGTGCTGCATAAGGGCCGCAGCCTGCCGCGGCCGCGCGCCGTGACGCCGACGCATCTCATCACCATGGCCTTCGATCCCGATCTGGACGATGCGGCGACCCGCGCGCTGGAAGACATGATCGACCTGCTGGGTGCGGCGGCCGGCATGGCGGCGAACGACGCCTATGCGCTGTGCAGCCTGGCCTGCGACCTGCACATCACCCAGCTGGTCGATGGCAACAAGGGCGTGCATGCCATGCTGGCTTTCGATGTGCTGCCACGCCTCGACCGCGCGGCCATCGCCGGCTTTTGACCGGAAATCGGCCAGAAACTGACGGAGGGCAGTATGCCCTCTGGCGAAACAGCTCGGCGCGCCCTATCTGAATCATGACGCCGTGCCGCAGGCACGGGGGGACCTGTCGCTGCACGGCCTTTTCAACGGATGTCCGGCCTTTGCTGTCATCCTGCAGGAGGTTGTCGTGGCCCATATCACGCATCACGAACCGCAATCGCGTCGCTGGCAGGACTGGGCCAATATGGCGCTCGGTGCGCTGCTGGCGGTTTCGCCCTGGCTGCTCGGCTATACCGGGCTGGACGGCGCCACCATCAATGCCCTCATCATCGGCCTGCTGATCTTCGCGCTTTCGGCGCTGGCCTTGACCCTGCTGGACCGCTGGGAAGCCTATATCAGCGGCCTGCTCGGCATCTGGGCGGCGCTGTCACCCTGGCTGATCGGCTTCACCCGTTATGACGTGGCGACGCTGACCCATCTGCTGCTCGGTCTCGCCATCGTGCTGATCGCTGCCTACGAGGTCTGGCAGTCGGAGAAGCTCGACGCTGTCTGACGGTATCCGCAAGGCCAAATGAAAACGGCCCGGGATCGCTCCCGGGCCGTTTCTGGTTTCACGCCAGTCTTACTGGCAGGCCAATCTTACTGGCAAGACAGGCATTCGTCGTAATCGACGGCTTCGCGGGGGCCACCGCCGGCTGCCGCCATGGCGGCCAGCGGCAGTTCGACCTGCGGCATGTCGAGATGGCCCGGGCCCTGCGGGCGCTCGCCTTCATTGACCTTGCCGACCAGCGGGATCGAAACCACGTTCGGCGCGGCGGCGTCGGTCTTGCCCGACACCGTCTCGGCGCGCTGGATCGACAGCGAGCGGCAGTAGTAGAGGCTCTTCACGCCTTTCTTCCAGGCCTGGAAGTGGATCTGGTGCAGGTCGCGCTTATGCACGTTGGCCGGCAGGAAGATGTTCAGGCTCTGGGCCTGGCAGATGAACGGCGTGCGATCGGCAGCCAGATCGATCAGCCAGCGCTGGTCGATCTCGAAGGCGGTGCGGAACACGGCCTTCTCGTCATCCGACAGGAAGTCGAGATGCTGCACCGAACCGCCGTTGGTGGTGATCGACGACCAGGTGTCGTCGTCGTTCTTCTCATACTGCTCCAGCGTCTTCTCGAGATAGCGGTTGCGCACCGAGAAGGAGCCCGACAGCGTCTTGTGGGTGAAGGCATTGGCCACGTTCGGCTCGATGCCCGGGCTGGCGCCGCCGGCAATGATCGAGATCGACGCGGTCGGCGCGATCGCGATCTTGTGCGAGAAACGCTCCATGATGTTGTACTCGGCCGCGTCCATGCAGGGACCGCGCTCTTCCGCCAGCTTGCGCGAGGCGGTATCGGCCTGGTCCTTGATATGCTTGAAGATGGTGCGGTTCCACACCTTGGCCATCACGCTTTCCCACGGCACGCCATTGGCCTGCAGGAAGGAGTGGAAGCCCATCACGCCCAAGCCGACCGAACGCTCGCGCTCGGCGGCATAGCGCGCCTTGCTCATGCTGTCGGGCGCATTGGCGATGAAGTCGCTCAGCACATTGTCGAGGAAGCGCAGGCAATCCTCGATGAACAGCGGATGTTCTTTCCACTCGTGGAAATATTCGAGATTGAGCGACGACAGGCAGCACACGGCCGTGCGCTGCACGCCATGATGGTCGATGCCGGTCGGCAGCGTGATCTCGCTGCACAGGTTCGAGGTCTTGACCCGCAGGCCGGCCAGCTTGTGCTGTTCCGGCAGGGCGCGGTTCACATGGTCGATATAGACCAGGTAGGGCTCGCCGGTCTCGATGCGGGCGGTGAGGATGCGGATCCACAGCGCGCGGGCCGAGACAGTGCGCTGCACGGTCTGGTCATGCGGGCTCAGCAGCGCCCACTGTTCATCGGCTTCCACGGCGCGCATGAAGGCGTCCGAGATCAGGATGCCGTTATGCAGGTTGAGCGCCTTGCGGTTCGGGTCGCCGCCGGTCGGGCGGCGGATCTCGATGAATTCCTCGATTTCCGGATGGTCGACCGGCAGGTAGCAGGCGGCCGAACCGCGACGCAGCGAACCCTGCGAGATCGCGAGAGTCAGGCTGTCCATCACGCGGATGAAGGGGATGATACCCGAGGTCTTGCCGTTCTGACCGACCTTTTCGCCGATCGAGCGCAGGTTGCCCCAGTAGCTGCCGATACCGCCGCCGCGGGCCGCCAGCCAGACATTCTCGTTCCACAGGCCGAGGATGCCGTCGAGGCTGTCGTTGGCTTCGTTCAGGAAGCAGGAGATCGGCAGGCCGCGGTTGGTGCCGCCATTCGATAGCACCGGGGTGGCCGGCATGAACCAGAGCTTGCTGATATAGCCGTAGATGCGCTGGGCATGGGCGGTGTCATCGGCATAGTGGCCGGCCACACGGGCGAACAGGTCCTGGTAGGACTCACCGGGCAGCAGATAGCGGTCGTCGAGCGTAGCCTTGCCGAAATCGGTCAGCAGGCGGTCGCGGCTGCGGTCGACGTCAACGCGGATGCCGCGTTCGGTTTGCAGAGTGTCCAGCACGGATTTGCTTCCCCTCAATTATCGCGGTCCGTCGGCCCCTGAATCGGGAGTGGCCGGACCGGCCGTAGATCAGTGAATCTCAAGGTTCCGTCCGTTGCTCTGTCCCGGCGGCCGCGCACCCCGCCCTTTCACCTTCGAAAACCCCACAAAAACAGCCCCGAATGGGCTCTCGAAGGCGGCGCAGCGTCGTCACGAAACAGGTCCAACGAACACAACATATGGTACTCAGAGTTAAGAGAGGGTCAATACAGTGTATGTGACACAGTTGTAAAAAAACCGGTTGACGGACTCAGCGCAGCGTGAACCCCCTTATTTTATGCCGTGTCGCGCACGGCGAGCATTTTTCGGGCGGCGCGAAAAAGGTTATCCCCGCTATCCACAGGGTGCTCTTCGACTCCGTTTCCCGGCCTTCGGGCAAGGCGCTGTTAACTATTCGCCCCCTAAATATGGTGTGCTACCGGCGCGGGTTTTCCGCCTCGCCCCGGCCTTTGTGTGTTTCAATGCGGAAGATGACGCGATCCGACCGGGCCGGAACTCATTTCCGGGCCTGACGGGGGAGGCTGCGATGCTGATCAAACACCCGCGCGCCGATATGGCCGCGAATGCCAACAAGCCGGCCCATGAAGCCGCGCTGGAAGAGGCGGGCAACCGCGCCGCCGCACTGATCGGTCAGCCCGGACTGGAGCGCCAGCGCCTGATCCTGGTGAGCATCGGCGCCGGTGTCAGCCTGCTCTGGCTGCTGCTCTGCACGCTTTATATCGACAATTCCATCGGCTGGACCAATCTCTGGCATGCGCTGCCCCATGAAGTGGGCGCCTTCATCGCCGGCGTGGCCGCGCCGCTGGCCTTCCTGTGGCTGATGCTGCTGAACATGTGGCGCGGCATGGCGATCAAGCGCCAGGCCGCCGCCCTGCACGAAATCCTGCTCGACCTGAGCTATCCGACCCCGGAAGCCGAGCGCCGCGTCTCCGCGCTGGCCGGCTCGCTGCGCCGCCAGGCCCGCGAGATGGAAGAGGCGGCGCAAAGCGCCACCGACAAGATCGCCACCCTGGGCGACACCATGGCTGGCCAGCAGCAGGCGCTGATGGCCGCCGCTGCCGGTGCCGGCGAACAGGTGGCGCTGCAGGCCCGCCAGATCGGCGGCACGCTGAACCAGTCGTCGCAGGCGCTGCTGGCGGCTGCCGATCAGGTCAACCGCGATCTCGACAATACCGTGAAGGGCCTGGCCGGCCGCTTCGAAGAGCAGAGCCGCGCGCTGGTCGATGTCGCCGACAAGGTCGGCACCGAGATGAACGCCAAGGTGTCGGGCATCGGCCAGACCGTCTCGACCCAGGCGCAGGTGCTGCTGCAGGCCGCCGATGTGATCGTGCGCGAAGTGGAAACCGCGCGCGGCATCTTCCAGAACAAGGCCTCGGAAATTTCGCGCATCACCTCGGCCATCCAGTTCCAGAACGAGCGCGTGGATGAGCTGTCGCGCCGCCATGGCGAGCTGATGGACCAGGCAGTGAACCGCGCCGCCGAAGTGGCGCAGCAGATCGCCGCCCAGCTGGAGCAGAAGATCGTCACCCTGGAACAGGCGGTCACCCGCGCCGGCGGCGAAGCCGGCCGCATCGGTCTCGGCTTTGCCGAATCCGCCCAGATCATCACCACGGCGGCGGAAGTCACCGTGGCGCGTGCGACGGCCGCGAGCGAGAGCTTCGGCCGCGAGAGCCAGCTGTTCAGCAGCGCCAGCCAAAAGGTGATCGACAGCGCCGAGGCCGCCGGCACCGTGCTGCGCGAGCGCGTGCGCGAGATCGAGCATGCCACCGGCACCACCATCGGCCGCATCCGCGATATCGGCGAGACGATCCGCTCGGAAGTCGGTGCGCTCGACGAACAGGGCGCCCGCGTGTCCGAGAAACTGCGCCTGTCGGCCGACGACATGCGCACCCGCACCAACGCCCTGGAACAGGCCGGCGCCGCCGCCACCCAGCAGGCCGAGAGCTTCGCTGAATCCGCCACCCAGGCCGAACAGCGCCTGAAGCTGACCGGCAACCTGGTGCGTCACCAGTCCGACCAGCTTGCCGCGGCAGCCGAACAGGCCGACCAGCGTCTGGCCCAGGCCGGCGATGCCCTGCGCCGCGAAGGCGCCAACATGACCTCGACCCTGCAGCAGATCTCCGACCGGGCGCTGCGCACCGGTGACGAGCTGAAGCAGCGCGCCGATAC
The DNA here is from genome assembly GCF_058806975.1 of Ferrovibrio sp. GW821-FHT12E11. NCBI lineage: Bacteria > Pseudomonadati > Pseudomonadota > Alphaproteobacteria > Rhodospirillales > Rhodospirillaceae > Ferrovibrio > Ferrovibrio sp. GW821-FHT12E11. The sequence continues at coordinate 3,604,234 of NZ_JBXAQG010000001.1, forward strand.
CCTGGACGAAACCGCCGGCCGCGCGCTGGGCAAGATCGGCGACGCCGACGACAGCATCAAGGCGCGCATCGAAAGCCTGGCGGCGGCCGGCCGTGAGGCGCTCAACATGGCGGCCCAGGTGCAGGACACCATGGCGCAGGCGAATGCGCTGCTGGCCCAGGCCACCCAGCGCACCGATGACCAGGTGGGCGCCGTCGGCACATTGCTGCGCGGCCATGCCGAACAGTTCGGCGTCACCATCGATGGCGTTGCCAAGCGGATTGCCGAAACCGGCACTTCGGTGCGGGATCAGGTCGACGGCCTCGACCAGGCTGCCGCCCGCACGGCCCAGCGCCTGCGCTCGGCCGGCGAAAGCGCCGGTCAGGATGCCGTTCAGCTGCAGGCTGCCGCTGAACGCGCCTCGCAGCGCCTGCATCAGGTGAGCGAGACCGCGCAGGTGCAGGCCCATGCGCTGAGCGCCGCCGCCGAACGCGCGGCGATGGAATCGCAGCTGGCCGGTAGTGCCGCGCAGGCCCGCGCCAAGGACCTGCAGGATCTGGCGCTCAGCGTGGCCGAGGCCATGGCGACGCTGGCCGAGAAGGCGTCGGCCCAGACCGGTGCGCTGGTCGCGATGAGCGACAAGGCGCAGATGGAAGTGGTGGCGCTGAATGCCGCCGCCGAGAAGGCGACCGGCAGCATCAACACCGCCGGCGATACCGCACGCGTCCGCTCGGTGGAACTGGGCGAGGCGGCGCAAAGCGTGGTCGACCGTACACTGGAGCTACGCAGCACCATCCATGAGCAGGCCGGCGCGCTTACATCTCTTTCGAGCGAACTTACGCGTCAGGCCGAAAACATCCGCGAGAACTTCCGCGGCCGGGTGCAGGAACTGGCCGAGGCCTCCGATGCGGCGATCCTCAAGACCGCCAATATCGGCGACAGCTTCCGCCGTCAGGCCCAGGAAGTCTCCCGCGTGTCGGACGAAGCGGTCAACCGCGTCGAGCAGGTGGGCGCCACCTTCGACGCCCGCGCCCGCGAGATCAACCTCGCGGTCGGCAATGCCTCGGGCCGCATCGACGATGCCAGCGAAGTGCTGCGCAACCGTACGCGCGAGCTGGCCAATATCGTGGAAGACGCGATGAAGCAAACCGACCGGATGAGCGACGGCTTCCGTCGCCAGGCCGACGAGGTGGATACGCGCTCCTCGCGCCTGTCGGAAAAGGTCACCGAGATCGGCGAGCGCATGGCGCGGACCGGCAACGAGTTCAGCGCCATCACCGACCGCGCCTCGGCACGCGCGGTGGAGACCGCCGAGATTCTGGGCCAGCGGGCGCAGGAGTTGTCTTCGGCGGCGGCGCGTGCTGCCAGCGAGGCGGCTTCGGCCGAAGCCAGCCTCAAGGCCGATTCAAAGGCGCTGTCTGAAGCCGCGCGCACCGCCAGCATCGAGGCGGAAGCCTTGCGCAAGGCCACCCAGGCGCTGCGCGGCGAGCAGTTCCTCAAGACGGCAGCGTTTGTCACTGGCCATCTCAACTCGATGGCCATCGACATCACCCGCCTGCTCAACCGCGACCTGTCGGAAGATCTGTGGCGCCGCTACTACAAGGGCGAGCGCGGCCTGTTCACCCGCAAGCTGATCGACCAGCGCGACCTCGACAAGATTCGCGACAAGTATCAGGAGAATGGCGAGTTCCGCGACTTCACCGAACGCTACATCGCCGAATTCGAGCGCGTGCTGGCCGGCGCCAAGGGCGTGGAGCATGAAGAGCTGCTGACCTCGGCCTTTGTGACCGCCGATATCGGCAAGGTCTACCTGCTGCTGCGCGAGGCGGTGGGCAAGTCGCGGCAGTGACGCTAGACTGTCAGCATGGCTGACAGGACATCGCTGAAGGATTGGATCGGCGGCCAGGATGAGGCCGCCGATCTTTTTTTACCCGAACGCTGCCAGGCCCTGGCGCGCGCGCTCGATCAGCCCGAGGACGGGCTTGCCGATGGTGCGCCGCTGCCGGCGCTGCGGCACTGGCTCTATTTCTGGAATGCCGTGCCGCGTGCGCAGCTTGGCCGTGACGGTCATCCGGCGCTCGGCGGCTTCCTGCCGGATGTCGGCAAGCTCTGGGGCAGCCAGACGCGGCGCATGTGGGCCGGCAGCCGGCTGGAGTTCCATCGCCCGCTGATGCTGGGTATGCCGACACGCCGGCTTTCCACGGTGGAAGCGGTGGAAGAGAAAAGCGGCCGCAGCGGCCGTCTGGTTTTTGTTACCGTGCGGCATGACATCTTCGATGCCGATACGGTCGCGGTGACCGACCGCCACGATATCGTCTATCGCGAAGAGCTGCCGAATGCCGTCCTGCCCGAGCCGGACACGGCCTCGGGCGATTACCAGTGGCGCGCGGATTTCAATGCCGATGCGGTCTTGCTGTTTCGCTACTCGGCGCTCACCTATAACGGCCATCGCATCCATTACGACCGCGATTATGCGCGGCAGGTCGAAGGTTATCGCGGTCTGGTCGTCCACGGCCCGCTGCTCGCCACGCTGCTGGTGGATTTCGCCACCAGCCTGCGGCCGGGTCAGACCTTGCAGCGCTTCCAGTTCCGCGGCCGTCGGCCAGTGATCGACGGCCAGCCGTTCCATCTGCGCGCAAAGACTGCCCATGACGGTTCCTTGAGCCTGTGGATCGCCGATGCCGATGACGCCCTGGCGATGACGGCGGAGGCCGCCTTCGCTTAAGGCATCGCACACTCGAAGCTGGCTGCGCTGCTGACGTCGCCGGACTTGTAACGCGGGAAGGCCGGATAACGGCACATAGGGCGCGAGGCGGTGACGGCAAATGGCGGCGTGCCCTGATGGGCGCTCTGCACCAGATCGCCGGGCGCGCGGCCTTTCTCCACCCAGTCACTCACCACCTCCAGCATGTCGACGGCCGAGGGTGCGCCGACGCCGACATGATCGGCGCCCGGCGTCACATAGAGCCGCATGAAGCGGTCGGTGGCCGGCTGGCTCATCTTCTGCACGACAGACTGGTAATACTGGATGCCGGCATAGGGGCTCTGGGCGTAATCGGCCATCTGCTCGGCGACCACCAGCTTGCCGCCGCGGCCGGCAAAGACCGAGAGATCGGGATTGGTGGAATCCATCAGGCCGGAAATCACCTGGGCCCGCTCGCGGAAACTTTCGACGGTATACTGGCGCGGATCGTAGTTCGGATCGCGGGCGAGGAAATACTGGATCGCGCCGCTGCCATAGAGCCAGGCCCGGCTGCTGGCATTGGTCGCCGGCACGGTGGGTGGCGCGGTACCGGTCTGCCAGCTGACCCAGCCGCCAACCGGGCCGGTGCCGCTGGCCGCTTCGCCGCCGATGCCGAAGCCGGGATAGCTGCGCACGCCATTGGCGAGATCGAAGTTGAAGGTCACGGACGAATGCAGGGTCTGCACAGCGCGGATTTCGCCGTCGGTCAGGCACATCGGATTGGAGGCCGCCGGGCAGCGCAGGCGGCTGACATCGAACACACGCTTGCAGCCTTCATGGTCGCTGATGATGCCGTCCTTCAGGCCATCGCGGTCGTCGCAGGCCGCCAGTGCCGCATCGGCAATCAGCTTCACCTTGTCAGGGCTGATCCAGCCCTGCGTGAGCGCAATGCCCATGCGAGTGCCGGCCGCCTGCAGGCCGGTCCAGTTGATCACCGGCACGCGGCTGAAAATGCCGTCGAAGTCGTTGGGATAGCGCTGCGCCATGGTCAGGCCTTCGCGGCCGCCTTCCGAGCTGCCGAAGAAGTAGAGCTTCTCCGGCGCCTTGCCGTAGCGCCGCTTCATCAGCTCGACGGCGACATCGCGCACCTTCTTGTAGGAGGCATGCGAGAAGTTCACCAGGGATTCGTCGTTGAGCGCAAAGGCCTGCAGCGGCACATTCGGCGCATTCTGGTGGCCGGAATCCGTGCCGTAGGTGACATAACCACGCGCCAGTGGATGCGGCCGGTCGGGCCGTGCGGCGGGCGGCATCCCTATGCCGGTGATCAGCACGCCGTTGAAGCCGCCACCACCATATTGCAGCGAGCGGCTATTCCAGTCGCTCGGCAGGTTGACCTGGAATTTGATCGGCGGCGCCTGCGGATCAACCGAGGCGATAGCGCCGGTGACACGGCAATGTTCAGGCAGGGCGGCGACGATCAGCTCCGGCGGCAGCGGCGTGAAAGGCGGATTGGGAATCGCGCCAGCCTGTGACGCGGCGGTGAGCACCGCGCCTTCGATGACGGCGCCTTTGGTCGGCAGGCCGATGGCGCTAGCGGCGATCGGCTGGATCAGCGCGGCACAGGCCGCAGCCGGATCGCGCGTCTGCGTGGCGCAGGCCGCAAGCAGCAGAGTGGCAGACAAGGCAGAGAACGCCGTCAGGCGCGGCAATGCGGACATGGTTTCCTCCTGTGCGGCTGCTTATGCGCAACCTTGCACAGGAGGGTAGGAGCCTGACTGTTATGAGTCAAAACGATTGCATGCCGCAGCGCAAAAGCATGCGAATACCGCACAAAATTGTATTATGCACTAATATAGCCGACCTCGTTCATCCATCCAGCCAACCGTACGAACATAAAACAGATTATCCGTGGCTTGGTCTGTAATGGCTGCAATCTGTTTGGCCGTGTTAGTCCGCACCAATAGTTCGGCAGCCGATGTGCCGCCGGCGCTGGTTGTTGTCTTGGTCCAGAGCTGGTGACCACTGCCATTTACAAACCGTGTATTCTGGCTGGAGTTTTCATCCGGTGAACGAATGGAACATTGCATCTGTCCGGCCGCTGTCCCGCCATCATTGCTGATTGAAATTCGTACCCGTGCCTGGACCTTAATATCGGGTGGGACTGACAACGCAAAGAGCGTACTGGTGTTACCTAGCGTGGTGATCCCTTGCACATCATAAGCTGCATTGAACCAGATGAACTCGTCGCCTGTCTGGGTGAAAGCAAGTATGTTTCCAGAACCATCAGTCAGTATTGAGCCGATACGCCGTTTTGCCGTGTAACCGGATGGTAGGGCGGGATTCGAGAAGCTGGTCGAGAAAAGGATGTCGCCAATGCCATTGGCGTCGGCTCGAATAAGAAAGACATGGTACCAAGTGGATGCAGCACGCGCGCCGCTATCGAGGCCATTATTTCCGCTGCCCGCACTCCAAGAGCCCGTCGATTGTAGACTCTTGCTGAACGTCGACACTAATTGAACTTGATACGTGTTCGTGTTGTCAGCTGCAACGCCGATGGAAACATCGATCACGCTATTAGGAGTCGAAATGTTGTTCGATAGCTGAAGGCCGAAAATGTGACCTGCCATTGGTGGTTGCGGGTTGATGAGCACTTGGTCCTCCTTTTTGTGGGAGGGGCAGTGTGTCTAACAACAGAGGCAAGTCAATCTGACTACTTATGTAGGCGGCGCCACGATCTTGCGGCCACGCCGGCGCGGCGCGGTCAGCTTGGCGACATCGAGGATGTCATCGAGCTGGGCTTCGGTCAGCCATTCCTTCTCGATGCAGAGTTCGCGCACGGTGCGGCCGGTCTTGAGGGCTTCCTTGGCCAGCCAGGCCGATTTCTCGTAGCCGATATAGGGGTTGAGCGCGGTCACGATGCCGACGCTCGCTTCGACATGACGCTTCGCCTGTTCGACATTGGCCTGGATGCCACTGACGCATTTCTCGGCCAGCGTGCGCGCCGCGCGCGACAGCAGCTGCATCGAATTCAGCACGTTGTAGACGATCACCGGCTCCATGACGTTCAACTGTAATTGACCGGCCTCGGCCGCCATGGTGACGGTGATATCGTTGCCGATCACCTGGAAGCAGACCTGGTTGACGACTTCCGGGATCACTGGATTGACCTTGCCCGGCATGATGGATGAGCCCGGCTGCATAGGCGGCAGCGCGATTTCATTGAGGCCGCCACGCGGGCCCGACGACAGCAGCCGCAGGTCGTTGGCGATCTTGCTCAGCTTCACGGCGATGCGCTTCAGCATGCCGGAATAGAGCACGAAGGCGCCCATGTCCCAGCTGGCCTCGATCAGGTTGGCGGCGCGCACCATCTCGAACCCGCAGGTCCGCGTCAGCTCCTCGATGGCGAGGTTGGAATATTCCGGCTCGGTATTGATGCCGGTACCGACTGCCGTGCCGCCCAGATTGATCTCGCGGAACAGCTTCACGATCTCGTCGCCGCGTGCCACATCTTCCTTGATGTTGATGGCGAAGGCCTCGAATTCCTGGCCCAGCGTCATCGGCACGGCATCCTGCAGCTGGGTGCGGCCCAGCTTGATGATGTCGGCGAATTCGACGCCGCGCTGGCGAAACTCGTAGGCCAGACCGTCCAGCGCCTTCATCAGTTCGGCATGACTGAGCATGACGCCAAGGCGCACGGCTGTGGGATAGACGTCGTTGGTCGATTGCGACAGGTTCACGTCGTCGTTGGGATGCAGATGCTGGTATTCGCCCTTGTGGAAGCCCAGCAGCTCCAGGCCGCGATTGGCCACCACCTCGTTGACATTCATGTTGGTGGAGGTGCCGGCGCCGCCCTGGAATACGTCGATAGTGAACCACTCATGCAGCTTGCCGGCGATCAGCTCGTCGCAGGCCTGGGCAATGCCCTTGTATTTATCGGCTTCCAGATAACCCAGCTTCTTGTTGGCGGCGGCGCAGGCCTTCTTCACCATGCCGAAGGCGCGGATCAGGTTCGGGTAATGGTTGATGCCGATGCCGGAGATGTGGAAGTTGTCGAGCGCACGCTGGGTCTGGATGCCGTAATAGGCGGCGGCCGGGATGGCCATCTCGCCCAGGCTGTCATGCTCCAGACGGGTGGTCGGATCGCTGCTCATGGCCTTGCCTCTTCTGCCTGCTCGAAACAGAGACATATTCTGCGCTGACGCAACGGCAATGCGAAGCCTCAGTGCAGGTTTATTTCATTGAAATACCTATGGTTTCCGATGCAACCAATGCAGCGGGTGCGATCAGATGGTCTTATCGCTAGACCGTCCGTTTCGCCTTGTCCTTCGCATTGGTGGCTTCGATGCTGGCGCGGATATCCTGCCATTCGTCATCGCTGAGATCGGTCAGTGCGCCGAAGCCGCCGGCCGAATTCAGCCACTGGCCGCCATCGATGGCGATCACTTCGCCGGTGAGGTAGCCCACATCGTCGGCCAGCAGGAAAGCGGCCAGGTTGGCCAATTCCGGCAGGTTGCCGACGCGGCGCATCGGGATCGCGCCGATCATGCGCTTTTCCAGCGCTTCCGTCGGTGCCAGCCGCTTGGTCATGCCTTCGGTGGGGAAGGGACCGGGCGCAATCGCATTCAGCCGAATCCCCTTCGGTCCCCATTCCACAGCCAGCGACTGGGTCATCGCGGCGATGCCGGCTTTCGACATTGCGGAGGGAATCACGAAGGCCGAACCGGTCCAGACCCAGGTGGTGACGATGGACAGGATGCTGCCGCCACGTTTGGCGGCGATCCAGCGTTTGCCTACCGCCTGTGTCATATAGAAGCTGCCATGCAGCACGATATTGGCGATGGCATCGAAACCGCGCGGGCTCAGGTCTTCGGTCTTGGCGATGAAGTTGCCGGCAGCATTGTTGACCAGGCCGTCCAGCGGGCCATGCGTCTGCCAGATCAATTCCACCATCTCGTCCACCGCCTGCGCCACGCGGATGTCGCAAGGATAGGTGAGGATGCGACCACCGGTGGCGGCGGAGAGTTCCGCAGCGGTTTCCTGTAATACACTGTCGCGCCGGCCGCAGATATGCAGCTCGGCCCCCAGTTCCATCAGGCGCTGCGCCATCGCCTTGCCCAGGCCGGTGCCGCCGCCGGTGATCAGGATGCGCTTTCCCTGGAACAGATCGTTGCGAAACATGCTGCCTCCCTGTTTTCTTATGGTCCCAGACTAACCCAGAGTGCGTTGCGCGCGCCATCAGGAGGAAACGGCATGGATCTCAAACTCGCCGGCAAGGTTGCCATTGTCACTGGCGCCAGCAAGGGCATCGGGCAGGCCATTGCCGAAACGCTCGCCGCGGAAGGCATGAAGCTGGTACTGGCCGCACGGTCTGCCGACCTGTTGCAGACGGTTGCCGGCGGCCTGCAGACCGAGAGCCTCGTGCAGGCCGTCGATCTGCGCGATCCGGCCGTGCCGGCCCAGGTGGTTGCCGCGGCGGTGCAGAAATTTGGCGGCATCGATCTGGTGGTCAACAATGCCGGCGCGACCAAGCGCGGCGATTTCCTCACGCTGACCGATGAGGACTGGGCCGACGGTTTCGCGCTGAAGTTCTTCGGCGGCATGCGGCTCAGCCGTGCCGCCTGGCCCCACCTGCGCGGCCGCGATGGCTGTATCGTCAATATCATCGGCGTCGGCGGCCGCACCGGCACGGCGGAATTCGCCATCGGCGGGTCGGTCAATGCCGCTGGCATGAACCTGACCAAGGTGCTGGCCGATCGCGGGATTCAGGACGGCGTGCGGGTGAATGCGATCAACCCAGGCGCCATTGCCACCGAACGCCTGCAGGTGCGAATCCGCAGCTTCGCCAAGGAGCAGGGCATCAGCGATGCCGAAGCCGCGCAGACCCTGCCGCGCAGCATGGGCGTGGCGCGATTCGGTGAACCCGCAGAAATTGCCCGGGCCGTTGCTTTCCTCGCCTCCCCGCAGGCGGGCTACCTGCAGGGGGCGATCATCGATGTGGATGGCGGCGTGACTCGCACCCTGTAAGGGCGGAAAAGCGCGACTGCTATTGATTTTTTTGCGCCGCAATGTCACTCCGGATGAATGAGGCGTGTACAGACAGCTCTTGGGGAATTCTCATCCTGCGGGTATCGGCCGCGATCCGGATATCGGGAGCACGGCTGATGCCGCGGCGTTTCCTGCCAAAGACGGTGCAGGCTCATCCGAACGCGCTGGCCGGTGCGGGCCGGCGCTTCGTGCTGGTGCTGGTGGCGACGCTGGTGGCGCTGTCGGTCGCACTGGCAAGCTATCTGTATATTCAGCAGACCGAGTACAGCCGCTTTTCTTTCCAGACGGTGGTCTGGGACGGTGTGCAGTTACGCAGCGAGCATCAGGCTTTCCGCGCCAGCGTGCTAGAAAGACTGGCAGGCATCCCGGGCACCGATACAGAAGAGATGAAACGGCGCTACGACGCATTGTTTGGTCGACTGCGGCTCCTGGAAGCCGACGAGACGACGGTGTATCGCACCGATCGCGATCTTGCTCCGCTACTGCTGCGGATCGCTCCCGTGATCCACGGCTGGGCTCCGGAAGTGGCGGCCTTTCAGGCCGGCGATGCCGAGGCCGGCCGCCGCATCGCCAAGGCTGCGCAAGCGCTGAGCGCGGATTTCAATCTGTTTGCCAGTGGGATCAATGCCATTGGTATCAAGCGCATTGAAGAGACGCGCGAGCGCCTGTCTCGGCTCTATACGATCCTGATCGGGGCTGCGGTGATGACCTGGCTGCTGGTTCTGGGTTTTGCCTATGCGCTGATGCGTCAGCTGCGAGCCACCGAAACGGCCCATGCTGAGATGCGGACGATGACTGGCGATCTGGAACAAGCCCGTCGGCAGGCGGTAGAAGCCAGCCACACCAAGTCGAATTTCCTCGCCACCATGAGCCATGAGCTGCGCACGCCGCTCAATGCCATCCTCGGCTTTGCCGATATCATGCGTCAGGGCCTGTTCGGGCCGGTCGGCAATCCACGCTATGTCGACTACCTGGACGGCATCCAGAAAAGCGGCCAGCATCTGCTGTCGCTGATCAACGATGTGCTGGACATGTCGCGCATCGAGGCCGGCCGGCTGGAACTGAGCGAGAGCGAGATCAATGTGGCGCTGGCGGTGGATCAGGCACTCACGCTGGTCGGTATCACCGCCGACGGCAAGGGCATTGCACTGGAATGCCGTCTGCCGGCAATCCTGCCGCGCCTGCAGGCCGACGAACGTATCCTGCGCCAGATGCTGCTCAACCTGCTCAGCAACGCGATCAAGTTCACCCCCGAAGGCGGCAGTGTCGAGATCACTGCGGCGCGGCTGACGGATGGTGAACTGGCAATCCGGGTGCGCGATACCGGCGTAGGCATGAGCGATTACCAGCTCAAGCAGGTGTTCGAGCCGTTTTCGCAGGGTGGCGATTCCCTGCGTGCGCGCGAAACCGGCGGCAGCGGCCTGGGCCTGCCGATCACGCGGCGGCTGATCGAGCTGCATGACGGCACGATTCACCTGTCCAGCCGCAAAAGCGCGGGCACCACTGCGACACTGATCTTTCCCGCGGCCCGCGTCCGCACCATCGCCGAGGCAATGTAATGCGCGGCCTGCGACACCGCCTTGGCATCCTGCTGCTGCCCGGCCTTCTGCTGATGGCGGCCTGCGCGCCACGTCTGCAGCCGCCGGGTGGCGAGATTGTCACGCCCACGACGATAGCAGGCCCGACATATCACTGGCAGGCGAATGACGGTCGGGTGTTGCCGCTGCGGCGCTGGCTGCCCGAGGGCGGGGAGCCGCCAAAGGCCGTGATCCTCGCCATCCACGGCTTCAACGATTACAGCAATGCCTTCACCGAAGCGGCGGAATGGTGGGCGGCGCGCGGCGTCGCGACCTACGCACCGGATCAGCGCGGCTTCGGCCGTGCACCCTATGTGGGGTTATGGGCCGGCGAAGACCGCATGGCCGATGACGTGCGGGAATTGAGCGCCGTGCTGCGGCAACTGCATCCCGGTGTGCCTTCTTACTGGCTGGGTGAAAGCATGGGCGGCGCCGTAGTGCTGCATGCCCTGACGCGCAGCGCAACGGCAGAGCGGCCGCAGGGCGTGGTGCTGGTGGCGCCGGCGGTCTGGGGGCGCGCCACCATGCCGGTGCATTACCGGGTGGCGCTGTGGCTGACCAGCTACACGATCCCATGGAAAACCTTCACCGGCAGTGGTCTGAAGATACAGGCGTCGGACAATATCGAGATGCTGCGCCGCCTGTCGCGGGACCCGCTGTTCATCAAGGCGACCCGCGTCGATGCGATTCATGGCCTGGTCAACCTGATGGATGATGCGGCCGTGGCGAAGCCGACCGGCCTGCCAATCCTGTTGCTCTATGGCGTGAAGGATGAGGTCATCCCGAAGAAGCCGGTTGAGGCCTATGTCGCGCAGATGCAGGCCACGACCGGCATCGATCTGCGAATCGCCATCTATGCCCAGGGCTGGCATATGCTGCTGCGGGATTTACAGGCGGAAACGGTATGGCGCGATGTGGCTGGCTGGATCGCCGACCCGCGCGCGACGCTGGCCTCAGGCGCCGAACGCAACACACTGCCCCTGTTCAGCGACAGCGAAAAGACAGAGCGCGATGACTAGGACCGGCCTGCTCGACGCCCTGTGGATTCTCTGCGGCATCCTGCCGAGCCTGGGCCTGGTGCTGTGGATCATCGACGCCGAGCATGGCCTGGCGCTGACCTCGCTGGGCAGCACCGCCATCCTGCTGTTCTGCTTCCCCACACATGAAGGCTCACGGCCGGTCGCCGTGCTGGTTTCGCACCTACTCGGTGCCGCCATCGGCATCGCGCTTCTGCAGCTGATCGGCAGCAATCTCTGGACCATGGGACTGGGCGTGGCCTTGATCGCGGTGGCGATGAAGGCACTCAACATCATGCATCCGCCGGCCGGAGCCAATCCGCTGATCGTGCTGAATCTGAAAAGCGGCTGGCTGTTCCTGGGCTATCCGCTGCTGCCGGCGCTGTTGATCCTGCTGGCGGCAGCCTTCCTGTGGAGCCGTCTGCGGCCGGGGCCGCGCTGGCCACTGCGTTGGTTTTAAGCCGGGCTGGTTTTAAGCCGGACTAACTTTCGGCAGCACCGCAATGACATCGGCAGTTGGCAAATCCTGCAGGCTCGGCCGCTGCAGTTTCACCACCCAGTCGCCGCGCGGCGATACCTTGCGCGGATCGGACTCGGCGGAATACAGCACCACCGACGGACAGCCGCTGGCCGCGATGATATGCATCGGCCCGGTGTCGTTGCCCACGGCCAGTACGGCCTGCCGCCCCAGGGTGGCGAGATCGTCGATGGCGGTCTGTTCGCACAGGCTGCGCGCGGCTGGCACGGCCGCGATGATGGAATCGATCTCGGCGCGTTCGGCGCTGCGGCCGATCAGCACCGGCGTCACATCCTGTTGCAGCAGATGCTGTGCCAGGGCCGCGAACTGCTGTGCCGGCCAGCGTTTGGCCGGCCGGTGCGGTGCGCCGCCCGGCACCAGCAGGGCGAACCGCGCGGGCAGGCCGAAGCGCGTGATGTCCGATTGCAGGAATGTCAGATCCGGCAGGCCGGGATCGGGAATGCCGACGAGGGCCAGCTGGCTGGCGCGCAATTCGGCGATATGGATCGGCGCGGTTGGATCGGGGATGTGATAGCGGCAGCCGGGCGCATTGCCGACCCAGAGGTCGCGCGGGCTGCCCAGCAGGCGATAATAGCCCTTGGTGCGCTGGCTGCCCTGCAGGTCGTAGATGCGGCTGAAGCCGGCCTTACGGATGCGGCGCAGTAGGCGCCAGAGCGCGAGCGGCTGCCAGAATTTCGGCCGGGGATCGGTCCAGATTTCGTCGACCGAACCCGAGCGCCGGGTCAGGTCGACATAGGGCGCCGTGGTCAGCAGCACAATATGTTCGCCGGGATGGTGGCGGCGGATCGCGCTTAACAACGGCAGGGCGAGGATCATGTCGCCGAGCGCCGAATGCTTGATCACCAGGATGGCCATGGCAGTTCAGTGCATCTCGTCGCGCTGGCCCAGGCGCATGACCGCCATGGTCAGGGCCAGGCTGCTCCAGAACAGCAGTGCCGGCCAGTTGCTGAAGTTGCTCTGGCTGGCCGTCAGCGGGAAGTGCAGCAGGACCATGACACCCGCAGCCGCAGCCCCGACGATCTGCAGATGCGAGCGCCGGTTAAACATGGGCAACAGTGCGGCGATCAGCACAGCCAGCAGCAGGCAATATCCCGCTGTTCCGACCACGCCGGTCTCGACCAGCCATTCGAGATAGGTGTTATGGGGATGCTGCGGACAGGGGTGCTTCATCTGGGCCTGGGTGACGACTTCGCAGACGCTCTGGAAATTCTTCATGCCGATCCCGGTGACCGGATGATCCTGCCAGATCACCAGGGCCGCGCGGAATATCTCGCCGTAATGCGAGGCGCCGATATCCTGAAGCACCTCGATCAGGGCCAGGACACGCGCAAAAATCCGTTCGCTGGTCAGTACGATGGCGACCAGAATGGCGATGCTGACCAGGGTGGCGATGATTCCATAGATGCGATAGCGCGGAATCGTCAGGATGATCACCCCGACCACGGTAGCGATGGACAGCAGGCTCAGGATGCTGGCAGCGCGTTCACCGGTGAGGAAGATGAACGCCAGTCCCACAAGGCCGGCCAGCACCACGGCAGGCCATGCCAGCCGGTGATGCTCGCGTCCCGAAAGCAGCAGAGCAGCCAGCGGCAGCAGCGGGAAACCGATACGGGCAACGAACATGCCGATATTGGGGCGATCGAGCGGGCCGGTGAGGCGATCGTCCCAGATCGGCTGGCCGCTCAGCGAAACGCCGGACAACAACTGCACGATGCCGTCGATGACGGTGAGGGCCAGTGTCGCGCTCCAGACCTGCAGGATCAGTTTGAGGTCGCGGCGCGACTGGATCAGCCACAGGCAGGCGGCCAGCAGCAGCAGCGGCAGACGCAGCCAGGCCACGCTGCGCGAGAAAGATAATGCCGGCTGCAGGGCCAGCGGGGAAATGACCAGGTTGAGGACCAGCCAGAGAATCAGGATGATGGCGACCGGCGGCCACTTCCACAGGCTCCACTGGCGTTGTGCAATCACGACGGCCAGAAAGCTGATACCGATCAGCGTGGCGGCGGCATCGGCTCCACCGCGCCAGAACAGCAGCAGCAGTGGCAGCAGGCAGAACAGGCCGAGATTGGCTTTACGCAGCGTCTCGATCCAGCCGCGGTCGGCGGCAAGATAAGACGGCTCGGTGAATTTGTAGAACAGGGTCATGGTTGGGGCGACCGGATGCCGCTCAGGCGGCGAAAAGCATCAGCACTGCGATCGAGGAAGGCGTCGGAGATATCGAAACCGAGTTTCGCCGCCAGATATGCCCGGAAGACGACAAGTGCCGCAAGGGGCAGGCCGCTGCGCTGCTGTGCTTTCCAGGCAATCGAAACACAGATCGCTGCCATTCGGTTTCGAATCTCGGCAGGCAGCGCCGGCGTTTCGCGCAGCAGATTGTAATAGGCGAAAAAACGGTCGTGATGCTGTTGCCGCTTGTCGGCGGACAGATGCGAACCACCACGCGGCGCATGGGTCACTCCGCCGCGGAAATCGATCAGGCGTCTGGCATGCAGGGCGAGGCGGAGCGGCAGGGATTCATCCTGGATGAACAGCCGCTCATCGCAGCCGCCGGCCCGGCGGAACAGGGCTGTTTCCACCAGCCAGGCCATGCGCACGAACCCGCGGCCATGGGTGACGGTGTGCAGCGGCCGGTCGCTGGTTTCGCTGGGCGGTGCGGCGCCCAGTGGTTCCGGCTTGATCGCCTGCGCATCAAGATCGGACCGGATCACCTTGCCATGCACCATGTCGGCCTGCCCGTCCTGCATGACGCGATACATCAGCGTCACGGCATCGGGCACGATCAGTTCATCGGCATCGAGCAGACACAGGAGGCGCCCCTGCGCCCGCGCAGCCCCCTGGTTGAGCCGGATGCTGGGGCCGGCGTTGCGGTCATTGCGCAGAATGGTCAGGCCGTTCAGCGCCTGGCCATGCTGCTCCAGCACGACAGCAGAACCGTCCGTCGAGGCGTCATCGACGAAGACATACTCTGCCGGCACGGGCAGGGTCTGCGCTGCCAGGGCCTCTATCACCCGGGGCAAGATGCCGGCTTTGTTATAGACCGGGATGACGAAACTGATTTCGGGACCGGCATCGGACGGGGAAGGCATCGGAAAGCCGCAGGTTGAAGCGGAAACGGACATGCGCCGAATACCGGCTTTCGGCAGGCTGTACAAGCCTGCGCTGCCGCTGGCGTCAGGCCAGGATAAAGACGGTCATGGATGGCGGCTTGCGGGAGGTCTGCCCGAATCCGTTATAGGTGATCGGCGGCGAGTGAAACTCGCGCAACGGCGCGTCGCGTTCGGCCCTGGCCTGATCCGGGCCGCCCAGCTCGGCGCGAACTTCCAGCAGCTTCTGAAACATGGCTTCGGCACCGGGCAGGGAGCCGGTTGCCGTCGAGATGACCTCGGCGAGCGACTTCAGATTGCCGGCGCCGCCCAGCGAGATCTTGCTCTGCTGGACTGCCAGTTTGGGAATGACGTCGATCACGCTCATGGCGATAAGGTTACCAAATGGTTTATCCACAGGGAAGATGTTGATTTTTCTCGTTATTATTCAGTTGCTTGCAGGAAAATCGCGGATTGTGGCCGGGTGAAACGACAGGTTTCGCCGCAGTGCCGCTTTTCTTGCTATCGTTTCCCGGCATGCTGCCCCGGCAGAACCATCTTGCCTCGCACCACCAACCCGACCGGAGAAAACTCCTGCTCGGTGCGGGCAGCGCAGTGGCTGCAGCGGCTCTGCCATGGCCCCTGTACAGCCAGTCACGATCGGTCGATCTGGCGCTGGTCCTGGCAGCCGATTGCTCGGGCAGCGTCCATGCCGAGCATTATGCCCTGCAGCAGCGAGGCTATGCCGAAGCCTTCCGCAACCGTCAGGTGATCCAGGCCATCCGGTCCGGCATCCACGGCGCCATCGCGATCAGTTATTTTCAGTGGTCGGGTTATTCGCTGCAGACTCTGGTCGTGCCCTGGACGGTTTTGCGCAGCGATACCGACATCGCAGGATTTGCCACCGCGATGGAAAAAGCCGAGCGCACCATTTTCGGCGGCGGCACCTCGCCCACCGGTGCCATCGAATTCGGTCACCGCCTGCTCGACAAGGCGCCGGTGCAAACCACCCGGCGGGTGATCGATATTTCCGGCGATGGCCGCAACAACACGGGTCCGCCCCCTGCAGAGGCGCGCGCAGCCGCCGTGGCAGCCGGTATTATCATCAACGGCCTGCCGATCCTGCATATGGAGCCGGATATCGACAGCTATTACGAGCAGCATGTCATCGGCGGCCCCGGCGCCTTCATTGTGCCGGCGCGCGACTACAGTTCGTTCGAAGCGGCCGTGCGCCGCAAGCTGATCCTCGAGATCGCCGATCAGCGCCCGCCCCAGCCGCGCGGCTAGCGCTTCAAGCGGTCCGGCCGCCTGAGTTGCGTTACCGGTAACACGTTGCTACGGTCGGCTTCATAACAAGAAACACCCGAGAAGCAGGCCCGTGAAACAGTCCAATATTCCTGTCGGCACGTTGTTGCCGCTGTACCGGATGATGTGTCGCATCCGGGCGTTTGAAGATGCCGCCGAGCTGGCCAGCCGGGGCGGTGTCGCCGCTTTCGGCCAGCAGGCCGCCGGCCAGGCGCAGGTGCGCGGTCCGCTGCATCTCTCCACCGGTCAGGAAGCCGTCGCCGCTGGTGTTTGCGTCCATCTGAAGCCCAGCGACTATCTCACCTCCACGCATCGCGGCCATGGCCACACGCTGGCCAAGGGTGCCGATCTGGCGCGCATGATGCACGAGCTGTTCGGCAAGGCGACCGGCTTCTGCGGCGGCCGCGGCGGCTCGATGCATATCGCCGATTTCTCGGTCGGCATGCTGGGCGCCAATGGCGTGGTGGCGGCCGGCATCCCGATTGCGCTGGGGGCGGCGCAGTCGATCAAGATCCGCAAGGCCGATGCGATTGCCGTCACCTTCTTTGGCGATGGCGCGATCAACCGCGGGCCGTTTGCCGAAAGCCTGAACTGGGCCGCCGCCTTCCAACTGCCGATCCTGTTCGTTTGCGAGGACAACCAGTGGTCGGCGACCACCAAGACCGGCACCATGTCGGCCGGTGCGGGCGCAGCAGCGCGGGCGCGCAGCTTCGGCATCGAGGCCGCCATGGTGGATGGCAACGATGTTGGTGCCGTCAGTGAGACGGCGAAGCAATTGATTGCCGATATCCGCGCCGGCAAGGGACCGTGTCTTTTGCATGCCCGCACCTATCGCTTCAGTGGCCATGTCTCGGTCGATCCGGCCAGTTACCGCGACCCGGCGGAACTGGCGGCGGCGCAGAAGGACGATCCGCTGTTGGTGACGGCGCAACAGTTGCGCAATGGCGGCGTCAGTGCCGGTGATGTCGAAGCCATCATGCAGGCGGCGCGCGATGAAGTGACCGAGGCTGTGCGGTCGGCTGATGCCGCGCCCTGGCCCGCAGCCGATGCGGCCTATTCCGAAGTGCAGGACCTGGGAGCGGGCCAATGGCGGTAATGACCTATGCCGCGGCTGCGGCTGCTTCCGTCGCCGAGGCCATGCGCGCCGATCCGGCCGTGGTGGCGCTGGGCGAGGATATCGGGCGCGGCGGCATCTTCGGCCAGTATCGCGGTCTCCAGGATACCTTCGGTCCCGAGCGCGTGATCGACACGCCGATCTCGGAAGCCACGATTGTCGGCGCCGCCGTTGGTATGGCGCTGACCGGCCTGAAGCCGGTGGTCGAGATGCGGGTGATCGATTTCGCGCTCTGCGCCATGGATGAGATCATCAACCAGGCTGCGAAGAACCGCTTCATGTTCGGTGGGCAGGGCCGTGTGCCGGCGGTGATCCGTATGCCCATCGGCATCTGGAGTTCGTCGGCAGCCCAGCATTCGCAGTCGCTGGAAGGCTGGTTCACCCATATTCCCGGCCTTGTGGTGCTGGCGCCAGCGACGCCGCAGGACAATTACGCCCTGCTGCAGGCTGCCATCGGCTGTGGTGACCCGGTTGCCTATTTCGAGCACAAGGAGCTGTGGGCCAGCGAAGGCGGGGTTGATCCCGCTGCCAGAGCTGAACTTGGCAAGGCGCGGATCGCACGCCCGGGACGCGACCTGACCATCGTGAGCTGGAGCAAGGCTGTGCATTGGTCGCTGGAGGCCGCAACGGCGCTGGCGGGGGAGGGCGTCGAGACCGAGGTGATCGACCTGCGGACGCTCTGGCCCTGGGATCGCGAGGCGGTTTTCGCCTCTGCCGCAAAAACGGGCCGCGTGCTTGTTGTGCACGAAGCCGTGCAGGTGGCGGGCTTTGGCGCGGAAATTGTGGCATCGCTGGCCGAAGAAGGGGTGGCGAAAGTCGCGCGCCTCGGGGGACCGCGTTTGCCTGTCGGTTATGCGCCGGGACTGGAAGCAGAGGTGCGCGTCACGCCCGACCGCATTGCAGCAAAGGCCCGCGACTTGCTGCGTCGCTGATTGCCTTGGCGCTGCGTCCTGAATATTCTGTTCAACGAATTATAAAAAATAACTGGAGGAAGACCCGATGAACCGTCGTTCGCTGCTTAAGGCCGGTGTGGCCGTTGCTGCCTTCACCGCCGCTCCCACCATCTTCATCCGTTCTGCCCGCGCCCAGGGCGCCTACAAGCCGGAATACAAGCTCTCCACCGTGGTGGGCCTGCCGTTCCCCTGGGGCCAGGGCGGTGAAATCTGGGGCAACCTCGTGCGCGAGCGCACCGAGGGCCGTATCAACATCAAGATGTATCCGGGTGTGTCGCTGGTGAACGGCGACCAGACCCGTGAATTCACCGCAGTCCGTCAGGGCGTCATCGATCTGGCCATCGGTTCGACCATCAACTGGTCGCCGCAGATCCGGCAGCTCAATCTGTTCTCGCTGCCTTTCCTGGCGCAGGACCATGCCGGCCTCGATGCCCTGGTGCAGGGCCCGGTCGGCAAGGAGATCATGGATATCGTCGGCAAGAACGGCGTGGTGCCGCTGGCCTGGGGCGAGAACGGCTTCCGTGAAGTCACCAACTCCAAGCGCGAAATCCGCAAGCCGGCCGATATGAAGGGCCTGAAGTTCCGCGTCGTCGGTTCGCCGATCTTCAACGATACCTTCACGGCGCTGGGCGCCAATCCGACCCAGATGAGCTGGGCCGATGCCCAGCCGGCGCTGGCCTCGGGTGCGGTCGAAGGCCAGGAGAACCCGCTGCATATCTTCACGGCCGCCAAGCTGCACACACTGGCGCAGAAGTTCGTCACGCGCTGGGGCTATGTGGCCGATCCGCTGATCTTCATCGCCAATCAGGAAATCTGGAATTCCTGGACGCAGAAGGATCGCGACATCGTGCACCAGGCTGCCATCGATGCCGGCAAGCAGGAAATCGCCATCGCCCGCAAGGGCCTGGTGCCGACCGATCAGTCGCTGGTCAAGGAAGTGGAAGGCCTTGGAGTCAAGGTCACCGAGCTCTCGGCTGCCGAGAAGGACGCCTTCAAAAAGGCGGTGAAGCCGTCCTACGACAAGTGGGCCGGCCAGATCGGCAAGGATCTGGTGAAGAAGGCGGAAGACGCCGTCGCGGCCACCCGTAAGAAGGCCTGAGCAGAGTGATCTGATATTGGCAAAGGCCGGGGCAATCCCGGCCTTTGCTTTTTCCGACCAGCCGGAGAATGAAGCGTGTCCATCCCCACTGAAAGCGAACCGCTGGCTATCGATTCGGCGCAGCCCCAGAAAATGTGCTGGGAGGACTGGGTTGGCGCCGGTGCCATGGCATTGCTGGCCATCATCACTTTCACCAATGTGCTGGTGCGTTACTTCACCGATGAATCTTTTGCCTGGACGGAAGAACTCTCCATCTCGCTGATGGTGATCCTCACCATGGTGGCCGCTTCCGCCGCCGTGGCGCGCGACCGTCATATCCGCATTGAGGCCTTCTTCGATGGCGGCACACCGCAACGCCGCCGTCGCCTGGCGCTGCTGTCGGCGGCCTGCACCGTGCTGGCCTTCGGCATTCTTACCGTGCTGGCCGTGCGTTTCTTCTGGGATGACTACAAATACGATGTGACCTCGCCCGGCATCGGCTGGCCGCAATGGTGGTACAGCATCTGGCTGCCGGTTCTGGCCTTTGCCATCACTGCACGGGGTGTGCAGGTACTGCTTCGCAAGTGGCGCTCGCAATGATTGGCATCCTGATCTTTATCGTCTTCGCGGTCCTCATGCTGGCCGGTGTGCCGATCGGCGTGTCGCTGATGCTGGGCGGCTCGCTCGGCATCGCCCTGGCCGATCTCGGCCTGATGTCGATTCCAAACAACTTCTATGCTGGTATCGCCAAATATCCGCTGCTGGCGCTGCCGATGTTCGTACTGGTCGGTGTGATCTTCGAGAAATCCGGTGTGGCCGAGCGTCTGGTCAACCTCGCGGTGTCGATTGTCGGCCGCAAGCCCGGACGGCTGCCGCTGGTGGCTATCGGCGTCGCCATGCTGATCGGCGGTATTTCCGGGTCCGGTCCGGCCACGGCGGCTGCTGTTGGCGGTGTCATGCTGGTGGCTATGAAGCGCGCCGGCTATCCGGCGGGCTATTCGGCTGCTGTGATCGGCTCGGCCGCGGCGACCGACATCCTGATTCCGCCGTCCATTGCCTTCATCATCTATTCGGTCCTGGTGCCCGGCGCTTCCGTGCCGGCGCTGTTCGCGGCCGGCATGGTGCCCGGCATTCTGGCCGGTTTTGCTCTGATGGTTCCGGCGGTCTGGCTCGCCAAGCATTACGGTTTCGGAAAAGCCGAGATGGATACCGAACGGCCACCATTCTGGCCGGCCTTGCGCGACGCGCTCTGGGGCCTCGCCGCACCGGTGCTGATCCTGGGCGGTATGCGCATGGGTTGGTTCACGCCCACCGAGGCCGCGGTGGTTGCCGTGGTCTATGGTTTGTTCGTCGGCATTCTGGTGCATCGCCAGATCAAGCCAAAAGACCTTGTGCCAATCCTGGTCGAAGCGGCCGAGACCTCGGGGATTATCCTGCTCATTGTTGCTCTGGCCAGCATCTTCGCCTACGCGGTCAGCACGCTGGGCATTGTCGATCCGCTGGGACGCTGGATCGCGACCAGCGGGCTTGGCTCCTATGGCACGCTCACTATCATCGTGCTGGTGTTGCTCGGCGTCGGCATGGTGCTGGACGGTATCTCGATCTTTTTGATCTTTGTGCCGCTGCTGATGCCGATCATGCGTAATTTCGCCTGGGATCCCGTCTGGTTCGGCGTGCTGCTGACCTACATGGTCGCCATTGGGCAGTTCACCCCGCCGATGGCGGTCAACCTGATGGTGGCAGCCAAGCTGGCGCGTGTGCCCATCGAGCAGACGGTGAAATACGCCATCTGGTTCGTGCTGGCCATGCTGTCGCTGGTGGTGGCCTTCATCCTCATGCCGCAGCTGGTGCTCTGGCTGCCGGAGACGCTCGGCTACTAGACGGCTTTCTCGATAGCGGCGGCCATATCGGCGGCGGCGCGACGCAGATGCTGGCGCAGCATGGCCGCATTGGTCTTGGTGAAGCGGGCAGAGGGCACGGCCAAGTTCACCATGCCGACGAGTTCGTCCTTCACCAGCACGGCAGTGCCGATGCCGATGATGCCGACGGTGAATTCCTCATGGGCATAGGCAAAGCCTTCCTCGCGGATGCTGCGCAGCTGCTCCATCACCTGCTTGGCGCTGGTCAGGGTATGCGACGTGAATCTCTCGAATGGCGTGCGGGCCAGATAGGCCTTCACCTCGGTATCGCTCATTCGGCTTAGCACGATCTTGCCTGACGAGATGGCATAGAGCGGTGCCATCTCGCTGACCCGCATGGTGTAGGTGAGCGCCTGGCCGCCGGTCTGGGTGGCAATGGCGGTCACATGGTCGCCGTCGCGCACATAAAAGCCGACGGTTTCGTTGGTGTCCTGGCTCAGCTGTTTCAGCAGCGGCTGGATGATCTGCTGCAGCGGCGGCGCCGGACGCCGTCGACCCAGTTCGCCGATTTTCACGCCCAGCCGATAACGCAGGGTTGCCGGATCCTGCTCCAGATAACCGCGCGCCGTCAGGTTGCCCAGCAGCTGGAACAGGCTGCTGCGCGGAATCCCCAGATCGCTCATCAGTTGTGAAAAGGAGGCGCGGCCGGACGCGGCGGCCACCGCCTCGAGGATATCGAGGACGCGGTCGGCTGACTTGACAGTGGCAGGGCTATCGGGTTTCATAGATCTGAACTAGTTTATATATGTGAACTTACAGGAAGGCGCCGTGACAAGCAAGGCGCTCCTGCGGGAGGACAAAGAATGCATCCGGATCAGATCGAACGCCTGACCATCGCCGAGCTGTTGCAGAACTGGGCGGTGTGGCGCGATGCCGGTGACTGGGAGCGGTTCCGCACGGTCTGGCATGACGACGGCTGGATGATGGCCACCTGGTTCCAGGGGCCGGCAGCCGAATTCATCCGGGTCAGCCAGGAAGGCTGGGCCAAGGGCGTCAGCATCCTGCATTTCCTGGGCGGCATTTCGGTCGACCTGAACGGCAGCCGCGCCATCTCGCAGACCAAGATGACCATCTCGCAGCGCTCCACCGTGCATGGCGTGCCTTGCGACGTGGTCTGCACCGGCCGTTTCTATGACTTCATCGAAAAGCGGAACGGCAAGTGGGGTATCGTGGTCCGCCAGCCGATCTACGAGAAGGATCGCATCGATCCGATCGATCCGTCGCAGGCTCCGGCCATCGACCCGGCCAAGCTGGCGGCCCTGCCGGAAGGCTATCGCCATCTCGCCTATATCCAGGAGGAGATCGGCTACAAGGTGAAACGCGACATGCCGGGCCTGAAGGGGCCGGAAGTGGCGGCGCTCTATGCGCGCGGTGCCGCCTGGCTGCGCGGCGAGACCGTGTCGCCGCAGATGTTCTTCGCGCCGGCCGCCTGAGGGTCGCGGACGCCGACATGTCGATGCTCAATCCCGGCAGCTTCGTCTACAGCAGCCTGCCGTCGAAGGTGATCTTCGGCCGGGGCACGCTGTCGCAGCTTGGCGCCGAGCTGGCGCGGATCGGGGCCTCGCGTGCGCTGCTGCTGTCGACGCCGGGGCGCGGCGGGTTGGCCGACCAGGCCGAAACGGCTGCCGACGGCCGGGTCGCCGGCCGCTTTGCCGGCGCGCGCATGCATACGCCGGTCGAAGTCACCGAACAGGCGCTGGTCGTGCTGCAAAATATGAAGGCCGATGCGCTGGTCTCGGTCGGCGGCGGTTCGACGACCGGTCTGGGCAAGGCACTCGCCTTACGCACCGGTCTGCCCCAGGTCACCGTGCCGACCACCTATGCCGGCTCGGAGATGACGCCGACCGTGGGCGAGACCAAGGACGGCCTGAAGACCGTTCAGCGGAAAGAGTCGATCCGGCCCGGCGCGGTGATCTACGACGTCGATCTGACGTCTGGACTGCCGGTTAATGTCTCTGTCACCAGCGGCATGAATGCCATCGCCCATGCGGCCGAGGCGCTGTATGCCAAAGACGCCAATCCGGTGACCAGCCTGATGGCGGAAGAGGGTATTCGCGCCCTGGCCGCCGCGCTGCCGGCCATCCAGGCCGATCCGCAGAATATGGATGCCCGCGCTGCCGCGCTTTATGGCGCCTGGCTCTGCGGCGTCTGCCTTGGCACGGTGGGCATGGCGCTGCATCACAAGCTCTGCCATGTGCTGGGTGGCAGCTTCGACCTGCCGCATGCCGAAACCCATACCGTGATCCTGCCTTATGCCCTGGCCTACAACGCGCCGGCGGTGCCCGAGGCGATGCAGCGCATCGCCCGTGCGCTGGATACCGACAACGCGTCGCTTGGCCTGTGGCGACTGGCGCGCAGCCTGAACGCCCCGGCCTCGCTGGCCGCCATCGGCATGCCAGCCGATGGCATCGAACGGGCCGCCGATATCGCCCTGCAGAATCCCTACTGGAATCCCCGCCCGCTGGACCGCGCGCCGCTGCTCTCGCTGCTGCGCCGGGCCCATGCCGGCGAAGCCCCGGAGTTGCCGTGATGAGTGAAGCCTCCCCGACCCGCCAGTTCGATGAATCCTCCATTACCAGTGCCGTGCTGGAGAAGGTGGGGCAGGGGGCCGATCCGCGCACGCGGCAGATCAGCCAGGCGCTGGTGCGGCATCTGCACGCCTTCCTGCGCGAGGTCGAGCCGACCCAGGAAGAATGGTTCGAGGGCATCAAGTTCCTCACCCGCACCGGCCATATGTGCGACCAGCATCGCCAGGAATTTATCCTGCTGTCCGATACGCTGGGTGCGTCGATGCTGGTGGATGCCATCAACCACCGCCGCGACCGCGGCGCCACGCTGTCCACCGTGCTCGGGCCGTTCTATGTCGACGAGCCACCGCAGTATCCGTTGGGCGCCGATGTCGGCGGCCGCATGAAAGGCCAGCCGCTCTATGTCGAGGGCAGCGTCAGCAGCGCTGACGGCAAACCGCTGGCCGGTGCCACCGTCGATATCTGGCATGCCGACGAAGCCGGTTTCTACGACGTGCAGCAACTTCAGAATCCAGACGACCTCAATGGCCGTGCGCGCTTCCTCACCGATGAGCAGGGCCATTTCCATTTCTGGACCGTCAAGCCGTCATCTTATCCGATCCCTGATGATGGTCCGGTCGGCGACATGCTGCGCGTCCAGGGGCGGCATCCGTATCGCCCGGCCCATGTGCATTTCATGATCGAGGCGCCCGGCTACAGCAAGCTGGTCACCCATGTCTTCGAACAGGGCGACAGTTATCTCGACAGCGATGTGGTCTTCGGCGTCAAGGACGCCCTGGTCGCACCGTATGAGCAGCGTCCGGCCGGCGAGACGGTGGCCGGACGCAAACTGGATACGCCTTATGCGCGGCTGCACTACGACTTCCGGCTGGCCGCTCGCGAGTAAGTTTCAGCACTGACCCACAAAGAGAGCCGGCACAGGGCCGGCCGATAGAGGAGGAACCCATGAAGAAGACGACATTCACCGCCCTGGCGGTTGCCCTCACCGCGACCTTTGCCGCTCTGCCGGTTCTGGCGCAGGACTGGCCGTCACGGCCGATCCGCATGGTGGTCGGCTTCGGCGCCGGCGGCGGCACCGATATCATCGCCCGCATCATTGCTCAGCCGCTGTCGGAAATTCTCGGCCAGCCGGTGGTGGTGGAAAACAAGCCGGGCGCCGGCGGCACCATCGGTGCGGACTTTGTCGCCAAATCGCCGAAGGACGGTTCGGCGATCTTCATGATGAACAATGGTCATGCGGTTTCGGCCAGCCTCTACAAATCGCTGCCCTATGACTCGCACAAGTCGTTTGCGCCGGTTTCGCTGGTGGCCACCATGCCGCTGATCATTGTGGCGGGCAACGACGTGGCCGCAACCGACGGCAAGACCCTGATTGAACTGATCAAGGCGCAGCCGGGCAAGATTCGCTTCGCCAGCGTCGGCGTCGGCAGCACCCAGCATTTCGCCGGCCTGGTCTTCCGCAATATGAGCGGCGGCGAAATCCGCCACATTCCCTATCGCGGCACGCCGGCCGCCATCGCCGCCGTGCGCAGCAACGAAGTCGAGCTGTTGGTGGAAGTGGCAGCCCCGGTGATCGGTCAGATCAAGGGCGGCGAGCTGAAGGCGCTGGCGGTCACGTCGGCCAAGCGTTTCCCGGCGCTGCCCAACACGCCCACCGTGGCTGAAGCCGGTTTGCGCGGTTACGACGTCACCACCTGGTATGGTCTGGCTTTCCCGGCCGGCACGCCGGATGCCATCATCACCAAGATGAACGCCGCCGTGACCACGGCGCTGGGCAAGCCCGAGGTGCGCAAGCAGGTGGAAGATGCCTACTTCCTGCCCGAGACCAGCACGCCGGCCGCCTTCAACACCCATCTCGGCGCCGAGATCCAGCGCTGGGCGAAGGTGATGCAGGATGACGGCATCCAGCAGCAACAGCAGTGAACGGGAGCCGGCAGTGACCAGCCTGCCTGCCGCCAGGGACTTCCGCGCCGGCGTGTTTTCCACACTCGCCGGCGCTCTGGTGCTTGTTCTGACCTGGCGATATCCGAGCGGCGATCTCTCGGATATCGGCCCGGGGCTCATGCTGCAACTGACCGGTGGCCTGTTGCTGCTGCTCGGCATTCTGATGGCGCTCCGTGCTTTGTTCCGTGCTCCCGTCACTGCAGTCTCGGCCGGCGGTTTCACACCGCGCGCTTTCGTCATCCCGGCAGCCATGGCGATGTTCGCCCTGCTGCTGTCCTGGCTCGGCCTGGCGCTGACGGCGGCTGTAACCACTTTCATTGCCGGTCTCGCCTCGCGTGACCTGTCGCTGAAGGAGCGTGTCACGGCTGCTGTCGTGCTCGCCGTTTTCGTGACATTGCTGTTCGGCTACGGCCTGCGTCTGCAGGTGCCGATCTGGCCGGAGTTCCGCTGACATGATGCAATCGCTGGAGCATTTCGCCACGGGCCTCGGCATTGCGTTACAGCCGGGCAACCTGCTGTTCTGCTTTCTCGGTGCGTTATGCGGGACGCTGATCGGTGTGCTGCCGGGCATCGGACCGGTTGCCACCATCGCCATGCTGTTGCCGGTCACCTTCTATCTCTCGCCGGTCGCGGCCCTCATCATGCTGGCCGGCATCTATTACGGCTCGCAATATGGCGGTTCCACCACCTCGATCCTGATGAAGGTGCCGGGCGAGACGGCCTCCGTGGTCACCTGTCTCGATGGTTACCAGATGGCGGTGCGCGGCCGCGCCGGTTCGGCGCTGGCGATTGCAGCGCTCGGCTCGTTCTTTGCTGGCATCGTCGGCACCATGCTGAACGTGCTGTTCGGCCCGGAATTCGCCAAACTGGCGCTGGCTTTTGGCTCGGCCGAGTATTTCGGCCTGATGCTGCTCGGCCTGTCGATCTCGATTGCGATGTCGCATGGTTCGATGCTGGGCGCCATCGCCATGGTCGGCCTGGGCGTCGTGCTGGGCACGGTGGGGCGTGACGTCAATACGGGCTATGCCCGCCTGACCTTCGATATCCCCGAGCTGTCCGATGGCATCGGCTTTGTGCCGCTGGCGGTTGGACTGTTCGGCATCGCCGAAGTGATGCGCAATCTCGACGGCACCCAGACACTGGGCGGCATGGTGAAGAAGGTTGGCCGCCTGTGGCCTTCGCGCGAGGAGGCCCGGCGCGCGGTCCCAGCCGTGCTGCGCGGCACCGTCCTCGGCACCATCCTGGGCGTATTGCCCGGTGGCGGCGCGATCCTCGCTTCCTTCAGTTCTTATGGGTTGGAAAAGCGCCTGTCGCGCCATCCGGAAGAATTCGGCCATGGTGCCGTGGAGGGCCTGGCCGGCCCTGAATCGGCAAACAATGCCGCGGCTCAGGCGTCTTTCATTCCGCTGCTCACGCTCGGCATTCCGCCGAATGCCGTACTGGCGCTGCTGGTTGGCGGCATGATGATCCACGGCATCGCGCCGGGCCCGACGGTGATGACCGAGCGGCCGGATCTGTTCTGGGGCCTGATCGCCAGCATGCTGCTTGGCAATATCATGCTGGTGATCATCAACCTGCCGCTGGTCGGTATCTGGATTCAGTTCCTGAAGGTGCCGTATCGCCTGATGTTCCCGGCGATCTTCCTGTTCTGCTGCATCGGCGTCTATGGCGTGAATGGCAGCGCCTTCGAGGTCTGGCTGGCGGTCGGCTTTGGCCTGCTCGGCTATCTGCTGTCCAAGCTCGACCTTGAGCCGGCGCCGCTGGTACTGGGTTTCGTGCTCGGGCCGCTGATCGAGGAGCATCTGCGTCGCGCCATGGCGCTGTCCGATGGCGATGCCAGCGTCTTTGTCACCCGGCCGCTGGCCGCCACGCTGATCGTACTGGCTTTGCTGGTGCCCTGTCTGGTACTGCTGCCGCAGCTCGGCAAGCGCCGCAGCGAAATCTTCCAGGCGGAACAATAACCGCCTTCAGAAACGAAAGGGTTTCCCATGACTGCACCGATCCGCGTCGCCGCCCTGTGCGGCAGTCTCCGCAAGGCTTCCTACAACGCCGCGGCGTTGCGCGTCGCCATCGCGGAAGCGCCGGCCGGCATGACCATCACGCCGGCCGAGATTGGCGACCTGCCGCTGTACAATGACGACATCAAGCAGCAGGGCTTCCCGGCGCCGGTGCAGCGCCTGGGCAAGGCGCTGGGCGAGGCCGATGCCATCCTGATCGTCACCCCGGAATACAATTTCTCGATCCCCGGCGTGCTGAAGAACGCCATCGACTGGGTCTCGCGCTTGCAGCCCCAGCCGTTCGACGGCAAGCCGGTCGCCATCATGGGCGCCGCCATGGGGCCGCTGGGCACCGGCCGCGCGCAGTATGACCTGCGCAAGATGATGGTGTTCCTGAACGCCTTCCCGGTGAATAAGCCGGAAGTCTTTATCGGCATGGCGCAGACCAAGTTCGATGCCGAAGGCAAGCTGACCGACCAGCCGACCCGTGAATTCATCCAGAAGCTGATGGTCGCGCTGGAAGCCTGGACCAACAAGCTGCGCGGCTGAACCCACGATGCTGCGCTGCCATATGAGGCGGCGCAGCACCGTCCCCGATAGACGACACGCCCTGTTGCCCCTAAATAGAACGGGAGGAAGCAACAGGAGGGCGCCATGACCGGTCTCGACCAGCTTGCCGCGATGATCTCCGATGGCGCCAAGATCGCCGTGCCGCCGGATTATTCCGGTGTCGCCATGGAGATGACCCGCGCCATGATCCGCCGCGGTATCCGCGGCCTGCATGTGGTCTGTGTGCCGGTCTCAGGCCTGCAGACCGAGATGCTGATCGGCGCCGGCTGCGTGGCCACGGTGGAAACCTCGGCTATCACGCTCGGCGAATACGGCACGGCGCACCGCTTCCAGGCCGGCCTGAAGGCAAAGCAGTTCCGCATGATGGATGCCACCTGTCCGGCCATCCATGCCGCCATCCAGGCCGCCGGCAAGGGGCTGCCCTTCATGCCGTTGCGTGGCCTGCTCGGTACGGACCTGCTGGCCAACCGGCCCGACTGGCAGGTGATCGACAATCCGTTCAATACCGAACAAGACCCAATCGTGCTGCTGCCGGCAATCCGGCCGGATTTTGCCGTCTTCCACGCGCCCTATGCCGACCGCAACGGCAATGTTTTCATCGGCCGCCGCCGCGAGCTGGTGGCGATGGCGCATGCCTCCGCCCAGGCGCTGGTGACGGTGGAGGAAATCCGTGATGTCGATCTGCTGGCCACCGAAGAAAGCGCCGCCGGTACGCTGACGGCAGCTTACATTGGTGGCATCGCCCAGGCGCCGCGCGGCGCATGGCCGCTCAAGCTCTGGGATATCTACGATTACGACGAGGCACATCTGAAACAATATGGCGAACTGGCGCGCACGGAGGAGGGTTTCCGGCGCTATCTCGATCTCTTCGTGCATGATCGGCGGGCAGCCGAGTAAGCCATGTCCTTCAGCCGCCAGGAATTGCTGATCCACACCATCGCACGGCTGCTGCAGGGCTGTCGCATTGTCGCCACTGGCGCCTCCTCGCCGATCCCCGGTGCCGGCGCGCTGCTGGCGCGGGCGCAGTCTAGTGGTCGGCTGCGCGTGAATATCCTGGGCAGCGTGCGCAATGATTTCTTCTGCAACGGCGGCGTTGAGCTGTTCGATATCGCAGCCCAGGGTCGGCTGGATGCTTTCTTCCTTGGCGGCGGGCAAATTGATGGCCAGGCCAATATCAATCTCGTCGGTGCCGGCGGCGAATATCCGCAGACCGACGCGCGCTGGCCGGGCTCCTTCGGTTCGGGCTATCTCTATTACCTGGTGCCACGCGTCATCCTGTTCCGTGAGGAGCATTCGCGCCGCGTGCTGGTGCAAAAAGTGGATTTCATTTCCTCGGCCGGTCCGAAGAATGACGGTACGTATCGGCCCGGCGGCCCCATCGGCCTGCTGACCAACCTGTGCTGGTTCGCCTTCGACAAGAGCAGGCTGCGGTTCCGGCTGGACAGCGTGCATCCGGGCCACAGTGTGGAAGAGGTGCGCGACAATACCGGCTTCGATTTCGATTGCCCGGACACCGTGCCGCAGACCCCGGCGCCGGATGCCGATGTATTGGCGCTGATGCGGACACGTATTGCCGCAGAGATCGCCGAGACCTACCCGCGCTTTGCCGCGCAGGTTTTTCCGCCGGCCGCCGCTTAATATTCAAAGGGTCAAGACCCATGACGCAGATCGATCTGCCTGTGCAGCGCGTGGCCATCGTTGGCGGCGGCCTGATCGGCGTGAGCTGGGCGGCGCTGTTCACGGCCGGTGGCATCGATGTGACGGTCTGGGATCCCGACGAAACCGCGCTCGCTGCTTTCCGTCCTCGCATGCTGGTGGCGCGCAGGCAGCTCGCCCAGCTTGGCCTGCGCGGTCGCGGTAAGGTGAAGCTGTTGCGCCGCCTGTCAGCCGCGGTGAAGGGCGCCGACCTGGTGCAGGAGAATGCGCCGGAAAAGATCGATTTGAAGCGTCGGCTCTATGCCGATATTTTCGCGGCAGCGCCCGACACGATCATTGCCAGCAGCACCTCGTCTTTTGCCTGGTCCGATCTGACCGAAGGCGTGGCGAAAGCTGCGCAGGTGGTGGTGGCGCATCCCTTCAATCCGCCGCATCTGGTACCGCTGGTGGAAATCTTCGGCAGCGACGATGCCGTGGTGCGCCGCGTGATCGCCTTTTACACCGCGATGGGCAAGGTGCCGGTGCGCATGAAGAAGGAAGCGCCCGGCCATATCGCCAACCGGCTGGCCTCGGCGCTGTATCGCGAAGCGGTCAATATCGTCGCCGAGGGCATCGCCGATGTCGAAGATGTCGACAGGGCGCTGGTGGAAGGGCCGGGCCTGCGCTGGTCGATCCAGGGCGCGCATATGACCTATCACCTGGGTGGCGGCGACGGCGGCATCCGCCATTATCTCGACCATCTCGGTCCCAGCCAGGAAAAGCGCTGGGCCTCGCTGGGCAATCCATCGCTCACACCTGCGGTGAAGGAGGCCATCGTGCGCGGCGTGGAAGCCGAAGCGAATGGTCGCTCGATTGCAGAGTTGAGCGCCGAACGCGATATGGCGCTGCTGCAGACTCTGAAACTGCGGGCTAAGCGCCGAAGCTGAGTGGATTACGCGATGGTGACGCCGAGGCGAACCAGCCGCCGTGCTGCCGTAGCATTGACGGCGCCCGGCGGCAACTGACCGGCGGCCAGCGCCGCTACCTGTTTCACGGTGTCGAAGGCCTGATGCGACACCGCTTCGGGCGTCAGGCCGCCGATATGCGGCGTGGCGATCACATCACTGCGCCGGGCCAGCAGGGGTGACGGCATCTGGTCCGGTGCGCGGCCGACATCTAGCGCCGCGCCAGCCAGATGGCCGCTATCCAGCGCTTGCACCAGGGCAGCTTCATCCACCAGGTCGCCGCGCGACAGGTTGATGAAATAGCTGCCCGGCTGCATGGCGGCGAAGGCCCCCGCATCCATCAGCTTTTCGGTCTGCGCATTGGCCGGTGCCAGGCAGATCACGAATTTCGCAGCATTCAGCAGATGGGGCATGGCCACCTGTTCCACGTAAGGCTCGGTGATCTGCGCAAACGGATCGCAGGCCAGAACCGTCATGCCCAAGGCATGGGCCAGTGCGGCCGTGCGCCGGCCGATGACGCCATAACCGATGATGCCGACGCTGGCGCGCGACAGCTGGATGCCCATGCGGATGGCGGGCGGCTGTCCGGTCTGGTAGGCGTGCACGGCGGCACTGACGCCACGCGACAGGTCGACCATGAAGCCGACCGCCAGTTCGGCCACCGCGTCGATGAAGCCGGCGGTGGCCTGGGTGACCAGCACGCCGGCCTTGCTGGCCGCCGCCAAGTCAATCGTGCGGATATCGATGGCGCAGCGCAGGAAAGCGACCAGGTTGGGCAGGGATTCGAAGACGGCGGCTTCGCCCGGCGTCTGGCGGTCGGATACTATCACATCGCAGTCATGGGCTGCCGCGATCAGCGCTGCCGTGTCGAGCGGCGTCGCGCCCTTGTGCAGTCGCACCTCGCCATGGGTGAGCAGGCCGGCCAGGGCATCTTCGCCATAATAGTTCTGGAAAGCATCGGGCGTGTGGGTGAGCAGGATACGCATGACGGGTCGGATCACCGGGACGGCTTGACGCTGGCGCGCCGTTTGGCTGGCGCGGCAACGGAATCGCGGAGCAGCAGGGAGGAGGCAAATCGAAATTCGCCCGGTGCGGTATCGGGCTGCTTGAGACGCAGCATGATGCGGTCGACCATGGTCTGGGCCAGTTCCGGCAGCGGCAGGCAGACGGTGGTCAGGGGCGGTGCCGTATAGGCGCCGAGTGGAATGCCGTCCATGCCGATCACCGACATGTCGCCTGGCAGTGAGAAGCCCAGATCCCGCAGGCCGGCCATCAGTCCGATGGCCATCATGTCGTTGATGGCGACGGCAGCCGTCGGTTTATCGGGGTGCCCGGCCAGCGGTGCGGCCAGGCTCTGGCCCAGTTCGGCCATTTCCTCATCGGCGTAATGCGACGCTGTGCTGCCGGCGATGATCACGCCCTGTATGCCGGCTTCTTTCGCGGCATGGAGAAAGCCCTCGCGTTTTTCAGCACGGCTGAAGGTCCAGCCCGAGGGTGTGAGGAAGGCGATGGTGCGGTGGCCCTCGGCCACCAGATGCTGTACGGCGAGGCTGGCGCCAGCCACGTTGTCGGCCGAGACATAATCCAGGATCGGCTGGCGGTCGCGACGGGCATGGCTGTCATAGCTCACCGTGACCAAGCCACGCGCCACCGGCTCCTCGAAATGGGCTTCGTCGGCCAGCGAGGAGATGACGATGGCGCCGCGTACGCCCTGCGACCACAGGTCGTCGAGGAAAGCGCGTTCCTGGTCCGGCTGGCGATAGGTGTTGGCGACGATGACGCGATAGCCGTAGCGCTCGCGCGACACCCGCTCAATCTCGCGGGCCAGCAGGCCGTAAGACGGATTGCCCATTGAGGGTACCAGCAGGCCGAGCAGCTGGGTCTCGCCGGTCTTAAGCTGGCGCGCGGTGCGGTTGGGGCGGAAACCGAGTTCGGCCACCGCCTGCTGCACGCGGTCGAGCGTTTCCTTGCTCATGCGCTCGACACGGCCGTTCAGCACATTCGACACCGTCGATGTGGAAACCCCGGCCAGTCTGGCAACATCGCTGATAGTGGACATGGGATCAGTTCATGCCGAATTTTGCAGGAAGCCAGAGCGAGAAGGTTGGAAACAGCACCAGTATAATTAGCCCCAAGGCCAGGATGGCAAGGTATTTTGCCATCGGACGCGCCACATCCTCAACCCGGGTGCCGGTCATCGCGCAGGTGGCGAACAGCCCCAGGCCGACGGGAGGGGCGAAGAGCCCAAAGCCCATGGCGATGACCATCACGGTGCCGAAATGCAGGGGACTGACGCCAAGCTGGGCGGCGATGGGGGTGAGCAGCGGGCCGAAGATGATCAGCGCCGGCGCGCCTTCCAGCACAGCGCCGAAGAAGATCATCACCACGGTGGCGAGCAGAACGAACATGACGCTGCCGTATTTGTGACCGAACTCGATCATGGTCTGCGAGATCAGGGTGGGAATCTGTTCGATGGTCAGCGCATAGGCAAAGCCCGAAGCGGCGGCGACAATGAACAGGATGCCGCCGGCCATGGCTGCTGACTGCACGAACAGCTTTATGGTTATGCGCGTGGTCAGCTCGCGGAAGGCCAGGCCGCCGACGACCAGGGCATAGACCACAGCGAAGGCGGAAATCTCGGTCGAGGTCGCCAGACCGGCCATGACGCCGCGGCCGATCATCAGGATCATGATGAGGGCCACCAGGGAGCCAACGATCAGTTGCGCCATCGAGCGGTCGCTGGCTTTCAGATACTGCGGATCGACCTTGCTGCCAAACCAGATGGCGACGGCTGCCAGCAACAGGGCGAGGAAGGCCGCCGGCACCAGGCCGGCCACGAACAGGCCGCCGACTGACACATTGGCGACGAAGGCGAAGATGATCATGTTGACGCAGGGCGGAATGGTTTCCGCCATCACGGCCGTGCATGCGAGCAGGCCCGCGGTTTCATTGGGATCCTGCCGGCTGCGCCGCACCGCCGGCATGATGATGCCGCCGACGGCGGCGATATCGGCCAGCTTGGAGCCGGAGATGCCGGAGAAAACCGCGGTGGCGACGATGGTGATCAGGTTGATGCCGCCGCGCATGCGACCCATCATGCGCAACAGCAGCTCGATCAGGCGCGAGGACATGCCGTTCGCTTCCATCGCCAGTCCGGCCAGCACGAAGAAGGGAATCGCCAGCAGCACGAAATGATCGGCGCCGGCCGACACCTGCTGCGAATAGATCACCATCGGCAGGGAGGGATCGGCGAGGAAATACGCCAGGGATGCGAAGGCCAGGGCAAAGGCAATCGGCACACCGATCACCACGCTGCCGATGAAGCCGACCAGCAGCAGAACCAGCGGCGAAGGTGCCGAGGCCCAGGCCAGCGTGTGCCAGAGCCAGAGACCGGCGCCCAAGATGATCGCAACGGCCAGGGTGCCGAAGGCCAGGGCACGCGACGCCTCGAAGGCATTGGCCAGCGCGAAGACCACCATGCACAGGCTGCCGACCAGCACCGGATAGATATAGATGCCATGCGGCAGGCCCAGCGGCGTGGTCTGGCCAGCGCTTTCCTCGATCAGGGAATAGGTCGTGGCCAGCAGGGCGAGCGCCACGCCGACGACAACCCAGCGGCCGAACTGCACCAGGGCCGCCTGCCAGTGCAGCGGGAAGGCGGCGCGGAAAACGTCGATGCCGGCATGGTGGCTGCGACCGAGCGCCGTGGCGGCGCCGAAGAAGACCAGCAGCACCATCAGGGCACGGGCTACTTCCTCGGCCCAGTCGACGGGGTCATGCAGGAAATAGCGATAGATCACCGAGGCGAAGACCACCAGCACGTCGACCGCCAGGGCCAGGCCGGCGGCGTGTTCAATCACGCTCAGGCCGTGGCGCAGCACGCCGCCCATGCGGCCGTAGCGGGCATACAGGAGGGGAGCATCGGGAAGCGGCGCACTGCTGTTCATGACAATACTTTCCTTGTCGGCTCCGGTCCGCCTTGCAGGGCGTGACCGGAGCCTAGGTCCAGGATGTTTAGCCGCGCGCCTTGGCGATGGCGTCGAACACCGGCTTGGTCGCCGGATACTGGGTCATGAACTGCGCATACAGTGTATCCGAGATCGGTTTGGAGATCGCGGCGCGGTCAGCGGCCGGGAAGGGCGTAAAGGTGACACCCAGTTTCTCCAGCTCCTTCATCGCTTCGGTTGCCTTGGCATCGGCGATGGCGCGCTCGGCCACGGTGGCGTCGCGGGCGGCTGTCATGAAGGCGGCCTTCATGTCATTCGGCACCTTGGCCAGGCCGCGCTTACCGATGGCGCAGATCATCGGACTGAACAGATGGTCGGTGCGCAGGCAGAATTTGGCCACTTCGTAGAAGCGGTTCGACAGCACGGTGGCCGGATCATGCTCGAAGCCATCGACCACGCCGGTCTGCAGCGCGGTATACAGCTCGTTCACCGGGATCGGCACCGGCACGGCACCCATCAGCTTGAACGTCTCGATGAAGGCCGGCGCCGGCAGCACGCGCAGCTTGACGCTCTTCAGGCCGGCCAGGTTCTCCGCCTTGGTGCGGGTGTAGACGCTGCGGGCGCCGAAATGGAAGCCCCAGCCCAGCACGTTGACGCCCTTGCGCTCATCCAGCATGGCCTCGAAGGTCTTGCCCACGCCGGCATCCAGCGCCTTGGCGCCATGGGCGTAGTTGTCGAACAGGAAACCAAGATCCAGCGCGCCGAGTTCGGGCACGGCGGTGGCCCAGATCGACGAGCCGGTGATCATCATATCGACCGAGCCAATGATGACCTGCTGCACCACATCGGCTTCCTTACCGAGCTGGCCGTTGGGGAAGAAATCCAGCCGGATCTTGTCGCCGACCTTGGCCTTCAGATTCTTCTGGAAGATGTCGAACCAGGCATGATGCGCCGCATTGGGGTCGATCGGCATGCTGGACGAAACGCGGAAGGTGATCGGCGCGCCCTGGGCCAGGATGGCAGGCGCGGGGAACAGGCTGGCGGCGGCGAGGCCGGCGCCAGCGCCGACAAAGTGACGACGCGTGATCGACATAGTTGGTTTCCTTCCCGGTTGGTGGTCTTTTTATGATTTGGTGTATCGATTTACTAAATCGATTTATCTAAATTGCCCCAGACCTGTCAACTGCAATCCAAACGGGATGGCGCGCCGCAGGGTTTGGGTGCAGTGCACACGGGCCGGCCCATGTTTCGCCGCCTATCACAAACATGTGCCTCGGCGCTGCAACCGGTCCCGGTTGTATACTGACGACGCCCTAAAGCCCGAATAGCAGCAGCGCCGCGCCCCGCGGCGGACCAGGAGGACGGCAATGCCCAAGCTCAATGTGAATGGCAAAGTGCGCGAGTTCCGAGCCGAGGAGGATACGCCGCTGCTCTGGGTGATCCGCGAACAGCTCAAGCTGACCGGCACCAAATACGGCTGCGGCGTCGCGCAATGCGGCGCCTGCACGGTGCATGTGGATGGCGAGGCGGTGCGCTCCTGTGCCATGCCGGCTTCCGCCTTCAATGAAAAGCAGAAGATCGTCACCATCGAAGGCCTGTCGCCGAATGGCGGCCATCCGGTGCAGAAGGCCTGGCTTGACCAGGATGTGCCGCAATGCGGCTATTGCCAGGTCGGCATGATCATGGCGGTGGCGGCGCTGCTGAAAAAGACGCCGAAGCCCACCGACGCCGATATCGACAACGAGATCACCAATATCTGCCGCTGCGGCACCTATAACCGCGTGCGCAGCGCCATTCATCAGGCCGCCGGCATGGGCGCCGCCGCGCCGCGCACGCGCAGCTAAGCGGGAGGAGAGCCATCATGACTGCCATGACATCCCTGTCCCGCAAGAAAGTCTCTCGCCGCGGCTTCATCGCCGGATCGGCTGCCGCTGCCGGCGGCCTGACCATCGGCTTCCATATCCCCTTCGATGCACTGGCGCAGCCGAAGGCCGTGCCCGAGATCAATGCCTGGGTGGTGATCAAGCCCGACGATACCGTGGTGATCCGCATCGCCCGTTCCGAGATGGGGCAGGGCACGCTCACCGGCCTGGCCCAGCTCGTGGCCGAGGAACTGGAATGCGACTGGTCGAAGGTGACCACCGAATATCCCACACCTGGCCAGAACCTGGCCCGCAACCGCGCCTGGGGCAATTTCTCCACCGGCGGCAGCCGCGGCATCCGTGAGTCGCATGACTACGTCCGCAAGGGTGGTGCCGCGGCGCGCATGATGCTGGTACAGGCTGCGGCCGAACAGTGGAAAGTGCCCGTGACGGAATGCGTGGCGGAGAAGAGCGTCATCACGCACAAGCCGTCGAACCGCAAAACTTCCTACGGCAAGGTGGCCGATGCGGCGGCGAAGTTGACGCCGCCGACCGATGTGCCGCTCAAGGACCCGAAGGACTGGAAGGTGGTGGGCAAGCCGGTCAAGCGGCTGGATACCGTCGACAAGCTGACCGGAAAGCAGGTCTATGGTGTCGATCTGCAGCTGCCCGGCCTGCTCAATGCGGCGATCAAGGATTGCCCGGTCTTCGGCGGCAAGGTGAAAAGCTTCGATGCCGCCGCGGTGATGAAAAAGCCCGGCGTGAAAAAAGTTGTGCAGGTCGGCGACAGCGCCGTTGCCGTGGTTGCCGATACCTGGTGGCGGGCAAAATCCGCACTCGATGAGTTGCCCATCGTCTGGGATGAAGGCGCGAATGCCAATGTCTCCAGCGCCACCATCGCCGCCACGCTGAAGGAAGGCCTGGATGCGAAGGAGGCGGCGCCCGGCAACAAGGTCGGCGACGTGGAAGCGGCGCTCGCCGGTGCGGCACGCAAGGTCACGGCCACCTACTCCTATCCGTTCCAGAATCACGCCACCATGGAGCCGATGAACGCCACGGCGAAATACACGCCGCAGCGTTGCGAGGTGTGGACGCCGACGCAGAATGGCGAGGCCGCCCTGGCCGCCGCTTCGGAAGCCTCCGGTCTGCCGCCGGCGCAATGCGAAGTCTACAAGCTGCACCTTGGCGGCGGTTTCGGCCGGCGCGGCGCAGTGCATGACTGGGTCCGGCAGGCCGTGGCCATTGCCAAGGAAATGCCCGGCACGCCGGTCAAGCTGATCTGGTCGCGTGAAGAGGACATGACCCATGGCCGCTATCACCCGATCACCCAGTGCAAGATGACGGCGGCGCTGAACGACAAGAATGAAGTGACCGGCCTGCATATGCGCATCTCCGGCCAGTCCATCGTCGCCGGCATCTTCCCGCAGAATATCCGCAACGGGCTCGATCCGGTGGTGTTCCAGGGGCTCAATCCCGGCGGCCCGGAAGCGGCCATCGGCTATACCTTCCCGAACCTGCTGATCGATCACGCCATGCGCAACCCGCATGTGCCGCCGGGCTTCTGGCGCGGGGTGAACCTGAACCAGAACACGATCTATCTGGAAAGCTTCGTCGACGAACTGGCCCATGAGACCAAGACGGATCCGCTGGAATTCCGTCGCAAGCTGATGGTCAATCACCCCAAGCACCTTGCCGTGCTGAACGCGGTGGCAGAGAAGGTCGAATGGTCCAAGCCGGCACCTGCCGGCATCTTCCGTGGCCTGGCCCAGTGCATGGGCTTCGGCTCATATGTGGCGGCCTGTGCCGAAGTGTCGGTGGGCAAGGATGGCAAGATCAAGGTGCACCGCATCGTCGCGGCCACCGATCCGGGTTATGCCGTCAACCCGCAGCAGATCGCGGCCCAGGTGGAAGGCTCCTTCGTCTACGGCCTCACGGCAGCTTTCTATGGTGAGTGCACCGTGGCGAAGGGCCGCATCGAGCAGGAGAATTTCGATACCTACACGATGATGCGCATC
Source organism: Ferrovibrio sp. GW821-FHT12E11 (assembly GCF_058806975.1). Lineage (NCBI taxonomy): Bacteria > Pseudomonadati > Pseudomonadota > Alphaproteobacteria > Rhodospirillales > Rhodospirillaceae > Ferrovibrio > Ferrovibrio sp. GW821-FHT12E11. The sequence goes on from NZ_JBXAQG010000001.1 coordinate 3,642,987, forward strand.
GACGAGATGCCGAAGGTGGAGACCGTGATCGTGCCGTCGGGCGGCTTCTGGGGCGGTGTGGGCGAACCCACAATCGCCGTGGCGGCGCCAGCGGTGTTGAACGCGATCTTTGCGGCCACCGGCAAGCGCATCCGCGATTTGCCGTTGAAGAACCACGATCTGAAGTCGGCCTGACGGGCGCGGACTGAGTGGGGCTTCGGCTGGCGATTGCGCTGGGTATGCTGGTGGCGCTTACGGGCGGTTTGGTTCATGCCGAACCGCCAGTCGCCTATACGGTTGCCGGCGATGCGATCCCCGAACCGCTCGCCGGGCGCACCGGCGATGCGGGACGCGGGCGTGGCATCGTGGTCAGCCGGCAGAAGGGGCTTTGCCTGCTCTGCCACAGCGGACCGTTTGCCGAGGAGCGCTTCCAGGGCAATCTTGCGCCCTCGCTGGCTGGCGCCGGTTCGCGCTGGTCGGAAGGACAGTTGCGTTTGCGGATCGTTGATTCACGGCGGGTGAATGCGGAAACCATCATGCCGCCTTATTATCGTATCGATGGTCTCAATCGCGTCGGTGCGGCCTGGCAGAATGCCACGGTGCTGACGGCGCAGGAGATCGAGGATGTGGTGGCGTTTCTGAAGACCTTGCAGGAGTAACGCATGGACGGGCGAGCGGTGACGCGACGGACGGCCTTGATCGGCGGCATGGGCCTGACCGGCCTGCTGGTGCTGCGTCCCGATGCCTTTGCCACACCGGCCGAACTGGCCGGTGCGATTGCCGAATTCACCGGCAATGTTTCGCCGCAGCGCGGGCGCATCAAGCTGGACCTGCCGCCGCTGGTGGAGAACGGCAATTCGGTCTCGGTGACCGTGAAGGCCGACAGCCCGATGACGCCGGACAACCATGTGCGCGCCATCGCCATCTTCACCGAGCAGAATCCGCAACCCAATGTGGCGGTCTTCCGCTTCGGCCCGCGGGCCGGACGGGCATCCGTGACAACCCGCATGCGGCTCGCCACCTCGCAGAAAGTGATTGCCGTGGCGGGATTCAGCGATGGCACATTCTGGTCCGATCAGGTCGAGGTGATCGTGACCCTTGCCGCCTGTGTAGAGTGATCGCCATGGTACGTGCCTTGATCAGTCTGCCCAAGACCGCGAAGAAAGGCGAGATCATCGAGATCAAGACGCTGATCTCGCATGTGATGGAAACCGGCTACCGACCTGGTGCCGATGGCAAGGTGGTGCCGCGCGACATCCTGCGGCGCTTCACCTGCCGCTATGCCGGGGAAGAGGTGTTCAGCGCCGACCTGCATCAGGCGGTCGCCGCCAACCCCTTCATCAGTTTCAGCACGGTCGCAACCCAGAGCGGCGCGCTCAGTTTCACCTGGGACGGCGACAACGGTTTCTCGCAGACCGAAACCGCGGCGATCACGGTCACATGATCGCTGCGACATGATCCGGTCTGTCCTGCTGCTATTGGTCGTCGTGCTGGGCGGCATCGCCATGGCTGCCGATATTCCGCTGGCCGAGCGCCGGTCCGGCTTCGACTTCATGACCCGCGATACCCAGGCGATGCAGCAGGACGACACGCTCAATCCCGCCATGCTCTGGGTGGCGGAAGGCGAAGCGCTGTGGAGCGAAGCGCCGGGAGCTGCGGCCAAATCCTGCGCGGCCTGCCACGGCGATGCCACGGTGACGATGCGCGGTGTCGCCGCGCGCTACCCGGCCTTCGATGAGCGCACACAGAAGCCCGTCGACCTGCAGCAGCGCATCAATGCCTGCCGCCAGACCCATCAGCAGCAGCTGGCCCATGAACCCGAAAGCCGGGCCTTACTGGGCCTCGCCGCCTATATCGGCCAGCAGTCGAAAGGCATGGCCGTCGCGCCGCCCGATGATGCGCGGCTGCAGCCGGCGCGCGCGCGCGGCCAGACGCTGTTCGGCACGCCGATGGGGCAGCTCAGTTTCTCCTGTGCGCAATGTCATGACGACAACTGGGGCAAGCGGCTGGCCGGCAGTCTGATTCCGCAGGCCCATCCGACCGGCTATCCGATCTATCGTCTGGAATGGCAGGCGATGGGGTCGCTGCAGCGCCGGCTGCGCAACTGCATGACCGGCGTGCGTGCCGAGCCGTATCCCTATGGCGCCGACGAACTGGTGGAGCTGGAGCTCTATCTCAACAGCCGCGCGGCCGGCATGCCGATGGAGACGCCGGCGGTGCGGCCGTGATCGCCGAGCATTGACCACGGCGGTGGCGGGCTGATAATCCGGGCTACCCTCGAGGCATAGCCCAGACAATGGACGACAAGATCCACCCCTTGAAACCGACCCTTCATGCAGGGCTGGCGGAGCGTCTGGACAAGGCCCTGCTGTGGCGGGCCGAGAAGGCCCAGGTGAAGATCGAGGATGTCGCCGGTTCCGTCGGCCTCACGCCGGCCGCGCTGTCGGCGAAACGGGCGGGGCGCGATCCGATCCTGTTCCAGGAAGTCGAGGCGCTGGAGGATTACTTCACCAGCATCGGCTTTCCGGGCCTGATGGACGAGGTGCGTACGCCGCATGGATGGTCGGCGCAGCCGCTGCCGATGAGCGTGGCGCGCAACAATCCGATCGCCAGCCGCCTGCTGGATGCTGTGCCCGACATCCGCAATGCTGGCACGTCGCTGCCCGAGCTGCTCGGCGACAGGGGGCTGCTAGCCTATGTGCATATCATGATCAAGGCGGACGATTCGATTCGAACCGTCCATTGCGGCGGCGCAGCGGCGGCTCATTCGGTCAATGTCGACCGCAGCATTCTCGGTCGCGACCTGCGCACGCTCAGCGACCGGGCCTATGGCTATTTCCTGCACAACCATGTGTCGGAACTGCTGCGGCGCGGCCAGCCCGATCTCTGTCGCATCACGTCCCCTACGCTGCACTACTCGCGGCTCGGCATTCCGGCGGGGATAACGCTGGTGTCGTATTCCTTCGATGTCGAGGCGATGGATTCGTTCTCGCTACGCTGACGGCGAAGCATTCGACCCCGATAGCGGTGACAGGAGATGCGGAAAAGCGTTGTGAGAAAATGGTGGGCGGTACTGGGATTGAACCAGTGGCCCCAGCAATGTGAATGCTGTGCTCTACCGCTGAGCTAACCGCCCGCCAGAACGGAGCGTATAAAGAGGCGGCCCGATTGTGTCAAGCGGCCTGTGGTTCCAAGGGCTTAGCCTCGGCTGCAGGCCTGGAAATACCGACCCTGCGGGCCTCACCCCAGACCGGGCACCTGGGCCAAGAGCACCGGCAGCGAGGGATTGGTGTTGCCGCGCCGCCAGGCCAGATGCAGTTCCACGATATGGGCGCCGACATCGATCGGCCGCAGCAGCACGCCCCGGAAGCGCAGATTGGTCGCCGCCTGCGGCACCAGCGCCAGGCCAAGCCCGGCCCGCACCAGGCCGAGGACGGAATGAATCTGGCTGATATACTGCACATATTGCGGGGCGATGCCGGCCGCGGCAAAGATCGCCGCCAGCAGATCGTAGAAATACCGTCCCTCATAGGGTGAGTAGGTGACGAAGGGCTGGCGGTCGAGATCGGCCAGGCTCACGCGCTCGGCTTTGGCCAACGGATGATCGACCGGGACGGCCAGCATCAGCGGCTCACGCACCACGCATTTGGAATTGAGTTCGACGCGGCTGAAGGGTGGGCGGATCAGGCCGATATCGATCCGCCCGCCCGCTAGCGCCTCAAGCTGATCGGCGGAAACCATCTCGCGCAGGATCAGATCGATATCGGGTGCGGCCTTGCGAAAATCGGCGATCATGCGTGGCAGGAAGTCATAGCCCGATACCGCCGTGAAGCCGATGCTGACCGTGCCGGCCTCGCCGCGCGCCGTACGCTTCACCGACAGTGCGGCGGCTTCCGACAGGCCGAGCAGACGGCGGGCTTCCGGCAGGAAGGTGGCGCCAGCCGGCGTCAGCATTACGGAACGGCTGGTGCGGTCGAACAGTTTGACCTCCAGCGCATGTTCCAGCAGCTGGATCTGCCGGCTTAGCGGCGGCTGGGTCAGGTTCAGGCGCTGCGCCGCGCGGCCGAAATGCAGCTCCTCGGCCACGGCAACGAAGCATCTGAGTTGGCTGAGTTCGAACATCGATCCAAAAAAGGTATTGATCCAGTCTGAAATTAACTCATTCAGGCATCGAATGTCCATTACCATGACCGACAGCAGGCGGCGCAGACCGTCCAGCCAACACCATTGGCCAACATGTTCTTGGAGGAACGCCAGATGAAGACCCGCATGATCCGGGCTGTAGCCCTGACGGCTGCTGCCATCGCCGCTTTCATATCCGCGCCATCCATCGCGCAGGCCCAGGACTTCAAGGGGCCAGTGCGCATCATCGTGCCGTTTGCGCCGGGCGGCACGTCGGACATTCTTGCCCGCATGATCGGGCCGAAGCTGTCGGAAGCCATCGGCCAGTCGGTGGTGATCGAGAACAAGCCCGGCGCTGCCGGCAATCTGGGCGCCGAAACGGTCGCCAAGGCCAAGCCCGACGGCCACACCCTGCTGCTGATGGATGTGGGTAACCTCTCCACCGCGCCCAGCCTGTTCCCCGATCTCAACTTCAACATCGAGAAGGATCTCGCCACCGTCGGCATGGTGATGTTCGGCCCCTATGTGCTGGCCGTGCATCCCTCCGTGCCCGCCACCAATCCGAAAGAGCTGATCGCCTATGCCAAGGCCAATCCGGGCAAGCTGGCGGTGGCCAATTCCGGCGTCGGCGCGGTGAACCACATCACGGCTGTGCAAATGGCAAAAGCACTTGGCATTGAATGGAAGAACGTGCCCTACAAGGGCGGTGCCGCCGCCTCGCGCGCCGTGATCAGCGGCGAGAGCAACACCATCATCAATGGCACGACAGCGACCCTGCCATTCGTCGCCAACAAACAGCTGGTCGGCATCGCGGTGACCGGCGAGGAGCGCCTGCCGGCCGCCAAGGACCTGCCGACCTTCAAGGAAGCCGGCTGGCCCGCGCATGACGCCGGCACCTGGCAGGGCCTGATGACCACCGGCGGCACGCCGGCGGCCACCGTCAATCGCCTGAATGCCGAACTGAAGAAGATTCTGGCTCAGCCCGATGTGCAGGCCAAGATCGCCGAACAGGGCGGCGTGGTGAAGGCCGGTTCGCCCGACGACTTCAAGACCTGGCTGGCCAGCAGCGTGAAGACCTGGGGCGGCATCATCAAGGAAGCTGGCATCAAGCCGGCCAACGACTGACCGCATGATCAAGCGGATCGACTGGCCGGACTTCCTGTTCGGCCTGTTCCTGCTGCTGGTCGCGACGGGCACGCTTGTCGCGACCAGGAAGCTGAGCATCGGCTCGGCGGCGAATATGGGGCCTGGCTACATGCCGCGCGTCATCGCCGTTGCGGTGATCGGCTTCGGCCTGTTTTTCCTGATCCGTGGCCTGCTGCGCGGTTTCCAGGGCATCGAGCGCGTGCAGTTGCGTCCGCTGCTCGGCATCGTGATCGCCGGCGCCGTCTTCACCCTGCTGGTGGAAGTGGCGGGCCTGGCGCTGGCTTCTGTCGCCGCCATCGTGATCGCCGCCTTTGCCACCCGAGAGGTGCGGCCGGTGGAAGCGCTGGTCTTCGGCTGCGTCATGGCTGCAGCCTCGGTTCTGTTGTTTGTCACCGTGCTGGCGCTGCCGGTGCCGGTCTGGCCACCGGTCCTGAGTTCGTGGTGATGTGACCATGGAGCTGCTCGACAACCTGATGCTCGGCCTGAGCACGGCCTTTCAGCTCAAGAACCTGATGTTCTGCCTGATCGGCGCGCTGATCGGCACGGCCATCGGCGTACTGCCGGGGATCGGGCCGATTCCGACCATTGCGCTGCTGTTGCCTTTCACCTTCGGGCTGGAGCCGGCCGGCGCCATGATCATGTTGGCCGGCATCTTCTACGGCGCGCAATACGGCGGCTCGACCACCGCCATCCTGGTCAATGTGCCGGGCGAGACTTCCTCTGTGGTCACCTGCATCGACGGCCACGAAATGGCCAAGCAAGGCCGCGCCGGTGCGGCGCTCGCCACTGCCGCGATTTCGTCCTTCTTCGCCGGCACGGTTGCCACCGTGGTGATCGCACTGCTCAGCCTGCCGCTGTCGGCGCTGGCCCTGAAATTCACCGCCGTCGAATATTTCTCGCTGCTGGTGCTCGGTCTGATCGCCGCCGTGGTGATGGCCCATGGTTCGGTTTCGAAATCGCTCGCCATGGTGCTGCTCGGTCTGCTGCTCGGCCTGATCGGCGTCGACGTGAATTCCGGTGTGTCGCGCATGACCTTCGGTGTCACCGAACTCTCCGACGGCATCGATTTCGTGCCCGTCGCCATGGGACTGTTCGGTCTGGGCGAGATCATTGCCAATCTGGAACGCAGCGGCGCCGACCGCCGCGTGGTCAGCCAGCGCTACCGTGACCTGATTCCGACCTGGGCCGACATGAAACAGGCCTTTCCCGCCATGGTGCGTGGCACGATGATCGGCTCGGTGCTGGGCGTGCTGCCCGGCGGCGGCGCGGCCCTGCCGCCGTTCACGGCCTATGCGCTGGAAAAGAAACTGGCGAAGGATCCCTCGCGCTTCGGCAAGGGCGCCATCGAAGGCGTGGCCAGCCCGGAAGCCGCCAACAATGCCGGCGCGCAGACCAGCTTCATCCCGCTGCTGACTCTCGGCATTCCTTCAAATGCGCTGATGGCGCTGATGATCGGCGCGCTGATGATGCAGGGCATCCAGCCCGGACCGCAGGTGATGACCGAACAGCCGGTGCTGGTCTGGGGCCTGATTGCCAGCATGTGGGTCGGCAACCTGATGCTGCTGGTGATCAATCTGCCGCTGGTCGGTGTCTGGGTCTCGATGCTGAAGATTCCCTACCGCCTGCTGTTCCCGGCCATCGTGCTGTTCTGTTGCATCGGCACCTATGGCATCTCCAACAGCCTGTTCAATATCTGGCTGATGCTGGGCTGCGCCGTGGTCGGCTATTTCTTCATCAAGATCGGTGTCGAGCCGGCGCCGCTGCTGCTCGGCCTCGTGCTGGGACCGCAGCTGGAAGAGAATTTCCGCCGCGCCATGCTGCTGTCCGATGGCGATTTCACTGTCTTCCTGCGTCACCCGATCTCGGCCGGCCTGCTGATCGTGGTTGCCATCCTGCTGCTGGCGATGCTGTCGCCGGCCATCCTGCGCAAGCGCAAGGAAGCGCTGACCGAGTAGTTCATAACCAAGAAACCACAGGGGAGTAGACAATGATCTATCGTACCGGATTGCTGGCTGCGGCTGTTGCCGTCGGCCTGCTGGCCTCGGCGGCCAAAGCCGACACTTATGTCTATGTCGGCAATGCTGACAGCAATGACATTCATGTCCTGAAACTGAACAAGGCGAACGGCGATCTGACCGCTGTTCAGGTCGCGCCATTCCCCGGCATCACGAAGGCCGGGCCGTCGACGCCGCTGGCGGTCAGCCCGGGCAAAAAATTCCTCTATGCCGGCGTGCGCTCCGATCCGTTCACAACGGTCGGCTTCGCCATTGATGCGGCCAGTGGCAAGCTGCAGCCCACGGCGAACGGCCCGCTGGCCGACAGCATGGCCTATGTGTCGACCGACCGCAGCGGCAAATATCTGCTCAGTGCCTCATACGGCGGCCACAAGATCGCGGTGAATCCGATCGCCCCGGCCGGCACTGTGCAGGCACCCAAGCAGATCATCACGACCGGGCAGAATGCGCATGCCATCATCGCCAGCCCTGACAACCGCTATGTCTTTGCCACCAATCTCGGCTCCGATGTGGTGCTGCAGTTCAAATTCGACGCCCAGACCGGCACGCTGACGCAGGCTGGCAATGTCGTGGCGCCGGCGAAATCCGGTCCGCGCCATCTCGTGTTCCATCCCAGCCGCAAATACGCCTATCTGATCACCGAGCTGAGCGGCGACATCATCGCCTATCACTACAATGCCAAGGCCGGCACGCTGAAAGAATTCCAGACTGTCAGCGTGATGCCCGCGGGTGGGGCTAAGCCCTGGGCGGCCGACCTGCACCTCACGCCTGACGGCAAGTTCCTCTACGGTTCAGAGCGCACCACCAGCACGATCACCGGCTTCAAGGTCGATGCCGCAAGCGGCAAGCTGACCCGCATCGGCGAAGTGCCGACCCAGAAGCAGCCGCGCGGCTTCGGCATCGATCCGGGCAACAAGTATCTGTTTGCGGTCGGTGAGCAGTCGCATGCCCTGACCGCCTATCGCATCGATGGCAAGAGCGGTGCGCTGACGGCGATCAAGGAATATCCCGTCGGCAAGAAGCCGAACTGGGTCGAGGTCATCGACTTGCCGTAAGTCGATCCGGCAGGCGTCAATGGCGGGCGGCAGCCAAGCGGCTGCCCGCCAGTCGTCCGTAAAAAACAGTCTGTCTTCAGTAAAGGCCGCCGGTGCCGGAGATCGGCGCCGAGCCGGCGCTGCTGCCCACGCCCGAGATGCTGTCGCGCTCGGCCTGCATCGAACCGTCCAGCACGGCGCTGCGTTCGCCCTGCTGCGGCTCGGTGCCGGGGCGGAAGGCTTCCAGGATCACGTTGCGGTCGCCCGGCCGCGCCAGTTCGCCGGTCTCGGCCTGCACGCGCACCAGCCGCACGCCGGGCGGCACGCGGAATTGGATATTCGGTTTGCCCTGCAACGCTTCGGCCATGAAGGCCTTGAACACCGGCACGGCAACCGACGAGCCGGTCTCGCGCTTGCCCATGTCGCGCGGCGTGTCGTAGCCGATGAAGACGCCGACCGCGAGATCGGGGCTGAAGCCCATGAACCAGGTGTCCATGCTGTCGTTGGTGGTGCCGGTCTTGCCGGCCAGCGGCTTGCCCAGTTCGCGGATACGAATGCCGGTGCCGCGCTGCACCACGCCTTCCAGCATCGAGACCATCTGGTAGGCGGTAACCGCATCGATCACCTGCGCGCGCGTATCGGGCAGGGCGGGCTCGCCCTGGCCGGTCCAGTCGGTGGCCAGGCAGCCGGTGCATTCGCGCCGGTCGTGGCGATAGACGGTGACACCGGTGCGGTTCTGCACGCGGTCGATCAGGGTGGGCGTGATCTTCTTGCCGCCGTTGACCAGCTCCGCGTAAGCGGTGGTCATTTTCATCAGCGTGGTCTCGCCAGCGCCCAGTGACATGGAGAGCACTGGCGGCATGTTGTCGATCACGCCGAAGCGCTTGGCATTCTCCACCACCTTTTCCATGCCGATGGCCTGGGCCAGCCGCACGGTCATCAGGTTGCGCGATTTCTCGATGCCGACGCGCAGCGTGGAGGGGCCGTAGAACTGGTCGGAATAGTTGCCCGGCTTCCACAGCGGCAGGCCCGGGCCCTGGTCGAGCACGAAGGGCGCATCCAGCACCAGCGAGGAGGGCGTGAAGCCGCTGTCCAGCGCCGCTGTGTAGACGAAGGGTTTGAAGGACGAACCGGGCTGGCGCAAGGCCTGGGTGGCGCGGTTGAACTGGCTGATCTTGAAGTCGAAGCCGCCGACCAGCGCCAGCACGCGACCGGTATGCGGATCCATGGCGACCAGGCCGCCGCCGATTTCCGGAATTTGGCGCAGGTTATAGGCGCCCTGCGGCTTGGCCATATCCGCGGCTTCGACAGCGATCACGTCGCCGACGGCCAGCACTTCTGCCGCCGTGCGCGGCACCGGACCGAACTGATCGGGGCCCATCTTTTTGCGCGCCCAGCGGAAACCCGTCTGCGGCAGCGTCGCCCGGTTGCCATCGGCGAAACCGATGCTGGCGCTGTCTGTCTCCAGGCTCAGCACCGCAGCCACGCGCCAGTTCGCGGGCAGGCCGGGGAAGGGCGGCAGGGCCGTCAGCTGAGAGCGCCATTCGCTGCCCGGCTGCAGCTTGGCCAGCGGTCCGCGCCAGCCGCCGGCGCGGCGATCATAGGCTTCCAGGCCATCACGCAGTACGCGCTCGCCAACCGCCTGCAGCTTGGGGTCCATGGTGGTGCGCACGCTCAGGCCGCCTTCATAGAGGCCCTTCTCGCCAAATTTCTGCACCAGGTCGCGGCGCACCTCTTCGGCGAACCAGTCGGCGCGCGCCAGCTCGGATTCCGGCCGTGCCAGCGCCACCAGCGGCGTGGCGATGGCGCTGCGCGCCTGGTCCACATTGATGACGCCGTCTTCCTGCAGGCGCTCGATCACCCAGTCGCGGCGGGCTTTCGCGCGATCGAGGTGGCGCACCGGATGATAGTTGCTCGGCGCTTTCGGCAGCGCGGCCAGATAGGCGGCTTCGGGCAGGGTGAGGTCGTAGAGCGACTTGTCGAAATAGACCAGCGCTGCGGCGGCGACGCCATAGGCGCCCGAGCCGAGATAGATCTCGTTGAGATACAGTTCGAGGATCTTGTCTTTGCTGAAGGTCTTCTCGATGCGGAAGGCGAGGATGGCTTCCTTGGCCTTGCGGCCGAGCGATACTTCATTGCCGAGCAGGAAATTCTTCGCCACCTGTTGCGTGATGGTGGAGGCGCCGACCGGGCGGCGGCTCTGCGCCAGGTTCGCCACGTTCTGGATCACGGCACGGCCGATGCCCATCGGATCGATGCCGCTATGTTCATAGAAGTTTTTGTCTTCAGCAGAAAGGAAGGCCTGGATCACCGGCTTGGGGATCGCCTGGATCGGCACGAACAGGCGGCGCTCGCGCGAGTATTCGGCGATCAGGCGGCCGTCGCCGGCATGCAGCCGCGTCGTCACCGGCGGTTCGTATTTCGCCAGCTGCTGATAATCCGGCAGGTCGCGGCCGTAATACCACAGGCCGACCAGACCGGCGACGCCGGCGCCGATCATGGCCAGCACGGCCAGGAACATCAGCAGGAAAAAGCGCGACAGCAGACGCATGGACGGGAGGCTTCCCCAGAGGGTGTTTTTCGGCCGTACAGGTACTCCCGAACGGCGGTTCTGTATAGACACAAGATTGTGGCGCCTGTGCGGCGCTTTAGCGCGCTTCCGTGCCGAAAAACCGGTCGATGGCGGTCACCACGGTGGTCGCCAGGCGGTCGCGGCCGGCCTCCGAGAACAGCAGGGCCTCGTCGCTGGCATTGGACAGGTAGCCCAGCTCCAGCAGCGCCGAGGGCACGTCGGGCGCTGACAGCACCCGGAAATTGGCGGCGCGCAGAGCATTCCGTCGCAGGGTCGAGCTTTCGCCCAGGGCGGCTGTCAGCAAGCCGGCGAAGCGGCTGGACAGCCGGGCGGTGTCGCGCGAGGCGAGGTCGAGCAGGATCGACACCACATCGTCCACCTCGCCGCTGCGCGGGCTGTCGCCCAGCTGGTCGGCCCGGTTCTCACGCAGCGCCAGCGCCTCGGCTTCCGTATCCGAGGCCGCATCGGCGCGGGTGTAGATGCTGGCGCCGCGCGTGCTGCGGTCGGCGGACAGGCTGTCGGCATGGATCGAGAGAAACAGGTCGGCTTCCTTGGCCCGTGCCAGGGCGACACGTTCAGGCAGCCGTATGAAGCGGTCGCTCTCGCGCGTCAGCAGAACGCGGTAACGGCGGGTGGCGCGCAGTTTCGCGGCCACCGCCTTCGCCACCTGCAGGGTGATTTCCTTCTCATAGCGGCCAGACGCGCTGATGGCGCCGGGATCCTGGCCGCCATGGCCGGGGTCCAGCACGATCAGGCGGCGGCGATCGGATGCCACGGCCGGCGGCGGGGCGATATCGACGGCGGTGTCCAGCGGCAGCGTCACCGGTGCGGCAAAGGCCAGGCTGAAGGCGTTGGGCTCGGCCGGACGCAGGTCGATCACCAGCCGGTGCCCGGCGGTGCCCTGCGGGTCGAGGCGGAAGGCGCGCTCCACCACCGCCGGCTCGACCAGGTCGATGGCGATGCTGAGCGGGCCGGTGGGTGTGCTGACCGGCAGGCCGAGCGCGGCGACCAGGCCGCTGGCGGTGACGGCCGGGGCCGGCGCGGCCCAGCGCATGTTATCCACAGTCAGCAGCAGGCCCAGGCCGTCGGGGCTGGCGGCGAGCTGCGCCTGGGGCGGTCCGGAGGCCTCGATCACCAGCCGGGTGAGGCCCGCATTCAGGCCGAGCTGCAGCCGGGTCAGCCGCAACGCTTCGGCCGCCGCCGATTCGGTGCCAAGGGCCGATAAAATTATAAATGATATCAATAATTTAAAGAACAAGGCAGGGCGGCCTGCCGCGCCGCGGCAAGAAAGACCTTGTGAGTATGCCCTGCCAAAGCGTAGCATGGAGATGCGAATATCCGAGTCAGACCCGGACGTCCAGCCAAAGGCTTGTGTAGCAAGGCGATTTGCCTTGTTTCCGGCCCCGGTGCAGGAGCGGAAGGGTCGGCGTAGCGACGGTGAGCCCGACCGCAATCATCCAGAGTTCAGCCCGAAGGAGGCGACCTGGCGCGGAAGAGCCCTCAAAGCGGCGCTCAAGACATACCGGATGAGATTTAACCTTCGGAGCACCCGTTCGGCCACAGGCTGGATGGGAGGCTCGGCAGACCGGCGCCGCGGCGCGCTCAGCGTTTATACCCGCTGATGAAGCGCCCACTCACTGGTCATCAGGATCATTACCGTCACCCCTCCCTCGTGGAGTCGTAACGGGCCGATCCGGCCGCAGTCCGCTTCGAGAGCAAAGGCGCCCCGCCGTCTGTTATTCGCGCGGGCGGCGCTGCGCCGCAGGAATAGTGCCTCATGGGCATGCGTATGTTGATTGATGCGACCCATCCGGAGGAAACCCGGGTTGTGGTCGTGAAGGGTACTCGGCTCGAAGAGTTCGATTACGAGACCTCCACCAAGCAGGTAAACAAGGGCAACATCTATCTGGCGCGGGTCACCCGCGTCGAGCCCTCGCTGCAGGCGGCCTTCGTGGAGTATGGCGGCAACCGCCATGGCTTCCTGGCCTTCAGCGAAATCCATCCGGATTATTACCAGATCCCGATCGCCGATCGTCAGGCGCTGCTCGCGCAGCAGGCCGAGGAAGAGGCGCGCGCCGCCGAAGCCGAGGAAGCCGAACTGGCCGCCGAGGAAGCCCGCAAGGCCTCGCGCCGTCCGCGCAACCAGCAGGCCAGCGAAACGGCCGAAGCCGATCACGATCACGACGACGATCAGGATCATGGCGTCGAAACCGTTGAGGGCGATTTCGATACCATCGAAGAGATCAAGGCCAGCGATCCCGAGCCGGTTGCTGCTGAAGCGCCCGCTGCGGAAGACGCGCCGGCCGCTCCGGTTGCCGAACCTGCTGCCCCGGCTGCGGAAGCCGCCGCTGCTCCGGCTGAATCCGCCGAAGCCCCAGCTGCGGCCGAGACGACCGAAGCCCCGGCCGCGGCCGAAGGCCAGCCGGCCTACTGGAATGTGCCGCATGTGGCCGAGCCGGTGCCGAGCATCTCGGCGCCTGTCGATGGCGGTGAGCTCCATGCCAGCGAAGAGCCCGGCGATGACGAGCATGGCGACGAAACCGAAGCCAAGGAAAACGGCAAGGGCGACGATCATTCCGACGACAGCCGTCGTCGCCGTCGCGCCAATGCCTTCCGTCGCTACAAGATCCAGGAAGTCATCAAGCGCCGGCAGATCATGCTGGTGCAGGTCGTCAAGGAAGAACGCGGCAACAAGGGCGCGGCCCTCACCACTTATCTGTCGTTGGCCGGCCGCTATTGCGTGCTGATGCCCAACACCGCGCGCGGCGGCGGCATTTCGCGCAAGATCCAGTCGCAGGCCGACCGCAAGCGCCTCAAGGCGATCACGGCGGAGCTGGATATCCAGGACGGCATGGGCGTGATCGTGCGTACCGCCGGCATGGAACGCTCCAAACCGGAGATCAAGCGCGACTTCGAATACCTGCTGCGCAGCTGGGACAGCATCCGCGAGCGCACGCTGGAATCCTCTGCGCCGGCCCTGATCTATGAAGAGGCCGGTCTGATCAAGCGTTCGATCCGCGATCTCTATTCGGACCAGATCGACGAAGTGATCGTGGAAGGCGAAGAAGGCTACCGCTTCGCGCATGACTTCATGCAGATGCTGATGCCCAATCACGCCGAAAACGTGAAGCAGTATCAGGACAAGATCCCGCTGTTCACCCGCTACCAGGTCGAACAGCAGTTGGACGCGATGTTCTCGCCCACCGTGCAGCTGCGCTCGGGCGGTTACATCGTCATCAATCCGACCGAAGCGCTGGTCTCCATCGACGTGAACTCGGGCAAGTCGACCCGCGAACACAATATCGAAGAGACCGCCTACAAGACCAACCTGGAGGCGGCCGAGGAAGTCGCCCGCCAGTTGCGCCTGCGCGACCTTGCCGGCCTCGTCGTGATCGATTTCATCGACATGGAAGAGAACCGCAACATCCGCAAGGTGGAGCAGAAGCTGAAGGAATGCCTGCGTAATGACCGCGCACGCATCCAGGTCGGCCGCATCTCCGGCTTCGGTTTGCTCGAGATGTCGCGCCAGCGCCTGCGTCCCAGCCTGCTGGAAAGCTCGACCATGCCCTGCCCGCATTGCCAGGGCCGTGGCTATGTCCGCTCGATTGAATCGACCGCTCTCACCGTACTGCGTGCCATCGAGGAAGAGGGCATCCGCGACCGCTCGGCCGAGATCACCGTCGCGATGTCGGCGGAAGTGGCGCTCTACCTGCTCAACCACAAGCGCGACCGCATCGGCGACATGGAACGCCGCTATGTGATGCGCGTGATCCTGGCGGCCGATCCCAGCCTGGTGCCGCCGGACTTCCGCATCGAGCGCAGCAAGACGCGCCAGCCGGGCGACGTGAACCGCCCCGAGGCGCCGGTCAAGCTCGACCCGATGCGTCCGATCACCCAGGAGTCGGCTTATGCCGAGCCCGAGGATGATGCCGGCGATGATGATGTGGCCGGCGAGGCCGAAGAGACGACGAATGCCGATGGCACCGAGGAGACTGCGGCCGAGGGCGAAGCCCGCCGCCGTCGTCGCCGTCGTCGTCGTCGCGGTCGCAATGGCGAACGTGCCCCGCGTGACGATGCTGAAGCCGGCGCCGAAGGCGAAGCGGCTGCGTCCGGCGAAGGCGACGATGCGGCTATCGAAGATGGCGAACCGGGTGACGAGCCGGCCGAGGGCGCTGAGTCCGGCACCGAATCCGGTGCCGAGGCCGGCGCGGAAGGCAGCGATGGCGAAGGCCGTCGCCGTCGTCGCGGTCGTCGCGGCGGTCGTCGTCGTCGTCGCGATGAAGATGGTGCTGCGGGTGGCGAACGTCCGCCGCGCGAGGATCGTCCGCGTCGCGAGGAGCGCCCGCGCAACGATGGCGGCATGAATGCCGGCATCAGCGAGGGTGCGATGACCCCGGCGGCGCTCGGCGCCATGCTGGATGGCGTGCCGAATTTCGAGTTCGACGATGAAGAGCCGGCGCCGGCAAAGGCGCCTGCCGCCCATGCCCCCGAAGCCCTGAAGCCTGTCGAGATCGCGCCTGTGTCGGTTCCGGCGCCGGCGGTCGAGCAGCCCCTGGTCGTGCCGGTTCAGGCCACGGTTCAGAACAGCGGCCCGGTCTTTGAGACCGTGGTGATTGCGCCCGATGGCAGTGCCGATAAGCCTGCCGATGCGGCCCCGACCAAGAAGGGGTGGTGGCGCCGTTGACTATGGGGGTGAGTGAACCGGCGATCCGTCGCGCGTCCGGGGCCGATGAAGCGCGCCTCGGCGCCTTGCAGAAGCGTGCCTATGTGAAATACGTGCCGCGGATCGGCGCCGAGCCGCAGCCGATGGCCGAAGACGCCGCCGGGCTGCTGCAGGCCTATGAGGTCTGGGTGGTCGATGGCGTCGAGGACGGTCTGGCCGGTGCGCTGGTGCTGCGTCAGGCGCCGGATCACCTGCTGATCTGGAGCGTGGCCGTCGATCCGACCCAGCAGGGCACGGGTCTGGGCCGTCGCCTGCTCGATTTCGCCGAAGAGCAGGCCCGTCAGCGCGGCCTGAACGAAATCCGCCTCTACACCAATGCGATGTTCACCGAGAACCGCGCCCTCTATGCCTATCTCGGCTATGCCGAAACCGGTTCTGAACAATACGAAGGCCGCGAGTTGGTCCACATGGCCAAGACGCTGCCGGCGGCGTAACGCTTCGGTTTTTCTGAGAATGTGAAATGGCCCGGTTCATCCGGGCCATTTTTTTATAAGAAAGATCGTCACCCTCGGGCTTGTCCCGAGGGTCCATCCCAACCCCCAGAGCGTCGGAACGCGCAGATGGATCCTCGGAACAAGTCCGAGGATGAGGCTGCCTTTAAGGCATCGTCACTTCATCCAGGTCTTCAGCCGCTTCGCCGCCTCGATCATGCGGTCGGTGCTGCCGGCAAACGAATAGCGCATGAAGTAATGGCCGCGGCCGCGGTCGAAATCGAATCCGGGCGTTGCCGCGATGCCGGTCTCGGCCAGCATGCGCTTGCAGAAATCGTTGGCGTCGTTGGTGAAGCGGCTGATATCGGCATAGATGTAGAAGGCGCCATCGGCCGGCGCCAGTCTGTCGAAGCCCGCGCGCGGCAACTCATTGAGAAGAATCTCGCGGTTCTTTGCATAGCGCGCGACATTGGCTTCCAGCTCGTCATAGGCCGACATGGCGGCGACGCCGGCCACCTGGCTGATGCCGGGCGCCGAGATGTAGAAATTCTGCGTCAGGCATTCGATCGGTCGCAGCAGGCTTTCCGGCACCACCATCCAGCCGAGCCGCCAGCCGGTCATCGAGAAGTATTTGCTGAAGCTGTTGATCACGATGGCCTGGTCGGTCAGCGCCAGCACCGACTGCGCGCGGCCATTGTAGGTGATGCCGTGATAGATTTCGTCGACGATCAGCCAGCGGCCTTTCGCAGCACAATCATCCACCAGCGCCTTCATCTCGGGCTCGCCCAGCATCGTGCCGGTCGGGTTGGCCGGGCTGGCCACCAGCACGCCTTTTGCCTGCGGTGCCTGGGCGTTGATCAGTGCCGGCGTCGGCTGGAAGCGCGTCTCCGGCTCGGTGACGATCATCGCCGGCTGCAGGTCGAGCGCCTTCAGGATATTGCGATAGGCCGGATAGGCCGGCTCGCCCAGCGCCACCATGTCGCCGGCATCGAAGGCCGACAGGAAGGCGAGCTGGAAACCCGCCGAGGATCCGGTGGTGACGATGATGCGCTCGGCCGACACATCCAGGCCGTAATAGCTGCGATAGTGATTGGAGATCGCCGCGCGCAGCGGCGGAATGCCGAGCGCCAGCGTATAGCCCAGCGGATCCTTCTGCGCCGCGGCCGTGGCCGCTTCGATCGCACGACGCGGCGCGGGCGTCGAGGGCTGACCCACTTCCATATGGATCACGTCGCCGCCGGCGGCTTCGCGTAGCGCCGCCGCCTTCATCACTTCCATGACGAAGAACGGGTCGATGGCCCCGCGTTTCGATGGCTTCGGACTATTCATGACGCTCAGAACTGGCGGCCGACGGCCAGGCCGTAGCCGCGCGGATCGGTGGCGAAGCTGCAGGCTGAAGGATCGCGTGGCAGGCCGTCCGAACAGTAGGCGATATTGACGCGGCCGAGCCGGCCGATCTGGTTCACCGTCACGCCGCGATCCTGCATGGCCTTGTACAGGGCCGGATTGGTGTTGGGTTCCACCAGCAGCACCGACTGCGGACTGGCCTGGAACAGGCGCGGTTCGCCCACGGCTGATACGGCCGGTTCTTTCTGTTTCTTGTTCAGGGCGGCCTGCAGCACGCTGTAGGACACGGCCGCCGCAGCCGGCGCGCCGCCGCTGCCGCTGGCGGCGAAGAAGGACTGGCTGTTGCGCTTGTTGAAGCCGACCAGCGCGGTCAGATACGGCGTCTCGTCGCCGGCCACGCCGGGCGGCGCGGCAAACAGGATGCCGGTCTCGCGGCCCACCTGCCGTGTGCCGAAGGCGGTGCCCATGCTGAAGGCGCAGGCCACGGCGCTGCCCTTGCGGTCGATCACGGCGATGCTGGCCGAACCGAAACCGTCCATCTGCAGGGTGGCGGGATCGCTGCGGTAGGCCTGGCCCAGGCTGGCGGCGAATTTATCGTTCTTCACGCTGGTGCTGCTGAACAGCGAGGTGCTCTCGAAGGCCTGCTCCAGCAGCCAGGCGGCAACGGCGCCGCCCGCCGGGGTGTTGGTGGTGTAGAGCGTGATGCTGTTCTCGAACGGCACCTCGATCGGCTTGCCGACGCCGGCGACATGGCCGCGCAGTTCGTCGATGGTGATCTTGCTGCCGGCGGCATTCATGTCGGCGACCAGGCTGTGGGCCAGCATGCCCTGATACAGCTCGGCCGGGCCGGCGGTGCGCAGGCGCGACAGCACATTGCCCAGCGTGAGCTGTACCCGCCGTTCGCCTTCCTGCGGCACCATTCCGCTGCGGGTGCCATAGATCGGTGTCAGGCCGGGGCTGGTGGTGATCGAAGGCTGCACTTCCACCGTGGCCTGCACGAAGGCACGGCTGGTCGGTTCGCCGAAGCGCGACAACTGCTCGGCCGGGGTGACCACAGCTTCCCAGCGCAGCCGGCCATAGCGGCTCTGCAGCAGGCCCAGCCCGCGCACCAGGCCGGGGATCGCCACCGGGCCGCCATCCTTGGGCGCCACGGAGGGGAATTCGATGGTTTCCACCCGCTTGGACACCGGGTCGCTGGCCACGCACATGCCGCCGCTGCCCATGCTGGCGCCGGACGGATAGGTGACGGTATAGGCCAGCGCTGCTGCCACGGCGGCATCGGCGGCCGAACCGCCGGCGGTCAAAATGTTGCGAGCGATCAGGGCCGCGCGCGGCTCGTCGGCGGCCACGCCGCCCACAAAGCCCTTCAGATAGTCGATCTGGCCCGGGCTGGCGGGGGATTCGATGCCGTTATCCTTGCCGCAACCGGCCGCCCCCAGCGCCACCATGGCGAGCAGGGCGCATTGACGCAGCCGGAGGGCGTGCTTACCTAGGGGGAGCTGCCATGATGCAGCCGCTTTGTTGGGACAATGCTTCGCCATGGCCATACGCGGATCTTCCATGCGCCGTTCTCTCGTCTCTGTCGCTGCTGGGCTTGGCAGTCTTGCTGGTATTTGCGGTCTTGCTGAAACCGGCCGCCGGGTCTTGGCTGCCGGCTGTGTGGCGGTGATGGCTGCCGGTGCGATTCTGCCGACCGCGGCCGAAGCCCAGCGCCGCAACGCCATTTCCCTGGTGCGCGACGCCGAGATTGAAAATACCATCCGCGCCTACGCCGCGCCACTGTTCGCGACCGCCGGATTGTCCAATGACGCCCTGACGGTTCATCTGGTCAATGACCGCAGCCTGAATGCCTTCGTGGCCGGCGGCCAGCGTATCTTTGTCAATTCCGGCCTGCTGATCCGCGCCGAACGCCCGGCCCAGGTGCTGGGCGTGCTGGCCCATGAAATCGGCCATATCTCCGGCGGCCATCTGGCCCGCATGGGCGATGCCATCGACACCGCCTCCACCGCCATGATCCTGTCCATGCTGTTCGGCGCCGCCGCCGCCGTGGCCGGCTCGGGCGAGGGCGCGGCGGCGGCCATCCTGGGCGGCCAGCAGATCGCCGAGCGCAATTTCCTCGCCTTCACCCGCAGCCAGGAATCGGCCGCCGACCAGGCTGGCGCCACCATGCTGGAGCAGACCGGCCAGAGCGCCGCCGGCCTCGGGGAATTCCTGCGCATCATCGGCAACCAGGAAGCGCTGGCCTACGAGCGTCAGGACCCCTATGCCCGCAGCCATCCGCTGTCCTTCGATCGCGTCTCGGCGCTGGAGGCGCGGGTACAGCGCTCGCCCTACAAGAACACGCCCGACACGCCGGCCAATATCGACCGCTTCAAGCGCATGCAGGCCAAGCTGATCGGCTATCTGGAAGGCCTGCCTGCCACCCTGCGCAAATACCCCGAGACCGATACCTCGCTGTATGGTCGCTATGCCCGCGCCTTCGCCTATTTCCGCGGCCTCGATTTCAAGCGTGCGCTGAGCGAGACCGACGAACTGATCCGGCTCTATCCGAACGATCCGTATTTCCACGAGCTGAAGGCCGACATCCTGCTCAACCTCGGCCAGGTGGCGGACTCGCTGCCGCCGATGCAGGAGGCCTATCGCCTGGCGCCCAGCGAGCCGCTGCTCGCTTATGGCGTCGGCCAGCGTCTGGTGGCGCTGGAGGATACCAGCCGCCTGGGCGAGGCCGTCGACATCCTCAAGCAGGTGACCCTGCGCGAGCCAGACAATTCGGCGGCCTGGCAGCAGCTCGCGGTCGCCTATGGCAAGCAGAACGATATCGGCATGGCCTCGCTGGCCTCGGCCGAACGCTACCTGGTTTTGGGCGTGCTGCGCGATGCGCAGGGCCAGGCCGAGCGCGCCGCGCGGCTGATGAAGGAGGGCTCGCCCGGCTGGCTGCGCGCCCAGGACATCATCGCCAATGCCAAGGACCAGAAGCGGATGCAGCGCCGCCAGTGAGCGGCTTTCACGTGCTTGTGGCTTTCGCCGCGCCGGTCGTGCAGGCATAGTCCGGGCCATCGTTTTTCCAGGGATTCCATCATGTCGTTGTTCCGCTCATGCCTTCTCGTCCTACTGCTCCTGGCCGGCTTCGGTACGGCGCAGGCCCAGCAGCAGGTGCCGCCGTTCTCGGACGCCATGCGTGCGGAAATCCGCGAGCTGCTGATGGAGAATCCGAAAGTCCTCGAAGTGCTGGTGCGTCACCCCGAGATCGTGACGGAAGCCGCGCAGGCGCTGTACAAGCAGGAGGCCGATTTCCAGGCTGCCATCACCAGCAGCCGCAAGGAGCTTCTCGACGATGGCGTGTCCTTTGTCGCCGGCAATCCGAAGGGCGATGTCACCCTGGTCGAGTTCTTCGATTACCGCTGCGGCTATTGCAAGCAGGTGCAGCCCAGCGTCGATGCACTGATCAGGGAAGACAAAAATCTGCGCGTGGTGTTGAAGGAACTGCCGGTGCTGGGGCCGGAAAGCGTGGTCGCCGCGCGCGCCGCTGTCGCCGCTCTGGAACAGGACAAGGGCGCGAAGTATTTCGCCTTCCACAATGCCATGATGGCCCATCGCGGCGCGCTGCCGGAAGCCGAGGTCCTGCGTATGGCCGGCGAGGCCGGGCTGAAGCTGGACAAGCTGAAGGCCGATATGGCGACGCCCAAGACCGAGCGGATCATCCAGGCCAATCTGGCGCTGGCGGAAAAGCTCGGCATCAACGGTACCCCGGGCTTCATTATCGGCAACCAGCGGGTGCCCGGCGCCATCCCGCTCGAAAGCCTGCGCCAGCTGGTGAAAGCCGCGCGGAGTTAATCGGCTCTATCGTCACCCCGGGCCTGACCCGGGGTCCCATTTTCTGCGCAAAAGAATAAATGGGATTCCCGCTTTCACGGGAATGACGGACTGGGGCGGCCCGGTTTGACGAATCTCCGCAAAAACCCTATGGTCCGCCCCGAAAACCAACCCCGTTCAGGAAGTAACCGATGCGCGCCGAAATTCGGGCGATGGCCGATGAGATCCAGCAGTCCTTAGGGCTGCTGAGGAGGTCTCTTTGACTGGGATAATGCCGTCAAGAAACTGGAAGAACTGAACGCCCGTTCGGAAGATCCCAGCCTGTGGAACAAGCCGGCCGAGGCGCAGGCGCTGATGCGCGAGCGCACCAAGCTGGACCGCGGCGTCTCCACGCAGCGCCGGCTTGAATCGGCCCTGCATGACAGCATCGACCTGATCGAGATGGGCGAAGCCGAGGGCGACCAGGCCGTGGTCGATGAGGCCGAGGCCGTGATCATGGGCCTCAGCAAGGAAGTGGCCCAGGCGCGGCTGGAAAGCCTGCTGTCGGGCGAAGCCGATATGAACGACAGCTTCCTGGAAGTGCATGCCGGCGCCGGCGGCACCGAGAGCCAGGACTGGGCCTCGATGCTCCTGCGCATGTATGTGCGCTGGGCCGAGAAGCACGGCTACAAGGTCGAATTCCAGGAAGAGAGCGAAGGCGAGGAGGCCGGCATCAAATCGGCCACCATCAAGGTCAGCGGGCCCAATGCTTATGGCTGGCTGAAGAACGAGACCGGCGTGCATCGTCTTGTGCGCATTTCGCCCTACGATTCAAACGCCCGCCGCCATACCAGTTTCTCGTCCGTCGGCGTCTATCCGGTGGTGGATGACACCATCGAGATCGAGGTGCTGGACAAGGACCTGCGCATCGACACTTACCGCGCGTCGGGCGCCGGCGGCCAGCACGTCAACAAGACCGATTCCGCCGTGCGCATGACGCATATGCCGTCCGGGATTGTGGTCGCCTGCCAGACCAACAAGAGCCAGCATCGCAACCGCGACGAGGCGATGAAGATGCTGAAGGCGCGGCTTTATGAGCGCGAGCTGCAGAAGCGCGAAGCCGAGAAGCAGGCGGTGTTCGATTCAAAAAGCGACATCGGCTGGGGCCACCAGATCCGCTCCTATGTGCTGCATCCCTACCAGATGGTGAAGGATCTGCGCACCGAGCTGGAAACCAGCGACACCCAGGGCGTGCTCGACGGCGATCTGGACGCCTTCATGGCCGCGCAGTTGGCGGCCAAGGTCGGCAACGGCGAGACGGCGTAAGCGCCCAGCAACGGTCAGACCAAACAAAAACGGCGACGCTGAACACGCGTCGCCGTTTTGCCGTTTGCTAGGACTGCTACTGTAAACTCAGATCGTCGAATTCAGCTGGTCGCGCGGGCGAGGCCCGGCAGGGCGGCCGGCATCGGCAGGTCGGTCGTGCTGGCGCCGGCCTTGATCGCCTTCTGCACGGCCTTTTCGGTGGCTTCGGCGATGTCGCTGGTGGCGACCACGCTCAGTTTGGCGCCAATCGCGCTCTCGCGCGGATTCTCGGCGAACTTGCACAGGCCTTCGACCTTGGCGCCGGCGGCAATCGACAGCAGTTCGTGCCAGATATCGCCGCGCACCTTGGCGGTCTTGTCGAGTTCCACCGACTTGGCGCGGATGCGGCCGATCACCTCGCCGCGCACCAGCACATGTTCGGCCACCACTTCACCGACCACCTTGGCATTCTCGCCGATAGCGAGGCGTACGGCAGTGACGTCGCCATTGACGAGGCAGTCGATCTGCACCTCGCCATCGGAGTTGAGGTCGCCGTTGACCGTGAGGCCGGCGCTCAGGATGGACGGCGGCAGCTGCTTAACGGCGGCCGGCGGATTGGTTTTCTTGCTGTTTGAAAACATGGTAGCCAGCCTCGATGAATTTGCCGGGATCGATCTGCTCGTCATCGAGCAGGATTTCGTAATGCAGATGCTGACCGGTGCTGCGACCGGTGGAACCCATGGTACCGAGCTGCCGTCCGAAACCGACGGTATCGCCTGCCTGGACCGAAATCGCGCTCAGATGAGCATATCGCGTTTTCACGCCGAGGCCATGGTCGATTTCCACGGCGCGGCCATAGGGGCCTTTGCGTCCGGCGAAGACAACCACGCCGGGCGCGGTAGCCATCACCGGCGCGCGGTTCGGGCCGATGAAATCGATGCCGGCATGGAAGGCCAGCTGCTTGGTGAAGGGATCGGACCGGCGGCCGTAGGTGGAGGAGATTTCCGGCTCGCCGGCCATCGGCAGGTCGAGCGGCAGACGCTGCGCCAGGGCCTGCAATTCGCCCCAGCGGCCGAGCTTGCCTTCCAGCGTGTTCATCTCGCGGTCGAGCGGATCGAGCGACGCGACGGCGACATTGACGGCGCCCGTGATTGCCGGTGCATCGCTGAGCGAGCGCAGCGGACCACCGACGCCGATATCGGCACGCGCCTCGGCGGCGCGGGCCAGCATGGCGCTGATATCCAGGCCGGTGCGCAGCAGCGCCTTTTCCAGCAGCGTGGTGCTTTTCTCGGTGCGCGAGCCGAGTTCGTCCATCAGGTCGCGCTGGTGGCCGCGCACGCTCAGGATCCGGGTCTCGATGTCGCGCGGCTTCACCGCCGGCACCGGCGGCTTGGCCTTGGACTCGCGCAGCATGCCTTCCAGGTCCTCGACCGAGGCGACATCCTCGATCTTGGTCTCGGCCGGTTTGGCGTCAGCGGCCTTGGTTTCCGGCAGCTTCGGCAGGTCGGCCTTGGCAACCTCGGTGGATTTCGGCGCGACCTGCGGCTTGGCAGCGGTCTGGGCCGGCGGAGTCTGGGTGGGCGCCTGCTTGGCGGCGTCGGCGGTATCGGCGGGCAGGGCCGGGGTGCGCTGCTTCATCGCCATGTCATACAACCGGCGATAGCGCTCCTCGAAGTCGCGCGAGGCAACGACGAAGCTCTCCTGGTCCTTTTCGTAATTGGTGGCCAGACGGTCGTAGGCGATTTTCAGTTCGCTGATCTGGCGGTCGCGCGCATCCAGCATGGCGTCGCGATAGAAGACATTGACGGAGGCGTAGCCGATCCAGCCGGCGAAGGCGACGACGCTCACGGCCATCAGCATCTGGCCGCGGCTCGAGAGCGCGACGTAGCGGACGTCGCCTCGGCTGCGGAACATGATCTGCCGTTCCGGGAACAGGCGGTCGCGCAACTCCCGCCATTGCCGTCTCGCGCGTCGCGTCACTCAACCCCCCGATTGGTCATGAAATCTGCCGGCCTCCGGCGGGGTCGATTAGGACTTATTTAACTTGGTTAATGCAAGAAAGAATCTGTTACGAATTCCGAAAAAACACGTGCGAACACATACTTAACGTATGTCTCAGGGGTTATCCACAGGGTGTGGATGAAGCTGGCAAGCGCTTGATTCTACAGCGCCTGCACCGCCTGCAGCACAGCTTCGACATGACCGGGTACCTTCACCTTGCGCCAGACGGCCGCGACTTTTCCCGAACTATCGATCAGGAAGGTGGCCCGCTCGATCCCCATATAGGTCCGGCCGTACAGACTTTTCTCGACCCAGACCCCGTACGACTCGGTCGCCTGGCCCGACTCGTCGGCCGCCAGAACCAGCTTCAGCTTGTGCTTGGTCTTGAACTTGTCGTGGGCGGCGACGCTGTCGCGCGAGCAGCCGATCACCACCGCCCCGGCCTTGTCGAATTTCGCCTTGGCGGCGGTGAAGGCGATGGCTTCGGCGGTGCAACCCGATGTGTCGTCCTTGGGATAGAAGTACAGCACCACCGCTTTGCCCTTCAGGCTGGCCAGCGACACCTTGCCGCCGCCATCGGTCGGCAGGCTGAAGGCGGGCGCCCGATCTCCTACCTGAAGACCGGCTCCCACCTGCGGCCCGGGCGCGGCATCTGCCGCCTTTTTCGGGGCAGCCTTCTTCGGTGCAGTGGCCTTCTTAGCGGCCTTCTTAACGGTCTTGGTTGTGGTCTTCGCCATGGGACTGTCCTGCCTCGGAAGGGTCGTTGTTGACGGAATCGGCCAGCGACAAATAAGGCCGGGCCGGCTCGGCGACCAGGGTATCGAACAGACTGTGCACGCTTTTCTGCATCGCTTCCAGCCGCGCCGTCAGGGCCGCCATGTCAGCGCTTTTCACCAGCGCCGGCAGGCGATGGGCCAGCAGCGGCGGCCAGTGTTCGGGATGCGCCGCCTCGTCGCGGCCGGCCATGCGGCTGACCGCCAGCAGGGTGGCATAGAGTCTCGCCGCCGTTTCCAGCCGCTCGGCGGTTTTGGCATCGACCAGCTTGGCGCTGCGCAAAGCCGCCAGCGCCTGCAGCGGATTCTGCTGCAGGATCGCCGGTTTGCTGCTGCCATGCCGCAGCAGCAGATACTGAAGCATGAACTCCAGATCGACCAGGCCGCCGCGCTGCTGCTTCAGGTCCCAGGGATTGTTCACCGGCTTATGCCGCGCCATGCGTGCCCGCATGCTCGCCACATTGGCCAGCAGGCGTTTCTCGTCGCGCTTCGTGGTCAGGATATCCAGCCGCAGCGCGTCGATCTTTTTCATCAGGGCCGCTTCGCCGCAGACGACGCGCGCGCGCGTCAGCGCCATATGTTCCCAGGTCCAGGCTTCCTTGCGCTGGTACTCGGCAAACGCCTCCAGTGAAATCGCAATCGGCCCGGCGCCGCCGCTGGGCCGCAGGCGCATGTCGATTTCATACAACCTGCCTTCGCCAGTCATCGCAGTGATGGCGTTGATGAAACGCTGGCACAGGCGGGTGAAATACAGCCCCGGCGTCAGCGGACGCGGGCCGTCGGAATCCCTGGCTTTGGCCGGGCAGTCGAAGATCAGCACCAGGTCGAGATCGGATTCCAGAGTCAGTTCATGGCTGCCCAGCCGGCCGAAGCCGACCAGCGCGATGCTGGATTTGGCGATGCGGCCATGCTGGGCGATGAATTCGGCTTCCACCTTTTCCAGCAGGTCTTCCAGCACCACATCGGCCACCGCGCTTAAGCCCGCACCGGCGGCCATGCCGTCCAGGCTGCCGCGCAGGAGGCCGATGCCGACCTGCAGCTTCAGTTCGGTGGTCCAGCGCCGCGCCCAGTCCAGCACATCCTGGAAATCGCGCGCCGCCTGCATCTGGCGCTTCAGGCTGTTGGCTAGTGCAGGGCGCTCAAAGGCAGCAGGATGGTCGGCATATTCGATCAGGCTGTCGAACAGCGCGGCATTCTGCGCCAGCGCTTCGGCCAGTTGTGGCGCCGCCGCCAGCACTTCGGCCAGTGTATGCAGCACTTCCGGGTTGGCCTGCAGCAGTGAAAAGAGCTGCACGCCGGCCGGCAGGCTGGAGAGGAAATGGTCGAACCGTTTGAAGGCCGTGTCGGCGCTGCCGGTACGCGAAAACGCTTCCATCAGTTGCGGCATGATGGCGGTGAGTTTTTCGCGCGCCCGTTCGGAGCGCATGGCGCGGTAGCGGCCGAAATGCCAGCCGCGCACGGTGGCCGCCACCTCGGAGGGATCGCTGAAGCCCAGCTCGCGCAGTGTTTCCAGCGTGGCGGGGTCGTCGTCGGTGCCGGTGAAGACCAGCGCGCCGGCATCGGCGCCCAGCGCCGGCGCCTCGGCGAACAGGTTGTCGTAATAGGTCTTCACGCGGCCCAGCGTGGCCAGCATGGCCTTGCGGAACTGCGTCGGCTTGTCATAGCCGAGGAAGCAGCTGAGCTGCGCCAGCGCTGCCGGGTCGGTGGGCAGCGTGTGGGTCTGCTCGTCATGGATCATCTGCAGGCGATGCTCCACCCGGCGCAGGAAGCGGTAATCCTCGATCAGCTCGTCGCAGGCCTTCTGGCTCAGGCGCTCGGTCGCCACCAGGGCGCGCAGGGCCGTGCAGGTGGGCGGCGCGCGCAGCCGCGTGTCGCGGCCGCCGGAAATCAGCTGCTGGGTCTGGGCAAAGAATTCGATCTCGCGGATGCCGCCGCGGCCGAGCTTGATGTTATGGCCTTCCACCGCCACTTCGGCATGGCCCTTATGCGCGTGGATCTGCCGCTTGATCGACTGGATATCCTCGATCGCCGCGTAATCGAGATTCTTGCGCCAGACATAAGGCGTCAGATGCTTCACGAAGGCCGCGCCCATGGCGAGGTCGCCGCCCACCGGCCGCGCCTTGATCATCGCCGCGCGTTCCCAGTTCTGCCCGAAGCTTTCGTAATAGCTTTCCGCTTCCGCGACATTGACCACGACGGGGAAGGAGCCCGGATCGGGCCGCAGACGCAGGTCGGTGCGGAAGACATAGCCGTCTTCGGTGCGGTCATGCAGCAGATGCACCATCTGCTGCGTCAGCCGGATATAGCATTCCAGTGCCGAGCGGCGGCCGCGATAGCGCACCGTGTCGGCGTCGTAGAGCATGATGAGGTCGATATCGCTGGAATAGTTCAGCTCGCGTGCCCCCAGCTTGCCCATGCCCAGCGCGACGAAACCTGACTCGCGGCAGGGGTCCTTCGGGTGCGGAAGCTCGATCTCGCCGCGGCCGGCCGCCTCGCGCAGCACCGCGGCCATCGCACTGTCGACACTGAGCGCGGCGAAATCGCTCAGACTCTCGGTGATCTGCTCCAGCGTCCACAACCCGGCGATATCGGCTGCCGCCGTGGTCAGCGCCACCTGGCGCTTGGCGATGCGCAGCGGTGCCGCCAGCGCTTCGGCCTCTTTCGTCCTGGCCGCGATCTTTTTCAGCGCGGCGATGGCCTGGGCCAGCGCCGCATCGGGACCGGCGCTGAACAGCAGGTCCACCGTGGCCGGCTCATGCAGGACCAGGTCGCTCAGGAACGGGCTGTTGCCGAACAGCGCCGCCAGCAGGGCTTTCGGCCCGGCCTTGGCACTGGCGGTCTTCAGTCGCCGGGCCAGTGCGCGGTCCGGTAGTTCGGCCAGCATCAAGGTCCAGGCCTCGAAGCCGCGCGCTGCGGCATCCGCATCGTAGGGGCGGGGCAGGTCGCGCCAGTCCGGCGCGGCGGATTTTGTCGCGGCTTTCTTGGCGGTCTTCACGGCACCGTTACGGGGCGGCCGGGCAGCGGCCTTCTTTTTGACCGATTTTGCCGGCAATGCATTGGCGGGCATGGCGTTTCTCTCGAAGTGGCGTCGAAGTTCGGCTAAACTCCGGCCAGGGTCAAGCCCGTGGTCGAACCGGGACTGTTGCGGCGGCCCGGCCATGATGCAGACAAGAGACGGCGAGGGCGCGACAGGTGGTTTTGCGGTGGAGTCGGTTGCTGGTGCGTACGGTCACCGCGAGTGTGGTGACGGTATGCCTTCTGGCGGGCCTGCTGGTCTGGCGGGTCGCCCAGGGACCGATTTCGCTGGCTGTGCTGGCCCCCTATATCAGCGAGGCGCTGGCCCTGCCGCAACTGGGCATCCGTGCCGAGATCGGCGATGTGGTGCTGGCCTGGTCCGAGCAGGACGAAGGCATCCGGCTACGCGTCACCGATGTGCGCTATCGCGGCAGCGATGATCGTGTCGGCCTCACGGTGCCCAATGTCGACATGATGCTGAGCGCCCGCGCCGCGCTCCGCGGCGTGATCGCGCCCCGCTTCGTGCATATGAGCGGCATCGAGGCGCGGCTGGTGCGCGATGCCGATGGCCGCTTCCGCTTCGGCGTGCCGGCGGTCGACGATGCCGTGACCGATGCGCCGGTGGCGCCGCCGGCGGAAACCGCGCCCGAAGGCAATATGGCGCAGAGCATGTTCGGCGGCATCTTCGAGATGCTGTCCCGCCCGATCGACCCCAGTGACTCGATGGGCCTGCTGGAAAACGTCTCGATCCTGGCCGACCGCCTGGTGATCGAGGACTGGAAGCTGAACCAGCGCTGGATCGTGCCTTCGGCGCGCATCGCCTTCCAGCGCGGCGAGGGCCATGTCTTCGCCTCGGCCAGCGGTGCGCTTGACTGGCGCGGCCGTCGCGTCGATCTCAATCTCGATGCCGATTACACCGCGGCCGACCGCTCGGCCCGCGTGGTGCTGCGGTTCAGCGAGATCGAGCCGTCCGATTTCGCCGATGTGCTGCCCGAGCTGGCGCCGCTCGCCTATGTTGCCGCGCCGATCAACGGCACGCTGACGCTGGATGTGAACGAAAGCGGCGAGCGGCTCGGTCTCGCCTTCGATCTCACCGCCGGCGCCGGCCAGATCAATGTGCCCGGCACGCTGCCGGCGCCGCTGTCGCTGCAGCAGGCGCGCTTCCGCGGCCAGGCCGATGGCGCCAAAGGCATCGTCAAGCTGGATGAAGCCAGCCTGTCCTTTGCCGACAAGTTCCGCCTGTCGATGAGCGGCATGGTGACACGCAGCGAGGGCGACCGCTACGGTGTCGATCTCAAGGGCCAGTTCTTCGAACTGCCGACCGACCGGCTCAGCAGCTACTGGCCGCCCGGCATGGCGAAGAATGCGCGCGACTGGGTCACCACCCGGATCAGCGGCGGCATGGTCAGCACCGGCCGCTTCGAGGCGGCGCTGACGCCGGGGATGGTGGCGGGTGAGACGCGCCTGCCGCCGCAGGCGATCAAGCTGGATTTCGCTTTCGACAATCTCAGCGTCAACTACCTGCCGCCGATGACGCGGCTGACCGAGGCGAAGGGCGTCGCCACCCTGAATGCCGATGTCTTCGATCTGACGCTCGACAACGGCAAGGTCGGCCCGGTTCTGGTTGGAGAAGGTCATGCGCGTATCACGGGCCTGCAGGATGTCGACCAGCATGCCGAAATCGCCTCGGTGGCGCGCGGCCGGACAGCCGACATCCTGACCATCATCGACCAGAAACCGCTCGGCTTCCCCTCGCGCATGGGCATCAAGGCGGCCACGGTGGGCGGCACCGGCGAGGTGCGCTGGAAAATCCGTTTCCCGCTGCTGATGGCGCTGAAGATCGACGATATCCAGGTCAATGCCGACGCGGCGATGACGGCGCTGACCATGAGTGGCCTGATGGGCCGCTATGACCTGGCCGATGGCGACATGACCATGAAGGTGGATGCCAAAGGGCTGGAGGCCGGCGGCAAGGCGGCGCTGAACGGCGTGCCTTTGCAGATCGGCTGGAAGCAGGACTTCAATGCGCGGGCCGCCGTGCAGGCGCGCTACAGCCTGAAAGGCCGTATCGACGAGGCGCAGCGCAAGGCGCTCGGCTATCCGCTGGCACCTTATATCGACGGCCCGGCCGAAGCCGTGATGGATATCGAGGAGCGCCGCGGCGGCGAGGTGGCGATCGGCGGCGAGTTCGACCTGACCAACACGACCATTGCCATTGCCGATGCCTATCTGGGCAAGGGCGCCGGCGAGGCCGCTGCGGGCAAGGTGCAGATTCGCACGAAGGCGGGTCAGCCCGTGCAGTTCGACCTGATCGAGATCAGCGGGCCGACGCTCAGCGCGCGCGCCAGGGCCGTGCTGCAGAATGACGGCGGCTGGAGCGCCGATGTGCAGAGCCTGAAATTCGGCGAGAACGACGCCAGCGGCAAGATCGCCTTCGCCGCCAATGGCGACGCCCAGATCGAACTCAGCGGCAAACGCTACGACCTGCGCCGCTTCGTCGAGGACGTGATGAATGACGAAAGCCCGCCGGGCGAGGTCAAGCCGCGCATGACGCTCAGCTTGCGCTTCGACGAGGCGCGCATCGACAACGACCTGGAGATGCGCAATCTCTCGGTGGCGGCGCAGCGCGCGCCGACCCGCATGGAGCGTGTCAGCGTCACCGGCGGTTTCGCCAGCACCGGCGGCCTGACGCTCAACATCTCGCCGGCGCTGAACGGCCGCCGGCTGGTGATGGACTCCGACAATGCCGGTGCGGTGCTGCATTTTCTCGGCATTACCGACATGCAGGGTGGATCGCTGCATGTCGCGGCCGCCTATGACGATACCCAGGTGCTGCAGCCGCTCGCCGGCCGCATGACGCTGAAATCGGTGCGCGCCGTGCGCACGCCCTTCCTGGCCCGCCTGCTCGGCATCGGCAGCTTCACCGGCCTGGCCAACCTGCTGTCGGGCGAGGGCATCATGTTCGACAATGGCGAGGTGCCCTTCGAGCAGAAGGACCGCGTGCTGACGCTGAAACCGTCGCGGCTCAGCGGCCCGCAGCTCGGCATCACCTTCGACGGCACGGTGAACGGCAAGGCCAACAGCATCAGCGTCAACGGCACCGCCGTGCCGGCCTTCGTGCTCAACACGCTGCTGGGCAAGATTCCCCTGCTCGGCGACCTGCTGGTCGGCGACGGCATCATCGGCGTCAACTTCGCCGTCTCCGGCGCGAAAAGCGATCCGCAGTTCACCATCAATCCGTTGTCGGTGATTGCGCCCGGTTTCCTGCGCCGTATCTTCCAGGCCCCGGAAGTGCGCGCGCCTTCGCCGGAGGATGCCGAGAAGGGGCCGCCGCCGGCGGTCGAGTTCCAGCAGTTCCAGCAGCAGTAGCTAAGACGCCATCGCCGCGCGGATGCCGGCGGTGAGGTCCAGCGAATGCAGGGCCGCCTTCAGGTCATACATATGCGTGGTGATCATCAGCTCGTCGGGCTGCGTCGCGGCGATGAACCGGCGTAAGCCGGTTTCGACGGTGTCGGGCGCCCCCACAAACGAGCAGGCCAGCATGCGCTCGGCGCCGGCGCGCTCGGCCGGCGACCAGTACCGGTCGATATCGTCGACCGGCGGCGGCGTCAGGCCGGGCCGGCCGCGCAGCAGGTTGGCCACCGCCTGCTGGAAGGACGTGAACAGATATCGCGCCTCGGCATCCGTATCGGCGGCGATGATGTTGACCGCCAGCATCGCATGGGGTTTGTCGAGCTGTTCCGATGGCTCGAACTTGGCCCGATAGAGGTCCAGCGCCTGCATCATGTGGTCCGGCGCGAAATGCGAGGCGAAGGCAAACGGCAGGCCGAGGATGGCGGCGAGCTGCGCGCCGAACAGGCTGGAGCCGAGAATCCACAGCGGCACCTTCAGGCCGGCGCCGGGCACCGCCTGGATATGCTGCCCCGGCTCCGGCGTGTCGAAATACATCTGCAGCTCCTGCACATCCTGCGGGAAGCGCTCGGAACTGGTCTCGAGGTCGCGGCGCAGCGCGCGCGCCGTCATCTGGTCGGTGCCTGGTGCGCGGCCCAGCCCCAGATCGATGCGGCCGGGGAACAGCGCTTCCAGCGTGCCGAACTGTTCGGCGATCACCAATGGTGCATGGTTGGGCAGCATCACGCCGCCGGAGCCGACGCGGATGGTCTTGGTGCCGCCGGCGATATGGCCGATCACCACAGCGGTGGCGGCGCTGGCGATGCCCGGGTTGTTGTGATGCTCGGCCAGCCAGAAGCGGGTGAAGCCGATCTCTTCCGCCTTCTGCGCCAGCGCCAGGCTGTTGCGGAAGGCATCGGAGACCGTGCCGCCCTGCATGACACGCACCAGATCGAGCATGGAAAACGGAATCATCGGAGCACCGGATGGTCAGACGGAAAGACGATCAGATGGGACAGGGCGGCGGATTGGCAACATCTGTCATCCATTTTGTCATGCCCGGACTTGATCGGGCATCCACGTCTTTGTCCTGCGCAGAACCCGGTCACGTGGATGGCCGGGTCAAGCCCGGCCATGACAGGTCGCTAGGCTTACGCCGCCTCGATCAGCACATGCTGCTTCTTGCCGAAGCTCAGGCGCAGTTGGCCGTCGGCGCCGAGATCGGCCGCCGTGATCTTCTGGTTCTCGTCCGAAATGGCCGCATCGTTCAGCTTGATGGCGTTGCCGCGGATATGGCGGCGCGCCTCGCCGCCGCTCTTGGCGAAGCCGGCTTCCTGCACCAGAGCAAAAGCAGCAATGCCCTCGTTCAGCCGGTCGCGCGCGACCTTCACCACAGGCAGGTCGCCGCCGAAGCTGCCCTGCTCGAAGGCCTTCTTCGCCGTGTCAGCCGCGGCTTCCGCCGCTTCGCGGCCGCGACACAGCGCGGTTGCCTCGGTGGCGAGGATCTTCTTCGCCTCGTTCAGCTCGGCGCCCTGCAGGGCTTCCAGCTTTGCGATCTCGTCCAGCGGCAGGTCGGTGACCAGCTTGAGGAAACGGCCGACATCGGCATCTTCGCAGTTGCGCCAGTACTGCCAGTAATCGTAATGCGACAGCATGTCTTCATTCAGCCAGACCGCGCCATTGGCGGTCTTGCCCATCTTCTGGCCCGACGATGTGGTGAGCAGCGGACAGGTCAGGCCGAACAGGCTGAGATCGGCGCTGCGGCGGCCAAGCTCGACGCCGTTGACGATATTGCCCCACTGGTCCGAGCCGCCCATCTGCAGATTGCAGTCATAGCGCCGCGCCAGTTCGACGAAGTCGTAGGCCTGCAGGATCATGTAGTTGAATTCGAGGAAGCTGAGCGGCTGCTCGCGGTCGAGCCGCAGCTTCACAGAGTCGAAGGACAGCATGCGGTTGACCGAGAAGTGCCGGCCGTAGTCGCGCAGGAAGTCGATATACTGCAGCTTGTCGAGCCAGTCGGCATTGTTGGCCATGATGGCATCCGACGGCCCGTCGCCGAAGGTCACGAAACGGCTGAACGCCGTCTTGATGCTGTCCATGTTGGCCTGGATGCCTTCGGGCGTCAGCAGCTTGCGCGCCTCGTCCTTGCCGGACGGATCGCCCACCTTGGTGGTGCCGCCGCCCATCAGCACGATCGGCTTGTGGCCGGCCTGCTGCAGGCGGCGCAGCATCATGATCGAGAGCAGATGGCCGACATGCAGGCTCGGCCCGGTGCAGTCGTAGCCGACATAGCAGGTGATGCCCTGGGGCTTCAGCGCCAGCGCGTCCAGCGCCGCGCCATCGGTGCACTGGTGCAGATAGCCGCGCTGCGAGATGGTGCGCAGGAATTCGGATTTGAACTCGGTCATCGGACTCAAGGCTCGGGTTGGGTATTGGTGGGCGATGGTCTAACATACAGGCCGTGAATCGCCTAGCTTTTGGACGCCCGGCCTTGCCGCAGACTTCCTGGATGATCGGCCTGATGAGCGGCACCTCGATGGATGGCGTCGACGCCGCCCTGCTGCGCACCGATGGCGAAATCATTGCGGAATTCGGCCCGGCGCTGACCCTGCCCTATCCGGACGAGGTCCGGGCCCGCATCCGTGCCGTGCTCGGCGTTCCGGCCGGCACGGCGGGGCAGGTGCCGGTGGTCAGCCGCGTGGTCACCATCGCCCATGCCGAGGCGGTGCGGGCGCTGCTGAGCCTGGCCGGGTTGCAGCCGGCCGATGTGGCCTGGCTCGGCTTCCACGGCCAGACCATCCTGCATCAGCCCGACGCGCCGCATCGCCGCAGCTGGCAGACCGGCGACGGCGCCATGCTGGCCAAGCTCACCGGCATCAACACGGTCAGCGACTTCCGCAGCGCCGATGTGGCGATGGGCGGGCAGGGGGCGCCGCTGGTGCCCCTGTATCATCTGGCCCTTGCCCGACATGCGCAGCTGGCCGCGCCGCTGCTGGTGCTCAATCTCGGCGGCGTCGGCAATGTCACCTATATCGGCAGTGACAAGGCCGACGACCTGATCGCCTTCGATACCGGCCCGGGCAATGCGCTGATCGACGACTGGCTGCTGCGCCATACCGGCAGGACGCAGGATACCGGCGGCGCGCTGGCGGCCAGCGGCACGGTCGATACAGCCGCGCTGGCACAGCTGATGGCGCATCCGTATTTCGCAGCCAGGCCGCCGAAGTCGCTCGACCGCAACGCCTTCGGCATGGCGGTCCTGCAGCCTCTGTCCGCCGCCGATGGCGCGGCGACGCTGACGGCCTTCACCGCGGCCAGCGTGGCGCGCGGCTTGAGCCATCTGCCGCAACGGCCGCTGCGCTGCCTGGTCTGCGGCGGCGGGCGGCATAACGCGACGCTGATGCAGATGCTGACCCAGCATCTGAACATGCCGGTGGAATCCGTCGAGGCGGTGGGCTGGCGCGGCGACAGTCTGGAGGCGGAGGCGTTTGCCTATCTCGCGGCGCGCAGCGTGCGCGGATTGCCGCTCAGCCTGCCGGGCACGACCGGCGTGCGGCAGGCGGTGAGTGGCGGGCGGATTTACAACATCTGATTACAGCCCCTTCACCATCGGCCAGCCATCGGCGCGCGGCCGGTCGCTCAGCCGGCGATAGCCGCGCTGCTCGTAGAAGCTCACGCCGGTATGCGACGCGGTGAGGCCCAGCTCGCGCCGTCCGCGCTCGCGCGCATGGGCCTCGATATGCGCCACCAGCAGCGAACCCAGCCCGAGCCGCTGCTGCTCGGGCGCCACGAACAGCGCCCAGAGCTGGCCGCGGCCATAACCCACCGTGCCGACGATCGCGTCGTCCAGCACGGCGACGAAGACATCCTGTCGCGTCATGCGCTCGCGCACCTGGCCGGCACTGAAGCCGGCATAGACCCCGGCGATCTCGTCGACGGAATAATCGGCGGCATTGCTGACCCGCAGCGTGCGCTGGATCAGGGCGGCGATGGCTTTCGCATCGGCCTCGATGGCGGAACGGATGACAGGGAGCGTGAACATGCGCACCGCCAGATAGGGCGGCGCGCATGTCCGGGCCAGCGATTTCGCTATCAGCGCGCGGGGGCGCTCGCCGCGCGGTCCGGGATATGATCGGCGCGCAGGGCCTGGCGATGGCCCGGCGTGGCCAGCAGCGGCGCCACGGCATCGCCGACCAGGAAGGAAAAGCCCGCAGCCGTGCCCAGGTTGATGTCATCGGGCTGGGCCACATTCCACAGGATGGCTTCCATCTTGTGCCAGGCGGCACGCTTGGCGAAAGCGGACAGGGTCTGCATCCGGGTCGCGGTATCGGTGATGCCGGTCGGCAGCGCGGTGACGAAGCCCTGGCAGCCGGTGCCGGCATAGAGGTCGATCAGCCGCACATCGGGCGCGATGTGCAGGATGCGGGCGGCACAGAAGCGCTGGATATAGTTGATCGCGTCGGCGATGCGGCTGGCCGGTGTGCCGTCGGGGATATTGGTGATGGTGATGCACAGGCTGCGGAACAGGCCGGCCGGCAGGTCCTTGAAACGGGCCAGATAGAGATTGCGCGCGCGCGCCGTCGCCAGGGTCTGGAACGACACCGGGATGGAGATCATGCCCTTGTGGCCGCCGGTCACCATCCGGTGCAGGCCGAGCAGCGCGGTGGTCAGGCGATAGCGGTCGAGCAGGAATTCCAGCTCGTCGGGGTCTTCCAGCATCGGATCGCTGATATCGGCCGCACGGCCGGTGGGCATATGCGTGACATGTACGGTGTAGAAGGAAAACGCACGACGCCGCGTGCTGAAATTCGGATAGAAGGCGGCCTGGCATTCCTTGAGGAAGGTGGCGCTGGTCTTTTTCTGAAACAGGCAGTCGAGCGACTGGTCGAGATCGGCCAGGTCGGGGCCGGCGCCCATGGCCGGCGCGCGGGTTGGCGGGGCGGCGCTTTCATACAGATCGGCGCAGACCGGCTCGTCGTCGAACAGCATCACCTCGCCGGCATGGTTCGCCGGGTCGCTACCGGCCAGAGCCGGTTTGCCGTTGGCTTTGACATGGCTCAGCAGGTCCTGCAGCGAGCCGACCTTGCTGGTGACGAAGTCGCGATCGACCTCGGCCACGGTGGACGCGATGCGGATATCGCAGCCGGGCACTTCGCCCAGGATCAGCCGCTCGGCCTCGTCGGCGATGGCGGCCGCTTTCATTTTCGCCTGGCTATGCGTGAGATGGGTGAACAGCACCAGGTATTCGTCATTGTCCAGATGGTAATGCACGTCACCGGCATCGAGACGGTGACGGATCACACCGTCGACGATCTGGTTGATGCTGTCGCGGCGCTGCGGCCATTCATCGCCCAGTGCCTCGCGGATCGCCTGCAGGCCGATCATCTGCAGATTGCCGGCCTGGATCTTGCCGGACAGGCGTGCGGGACTGGAGACCACCTTGAGCCGGGGTGCCGTCGGCGCCTTGCGTGATGCGGCCTCCGTCTCGTCGCCGCCAAACAGAAAGTTTTTCATCCGGTGCAGGGCAGACATGATCGCTTCCTCCTGCTCCCACTATGAGCCGGATATGGAAACTGCCCAGAGAACTTCCCGGTTACCCCAAGGCGGAGAAAGCTAACTTTCCGGATATGTCAAAACCGGACAGATGCCGGTTTTCGCCTGTTTCAGTCGTCAGGCGAGTGACTTCGTCATCCGCCACATGTCGATATCGCCCTGCCGTTCGGCCTGCAGCATGCGGAAGCCGAGCCGCTCGTAGAAGGGCCGTGCGGTAAGCGAGGACAGCAGCCACAGCTCGCGCAGCCGCTTTTCGTCTTGCGCATGCCGTTCCAGATGCCGCACCAGTGCGCGGCCGAGACCGGTCTTTTGTTGTTCGGGCGCCACGAACATGGAATGCAGCTGTCCGCTCTCGCCGCGGATATTGCCCAGGCTGACGGTGCCGCGGAGCGTGCCGTCCAGCAGCACAACGAAGACGTCGCGCACGCCCATCTTCTCCAGCACCTTGTCGGGCGTGAAGTTGCTGCAGATCACCGCGATGGTCGCCGCGCTGTAATCGGCGGCATTGCTGATCCGCACCGTGCGCTGGACCAGCGCGCTCAGGCCGGCGACATCGTCGGGACTGGCGGGGCGGATGAGGGGCGGGACGGACATGCCGGCAGTAAATGGCTAAGCCTCTGTAACGTAAAGGCTATTGTTGATGGCAAGACTTTTAATTCCTATTAATTCTTTTTTTGTTCTCATTTCTCGATTTCCGCGCTATCATGATCCGCCTCTGACCAAGGAGGCCTGAATGAGCGGAATTCTAGAACCGGCGGCAATCCCGGATGCCGCGCCCCAGCCGGTGCGGCGGCACCGGATCGACTGGAAGCGGGGCGCCACCCTGCTGGTGGAGGGCGGCCGTCCGGATGCGGTCGCCGCCGCGCTTGGCATCAGCGAAGAGCGGCTGTGGAAGCATCTGCATCACAGCCTGCGCTTTGCCGTGCATATCCAGCGCGCCATGGATCGCCGGCGTCTGCTGGCGCAGATCCAGTATGACGCAGCACTGCCGGGCGCGGTTGTGCAGCGCTGCCTGCAGGATGCACCGCCCGAGGGCGCGCATCTGCAATGGCTGACCGATGTGATGCCGCAGCAACCAAAGCCCGGCGCCGCCGGCGATGGCGCGACGCCGGGTCTGGTCGAGCAGCTGCGCGCCACGGGCGGGCGCTATCCGAACCAGAAACTGCGTCAGCGCCTGGCAGCCGAGAAGGTGAAAATGGATGCCTTCGTGGCGGCCAGCCGCGAGGCGCTCGCCCGCCATGTCGCCGCCAACCCGCTGCCGGCGGAGTCTGCTGTTCGCGTCGATGCGCCGGTGCCGGCTCCGGACAGGATTCAAATAACGCCGGATAAGACTCCAATAACGCCGGATAAGACTCAAACAGCGTCGGATAAGACTCCAATAGCACCGGATAAGATTCAAACAGCATCGGATAAGATGCCAATAGCACCGGATAAGGTCGTCCCGGCGGCCACGGCGCCGGTTGCAGCAGCATCGTCACCGCCGCGTCCGCGCGCGGCGCTGCGCGATCATCGCCCGTCGCGTCCGAATCCGACGATTGTCGATCTCACCGATATCTACGGCCGCCCGCTGCCCGGCGTCACTTTCCCCGACGAGCCGCCGGGGTGAATGTCGCCTGGCGCGGGGATGACGAAATCCATCACCGCGTCATGCCACGCTGGCGTGGCATCCACGACTGTGCGGCCGCCGGTGTGGTTGTCGCGGTGCGGCTGTCGCCGCGCGGGCAAAGACGGGGATGCCACCGCTGGCGCGTTGGCATGACGGAAAAAGGATGGGAATGGCGTCGCCAGCCAACTGGCCGCCAGCTATCAGCTCGCCGTCTGCGCGCCCTTGCCGGCACGGGCGGAGGTCGGCAGGAAGCTGGCCTTCACATACTTGTCGGCGGCGGCGGTCAGTTCGTCCAGCTTGCCTTCGAAGAAGTGATCGGCACCGGCGACCTTCTTGTAGTCGATCTTGATGCCCTTCTGCAGCGCCAGACGCTGGGCCAGCTTGGCCACTTCGTTCTCCGACACGATCTTGTCCTCGGTGCCCTGGATGATCAGGCCCGAAGACGGGCAGGGCGCGAGGAAGCCGAAGTCGAACATGCCGGCCGGCGGCGCCACCGAGATGAAGCCGTCGATTTCCGGGCGGCGCATCAGGAGCTGCATCGAGATCCAGGCGCCGAACGAAAAGCCGGCGATCCACACCGCCGAGGCATTGGCGTTGAAGCTCTGCAGCCAGTCGAGCGCCGAGGCGGCGTCGGAGAGTTCACCGATGCCCTGGTCGAAGCTGCCCTGGCTGCGGCCGACGCCGCGGAAGTTGAACCGCAGCACCGAGAAGCCGCGTTTGGCGAAGACATGGAACAGGTTGTAGGTCACCTTGTTATTCATCGTCCCGCCATACAGCGGGTGCGGATGAAGAATCAGGGCGATCGGGGCATTGGCTTCCGGGCCCGGATGGTAACGGCCTTCCAGCCGTCCGTCGGGACCAGGAAAAATGATATCAGGCATTACGGTACGTCACTTTCGCCGCTTCTGGGGCTGCCGGCGCCGCAGCGTAACATCGCCGGCGCTGGATAATCGGTTGATCGGGCCTTAGGGTCCGGTCCCTTGGGTTTTACCATACTCGGCAGAGCGAAATTCAAGCTTAAAAGCAGGAAATGAACGTCACCTACCTGGACTATAACGCTACGGCACCCCTGCGGCCCGAGGCCCGCGCGGCGCTGCTGGCGGCGCTGGCGGCCCCGGGCAACCCGTCTTCGGTGCACCGTTTCGGCCGTGCGGCGCGGGGAATCGCGGATACTGCGCGGGCCCAGGTGGCAGCGCTGGTCGGCGCCGAGGCCCGGCGCGTGGTCTTCACCGGCGGCGGCACCGAGGCCAACAATCTCGCTTTGCGCCTGGCGGTCGAGAAGGCAGGGGTGAAAAGCGTCATCGTTGCCGGCATCGAGCACGACTCGGTGCTCCGCCCCGCCCGCGAACTCGGGCTGCCCCCCTTCAATCTGAGCTGCCGCGAGCTGCCGGCCGAGTCCGATGGCGTGCTGGCCCAGGCGGCCCTGGAAGAGGCGCTGGCGACCCTGCCGAAGCCGGCGCTGGTCTGCCTGATGCTGGCCAACAACGAGACTGGCGCGATTCAGCCGGTGACCGCGGCCACCCGGCTGACCCATGCGGCCGGCGGCCTGCTGCTTTGCGACGCGGTGCAGGCGGCCGGCAAGATCGAGGTCGACCTGGGGAAACTCGGCTGCGACTTCCTCACCCTGTCCGGCCACAAGCTCGGCGGTCCCACCGGGGTGGGGGCCCTGGTGCTGCGCGACGACTGGGTCCCGGCTCCGATGATCCGCGGCGGCGGCCAGGAGCAGGGCATGCGGGCCGGCACCGAGAACCTGGGCGGCATCGCCGGCTTCGGGGCCGCGGCGGCGGCGGCGCCCTATGGCCTGGTGGAAATGAAGACGACGCTGGCACTGCGCGACCGGCTCCAGGCCGCCCTGCTGGCGGCCTGCCCGGAGGCTCCCATCCATGGCGGCGATGCCCGGCTCGGGCGTCTGCCCAACACCCTTTGCATCGGCATGCCGGGCGTGCCGGCCGAGACCCAGGTGATGGCTTTCGACCTGGCCGGCCTAGCGGTCTCTGCCGGCTCGGCCTGTTCCTCGGGCAAGGTCGCGCCCAGCCATGTGCTGACCGCCATGGGGCTGTCCGAACAGGTCGCCCGCGAGGCCGTGCGCTTCAGCCTCGGCTGGGACACCAAGCCTGAGGATATTGAGCGTGCGATCGAGATCTGGGCCGGCTTCTGGGCGCGCAAACGGAAGTAATCTTAAACATGATATATTTATATTATATATATGATTTTTAATAATATTATGTTTTTTATTGAAGTGATTTAGGCGAAAAGGGCAGGCGGGAAAACCCGGGCCGGATCGGTTGCCGGTTCGGCTGCCAGACGATATATCCGGGCGGCCTTTCAGGAGATCAGCAGTCGATGCCGAAGATGACCTTTGTCCAGCCCGATGGCAGCCGCGTCGAAGTCGATGCGCCTGTCGGCCTCTCGGTGCTGGAAGTCGCCCACAAGCATGGGGTGGATATCGAGGGCGCCTGCGAGGGCTCGCTGGCCTGCTCGACCTGCCATGTGGTCATCGACCCGGACTGGTATGGCAAGCTGCCCGCCGCCAAGCCCGACGAGGAAGACATGCTCGACCTCGCCTTCGGCCTGACCAAGACCTCCCGGCTCGGCTGCCAGCTCATCATCACCGAGGCGCTCGACGGCCTGGTGGTCAGCCTGCCGACCGCCACCCGGAACATGATGTAAGTGGACAGCCTGATCCTGGTCGTCGCCCTGGGGGCGGCGCTCGCCGGTTTCGTCCAGGGTCTCTCGGGCTTCGCCTTCGCCCTGGTCGCCATGTCGGTCTGGGCCTGGTGGCTGGAGCCCCAGCTCGCCTCGGCGCTTGCCGTCGCCGGCGGCCTGACCGGCCAGGTGCTCGCCGCCGTTACGCTGCGGCGCGGCTTCGACCGGCGCCTGCTGCTGCCCTACGTCGCCGGCGGCCTCGCCGGAATCCCGGTCGGCGTCTGGATCCTGCCGCTCCTGGATGTGCAGGTCTTCAAGATCACACTCGGCGGCCTGCTCATCGTGGTCTGTCCGCTGATGCTGCTGGCGCCCCGGCTGCCCCGGATCGCCATCGCCCATGCCGGCCTGGCCCGGGCCGCCGATGGCGGCATCGGTCTGGTCGGCGGGGTGCTGGGCGGGATCGGCGGCTTCTCCGGCGTGATCCCGACGCTCTGGTGCACCTTGCGCGGCATGCCTAAGGACACCCAGCGCAGCGTGATCCAGACTTTCAACCTGGCGCTTCTGGCCGTCACCTTCGGCAGCTATGTCGCCACCGGCATCGTCACCCGGCAGACCCTGCCGCTGCTGGCCGTGGTGCTGCCGGCCATGCTGATCCCCAGCCTGCTCGGCGCAAAGCTCTATATCGGCATCAGCGAGCAGGCCT
This sequence comes from Ferrovibrio sp. GW821-FHT12E11, assembly GCF_058806975.1. Lineage (NCBI taxonomy): Bacteria > Pseudomonadati > Pseudomonadota > Alphaproteobacteria > Rhodospirillales > Rhodospirillaceae > Ferrovibrio > Ferrovibrio sp. GW821-FHT12E11. The sequence continues at coordinate 3,685,140 of NZ_JBXAQG010000001.1, forward strand.
TCCGCCGCATCGTGCTCGGGCTGCTGACCGCGTCCGGCCTGGCGATGCTGGCCTCGGGGCTGGCGCGGCTGAACTAGTCGCGGAAATAGCTGGCCGGATACTGCGCGCGGATGCCTTCCACGAAGGCCAGCGAGCGCGACAGATGGGCGCGCACTTCGCGGCTGGCGGCCACCGGATCGCCGGCGGCGATGGCATCGACGATGGCGGTGTGGTCGCGCATGATCTGGTGCACCTTGCCGGCCATGGGCAGATGCAGGCGGCGCAGGCGGTCGATATGGCCGCTGTTGCGTCGCGCCAGCGCCCACAGGTCCGGCACGCCGGCCGCCTCATACATCTGGCGATGGAACAGCCGGTCCTGCGCATCGAACTGCGCCAGGTCGCCATTGTCGCCGAAGGCCTGCTGCAGCCGCAGGGTCTGGCGCAGGCGTTCGATCAGGCCTGTATCGGGCGCGCTGGCCAGCGTATGGACGGTTTCCACCTCGACCGAGCGACGCAGGAAGGCGGCCTGGCGGGCATGATCGAGGTCGATGCGGCTCACCATGGTGGCGTGCTGCGGGAAGATATCGACCAGCGCTTCCTCGGCCAGCTTCATCAGCGCGTCGCGGATCGGCGTGGAGCTGAGGCCGAACCGCAGCTGCAGCTCCTGGCGCGACAGCACCGTGCCCGGCACCAGGTCCAGATTGATGATGGCGTCGCGCAGGTGATCGAAGACCTGCGGGGCGGCCTGCCGGGATTTGTCCCGGAGCGGGGTAAGGGCGAGGGGGGTGACGACCACGGTCATGGCAGGCTTCTAGCATGGTTCGGCAATTGACGCACTAATGCATTAGTGGTCTGATCCGACTCATAAACAAAGAACCTTGGAGGAAACGAGACCATGATCCTGAAATCCCTGATGGGGGCGGCTGCCCTCGCGCTGGCTATCGCCAGCCCCGCGCTGGCCCAGCAATATCCTGACCGCAACGTCACCATGATCGTGCCTTTCCCGGCGGGCGGTTCGTCCGACATCGCCGGCCGCAACCTGGCGTCCAAGCTGACTGAAAGCCTGGGCAAGACCGTGGTGGTGGATAACCGCGCCGGCGCCAACGGCTCGCTCGGCGCCACGCTGCTCAAGCAGGCGGCGCCCGATGGCTACACCATCCTGGTCGGCTCGATCGGCGTCTTCGGCATCAACCCGGCGCTGTTCAAGGATCTGAAATACGATCCGCTGAAGGACTTCGACCTGCTGACGGTGGCCGTCCGCACCCCGAATGTGCTGGTCGCCTATCCGGGCTTCCCGGCCAATACCGTGGCCGAGCTGATCGAGTATCTGAAGAAGAACCCGGACAAGGTGTCGTTCGCCTCGTCGGGCACCGGCTCGTCCGACCATCTGACCGCCGAACTGTTCCTGCAGAAGACCAACACCAAGGGCGTGCATGTGCCCTACAAGGGCGGCGGGCCGGCCATCACCGACCTGATCGGCGGCCATGCCAATGTGTCCTTCCAGAATCTGGGCGCCATCGCCAACCATGTGCGCGGCGGCAAGCTGAAGGCGCTGGCCGTCACCGCCGACAAGCGCAATGCCGCGCTGCCGGACGTGCCGACCATGGCCGAAGCCGGCGTGAAGGATGTGGAAGTCTATTCCTGGCAGGCAGCGGCTGCGCCCAAGGGCCTGCCCCCGGCCGTCCGCGCCCGTCTGGAGAAGGACATGATCGCCGGCCTGACCGCGCCGGACATGAAGGCGAAGTTCAATGATATCGGTTTCGATGTCGTCGCCAACACCGGCAAGGAGTTCGAGACCTTCCTGACGGCCGAGATCGCCCGCTGGAAGACCGTGATCGAAGTCGGCAAAATCACGCCGGAGTAATTGAAGGCAGTCCCCGGGGCGGACATCATGTCCGCCCCATTTCTTTTTCTGACGAGTAAACCATGGCCAGCAAGAAGAAGACCCCAGACCAGCTCCGTTCCGCCCGCTGGTTCGCGCCGGACGACCTGCGCAGTTTCGGTCACCGCTCGCGCATCATGCAGATGGGCTATGCCAGCGTCGAATGGACCGGCAAGCCGCTGATCGCCATCGTCAACACCTGGTCCGACATCAATCCCTGCCATGCGCATTTCAAGCATCGCGTCGAAGACGTGAAGCGTGGCGTGCTGCAGGCCGGCGGGCTGCCGATCGAGCTGCCGGCGATCTCCGTTTCGGAAAGTTTCGTCAAGCCGACCACCATGCTCTATCGCAATATGCTGGCGATGGAGACCGAGGAGCTGATCCGCAGCCATCCGGTCGACGGCGTGGTGCTGATGGGCGGCTGCGACAAGTCCACGCCGGGTCTGCTGATGGGCGCCACCAGCGCCGGCCTGCCGATGATCTACCTGCCGGCCGGGCCGATGCTGCGCGGCAACTGGAAGGGCAAGATCCTCGGCTCCGGCTCGGATGCCTGGAAGTTCTGGGACGAGCGCCGCGCCGGCAATATCTCGAACCAGGAATGGAACGACATCGAGGCCGGCATCGCGCGCTCCTACGGCACCTGCATGACCATGGGCACGGCCGCCACCATGATGGCGATCACCGAGGCCATCGGCATGACCCTGCCGGGCGCGTCTTCCATTCCCGCCGCCGATGCCAACCACATCCGCATGAGCAGCGATTGCGGCCGCCGCATCGTCGACATGGTCTGGGAAGACCTGGTGCCGACGGCGATCCAGACCCGCAAGGCCTATGAAAATGCCATCGCGGTGGCCATGGCCATGGGCTGCTCGACCAACGCGATCATTCACCTGATCGCCATGGCGCGCCGCGCCGGGCAGGATATCTCGCTGGACGATTTCGAGATCGCGTCACGGAAAGTCCCAGTGATCGCCAATATCCGTCCCTCGGGCGAAGACTATCTGATGGAGGACTTCTTCTATGCCGGCGGCCTGCCGGCGCTGATGACCCGCATCAAGGATCATCTGCACATGGACGCGGTCACCGTGACGGGCCAGACCCTGGCCGAGAATATCGCCCATGCTGCCGTGCATAACGATGATGTCATCCGTACGGTGGAGACGGCGATCTATGCCGAGGGTGCGCTGGCGGTGCTGAAGGGCAACCTGGCGCCCGATGGCTGCGTGATCAAGCCGAGCGCCTGCGATCCGCGTTTCCTCAAGCATTCCGGCCCGGCGCTGGTGTTCGACGATTATCCGTCGATGAAGAAGGCGGTGGATGACGAGAATCTCGACGTCACGGCAGATCACGTCCTGATCCTGCGCAATGCGGGTCCGCTCGGCGGTCCGGGCATGCCGGAATGGGGCATGCTGCCGATCCCGAAGAAACTGGTGAAGCAGGGCGTGCGCGACATGGTGCGGCTGTCGGATGCGCGCATGAGCGGCACGTCTTACGGCGCCTGCATCCTGCATGTGGCGCCGGAATCCTATATCGGCGGACCGCTGGCGCTGGTGAAGAACGGCGACATCATCTCGCTCGATGTCGACAAGCGCACCATCACGCTGGATGTGCCCGACGCCGAACTGGAAAAACGCAAGGCGGCCTGGCAGCAGCCCGAGGTGCGCTACGAGCGCGGCTATGGCTGGATGTTCAGCAAGCATATCAAGCAGGCCGATCAGGGCTGCGACTTCGACTTCCTTGAAACCGGCTTCGGTGCGCCGGTGCGCGAACCGGACATCTTCTGATGTGGACGCCCACACCCCGTTATCCCGATCCGGCCGTGCAGGTGCTGGACGACAGTTTCATGAAGCTGCGCCTGCGCACGGCGGCGGTCGAACGGCTGGCCACCGGCTTTCGCTGGGCCGAAGGTCCGGTGTGGTTCGGCGACCAGCGCTGCCTGATCTGGAGCGATATCCCGAACAACCAGATGCTGCGCTGGGACGAGCAGACCGGTGCGGTCAGCGTCTTCCGCAAGCCCAGCAATTACGCCAACGGCAATACGCGCGACCGCCAGGGCCGGCTGGTCACCTGCGAGCATCAGACGCGCCGCATCACCCGTACCGAATACGACGGCAGCATCACCGTGCTGGCCGACCGCTTCGAGGGCAAGCGCTTCAACTCGCCGAACGACATCGTGGTGAAATCCGACGGCAGCGTCTGGTTTACCGATCCGATCTTCGGCGTCAACAGCAATTACGAAAGCCGCAAGGGGCAGTCCGAGCTGCCGCAGCATGTCTATCGCCTCGATCCGGCGACCGGCGATCTGAGCGTGGCGGCCGAGGGCCTCAACGGGCCGAACGGCCTGGCCTTCTCGCCCGATGAAAGCCGGCTCTATATCGTTGAGTCGCTGGCGGCGCCGAACCGCCTGATCCATGCCTATGACGTGGTGGGCGGCAAGACGCTCACCAATCGCAAGGTGCTGATCGACTGCGGTGCCGGCACGGCCGATGGTTTCCGTGTCGATACCGGCGGCAACCTGTGGTGTGGCTGGGGCATGGGCAGCGACGATCTGGACGGCGTGATGGTGTTCAACGCCGACGGCAAGGGGATCGGGCGCATTGCGCTGCCCGAACGCTGCGCCAATCTGTGTTTCGGCGGCGAGATGCGCAACCGCCTGTTCATGGCCTCGAGCCAGTCGCTCTATGCGCTGTATGTGGATACCCAGGGCGCGACGCTGTCTTGAGTTTTTAAAAAAGAAGGACCTTCCCGTGACTCTCAAAGCCGAAACCCTTGCCAAGCTGAAGACCGTCAGCACGCCGACGCTGGCCACCGCGCTCTACAAGCGCGGCCTGCGCAACCAGTTCATCCAGGATGTGGTGCCGCTCAACCCGTCGCTGCCGACCATGGTGGGCGAGGCCTTCACGCTGCGCTACATGCCGGCGCGCGAGGACCGCAATCCGATCACGGTGTTCCAGAACCCTGAGCATCCGCAGCGCAAGGCGGTGGAGATCTGCCCGCCCGGCGCCGTGCTGGTGATGGACAGCCGCAAGGATGCGCGTGCCGCTTCGGCCGGTTCGATCCTGATCTCGCGCCTGATGATGCGCGGCGTGGCCGGCGTGGTGACCGATGGCGGCTTCCGCGATTCCGGCGAGATCGCGCAGCTCAAGATTCCGGCCTTCCACAGCCGTCCCTCTGCGCCGACCAACCTGACGCTGCATGAAGCCATCGACATCAACGTGCCGATCGGCTGCGGCGATGCGGCGGTCTTCCCCGGCGACGTGATCGTCGGCGATGCCGATGGCGTCATGGTGATCCCGGCGGAGATCGCCGACGAGATCGCCACCGAAGCCGTCGAGATGACGGCGTTCGAGGATTTCGTCACCGAGCAGGTGCTGGGCGGGCGGTCGATCCGCGGGCTTTATCCGGCCACCGATCCGCAGACCAAGGTGGACTTCGAAGCCTGGCGCAAGCAGAAGGGCCGGTAAGGAAGCCTCACAAAAAACCGGCACCCTCGGCCATTGCGCTTTGCGCGAAGGCCTATGCATGGCGGCAAAGCTGCGGCTGGCGCAGTTAAAACCTGCTTGCGCGGCCTCAGAATTATTTTATACTTAAAATAATATGGCGCCGCCGCCGGCACGAAGGCGAGCTTTTAAACACTGAATTATTGTGTATTCCACCTAAACCTTGATTTTGGCCGTGGAATGCGAAATATGCGCTGTTCAAGCGGCCGGAACCATATTATATGTGTACATATGATTTAGGCCGTGAGTTCTGGTCAGCCCCGTAGTATCCCGCGCTGCCCCCCAAACGGATTTCAAGCCCATGTCATCTTCCGCTGCCGCCGCCGTCGTTCCTGCCACGCCCTCGCATCCGCTGCTCAAGCCCGGCGGCAATCTGCGTGAGGAGACGGTCACCTTCGTCCATCACTGGACCGACAATCTCTTCACCTTCCGCACCAGCCGCGATCCGACCTTCCGGTTCATCAACGGCCAGTTTGCGATGATCGGTCTGATCGTCGACAACAAGCCGCTGCTGCGCGCCTATTCGATGGCGAGCGCCAATTACGAAGAGCATCTGGAATTCTTCTCGATTAAGGTGCCGGACGGCCCGCTGACCTCCAGGCTGCAGCATCTGAAGGTGGGCGAGAAGATCATCGTCGGCCGCAAGTCGGTCGGCACGCTGCTGCAGGACAACCTGCATCCGGGCAAGACGCTGTATCTGCTGGGCACCGGCACTGGCCTCGCGCCCTTCATGTCGATCATCAAGGACCATGAAGCCTACGAGCGCTACGACCGCGTGGTGCTGGTGCATGGCGTGCGCACCGTGGGTGAACTGGCCTACCAGGATTACATCACGCGCGAGCTGCCGGAGAACGAGTTCTTCGGCGACGAGGTGAAAGCCAAGCTGCTGTATTATCCGACCGTGACGCGCGAGGATTTCCGCAACCAGGGCCGCATCACCGACCTGATCCGCAGCGGCAAGCTGTTCAGCGATCTGGGCCTGCCGCCGCTCAACATCGAGACCGACCGCCTGATGCTCTGCGGCAGCCCGCAGATGCTGAGCGAAATGCGCGAGATGCTGGACGGCCTGAAGTGGGAAGAGGGCAGCACCACCGGCGCCGGCCATTACGTGATCGAGAAAGCCTTCGTCGAACAGTAAACCTCAGGCGCCGCCTTTCAGGGCCTGCATCAGCGCCAGGCCGGCCCAGGTGGCCAGCAGGCAGGCGAACACTGACAGCGCCACATTGCCGCCGGCCCGCAGCAGCAGGCCCTCGCGCAGCAGCACGAGGGTCTGCAGGCTGAAGCTGGAAAATGTCGTGAAGCCGCCGCAGATGCCGACCATCAGGAACAGACGGCCGCCATCGCTCAGCGTCCAGCGTCCTTCGCCAAAGGCCAGCGCGCCGAGCGCGCCGATCACGAACGAGCCGCTGACATTCACCAGGATCGTGCCCCAGGGAAAATCGGCGTTCAGCCGGGCGTCGACGGCTTCGGTCATCCAGTAACGGGCGATGCTGCCGAGCGCGCCGCCGGCAGCAATATAGAAATACCCGATCATTCCTCGCTCCATCGTCATGGCCGCCCCACGGGACGGCGTTGGTCTTTGTGATCGAGAGCGGAGGGGGGTATTCCGGACAGACTCCCACCGCCATCGACTTGCGGTAGGAGCCATCAGCGACCGGGCCCTTGGTTGTTTCAGGTGGGCCGGCGGCGGTTATCGGGGGACTCCATCCCCATCGCCAGCGAGATTAGCAAAAGTGCCGCAGGCGGTCAAAGCGCTCTTGGCCGGCGCGAACGGGTTGGCTAGTCTGCCGGCCCATGAGCGCGAGTCCCGACTTCATCGAGTTCGTCCAGGAGCTGTTCGCCCCGCTGGGCGGCATTGCAGTCCGCCGCATGTTCGGCGGGGCGGGGATATACAGCCGTGGCGTGATGTTCGGCCTGGTGGATGACGATACGATCTACCTGAAGGCCGACGCCGAGAGCCAGAAGGCCTACCAGGACAAGGGCTGCGAGCCCTTCGTCTATGACGGCAAGGGCAAGCCGGTGCAGATGAGCTACTGGAAGATGCCGGCCGAGCTGGTTGATGATGCCGAACAGGCGGTGGAGTGGGCGAAGACCGCCCTCGAAGTCGCGCGTGCGGCCAAGACCGCCGTGCCGCCGCCCTCGCGCCGGGTCGTCGGCGCCGCGCGCCGCTGGCGCTAGGCCTTTGCCGCTGCCGCGCCGGGCAGCGTTTCACCTTTCACCATGCGGGCGAGGCCACGGAACACCGCCATGACGGTGCCGTCCGCATCCGTCACTGTCATATCGTAGATGCTGCTGCGGCCCGAGGCCGATTTCAGTTCCGCCTTCGCCGTCAGCACCGTGCCGACCGGCACCGGCCGCAAAAAGGTGATGTCGCATTGCTGCGCCACCGTCGCCGCGTTGAAGGAATTGCAGGCATAGCCGAAGGCTGAGTCCGCCAGCGTGAAGATCATGCCGCCATGGCAGGTGCCGTGGCTGTTCACCATGTCGGGCCGTACGGTCATGCGCAGCGTGCAGCCGCCGGGCGCCATCGCCAGCAGCTCGACGCCGAGCCGCTGAGCCGCGAGATCGCGCTCATGCGCCACCTTGCCGATGGCATCGGCCAGCTCCTGCGGCGTCATCGTCACTTGCCGGTAAACTTGGCCGCGCGCTTCTGCAGGAAGGCCATCACGCCCTCGATGAAGTCGCGGCTGCGGCCGGCGATCACCTGGGATTCGCGCTCGGCTTCCAGCTGCGCATCGAGGCCGTTGCTGGCCGACTGGCGGATCAGCTTACGGATCTGGCCCAGGCCGATGGTGGGGCCCAAAGCGAATTTCTGCGCCACTTTGCGGGCTTCATCCATCAGGGCGGCATCGTCGACGCATTTCCACACCAGGCCCCAGGCGGCCGCCGTCTCGGCCGGCAGCGGTTCGCCCAGCATGGTGAGGCCGAGCGCACGGGCCGAGCCGACCAGCCGCGGCAGGAAATAGGTGCTGCCGGCATCGGGCACCAGGCCGATATTGGCAAACGCCTGCAGGAAGCTGGCCGATTTCGCCGCGATGACGATATCGCCGGTCAGCGCCAGGCTCATGCCGGCGCCGGCCGCCGGGCCGTTGACGGCGCAGACCACCGGCATACGAAAGCTGGCAAGCTTGCGGATCACCGGATGATAGTTCTGATGCAGCGCCTGGCCCAAATCGGGCGGGCCGCCGTCTTTCATCAGGTCGCCGCTGGCGAGATCGGCGCCGGAGCAAAAGCCGCGGCCGGCGCCGGTGAGCAGCAGGCAGCGGATCGCGGCATCGGCCTCGATCTCGGCGAGCGCCTGGCCCAGTTCGACCATCAGGTCGGTGCTGAGCGCGTTCAGCCGTTCGGGGCGGTTGAGGGTGACCGTGGCGATACCATCGGCCTTCTCGACAATGAGCGTGGTCCAAGCCATGCGTTTCTCTCCCTTGATGGAGGCAACGCTAGCCGATTTGTCAGGAGCGGAGAACCGTCTCGGTCAGACTGGAGGTTTCCGTTGCGGCAAGCACACGGTTGCGGCCGTGATTCTTGGCGTTGTAGAGCGCGCCATCGGCGCGCTGCACAAAGGCGCTGAGCGCTTCGCCCACCCGGTATTCGGCGACGCCGGCCGAAATGGTGATGCGGCCAAGCTCTTCGCCCGAGGCGCGCTTGACCAGTTTGCGGGTGGCAATCAGCGCGCGGATGTTGTCGCCGAGTTTGACGGCCTGGTCGGCGCGGGTGCGCGGCAGCAGCAGGGCGAATTCCTCGCCGCCGTAGCGCGCGGCCAGGTCCTGGCCCTTCACATTGTCGCTGAGCGTGCGGGCCACCAGCTGCAGCACGGTGTCGCCGGTCTGGTGGCCATGGCGGTCGTTGAACAGCTTGAAATGATCGATATCGAGCAGCATCAGGCAGAGCGGCTCGTGACTGTCCTGCGCCGCCTTGGTGAACAGAGTCAGGGTCTGTTCGAAATTCTTGCGGTTGGCCAGACCGGTGAGGCTGTCCGACAGCGCCTCGCGGCGGGCCTGCTCGAAATGCTCGCGCAGCTGCTGCACCTCGGCCGTCGTCTCGGCCAAGCGGTCCTCCAGCGACTGGTTGCGCTCCTGCATGCTGCGGGTTTCCTGCAGCATGGCGCCGACCAGAGAGCCGAAGGCCGGGCCGTTGCCGTGGCTGTCGAGCTTGTCGGAGAAATCTTCCAGCTTCTCGCCGTAGGAGCGGGTGTCTTCCTCGGCGGCGCCGACAAAGCTGCGCAGTTCTTCCATCGCCTGCTGCAGTTTTTCGGTGGTGTCGCGCGAAGCCCGCAGCATGCGCGCCGGATTGAGGAATTCCTCGTAGAGCTGCAGCGTGGTGTCGGGCGTGAACGGCTTGCTGGAGGCCAGCAGCGCATCGATGGCGCGGCTCAGGGCCGGGTCGCGGCCAGCGTGGTATTCGTACCAGATGGTGAAATTGATCGGGGTCGGCGCGATGCCGAACCGCGTCATGCTGGTCACCGCCGCGTGGGCGAGTTCCGCTGCATGATGCAGGTCGTCGTGATACATGACCGCTCCCCTCGGGCGGCGGGCCGGTATCCCCCGATCACGGCCCCGCGCGGTGCCTACTTTGCTGCGGCCGGCCCCCGGTGTCCATGGGGCCAAAGATGAAATTCAGATGCCGAGATAACGGTGCTGGATATCGGGGGCGGCCTTCAGTTCGGCCGAATTGCCCTGCCAGACCACGCGGCCCTTTTCGATCACGTAATGCCGGTCGGCCAGCCGGGTCAGGGCCTGCACATTCTTATCCACAACCAGGATGGCCTGGCCGGCCTGTTTCAGGCGCTCCAGGCAATGCCAGATTTCCAGGCGGATCAGCGGTGCGAGGCCTTCGGTCGCCTCGTCGAGGATCAGCAGATGCGGATTGGTCATCAGGGCCCGGCCGACGGCCAGCATCTGCTGCTCGCCCCCCGAGAGCTGGTTGCCCATGTTATTCACCCGCTCGGCGAGGCGGGGGAACAGCTCGACCACGCGCTCGTAATGCCAGGGATTGCTGGTGCCACTGCGGTTGGCGGCTGTAGCGATCAGATTCTCTTTCACCGACAGGTTGGGGAAAATCTGGCGGCCTTCCGGCACCAGGCCAACACCGATCTTGGCGACGCGGTAGGAGGGCAGGCCGCGGATTTCGTCGTTGCGGAAGCGGATATGGCCGCGCGCGGCCGGCGTCATGCCCATGATCGAGCGGATGGTGGTGGACTTGCCCATGCCGTTGCGGCCCATGAGCGTGACCACTTCGCCGGCCTTGATGCTGAGCGACATGCCGAACAGCACCTGGCTGCGGCCGTAGAAGGTGTCGATGGCGTCGACGGTGAGCAGGTCGGTCATCACACGGCCTCCGCTTCGTCGCCGAGATAGGCCTGGCGCACCTGTTCGTTGCGGCGGATCTCGTCGGGCGTGCCGGTGGCGATGCCATGGCCGTAGACCAGCACGGTGATGCGGTCGGCCAGGGCAAAGACGGCGTCCATGTCGTGTTCGATCAGCAGCATGGTGACGCTGCCCTTAATGCGGCCCAGCATGGTGACCATGCGGGCGGAATCCTCAGGGCCCATGCCGGCCATCGGCTCATCCAGCAGCAGCAGCTTCGGCCGCGTGGCCAGTGCCATGGCGATTTCCAGCTGGCGATGTTCGCCGTGGCTCAGCACGCTGGCGATGACATCGGCGCGATGGGCCAGGCCGACCTGCTCCAGCGCCGCCATTGCGGGGTCGCGCAAACTGCGATCGGCGCGGGCGGCGGCCCAGAAGCGGAAGGAATGGCCATCATGGGCCTGCACGGCGAGCGCGACGTTATCGAGCGCGGTGAAGTTCGGGAAGATCGAGGTGATCTGGAACGAGCGGGCGATGCCGAGTGCCGAGCGCAGATGCACCGGCAGCGCGGTGATGTCGCGGCCCATGAAATGGATGGTGCCGGCATCGGGGCGCAGTTCGCCGATCAGCTGGCCGATCATCGTGGTCTTGCCGGCGCCGTTGGGGCCGATCACCGCATGGATTTCGCCAGCGCGGATATCGAGCGAGAGATTGTCGGTCGCGGTCAATCCGCCGAAGCGCTTGACCAGACCATCTACTTTGAGAACAGGGACTTTCAGCATGGGCTCAGTCATGGCCGTGGCCCTCCGCCGCCGCGGCGTCGCCACGCTGGCGCTGCTCCCACCAGATCGACAGGGCCAGCAGGCCGAGCGCGCCGGCAAAGATCAGCGCCGGCACCAGCCAGTCGCGCTCATAGACCAGATGAATGCCATAGACGATGTAGAACAGGCCCAAGCCGGCCATCAGCTTGCCGGTCTGGCCGCGCAGGATGGCGCCATCGATGCCGCCGCGGGCGAAGATCACCACCAGCACCAGGATCGGGCCGAAGACGATCTTCCAGAATTCGGTCCAGCTCGAGAGGATTTCTTCCAGCAGCAGGAAGGCCACCGTGCCGAACAGCGGGCCGAACAGGCTGCCCATGCCGCCGAGCACCACCATGACAATGAGATCGCCGGAGCGGCTCCAGTGCATCATCGCCGGGCTGATGAAATTGGTGAAGGTGGCGGTCAGCACGCCGGCCAGGCCGCAGACCATGCCGGCGATGATGAAGGCGGTGAGGCGATAGCGATGTACCGGGAAGCCAATCGTGGCCATGCGGCGGTCGTTCGACTTGGCGCCCTGCAGCACCATGCCGAAGCGGGAATTCACCGCGCGATGGCAGAGATAGATGGTGACGGCCAGCAGCAGCCAGCAGAGGTAATAGAAGCTCGGCTTGTGGTTGAGGTCGATCAGGCCGCCGAAATCCGAGCGCTTCATAATGGTCAGGCCATCGTCGCCGCCATAGGCGAAGGCGCCGTTGCCGATGTAGTAGACCAGCTGGGCCAGCGCCAGCGTGATCATGATGAAGAAGATGCCCTTGGTCCGCAGCGACAGCAGGCCGATAAGGGCCGCGGCGATGCCGCTGATGACAATCGCCAGTGGCCACTGGATCCAGGCGGCATGCACGCCATGGAAGGCGAGGATGCCGACGGTATAGCCGCCGATGCCGATATAGGCGGCATGGCCGAAGCTGACCAGGCCGCCATAGCCCAGGATCAGGTTCAGGCTGACCGCTGCGATCGCCATGATGACGATGCGGGTGAAGAGCGTCAGCAGGAAGGGATCGTCGAAGACAACGGCAAAGACCGGCACGAGGCCGAGGAATGCCAGGACGATCAGGCCGACCAGGGTGGTGATGTTGCGCGATGCGCTGGGGCTCGGCTGAGCAGCGAGTACGGACACGGACAAAGCTCCTCAGCGGCCGGGTGCGGGGAACAGGCCCGCGGGACGCAACACCAGAACGGCAGCCATCAGGATGTAGATCAGCATGGAGGACAGCGCGGTCGCCAGCGTGCCGGCTTCCGAAGGATTGAGGACGGTGCCCAGGATATTGGGCAGGAAGGCGCGCCCTATGGTGTCGATGATGCCGATGGCGATGGCGGCGATGAAGGCGCCGCGGATCGAGCCGATGCCGCCGATCACGATCACCACCAAGGCCAGGATCAGGATGTTGTCGCCCATGCCGATCTGCACGGTGGTGACCGGACCGGCCATCAGGCCGGCCAGCGCCGCCAGCGCCGAACCGAGGCCGAAGACCAGGGTGAACAGCAGTTTGATGTCGACGCCGAGCGCGCCGACCATTTCGCGGTTGGAGGCGCCGGCGCGGATCAGCATGCCGAGCCGCGTACGCTGGACCAGAACATAGAGGAAGAGGGCGCAGAGCAGGCCGACGACGATGATGAGGAAGCGGTAGGACGGATAGGGCAGGCCGGGCAGCACCATGATCTGGCCGCTGAGCCATTCGGGCAGGGCGATGGTCATGCCGCCGACGCCGAACATCAGGCGGGCCAGTTCATTGAAGAACAGGATCAGGCCGAAGGTGGCCAGCACCTGGTCGAGATGGTCGCGGGTGTAAAGCGTACGCAGCGCCACCACTTCGACGGCGATGCCGAGCAGGGCGCCGGCCGGCAGGGCGAGCAGCGCGCCGAGGAAGAAGTTGCCGGTCCATTGTGTGAAGACCGCGGCGAAATAGGCGCCCATCATATAGAGCGAGCCATGCGCCAGGTTCACCAGGTCCATGATGCCGAAGACCAGGGTGAGGCCGGCGGCCAGCAGGAACAGCAGCAGGCCGATTTGCAGGCCGTTCAGGAATTGCTCGAACAGAAGCATCATGATTTAGGGGCACTCATCGAAAAGACGGATGCGCCGCGCTTGCACGCGGCGCATCCAGGGCTGGTTTACATCTTGCACTTGGCGGCATGCGGATCCTGATGCGCGGTCAGCACGGTGCTGACGGTGCGCAGGTCGTATTCCGTGTCGCTGACCTTGAAGGCTTCCTGCTGGTAGACGTTCTGGATCGGGAAGTTGTTGTTGCCGAACCTGAACGCGCCGCGCACGGAGTCGAACTTCGCCGCCTTGAGCGCCGCGCCGACCGCTTGCTTGTCCTTCAGGTTGCCCTTGGTGGCGGCGACGGCAGAAGCGATCAGGTTGGCGGCGTCATAGGCCTGGGCGCCGTAGAAGGCCGGCGTCTCCTTGTACTTCTTCTTGTAATCGGTGACGAACTTCTGGTTCGCCGCATAGGGCAGATCGGTGCCCCAGGTGGACGTCAGATAGGTGTCGAGCACCAGATCCTTCTGCAGCTTCAGCGTGACGGCATCGATGGTGAAGGCCGAATAGACGGGGATGTCCTTCTTCAGGCCGGCCTGACTGTACTGCTGGTAGAACTGCACGCCGGCGCGGCCGGGGAAGAAGATGTAGACGGCTTCCGGCTTGGCCGCGCGGATCTTGGAAATCTCGCCCGAGAAGTCGAGCTGGTCGGGCCACTTGGTCATGTCCTGGCCGACCACTTCGCCCTTGTAGAGCGACTTCACGCCGTTGGTGCCGTCGACACCGGCGGCATAGTTCGGCGCCACCATATAGAGCTTCTTGATGCCCTTCTGGTTCAGCAGCTCACCCACAGCCATGTGGTTCTGGTCGTTCTGCCAGGAGGCGGCGAAGAAATAGGGACTGCAGCCTTCGCCGGCGAGCTGCGACGGACCGGCATTGGCGCTGATCAGGAAGGTCTCGGAGTCGATCACCGGCTTGTAGGAGGCCAGCAGCACGTTCGACCAGATATAGCCGGCGACGAAATCGACCTTGTCGCGCTGTAGCAGCTTCTCGGTCTTCTGCTTGCCGACTTCCGGCTTCTGCTCGTCGTCTTCGTAGATCACCTCGACCGGCACGCCGCCCATCTTGCGACCCATATGGTCGAGCGCCAGTTCGAAGGCATTCTTCATGTCCTGGCCGTAGGCCGCGTTGGGGCCCGACAGCGTGGTGACGTAACCGATCTTGATCTTCTTGGCGGCCTGGGCGGCGGCATCATGGGCCATGAATGGCAGGGCCGTGAGCGCAGTGGCGAGGACGGCAAGACTTTTAAAGCTGAAACGCATCGTTCGTGTCTCCTTGAGTGACATGCCTGCGGACCGGCCCATCTTGCGATGCACCGCCGCTACACAGCGTCTGTGTTGCAAGCCCTTGGGAGCCCCCCGTTGAGATATTTTAAGCATCAAATACTCTGCGAGGCAATCAAACAGTCTCAGAAAACCCGGATGCAAAACGGGGCGCCGGAGGAATCCGACGCCCCGCCGATTTGCAGGTCAAATGCCGCTTATTTCATCGCGCATTTGGCAGCGTAGGGGTCAGTCAGATCGGTGTAGACCGTGCTGACCGTGCGGATGTCATACTCGGTCTCCGAGACCTTGTAGACTTCCTGCTGGTAGATGTTGTGGATCGGGAAGTGGTTCTTGCCGAAGCGCATCGGACCACGCACCGAATCGAACTTGGCGGCTTCGAGCGCCTTGCGCACGGCATCCTTGTCGGAAACCTTGCCCTTGGTGGCGACCACGGCCGAGTTGATCAGGTTGATGGTGTCGTAGGACTGCGCGCCGTAGAAGGTCGGCGTGTCCTTGTGCTTCTTCTTGTACTCGCCGACGAACTTCTGGTTGGCGGCATAGGGCAGATCCGAAGCCCACCACAGCGTCTGGTAGGTATCCAGCGTCAGATCCTTCTGCAGCTTCAGCGTGACGGAGTCGACCGTGAAGGTGGAGTAGAGCGGGATGTCCTTCTTCAGACCGGCCTGGCTGTACTGCTGGAAGAACTGCACGCCGGCGCGGCCGGGGAAGAAGACGAAGACGGCGCCGGGCTTGGCGGCACGGATCTTCGAGATTTCGGCCGAGAAGTCGAGCTGGTCAGGCCACTTGGTCATGTCCTGGCCGACCACCTGGCCCTTGAAGGTGGACTTCACGCCATTGGCCATGTCCTGGCCGGCAGCGTAGTTGGGCGCCACGATATAGAGGCTCTTCACGCCCTTCTGGTTCAGCACTTCGCCGGCGGCCATGGTGTTCTGGTCGTTCTGCCAGGAGGCGGCGAAGAAATTCTTGTGGCACTGCTCACCGGCCAGCGGCGAGGGACCGGCATTGGCGCTGATCAGGAAGGTGCCCTCATCGACCACCGACTTGTAGGAGGCGAGCAGGACGTTCGACCAGATGTAACCGGCGACGAAGTCGACCTTGTCGCGCTGCATCAGCTTTTCGGTCTTCTGCTTGCCGACTTCCGGCTTCTGCTCGTCATCTTCATAGATGACCTCGACCGGGATGCCGCCCATCTTGCCGCCAAGGTGAGCGAGCGCCAGCTCGACGCTGTTCTTCATGTCCACGCCATAGGCGGCGTTGGGACCCGACAGCGTGGTGACGAAGCCGATCTTGATTTTCTTGGCCTGGGCTGCCGCCGGCTGGGCAACAAACGGCACTGCCGCGAGCGCCAGTGCGCTGGTCAGCCGAAGTGCGGTCGACATCTTCATAATGAGCTCCTCTCCCTGCGCGGTGCCGGTTGATCCGGCCCGCGGCTCCTCTGTTATGGCCCCTGCCGCAACGTCATGCGGCGCATGCCCCTGTACGCACAGCTTACTCTACGCTTGCACGATGCGTCCAAACCGACCTTCAAGCCGAGCGGGCGCACCGGTACTCTTGTGTTGCTGCGGGGGAGTGGCGGTCCGGCCGGGGCTGCCCGGTGCGAAAACCGCACGATCTCTGCCTCGCGGCGCTTCCTCATATTCCTTATATGACAGGTACTATAGTGCCGGTTTTGACCGCCGCAAGCACTATCGTGCATACTCGATATCGTCCCGTCCCCGCCTGCAACCATAAGCAATCCCGGCTGCCCGCCAATGGACGGAGAGGAGGGAAACTTGCACTTTTCCCCCGTCGTCCGGCGGTTCAGCCCTGCTTGCGCAGCACGAAGCGCTGGACCTTGCCGCTTTCGGTGCGCGGCAGGGCATCGATGAATTCCACGGCGCGCGGATATTTGTAGGGCGCGATCTCGGCCTTGACGAAATCCTGGAGCGCCTTGGCCGTATCGGGCGCGGCCTTGTCCTTTTCGCGCAGGACCACATAGGCCTTCACCACCTGGCCGCGCTCGCCATCGGGGGCACCGACCACGGCGCAGTCCTGCACCAGCGGATGCAGCAGCAGCACGGATTCCACTTCCGGACCGGAGATGTTGTAGCCGGCCGAAATGATCATGTCGTCGGCGCGGGCCTGGTACCAGTAATACCCGTCCTCGTCGCACATATAAGCGTCGCCGGTGAAGTTCCAGCCGTTCTGCACATAGGTGGTCTGGCGTTCCGGGTTGTCGAGATAACGGCAGCCGACCGGACCGCGAATGGCCAGTCGTCCCACGGTGCCGGGTGGCACCGGTTTGCCATCCTTGTCGAAGATCGCGGCTTCGTAACCCGGGATCGGCTTGCCGGTGGCACCGGGACGGATGCCGTCGCCTTCGGAGGTGATGAAGATATGCAGGATCTCGGTGCCGCCCAAGCCGTCGATCAGCTTGACCCCGCTGACGTCATACCAGCCCTGATAGGTGGCGAGCGGCAGGGTCTCGCCGGCAGAGACGCCTTTTTTCAGCGAGGAGATGTCGTAGTTCTTCGCCATGTCGGTCATGGCGCGATAGGCGGTCGGCGCGGTGAACAGGATCGTCACCTTCTTGGCCTGGATGGTCTCCAGCATCTTTTGCGGATTGTACTGTTCGACCAGCACCGTGCTGGCGCCCACATGCATGGGGAAGGTGACCAGCGCGCCGAGCCCGAAGGTGAAGGCCAGCGGCGGGCTGCCGGTGAAGATATCGTCTTTCGTGGGACGCAGCAGATAGCGGTTGAAGGTGTCGCAGATCGCCATCACGTCGCGGTGGAAATGCATGCAGCCCTTGGCCGGCCCGGTGGTGCCGGAGGTGAAGGCGATCAGGCAGACATCGTCCCAGGCGGTGTCCAGCGTCTCGAAGCTGGCCGGCTTGCCCGCCATGCGGGCTTCGAGCGAGTCCGGCGCGCCTTCGTTGTAAAAATAACAGACGCGCTTGAGGTTTTTTGACTCCTTGAGGGTCGTCTCCATCTCGTCGCGCAGGCGCCAGTCGCAGATCGCCAGGTCGATCTCGGCCTTCTCGGTCATGAAGGTGAGTTCGCGCCAGCGGTAGAGCGGCATGGTGGCGACGGCGACGGCGCCAACCTTCATCACCGCGAACCAGCAGGCGACATACATGGGATTGTTGGGCGAGCGCAGCAGCACGCGATTTCCGGGTTTTACGCCGAGGTCCTGCACCAGCACATGGGCGATGCGGTTGGCGGTCTCCAGCAGCTGCCGGTAGGTCCAGACTTCATCGTTGTAGTGGATCACCGGGCGGTCGCCGTGGATCGCCGCCTGCTTGTCGAGCAGCTCGCGGGCGCAGTTCATGCGCTTTGGATAGGCTTTCAGTTCCGGCAGCGTGTCCCACAACATCACCGGCCACTGATCCTGTGGCGGCAGATGATCACGCGGGAAGGTGTCGATATGGGCTGATGGCTCAAAGTTATGCATGGCGAACCTCGGACGAAGGCAAAGCAGGTTCGGCGATCGGGACGGGGAGGTCGATACGCACCGCATCTGACGGCGGTGTTGCACGGCCGGCGGCATCATGGCCGCGGACGTAATAGGTGTAGCGCAGGCCGCCAAGCACCACCTTGTCGGCATGCTTGGTGGATTTCACCGCTTCGGTGACATGGGCATCGCCATCGTCCTCGGCGCGGTAGATATTGTAGCCGGCGATCTGTTCGCTGCCGGCCACCGCCTTGTTCCAGGTCAGCTTGATCTGGCCCTTCTCGACGGTGGCAGCCAGGCCGGCACCGCCTTCGGGCCAGTGCGGCGCATTGCCGTCGGTGACATCGGGCGGCGCCTGCATCAGGCCCTTGGGCCAGAGGAAGCAGGTCACTTCCTTGAACTTCTCGTCGAGCTGCTTGCAGACGTTGCAGTAGATGCAGCGCACGATCTGGTCGTTGCGCTTTTCCTCGATCTTCTTGACCCAGTCCGGATCGGCCAGCAGCTGGCGCGCCATGCCGATCATATCGGCCTGGCCGCTGTTCAGAAGATGCTCCGCCTCGCTCGGGGCACTGATCTTGCCAACCGAGATCACCGGCACGGTGTAGCCTTTTGAATTGATGAACTGCTTGATGCCGGCGGCCAGATGGGCGTGCGGCAGCGGCGGATACCAGTCGCCAGGCATGCAGCGGTCGCCGGAATAGCCCGTGTAAGGATAGAGCGGCTGGCCTTCGCGATGCACGGCATCCTCGAACTTGCCGCCAACCGAGAGCGAGATGTAATCGACGCCGAGCTGCGCCATGCGCAGAGCGATCAGCTTGGCATCCTCGACGGTGTAGCCTTCCTTGATGGCTTCTTCTGCCAGGAAGCGCACGCCTACGGTCCAGTCGTGACCGACATGCCGGCGCACGCTCTGCATGACGCGGCCGAACATGGCCAGCCGTCCTTCCAGGGTGCGGCCGTCGTAGTCGTCGCGGCGCGGGTTGCGGCGCGAGAGGAAGGAGGAGAGCGTATAGGCATGGGCCGAATGCAGCTCGACGCCGTCATAGCCGGCGGTGCGGACGCGGGCGGCGGCCCGGCCGAACTCCTCAATGATGCGCTCGATGTCGTCTTCGCTGAGACTATCGATGGTCTGGCGCCAGCCGGAGCGCGCCACTTTCAGGAAGTGGATGATCTGCGGCACGACCTTGCTGTCGGAGGCGCTGTGCACCTGATCGACCAGGTCGCGATGGCCGGGAATGAATTCGTCATCCGAAATCCGCAGGAGCGGACCCGACTTGTTGCTGTGCACGGCGGTCGCTTCGACAACGATGAGTCCCACATGGCCCTGGGCGTAGCGCACATAGCGGTCGATGATCGGCTGGTTGACGTAGCCATCCTCGCCCGAGAGCCGCGTCACCATGGCCGGCACGGCGATGCGGTTGGGCAGCGTCACGCCATTGAGCTTGAGCGGTTCGAGAATCTTCATGGCTGGCCATCCTCGCTGGCGAAGGCCGCATAGGTCTGGCCGGCGATCACCAGCTTGTTGATCTCGGTGGTGCCTTCATAGATGCGGAGCGCGCGGACTTCGCGATACAGGCTTTCCACCATGGTACCGCGTTTGACGCCAAGCCCACCCCAGAGCTGCACGGCGGAATCGACCACGCGCTGGGCCGCTTCGGTGGCATACATCTTGGCCATCGAGGCTTCGCGCGTGACACGCGCCGCGCCCATATCCTTGGTCCAGGCGGCGCGATAGATCAGCAGGGCCGAGGCATCGATCTCGGTGGCCATATCGGCGATCCTGGCCTGGGTGAGCTGGTAATCCGCCAGCTTCTGGTCGAAGACCTTGCGCTCATGCACGCGGCGGAGCGCCTCGTCGAGCGCGCGCCTTGCAAAACCGAGTGCGGCGGCGCCAACGGTGGAGCGGAAGACATCGAGATTGCTCATGGCGATCTTGAAGCCTTCGCCGGGCTTGCCGATCAGGTTGCCGGCAGGGATCACACAATCCTTGAATTCCAGGCGGCCGAGCGGATGCGGCGCGGTGACGTCGATGCGTTCGGGCACGCTGAAGCCCGGCGTGCCGGCTTCCACCACGAAGATGGCGAGGCCTTTGGCGCCCGGCGCGTCGCCCAGGCGGGCAACGACCGTGTACTGGTCGGCGATGCCGCCGTTGGAAATCCAGGTTTTCACGCCGTTCAGCCGATAGCCCTGCCCATCCGGCACGGCTACGGTGCTGACGGCGGCGACATCGGAGCCGGCATCGGGTTCGGACATGGCGAGCGCGGCGATCTTCGTGCCGTTGGCCACACCGGGCAGCCAGCGATTTTTTTGCTCGGCTGTGCCGAACTGGCTGATCGGGCCGGAGCCCAGGCCCTGCATCACGAAGGAGAAGTCGGCGAGGCCGTGGTGGTAGGCCAGTGTCTCGCGGGCGATGGCCAGCGAGCGCACTTCCAGCTTGTCATAGGTGCCGCCGCCATCCTTTGGCACGGTCAGGCCGAGGAAGCCGTCCCTGCCGAGCTGCGCGACAAAGCCGCGGCAGACAGCATCGATATCCTCGTTTTCGTCATGATGGCTGGCATGCTGCTTCGCCCAGGCCTGCAGCGATGCGGCCAGCTTGCGATGACGCTCCTCGAAAAACGGCCAGTTCAGATAGCTGATATCCGCCATCTCAGTTGCCCTCGAAGACGGGTTTCTGCTTGGCGACAAAGGCGTGATAGGCGCGGGCGAAATCCTGCGTCTGCATGCAGATCGCCTGGGCCTGCGCCTCGGCTTCGATGGCGGCATCCAAATCCATCGACCATTCCTGATGCAGGCAGGTCTTGGTGATGCCATGAGCGAAGGTCGGGCCGTCGGCGAGTTCTTTCGCCAGCGCCATCGCATCGGCCAGCATCTGTTCGGGCGCCACCAGGCGGTTGTAGAAGCCCCAGCGCTCGCCTTCCTCGGCGCTCATGCTGCGGCCGGTGAACAGCAGTTCGGCGGCGCGACCCGAGCCGATGATGCGCGGCAGGATGTTGCAGGCGCCCATATCGGCGCCGGCAAGGCCAACCCGCACGAACAGGAAGGCGGTCTTGGTGCGCGGCGTGCCGATACGCAGATCGGAGGCCATGGCCAGGATCGCGCCGGCGCCGGCACAGATGCCGTCGACGGCGGCAATCACCGGCTGCGGGCAATGCTGGATCGCCTTGACCAGGTCGCCGGTCATGCGGGTGAAGGCCAGCAGGCCGGCCATGTCACCGGCCTCTTTCATCTTCACCAGCGGGCCGATGATCTCGTGCACATCGCCGCCGGAGCAGAAATTGCCGCCCTCGCCGGTGATGACGACCGTCTTCACGTCGGTGACATAATTCAGGGCGCGGAAGGTATCGCGCAGTTCGGCATAAGACTCGAAGGTGAGGGGATTCTTGCGCTCGGGCCGGTTCAGCGTGACCGTCGCCGCCTTGCCATCGACCGACCAGCCGAAATGCTTCGGTTTGAAATCCTTTGCCAGCTGACTCACGGCTTGTCTCCCTCATCCGGCTCGACGGCGTTCTGGTGCACCGACTGCTTCAGCTTGCCCAGCAACTGGAACAGCTGCTGCATGTCCTGACGGCTGAGGCCGCCCATCATGCGGTCGATCCAGTCCTCATGGACCGGCGTCATGGCATCGAAGGCCTTCTTGCCGGCCGGGGTCAGGCTGATATGGCTGGACCGGCGGTCGCGCTGCGACGGCGTGCGCTTGACCAGGCCTTCATCGACCAGACGGTCGGCGAGACCGGTGATATTGCCGTTTGAGACCATCATGCGGGCCGACAGCTCGCTCATGGTCAGGCCGTCGGGCGCACGATCGAGCTGAGCCAGCAGATCGAAACGGGGCAGGGTGGTGTCGAACTGGGTGCGCAGCGCACCGCGCACATTTTGCTCGATCAGGCTGGAGCAGGTGAGCAGCCGTAGCCAGAGCCGCAACTCCAGCTTGTCGTCGCGGGTGGCCGAGGTTTCCCGATCATTGGCCGGCGGCGGGACGGTCTGGCGGATTTCACTCATGACATCACTTCTCCCCCGGCAATCGCGATGGCCTGTCCGGTCACGGAGGCAGCTGCATCGCTGGCGAGCCACAGTGCGGCATCGGCCACTTCCTGCGGCTGGATCAGGCGGCCCTGCGGATTGCTTTTGGCCAGTTCGGCCCGCGCGTCTTCGGCGCTGCGACCGGTTTTCTTCACGATGGTTTCAATGGTGGTCGCCGTCATATCGGTGTCGACATAACCGGGGCAGATGGCATTGACGGTGATGCCGCTGGTGGCGAATTCGCGTGCCAGTGCCCGGGTCAGTCCGACCACGCCATGCTTGGCGGCGACGTAGGCGGCGACATAGGCATAGCCGGTCAGGCCCGCGGTCGAGGCGATGTTGATGATGCGGCCGGATTTGCGCGGCAGCATGCCGTCGATGGCGGCGCGGGTGACATGGAAGACGCTGGAAAGATTCACGGCCAGCATCTGGTCCCAATGGGCAGCGGTCATCCTGGCAAAGGCCTGGCTGGCACCGAAGCCGGCATTGTTGACCAGAATATCGATCGGCCCGGCGGCCGCGACGGCCTGCTGCATCATGGTTGTGGCGGCGGCGGCGTCAGTGAGATCGGCGGTGAATGCGGCATGGGAGCCGGCAAGACTGACGCGGCGCTGGTCCAGCAGCGCGGTGTCGCGTCCCGCCAGACTGATCCGGGCGCCCTGGCGGGCAAAGCTCTGCGCGACCGCCCAGCCGATGCCACGGCTGGCGCCGGTCACCAGCACATGCCGGCCGGTAAAATCGCCTGCTGAACCTCTGTCCTGCACTGGCACGGTCAAACCCAAGCCTCCCGAGGGCGTCGTTATTATTTTAAGTATAAAATAAATTTGCCGGGGCGACAAGATCACCTTCAGCGGGCATCGCCGAACACGGTGGACTGGTATCCGGAAGGGTGAAGGCGACTTGTCCGGGCAAGTATGGTAAACAAAATACTGAGCGATTCGCCGGGGGACGTCGGACGACTATGGTCAGTGCTAGCTTTACGAGCCGCCCGGTTGTCAGGGCCCTGGCGCTTGTCGCCATCATCGGCGCGCTTGCCGGTTGCTCGGCCTGGAACAGCAGTGGCGGATCCTCGGCTGATTCCGGCAAGGCCGGCAGCGGGCCGCCGACCCAGATTGCCGGCGTGGCGCTGCCGGACGGTTATACGCTGGATTCCAATCGCACGATCATCCTGGGCGAGGGCGACCGTTGGATCGGCCGCCTGTCCTACAGTGTGAATTCCTCGGCGGACCAGATGTTCGATTTCATCCGCCGCGAGATGGGAAATTACGGCTGGACGGAAGTGGCCGTGGTGCGGGCAGAAACCAGCCAGCTGACCTTCCTGTCCGGCGGCGGCGATCGCGTCGCCTCGGTCATGATTGTGCGCTCAACGCTGTATGGCTCGAAGGTCGATATGACCGTGGCGCCGTCAACCGGCAGCACGGTGACCACGGCGCCGCGGGCCGCAGGCAGCCGCCGCTAATTTCGTTTAGTTGAACGCTTTGAAGGTGATCAGGGTGAAGGTGTCCTTCACGCCGGTGATCGTCTGCAGCTTGTTGACGACGAAATGGCCGATGTCCTGGCCATCGGACAGGTAGCATTTCATCATCAGGTCATACTGGCCCGAGATCGAATGCACTTCTGAAACCTGTTCCACCTCTTCGACGGCCTTCACGGCAACATCGTAGGCGCGGCCCAGCTCGCACTTCACCATCACGAAAATCGTCTGCATCGCCGGGCTCCGTTCTATCGTCCTGCCGCGACTGTAAACGAACTCCGCGGCGGCCTGCAATCAGCCGGCCGGAGTCGGCGATGGATCAGGAGGCGCGGCGGCTCGGGCGGAGCAGGAAGTCCGGGACATGGTCGCCCATGCCGACAACCGGCGGCTCGCGATCTTCACGATGATCGCGACGGCCGCGGTCATTGCGGTCGCGGTCGTTGCGTTCGCGGCGGGGCTGAACCTGGTCGCGGGCTTCGCGCGGCTGCTCAGCACGCGGTTCCGGACGCGGCTTTTCCGCACGCGGCTGGCGTTCCGGACGCGGTTGACGTTCCTGGCGCGGCTGCTCGGCGCGGGCTTCCTGCTGGGGCTGTTCGCCCTGCGGTTCGACGGCAACGGCAACGGCCTCCTGCGGCTGCATGGAGGCATCGCTGGTGCGGGGTTCGCGGGTACGATCCCGGCTGCGGGTGCGATCGCCTTCGCGATCACGCCCACGACCGCCGCGACCGCGGCCCTTGCTGCTGCGTTCACCACCGCGTTCGCTGCGCTCTTCGCCGCCACCGGCAGCAATCGCAGCGGCATTCTCTTCCTGGGAAAAGCCATGCAGTTCCATCACCGGAATTTCGCGCTGGATCAGGCGGGTGATGGCCGAGAGATACTTGCCGTCTTCGCCGGCGACCAGCGTGAAGGCGCGGCCGTTCATGCCGGCGCGACCGGTGCGGCCGATGCGATGGACATAATCTTCCGGATGGGTCGGGACGTCGAAATTGAAGACGTGGGTCAGGCCCTGGACGTCGAGGCCGCGGGCGGCGACGTCGGAGGCGACCAGAATGCCGATCTCACCCTTCTTGAACTTCTCCAGCGTGGCGGTACGAACCGACTGGTCCATGTCGCCATGCAGCGGCTGAGCGTCGAAACCGTGACGGGCCAGCGATTTCGCCAGGATATCCACGTCGCGCTTGCGGTTGCAGAAGATGATGGCGTTCTTCACATCTTCGTTGCGGATCAGGGTGCGCAGCGCTTCGCGCTTCAGCTTGTGCGGCACGACGATCTGGAACTGGGCGATCGATTCGGCCGTCGTGGCCTGGCGCGCAACCTCGATTTCCTTGGGGTTGCTCAGGAATTTGTCAGCCAGCTTGCGCATGTCCGCAGCCATGGTGGCCGAAAAGAACAGCGTCTGGCGCAGCGGCGGCAGCATTTTGCCGATCCGCTCGATATCGGGCATGAAGCCCATGTCCAGCATGCGGTCGGCTTCGTCGATGACGAATATCTGCACGCCGGTCAGCATGACCTTGCCGCGCTCGAAATGGTCGATCAGGCGACCCGGCGTGGCGATCAGCACGTCGACGCCGCGATCAAGCAGCTTTTCCTGCTCGGTGTAATTCACGCCGCCGATCAGCAGCGCCATCGAAAGCGGAGAGTTCTTGCCGTATTTGTCGAAGCTCTGGGCGACCTGGTCGGCCAGTTCGCGGGTCGGCTCCAGGATCAGCGCGCGCGGCATGCGGGCGCGGGCGCGGCCACCGGCCAGGATATCGATCAGGGGCAGGGTGAACCCGGCGGTCTTGCCGGTGCCGGTCTGGGCGGTGCCGAGCACGTCGCGACCCATGAGCACGATCGGAATGGCCTGGGCCTGGATCGGGGTGGGTGTGGTATAACCGGCTTCGGAAACGGCCTTGAGGACAGGCTCGCTCAAGCCTAGATCAGCGAATTCCATGGATTTCCGTATTATCTTGACGGCAGCAGCGCAGATGCGCACCGTCCGCGGGCGGACAAGACCATAGCGGACCCCCTGAGTCAATGCGAATTTGAGCGGCTGGAAACAACAAAATCAATCGGTTATCGTCGCCAGCCCGACATTTTTCCCCCAGCCCATTCCTTGGCGGAGAGCCCCATGAAGTTGATTGATGACATCGTCGCCAACAAGACCCAGTTGACCGCCTGGCGGCAGGACCTGCACATGCATCCCGAGACCGCTTTCGAGGAGCATCGCACATCCGAGTTCGTCGCCAGGACGCTGGAGTCCTTCGGCATGCCGGTGCATCGGGGTCTGGCCAAGACCGGCGTGGTCGGCACGCTGAAGGCCGGCAAGGGCAACCGCGCCATCGGCCTGCGCGCCGACATGGATGCGCTCGACCTGGTCGAGATGAACGACTTCGGCCACAAGTCCAAGCATGAGGGCAAGATGCATGGCTGCGGCCATGACGGCCACACCATCATGCTGCTGGGCGCCGCGCAGTATCTGGCCAAGTCGAAGTCCTTCGACGGCACCGTGCATTTCATCTTCCAGCCGGCCGAGGAGAACGTCGCCGGTGGCAAAGTGATGGTCGATGAAGGCCTTTTCACCAAATTCCCCTGCGAATCCGTGTTCGGCATGCACAACATGCCGGGCATCGATGTGGGTAAGTTCGCCGTGCGAACCGGTCCGATGATGGCGTCGGCCGATATGTTCTGGATCAAGATCAAGGGCGTCGGCGCCCATGGCGCCTACCCGCATCGCGGTGTCGATCCGGTGGTGATCGCCGCTGAAATCGTGCTGGCGCTGCAGAATATCGTGGCGCGCAATGTCGACCCGCTGCAATGCGCGGTGGTCAGCTGCTGCCAGATCCAGGGCGGCCATACCACCAACGTGATTCCTGAAGACGTGATGATCGCCGGCACCACGCGCGCCTTCCTGCCGGAAGTGCAGGATATGATCGAGGCGCGCATGAACCAGATCGTCACCGGCATCGCCGCTGCCCATGGCGCCACCGCCAAGCTGGATTACCAGCGCCGCTATCCGCCGACCATCAATACGGCTGACGAGACGGAGCTGGCTGCCAATGCCGCCGCCATCGTTGTGGGTGGCGAGAATGTGCTGCGCAACGTGAACCCGAGCATGGGGGCGGAAGATTTCGCCTGGATGCTGCGCGAAAAGCCGGGCTCTTATGTCTGGATCGGCAATGGCGCCGGCGAAGAGAGCTGCATGGTTCACAACCCGCGTTACGACTTCAACGACGACGTTCTGCCGATCGGCGCCAGCTACTGGTCCCGCCTGGTCGAAACCATACTGCCAGCTTCATAGCCGGCAGGGCGGAGGCGGGGATGGGCTTCAAGGTCAAGTTCTGGGGTGTTCGCGGCAGTATCGCGACGCCATCCCCGCGTCACATGGTGTTCGGCGGCAATACCTCCTGCGTCGAGCTGAAGATCGGCGACCGCCTGATTATCCTCGATGCCGGCACCGGCATCCGCAATCTCGGTCACTGGCTGCTGAAGCGCAACGTGACGCAGGGCGACATCTTCCTGTCCCACACGCACTGGGATCACATCAACGGCTTCCCGTTCTTCTCGCCGGCCTTCAAGGATGACCGCCACTTCACCATCCATGCCGGTCATCTCAGCGACAAGGGCGGGATCGGCAATGCCCTGCAGTCGCAGATGGCGCAGCCGTTCTTTCCCGTGCCGCTGGACAAGATGGGCGCGCGGATCGAGAGCCTCGACTTCCGCGCCGGCGACAGTTTCAGCCTGGGCGACAATATCCGGGTGCGAACGACGACGCTCAATCACCCTGACGGGGCCACCGGTTACCGGTTCGAATATGGCGGCAAGGCGCTGTGTTATGTCACCGACACCGAACACACGCCCGGCAAGCCGGACCAGAATATCCTCGGTCTGATCGAAGGCGCCGATCTGGTGATCTATGACAGCACCTATACCGATGAGGAATACGAAGATCATGTCGGCTGGGGCCATTCGACCTGGCAGGAAGGCGTGCGGCTGTGTCGCACCGCCGGGGTGAAGGCGCTTGCGATTTTCCATCATGATCCCGATCATGAGGACCAGTTTATGGAAACGCTGGAGGCCGAAGCGCGGCAACTCTGGTCAGGAGCCATGGTGGCGCGTGAAAACATGCGCGTGAATCTGCTGTAGGGGGAACAATGGCGCGGTTGTATCTGGTGCGGCATGCCAAGGCAGCGGCACGATTTGATGAAGACCCCGATCCCGGTCTGTCGGAAGAGGGCAAGGAAGCGGCCGTCGAGCTGGCTCTGGAGCTGGAGTCGCTCGGCCCGATGCCGATCTATACCTCGCCGATGGAGCGGGCGCGCGAAACTGCCATGCCGCTGGCCAATCGCTGGGGCGTGGTGCCGGAGGTCAGTGCGGCCTTTACCGAAATCCCGACGCCCAATGACATTGCAGAAAAGGGTCTGGCCGCGCGCGGCCCATGGCTGCAGCAGATCGCTGCCCAGAAATATCCGGCTCAGCCTCCGATCATCCGCGCCTGGCGCGAGGGCCTGATCGGCATGCTGAAGTCGTGCCGCAGCGACACCATCATCTTCACGCATTTCATGGTGATCAACGCGGCCCTGGGCGCGGCCATGAGCGATGAGCGCGTGGTGGTGCTGAATCCCGACTATTGTTCCTGCACGGTGGTCGAGACCAGTTCACGCGGCCTGGCGCTGATCTCGCGTGGCGTGGAAGCGACAACCAAGGTGCTCTGACGCCGAGGTGCTGACGCCGCGCCATTTTACCGCTCCGGCTTGTGCATACGTTGCGACGGGCCGGCACCGGAAAACCTTGGCCGGATCGCGGCTTCTAGATAAGGTGACGGGCAGCGGCGTTACGCAAGGGTGAGCCAGTATGAATGCCAAACCGGAAATCAAGGCTGAACCCGCTGCGATGCCGGATGGCTATGTGCTGGAAGACCAGGTCGGCCATCTGATCCGTCGTGCCCACCAGCGCCATACCGCCCTCTTTCTGGCCATGATCGGCGACGCCCAGGTGACGCCCACGCAATATGCGGCGCTGGTGAAACTCCATGAGATGGGGGAGCTGTCGCAGAATCATCTCGGCCGTCTGACCGCGATGGATCCTGCCACTATCCAGGGCGTGATCCGTCGTCTGACCGGCCGCAAGCTGATCTCGCATCGTCCAGACAAGAATGATAAACGCCGCCGCTGCCTCAGCCTGACAGCACAGGGTCGCGACCTGGTCGCCCGCCTGCTGAATAATGGCCCGAAGGTCAGCAAGGCCACGCTCGATCCGCTTTCGGCGGCCGAGCAGCAGCAGTTCGTCGCACTGCTCAAGCGTCTCACCTAGGGTTTCCGCGTACAAAACCACGATGTTGCATTGCCGCATTTCAGGGCAGGCGATGCTCATATTTTGACGTTGACTCTTTCGAGGCAGCGACGCAGCATCATATGCGTACGAACGATGTGGCCTGCGGGGGTGGGCGTGGCGTTTGTATGCCGACGGGAGGCCCCAACACCGATGGCGTCTTATCTGCGTCCGACAAGCCTGGCCGAAGCGCTGGATCATCTTAGTGCCGCCAATCTGAATGCGGCCGGACCCGCCATTCTGGCCGGTGGCACGGATTACTATCCCGCCCGTGTCGGCCGCGCTCTGGACGAAGATGTCCTGGACGTCACCGCCATCCCCGATCTGCAGGGCATAAGCGAAACCGACGACGGCTGGCGGCTGGGCGCCACCACGACCTGGAGCCAGCTGATCGTTGCCGATCTGCCGCCGCTGTTCGACGCGCTGCGGCAGGCGGCGCGCCAGATTGGCGGAGTGCAGATTCAGAATTCCGCCACGATTGCCGGCAATCTCTGCAATGCATCGCCGGCGGCCGACAGCGTGCCGCCACTCTTGGCCATGCGCGCCCGTATTGAATTGCGCAGCGCGGCTGGGCGGCGCGAAATCCCGATCGGTGACTTCATCACCGGCAATCGTCGCACGGTGCTGAAACCCGCGGAATTGCTGTCTGCCGTGCTGGTGCCGAAGCCGAAGAAGGAGGCCCAGAGCGTTTTCCTCAAGCTGGGCGCGCGGGAATACCTGGTCATCTCGATTGCCATGATCGCCATTGTGCTGGAAACCGAAGGCAATGTGGTGGCGGGTGCCAGCGTGGCGGTCGGCGCCTGTTCCGCCGTGGCGCAGCGTCTGGTCGCGCTGGAATCCGAACTCACGGGGCGGCGCCTGAACAGTGCGCTGGCCAATCGTGTGAAGCCCGAGCATTTCGACGCCTTGACGCCCATCGATGACCTGCGGGCCAGCGGCGCATACCGGCGTGAGGCCGCCGAGATTCTGGTGCGGCGTGCGCTTACCGCGCTTGGCAAAAAGGGGGGCTGAGGCGATGCGCCTGATCGTCAACGGCAAACCGCATAGCTATCACGGCTCGCCGGGCAAGCGCCTGAGCGATGTCCTGCGCGACGATCTGGGGCTGACCGGCACCAAGGTCGGCTGCAATGCCGGCGATTGCGGCGCCTGTACGGTGCTGCTGGAAGGCAAACAGGTTTGCGCCTGCCTGACACCGGTGGCGCAGGCTGCGGCGCGCCCGGTGGTTACGGTCGAAGGCCTGAAAGCCCATGGCGCCCTGTCGCGCCTGCAGACGGCGTTTCTCAAGCATGGCGCGGCGCAGTGCGGCATCTGCACGCCGGGCATGTTGATGTCGGCTACGGAACTGCTGGCCGAAGTGTCCAGACCCAGCGAACAGCAGGTGCGGGATGCCATTGGCGGCGTGCTGTGCCGCTGCACCGGATATCGCAAGATCGTCGAAGCCGTGCTGGATGCCACACGGACGCCGGACCTGCCGGAGAATCCCGAGATGGGCCGGGCTGTCGGTGCGCGGACCCTGAAAGTCGATGGCCTTGCGAAAGTCGAGGGCACCGAGAAATACGGCGCCGATTACATTCCGCATGACGCCCTGTGGCTGCGGGCGATCCGCAGCCCGCATGCCCGCGCGACTTTCACCTTGGGCGATTTCTCGGATGCCATCCGCAAATATGGTCTGGCGCGGGTCTTCACCGCCGCCGACGTTCCGCGCAATGGCTTTGCCATTTTCGAGACCAAGGACCAGCCGGTGATCGCCGATGGGCTGGTGCGCTACAAGGGCGAGACCGTGGTGGCGCTGGTTGGCAGCCGCGAGGCCATCGAAGCCGTAAAGCCGGAAGACCTGCCCATCGTCTATACTCCGGACGAGCCGGTCAGCGGCGTGATTGCCGCCGCCGCGCCCGGCGCCAAGCTGGTGCAGGCCGACAAACCTGAAAACGTGCTGATCCGCGGCAATGTCACCAAGGGCGATGTGGCCCAGGGCTTTGCCGAAGCCGCCGCCACCGCTGAAGGCCTGTTCCAGACCAGTTTTGTCGAGCATGCCTATATCGAGCCGGAGGCCGGCTGGGCGGTGCGCATCGGCGACCGCATCGAAATCCATGCCTCGACACAGGCGCCTTATATGGATCGCGACGAAGTGGCCGGCGTGATGCAGTTGCCGCCGGATCGCGTGCGGATCGTGCCAACCGCCTGCGGCGGCGGCTTCGGCGGCAAGCTGGACGTGGCCGTGCAGCCGCTGATTGCGCTGGCGGCCTGGCATCTGGACAAGCCGGTGGCCTGCATTTACACGCGACCGGAAAGCATGGCCTCCAGCACCAAGCGGCACCCGGCGCGCATCACGGCGAAATTCGCCGCCGACAAGACCGGCCGTCTCACTGCGGTCGAGACCCATGCCGATTTCGATACCGGCGCCTATGCAAGCTGGGGCCCGACGGTCGCCAACCGCGTGCCGGTGCATGCGACCGGGCCGTATCTGGTGCCGCATGTGAAGAACCGCAGCCGTGCGCTGTTCACCAATGCGCCGCCGTCGGGCGCCTTCCGCGGCTTCGGTGTGCCGCAGGCCGCCATCGCGCATGAAACCCTGATGGACGACCTAGCTGCCCAACTGGGGCTGGACCGGCTGGAAATGCGCTACATCAACGCCATCCGCGCCGGCGACCTGACCGCCACCGGCCAGAAGCTGGAGCATTCCGCCGGCCTGGCCGAATGCATCGCGGCGTTGCGGCCGCAATGGCAAGCGCTGGCGGCCGAGGTGGAGGCCTTCAATGCGCGCCGCAAGCATGTGCGGCGCGGCATCGGCATCGGCTGCATGTGGTATGGCCTGGGCAATACCTCGATTTCCAATCCCTCCACCATGCAGGTTTCCCTGCGCGCCGATGGACGCGTGTTCTTCTACAACGGCGCGGTCGATATCGGGCAGGGGTCGAACACCATCTTCGTGCAGATCGTGGCCGATGCGCTGGGCGTTACCATGGATCGCATCGATTACGTGATGGGCGATACCGACAAGACGCTGGATGCCGGCAAGACCTCGGCCTCGCGCCAAACCTTTGTTTCAGGCAAGGCTGCCCAGCTTGCCGCGCAGGATCTGCGCAGTCAGATTCTGCGGCTGGCCAATGCCGGGACTGATGCCGTGCTGAAGCTCGACGGCCCGCATCTGACCGTGGAAGGCGGCGGCGCGGTGCGCAGGATCGATCTTGCCGCTTTGCCGCGCCTGAACGACAAGGCCGATGTGCTGCTGGGCGAGGGCCGTTTCGATCCGCCCACCACCATGCTGGACGACAATGGCCAGGGCGTACCCTATGCCACATACGGTTTCGCCGCGCAGATGGCATTGGTTGAAGTCGATACCGAGCTTGCGACCGTCAAGGTGAAGAAGATCATCGCCGCCCATGACGTGGGCAAGGCCGTGAACCCGACGCAGGTGGAAGGCCAGATTCACGGCGGCATCGCGCAAGGGTTAGGCCTGGCGCTGATGGAGGAATTCCTGCCCGGCCGTACGGAGAACCTGCACGATTATTTGATTCCTACAGTTGGTGATATTCCCGAGATCGACGTGATCATGATCGAGGATGCCGAGCCGCTGGGTCCCTTCGGCGCAAAGGGCGTGGGCGAGCCGGGTCTGGTGCCGACGGCGCCGGCCATCCTCGGCGCCATCCGTCATGCCACTGGCGTGCGGGTCACATCGGTGCCAGTGCTGCCGCATCGCCTGCATGCGGCACTGAAAGCCCTGCCTCAGGCCGCGGAGTAGGAGGACAGCATGAGCCACGCCGTCGCCGAAACTGCCTCGAAAGATGACGTCGTCCGTTGCGATGCCTGTCCGGTGCTCTGTCGTATCCGTCCCGGCAAGGCCGGCGCCTGCGACCGCTATGCCAATGTCGAGGGCGTGCTGACCCGCGTCGACCCGCTGGTGGTCACCGAACGCGCCGCTTCCGAAGGCACGGTTGTCCCCTTCCTGGCCGGCAGCGAAGGCTGGAATGGCAGTGTCGCCGCCCCGGCACCCGTGTTTGTCACCGGTATCGGCGCCGGCACCACCTATCCGGACTACAAGCCTGCGCCCTTCATCGTGTCGTCGCAGCATGACGGCGTCGACATGGTCACGGTGGTGACCGAAGGCATCTTCAGCTACTGTGGCGTGAAGGTAAAAATCGACACCGACCGGCATCTCGGCCCTGAACAGGCGGCCGTGCGCGTGAACGGCGAGGCTATCGGCCATGTCACCACGGCGGAATATGGCTCGCAGATGCTGTCGCTCGGCGGCGTGCATCACCTGACCGGCGGCAGCAAGAAGGAAGGCAACACCACCTGCGATGCCATGCTGGCGCTGTGCAACAAGCAGGCGGTCACCGTGCAGATCGACGGCGGCGCCGAAGTCACCATCCAGGCCAATCAGCCGCCCATCGTCAATGGCACGCCCGAGGCGCGCATGCGCGTCGGCTGCGGGTCGGCCACCATCGGTATCTTCGCCAAGCAGTGGCTCGGCCATGCCGACGAAGTGATCGTGGTCGACGACCATATTACCGGCGTGCTGAGCGAACACCAGGCCGGCCGTTTCCTCGATATGCCGCTGGCCGGCATCCGCGTGCGTGGTCGTAAATCCACGCCGGGCCGCTATTTCCAGGTTGCCGAACCCGGCCTGGGCTGGGGCGGCACCAATGTTTCCGATCCTCTGGACATTATCGAGAGCATCGACGCCAAGACCGCTTGGCCCGGCATGAAGCTGCTGATGGTCTCCACCACCGGCGAACACAGCGCCTGGTATGTGCTGGATGACCAGCTCAAGCCGCAGCCAGCCGAGATGCCGGCGCCGGTGCGTGTGGTGGTCGACCGCATCGCCGAGAATTGCGAACCGTCCCTCTGCACCGTTCTGTTCATGGCCGGTGCCGGCGGCAGCTTGCGTGCGGGCGTGACCGAAAATCCGGTGCGGCTCACCATCTCGGTGAAGGATCGCCTGACCCGTGTCACCTCCGGGGGCGCGCCGGTCTATGTCTGGCCCGGTGGCGGCATCACCTACATGGTGGATGTGGCGCGCATGCCTGACAATTCCTTTGGCTATGTGCCGACGCCGGCGCTGGTCGCGCCTATCGAATTCACCATGAGCAAGGCTGATTATGCGGCGCTTGGCGGCCATATGGATTATGTGGTGCAGCTCAGCGATGTGCTGCAGGGCGGCCGGCTCAGCCGGCAGAGCTGGCGGCAGGACAATCCCTGGCCGATCACGCGACACACGGCGGAGGAGCAGCCATGAGTGGCGCGGCGCCCACCGCAACCTGGCTCGACGGGAAAAGCCGCCGGCTGCATCTGCAGCACGGCCCGATCGACCTGATCGTTGAGGCTTTCGGCGACCGCGACGCCGTGGCACGCGGCTACGACCAGGCCGTGGCGCGGTTCCAGGATATCCTGTCGGTGCTGGTGGCGGAGTTGTCTGACCTGCGTCGTCCGCTGGTGGCGGCGCACCCGCTGTTCCGTGGCCCGGTGGCGCGCCGTATGGCTGCGGCCTGCTGGCCCTACCGCAATGTCTACATCACGCCGATGGCGGCGGTGGCCGGTTCGGTGGCAGACGAGATTCTGGCGGCACTGCTGAGCGGTAATGACCTGGCGCGAGCCTATGTGAATAATGGTGGCGATATCGCGTTCCATGTTGCCGCCGGCGAAACCCTGCGGGCCGCGGTTGTGTGTAATCCCGATCTGCCGCATCTGGACGCCATCGCCAGTCTTGACGCCGCACAGCCATCGCGCGGAATCGCGACGTCTGGTTGGCGCGGCCGCTCATTTTCCCTTGGCATTGCCGATGCCGTCACCGTGCTGGCGGAAAACGCCGCCATGGCCGACGCGGCGGCAACCATCATCGCCAATGCAGTAACTGTGGAGCATGACGCGATTCAGCGGCAGCCCGCACACTCATTGCGGGACGATAGCGATCTGGGTGCGCTGCCGGTGACCGTATCTGTAGGTACACTGCCGGTTTTTGCCATCGAGGAGGCCTTGTCGGCCGGGATGCAGCGCGCGCAAGATTTGCGCCGCAGCGGTCTGATTCAGGCCGCATTTTTGTCGCTGCAGGGCGACAGCAGGATTGTCGGTGGCGAAGCGCTGCTGGCGCGGGATCAGAAAGCAGTGGGGCAGGGATGAGCCTGGTAGAAGTGCGCAAGATCGTCTGCATCACCGACGAGATTTTCCACGAGGGCGGCCCCAGGGCCGCCAAACCGCCGCGTCGTGGCGCGATCGGTGCGCTGGTGAAGAATCCCTATGCCGGCCGCTATGAATCCGACATCACACCGATGATGGATGCGCTGAAGCCGCTGGGCCTCGATCTGACCAAACGCCTGGTCGCGGCGCTGGGCAATGATCCCAGGGCCATCGAAGCCTATGGCAAAGGGGCGCTGATCGGTGCGGGCGGCGAGCTGGAGCATGGTGCGCTGTGGCATGTGCCCGGCGGTTATTCCATGCGTGAGATTCTGGGTAACGCCAAGGCCATCGTGCCGTCGACCACAAAAGTCGGCGGACCGGGGGCGCGGATCGATATTCCCCTGCATCACATCAATGCGGCCTATGTGCGCAGCCATTTCGACGCCATCGAATGGGGCGTCGCCGATGGTCCGCGCGAGAACGAGATCGCCTTCATTCTGGCCATGAGCACGGGCGGCCGTGTGCATGCCCGGGTTGGCGGATTGCAGGTGCACGAGATCAAAGGCGAGGACGGCCAGAGATAGGGACAGATTTACGCGTTCGGAATCCACAATACACACACAGGAGGGGCTTACATCATGAACCGCAGGACCTGGTTGAAGTGGAGTGCAGCATTCGGTGCGGCAGCATTTGGATTGATGGCAGGTGGCGCGCAGGCGCAGGACACCATCAAGGTGGGCGAGCTGAATTCCTACAAGGTCTTCGCCGCCTTCCTCGAGCCTTACAAGAAGGGCATGGATCTGGCGGTTGAAGAGATCAATGCCAGTGGCGGCCTGCTCGGCAAGAAGTTCGAGGTTATCAGCCGCGATGATAACGGCCAGACCGGCGATGCTGTGCGCATCGCCGAGGAACTGCTGACCCGTGAAAAGGTCTCGTTCCTGATCGGCACCTTCCCCTCCAATGTCGGCCTGGCGGTTGCCAGCTTCGCCAAGGAGAAGAAGACGCTGTTCATCGGTGCCGAGCCGCTGACCGACAAGATCGTCTGGGAACAGGGCAACAAGTACACCTTCCGCCTGCGCGCTTCGACCTACATGCAGACGGCCATGCTGGTGCCCGACGCCCTGAAGGTGAAGAAAAAGCGCTGGGCCATCGTGTATCCGAACTACGAATACGGCCAGTCGGCTACGGCCGCGTTCAAGAAGCTGATGCTCGAGAAGCAGCCGGATATCGAGTTCGTGATCGAGCAGGCCGTGCCGCTGGGCAAGATCGAAGCCGGTGCCGTGGCCGATGCGATTGCGGCCGCCAAGCCGGATGCGATCTTCTCCTCGCTGTTCGGCGCCGACCTGACCAAGTTCGTCCGCGAAGGCAATACGCGCGGTCTGTTCAAGGGCAAGGAAGGCTTCAACCTGCTGGCCGGCGAACCGGAATATCTCGATCCGCTGGAAGATGAAGTGCCGGTGGGCTGGTATGTCACCGGTTATCCCTGGCAGGACATCGCTACGCCCGAGCACAAGAAGTTCCTGGCGGCCTATCAGGCGAAGTTCAAGGACTATCCGCGCCTGGGTTCGATCGTGGGTTATTCCACCGTGCTGAGCGCGGCGGCGGTCATCAAGAAGGCCGGCACGCTCGATATGGAAAAGCTGGTGGCGGCCATGAAGGGCCTGACCCACAGCACCCCGCTGGGCGATGTTACCTATCGTCCGCAGGACCATCAGTCGACCATGGGTGCCTATGTCGGCAAGCTCGGCTTGAAGAACGGCAAGGGTGTCATGACCGACTGGTACTATGCCGATGGCGCGAAGTTCCTGCCGTCGGATGCCGAAGTCGCCAAAATGCGTCCGGCCGACTGAGTCTGACGTCACGCCTGCATGCTCCCGCCGGTTTCGGCCGGCGGGAGTCTTTCTCTCTCTCCAGACTCTGATCGGGACCAGGCTTTGCTCGCCAATATCGTCATCCAGTTCATGAATGGCCTCGCCGGTGCGTCGTCGCTGTTCATGGTGGCCGCCGGCCTCTCGATCATCTTCGGCGTCAGCCGGATCGTGAATTTCGCCCATGGCTCGCTTTATATGCTGGGCGTCTACCTGTCCTGGAGCCTGATCAATTTCCTCGGCCGCGGCTCGATCCCGAATTTCTGGGCCGGCGTCCTGTTGAGTGCGGTTGCTGTCGGCCTGATCGGTGTGGTCATCGAAGTTCTGGTGTTGCGCCGTATCTACAAGGCGCCGGAATTGTTCCAGTTGCTCGCCACCTTCGCCCTGGTTCTCGTCATCAAGGATGCCGCCCTCTATTTCTGGGGCGCGGAAGACCTGCTTGGTCCGCGCGCGCCGGGCCTGCGCGGCGCCGTCGAAATCATGGGCAAGCGCTTCCCGGAATATGACCTGCTACTGATCGCCATCGGCCCGCTGGTGCTGGGCCTGCTGTGGCTGCTGATGAACCGCACGCGCTGGGGCACGCTGGTCCGCGCCGCCACCCAGGATCGCGAAATGGTCGGTGCGCTCGGCGTCAACCAGAGCTGGCTGTTCACCAGTGTCTTCTTCCTTGGCGCCTTCCTCGCCGGTCTTGGCGGTGCCGTGCAGACGCCACGCGAACCGGCGCAGCTGATGCTGGACATCACCGTGATCTCCGACGCCTTCGTCGTGGTCGTGGTTGGCGGCATGGGTTCGATCGGTGGCGCTTTCCTGGCCGCACTGCTGATTGCCCAGGCCAAGGCCTTCTGCATCGGCCTGGGTGATGTGACGATTTTCGGCACCGTATTCTCCTTCAGCAAATTCACCCTGGTGGTCGAGTTCGTCATCATGGCCGTTGTCCTGGTGGTGCGGCCCTGGGGCCTGCTCGGCAAGCAGCAGGGCGTCCAGCGCGGCGCCTTCATGGTCGAACCGCCGCTCTATCCGCTCAATCGCCCGTTCTGGCTCGCCGTGCTGGGGGCGGTGATCTTCCTCGCGCTGGTGCCGCTGGCCAGCGACAGTTACATGCTGGTGCTGCTGATCGATATTGCGGTCTTCGCGCTCTTCGCTGCCACGCTGCATTTCCTGATGGGTCCGGCGGGCATGGTGTCGTTCGGCCACGCTGCCTATTTCGGGCTCGGCTGCTATGGCGCTGCACTGGTCTTCCTCAAGCTGAAGCTGCCTATGGAACTGGCGCTGCTTGGCGCGCCGATGGCCGGTGGCCTGGGCGCGTTGGTCTTCGGCTGGTTCTGCGTGCGGCTGTCGGGCGTCTATCTTGCCATGCTGACGCTGGCTTTCGCGCAGATCGCCTGGTCGGTGATCTACCAGTGGGACGCCTTCACCGGTGGTTCGAACGGTCTGATCGGCCTGTGGCCGACCGACTGGCTGAAGGATCGCACGGCGTTCTACTATTTTGCCCTCACGCTCTGCGTCGCAGCGATCATTCTGCTGTGGCGCATGGTGCATGCCCCGTTCGGCTATGTGCTGCGCGCCGGGCGCGACTCGCCGCTGCGCGCCGATGCGATCGGCATCAATGTCCGGCGTTTCCAGTGGTTCGGCTTCACCCTGGCCGGCGCTTTCGCTGGCCTGGCCGGCGGCCTGTTCGCTTTCTCCAAGGGCAGCATCTCGCCGGAAGCGCTGTCGGTCTCGCGCTCGGTGGATGGCCTGGTCATGGTGTTGCTGGGTGGTGTGCAGACGCTGACCGGGCCTGTTGCCGGCGCGGCCGTGTTCACCTGGCTGCAGGATGAAATCGCACGGAACACCAATTACTGGCGCGCCATTCTCGGTCTGACGATCCTGGTGATCGTGCTGGCCTTCCCGCAGGGCATCGCCGGCTTCCTCAAGCAGGCAACGGG
Organism: Ferrovibrio sp. GW821-FHT12E11; assembly: GCF_058806975.1. Classification (NCBI taxonomy): domain Bacteria; kingdom Pseudomonadati; phylum Pseudomonadota; class Alphaproteobacteria; order Rhodospirillales; family Rhodospirillaceae; genus Ferrovibrio; species Ferrovibrio sp. GW821-FHT12E11. The sequence goes on from NZ_JBXAQG010000001.1 coordinate 3,724,107, forward strand.
CTGGGTGTTGCAACGACGCCGTGCTGCTCCGGAGGCCGTGCGATGAGCGTCCTTGCCGTAAGTGGTCTCAACAAGTCTTTCGGCGGCGTGCAGGCCGTGCAGGATGTCGCTTTCTCGGTGGCGGCCGGTGAGTTGCTGGCCCTGATCGGCCCAAATGGCGCCGGCAAAAGCACCTGTTTCAACATGCTGAACGGCCAGCTGAAGCCCGATAGCGGCAGCGTGACCCTGAACGGTCGCAGTCTTGTCGGCATGGCCCCGCGCGATATCTGGCGTCTGGGCGTTGGCCGCACCTTCCAGATCACCGCGACGTTCAACTCGATGACGGTGCGCGAGAATATCCAGATGGCGCTGTTGTCCTTCCATAACGGCCTGATGTCCTTCTGGAAGCCGGCCAACACCATGTATCGCGACGAGGCGATGACCCTACTGGCGCGCGTCGGCATGGCGGACCAGAGCGAACGGCCCTGTGGCATTCTTGCCTATGGCGATCTCAAGCGGGTGGAACTGGCCGTCGCACTGGCCAACCAGCCCAGGCTGCTGCTGATGGATGAGCCGACGGCCGGCATGGCGCCGAACGAACGTATTGCGCTCATGGACCTGACGGCGAAGCTGGCGCGGCAGGACAATATCGCCGTGCTGTTCACGGAACATGACATGGATGTGGTCTTCGCCCAGGCCGACCGCATCATAGTGCTCAATCGCGGCAAGCTGATCGCGGAAGGCAGTCCGGAGCAGGTGCGCGGCAACGCAGAAGTGCAGGCGGTCTATCTCGGGTCCGGCGCCGTGTTCGGGGAGGTGCACTGACATGCTGAGCATCGAAGGCCTCCACACCTATTATGGTCGTGCCCATATCCTGGCCGACCTGGCACTGAACGCCCATCCCGGCGAGGTGGCCGTGCTGCTGGGCCGCAACGGCGCCGGCAAATCGACCACCATGAAATCCGTCATCGGCCTGGTGACGGCGCAGAGCGGTCAGATCAGCTTTGACGGCAGCCGCATCGACCGCCTGTCGCCGCATCGGATCGCCCGGCTGGGGCTGGGCTATGTACCCGAGGACCGCCGCATTTTCACGGATCTCACCGTGATGGAGAATCTGGCGGTCGGCAAACAGAAGCCGCGCGAAGGTGCGCCGACCTGGACGCCCGAGCGCCTGTTCGAACTGTTCCCCAATCTCGGCCGCATGAAGGACCGCCCCGGCGGCCGTATGTCGGGCGGCGAGCAGCAGATGCTGACCATCGCCCGCACCCTGATGGGCAATCCACGCCTGATCCTGCTGGATGAGCCATCGGAAGGCCTGGCGCCGGTGATCGTCGAGCAGATGGCGCGTACCATTCTTCAGTTAAAGGCTGAAGGCCTTTGCGTCCTGCTGTCGGAACAGAACCTGCATTTTGCCCAGATGGTGGCGGATCGCGCCTACATCATCGAAAAGGGCCGCATCCGCTATTCGGGAACGATGACCGAACTTGCTGCCGATGCAGCGGTGCGCGAACAGTATCTGTCGGTGTGAGGGTTTACGTATGGGCTGGATTGTCGGAATCGATGTGGGCGGCACCTTCACCGACCTGATCGGCATCGAACCGCAACTGGGCAAGGTGGCGCTGGCCAAGGTGCCGACCACGCTCGACAACCAGGCCTTTGGCGTACTTGCGGCTCTGGAAAAGGGCGGCATCGCGCTGTCCGAGACCGATACCATCGTGCACGGCACGACCACGACGACCAATGCCTTGCTTGAGCGCAAGGTGGCCAGGATCGGGCTCATCACGACCAAGGGCTTCCGTGACAGTCTCGAGCTTGGCCGCCGCACCCGGCCGCAGCCTTACGGCCTGACCGGGAATTTCGAGCCGCTGGTGCCGCGCCAGTGGCGGCTGGAAGTGCCCGAGCGCATGGATGCCGATGGCGATGTGGTCATTCCTCTGGACGAAGCCGCCGTTCGCGCGGCTGCGATCCAGCTGAAGGATGCCGGCTGCGAGGCGCTGGTGATCCATTTCCTGCATAGCTATATCAACCAGAGTCACGAAAAACGGGCGCTGGAAATCGTCGCTGAAGTCTGGCCGAACAGTTATATCACCGCCGGACACCAGTTGCTCTCCGAGTACCGGGAGTATGAGCGCGGCACCACGGCCTGTGTGAACGCTTCCGTGCAGCCGGTGCTGCATCGCTATATCGAACGCCTGAATGGCGAACTGAAGGCCAAGGGCTTTGCGCGTGACCTTCTGGTCATGCAGGGCAATGGCGGCACGATTGCGGCCGGCATCGTGGCCGAGGCGGCGGTCAACACCGTGATGTCCGGTCCGGCATCCGGCGTGATGGCAGCGGCCTATACGGCGCGCGCCGCCGGCCTGCCCAATGTGATTACCTATGATATGGGCGGCACGTCGTCGGACGTGGGCCTGATCCAGGATGGCGTGCCACAGGTCTCGTCGGAGCTGGAACTCGAATATGCCATGCCGATCCATGTGCCAATGGTGGATGTGCATACCATCGGCGCCGGTGGCGGCTCGATCGCTTTCATCAACGAGGCCGGCATGCTGCAGGTCGGCCCGGAAAGCGCCGGTGCCCGCCCGGGTCCGATCTGCTACGGGCGCGGGGGCACGCGGCCGACCATCACCGATGCCAATCTGGCGCTTGGACGCCTCAATCCCGATGGCCTGCTGGCGGTCGACAGCAAGGTGTCGCTGCAGGATGTGAAGGATGCCATCGCCCGCGATGTGGGCAAGCCGCTGGGCATCAGCACCGACGATGCTGCCGCTGCCATCCTGCGTATTGCCAACGACAAGATGGCCGGTGCCATCCGCATGGTCAGTTTAAGCCGCGGCCACGATCCGCGCGACTTCGCGCTGTTTGCCTTCGGGGGCGCCGGACCGCTGCATGCGGCTGCCCTGGCGCGCGAGCTGGGCATCCCCAAGCTGCTGATCCCGGCGCGCCCGGGCATCACAAATGCGCTGGGCTGCGTGGTGGCCGATCTGCGCCATGATTATGTGCGCACGGTGAACAAGCCGCTGTCCGTGCTCGATGATGGTCTGGTGGCCGAGGTGCTGGCTGCCCAGGTTGCCGAAGGCCGCGCCACCATTGCGCGCGACGGTATCGAGGTCGAGGAGGTGCTGGTCCTGCACACCGCTGACATGCAGTTCCAGGGCCAGAGCCATCTGCTGACCGTGGCAGTGCCGGACAAGAGCATCAGCCGCGACGCCCTGCAGAAGGCTTTCGATGAGGCCTACTGGCAGCGCTTCGAGGTCGAACTGCCGGAAATCCGTGCCGTGCTGGTCAATCTGCACACGGCTGTGATCGGTCGCCGCCCGCAGCTGTCGCTGGATCGCCTGCTGGCCGCCGAGCCGGCCAGGGATGTTGCCGGTGCGAAGAGAGGCAGCCGCCAGGTATGGTATGATGCAGGCGGCTGGCAGGAAACACCGGTTTATGATCGCGAGCGGCTGCCGCGCGGCGCCAGCTTCGCCGGACCGGCCATTCTGGAACAGCTCGATACGACCATTGTTATCGATCCGGGTAATCAGGTGCGTGTGGACAAGCTCGGCAACCTGATCGTTGCCATCAGCGCGGAGTAGGGAGCATGGCAAAAACGCCGATCGATCCGGTCACCCTCGTCGTCATCCAGAACGGCCTGCAGCAGGTCTGCAACGAAATGGACCTGACCTTCTGCCGCGCCGCCTTCTCGCCGGTGATCTCCGAAGCGCTCGACCGTTCGGACGGTATCTATCATGGCGAAACTGGCGAACTGATCGCCCAGGGCGAGCTCGGCCTGCCGGTCTTTGTCGGCACCATGCAGTTCTCCACCCAGGCGGTGATCGAGCGCGCGCGCAATACGCCCGTTCTGGCCCCCAAGCCCGGTGATGTCTATATCGTCAACGATCCCTATCTGGGCGGCACGCATCTGATGGATGTGCGTTTCGTGAAGCCGTTCTTCTACAAGGGCAAGCTGTTTTCCTGGCTGGCCAATACCGGGCACTGGCCTGATATCGGCGGCATGGTGCCGGGCGGATTCTCGGCCAACGCGACCGAAGTGGAGCAGGAAGGCCTGCGCCTGCCACCGGTCAAGCTCTACAAACAGGGTGTGCTGGACGAGGAAATCCTTTCCATCATCCTCAGCAACATTCGCATCGCCGACCAGCGCATCGGCGATATCAAGGCGCAGGCTGCCGCGCTGACTATCGGTGAGAAGCGGCTGACCGCCCTGCTTGACCGCTACGGCGCCGATGTGGTGGCGCAGGCCATCGAGGAGCTGAAGCAGCGTGCCAGCCAGCAGATGCGGGCGCGCATCCGTACCATTCCCGATGGTATCTATCACGGCGAGGCTGTGGTCGATTCCGATGGCGTGGTGGATGAGCCGCTGGTGATCAAGATGAAGGTCACCAAATCAGGCGAGGAAATGCATTTCGACATGACGGGCTCCAGCCCGCCCTGCCGGGGCCCGATGAACAGCGTGATCGCGACGACCTATTCGTCGATCTATCTCGCCGTGAAGCACATCTTCCCCGATGTGCCGATCAATGCCGGCACCTTCGAGCCGCTGAAAGTCCTCGATCCGCACGGCACGTTCCTCTATGCGAAATATCCGCGCCCGGTTTCCGGCTGTGCGGCTGAAGTCAGCCAGCGCATCGCTGAAGCCGTGTTCAACGCGCTGGTGCAGGCAATGCCGGACCGGCTGTTCGCCGCGCCGGCGGGCACCTCGGGCAATCTGGCGCTCGGCGGCTACGACCCGAAGCGCGACCGCAGTTACGTGATGTATGTCATCTCCGGCGGCGGCTATGGCGGCTGGCATGGTGGGGATGGCATCAGCAACGGCTGTTCTACGATTGGTATTTCCAAGACCACGCCGATCGAGGTGATGGAGCAGTATTACCCCGTGCTGTTCGAGGAATACTCGCTGCATGAAGGTTCCGGCGGCGCCGGCCAGCATCGCGGCGGTTTCGGGGTCAATTACACCATTCGTTTGCGCCGCGGCGAGGCGCGCGCCTCGATGGTGATGGACCATGGCCGCAGCGGGCCGCGCGGCGTGCTGGGCGGTGAAGACGGCGGCCTCAACACCGTGCGGATCGATCTGCAGCAGAAGGATGGCGTGAAATCCTATGTGCCGCCACATCTGTCCAAGGACCAGGATATCGAGATCAAGGTGGGCGATCGCCTGCATGTCTCCACCCCGGGCGGCGGTGGTTATGGCGATCCGGCCAAACGCGATCCGGCCGAAGTCGCCCGTGATATCGAGCGTGGCTATTACACGCCGAAGCAGATTGCCGACCGCTTCGGCGTAATGCCGCAAGCCAAATCGGCCGCCGAGTAACCGATGCTGGCCGAACTGGCGGTCTGGGCTGGCGTCTCGGCCGATCCGCCGGCGCGGCAGCTGGGTTATGCGAAAGCGGCCGTCAGCCTGTGGTCGCGGCACCGGCGCTGCGCCAGCGTCTGGGCAGAGCATGAAGCCAATACCAAAGCCTTCGCGCTGCAGGTGGCGCAGGATTGCCGGCGCCGGGAGACGGCCTGGCTGCTCGGGGCCGGTACTCTTGCCGACCTGCCGCTGACCGAACTGAGCAAGATGTTCGCGCATGTTATCGTTTTTGACATTGCGCTGCTGCCGGGTGCGCGCCGGACTGCCCGTCGGTTTCCCAATCTGGAACTGCGACTGGCCGATGTGACCGGCGTTGTTCAGCCCTTGGCAGAATGGCGACGCGGCATGCCACTGCCGATCCCGTCCGACGACATCCTCGGCACTCTCGATCCCGTGCCGCCAGACTGCGTCTTGTCGCTGAACATTCTGTCGCAGCTGCCGTTGCTGCCGATGGATTATATACGGCGTCAGGGTATCACGATGACAGCCGCCGACGGTTTCGGCCGGGACATCCTGCGTGCCCATCTGGCTGCCCTGGCGCGGTTCAACTGCCCGGTGGGGCTGGTTGCCGATGCGAAGCGGGTCTGGCGCAGCCGGGCGGGGGAAGCGGTCATGAGCGAGAGTGCCGTGATCGACGTGACCCTGCCTCCGCCGCAGAAAAGCTGGATCTGGCCGGTGGCCCCCCGTGGCGAAATCGATCCTGAGGCTGGTTTGGAAATGACGGTGCAGGCCGCGAGACTGGGTGTCGCGAAGACTACTTCTTGATCAGCTGCACAGTCTCGATGACGAAACCGCGCTCGGGCGGGAATTTGCGCATCATGGTGCGACGCACTTCGTCCTCGCTGCTGGCCTGCAGTTCCAGGTAATTGATTTCGCTCCACTTGTCGTCGAGCTGGCGGTGTTTTTCACCCATCATATGGGCGCGGCGAACTTCCTGATTGAAGATGCCGATGCTGAAGGTCTTGGTGTTGGCTTCCTTGGCGACGGCCGCGCTGGCCATCTTTTCCAGTTTTGCCACCTGGGCCTCAAGCTCGAACTTCTGCTTGTTCAGCTCGGTGATTTTCGTCTGGGCGGTCTTGGTGAATTTTTCCAGTTCATCCAGACGCTGACCGCGCCGGATCACCTCGGCCGAGCTCCACTCATAGGCCATGACCTGCTTCTTATGCTGGGCGACAAGGTGCAGCACAATGAAGACGGCTCCAGGCACACCGATCAGCAGTGCGACCAAGACGAGGAAGAAACCGGACATGCCAAATGTCTTACCGGAGCCGGAAAATCCCCACAAGATGCTGAATTACCGGCAAAAAGTTTAAGAGCCTGGGCGCAGGGCCTCCCGAGGACGCTTGACCCGGGTAATCGGCCCGGTTTATGAAGCGCGTACCTGTGGCGGGGGTAGCTCAGTTGGTTAGAGCACCAGATTGTGGCTCTGGGGGTCGCGGGTTCAAGTCCCGTTCCTCGCCCCAAATATTATGACGGCGGATCAAAGGCTTAGCCTCTGATCCGCCGTTCGTCTTTTGGGCGGTTTGCAATAAAACCGCCTGCGGGGCCGCTGCCGGTTTGCAAACGGCCATGTCAGCGCTGGCGCGGATCGAAGCGGGCCAGCTTGCCGCCGGCGCGGCGGGCCACCAGTTTCTGGCGGACCTCGCGGGTATAGTGCTGGAACATCTGCACCGTCATGCCGACCGCATCGGCGCCCTCGCGTTCATCGCAGCCGGCTTCCACCAGGCGGGCGCAGGCCGACTTGCGCAGGCCATGGGCCGAATAGCCCGGATGGCCGATCGACCGCATGAACCGGGTGATGCTGTGTTTCAGCCAGTCGACCTGCCAGGGCTGGCCGTTATGCGGCGCCAGCAGGATGAAGGTGGACGGCTGGTCGCGGGCGGCATTCTCGGCCCAGGCTTCGTCCAGCATCAGCTTCAGCGCCGGATGGGCGGGGATCCAGACCTTGCGGCCGGTCTTGCGCGTCACCACCTCGATGCCGTCGCCATCGTATTGCGGCCAGCGCAGGGCGGCCACGTCGCTGATCCGCTGGCCGGTGTAGAGGAAGGCGACCAGGGCGCGGCGCAGTTCTTTCGGCGCGCGATCGAGCGCCGTGGCGATCACGTCTTCGGGCCAGCGCGGGATGCCGATGCCGGCCTTGTGCTGGCGCCGCATGCGGAAGGCGGGATTGTATTTCAGGCCGCCGTAGCGGCTGGGGCGATCGAGCGCGAAGTTGAAGGCGGTCGAGATCACGTCGATGCAGGTATCGGCCTTGCGGGTGGTGCTGACCGTGACGGTGACGGCGGCGCCATCCACCTGGCGCTGCACCTTGCGCGGTTTCGAGATCGCATCCTGCAGCGCTACGCAGTCTTCGCGCTCGGTGCCGCCGACCGGCAGGTCGCCCCATCTGGCCGAGACGAAATCGATATGGGTCTGGTAAAGATCGCGGGTGCTGGCGGCGAGATTGATCCAGTCGGGATGCTGCTGCCATTCGGCGAACAGGGCGCGCCAGCTGCCGGGGATGATGGCGCGGTCGCCTTCGGCATCGGCCGCACTGGCGGCCTGGTCGGGCCGTTCCATCTGGGCATTGAGTTCGGCCAGGCGGGCGATGAATTCGGGTGAGCCGGGTAGGCCGGGCAGCCGCGTGCCGGTGGGGCGATGGTAATAATAGACCCGCCCGTCCGGCTTGCGGGTGGTGTTGACATAAGGGATGACAGACTTCTTAGGCATGCTCCAGGGCGGCCTGGTAGGGGGTCTTGGCGGCGGGCGTGCCTGATCCAAGCGTCTGATCGGCGCGGTTGTCAATCCACTTCTGCACGGCCGTGCGGTGCCAGCCGCCCAGCAGCGGATCGCGCAGCGGGTGGCCGGCCGCCTTCAGGTCTTCCCAATGGGCCCAGAACCAGCTGGCGGAATGCTCGTGCATGGCCGCCACCTGCGCAGCCGACAGGATGCCGGAACGAAGGCGGCGGATGCGGGCGCTCATGTGGGGCAATCCATGGCTCCGTCTACACCGGGCCTGTACATGGTTAGGCTTCGCCTCCCGCTCGGCCGGCAACAATCTCCATATGCCTGGCCTTAACTTGCATAGGCAGTGCGTCTACCAAAATTCTGGTTAGCATTTCGTGGTCTTTCGCAGGCTGCACAGCGATAAGAACAGCAGCTGCGCCCATCAGGCTGGCCATCGCGCCATATACGTCGCACTCTTTATTTTTCACCGCCGTGGCTGCCATCATGGCAAGCCGTTCTCTCAAGTCGTTATCGCTCATGCCGGCTTCACCTTGGTCAGGTCACGGGCAACCTTAAGCCCGCGCCGGTGGGCGAGGCGGGCGATGGCTGTGCATTGATTGCGGCTGCCGGTGTGGCGGAACAGCCCGAGGTAGGAGTTTACGCTTTCGGCCAGGTCTTCCCTCGGCATGGTGGAAAGCCGGTGCATGGCCGCCCTGTGCGTCCTGGCGCGGCCGATGGTGCGATACGGGCGGATGACCTGGCCGACGAAATCGACGCCGCGTTCGGCGGGTTGGATGCTGGTCTTGCTCTCGGCCAGTTTCAGACCGATCGTGCCCAGGTGATCGCGGATGGTATCCGCCGCGCGCAGCAGCACCTTCGGATCTGCATGGACCAGCACCATGTCATCGACGTAGCGGACATAGCAGCGCATGCCGAGGCGCCGCTTGATCATCTGGTCGAGGCCGTCGAGATAGACATTGGCGAAGAACTGGCTTGAGAGATTGCCGATCGGCAGGCCGGTTCCGAGCGGCGCATGGAACAGGCTCTTGTGGCGCGGCACCATGGCCATGTGGCGTGCATCGCCGCGCTGGATCGCACCCTGGCGAACGTCCTGAAACACCAGCTTGCGGCACAGGTCCAGCATGGTCTGGTCTTGCACGCGATGTGACAGCATGCCGAACAGATCGGCCTGCCGGATCGAGCCGAAGAAATTGGCGATGTCGGCCTTCAGCACGAAGGCGGGTCTGGTCCAAGACTTGGATACGCTCAGCAGATGACGCCGCAGCCTGTCGGCGCCATAGAGGGTGCCGCGCCCGGGGATGCAGGCGCAGGACCCGGCAATGAATGACGGTTCATACAGCGGTGCGATGGCACGATAGACCAGATGATGCACAATGCGATCGCGGAAGTTGGCGGCCCAGACCTCGCGTGGCTTTGGCCTGGTGATGGCAAACACGGTGGCCGGTGCCGGCGACCAGGTGCCCGCCTGCAGTTCGCGCAGCAGGGCGAGCAGGTTATCTTCCAGATTGACCTCGAATTCTAGAGCGGCACGCGTGTTGCGCTTCGCCCGGCGGCAGTCGTAATAGGCTTCGAAAAGCTGGGCCACGGTGATCTCTGATGGCATATAGGATTCCATTTGCGGACAGCGCGGACCCGGCAGCTCCAGTCCTTGTCGTTGTTGTTCTGGTTGCCGTTGTTGAAGTTCTGAATCCACGCGTAGCCGTACAGACGGGGGTTTACAGGCCGGGCCGGCGATTGCTGCAGCTTCGAATGAAGATTGGGCATCGACGCCAGCCAGGCTGCGCCGGGACGCGCGGGGGAGCAGTCCCGCCGTATCCCTGGTGGCGCATGGAGCGGCGACATATGGCATCCGTCTCGCCGCTACCCCGACCAAATGATGCGCACGGACCCGAAGGCCATGACCCTCGGGCATCAGGCGCGGTCCTTGTAGTAATTCAGCCATCCCGTCAGCTGTTTGCCGATCACGTCGGTGAGTTCGACCGTGGCCCCGAATTGGCCCGCTGAGATCAGGTGAAGATCCTTGGAAAGCCGAAGCTGCAGCTTGAGTGTTTCGAGTTTCTCTCGCAGCTTCTCCAGATGCGGCGACTTGTCGGAAGCGCTGTTGGCGCGGAAGATTCCGGTAACCAGCGTCTGGGCTTCGGTGGATACATCGCGCGCCAGACCCTGCCGATACCCGCGCGCATACTGCTGCGTCAGCTTCATGATGAGTTGCAGCAGTTCGTAACACGGCTGGTAAATCGGCAGAGTCTCGGCGCGCGCCATGCAAAATCTCCTCAGGCCGCAACACCCGGGCCGCTCAGCGGCCCGGGAATGGATGAAGGGTTAAATTGGACATTTGCGGACAGCGCGGACCCGGCAGCTCCAGGCCTTGCCGTCGCTGAGCTGGCCGCCGCCGTAGAAGTTCTGAACCCACGCGTAGCCGGCCGACCATTCGGTGCTGGTCCAGTACCAGGCGTCGAGATCGAAGGCTTCCGGGCCGCCTTCCAAGAAGTCCTCGGCGGTGGTCTGCACCGGGACGTGATCGTCTTCCGGCGTCAGGTTGGCGCGCAGCACCGACATCTGCTCCAGCGCCGGAAGATGCCAGTCATCGAATCCGCCGATGCGCAGATCGTGGCAGAACCTGGCAGCCGGGTGATTGTCATCCAGTGCCTTGGTGTTGGCGAGGCCATCGACCAGCGAGCGCGCCTCGGTCTGTTTGCCGCTGCCGCCCCATTCAAGTTTGGCGGCGGCCTGACCCTCGGTCTTCGGCGCGACGATCAGCGCATGGCGGATGCCGTGTTCGTAATAGAGGCCGGCGAAGAAGCCGCCGCCGAAGGCCGCGCCGATTGCGGGGATCGCAATGGCGGCCTCTTTGGGAATCGATGTGGTCATGTCGTTCATGGATTTTCTCCTGGTTGAAACAGCGCGCCCGGGCCGCTTAGCGGCCCGGGAAGTGATTAAGGGTTAAAGGGGGTATTTGCGGACAGCGCGGACCCGGCAGCTCCAGGCCTTGTCGAAGTTGTCCTGGTAGCCGTAGTTGACGTACTGAACCCACGCGTAGCCGTCCGAATGCTCTGTGCTGGTCCAGTACCATGTGCGGCTGAATGCCTGCGCGCCGCCTTCTTTGAAGGCGTCTGCAACCGTCTGCTCCGGCACATAGTCCTTGCCGGGCATCAGGGTCTCGGCCAGCAATGCGGCCTCGTGACGGCTGGGCAGATACCAGTCGTCGTAACCGCCAATGCGCAGGCTGCGGCAGAACTTGGCGGCGGGATGGGCGTCATCATTCATGGCGTCCGAGTTGGCTAGGCCATCACGCAGGCCGCGCGCGGCCAAGTCATCGGTGCGCGCGGTCTTGAACACGCCTTCGGTTTCGCCACCATCCTTCGGCGCGACGATCAGACCGTAGGGCTTGCCATCGGCGCCAAAGAATTTTCCGGCGAAGAAGCCGCCCTGGATCGGTGCGCCGATCTTTGGGAGTCTGGGCGGGCGTTTGACAGCGGCTGTGGGAGCGGCCTTGACCGCCGGCCGGGCCAGCAAGCGCCGAGATTTCGGCGCTGCCGCCTTGCGGGCTGCCTGCCGGGTGATTTTCTTCGTCTTTGCCGCGGGCTTCGCGGCCTTCTTTTTCTTCGCAGGTTTGGTCACGCGAAAGCTCCTCTGAATGCCGGAAACCGCCGGCGCGGTTCTGATGAAAAGGTCTTGGCGTTACTCGCAGCCTTTGCCGACGATCTCGCCGCGATGGCCAGCCGTGAATATTTTCCAGTGCCGCCAGCCCTGCGGGCACCAGAAGCCCCATTCGCGCACGCGCGGGCCGGTGATGAAGAGGGTCCAGCACGGGCCGGCATGCAGCAGCACGCGATGCGCCTGGCTGGGGCGGCGGAAGGCGAGGGTGCCAGCGCGCAGGACCCGCCGGGTGGTGGTGCCGCCGCGCGTGGGCAGGATCTCGGTATATTCGCCGTCGAGCAGCAGGCTGCAGTTCACCCATGGGTGATCGTGCAGCGCGCGGTCATCGTCGCTGCGCAGGAAGTGGTGCAGGTAGATGTTGAACCAGCGATTGCGCGGGATCAGATACCAGCGGCGGAGATACGGCCGGTCAGTGCCGCCGATGACGATATCGGGGGCGCGGCGCGCGGCTTCGATCCGGCCGGACTCGGTGATAATGGCCACGATGGCGCGGTGCAGTTTCATGATGCGGTTTCCTCGGGTGGCATGGCGATGGGCGGGGCGAGAGGCGGTGCGAATTTCGCGTAGCGCTGGCGCCAGGCGCCGCGCAGCTTGACGGCCAGCAGCTCCACCAGCTTTTCGCGGATGGCCTTGGGCAGCGGCAGCGCGGCTTCCACGGCGCTGACAACATCGCGGGCGAAGCGGTCGGCCCAGTCCATCAGGAGACGGCCTTCTGCTCGTGCTGAAGGCCGGCCGAGTAAACGTAAGCATCCAGACTGAGGACGAAGCGCAGCGCCATGGCGGCCGTCTGAATCGCTTCCTCGCGGACATCCTCCGGCGTCGATTTATGCGGCTCGTAGATGGCCTGCAGGATGGCCTTGTCGAGTTCGCCATATTCCTCGCCCAGCACGGCAAGGGCGTGGATGGGATCGGTCGGCCAGGTGGGAAACTTCACGGTGGCGCGGGCCAGTTCGGTGAAGATGGGCACAAGGCGCGCGTCCATCGGCGGGCCCGACCGCATGTTCCAGGCCTTGCCGGCTTCGATCTGCGATGTGTGAAAGTTCACGCCCTCGGTGGCGACACCGCAGCCGGTGCAGACCACCTGGTGCAGATCGGCGCTGCCAGATATCTGCGCCTGCACGGCGCGGTCGTAGGGCTCGGACAGATGGATCAGCGCGTATTCCGCCGCCGCGCCACAGAAGGGACAGGCCAGCAGATCGGGGCCATCAGCGGGGAAGGGCTGGTTTTCGTTGGCGGTGCTGGTGCTGGCTGAATCGGTCATCGGGCGGCTCCCGTCGGCTGGCTGAATTGGAGTTGACCGGCCCGGACGGGCGCGGCAGGGTGGTGGAAAGGGGCAGGTTGAATCGCAAGGATTGGGCGAGGGGCAGACCGATGGCCGTATTCGAGCATCCGATGAACGGGCACCGCGAGACGGTGGGCCTGCTGCCGGTGGTCTGGGCGACGCTGCTGGGGCCGTTCTACCTGCTGGGCTGCGGCCTGTGGTCCTACCTGCTGTGGTGGCTGCTGCTGGTGCCGATCCTGTGCCTGATCGTCTGGTATGTGGCCGCCGCCGTGATGCTGTCGGGCAACATGCTGGTGCTGCTCGCCTTGCTTTTCCTGCCGAATTTCATCGTGGCGCTGGGCGTGCCCGATGCGCTGCGGCAGAAATACCTGCGGCAGGGCTGGGTGCGGGTGGACTGATCCGCACAGGACTGATCCGGACATGATTGCGGCGGTCACTGCGCCACCTCGGCCGCGATATCGGATGCCGACAGATCCGCGGCGTAGCGCCCGGGCATGAAGGCGGCGGGGCCGAGGCGGTCCTGCAGCTGCTCCAGGCGGCGGCGCCAGCGTTCGGCGGCCTGCACCCAGCTTTCGGGGCGGATGGTGCCGATGCGCAGCGACACCGGCGGCAGGCCGCGCAGCACGGCGCGGCGGGCCACGGTATCGGGCAGCAGGTCGGTCAGTTCGGCCGCTTCCATGATGCGCACGGCCTCGGCCTGCGCGCGCTCGATCGCCGGCGGCATGTCGGGCGGCAGGCCGGCGCGGGCGAAGATGGCGCGATCGAAGGGCCCGACCAGGCCGCGCCAGACAATGGGAAAATCCGGGATGGCCATGGACAGGCTCTGCCGCACCGCCGGCGCGATGCCGCGCAGATAGGCCAGATGGGCATTGTGCAGCAGGCCGTAGGCCTCGGTCTGGGGCTGCGGCAGGTCTTGCCGCCGCGCCAGGATATCGGCCACCAGGCGGGCATGCTGGGCCTCGGAATAGAAGCTGGCGGCATGGCCGCCGAGCCGGCAGAGCTTGGCCAGGCTGTCGGCGATCTCGACAAAGGCGATGGCGCCGGGCGCGGGCGCGGCCAGGTCCACGCGGTTGCCGCGCAGGGTGAGCATGGCGGTCATTCCGTGGGCCTTCCCGCCAGGCCGCAATAGCCCAGTGCCGCGCTGGCACCGCCGCCGCGCATGGTGATGCGTGGTTGGCCGGTTTCGCCGATGCTGTCCCAGCGCCAGGCCATGCGGCAGGCGCTGCCAATGCAGTGGCGGATGGTCGGCCATGGGCCAACGGCGGTGTTAAAATCCGGATTGCCTTCATCGACTGTTTGCCTGCCGCAACCGGCCGGCCCGATGCAGGTCGCCTGCTGCGCCGCGCTTTCACTGAGCAGGGTCATGCGCGCACCCGCTCGATCTCAAATCGCGCTTCCTGGCCTTTGCACTCGGGATGCCGGGTGATGCGGTAGCGCTGGTCGCTCCACAGGGTGAAACCCCGCATGAAATCGACCTCGATGGTGATCGGCGCGGCGTTCAGGTCGCGGGTGAAGACATCGTTGTGACCATCGAAACAGTGGATCGCCCATTCCTCCACGCTGTCCCAGCCGGATTCCGGATTGTCGGCATCCCACCAGGTGCTGGTCACGCCAAGGCCAGACACCACGGCGCTGGCGATGCGGCGGCGCAGATGCAGCCACCAAGTGGCAATCCGGCTTCTGGGTTTCTTTCTCATGGCGTCGCGGTCCCTTCGATGGTTGCGGCCCGCTGCAGCAGGTCTTCGGCTTCGGCGCGGTCGCCGCAGCGGGCGGCGGTGGCAGCCTGGAGGCGCAGCGCCTGGGCGTCGGTCTCGGCCTGGCGGCGCTGGCGTTCGGCAAAGGACATCTGCAGCGTGGCGTAGTCGGGCGCGCCCGGTCTTTCGAAAGGGGGCTTGTCCTGCCGGGTGCGCGGCTCGCGGCCCATGCCGCGCGGCAGGCGGCCACCGGTGAGCATGCGGCGGTATTTGCCAGCCATCACAGCGCCCCGAAGATGAAGGTTTCGGCGATCAGATGCGGGTGCTTGATCATGCCGAAGACATGGACCCCGGCGATGATCAGGCCGAGCGCGAAGCCGCAGCCGAAGACGCCGGCGGCATAGCCGAGCCAGCCGAGCGCGGTGCGCGGGAGATAGGGGCGCAGGTCGGCGATCATCCTCGGCCACCATTAAGAGTTGGAACCCGCATGCGGGCGGCCGGCCGCGCGCGGTAGCCTGCCCTTCTATGCAGTTCAAAAGGTCCATAGCCGAAGTCAGCAATGATTCTTTGCTGCACCTTCTTGGGGATGGCATTCATGGCCTCCGGAGGATGGTCCGGTTGCAGATGCCAGGTTTCGATATCGATTCCGGCAATGACTTCCGTCGCGCGCTTTGCTTCTTCCGGTTTGGAATAGAGGCCAGCAACATTCGCTAGCGACAAACCGGTCGGCAAATGCGTAATCACCCAGTACCTGTCGTGGTGATCAACATTGGCGGGATTCGGGTGGGCCACGCCGAACATGCCATTGAATGTCCAGCCATCGACAGTAATGGGCGGGTGCTTGGCCCGCATGACCTGGAAGGTTTCCTGCTGCCAGGTCATCGCCATGCCTCCACCTTCGCGGCGCAGATGATGTCGACCTCGCGCACCGCCGCGGCAAGCGTTGCGTCTGTGAGGTCGCGGAACAGCCGGACAGCGGCAGGTCTGCCGCCGGCGCTGTATGCGCCCTTGATGCGGCCGGTCTCTTCCGTTGTCAGCGCGCGTGGCGTTTCCGTGAACTGGCGGCCCGGATCACCGATGATGACGGTTTCCATTTCTCAGGCCTCCGCCAGCTTCTGCGCCAGGTCGGGGTGCTGGCGCGCGAACAGGGCGCGGGCGCGGTCGCCATGCAGGGCGATCTCGTCCGGGGTGAAGCCGGCATCCAGCAGGTGGTAGTTGTCGCAGCGGCCGACCTGCTGCGCGGCTTTGGCGATGGCGGCGGCCATGCGTTCGGTGCAGGAGGGCGCGCGGCCGGGATCGGCGAGGCCGTGGCGCGTGGTGGTGACGGCACTGGGCATGGTCATGCGGCAATCTTCCGCGCCTGGTATTCGCCGCACCATTCCTCGGCCTCGGTGCGCGACCAGGCGCCATGCAGCACCACCACGGTGCCGCCATTGCTGCCGCGGTGTTCCTCGACGCCCTGGGGCGGGAAGCGGCGGCAGACGCCGGGGCCGCCATTGTCGCGTGACCAGAAGCGGCAGGTGCCGCAGCGGGGGATCGTCTGGTTGACGGGTTCGGTGGCGCGGCTGGCTGTGGTGGTCATCGGACGGCCTCTGTGCGTGTCGATGAGGTTTATTTAAACCAGAAAGTTTAAACAGGCAAGTTTAAAATCGGGCCGATGATGCGAATGGCTCGCTACAACCAAATTTGAAGGGATATGCAACTTTCCCGGTTGCCTGTGTGACGGTCCTGTGCATAGTTGCACTGGCGTGCAGCGATGCACGCCGGAGGTAGCGACCAGATCAAGGGTTGCAGCCTCAGGGGCAGGGCGGACGAACCGGGGTGGACAGATGCGGAAATCGCAGCAGGTTCAGGATGGCGTGCAGCTGGCACTGGGCCAGCGCTTCGCCGCAGCGATGCAGCAATACGGCCATGGCCTGAGCGATGACGAGGAACGGCAACTGCCGATCGTGGCGCAGACGCACCGCACCACGCTGGGGCGCTGGGCCGCGACCGGCAACCTGGATGTGGCGGCCCTTCTGCGGCTGGACCAGTGGTTCGCCCGGCGCGGCCGCGCGGGGTTCCTGACCGCCGTTCTGGGCCAGCCGGCCCTGGCGATGGCGGAATGGAAGGCCGAACGCGAATCGGTCGCCATCGCCAAGGCCAAACAGTTCCGCGGGCTGATCGCCGCCGCGAAACAGCCGGGCGGCAATGCGATGGAAGCCTTGGAACGCGCCGGGCTGCTGGCGAAGGCGCATGTGATCCTGCTGGCTGACGGCCGCGCGATCAGCACGCATATCGGCAGCGCCACGGTGGTGTCGCCCGATCTGCGCGGACGCGACATCCGCGATCGCGCCAACACCAGTTATGCCGGACTGATCCATGCGCAGGTGGTGGGCGCCAGTGCCGCGCCGACGCTGCACAGGCTGGAAGACAGCCAGGGCAACAGCTACCGCAGTCTGCGGATTCCGTTCCGTGCCTCGCGCCGGGCCTCTGCGGTGGAAGTGGTGGCGGTGCCGTTCGACATCCGCAGCAACGCCGGCTACCTGGTGCGCTGATGGCCATCGCTGTGCGGGATTACGCCGAAGGGCAGGCGCTGCCCTATCCGCTGCGCGCGGCCGCGGCGAGCGCCATCTGGCAGCTGGATGCGGATCTACATGCCGACGGTATCGAGGCGCTGGTGACGCATGACCTGCATTACCTGGCTGGCGTGTTCGACAGCTGGGGCGCGCGTCTGCCGGCGACCGCGAATCCGGATTACTGGCCGCTGGACAGCCGGCCGGATGCGACCATCGCCGTGCTGCTGCGGCGCGACCGCATGGTGATCGGTGTCAGCGCGATGCGGCTGATATGGCTGGAGGACACACTGCAGGACGCTTTCCAGAGCGGCCGCTTTTTCTACGGCGACGATCCGGCGAACAAACCTGCCGGCTGGCAGGCGGAGTGCCGGGTGGCGCAGACGGCGGCGATCGCCAACTGCCCGGTGATCTACAACTGCTGTTACCGCATGGCGGGGCAGGATGAAGACATGATCGTGCCGAAAGCGCAGGCGAAGACCAGTTGGCGCATGCTGCGGTTGGCGCAGGCGCTGGCGCTGGTGCATCTGCGCTGGAGCTGGATGATCGCGCGCGGCGGCGAGGCGATGGCGATGCGGTTCTCGGCGCCGGCCAGCGGCATGACCAGTTTCGCGCGTGGCCTGTATGTCTATCCGCCGGGACAGCGCCAGCCGGAGAAGTGGCAGCATCTGATGTTTGCCACCCGCGGCGACGTCAAGCTGAGTGTCACCGAGGACATGAACTATCGCCGGGGCGAGAGCCTGCTGGCGCCCCTGCCGCTGGCGCCCGAGCGCGAGGCGGTGGAGCGGGACGCGGTGGAGCGGGACGCGGCGGCGCATCTGAATGGCAGCCAGGGAAAACTGGCATGACCGACCATGATGTGGCGCGGATCGCGGCGATCATGCTGGGCGTGGAAATCGCCTGCAGCATGCAGGGCGGGGCAGGGTCAGGCGGGGCAGGGTCAGGCGGGCGACTTGCTGCGCCGCCGCGCGGCGGGCGCGCCGGCAACGTCATCCGTCTGGCGGATATCCGTGATGATGTCGGCCAGCGGCCGGCCAGCGGCATTCTGCTCGCGAGCCTCCAGCGCACGGGCGATGGCCTTGTGCTCTTGCGCGCGGGTCAGCGGGATGCCGGTGGCACGCAGGCCGGTGCGGACCAGGGCCTCGAAGGCGTCGTCATCGAGTCCGGCCAGACCGGAACCGGCGGGGGTGGCGGTTAGGCCGGGATGCTGCAGCCGCATGAGAATGGCGGTGCGGTCCTCGGGCGCTGCGGCGGCATAGAGCTGCAGCAGTTTCAGCGTATCATCGGCGAGATCGCCGGGCGGAATGGTGATGGTGCGGCCGCCGCGCGGGCCGGCCTCGACCTTGAAGGCGACCTTGTGGGCCTTGCCGGCCGGGGGTGCGTCCGCGCCGGCGACGAAGGCGACCAGCTTGCGCCGCACCTTTTCGCTGATCTCGGCCACGCGGTCATCTTCCAGCCTGGAGACATGCATCTGACTGACGCCCAGATCGGCGGCGAGCTTGGCCTGGGTCCATTTCAGCGCCTTGCGGCGGGCGCGGATGGCTGCGCCGGGCGGGATGGTGAGATCGTTCACGGTGGCCAGCATCTTAAACAAATATGTTTAAATTTACCGGCTTAGCGGGCTTCGGTCTACGCCCAATGCGGACTGACTTAGCGCCAGACGCTAATTGCGGCGGCAGGTTTAAATAAACTTGCCAGTTTAAACATTCACGTTTAAAGTCACCGGCATGACGCAGGATGCCGAAACCACCAATCCGACCAAACAGGCCCGTCTGGCCTGCCAGATGAACCAGACCGAATTCGGCGAGGCGATAGGTCTTGGCAGCGGCGCGGCAGCGCAGATGGCCGTGTCGCGGCTGGAGAGCGGGCGGGCGGCGCTGGAGCTGGCGGTGGCGAACCGCATCGTGAAGCTGTGCCGCGATCATGGTGTGGACCGCCGTCTGGAAGACCTGCTGCCGGCCGATGAGGCGGCGGCATGAGCGGCGCCGGCGGCGATGCCTGTCTGCAGGCAGAGTTCGAGAAAGCCGAGCTGCGCGCGCAGATGCGCCGCCGCGGGGCTGCCGGGATCATCCGCATCAAGCCGGGCTGCTGCATCCTGTGCTACCTGGTGCGCGACGTCGACGGCGACCTGCACGTGATCATCCCGCTGACCAACAGATTCCAGGATCGGGAGTTGTGGTTCGGTTTTGATCGTCATGGCATCATCGTGCTGCATTGGTGGGGCACTGTCGCCTCCAATCGCCGGCGCATTCGTGAGTCGCCATCCCGCCGTCGTGAGTATGCCGGGGGAGGTATGCCGGCATGACCAAGCTGCGCACGCCCAACAGTTTCGAAGACGCCATCACCCGCATCATGGGCCTGCTGACGCCGGCCGGTGCTGCCGCCGTGGTGAAGCGCTCGGCCGACCTGCTGCGGCGCTGGAGCAACGAAGACCTGCCGGAAAGCCCGTCGCTGGAGCAGGCGCTGGCGCTCGATCTCGCCTGCCTGGGCACCGAAGGCGTGACCATGGCGCCGATCTTCGAAGTCTATGCCGCGCGGCTGGAACAGGCCGGGCTGTCGATCAGCCTGCAGCCGATGGACCCGCGCAACCGGCTGCTGCGCGCCATGGCGGAAATGGGCGATGTGGGCCGCGCCGTGCAGGACGCGATGGCCGATGGCCGGGTGACGCCGGCCGAGCGCAAGCAGGTTCTGCGTGAAATCCAGCAGACCGTGGCCGAGCTGAACCGGCTGGCGGCGGAAATCGGGGTGATGCCATGAGTGATGGTCGCGGCGGTTTTGTCGATCCGGTGATGCATCGCCGAGCGCTGCTGATGGCGGCGCCGGTGACGCGGCAGCTGCTGGCGGTGCTGGCCGGCTGCACGCGGTCGGTCAGCATGGTGGAACTGGTGGGCCTGGTCTACGGGCCGAAGCGGCCGGCGACGGCGCGCAGCAGCATCGGTGTGCTGGTGCGGCGGCTGCGCCAGGCCGGCATCGGGATCGAGACGCCGGCGCGCGGCTTCTACTGGCTGGCCGATGTTTCACGGGAAACGGTTGTTTCCATGCTGGCGGCCGACGCGCTGGCGCGGGAAGACCGTCGCGCCGTGGCGGCGGCCTTTGGCAATCCGGAACGGGCGCGGGCGATCGCCGCGCTGATCGAAGCGGGTCAAACAGCGACAGGGAGGACTGCGGCATGAATGCAGGCATGATGTTCGTGGGCGCTGTCGGCCTGGTGGTCGGCTGGTTGCTGCGCGGCTGGGTGCCGCGGCTGCTGCACTGGCACCGGGAAGGGCAGGCGCGCTGGCGGCGCGAGCTGGGCCTGAGCGATGTGGAAGACGACAGCCGGCAGGACCGGCCATGACGCATCTGTGCCCGACCTGTGGCGGCGCCGGCAGCGTGGCGAACCATCCGGAACCGGTCATATGGTACGGAGGGCGGCGACTGTCGCCGAAGCTGGGCATGATGCTGGCATGCCTGATGGCGCGCCATGGTGAACTGGTCCGCACCGATGCGCTGATCACCATGCTTTGGGATGGCGACGAGCCCGAGGCCGCCGACAATAACATCAAGGTCTATGCGCATAAGCTGCGGCGATATGTGCAGCCGACGGGAAGGGCGGTCGAGTGTATCTGGGCGATGGGTTACCGCCTGGTCGGGCCGCCGGTGACGGCCGAAATGGTGGCGCCGCCAGAAAAACCTGTCGATCACAAGCCGCGCGGCCGGCTTGGTGGAATGGCCAGGCAGCGTCATGCGATGCGCAACAACCCGACGCCGCCGTGGGGCGCGTGATGACGGCGGCGGGCATTCCCCAGCGAAACTGGACCGAGGCCGAAGTGGAAACGCTGCGGCGCCTGGCCAAGGCCGGCGCGAGCCGGCATGACGCGGTGGCGGCGATCGGCCGGTCGCTGGATGCGATCAACCGCATGGCGTCGCATCGGGGTATCCGGTTCAAGCGCCAGCGCGACCATGTGCCGTGCGAGGGCAAAAGCGACGCCACCGACGGGCGGCCGAAAATCGACGCGGCGGCCGATGCCCTGTTCAAGGCCGGCCTGCTGCGGCATCTGCGGCACAAGCAGGCGCTGCTGCGGCGAAGTGCGCTGACTACCGTTGCCGAGGCGGTGGCGGAATGAGCGGCCGCGCCATGGGCAGCCATCAATCGTCGCGGTCGGGGACCAATACCTGGCTGACGCCGCCTTACATCATCGCGGCGCTGGGCGGGCCGGAGAGTTTCGATCTCGATCCTGCTGCGGCACCGGCCATGCCGTGGCCGACCGCGCGGCGCATGGTGACGGAAGCCGAAGACGGGTTGTCGCTCGCCTGGTTTGGGCGCGTGTGGCTGAATCCGCCATACTCTCCCACCGTCATCCCGGTGTTCATGCGGCGCATGGCCGAGCATGGCCGCGGCACGGCCCTGGTCTTTGCCCGCACCGAAACGCGATGGGCCGAGGACAGCGTGTGGCGTGCCGCCAGCGGCATCCTGTTCCTGCATGGCCGCCTGAATTTCCATCTGCCCGACGGCCAGCGCGCGGTGCGCAATGCCGGTGCGCCGAGCATGCTGGTGGCCTATGGCGCCGAGGACCTGGACAGCCTGCGCCGGGCCGATCTGCATGGCGCGCTGGTGCCGCTGACGCCGGTGGCCGGCATCTTCCTGCTGTCGCGTGGCGATGGCGGCGGCGTCTGCTGGCGCGAGGTGGTGCGCGATGCGTTGCGGCATTTCGGCGGCACGGCCGATCTGTCCTCGCTCTATGCCTATCTTGAAACGCATCCCAAGTCGCAGGCCAATCGCAACTGGCGGCCGAAGATCAGACAGACCGTCAACCGTGTGGCGCGGCGCGTGGCGCCAGCCAGCTACGCGATGGTGGCGGAATGAGCGACGGACACTTTCTGCACGATTGCGAGCATCCCGGCTGCAGCGCCTGGGGCAGCTATGGCATCGGCGTGGCACTGCTGAAGGGCCGGCGCGGGCGCTGGTACTGCCGGCCGCATCTGGCGCTGTACACGGCGCCGACACAGGCCGCGGCTTTGCCGCCGGCAGAGTTCATCGGCACCGAGCCGGCGCAACAGGGGAGGCTGCTGTGAGTCTGTCGGGCGATCTGCGGCGCGAAATGCTGGCCTATATGAAGCCGCTGGCCGATCCGGCCAAGGCGGGCTGGATTTATGACTGGCTGAAACAGACCATCGGCGCGCAGGATGCCAGGCCGCTGCGCCGCATGATGATCGGGGTGGCGCGCATTGCCGTGGATGGCGGCACGCTGCTGTGGCGGCCCCATGGCGATGCCGAGCTGCGCATCGGCGGGCCGGCGATCGTGCTGCCGGTGCAGGATGCGCAGGGCGCGCTGATCGACCTGCTGGCGCTGAAGCCCGACGATGCGCGGCATCACTGGCTGCGCCACGGCACGGCCGAACTGCTGGGCGAGGCGGCGCTGGAGCGGGCGCGCGAGGATGGCCGCGGCATCCAGGTGCATGACAGCCCGCTGGCGATGCTGCGCAGCCATTGCGCACGCTGGGCCGCCCATGGCGCGGCGCTGGCGGCGGCGCAGGCGGAACTGGATGCGCTGAAACGCATGGCGGCCGAGGATGACGCGCGCGCCGCCGTCGGCGATGCCCAGGCGCAGGCGCAGCTGCCGATCACCGAAATGGTCTATGAGGCCAAGCGCAGCCTGGTGGCGGCGACGGCGCTGCTGTCATTGCCCAGCTGGGAGGATGAAGGCTGCTGCCTGCTGGGCCATGGCCATGACCACGAGCGGCTGTTTGTTGGCGTGAATGCCGTGCATGTGGATGATCCGGTGTTCGGCCATGACCTGGCCAAGGCGATCAAGGCGGCGCGCAACCGGAGGCGGGCGAAGGAAGCGGCACTGCCGCCGGTGCTGCTGCGCGATGCCGGCGGCGGCGCTGTAGTGGCTGACGCGGAGGCAGATGCCGGCGACGCAGAGGATGGGGACAGCGCCGGCGATCCATCGGCAATCGAGCGCGCGGCGTAACGGATTTCAGTCAGGATCGGTGATGGCGGGGAAGCGTACAGGCGGCAAGAGAACGGGCCTGGCCGGCAAGGCTGCGGCCGGCAGCGTTGGCGCGCAGGCTGGCGCCGGCGTGCCGGCCGGCTATGGCGAGGATGGCGTGCGGCCGAGCGTGCCGATGCAGGGCTACATGCCGGGCTTCGCGCCGGCGCGCGGCGCCACCGATACCGCCGGCATCGCGCGGGCGATCGAGCGGCTGAACCGCAAATATGCCGTGGTGCGCATGGGCGGCAAGACCGTGGTGCTGGAGGAAAGCCTCGATTCAGAAGGCCAGCCGAAGATCGAATTCATGCTGCCGCAGGATTTCCTGCTGTGGCATATGGCTGAGGAATATGTTTATGACGGCGAATCCGAAAGCATCGGCAAGCTGTGGCTGAAGTCGCGCGACCGCCGGCAGTATCGCGGCGTGGTGTTCGCGCCGGTGAACAAGGATGGCAGCGGCGCGCCGCCCGAGGGCTTCTATAACCTGTGGCAGGGTTTCAGCGTTGAACCAGCAGCGCGCGTGGCCGAGCGCGGGCGCGGCAGCATCCGGCTGTTCCTCGATCATGTGCGGGTGAATATCGCCCAGGGCGATGGCGACCTGGCGCAATGGATCCTCGCCTGGTTCGCCCATATGATCCAGTGCCCGACCGAGCGGCTGGGCACGGCGCTGGTGCTGCGCGGCAAGATGGGCACCGGCAAATCAAAGCTGGGCGAGATCGTGGGCTCGATGATCCAGCGCTATTACATCATGGTGGACAACCCCGACCACATCACCGGCAAGCATAACAGCCATATGAAGTCGCTGCTGCTGCTGCAGGCGGATGAGGGCTTCTGGGCCGGCGACAAGAAGGCCGAGGGCAAGCTGAAAAGCCTGGTGACCAGCGCGCACCAGATGATCGAGCCGAAGAACGTGGATGCGGTGTTCATGCGCAACTTCGTGCGGCTGTATATTTCATCGAACAGCGACTGGGTGGTGCCGGCCGGCATGGAAGAGCGGCGCTTCGCCGTGCTGGATGTGGGCGACGGGGCCAAGCAGAATCACGAATATTTCGCCGCCATCGATGCGGAAATGGACAACGGGGGGCGCGAGGCGCTGCTGCGCTACCTGCTGGATTTCGATCTCGGCAGCGTGAACCTGCGGCAGATTCCGAAGACCGGGGCGCTGCTGGAACAGAAGCTGGCCTCGCTGAAGCCGGAGGAATCCTTCTGGTTCGAATGCCTGGTGCGCGGCTCGCAACTGCCCGACGACGACGGCTGGCGGCCGATGGTGAAGAAGGATGTGCTGTACAAGCAGTATGTCGATTATGCCGAGCGGCGCGGTTTCCGGCACAAGGATTCACCCAGCAGCTTCGGCACCAAGCTGCACAAGCTGGTGCCCGACCTGACCACGAAGCGGCCCGACCGCGCGACGTATGACCCGCTGTCGGAACGCAGCGGCGAGCCGGCGCGGCCGTGGATGTATGTCTTCCCCGAGCTGGCCGATTGCCGCGCCGCCTTCGAAGAGGCGATGTCGCAGCCGATGGCCTGGCATGCGGAGGGCGACGGGCTTTAGGCGCGCCGTCCAGTCGCGCGACTGGACGGCATGGCATGACTGGACGGTGGCGGACCCGCATGGATTGCGGTTCCGTCCATGCCGTCCAGTCCGTCCAGTGGATTTTCGTAATCGCATACAGGCGGGCGTGAGAGAGAACAGGATTTCAGGAAAATAAATGGACGGACTGGACGGGGCCAAGCAGGGCAAGGCCTTGCCGCCCGTCCAGTGGGGCGCGGCCGGGCAGACCGGCATGGACGGACTGGACGGGAGAAGGGCAGGCATGGCTGTGCAACGGGATCGTGATATCGAGGATGTGCTGATCTGGTCTTACCGGGACCAACTGGTCGACCAGATCGTGTCGGATACGGCGGCGGCGGCGCGGCCGGGCTCGGCGCGGGCGGCGAACTGGGATGGGGCCGGCGGCGGTGGCGGCATGGTGGATGTGCATCCCGATGCGCTGGCCGTGCATAACCTGGTGATGGCGCAGCCGCCGCTGCAGCGCGGCCTGCTGATCGTGCATGCACGGGTGGCGGGGCGACCGGACTGGATGCCGGGCGCGGTGCCGCGGCTCGGCGCGGTGCTGGATGGCAAGGGCCGTCCGGAAACCGAAATGTTCATGCCGGCGCGGCGTTACGGCTATTGCCTGGTGCGCGAGTATTTGTCGATGGAAAGCATCGTGCTGGCGAAGCAGACCTATCTCGCCTGGGTGCTGGCGCTGCTCAAGGTGGCCGAGGCGCTGATCGACAATCCGAAGCTGCTGGCCGAGCATCGCATCGTGTCGGTGCGCGCGCCTGCCGTGCCATGGCATGCCGATGGCGGGAAGAGCAGCTTGACACTGCGCAGAAAACTTGACATGGTGTCCGAACACTACGGCAAAGCCGCGCCCGCTGGATAATCCCGGCGGGCTTTTTCGTTTCAGGTTCCATCATGCCCTGGGCACCAAAGAAGCCATGCGCGCATCCCGGATGCGGCGCGCTGGTAGATGCCCGCTACTGCGCTGCGCATCAGGCCCAGCGCGATGCGCGACGGCAGGAACAGGATCGGCTGCGGGGCTCGGCATCGAAGCGGCTCTATGGCCGGGCGTGGCAGAAGGCGCGGCGGCAGTTCCTGGTGGATCATCCGCTGTGTGACTGCGATGACTGTCGCAGGACAGGCGAGTTGCATGCGGCCGATGTGGTCGACCATGATGTGCCGCACCATGGCGATCCAGTGATCTTCTGGGATCAGTCGAAGTGGCGCAGCTACTTCAAACCGCATCACGATCGCAAGACGGCACGGCAGGACGGTGGATTTGGAAATCCGAAAACGCAAGTCTGATCAGACACATAGGGGGTGGGGTCAAATCTCTGCCGCCTTGCTTCTGTAGACCGCGTCCCCAGCAAAGGTCGCGCGGCCGCGAAATTTTCGGAAATTATTTTTTCGGCAGCGAGAGGATTTCGGCCATGGGGCGTCGCCAGCTGACCGCGGAAGAGCGGGCGCTGAACGGCGATGCCGGAAAGCGCGCAAAGAAACAGGCCGCAGCCAGCACTGATTCCGCCAAGCCGGCTCCGGTGCTGGCGCCGCTGGGCTTGTCGCCTCCGGCCTGGCTGGGCGATGCGGCCCTGATCGAATGGAAGCGGCTGGCACCCGAGCTTTCGCGCATGCGGGTGTTGTCGGAAATGGATGCGCTGGCGTTGGCCCAGTATTGCCAGGCCTGCCAGCACTATGTCGAAGCCCAGTCCAAGATCGCCGCCAATGGCGCGACCTACGAGACCCAATCCAAGCATGGCAATCTGCGTCGCATCGATCCCAATGTGCGACTGGCGCAGGATGCCGAAAAATCCATGACGCGCCTGGGGGCGCAGCTCGGCCTGTCGCCGCTGGCGCGCTTCCGCCTTTCCGCCGCCGCAGCGCAGACCGGCAACCAACTGACCTTGCCGCTGTCCCAGGGCGCGCCGCAACCAAAGCCGGCAACCCATGGCAGCCAGCCTGAATCCACCGGAGCCGCAGTCGCCGGCGAAGCGAAGCCGGCGACGCCGCAGCTCGACCCCGCCAGCGAGTATTTCGGCTACGTCAACTGAGTCGCGCGCCGAGCGCTATGCCCTGGCGGTGACCGGCGGTGCGGTGCCGGCCTGTCTCTGGGTGCGGCTTGCCTGCAAGCGGCACCTGACCGATCTGGCCGAGGGCCATGCCCGCGGCCTGACATACGATCTGGCGGCCGAGCGTCGGGCCATCGGCTTCTTCGAAACCTACCTGCGGCACTCGAAAGGAAAGTGGGCCAAGCAGACTTTCTCGCTGTCAGACTGGCAGGCCTTCATCATCGGCAGCCTGTTCGGCTGGAAAAATGCCGACGGCGCGCGCCGCTTCAGCACCGGCTATGTGGAGGTGCCGCGCAAAAACGGCAAGTCGACACTGGCGTCCGGGGTCGCGCTCTACATGCTGACCGCCGATGGCGAGCAGGGCGCCGAGGTCTACGCGGCGGCGACCAAGAAAGACCAGGCAAAGATCGTCTTCAACGAGGCCAAGCGTATGGTCTCGACCTCGCCCGAGCTGGCCCAGCGCGTGCGGGTCTTCGCCGCGAACATGAACGTGCCGACCATGGAGGCGAAGTTCGAGCCCTTGGGCGCGGACTCCGACAACCAGGATGGCCTGAACGTCCACTGCGCGGTGGTGGACGAACTGCATGCGCATAAATCGCGCGACCTTTGGGATATTCTCGATACCGCCACCGGCGCGCGCCACCAGCCGCTGATGCTTGCAATCACCACGGCCGGCAAGCGCAAGAAGACGATCTGCGGCGAACAGCACGATCATACCCAGCAGGTGCTGCGCGGCGTGATCAGCGACGATGCCTTCTTCGGCATCATCTATTCGATCGATGCCGACGACAAATGGGACGATCCGGCCACCTGGGCCAAGGCCAATCCCAACCTCGGCGTTTCGTGTTTTATCAACCAGCTGCAGCGTAAACTTGCCAAAGCGAAGGTCTCGCCCGCCGCGCTCAACACCTTCAAGCGCCTGCACCTGAACATCTGGGTGGAGGGCGCCGACGATCCGCTGCTCGACCCGGATGCCTGGGATGCCTGCGGCCTGCCGTTCACGCCGGACAGTCTGCTGGGCCGGAAATGCTTCGCCGCGCTCGACCTATCCAGCACCATCGACCTCACGGCGCTGGCGCTGGTCTTTCCGCCAGTAGCTGAAGGCGAACCCTGGAAGATTCTGGTCTATTACTGGCTGCCCAAAGCCAACATGCAGAAGCGCATCGACAAGGATCGAGTGCCTTATGATACCTGGTCAGCAGACGGCTGGATTGAACTGACCGAAGGCAACATCGTCGATTACAGCGCCATCCGCCGCAAGGCAAACGCGCTGAAAGAGTTGTTCGAAATCGAGGAAATCGCCTACGACCGCTGGAACGCCACCCAGCTGGTCACCGAGCTGATGGGCGATGGCTTTACCATGGTGCCGTTCGGCCAGGGCTATGCGTCGATGGCGGCACCGATGCGCGAGATCGTGGGCCTGGTCACCGGCACGGCGATCACCTGGGGCGAGAATCCGGTGCTGCGCTGGAACGGTCACAACGTCGTCGCCGATGTCGACCCGGCCGGCAACATGAAGCCGGCAAAGAACCGTTCGACGGAAAAGATTGACGGCTTTGTCGCCAGCGGCATGGCGCTGGGCCGTGCCATCGCAGTGCGCGAGCCGGCGAACGACGTGCTGGATTACAAGCGCGGCGACATGTTCGGCTGAAAGGCTTTCCATGACCCTGTTCGACCGCCTGATCGCCGGCAACCAGCCTGCGCCGCATGTGCTGTCGCGCATCGAGCCGAAGCTGGATGTCCGGAATCAGATCACCACCGGCATGTCGGTGGAGGAACTGGCGCGGCAGATGGGCGTTGGTATGGCCTCGGCCAGCGGTGCCGTGGTGACCGAGGAATCTGCATCCCGCCTGTCGGTGGTGGCGGGTTGCGAGCGGGTCATCTGCACCAGCATGGCGCAGTTGCCGCTGATCCTGTATCTGCGTTTGTCGGGCGAAGATCGCGAACGGGACCAGGATAATCCGCTTTATTTCGTGCTGCGCAGTTCGCCGATGGAGGGCCTGACCGCGTCGCAGTGGCTGATGCTGCTGGGCGGCGACCTGTTCTACCGTGGGCGCTTCTACGCCCATATCGTGCGTGGTGTCGGCGGTCGCGTGCTGAACCTCAATCGCCTGCACCCGGATCGCACCCGCAAGGTGCAGGATCCGGTCACGTTAAAGTTCCATTTTGAGTACCGTCATCCGTCAGGTGCGCTGATCCGGTTCGAACCCTCGGAAATCCTGCACCTGTGGCAGTACAGTCGCGACGGCATCGACGGCATTTCGCCGATCCAGCGTCACCGCGAAACCTATGGTGACGCGCAGACCATGCGCGACCACAACTCGAAATTCTATGCCAACGGCGCCCGGCCGTTGGGCGTGCTTAAAACTGAACAGAAGATGACGGCGCCGGGCAAGAAGGAAGCCCGTGAGGACTGGCATCTGGTCACCGGCGGGGAGCAGATATTCTCAACGCCTGTGCTTGACCAGGGTCTGGATTACAAACCCGTCAGCATGTCGCATGAGGATGCGGAATACCTCGACAGCCGCAAGCTGTCGCGCAGCGAAATCTGCGGCATCTGGGGTGTACCGCCGCATATGGTCGCCGATCTCGACCGCTCGACCTTCAGCAACATCGAGCATCAGTCGCTCGGCTTCGTGATCTACACCATGATGCCGCTGTTCGTGCTGGTGCAGGATGGCATCAACCTGCATGTGCTGCAGGGCGATCCCAAGCGCTTTGTCGAATTCCTGGTTGCGGCCCTGCTGCGCGGCGATTTCAAGACCCAGCAGGAAGGCCTGCAGCTGATGCGGCAGAACGGCGTGATCAACGCCAATGAATGGCGGCGTCTGATGAACTTCAACAGACGTACCGATCCTGGCGGCGATGAATACATCGTCGCCGCCAACATGAACAACCAGAACAAGCCTGCCCCGAAACCCGGAGACCCGGCATGACCAAGCGTCCGATACACCTGCAGATGGCCGGCGCGACGGTCACGGCCTGCAATGGCATCGCGCTGCCGGCCGGACTGATGGCTGACATGCAGCGGCGTCCGTTTTTCAACCGTGCATCGGGCCGGCGTTTCGACGTTCGCGCGGCCGAGCAGTCGGCCGATATCGATCTGTATGACGAGATCGGCTGGTGGGGCACCGATGCCAAGAGTTTCAAGGCGCGGCTGGATGCGATTACCGCGCCGGTGATCAACCTGCGCATCAACTCACCGGGCGGCAGCGTCTTCGACGGCATCACCATGTATAACGACCTGCTGGCCCATCCGGCCAAGGTCAATGTGATTGTCGTCGGCCTCGCCGCCTCGATCGCCAGCATCGTCGCCCTGGCCGGCGACACCGTCACCATGGCCAAGAATGGCTTCCTGATGATCCACAATGCCTGGACCGTCGGTGTCGGCGACACCCAGGTCTTTGCCAAGCTGGCGGAAGACCTGAAGGTGATCGACCGCGGCCTGGCCCAGACTTATGTGGATCGCGGCGATGCCGCGCTGGCTGAAATTCAGCAGATGATGGCAGCCGAAACCTGGCTCGGCGCGGAACGCGCGGTCGAACTTGGCCTGGCCGACAGCGTGGCGGCGGATGCCCCTGCGGACGAGGCGCAGGCGCGGTTCGACCTTTCGGCCTTCCGCAACTTGCCGCCGGCGGTGGCGGCGATGCACAAGGCGGCGGATTTCACGCCGCGCACCGAACGTGATTTCGAACGCGCCCTGCGGGATGCGGGCGCTTCGAGATCCCAGGCCCGCGCTATCATGGCGCGTGGCTTCCAGACCGGGCCCGGCGGGACGCCGGAACCGGTCGACGACCGCGACCAGTGGGACGCTGCTCGCAATCCCGCGCTGAAGGCCCAGCTCGACAAGCTGTTGGCTACCGCCCGGGGCTGAACCCTCCGAACAACAATTTTGACAGGAAAGGCCAGCTTCATGGCTCGCTCGCATCTGAAGACCGCCGCGCTCGCGCTGGCGGCCACCACCGCACTCACCATGCCGGCCTATGCCGGCCCGGCCGAACCGTTGATCAAACCCGATCTCACCGATCCGGCCGCCATAGTTGGCGCGATCAATGGCGCCTGGGAGGCCTTCAAGGCCGCCAACGACAAGGGCAACAAGGATACCGCCGACCGGATCAATGCTTCGATCACCGACCTGCAGGCCAAGCTGAAGGAAGCTGTGGACGCGCAGTCCAAGGCTCTGGATGACCAGGCTAAGCATATCGCCCGCCTGACCGCCGGCGGTACCGCCAATCCCGCCAACGAAAATGCCGAGAAGAATGCCCGCGCCTTCGTGCGCGAGGTGATGGCGCTGCGCGATGCCTCGCCGCAGGAAATCTCGGCCGCGCTGGTCAAGGGCGTCGATATCGAGGCCTATGCCAAGTATACCGCCGCCTTCAACCACCTGATCGCCTGCAACGGCAATGTCAACATGTTGTCGTCTGACCTGCGGAATGCCCTGCAGGTCGGCAGCGATCCCTCGGGCGGCTATGCGGTGCCGCCGGAGGTGTCGACCCAGTTCCAGAAGCGCCTGTTCGAAACCTCGCCGATGCGCCAGATCGCCCGCGTGCAGACCATCGCCCGCGACGCCTGGGAGCAGCCGCTGGACACCAATGACGCCACCAGCGGCGGCTGGGTCGGTGAGCGGGCTCCGCGCACCCAGACCGATACGCCGGCGCTTGGCATGCAGCGTATCGAGGTGCATGAGCAGTATGCCTACCCGCATCTGACCCAGAAAATGCTGGAAGATGCGGTGCTGATCAATCCGGCGGCCTGGCTGGAGGGCAAGACGCTGGACAAGATGGTGCGCACCGAAAACACCGGGTTCGTCAGCGGCAACGGCCAAACGCGGCCCAAAGGCTTCCTGGCCTATGGCGCCGATGCGGTGACCACCAGCGACAAGGCGAACCGCCCCTGGGGCAAGCTGCAGTATATCCCCATCGGTGCGGCCGGCGCCTTCCCGACCATCTCGGGTGGCGCCGCCGATGGCGCGGCCAATCCGGATGCGCTGATCAGCGCCATCTACGCCCTGAAGGCGGCTTATCGCCAGGGTGCGCGCTGGACCATGAACAGCCTGACGGTTGCGGCTGTTCGCAAACTGAAGGATGCGCATGGCCATTATCTCTGGCAGCCGGGCATCCAGGCGGCCCAGCCCTCCAGCCTGCTGAATTATCCGATCAGCGAAATGGAGGATATGCCCGACATCGCGGCCGACAGCCTGTCGATCGCCTTCGGCAACTGGCAGGAAGGCTATCTGATCATCGATCGGCTGGGCCTGGTGGTGCTGATCGATCCGTTCACCAACAAGCCCTATGTCGGCTTCTACATGCGCAAGCGTGTCGGCGGCGACGTGAACAACTTCGACGCCATCAAGCTGCTGAAGTTCGCGGCCGCCTGAGCGGGCGCGCACTCTCACAGTGAAGTGAAACCCGGGGCCGGCAGTCAGACTGCCGGCCCTTCCTTTTCACGCGCAGCCTGAAGGAGACACCCATGCAGCGCGACCTCATTTCCAATCTGAAGACCGTCCTTCACTGGGCCAAGACCGTTACCGCGACGGAAACGCCGACCAATGGCATCGATCTTGCCGGTTTTGGTTCGGCGCTGATCGCCGCGGCCGTCGGCGCGGTGACCAATGCGGCGAATTCTCCCTCGCCGGTCTGGACGCTGGCCCTGCAGGAATCGGACACGGTCAACAGCGGTTTCACCGCCGTGGCCGAGGCCGACATGATCCTGCCCAATGGCCGCAATGTCGGCGAGGGCAATGTGGCCAACGGCATCTTCGCCCGCATCGACGCCGCTGCCGAGGATGATCTGGCCTACACGGTGGGGTATCGCGGCACCAAGCGGTATGCCCGCGTTGTGGCCACCGCAGCCAACACGCCCGGCGCCACGCCGATCAGCGTGTTGATGATTCTCGGTCATCCGTCCATCGCACCGGTGGCCGACGCGGCCTGATCCCCGCCCACCCCTGTCGCGGCCGCTGCTGGGGCCGGCCGCGCTGCCTGGTCACTGCCCGCCGTTTCCTCTGCGGCGGGCAGTGACCGCTCCTTTTTCCCGATAGCCAATCTCCCGATACAGCCAAACACGGAGGGCGCGATGCCCAAACGCATTGTTGTTCGCAGCTTCAAATTCTCGCCTGACGGCATCGCGGTCATCGAATACGAACCGAAGACCGATCCGGCCGGCAAGCCGGTGGCGCAGGACATGACCGACCGCTGCGCCCTGATCGCCGATGCCGAGGGCTGGGTGAAGCCCGACCCTTTGGACCTGAAGGCGACGGCCGAAGCCAAGCGCCGCGCCGCCGCCGAGAAGGCAGCCGCCGAGAAGGAAGCGGCCGAGAAGGACAAATCGGCCGATGGCCGCCCGTCCCCCGACTCTGGCCCGGCGCAACCGTCGTCTGCGTCGCCGGCGGACCAAGCCTCGCCAGCCCCCGCGGGCGGTGCGACCTCGACCACCTCCGGCGCAGCCGCGCCGCCGGCCGCTGCCGCGTCATAACCATCAACCGCGCCTGGGAACTGATCCCGGGCGCGGATATGCTCTATGCGGCCGATGACCGCTTCTGGCGCGCCTACGACACCGCCGGCTTTGCCGGCGTCAGGGTCAGCCAGGATGCGGCCATCTGCGTCGAGCGGCCCGATATCCTGCGCGTGCCGAGCGAAGACCAGCCCGGCCTGTCGCTCGATCCCCTTCGCATCCACCAGGGCAACAACTCCGGTTTCCAGGCGCTGAACCTGGCGGTGCTGCTGGGCGCCCGTCGCATCCTGCTGCTCGGCTATGACATGCGGCGCGGCCCGGCGCAGGAATCGCACTGGCATGGCGACCATGGCCATGGACTGGAGAATCCCTGCCAGCCCGATCTCGACCGCTGGCGCAGCCTGTTTCCCGGCGCGCTGCCGGCATTGCGCGCCGCCGGTGTCAGTGTCGTCAACTGCACGCCGGGCTCGGCGATCGACTGTTTTCCGCGCGGCGACCTCGCCACCGAGATCGCTGCTGTCCTCACCGTTCCACCTGACAGGCCTGTCCATGCAACCAGTGGCCTATAACCTGCTACAGGCGGCGGTGCATTACCGCCGCGAGGCCTTTGATGCCGGCCTGGCGGCGTGTGGCTACCGCGTCAGCCATGACTACTGCATGCATCCCAATCGCGGCGATGTGCTGGTGATCTGGAACCGCTATGCCGAGCGCGACCGCATGGCGCGCGCCTTCGAGGCGGTCGGCGCCCGCGTGCTGGTGGCCGAGAACGGCTATTTTGGTCAGGACAATCTCGGCCGCCGGCTCTACGCGATCAGCCCGAACCAGCATCACCATGGCTGCCAGTATGACGCCAGCCGCACCGGCACAGGATCGTTGCTGTCGCAGCTGCGGCCCTGGCGGCGCGAGGGTGACCATATCCTGGTGCTGGGCCAGCGTGGCTTCGGCTCCGATCTGATGGCGTCACCGCCCAACTGGGCCGAGCGCATGGCGCAGGATCTGCGCAACCGCACCCGCCGGCCGGTGAACGTGCGCCAGCATCCCGGCAATGTGCCGCCGGCCGAGAGCGACATATCCCTGCGCGCCGAACTGCAGGGCGCCCATGCCTGCGTCGTCTGGTGCAGCAATGGCGGACTGACGGCCCTGCTGGCGGGCATCCCGGTTTTCTATGCCGCACCGGCCTGGATCGCGGCGGCGGCGGCCAAACGCATCACCGCCGATCTGGATGTGCCGTTTCTGGGTGACCGCCTGCCGGCGCTGACCCTGGCCGCCAGCAACCAGTGGAGCGTGGACGAGATCGCCACCGGCGCGCCCTTCGCGGCCTTGTTGTCGTGATGGCTGCACCATGAAAGTTGCCTTCAGCTGGATGACCGAAAAGCCGGCCCATGACGAGGCCATCGCGGCCTTTCGCGCCGGCGTGCTGGCCGCCGGCGACCGTGTCACCGGCATGGAAGACTGCGATGTGCTGGTGGTCTATGGCTGGTTCGGCGCCGCCGCGCAGGTCGCGGCCAGTGCCGCGACCACCGGACGCCGTGTCGTCACCATGGACCTGCCGTATTTCGGCCGGCATCTGCGCGGCCTCGATACCTTCGTCAAGGTCAGTGTCGGTTCGCCGCATCCGACCGCCTATTTCCGCCAGCGGCCGATGCCGGCCGACCGTTTCGCCGCGCATCGCCTGGCGGTGCGCCCGTCGCGCATGGCCGGCGACAGTATCGTGGTTGCCGCCTCGGGTCCGAAATCCGGCCTGCGCGATGGCGTGCCGTTCCAGTCCTGGGAAAAAACCGTACTGCAGCGGCTGCTGGGCATCACCCGCCGGCCGCTGGTCTATCGACCGAAACCCTATCGCAAGGTCGGCGCGCCGCCGGCGATTCAGGGCATCCGCATGAATACCGCCGATCCGATTGCCATGCTGCTCACCACCGCCCATGCGGTGGTCACGCGGCAGAGCAATGTGGCGGTGGATGCCCTGCTGCTCGGCGTGCCGGTCTTTGCCGAAACCGGCGTTGCCAGCCTGCTGAACGGCTGCGCGGCGCTGGACGATATCGAGCGGATCGCTCTGCCGCCGGCAGAGGACCGCGCGCAGTTCATGGCTGACCTGGCCTGGTGCCAGTGGTCGCTGCGCGAACTGGCGCTGGGCGCCTGCTGGCGCCATCTGAAATCGGAAGGCCTCGTATGAATGCGCATTCGATCACCGGAGACGAAGCGATCGCCTGCCGTGATGGCATCGATCTGACGGCCTGGTTCAATCCGGCCGTGCAGATCGTCTGCGACTCGGTCACCATCGGGCCCTTCGTCTGCATCGGGCTGATGCCGCAGGCTTCGCCGGCGCTGGCCCGCCAGCCGGCGGTGAAATCCGCCCGGGTGCAGATCGGCGCCGGCACCGTGATCATGGCCGGCGCGCGCATCTATGCCGATGTGCATATCGGCGAGAACTGCCTGATCGGCGACGGCGCGGTGATCCGCGAGGGCAGCCGCATCGGCGACCGCTGCGTGATCGGCGG
Organism: Ferrovibrio sp. GW821-FHT12E11; assembly: GCF_058806975.1. Classification (NCBI taxonomy): domain Bacteria; kingdom Pseudomonadati; phylum Pseudomonadota; class Alphaproteobacteria; order Rhodospirillales; family Rhodospirillaceae; genus Ferrovibrio; species Ferrovibrio sp. GW821-FHT12E11. Next base: position 3,759,898 of record NZ_JBXAQG010000001.1, read on the forward strand.
CGGCAGCCGCATCGGCTATGACTGCGAAATCGGCCATGATGTGCGGATCAACGATGCCTGCGTGGTGATCGGGTGCACGGTCATCTTCCCCGGCGCCTTCCTCGGTCCCGGCGTGGTGATGGCGAACCAGCGCCAGCTCGATCCGGCCCGTTACGATTTCGATCCGGCCACCGTCGCGGGACCGCGCATCGGCGCCGGCGCCCGCATAGGCGCCGGCGCGGTGCTGACGCCGGGCATCACCATCGGCGCCCGTGGGGTTGTTGCAGCCGGCGCCCTGGTGGTCAGCGATGTGCCGGCCGGCAGGATGGCGCTGTCGAAGGCGGCGGTGGCGGTGTGGCAATGAGCAGGATCACCGTCGCCAGCTTCTACGCGCCGCGCCCGGATCAGTTTCCGGATGCCGTCGACTATCTGCCGCTGCTGCGCCTTTTGCAGAAAAGCTGCGACCGCGCCGGCCATCGCCATGTCGTGATCAGCGACCGCCAGCAGGGCGATCTTGAAACCTATGTCACCGACCTGCCGGTCAACCTGATGCAGGCCTTCTGCCGCGGCCAGGCGCAGTTCCTGCTGGATCGCGCGCGCCACGCCGACGGCCGCGTCGTGCTGGTCGGCGCCGACTGCCTGGTGACCCGCGACCTCACGCCGGTTTTCGATGGCAGTTTCGACCTGCTGGTCACCAGCCGGCGGCCCAGCCATCGCTGGCCGATCAACAACGGCGCGGTTTTCATCCCCGATCATGCGCTGGCCGGCGTCGCGGCGCTGTATGCCGATATCGCCGCCGCCTGCGGCCCGGTCTGGGGCGATGACATGATTGCACTCAGCCAGGCGCTGGCGCCGATTCCGGCCGAGCATGGCGTGCAGTGGCGCTGCAGCATGCGGGTGAAGTTCGCACCGATGCGGCAGTTCAACGACACGCCGGCCACCAGCATCGATCCGTCGCCGGCCTGCGTGGTGCATTTCAAGGGCCCGCGCAAGCATCTGATGGCGCCCTGGGCGCAGCGGTATCTCGGGATTGGCGAGGGCTGACATGGCACTGGTGCTGGTGACGCCGCCGACCACCGAGCCGCTGACCCTGGCCCAGGCGCGCCTGCACCTGAAGCTGGATGCCAGCGGCGGCTCGCCCGCCAGCCATCCCGACGATGCGCTGGTGCAGGGCCTGATTACCGCGATGCGTCAGCATCTGGACGGCGAAGCCGGCATCCTCGGCCGCGCCCTGGTGACCCAGTCCTGGGAACTGTGGCTTGACGGTTTTCCCTGCGGCGCCGATGGCACCGGCGGTGAAATCCGGCTGCCGCTGCCGCCGCTGCAGAGCGTCGACAGCGTCAGTTATACCGACAGCGCCGGGGTGACGCAGACCCTGACCGAAGGCAGCGATTTCATCCTGCGCAAGGGCATGCGGGGCCGGCTGGCGCCGGCCTATGGCCGCAGCTGGCCGGCGGCGCGGCGCAGCCCGGACAGCGTCTGCATCGCCTTCACCTGCGGTTATGACGCAGCGAATGATGCGATCGGCGATGTGCCCAAGCCGCTGACCCAGGCGATGCTGCTGCATCTGGGGCACCTCTACCAGAACCGCGAAACGGTCAATGTCGGCAATATCGTGACCGAACTGCCGCTGGCGGTGGCGACGCTGCTGGCGCCCTACCGTGTCGATCTCTTTGGCTGACGCTGCGCGCGTGGCCGCCCTGTCAACCCACGCGCGCAGCGATAGGCACCTCTCATGAAGATCGGCCAGCTTGACCGTCGCCTGACCATCCTGCGGCCGGTGAAGGCGCGCGACTTCGCCAACCAGGAAATCGTCACCTATGTCGATCTGGCCGTGGTCTGGGCCGAACGGCTGGACCTGCTGGGCCGCGAAGTTTTCGCCGCGCAGCAGGTGAACAGCGAAGCGACCGCCAAGTTTCATATCCGCTGGCGCAGCGATGTGACCGAACAGCACCGCCTGATCTGCGAGGGCGTCGAGTATGACATCGCCGGACGGCCGGCCGAGATCGGCCGCCGCGAATGGCTGCAGATCCTGGCCCGGGTGGTCGTGGTCAGGAATACCGCTGCTTAAGGGGCTGCTTTCGCCATGATGCAGGTCAAGACCAGCCTTCAGGGTTTCGAAGACCTGATCGCGCTGGCGCGCGAACTGCCCGATGCAATGGAATCCCGCGTCTACGACACCGCCGTGCGGGCGGCGGCGCAGCCGACCCTGAAAGCGGCGCGCGCCAATGCCCCGCGCGGTGAACAGGCTTCGGCGGCGAGCCGGAAATACGGCCGGCTGTCGCGCAACCTGCGCCTGCGCCGCTGGCGCCGTCTGCGCCGCGGCCTGGTCGGCTACACGGTCAGCACCGGCCGGGCCTTCTGGGGCTGGTTCCTGGAATACGGCACCAGCCGCATGCGCGCCCATCCCTGGTTCCGGCCGGCCTTCGACCAGACCGCACCGGAAGCCTTCGATGTCATGCGCAGTGGCCTGCTGAAGGGGCTGGAACGCGAGGTGACCCGGCTGGCCGGCAAATACGGCAGCGTCCGCCGTGCGCTGCTCCGGAGCCGCTGACCATGCTGGCGCTGGCGATCCTGAAACTGCTGGCGGCGGATGCGGGCGTGCAGGCGCTGGCGGGCACACGGGTCTATCCCGGTCTGGCCGGCCAGGATGTCGCCGGGCCTTACATCGTGGTGCTTGGCGTCGACAAGCCCGATATCGCCCGCGACCTGGATGGCGAAAGCGGCCTGCTGCAGCCGCGCGTGCAGATCGATGTCTATGCCCAGACCTATCTGCTGGCCCAGCAGGCGGCGCGCGCCGTGCATGCCGCGATCAGCGATTACCACGGCGCGGTGGCGGTCAGCGCCGACAGTCCGGCGCTGCTCTGCATCGTGAAGGCGGTGGCCCGCATCGGCAGCACCGACCTGGTGGAATCCGATATCGATCCGATGCTGCACCGTGTGCTGCTGGAATATCTCGTCACCGGCACCGAACCCGACTAACCCGAAAAACAGAAAGGACTATCATCATGGCCGCTGCGAATGGCGCTATCGAAACCCAGGGCTCCAAGCTCTATATCGGCGTGGGCTCGCCCACGGCCTGGGTGCAGGTCAAGGGCATGCAGAGTTTCACCGCCTTTGACGGCGAGGCCTCCGATATCGATGTCACCGATCTGGATTCCACCGCCAAGGAATTCCTGACCGGCCTGCAGGATTTCGGCAACTTCGCCTTCTCGGGCAACTACCTGCCCGAGGACCCTGGCCAGATCCAGATGCGCGCCGCCAAGGCCGACCGCGCCCAGCGCCAGTTCAAGTTCGCGCTGTCGGACGGCAAATACTTCCTGTTCAACGGCGGCGTGAAGAGCAACCCGCTGTCGGGCGGCGTCGATGCCAAGACCGACGGCAATTTCAGCATCAAGATTTCGGGCGAACCGCTCGGCCCGCTGGATCCGTAAGCCATGCCAAACCGCTACCGCGGCGAAGCGGCAATCCAGCTGGGCGGGCGCAACTGCATCCTGGTCTATGACTGGGATGCGCAGGCCCGCATCAAGGACGAGGTCGGCGACGGCGTGCTGGGCCTGGTGCTGACCGGCATGGACATGCCGAAGCTGGCGGTGCTGGTCAGCATCGGCCTGCGCCGCCATCATCCGGACCTGACGGCCGACAGCATCCGGGCGCTGTCGCCGCCGCTGATGCCGACCCTGAGCGCGGTTAAGGCGGCGCTCGATCTGGCGATCTGGGGTATGGACGGCATGCCGGAGGATGCCCCGGAAAACCCTCCGGGGCGGATGGCGACACTCTACAGACGGCTTTCGAGGTGGCTGCGGCTGCCGGGATCGCGCCATCCGAATTCTGGTCCCTGACGCCGCACCAGACCGTGCGGCTGGCCGGCGGCGTCCACAGCCAGCGCGTCACCCTGGCCTGGAACCTGGCGGCCCTGACCCGCGCCAAGAAACTGCCGGCGCTGGACAGCCTGCTGCCCAGGCCGGTGCGGAAACAGGCGGGCATGACCGAGGCCGAACTTGCGGCCTGGTTCAAGTCCAAACAGACGAAGCATTGACGGGAAAGGCGGCGCCGCATGACCAAAGCCGGTGTGGTGTCCGCCGATTTCGTCGCCAATACCGGGCAGTTCGATTCCGGCCTGGCACGGGTGCGACAGAATCTGGCCAGCACCAGCGTGCAGATGAACCGTTCGCTGGCCAATATCGAAAAAGGGTTTCGCAGCGTCGCCTCGGCGGCGTCGGTCTTCACCGGCGGCCTCGGCGTGGTGGGCCTGGCCGCCTTTGCCAAACGCTCGCTGGATGCCGTTGGCGGCCTGAGCGAACTGGCCGAGCAGCTGGGCATCAGCACCGATGCGCTGCAGGCCTATCAGTATGCCGCCACCCAGGCCGGGGTCAGCACCCAGGAGCTGGAATCCGGCCTGGCCCGCATCAGCCGCACTATCGGCGATGCCGCCGATGGCAACAAGGCGGCGATCGATGCCTTTGCCAAGCTGGATGTCGGCATCCTGGATGCGGCCGGCAATCTGCGCAGCACCGAAGCGATCCTGCTGGATGTGGCCGATGGCCTGTCGAAGATCGACGATCCGGCGCGCCGCGCCGCCCTGGTGGTCGACCTGTTCGGGCGGTCGGGCCAGCGGCTGCTGCCGCTGCTGACCGGCGGCGCCGATGGTATCCGCAAATTCACCGCCGAGGCGCGCAATGCCGGCGCGGTGATCAACGAGACCATGATCGCCGATGCCGACAAGGCGGCGGACCAGCTGGCGGCGCTGGTCAAGCAGTTCGAAAAGCTGTCGCAGCTGGGCGCGGCTTTCGCGGCGCCGGGACTGCTCGACCTGATCACCAAGATCAACCTGCTGTTCGAGCGCTTCCGCCCGGACACGGCGCGCTCGATCGCCAGCATCGATGACGAGCTGGGCTCGCTGCTGGTGCGCATCACCGAGCTGCAGTCCAAGATCAAGGAAAACGAAAATCTCGGACCCTTCGGCAATATCGGCAAGCTGAAGAACGGCCCGCTGCAGAAAGAGCTAGATGATCTGCAGGCGCGCTACCAGGCCCTGCTGGCCCTGGCCGACCGGCTGCGGCAGCCCTCGGCCGCGGCCCCGGGCGCGGCCGGCGGCGCGGGGACTGGCGCAGGCGGCGCCAACCGCAACCCGCAGAGCAAGGAAGAATCCGACGCCATCAAGAGCGTCACCGACCAGCTGCAGAAAAAGGTCGCGGCGCTGAAGGCCGAGGCCGACACGGTCAATGCCTCCGAAGAGGTGAAGGCGCGGGCGCGGGCCACCGAGGAAGCGCTGGCCATGCTGCGCAGCAAGGGCGTGTCGGCGCTGAATGCCGAACAGGTGGCGCTGATCAACAGCCTGGGCGTGCAGACCCGCCGCATCGAGGCGCAGAAAACCGAGACCGAGAACGTCAAGGCCTTCGCCAATGCGCTGGGCGAGCAGGTCGACGCCATGCTGGCGGCCGAGCAGGCCGCGGCGGCGCTGGGCGGCCAGGTCATCAAGGTGACGCAGGCCAATGACGAGGATGTGCGGCTGCTGCGCGAGCAGGCCGAGGCGGCGGCCAAATCCACGGTCGCCTTCGACGATCTGACCGGCAGCTTCTACCTGTTCGACCGCGAGCTGCAGATCGTGATCCGCACCCAGTCGCTGCTGCGCGAGAATCTGGCGCTGACCGCCGAGCAGGCGCGCCAGCTGGCCACCGATTACGTGGATGCGCAGCAGGAGATCAAGCGCAGCACCGATGGCGTCAACGAGCAGGTGCGGCGCTCGAATGAAAATGCCCGCGAGCTGACCAACGTGATCGGCAGCAACCTGAAGCGCGGCTTCCGCGAGGGCGCCACCGGCGCCGATATCCTGCGCAATGCCGTGCTGGATCTGACCGATGCCATTTTCGACATGCTGGTGCTGCAGCCGGCGCTGCTGCAGCTGCAGAAGACCATGGCCAGCGTGTTCTCCACCGCCGGCAGCGGTGGCGGGGGAGGCGGCGGCGGTCTCGGCGGTTTCTTCTCCAGCCTGTTCGGCGGTGGCGGCGGCCCGGGTGGCGACTATTCGTCCGCCATGGCGGCGGATTACGCCATGGCGCTCGGCGGCTACGCCACCGGCACCAGCAGTGCAGCGGCCGGCTGGGCCAAGGTGGGCGAGCGCGGTACGGAATTCGTCAACTTCCGTGGCGGCGAGCAGGTGCTGCGCAGCGACCAGGTCGGCAGCCTTGGCGGTGGCCCGACCGTCTATATCGATGCGCGCGGTGCCGACAGCGATGGCATACGACGGCTGGAGCAGACGGTGCGCGACATGAACGGCAGCATCGAGAAACGTGCGGTGAATGCCTCGCGTTCCGACTGGCAGCGCAACCGTTCGGCCTGGAAATGACCATCACCTATCCCCTGACCATGCCGGCTGCGCCGACCTTCAGCAGCCTGAAGGTGCGTGCCGCCGAGGCGATCGGCATCAACCGCTCGCCCTTCACCTTCCAGCAGCAGGTGCAGCGCCATCAGGGCCAGCTCTGGGCCTTCGACTGCATGCTGCCGCCGATGACCGAGGAACAGGCCGACGCCTGGATCGCCTTCCGGCTGAGCCTGAAAGGCAGTTTCGGAACCTTCCTGTTCGGCGACGTTTCCAAGCGCCTGCCGCGCGGCAGCGGTGCCGGCAATCCGGTCGCCGCCAGCAGCGGCAGCCCGACCCGCAACCTGGTGCGCGATGAGGTTCTGTACACCGCGGGCTGGACACCGCTGGCCGCCAATGTGCTGCGCCCGCGCGACTACCTGATGCTTGGCGCCGGCAGCACGGCGACCCTGCATGTGAACCTGACCGCCGTGAATGCCGATGCCGGCGGCTATGCCGCGCTGGATATCTGGCCGCGCCTGCGGCGCAACATCGCTCATGGCGAGGCGGTGACCCTGGTCAATCCGCAGGGCGTGTTCCGCATGATGCCCGGTGAAATGGACTGGGATGTCGGCGAGGCGAAAATCTACGGGCTCGGTTTCAGCATCTTCGAAGCCCTCGGCAACGAGTGAGCCCAGATCATGAGTGAGCTTGAATCATGAGCCGCGATACCGACCTGCCGCTGTCCGATGCCGTGCTGGAACCGGTGCTGCTGGCCGAGATCGGCACGGCGGATCCCGACAACCCGGTGCGCTGCTGGAACGGCATCGGCAACCTGGACTGGGACGGCAAGACCTTCCTGGGCACCGGCATTTTCGGCAAGATTTCGGCGATCGAGGAAACCGCCGAACTGAAAGCCGGCGGCGTCACCTTCGAACTGGCCGGCATCCCGTCCGACCTGCTGGCGATCAGCCTTGCCTCCATGCGCTGGGGCCGCACCGCGCGGGTCTGGCTCGGGGTCCTGCAGGGCAACCGCTTCGACGGCACGCCCAAGCAGATATTCGGCGGCCTGACCGATGTGCCCGAGATCGTGGATGACGGCGCCACCGTCACCATCCGCATCACCGCCGAGAACCGCCTGATCGACCTGGAGCGCCCGCGCGAGCGGCGCTACACCAGCGAGGATCAGAAAATCGCCGATGCCGATGATCTCGGCTTTGAATTCGTGCCGGGCCTGCAGGACTGGAACGGCGTCTGGGGCAAGGCATGACAAATCCCGCCACGAACAGCCGGCGTTCCAGCCTGCCGCGCTGGCTGCGCAGCGGGGCTATGCCGGCGCCGCCTTTTACGCCGGCTGCCGGTTCGGCCGATCCGCTGCAGGATTTCCTCGCCTGGTTCGGCGTCCATGGCGCCGCCATGCCGATGGCGCCGGCCGATGGCCTTGTCTGGGCCGGCAATCTGCCCGGCCTGGCGCTGTACCGGCATGGCGCCTTCCAGGTGCAGCTGTTTATCTTTCCGCCGCACAGTACGGTGCCGCCACATCGTCATCCGCATGTCGACACGATCGAGATGCATGTGGCGGGAGACTACGATTTCCGCGTCAACGGCGTCAGCGCCATCCCGCTCGATCACCTGCAGGACCGCCGGCCCGATGGCCTGTCGCGCTGGTGGGGGCGGGGTGTGCGGGTGGGGCCGCAGGACTGGCATGACCTGACGGTGTTTGGCGGTGGCGCCGCCTTCCTGTCGGTGCAGCATTGGCTGTCCGGCCGGCCATCCACGGTTGGGCTGGACTGGGTCGGTGCGCCGGCCAATGCCGGCCATGCCATCGCATTGCAGGCCCATGATGCAGGATCACGGGCCGCCGGGTCGGGCATCGACCTGCCGGGCATCGACCTGTCTGGCGGGAGAGACTGATGGCCGCGATCGCAAGGCTGAGCGACTGGCCGCAACGACTGGCCTTGTATCTGACCGCTGCCGAACGGCAGCCCTTTGCCTGGGGGCATCACGACTGCGTACTGTTCGCGCTCGGCGCGGCCGAGGCCGTCACCGGCGGCGATTTCACGACCGGCCTGCGCGGCCATTACAGCAGCGGCCCCGGCGCGCTGCGCCGCATGCGCAGTCTCTTCGGCGTCACCACGATGGATGCGGCGGCGGAGGCCTTTCGCAGCCAGTGGGGCGGCGTCGAGATTCCGCGGCTGCTGGCGCAGCGCGGCGACCTGGTGCTGGCCGATGTGCCCGATCCGGCGCTGGGCGTGACCGCCCCCGATGGCCGCACGGCGATATTCCTGCAGGATCGCGGCCTGGTGCGCGTGACCCTGCGCAGCTGCCGCCGTGCCTGGCGGGTGGGCTGACGATGCCGCCGGCCATAGCCGCCGTCGCCGTCGCCGCCGCCAGCTATGCAGCCGGCTATATCTCGCTGGCCGCCTTTATCACCTCGGTGGTCACCACGGTGATCAGCACCGCCGTGACCGCGGCGACGGCGAAGAAACCGAAAAGCCAGGATGCCGGTGGGTTCGCCGCCGCCGTGCAGGACCGCACGCTGTCGGTGCGCCAGGCCATCATGGTGCGCAGCCGCGCCTACGGGCAGACGCGGCTGTCGGGCGGCCAGACCTTCCTGCATACCAGCGGCAGCAGCCGCGAATATCTGCATATGGTGGTGACGGTGCTGGGGCATCCGTGCCGCGGTGTGCGGGCCCTGCTGCTGGATGATGAAGTCGTTCCCCTGGATGATGACGGCAACGCCACCGGCAAATATGCCGGCTATGTGTCCTGCTGGTTCGGCCTGGGCACGCCGGACTCCGATGCCACCTGGAAAGCCAAGCTGATCGAGCATTGCCCGGACAAGTGGACCGAGCGGCACCGGCAGACCGGCTGCACCAAGATGTATCTGCGGCTGAAATACAGCAGCGACAAGTTCCCCGGCTCGCTGCCGAATGCCTCGGTGATCCTCGATACCGCCTATGGCATCCGCGATCCGCGCGTCGCCGCCTCGCCGGACTTCACCGGCTTCACCGACAATCCGCCGCTGTGCATCGCCGATTATATCCGCACCCCGGCGGTGGATGGCGGCCTGGGCGCCACCAGTTTCGAAATCTACGACGACGCGCTGATCTCTGCCGCCAATGCCTGCGACGAAATGGTGGCGCGCAAGCCGGTGAGCGTCGACTTCACCGCGACAGCAGCGGACGGCGTGCTGACCGTGGCCAGCCGCGATGCCGCCCTGCGTCTGGGCACCCGCCTGCGCGTGGCGCCGGCCGGCTCGCCGCCCGGTGTACTGCCGGGCGGCCTGACCGCCGGCACCGACTATTTCTGGATGCCGCTGGATTACCTGCGCGGCCGCCTGGCGCTGAGCCTGGCGGATGCCCGCGCCGGCACCGCGATCGCGCTGTCGGCCGACAGCAGCGGCATCGTGGCGCTGACCGTCAATGCCGAGCCGCGCTACACCCTGAACGGCAGTTTCCGCACCAGCGACAAGCCGCGCGAGATCCTGGAGGACATGCTGTCGGCCATGGCCGGCGGCCTGGTCTGGAGCGGCGGCCAGTGGCACCTCTATGCCGGTGTCTGGCGCATGGCAACCGTCAGTTTCGACGAAGGCGACTGCGACGGCGGCATCACCGTACAGACGCGCCGTTCGCGCCGCGATCTCGCCAACGGCATCAAGGGCATCTTTTCCAATCCCGACGACAATTTCCAGGCCACCGACTATCCGGCCTATATCAGCGCCGCCTATGTGGCCGAGGATAACGGCGAGGATATCTGGCTCGATTACGAACTGCCCTGGACCAACTCGCCATCGATGGCGCAGCGCTGCGCCCGCATCGCCCTGGAGCGCCTGCGCCGTCAGGTGACCACGCGCTGGCCGCTGAGTCTGCGCGGCCTGCTGGCCCAGGCGATGGATACGGTAGCGCTGAGCAACCGGCTGTGGGGCTGGACGGGAAAAACCTTCGAGGCGACGACGCTGGGTTTCGTCTCGCGCGACGGCCGCGGCGAGGGCGAGGACCAGCGCCTGGGCGTCGACCTGTCGCTGACCGAGATCGACGCCAGCGTCTTTGCCTGGGATGAAACCGTCGACGAGGCGACGCTGACGCCGGCACCGACAACCGACCTGCCGGATGCTTTCAGCGTGGCGAACCTGTCCGGCCTGACGCTGCAGAGCGGTTCGGCCGAACTCTACACGCGGCAGGACGGTACGGTGTTCAGCCGCTTGAAGGTGAGCTGGACGGCGCCTGCTGATGTTTTTGTCACCTCCGGCGGTCGCATCGAGGTCCGCTACAGGCGGTTGGGTGACAGTCCGTTGGCGGATTTCCAGCCATCACTGTTTCTGAATGGCAGCGTCAATTCCCTGTATATCCTGGATGTACAGGATGGCGAACACTATGAAGTGCAGGCGATCGCGCAGAATGCCGCGGGCGTTCGGCCGCTCAACGACGATGGCAGTCAAGCCTGGGTCAGCGCCACTCATGTGGTGGAGGGCAAATCGGCAGCGCCAAGCGATGTTACCGGTTTTTCCGCCCAGCAGAATGGTAACGTGGTTACCGAACGATGGAATCAGGTGCCTGATGCCGATCTGGCCGGCTACGAACTGCGCTATATGACCGCGCCGTTTGTCTGGGCCAACGCTACCGTGCTGACCTCGGTAACGCGCGGCACGCTGGTGACGAATGCCTCTATCCCGCCAGGCGACTGGGTTCTGGGCATCAAGGCGCGCGACACCAGCGGCAACTACTCGATCATTGCCACAACCTTCGCCATCACTGTCACCAGCGGCAACGATGTCATCTTCGCCGGCGTCGAGGGCCCGCGCTGGCGTGGCGCGCTTTCAGGATTCCTGCGCCATGACGTGAGTGGAACCTTGGTTCCCGATTCAACCGTGCTGGCATCCGCGATGTCTGATGAGGATCTTTGGGATCGCTTCAACGCATTTCCGGTGCCGCGCGCCATTTACACCGCGCCGTTGCTGGATATCGGCTTCGACGCCATGCAGATGCGGGCCTATGCCGGCATGGATGCGTCTCTGGGTCCGGGTGAGACCACCGGTCTGGCCAATCCGGAACTGGAAATCGATTACCGCCTCGACGCCGGCAGTTTCGACGGATTCGAACCGTGGACTATCGGCTATATCGACGCGCGCTACGGCCTGTTCCGCGTCGCCCTCGATTCCGTCACCGGATGCGCCTTCCTGCGGCAGTTCCGTCCGATGATGGATGTGGCGGAGCGCATCGAGACCGGCAGTGTCATCGTGGTGCCGCCCGGTGGCCTGCAGATCGATTTCACAGAGCGCTTCCATGGCGCCCCCAATGTGATGGTGACGGCTGCGGCCACCGGCAGCCCGCCGGCGGCGCGCTTCGGTACCTGGGAAGCCAAGACCGCGACCGGCTTCCGCGCCCGCGTCTTCGATGCCGCCGGCAGCGATGTCGGTGGCGTGATCGACTGGCAGGCGGTCGGACCATGATGTCAGGGAGTCCAGCATGAGCGTTTCCACCAAGGTGCAGCCCGACCATACCGCACAGGTGGGGGCGGCCTATAAGACGGCGATCGACGGCATCACCCATGTGCATGACCGCATCGGTGGCGCCTTTGCCTGTCACCAGAACACGCTTGGAAGTCCGGCTGCGCCGAACATGATGGTGGTTGTGGATGCCGGCGCGTTGACGCGCGCCGGCCTTGTGCCGCTGGAGGTGGCCCAGCAGGCAAGCGGACCCATCGTCGCACCGGTCAGCAATCCCCGCCGGGACATCGTCTATATCGACAGCGCCACCGGTACGTTGGGACTGGTCTTCGGGACGGAAGCGCCCAGCCCTGCGGATCCGGTGATACCGGCCGGCAAGACCGCGGTGGCGCGGCTGCGTCTGACTCCCGGTATCTCCGAGATCACCAATGCCGAGATCGATGATCTTCGCGTTGGCGGCTCGGCGCCGGAATTCACCGGGCCGACCCTGACTGACAGTCCGCCGCAGCCCGGCACGGCCGGCTTGGCGCCTGCGCCCGCCGTGGCGGACGCCGGCAAGTATCTCCGCACCGATGGCTGGGCTGCTGTGGCCGACCAGGTGGCCCGTGATATGGCGGCCTCGGCGATGGCGCTGGCCGATGCCACCGGCGTCGCCGGGCCTGTGGGCGCCTTTTACCTGGCTGATCCCTTTACCTCGGATTCCCTGGCAACCAAGACCAACGCCACCTATGACAGCATCAACGACTGGTATAGCAATCCCGATACGCCGGTGATGGTTGCTGCCGGCACCGGTAGTGTGATCGGGGATATGGCGTCGGGCGGTGGCGGCGGCAATGCTGCGGCCTTCGACGGCGTCACAAGCCAGGCCGCTGCGGCCTCGGCGCGCAAGTCCGCCACCTCTGGATATGTCGGCAAGGACTGGGGCAGCGGCGTCACCCGCACCATCGTCGAATACAAAGTCTACGGGCCGAACAATGCCACGATCTCTGGCAATTCCGGCGGGGCCTTCACGGTCAATCTTTACGGCAAGGCCACAGCCCCGTCCTCGCCCACCGACGGCACGCTGCTGAATTCCACGGCGGCGGCGAATGCCAGCCCCAACGAAGTCATCACTGTCAACAGCGGCATCACCACGACAACGGCCTACCGTTATCACTGGGTGGCGTATACCTCGGCCGGCGGCGAGGGTGCGTTCGCTGAAGTGCAATTCTTCGAAGCTGGTGTATCCGGTGACATGACCCTGCGCGCTTCCCCGGCCACGCTGCCGGCGCCAGATCCACTCGATGTGATGGGGTATTTCCTGTTCGACCCGGTGGACGCCGTCACCTTCGGCACTGATGTGGTGGGCAAGATCAGTATCGCCGATGGCGGCAGTCCGGACTGGGTTATCGGCACCTGGACCAAGATCGGCGCCTATGGCAGCGCCTTCGAATTGTGGCGACTTGATGCCGATATGTCGGCCAAGTCTGGATCGACCTTGCGCTACAGCATCGAGACGGCGAACGGCAAGGAAATCCGTTTCAAGCAGGCGGTCGGCTGCGTGCCGCTTTTCTAGGAGTAAACCATGGGTGAATCTTTAGGCAAGTCCTGGAAGCGCGCGCGGCGCGAAGCCTATCTCCGGCAATGGCCGCCGTCCGCGCAGTTGGAAGCGCTGGTCGATGCGGCCGGAGGCGACCGCACCAAGTTGGATCATATGATTGCGGATTTCGATGCGATCAAGGCCGAGCATCCGAAGTCGACCGGCCGGAGCTGACGGCGCGGCAACGAATACCAACCGGACAATTCCATGCAGGGGGGGGCGACATGAAGCGGACAGCCTTGGCCGCGGCAGCGGCGATTCTTGGTCTTTGCGGGCTTTGCCTGATGGACCTGGCGGCGCCGGCCCTGGCGCAGCCGACGACGGCGCGGCGGCTCTGCGGCCCGCGGGCCGAGATCGTGCAGATGCTGGAGGACCGCTTCGGCGAACAGCCCTGGGCGGCCGGCGTGGTCGGCGAGACTGCGATCGCCGAACTGCTGGTCAATCCCACATCCGGCAGCTGGAGCCTGATCCGCACCACGCTGCAGGGCTGGAGCTGCATTGAGACCGGCGGCGACGGCTGGGCCGAGCGGATGAAGCCGGCGCCGTCTGCCGCGCCGTCTGTCACGCCGGGCGGCAGGGGCGCGCTGTAATGGAAAAGGTGATCGCCTCGCTGATCGATGCCGGCAGCACCTTCATCCTGCTGTTCGTGCCGGCCGGCGCCGCCCGGATGCTGTGGCACTGGCACATGGTGCAGGACGGCCGCCGCGAATTCTGGTCCTGGCACCTGGTCTTCGAAGCACTGACGGCGGTGTTCTGCATCTTCGTCGGCGCCGGCGCCGCCGAGTTTGTCGAGACCGGCCCGAAGATGCAGCTGGCCATCGTGGGTATGACCGCCTGGTTCGGGCCGAAGGGCATCGAGGCCCTGATCCTGCTGGCCATCCGCAAGAAATCCACCAAGGGCAACGGCCATGTTTAACTTCGGCGCCACCAGCATCGCGCGGCTGAACAGCTGCCATACCGACCTGCAGCGCGTGATGCGCGCCGCCATCGCCGATGCGCCGCATGATTTCGGCATCGCCTGCGGCCATCGCAACGAGGCCGAGCAGAACGAGGCCTTTGCCAAGGGCCTGTCGAAACTGAAATGGCCGCAGGGCGAGCATAACCGGCTGCCGTCGCGCGCCGTCGACATCCTGCCGGTGATCGATGGCCGCAATGCCTGGGGCTGGCTGGCCGATCAGAAGGCCGCCGGCGCGAGCGCGGCCGAGATCGATGCGCGGCTGTATGCGGTGTTCCGCTCGCTGCGCGACCATATCTGGGGCCATGCCGAACGGCTGGGCGTGGCCTTGCGCTGGGGCGGCGACTGGGATGGCGACGGCAAGGCGCGCCATGACGGCGACGCGGACGAACGCTTTGTGGATCTGCCGCATTTCGAACTGAGGGGGTAGGGGCATGGGCTGGCTGATGAGTCTGCTGGGCGGCGGCGCGGCCGAGGCCGGCAAGGGTGTTGCCGCGCCGATCGAGGCGATCGGCAACGTGTTCGACAAGCTGTTCACCAGCGACGACGAGAAGGCGCAGGCGCAGGCCGTGCTGGAGAAGCTGCGGCAGCATCCGGCGGAACTGCAGGTCGAGCTGAACAAGATCGAGGCGGCCAGCAGCAACTGGTTCGTGGCGGGCTGGCGCCCGGCCGTGGGCTGGGTCTGCGCGCTGTCGCTGGCGCTGTTCTACTGGCCGCAATTCGCGCTGGCCTCGGTGATCTGGATCAAGCTGTGCCTGCTGGCCGATGGCGTCGTTGCCTATCCGGTCAGCGAGATCGCCGGGCTGCAGGAACTGGTGTTTGCCATGCTGGGTCTCGGCGGCCTGCGTACTGCAGAGAAAATGGCTGGCAAGGTGAAATGACCATGCCGCTGAAGCGCATCGTACCGCTTGATGCGGCCACAAAGAAAAAGGTATGGGCGCCCCCGGAGAGCAACGCCGGCGCAGGCTGGGATGCGCGTGGAGCGCACGCTTTCACTGACAGCGAGGACGGAGACGATACGCCTGCGGTTGATGACTACATCGCCGGACGGCGCCTGCGTCGACGTAGCTGACCAGAATCCAAAGCCCGCGACAGTGGAGCATCGGCCGGCGCGGCGGCTACTCAAACCAGGATGATTACCATGCATGATGCCAAGGGCCGACCGCTGAAGGTCGGCGACACCGTTCTGATTCCGGCAAAGATCACCGCCCTGCATGCCGGCGAAGAGTATTGCAACGTCAGCGCCGAAAGCGTCATCGGCCGCCGGCCGGACGGCACGAAGGAACACTTCGGCGCGATCAACACCGGTGTGATGCTGCGCGCCATCGATGGCGATGCCGAGCATATTGCCGATCTGCCCGAGACGGCCTCGCCGCTTGCGCCCGCCGCGGCCGAAACGTCCGGCGTGGAACTCGCGCCGGCCTGAGATCCCCGCAAGGGGTGCCACGACCGGCTTCGGCCGGCTCCTCCCTGTAACGACTAGCCCCGTCCTGCCCGGCCTCGCGCCGGTGCAGGGCGGGGCTTTTTTTTTGTTGGTGCCGGCCGTTCCGGAATCGGTTATTGTCCTGATTGCCCGGCGCCAGAATAGGCCGCCCTGCAGATCGAAACGCTCGTACGGCCGCATGCCAAAGGCACTCCGCCGCCGTACAGATGTCCGACGATCTCCACATTGATCCTTAAATCACGGCCGCGCTCTGTTGGGCGCCGCATGCAGTGGAGCGCCGACATGCGCCATTTCAAATTCGTATTCCGTATTGACCTGATCACGCTATTTCTTTTGCTGGACCGCTGGCTGGGCTGACTCGGCCTAGAACGGCGCGCCCTCGGTGGCCGTCATGCGGTCATCGGGATAGGGCTGCAGCAGGTCGACCAGTTCGCGGTCGCCGGTGGCGGTCTCGGCCAGCCAGATCGGCCAGGCGTCTTCGTCCAGGATCGCCGGCATGCGGTCGTTGAACGGGGCCACGGTCTCGTTCGCCGGCACGGTGATGATGGTGCAGCTGAGCAGCGGCGCATGCGGCGATCCCGCCGGCGGCTGCCAGTGCGCCCACAGGCCGGCAAAGGCCGGCATGCGGTTGCTGCGCACGCGGATGGTGTTCGGCCGGCGCGGGCCGCTCCATTCATAGAACTGGTCGAACGGCACCAGGCAGCGGCCGCCCTTGCCCTTCTGCATGTGGAAGCTGGGGCCGAAGACCGGGCCGCGCGACAGTTTCTCGGCGCGGGCATTGAAGGTGGTCAGCTTGGTTTCCGGCACCGGTTCGAACGGCGGCACCAGCCACCAGCGCATCGGCACCAGTTTGCGCACCAGGCGGCCCGGCGCCGCGCGGCCAGCCCGGGCCTCGGGCGATTCATCGCGGCCGAGCGCAATCACCGGCAGGGTGTCCTTCGGCTTGATCAGCGATCGCGGCGGATAACGCTCGGGCATGCCGCTGCTGCGCTGGGCGCCGAAGCGGCTGGCCATCACGCGCAGGTCGGTGAAGATGGCGACGGCGTTGCACATCAGCCTTCGTCCCATTCCCAGGGCTTGCGCTCGGGCCGCGGCTTGCCACGGCGGTGCGGCCGTACCGTGCCGAACACGCTGTCGCCATCGGCCTTTTCGAAACTGCCGAAGGTCCATGTCGCCGGCCGCTGGCTCGGGTCGGATACATCCTTGCCGATATCCAGCATCACATCGCCGCAGTGGCCGGAGTCGCAGAACTGGCAGCGGGCGCGGCCGATCAGCGACAGGATGGTGGCGGCCTCGCCCAGTTCGCGCACGGCCTCGGCCTTGTTGACCATCCAGTGGCCGCTGCACGTGTCGCAGACGGCATAGAGATCGATCTGCAGGCGGGCGAGGCGGCGGGCGGCGCGGCAGGACTGGATGGTGTCGACACGGTATGGCATGCCGTGAGACATAAAGCAGAACATTCGCCCGTTTCTACAGGAAAATATTCACTTAGCTAACCCCAAGATGATGGGGCCGGGCGGCGCCGGCGCTACTCCCCGTTGGGGCAGACCTGCTGCTGCCAGCAGACACGGCGCCAGGCCCAGGGGCTGATTCTGTCTTGGCTGGCCCAGAGGCCGCGGCCGGCGGCCTGGGCGGCGGCGGCGCGCGCCGGGGTTTGCGGATCGCGCTGCCATGCGCCGCGTTCGGCCGGCCAGGCGAGGCCGGCATCGAGCAGGGCGGCGTTCACCTGGCGGCCGTCGATATAAACCAGGCAGACATGGCGGCCATAGCTGTCGGCCTCGAAGCACTCGGCCGCGGCCTGCCGGCCGAGTGCGAGGCTGCGCAGGGCAGCGCCAGCGGCCTGGCCGAATGGCTGGCCGGCGCGATCCTTGTGGCGCGTCTCGGGCGCGTCGATATCGGAGAGGCGGATGCGATGCCGCTTGCCATGGCGCGCGCCGCGGATAGTCAGCGTGTCGCCGTCTTCCACCTGCAGCACCGTGCCGGCCAGGCGGTATTCGCCCGGAATCGGTTCAGGGCGCGGCGGTTCGGCGCGAACGGGCAGGGCGGCAATGGTGAGAATCGACAGCGCGCCGAGGATTGCAAATCGCAGGACAGACATCATGCAGCGGCGTAATCCTGCGGACGGCTTTTTGCAAACCGTCATTGAAATTGCTGCGATCACGCAGGATTGTGGCTCTGGGGGTCGCGGGTTCAAGTCCCGTTCCTCGCCCCATTAATTCTAATGGCCGATCAATGGCTTAACCATTGGTCGGCCATTTTCGTTCGGCGGGCATTCGCGCTTCTGCTGGCTGCCCGGCCTGCCACGGTCCCCCAAACCCGTTCAACCGGTTCGGCTGCACTCTGTCCGGGCAACCGGGAGTTGCCAATGAACGGTCAGATGATCGGCTCCCCGGATTCCAGAAAATATGCCGTGCCGGAGAAGGTCGGGGCAGTGCGGGAGACTGTCCGCAACAGCTGCGGCCATCCTGTCGATTTTCCATGTCGGCGAGACTGGTTCAGCCGCTGTGCTGGAAATGGCGGATCACCGAATGCGCAGTCCACAGAGAAACAGTGGCAGCTGTGGTAACGCCAGGCCGATGAGCATTGGCTGGTAGATATCTGTTTCCTCAAGCGATCATCCTTGCAGGCCCAATGAGCGACTGACTGCTCATCGCTCCTTATTCTTTGTGCGTTTGATTTTCGACAAGCTGAGACAGTGCGCTGCAGCACGGTCAGGCTTTGCAATTCTAAAACAAACCCGACACTGAAATGGTGATTGACTCCTCTTAATGAACCGCATTCAATAAGAACCAGCTTGTGACACAAAGGCTCGCAGAAGCCGAATAAAACGTGGAGGAAACAAGCGTGATCTCGCCCGGCGCGATGCCCGTGTGGCTATGCGATTCTGTGTGACCTGTGCAGCAACCTGATCCGGATCGGATACTGGACTGCCGTGGGATCGAGCGTTCGTTCGGCGGCCTCAAGGCCCTGAAGGGCATCGATCTTCACGTCGATAAGGGTGAGATATTCGGCCTGGTCGGACCGAACGGTTCGGGCAAGACCACGATGGTCAATGTCATTACCGGTTTCTATCCGCCCAATGCCGGCACTATCCATCTGTTCGGCGAGGACATCACTGGCCGCAAGCCGAATCGGATCGCGCATCAGGGCGTGGCGCGCACCTTCCAGAATCTGGCGTTGTTCCGGGGCATGAGCGTGCTCGACAATATTCTGCTCGGCCGGCATGTGCATATGCAGCCCAGCGCGTTGTCCACGCTGTTTTACTGGGTCTGGGCCGCCCGCAACGAAATCGCGCACCGCCGGGTTGCGGAGGATGTGATCGATTTCATGCAGCTGCAGGATATCCGCGACGAACCGGTCGAGGTCATCCCGATGGGTCTGCAGAAGCGTGTCGAATTGGCGCGCGCCCTGGTAGCGGAACCGCGCTTCCTGATTCTCGACGAGCCGATGGCCGGCATGAACCAGGAAGAGAAGGAGTATATCGCCCGGTTCATCCTGGATGCCCGCGATGAGCGCAATGTCAGCATCCTGCTGATCGAACATCACATGGATGTGGTCACGGCCATCTGCGACCGCATCGTGGTGCTAAGCTATGGCGAGATCATCGCGCAGGGCGAGCCGAAGGCCGCCATCGCCGACCCGAAAGTGATCGCGGCTTATCTGGGCAAACGGGCTGCGGCGCGTGTCATCGAGGAAACACGATGACCACGGCAAATCCGGCTGTGCCCGAGACGCTGGTCGCCGCGCTGGCCCGCAATGCACTCGAACATGGCAATCGCATTGCTTTTCGCGAGCGCGATTTCGGGATCTGGCAGGAAGAGACCTGGAGCGCGGTGCGCGACCGTGTTCTGGCGCTCGCCGCCGGGTTCGAGATGCTGGGGGTGGCACCGGGCCATGCAGTTATCGTGGTCGGCGACAACCGCGCCAATCTTTATTATTCCATGCTGGCCGCCAATGTGCTGCGGGCCTTTCCCGCGCCGATCTTCCCGGATGTGCCGGTCGATGAGTTGGAAACTTACACCCGCTTCGGCGATCCGGCCCTCGCGGTAGCTGAGGATCAGGAGCAGGTCGACAAGCTTCTGGGACTACGCGAACGGTCCGGCCGGCCGCGCGTCATCCTGTTCGACGATCCGCGCGGTCTGGGGCAAGACCGGCCGGAAGGCGTGCTGTCGCTGGCCGAAGTGGAAGCCCAGGGTCGGGAGCGCCTGAAAGCCGAGAGCGGACTGGCGGCTGATCTGCTGGCACGCAGCAGGCCGGATGATATCGCCGTGCTGCTGTATTCTTCCGGTACCACGGGCCTGCCCAAAGGCATTCCGTTGCGGCACAGCAATGTTGTGGGCGGCATTCGCAATGCCGAGCTGGGCGATTATTTCCGCCAGCATGAAGAGCTGTTCGCCTATCTGCCGACCGCCTGGGTTGGCGATTTTGTGTTCACGCTCGGCGCCGGCCTGCTGCTGGTTGCCACCATCAATATCCCCGAGCGCCAGGAAACCGTATTGCAGGATCTGCGCGCCATCGCACCGACCTTCTATCTCGCGGCGCCACGGGCCTGGGACAACATGCTGACCCGCATCCAGGTTGGCATGGCGGATTCGACGCCGCTGAAGCGCCGGCTGTTCGATTTCTTCATGCCGCGCGCTATCGAGCTGGAGCGCCGCCGGCTCGCCGGCCAGGATCCCAGCCTGGGCGAGCGTGTGCTGCACCTGTTCGGCGAGGCCTTGGTCTATGGTCCGATCAAGGATCTGCTGGGGCTGTCGCGTGCCGAACGGGCCTTCACCGGCGGCGAGGCGATGGGGGAGGATACCTTCCTGTTCTTCCGCGCCCTGGGCATTAAGCTGAAGCAGTTCTACGGCCAGACCGAAACATCGGCCCTGTCGGCGGCGCAAAGCGAAGGGCAGGTCAAGCTCAACAGCGTCGGGCGCCCGATGCCCAATGTCGATATCCGGATCGATGACAGCGGCGAAATCCTGATCCGCTCGGCCTCGGTTATCCAGGGGTATTTCGATGATGCCGAAGCCACCGCAAAGGCGCTGGAGGGTGGCTGGCTGCATACCGGTGATGCCGGATACCTGGATGACGACGGCCATCTGGTGGTGCTGGGCCGTGTCAGCGAGGTGGTGCGCACCGCTGCCGGCGAACGTTACATTCCCAATTACATCGAGAACCGCATCAAGTTCAGCCCCTATGTGCGCAATGTCGCCGTTGTCGGCAGCGGGCGTGCCGACCTGACGGCCATCGTCTGTATCGATATGGAAGCGACAGGGCACTGGGCACAACGGCGCGCGATCGCCTATTCATCCTATGCCGACCTGTCACAGCATGATGATGTTTACAATCTCGTCGCCGATGTCATCCGGCGGCTGAACGCGATGCAGCCCGAAGGGCTGCGTGTGCGGCGCTTCGTCAATCTGCACAAGGATTTCGACGCGGATGACGGCGAAATTACCCGGACCCGCAAGCTGCGGCGTACCGTCATCGAAAGCCGTTACGACACCCTGATCCGGGCGCTCTATACCGGAACCGGTGAGGTCGCCTTCGACGCCGAGATTACCTACGAGGATGGGACGCGCGGCAAGCTCAGTCGCGTACTGGCGGTTCGGGAGGTGCCGGTCTGATGGATGTTCTGCTGCTTTCGGAACTCGGTATCAACGGTATCTTCGTTGGCCTGATGTACGCCCTCGTCGCGCTCGGGATTGTACTGATCTACAAGACATCGGGGCTGGCCAATCTGGCGCAGGGTGCGCTGGCGATGGCTGGCGGCTACGCTACCTGGGCCATTTCCGGCCCGCTCGGACTGCCGATCTGGCTGGCGATTCCCGTCGCTCTCATCATCATGTTCGGCTTCGGTATGGCGACCGAGCGGCTGGCGCTGCGGCGCATGATCGGCCAGCCGGTCATCATGGCCATCATGCTGACGCTTGGCATCGAGATCATGCTGCGCGGCCTGCTGCCCGGCCTGGCCGGATCTGCGGTCAAGCGGCTCGATATCGGCATTCCCAATGCGCCGATTTTCTTTGGTGAACTACTCCTCAATCGCGCGACGATGATCGGGGGCGGCGTCGCCTTCGTCATGATCCTGCTGTCGCTGTTCCTGTTCAACTCGCGGCTTGGCGTGGTCATGCGGGCGGTGTCCGATGACCAGACGGCATCCTGGGCAGTCGGAATCCGCGTGGAACGCGCGATTGCGATTTCCTGGGGATTGGCTGCGGCCAGCGCCACGGTTGCGGGCGTGATCTGGGGGGCAACACAGGGCGTCGACTGGTCCCTGTCGCTGCTGCTGATCAAGGCGCTGGCCATCGCCATCCTGGGCGGTCTCGATTCCATTCCGGGCGTGCTGATCGCCGGCGTGATTGTCGGTGTTGCGGAAAGCATCGCGACCGGCGTGCTCGATCCGATCGTCGGTGGCGGCACCCGGGACATTGTCGCCTCCGCCATCATCCTGCTGACCCTGCTTCTCAAGCCGCACGGCCTGTTCGGCCGTGAGCATATCGAGAGGATCTGATGTTCTATCGCCGCGCCGGTATCCGTTTTACCCGCTACCGCGATGAGCGGCAGATCTGGCCATTGCCGCTGGACCGGCGATTGATGCTGCTGGTCCTGCTGCTGGCGCTGGCCGCGCCTTATCTGCTGGATCGGCTTTACCTGGTCGGTTACATGCTGCCCTGGATCATCTGGGCCACTGCGGCATTGGGCCTCAACCTGCTGATGGGCACGGCGGGGCAGGTCCATCTGGGCTATGGCGCTGTGATCGGGATGGGCGCCTATGGGTCGGTGCATCTGGTGCGGGCCGGCGCGCCGCTGGAGCTGGCCATGCTGGCCGGCGGGCTGATCAGTGCCGCCGTCGGCATTGTGTTCGGCGCAGCGGCCCTGCGGGTGAAGGGTCTGTATCTGGCGATGGCGACGCTGGCCATGCAGTACATCGTCGATTTCGTCATCTCCCATGTGCCGGCGATCAGCGGTGGCGGACAGGCCACGATCACCGTGCCCGCCGTGCGGTTCTTTGGCATTCCCATCGTCGGCGATACCGCGACCTATTATATGGCGCTGGCCGTCTGCATTCTTGTCACGCTGTTCATGCTGAATGTGCGGCGCACCAGCTTCGGCCGGGCGCTGGCGGCGGTGCGCGAGAAGGATTATGCGGCCGAAGTGATCGGTGTCGACACCTTCCGCTTCAAGCTGCTGGCCTTCTGGGTCAGTTCCTTCATCGGCGGTGTCGTTGGATCGGTCCTGGCCGTCTGCTATCTGCGCAGCATTTCGCCGGACCAGTTTCACATCGAGCTTTCGATCCAGCTGGTGGCCATGGTCATCGTCGGCGGCATGGGTAGCGTGCTGGGCTCGTTCTTCGGGGCCGCCCTGATCCTGTTTGCGCCGATTGTCTTGAACAACGTTATCGGCCTGCTGGCAACGACGATGGACCTGTCGATCAGCACCGATCTGCGTTCGCATGTGCCCATGATGCTTTATGGCGGCCTGATCATCGCCTTCCTGCTCTGGGAACCGCTTGGCCTGGCCAAGATCTACAACAATGCCCGGAATTACTTTCTGGTGTGGCCATTCCGCCATGCCCAACGGTGAGCCAATCAACCGCGTATAACCAGAAGATGGGAGAGAAACTATGCAGATCGATCGTCGCAACCTGATTGCCGGCGCTTCCGCCGCCGCCATTTTGGCCAACCTGCCGGTGAAGATCGCCTTCGGCCAGGACAAGACCATCCGCTTCCTGATGACCCAGGATTTCACCCGCGTTTATACCTTTGTGACCGCGGAATACAGCCAGGGCCAGCGCGACTATATTACGCTGATCAACGAGCGCGGTGGCATCAACGGCTACAAGATCGCGGCCGAAGTCACCGATCATGGCAATGATCTGCCGCGCGCCATCGAGTCCTATGAACGCGCCAAGGGGCAAGGCACGGTGCTGGTCGATCCGCTCTCGACGCCGGTTGCGCGCGCGCTTGTCACCCGCGTTCTGCAGGACAAGGTCAACAT
The DNA here is from genome assembly GCF_058806975.1 of Ferrovibrio sp. GW821-FHT12E11. Lineage (NCBI taxonomy): Bacteria > Pseudomonadati > Pseudomonadota > Alphaproteobacteria > Rhodospirillales > Rhodospirillaceae > Ferrovibrio > Ferrovibrio sp. GW821-FHT12E11. The sequence continues at coordinate 3,783,594 of NZ_JBXAQG010000001.1, forward strand.
GATTACGGCCTTCTCCGGCCGTTCCGATGCCGCCGATGGCTCGGTCTTTCCGTATATCTTCCCGCTGTCGCCCAATTACTGGACGCAGATGGGCCTGCTGATCGACTATTTCCGGCAGACAGACGGCGATTTGAAGGGCAAGAAGATCTGCTTCGTGCATATCGACACGCCGTTTGGCAAAGAACCGCTGCCGATTCTCGAAGCGCTGCGCGACAAGCTCGGCTACGAGTTGCAGACTTTCCCCTACACGCCGCCGGGCAATGACCAGTCGGCGATCTGGCCGCAGGTTCGCCGGGCGCGGCCGGACTGGGTCATCTTCTGGGGTGCTGGCGTCGGCCAGACCGTGGCGCTGACCGAAGCCATCCGCAACGGCATCCGCATGGACCGCCTGTCGTCCAGCGTCTGGGTCTCGGAATCCGACATGGATGTGGTCGGCCGCGACCAGGCCAAGGGCGTGCTCAAGGTCGATCCCTGCGTGCTGGGTCGTGAGGCCAAGCCGATCCAGGAAATCCAGAGGACCGTGATTGCCGCCGGTAAGGGATCGGGACCCGAGAACAAGGTCGGCACGGTTTATTACAGCTATGGTGTCATGATCACGGCCCTGATTGTCGAAGGCGTGCGCAAGGCCTTCGAGAAGAATCCGAACGGGCCGATCACGGGTGAATGGCTGAATGCCGGCCTGCATGGCATCAAGGACTTCACGGCCGACGGCATGATCCCGGCGACCACGATCTCCACGGCGGATCACCAGGGTGGCGGCAAGGGCCGGATCTCCCGTTGGGATGGCGCCAAGTTTGTGCCGGTGACCGACTGGTTCTCTGCCAACCAGGATGTCGTTTGGACAGAAGTGAAGAAATACTCGTCCGAGTTTGCCAAGACGGGCAAGTAACCCCTCGGTCCGGCGCTGCTTCGGTGGTGCCGGGCCGGTCTTTCTGCTGCCGGAGAACAGTCACGCTGCCATGCCGCTTCTCGAGCTGAACAACATCGAGGTCGTCTACGACCAAGTCTTCCTGGCGGTGAAGGGCATTTCCATTGCCGTGCCCGCTGGCGGTCTGGTCGCCTTGCTCGGTGCGAATGGTGCTGGCAAGAGTACGGTCCTGAAGACTATCAGCGGTTTGCTGAAGCCCGAGCGCGGTTCGGTGACCCGCGGCGAGGTGACATTCGAGGGGCGGGATATCCTGCGCCTCGATCCACCCGAGCGGGTTCGCTGCGGCATCGTCCACTGCCTGGAAGGACGACGGGTCTTCGGCCATCTGACGCCAGCCGAGAATCTGATTGCCGCGACCACGATGCACCGTGACCGCGCCCATGTCCGCACCCTGATCGACCAGATGTTCACGCTGTTTCCGCGACTGGCGGAGCGCGCCAAGGCCAAGGCCGGCTATCTTTCCGGCGGCGAGCAACAGATGCTGGCGATTGCCCGCGCTCTGATGACCGAACCGAAGCTGATCATGCTGGACGAGCCCAGCCTGGGCCTCGCGCCGTATCTGGTCGACGAAATTTTTGACATCGTCCGCCGCATCAACACGGAAACGAAGGTTGCAGTTCTGCTGGTCGAGCAGAATGCCGCCGCCGCCCTGGATGTGGCGCAGACGGCCTATCTGATCGAGAACGGACGGGTGGTGATGCATGGCGCGGTGGATGTGCTGAAAGCCAATCCGGATGTGCAGGCGGCCTATCTGGGTGGCGCGCATCGCGTCGATTATCACGCCGTCAAACACTATCGCCGCCGCCGGCGCTGGCTCGCCTGAGATGCCCATGGCTGTTCGCGCAAACGCAGCATCGCATAATGAACTTGGTTCATTAATACCGGAGGCCCTGGCGTGACGACATTCCGGACTGTGCTGGTGGCCAACCGCGGCGAAATCGCCTGTCGCGTAATACGGACAGTGCAGCGATTGGGCCTGCGGGCTGTCGCAGTTTATCACCACGAGGATCGCAACGCGCCCCATGTATCCATGGCGGATACCGCCGTTGAACTGTTCGGCGCGGTCCCGACGGCGGCCTATCTGGATCAGGAACAGATCCTGTCTGTTTGCCGGGCCGAGGCTGTCGATGCCATTCACCCGGGCTATGGCTTCCTGTCGGAGAATGCCGGCTTTGCTGCCCTGGTCGCCAAGGCCGGTTTCACCTTTGTCGGCCCCGATGCTGAAACCATGCTGCTGATGGGCGATAAAATCCGCTCGCGGGACTTTGCCCGCGCACAGGGCGTGCCGGTCGCGCCGAGTATCCAGATCGACGGCACCGGCAATCTGCCCGCCGCTGCCAGCGCCCTCGGCTTTCCGCTGCTGATCAAGGCCTCGGCCGGTGGCGGCGGCAAGGGCATGAAGGTTGTTCGTAACGCCGCCGAACTGGCAGAGGCGGTCCTACTGGCGCGCAGTGAGGCCGAGCGCTATTTCGGCGATCCCCGAATCTACGCCGAACGTCTGATCGAGAAGCCCCGCCATATAGAAGTGCAGGTTCTGGGCGACGGCACCGGCAATGTCCTGCATTTTGGCGAACGCGAATGTTCGTTGCAGCGCCGGTATCAGAAGATCGTCGAGGAGGCGCCGGCGCCGAACCTGTCCGATGACCTGCGCGCACGGATCTGTGCAGCGGGCGTGCAGCTGGCTGCCGCGGCGAAATACCGGAATGCCGGGACCGTCGAGTTCATCCTGGCGTCCGACGGCGATTTCTATTTCCTGGAGATGAACACCCGACTGCAGGTCGAGCATCCGGTGACGGAGTTTGTTTATGGCATCGACCTGGTCGAATTGCAGCTCAAGGTCGCGGCGGGTGAAGGTCTGCCGTTCGCGCAGTCTGAATTGAAGCGTCACGGCCATGCGATCGAATGCCGGTTGTGTGCTGAAGAGCCGGATAAGGATTTCCGTCCCGCCATCGGCCGCATCGGTCTGCTGCGTGCGCCATCGGGCCCGGGTTTGCGGTTCGACAGCGGCATCCGCGAAGGACAGTCGGTCACGCCGGCCTTCGATTCCATGCTGGCCAAGGTCATTGCCCATGGCGAGAATCGCCTGATGGCGGCGACGCGGCTTCAGGCCGCCATGGCAGACATCGCGGTTCTGGGCGTGGCCAACAATGCCGATTATCTGGCGCGCGTGCTGGCGCATCCGGTTTTCCTGGAAGGCCGGCTGCATACGGGCTTCCTGCTGGAGCATGAGCAGGATCTGCGTCAACCGGCTCCCGATCCGGCCCAGATGGCCATCGCCGCTGCCGCCGCGACCCTGGTGCAGGCCGATCTGCAGCCGGCACTGTTCGCGGTGCCGGCGCTGCATGCGGCTATCGGTCACTGGCGGAACTGAGAGGCATCATGCTGACATCTTTCACTGCCGATACTCAGGACCTGCAGGTCACCATAGCGGCCCGGCATCCGGCGCTGGTGTTGCGGGTCAATGGCGCAGACGTCGTGTTGACCCAACTGGACGCTGCCGCCGGCAGTTTCGCGCTGGAGATCGGCAGCACAGTCGTGCGCGGCTGGCGGCTGGTGCAGGGCAACGACACCTGGCTCCGCATCGCCGGCCGTACCTATGTCTTGCATCGCGCTGATCTGCCGGGCGAACGCGGCGCGGGAGCCGCAGCGGCCAACGAAATCCTGGCCGAGATGCCGGGCACCGTGGTGGCTGTGCATATCGAAGCCGGCAGTGACGTGCAGGAGGGGGATCGGCTTCTGACCATCGAAAGCATGAAAATGCAGATGACGATTGCATCACCGCGGGCCGGCCGTATTGCCGCCGTCCATGTGGGCAGCAATGACAGCTTTGATCGCGGCGCGGCCCTGGTCACATTTGCGGCACCGGAACCGGCACGGGAGCAGGGGTAAGCCATGGGGATCATCCGCTCATCGATCCGCACCGGCGACGAAGAATTCCGCCGCCGGTACAGCGCCAACCGTGCGCTGGCGGAGGAACTGCGCAAGATGCAGGCGGCGGCACGCACCGACCGACCCCGGCGCGACATCGACCGCCTGGAAAGCCAGGGTAAGCTGTTGCCCCGGCAGCGTCTGGAACGCCTGCTGGATCCAGCCACGCCGTTTCTGGAATTGTCGACTCTGGCCGGCAATATGGCCTATGACGGCGCATCTCCCGGCGCCAGCAGCATCACCGGCATCGGCATCGTTGCCGGACGCGAAGTGATGATCCATGCCGATGATCCGACGATCAAGGGCGGCGCGTGGTTTCCGCTGACAGTCAAGAAGATCGTACGCTGCCTGGAAATCGCGCTCGAGAACCGGCTGCCCGTCATCCACCTTTGCGATTCCGCCGGCGGCTTTCTGCAGATGCAGTCGGAGGTTTTCCCCGACAAGCATATGGCCGGACGCATCTTCCGCAACCAATCGCTGCTCAGCAAGGCCGGGATCAAGCAACTGGCTCTGGTGTTCGGTCACTGCACGGCCGGGGGTGCCTATATACCGGCGCTCAGCGATTACAATGTCATCGTTCGCGGCACGGGCGCCGTCTTCCTGGCCGGCCCGCCGCTGGTGAAGGCGGCGACGGGCGCCGTTGTCACGGCCGATGACCTCGGCGGCGCCGATCTCCATACCAGGGTTTCCGGCACCTGTGATTATCCGGCCGCCACCGAACTGGAAGCGATCGCCATCGGCCGTGAGATTGTCGCGCAATGGGAGCCCCAGGCGAAAACCTTATTGCCTTCCGCAGCCATCGAACCGCCGCTCTACGATCCAGACGAGCTCTACGGCATCATTCCGGATTCGATAAAAAAAGGCTTCGAGATGCGTGAGGTGATTGCTCGTCTGGTCGATGGCAGTCGCTTCCACGAATACCAGCCGGCCTATGGTACCACCTTAATTTGCGGCTATGCCGATATCTGGGGTTACAAAATCGGCGTTCTGGCCAATAACGGTGTTCTGTTCAATGAAAGCGCATTGAAAGGCGCGCATTTCATCGAACTGTGCAATCAGAACAACACGCCTCTGCTGTTCCTGCAGAATATCACCGGCTACATGGTGGGGCGCGATTACGAGGCTGCTGGCATCACCAAGGATGGCGCCAAGATGATCATGGCGCAGGCCTGCAGCCATGTGCCGAAGTTCACCGTCATGTGCCATGCCTCCTTCGGCGCCGGCAATTACGGCATGTGCGGTCGCGCTTTCGATGCGCGCTTCCTCTTCGCCTGGCCGAATCATCAGATCGGCGTGATGGGCGGCGAGCAGGCCGCGAACACGCTGGTCGATGTCAAACTCCGGCAGCTGGAACGCAACGGCCTGACCGAGACGTCGGCCGATATGCAGGCGCTGCGGGATCAGACGCTGGCAGCCTATCAGGCGCAATTGTCGGCCTATCACTCCACCTCGGAGCTTTGGGATGATGGCCTGCTGGACCCGGTGGATACCCGTAATGCCCTGGGTATCGCCATTTCGGCGGCGATGAATGCGCCATTCGGTACGCCGGGCTACGGCGTGCTGCGGCTGTAACGGGGAGGGAGCATGCACGCAAGCAATCGCCTGCAGACCAGCATCGCCGATGGTATCGCCCGCATTGTCATGACCGGCGCCGACCGCCGCAATGCCATCGACCTCGACTGGTGCCTGGCCTTTGTCGATGCGGTCGATCGCTGCCTGGATGATCGCGGTGCACGCGTCGTCCTGCTGGAAGCGCAGGGGAATTTCTTCAGTGTCGGCGGCGATATCGATGACTTTATCGCCCATCGTGCCGATCTGAAGGCACATGTCCTGAAGATGGCGACGCTGTTCCATGACGGCATTCTGAAGCTGCATCACGGCCCACTGCCGACGATTGCCGCGGTGCGCGGAATCGCCGCCGGCGGTGGTTTCAGCCTGGCGCTCAGCACCGACATGATTCTGGCGTCGCGTTCGGCCCGGTTCACCAGCGCCTACAGCGCTTCCGGTCTGTCGCCCGATGGCGGCCTCTCCTATTTCCTGCCACGTGCGGTTGGCATGCGCCGCGCGTTTGAAATCATGGCCTTGAATCCGGCGCTGGATGCCGAAACGGCGGTGGGGCTGGGCATTGTTGCCCGGATATATGAGGACGCCATCTTCCCGGCCGAGGTGGAGAACGTTGTGCGCGGTCTGGCGGCCATGTCGCCGGCCGCTCTGGCGGCGCTCAAGGCACTTCTGGCTGCCAGTCCGTCAGCCAGTGCGCAGCAGCAACTTGCCATGGAAGCCGAACAGGTATCGACACTGGCGGCGACGCCGCAGACGATGGCACTTCTGGATGCGTTTATCGCGAAGCGGCGGAGCCGTTAGCGTGCACGCGCCCGTTTTTTTGCGACTGGACTGGTGTTGGACAGCTCTGCGGTCAGTCCCTGGCAGACGAGGCTCGTGATGGTGTCTGCCATATTCTCGATATCGAACTCACGCTCACCGCGCAGGAAGGCCCAGGTGTGATGCTCGATGCAGCCGAAGATCAGGTCGCGCACCAGCGCCGGAGAGACATCGCTGCGGAACTCCCCCGAGGCAATACCGGCGCGTGCGATATCCAGTACGCGCGTGGTGTAGCGGCGGTTCAGGGCGAAGATCTGGGTCTGGCGATAGGCGGCATCGGGCCGGAACTCGGTAAACACCAGACGGCTCAGGCCGGGTTCTTCATGCAGCACCTTCAGGTGATGCCAGATCGCATGACGCAGGCGGTTCCGGGTGCCCTGGACGGCGGCAAGATGCTCTTCGTCCTCGGCGATCATGCCGCTGTACCACTCTTCGATGACGCGGATCAGAAGTTCGCGCTTGTTGGTGAAATAGCGGTAGATCGAGCCTTCAACGATACCGGCACGCTCGGCGATCTCGGAGATCGAGGCGTTTTCATATCCGCGCAGGCGAAACACGATGCGGGCCGCAGCCAGAATATCGGCTTCACGCCGTTCGCGCGGCAGACGACTTGCTCGTCGTTTTTTCGGCTTCGCCATACGCGCCTGCTCATGCGGTGTCGTGGGGTCGTTCATAATGAATATAATTCATTTGGCATGCGGGAGGAAGTGGGCCGTCATCAATGTGCCGATGGCGGCGGCAGCTTCCCGGCGGAAGAAGGAGCGGGGCGATGAGCGTCAGTCTCAGGGCATCGGGCGCGGTGCAGCATATCGTGATCGATCGGCCGGAGCGCCGGAATGCCATCAATGCGGCCGTGGCGACCGGCATCGCCGATGGCATTCGCGCCGCCCAGGCCAATCCGGATATCCGGGTCATCGTGCTGACCGGGGCGGGTGACAAGGCCTTCTGTGCCGGTGGCGATCTGGCACCGACTGCCGATGGTGCGCCCTTCACGGTCGACCCTGCGAATCCGCGAAACTACATCGTCGATTTGTTCAAGCTGATGGAAGACTGCGACCTGCCGATCATTGCGCGGGTCAATGGCCATGCCCTGGCGGGCGGTTTTGGCCTGGTCTGCGCCTGCGACATGGCGATCGCTGCCGATACGGCCACGTTCGGCACGCCGGAAAGCAAGATCGGCCTCTTTCCCATGATGATCATGCCATACATGCTGCGGGTCATGCCGTTGCGCCGCTTCATGGAGCTGTGCATGACCGGCGAGGCGATCCCGGCGCAGCGCGCCATGGACTGGGGCATCGTCAACGAGGTGGTGCCGGCCGCCGACCTAGATGCGCGCATCGAGGCACTGACGACGCTGCTGGCGGCGCGGTCGCCGACCGCCATACGGCTCGGCAAGCAGGGGTTTCATGCCATGCGCGACATGGCGGTGCGGCAGGCGCTGGAATATGCCCAGCTGATGCTGCCGGCGATGGCGCGCAGTGAAGACGCAAAAGAAGGCATGCGCGCTTTCCAGGAAAAACGTCCGCCGAATTTTACCGGTCAATAAAAAGTCTTTGAGGAGGAACCCATGGCAGTTGCAGAAGCGGATTCGCAGTTCTCGCTCACCGCCGATCAGCGCGGCATCCTGGATGCGGCCGATCGCTATGCGAAGCAGGAACTGTATCCATTGGCGGCGCGCATGGACAACGAGGAATGGTGGCCGCAGGACGCCTTCCCGAAACTGGGCAAGGCAGGTTATTTCGGCATCACCGTCGATCCGGCATTCGGCGGTGTCGGCTCCGATCTGATGACCAGCGGCCTGATCCTGCAGGCCTTCTCGCGCTGGAACCATGCCTTGGCCCTGAGCTGGGTCGCGCATGAGAATCTCTGTCTCAACAATATTTTCCGCAATGCCAATGATGAGCAGCGCACGAAATACCTGCCGGGCCTGTGCGATGGCAGCAAGACGGGCGCGCTTGGCCTGACGGAACCGGGCGCCGGTTCGGATGCGCTGGGCTCCATGCGGACCACGGCGCGGCGCGATGGCGATGATTACCTGCTCAATGGCACCAAGATTTACATCACCAACGGACCGGTGGCCGATGTGTTGCTGGTCTATGCCAAATCCAATCCCGCCGACGGCGCGAAAGGCATCTCGGCCTTCATCGTCGAGAAGGATTTCCCCGGCTTCAAGGTGGCGCAGAAGCTGACCAAGATGGGCTTCCGTGGCAGCCAGACAGCGGAACTGGTTTTTGACGATTGCCGTGTGCCGGCTGCCAATGTGGTGGGTGGTGAAAATCGTGGCGTCTCTGTGGTGATGAGCGGGCTGGATCTGGAGCGTGCGATGATCGCACCGATCTGCCTCGGCATTTCCGAGCGCGCGCTGGCGCTGAGCATCGAATACGCGCGCACCCGCAAGCAGTTCGGCCGCCCGATTGCCGATTTCCAGATGATCCAGTCCCGTATCGCCGACATGTATGTGATGGTGGAAACCATGCGGGTCTTCACCTATCGCGTGCTGGCCGAGGCCAACGACCTGGAAGTTGGCGGTGGCGGCCGGGGCAGCATTCATGCCCTGACGGCAGCATCGGTGATGTATGCGGCCGATACGATGAACAAGGTGCTCGACAATGCCGTGCAGATTCATGGCGGCAGCGGCTATATCTGGGAGTCTGAAATCAACCGCCTGTTCCGCGCCACCAAGCTGCTGGAAATCGGCGCGGGCACAACCGAGGTCCGCAAGATGATCATCAGCGGCGAAATTCTGAAGAGCTGACCATCATGAGCGAACAACCCCTGGAGCTGTCGGATGCCATGCTGGCAGACCACCCGACCAATCTTGCTGCCGGTTCCCTGGCCGGCCTGACGGTACTGGTGGCCGGCGGTGGTGGCGGGATCGGGCGCGCCACGGCCTGGCTGGCGGCGCGGCTGGGGGCGCGGATTGTTATCGCTGGCCGCAAACTGGAGCGGTTGCAACCCGTTGCCGATGCCATGGCGGCGCGCAGGCTCGACTGCATCGCCCTGCCGGTCGATGTTCGTCAGCGCGATGCCGTCGAAGGTCTGTATGATGCCATGCAGGGGGCCTGGGGTAGTCCGCCGGATATCGTGGTCAATTCCGCCGGCGGCCAGTTTCCGCAGGCGGCGATCGACTACAGCGAGAAGGGGTGGCGGGCCGTTATTGACACCAATCTGAACGGGGCGTTCAACCTGATGCAGGTCTCTGCGCGCCGGTGGCGCGATGCCGGCCGTTCCGGCAGCATCGTCAATGTGGTGGTTTCCCCGCGCGGCCTGCATAATGTGGCGCATAGCTGCGCGGCACGCGCCGGCGTCATCGCTTTCAGCGAAGCGGTGGCGGTGGAGTGGGGACCATTGGGCATCCGCGTGAATTGCATCGCACCCGGCGCAATCCGCTCCGAGGGCTGGAATGTCTATGCGCCTGAGGTGCGGGCGCGCTATGAGAATGGCAATCCCCTGCGTCAGGCGGGCAATCCCTGGCAGATCGCCGAAGCGATCCTGTTTGCCGGTGGGCCGGCGGGCGCCTTCATCTCCGGCGAGACGATCGAGATCACCGGGGCGGGTCATCTCTGGGGCGAAGTCTGGACCACCGACAAGCCGGACTGGTTTGTCGAAGCCTCGCGATCGCTGGAACCGCGCAAGCCGTCCTGACGACAGGCAGAGCGACGCAGGCCCTGCGTGCGTTTGAAGTCTGCGGGCCATTATGATCCCCGGCACCGCGGACGGCGCAGCCGGGCGACTGCAAAAAATAGCCCCAGGTTTGCATACTGGAATACCTTGGTAATTGACGTTAACTTCCGCTCGTTTCACAGTAGCGCCCTGCTGCGGTCGGCTCGCCGGGTCTCAGCCAACAAAACGAGGAGGAAACGATGCTCAATCCGAAACTGGTCGGAGCGCTGGTCGCTGCCGGTCTGCTGGCCGGCACGCCGGCCTATGCGCAGAACACCATTGTGCTGCCCAATATCATCGAACTGTCCGGTGGCGGCGCCACTGTCGGCACGAACTGGAAAAACGGCGTCGATATGGCGATTGCTGAGGTGAATGCCGCCGGCGGCATCCTGGGCAAGAAGGTGGAAGCCCTGATCGTCGACACCCAGACCAATCCCGGTGTCGCGCGTGCCGCTATCCAGAAGGCGCTGGACGACAAGCCGCTGGTCATCTTCGGCCCGATCTATTCCGGCTCGGTGAAGGCCACCATGCAGCTGACGGCCGATGCCGAAGTGGCGCAGATCATGGGCGGCGAGGCCGGCGATCTGACGGCGCAGGGCTCGAAATACATCTTCCGCACCTCGTTCGGCCAGAATGTCTCGATGCCGAAGCTGGCCAATTATCTGCGCGATGGTGAAAAGGCCAAGTCGGTCGCCGTCGTCTATGTGAACAACGATTTCGGTAAGGGCGGCCGCGACGCCATCATCAAGGAACTGGGTATCCGCAATATCAAGGTGGCGGCCGATGTTTCGACCGAAGCCGGCCAGGCCGACTTCGCCGCCGATGTCATCAAGCTCAAGAGTGCCAATGCCGACGCAGTCTTTATCTATCTGAATGAAGAAGAAAGCGCCCGGTTCCTGCTCGAAGCCAAGAAGCAGAATCTGAACAAGCCGATGATCGGCGAAACCACCCTGCTGGGCCAGAAGGTCATCGATCTGGCCGGTGACGCCGCCAACGGCGTGAAGGGTCATGTCGGCCTCACCGTCGATGCCCCGATCCCGGCCGTGCAGGAATTCGGCAGGAAGTTCGAAGCCAAGTACAAGTACAAGCCCGATCACAACGGCATGAAGGGCTATATCGCCGTCTTCATGGTGAAGGCTGCCGCCGAGAAGGCCGGCAAGCTGGACGCCAAGGCGATTGCCGCGGCCCTGCATGGCCTGACCATCACGCCGGACAAGACCCCGGGCATCCTGATGGAAGGCACCTGGGATGCGACGGGCGAGATCGACCGCATCAGCTTCCTAGCGGAAGTGAAGGGCGGCAAGCAGGTCATCACCCAGACCCTGCCGAAGCTGAAGCCGTAATCGCGACGATCCGGCCGGTGGCTTTGCCGCCGGCCGGACGCGGCTCCGATGCTGCGGCCCGCGGCCAGGCTGCGACACCAACAGGGATACAGGCCATGACGGACTTACTTCAGCTGGTGATCGCCGGCCTTGCTACCGGTGCGATTTACGCCCTGGCGGCCATCGGCTTCACCCTGCTCTGGCAGACCTCGCAGACCATCAACTTTGCCCAGGGCGAGTTCGTCATGCTGCCGGCTTTTTTCGCGCTGGCCGCCATGAAGTGGTTCGGCTTTCCGTTCTGGGCCGCAAGTCTGACCGCCATCCTGGTTGCGGTGTTGCTGCTGGGCGTGGTGTTCAAGATCGTGGTGGTCGATCCCATGCTGAAACAGGGCGTGTTGCCGCTGGTGATTTCCACCATCGCGCTGGGCATCCTGCTGAAGGAAGGCGCCAAGGATGTCTACAGCGCCGAAGCGCAGCCCTTTCCCTATATCTTCCCGGATGCGCTGATCGATCTGTTCGGCATCCGTCTGTCGCTGTCGCAGATCGGCGTGCTGGTCATCGCCCTGGGTGTCATCGTCGCCCTGCAGTGGTTTCTTGGCCGCACCCGGACCGGCCGGCAGATGCAGGCCACGGCGCAGAATCCCGCGGTCGCCCGCATCCTCGGCGTGCCGGTCGAGCGCATGATTATGTACACCTTCCTGATCAATGCCGGCCTGGCCGCCATGGCGTCGCTGCTGATCTCGCCGATCTATCTGGTGAAATTCTCCAACGGCGAGCATCTGGGGCTCGCGGCTTTCGTGGCCGCCATCGTCGGCGGTTTCAACCAGGTGCGTGGGGCCATTGCCGGTGGCCTGCTGGTCGGCGTTGTCGACAATCTGGCCGCCGCCTATGTCTCCACCGGATATCGCCAGGCCGTACCGCTGGTGCTGCTGGTCCTCTTCATCCTGTTCCGGCCGCAGGGCCTGCTGGGCCGCAAAGAGGAGCGGGCGGTATGAGCGCGTCCTCCCGCTGGCTGCTGCCGCTGCTCGTTCTGCTTGGCGTTGTCCTGATCCTGGCTCCGGTCGACCTCACCGGCCTGGGGCTGCCTTATCTGGGACTGAAGCGCTACGGCACCTACATCATGACGCTGTGGCTGGTGACGGCGATTGCCGCCATGGGGGTCAACCTGATCGTCGGCTATGCCGGTCAGGAAACCCTGGCGCAGGCAGCCTTCCTCGGCATTGGCGCCTATACCACTGCGCTGCTGACCAAGGCGGGCATGCCCTTCGGCTTCGCCTTCCTGCTTTCGGGCGCCGCGGCTTTCGTGATCGGCATTGTTCTCGGCGTGCCGGCACTGCGCGTGCAGAAACATTATCTGGCCTTTGTGACCCTGGCCTTCGCCGTGCTGGCCTGGCTGGTCTTCCGCAATGAACAATGGCTGACCGGCGGCGTGATGGGCCTGTCGGATATCAAACGCCCGAGCCTGTTCGGCATCAGCATGCGGCCCTATCTCTATTTTTACTGGTTCGTGCTGGGCGTGACGGCGCTGCTGACCTTTGCGCTCTGGTGGATCATCCGTTCGCCCTGGGGCCGCGCCTTCACGGCACTGCGCGAGAACCCGATCCGCGCGGAAAGCCTGGGCGTCGATGTGCGGCTCTATACGCTGCTCGCCTTCGCCATCGGCTCGGCCTATGGCGGCTTTGCCGGGGCGCTCTATGCCCCGCTGGTGGAATTCATCGATCCCAATCCCTTTGCGCTCGGGCCGTCTTTCCTGTTCCTGCTGATGGTGGTGGTCGGTGGCGCCGGGTCCTTCGTCGGCCCGTTCATCGGGGCGGCCGTTGCCGTTCTGCTGCCGGAATGGCTGCGCTTCGCACAGGGCTACTACCTGCTGATCTATGCCGTTCTGGTCATGCTGATGATGACCTTTTCGCCGGGCGGCATCGTCGGCCTCTATACGCGGCTGGTCGCGGCCCTGCGCCGTCAGGCCGCCGTGAAGGCGGTGTCATGAATGCGGTGCTGGAAGTCCGCGACCTGTCGAAGTCCTTCGGCGGCCTGCAGGCCGTGCAGGATGTGTCCTTCGATGTGCATGAGGGCGAAATCCTCGGCATCATCGGGCCGAATGGCTCGGGCAAGTCGACGCTGTTCAACTGCATCCTCGGCCAGCTGGTGCCCAGCAAGGGCGAAGTCACGGTCGATGGTGAAAAGGTCACGGGGCTGCGACCCTCCGAACTCAATCGCCGCGGCATCAGCCGCACCTTCCAGCTGCTGCAGGTCTTCCCGCAGCTGACCGTGCGCGAGAACCTGATCCTGGCCGGGCAGGAGCATCGCCAGTCTCGCCTGCGCCGCCTGTTCGGTCCGCGCGATGCGGGACTGACACCGGATGCCGACCGGATGATCGACTTTTTCCGCCTCGGCCATCTGGCCGATGAGAAAGCCGGCGGCCTGTCCTACGGCCAGCAGAAACTGCTGGATGCGGCCATGGCCTTCATGGCCGGCCCGCGTCTGGTGCTGCTCGACGAACCGGCTGGCGGCGTCAATCTCACCATGCTGGCCAGCCTGAAAGAGCGGCTGCAGGCGATCAACCGCGAAAGCAATGCCACCTTCGTCGTTATCGAGCACAATATGGAATTTGTCATGTCGCTCTGCACCCGCATCCTGGTGCTGGCCGAGGGCAGGATCATCGCCGAAGGGCCGCCGGATGCGATCCGTCGCGACCCCAGGGTGATCGAAGCCTATCTGGGGCACTGACATGAGCGACGGCGATTTCATTAGCGACAGCGATTTCATTCTCGAACTGGATGCCGTCGTCGGCGGCTACGGCAAGATGACGATCCTGAACGGTACCGCGGCGCGGATCCGTCGCGGCAGCATCACCACGGTGATCGGGCCGAACGGCGCCGGCAAGTCGACCATGTTCAAGGCGATCTTCGGCCTGCTTGACATCCGGTCGGGTCGCATCCGCCTCGAAGGGCGCGACGTCACCAGTTTCAAACCCCGCCAGATGCTGGATGCCGGCGTCTGCTATATCCCGCAGGGCCGCAACATTTTCCCCGAATTGACGGTGCGGCATAACCTGGAGCTCGGTGGTGTGGCGCTGGCCGACCAGTCCGGTCTGGCCGGGCGGGTCGAGGCGATGATGACCCGTTTTCCCATGCTGGCGCAGAAGGCCAACGCACAGGCCTCGACGCTCTCGGGCGGCCAGCAGAAGCTGCTGGAAGTGGCGCGCGGCCTGCTGCTCGATCCGAAACTGATCCTGGTCGATGAGCCTTCCATCGGCCTGTCGCCGCTGATGGTGCAGGAGGTTTTCGGCATCCTCACCGGCCTGCGCGACCGGGGCGTCAGCGTTTTGCTGATCGAGCAGAATGCCAAACAGGCGCTGCAGATGTCGGATTACGGCCTGGTGCTCGAACTCGGTCAGACCCGGATCGAGGATACGGCGAGCAGCATCCTGGCCGATCCACGCATCGCCGCGCTGTTCCTGGGTGGCGGATTGCAGCCGGCAGCAGTGTCCTGATGCCGGCGCGCCTGCGCATCGCCGTGGCGGGCGCCGGTCTGATCGGCCGCGCCCATATCGAACGGATACGGGAGTCAGGGGACTGCCAGCTCGCGGCCATTGTCGATCCCGCGCCGCAGGCGGCAGATTATGCGAAAGAGCAGGGCGCGCCGTATTACACGGACCTCGACACGATGCTGGCGGCCGAGAAACCGGATGGCGCGATCATCGCCACGCCCAATGTGGCCCATGCCGACAATGCGATGGCCTGTATCCGGCGCGGCATTCCGGTGCTGATCGAAAAGCCGGTGACGGAAACCGCCGAGAAAGCCGGGCAGGTGATTGCGGCAGCGGCAAAACACGGCGTCGCCACATTGGTGGGACATCATCGCCGCCACAGCCCGATCCTGCAGGAAGCGCGCAAACTGGTGCGCGAGGGTCGTATCGGACGGCTGGCCACTGTCACGGCTTTCGTCACCTTCCTCAAGCCGGATGCCTATTTCGATATGGCCTGGCGGCGCGAGGCTGGCGGCGGACCGATCATGATCAACCTGATCCATGCGATCGACGACCTGCGCTTCATCTGTGGCGATTTCGCATCGCTGCAGGCCATGACCGCCAACCGCCTGCGCGGCTTTGCGGTCGAGGATAGCGCCGTGATCAATTTCCAGCTTGTCGATGGCGGGCTGGGCACCATCACGCTGTCCGATTCCGCTGCGGCCCCCTGGAACTGGGAGCTGACGGCACGCGAGAACCCGGCCTATCCGCCTCCGCAAGGGAACGGTCAGGAAGACTGCTACTTCATCGCTGGCACCGAAGGCGCGCTGGCGGTGCCGAGCATGCGGCACTGGCGCTATGGGGCTGAGCGGGGCTGGAATGTGCCCCTGCTGGCAGATCGCCTTGCGTTTGAACGGACCGACCCCCTAGTCAACCAGCTGGCGCATTTCTGCGATGTCATCCGGGGCAGGGCCGTGCCGATCATCGACGCCAGCGATGGGGCCCGGACCTTGCGTACCACGCTTGCGGTTTATGAGGCGGCGGAGACGGGGCGCCGGATAGTGTTGACGGAGTAAAGGCGCAGGCATTGCGTGCGCCGAATTTGAGCGTAAGCCCAAATAATAACCAGTCGTGCGGGCAGCCCTGCCCGGGCTGAATACATCGATTGCATACAATCGACAGGTTGGCGCGGAAAGCCCGCCTGCGACCGGCTGGCATTTGCCTTGCATCGTTCCCAGGCAATGACCCTCCTGCGGACACCGTAATGGCGAATAAGGGCGATATAGAACTGGCGGCCGTGCTCAAGCGCTACGGCAACGCCATCGCCGTCGACTCGATAAACCTGAAAATTCCGGCCGGCACCTATTGCTGTCTGCTCGGCCCCAGCGGCTGCGGCAAGAGCAGCACGCTGCGCATGATCGCCGGTCATGAGGATATCAGCAGCGGCGATATCCTGCTTGGCAACAGCGTCATCAACGACCTGACGCCGGCCCAGCGCGGCACCGCCATGATGTTTCAGAATTACGCGCTGTTTCCGCATCTGGACTGCGTCGATAACGTCGCCTTCAGCCTGAAGATGAAAGGCGTGAAAAAAGCCGAGCGGCGCGCCAAGGCCATGGAACTGCTGCGTCTGGTCGATATGCAGGATTATGCCGCACGTCTGCCGGCGCAGTTGTCCGGTGGTCAGCAGCAGCGTATCGCACTCGCCCGTGCCCTGATCACCGGTCCGAGCGCCTTGCTGCTGGACGAACCGCTTTCGGCGCTCGATCCGTTCCTGCGTGCCAAGATGCGCGAGGAACTGAAGCGCCTGCAGAAGGAACTCGGCATCAGCTTCATTCATGTCACCCATAGCCAGGAAGAGGCCATGGCGCTCGCCGATCTGGTGGTGGTGATGAACAGGGGCCGGATCGAACAGGCCGCCAGCGCGCGCGATGTGTTCAACCGGCCACGCACGCCTTTCGTCGCCCGTTTCATCGGCGGTCACAACATTCTCGACTACCCGGCCAATGGTTCGGGTCGGCGTCGCATGTCGGTCCGCGCCGATCATGCGTCCCTGGTGCCGGCTGCCAGCGGGCAGGCGGGTTTCGCCGGCACGGTCCGCGCCGTGGAGTATCTGGGCAGCATTGTCCATGTCGGGATCAGTCCCGACGGCGACGCCGGTTTCAGTGTCGACCAAGACGAATTCTCGGTTGCAGTTGATGAAAGCACGTTTTTCGCCGCGCCGGTCGCGCTCGGCGATCGCGTCGCCGTCTCCTGGCCGCAGGAGAGCGTTCACATTCTTGAAGAGTAGGCAAGCGGCACCAGCCGCATGACAACAGAGGAGGACGACATGTCCGGCAAGAATAAAGGAACGACGGAAATGAAGCGTGGCATGAATCGCCGAACGGTTCTCAAAGGCGCGGCGGCCGGTGTCGGTCTGGCGGCGGGCAGCGGGGCCATCACCGGCTTTCCCACCATCTGGGCGCAGAACATCAAGAATGTCACCCTGCGCCAGTTCGGCACCGGCGTGTCCAACCTCAATGCCATTGCCGAGAAGTGCAAGGCCGATACCGGCATCACCCTGCAGATGACGGCGCTGGATTCCGACGCCGTCGCCCAGCGCGCGGTGACGCAGCCGAAATCCTTCGATATCGCCGATATCGAATACTGGATCTGCAAAAAGGTGTTCCCGGCCGGCGTGATGCAGCCGATGGACACCAGCAAGATCAAGAATGTCGACAAGATCGTGCCGCTGTTCCTCAGCGGCAAGCTCAAGCCCGACAGCGTGATCGCCCAGGGCACCGCGCCGCACACGGTCGGCTTTGTCGAGGGTAAGGATTCCACCAAGTTCGCCAAGTCGCAGACCCAGTGGATGACCATGATCCCGACGATCTACAACGCCGATACGCTGGGCATCCGCCCGGATCTGGTTGGCCGCCCGATCGCCAACTGGAAAGACATCATGGACCCGAAATTCAAGGGCAAGGCGTCGATCCTGAACATCCCGTCCATCGGTATCATGGATGCCGCCATGATCTGCGAGTCCATGGGCGAGATCAAATACGGCGACAAGGGCAACATGACCAAGGGCGAGATCGACAAGACGATCGCCATCATGACCGCGGCCAAGAAGGCCGGACAGTTCCGCGCCTTCTGGAAGACGTTCGATGAGTCGGTCAACCTGATGGCTTCGGGCGAGGTGATCATCCAGTCGATGTGGTCACCGGCCGTCACCGCCGTGAAGTCGAAGGGCATCCCCTGCGTCTACCAGCCGCTGGCCGAAGGCTATCGCGCCTGGGGCGGCGGTCTGGGCATCGCCAAGCATCTGACCGGCCTCGAACTCGATGCCGCCTATGAGTATATCAACTGGTATCTCTCGGGCTGGGTCGGCGCTTACCTCAATCGCCAGGGCTACTACTCGGCGGTGCTGGATACCGCCAAGCAGCATATGTCGCCTGAGGAATGGGCCTTCTGGATGGAAGGCCAGCCGGCCAAGGCCGATATCATGAGCCCGGATGGTAAGCTGCTCGAAAAGGCCGGCGCCGTGCGCGATGGCGGTTCTTTCGAGAACCGCATGGGCAAGGTCGCCTGCTGGAACGCCGTGATGGATGAGGACCGCTACATGGTTCAGAAATGGAACGAGTTCATCGCCGCCTGATCTGAAGGACACGCCGCGCAGGCTTCAACCTGCGCGGCGCTTCCATGAAACGCATCAGCTACACACCGTATCTGCAGGTCGCGCCGCTGGCTTTCGTCTTCGGCGCTTTCCTGGTTATGCCCATCCTGACCATCCTGGTGGTCAGCTTCTGGGATTATGATTTCGCGCGTATCATTCCGGATTTCGTGCTGACCAATTACACGGAGCTGCTCGGCAGCCCGGTTACGCTGCGCACCTACCTCAATACCCTGCGCTATGCGGCCATTGTCTGGGTGGTGACGCTGGCCATCGGCTTCACCATCGCCTATTTCCTGGCCTTCCATGTGCGCAGCGATACCTGGCAGACGGCCTGCTTCCTGATCTGTACGGTGCCGTTCCTGACCTCGAACATCATCCGGATGATTTCCTGGATTCCCTTCCTGGGTCGCAACGGCCTGCTCAACTCCGCCCTTGTCGGTACCGGCATCGTGAAGGAACCGCTGGAATTTCTGCTGTTTTCCGATTTCGCCGTGGTTCTGGCCTTCGTGCATCTCTACACGCTGTTCATGATCGTGCCGATCTTCAACTCGATGATGCGGATCGACCGTTCGCTGATGGAGGCCGCCTATGATGCCGGCGCCAGTGGCCTGCAGGTTCTGACCAATGTCATCATCCCGCTGTGCAAGCCCGGCATAGCCATCGGCTCGATCTTCGTCGTAACCCTGGTGATGGGTGATTTTGTCACCGTGCGCTTCATGAGCGGCGGCCAGAGCGCCTCGGTCGGCCTGATGATGGCCAATGCCATATCGCTGCTGCAGTATCCGGCCGCCGCCGCCAATGCGGTGATCCTGCTGGTCGTGGTGCTGCTGATGGTCGGTGCGATGATGCGGATCGTCGATATCCGCAAGGAGCTGTAGCCATGCAGGATCGCAAGCGTGGCAAGAGCTTCTATGCGCTGGGCGCCTTCTTCATCCTGTTCGTGCTGTTCCTCTACGGCCCGATGTCGACCATTTTCATCCTGTCCTTCCAGGGGCCGGAGGGCGGCCTGACCTTCCCGATGCGCGGCATCTCGGTCAACTGGTTCCGCAATCTGACCGAAAAGCAGATGGTCGGCGATTTCGCGGGCAGCTTCGCGCGGTCATTTGCGCTGGGCGTGATCGTCATGCTGCTGACGGTGGCGATTGCGCTGGCCGGCGGCCTGGCCTTCCGCCACCGCTTCCGCGGCTCAGGGCTCGTCTTCTATCTGGCCATTGCCAGCCTGATCGTGCCGTCCATCCTGGTCAGCCTCGGCATCGGCCTGCAGTTCCGCATCCTCGGCTGGGACACCACCTGGTACACCTCCGGCCTGGCCGCGCATCTGACCTGGACGCTGCCCTTCGGGCTGCTCATCATGTTTGCCATTTTCAACCGCTTCAACAAATCCTATGAGGAAGCGGCGCGCGACCTCGGTGCCACGCCCTGGCAGGTGATCCGCCATGTGGTGATTCCGATCATCCTGCCCAGCCTGATCGGCATCGCGCTGTTCGGCCTGACCCTGTCCTACGATGAATTCGCCCGCAGCCTGATGACGGCGGGCACCGACAATACGCTGCCGCTGGAAATCTATGCCATGACCACCAATGTCACCACGCCGGTGCTCTATGCGCTGGGCACGGTGACCAGTGGCTTTTCCTTCCTTATCATCATTCTGGCGCTGGGGGCGGTCAGCTTTGTGCGCTGGCGACGCGCGCGCCATGGCTCGGATGCCGGCAGGGGCGTATAAACAAACAATGTCTGCCGGATTCAGCGTTCAGGTGATGAGCCGCGCCCAGCTCGACACTGCGGTCGACTGGGCGGCGGCCGAAGGCTGGAATCCCGGCCTGCAGGATGCGGCTTTATTTCATGCCGCCGATCCGCATGGCTTCCTGGTCGGGCTGCAGGATGGCGAACCGGTCGCCTGCATCGCCGTGGTGCGCTATGGCGCTGGTTACGGCTTCCTCGGCTTCTATATTGCGGCGCCGGCCTGGCGCGGCAAGGGGAAGGGCATGGCGGTGTGGCAGGCCGGCCTTGCGCATCTGGGTGATCGTACCATCGGCCTCGATGGCGTGGTGGCGCAGCAGGACAACTACCGCAAATCCGGTTTTGCGTTGGCCCATCGCAATATCCGCTATGGCGGCATCCCGAAATTGGATAAGGCGCAGCGGTTCCTCGATCCGGCCGGAATCGGCTTTGATCGTCTGGCCGCCTATGACCGCAGGTTCTTTCCGGCCCCGCGGGACGGTTTCCTGGCCGGCTGGCTGTCTGCGCCCGGCCATCGCAGCCTCGCCAGCATCACCGATGGACATTTAAGCGGGCTCGGCACCATCCGGCCCTGCCGCGATGGCCACAAGATCGGACCGCTCTATGCCGAAACGCCGGCGATTGCCGAAAGTCTGTTCGCAGCGCTCTGCGAGAACTGCCCCGGCCCGGTTTTCCTCGATGTGCCCGAAACCAATCCCGCAGCCGTGAAACTGGCCGAAGCCGCCGGACTGACGCCTGCATTCGAGACGGCGCGCATGTATAAGGGAGCGGCGCCCGTGGTCGAGATGGCGGGCCTCTACGGGATCACCACCTTCGAGCTCGGCTGATGAAACTGCTGCTGATCAATCCCAACACCACTCAGGCGATGACCGACAAGGTTCTGGATGTGGCGCGCGGCGTGGTCGCGCCGGGTACCGAGCTGGTTGGCGTCACCGGCCGCTTCGGCGCGGCCTATGTGGCGACGCGCAGTTCCTATGCCATTGCGGCCCATGCCGCCCTTGATGCCTGGGCCTCGGCAGATGACGGCGGCTTCGATGCCGTGGTGCTGGCCTGCTTCGGCGATCCGGGCCTGGACGGCCTGCGCGAGATCTGTCCGGTGCCGGTGGTCGGCATGGCCGATGCCTCGATCCAGCTGGCGGCCAGCCTGGGCAAGGCATTCGGCATCGTCACCGGCGGCGAACGCTGGGGCCCGATGCTGCGCGAATTCGTCGCCAGCCGCGGCATGAGCGACAAGCTCGCCTCGGTGCAGACCGTCGCGCCCACCGGCGGCGATATCGCACGCGACCCCGATGCGGCGATGACGCTGCTGGCCGATGCCTGCGTCGCGGCCGCAAAAGACGGCGCCGACCATGTCATCCTTGGTGGCGCCGGTCTGGCCGGCCTGGTGCCGATGATCCGTGACCGCGTGCCGGTGCCGGTGATCGACAGCACCGTCGCGGTGATGCGCATGGCCGAGGCGGTGGCGGCATCGAACTTCGACAAGGCGATGGCCGGCACTTTCGCGCTGCCGCCACAGGTGCCCAGCATCGGGCTGTCAGCCGCGCTGGCGAAACATCTTTCCGGGATTTAGTCGGCTTCGCGCAGCCAGACCTGCGTGCGACCGAGCAGCGGCGTGCCGATATAGCCGCGCATCCGCAGCCTGCTCCCGCCATCGGTCAGGCTGACCCTGGCGTTGTAGATCTTGCCGTTCTTCGGATCGAGCACGGCGCCGCCGGTCCAGTCGCTGCCATCACGCTTCAGGCCCCAGAGGAAGGTCAGGCCGATCACCGGCTTGTCTTTCATCTCGCCTTCGCACAATTCGCAAACGGGATCGATCTTGTCGCCGGGCTGGTAGAAGATTTTCAGGATGCGGCCCTGCAGCTCCGTGCCGGTATCGCTGACCTCGACAATGCTGCGTTCCTTGCCGGTCTCGTCATCGATGGTCTTCCAGCGCCCGACCGGGCTGGTCAGGTCGGCTGCCGCGGCCAGGCCCGGCAAGGCGATCAGGATGAGGAGCAGGCAGAAGCGGTGCAACATGACAGTTTCCCGGCTGGAACAATTGCATCATTTCACGGTTTGACCCATTTCGGCAGCCGCCAGTCTATTATACTGTGATCGGCAGCACAGGAGGACGGCGATGAGCGAACAGACCACAGGCTCGCGATTCCGCCTTGGAGTCGGCGCCGCGGAGGATTGGCGGATGGCCGTGGATGGCTGTCTGCTGCAGCTCATGCCGCTGCCGGACTCCGCCAATGTCGGCTTCGTGTATGTCAGCGACCGCATGGCCGACCGCCTGCCGCAAATCCTGAAACGCCTGTCCGAGGCGACCGGCATCTCCGCCATGATCGCCGCCTGCGGTTACAGCGTTGCCGCCGGCGATACCGAATTCTGCGACGAGCCCGTCGTCGCCTGCCTGGTCGGCACCGTGCCCGAAGGCAGCGCCACCATCTTCAAGCGTCCGACCGAGCGGCCGCAAGGCTGGCTCGGCATCGTGCATGCCGATCCCCAGGTGCCGGCGCTGCCTGAACTGATCGAGGATTTTGCCGAGGCCTGCGGCGCCTATCTGATTGGCGGCCTGATCGCGGCGCGTGGCCCGCGTCCGCAATGGGCCGATGGCGCGGTCGAGGGCGGCATGTCGGGGCTGGTTTTCTCCGATGCCCAGCCGGTGCTGACCGGCCTGACCCAGGGCTGCACCCAGATCGGCGAGATGCACAGCATCACCGCCGCCGATGGCAATGTGATTCTCGAACTGGATTCCAAGCCGGCCTATGACGTACTGCGCGACAGCTTCGCCGTGCAGTCGCTGACCGATCTGCGCAAGCTCAGCAGCGGCCTGATGGTCGGCCTGCCGATCACCGGCGCCGACCGGCCGGATTACCTGGTGCGCAACATCGTCGGCATCGATCCGCAGGCCGGTGGCCTCGCCATCGGCGCCATGGTGGAGGAGGGCGACCAGATCTTCTTCTGTCGCCGCGATATCGAGAGTGCGGGCCGCGACATGGACCGCATGCTCACCGATCTCAAGCGCCGCTGCGGCGACCGCGTGCCGCGCGGGGCGCTGTGGTATTCCTGCATGGCGCGCTGCCAGGACCAGTTCGTGCAGAATCCGAGCGAGCTGGCCCGCATCCAGACCGTCTTCCCCGATCTGCCGCTGGTCGGCATGTATTGCGGCGGCGAAATCGCCCAGGCCCGGCTCTACGGCTATACCGGCGTGTTGGCCCTGTTCCTCTGACGCCGGCAGGCTGGCATCCCACGCCCAAAACGCTAAACTCTGCGGCAGCGGAGGAACAATCATGGGCATGATGCAGCGTCTGTTCGATCTCAGCGGCCAGGTCGCCCTGATCACCGGAGCGTCCCGGGGCTTCGGACTGGAATTCGCCAAACTGTTTGCCGAGGCCGGCGCGCTGGTGGTGCTGAACGGCCGCCATGTCGAGACCCTTGAAACGGCAGCCGAGGTGGTGCGCAAACACGGCATGGCCGAGATCGCGGCCTTCGACGTCGCCGATATTCCCGCCGGCGAGGCGGCGATTGCCGCCATCGAGAAGGTCCATGGCAAGCTCGACATCCTGGTCAACAATGCCGGCATCAATATCCGCAAGTCGCTCGGCGACTATACGCTGGACGACTGGCGCCAGGTGCTGGAGGTCGATCTCACGGCGGCCTTCGCGCTCTCGCGCACCGCCGGCCTCGGCATGGCCAGGCGCGGCCATGGCCGCATTATCAACATCGGCTCGGTGCTGTCGATCAAGGGCCGTGCCAGCATTCCCGCCTATTCGGCGGCCAAGCATGGCATTCTCGGCCTGACCAAGGCCTTCGCCGCCGAGCTGGGGCCATCGGGCGTTACTTGCAATGCCATTGCGCCGGGCTATTTCGAGACCGAGCTGAATCTCGAGCTGATGAAGAACGCCGAGTTCGTGAAATTCGTCAACGACCGCACGCCATTGCGGCGCTGGGGCAAACCCGAGGAACTGGCCGGCGCCGCGCTGTTCCTGGCCTCGCCGGCGGCCGCCTATGTGAACGGCCATCTGCTCACCGTCGATGGCGGCATGACGACGACACTGTAAACCGCATGACCGCCGCCGATACGCTGCCCTTCATTCCGGCATTTCCGCCACGGCACGACCGGCGCCTGCCGCTGTTCAAGCTGCTGCGGACCCTGCGCGAGAATACCGTCGGCACCTACACGAAAGACGCCTTCGAGCGCGACATCATCCTCTACCGTCTCGGCTTCAAGCCGATGATCCTGGCCAACCACCCGGATCTGATCCGCCATGTCATGCTCGACAATGCGGCGAACTACGAGCGCGATCCGGTGGGCAAGCGCCTGCTGGAGCCCGGTCTGGGCAACAGCCTGCTGACCAGCGAAGGCGCGGAGTGGAAGCGCCAGCGCCGCATGATGGCGCCGATCTTCCAGCCGCGCCGGCTCGCCGGCTTTGCTGAGATCATGACCGACTTCTCAGCGAAGCTGGCCGCACGGCTGACCGCCTTGCCGGCGGGGCAGAGCATAGACCTGGCCGAGCAGATGATGCTGCTGACGCTGGATATCATCGCCCGCACCATGTTCGGTTCGGATGACGGCACCGACGTTTCGGCTGTGGGCGCAGCGATGGATCGTTACCAGGTCACAGTGCGGCCCAATATCCCGGATCTGCTCGGGCTGCCGCGCTGGGTGCCGCGTCCCGATGCGCGCGAGGGCCAGCGTGCGCTGGCCGACATGGATGCCATCATCAACGGCCTGATCCAGCGCCGGCGCGAGCGGGCCACGCAGAATGGCGGCGATCTGGGTTCAGACCTGCTCGGCCTTCTGCTGGCCGCGCGCGATGAGGAAACCGGAGCGGCGCTGGACGACCGCGAGGTGCGCGACCAGATGGCCACCTTCTTCCTTGCCGGGCATGAGACCACGGCCACGGCGCTGGCCTGGACCTGGTATCTGCTCAGCCATGCGCCGGACGTGGAGGCAAAGCTGCATGCCGAGCTTGATGCCGTGCTGGGCGGCCGCGCGGCGGTCTATGGCGATTACGAGAAGCTGGTCTATACCCGCATGGTGATCGAGGAGACGATGCGACTCTACCCGCCGGCCCATACCACGGCGCGGCAGGCCGTCGCCGATGATCGCTTTGGCGATATGGCCATCCCGGCCGGCACCATGGTGATTGTTTCGCCCTGGATCATGCAGCGCCACCGGCTGTACTGGCAGAACCCCGACAGCTTCGATCCGGAGAACTTCGCCCCGGGCAAGGCCGCGCAGCGCCGCCGCTACACCTATCTGCCGTTCGGCGCCGGAACGCGCATCTGCATCGGGCAGGGCTTTGCGATGATCGAGGCGGTGCTGATCCTGGCGACGCTGGCGCAGAAATTGCGTGCGCGTCTGGTGCCGGGTGCGGAGGTCGCGCCGGTGGCCAAGATCACCCTGCGGCCGTCACCCGGCCTGCCGATGACCCTCCAGCCGCGTTGACCGGGGATATCCGATGAGTGAAGACCTGTGCTACCTGCCGGCGGCCGACCAGGCCGATGCCTTCCGTACCGGCACGCTGTCGCCGGTGGAGGTGACGCAGGCGCTGCTGAAGCGCATCGCCGCCGTCAACCCGAAGCTCAACGCCTATAACCTGGTGGACGAGGGCTCTGCGCTGCGCGATGCGCAAGCCTCCGAGGCGCGCTGGAAAACCGGCCGGCCGCTCAGCCCCGTCGATGGCGTTGCCGCCTCGATCAAGGACATCATCCTGACCCGGCGCTGGCCGACCCTGCGCGGCTCGAAGACCGTCGATCCCGATCAGGCCTGGGATGAGGATGCCCCCGTCACCGCGCGCCTGCGCGAGGCCGGCTGCGTCATCCTCGGCAAGACCACCTCGCCGGAGCTGGGCTGGAAAGGTGTCACGGATTCTCCACTCACCGGCATAACGCGCAATCCGTGGAACACCGACCTCACGCCCGGCGGCTCGTCCGGCGGCGCCTCGGCGCAGGTGGCGGCCGGGCTGGGGGCTTTTGCCGTCGGCACCGATGGGGGCGGCTCGATCCGCATTCCGGCCGGCTTCACCGGCATCGTCGGGCTCAAACCCAATTTCGGCCGCGTGCCGGCCGCGCCGCTCAGCCCGTTTGGCACCGTCGCGCATCTCGGGCCCATGACGCGCACGGTGCGCGATGCGGCCCTGATGCTGAACGAGATGGTGAAGCCCGATGCGCGCGACTGGTTCGCGCTGCCTTACGATGGCCGCGACTACACGTCAAACCTGAACGAGGGCGTGCAGGGGCTGAAGATCGCCTACAGCCCGACGCTGGGCTTTGCCAAAGTCGATCCCGAGATCGCGGCGGCCGTGGATGTGGCGGCGAAGCAGTTTGCCGCTCTGGGGGCTATCGTCGAGCAGGTCGATCCGGGTTTCCCCGATCCCATCGAAATGTTTCATGTGCACTGGTTCCTTGGCGCACACAACGCCACCATGGCGCTCTCGAAAGAGAAATTCGCGCTGCTTGATCCCGGCCTGCAGAAGACCGCCGAGGCGGGTGCGAAGATCACCACGAAGGAATACCTGCAGGCCCAGAACGAGCGCGGCAAACTCGGCGTTCTGATGAAGCGTTTCCATGAGACATACGACCTGCTGCTGACGCCCAGCCTTGCCGTGCTGCCCTTCACCGCCGGTCGCCTGGCGCCCGAAAGCATGGGCGATGCCTACTGGACCGAATGGACGCCCTTCACCTATCCCTTCAACCTGACCCAGCAGCCGGGCCTGTCGATCCCCTGCGGCTTCTCGAAATCCAGCCTGCCGGTCAGCCTGCAACTGGTGGGCCCGATGCATCGCGAAGAGCTGCTTCTGCGCGCCGGCGCGGCCTATGAAGCGGCGACCGACTGGCACAAGCCGCGACCGCAGATCGCATGAACGCCAATGCCGCCCTGCTGACGGTTTCGGAAATGGCGGCGGCCGACCGCGCCGCCATTTCTGCCGGCCTGCCGGGCGTGCAACTGATGGAAGCGGCCGGCGCCGCCGTGGCGCGCATGGTGCAGCGGCATCATCCGCAGGGCAGCGTGCTGATCCTCTGCGGTCCGGGCAACAATGGCGGCGACGGTTTCGTCGCGGCGCGGCTGCTGCAGGCGGCCGGCCGCACCGTGCGGCTGCTGCTGTTCGGGCCGCGCGATGCACTGAAGGGCGACGCGGCCACGATGGCGCAGCGCTGGACCGGCCCGGTGATCGCCGCGACGCCGGTGCAGGTCATGCAGGCCGATATCATTGTCGATGCGCTGTTCGGCGCCGGGCTCAGCAAACCTCTCGACGGCGCAGCCCTGGCGCTGGTCGAGGCGGTGAATGCCAAGGGCAAGCCGGTGATTGCCGTCGATCTGCCCAGCGGCCTGCATGGCGATGACGGCCAAATCCGTGGCACGGCGATCCGCGCCACCCGCACGGTCACCTTCTTCCGGCCCAAGCCCGGCCATCTGCTGCTGCCGGGCCGTCTGCTCTGCGGCGCGTTGCATGTGGCCGATATCGGCATTCCCGATGGCGTTCTGGACGCCATCGCGCCGCAGCAGTGGCGCAACGATCCGGCGCTGTGGAAACACCGTCTGCCGGTGCGGCAGGTTGACGGCCACAAATTTGCGCGCGGCCATGTGCTGGTGCGCGGCGGTGCGCTGGCCGGGGCCGCGCGGCTCTCCGGCCATGCGGCGTTGCGCATCGGTGCGGGGCTGGTGACGCTGGCGCAGCCTGAGGCAGCCATATTGCAGGCCGGCGGTCCCGATGCGCTGATGCGCCTGCGCTGCGACGGTATCCCCGACTGGCGCTGCAGGATCGCCGATCCGCGCTGCAACGCGCTGCTGCTCGGCCCCGGCAATGGCGGTGGCATGGCGACGCGGCAGGCGGTGCTGGCGGCGCTGGCCACCAAACGCAGTGTCGTGCTGGATGCTGATGCGCTCACCGTCTTTGCCGATACCCCGAAGGCGCTGTTCACCGCCGTCAGGGGACCCACGATCCTGACGCCGCATGACGGCGAATTCGCGCGTCTGTTTCCCGATCTGGTTGACCTGCCCAAGCTGGCGCGGGCACGCGCCGCCGCGCGGCTGAGCCGCGCCGTGGTCGTGCTGAAGGGCGCCGACACCGTGATCGCCAGTCCTGACGGGCAGGCGGCGATCAACACGAATGCGCCCCCTGATCTGGCAACGGCTGGCGCCGGCGATGTGCTGGCCGGATTCTGCGTCGGGCTGCTGGCGCAGGGCATGCCGGCTTTCGAGGCGGCCTGCGCCGCCGTCTGGCTGCATGGTGCGGCGGCATCGGAAGCTGGCGCCGGACTGATCGCCGACGATCTGCCCGATGCGGTCAGGCGTCCGTTGGCCGCCTTGCGCGGATCATAGCCGGCAGCTTCAGCAGCAGCGCCAGCGCCACGCCGGCGAGCAGCGCCGCCGTGATGTCCACCACCACGGTCAGCACGAAGGTAACGACGAGCACCAGTTGCTCGCCGCGCGTGGCCCGCAGGAATTGCGGCAGCCGTTCGGCCTCGCTCATGGTCCAGGCAACGATCACCAGCATCCCGGCCAGCGCCGCCAGCGGCACCATGCCGGCCAGCGGCGCCAGCAGCCACATGAACAGCAGCAGGAAGGCGGCATGCAGCATCCCTGACACCGGTGTTGCAGCGCCGGCCTTGATATTGGTGGCGGTGCGGGCGAGCGCGCCGGTTGCCGGCAGGCCACCGAACAGCGCCGAGGCGATATTGGCCACACCCTGGCCGATCAGTTCGATATTGGATTTGTGCTGCCGTCCGGTGAGGCGGTCGGCGATCACGCAGGACAGCAAACTCTCGATGCCGGCCAGCAGCGCGATGGTGATGGCGCTGGGCAGCAGGTCCAGCAGGCGCTGCCAGGTCATGCCGGCGGGGATCGATGGTGCGGGCAACTGGCTGGGGATGGCGCCGAAACGATCGGCGATGGTCTCGACCGGCAGGTCCAGCAGGTGCACCAGCACGGTTGCGATGACGATGCTGATCAGCATGGCAGGCCAGGCCGGTTTCCAACTGCGCAGGATCAGGATGAGGCCCAGCGTGACCAGCGCAATCGCGGTGGTGATCGGGTCGATGCTGGGTGCTGCGCGCGCATAGTCGCTCCAGCGGGCGAGGAAATCGGCTGGCACACGGGCGAGGTCGAGGCCGAAGAAATCCTTCACCTGGGTGGAGAGGATGGTGAGGGCGATGCCGGCGGTGAAACCGGCAACCACAGGGTAGGGGATGTATTTGATCAGCGTGCCCAGCCGCAGCGCCCCGAGCAGGATCAGCATGGCCCCGGCCATCAGGGTGGCGATCAGCAGGCCGTCATAGCCATGCGTTTCGATCACGCCATAGACGACGATGACGAAGGCGGCGGTCGGCCCGCCGATCTGGTGGCGGCTGCCGCCCAGCGCCGAGATCAGGAAGCCGGCGACAATCGCGGTGACCAGGCCCTTGTCTGGCGTGGTGCCCGAGGCGATGGCAATCGCCATGGCCAGCGGCAGGGCAACGATGGCCACCGTCAGCCCCGCCAGCGCATCGCGCCGCAGGAGGGTGGCACTGTAGCCCTCGCGCAGGCAGGTGATCAGTTTCGGTACGAACATGGTTCGTGTACGGCCTATTTGCCCGATGCTGTCCCCTAGCGGGCCATGGCTATGGTATTATGATACCGTGGCAAGTGGCAAAAGGTTTTGCAACTTGAAATGTTCGCATTAAGTTCTATTTGAGCAAAGGCCGAAATTACCACCATGGGTGGAAGCTCTGGTTAATGCGAAGCGAAACGAACACAAACGAAGCCGAACGAAGCCAAGCGAACGCAATCGAAGCCCAAACGAAGCGAAACGAACGCAAACGAAGGCCGGGGGAAGCATCGGGAAGCATCCGGAACCCGTCCGGGGATAACGGCAGACCGCCGCCGTTAATAATTGGTAGAGTTTGGTAGGGTAAGCACGGAGGATCTTCGGGAGAGTCAGGATGATTCGCGTCTTTATCGGCTACAGCCGGGCGGCCCCGGTGGCCTCCAGCGTCGCCGCCCACAGCATCATTCGCAACAGTTCGCAGCCGGTGGCCATCACCCATCTGGCGCTGAACCAGCTCCAGGGCATCTACAAGCGCCCGCATGACGCCATCCAGTCGACCGATTTCTCGTTTTCCCGCTTCCTGACCCCGTATCTGGCCGGTTTCGAGGGCTGGGCGATCTTCATGGACGACGACATGGCGGTGGTGGACGACATCGCCAAGCTGTGGGAGCTGCGCGACGAGCGCTATGCCGTGCAGGTGGTCAAACACAACCATGTGCCGGCCGAGGACCTGAAGTTCCTCGACAAGGTGCAGACCAAATACGAGAAGAAGAACTGGTCCAGCGTCATGCTGTTCAACTGCGCCAAATGCACGGCGCTGACACCCGATTTCGTCAACACCGCCACCGGGCTGCAGCTGCACCAGTTCAAATGGCTGGACGGCGACCATCAGATCGGCGACCTGCCGCATCGCTGGAACCACCTGGCCGACTACGATCCTTATGAAAAGGACGTCTCCATCGTGCATTACACGATCGGCGGGCCTTTCTATGACGAGTTCCGCGATTGCGGCTACAGCGACAAGTGGTTCGCCGAGCGCGCGGCGATGCTGCGCTGCGACCAGCGCCCGGCCAAAAAGCCCAGATGAAACAATCCGTTAATCCCGGTTTTCCGGGCCTGCGGAAAACCCCCCAAAAGCCTCGCGCGGCCGTATTGACCGTGCTATAGACTTCCGCCTTCGCGCCGGCCCCGGCGCGGGAAAAGCGGGCGTGGTGGAACTGGTAGACACGCAGGATTTAGGTTCCTGTGCCGCAAGGCGTGTGGGTTCAAGTCCCTCCGCCCGCACCAGTTTCCCGGCAGCGCTGGCGCCACGAAATTTCTTACGAAGAGACAGGTAGTTCGGTCATGCAGATCACGGAAATCAGCGCCTCCGGCCTGAAGCGCGAATACAAGGTGGTTATCAACGCCGCCGCGCTGGAAAGCACCGTCAACCAGAAGCTGGAAACCATCCGCGCCCAGGTCAACATGCCGGGCTTCCGTCCGGGCAAGGCGCCGGCCGCGCTGGTGAAGAAGCAGTATGGTCGCGCCCTGCTGGGCGAGGCGATGGAAGAGTCGGTGAACACCGCGCTTCAGCAGACCCTGGAAGAAAAGAACCTGCGTCCGGCGATGCAGCCCAAGGTCGACATCCAGACCTTCGAAGAAGGCAAGGATTTCGAATGCACCATCGCCATCGAGGTGCTGCCGGAAATCCCGGCCGGCGACTACAAGGCGATCAAGCTTGAGCGTCTGGTGGTCGAGCCGGCCGATACGGAAGTCGATGAATTCCTGACCCGCCTGTCGGACCAGCAGAAGACCTACGAGAAGGTCGAGCGCGCCTCTGAAAAGGGCGACCAGGTGGTGATCGATTTCTCGGGCAGCGTCGATGGCGTGAAGTTCGAAGGCGGCACCGCCAGCGATTATCCGCTGGTGCTGGGCTCCAACAGCTTCATCCCCGGCTTCGAGGACCAGCTGGTCGGCCTGAAGGCCGGCGACGACAAGACCGTCACCGTCACCTTCCCGGAGAATTACGGCAATGCCGACCTCGCCGGCAAGCCGGCTGAATTCGCCTGCACCATGAAGGAAGTCCGCGGCGCTGGCGCTGTCGTGATCGACGACGAGCTGGCCAAGCGTTTCGGCCTCGGCTCGCTGCAGGAGCTGAAGGAGAACATCAAGCGCGACCTGGGCCAGGAGTATAAGAGCCTGTCGCGCATGAAGCTGAAGCGCGGCCTGCTCGACCAACTGGCTGAGCAGAACAGCTTCGCCGTGCCGGAAGGCATGGTCGATATGGAATTCCAGCAGATCTGGACCGAGATCAGCGGCGACAAGGCGCGCCTGGAAGCCGAACTGACCGAAGAAAAGAAGACCGAAGACGAGCTGAAGACCGAGTATCGCAAGATCGCCGAGCGCCGCATCCGTCTCGGCCTGCTGCTGTCGGAAGTCGGCCGCGTCAACAACATCGAAGTGAAGCCCGACGAAGTCACCCGTGCGATGGTCGAGCAGGCCCGCCGCTTCCCCGGCCAGGAGCGCCAGGTGATGGAGTATTTCCAGAAGAACCCGGAAGCCGCCAACAGCCTGCGCGCCCCGATCTTCGAGGACAAGGTGGTCGACTTCATCCTCGAGATGGCCACCGTGACCGACAAGCCGGTCAGCAAGGAAGAGCTGCAGAAGGAGGTCGAGGCGGTCGCCTGATCGTCCGATCCCATCGCCAATGTAAGGAAAACGCCGGGCCTGCCCGGCGTTTTTCATTTTCGCTCAGGACTCCATCCGCCAGAGCTCGGGATAGGTTTTCGTGAAGCCGTTCGGCGCAAGTTCCAGAACCGCTTCGTAGGGTCCCGACGGCGAGGCATACTGATAGCGCGTCTCATCAAGGCGCTCGTAATGCTGGGGCAGCGCGACCAGGCCAGTCTCATTCAGATCGAACCAGACGACTGACATGTCGATGGTCTGGCCCGGCTTGAGGTCTGCGCGGCGCAGCTGCTGCAGGTTGGTTGCTGGGGTGAAGCCGAAATCAAGGTCGACAAGATGGCCGAGCCCGTCGATCAGCCTGTCGTCGAGATACCAGCCACCCAGAGGGCCATTGCCGGGCCGATGCTCGATCACGTGATCCAGCCGGCGGCCAGCCAGCCAGCCCTGTACGGTGCCACGCCGGCTCCGCCATGCCGCGTCGATCTCGACGGCGTAATTGACGGAAGCGGGCCCGGCCTCGTGCCGGAATACCGTGGTTCCGTGCAGCAGCCAGCCGTCCGTGCCGCGACGGGCCAGGCAGGCCGCATCATGCCCGGGCGTGTACAGGCATTGCCAGAATGCACAGTTGGCCATTGGCACCTCCTTCGTCAGCCGAGACGCTAACAGGCCTCCGGTTGGGCAAGTTCCCAGTCCCGGGCCATTGAAGGACGCGGGGGTCTGCGCCACATTAAGGGAACAAATTTCTCAGTTGCAGGGCGTCCCATGGAAAAGATGGTCGATACTTACATGAACATGCTGGTCCCGATGGTGGTCGAGCAGACCAACCGGGGCGAGCGGTCTTACGACATCTACTCCCGTTTGCTGAAAGAGCGGATCATCTTCATGGTCGGCCCGGTCAACGATGCGGTGGCCTCCCTGGTGACGGCGCAGTTGCTGTTCCTGGAAGCCGAGAACCCGAACAAGGAAATCTCGCTGTATATCAACAGCCCCGGCGGTCTGGTGACCTCCGGCCTGGCGATCTACGACACGATGCAGTACATCCGGCCGAAGATTTCGACGCTGTGCATCGGCCAGGCGGCCTCGATGGGCTCGCTGCTGCTGGCGGCGGGCGAGAAGGGCATGCGTTATTCCCTGCCCAATGCCCGGATCATGGTCCATCAGCCCTCGGGTGGCTTCCAGGGTCAGGCGGCGGACATTGAAATCCACGCCCAGGAAATCCTGAACCTGCGTAACCGCCTGAACGCCATCTATGCCAAGCATACCGGCCAGGACGTGGACAAGATCGAGACGGCGATGGAACGCGACCGTTTCCTGACCCCGACCGAAGCCAAGGCTTTTGGTCTGGTCGACGAAGTTGCGGAGAAGCGCCCCGAAACCGCTCCCAAGAAGTAAGGGACGGTTCGTTCCCGGTACGGCCCGGCGGCGATTTTCGCCGCTATGTCAGGCGCTTGGGCGGCCAGTCGGCTTGCCAGGCGGCCTGAGGGCGTTAAATCATCGTAATGTGACCCCTTTCCGGGCTTTTGGTGGGGGCTTCGGGGGCCTATCTCCGTTGTGTGCGGAGCGTGGCTTCCTTATGATGACGATTCGATGGAATAGGGGCCTGCGTCGCCCGGCGCCGGCCCGCTCAGTGGAGCAGGTATGACCAAATTGAGCGGCGGTGACTCCAAGAACACCTTGTACTGCTCGTTCTGCGGCAAGAGCCAGCACGAGGTGCGCAAGCTGATTGCCGGTCCGACGGTGTTCATCTGTGACGAGTGCGTTGAGCTCTGCATGGATATCATCCGTGAAGAGCATAAGTCCGCCCTGGTGAAGACCCGGGACGGCGTGCCGAGCCCGCAGGAAATCTGCCGGGTGCTCGACGATTATGTGATCGGCCAGAACCACGCCAAGAAGGTTCTCTCGGTCGCGGTGCACAATCACTACAAGCGCATCGGCCACGGCGGCAAGAACAACGACGTCGAACTGGCCAAGTCCAATATCCTGCTGGTCGGCCCGACCGGTTGCGGCAAGACCCTGCTGGCGCAGACGCTGGCCCGCATCCTGGAAGTGCCCTTCACCATGGCTGACGCCACCACGCTGACCGAAGCCGGTTACGTGGGCGAGGACGTGGAAAACATCATCCTGAAGCTGCTGCAGTCGGCCGACTACAATGTCGAGCGCGCCCAGCGCGGTATCGTCTATATCGACGAAGTCGACAAGATCAGCCGCAAGTCCGACAACCCTTCGATCACCCGCGACGTGTCGGGCGAGGGCGTGCAGCAGGCCCTGCTGAAGATCATGGAAGGCACGGTCGCCTCCGTGCCGCCGCAGGGCGGCCGCAAGCATCCGCAGCAGGAATTCCTGCAGGTGGATACCACCAACATCCTGTTCATCTGCGGCGGCGCCTTTGCCGGCCTGGAGAAGATCATTGCCGGTCGCGGCAAGGGCACGTCGATCGGCTTCGGCGCCGAAGTGCGTGGTCCTGACGAGCGCCGCTCGGGCGAAATCCTGGCTGAAGTCGAGCCGGACGATCTGCTCAAGTTCGGCCTGATCCCGGAATTCATCGGCCGTCTGCCGGTGATCGCCACGCTCAACGATCTGGACGAGCCGGCGCTGGTCGACATCCTGACCAAGCCGAAGAATGCCCTGATCAAGCAGTATCAGCGCCTGTTCGAGATGGAAGACGTCAAGCTCACCTTCTCCGAAGAAGCCGTCGGTGCGGTGGCGCGCAAGGCGATTGCCCGCAAGACCGGTGCCCGCGGCCTGCGCTCGATCCTGGAATCGATCCTGCTCGACCCGATGTTCGATTTGCCGAACATGAACGGTGTCGAGGAAGTGGTGATCGCGCCAGACGTGGTCGAGGGCCGCGCCAAGCCGCTGCTGATTTACGCCGACCGCAAGCAGGAAGACGTCAGCGCCTGACGGCACTGCTGCTTTCTGACGGCGTTAACCCTGTTGATAAGTTGCGGGCCGCGCTCAGCCGAGTGGCGGCCCGTAATGTTCCACGACGGGAAAAGGCTCGTAGAATCCGTGCAGTAAGGCGCGCCACCGGCGGTAATCCTGCGATTGACGGAAGCCGGTTTCATGGGCCGCCAGTGTGACCCAGGTCACCAGCAGCAGGTATCTGTTTGGGTTTTCCACACAGGGCCTTATCTCGGCTTTCAGACAGCCGGGTTGGCGCCGGATCAGCGGCAAAGCCTCGCTGAGTGCGGTTTCAAAGGCCCGGGTCTGTCCGCCGCGAACGTCAAGCAGGGCCAGTTCCAGTATCTCGTTCGGTTGCGACTCGGGTTGTATCATCACTATGCCTTTTGTTGCAGGGACCGTGGCTTGACGGACCTTGCCGGAATTCCCATCTTAACTGCCATCAGGCGGCAAAATCGGGCGCCTTTCCGGCCTCCCAATAGCCGTCCTTCAGGATGAAGCCAAGCATGTTTACAGCACCCCGCGCCCAAGTCTTCCCTGTCCTGCCGCTGCGGGACATCGTCGTATTCCCCCACATGATCGTGCCGCTTTTTGTCGGTCGCGAGAAATCGGTGCGGGCGCTCGAAGATGTCATGAAGGACGATAAGCAGATCATGCTGGTCGCCCAGAAGAACGCCGGCCAGGACAATCCGAACCCCGAAGACATTCACACGGTCGGCACCATCGCCTCGGTGCTGCAGCTGCTGCGCCTGC
The DNA here is from genome assembly GCF_058806975.1 of Ferrovibrio sp. GW821-FHT12E11. Taxonomy (NCBI): domain Bacteria; kingdom Pseudomonadati; phylum Pseudomonadota; class Alphaproteobacteria; order Rhodospirillales; family Rhodospirillaceae; genus Ferrovibrio; species Ferrovibrio sp. GW821-FHT12E11. The sequence goes on from NZ_JBXAQG010000001.1 coordinate 3,819,514, forward strand.
CTGACGGCACCGTAAAGGTGCTGGTCGAGGGCAGCCAGCGCGCCAAGATCGTCAAGTTCAACGAGAACGCCGACTTCTTCCAGGTTCAGGCCGAAGTGGTGAGCGACGATGTCGGCGAAGGTCGCGAGATCGAAGCGCTGTCGCGTTCGGTGATCAACCAGTTCGAACAGTATGTGAAGCTGAACCGGAAGATTCCGCCGGAAGTCCTGGTGTCGCTGAACCAGATCGACGACGCCTCCAAGCTGGCCGACACGGTCGCCTCGCACCTGACCATCAAGATCAGCGACAAGCAGGAGCTGCTGGAAATCGCCAATGTGGTGGAACGCCTCGAGCGCGTCTACGCCATGATGGAAGGCGAGATCGGCGTGCTGCAGGTCGAGAAGAAGATCCGCTCGCGCGTGAAGCGCCAGATGGAGAAGACCCAGCGCGAATATTACCTCAACGAACAGCTCAAGGCGATCCAGAAGGAGCTGGGCGAGGGCGAGGACGGCCGCGACGAGGTGGCCGAGATCGAACTGCGCATCAAGAAGACCCGCCTGAGCAAGGAAGCCCGTGAAAAGGCCGTGGCTGAGGTGAAGAAGCTGCGCTCGATGAGCCCGATGTCGGCCGAAGCCACCGTCATCCGCAATTATCTCGACTGGATGCTGTCGATCCCGTGGGGCAAGCGCAGCAAGGTCAAGAAGGATATCAAGAACGCCGAGAAGGTGCTGAACGACGACCACTACGGTCTGGAGAAGGTCAAGGAGCGTATCCTTGAGTACCTCGCCGTGCAGCAGCGTTCGGGCAAGCTGAAAGGCCCGATCCTGTGCCTCGTCGGCCCGCCGGGCGTCGGCAAGACCTCGCTGGGCAAGTCGATCGCCCGCTCGACCGGCCGCAACTTCGTGCGCGTGTCGCTCGGCGGCGTGCGTGACGAAGCCGAAATCCGTGGCCATCGCCGCACCTATATCGGCTCGATGCCCGGCAAGGTCGTGCAGTCGATGAAGAAGGCGAAGACCAACAATCCGCTCTTCCTGCTCGACGAGATCGACAAGATGGGCCAGGACTTCCGCGGCGATCCGTCCTCGGCGCTGCTGGAAGTGCTCGACCCTGAGCAGAACAGCACCTTCAGCGATCACTATCTCGAGGTCGATTACGATCTTTCGGACGTGATGTTCATCTGCACGGCCAACAGCCTGCGCATGCCGCAGCCGCTGCTGGATCGTATGGAGATCATCCGCATCCCGGGTTACACCGAAGATGAGAAGATCGAGATCGCGAAGCGCCATCTGATCAATAAGCAGATCGAAGCCGCCGGCCTGAAGAAGGGCGAGTGGTCGATCACGGACGAGGCCCTGCGCGACTTGGTTCGCTATTACACCCGTGAGGCCGGCGTGCGTTCGCTGGAGCGCGAGCTGGCCAACCTGGCCCGCAAGGCGGTGAAGGAAATCCTGTCGAAGGGCGTGAAGTCGGTGAAGGTCACGCCGAAGAACCTCGACAAGTATGCCGGCGTGCGTCGTCACCGCTATGGCGAAGCCGAGCTGGAGGATCTGATCGGCACGGTCACCGGCCTGGCCTGGACGGAAGTGGGCGGCGAGCTACTGACCATCGAAGCGGTGATGCTGCCCGGCAAGGGCCGCATGACCATCACCGGCAAGCTGGGCGAAGTGATGCAGGAATCCGTGCAGGCCGCACGCTCCTTCGTGCGCGCCCGGGCGGTGGCCTTCGGCATCAAGCCGCCGATCTTCGACAAGCGGGATATCCATATCCACGTGCCGGAGGGGGCGACCCCGAAGGACGGCCCCTCGGCCGGCGTGGCCATGGTCACCTCGATCGTCTCGGTGCTGACGGGCATCCCGGTCCGCAAGGACGTGGCGATGACTGGCGAGGTCACCCTGCGGGGCCGGGTCCTGCCCATCGGCGGCCTCAAGGAGAAGCTTCTGGCGGCCCATCGCGGCGGCATCAAGAAGGTTCTGATCCCGAAGGAGAACGAAAAGGACCTGGTCGAGATCCCGGACAATGTCAAAAAGGGTCTCGAAATCGTCCCGGTGGCCACCTGTGAGGAGGTTCTCAAGCACGCTTTAGTGGCGGAATTGAAACCAATTGAGTGGGCAGACGTTGACGATTTGAACAAACCTGCGGTGGTCGAGCCGGAAGGCGAAGGCGACCGTGAGGGCATGGTCAAGCATTGACCGCAGGCAGCAGTCCGGAGGGCGCCAGCGTGAATAAACAGGACCTGATGGCCCAGGTGCGCGACAGCGCGGGCCTCAGCAAGGAACAGGCGGAACGGGCCGTGGAATCGGTCTTCGACCTTATCACCGAGGCGCTTCGCCGCGGGGATGAGGTCCGGATCGTTGGCTTCGGCAGCTTCTTCGTGGGAACCCGGGCGGCAAGCCCGGGCCGTAACCCACGAACCGGTGAGCGGATCGATCTGCCGCCGACGAAGCAGCCGAAATTCCGCGCCGGCAAGACGCTGAAGGAGGCGGTCGGCTGACCGCGTCGGTTTCTTTCTGATCAAACCGCAGGGCCGTGCCTTCCAGGAGGCGCGGCCCTTGCTTTTCCACCCCTCGCTTTTCTGCGGTCCGCTGGGCAGTATTGACGGATACCGGAAGCAATCCGGATCGGGTGGAACGCGGATGGGTGTCGATTACCAGACCCTGACCCTGGAATATCGCCGCGCGCCGGATCAGGACGCGGCGATCCCGGCCGTGCACCCTGTGGCGATCGTGGGGGCGGGGCCGGTGGGGCTGACGCTGGCCATCGATCTGGCCCAGCGCGGCGTGCCGGTCGTGCTGCTGGACGACAGTAACCGGCTGTCGTCGGGCTCGCGCGCCATCTGCTTCGCCAAACGCTCGCTCGAGATTTTCGACCGCCTCGGCTGCGGCCAGCGCTTGGTCGACAAGGGTGTGTCGTGGAATGTCGGCAAGGTCTTCTTCCGCGACGATATCGCCTACAGCTTCGACCTGCTGCCCGATCCCGGTCATCACCGTCCGGCCTTCATCAATCTTCAGCAGTATTATGTCGAAGGCTATCTGACCGATCATGCCGGCAGCCTGGACAACCTCGATATCCGCTGGCTCAACAAGGTGGTTGCGGTCACCCAGAACGCGGATCATGCCGAGATCGTCATCGAGACGCCGGACGGGACATATCGTCTGCGCTGCCGGTATCTCGTCGCCTGCGATGGCGCCCGCAGTCCCGTGCGCGGACAGCTCGGGTTGGAAAGCAAGGGAAGGGTGTTTAACGACCGCTTCCTGATTGCCGATGTGAAGATGACGGCGGCCTTTCCCACCGAACGCTGGTTCTGGTTCGATCCGCCGTTCCATCGCAATCAGTCCGTGCTGCTGCACCGCCAGCCCGATGATGTCTGGCGCATTGATTTCCAGCTTGGGCGCGACGCCGATCCTGAAGCGGAAAAACAGCCGGAGCGCGTCATCCCGCGTATCAGGGCACTGCTGGGTGAGGATGTCGCCTTCACCCTGGAATGGGTGAGCGTCTACACCTTCGCCTGTTCGCGGATGGATACATTCCGCCATGGTCGCGTGCTGTTTGCTGGCGACAGCGCCCATGGCGTATCGCCGTTCGGTGCCCGCGGCGCCAACAGCGGTATCCAGGATGCCGACAACCTGGCCTGGAAACTGGCGCTGGTGCTGGAGGGCGCGGCGCCGGATCGGCTGCTGGATAGCTATGCCGCCGAACGCGAATACGCTGCCGACGAGAATATCCTGCATTCGACGCGGGCCACCGATTTCATCTCGCCGACCAGCGCCGTCAGCCGGGTCTTCCGCGATGCGACGCTGCAGCTGGCGAAAGACTGTGCCTTTGCCCGTCGCCTGGTGAACAGCGGTCGCCTGTCGGTGCCGGCCGTGCTGAAAGAGTCCACCCTCAATACCCAGGATACCGACAGCTTCGCCGGTCCGATGGTGCCGGGCGCGCCGGCCGCCGATGCGCCAGTGCGGGTGCATCGCAAAGATGGCTGGCTGCTGGAGCAGCTCGGGCGGGATTTCACCCTGCTGCATTTCGGTCGCCAGGCGCCAGCCGATTGCCCGGTGCCGGTCCTGCGCATCGGGCCGGATGCGGTCGAGGATGCCGCTGGCCTGCTGCAGCAGCGTTTCGATGCGCGGGAGGGCACGACCTATCTGCTGCGGCCGGACCAGCATGTCTGCGCCCGCTGGCGCCATTACGATCCGGCCCTGGTGCGCGCCGCCCTCAACCGTGCCATGGGTAAGCCATGACGCTGAACACGGACCCCGCCATCGCCGAGCCGGATGAATTCTACGCCGCGCTGATCGAGATGCATCGCGGCCTGACGCCGGCGCAGAGCGAAATGGCCAATGCGCGGCTGATCCTGCTGCTGGCTAACCATATCGGCGACCTTGACGTTCTAAAGGATGCGCTGGCCAGGGCGCGAACCGGATTGCCCGCAGTCTCTAGTCCCCAGGGAGAAGAATGATGTCGAAGAATTTCGCCTCGACCGCCGACACCGAAGAAAAGGTTGTCACCTTCAGCCAGCTGGGCGAGGGGCTGTATGCTTTCACGGCCCAGGGGGACCCCAATACCGGCGTCATCGTCGGCGATGATGGCGTGATGGTGATCGACACCCAGGCGACGCCGAAGATGGCCGGGCAGGTGATCGAGTATATCCGCAAGGTGACCGACAAGCCGATCAAGTATGTGCTGCTGACCCATTACCACGCGGTGCGCGTGCTGGGCGCTTCGGCCTACCGGCCCGAACAGATTCTCGCTTCGGAGGCGACCCGCAGCCTGATCGTCGAGCGCGGCAAGGAAGACTGGGATTCGGAATATGGCCGCTTCCCGCGTCTGTTTCGCGCCGCCGAAAGCATCCCGGGCCTGACCTGGCCGACCATGACCTTCCCGCAGAAATTCACTCTCTACATGGGCAAGCGCCGGGTCGAGATCATGCATCTGGGCCGCGGGCATACGGCCGGCGATACGGTGGCCTGGGTTCCCGATGCCGGCGTGCTGTTTTCCGGCGATCTGGTCGAATACCACTCGGCCTGCTATTGCGGCGATGCCCATTTCAGGGATTGGCCACAGACGCTCGACAAGATCGCGGCGTTCAATGCCAAGGCCCTGGTGCCCGGCCGGGGCGATGCGCTGGGCAATCCGAAGGCGGTGGGCGACGGCCTGCAACTGACCCGCGACTTCCTGACGACGCTGTACGGCTCGGTTTCGGAAAGCGCGGCCAAGGGCCTGCCTCTGAAAGAAGCCTTCGATCGCTGCAACGATGCGATGCGGCCGCGCTTCGGCAACTTTGCCATTTTCGACCACTGCCAGCCCTTCAATGTGGCGCGCGCCTATGACGAAGCGCTGGGGCTGGATCATCCGCGCATCTGGACGGCAGAGCGCGACCAGCAGATGTGGGCCGCCTTGAATCAGTAGGGGCGCGGCGTCTAGAGCATTTCCAGCGGCTGCGCCCTGGTCGGTTTCGGAAAGGCCTGGTCCAGGGCGGCGAGGTCTTCCGCTGTCAGGGTGATACCCGTCGCCGCACGATTGTCGCGCACATGCTGCTCGGCGGTGGCTTTCGGGATGGCGATGATGCCCGGCTGACGCAGCAGCCAGGAGAGCGCGATCTGTGCTGCAGTCGCCTGATGTCGCGCGGCGACCTCCAGCAGAGTCCTGTTCTTCAGCAGTCGCCCCTGTTCGATGGGGGAATAGGCCATCACCGGCATACCCTGCTTCTGCGCGGTTGGCAGCAGGTCGTATTCGATGCCACGGCGGGTGAGATTGTAGAGCACCTGGTTGGTGGCGCAGGCGGCACCCGGCGGCAGGGCCTGCATGTCGCGGGGATCGAAATTGCTGACGCCCCAATAGCGGATCTTGCCGGCCTGCCGGAGGTCCTCGAAGGCGGCAACGGTATCGGCCAGCGGATGGGACCCCCTCCAATGCAGCAGATAAAGGTCGATACGGTCGGTGCCCAGTCGCTTCAGACTGCGCTCGCAGGCCTGAATGGTGCCGCGCCGGCTGGCATTCTGCGGCAGCACCTTGCTGATCAGAAACACGCCGTCGCGGTGGCCCTTGATCGCTTCGCCGGTCAGGGTCTCGGCGCCGCCATCGGCATACATTTCGGCGGTATCGATCAGGGTCATGCCCAGATCGATACCGAGCCGCAGCGCGTCAATCTCGGCCTGACGCAGCTTCGGCTGTTCGGCCATGTTCCAGGTGCCCTGGCCGAGCGCCGGCACGGTTTCACCCGAAGGCAGGGTCACGGCAGGGATTGCAGCGGTCATCCGGATCCTCCGCAGCGATGCGGCCGCGGTTCAGCGCGGCTGGCGGGCGAAGCAGGCGCAGAGATGGTCCGGCGTGACGGGTGCGAGGGCCGGCTGCTGCGACTGGCAGAGCGGCAGCATAACTTCGGGGCAGCGGGTGTGAAAGCGGCAGCCGGGCGGCATGCGGCTGGCGGTGGGGATATCGCCGCCGAGCAGGCCGAGCGGCGTCGCCGCCGCAAGCCGTGGCACGGCCGCCATCAGGGCGCGGGTATAGGGGTGCTGCGGTGTGTCGAAGACGCTGGCGGCAGGGCCCTGTTCCAGCACCGAGCCCAGATACATCACGGCGACCCGGTCGCAGAGATACCGCACGACCGCAAGGTTGTGCGAGATGAAGATGTAGGTGAGCTTGAGCTCCTGCTGCAGGTCCTTCAGGAAGCTCAGGATCTGCGCCTGCACGGAAACATCCAGCGCCGAGGTCGGCTCGTCCAGGATCAGCAGGCGCGGATTGAGTGCCACGGCGCGGGCGATGCAGACGCGCTGCTTCTGTCCGCCGGACAGTTCATGCGGATAGCGATAGATGAAGGTCTGCGGCAGGCGAACCAGATCCATCAGCCTGGCGACCCGCGCGATCAGGGCCTGGCCGCGCAGCCCTTCCTGCACGATCAGCGGTTCGGCGATGGCATCGAAGATGGTATGCCGGCCGTTCAGCGCCGAATGCGGATTCTGGAAGACGATCTGCATCTCGCGCCGCAGGCGCCGCAATGGCTCGCCCTCCAGTGTGGTGATGTCCTGTCCGTCGAACAGGATGCGGCCGGCGGTGGGATCGGTCAGGCGCAGCAGCAGCTTGGCGATGGTGGATTTGCCCGAACCAGACTCGCCCACCACGCCGAGCGACTCCCCCGGCATCACATGCAGATCGATGCCATCCACGGCCTTGACCGTGGCGGTGGAGAAGGAGCCGCGTTTGACGGTGTAGTGTTTGGTGAGGCCTTCGGCCTTCAGCAGCGGATCACGCATGATGGCAGGCCACACGGTGACGGGGCGCCAGTTCGCGCAGCAGCGGCTTTTCCATGCGGCAGCGGTCACTGGCCAGCGGGCAGCGCGGATGGAAGCGGCAGCCCGGCGGTGGGTTGAGCAGATTGGGGATGCTGCCGGGAATGCCGGTCAGTTCTGCCTCGCCGCCAGTGATATCTGGGAGGGCCGCGAGCAGGCCACGGGTATAGGGATGGCGCGGTTGCGCCAGCAGGTCGGCCGTGGGCGCGTCTTCCACGACTGTGCCAGCATACATTACGGCGATGCGTTTGCAGATCGCGGCCACGGCACCCAGATCGTGGCTGATCATGATGACCGCCAGTTTCAGGCGCTGCACCAGATCGTCGATCAGAGCCAGAACCTGGGCCTGGATGGTGACGTCCAGCGCCGTCGTCGGTTCATCGGCGATCAGAAGGCGGGGCGAGCCGCTGAGCGCCATGGCGATCAGCACACGCTGACGCATACCGCCCGAGAGCTGGTGCGGATAGCGGTTGAGCAGGTCGGCGGCATCGGGCAGGCGCACCAGTTCCAGCATACGGGTGGCATGGGCGCGTATGTCAGAACGGCTCAGGCGTTGGGCAGGGGCTTTGGTCGACTGCTGGGCGGCGATGACGTCGCAGATCTGCTGCCCGATGGTGAGCACCGGGTTGAGGAAGGTCATCGGGTCCTGGAAAATCATGGCGATGCGCTGGCCGCGGATCGCGCGCCAGTCGGCGGGGCCGGATTTCAGCAGATCGCGGCCCTCAAAGGTGATTGCGCCGGATACCGGCCGTGCCGGTGGCGCCGGCAGCAGGCCCATAATGCTTTTGGCCAAGACCGACTTGCCGCAACCGGTCTCACCGACAATGCCGAGCGTCTCGCCCTCGACGAGTTCGAGGTCAATTCCATCAAGCACCTTATAGGCGCCATCGAAGGTATCGAAGTCGAGACGGTAGTCGCGGATATCGAGCAGGGCGGTCATCGGCCGCGGCTCTTCGGATCGAGAATGTCGCGCAGGCCATCGCCGAACAGGTTGAAACCCAGAACGGTCAGGTAGATTGCCAGGCCGGGGAACAGCGCATACCACCACCAGTCGGGCATGTAGCTGCGTGCCACGCTGATCATGGCGCCCCATTCCGGGCTCGGCGGCTTGGCGCCGAGGCCGATAAAGCCAAGGCTGGCGGCCGAAAGGATCGCCATGCCCATATCCATACTGGCCTTGACGATCAGCGGCGAGACGCAGTTGGGCAGGATGTGGTGAAACAGGATGCGCGGCGTACGGGCTCCGATGGCACGTGCGGCTTCGATATAGAGCTCTTCCTTGAGCGCCAGTGTCTTGCTGTCGATCAGCCGCACATAGCCGGGCCACCAGACCAGTGAGAGCGCGATCACGCAGTTGGTGATGCCGGGGCCGAGCGAGGCGACGATGGCGAGTGCCAGCGCCAGGCCGGGCACGGAGAGGAATATGTCGGTGAGCCGCATGATCACCTCGCGGATGCGGCCGCCCATATAGCCGGCGACGATGCCCAGCGGCACACCGATCAGGGCCGCGACGCCCGTGATGATCAGGCCGATCCACAGCGAGGTTCGGGTGCCGACGATCACCCGGCTCAGGATGTCGTTGCCCATCTCGTCGGTGCCGAAAGGATGTGTCATCGAGGGCGGCTGGAGGCGCTGGTCCAGCTTTACGGCACCCATGGTGTCTTCCGGATAGGGTGCGAGGCTCGGCCCGGCGGCGGCCAGGATCAGGAACAGCAGGACCAGAAACAGTCCGAGCATCGACGAGAAGCTGCGGCTGAACAGATGGGCATAGAGGCGCCATTGCCGGATGGTGCCGGCATGGCGTTCGCGCCAGCCCATGGGCGCCACAGCGGGGGGAAGGTCGGTCGCCATCACTGTTCCCGCAGGCGCGGATCGAGCCAGCCATAGGCCAGATCGATCAGGAAGTTGATGAACATGAAGCAGAAGCCGATCATCAGGGTGACGCCGAGCACCGGCTTGAAATCGGAGTAGAGCGCAGACTGGACGGCGTAGAGGCCGATGCCCGGCCAGTCGAACACAGTCTCGACCAGCACCGTGCTACCCAGCATCCAGCCGAAACGCAGGCCGATGATCGCGAGCGTTGGCAGCATCGCGTTCTTGAGCGCGTAGACGGCGACGATACGCAGCGCCGGGATGCCGTTGGCTTTGGCGGCGACGATGTAATCCGATTGCAGGACTTCAATCATCTCGGCGCGGTTGACGCGCAGGATCGAGGCCAGACAGGGGAAGGACAGCACCAGCGCCGGCATGATGATGTGATGCAGGGCTTCGAGGAAGGTGTCGAATTCACCGCGCAGCAGGCTGTCGACCAGGTACAGATGCGTGATCGGTTCCGGCGGTGGCGTAATCAGTTCAAGCCGGCCCGAAACCGGCAGCCATTCCAGATGCACGGCGAAATAGAGTTGCAGCAGCAAGCCGAACCAGAAGGCGGGCAGGGCGACGCCGGAGACCGAGAAGATGCGGGCGGTATGGTCGATCCAGCTGTCCCGGTAAACCGCCGACAGCATGCCGAAGGGAACGCCGACGAGGATGCCGAGACCCATGGCCACCAGAACCAGTTCGAAGGTGGCCGGGAAATAGCGCAGCAATTCGTCGACCACCGGCTTGGTCGAGACGATGGAGCGGCCAAGATCGCCGCGCAGTACGCCGCCGGCATAGAGCACGAACTGTTCCGGTAATGACTTGTCGAGGCCGTATTCGCGGCGGATGGTCTCGACCATGTCCTGGGTGGCGTTCTGGCCGGCCATCAGCTTGGCCGGATCGCCTGGGGCCACATTGGTGACCATGAACATGATTGTCAGCAGGCCGAACAGCATGAAGCTGAACAACAGCAGCCGTTTGCCGACAAATAGGAGCATGGGGCACTTTCCGTTTCGGGCGGCCGGCCGTGGCAGCCGGCCGCCCTACGTTACGCTGCTTACTTGGCGTCGATCCAGAGCGGATACAGGTCGACTTCGCCGGTGAACCGGACCGGACTGAACACGAAGCCCTTCAGATAGTCGCGATGGGCCCAGCGGCGGTTCTGGATCATGCCGAAGACTTCCGGCTGGTCAGCCACGATCTTCTTCTGAATTTCGGCATAAAGCGGCGCGCGCTCTTCCCACTTGCCCAGCCCGCGCGCCTTGTCGATCAGCGCGTTGACCTCCGGGTTGTCGTAGTGGCTCATGGCGAAATACTGGCCCCAGGCACTGCGGTGATACTGGTAGGCCACCGAGTCCGGGTCGGTCGAGATCGGTGTGACGAACACGCTGGTCATATGCGGGGCCGTGTCCGGTTTCGAACCCTTGGCCACCATATTCGGCCACTGTTCCGGAATCACGTTCACCTTGATGTTCAGCTTCGACAGGTTATCGAGCAGAACGAGGCCGATGCGGCGGGCCTCTTCCAGGCCGGCGACGTGATAGTAGTCCAGTTCGATGCCGCCATTGGGCGTCGCCGTCTTGGCCAGGTATTCCTTGGCCTTGGCCAAGTCCATCTTCGGACGATCCGGCACGTCGATATGGCCCTGCATGCCACGCGGGAAGGGGCTGGTTTCCAGGATCGCGGCACCGTTATAGACCTTGATCAGAGCCTCATAATCCATGGCATAGGCAATCGCCTTGCGCAGGTTGATATCCTTGGTCGGGCCCTGCTGGGTATTCATCTTGATGCCGAAGGTGGTCATGCCGGCCGGATCCTGCACGACGATGCCCTTCTGCTTCTTCATCTGGTCGAAGTCGTCCGGCGTCAGGCCCTCGACGATATCGGCCTCGCCACGCTGCACGGCGGCCTTCTGGGCGGCGGGTTCGCGGATGATCTTGTAGATCACGCCGGCCGGGCGGTTCTTCTCGCCCTGCGGCCAACCCTTCCAGTAGTCATCCACGGCTACCAGTTCATGCAGCACGTTCTGTTCCCAGCGCTTCTGCTTGAACGGGCCGCTGCCGGCCGAATTTTCGGTCAGCCACTTCTGGCCGTAATCGCCATCGACCTCGTTGGCCTTCACCTGCTTGGGGTTGACGATATACCACCACGGAATCCAGCTGATGAACGGTGCGTAGGACTGCTTCAGGGTAAAGCGGACAGTATGCGCATCCACCACCTCGATGCCCGAAGGGTCGAGAAAGTCCTTCAGCATCCAGGCCACGCCCTTGTTGAGCTTCAGGCCGCGCTCGAAGGAATACCGCACCGCTTCGGCATCCACCGGATCGCCGTTGTGGAATTTGGCATTCTTGACCAGATGGAAGGTCCAGGTTTTGGTATCGGCGCTGGATTCCCACTTCTCGGCCAGCCAGGGCTCGATCTTGGCCGGGTTGCCGACATACTTGGCCATCGCATCATAGATGCCCTGCTGCATCATGCGGGTCGACCAGTCGTAGCGCACATGCGGGTCCAGAACCGGCACCTGCTGGCGGCCACCGAAAACGATGACCTTGCGATCGCCGACCCGCTCGAAGGCGGCGGCCGGCAGGGCCGCAGATGACAGCAGCGCGGCGGCGAGGCCGAGCATGACAAATTTCTTCATGGCAGAAACTCCTTCCCCTCTTGGATTCTGAAAATCAGATGATCTGCTGCACGGCACCGGCGACAATGCGACGGGCCAGCAGCACAGGCTTCTTAGTGACGGCGGCGGTTTTGGTCCGCATCGCCTCGGAGTACCCCATGCAATGCATGACGATGAGGTCGCAATCGGCGACCTCCTGAGCGGCCGTTTCCAGGCGATCGCCGCTATAGGGCGAATAGTGGGTCGCTTTCACCTTGCGCCCATCATCGGACTGGACGTGAAATTCCTTCACCTGGCGTTCCAGGGGCAGGATCACGCCGAGATTCTGGCAGCCGAGCGACAGCGCATCGACCGTGGCATCGACCACGCGCTGCGATTCGATCAGCAGGGTCTTGCTGCCCAGATGCTCGAAATGGCCGGTGCAGAGCAGGGTGATGGCGTCGAATTTCTCGGCGTCGAGCCGGTCGAACAGCGTCTGCAGGCGGTCGCGGGTCTGCATCTTGCCGATCACCACTTCGCTGCCATCGCGCATGCGGGTGCACAGGCTGGCCTCGCCCGGCGCCGGAGCCATGGTGGCCACCTCGGCGGCGCTGAGATCGTCCAGGGCACCAAACTCCACCGCCTCAACCTGGCTGCCAACCCGCTCAAGGATTTCCGGCGTCAGGTCGATGCGCGGAGACTGGCCGATGGTGACGAAGGCGATACGTGAGGTGCGCGACATAAGCGGCCTTCCCGGTTGGCTGGAGACTCCTGATCTGCAGCAGGAAGGCTATGCGAAGGCCGGTACAGGACAAAATACGGATGAACACCTAAGCGGCCGGCCGGGCCTGCGTCTTTTTTGTGCGCTGCGGTAAAAAATCGGGCCGGAAAGAGTTCGGGCGGCCGTCAGTGATCGGCGTGCTGCGAGGCGAGAACCAGCCGGATCAGGGCGCCAACCGAGGCAGCTCCCATCTTTTCCATCATCTTGGCGCGATGGATTTCCACCGTGCGCGGACTGATATCAAGCTGGCGCGCAATGGCCTTGTTAGACAGCCCTTCCGCCACCAGGGACATCACCTGACGCTCGCGCGGGGTCAGCCTGCCGATGCGCTCATCCATCTCGTGGTTGACCCGCGGCTTTTCCACGGCGGGGGCCGATGTTCGCATGCCGGGGTCCAGCAGCAGGCGGATGGCGCCGGCCACCATGCGGCGGGCGAGGATCACCTGTTTGCCGGTATGCCGGGTGACGATGCCACGGTCGGCCTCGGTGAACCCGACCGAATTGAGCACGATCAGGTCGCAGGAATCGAGGTCGGTGGCGGCCTCGCGCAGGCTGTCGGCCACGCCGCTTTCGGCATAGCTGAAGCGCAGCGACAGGCCGGGTACCGAATAGCCGGCATTCTCGGCGATCTGCCGGTGCGTCGGGTAGATCACCCCCACGGTCTGGCCGGCCGCTGCAATGGCATCGATAGAGGCCTCCATGGCGCGCTGGGCGTTCACCATGGGGCAGGGACTTTCGAATTCCTTGAACAGGCCGGTCGACAGGATCACCACCAGATCGAAGCGCGTGCTGTCGAGCGAGCGGCAGATCGTTTCCAGTCGCTCGGTGATCCGGGGCTTGGAGACCAGCACCTCGCGCCCGTCACGCAGGCGGGTGACCAGGCAGTATTCGTCGGCACGGGGGGTAAGGTCGGCGATTTCGGCCTCGCTGAGGCCGTCGAGCGCGCCAAACTCCTCGACTTCCAGCGGAATCGGCATATGGGCCATAATGTCGGGCAGCACATCGGCCCGCGGCGTCTGGCCGACGGTCAGGCTGGCCACACGGCGAAGCAATGATGAATTCGTGGGCAAAAATGCCGTCCCGCGCTCAGCAATCATACTGTCATCTAAGCCCCTCTGCGCTGGGGGGACAAGCCTTTACTAAGTATCGATCCTGATACCCGAGTACGGGATTTGCGGCGTAGCGTGGCCACCATTGGATTCGGCAGAAGTCGGGATAAGGATTGGGGGCGCATGATGCGCGAAATCGGCGAGCATGAGATCGAACCACTGGCCATCGGTGCCTGGATTCTGGGGACCGGCGGTGGCGGCAGCCCGTATCTCAACTACCTGAACCTGCGCAAGCTATATGCCCAGGGTCATCGCGTTTCACTGATGGACCCGATGGACCTGAAAGACGACGATCTGGTGGCCGTGGTGTCCAATATGGGCGCGCCGCTGGTGGGGCAGGAACGGCTGAACGATCCGGCGACGGCTGCCCGTGCCGTCGAGATGATGGAAGAATATCTCGGCAAGAAATTCCGCGCCGTAATGAGCGTGGAGATCGGCGGCGGCAACGGGTTGCAGCCCCTGCTGGTGGCGGCCCAGATGCGGGTGCCGGTGGTGGATGCCGATGCCATGGGCCGGGCCTATCCGGAAGCCCAGATGACCAGCTTTGCCATTGGCGACCTGCCGATGTACCCGCTCAGCCTTTGCGATGTGCGCGGCCATGAAACCTTCGTCACCAAGGTGACGACCTGGAAATGGATGGAGCGGATCAGCCGCAAGATCTGCGTCGAGGTCGGGTCGATTGCCTCCACCTGCAAGGCGCCGCGCAGCGGCAAGGAAGTCAAGCAGTGGGGCATCCACTACACCACGACCAAGGCGATCCGGATCGGCGAGGCCGTTCTGAAGGCGCGCAAGGCGCATAGCGATCCGATTGCTGCCGTGCTGGCGCTGGAAGGCGGCAAGGAAGTCTTCAAGGGCAAGATTTCCGACGTGCAGCGCCGGGCCACGGAAGGCTTCCTGCGCGGCAAGGCCACTATCGAGGGCCTGGACGCCAATCGCGGCAAAAGCATGGTGCTGGACTTCCAGAACGAATTCACCGTCGGCGCCGTGAATGGTGAAGCGGTGGTGATGACGCCGGACTTGATCTGCGTGCTGGACACGGTGTCGGGTGACGCCATCGGCACCGAGACCCTGCGCTATGGCCAACGCGTCACTGTGATCGCCCTGCCGGCCCCGGCAGTGCTGACCACCGGCAAGGGCCTGCAGCATGTGGGGCCGCGGGCCTTCGGTTACGATCTCGAATTCAAATCGGTATTTGCAGCATGAAACGCATTGGCATTGATGTGGGCGGCACCAACACGGACGCTGTTCTGGTTGAGAACAGCACGGTCGTTGCCGCCATCAAGACGGGAACGACCCAGGATGTCATGTCCGGCGTTGTGCAGAGCCTGAAGCAGTTGCTGCAGAAGGCTGGCGACCGCATCGCCGGCATCGAGGCCGTGATGATCGGCACCACGCATTTCGTCAATGCGGTGGTGCAACGGCGCGACCTGATCCGCGTGGCTGCCATCCGGATCAGTTTGCCGGCTTCGCAATCGCTGGAACCGATGATCGACTGGCCGCAGGATTTGCGTGAAACCGTCGATCCGATGATCTTCATGGTCGAGGGCGGCCATGAATACGATGGCCGCATGTTCATGCCGCTGGACGAGGATGCGGTACGCGATGCGGCACGCCGTATCCGCGATGCGGGCATTCGTTCCATCGGTATTTCCGCTACCTTCTCGCCATTGACCGCCGAGCATGAGCTGCGGGCGGCCGAGGTCGTGCGGGAAGTCTATCCCGAAGCCTCCATCACCTTGTCGCATACGCTCGGCCGTATCGGTCTACTGGAACGCGAAAACGTGACTCTGCTCAATGCCTGTCTGGTTGAGCTCGGCCGCAAGACCACCGATGCTTTCAAGGCTGCGTTGGCCGGTGCCGGCATTCGCGCGCCGTTCTATCTGACCCAGAATGACGGCACTGTGATGCTGGCGGATGTGGCAGCTGAATTCCCAGTCTACAGCTTTGCTTCCGGCCCGACCAATTCGATGCGTGGCGCCGCTTTTCTCACCCGGGTGGAAGACGCCATGGTGATCGATGTCGGCGGCACCACCAGCGATATCGGCTGCCTGGTACACGGTTTCCCGCGCGAAGCCAACAATGTGGTGGAAATCGGTGGTGTGCGTACGCTGTTCCGCATGCCCGATCTGCTCTCGCTCGGTCTTGGCGGCGGCACATTGATCACCGAGAATCCGTTGACGGTTGGACCGCGCAGCGTCGGTTACAAACTGCCGCAGGAGGCGCTGGTCTTCGGCGGCAAGACGCTGACCAGCACGGATATCGGTGTCGCTGCCGGATTGATCGATCTGGGCGACAAGGGGCGGGTGAAGCACCTGTCGCGCAGCCTGGTCGATAGCGCCCTGAAGCGTATGACCGAGATGCTCGAAGAGGGCGTCGATCGGATGAAGACCCAGGCCGATGATGTCACCCTGATCGCGGCCGGTGGTGGCGCTTTCCTGATTCCGGAAAAGCTCGCCGGTGTGGGCAAGGTGCTGCATGTGGAGCATTCCTCGGTCGCCAATGCCGTGGGCGCCGCCATTGCGCAGGTATCGGGCGAGATCGACCAGGTGTTCAGCGGCCTGAGCCGCGACGAGGCTCTGTCACGGGCCCGGGGCCTGGCCGAAGAGAAAGCGGTCCATGGCGGCGCCGATGGTCGCACCCTGAAGCTGGTCGAGATCGAGGATCTGCCGATCGCCTACCTGCCGGGGAATGCCATGCGCGTCCGCGTCCGTGTGGTGGGCGATATTGCCGAACCTGACGCCAGCCCGGTCAAAAAAGCCGGCTGACGGTCGTCAGGCCATCTTGCCCAATGTCTGGGCATGTACGGTTTTCAGGTCACGGTCGATGTGGACAATCTCCACGCCGCCCTCGGCCAGAATGACCTGAGAGCGCAGAAAGGTGGCCCCCCAGACGGGGTCTTCCAGATCAGCGGGCAGGGTATACAGCCGGCGAATGCCGGACTGGACGATGGCCCGGGCGCAGTCGGCACAGGGGAAATAGGTCGACAGCAGCGAGGCGCCATCGGTGCTCAGCCCCCGCCGCACGGCTGCGAAGATGGCGTTGCGCTCGGCATGCTCCATCCAGATCAGACGTTCCTCGCCATGACGTTCTTCCAGGTCGCGCACCCCTTGTGGAAAGTCGTTGCAGGCCTCGATCCGGGTTTCACCATCGGCCAGCACGATGATGGCGCCGACCTTGCGTGGCCGATTAGGGCTGTGGCGGGCAACGGCGATGGCCTGATCCAGGAGTCTGTCGATATCCATGCTTGCCTCGTCTGAGTGTGAGGCGATGCTATGCAGGCCTGTGCAATCTGCCAAGCCATATTGCCGGTGGTTCAGGATCGCCGTTTTACGCTGCCGGGTTTTGGCAGGCGGCTGAGTTCCTGGGACAACTGCCGGAAATGTTCGCGGATATGATCCAGCACAATGGCCGCCGGTGCAGACAAGGGACGATTCTTCAGGACCACGGCGCCGATGGCTGTCCGCGCTAGCAATGGGTCGTTGAAGGGGATATGCACCAGGCGGCCGGTCTTGATGTCGTCGAGGAAACCGATCGGTGAGAAAAAGCCGATGCCCAGACCGGCCCGCAGGATATTGCCCATGAAGGGGAAGGAGTTGGAGATCACCCGGCAGTCGAAGGTCGCACCGCTATGGGGAAATTCCGACTCAATCACCGGCTCCAGCATCGATTTGTAATCCGGCATCACCACCGGATAGGCGGCGCAATCGGCCACATTGAGATGACGGCGCTTGGCCAGGGGATGCTTCGGCGTCATCACGGCGCCGAAGGAGACCGGGAATTCTGCCGCGATCTCGATGCCGGCCAGACGGCGGTCGATGAACAGCAGGCCGATATCGGTGCGGCCGGCCCGCAGCTCGGTGGTGATGTCGGCCGTATCGCGGCCGATGGCGGAAAAGGTGATGCCGGGGTGCTTGGCCGAAACGCTCTTCACCACGTCCGGGACCAGGCCGACCATCAGCGATTCCAGGGCCAGTAGATGCACACCACCGATCACGCGGCCGCCCAGGCTGTCGATCTCGTCGCGCACCCGGCTGAAGTTGCCCATGGTTTCATGGACATGGCGCAACAGGATGTCGCCGGCGGCAGTCAGCTTGACGCCATTGCGCTGCCGTTCGAACAGCGGGGTTCCAAGCTCCTCCTCAAGCTTCAGAATCTGCCGGTTGACGGCCGAGGAGGCGACATTGAGGGCTTCGGCCGCCTTGCGGATGGAGCCGTGGCGGACCACCTGGTCGAAGTAGCGTAAAATTGCAGCATGCATGGCATAAACAGGGCAGGTTTCAGTGATGCCAAAATAGCATCACTACGAGCTAAAATCTCTTCTTTTCGAGAGCGCTCTGACAGGCCTAGGCTTTTGCTCAACCGGGGCGGCAAACCCGATCTCGCCAATAAAACACCAAGCCTGGCCCGGACCGAGAAACGTGCGACGACGATGCGCGCGGCTGGCGTTGCCGTATGGCGACGGGCTGCCAGACAGGGAGACGGGGACCATGACGAAATTTTCTGCGCGCCGTGCGACGGCAGCGATGAACCGCCGGCAGATGCTGGCGGCGGCCGGCGCCGGCTTGGCTGCCGGCCTGTTGCCGCGGATCGGCTACACCCAGGCCAAGACCACCACGATTAACATGCAGCTCGGCTGGATCGGCGGCGGCAACCAGCTTGGCGAGGTGGTGGCCAAGCACCTTGGGTATTATGAGGAAGAAAAACTTAACCTGCTGATCCAGCCCGGCGGTCCCAGCATCGATGGTGTTGCGGTCGTGGCGTCTGGCCGTTACGAGATCGGCCAGGTTTCCTCCAGCCCGTCACTGATGCTGGCAGCCTCTCAGGCCATTCCGGTGCAATGCTTCGCCGTTGGCGCCCAGGAGCATCCCTATACCTTCTTCTCGCTGAAGAAAAAGCCGATCACCTCGCCGAAAGACATGATCGGTAAGAAGGTCGGTATCCAGGCAACTGGCCGCCCGCTGCTGAGCGGCCTGCTGCGCAAGAACGGGATTCCAGAAAATCAGGTGGAAGTGGTGATTGTCGGTGCCGACATGACACCGCTGATGACCGGGCAGGTGGATGCCTTTGCCGGCTGGCAGACCAATACGTCGGCCTTGCGTGTACTGGGGAACGAACGCGTCGATCTTCGCCTCTGGGACAACGGTGTGAAGCTTTATGCCCTGCCGTATTATGCCACCAAGGAAACCGTGGATCGTAAAGCCGATCTGTTAACCGGATTTGTCCGTGCCACGGCCAAGGGCTGGAAATACGCCTACGAGAATCCGGAGAAGTCGGTCGATCTGCTGCTCAAGGAATTCCCGAATCTGACGAAGAGCGACGAAATCGAAGCTGCCTATATTATGGTGAAATTCGCTTTCACCGGCTACACCAAGGCCAATGGCTGGGGCGCCATGGATATGGATGTCTGGAAAAGCCAGATCGCTCTCTATGACGACCTGAAGCAGTTCTCGGCCGGCGCACCGAGCCTGGACAAGGTCGCCACCACCACGATTCTGGATGCAACCCGCGACAAGCGTCCGAAGATCGGGTGATACGGTGAGCGTCATGGCAATGGCGGCAATGCCGCCCGTTTCCAGTGCCGAACCGGCCGTCAGGCCGGCGGTTTCCTGCCAGGGCATCACTGTGCGTTTTACCACCGAGCGCGGTACGGTCACCGCGCTCGACAATATAGACCTCACGGTGCCGGTCGGGCGCTTTCTCACCCTGCTGGGGCCCTCCGGTTGCGGCAAATCGACACTCTTACGGGTGATCGCGGATCTGATCGCTCCGACAGCCGGCCAGTTGAGTGTACTGGGGGCTGCGCCGGCCGAAGCGCGCCGCAATCGTGAGATCGGCTTCGTCTTCCAGGATGCGGCGCTGCTGCCCTGGCGGACGGCTTTGCAGAATGTCGAATTGCCGCTGGAGGTTGGCGGCGGCAAGGCGCGTCCAGGGCCGCGCTCGGCAAGGGAACTGCTGGAGCTTGTCGGTCTTGCCGGCTGGGAAGGCGCCTATCCGCATGAACTGTCCGGCGGCATGCGTCAGCGGGTCGCCATCGCCCGTGCTCTCATTACCGGTCCGAAACTCCTGATGATGGACGAGCCATTCGGGGCCCTGGACGAGATCACGCGGGATCGCCTGAATGAGGAACTGCTGTCGGTCTGGCGCAGCACCGGTACGACCATCCTGTTCGTGACCCACAGCATCTATGAAGCGGTGTTTCTGGGTGAGCAGGTCCTGATGATGGCGGCGCGGCCGGGCCGGATTCGCGAGCTGGTTTCCATCGATCTGCCGCAGAACCGCAGTCTGGCCGTGCGCGAGATGCCTCGCTTCGTTGAGCTGGCCAGTTATTTGCGCCGCGTACTGGAGAGCTGCTGATGACTCGCATGGTTGCCGTGGCGCCAGCCGTATCGTCCGCATTCGATGACGATGCTGTTGAAAAGGCGAACTTCCTCAAGCAGCAGAACCGACTGGCCTGGCGCAAACGCCTGTTGCCATTGGTTGCCGTGCTCGCTCTGCTGCTGCTGTGGTGGCAGGTGGTCGAGATTTTCGAGATCAAGCCTTATATCGCGCCGTCGCCGATCGCGGTGGCCAAGGTGCTGGTTTCGCGGTTCGACATGCTGATGAGCAATCTGCTGCCGACCGCCATAGAAGCGTTCCTGGGGTTTCTGCTGGGCAATACGGTCGCCATCATCATTGCGACCGTTTTCGTTCACAAGCAGACCGTGGAGGAGGCGTTTTTCCCGGTTGCGGTCATGGTCAACACCATTCCTGTGGTCGCCAAGGCGCCGATCCTGGTTCTGCTTCTGGGCAACGGTATGGAGCCGAAGATCGCCATTGCGGCGTTGATCTGCTTTTTCCCGACACTGGTCAACATGACCCGCGGTCTGCGTGACATCAATCCGCAGCAGATGGAGCTGATGAAGGTCCTGTCAGCCACGCCGCGGGAAATCTTCTTCCGCCTGCGTGTTCTGAATGCATTGCCCTATCTGTTTTCGGCGTTGCGCATCGCGGCCAGCACGGCCGTGATCGGCGCTATCGTCGGTGAATGGATCGGGAGCACCGTCGGAATCGGCGCCCTGATCATCCAGGCGACCTACAGTTTCGATTCGCCGCTGCTTTACGCGACCATTGTGGTCGGGTCGACATTTTCGGCGCTGTTCTTCGGCGCAATTGTGATGATCGAGCGCCGTGTTGTGCGCTGGAGCGTCGACAAAACGCCGTGATCGTTTCCCATGCAATGGAGTGAAGACATGATGAGTGAAAGCCATGTCGAGCAGGCCGGCCAATCGGTTCCTGTTGTGGCCCGCGCCGATCTGGTCGTGGTCGGTGGCGGTCCGGCTGGTCTGGCGGCGGCCGTGGCGGGAGCACGCAACGGCCTGTCGGTGATCCTGCTCGAACGCTATCCGTATCTGGGCGGTCTGGCGTCGGGTGGCATGGTTCTCGTCCTCGACGATATGTGTAATGGCAACGAGAAATCGGTCCTTGGCATCTGCAGCGAATTCATTGCCCGGATGGAGGCGCTCGGTCTTGCCGTTACGCCGCCGGAATCCGAATGGCGCGCCGACTGGGGCTTGTGGCGCAAATGGTCGCGCTGGGGCGTCTTTAACTTCCATGCCCATGTCAAACCGCAGCCGATCTGTTACGCCACGGCTTTCGATCCTGATGGCTGGAAGCGCGTCTCGAACGATCTGGTACGCGAGACCGGTATTCAGTTGCGTCTGCATTCCTGGTTCTCTCAGGCGATCATGGACGGCAATCGCATCCGTGGTGTGATCAGCCAGACCAAATCGGGGCCGGAAGCCGTGCTGGGTACCGTGGTGATCGATGCCACCGGTGACCTCGATGTGGCAGCCTCGGCCGGTGCCGGCTTCATCAGTGGTTCCTATATCACAACGACGGTTTTCCGCCTTGGTGGCGTGGATACCGAGGCGGCGGAGCGCTTCGAGTTCGAGGAGCCCGAGAAATTTGCCCTGATCGACCGCGAGGCCAAGCGGATCATGGGCGGTTCCTGGGATAAATGGTGGCTCAAGACGCCGCTGCCCGGCATCGTCTGGTGCAACTGTCCGCATATGCCCAGTCTCGACGGGTTGAAGGTCGAAGACATGACGCGCGCCGACTTCATGGGCCGTGATCGCATTGCTGCCCTGGTATCCTATATCCGCCAGAATCTGCCCGGCTTCGAGCGCTGCGTTGTTGTCGATGTCGCGCCGCAGTTGGGCATACGCCAGACGCGGTTGCTGGAAGGCGCCTACGTTGTGACGAAGGAAGACATCGCCGAGCGCCGGCACTTCACCGACAGCGTGGCGCGTGGGCGCGACTATTACACGCCGTATCGTGCCCTGCTGCCCAAGGAAACGCAGGGCCTGCTTGTCGCCGGCCGGCATTATTCGGCCAGTTCTTCGGCGCAGAAGGTTTCCCGCGAAATCCCGCCCTGCATGGCCATGGGCGAGGCAACGGGTATTGCGGCAGCGTTGGCTGTTGAGGCCGGTGTCGACGTTGCGGCGGTGGATGTCGCCAAGCTGCAGCGCAAGCTGCGCGAACAGGGTGCCGATCCGGGAGACCGGCCGGCAGAGAATGCGACTTTGGGAGAGGCCGCCTGACATGACGTCTACGCAGAAAACAGGCACTGCGCCGCAGCCGCTTTCCGGCATCAAGGTTATCGACTTCACCCAGGTGATGCTGGGGCCCTGTGCGACCCAGGTGCTGGCCGATTACGGTGCTGATGTCATCAAGATCGAGCGTCCCGGTTCCGGGGACCTGTCGCGCACCGCCATTTCAGGCGACCCGGACGGACTGGATAATCCGGTGTTCCGCAGTTTGAACCGTAACAAGCGCAGCATTGCTATCGATCTGCGCAGCGAAGATGGCCGGCAGATTGTGCGCGACCTGGTGCGTGATGCGGATATCGTGGTCAACAATTTCCGCGCGGGCGTCATGGAGCGCATGGGCTTCGGATACGAGGATCTGCGCAGCCTGAATCCGCGCATCATCTGCGCCTTCGGTTCGGGCTTTGGCCAGAGCGGCCCGCTCTCGCACAAAGGCGGCCAGGATATCCTGGCCCAGGCCCTGAGCGGCGTGATGGCGCGCCGTCCCGATCCGGAGCAGCCGCTGACGATCTATTCGACGGCGCTGGCCGATTACAGCGCCGGCATGCATCTGGTGCAGGCCATTCTGCTGGCGCTGCTGCAGCGCGAGAAGACCGGCATGGGTCAGCAGGTGGAAGTCTCGCTGTATGACTCGATGCTGGCGATGCAGATGCAGGAAGCGGCCATGTGGCTGCAGCGCAATCGTGAACTGAACTGGGGCGGCATGCCGCTGACCGGCGTCTTTGCCACCACGGATGGAGCGGTGGTCATCGTCGGTGCCTTCAAGGCCAATCCGCTGCAGGATATCTGCGCGGCGCTGGAATTGCCCGACCTGTCGCAGGATCCGCGCTTCTCCAGCCCGGCGCGGCAGGCCGAGAATCGCAGCCTGCTGCAGACGATGTTCCGCGAGCGTGTCGCGACCAACAGTACGGCATACTGGATGGCCCGGCTGGAGGAGCAGGATCTTCTGTCAGCTCCCGTGCAGAATCTTGCCCAGGCCCTGGAATCGCCGCAGACCGCGGTCAATGGCATGGTGGTGTCAATGACGCGGCCGACCGGCGGCGCGCAGGCGAACGATGCCATGCAATTGCTTGGTTCGCCCCTGCATATGGATGAAACCGCTTTTCGCCTGCGTCATCTGCCGCCGCAGTTGGGTGAGCATGGCGGCGCCATCTTGAACGAACTGGGATATTCATCCGACCGGATTTCCAGGCTGCGCGATGCCAAGGTGGTGGCATGAGCATTCGCTTCGATATCGCCGATCATATCGCCCGGGTGACCATCGACCGGCCGGAGCGGATGAACGCCATCAATGCAACCGCCGAAGCCGAGTTGATCCGCATCTGGGAAACGATCGAGCGGGATCGCGATATCCGCGCCGTCGTCATTACCGGCAGTGGCGAACGGGCCTTCTGTTCGGGTGCTGATATGAAGGGCGGCAACGGCAAGACCGGGCTGGAATACTGGGCGGCGCCCCGACCGGGCGGATTCGGCGGCCTGTCGCTGCGCGATACGCTGGATGTTCCGGTGATTGCGCGCCTCAATGGTCACGCGCTAGGCGGTGGTATGGAAATCATGCTGGGTTGCGACATCGTCATTGCCGCCGAGCATGCGACCGTGGGCCTGCCTGAACCGCGGGTCGGACGGCTGGCGCTGGATGGCGGCATTGCCCTGCTGGCGCGCCGGATGCATTACGTCAATGCCATGGGCCTGTTGCTCACCGGTCGACGCATCCCGGCCGCAGAAGCGAAATCCCTGGGCCTGATCAATGAGGTTGTGCCCTATGCCGATCTGGATGCCGCGGTGGAACGCTGGCTTGTCGATATCCTGGCCTGCGCACCGCTCAGTCTGCGGGCTGTGAAGCAGATGGTGCGTCAGGGCGGCCGACTGACTCCGCAGGAGGCGCAGGCGCTGCGGTTGCCGGCTCTGGTCGAGGCGCTGCAATCCAGAGATTCGGACGAAGGCGTGCGGGCCTTTCAGGAAAAACGCGCACCGGTCTGGCAGGGCTGCTGAGCGCCATGACCTATGTGGTGGCGGCTCCCTGTATCGATGTGAAGGACGGGGCCTGCCAGAAAGTCTGCCCGGTCGACTGCATCTACGAGGGCGGCCGCATGATGTATATCCACCCGGATGAATGCATCAACTGCGGTCTTTGCCTGTCTGTCTGTCCGGTCGAGGCGATTTTCGAAGATATGGCACTGCCGGCCAGCGAAAGCGCCTTCCTGCAGATCAATGCGGAATTCTTCGGTCCGGCGGTCACCAACTGGGGCCGGCCCGGCGGCGCTGATCCGCGCCACACTAGCAGCCTGGATCATCCTGAGGTTACCCGGCGCTAAAACGCCCGCTTAACCGTGCGTAAGGTCGGGATGTGGAATGGCCATATGGCCTTCCGAAGCGGCCAGCAACTGGCGCGTATATGGATGCTGGACATGGCGGGCGATCAGGTCGTCGGTAGACAGTCGTTCGACGATGACACCTTTCTCCATCACAGCGACCCGGTCGCAGAGATGCGCGATCACGGCCAGATCGTGGCTGACGAAGACGCAGGTGACGGATCGCTCCTTGCGGATTGCCATCAGGAGGTTGAGGATTTCCGCCTGCACCGAGGCATCCAGCGCGCTGGTCGGCTCGTCGAGCAGAAGGATCTCGGGTTCCAGTGCTATGGCGCGTGCAATCGCAACCCGCTGGCGCTGGCCGCCAGACAGTTCATGCGGGTAGCGGAAGCGAAAGCGTGGACCCAGGCCGACCTGGTCGAGCAGATCGCGGATGCGGCGTTCCACATCGGAGAAGCCGTGCAGCACCAGCCCCTCGGACAGGATGCGATCCACCGTATGACGGGGATTGAGCGAGGCATAGGGATCCTGGAACACCATCTGGACATGACGGTGATAGCTGCGTGGCGGGCGCTGGCCCGGCGGCAGGGTTTCGCCGGCAACCGTGATGGCCCCGGTCCAGTTCGAGGACAGCCCGGCCAGCACACGCAGCAGGGTCGATTTGCCCGAACCGGAACCGCCGACCAGCCCGAATGTCTCGCGCGGCGCAACGGTCAGTTCAGCCTGGCGCACGGCATGGAAACGCTGCTTCCCGTCGCCATGAAAGATATCGACGCCAGCTACTGTAATCGCTGCAGTCGTCATGCGGTTTCCCAGGCGGGGTCGCGGTTGAGATTCGGCAACAACTGACCGCGCAGGACAGGCGAGGGCAGGCAGGCGATCAGGCCGCGGGTATAGGGATGCTCGGCCCGGTCGAGATGTTTGCTGTCCAGGCGTTCGACGATCCGGCCGCGATACATTACCAGAATACGGTCGCAGAACCGCGCCACCATGGGCAGGTCGTGGCTGATCAGGATCAGACCGATGCCGCGCCGGGTGACCAGGTCATCCAGCAGTTTCAGAACCTGCTCGCGCACCAACACATCAAGCGCGCTGGTCGGCTCATCGGCGATGATAAGATCGGGGCTGGAAACCAGCATGGCGGCAATCATGGCGCGCTGCCCCATGCCGCCCGAGAGTTCATGAGGGTAGGCAGCATAAACCCTGGCCGGGTCGTCGATGCCCACAGCGGCCAGGATCGCCAGGGCGCGCTCGCGCTGCTCGCTCCGGCTGATGTTCTCGTGCAGGACCAGAGTTTCGGTGATCTGGTCGCCGATGCGCATGACGGGATTGAGCGAGAATTTTGGGTCCTGCAGGATCATCCCCACCTGCTTGCCACGTAAACGCCGCCAGCCGATCTTGTCCAGCGACAGCAGGTCCGTGCCACGCAGGCGCATGGATCGTGCCGTCATCATTCCGGGTTTGGGGATCAGGCCCAGAATGGCGCGGGCGGTCATCGATTTACCCGAGCCGGACTCGCCGACGATGCCAACCTTTTCGCGGCCGATGTTGAGCGAAAAGTCGCGCACCACGGATACCGGCCCCTGGTCGGAGGGGAAGCTGACGGTCATGCCGTCGATGTCCAGCAGCGGAGTGTCGGTCATCGCAGGGCCTAGTCGTGATGCTTCGGGTCAAGGACATCGCGCAGGCCGTCGCCCAGCAGGTTGAAACCCAGGCTGACCAGCAGGATGGCTACCCCCGGCACGGTTGCAACCCACCAGGCATCGAAAACATGGTCGCGCCCGGTTCCGATCATGGCACCCCATTCCGCCATGGGTGGTTGCGCACCGAGGCCGAGGAAACCGAGGCCGGCGGCGGTGAGGATGATGCCGGCCATGTCGAGCGTGGCGCGGATGGCGGCCGAAGACAGGCAGAGCGGTAGAATCTGGCCGATCACGATGCGCGTCCCGGACTGGCCCAGGCCGCGGGCTGCTTCGACGAATTCGGCATGCCGCAGTGTCAGTGTTTCGGCGCGCGCCAGCCGCGCATAGGAAGGCCAGGCGGTAATCGCGATGGCGATGACGGCATTGGTCAGGCCAGGCTTCAGAACGGAAACCAGTGCCAGCGCCAGGATCAGGCGCGGGAAGGCCATGAAGATGTCAGTCAGCCGCATGAGCAGGGTTTCGACCCAGCCGCCGAGATAACCGGCGATCATGCCGATGGCAAGACCGAAGGGTGCAGAGAAGGCGATGACGAGAATCACGATCAGCAACGTGGGCTGTGCGCCGTACAACAGCCGGCTGTAGATGTCGCGCCCGAGCTGGTCGGTGCCGAGCCAGTGGGCGGCGCCGGGCGGCTGCAGGCGATCGGTCAGAGTCTGGGCCATCGGGTCGTGGGTGGCGAGCAGCGGGGCAACCAGCGCCATGACCAGCAATGTCAGGACCAGGAGTCCGCCGACCAGGGTTGACGGATTGCGCATGATGCGACGCAGGCCGATCCTGATCTGTATCAGGCGCGCTTCGCGTCGCGAGTTGGGGGCGAGCATATTCGCAGCAGCGCTCATCGGGCGCGCGTCCGGGGATCGAGCAGGGGATAGATGACATCGGTCAGCTTGTTGAGCAGCACGAAGCAGATGCCGATGACCAAAGTGCCACCCAGGACGGCCGGCATATCGGCCGAGAACAGGCTCTTGGTAATATAAAGCCCGAGGCCCGGCCAGGCAAAGACGGTCTCGGTGAGTACGGCGCCTTCCAGCAGATGGCCGAACGACAGTGCAATGACGGTCACCACCGGCACCAGAGCATTGGGGAAGGCATGCCGCCACAGCACGCGGGTCTCGGAGGCCCCCTTGATGCGGGCCATGGTGACATATTCTTTATTCAGCTCCTCGATCATGAAGTTCCGCGTCATGCGTGCAATATAGGCGAGCGAGAAATAGCCAAGCAGCAGCCCGGGCAGGATGATATGCGAGAAGGCGCTGCGAAACGCGGACCAGTCACCGCTGCGCAAGGTGTCGATCAGCAGAAGGCCGCTCCAGTCCTCGACGGTATAGCGATAAGCAGTGCCGATGCGGCCCGGTCCGCCGGTCCAGCCGAGTTGGGCGTAGAATACCAGCAGGGCGATCAGGCCGAGCCAGAAGACCGGCGTTGAATAACCAATCAGCGACAGCACCCGGGCCGTATGGTCGAACCAAGTGTTGCGCCTGTGAGCCGCATAGACGCCGAGCGGCAGTCCGACGGCAATGCCGACCACGATGGCCAGCGTGGCAAGCTCCAGGGTGGCGGGAAATGCCCGGGCGATATCCTCGCGTACCGGCTGACCGCTGGCTGAAGACTGACCGAAGTCGCCGCGGGCGATGCCTTCGATATAAAGGCCGAACTGTACCCAGATTGGACGGTCGAGGCCGAGCTGCACGCGGGCCTGGGCATAGGTTTCCTGCGAAGCCTTGTCGCCGACCACGGCAATGACCGGGTCGATCGGCATCACCCGACCGATGATAAACGTGGCGAAGAGGAGCCCTGCGAGCGTGACGACCAGGGTCGCCACGCCACGCAGGAACAGCAGAAATCCGGATGCGCTCCCCATCATGCCAGATCAGCCGAGCGGTATTTACTTGGTGACGTTGCGGTACAGCACCAGATCATTCGTCGGCCCGTGGATGAAGCCCTTGACCTCGCTGCGCAGGGCAACCTGGGCCTGGGCCTGGAAGGTCATCACCCAGGGCGACGACTTCAACACGTCCCGCTGCAGGTCGCGGTACATGTCGAGGCGCTTGGCCGGGTCGCGTTCCACCAGTGCCGCACGGGTCCGGGCCGACAGCTCCGGTACCAGCCAGGCATTGCGCCAGGTGGTGGTGCTTTGCGGTGTGCCGTCGCCGTTATCGACGTTATAGGCAAATGCCTTGGCGTTCGAATGAGGGTCCATGAAATCCGGGCCCCAGTAGAGCAGCATCATTTCATGCTGGCGGGCACGATATTTGGTGATGACCTGTGCCGACGTGCCGGGCAGCAGGTTCAGCTTGATACCGGCCTGTGCCATCGTCGCCTGCATGGACTGACCGATATCGGTGAAGGGTGCCGAAGAAATCATGTCCATGTCGATGGACAGGCCGGGTGCGATATTGGCCTTGGCCAGAATGTCCTTCGCCTTGGCGACATCCAGTTTGAAGGGCTTGTCTTCCACCGCGCCGGGGAAGCCCGATGGCCAGAAGGTCTGATGGACCTTCATCTGGCCGCGGAGCAGCGTGTTGGCGATGCCGTCATAATCGATGAGGTAACGCATCGCTTCCCACAGGGCAGGGTTCTGCAGCTTCTCGTGCTTGAGGTTGAAGCTGAAGAAATGCAGAGCGGCCTGGGGATAGGTCTCGACCTTGATCCCGGCCTTGTCCTTGACGGCGGCAATCTGGTCGGGGCCGAGATTGCGGGCGATATCGGCATCACCGGATTCGACCATGAGTCGCTGTGTCGAGGCTTCCGCCACATGGTTGAAGACGATCTGCGTCATCTTCGGCGGCCCGCCGGCATGGTTCTTGTTCGCATCCAGCACCAGAGACTCGCCCGGGCGCCAGACGCGCAGCGCGAAGGGGCCGGAGCCGGCCGAATTGCGCGACAGCCAGGCATTGCCCAGGTCGTTGTCCTTAGCGTTCTTCGTCGCTTCCTTCTCGTCAACGATCGAGCCGGGGCGGGCGGCTAGCGCGTTCAGCACAAAGGAGGGAGCGAAATTCTCGGCAATGGTGATGGCGACTTCGCTGTCCGAAACCTTCTTCACCATCTGGTCGATATTGTCGGCGGTCCAGCCGAACTGTGCCAGGATGAAGGCCGGTGCCTTTTTCAGCACGATCACGCGGCGCAGGGAAAACACGACGTCTTCGGGGCGCACCGGATTGCCGGAGGCAAATTTCACGCCGCTCTTCAGTTTGAAGGTGATGGTCTTGCCATCGTCGGAAATCTTCCAGCTTTCGGCCAGTCCGGGCACGATCGTCTCGATCTGGGCCGGATTGTATTCGATCAGCTTGTTGTAGATGTTGGCGACGACTTCGCCGCTGGTGAATTCGTAAGCCTGGGCAGGATCCAGGCTGACGATATCATCGATATTCTTGGCGACAACCAGCAGGTTCGCGGGTGTCTTCGCTTCGACAAAACCGGTGCCTGCGACGACGGTAAAGAGTGTCGCGGCCAGCGTCAGGCTTACTCTGTTCATTGTCGGTCCCCCTTGGTCAGATGATGCGAAGAAGTAATGTCAGATTTCAGTGGTCAGCAATGCCGGCAGCAGCTGCCGGGCAATGGTCATGGCCGGTTCCAGATGCTGCGTGTCGTAAGCGAGCGGGCTGTCGAGCAGGTTGGCAGTGCCGAGCACGGCGCCGCCATAGACGATGGGCAGGTTCATTACCGAGCCCAGGCCCAGGCCGGCGATGGTTTCGTGATCGGGGAAGAACGGCTTGAAGTCTTCCACCGTGCGGCCCAGGAAGGGCTGCATCTGGCTGCGCACGCGCTCGTTATAGGCATTGGCGAGAACCGGCTTGCGTCCGCCGACCGGATAGACGTCCTGGTTGGTCGAGTGGATGCGTTCCACCTCACGGCCGCCCTTCAGGATCTGCGTCACCGTATAGAGCTTGAAGCCGACGGTTTGCGCGAAGGCCTTGCCGACGGCTTCGAGCAGGGTGCGGGGCTGCTCCGGCGCTGCCCAGGCGGCCTGTACGTCCAGAACCAAACTACCGACTGACGTCATGGATGAAATCCTTGGGAGTCTTCACTGCGAAAAACAGGAACGGTACCGACCCAGATCACGGCGGTCGGGATTTTGCCGCGGTTGCCATAGGAATGCGGCGTGTCGCCACGGAAATGGCAGGTATCGCCCGGGCCGAGTTGTACGGTAGTGCCGTCGATTGTCTGCTCCAGTTCTCCGGCCAGTACATACAGCCACTCTTCGCCGACATGGGCGATTGTCTCGGCGCTGTATCCGGGGGGAACATGAATGATAACGGCATCCATATGCTGGCCGGGGAAGACCGTGGACAGCCGCTCGTAACGCAGGCCAGAGGCTTCAATGCCGAACTGGGCGCGCTGGCTGGCGCGCGTCACGGCGCCGGCAGCAGAACTGACATGGACGAAGGTTGAAACCGGCAGATCAAGAGCAAAGGCAATGCCGGCCAGGCTGCCGAGCGACGGAGTCGCCATACCGCGCTCGACCAGTGACAGAAAAGCCGGCGACAGTCGGGCTTTTTCGCTGACCTGTACCAGGGTCAGCTTGCGCTTTTGCCGCTCCTGGCGAATGACGGCACCCAGATTCGACACCAGCGCCTCGCGAGCCGCCTGGGCGGCGTCATCTGCGGGCTCTGCAATGGCGGGGAATCCCGAGTCTCGATCCATCCCGGCAAGCTACCCGAATTTTCACCTTAGTAAAATAATTTTAGTCTGGTTAAATTCACGGCATAAGTTTGCTTGGGATGGAGGCATCTTTTGACTGATATGCTGTGGCAGCCCGCCGCGCCAATCGAAACTGACCGATTGTGTCTGCGCCGGTTCAGCTCTGGGGACATTCAGGCCCTGCACGACATTCATTCCCGGCCGAATGTGGTTCGGTATGTCTCCTGGCCGGCTCACGCCAATCTGAATGACAGCCGCCTGCTGCTTGAGACGCGCATGGCCGTGCGCGGGCTGGCCGCGGATGGCGACAAGCTCGTTCTGGCCGTCACTGAAAAGGGCACAGACGCTTTGGTCGGCGAGGTGGCGCTGATTCTGGTGAACCGCGAGCTGATGCAGGGCGAGATCGGTTTCATCCTGCATCCGCAGTATCAGGGGCGTGGACTGGCCTACGAAGCGGCGGCGGCCATTTTGCGTATTGCGTTCTCCCTGGCGGGCTTTCGCCGGGTCATTGGCCGATGCGACGCTCGGAACGGGGCGTCGGCCGGATTACTGGAAAAACTGGGGCTCCGGCGCGAGGCCCATTTCCGGAAGGCCGAGCTGATAAAAGGCGAGTGGGTCGATCGGTTGATTTTCGCGGCTCTCGCCGAAGAGCATCCCTTCGGGCTTCGTTGCACGCTGGCCGCGAACACGCAGGATTAAAGCATAAATCCCTGTCTCTGCTGGCCGAGAATCTATATACTTTAAATATAAACTAATCTTGGCCGGCAGCGTAAATGGAGGATTCATGGCGGACGCGCCCCTCAACAAAGACCAGTTCAGCTACATCGCGCATCTGCAACTCGACACGCTGCTGTCCGCCATGCAGCCGATTACCCCGCATCCGGAGGAACATCTTTTCCTCACCACGCACCATGCGCTGGAAATCTGGTTCAAGCACATCATCTTCGATCTGAAGCGCATTCTGCCCATGATTGCGGATAATCGCCTGGCCGAAGCCAACTGGCTGCTGAAGCGGCTCGGCGAGATCATGCGGCTGGCTGATGCGCACTGGACGGTGCTGGAGACGCTTTCCGCCCCCGACTTCCATGAATTCCGTCCCTATCTGACCGGAGCCAGCGGGATGCAATCTCGCCAGTTCCGTGAAGTCGAGGTTATCTGCGGGTTATGCGAACTGGCTGGAGAAAAATATACGGCGAGTGTGCGTGCGGCCTGGCCGGGAATGATCGAGGCCTATCCCGTCACGCTGCGGCAGGCATTTTTTGCTGCAGTTGAGCGATCCGGCCTCACGCTGCTCGAAATCTACGCCCAGCGCTGGCAACATTTCGAACTGTTCTCGCTGGCCGAAAATGCCATCGAGCTTGATCGCCGTTTCCAGGCCTGGCGGTACAACCATATCCTGATGGTGCGCCGGCAGATCGGCATGCGCACCAAGGGCACCGGTGGCACGTTCGGCAAGGACTATCTCGCCGGCACGATGGGCTACATCTTCTTCCCGGAATTATGGGAATTGCGGCATGACATCTCTGCCCAGCATGGCGGAGAGGTGGCACGGCCGGAATAGGCTAGACCGAGGCCGTATAGCTCGCAGCGATAGCGGATTGCATCTCGGCGCGCTCCACGCCGGCGACGTCGCCATCGACCGGCCCGCGTTCGGCCAGTACAGTGCCGATGGTTGCAATATCAGCACCGGTCAGTTCCAGCTGTGCTGCCCTGACATAAGCCATGGCACGGTCATGGGACGACATGCCGACCAGCAGGGCATTGGCGCCCCCTTGCTGCAGAGTCCAGGCCAGTGCAACAGCGGGAATATCGGTGTCGTGGCGCAGGGCGCAGGTTTTGAGAGCGCCGAGCAGGCGTTGCAGCCAGTCCCAGCCGCCAAAATGCTCGATCAGTTGCCGATAGACTTTGCCGAACGGCTTCTCCGCGCTCGGCTCGAAACCCGGATTGGCCGCGCCGAGCCAGGACTCGCTCAGGAATCCACCGGCCAGAGGACCGTAGCCGAAGACCTGCATGCGATGTGCGTGGCATGTGGCAATAACGCCATTGCCGGCTCGTGGATCGAGCAGAGAGACCTGCACTTGGTTTGAAAGCAGCTTTATGCCATCCGCCAGGATCGACTGCATTTCAGCGGTGGGAAAATTTGCCAGACCGATATCGAGGATGACGCCGCTTGCTTGCAAATCCTGTAAAACATGCGTGGCCTCGCGCCAGCCGGGCAGGGCCAGGTTCCACCACTGCAGCTGCACCAGGTCAAGCTGGGTCTGGCCTAGGCGCTGACAGGAGCGGTGTGTGCGGGCACGTATATCCGCCGGGCTCAACGGCGCGGAACCAGTCTGTGTAACGCGAGTGTGGGCACGGAGCGATTTTAAAGCATCACGACCACGTTTGTTCAGAAGTTCGTTGCGAAACTGACCGAGCAATTCTTCGACGCCATCATAATTGTCGGATGCTTCGATGGTCGTAAAGCCCAGGTCGAATCCTGAGAGCAGATCGGCGATGGCGGCGTCGCGCGAAATCCGGCCCGCTCGCTCATGCAATTGCCAGGTGCCACGGATGAGGCGGGGCAGGGTCAGACCGTGACGGATTTCGACGGTTGGCAGGGCCGCTGTCATGGAAATCTGAACGTAACAGGCGGGCTGAACCTCAGCCCGCCTGCCCGTCATACTCGCTGAATCACGTGCCGGTTTTGCTTTTGGTGTCGGCGACATCCTGGGCGCTGACATCTTTCTTGGCCACCAGTTTGCCACCTTCGACCATCCAGCCCACGAAAGGTGTGCTGACATCGCCATATTGGTCAAAGCTCATCGCACCGCTGGCCCCGATATAGCGAATGGTCTTGCCTTCGCTGAGCAGCTTGATGCCCTTCTTGAGATCATCGGCGCTGAGCGTGATCGGCTCGCCTTTCGGGTCGGTCACCTTCGGGAGTCCGGCGGCAATTTTCTTGCCGTCCTTGTAATCTTTCGCGGCAACCATGGCGAGACCGATCAGCGAAGCTGCATCGTAGCCGGAATCGCGACCAGGACCGACGCCGGATGAGTTCCAGCGCTTTTCATAAACCTCGCGATAGATCGTGGCCGAGTTTGGCGCCGGCGAACCAGGCGTCACGAACAGGGCATTCTTCAGATATTGTTCACCAATCTGATCGATGAACTTCTGGTCATTGAGGCCGAGCGGGAAGACATATTTCTGCTCGCCGCCCAGTGCCAGCCAGTCGCGCATGATCTTGCTGCCATCGATCACCGATGCAGCGAGATAGAGACTGTCGGGTGTACCTTCCAGGGCCTTGTTCACTTCGGCGCGGTAACTCGGCTGCTCGGCATTGTAAGTAACCTGTCCGGTCACCGTGCCGCCCATGGCCTTGAAGGTGGCAATGAACTGCTTAGAAAGGTTGTTGCCCCAGTCGTTGTTCAGATTCACGACCACCATTTTCTTGTGGCCGGCATCAATGGCCATCTTGGCGGCAGCCACGGCCTGCAGCGCATCGGAGGGCTGTACGCGGAAGAACAGGCCGTTCAATTTCCCCTGCCGGGCCATATCGGTGAAAGTGGGTGAGGATGACGCAGCCGGGATCATGAGGACGTTCTTTTCGACCGTCACGGACGACAGGATCGGTCCGGTGACGCCGGAGCTGATCGGGCCAACGATGGCGGCCACGCCATCGAGATCGATCAGGCGTCGCGCTGCGTCCACACCGACCGAAGGCTGGGTCTGGTCGTCGCGCACAATATACTCAAGCTTGCTGCAATCGCCGACCTTCCAGCCCGCTTCAGCCAGGCGCTCGACAGCGAGCTGGGAGGCGTTGTTGATCGGGATGCCAAAGGTGGAGTAGGTCCCGGTCATCGACAGGGTGGCACCGATTTTCGCCGGACAGGCCAAAGCCGGTGCGCCGATGGTTAAACCTGCTGCGGCAACTGCCGCCAGCATCGCATTATGCTTCATCGCCATGTAAGCCTCCGTTTGGTCTTGTCTGATTTAATCCGAACCGCCCGAGCATCGGATCGGCCCCCTCATTCCACTCAAACAAACGCACGCGGTTTTCGGCTGGCTCTTTATGCCGCCGGCTTCTGATTCACTTCATTCTGGTTGTAGCGCATGATCCGGCCATGCGGACCGGTACGATCATTTTCAAGCTGGTAACAGTCGCCCGGCGGGCCGCGGCGGTTATCGGTAATCAGCGCCAGATCGGCAAGGTCTTCGCGGGTCAGCGCGAAATCGAAAATCTTCAGGTTGCGCGCCAGGTGGCGCGTTGAGGTTGCGCCAATGATGCAGCCAGCGACATTCGGGCGATCCAGGACCCAGCGCACGGCCACTTCGCCGATGCCGACGCCATGCCGCTTGCCAATGGTCTGCAATGCCGCAAGCAGTGCCTGGAACAATGACCAGTCGCCAAACTCATCGATGATCAGTTTGTACTTGGTCCAGGAGCGGTTCTCGAACTGACCCTGTGGCTCGGGCTTGCCCAGCCAGTCTTCGGAGAAGAAGCCGCCGAGCAGGTGGCCGTAGGTGAGAATCTTGATGCCCTTCGATTGGCAGTAGGCATTCATTTTCCAGTCGGGTCGACGATCCACCAGAGAATACTGAATCTGGTTCGCGACAACCGGAACGCCGGCATCAATCAGTTCGGCGAGGTAGGCCGTGTTGAAATTGGTGACGCCGATCCGGGCGATCTTGCCTTCACGCTGCAGGTCCCTCAGCACCAGTGCGATGTCGACGGCGCCCTTTACACTCCAGTCCCACCAGAAATACTGGACCAGATCAAGCTGTTCGACACGCAGGCGCTTCAGGGAGCGATCGATGACGCTGACAACGCCTTCCCGGTTCATGGTGGCAAGCGAAGCAAGATCGGGGACGAATTTTGTATGAACCTGGACCGACGGGGCGAGGCTGGGGTAATCCCGGCGGAAATCGCCGATCAGTTCCTCGACGCCGATATAATGATCGGCGCAATCGAAGCTGGTGATGCCAGCCTCGACGAAAGCGGCCATATCTTTGATCGCCTGGGTGCGATCCACTTGACCATGTCCGCCGGCCAGATGCCAGCCGCCCTTGAGGAGGCGGGACATCGTATAGCCTGGCGTCAACTCGATGCGTTCAACCTGCGACAAATCTTATCCTCCGAACGGCGATCAATCCTTGGGCAGCGGGACTGCCGTGGTTTCGGCGTGACTGAAGCGGCGTTTGCCCAGCCTGGTGATGCGGAACCGGCTCGGACAGTTCGGATCCGGACAGGCAATGTCCGCATCGGTGGTCATCCAGTCGTTTTTGTCGGTCGGGCGCTGTTTGGCCGGCAGCATCGGGATGATGGCGGCAAGGTTATACAGACTGAAGCCCTTGCCCTGCGGGAAATGCAGCAGTTCACCACGCACCTCGAAATAATCGCCGGCCACACTGTTGCAGAGCAGCTTTGCTCCGGGCGGCGCCACGACCTCGACGCGCAGGTCATAAAGCTCGAAGCCGTCGGGCATATCGCCTTTGATTTCGCCGTAGCTCATGAGCGTTCTCAGGCCGCGCGGTCGGCAGGGAACATCGCATCGCGGGCGATGTCGAACGACCGGTTGATGTCGGCCTCGATGGCGCGACGCACGCGGGCAGGATCGCGGCGGCGCAGGGCGGAGAGGGCGGCAACATGGTGCTCAGCGCCCCGGCCTTCGCGCGCATCGAAATATTCCGCCGATTTACGGATGAACGGACCGATCTGCAGCCAGAGGCCCTCGATGATCGGCAGCAGCACGGCAGAGCCTGACAGCCGATAGAAAGCAAAGTGGAAGCGCTGGTTCTGGGCCACGCTCAATTCGGCCTGGTCGGCGTCATCGGCGGCGGTTTCCACCTCCACCAGGCTTTCCAGCATCTTGATATCCGCTTTGGTGGCCCGTGCGGTTGCCAGTTCGGCGGCCAGGCCTTCGATGGCGATGCGCGCGCGGCGCAGATCTTCCAGTCGCTCGCGGTTGAAAACCGGCACCCGCGCGGTGCGGTTGGGCAGGGCCTCAAGAGCATTTTCCGCAACCAGCTGTCGGATCGCCTCGCGTACCGGCTGAGTACTGGTGCCGAAGAGGTCGGCCATATCCTGGATCTTCAAGGGCTGGCCGGGCTGAAAGCGGCCGCGCATCAACAGATCGCGCAACTGGCGATGAATGCAGTTTTGTACGGTTTCGCGCTGGATAGGCGTGACGCCAAGACCGATACTGGACAGAAGTGCCATTGCTGCGCTGCCTCCACTTTCTGATGCCAATCCGCGGTCTGCACCGCGTCTGGCGCCGGTCCGACCGGATGCGCGGGTTCGCTGCATTTCGGCTTGCCGTGATCTTTGATCAAAGATAGCATAACAAAGACAGGCTCGTTTGGCTAGGTCATTTCGGCCAGGGGACTGCCGGGCGATTGTCCGGCGGGTGTTTTCGGGGGCAGATCGGGGAATGCTGGAGTTGACGGGGGTGGTGAAGGAGTTCGGCGGTCTCAGGGCCGTCGACGATGTTTCCTTCCGTATTGAACCAGGAACCATCACTGGCCTGATCGGACCCAATGGCGCCGGCAAGACCACATTGTTCAATATGATGGCCGGGGCCTACCGTCCGAGCGCCGGTCAGATCAGCTTCAACGGCGAACGGATCGACCACCTGCCGCATTTCCGCATCTTCAAGCGCGGGCTGGTGCGTACCTTCCAGATTCCCCGCCCCTTTGGTGAAATGTCGGTACTGGAAAACATGATGCTGGTGCCGATGGGGCAGGTCGGCGAGCGCTTCTGGAATACCTGGATCCGCGGCGCTGCCGTGCGGGCCGAGGAACGCCGCAACCGCGACAAGGCCCGCGATATCCTCGACTTCATCGGATTGCTCCGGCTGGCCAACCAGCCGGCACGGACCCTTTCGGGCGGACAGCTGAAGCTGCTCGAGATCGGCCGCGCCCTGATGTCGGAACCCAAGATGCTGCTGCTGGATGAACCCGGTGCCGGCGTGAACCCGACCCTGTTGGGTGAGATTATCGACCGCATTGCGGAACTCCAGCGCCGCGGCATCACCTTCCTGATTATCGAACACAATATGGATCTGGTGATGAATCTCTGCCGGCCGGTGGTGGTTCTGGCGGCTGGCAAGCTGTTGATGCAGGGCGAGCCGCGCGACGTGCAGCGCGATCCGCGTGTGCTGGATGCCTATCTGGGCGGAGCACCGGCATGAGTGCACCTTTGCCGCTGGCAATCCGCGAGCTGGTCGCCGGCTATGTTCCCGGCGTCCCCATTCTGCGTGGCGTCTCGCTGCATGTGGAGCCCGGCGAGATCGTGACCGTGCTGGGGCCGAACGGCGCCGGCAAGTCCACGATGCTCAAGGCGATTGCCGGCCTGGTGCCGGTCCAGTCCGGACAGGCGCTGCTGCATGGCCAGGATATCACCGGCCACAAGACGCATATGCTGGTTCGTCAGGGCCTGGCCTATGTGCCGCAGGTCGGCAATATCTTTGTCCGGCTTTCGGTGGCGGAGAATCTGGAGATTGGCACCTTCGCGGCCCGCGACAAGGCTGGAGACCGGCTGGAGCAGGTGCTGAGCCTGTTTCCGGATCTGCATCGCTTCCGCCGCCTGGCGGCCGGCAAGCTTTCCGGCGGCCAGCGCCAGATGGTTGCTGTCGGCCGAGCCCTGATGGCTGGTCCCACAGTGCTGATGCTGGATGAGCCTTCCGCAGGTCTGTCGCCCAAGATGACCGAGACTCTCTTCGCCAAACTCATCGACATTCGTAAGAGCGGCATCGCGATCCTGATGGTCGAACAGAATGCAAAGGCCGCATTGACCATTTCAGATCGCGGTTATGTGCTGGCAGAGGGGCGAGAGCATTTCGCCGGCACGGCCAGAACGCTGCTGGACAGCCCGGAAGTGGGCGCGCTCTATCTCGGCGCCGGGACGAGGCTCGCCTCATGATGCAGGTTCTGGTCGATGGTCTGGTTTCTGCTTCCTTCATTGCACTTGGCGTGATCGGGCTCTCGTTGGTTTATAATGTTCTGAATTTCCCGAGCTTCGCGCATGGGGATCATCTCACCATCGGTGCCTATTTTGCGGTGGTCATGGTGTTGCTGGCGGGTACAGCCGGCGCCATCGGATCCCTGACCTTCGGCTGGCCGGTTATTCTCGCCGCTTTCGGTGCGGCTATTCTCACCGGGTTGGTGGCGCAGTTGCTCGACCGGGCGGTTTATGGCCGCTTGCGCCGACAGGGATCGTCGCGCATCACCCTGATCATCGCTTCGTTTGGCGTGGCGCTCATGCTGCGGCACTTGGTGTCGATGTTCTTCGGGCCCGATCCGGTCTATTACAGCTTTGCCATCCAGCCGGCGCTCCGCCTCTGGGGCATCCGCATCACGCCGAATGAACTTGTGGTCCTTGCCGTGACGGTCGTTCTGGTGGTTGGCCTGCATCTCTTCCTCACCCGGACCAGGCTCGGAAAGGCCATGCGTGCGGTGGCCGAAAACCCTGCTCTTGCGCGGGTGAATGGCATCGACGTCGACGGCGTAATCCGCTGGACCTGGTTCATCGGCGCTGGGCTGGCGGCTATCGGCGGTGTTCTGTTCGGCATTGCCGTGGGCCTGCAGCCCTATTTCGGCTTCGAATTGCTGCTGCCCATGTTCGCGGCCCTGATTGTCGGCGGCATGACCAATGTCTATGGCGCGATCCTGGGGGCTGTGCTGATCGGTGTGGCGGAAAGTCTGACGGTCCGGTATTTCGCTGCGGAGTATCGTCAGGCGGTCTCCTTCATTGCCGTCATCATGGTGCTGATGCTGCGCCCGCAGGGCCTGTTCGGGGAGAAGGAATGATGGATGTCTTCTCCTATCTGATCTTCTTCCTGATTGTTGCCAGCATTTATTCTCTCAGTACGCTCGGCCTCAATCTGCAATGGGGTTTCACCGGCCTGATGAGCGTCGGCATCGTCGGTTATTTCGGCGTTGGCGCCTACACCGCCGCTTTTCTCACCGGTCCGGCCTATGCGGATGCCTTTGGGGGCTTTGGCCTGCCTGTGCCGCTGGGCTGGATCGGTGCAATGATCGTCTCTGGTCTTTTTGCATTGATCGTCGGTGTGCCCACCATCCGGTTACGCCACGATTTCCTGGCCATCGGCACATTCGGCATCGCGATCTGCATCCAGCTTCTGGCGATGAACTGGAAATCGGTCACGCGCGGTTTCGATGGACTCTATGGCATACCGAAGCCTTTCGCTGGCTGGCCGGGGACGCCGCTGGGCAACAACCTGGTTTATCTCGCACTGGTGCTGTGCATTGTCGGCCTGATCTACTGGGCGCTCGAACGGATGCTGCGTTCGCCCTGGGGACGCGTGTTGCGCGCGATCCGGGAGGATGAAGAGGCTGCGGGTGCGCTTGGCAAGAACGCCTTTGCCTTCCGGCTGCAATCCTTCGTGATCGGCTCCATGCTGATGGGTCTGTCTGGTGCGCTCTACGCCAGTTTCACCGGTTTTGTCAGCCCGCAGGACATGCTGCCGATTTTCACGTTCCAGGTTTTCGTGATGCTGACCGTCGGCGGGAATGGCAACAACAAGGGCGCCATTGTCGGCACCTTTGTGATCTGGGCCCTGTGGACATTGACCGAGAGCCTGCTGGGTGCGCTTCTGCCGGCTGGACTGAAAAATCAGGTGGCGTCCGCCCGCGTGGTGCTGGTTGGCCTGATTCTGGTCGGCATGCTGCTGTACCGGCCGCAGGGCCTGTTCCCGGAAGAACGTGTAGTCTCGCCCGAGGCCAGATTGCCCGAATAGGTCATCCGGATATGTGGGAAATGGTGGGCGGTGACGGGATCGAACCGCCGGCCACCTCGGTGTAAACGAGGCGCTCTACCGCTGAGCTAACCGCCCGCATCCGGTGTCCGGACGCGGGCTTTCTAGCAGAACAGCCGGGGGTAGGCCAGTTTTACGGCCAGGTAATTTCCCAGGTTTTATTCGACCGGATGATCGGTATGGCCAAGATGGTTATGGCGGCGGCTGTCCGGCATCCACAGCACGGCCAGCAGAGCCAGCAGGGCCATGCCGCTTACATAATAATAGAAGACCTCTTCCGCGCCCTGCGACTTGAACCACAGGGCGACATACTCGGCCGAGCCGCCGAAGGCCGCATTGCCCAGGGCATAGGACAGGCCAACGCCGAGGGCTCGCACCTCGGTGGGGAACAGTTCGGCCTTCACCAGGCCGCTGATCGAAGTATAGAAGCTGTTGATCGCCAGCGCGGTGAGGATCAGGCCAAAGGCTGCGTAGGGACTGGTCACGCTGCCGATGGCTGTGAGCAGCGGTACCGTGGCGATTGCAGTTAGTCCGGCAAAAGCGAGCAGTGCCGGTTTGCGACCGATGCGATCGGCCAGTGTGCCGAACAGCGGTTGCAGCAGCATGTAGACGAACAGTACGGCGGTCATCACCAGGCTGGCGGTTTTGGCATCCATGCTGGCGGTGTTGACCAGGTATTTCTGCATGTAGGTCGTGTAGGTGTAGAAGGCCAGTGAACCACCGGCCGTCAGGCCAAGCACCTGCAGAAAGGCTTTGTAGTGTTTTTTCAGG
The DNA here is from genome assembly GCF_058806975.1 of Ferrovibrio sp. GW821-FHT12E11. Taxonomy (NCBI): domain Bacteria; kingdom Pseudomonadati; phylum Pseudomonadota; class Alphaproteobacteria; order Rhodospirillales; family Rhodospirillaceae; genus Ferrovibrio; species Ferrovibrio sp. GW821-FHT12E11. Next base: position 3,860,889 of record NZ_JBXAQG010000001.1, read on the forward strand.
CCGGCAATCGTGCCGGCTTCTTTCTGCTGGCGCTTTGCAGCCGAGATCGTCTCAGGCAGCGAACGACGCAGCATCAGGGCGACGATGGCCAGTACGGCGCCGAGGAAGAAGGGAATGCGCCAGCCCCAGGCCATCAGCTCTTCGTGGCTCAGGAATTGCTGCATGATGACGAGGACCAGAACGGCCATCAGCTGGCCACCGATCAGGGTCACATACTGGAACGACGAGAAGAAGCCGCGATGCTTCGCCACGGCCACTTCGCTCATATAGGTGGCGCTGGTGCCATACTCGCCACCGACCGACAGGCCCTGCAGCAGGCGCGCCAGCACCAGAAGCACGGCGGCGGCCGGGCCGATATGTTCATAGGTCGGCAGAATGGCGATGATCAGCGAGCCACCGCACATCATCAGCACCGACAGCACCATGGCGGCGCGGCGGCCCTGACGGTCAGCGAAGCGGCCGAAGAACCAGCCGCCGATCGGGCGCATCAGGAAGCCGGCAGCAAAGACACCGGCAGCGTTCAGCAGCTGCGTGGTGGTGTCGCCCTTGGGGAAAAAGGCCGGCGCAAAATACAGGGCGCAGAAGGAATAGACGTAGAAGTCGAACCATTCGACCAGGTTGCCCGATGATCCGGCGACGATAGCCATGACGCGGCGACGGGTATCATGGGTGGTTGCCGGCTGATCGGCAAAAGCGGTGGTGGTCATGACGACTCCCTGCGGATTGGATGCGTGCTCGGCGCGGCGTGATAACGCCGCTGCAAACGGGAAGTTGCGGTATAGGCCGCAGAAAACCGCGCGCCAAGTCTGAGCGCAGACCGTTGCCGGATCGGTGTCGACGGTCACAGAATCTGGGCGCCAACCATGCTGAAGCTGCATGGTTGGCATGCATATCGAGCCAGAGTTTATGCGGTGTTTATGCCAGGTCGCGGCGAGGCTGCAGCGCGGATTCTTCGATGCGGATGCGATGACGCAACAACAGGCCGTTCAATATCGACCATAGCAGTGCGATCTGCCATGCACCGAAGGCCAGCGGCAGTATGGCGATCTCGGCAACCACCACCGCGTAATTCGGATGCCTGAGAAAGCGGAAGGGGCCATGCCGCACCAGCGGTGCATCGGGCAGGGTGATGATCCGCGTGGTCCAGTACGACCCCAGTGTTGCAACCACCCAGATCCGCAAACCCTGCATCAGGGCAAAGAGGCCAAGCAGCGGCCATGACGGCGGTGTTTCCGCGGGTACGGTTGCGGCGAGGGCGATCAGCCATGATGCATGCAGTATCACGAATAGCGGGTAATGTGCCGGCGCGATCTCCTGCGCGCCGCGGGTCAGCAGGCGTCGTGTGTTGCGTGCTGACCAAGCCAGCTCGGCCAGACGCTGAATGACCACGAAGGCCAGCACGGCCTGTAATACGGTCATGGCAGGTCAATCATCTGCAAGGCCGCAGTGAAGCCGGGGCCCAAGGCTGTCATCAGGTGACGACCGCGCGCACCGCCGGTCATCGCCGCCTGCAGTACAAACAGCACGGTGACGGATGACATGTTGCCATGGTGGCGCAGGGTATCGCGCGCATATCGCATGCTGCCCGCCGGCAGATCGAGGCAGGCTTCCAGTGCATCCAGTACCTTTGCACCGCCAGGGTGGCAGAGATAGCCGGCGATTTCATCGGCGGCGATGCCCTGTGCATCGAGGAAGCGATCAATCACCGGGCGCAGGTCATGGCGAACCAGATCCGGGATGTTGCCGGAGAAGACGACTTTCAGGCCATCGTCCAGCACATCCCAGCCCATCACATCCAGGGTATCGGGCCATGTATGTTCGGCACCGGCACCGATCGATGGCCGGTCGCCATGCTGGCTGGTGCAGATCACCGCGGCCGCAGCGCCATCGCCGAACAGCGCCGTGGCCACAATGTTACTTTTCGACCGGTCCTGATGGCGGAAGGTGAGGCCGCAGAGTTCGACAGCCAGGAACAAAATGCGGGCCTGCGGCTGTGCCCTGGCCATGGCGGCTGCCCGTGACAGGCCGAGCACGCCGCCGGCGCAGCCCAGACCGAAGATCGGCAGGCGCTGCACATCGCTGCGGAACCCCAGCCGCTGCATGAGGCGGGCATCCAGACTGGGCGTGGCGATGCCTGACGAGCAGACGGTCACCAGCATATCGATCTCACTGGCGTGCAGGCCGGCGGTTTCAATCGCATCCTGCGCGGCCGTCGCCAGCAACGCGACGGCATTGTCGAGGAACAGGGCGTTGCGCTCTGCGAAGCTGTGTGGTGCCGTGTACCAGTCGATCGGCACGCAAGAATGCCGATGTTCGATCTCGGCATTGCGATAGACCGGTGCGAGGCGCTGGAAGTCGCTGACCATCGGCGCGAAAATCTCGCCAGCGCGGCGCGCCACTTCCGCCTGCGGCAGATCGAAATCCGGGACTGCGGTTGCCAGCGACAGCAGACGCGGGACGGGCAGCCGGAACGCGCTGGTCATGAAGCCTCCGTGGTTGGACGCTACAGTATCCTGAACGTCCAGCCCCGCGCAGCCACACCCGGTCTCAAGCTTCGGTGATCGAGGTAAGCGTGCAGTTTACTCCGCAGCTACACCCAACGCAGGGTAGTCCGTATAGCCTTCGGCGCCGCCGCCATAGAGCGTGGCGCGATTGAGCGGCGCCAGTGGTGCTTTGCGGCGCAGGCGCTCGACCAGATCGGGATTGCTGATGAAGGGCCGGCCAAAGGCCACCATGTCGGCCCGGCCGCTGGTCACGGCCTCGGCAGCCATGTCGGGTGTATAGCCGTTATTGGTAATCCAGGTGTTGCGGAAGCGGCTGCGCAGCGCGCCGTAATCGAAGCCGGCGCCGAAATCGCGGTCGGCTCCGGTCGAGCCTTCGATCACATGCACATAGACCAGATTGAGGCGGTCGAGCTGTTCCACCACATGATTGAACAGCGGTTGCGGATCGCTGTCGCTGGCATCGTTGGCCGGGGTCACCGGTGAGATGCGGATGCCCGTACGCTCGGCACCGATCTCCTCGACCACGGCCGCGGCGGATTCCAGCAGCAGGCGGGCGCGGTTCTCGATGCTGTCGCCATAGGCGTCCGTGCGCTGGTTGATGCCATTGCGCAGGAACTGGTCCAGCAGATAGCCATTGGCGCCATGCAGCTCGACACCGTCAAAGCCGGCGGCAATGGCATTGGCGGCACCCTGGCGATAACCGGTGACAATACCCGGAAGTTCCTCCAGCTGCAGGGCGCGCGGCTCGGAAACATCCGTGAAGGTGCCGCCGACGAAGGTCTTGGTCTTCGCGCGGATGGCCGAAGGGGCGACCGGGGCCTGGCCATTGGGCTGCAGCGACACATGGCTGATGCGGCCGACATGCCAGAGTTGCAGGAAGATGTGGCCGCCTTTGGCATGCACGGCATCTGTGACCCGCTTCCAGCCGGCAACCTGCTCTGCGGAATGGATGCCGGGCGTATCCTGGTAGCCCTGGCCTTCAGGCACCACCTGGGTCGCTTCGGCGATGATCAGTCCGGCCGTGGCGCGCTGGGCGTAATACTCGGCCATCAGGTCTGTCGGCACATTGCTGCCGGGTATGGCGCGGTTGCGCGTCAGCGGCGCCATGGCAATGCGGTTGGAAAGCTGGAGCTTGCCGAGGCGGTACGAATCGAACAGCGATGTCATGGGGGAGGTGTCCGTGGAGAAGGAGGGCAGGAAGCAGGAAGTGCTTTAGAAAAAGCGCAGACCCGGTGAAAGGCAAGCGGCTGCAGAATTTTCATAACCATATGATATTAATAAGTATTTTTATTAATAAGCAATCGAAGAGAGAATTGATGAGAATTCAATTTCACCTTAAGGAGTAAACAACTGTTACTAGTATTAAACTGGTAACAGATCGGACAAACACCTTAATAGATTTCCCATGGCCGTTATCGATATCGCTATAGCCACGATCCCGGGGATGATCCTGCTGCTTGCCGTAGGCATCGGCGGAGATGCCCTTTCGGCGCTGGTGCGCAATATCGCCATGAGCCGCTTCGATCTGGGGCGCCTGAGCACCCTGGGCGATCTGGCGCGGCGCAGTTACCAGGAACAGGCCGGCCGGCTGGAAGAAAAGAACAAGGAACTGATGGCGGTCGAGAGCCAGTATCTCGGTATCGCCCGGGAGCTGCAGAGCCTGCGTTATGCCGAGGCTGCGCTGCAGGATCCGCACAACAACACCCTCTTTGAAGTGGGTAAGCCGCTCGCCGGCAGCCCCGGCTGGTATGTCAAACTGCTGCTGCACCGCAAGCACGCCATGTTCAATGGCATGGGCACGGTCCCGACCAATGCCGAGGGCTATCGCACCGGCCGCATGGTGATGTGGGGTGTCAATGCCGAGACGGCGCAGCAACTCTGCCGCCAGCGTTTCAGCAAGGATGCCTCGGTGTTATCGATTCAACCCTTCAAGGGACGGGTGAAGCGCGCCGATGTTTGATCTCGACTTCATGACGCTGACCTATCTTCTGGTGCTGGCCGCAAACCTGGCGCTGATCCTGCTGGTCGGTAATCTGGCCATGGAGCGGGCCCGCGAGGCCTGGGCCGTCGTCGCCAGTCGCGCACGGATGGCGCAGACGCAGATCGAACACCTGAAGGATTCCACCGAGGCTGCCAGCATCAAGACATCGGAAGCCACGCAGAAGATCGAGGAGGCGCAGCGCAAGCTGGCCGATACGGAGAAGGAACTGGCTGCCGTGCGGCATCGTCATGATACCGAACCGCTGCCTTTCGTTTATTGCGTCACCCCGACCGAGAATTTCGATCCCGGCGGCGCGGTATGGGAATTCCTGGTGCAGCACGACACCGAATCTCATGGCGAAACCGATCCGGACCATCATGCACGGCACTGGCTGAACGGACGCCTTTATCAGGTGCAGGCCGCCACACAGGCGGCGGCCAAGCGTCAGCTGGAGCGGCATCTGCCGGAAGCTGAAGGATTCCGCCTGACCCTGGTCCGGCGCCATGGTGACACATTGCTCGCGCAGCTTGCAGAAGCGAGTTGAACTAGCGTGGACCTGGCCTGTGACCATGGTCACAGTAAAGCTCCGGCCGGCTATGGAATAGTTTGCGGGTCAGCGTCGAGGGATGACCCTCGTAGTTCCCAACTGAGACCCCGGAGCCTTCTTGGCCCCGGGGTTTTTCTTTTTCAGCGACAGCAGGGATTTCAGCCGAAGCTGTCGGCGATGATGCCGGCATACCAGCCCAGCGTGAAATCGGCTTCCGACTTGCGCTGGGCCGCATTGGCGTTGCCCGGGGAAACGCCACCGGAATTCGGCACCTCCGCCACGCCCTGCGGACCCGGCCGATAGGTGCCGGTGACCGAGATGCCGTAATCCGGCGTCACCAGGCTGTAGCAGGTGTTGTGGAAGACCGTGGCTGGCGGCGTGGTGCCGTGCAGGGACGACACGATATTCGCGGCCACCACCTTGGCCTGGCTGTTTGCCGCCGTGCCGGATTTCGGCATGGCGCCGGCAATCGAGGCATCGCCCAGCACATAAACATTGGCTGCCTTGCGCGAGGCGAAGGTCGCCGGATCGACGGCGCACCAGCCATTGCTTTCGGCCAGACCGGCGTCCAGTGCGATCTTGCCCGCCGTCTGCGGCGGGATGACGTTGATGACTGCGCCTTTCTCCTTGCCGAAGCCGGCCGTCACCGTCATGCCCTTGGGATCGACGCTCTCCACCTTGCCGCCATCCTTGCCGGCGACCCAGGTGATCATGCCGGGATACTGGCTTTCCCAGCCGGCCATGAACAGGCCCTGCTTGGAGAATGCATCCTTGGCATCCAGCACCAGGATCTTCGACTTCGGCTTCTTCGCCTTCAGATACCAGGCGATCATGCTGACGCGCTCATACGGTCCGGGTGGGCAACGGAACGGGTTGGCGGGTGGCGCGACGATCACGGTGCCGCCATCGGGCATGGCTTCCAGCTGCTTGCGCAACAGCAGGGTCTGCGTACCGGCCTTCCAGGCATGCGGCATGGTGCTGTTGGCAGCCTGCTCGCTGTAGCCGGCGACGCCAGCGTAATTCAGCTCGATGCCTGGCGCGACAACCAGCCTGTCATAAGGCAGCACGCTGCCATCCTTCAGACGCACCTGACGGGCGTTGGTATCCACGGCGCTGGCTTCGCCGCGGACCAGTCGCACACCATAGCGCTGGCGCAGCGGATCGCGGCGATGGGTGATGCTGTTGATGTCACGGATGCCGGCCAGAACGTAGTTCGAGAACGGGCAGGTGATGTAGGTGGCATCGCGCTCCACCAGAACCACATCGGTCTCTGGGGCAAACAGCTTGATGTAACGCGCTGCCGTGGCGCCGCCAAAGCCGCCGCCGATAACGACGACGCGGCCCGCTGCGCTTTGCGCACTGGCGATATGGGGCAGACCGAAAGCTGCTGCAGACGCGGCGCCGGCGGCGAGAATCTGACGACGAGAGAAAGTGGTCATGGCTGGTCTCCCGCTCAGTTCTTCGACAGATAATCGGCAAGCGCTTTCAGCTGCTCGTCGGAATAGCCGCGCGCGATGCGGCCCATGATCGTGTAAGGGCGTTTGTCGGTCTTGAATTCGATCAGCGAGGTATAGATCGCATTGGCATCCGCGCCACGAATAGGCGGCATGGTGGGCGAGATATACGATGCGCTGCCGTGGCACACGTTGCAGGTTTGGACGGCAAGGGCCGTATCGCTGATGGCTGCGGTGCGCTGCTGCGCGGAGGCCGCGCTACTGGCGGCAATGACGGTGACAACCGCCAGAATGAATGTCGGGGCACGCATGGACTTCCTCCCTGGATTACCTGCGGAGGCGAGACTAAGCGGCTGGCATTATTATATCAAATCAAAATGTTAATGTCGTTTTTATACAAATTTTTGTCGTAATTTATTCGCTGGATGTGCGGCTGGCCAGGAGGATGGCCCCCACAATCATCGCGGCGCCGGCAATCATGGTGGTATCCAGCTTTTCGCCATAGGCCACCACACCGACGATCAGTGCTGTCACCAGTTCGCTGGCGCCGGCAACCGCGGTGCGTTCGGCGCCGGCGATCGGGGCGCCGTACAGCAGCAACCCCAATGCGCCTACGGTGCTGACGATGGCAAGGCCGACGGTCGCGCCCCAGCCACCGGCCGAGACCGGCATGGCAATATGCCCATCCAGGATCAGTCCGAGCGCCAGCATGGCGAGCAGGCCACCGAGGAAGACGCCGCCGAGCCGCACCGGGATTGCCACACGGCTCAGCCGTTTCGCCGCAACATGCACGAAGATGGCGTAGCCAAAAGGCGGAATGAAAGCCATGCCGACCGCCAGAAGATTGAGATCGCTGCCGAGGCCTGCCGGGGCAAGAATGAGGATCGCCGCCACCAGCACCAGCGCTGCGGCGCTTGCCGTGGGCCAGGTCAGCCGTTCATGGAAGAACAGCCAGCCGATCAGGATGACAAACAGGGGGTAGGTGAACAGGATCAACACCGTCAGTGCGACGGTGAGATGCTGCAGCGCCAGGAAGTAAAACAGGTTGATGCCCATATAGCCGGCACCGGTGAGAATCGCGACCAGCGTATCGCGGCGTGCGGCCAGCAGGCGGGGCAGGAACGGCAGCAGGCAGAGGAAGGCGATGCCGAAACGCCAGCTCAAGAGCGACAGCGGCGGCAGGCCGTCGGCATAGGCAGTGCGGGCAAAGAGCGGCATCAGGCCGAAGCCGATGGCGCCAAAGGCAACCAGCGCCATACCGGTTGCGGGGGAGCGAGACGGGGGCATGCCGTCGACGGTTCAGGTCGCGAAGGTCATCGTGATCGGCGACAGACGGCGGATCGATCCGGTCAGTGTCGTACCCGCCTTGAAGAAACGCAGGCCGGTGAAGGAGCCGGTGGTGACGATCTGACCTGGTTGCACACCGCCGCAGCGGTCACCGCATTCGCGCACCAGATCGGCCAGCATGCCAAAGGGCGTGCTGGTATTCAGTGTTGCGGGACCATTGCAGACATCCGTGCCATCAGCCACAAGCTGAACATCCGGCCTGTCGAAGTCTTCCGCGCGCCAGGTCTTGTTCAGCGGCGGGCCATAGATCAAGCCGGCGTTGAGCTGGAAATCAGCGAGTTGCCAGAGCTTGCTTGCCCCCTGCGGGTCGGCGAGCCGGCTGTCGACCACTTCAAAGACCGGCAATGGCGTCACGACGGCAGCCAGGTTCTGCATGAAGTCCGGCGCGTCGATGGCCGGTAGGACTCCGTCGATGCGGAAGCCGACTTCGAGTTCCAGGCCACGCAAGCGCGTCTCGGCCGGTTGCCGCATATCGGGTGCTGCGCGGATCAGGTCGGCGCGGATCGGCGAACAGATCAGCGGCTGGTCGGCACCGGCACGTCCGACTTTCCAGCCACCGACTTTCGCACCCAGTCCGTGCATCACGCCGGACTGGATGACATAGGCATCGGCGATGCTGAGCGGCGCTGCCGCATCGGTCGCCTCGACCAGTGGCCCCCCGCGCCGCGCCGCCAGCAGACGGTCAATCACATCGGCATGGCGTGGCGTGGCCTCGGACATGATCTGTCGGACTATTTGCGGAAGTCGCGGGCGGCGAGGGTTTCGCCGTTGCGTGCGCAGGAGTCTTCGCCCAGCGCAACGAATACTTCCGTGATTTCCTCGGGCAGCGGCACGCTGTTCACGTCCTCGCCCGGATAAGCCTCCGCACGCATCTTGGTGCGCGTGCCGCCGGGATCCACCAGATTGGCGCGAATGTTGCTTTTCTCGTTTTCCTTGGCATAAGCCAGCACCAGGTTCTCGAGCGCGGCTTTCGAGGCCGCGTAGGCGCCCCAGTAGGCGCGCACGGTGTGCCCGACGCTGGAGGTGACAAAGATGGCGCGCCCGGCCGGCGCGGCGAACAGCAGCGGATGCACGGCGCGGATCAGGCGCTGGTTGGCATGCACATTCAGCCTGAACACCTGTTCCCACAGGTTCGGCGGATACTGATGCAGCGGCGTCATCCGGCCAAAGATGCCGGCATTGCCGACCAGGATATCGATGTGGCCGAAACGCTCCAGCAGCGGTGCCGCCAGGCCATCGATCATCTCGGTCTTTTCCAGATCGAGCGGTATCAGGGTGGCGCTGCCGCCGATGGCCTTGATCTCGTCGTCCAGCTCTTCCAGCGCGCCGGTGGTGCGGGCGACGCAGATCACATGGGCGCCCTCGGCGGCATAGCGTTTGGCAATCGCGGCACCGATGCCGCGGCTGGCGCCGGTGATCAGCGCGATGCGGTCCTTAAGACGCATAACTCTTCTCTTCTGTCTTGGTGAGTGGTCAGCCGGTCTCGGCGAGCAGGGTGAGCTGGCGCGGACCGCGTGTGGTGCGGTTGACCTCGTCGGTCAGGCCGATCGGATAGTCGCCCGAGAAGCAGGCATCGCAGAAGGCCGGCTTGGCGGCATCCCGCGACGGGCGGCCCATGGCGCGATAGAGGCCTTCCATGGTCAGGAAGGCCAGGCTGTCGGCTTTGATGAACTTGGCCATTTCTTCAACCGTGTGGGTAGCGGCCAGCAGCTTGCTGCGTTCCGGCGTGTCGACACCGTAGAAGCAGCTATGCGTGGTCGGCGGTGAGGCGATGCGCATATGCACCTCCTTGGCGCCGGCGTCGCGCACCATCTCGACGATCTTGGTCGAGGTGGTGCCGCGTACGATGGAGTCGTCCACCAGAATGACCCGCTTGCCCTGGATATAGGCGCGGTTGGCGTTGTGCTTCAGCTTGACGCCCAGATGGCGGATCTGGTCGGTCGGTTCGATGAAGGTGCGGCCGACATAATGATTGCGGATGATGCCCAGCTCGAACGGGATGCCACTCTCGGCGGCATAACCGATGGCGGCCGGGACACCGGAATCCGGCACCGGGATGACCACATCGGCATCCACATGGTTCTCGCGGGCGAGTTCGGCGCCGATACGCTTGCGCGATTCATAGACGCTGAGGCCTTCGACCTGCGAGTCCGGGCGCGCGAAGTAGATGTATTCGAAGATGCAGAAGCGGCGCTGGACCGGAGGGAAGGGATGGTGGCTGTGGATACCCTCGGCATCGATGACGATCAGTTCACCTGGTTCGACGTCGCGCACGAAATCGGCACCCAGGATATCGAGTGCGCAGGTTTCCGACGCCAGGATCGGCGCGCCCTTCAGGGTGCCCAGCACCAGCGGCCGCACGCCCCAGGGGTCGCGCACGCCGATCAGCTTCTTCGGCGTCAGCGCCACCAGCGCATAGGCGCCTTCGACCTGCTTCAGCGCGTCGACGACCCGGTCGACCACCGTGGTCTTGCGGCTCAGCGCCACCAGATGGGTAATGACTTCGGTGTCCATGGTGGACTGGAAGATGCTGCCCTTGGCCACCAGATCGTCGCGGATATGACGGGCATTGGTCAGGTTGCCGTTATGGGCGAGCGCGATGCCGCCCAGTTCCAGATCGGCGTAGATCGGTTGCACGTTGCGCAGCAGCGTACCGCCCGAGGTGGAGTAGCGCACATGACCGATGGCGCTGTCGCCCGGCAGTTCGCGGATCACCTTCTCGGACGAGAAATTCGGCGCCACATGACCCAGCGCACGATGGCTGTTAAAGCGGCCTTCGTTATAGGCGACGATGCCGGCGGCCTCTTGGCCGCGATGCTGCAGGGCATGTAGTCCGAGGACGGTATTGGCGGCGGCGTCGGGCGTGCCGAACATGCCGAAAATGCCGCACTCCTCGTGCAGTTTGTCGTCGTCGAAGGGGTTCGTTTGCATTCCTAACGGCTCCATCGTCACGACGCATGCTGGGCAAGCAAAACCGGCTTCCGGCCGCTCAGGGCTTGTCCTGCGTGCGGATCAGACTTTCGATGCCCTGGCGTTCCTCGGTCTTATAGCCGGTTTGGCTGCGCGAGTCAGCGCCGCCGCCCGGTGTTGTATGGGTCGGAACCGGGGTTGAAACCGGTCTGCCCGAGTCTTTTTTGGCCGGCGCCCGGCCCGGATCCAGCTGCCGCAGGACCAGTTCCGCCGCCCAGTTGTAGCCCGCCTCGGCCAGAGGACGGGTTTTGGCATCCTGCAGCCAGGCCGGCCGGGTGTTTTCCGGTACCAGCCGGTCCACAACCCACCAGGCGACCACCACAATCACCGCGCCGCGCGCCAGACCGAACAGAAAGCCTAGGCTGCGGTCCACGGCAGAAACCGCTGCAGCCCGTCGAACCTGTTCGGAAATCCAGTGCGTGAGGATCGAACACAGAATCAGGGTCGGCAGAAACAGGGCGATGCCGGCCGCAATATCGGCGAAAATCCGTGACTCGATATAGGAGCGGGCCAGGTCGCGGGCAAGGGGGAAGAAGAAGTAGGTGGCCGCCAGGGCCGCCACCCAGCCGAGGATGGACAGGACTTCCTTCACGAAGCCGCGGAACAGCGCCAGCGTCGCCGAAAGCAGCAGGATGGCGATGACGATCAGGTCGACGATATTGACCGGCAGCGACGACATGCGGCTATTCCTCCTCGCCGGTCCAGGCGGCGCGGTCGTTGCGTCCGGCATTGGCCCGTTTGGCGGCCGCACGGGCGCCGGGGAAGAGTTCTACCAGTTCGGTCAGCCGCATCAGTTCGCTCGTTCCGATCGCCTTTACCTTACTTTTGCCGCCGGCCGGCATCACCGCATGCTCGAAGCCGAGCTTGGCGGCTTCCTTCAGCCGCGACTCGGACTGGCTGACCGGACGCACCTCGCCGGCCAGGCTGACCTCGCCGAAGAACACCGTGCGGTCCGGCGCCGGACTGTCGGCCAGTGCGGACAGCAGGGCGGCGGCCACGGCCAGATCGGCGGCCGGCTCGACCACGCGCAGCCCGCCAGCGACGTTGAGATAGACGTCGCAGCCGGAGTAACGCAAGCCGCATCTGGCGTCCAGCACGGCCAGAACCATGGACAGACGGCCCGAATCCCAGCCGACTACGGTGCGGCGTGGTGTCGCAAGCGGCGAGGGTGCGACCAGGGCCTGGATTTCCACCAATAACGGCCGCGTGCCTTCCATGCCGGCGAAAATCGCCGATCCCGCCACCGGGTCGCCCTTGCCGGCGTCCGAGCGGCCGAGGAACAGGGCCGAGGGGTTGGCCACTTCGGACAGGCCGGCATCGGTCATGCTGAACACGCCGATCTCGTCGGTGGCGCCGAAGCGGTTCTTCACAGCGCGCAGGATACGGAACTGGTGGCCGCGCTCGCCTTCGAAATACAGCACCGTATCGACCATATGCTCGACCACGCGGGGGCCGGCGATCTGGCCATCCTTGGTGACATGGCCGACCAGGAAGACCGAGGCATTCGATTGCTTGGCCACGCGCACCAGTTCATGGGCGCAGGCGCGCACTTGGTTCACGGTGCCCGGCGCGCTTTCAATATTGTCAGCGAAGATGGTCTGGATCGAGTCGATCACGATCACTGCCGGTGCGCCCTTGGCCTGCGCCATCGCCGCGTCGATGCCGGCGAGGATATCGCGCAGGCTGTTCGCCGAGGACAGCAGCACCGGCGCATCGGCGAGTCCTAAGCGCTGCGCGCGCAGGCCGATCTGCGCCACGGCTTCTTCGCCCGAGACATACAGCGCAGTCGTGCCTCGGCGCGCAAGTTGCGCGACAGCCTGCAACAGAATGGTGGATTTGCCGATGCCGGGATCGCCGCCGATCAGGATAGCCGAGCCGGGCACTAGGCCGCCGCCCAGAGCACGGTCGAATTCGTTGATGCCGCTGATCGTGCGCACCACCTTGTCGGGCTGTGCGCTTAAAGAGGCAAAGCCGATGGCCTTGCCCTTGCCGGTCGACAGGCCTTTCGGAACTGCAACTTTCGGGGCTTCCTGGACAATCGTGTTCCATTCGTCGCAGGCGTCGCAGCGGCCCTGCCATTTGCGGTAGGCGGCGCCGCAGGACTGGCAGACGAAGGAGTCGACGACTTTCGCCATCAGGGTTTCAGGATTTCCATCTGGATCGGACCTTCGGCCCGGCCATGGATGAACTGGTCGACATAGGCATTGCCCGAATGGTCGACCTGCTCGACCGGGCCATGCCAGATGATCTTGCCTTTGTAGATCATCGCAATGTAGTCGGCGATCTTGCGGGCGCTGGCCATGTCATGGGTGATGCTGAGGGTGGTGGCGCCCAGCTTGCGCACGCAGGACACGATCAGGTCGTTGATCACATCGGCCATGATCGGATCGAGGCCGGTTGTCGGTTCGTCGAAAAAGATGATTTCCGGTTCGGCGGCGATGGCGCGGGCCAGTGCGACGCGCTTCTGCATGCCGCCCGACAGTTCGGAGGGCGAAAGCTCGGCCACTTCCGGACTCAGGCCGACCTGGCCGAGCTTTTCCAGCGCGATATCCTTGGCTTCGTTGCGCGCCATGCGGCGGCCCTGGATCAGGCCAAAGGCGACGTTCTCCCAGACCTTCAGGGAGTCGAACAGCGCCGAGCCCTGGAACAGCATGCCGAACTTGCGCAGGGCGTCCTCACGCTCGCCATTGTCGAACTTCATCGAATCCTGGCCATCGATCAGGATCTGGCCGCTGTCGGGGCGAATCAGGCCCAGCACGCATTTCAGCATCACCGACTTGCCGGTGCCCGAGCCGCCGATCACCACCAGCGACTTGCCGCGCGGCACTTCCAACGACAGGCCGTCCAGCACGACCTTGCGGCCGAACTTCTTGTGCACGTCGCGCAGGAGGATTTTGGGCTGCTCGTTCATTTGCCGGCAAAGAACAGTTCGGTGACGAAATAGTTCGCGACCAGGATCAGGATCGAGGCCGAGACCACTGCATCCGTGGTGGCCTTGCCGACGCCCTGGGCGCCGCCCTTGGAATGGAAGCCGTGATAGCAGCCCATCAGGGCAATGACGAAGCCGAACACCGCCGCCTTGACCAGGCCGGAAACGACATCCAGCGTCTGCAGGAAGTCGATGGTGTTCTTCAGGTAGGTGCCGGCATTGAAGCCCAGCTTGTGGGTGGCGATCAGGTAGCCGCCCATCACGCCGATGATATCGGCCACCAGCACCAGCACCGGCAGCGACAGCGTGGCGGCCAGCAGGCGCGGCGCCACCAGGTATTTATAGGGGTTGGTCGACAGCGTGGTCAGCGCATCGATCTGCTCGGTCACCCGCATCGTTCCGATTTCAGCGGCCATAGCAGATGCCACGCGGCCGGCAACCATCAGGCCGCCCAGCACCGGGCCCAGTTCGCGGGTGATGCCCAGCACCACGATGCTGGCCACAGCGCTTTCGGCATTGAAGCGGCCGGCGCCGATGAAAATCTGCAGCGCCAGCACCATGCCGGTGAACAGCGCGGTCAGGCCCACGACGGGCAGCGAGAAATAGCCGATCGTCATCATCTGCCGCACCAGCAGGCGCAGGTAGAAGGGCGGCAGGACGATATGGCGCAGGCCGTTGAAGGCGAAGACGGCAACGCGGCCAAGGGCGCTCAGGAAGTCGATGAAGACGCGGCCGACAATCGCAAGCGGGTTCATGCAGCGCCGCCCTTGTAGACCCGGTGATAGCGCGCGCCGAGCTGGGTCAGCAGTTCATAGGCGTTGGTGCGGGCAGCATCCGCCTGTTCGTCGATGTCGATGCCGCCGCCGAGCAGACTGACGGCCGTGCCGGGTGCGCAGTCCTCATCGCCGAGCATGGAGACGTCGAGTGTGATCAGATCCATCGAGACCCGGCCTGCGATTGGCACTCGGACATGGCCTTGGCGACCCTTTATGACAGCGGTGCCCCGACCGGACAGCCCGCGTGAGAACCCGTCGGCGTAACCGACCGCCACGGTGGCAATTCGGCCCGGTTTTTCAACGACATAGCCGGCACCGTAGCCAACGCTCTGGCCCCTGTCAACGGAACGGACCTGAAGGATTTTACCTTGCAGATGAACCACTTCCGTCATGCGGGCGGCGGTATGTCGCGGGCTGTCGCCCGGGCCCAGCGGATTGGCGCCGTAAAGCGCGATTCCCGGTCGCAGGATGTCGTGGTGGTAATCCGGACCCAGGAAGAGGCCGGCCGAGTTGGCCAGGCTGCCCTTGAGCGCCGGGAAGCGCCGGCGCCACAGGGCGAAACGGTCGCGCTGCCGGGCATTCTCCGGGTGATCCGGTTCATCGGCGCAGGCCAGATGCGTCATCACGAAGTCGAGGGCGATGCCGTCCAGCATTGCTGGATCGGCCGCCACGATTTCGGCTTCCGCATCCGTGAGCCCCAGCCGGTTCATGCCGGTGTCGATATGCAGCGCGGCAGGCAGGCGGCGGCCGAGCCGCCTCGCGGCGGCCGACCAGGCGGCGATCTGCCCCGGCGTGGACAGGGTCGGGCTCAGATTGGCGGCGGCCAGTTCGTCTTCCAGGCCGGGCGAGGGGCCGTGCAGGATGTGGATGGTCGCGGCGTCCGGCAGCAGGGCGCGCAGTTCCAGGGCTTCCTCGGAATGCGCCACGAAAAACCGGCGGCAGCCGGCGCGATACAGGGCGGGCCCAACCTGGGCTGCGCCCGTACCATAGGCATCGGCCTTCAGGATGCCGGCGCATTCCGCGGCTGGCGCCATGGCCTTCACCCGGCGCCAGTTGCTGACCAGCGCATCGAGATCGATGGTGAGAATCGCCTGGTCGCCAGAGGGCGGTCTTGCGGAGAGCGTCATGGCCGGTGTTTAGCCCAGCCGGGCGGAAAGCGACAGGCTTAAATCGCCCGAAATGCGGTGTGTGCCGAAGGTCTTGCCGCCGCCAGCCGGGCAGGTGACACTGCCATGGGGGCCGGCCACGCAAGAGGGCTGTCACAACAACCGTGATCCAGCCATCTGTCTGTACCCGAGGCCAGTATGTCGACCCCGTCTTCCGCGTCCGATACCGCCGCCGCCCGTCCGGGTTTCTGGGGCTGGCTGTATGGCAATCCCTATCTGCTGCTGGTCCTGACCACGGCCATGTGGGGCGGCCATGCCGTGGTCAGCCGTCTGGCCGTGGATGAAATCTCGCCGGCCTCGCTCACCTTCCTGCGCTGGTTCATCGTCGCCGGCATCATGCTGGCGGTGAGCGGCCGGGGCCTGCGCGAGCACTGGCCGCTGCTGCGGCCGCGCATCTGGTATCTGGCCGCCATGGGCACGCTCGGCTACACGGCTTACAACATACTGCTCTACTGGTCGGCGCATTACACGACCGCCATCAACATCAGCATCATCAATGCGGCCATGCCGGCGCTGATCTTCCTGGGCGCGCTGCTGGTCTTCGGACAGCCGGTGCGCCTGCTGCAATGGATCGGTCTCGCCGTATCGATCATCGGCGTCCTGGTGACGGCGGCGAAAGGCGACCTGGCCGTCCTGCTGCATCTCTCCATCAATCGTGGCGATATCCTGATCCTGATCGCCACGGCCCTCTATGCCGGCTACACGGTCTTCCTGCGCAACCGGCCCCTGGTGCCCGGCATGGTCTTCTTCGCGGCCCTGGCGCCGGCCGCCATGCTGTCTTCGATCGTTCTGCTTGGTGTGGAGATCGCGGCCGGCGAATTCTTCTGGCCGAGCTGGAAGGGCTGGGTGGCGCTGCTCTATGTGGCGCTCTTCCCGTCGCTGCTGTCGCAGGTCTTCTACATCCGCGCCGTCGAACTGATCGGCTCAGGCCGCGCTGGCCTGTTTACCAACCTGATGCCGCTGTTCGGCGCCAGCTTCGCCATGCTGTTCCTGGGCGAGGTGCTGTCGCTTTACCATGTGGTCGCGCTGGTACTGGTACTCGGCGGCATCCTGCTGGCGGAATGGCGGCGGGGCAATCCCGCCGCCTGATCCGCGGGCCTGGTCACGTCGCCCGGAAGAAGCCGACCAGCGCGGCCAGTTCGCGCGACTGGCCCGACAGGGCCTGGGCCGAGGCGCTGGTTTCTTCCACCAGGGCGCCATTGCGCTGTGTCATCTCGTCCATGCTGGCGACCGCCGTATTGATCTGGTCGAGGCCGGTCGCCTGCTCGCGCGACGCGGCAGCGATCTCGGCCACGATGTCCGACACCTTTTTCACCGAGGCGACGATATCGCCCAGCGCCGTGCCGGCCTGGTTGACCAGGGCGGCGCCGGTCTTTACCTGGGTGTTGGATTCCGAGATCAGGCCCTTGATCTGCTTGCTGGCATCGGCCGAACGCTGGGCCAATGTGCGCACCTCCTGCGCCACCACGGCAAAGCCCTTGCCGGCCTCGCCGGCGCGGGCCGCTTCCACCGAGGCGTTGAGCGCCAGCAGGTTGGTCTGGAAGGCGATCTCGTCGATCAGGCCGACGATCTCGACAATCTTCTGGGCGCTGCCTTCGATGCCGGTCATGGCGCCGACGACATCATGCATCACCTTGCCGCCCTTGTCGGCGGCATCGCGGGCCGATACGGCCAGTTGGTTGGCCGCTTCGGCATTGTCGGCATTCTGCTTCACGGTGGCCGTGATCTCGTGCATCGAGGCGGCCGTCTCTTCAATGCTGGCGGCCTGCGATTCCGTGCGGCTGGCCAGGTCCTGGCTGCCGGTGGAGATTTCTGAACTTGCTTCATTCACCGCTGTTGCGGCTTCGGCGATGCCGCGCACAGTCGTGGCCAGTTTTTCGTTGGTGCTGTTGGTGTTGTCCTTCAGCTCGCCGAACACGCCGTAATACTGGCCGCTGACCCGCTTGGTCAGGTCGCCACCCGCCATCGAGGCCAGCACGCCGCCGACTTCGTTGATGGCGGTGTTGACGCTGGACACTAGGTTGTTGATGCCGCTGCCCAGCTTGTGCATGACGCCCTGCAGACTGGCGGTGTCGATGCGGCGGCTGAGATCGCCATTGACGGCAGCCTCCACCACCATGCCTACGGAACGGTCGAGTTCGGCTTCCTGTTCGGCGCGGTCGCGTTCGCGCTGCTGGCGCTCGACCTCCACCTGGCCACGCAGGCGCTCGTTCTCCTCGCCATTCTGCTTGAACACCTGTACGGCTTCGGCCATGCGGCCGATCTCGTCGCCGCGGCCCAGCCCGTTCACGGCGGCGCTGTAGTCGCCCTTGGCCAGGACGGCCATCGTATCGGTCAGGCCGACGATGGGGTTGCGGATCGAGCGACCGATCAGCACGGCAAAGATCAATGCCACCACCAGGGCGATGGGTGCCAGGATTGCGATGACCAGCAATGTCCGGCCCAGGCTGGCATGCATGGCGGTTTCGTCGCGGTCCAGTTCGGCGCTGCGGCTGTCGGCCAGCTTTTCCACACGCTCCAGCGAACCGACTGCATTCTGCTGCATGGCACCAAGGATTTCGGTGCTGATGCGGCCGATGATGGTCATCACCTTGACCAGTCCGGTGGCATAGGTGGCGGTTGCTTCCTTCAGCTCCTCGCCGGCCGTCATCTGCCCCTTGCTGATCAGGCGTTCCGCCAGAGCGGCGCTGACGGTGCTGAGTTCGGCGGTCAGCTGTTGCGTGCGGGTCAGCAGCTCGGGACGCGGGCGGTAGAGATACTGGTAGGCGGCGGCACCGATGGCGTTGAGCACTTCCTGTACGCGGGCCGACAGATAGGCGGTCTCGAAATCCTTCACATCGACGGCCTGGCCCATGGTCTGCGGCAGGATCTGGCGGATCAGCGTGCTGGCAGGAACAACATCTTTCTGGAAAATGCCGTTGTATTCGGCGCGGGCGGCAACGGCCGCTTCGAGCGCCGCCCCGTATTTCTGGGTCAGGTCGTTGATCTCTCCCATCGCCCGCTTCTCGTTCGGGTCGGCATCGGCGTCGGCCTCTTTCAGCGTCGCCGGAATGGATTTCACCAGGCCGCGCGCAGCCTCCAGGCCGGGAGTGCTGTCGCGATCCATGTAGAGCAGCACATTGCGACTGAGGTCGATAATGTCGCGCTCGGCACGCAGCACGGCGCGCGTGGCATCGGAGGTGACGTCATATTCGTTGAACAGGGAGCGGGCATTGTTGGAGCCCAGGATGCCGGCGCCGGCCACCACCAGCAGCAGCAGGATGACAATGCCGAAGCCGAGATTGATCCGGCCGCCGATGCTCAGGTTGTTAAGGGACTGGGTCGCCATTCTGCCTCCCGTTTGGCGCTGCGTCAGGACAGCCACCATTATCGTTAGTATTCCAACGATATATATTCTATCGCGTCCGGAGCGAACGGGGAACGGGGCTTGTAAGACGGTTCAGGGACGGCGGGATGGCGGGCCTAGCCCAGGGCGACATCCAGATACAGCATCACGACAAAGCCGCCGAACAGGGCTGTCGTGGCGCCGCGCTCGGCCCCATGGCGATGGGTTTCCGGGATCACTTCGGATGAAATGATGAACAGCATGGCGCCGGCGGCAAAGGCAAGCGCCCAGGGCAGCAGCCCGGCCGAGAGCGCCACGGCGCCTGCACCCACAACGCCGCCCAGGGGTTCCAGCAGGCCGGTCAGGGCGGCGATCAGAAAGGCGCGCTGACGCGTATAGCCTTCACCGCGCAGGGCCACGGCGACGGCGAGGCCTTCGGGCAGATTCTGCAGGCCGATGCCCAGCGTGACGCCCATGCCGCTGGTCAGGTCGCCGCTGGCGGCGCCGACGCCGACCGCCAGGCCTTCGGGGAAGTTATGCAGGGCGATGGCGATGACAAACAGCCAGACCCGGGCAAGCCGCGAATTGTCGGCGCCTTCGCGGCCCTTTTCGCCGAAATGCTCATGCGGTGCGAAACGGTGGGCCAGATGCATGGTCATGGCGCCAACCAGCAGCGCGACGATGACGCTCAGCGCCGCCGGGCTGCGCGCCAGGCTTTGCTCGGCCTGCTCGAGTGCCGGCAGCAGCAGGGAAAAGAAGGTCGCAGCCAGCATCACGCCGGCGGCAAAGGCCAGCATCAGGTTCTGGGTGGTGTCCTTGATCGTGCGCAGCACGAAGACCGGCAGGGCGCCGACAGCGGTGGCGCCGAAACCGGCCACCACACTGGCCAGTACACCGAGCAGGAATGGAGAGAAGGGGGAGGTTGCCGTCGAGACGTCCATGCCACAGATGTAGCATGGACCACGCTCGAAACGACAGTATCCCGTCGGCAGGCCTCAGGCCGGCGCGCCCTTGCGGAAGGCAATGGCCAGCCGGTTCCAGGCATTCATCGATGCAATGGCGATGGTCAGGTCGACCACCGTGCGCTCATCGAACACGGCCTTCACGGCGTCATAGACATCATCGGCGACACGCTGGTGTTCCAGCCGGGTGACGGCTTCGGCATAGGCTAGGGCGGCGCGTTCCTTGTCGTCGAATAGCGGCGACTCCCACCAGATGGCAATATGATGCAGCTTGCGGTCGGTGGCGCCGTGCCTGAGCGCGTCCTTGGTATGCTGGTCGACGCAGTAGGCGCAGCCGTTGATCTGCGACACGCGGATCCAGACGATATCCAGGAAGGGGCGGGGCAGGGCGGTGGTCAGATGGGGCTGGACTGCGAACAGTCCCTTGATGGCTTCGGGACTGTGCTGACGGTAGTCGAGGCGCTGGGTCATGGGTTTTCTCCTTCTTACGGGAGCACAGACGGACCTGCAGGCCGGCCTGTGACGCAAAACGGGGCCCGTGAGGGCCCCGTTTCGGTGACCGCAGTCACAGGCTCTTGTCAGTGATGGCGCGGGCCCGGCTTGCCCGGCATCGAGCCGCCCATGGGGCCGGCGAACAGCTGGTCGGCCGTCTTCTTCTGCTCATCCGACAGCGACTGGTACAGCGGGCGGAAGGCGGCCAGGTAGCGATCCTGCGCGGCGATGGCGTCCTTCATTGCACCCTGGCGCTGCTCCAGCTTTTCCAGGGCCGAGGTCGGGCGGATGCTGGCCTGCTGCTTGCGCGCCTCGTGGCGCGCTTCCATCGCCTTGGCGCTGACACGCAGTTCATCGGCCAGCTTGTCGAACAGCGGCTGCTGCGCCGCGGTCGGCTTCAGTTCGGCCTTGAGGAAGGCGATGCGGCCTTCGATGAAGCGGCCGGGCGCGGGGCGTTCGACGCGTTGCGTATGCGGCGCGGCCGGCGATGCACCGGGCTGCTGGGCCGGCTGGGCGAAGGCGAGGCCGCCGCTGAACCCGGCGGCAATCACACTGGCGGCGAGGAGGGCATTGCGGATCGACATGACGGACTCCTGGGTTGCGAAAGGGGACGGCAGCCTTTTCGCCACCGTCCCCCAACAACACGGGCCGTCGCAGGAAATCCTGCGCGTCTGGTTTTTTCGCGGTTAAGCGGCTTCGTCCACCGCCGGCAACTGGGCTGGCAACTGGGTCGGCAGGCGCGAACCGGCCAGCTTGTGGATCGCCAGAAGCGGCACCAGCTTTTCGCCCACGGTGGCAATGCCATCCAGCAGGCCCGACGACCAGGCCTCGCCGGATTCGGCATGGCTGATATTCGCGGCATCGATCTCGACGATGTCGGACACGCTGTCGACCAGCAAGCCGAGCGGTTTCGCATTCAGCACCGCGACCACGATCACATCCTGCGGGCGCGGCGGCGTGGTTGTCTTGCCCAGTATCATGCGCGCATCGAAGACCGGCAGCACATTGCCACGCAGATTGATGACGCCCAGGCAGGAAATATCGGTATCGGGCAACGGCGAGACCGGCGACCAGCCGCGGATTTCCTGGATCTGCAGCAGCGGCAGGGCATAAGTCTGGTCGCCGATATTGACGAGCAGGGCATCGAGGCGATCCATTGTCATGTCCTTTCGGTCAGGCGGCTTTCGGCAGCATACCCGTGCGGTCGTCGGTGCGGAAGAAGCTGACCAGCTGGGCGAGCTGGCTGGCCTGCAGCGACAGCGACTGGGCGGCAGCCGAGGTTTCTTCCACCAGGGCGCCGTTGCGCTGGGTCATCTCGTCCATGCTGCCGACGGCAGTGTTGACCTGTTCCAGGCCGGTGGCCTGTTCGCGCGACGCGGATGCGATCTCGGCGACGATATCGCTGACCTTCTTCACGGCGCCGACGATCTCGGTCAGGCTTTCGCCGGCCTGGCCGACCAGCTTGCCGCCCTCGCGGACCTGGCTGTTCGAAGCATTGATCAGCCCCTTGATGTCCTTCGAGGCATTGGCGGCACGCTGGGCCAGCGAACGAACCTCCTGCGCCACCACGGCAAAACCCTTGCCGGCTTCGCCGGCGCGTGCGGCTTCGACACTGGCGTTCAAGGCCAGCAGGTTGGTCTGGAAGGCGATCTCGTCGATCAGCGAGACGATGTCGCTGATCTTCTGGGCGCTGCCCTCGATCTGCCCCATCGCCGTGACGACATTCTCCATCACGGCGCCGCCCTTGTCGGCGGCATCGCGCGCCACAGTGGCGAGCTGGTTGGCCGCCGCCGCATTGTCGGCATTCTGCTTCACCGTGGCGGTGATCTCATGCATCGAGGCGGCGGTTTCCTCGATCGAGGCGGCCTGTGATTCCGTGCGGCTAGCCAGGTCTTGGCTGCCGGTCGAAATTTCGGCCGAGGCTTCCTTCACGGCTGCGGCACTCTGGTTCAGTTCGCCGGCGATCTCGCGCAGCTTGGTCGCCATGGTGTTGACGCTGTCCTTCAGCATGCCGAAGACGCCGCGATAGCTGCCGGTCACGTCATGGGTCAGGTTGCCCTGGGCCATGTTGCCGGTCACCTTGGCCATTTCATTGCTCATCTGCTGCAGCATGCCGGTCAGGCCGTTCAGACGCTGGCTGATGGTGAGCAGGAAGCCCTCCTTGTCGGCTTCGTTCAGGCGGGTGTCCAGGTTGCCGTCCACCACCTTGTCGCAGAGGCCGGAGATTTCCTCGATGGCTTTGCGCTCGCGGGTCTCGCGGGCGGTGCGCTGCTCCTCGGCGATGCGGCGCTGTTCGGCGATATCGGCTTCGGCCTTTTCGCGGGCGATCATGTTGTCCTTGAACACCTGCACGGTCTTGGCCATCACACCGATCTCGTCGCCGCGACCGGCGCCGAACACTTCGGTCTTGGTGTTGCCATCGGCCAACGTGCGCATGCCGGCGGCAAGGCGATTGATCGGCCGGGTGATCGTCAGGGACGACAGGCCGAAGCCGAGCAGCAGCGAGCCGATGATAATGGCGGCGGACAGGCCGATCAGCAGCTGGGTTTCGGTGATAATGAAGGCATCCAGCTTGGCAGAGATATCCCGGATTCCCTGGTCATTGCGGTCGATTGCCGCATCGAGGTCTTTATCCAGGGTCTCGCGCAGGGTGACATATTGCGGCTGGTTGCCGAACTCGCGGGCGGCGGCCGCGCCACTGGTCTGCCCGATGCGGGCGACTTCACGGCGGTATTTGATGAATTCCACCATCTGCTGCTTGCGAGCCTGGAAGGCGGCGCGCCGGTCGGCCGGCTGCGACGCTTCATAGGGCGCGATGGTGTCTTCGAATTCCTTGGTGGCGCGGTTCAGGCGTTCCACCTGCGTGGTGACTTCGGCCGGCGTAGTGGCGGTGTAGAGGCCGCGTGATTCCGCTGCCGTGTCGCTCATGGCGCGGCTGGCCTTCAGGGCATAGAGGGCGCGATCGGCCATGCTCTGCATCTCGTTGACACTGTCGTCATAGGTGCGCAGGCCGTTCAGGCCGATCAGCGTGACGCCGACCAGGCCGCAGGCGAACAGGATCAGGATGGCAATGATCCGTGTGCCGATCTTTAAATTGCTGACAAGCTGCATGATTTCCCTCCGGATGGCGGCCGGTCGTCACTGCGACGTCAGCCTGGGCCGCGCGGGCGGCCTGAATGAACGGAGGGATACTCGCTGCGAGCGAGTTTATGAGAAAGTTATTTTCCGGTTAGAGCGTATACGTGGATATGCGCCTACAGCGAAATCGGGCTCGGCATTATCGTCAGTAGGCTTCGGGCAGATGGTCGCTCTGGATATGGTCGCTGAATTTGGTGAAGGCGCTCTCGAAATGCAGCACCACGCGGCCGATGGGGCCGTGACGCTGCTTGCCGATGATCACTTCCGCCAGGTTGGCGATACGGCCCATCTTCTCTTGCCATTCGACATGCTCGGGCGTGCCCTCGTTGGGCTGCTTGCGCATCTCGTAGTATTCCTCGCGGTACACGAACATCACCACGTCGGCGTCCTGCTCGATGGCGCCTGATTCACGCAGATCCGACAGCTGCGGCCGCTTGTCGTCGCGGCTTTCCACCGCGCGGCTCAGCTGGGAGAGGGCGATGACCGGCACGTTCAGGTCCTTGGCCAGCGCCTTCAGCGCCTGGGTCACTTCGGAGATTTCCTGCACGCGGTTGTCGTTGCGGCGCGAATTGCTGCCGCGCACCAGTTGCAGGTAGTCGACGATGATCATGCCGATATTGTTGGTGCGCTTCAGGCGACGGGCGCGGCTGCGCAACAGCGAGATCGAGATCGCGCCGGTATCGTCGATATAGAAGGGCAGCTGCGCCAGCTCCTTGGAGGCCGGCACGATCTTGCGGGTGAACTCGTCGTCGGTGATATCGCCGCGGCGCAGCTTCTCCGACGGGATTTCGGTTTCTTCCGCCAGGATACGGGTGGCGAGCTGTTCGGACGCCATTTCGAGGCTGAAGAAGGCCACCGGGATGCCGGCGCGAGCCGCATTGAAGGCCATGTTGGTGGCCAGCGAGGTTTTGCCCATCGACGGACGGCCGGCCAGGATGACCAGATCCGACGGATGCATGCCGCCGAGCATCTTGTCCATATCGCGCAGGCCGGTGGTGACGCCCGACAGGCCGCCCTTCTTCCAGGCGGCGTCGATCGACTTGATCGATTCCCCGATGGATTCCTTGAACGAGACGAAGCCGCCTTCCGAGCTGCCTTCATCGGCCAGCTTGAACAGGCGCTGTTCGGTTTCCTCGATCTGGTGCGTCGCCGCCTCGTCGACCTTGGGGTCATAGGCGCGGTTGACCATATCCTCGCCAATGGTGATCAGCTGGCGGCGCAGCGCCAGGTCGTGGATCACCTTGGCGTAATCCTCGGCATTGATGACGGTAGTGGCGGCGGCGGCGAGGCGGGCCAGATAGGCCGTGCCGCCGGCTTTGGCCAGTACGTCGTCGCGCTCGAAATAGGCTTTCAGCGTCACCGGATTGGCGATCTCGCCGCGCTCGATCAGCGTCAGGGTCGATTCATAGATCCGGCGATGGGCTTCGTGGAAGAAATGGTCCGGCGCCAGGAAGCCCGACACCTTCATGGCCGCTTCGTTATTCACCAGGATGGCGCCCAGCAGCTCCTGCTCGGCATCCAGGTTATGCGGCTGGGTGCGGAAGGCCGGTTCGGTGCCGGCCTGGTCGCTGCCGGGCATCGGGACGGTGAAGGGAGTAACAACTGCCATTACGGACTTCTTCCCACGCCTGAGTTCTGCCGTTCAGTTCATCGACCGCATTCTGTCCATCCTGGGATATTTCCCGCGGTAGGGACTGTGACGGTTCTGCGTCGCCATGCTGGCGAGGGGCGCATTAACGGCGAATGGCCTGCGCAGTTCTACTTCGAAATACGATTGACAGCTTATTATCCACCGCATTTTAGCTGTGGGTAACCGATCTTCCTAAGTCGATATTTCCACACACAATTCTTGGCGCAAAACCAAGTAATCCACAGGCATCGTTCTTTCGTGCGAAAACAAAACGGCCCGGCATTTCTGCCGGGCCGATTCGTTTCAGACCGATTGCAGTCCGGAGGATCAGGCGTTCTGGGCTTCCGCCTCAGCTTCGCCCTCGGCCTCTTCGTCCTCGATCGAGACGCCTTCGTCGAGCAGGGCCTCGACGCTGACCTGCTTCTCGGCTTCAGCCTCGGAGCGGGCAACGTTCACCTTCACCTCGACGGTGACTTCCGGATGCAGGACCACGGTGACGCCGGTGACGCCCACGGTCTTGATCGGAGCGATCAGGTTGACCTGGTTGCGGTTCAGCGTGAAACCGGCGGCGGTGACAGCTTCCGCGATGTCGCGGGCGCTGACCGAGCCGAACAGCTGGCCGCTGTCGCCAGCCTGGCGCAGCAGGGCAACGCTGAGACCGGCCATCTTGACGGCGACCTTCTCGGCCTCGCCCTTCTTGGCCAGGTTCTGCGCTTCCAGCTGGGCGCGCTGGTTTTCGAAGACCGCCTTGTTGGCGCTGGTGGCACGCATGGCCTTCTTGCGAGGCAGCAGGAAGTTACGGGCGTAGCCGTCCTTCACCTTCACCACTTCGCCCATCTGGCCGAGCTTTTCGACGCGTTCGAGCAGAATGACTTCCATTAGTTCTTCTCCTGGCTGGCTCCGGCCCCGGCGAAACGCCGGCGGAAACCCGCCCATTGTTCGATGAAACCCAGGATAACGACCAGTACACCGACCAGCGCGCTAACCAAAACCAAGGCCGCATAGAAGACGGCCAGAACGAGACCCGGCAGGGCGACCTTGGCCGCCAGCCCGTGCACCACCGCCAGCCCCTGCAGGAAGAAGGGGAAGGCGAGAACCGTCGCCGCCGTGGCGCCGACGTAAGCGATGTCGTCGGGCAGAACGAACCCGGCGATGACTGCAACACCGAAGGCAGCTGCCAGATAACGCGGCAGCGTCAGGGCGCTGTAATGCGGCGTGGGCCGGCGGTTCTGCCGGACCAGCATCGCCAGGCCCTGGGCCATGGTGCCATTGACGGCCATCATGGTGAGCCAGCCCAGACCGAGAGCCGAGGGCAGGGCGCGAGCCAGGCTCCCGGCGGCAGCCACATAGTCGATGGCCTTGCCATCGCGCTGCGGCATTTCGGTCGTGATCAGGCGCAGGACCTGCTCGACCTTCGGCTGCAGCATGCCCGGCAGGCCGCCTTCGCGGCCCGCGGTCAGCAGCAGCGCGAGGGCAAACAGCCCCAGCACCCACAGGGTCAGCCAGACAACCAGGCCGCCGGCCGGATACCATTCCAGCCCGTCGTTGACCTCGGCACCGGCAGCGGCTTCCGCCGCCGGCCGGGCCAGCAGAGCCTGTCGCGTCAGCAGCGCGGCCGGAACCGCGAAGATGACGAGATAGGAAGCGCCGGCCTGCAGCCCGTTCATCGCACTGATCAGTGCGCCAAACGCGCCGGCGATCCCGATGGCCGGAAGGCCATGGGTCAGACCGGCGAAGAACAGCGGCAGCGGCACCAGATAGGAGAGCAGGAAGCCGAACGGACCGCTGGTGGCGGTCAGAACAAGCACTGCACTCGCTACGCCGGCGAGGCTGCCGATGATCAGGCTGCGTGTCATGGTCATGGTTGCAGGTCGTTCCGGTTTTCTATGCGAAAACCAGCTGGGTCCTTACTTGATGACGAACGGCAGCAGAGCCAGGTTGCGGGCGCGCTTGATGGCCTGGGCCAGTTCGCGCTGCTTCTTGGCAGACACTGCGGTGATGCGCGACGGCACGATCTTGCCGCGCTCGGAAATGAAGCGCGACAGCAGCTTCACGTCCTTGTAGTCGATCTTCGGTGCGTTCGCGCCCGAGAACGGGCAGGTCTTGCGACGACGGAAGAAGGGACGACGGGCGGGGCCGCCACGGCCACCGGCGGCGGGCTTGCCGCCGCGCTCAGAAGAGGTACCAGTGCTCGACATTAGGCATTCTCCCCAGGAGCAGCGGCCGGAGCCGATTCTTCACGCTCGAAACGCGGACGACGTTCGCCGCGGTCACCACCGCGCTCGCGGTCGCCACCGAAGCCACGACCACCACCGCCGAAGCCACGATCGCCGAAGCCACGCTCCGGACGGTCGCCACGCTCGCCGCGATCCTTGTTCTGCAGGACGGCCGACGGGCCTTCTTCCAGCTTTTCGACGCGCACGGTCAGATAACGCAGGATGTCTTCGTGGATGCGCATGTTGCGCTCCAGTTCGGCAACCGCCGCACCCGACGCAGAGATGTTCAGAAGGACATAGTGGCCCTTCTTGTTCTTCTTGATGCGATAGGAGAGGTTGCGAACGCCCCACTGCTCGGTCTTGGAGACCTCGCCGCCCTGGGCCTTGATGATGTCGGTGAATTGCGCGGCCATGGCCTCGACCTGGGTGGTCGAAAGGTCCTGACGCGCGATGAAAACGTTCTCGTAGAACGCCATCGGCAGCTCTCCTTCTGGGTTAGCGGCCCGGCGACGGCACACCATGTGCCGGCGGATCAGGCCTTTAGCCGAACCCGACCCGGGTTCAGCAAGGAGCTATGTAAGGGCGCGGACTATAGCGATTTTCCACAGGCTGGCAACATCGTTCCCGGGCTTGAAAACGCTGCAATATTCACTATATGTTCTCATTGGGTGTATTTGGCGGATTTCCAGTATTAATCGATCCGGCAATGGCCGCGAACGCCAACGAACCGGAATGAACCCGACTGAACGCCGAATGAACCGCAGCGAAGCCAAACGAAGCTCCAACGAACCGAAACGAACCCAAACGAAGCTGAAACACCCCGGTTTTGCAGCAGTGATGACAGTGATTGCAGTGATTGCACAGGAGGCGACGGCCATGGCCAGCGTGACGATCCGGAACCTGGATAACGACCTGAAGGTGAGACTGCGGCTGCGGGCGGCCCTGAATTGCCGGTCGATGGAGGAGGAATTGCGGGCGATTCTGCGGGCCGAGCTGTCCAAGCCACTGATCGACCTAGGGACGGCGCTTGATCTCGGGCCGCTGATCCGGCACTCACCATCGTCATGACCGTCACCGGATATATGGCCGCCGAAGGGTTCGAGGCGCAGCTCCGCGAGGAGCTGGGCGGCCGGATCACGGCTGAATATGAGCGGCTGTTCCTGACCGAAGGCGAAGGCCATGCCGCCAATCTTCACGCCGCATGGGCCGCCAATATCTGGCACGACGTGCAGGATGTCGGCATTGCCTCCATCGGCGATGCGGCGTCGCAACTCAAGAGCATCCAGCGCAACTGGGCGGCCTATGCGCCGCTGCATCACGGCCGCGCCAAGCTGATTGTCGAGAAGCTGCCGCATGTCTCGGCCAAACCGCTCAACTTCGGCCAGCCGCTGCACGCAGCACCCTTGGGCAGCTTCACCCTGCTGGCGCCCGACCGCATGCTGTTCGCGGCACAATGTTCGAGTTCGCGGCCCAATGGCGTGTTCGATTTCAACGAGGACCGTGAAGGCCCGCCCAGCCGTGCCTACCTGAAACTCTGGGAAGGGCTGACGCGGCATGCCGCCTTCTTCGGCGGCGGGTTGCCGAAAGCGGGCGATATCTGTCTCGATCTCGGGTCGTCGCCGGGCGGCTGGACCTGGGTGCTGGGATCGCTCGGCGCAAATGTTACCGCCATCGACAAGGCGCCGCTGGCGCCGACTGTTGCGAAGATGCCCACGGTCTCGTGGCAACAGGGCAGCGCCTTTGCGCTGGAGCCGGCGCGCTTTGACCGCGTCGACTGGCTCTGTTCCGATGTGATCTGCTATCCGGCCCGGCTGCTGAAACTGGCCGAACGCTGGCTGGCGTCAGGCCATGTGCGCAATGCGGTCTGCACGCTGAAATTCCAGGGCGAGACCGATCACGAGACCGCACGGGCCTTTGCGGCCATTCCGGGCAGCCATGTGCTGCACCTGCATCACAACAAGCACGAGCTGACCTGGCTGTGGCAGAATCCTGCGATCAGCGCGGCTTCTGGCTGATGACGCCGTACCAGCCCAGGCCGTCATAGGTTTCGTAGCCGATGGTTTTGGCGAAGGCGATCAGCGTGCCGTCGGGCTGGTAGTAGTAGCCGCGCTGCTTGTCGCCGGTCTCCAGCGCGAAGGTCTGGTAGACATTCTGGTTGTCGGACGAGGCGATGATGCGGTTCTTGGCATCCAGCAGCAGCACGCGGGTGCGCTGCCATTCTTCCGGGGTCAGGCTCGGCTCGTCCTTGACGATACTCTTGCCCTGCTTGTCCCAGTCGAAGATGACGCCCAGCACGCCGAGCGGCGCGCCATGGATCTGGCCACCGCTGCGCACGGCGGCGGCATAGATGGCGACAGCCTTGTTGTCGTGGCTGCCGCTCTGGCTGATATCGTCGACCACATAGTCGTCGCCGCTGGAGGATTGGATGGCTTCGCGGAACCAGCGCGTCTGCGCCACTGAAGCCTTGGCGGCGCGGGGGAACTGCTTGGGATTGGAGGAGGCGACGATCTGGCCTTTCTCGTTGGCCAGCACCAGGTTGAGATAGACGGTGTAGAAGCGGTTGATCATGCCCAGGCGTTCGCTGGCGCGGGCGAAGAGTTCATCCGAGGGTTCGGCCAGCGCCTGCCACATGGCGTCGTCGGTGGCCCACCAGCGGCAGTCGCAGGTGCGTTCATACAGGTTGCGCACGATCAGCTGCACCATGGTCTGCGCCATGTCGGTCAGGCGCGGCCCTTCCAGGTCCTTCACGATCTGGTCGACGATTTCTTCCGCCGCGCGTTTTGAATCGGCGACGCGCTTCAGCACCACTTCGCGGAAGCGTTTCGAGTTGTCGGAGGCCTGGTTGGCCAGCGCTTTGACTTCCTGCGCGACGACGGCGAAGCTGCGGCCCACTTCGCCGGCGCGCGCCGCCTCGATCGAGGCATTGAGCGACAGCAGGGTGGTTTGGAAGGCGATCTCTTCGTTCTTGGTACCGAACTCCTGGACGTCGCGTTCGATGCCGTCGATAAGCTGATGGACCTGCAGATGGTGAGCCTGTGCAGTCATTGTTTTTATAACTCTGTTTGTATGGCGAGACAGGGCCCACAATGCACGATACATGCCGGATATGCGGCCCGTTCGGTGGCCCTGCGACATCTCGTCCATAGGTATAGCCGCCGGGCGTCGACTCGCTGCGAAGACCAAGATTGTATTCGGATTTCAGACTGGCCCCGCTTGCGGTCGCCGCCAGTTGGCCGATGGAACAAAGGGTTTGCTGCAATATTGTGCAATTTGCACGGCTCGACTGGATAATACATAGGCATACTTATAACCGTTACGCCGATGCCTTATCCTTCTGGGCCAGGAGAAAGGACCCTGCCATGTCGACCCGTCAGGAACGCGATGCTTTCGGAACCGTCGAGGTGCCGGCCGACCGCTACTGGGGGGCGCAGACACAGCGGGCGCTGACGCTGTTCCAGATCGGTCGCGAGAAACTGCCGCCGGCGCTGACGCGGGCGATCGGCCTGCAGAAGCTGGCCGCCGCGCGCGCCAATGCCAAACTCGACGAATTGCCGAACGAGATCGTCGATGCGCTGCAGCAGGCGGCCCGCGAAGTCGCGGACGGGAAATTCGACGATCACTTCCCGCTGCCGGTCTGGCAGATCGGTTCGGGCACGGCGACCAACATGAATGCCAACGAGGTGATCGCCAACCGCGCCAACGAATTGCTGGGCCAGCCGCTTGGCACCAAGAAGCCGGTGCATCCCAACGATCATGTCAATCGCGGCCAGTCGTCGAATGACAGCTTCCCCACCGTGATGCATATCGTCACCGTGCTGGAGCTGAAGGCCCGCCTGATTCCGGCGCTGCAGAGTCTGCATAAGGAACTCGCCGCCAAGGCTGTGGCCTGGGCCGATGTGATCAAGATTGCGCGCACGCATCTGCAGGATGCGACGCCGATGACGCTGGGCCAGGAATTCGGCGCCATGGCGCGCCAGGTTGAGCTGGGAATCGTGCGCGCCGGCGAAGCGCTGGCGCGCCTCTATCCGCTGGCCCAGGGCGGCACGGCGGTGGGCACCGGACTGAATGCCAAGGTGGGCTTCGATACGGCCTTTGCCTTCGAGCTTTCGGACCTGACCGGGCTGCCCTTCGTCACCAATCCGAACAAGTTCGAGGGCATGGGCGCCCATGACGCCCTGGTCGAGACCAGTGGCATGCTGAATACCATTGCCGTGTCGCTGGCCAAGATCGCCAATGACATTCGCTTTCTTGGCGCCGGCCCGCGGGCCGGCCTGGCTGAACTGGTGCTGCCGCATGACGGGTTGACCTCGTCGATCATGCCGGGCAAGCGCAATCCCACCCTGGCCGAGGCATTGCTGCAGGTCTGCTACCAGGTGATGGGCAACAATGTCACCGTCACCCATGCCGCTGCCGCCGGTCATTTCGAACTCAACGTCGCCAAGCCGGTGATCGTGTTCAATATCCTGACGTCGATCCAGCTGCTGGCCGATGCGGCACAGGTCTTCGGCACCGGTCTGGTCGCAGGCATCGAGCCCAATGAGGCGACGCTGAAGCGCAATGTCGAGCACTCGATCATGCTGGCCACCGCGCTCAATCCGCATCTGGGCTATGACAAGGTGG
Organism: Ferrovibrio sp. GW821-FHT12E11; assembly: GCF_058806975.1. NCBI lineage: Bacteria > Pseudomonadati > Pseudomonadota > Alphaproteobacteria > Rhodospirillales > Rhodospirillaceae > Ferrovibrio > Ferrovibrio sp. GW821-FHT12E11. Next base: position 3,892,946 of record NZ_JBXAQG010000001.1, read on the forward strand.
CGCAGATCGTCAACAAGGCCTTCGCGGAAGGGATCAGTCCGAAGCAGGCCGCGGTGGCGCTGGGATATTTAAGCGAGGCCGAGTACGACCGGCTGGCCGATCCGCGCAGCATGCTCGGCCCCCGCTCCTGAACAGGTGCTCCTGATGCTGTGCAGTGCAGCACGATGATCTGTCAACATCCTGTTATCGAATGTTAATCCGGGGGCGCTATTACTGATTGTGCTAAGCTCGTCCGACCGTCCGCAGTGACGGCGGTCGAAGGGTGGGGAGACGATCATGGTGGTGGCGTTGTATATCCTGGCCGCGCTGGCGCTGCTCGGCTTCGGGACCATGTCCTGGTATTACATCTACGACCGCTGGATCCAGCGTGACCATGCGATCCGTCGCAATTTCCCGATCTATGGCCGTTTTCGCTATGTCATGGAGAACATGGGCGAGTATTTCCGCCAGTACTGGTTCACCGCCGACTGGGAGGAACGCCCATTCAATCGCCTGACCCGCGCCTGGGTCTATCGCTCGGCCAAGGGCGTGTCGAACTATGTCGCTTTCGGTTCCGAGGTCGATGCGCAGCAGCCCGGGCATATCTATTTTCTGCACTCGGCTTTCCCGATCAACGACGACGAGGTCGAGGACTTCACCGGCAAGTGGATCGGCAAGGGTATCGTCGGCAACCCCTACAAGCCGAAGAGCTTTTTCAATATCTCGGGCATGTCCTACGGTGCGCTGTCCTCGGCTGCCGTGCAGGCACTGTCGGAAGGCGCGGCGATGGCCGGCATCTGGATGGATACGGGCGAGGGCGGCCTGTCGCCCTATCACCTGCAGGGTGGCTGCGATATCTCGTTCCAGATCGGCACGGCGAAATACGGCGTGCGCGACCAGGACGGAAATCTCGACGAAGCCAAGTTGCGTAAGATCGCCGATCTCGAACAGGTGAAGATGTTCTGCATCAAGCTGAGCCAGGGCGCCAAGCCGGGCCGCGGCGGCATCCTGCCGGGCTCCAAGGTGACGACGGAGATCGCCGGTATCCGTGGCATCGAGGCCGGCAAGTCCTCGATCTCGCCCAGCCGCCATCGCGACATCACCGATATCCCGACGCTGGTCGCGCTGATCAACCGCGTGCGCAAGGTCACTGACAAGCCGGTCGGCATCAAGATGGCCGTCGGCAGCTTCGACTTCATCGACGATTTCTTCGGCTATCTGCAGTCGCGCCCTGAAGACGCGCCGGACTTCATCCAGATTGATGGCGCCGAGGGCGGCACCGGTGCGGCGCCGGCGCCGCTGGCCGATTATGTCGGCCAGTCGATCGTCCAATCCCTGCCGCTCGTCGCTCAGAGATTGCGCGAGTATAACCTGCGGCAGCGCATCCGCCTGGTCGCTTCAGGCAAGCTGCTGACGCCGGATAAGGTGGCCTGGGCGATCTGCATGGGTGCCGACTATGTGGTGTCGGCGCGCGGCTTCATGTTCTCGCTCGGCTGCATCCAGGCGATGAAGTGCAACACCGGCCATTGCCCCACCGGCGTGACCTCGAACGATCCGCGCTTCATGCGCGGGCTGGATCCTGCCCGCAAGGCGGTGCGCGTCGCCAATTACGCCAAGGCGGTGCAGCATGACGTGGAAGCCATCGCCCATGCCTGCGGCTGCAAGTCGGTGCGTGACCTCAAGGGCCAGCATGTCCGCGTCAACGGCGGCGACATCATCATGTAGGGGGCAGGACCGCGGCGGGATCGACCTTGAGGGCGATGCCGCTCAGCTTTCGCTGCCGCGCTTCGGTCAGCAGCCAGACCAGCAGCTCGGCCGCCGGTTCGGACTGCAGGCCGTTGCCATGGATATTCGAGATGCAGTTGCGCTCGGAGTCGACGCGGCCCAGCTGCGGCGCCCAGGTGAGATAGACGCCGAGACTGTCGGCCACCGACAGGCCCGGCCGTTCCCCGATCAGCACGGCGACCACATCGGCCTTCAGCACCGCGCCGATCTCGTCGCCGATGGCAACGCGGCCCTGGTTCACCAGGGCGACGGGCGCAATGCGCCAGCCAGCCATCCTGGCAAAGCAGCGCTGCAGCAGCGGCACGGCCTGTGCCGTCACGGCACGCGCCGATAAGCCATCAGCCAGCACAAAAGCCACATCCCAGTCGCCGGCTGCAGCCGCGAGCGTATCGAGACAGGCGGGATCGAGGCGACGGCCGAGATCCGGGCGGCGCAGATAGGTGGCGCGGTCGGCCGCCCGGCTGTGCAGGTGGAGGGTTGGATGGGGCGCGAGCTGCGCGGCGATCGCGACGAAATCGGCGGTGCCGTGCACGGCATCGCGGGCACGGCTGTGGGCGGCCTGGAATTCCAGCAACGGCGCCGTGGGCATCGCGTCGCCGCTGCGGCCCAAGCCGATGCGGGCCTGCGTGGTGCTGCGCCAGCGCGCCCAGATATCCCGGGTCACATCGTTCATGTCGTCATGCCGGTCAGGCGTCGCAGGGCGGCGCTGTCGGGTGCTGGCGGCGGCAGGCGGCCGTCATCGTTCAGCATGCCCATGCGGCCGAGCCAGGCTTCGAATTCCGGTGCCGGCCGCAGCTTCAGCAGATGACGCAGGCCCAGCACATCGTGGAAAGACAGGCTCTGGTAATTCAGCATCACGTCGTCGGCGCCGGGCACGGCGATCAGGAAGTTCACGCCGGCGGTGCCCAGCAAGGTCATCAGGCTGTCCATGTCGTCCTGGTCGGCTTCGGCATGGTTGGTGTAGCAGACATCGACGCCCATCGGCAGGCCGAGCAGCTTGCCGCAGCAATGATCTTCCAGTCCGGCGCGGATGATCTGCTTGGCATCGAACAGGTATTCCGGACCGATAAAACCGACCACGGTGTTGACCAGCAATGGCCTGAAAGCGCGGGCGACCGCATAGGCGCGGACTTCCAGCGTCTGCTGGTCGACGCCGTGATGCGCGTCGGCCGACAGTGCGCTGCCCTGGCCGGTCTCGAAATACATCACGTTGCTGCCCACCGTGCCGCGCTTCAGGCCGAGTGCTGCATCCTGTGCTTCCTTCAGGATGGCGAGATCGACACCGAAACCCTTGTTCGCAGCCTCTGTGCCAGCGATGGATTGAAAGACCAGATCGACCGGGGCGCCGCGCTGCATCATCTGCAATGTCGTCGTGACATGGGCCAGCACGCAGCTTTGTGTCGGAATCTCGAAACGCTGGCGGATGGTGTCCAGCATCTCCAGCAGGCGGATGCCATCGGGCACGCTGTCGGTGGCGGGATTGATGCCGATCACCGCATCGCCGATGCCGAAGAGCAGGCCATCCAGCAGCGCGGCGGCAATGCCTTCGGCATCGTCGGTCGGATGGTTGGGCTGCAGCCGGCTGCCCAGGCGGCCGGGCAGGCCCAGCGTGGTGCGGAAGCCGGTAATCACCCGGCATTTCGCCGCGACCGCGATCAGGTCCTGGTTGCGCATCAGCTTGGAAACGGCGGCCACCATTTCCGGTGTCAGGCCGGGGGCGAGCCGGGCCAGCGCCGCGCCATCGGCCTGATATCCCAGCAGCCAGTCGCGGAACTCGCCCACTGTCATCGAGGCGACCGGCGCAAAGGCTGCAGCATCGTGGCTGTCCACGATCAGTCGCGTCACTTCATCCTGCTCGTAGGAGATCAACGCCTCGTCGAGGAAGACGCGCAACGGCAGATCGGCCAGCGCCATCTTTGCCGCCACGCGCTGTTCGTCGCTGACGGCGGCGATGCCGGCCAGTTCGTCGCCCGAGCGTCGCGGCGAAGCGCAGGCCAGCAGCGCCTTCAGGTCGGCGAAGATATGGCGGGTCCCATTCAGGCTGGCGGTGTATTGCGGCATCCGGACCTCGATCTGTCCGTTATTGGCAGCAAGAAGCATACCAGAGGCTTGGGGCCGTTGCATGACGCTTTTGCCTGGGCAAAGCTGAAGCCAATCAGACGGGAGAAAATGTCATGGACCTCGGGATCAGGGGCAAACGGGTGGTGGTGGCTGGCGGCAGCCGCGGCATCGGCCGGGCCATTGCACTGGGCTTTGCAAAAGAAGGTGCCGCTGTGTCGATCTGCGCGCGGGGCGAGAGTGGTCTGCGTGAAGCGGAAACGGCGCTGAAACAGGCCGGCGGCAAGGTGCATGCGGCTGCCTGCGATCTGGGCGACGGTCCGGCGGTGCGTGGTTATGTCGAGGCGGCGGCCGTGGCGCTCGGCGGCATCGATATTCTGGTCAATAACGCGTCAGGCTTCGGCCGCACCGACGATGAAGCCGGCTGGGCCGCCTCGGTGAATGTTGATCTGATGGGCACGGTGCGCGCCAGCCAGACGGCGATCCCGCATCTGGAAAAGGCCGGCGGCGGCTGCATCCTGCATATTTCCTCGGTCTCCGGCCTGATGCCCAGCGTGCGCACGCCGGCCTATGGCGCGGTCAAGGCCGCGCTGATCCAACTCACCATGACCCAGGCGACAGCGCTGGCGAAAAGCAAAATCCGCGTCAACTGCGTGGCGCCGGGTTCGATCGAATTTCCCGGCGGCGTGTGGGACCAGGCGAAGACCGGCAATCCCAAACTCTACAACGGCATCCTCGCCGGGATTCCCTTCGGGCGCATGGGCACGGCGGAAGAGGTGGCCAATCTGGCGCTGTTCCTGTGCTCGGATGCGGCCAGCTGGATTACCGGCGAAACCGTCACCGTGGATGGCGGCCAGCGCTTTGGCTAGGCGACGGCTTTCAGCGCCGCATTGAGCGGCGCGAAGCATTCCGGCCCGTCGGCCTTCACGCCGTTGACGACGGATGTCACCCGATAGCGCGCCATGGCTTCGGCGGGATAGCTGCGCATCAGGCGCTGCAGGATGCCGCGCGGCGTGGCGGGATCGAGCCAGAGACCGAACTGCTCCACCGGCAGGATCACCGGCATCCGTTCATGCAGCGGCACTAGATAGTCATTCGCTGCGGTGGTGAGGATGGTGAAGCATTCGGCATTGCCAAAGGCGGCTTCGGGCTGCCACAGGGCGGCGAAGGCGAAAACGCTGCCGCCCTTGAGGCCGATGCGCCAGGGCTGTTTTGTCTTCTGGCCCTCGATCACCTGCCATTCATAGAAGCTGTCGGCCGGCACCAGGCAGCGGCGCTGGACGAAGGCTTCGGCAAAGCTGGGCTTCTCGGCAGCCGTCTCGCTGCGGGCATTGATCAGCGGCGCATTGTTCGGGCCGGCGAAGCCCCAGCGCAGCATAGCCAGATCGCGTTTGCCGGCAGCGTTCCGCACCACGGCGGTCGTCTGCGTCGGTGCGATATTCCAGCGCGGCGCCAGATTGGGGCGCTGGAACAGCTCGTACAACTCGAAAAAAGCCGCGAGGTCGTCGAGCGTCTTGGTCTGGCTGAAGCGTCCGCACATGCCATCTGCATAGCGGATCGCAGCCGATTCGGGCTAGCCTGTTACGCCAGATGCGGACGGGCTTCTTCGCGGCTTTTCAGCTCGGCGCCGGCACGGGTGAGGATCTTGGTCACCCGTTCGGGCGCGAAGCCGAGATCGACCAGGGCCGGGCCGGCATTGGCCACCTCGCGGTAGTCGGCGATCAGGCCATCGCGCAGGGTGAAAATCGCCACGCCCTCGAACATCACGCGCCGGCCGCCGGCTTCGGGCAGCAGCGACCTGTAGGAGAAGGTGTAACGGGCATAGAGCGTGGTGCCATTGCCAACCGGGTCATGCAGATGCCAGCGGAAGTCTTCGGCTGTGCGATAGAACCAGTCATCCACCAGCTCGGCGATTTTCTGCCGGCCGTGGAAGGCGCCATAGAAAACATCGTGGTAGACCGCATCTTCGGTGAACAGCGCAGCAAAGCCCTTGCCATCGCGGTTCTGTACGGCTTCGGCAAAGCGGCGCAGCAGGGTCTGCGTGTCCATGGTTCCTCCGGTCTTTTGCCGGATGCTAGCGCGTCGATCCCTGCTGCGGCAAGCAGACAGGACGGCGGCGTCCGTCGCTGAGCGTGACCGTCACGATCTCTACCGCGATGCCATAGAGCTGCTGCAATGCAGCGGGGGTGACGATATCCTCCGGCCGGCCCAGATCGAGATGCCCGTCGCGCTGCAGCAGGGCGACCCGGTTTCCGCAGAGAAAGGCCTGATCGGGATCGTGGGTGGAGAGCAGCACGCCAATGCCGTCCCGCGCCAGACCGGCGATCTGGTCCAGCACGCGCAACTGGTTGCCGAAATCCAGGCTGGCGGTTGGCTCGTCCAGCACCAGCAATCGTGTCTCGGCGGCCAATGCCCGGGCGATCAGGGTCAATTGTCGCTCGCCGCCGGAAATCCGTGTGTAGATGCTGTCGGAGAGATGCGCGATGTCCAGACGCTGCAGAGCGGCCATGGCGGCCGCACGATCCTTTGCCGTGGGCGCGGCAAACGGTTTCAGATGGGCGTTGCGTCCCATCAGCACGACATCGAAGACGGTGAAGGGGAAATAACCGGTCTGCGCCTGCGGCACATAGGCGATGCGGCGCGCTGTTTCGCTTGGAGAGAGCGTCGCCATATCCGCGCCATCGAGCCGCACCTGTCCGCCCAGCGGCTTCTGCAGGCCGAGCAGGCTGCGGAACAGGGTGGTCTTGCCGACGCCATTGGGGCCAAGCAGGCAGAGCACTTCGCCCGGCTGCAGGCTGAAGGACAGGCCCTGTGCCAGCATGCGGCCGGGAAAGCCGATGGCGAGATCGCGCGCGTCCAGCGTCATTGCCAACCCATTATTGCCAACTCCGGCGCGTGCGCAGCAGGATCCACAGGAAGACCGGCGTGCCGATCACGGCAGTGAGAATGCCGAGCGGAATCTCGATGCGCGCCGCCACGCGGGCCAGGGTATCGATCGCCAGCATGTAACCGGCGCCGAGCAGCAGCGAAGCCGGCAGCAGCAGCGCGAAGCGCGGCCCGACCAGCAGGCGCGCCAGATGCGGCACCAGCAGGCCGACCCAGCCGATTACGCCGCTGATCGCCACTACGGCCGCGGTGATCAGCGTGGCGCCGGCGACCACCGCCAGCCGCACGCGGGTGGGATTGACGCCCAGGCTGCGCGCTTCCTCGTCGCCGAGCGACAGCACGTCAAGTTGCCAGCGCAGCAGCCAGAGCGGCACCAACCCGGCCAGAACCACCGGGATGGTGCCGTGAATATCGGCGGGCGCGATGGCGGCGAGGCTGCCGAGCAGCCAGAAGGTGATGGCCGGCAGCTGGTTGTAGGGATCGGCCAGATATTTCATCAGGCCGACGCCAGCGCCCCCCAGGGCACCGATCAGCACACCGGACAGCACCAGCGTCAGGATCGGATCGTGTCCACGGACGGCGGCGGCGATGGCATAGACGATAGCGACGGTGCCCAGTCCGATGGCGAAGGCCAGCATCTGAATGCTGAAGACATCGAGGCCGAGGAAGATGCCGAAGACGGCGCCCAGGGCGGCGCCGGACGACACGCCGAGGATATCGGGCGAGACCAGCGGGTTGCGGAACAGCTGCTGATAGGCGGCACCGGCCGCCGATAGCGCCGCGCCGACCGTGATGGCGGCGAGCACGCGCGGCAGGCGGATGCCGAACAGCACGCTGTCAGCGCCGGCATCCAGGCCACTCGGTTGCCCGACAAGGCGGCGCAGAATGCCCACCAGCGCATCGCCGACCGGCAGCGGAAAGCGTCCGGCGGTGAGGGCGACCAGCGCCAGCAGTGCCAGCAGGCCTGTGGCCGCCAGAAAGGCCCAAGCCGTGCGGTTCACAGGCTAAGGCCGTTCATCGAGCGCAGCATGGCGTCGAGCTGCGTCTTGTCGGGCGCCTGATGGTAGAGACGGGTATAGGCATCGGTGACGAAGGTGCGGAGGTCTTCCGGGAACTGTGCCGGATAGAGGATCGCACAGAGCCAGCGCAGACCGAGCAGGCGGTTGAGCGCCGGCGGAAAGTCGATCCAGCCAAACGGCGCGTTCGGCGCCAGATAGACGCGGCCGTCGCGCACCGCCCGGATGCCGCGCCACAGCGGCTGGTCGCGCAGGCTGGCATGGAAGGTCGGGTCGATGGTGACGATCACATCCGGATTCCAGGCCAGAACCTGTTCCAGCGATACCTGCACCAGCCCGCCCTGGCCCAGTTCGGCGGCGACATTCACCGCGCCGGCGCGCTCGATGATCTCGGTATTGATCGAACCGGCGAGGCCGGTATCCAGACCGCGCGGACCGCGACCGTAATAGACGCGTGGCCGGCGGCCCTGCGGCACCTGGCTCAGCCTCGTCGTCACCAGATCGAGTTGCGCACGCACCCAGCCGGCCAACTCGGCGGCGCGCTGCGGCTCGTTGACGGCGACGCCGAGTTTTTCGATGCCTGTCGCCATGCCATCAAAGCGGCCATCGAGCAGGATATAGGGCAGGCGGGTCTGCTCCTGCACGCGGTCGGCCAGCGAGACGAAGGTGGCATTCACCGTACCGTAATCGAAGATCAGGTCGGGTTTTGCCGCCAGCAGGGTTTCGACATTGGCCGTGTTGCCACGTCCGGTCAGGCGGCCGAGCACCGGCAGGTCGGCATAGGCCGGTGCCACGAAGGGCCGCTCATGATCGCGCCATGATGTGGTCCAGCCCAGCAGTTTCTCGGGCGCCAGCGCGAACAGCAGCAGCGAGGCCGGCGGGCCGGCTGCATAGACACGGCCGACCTGCGCCGGCAGGCTGACGCGGCGGCCGCCATCGTCGACGATCTCGCGCGCCGTTTGCGCGCCGGCCGCGAAGGGGACGGCAAGCGCCGTTCCGAGAAAGGCGCGCCGGCTGAGCCGCATCACTTGCCGACGATGACGTCCGAAGCCTTGATGATGGCGTAGGCCGTCTCGCCTTTTTTCAGCTTCAGTTCGTCCAGCGCTTCCATGGTGATGGAGGCGGTCACCATAGCGTCACCAACGGCGATCTTGACCGTCGCCGTGGTTTTGCCCTTGGTGATCTGTTTGACCTTGCCCTTGAGGATGTTGCGCGCGCTCAGCTTCATGGGGGGACTCCCGGTTAGCGGATGGGCGAAAAGCCCTGCGCCGTCAGGATAGCCTGTCCCCTGGGCGAAAGCACGAAATCGGCAAAGCGTTTTGCTTCCGGCCGTCCATTCACGGCAACGCCCATGCCATAATCGGCACCGACGCGCAAAGCCTGGGGCAGGGCAAGCTGCCGCAGGGCCGGGGTTTCCTGCCGGGCCAGCACGGCGTTGGTGCAATAAGTCAGGAAGATGTCAGCCTGCCCCTGGTCCACCAGCATGCCGTAGACATTGCGCCCCTGTGGCGGGGGTGGCGAAGCGGGGCCGCCGGTCAGTTGCATCGCCTTGGCATCAAGCTTTGTGTAGCTGCCCCTCTGCACGGTATCGGCCTTGCGAAAAACCTCCCAGGCATAGTCGCCCGAAGGATCGGCCTTCGGCGTCGAGGTGCCGAGCCGCACCGTGGCATCCAGCATCCGGGCCAGCAATGTCTCGGGTGTTACGGCCAGCGCCGGGTGCACCAGCGCGCACATTTCGTTGCGGGTGAACAGTGCCACGGCGCCCAGCCTGCCGCTCTGCGCCAGCATCTGGGGATGCTCCATGTTGGCGGAGGCGAAAACCTCGGCCGGCTCGCCTTTTTCGATGCGCTCGCGCAGCAGGCCCGAAGCGCCGTAGGTGCCGGCGACGCTCAGGCCGGTGTCGGTTTTGAACGCAGCGGCGATCTCGGTCATTGCCGCGCGCAGGGAGCCGGCCGCATAGAGGCGGATCGGTTCCTGCGCCACGGCAACGGTGTTGCTCATGCCCAGTATTGCGATCAGGACAAGAGCAATGCGGCGCATCAGCTGTTCGCGCCGGGCTTGTAGTTCGGGAAGAACAGCTGCTCGCCCTCGATCTTGTAGGCGGCGATGGCGTCCTGGCCTTCCTTGGAGACAACCCAGTCGGCGAAGGCCTTGCCTTCAGCGACCTTCACATGCGGATGCTTGGCCGGATTGACCAGCATGACGCCATACTGGTTGAACAGCTTCACATCGCCCTGCACGGCAATAGTCAGGTCGCCGCGATTCTTGAAGCTCAGCCAGGTGCCGCGGTCGGTGAAGGCATAGGCATTCATGGCGCTGGCGGTGTTCAGCGTCGGCCCCATGCCGGAACCGGTTTCGCGATACCAGCCGGTACCGGCGGTCTTCACGTCGATATCGGCTTCCTTCCAGATGCGCAGTTCGGCCGCGTGGGTGCCCGAGCTGTCGCCACGCGAGGCAAACGGCACCTTGGCGCCGGCGATCTTCTTGTAGGCTGCGATCACATCCCTGCTGCCGGCGATCTTGGCCGGGTCGGCCTTCGGGCCGACAATGACGAAATCGTTGTACATCACCAGACGGCGGTCGACGCCCCAGCCATCGGCGACGAATTTCTGCTCGGCCACCGGATCGTGCACGAAGACCACATCGGCGTCGCCCTTCTCCGCGGTCTTCAGCGCCTGGCCGGTGCCCTGGGCCACCACGCGCACCTGAATGCCGGTTTTCTTGGTGAAGGCCGGCAGGATATGGCCGAACAGGCCCGACTGTTCGGTCGAGGTGGTGCTGGCGACGACAATGAACTTTTCCTGTGCCAGACTGGGCAGCGCGACCAGTGCGAGAGCAGTGCTGGCAAAAAGCCCAAGAAGATGTCTGCGGTTCATTATGGTTTCCTCCGTTCAAGCATTACCAGGTGAGATCGCCCTTCAGGAACGCGGCGGCTGCCTCGCTCTGGGGATTGTCGAAAAAGCGGTTGGCCGGTGTGCGTTCGGCCATGTTGCCGCCATGCAGGAAAATCACGTCGCCGGCCAGGCGGCGGGCCTGTCCCAGATCATGGGTGGTCATCACAATCTTGGTGCCGGTACGGCCGATGCTGTCGATGATGCCTTCCACCTGACGGGCGGCATTGGGATCCAGTGCCGCGGCGGGTTCGTCGAGGAACAGGATCTGCGGCTCCAGCGCCCAGGCGCGGGCCAGGGCCAGGCGCTGCTGCTCGCCGCCCGACAGCACGCGGGCCGGCCGGTCGGCAAAAGCGGCAAGACCGACGCGATCCAGCGCCGCCATTGCCTTGGCGGTGCGTGCGGCATGATCGAGGCCGCGCAGTTTGAGTGGAAATACCACATTACCCAGCACCGAACGGCGCAGCAGCACCGGCTTCTGGAACACCATGGCCTGGCCGAAGCGCAGGCTTTCCGGATTCTGTGCGGCGCTGCCCTGCCAGGAGACGCGGCCCGTTGTCGGCGTCAGCAGGCCGTGACATAGCCTTAGCAGCAGGCTTTTGCCCGCTCCGTTGGGGCCGAGCACCAGGGTCGGGGCACCGGTGTCGAAATCCAGGGTGATGTCCCGGATCAGGCTGCGGCCCGCCACGCTGTAGCCGACACCGTCCAGACGCAGCGGCAGTAGTGTGGCGCGGGCATGCATCGCAGTCACCGCGTCAGGCGCCCTGCCGCCGGCGCGCGGCATTGCCGAGCGTGGAGGCAGAGGCATTGATGCCGATGGCGATGCTGAGCAGAACAATGCCCAGTGCCATGGCCAGCGCCAGGTCGCCGCGGCTGGTCTCCAGTGAAATCGCAGTGGTCATGGTACGGGTATAGCCGGCGATGTTGCCGCCGACGATGATGATGGCGCCCACTTCGGCAATCGCGCGGCCGAAGCCGGCCAGCACGGCGGTGCTGAGCGAGAAGCGGCCGTCCCACAGCAGGGTGGCGATGGCTTTCAGCGGAGTGAGGCCGAGCGAACGCAGTTGCTCTTCGTATTCGCTCCACAGATCGGCGACGATCTGGCGCGACAGCGCGGCGACAATGGGAGTGATGAGCACCACCTGGGCCATCACCATGCCGGCCGGGCTGAACAGCCAGCCGAGCGGTCCGAGCGGACCGGAACGCGACAGCAGCAAATAGACGATCAGACCGACCACCACCGGCGGCAGGCCCATGCAGGCATTGAGGACGACAATACAGATGTTGCGGCCGGGGAAGCGGGTCAGCGCCAGCAGGGCGCCGAGCGGCAGGCCGATGGCGCTGCCGATCAGCACGGCGGTCAGGCTGACGCCGAGCGACAGGCCGACAATGCGCAGCAGCTCGGCATCGAGATGCAGCATCATCTGCAGGGACAGCAGGAAGGCGTCGGAAATCGTGTTCACGCTATCGACTTAGCGCAAACCGACGGCGGCAGGCAAAGAGATTAAACCGTTATTTTCAATCCGGTTTTGGCTACAAAAGTATTTGTTGCCAATCGGGCTTTGCGGTCGATACGGGGCGCTGCTCCGGCACCAGCTGGCGGATCATTGTCGCGAGCCTGGCTTCGCTGAACCATTTGCCGATGCTGGGCCGGTTCCGCCAGCGTCCGTCGAGGCCAGCTTCGGTATAACCGGTTGAAAAAAAGAAGGGGATGCCAAGGTCATCCAGCCAGCCGGCCAGTTCAAAGCTGCGTTCGCCCCGGATATTGATGTCCAGGATCGCGATATCGATGTCAGCCCGATGGTCCCGGACGCAATGGAAGGCATCCTCCAGATGCATAAAGGGCCCGAGCACCACACAACCGAGATCGAGCAGCAGGATGTCTTCTATCGCCATGGCAACCAGAGGCTCATCCTCGAGAAGCATGATTCTGACACCGGCGACGTCCGGATGGGCGCTCATCCGGAAAGCGCCTGGTATGGCAACACCATATGGCAGGTCAGACCGGTCGGTTCATACTCGATGGTGAGGGCCCCGTTCAGGTCGCCGGTGATACTGCGCTCGATCAGTCGCGAACCGAAGCCGTGGGACTGAGGTATCGTGGCGGGCGGGCCGCTGCTTTCCTGCCATTTGAGAACCAGAGGGCTTGTGGGATCGGCAAGGCGCTGCCAGCGGATAGTGAGGCGACCCTCCGGAACAGAGAGCGCGCCATATTTCGACGCATTGATCGCCAATTCGTGAAATACCATGCCCAGGGATAGCGCGCTTCGGGGCGGCAGGCAGACCGGTTCTCCTGCCAGCGTAATCTGCGTCTCGATGCCATAGGGCTCGAATTCTGCCTGCAGCAGACCCTGCAGGTCCGGGCCCTCCCACGCACTCTGGATCAGCGCATTATGGGTGCGCGACAGGGCCATCAGGCGGGACTGGAACGCTTCGACAAAATCGCCCGGGTTTACGCAGCCGCGCAGTGTATTCGTCGCGATGGCGGAGACGGTCGCCAGGACATTTTCAATCCTGTGATTCATCTCGTCCATCAGAAACTGTTGCTGCTCTTGTGCCGCGACACTCTCGGTCACGTCGATGCCCGAGACGAAAACGCCTGAAATGGTGCCATCGTTTTCGAATAACGGCTGACAGGTCAGGTCGAGATAATAAATGGCAGGCTGGAGCGTGTTGTGGCGCGGTGGCGCAAAGCGAAGGCCGCGGCCGGTATAGGGAAGACCATGAATGAAGGCGTCGTCGAGACGGCGTGTGAGATTCTGCGCCTGCTCGCCCTGCAGCAGCATGCCCATGGGCACCCCGACGACGTCGTAACCGAACAGATCGAACCAGCGGTGATTGACGAACTCGAAAATATGCTGCGGGCCACGCAGCACGCCCATCAATCCCGGCGAGGTATCGAACAGATGCAGCAGGAAGTCGCGTTCATCCAGCAGAAACTGGCTCTGAGCTTTCAGCACGCGCGTCTTTTCTGTTATGCCTGCGTTCATGCCGGTACCGTGCAGAGCAAAATAGGCGCGGGTCTAGTGATCTTTTGGCGCTACGCGACGGTGTCAGCCGATCAGGGCGAACCAGGGAAAAATTTCCAGTAGGTAATAGCTGAACTGCCCCAGGCTGTTAGTGAAGATCAGCAGGCCAGTGACCACCAGGAGTACCCCGGCGGTGATATCCACCTTGCGCAGGTGCTGCCGGAATTTCCGCATGAAGCTCATGAACGGCTTCATCGCCAGCGCCGCCAGCAGGAAGGGAATGCCCAGACCCAGTGCATAGGTTGCCAGCAGCGAGATGCCATAGCCGAGATCTTCGCGGCTGGCGGCCACGGTGAGGATGGTGGCAAGGATCGGGCCGATGCAGGGCGTCCAGCCGAAGGCGAAAGCCAGGCCGATGACATAGGCGCCCACCAGATTGGCCGGCCGCTCCTCGGTGGTGATGCGCGCTTCGCGGTACAGCAGCGGGATTTTCAGCAGGCCCATCGTGTGCAGGCCGAACAGCACGATCACCGCGCCGGCGATTTTCGCGATGATGTCGATATGCTGTACCAGCAGGCGGTTCAGCGCCGAGGCTGAGGCCCCCATGATGATGAACACGGTGGAGAAGCCGATGACAAAGGCCAGCGCCGAGACGACGACGCGGCGCGTCAGTGCCGGATCGACGGCGTCTGCGGCCACCACGCGGTCCAGCGTGGTGCCGGCAACGAAGCACAGATAGGCTGGCACCAGCGGCAGCACGCAGGGGCTGAGAAAGCTGATCAGCCCGGCGCCGGCGGCGCCGGCATAGGAAATATCGAGGCCGCCCATGATGGCGTTGTTGCTCCGGCTGTTTCAGTCGCGCGCGAACAGTGCGCGCACGGCGCCTGTGAGGCTGCCTTCCTCAAGATAGCGGACCCCCAGGATGCCGCCAATCACGATGCCGGCGACTGCGACAAAGCTGCTCAGGGCCAGCGTGCTCAGGCCGGTCAGGCCCTGACCGACGGTGCAGCCCATGGCCAGCACACCGCCGATGCCCATCAGCACGCCGCCAAACAGATGCGACAGCATGTCGGTTGCGCTGCTAAAGCCTTCGAGGTGGAAGCTGCCGGTTGCTCTGGCCATCAGAAAGGCGCCGAGGATCACGCCGCCGACACTGCTGATGCCGAAATCGAGCTTGGCGCCGGTGAAGGTCATCAGGTATTGCAGCGCCGCACCGATTGGCGCCACGAAGGTCATCGAAGCCAGCGGCACCGGGTCGAAATCGTCGGCGCCAAGGATGCCGGTCGCGGCCCAGCCGGCGGTGATGACCAGCCCCACGATCGCGCCGGCCGCGATCAGCACCGGCCTGGTCCTGAAGCGTGCGTCTTTGAACACCCAGAGCAGCAGCAGAGCGGGAATGGCCGCCGCGAGGAACCAGCGCAGCATCTGCACATCCTGTCCGAGCAGACCGCCGAGAAGGTCGGGCAGCGACTGGCCGGCAAAGCCGCGCGGCTTGAGGTCGATGGCCGTCGAGCGTTCGAGCCAGGCCCGGGCGGGACCGAGCAGGCCGCGCAGGGTGATGTAACCCGAGAGCCCGATCATCAGCACCACCAGCAGGGATTTCAGGTTGCCGGCGCCCAGACGGGCTAGCGTGCGGTTGCCGCAGCCGCCGGCCTGCACCATGCCGAAGCCGAACAGCAGGCCGCCGAGCAGGGCACCGAACCAGCCGATTGTCGCGGTCGCATAGATCGAGCTGCCCAGGTCGATCAGGCCGGCCAGATGCAGTCCCTGGCTGCCCAGCATGGCTACGGCAATTGCCAGTACCCAGCTGCGCAGCCGGCTGGCATCCCCCATCAGCACTGCGTCGCTGATCGCGCCCATGGTGCAGAAGTTGCTCCGCTGCACGGTGGCGCCGAACACCATCCCCAGCAGCAGGCCGGCCAGGTTGACGAGTACAGGCAGGGGCAGGGCGGTCATGGCCGCTGGGTCTCCGAGGGCAAATTTGCCAGTGTTTATGCCAAGATGCTGGGATTATAGGATTTACATAAGCCATGGGAAGTATTAAGTTTTCCCACGTCCGTTTTGTGGGATTTAAGTCGGATTGCCATGACCCAGACTCTCGATGTCAAAGGGCTGAACTGTCCTCTGCCGGTGCTGCGCACCAAGAAGGCGATGAAGGCCGTGCCGAAGGGTGAAATCCTGACCGTGGAAGCCACCGACCCGCAGGCGCCGACCGATATCGCCGCGCTCTGTGAGGCGGCCGGGTTTGCCCTGCTGTCGTCGGAGCAGAATAACGGGGTTTTTGTGTTCCAGATTCGCCAGCCGGCGTAACCACGCGCTCTATGCGGGACGTTGGCGCAGTGCAGCGAAATGCGCTAGCGTGCGGTCAACCGATTCAAGGTGTTTCAGATGGCCAAGTTTACCGCCGCGGATATCGTTCCCGGCCAGCGTTTCGAGCAGCGACAGGGCTTTATCTGGCGGGTGGCACGCCTGATCCAATTCCCTGGCGAGGATGTCCAGCACGTCCAGCTGATCAACGAGCGCGATGCCAGCAGCACCAAGACCGTCTCGGTCAGCGCCATGCTGGATCGCAGCCTGTTCAAGCTGGTCGAGAAATGACCCTGACGGTTCTGCCGTCGCTGTCCGGCCGCCTTGCGGCCCTGTTCCTGACTGCTCTGCTGGTCGCCTGCGCCACCGAACCGGCGATGGTCCCGGTTGAACTTCCGGCGGCGGTGGAGCCCGAGCCGGTGGTCCGGGTCGCTGAACCCTCGCCGCCGCCGGCCCCGATGGTCCTGCGCTATGCCGGCCATGTCGCCAGCTACAAAACCCTGGCCGAAGCTGAAGCCGCCTGGCCCCGGCTGGCCGAACGGTTTCCGGTGCTGAAAGATGCAGCCCGCCGCTATGTCGAGATCGATCTGGGCGGCCAGCGGGGCAAGGTGATGCGCCTGCTGGTGGGTGGATTCGCCGACCAGCCCGGAGCCCTGGCCTACTGCCGCAGCCTGCGTGGCGCCGGCCTGTATTGCGCCCCGCACGAGCTGCCCGCGTGAACCTCCTGCGATCTCAGTCGTTTAGCGGCGCAGGACACTTCATGGTTTGGTCACAATTCATAGGCAGACTTACAGTTGCAGTGGTATTGCTGCGTAGCAGTATTTCTGCAAAAATCGGCCCCAATACCCGCGTTGCATGTGCTTCCCGGACAAAGATTGATAAAGGCGGAGCAATCCCGCAGTGAGTCAGGCGATCAAACCGGTTGTTCAGGAAACCCTGAAGCTGGTCGGCGTGGTGGAAAACCAGAGCCGCGAGCTGCTCGCTTTTTGTCAGGACGACAAGAATCTCAACGGCACTTTCGGTGACTACAAGCGCTTCGTCGAGAAGATGGAGCACTTCTACGTCTTCGTTGATCTGGTCGATGGGCGCATCCCGGAATTCGAAGAGACCAAACGCCGGCCACTGCAGAAGCATCTGTCGAAGATCCGCTGGAAGATCACCATCCTCGAGCTGGATACCACCCGGATTTATCTGATCAACATCACGCGTGCGGGCCGGCGCCTGCCGATCGGCGCGCGCGAATTCCTGTCGCGCCGCCTGAATCGCCTGGGCGAGATCGCCGAGTATTATGATCGCTTCGGCGAAGAGCATGATCTGGCGCCGCTGAGCCACGAACTCATTGAGGCCGTGCGCAAGCTGCTGGAACAGAGCATCGAGAATGCGCCGCGTCTGGAGGAATTCCAGCCCGCACCGCCGCCGCCGCGTCTCTCGGCCACGCCGTCCACCGCTGTCATGACGTCGCAACTGGTGTCGCCGGATGCCATCGCGGCGTCGCGCGGCAGCGGCACGGCCCTGCCGCCGCTGCCGGCCAAGCTCAATGTCAAGGAACAGTGGGGCCGCTTCTTCGTCGAGAAGGGCTCTGTGGTTGCGGTGTCGCAGGCCTGCAAGATGGCGGCGATCTCGCTCGACCAGTTGGCGCTGCGCATCGGCGTCAGCCGTGTCAACCTGACGCTGATGCTCAGCGGTCAGGATCCGATGCCGCGTCCGGCCATCGAAAAGCTGCAGCAGTTCATGATGGACCAGGCCCGCATGTCGCGGCAGACCGAACTGCGCCGCCAGCTCTGATCAGCCGACGCCTTTACTCAGCCCGCGTCGATCAACTCTTCCAGCAATGCCTGTCCGAACGGCCAGTCGCCCAGATTGGACGCGCCGTTGATATGACCGAGCGCGCCGGCATCGACTAGCCGCGCATGCCAGCGTGCGGCGAAATGCTGGGCGCGGGTAAAATCGACATAGGGATCGTTCGTGCTCGCCACCACGATGGTGGGACAGGTGAAACGCGTCAGCGGCATCGGGCGGAAGCCACGCGTCTCCGGCGGCGTATGGCTTTCTGAATCGATATCGGCCGGCGCCACCAGCAATGCGCCATGCAGTTCGCCGTCATGGCGCGTCACCCAGTGGCCGACCAGCGAACAGGCCAGGCTGTGCGCCACCAGCACCGGCGGTTTCGGGCAGGCGGCAATCGCCGCATCCAGCCGTGCCAGCCAGTCGGCGAAATCCGGTTGGTCCCAGTCGGCCTGTTCGACGCGGATATAGTCGGGATTGCGCTGCTGCCAGTGGCTCTGCCAGTGCTGCGGCCCGGAATTGCCCAGGCCGGGCACGATCAGGATCGGAGGCCGCACCCGCGACATGGCTTAAGCCGCAGCGTCGGCCAGACGCGCGAGCGTTTCCTCGCGGCCCAGCACGGCCAGCACATCGAAGATCGGTGGCGACACGGTGCGGCCGGTCAGTGCCGCGCGCAGCGGCTGTGCCAGCTGGCCGAGTTTCACCTGCTGCGTCTCGCTCAAGGCGCGGATTGCGGCTTCGGTATTCGCTGCCGTCCAGTCCGCAACGCCGGTCAGCGTTTCGATCATGGTCTTCAGGCGTGCCTTGGCGGCATCGTCCAGGTGTTTCTGGGCGGCGGCATCGGGCGCGATGGGGCGGGCAGCGAACAGGAACTGCAGAGATTCCGTGATCTCGTTCAGGTCTTTGGCGCGCTCTTTCACGGCGGGCAGGATCGCCTTGATCTGCGCGGCCTCGGCCTGGTTCGGCGCGCGGCCGATCTTCTTCTCGATGAAGGGCAGGGCGGCCGTCATCAGCTCGTCATCCGCCGCCTGGCGGATGTAATGGCCGTTCAGATTGTTCAGCTTGACGAAATCGAAACGCGCCGGCGAACGACCGACATGATCGAGGCCGAACCATTCGATGGCCTGCTGGGTCGAGATGATTTCGTCATCGCCATGGCTCCAGCCCAGGCGCAGCAGGTAGTTGCGCATCGCCGCCGGCAGATAGCCCATATCGGCATAGGCTTCCGTGCCCAGCGCGCCATGGCGCTTGGACAGTTTGGCGCCGTCGCTGCCATGGATCAGCGGGATATGCGCAAAGTCGGGCACGGCGAAGCCGGCCGCCAGATAGAGCTGGCTCTGGCGCGCGGCATTGGTCAGATGATCGTCGCCACGGATGATATGGGTGATGCCCATGTCGTGGTCGTCGACGACGACCGAGAGATTGTAAGTCGGCGTGCCGTCCGAGCGCAGGATGATGAGGTCGTCGAGCTGCTCGTTCTGGAAGGTGACATCACCCTGCACATGATCCTTGATCACAGTGCTGCCGGTCTGCGGCGCCTTGAAACGCACGACGGGTTTAACGCCGGCCGGCGCATCCTTCGGATCGCGGTCGCGCCAGCGGCCGTCATAGCGGATCGGTTTGCCTTCCGCCTTGGCCTTGTTGCGCATCTCCTCCAGCTCTTCGGGCGAGCAGTAGCAGTGATAGGCCTTGCCCTCGGCCAGCAGCTGATGCGCCACCTCGGCATGACGGTTCATGCGGGCGAACTGCATCACCGGCTCGCCATCCCAGTCCAGTCCCAGCCACTTCAGGCCCTGGAAAATCTTCTGCACGGCATCGTCGGTCGAACGCTCGCGATCGGTGTCTTCGATGCGCAGCAGGAAGGTGCCGCCGTGGTGGCGCGAGAACAGCCAGTTGAACAGGGCCGTCCGGGCACCGCCGATATGCAGGTAGCCGGTCGGCGAGGGGGCGAAGCGGGTAACGACCTTCATGGAACGATCCAGACGCGAGAGCGGAAATGACGATTGCCGCAGGGTTTTAGCATACGGGTGCAGGCGGGCAAGCCGCGTTCCCGATTTGCACGGATTGGCGACCGCAGGGCAGGTATGCAGAGTTTTCCGCCATGGCCCGTCTGGCGCAACAGCTATTATGGCAGCGGTTGGTTTCGGGGCTTGTCGCAGGCATGGCGGCAGGCTGGCGCGATCTGCGCGATTTCGATGCCATCGCCACATTGCTGGCCGAGCGCGAACGCTGGTTTCTCTGGCTGCCGGCCCTGCTGGGGACCGGCATTGCCGCATATTTCCTTCTCCCCACCGAACCGCCGCTGCTGCCCTTGCGGCTGGGTGTGGCGGCGCTGGTTCTGGCGCTGGTGCTGTTCGCACGCCGGGCGCTGTGGCGACTGCCCCTGATTATGGCTCTGGCCGTTACGGCCGGGGTGTGGCTTGGCGCGGAACGCAGTGCCAGCGTGGCGGCGCCGGTCCTGCAGCGGATGAGCGGCGCGGTCTGGCTCGAAGGTCGGGTTCTGGACGCCGAGCCGCGCGATGCCGGTCATCGCCTGCTGCTGGACCGCGTCAGCTTCAGCGGCCTTGGCGAGCCGGAAACGCCGCGTCGCGTGCGGATCACGCTCAACCGTGACGGCAGCATTCTGTGGCCGGGTGACCGTATCCGCCTGCGCGTCATGCTGCTGCCGCCGCCGGAGCCGGCGATGCCCGACGCCTTCGACTTTGCGCGCTATGCCTGGTTTCGCCAGATTGGCGCCGTGGGCTATGCGATCAGCACGCCCGAAGCCATGCCGGAGACCGAACCCGAAGACTGGCGCGATGCGGCATTGCTGTCGCTCAGTGCCCTGCGGCAGGATTGGACGCGCCGTATCGCCGCGCAGACCGAGGGCGCCGGCGGCGCGATTGCCGCAGCGCTGATGACCGGCGTGCGCGGACCGATCCCCGACAGC
The DNA here is from genome assembly GCF_058806975.1 of Ferrovibrio sp. GW821-FHT12E11. Lineage (NCBI taxonomy): Bacteria > Pseudomonadati > Pseudomonadota > Alphaproteobacteria > Rhodospirillales > Rhodospirillaceae > Ferrovibrio > Ferrovibrio sp. GW821-FHT12E11. The sequence goes on from NZ_JBXAQG010000001.1 coordinate 3,913,551, forward strand.
GTGGATGCGGCATTCCGCGATTCTGGCCTGGCACATATTCTCTCGATCTCGGGCCTGCATCTCACCCTGGTGGCTGGCCTGCTGTTCTTTCTCGTGCGCGGCCTGCTGGCGCTCAGTCCGCATCTGGCCCTGCATTACCCGATCAAGAAATGGGCGGCGGTCGCGGCCCTGCTCGGCGCCACCGCCTATACGCTGCTCTCGGGCGCGGCACTGCCCACGCTGCGGGCGCTGGTGATGATCGCCCTGGCGCTGATCGCCGTGATGCTGGACCGCCGTGCCATCACGCTGCGCGCGGTGGCCTGGGCAGCCTTGCTGCTGCTGGTGCTCTGGCCCGACAGTCTGCTCGATCCCGGATTCCAGATGTCCTTTGCCGCCGTCACCGCGCTGGTGGCGGCATTCGAGCAATTCGCGCCGCGACTGACGCGCTGGCGCAGCGAGGCGGGACCAGTAAAGATCGCTATGCTCTGGCTGCTCGGCACCATGGCGGCCAGCTTCGTGGCCGGGCTGGGTTCGTCCTTTTTCGCCGCCTATCATTTCAATCGCGTCGCTGATTATGCCCTGATCGCCAACCTGCTGGCCGCGCCGCTGGTGGATTTCCTGATCATGCCGTTGATCGTGTTGGCCTTCCTGCTGATGCCGCTGGGCCTCGAAGCTCTCGCGCTGGTGCCGATGGTCTGGTGCATCGATCTGCTGATCGCGCTGGCGCAATGGGTGGCCGGCTGGCCCGATGCCGTTGGCGTGGTGCCGGCAATGCCACTTTGGGGCCTGGGTGCCATTGCCGGCGGCGGTCTGTGGTTATGCCTGTGGCAGCAGCGCTGGCGCTGGCTCGGGCTGGCTGGTCTCCTGATCGGTACGGCTTCACCCTGGCTGGTGCCGCAGCCCGATCTGCTGGTCAGCGGCGATGGTCGCCTGATTGCAGCCCGGGCGCTGGATGACCGGTATTATCTGACCTCCACGCCGCCGCGCGGCTTTGCTGCCGAAACCTGGTGGGAGCGGCTGGGAGCGCCGCCGCTTTATCCCTGGCCGACGCTCAGACGCAACGACACCGAAGGCCGGTCCGGCGTCGACGGCAGCCTGCGCTGCGATCCGGAGGGCTGCTCCTGGCGGCGTGATGGTTTTCTGGTGGCGCTGCCGCGGCAGCCGAAGGCGATCACCGAAGACTGCAAACATGCCGATGTGGTGATCGCGGCCCAGATGCCGATCCGCTATCGCTGTCCGGCCGCAAGAATCGTCATCGATCGCAACGATCTGTGGCGTGGCGGCACGCATGCGCTGTTCCTGGCGCGCGAAACCGGGACCATCCGCCTGCTCACCGTGGCACAGCAGCGCGGTCGCCGGCCCTGGGTCGTGCCCAAGGGGCACGGGCCCGAGCGCGGTTCATAAAAAACGGGGCGCCAAAGGGCGCCCCGCTTGGTATTCAATCCGGCTGAAACTCAGTAGCGGCGGAGCAGGCCGACCAGGCGGCCCTGCACCTTCACTCGGTCGGGGCCGAAGATGCGCGTTTCGTAGGCCGGGTTGGCGGCTTCGAGCGCCACCGAGTTGCCTTTGCGGCGCAGGCGCTTCAGCGTCACTTCCTGATCGTCGACCAGGGCGACGACGACGGTGCCGTTTTCGGCATTGTCACTGCGCTGGATGATGACGGTGTCGCCATCCATGATGCCGGCATCGACCATCGAATCGCCGGCGACTTCCAGGGCGTAGTGTTCGCCATTGCCCAGCAGGCCGATCGGCACATCGATCTGCGTGCTCATGTCGCGCAGCGCCTCGATCGGCGTGCCGGCGGCGATGCGGCCGTAGAGCGGCAGGGTGACGATGTCGCGGGCGTTATAGGGATTGACGTTCACCGGCGTGCCGGCCATGGGGCTGTTGCCGCCGGCCCCGCCTTCGATGGCGCGCGGCATCAGGCGGTTGCGCGGGGTGGCGCTGCGGGCCGGGGCCCCGACGCCGCCGCGAACCGGCACGGCCGAATCGGGCAGGCGCAGCACTTCCAGGGCGCGGGCGCGATGGGCGAGACGGCGGATGAAGCCGCGCTCTTCCAGGCCGGTCACCAGGCGATGGATGCCCGACTTGGATTTCAGCTTCATCGCCTCCTTCATTTCCTCGAAGGACGGCGACACGCCGGAATTCTCCAGCTTGTCGTGAATAAAGAGCAGCAGGTCGTGCTGTTTCCGGGTCAGCATGGAAGCCTCCTCGATTTAAGGTCCTGGGCGGTCGGGGCCGGGGAGTGGGACAGGCCGGCGACAAACCAGAACGAACATGAAACCCACGAAATGTTCTAATGAGGTTCTGTATTCGGGTCAAGTATTTTTCCACAGGCTAGGGCCCACATCTAGTAGGAGAACGAAAAGAGCTTCCTATAGGTTGAGTTGTCGCCGAACATACACCCGTATCTCTCTCCCCCCCTTTACGGCGGTGGCTCCAGTGGGAAAGTATGTCGGTAAGTAAGAAAAGCCGGCATGGCTTCAGAGCCGGACGCCCAGAAGGACGTCCGCAGGGGGAGGAAAGTATGGGTATTCGTCAGAAGCTTTATCTGGCCATTGGCGTCCTTGCGGCGCTGACGCTGGTCTCGAATGTCATCGGCGGCCTGTTCTTCGGCCGCGTCGAGAACAGCTATGCCGGCATCACCACCACCAACCTACCAGCGGTGATCACGGCGCTGGAGCTTTCGGGCACCAGCGCCGACCTCGCGGCCGGCGCACCGGTGCTGGCCAATGCCACCAGCGACGAGGATCGCGAAAAGGCGCTCACCGCGCTCAGGGCCAAGCAGGCCAAGCTCAAGCAGTCGGTGGAAACCGTGAAGGTGGCGGCGCCGGCCGGCCAGACCGAGCAGATCGAGGCGATCGAGAAATCGGTCGATTTCCTCAACACCATGGTGGCGCAGATCAACCGCTCGGTGAATGCGCGGCTTGGCTATGTGAAGCAGCGCGAAGAGCTGCAGACCAGGATGAGCGCCGACTACATCACCTTCCAGTCGCTGATGCAGCCGGCGCTGGATCGCGCCATCTACGAGCTGCGCCAGCCCAATGCGAAATCGGAGGCCGCCGATGCGGCCAATGCCCTGATCGCCGCCGGCAATGCGGTGAACCAGCTGGTGGCGGTGATGGCGGTGGCAGCGCAGGCGCCAAGCAACCCTGAGCTCGACAAGCTGTTCAGCGAATTCGTCAAGCTGAACAGTAGCGCGCTTGAAGAGCTCGACTGGGCCAGCAAGAAGTTCGACGTCATCGAACTGCAGAACACCACCAACAAGCTGCTAGGCTACGGCCAGGGTTCGGAAAGCATCTTCCAGATCCGGCGCGGCGAGATCCGCACCATGACCACAGCCGGCCTGGCATTGACGCAGGCGCGCGATGCCGCTGCCGAACTCGGCACCAAGGTCGGGGCACTGGTGGCAGCCGCCACCGCAGCAGCCGATGCCGCGTCCGCTTCGGCAGCCGGGCAGGCGACCACGGCGCAGCTGGTGCTGGTGGCGATCACCGTGATCTGCCTGGTCATCGCGCTGCTGATCGGGCTGATGTTCATCGGGCCGCAGATCGTGGCGCCGATCCTGCGCATGACCGCGGTGACCCGGCGTCTGGCCGACCGCGACTGGTCGGTCGAACTGCAGGAGACCGGCCGCTCGGACGAGATCGGCGAGATGGCGCGCGCCGTCGAGGTGCTGAAGACCAACGGCCAGGAGAATGAAAAGCTGCAGCAGCAGGTCGAGCGCGACCGCGAGAATTTCGAGGCCGAGCGTAAGACACAGGAAAAGCTGCTGGAAGACGCCATCGGCCAGATCGTCGCCTCGGCCACCGCCGGCGACCTGACGCGCCGTATCGACGCTGACGCGTTGCAGGGCGTGATGCAGCGCCTGGGTCTGGGCATGAACGATCTGCTGGGCACCGTCGACAAGGCGCTGGCCGATCTGGGCAGCATGCTGGGGGCGCTGGCCCAGGGCGATCTGACGCATCGCATCGCCGGCGGCCATCGTGGCGTGTTCGAGCAACTCTCCGATGACGCCAATACGCTGGCGGAAAAGCTGGCCGATATCGTTGGCCGCCTGTCGCAGACCGCCGGCAATGTGCGGGATGCCTCGGCCGAAATCTCGGTCGGCAGCGGCGATCTGGCCCAGCGCACCGAGCAGCAGGCCGCCAACCTGCAGCGCACCGCCGCGTCGATGGAAGAGATCACTGCCACCGTGCGGCATAACGCAGACAATGCGCGTCAGGCCAGCCAGCTGGCCGTCACGGCGCGCGACACCGCCGATCGCGGCGGCACCGTGGTCGGCCGTGCCGTCGAGGCGATGCGCGAGATCGAGGAGAGCGCCCGCAAGATCGTCGATATCGTCGGCCTGATCGACGAGATCGCCTTCCAGACGAATCTTCTGGCGCTGAATGCCAGCGTCGAGGCCGCCCGGGCAGGCGAGTCCGGCAAGGGCTTCGCCGTGGTGGCGCAGGAGGTGCGCACATTGGCCCAGCGCTCGGCCGATGCCAGCAAGCAGATCAAGGGTCTGATCTCGGCCTCGAATGCGCAGGTGAAATCTGGTGCTGCGCTGGTCAACGAGGCGGGCGGCAGCCTCACCGGTATCGTCGATGCCGTGAAACGGGTCGCCGGCATCATCGAGGAGATTTCGATCGCCAGCCAGGAGCAGGCGTCAGGACTGGACGAGATCAACGATTCCGTGACGCAGATGGACGAGATGACCCAGCGCAACGGCGCCCTCGTCGAGCAGACCACGGCTTCGGCCCAGTCGCTGGCCGATCAGGCGCGCGAACTGGCCACCTCGATCACCTTCTTCCGGCTCGATCAGGAGCCGCTGGCCAGGGCGGCCGAATAGACGGCCGCCGCCTCTGCGGAGAAACAGCAGAAGATCACCCGCTGCGGCCAGTTGTTGCCCTGCAGGTGCTGTCGGGTCTCGGCCACGGCAATCGTGGTGGCCGGCTGCAGCGGGTAGCCATAGATGCCGGTCGAGATCGCGGGAAAGGCAATCGCCGCCAGCCGGTATTCCGCCGCCAGGGCCAGGCTGTTGCGATAACAGCGTGCCAGCAGTGCCGCTTCGTTGCGCCTGCCGCCATGCCAGACCGGCCCGACGGTATGGATCACATGGCGGGCCGGCAGAGTGTAGCCCGCCGTGATACGAGCCTCGCCGGTGGGACAGCCGCCAATAGCGCGGCATTCCGCCAGCAGTCCCGGTCCGGCCGCGCGGTGGATGGCGCCATCGACGCCGCCACCGCCCAGCAGGCTTTCGTTGGCGGCATTGACGATGGCGTCGACCTCCAGACGCGTGATGTCGTCGGTAATAATGTCGATCTTTGCTGCCTCGCCCATAGCCAAAGTTTAATGCCTTTCCGAGTCGACGGGCAGGGCTGTCTTTACGCTTCGCTAACCATGCCGAAACGACAATGACGGCAACGCGTTGCACACCGCCCTTGCCGTGTCCGCCGCAATCCTTTAACCGGGTCAGATGAGCGATCCTGCCGCCCTCAGATTGAAGACGCGCCGCACCGCTTCGGCACAGGCTGCCGCCGGTGCCTATGGCGCCATGCAGACGCGTAGCGTCCCGGGCCACCCGATCCCGGCTGCTGCTCCGGCGGCTGCAACTCCTCCGCAGAAGACCCGTGGTTTCCTGGCGGTCAACTGGCCGCTGATGACAGCCGCAGCCGCGCTGCTGGCTGGCGGTGTGGCCATGGGCATGGCGGTGGGCCACGCGCCGCGACCGCAGCCCGTTGCCGTCGCCGTCGTGGCGCCGCTGCAGCCGCAACCGGCAGAAGCTGCGCCCGTTGCTCCCACGGCTGCGCCCGAGATTCGCCCCGAACGGGGCTGGCGCCCGATTTCCGAATTCGCCCAGCAGGCCGCCGTCATGCCGCCGCTGCCTGAACCGATCAAGGTCGATCCGGTGCCGACGCCGGCCATCATGGCCAGCGCACCGGCGACGGTCACCGAACCCGTGAAGCCCGAGCCAAAGCCTGAGATCGCTGCGGCTCCGGCCGCGCCTGCTGCCGTGCCGGCAAATCCGGCATCGCCACTCCCGGCTCCGGTGACTCAGGCTGCTGTTCCGGCGGTGGCCAAAAAGGCACCGGCCAGCGATAAACCGGTCCAGTTGACGGCTGCGCCCGCGCCGCCGCCGTCGCTTGCTCCGCGCAATCCCGGCGAAGCGCCGGCCTGGCGCGCGCGCGCCGTGGCGCCGCCTGCTGCGGCCAAGCCGCCCTTCGTGGCTTTCCTGATCGACGATGCCGGCCTCGACCGCAAAGGCACCCAGCGCGCCACCAGGCTGCAGGGGCCGGTGACGCTGTCGTTCATGAGCTACGCGAACGATCTGTCGGAGCAGAGTGCGGCGGCGCGTGCTGCCGGCCATGAGGTGATGCTGCATCTGCCGATGGAGCCGCTGGATGCCCGGCGCAACAATCCCGGTCCCAATGCGCTGTATGTCGGCCTCGACGAGGCTGAGCTGCAGCGCCGGATCGCCTGGCATCTGGATCGCTTCAGCGACTATGTCGGCGTGAACAACCACATGGGCAGCCGCTTCACGGCCAATGCCGCCGGCATGGGCGCGGTGCTGAACGAACTGAACCGTCGTCAGGTCTTCTGGCTCGACAGCCTGTCGGGCCCCAGCTCGGCCGGCCCGGCGCTGGCGCGCCAGCGCGGTCTGGATGCGGCCGAACGGGATCTCTTCCTCGATGACGAGCGCTCGCCGGGCATCGGCCATGAACTGGCGGCGATGGAACGCATCGCCAGGGCGCGCGGCGATGTCATCGCCATCGGGCATCCCCATGCCGCCACGCTGACCGCTATGGAAAACTGGATTGCGACGGCGAAAGAGCGCGGCTTCAGCCTGGTGCCGGTCAGCACGGTGCTGCTGCGTCGTCAGCAGCAGGAACGCTGAACCTTACAATTTACCGGATCAGTTGACGGTCTTGACGAAGCGGTAGGCGCGTGCCGGCGTGATTTTGCCGGCCTCGATGCGGATGACGCCGTCCACGCAGTCGGCATGGCGCAGCAGCCGGTCGGCACAGCGGCGCAGATAGGCATCGGCATGGCTGTAGCGGCCGCTGGCGGTCAGCGCAAAGCCGGCCTCACCGGTTTCCACGGTGAACAGGAAACTGCCGCCGGGTTTCAGCGCGCGAGTCACCAGACGGAAAAGATCGGCCACATCGCCGATATAGATCAGCGTGTCGGCGGCGATCACCATGTCATAGGCCGCTTCCGGCGCCTGGCGCAGCAGCTCATGCACTTCGCCGAGCTGCAGCGTGTCGTAGATGCCGCGATTGCCAGCCTGGCGCAGCATGCCGGGCGACAGGTCCATGCCGTCCAGCCGGGCGGCATAGGGGCGGAAGGGCTGGCCGCTCATGCCGGTGCCGCAACCCAGGTCGAGAATGCGGGCGGTCGGCTGCACCGGCCACTGCGCGCGTTCGGCCAGGCTGTGCAGCATCTGCGGGCCCTGATAGCCGAGCCGTGCGAGATGCGCATCGAATTCGCTGGCATAGGTGTTGAACAGCCAGGTGACATAGGTATCGGGTGCGCGCAGCGTATTGGTGCCGGTCAGGGAGTCGAGCAGGTGGCGCACGACACCGGATTTGGGCGACAGGACCTGCGCCCGGCGCAGGCTGCTCACGGCGTCATCGGGGCGCTTCTGATCGATCTGGCAAAGGGCGAGGCCAAGCCAGGACAGCGGCCGTTCGTCGCGCGCCACGGCCTGCGCGAAGCAGGCTTCCGCTTCCGCATGCTGGCCAGCGTCGCGGGCCTGGATGCCGCGCTGTTCCCAGCTGACGGCGTCGAGTGAAAGGTCGTGTTGCATCAGGCCAAGCTAGCGGCGGATGCCGTATCCGGGCCAACGATATAATTGAGTTTATTTGCAGCGGTGTTTACGGGCCGATAACCATAACTGGCAGGATTATGTCTTACTCGGCCTCGCCCATCGCGCGCTTGAGCCGCTCGGCTTCGTAGTTTTCGCCGATCGACATCGCGCAAATCCGCGAAATATGCACCAGCGGCAGGCCGCTTTCCTTCGCCCAGATATTGAACTGCGCCTGGATTTTTTTCATGTCGCCTTTCGAGGCGGCCTTGTCGGTCAGCGCGACGCCGGCATCGCGCAGGCACAGGATCACGTCGCGCGAGGCGATGAAGCTGTCGCGGCCAAGGAAGCGGATCAGGTACTGGCCGGTATTGCCGCCGAGTCGCGATCCGCGCCTGGCCAGCAGCTCCAGCAGGCCGACCTGATCCTCCTTCGGCCAGGTGGCGAGCAGTTTGCCGAAGCTGCCGTATTCGGCGGCGATGTCGACCACAAACTGGGCGTTGTCGCGCACGCTGCGGATTTTCTGCGGATTGCGCACGATGCGCTTGTCGGAGGTGAGCTTCTCCCAGAATTCATCCGGCTTGTGCGCCAGTTTGCGCGGCTCGAACTTCTGGAAGGCGGTCTCGAAGCCGTCCCACTTGTTCTCGATGACGCTCCAGACAAAGCCAGCCGAGAAGACCCGCTTCGCCATCTCGGCCAACGCGCGATCGTCCTTCAGCTTCAGCAGCGCCTTCTGGTCCGGCACTGCCGGCAGCAGTTTTTTGAGGGCGGCCGGGCCGCCTTTGCGCTTTTCCGCGCGGGCGCGAATGGTTTTGAAGGCGGTCGGCATGATGGCGGTCTGGACTTCGAATAGCGGGGTAGACTGACGAATTTTTAGTTGTCGCAGATAATTGTTCCTGACCATACTTTCTGCCTGACAGCATGTCATCTGTTATCGGTGCTCAGACCTTGGACTCGAAAGTCATACCTGGTGTCGGCTGGATGGGGAGAGCCATTCGATCTCCCCACAGACTCCTTCTTGTCCTGATGGCATTCGTTCTGATCGTCGCCTGGGCCGTCACGATTGCGCTGATCGTGGAAGACCGCAAGCGCATCTATCAGTCGGCCGAGGCTGAACTGACCGGCGCCATCCCGGTGTTGCGAATCCATGCCCGGCGGAGCCTGGATACGGCCCATGCAATTCTGGTGGCGATCGACGAGGCCCTGCAGGCGGATGTAGAGGATGTCAGTTTGCATCGCCTGAGCGAACTGGCGCTCAGGATGCAGAGCAGCGATGATGATCCGATCGGCATTGCCATTATCGACGGCCGCGAGCGGCTGATCCGCATCGAAGGCGGCGGCGGCAATGTCTTTGTCGGCGACCGCGAATATATGGCGGCCATTCGCGATGCGACACCTGGCACGCTGCATATGGGTGAACCCCTGTCGAGCCGCACCAGTGGCCGTGCCGTTATCCCGATGGTGATGAAAGCACGCAAGAACCCTTCCGATATCGGGGTCATTCTCGCCGCAATACCGGTGGCCAGCTTCGAGGAGGCCTATCGCGATCTGCTGATCTCGGCGCCCTCGGCCATCGGCCTGCTGCGCAAGGATGGGCTGGTGCTGCATCTGACGCCCGATCCGAAAGAGCGGATCGGCAAGATACTGGCGGGTTTCGATCTCGATGCGCTCAGCCGGCAGTACCAGCCGGTGACGGCCTTCAGACAGGACCGTACGGGTGATCTGGGTCTTCGCATCAAGGCCAGCTATGCGCCGGTAACGCCGTATCCGATTATCGTTGCCGCGGCGTTGCGTGAAGAATCGCTGCAAATGGCCTGGCACGCGCAGGCTTGGCCCAAGCTGGTCGGCATGTCGTTCGGTTCGCTTGTGATTGCACTGCTGACGGGCTGGCTGTCTGTGCTGATGGTACGACGTGATGCTGCCATGAAACGCGTGACCGAGGCGCTGGCCGAACTGGATGCAGCCAACCAGGCCAAGCGCGATTTCATGGCGCGCATGAGTCATGAACTGCGCACGCCGCTGAACGCCATCCTCGGGTTTTCTGAGCTGATCTCGGGCGCCATGGTCGGGCCGCTGGCCAAGACCTATCAGGATTACGGACGCGACATCCATCGCAGCGGCGATCATCTGCTGGGGATGATCAACCAGGTGCTGGACATCACCCGCATCGAAGCTGGCGCCCTGAAGGTGGAACCGGGGCCGGTCGATCTGGACGTCATGGCCGAAGAGGTGACGGCAATTCTGCGGCCGCTGGCCGATGCGAGGGATAACAGCGTCCGTTTCGAGATCGACCCGGATGCCCGCCACCTGCTGGCCGATCCGATGATGCTGCGACAGATGCTGCTGAACCTGATTTCCAATGCGCTGAAATTCAGCCCGCCGGGTCAGGTGGTGACGGTCGTGGGACGGGTGACCGAGGGCGGGTTGACACTCAGCGTGCAGGATCGCGGTCCGGGTATCCGGCCCGACAAGCTGTCGCATCTGTTCGAACCCTTCGGCAGCGGCCAGTCGATGCTGGCCGATCACAGTGCCGGGCTCGGGCTCGGGCTGCCGATCGTCAAGAAGCTGGTGGAGATGCATGGCGGCGCGCTCAGCATCGCCACCGGTCCCGAGGCCGGCACGGCGATCACCCTGCAGTTCCCGCTGGCGAACCGGATCGCTGCGTAAGGTCTACTGCCCGCGGCCTGTGCGGCTGGCGTAGCGTTCGGCTTCCTCGGCGGCGCGGATCAGCGCTTTCGCCTTGTTGACGCATTCGACATGCTCGGACATCGGGTCGCTGTCGGCGACGATGCCGGCGCCGGCCTGCACATACATGGTGCCGTCCTTCACCAGCGCGGTGCGCAGCGTGATGCAGGTATCCATGGTGCCGTTGGCGGAGAAATAGCCGACGCCGCCGGCATAAAAGCTGCGGCGCACGGATTCCAGCTCGTCGATCACTTCCATCGCCCGCACCTTGGGTGCCCCCGAGACCGTACCGGCCGGGAAGCCAGCGAACATGGCGTCCAGCGCATCGAGATCGGGGCGGATCTTGCCCTCGACATTCGAGACGATATGCATGACGTGGCTGTAACGTTCGATCAGGTTGCGCTCGGTCACCTTCACCGTGCCGATCTGCGCCACGCGGCCGACATCGTTGCGGCCGAGATCGAGCAGCATCAGATGCTCGGCCAGTTCCTTCGGATCGCTCAGCAGGTCATCGGCCAGCGCCTGGTCCTCGGCCGGGGTGGCGCCGCGCTTGCGCGTACCGGCAATCGGCCGGATGGTCACTGTGTCGTCGCGCAGGCGCACCAGAATCTCAGGTGACGAACCGACGAGACAGGGACCGCCGAGATTGAGATAGAACATGAAGGGCGAGGGGTTGGTGCGGCGGAGCGCGCGATAGAGCGCAAACGGCGGCAGACGGAACGGCAGGCTGAAGCGTTGGCCCACAACGACCTGGAAGATGTCACCGGCGGCGATGTACTCTTTCGCCTTCAGCACCATCGCCATGTAATCCTCGGGCGACATGTTCGACTGCGGCTCGGGCAGGGCATCCAGATCGGCGATCTGGTCGCGCACCGCACCCAGCGGGCGGTCGAGATCAGCGACGATATCGGACAGCCGCTCGCTCGCCATCGCATAGGCCGCCCGCGCATCCATGCCGCTCTGCGGCCGCACCGGCGTCACCAGCGTGATCATGTCGAGCACGGAATCGAAAATCGCCATCACGGTCGGCCGCATCAGCAGGCCGTCCGGTAGTCCGAGCGTATCGGGGTTGGAATCCGGCACCTTCGGTTCGACCAGCCGCACCATGTCATAGCCGATGAAGCCGACGATGCCGGCGGCCATCGGCGGCAGGTTCACCGGCAGGTCGATATGGCTTTCGGCCAGCAGGGCGCGCAGCGACTCAAGCGTCGGCTCCTTGCAGGGCTCGAAGGCGGTGGTGTCGAAGCGCGCCTTGCGGTTGATCTCGGCCTTCTGGCCGTGGCAGCGCCACAGCAGGTCAGGCTTCAGCCCGATGATCGAATAGCGGCCACGCACCGCGCCACCCTCGATCGATTCCAGCAGGCAGGACCACGGCCGGTCGGCCAGTTTCAGGAAGGCGGAAACCGGCGTCTCCAGGTCGGCGACCAACTGGGTCGACAGCACCTGGGCTTCGCCCGCCATGTAGCGCTGGGCGAAGCTGGCATAGTCGGGCGTGATCTTCATGACGCTGTCTGGGGCTTACTGCTCGCCGGCGCTGATCGCGCGGGCGCGGGCCGCGGCATTCACGGTCACGCCGATCTCTTTCTGCAGGGTCAGGCGATACTGCTGCACCAGGTCCTGCGCCACGCCGCCGGCGAGTTGCTGTGCCGTCTGGTCCTGCTGCCGTGCAATCGAGGCCGCATCGGCCGGCTCGATGCGGGTGAGGCGGGCGACGATGGCATTGGCCCCGCCGCTCGGACCGGCTGTCGCGGCCGGACCAGTGACGACCTCGCCGACCTTGGCGTTGAACAGTGCCCCATTGATCACCGGCGAGAAATTGCGTTCTGCCGGCTGGCCCCGGGTCAGCGGCGCGCTCAGCTGCACGGTGGCGCCGATGCTGGCGGCTTCCTTGGCCAGGTCACCGCCGGCGCGCAGGCGTTCGGCGATCTGCTTGGCGCGATCTTCGGCCGCAGTGCTGCGGGCGCGCTGCTCCAGGGCCGCAACCACGTCAGCCTTCACGGCGTCCAGCGGCTTCAGGGCGGCCGGCTTGACCTCGGTAACCTTCAGCACGATGAGGCCAGTTTCGCTGTCCAGAATATGCGGTTCGGCATCCGGGCCCAGTTCAAAGGCATCGGTGAAGAAGGCCGGCAGCTTGGGCAGGGCGGCCACCGGCTTGCCGGCCATATCCTGCCCCTGGTTGTCGATATCGGCCGCCTGCTGCAGCGTCAGGCTCTGCGCCTTGGCAATTTCCTCCAGCGTGGCACCGCCGGCGATCTGGTCGTCGATCTGCTGGCGCAGCTTGACCATGCCTTCAAGCGCCTTGCGCAGGGCGATCTGCTGCTGCAGCTCGGCCTTGGCTTCCTCCAGGCTGCGGGTGCTGCCGGGCTGGATGTCGGTGATGCGCAGCAGATGGAAACCGAAGGCCGACTGCACCGGATCGCTCACCTTGTCCTTAGGCAGGGCGAAAGCGGCATTGGCGATGCCGGCCGGCAGCTCTTCGCGCGTGACCGTGCCGAGCTTGAGATCATCGGGCTTCAGCTTCAGCAGCCGTTCGGCCATGGCGGCAAAGCTCTCGCCCTTGGAAATGGCCTCGGCGGCGGCTTTCGCCTCGGCTTCGGTGGCGAACACCACCTGCTCGACGGCGCGCTTTTCCGCCGTGACATAGGCGCGGCTGTTGGCGTCGTATTCTTCGCGGATCTCGGCGTCGCTCACCGCCATCTGGCTGGCGCGCTGGGCGGCATCGAGGGCAATCCAGCTGACGCTGCGGCGCTCGGCTGCGGTATAGGCGACGGGATTGGCCTTATAGTATTCGTCCACCTGGGCATCGGTCGGCACCGGCGGGGCCGGCAGCTTGGCGGCGTCGATCACGGCATATTCGGCCAGGCGGCGTTCCAGGCGATAGGCGAGCACGGCGTCGACCATGGGCTTTGGCACGGTGGTCACGCTGCCGAACAGGCTGCCGACCAGCTGGGTGCGCGCGATGTCGTCGCGCAGCAGCGCCACCAGCATGCCTTCGCTGTAGCCTTCGTTGCGCAGATAGGTCTCGAACGCCATGCGGTCGAACTGGCCGGCCATGCCCTTGAAGGCCGGCGCGGCGATGATCATCTCGCGCACCTGCTGGTCGGTGACCTGGATACCCATGCCCTTGGCCGCCTGCACATAGAGCTTGTCTTCCACCAGACGGTTCAGCACGGTCTCGTCGAGGCCGAGCTGGCGGGCCTGGTCGGCGGAGAAGGCGTTGCCGAAGCGGCGCCGCAGATTGCTCACCTCGCGGCGGAAGGCCTCGGCGAATTCGCCCTGGCCGATGGCGGTGCTGCCGACCTTGGCGACATCGCCGCTGCCGCCGAAGCCGCCGACATAGTCGGCCACGCCCCAGATGCCGAAGCTGAAGATAAGGAGCACCATCAGACCCTTGGCAATCCAGGAGGCCGCGCCGGAACGCATCTGCTGCAGCATAAAACACCCAAAAAAGTGAAGCGAAACAAAGGCTCCCGCCAGATCACATGACCCCGGGCGGGTGGGCGCGCATACTAAAGCCCGGGCCCGGGGGCGGCAAGGCGCCGGCTTTGCCTTTCCGGGCGGAACTTGCTACGAAACCCGGGCTTTTCACCCTGCATCCTTTAGCGGCATACGAGGTCCCCCATGGCGGCGCGACGCCCCCTGATCGTCGGCAACTGGAAAATGAACGGCCTGGCCGCCAGTCTTGGCGAGGTCGCCGCTCTGGCCGGCCGCATCAAGGCACAGGCGCCGCAGGCCGAACTGGGCCTCTGCCCGCCGGCGACCCTGGTGGCGGCGATGGCGGCGGCGGCGAAAGATGTCGGCATCATGGTCGGCGGCCAGGACTGCCACGCCAAATCCGGCGGCGCCCATACCGGCGATATCAGCGCCGAGATGCTGAAGGATGCCGGCGCCAGTCTGGTGATCGTCGGCCATTCCGAACGCCGCGCCGATCATGGCGAGACCGATGCCCAGGTGCGGGCCAAGGCCGAGGCCGTCCATCGTGCCGGCCTGGTGGCCATCATCTGCCTGGGCGAGACGCTGGCGCAGCGCGACGCGGGCGAGACGCTGAAGGTGGTTTCGGCGCAGCTGCATGGCTCGCTGCCCGATGGCGCCACGGCTGCGAATACCGTGATCGCCTACGAGCCGGTCTGGGCCATCGGTACCGGCCGCACGCCGACCGAGGCCCAGGTGGCCGAGGTGCATGCAGCGATGCGCCAGCATCTGAAGGCGCGCTTCGATAGCGGCGACGGTTTCCGCCTGCTCTACGGGGGCTCGGTCAAGCCCGACAATGCGAAGGCCCTGATGGCCGTGGCCGATGTCGACGGCGCGCTGGTCGGCGGCGCTAGCCTGAAGGCCGCGGATTTCTGGCCGATCATCGAGGCGAAAGGCTTCAAGTAAACCCTCATGGGCAAGGTGGAACGCGACAGCGACGGACAGATCGCGGCCCTGAAACAGGTGGCCGAACAGTTCGCCGTGGCCGTCACGCCGCATATTCAGTCTTTAATCGACGCTTCCGATCCGAAAGACCCGATCGCGCGGCAGTTTCTGCCCGATGCGGCCGAGCTGGCGATTCACGACCACGAGCGCGGCGATCCGATCGGCGATGACGCCCACAGTCCGGTAGCCGGCATCGTGCATCGCTATCCCGACCGCGTGCTGCTCAAGCTGGTCAATGTCTGTCCGGTCTACTGCCGCTTCTGTTTCCGCCGCGAGATGGTGGGGCCAGGCTCGAAGGGCCTGAACACCGACCAGCTCGATGCCGCCATCGACTATATCGCGCAGCATCCAGCCATCTGGGAGGTCATCCTCACCGGCGGCGATCCGCTGATCGTGGCGCCGCGCCGCCTGAAAGAGGTGATCGCCAAACTCAACGCCATTCCGCATCTGGGTGTCATCCGCATCCACAGCCGCGTGCCGGTGGTCGATCCCGCCCGCATCAACGACGCGATGATCGACGCGCTGAAAAGCAGCGACAAGGCCGTGTGGCTGCTGCTGCATGCCAACCATGCGCGCGAATTCGTTAGCGAGGCCAGGGATGCGATCCGCAGACTGGTCGACGCCGGCGTGCCGATGCTGGGGCAATCCGTGCTGCTGCGCGGCGTCAACGACAGCCCGGCGGCGCTGACCGACCTGTTCCGCGCCATGGTCGCCAACCGCATCAAGCCGCATTACCTGCATCACGGCGACCTGGCCCGCGGCACCAGCCATTTCCGGCTCAGCCTGGAAGAGGGCCAGCAGCTCATGCGCCGGCTGCGCGGCCATACTTCGGGCCTGCTGCAGCCGACCTATATCCTCGACATCCCCGGCGGCCACGGCAAAGTGCCGGTCGGGCCGGCATATATCGAGCCGCAGGCGGATGGGTCCTGGCAGGTCACCGACCCCTGGGGCTGCACACACGCGTATGACGATCCGGGCCTCCCGGAGCGCTGAACCGCCCGCTGAAGCAGTCTTGGCTGGCGCTATTCGCGCTTATTCGAGTCTTATTTCTCCTTATTTGAGTCTTATCCGGGCTTATTCGATCCTTATTGCGGCTTATTCGGTCTTATTTCGTGCGGGCCGCTTCAATCCGATTGAGGCGTCAGGCCCGGCCAATACTTCTCCATTGCGCCTCAAGGCGTTGTAGGACCGGGCGGTGGATCGACAGGGACAAGGCAATCGTGAACATTATAGGAACATTTGCCCAAAGTCAATTCCCCGATCCCTTTGCGGCGGCAGGGTCTTTCCCTATCTGAGGGGAGGGTGTAAAAGCCCCCGGACTTTGGAGAGATTCGACCCATGATGACCTTCCTTCTGGTGGTGCATATCCTGCTGGCCCTGGCGCTGATCGGCGTCATTCTGGTGCAGCGGTCGGAAGGCGGCGCGCTGGGCATGGGCGGCGGTGGCGGCGGCGGGTTCATGACCGCGCGCGGCTCGGCCAACCTGCTGACCCGTACCACGGCGATTCTGGCGGTGCTGTTCTTCATCACCAGCATCACGCTGGCGATTCTCGCCGGCGGTCACTCCAAGCCGCGCTCGATTCTCGACGGGCCGGCCACCGCGGCCCCGGCCGAAGCCCCCAAGCCGGCCGTGCCGCTGTCGCAGTAAGCGTTTCTAATCGCCTGAACTGAAAGACTCTTTTCGTCTTTGTGAAATCGCGCGAGTCGGCGCGAACGGACCCTTTTTTGTGTCGGATGGATAGGTTAGACAGGTCTCCCATGACGCGGTACATCTTCATCACCGGCGGCGTGGTCTCCTCCCTCGGAAAAGGTCTCGCTTCGGCGGCGCTCGGCGCCCTGCTGCAGGCGCGCGGCTATACCGTCCGCCTGCGCAAGCTCGACCCCTATATCAACGTCGATCCGGGCACCATGAGCCCGTATCAGCATGGCGAGGTCTTCGTCACCGATGACGGCGCCGAGACCGATCTCGATCTCGGCCATTACGAGCGCTTCACCGGCGTGCCCGGCCGCAAGACCGACAACATCACCACCGGCCGCATCTACCAGACCGTGATCGCCAAGGAACGCCGCGGCGACTATCTGGGCGGCACCGTGCAGGTGATCCCGCATATCACCGACGCCATCAAGGACTTCATCGCCGACGACCGCGAAGGCGTTGACTTCATGCTGGTCGAAGTCGGCGGCACGGTGGGCGATATCGAAAGCCTGCCCTTCCTGGAAGCCATCCGCCAGTTCGGCCTGGAAGCCGGCCGCGGCCAGGCGGTTTATATCCATTGCACGCTGGTGCCGTTCATTGCCGCCAGCGGCGAGCTGAAGACCAAGCCGACCCAGCATTCGGTGAAGGAGCTGCGCTCCATCGGCATCCAGCCCGATATCCTGCTCTGCCGTGCCGACCGCGAGATTCCGCAGGGCGACCGCCGCAAGATGGCGCTGTTCTGCAATGTGCGCGAAGAGGCCGTGATCGAGGCGCTGGACGTCAGCACCATCTATGCCGCGCCGCTGTCCTATCACGAGGCCGGGCTGGACGTGCAGGTGCTGAAAGCCTTTGGCATCGATGCCGGCAAGGCGCCGGACCTGAGCGGCTGGCAGAATGTCGTGCAGCGCGTGATCGCGCCCGAGAACAAGGTCAAGGTCGCCATCGTCGGCAAGTATACCGGCCTGAAGGATGCGTATAAGTCGCTGGCCGAGGCGCTGGTGCATGGCGGCATCGCCAACAACGCCCGCGTCGATATCGAATGGATCGAGTCCGAGATATTCGAGAAGGACGAGACCGCGCTGCAGGCGCTGGAGGGCGTGCATGCCATCCTGGTGCCCGGCGGCTTCGGCGAACGCGGCTCGGAAGGCAAGATCCGCGCCGTCACCTTCGCGCGCGAGCGCCGCATTCCCTATTTCGGCATCTGCTTCGGCATGCAGATGGCGGTGATCGAGGCGGCGCGCAATCTCGCCGGCCTGAAAGACGCCAGCAGCACCGAATTCGGACCCGCGAAAGAACCTCTCGTGGGCATGATGACCGAATGGATGCGCGGCAACGAACTGGAGCAGCGCAGCCAGGCCGGCGATCTGGGCGGCACCATGCGGCTCGGCGCCTACGATGCAGCGCTGAAGCCCGGCAGCCGCGTGGCTGAGGTCTATGGCAACACGACCGTGTCGGAACGACATCGTCACCGGTATGAAGTGAACACCAAGTATCGCGGCAAGCTGGAAGGCTGCGGCCTGGTCTTTTCCGGCATGTCGCCCGACGGCCTGCTGCCCGAGATCGTGGAATTCCCCAACCACCCCTGGTTCATCGGCGTGCAGTATCATCCGGAGCTGAAGTCGAAGCCGTTCGAGCCGCATCCGCTGTTCGCCAGCTTCATCGAAGCGGCACTGAAGCAGTCGCGACTGGTCTGACCATAGAGTGTCATGGCCGGATTCCGGCCATCCACGTCTTTGTAATGGAACGACCCTAAGTAAGGCATGGATGCCCGAGACAAGCCCGGGCATGACAGTTGTTATTTAAGTCATGGAGCCTTTGGCCGTGAGCGAAGCCCCCAATCCCATCCGCCATATCAGGATCGGCAATTTCGAGATCGGCAACGACCTGCCGTTCACGCTGTTGGCCGGGCCCTGCGCCATGGAAAGTCATGACCATGCCATCGATATGGCCGGCTCGCTGAAGGAACTGACCGGAAAGCTCGGCATCAACTTCATCTACAAGTCGTCGTTCGACAAGGCGAACCGCACCTCGATCCGCAGCAACCGCGGCTTTGGGCTGGAGAATGCGCTGCCGGTCTTCGATGAAATCCGCACCGTGCTCGGCCTGCCGGTGGTGACCGATGTGCATACCGAGGAACAGTGCCTGCTGGTTTCCGACAGCGTCGACATGCTGCAGATTCCGGCCTTCCTGAGCCGTCAGACCGACCTGCTGCTGGCCGCGGCGGCGACCGGCAAGGCGGTGAATGTGAAGAAGGGCCAGTTCCTGGCCCCCTGGGACATGAAGAACATCGTCGAGAAATTCGACCATGCCGGCAATCCCAACGTGCTGCTCTGCGAACGCGGCGTCTCTTTTGGGTACAATACGCTGGTCAACGACATGCGGGCGCTGCCGATCATGGCCGAGACCGGCTGCCCTGTTGTGTTCGACGCCACGCATTCGGTGCAGCAGCCGGGCGGCAAGGGCTCCAGCTCGGGCGGCGACCGCCGCTTCGTGCCGATCCTGGCGCGCGGCGCCGTAGCGATCGGCGTCGCCGCCGTATTCATGGAGACGCACAAGGACCCGGACAGCGCGCCGTCCGACGGCCCCAACATGGTGCCCTTCGACCAGATGGAAGGCGTGCTGGAGACGCTGCTCGAATTCGACCATCTCGCCAAGGCGAAGCACTGAGCGGCTGCTTGACAGTGATGACCCGCCGGAACTGGGCTGCGATGCTTCTGACGCTCGGCCTTCTGGCCGGCTGCGTCACCACGGAAGGCAATCGAGAAGCCTTCGCCAGACTGCAGGCGGCGCCGGTCTGCTGCATGTCGCTGGCCGATATCCCGGTGCAGTCCGCAGCCTTCGGTTTTGACGCTTGCTTCGATATCACGGAGACGTCGCCGGTCTTTCAGTTCGGCGCCCGCAAGAGCCATTTCAGCGCCTTCGCCCTACCGGTGTCGGACACGGCCTATCGCATCGTCGTACGTGGGCTTTTGTCCACTGCGGCCAGCGGCACGCCTGATCCGGTCTTCCAGCCGGCCCTGCTGTTTCTGAACGCGGATCGCCAGCCTGTACTCACGGTCGGGATCGAGCGGTTTGGGTACGCCGGGCCAACATTCCTCGATGGACCGGGGCTGGAAGTGACAACCACGGTCGAGCCCGCCATCGCCGCACGCTATCTGGTCATCTATACCGCAGCGTCGGGACCGGAGGATGGGCGCGTGCTGCCATTCCGGCAGAGCTTGTCCAACGCGTTGCTGTTCGGCTCCGCCGGGAATACTCATGCTGGCGGCGGCACCGTGCGCAGTCAGCCGACCCCGACCGGCAATCTGCGTCTGACGATCCGGCCACCCGACCGCTAGGGCTGCAGAAAAAGCCCCGTTTTACCCACAGCCTGCCTCCGTCTGGCCACACCCCGGGCCTTGCCCCTCGGCCCCCGGCGGGCTATCCCTTTGGCCTCCTTTTTCCTGCCTTTTCCGTCTGCAGAAGGACCCCCGTAATGAGCGGCATCACCGATATCCTGGCGCGCGAAATTCTCGACAGCCGTGGCAACCCCACCGTCGAGGTCGACGTGGTGCTGGAGAGCGGCGCTTCGGGTCGCGCCGCCGTGCCGTCGGGCGCCTCAACCGGTGCCCATGAGGCCGTCGAACTGCGCGACGGCGACAAGAAGCGCTATCTGGGCAAGGGCGTGCTCAAAGCCGTCGAAGCCGTGAATACCGAACTCTATGACGCGCTGGCCGGCTTCGAGGCCAGCGAGCAGCTGCGCATCGACCGCACCATGATCGATCTCGACGGCACGCCGAACAAGGCGCGCCTCGGTGCCAACGCCATTCTGGGCGTCTCGATGGCCGTGGCCAAGGCGGCGGCGGCCGAAGCCGATCTGCCGCTGTATCGCTATGTGGGCGGGGCTGCGGCCCATGTGCTGCCGGTGCCGATGATGAATATCATCAACGGCGGCGCCCATGCCGACAATCCCATCGATGTGCAGGAATTCATGATCATGCCGGTGGCGGCCGAGAGCGTGGCCGAGGCCGTGCGCATGGGTGCCGAGGTGTTCCATACGCTGAAGAAGAAGCTGAAGGATGCCGGCCACAACACCAATGTGGGTGACGAGGGTGGCTTCGCGCCGAACCTGCCGAGCACCCGCGGCGCGCTCGACTTCATCATGCAGGCCATCGAGGCCGCCGGCTACAAGGCCGGCAAGGATGTGATGATCGCGCTGGATGCCGCCAGCACCGAATTCTTCAAGGACGGCCAGTATCATCTCGACGGCGAGAATCTGAAGCTGTCACCGTCCGACATGGTGAAATACTGGGCCAAGCTGGCCGGCGACTATCCGATCGTCTCGATCGAGGACGGCATGGCCGAAGACGACTGGAAGGGCTGGAAGGAACTGACCGACGTGATCGGCGCCAAGTGCCAGCTCGTCGGCGACGATCTGTTCGTCACCAACCCCAAGCGACTGGCCGATGGCATCAAGCAGGGTGTCGGCAACGCCATTCTCGTGAAGGTGAACCAGATCGGCACGCTGTCGGAGACACTGGAAGCCGTCGAGCTCGCGCACAAGAACGGCTATCGCGCCGTGATGTCGCATCGCTCGGGCGAGACCGAGGACAGCACCATTGCCGATCTCGCGGTCGCCACCAACTGCGGCCAGATCAAGACCGGCTCGCTGGCCCGTTCGGACCGCATGGCCAAGTACAACCAGCTGATCCGCATTGAGCAGCAGCTCGATTCTGCGGCTTTCTATCCGGGCCTCTCGGCCCTCAAGGGCCGCTAAGCAGACAGTCGATGATGAGCCGGGGGGTAATCATCATCGCACTCGCCGCCGCGCTGTGCATTGCCGGCGCGGCGGCGGACTCTTTTGCCCAGTCCATGAATATCGTCGGCAAATGGGCGGTGAGCCAGAGCCGCTGCGAGGACGAGGTGCTGGAATTCAGCGCCGATGGCAAGTTCCATTCGACGCTGGACGAACGCGAGACCCGCGAGGGCAAATACCGCCTCGGCCGCGACCGCATCATCCTGATCGACGAGGACGAGCCCGACCGCGAGCTGGCGCTGATGATCCTGGATTACACGCCGACGCGGCTGGTCGCTTTCGACGAGACCATCGAAAGCGACCGCCGGCTGGTGCGGTGCCGGTAACGGTCCGTCGCTACCGGCCCGAAGACGCGGCACCCATCGCTGCTCTCTATAGGGAATCTGTCGCTGAGATCGGCAGCCGCGATTATACCGCAGCGCAGGTCGCGGCCTGGCTGTCCGTTGCACCCTCGGCGGAACGCATCGACACCTTGGCCAGCGATGGCCGACTAACGCTGGTGGCCGTGGGCGATGCGGGACTGCTCCTGGGCTTCACCGACCTTGAGGCCGATGGCCATATCCACTACCTGTACTGCGCGCCGCAGGCTGTCGGTGCCGGTGTAGCGCTGGCACTATATTTAGCCTTGGAAGCGGAAGCGCAGCAGCGTGGATTGATCCGGCTCTATTCCGAAGCCAGCGAGGCCGCGCGGCGGTTCTTCCTGAAGCAGGGTTTCACGGTGACGGCGCGGCGTGACTTCACGGTCTCAGGCGTGGCAATTCATAACTACGCCGTGCAGAAACGGCTGGGCCCTTAGTAAGTCATGCAGGCGGCGTTCAGCACGCCGATGCTGATGCTGAAGGTGGCGGCGGTGATGCCGGCCGAGAGTTCGCCCTTGCTGATGCGCTCGGGCAGGTGGGCTAGCAGCGCGCGGGCGACGCCGAAGGCGCCGAGCTGTATAACGAGTGCCACCAGGCCCCAGACCAGCATGTCCATCAGGCTGAGCGAATTCATGATCGCGCTGCCCAGCGGCAGCACGAAGCCGATCATCGCACCGGCCAGCGAGATGGCGGCGGCGCTGTTGCCTTCGCGGATCAACCGCCATTCATGCTGTGGCGTCAGCCGGGTATAGATGACCAGGAAGGCGCTGAGCAGGATCAGTGCGCAGAGGAAATACAGCGCGAAATCCGGCAGCGTGAACAGGTAGCGGCTGAAATTCGGCGAGGTGGTGCTGATCATGATGATGATCCCTATTCAAACAGATGCGGCACGAAGCGGCTGGTGTTGCGGGTAATCGGACTCTTGTCTTCGCGGATGCCGAGCCCGCAGGCGCGCGAGGCGATCACCCAGACTCCGAGCACCGGATAGAAGCCGTCGAATGCCGGCATCTCGATGGCCTGCTGATACACGAGCTTCTCCGGCGCCGGATCGCCGCTGGCCGGCGTCTGCGCCACGATCTGGCCGGCCGCGTCATACTGCGTGATGCCGCCGCCCTCGCGGCCCCAGAAGGGTTTGGCAATGCGCGGCCCCTTGATGTCGGCGGCATCGAAGCTGGCCGGCAGCAGGTTTTCATGCTCGGGATGCGCCTGCCACAGCAGCGGCAGGATCGCCTTGGTGGAGAGCAGCATTTTCCAGGCCGGCTCGATCATCTTGACGCCGCTGGGCTGGATGTTGGCGGAAAAATCTTCCTGCAGCAGCCATTCCCAGGGGTAGAGCTTGAACAGCGTGGTGATCGGCTTGGCGGCGAGGTCGACGAAGCGCTTGCCGGTCCAGCCGATCTCGTCGATGAACAGCCGGTCGGTGTCCAGCCCAGCCTGCACGGCGGTATCGCGCAGATACTCGGTGGTGCCGAGGTCTTCGGCATGGTCGCGCACGCAGGTGAAATGCACGCGATGGCCCCAGAGGCCGAAATGCTTCCAGGCCTCGATCAGGGTCTCATGGATGCCGTTGAACTGGTCGCAGTGGTTGCAGTAGCTGTCGAGCCATTCCCACTGCACGACGCTGGCTTCATAGAGCGCGGTCGGCGTGTCGGCATTGTATTCGAGCAGCTTGGGCGGTTTGGTGCCGCACCAGGCGAAGTCGAAGCGGCCGTAGAGATTCTTGTCCTGACGGCGCCAGCTGTCCTCGACCAGGCTGCAGGCGCGATCCGAAATCCCGAACGCACTGTAGTCGCCCCTGGCGATGATGCCATCGAGCAGTTCGAGGCTCATATCCTCCAGCCGCTGGGCCGCATCGTCGATCACATCGACCTCGGCCGCGGTGAAGCGATAGGCGGCGTCCTCGCACCAGTAGGGCTCGCCGTTGATCGTATGGAATTCGAAGCCGATCTTCTCGGCCCGCTCGCGCCAGTCGGGGCGCGGCTCGACCGTCAGCCGCTCCATCGGTGTTAGGAGCCGGCCGAAGAGGAGATGGCGCTGCCGGTGCGGCCAAAGCCGCCGCGCGACACAGCGTTCGGCGAAGCTGCCGGCGCATCGGGGAAGCGGTTGGCGCTGAGCTGGCCGAGCGGCTTGCCGCCGGAATAGGCGGTATTGGACGGATCGCGATACAGCGGCTGGGCGCCGAACCCGCCGCCGAGCGTGCGGCCGATCATGTAGCCCATCAGCATGGGCATGAAGATGCCGCCAGAACTGGCCTGCTGCGTCTGCTGGTTCAGCGGCGCCGGCTGCCCGGACGTGCTATTGGTGGGGTCGCCGGCCGGGGTGGCGGCCGAGAAGGCGTCGTTGCCGCCGGCCAGCACCTGATTGGGGGTGCCGCAGTTGCTGAGGCCGAACTGCGCCTCGCACTCCTCGCGCGTGGTGAAGCGGGGCGCGGTCTGCAGATGCTGGGCCCGGGCGTCAGCCAGGGCGGTGCGGCAGCCATCGGGATCGGGCTTGGTCGCGCATTCTTTCTGGTCGCGCAGCACGTCATGACCGGCCAGCGGATCGTCGCTGTTGTCGCAGCCGGCGAGGCCGACCAAACCCACGGTGCCCAGCAGGGCCAGACGGATCATTTTCGATTTGCGCATAACCGCAGCATAACCTTCTGCCCGGCAGCGGGGAAGGCAGTTCGGGGCCAAGATCCGGAATTCAGCCTAATCTGTTGATTCTCGTGTGAGAATCTTGAGTCCGACTCGGAAAAGGTTTGACCCGGCGACTCGGATATGATTCGATTCGAATCATGAGCGCTGTTCGTGAAATACGCCGCCATTCGCTGGCGGCCATTGTGCCGGTTATCTGTTTTGCCGCCATTGGTTACTTCGCCTACCACGCGATGGAAGGCGAACATGGCATCAACGCCTATACGCGGCTGACCCTGCAGATCCAGGACACCAGGGCGGCGCTGGCCGAGGTGACGGCCGAGCGCAAGACCATCGAGCGCCGGGTTGCCCTGCTGCGCACCGACAAGCTGGATGCCGACATGCTGGACGAACAGGGCAAACGGGTTCTGGGCCTGCTGCGCCCGGGCGAGCTGGTAATTCTCAGACGCTGAAACGGCCCTTTCCGGTAACGGAATTGCGCCGATTAACTGAAATCAAGTTAATCAGCCAAAAGCCGTTGTTTTAACTGAATTTAGCCGTCATCTTCGCTCCCGGCCGGTGTTACGGTACCGGCCAATGCCCCTGCGTAAAAGGGGCCGTCTGAGCTTCAGTCGGGAGAGAAACGATGGCGAAACCGGGCAAGGCCGCGGATGCGGCCAAGGGTGGCAAACTGCCGCCTGCCAAGGACCTGCTCAACTATTACCGCGACATGCTGCTGATCCGCCGCTTTGAGGAAAAAGCCGGCCAGCTCTACGGCATGGGCCTGATCGGTGGCTTCTGCCACCTCTATATCGGCCAGGAAGCGGTGGTCGTCGGCCTGCAGGCCTGCGCCAAGCTCGGCGATGCCGTCATCACCTCCTACCGGGATCACGGCCATATGCTGGCCACCGGCATGGACCCGAACGGCGTGATGGCCGAACTCACCGGGCGCGCCGGCGGCTATTCCAAGGGCAAGGGCGGCTCGATGCACATGTTTAGCCGCGAGAAGCATTTCTATGGCGGCCACGGCATCGTCGGCGCCCAGGTGCCGCTGGGCACCGGTCTGGCCTTCGCCCAGAAGTACAACAAGACCGACAATGTGACCTTCTGCTACTTCGGCGACGGCTCGTCCAATCAGGGCCAGGTCTACGAGAGCTTCAATATGGCCGA
Organism: Ferrovibrio sp. GW821-FHT12E11; assembly: GCF_058806975.1. Taxonomy (NCBI): domain Bacteria; kingdom Pseudomonadati; phylum Pseudomonadota; class Alphaproteobacteria; order Rhodospirillales; family Rhodospirillaceae; genus Ferrovibrio; species Ferrovibrio sp. GW821-FHT12E11. Next base: position 3,939,054 of record NZ_JBXAQG010000001.1, read on the forward strand.
GCTGTGGAAGCTGCCGGTCATCTATGTGATCGAGAACAACCAGTATGCGATGGGCACCTCGGTGGCCCGCTCTTCGGCCCAGCCGGCGCTGTACAAGCGCGGCGAAAGCTTCGGCATCGCCGGCCGCCAGGTTGATGGCATGAGCGTAACGGCCGTGAAGGAAGCCGGCGAGGAAGCCGTCGCCCATTGCCGCGCCGGCAAGGGCCCGGTCATCCTGGAAATGATGACCTACCGTTATCGCGGCCATTCGATGTCCGATCCGGCGAAATACCGCTCGAAGGACGAAGTGAGCAAGATGCGCTCGGAGCACGATCCGATCGACCAGGTGCGGGCGCTGCTGCTGAACAACAAGATGACCGACGAGGATGCGCTGAAGGCCATCGACAAGGAGGTCAAGGACATCGTGCAGAAGTCTGCCGATTTCGCGCAGAGCAGTCCCGAGCCCGATGCGTCGGAGCTGTGGACCGACGTCTATGTCGAAGCGTGAAGCGGGCAGGAGGATTTAACGATGTCCATTGAGATTCTGATGCCTGCCCTGTCGCCCACGATGACCGAAGGCAAGCTGGCCAAATGGCATAAGCGCGAAGGCGAAGAGGTCAAGGCCGGCGATATCATCGCCGAGATCGAGACCGACAAGGCGACGATGGAATTCGAAGCCGTCGACGAGGGTGTGCTGGAGAAGATCCTGGTCGCCGAAGGCACCGAGGGCGTCGCCGTGAACACGCCGATCGCGTCTTTGCGCGGCGAAGGCGAGGCAGCCGGTGCGGCTCCGGCCAAGAAGGCGGAAGCGCCGGCCCCGAAGGCCGAAGCCCCCAAGGAAGAGAAGGCTGTCGAGTCTGCCGTCACCGCGGCCAAGACTCCGGCGCCGGAGCTGAAGGATCCCGCCATTCCCGAAGGCACGCAGTTCGTCAGCATGACCGTGCGCGAGGCGATCCGCGAAGGCATGTCGGAAGAGATGCGCCGCGACCCGAAGGTCTTCCTGATGGGAGAGGAAGTCGCCCAGTACCAGGGCGCCTACAAGATCAGCCAGGGCATGCTGGACGAGTTCGGCCCCGACCGCGTGATCGATACGCCGATCACCGAGCAGGGCTTTGCCGGCCTGGGTGTCGGCGCGTCCTTCTACGGCCTGAAGCCGATCGTCGAATTCATGACGTTCAATTTCTCGATGCAGGCCATCGACCAGATCGTCAATTCGGCGGCCAAGACGCTCTATATGTCGGGTGGCCAGATGGGCAGCTCGATTGTCTTCCGCGGTCCGAACGGCGCGGCGGCGCGCGTCGCCGCCCAGCACAGCCAGGATTATGCCGCCTGGTATTCGCATATTCCGGGTCTCAAGGTGGTCGCGCCCTACAGCGCTGCCGATTTCAAGGGCCTGATCAAGGCGGCGATCCGCGATCCCAATCCGGTGATCTTCCTGGAGAACGAAATCCTCTATGGCCGCAGCTTCGAGGTGCCGAAGCTGGACGATTACATCGTGCCGATCGGCAAGGCGCGCATTGCCCGCAAGGGCAAGGATGTGACGCTGGTGGGCTATTCGATTGCGGTCGGCCATGCGCTGGCGGCGGCCGAAAAGCTGGCCGAAGAGGGCATCGACGCCGAAGTGATCGACCTGCGCACCATCCGTCCGATGGACCGCGCCACCATTGTCGAATCTGTCAAGAAGACCAACCGCCTCGTCACCATCGAGGAAGGCTTCCCGCAGTCCGGCATCGGGTCTGAGATCGCGGCCATCATCATGGAAGAGGCCTTCGATTACCTGGATGCGCCGGTGGTGCGCGTGCATGGCAAGGACGTGCCGATGCCCTATGCCGCCAACCTGGAAAAGCTGGCCCTGGTCACGGTGCCGGAAATCGTCGCGGCGGCGAAAGCCGTCTGCTACCGCAAGTAAGGGAGGGCCTGAAGGATGCCGATCGAAATCCTGATGCCGGCGCTCTCGCCCACGATGACCGAGGGCAAGCTGGCGAAGTGGCACAAGAAGGAAGGCGACGCGGTCAAGTCCGGCGACATCATCGCCGAGATCGAGACCGACAAGGCGACGATGGAATTCGAAGCCGTCGATGAAGGCAAGATCGGCAAGATACTGGTGGCCGAGGGCGCCGAGGGTGTGGCCGTGAACACGCCGATTGCCGTGCTGCTGGAAGAGGGCGAAAGCGCCAGTGATGTGAAGGCCGCCGCCAAGCCAGAAGAGAAGAAGCCCGAACCGAAGGCGGAAGAGAAGAAGGCCGAAGCGCCCAAGGCTGCTCCGGCCGCGGCGCCTGCCACTGCGCCGGTCAAGTCCCGTGATCGCGTCTTCGCCTCGCCGCTGGCGCGCCGCATGGCCGAACAGGCCGGCATCGATCTCAAGGCGGTGTCGGGCAGCGGTCCGCATGGCCGTATCGTCAAGGCCGATATCGAGAAGGCGCCCGCGGGCGCCAAGGCGGGTGCTGCGGCTCCGGCTGCTGCCGGCAAGGCTGCGCCGGTGGCCAGCGGCCCGGGCGCGCGCCAGCTCGCCGACCTGCTCAAGATGCCCTACAAGCTGGAGCCGCTGTCAGGGATGCGCAAGACCATCGCGCGCCGCCTGACCGAGTCCAAGCAGACGGTGCCGCATTTCTACCTGACCATCGACACCGAGATCGACGAGCTGCTGTCGCTTCGCAAGCGGCTGAACGACAAGACCGACGCCAAGATTAGCGTCAACGACTTCGTCATCCGCGCCGTGGCGCTGGCGCTCAAGAAAGTGCCGACCGCCAATGCCAGCTTCGATGACAGCGGCATGATGTATTACGAGCATGCCGATATCTCGGTCGCCGTGGCGACCCCGAACGGCCTGATCACGCCGATCATCAAGCAGGCCGAAGGCAAGGGGCTGACTCAGATTGCCACCGAGATGAAAGATCTCGCTGCACGGGCGCGGGACGGCAAGCTGAAGCCGGAGGAATTCCAGGGCGGCACCTTCTCGATCTCGAATCTCGGCATGTTTGGCGTGAAGCAGTTCGAAGCGGTGATCAATCCGCCGCAGGGCTGCATCCTCGCCATCGGTGCCGGCGAACAGCGCCCCATCGTGAAGAATGGCCAGATCGTGCCGGCCACCATCATGACCTGCACGCTGTCGGTCGATCATCGCGCCGTCGATGGTGCCGTCGGCGCGCAGTTCCTGCAGGCCTTCAAGGGCTTCATCGACGACCCACTGACCATGCTGCTGTGAGGCATTGACGATGGCTGAAGCAAAGGTTGCCATCGTCACCGGTGCCGGCAAGGGCATGGGTGCGGGGATTCTGAAAAAGCTGGCGGCCGATGGCTATCGCGTTGCCGCCATGTCGCCTTCGGGTGCGGCCAAGACGCTGGCCGAGAGCCTCGGTGGCGTCGGCACGGCCGGCTCCAATGCCAAGGCGGACGACGTCAAGGCGCTGGTCGACCTGACGCTGGATAAGTACGGCCGCATCGATGCGGTGGTGAACAACACCGGCCATCCGCCCAAGGGCAAGCTGCTCGACCTGGACGATGCCGCCTGGACCACCGGTTTCGAGCTGGTGCATCTGGCCGTCATCCGCATGGTGCGGCTGGTGACGCCGGTGATGCTCAAGCAGGGCAGTGGCGCCTTCGTCAATCTGCTGACCTATGCCACTTTCGAGCCGGAAAGCGATTTCCCCATCTCGGGTCCGGTGCGCGCGGCGGTGGCGGCCTTCTCCAAGGTCTATGCCGACCAGTATGCGGCGCAGGGCATCCGCATGAACAACGTGCTGCCTGGCTTTATCGACAGCCTGCCGTCGAAGGACGAGCGCATCGCGCGCATCCCGATGAAACGTTACGGCACGGTGCGCGAGATCAGCGATACGGTGGCCTTCCTGCTGTCGGAGCAGGCGAGCTACATCACCGGACAGAATATCCGCGTCGACGGCGGCATTACGCGGTCAGTTTGATTTAAGGAGGCCAGCATGGCTGATACCAGTTTCGATCTGATCGTGGTCGGCAGCGGGCCGGGCGGTTACACCACCGCCATCCGTGGCGCCCAGCTCGGCATGAAGACCGCAATCATCGAGCGCGAGCATCTGGGCGGCATCTGCCTGAACTGGGGCTGCATCCCGACCAAGGCGCTGCTGCGTTCGGCTGAGATTTACACCAACATCAAGCATGCCGAAGCCTATGGCTTCAAGGTCGAGGGCAAGGTCACCATCGACACCGCCAAGGTGGTGGAGCGGTCGCGTAAAGTCGCGGCGCAACTGTCCAACGGCGTGAAGTTCCTGATGAAGAAGCACAAGATCACCGTCTTCGACGGCGTCGGCGTGCTCAATGGTCCCGGCAAGGTCAAGGTGAGCAAGGACGGCAAGGCCGTTGCCGACCTGACCGCCAAGCACATCATCCTCGCCACCGGCGCACGCGCGCGTTCGCTGCCCGGCCTGGAGCCGGACGGCAAGCTGGTCTGGACCTACAAGGAAGCCATGGTGCCGACGGCGCTGCCGAAGTCGCTGCTGGTCATCGGCTCGGGTGCCATCGGCATCGAATTCGCCAGCTTCTACCGCCAGCTCGGTTCGGAAGTCACGGTCGTTGAAGTGATGGACCGCGTGCTGCCGGTCGAGGATGAGGAAATCTCCGGCCTGGCCAAGAAGGCTTTCGAGAAGCAGGGCATGAAGATTCATCTCGGCACGACGGTCACCGCGCTCAAGAAGGGCAGCGACACCGTCACCGCCGTGCTGAAGGACAAGGCCGGCAAGGAGAGCGAGATCACCGTCGAACGCGTGATCCTGGCTGTCGGCATCGTCGGCAATGTCGAGAATATCGGACTTGAGACCACCAAGGTGAAGGTCGAGAAGACCCATGTGGTGACGGATGAATACAGCCGCACGGCGGAGCCGGGCATCTATGCCATCGGCGACCTGACCGGTCCGCCCTGGCTGGCGCACAAGGCCGGCCATGAGGGCGTGATCTGCGTCGAGAAGATCGCCGGCGAGAAGGACGTGCATCCGCTCAATGTCAGCAACATCCCGGGCTGCACCTACTGCACGCCGCAGGTTGCCAGCGTCGGCCTGACGGAAGCCGCCGCCAAGGCCAAGGGCCATGCGGTGAAGGTCGGCCGCTACCCCTTCCTCGCCAACGGCAAGGCGATTGCGCTGGGCGAGCCGGAAGGCCTGGTCAAGACCGTGTTCGACGCCAAGACCGGCGAGCTGCTGGGCGCCCATATGATCGGCGCGGAAGTCACCGAGCTGATCCAGGGCTTCGGCATCGCCAAGACCCTGGAGACCACCGAGGTCGAGCTGATGCACGCGATCTTCCCGCATCCGACGCTCAGCGAAATGATGCATGAGTCGGTACTGGACGCCTATGGCAAGGCGCTGAATTTCTAGGCTTTTGCGGGCAGATGCGAGGGCAGGGGCTTTTCTGTATACTGCTCCTGCGCTACCTCAGCCCCAGAGGTCGCCAACAGGATTAGAGACTGCCGTGGTCATCAACGTTCATCCCCTCCCGGTCCGCCATCCCGAGAAGGCCCACAAGCCTGACACGCCGATGCTGCGCAAGCCGGACTGGATTCGCGTGAAGGCGCCGACCTCGCCGGAGGTGGCCGAGACGCGCCGGCTGATGCGCGAGCTGAACCTGAACACCGTCTGCGAGGAAGCGGCCTGCCCGAACCTGGGCGAATGCTGGAAGCAGAAGCATGCCACCGTGATGATCCTGGGCGCCGTCTGCACGCGCGCCTGCGCCTTCTGCAATGTCGCTACCGGCAAGCCCGGCGATGTCGATCATCATGAGCCGGCCCATGTGGCCGAGGCCGTGGGCAAGCTCGGGCTGCATCATGTGGTGATTACCTCGGTCGACCGCGACGACCTGCCCGATGGTGGCGCGTCGCAGTTCGTCCGCACCATCGAGGAAATCCGCAAATCCTCGCCGACCACCACCATCGAGATCCTGACGCCCGATTTCATTCGCAAGCCCGGCGCCATCGAGGCGGTCGTGGCCGCACGGCCCGATGTGTATAACCACAATCTGGAAACCGTGCCGCGGCTTTACCCGACCATCCGTCCCGGTGCGCGCTACTTCGCCTCGCTGCAGCTCCTGGCGCGGGTGAAAGAACTCGATCCGATGATGTTCACCAAGTCCGGGCTTATGGTCGGTCTTGGTGAAGAAAAGATCGAGATCATGCAGGTGATGGACGACATGCGCGCCGCCGATGTCGATTTTATTACCATCGGGCAATATCTGCAGCCGACCCGCAAGCATGCCGAAGTGAAGCACTTCGTCACGCCGGACGAGTTTGCCGCCTATGCGACGATTGCCAATTCCAAGGGCTTCCTGACCGTATCGGCCTCGCCGCTGACCCGTTCCTCGCATCATGCCGGCGACGATTTCGCCCGCCTGCGCGCGGCTCGCGAGGCCAAGTTCGCCGCCAAAGCCGTCTAGTGCCCACCCACGCGGAAAAACGCATCCTGCCCTATCGCCCCGACCAGCTTTATGCGCTGGTCGCCGGGATCGAGCATTACCCGAAATTCCTGCCCTGGTGCATCGGCGCGCGTATCCGCGAGCGCAGCGAAACTGTCGTGGTGGCCGACCTGATTATCGGCTTCAAGGTATTCCGCGAACGCTTCACCAGCCGGGTGACGCTCAGTCCCGAAGCCCGGCGGATCGATGTGGAATATACCGACGGCCCGTTCAAATACCTGAAGAACCACTGGATATTCTCGGCCCACCCGACCGGCTGCGAGATCGACTTCTATGTCGATTTCGAGTTCCGCTCCAGGCTGCTGCAGAAAACCATCGAGCTGCTGTTCAACGAAGCGGTCAAGCGCATGGTCGGCGCCTTCGAGACGCGGGCGCGCCAGCTCTATGGCGAGAATGGATTATCCCTGGCGCCTGGTGCTACGATCACGGCACTCTGACCCGGTTCGGGCGTTATCCTGAGCCTTTTCTGGAGTGTTCTGCATGGTCGCCCTGCCAACCCTTCCCAATCTGTCGATTTCCGGCACCCTGCTGGAGCGTGGCTTGCGCAGTCTGGTCGGCGCCTGGCGCGGCATCGCCGGCGGCGACGAGACCGCCCATCTGGTCCGCGAGGGCCTGAAGGACGCCAAGGATGTCGAACGGCTGCGCGGCCTGTTCGCCGAATGCCTGGAGGCGCGCGGCGGCGAGGTGGCGGCGCGGGCCCGGGCGGCAGCGCTCGGCCGGCTCTACCTGGCGCTCGACGATGCCGGCAAGCGCAGCTTCCTGCAGGTTCTGGCCAACGATTTTGCTGCCGATGATGCGGCGCTGGAAACCGCGATCCGCGAATTGCAGAAGGCCGAGGCGCCGATTGCCCGCCACAAGGCGGAGCGCAAGCTGCGCATGGCGCTGACGCCGCCGCGCCAGCGGCTGCTGACCCAGTTCACGGCTTTGCCGCAGGGCGTGAAATTCCTGGTCGATCTGCGCGCCGATGCCCTGCGCCTGCGCAAGGAAGTGCCGGAACTGGCGATCATCGATGCCGATCTGGAAGACCTGTGCGTCGCCTGGTTCGATATCGGCTTCCTGGAGCTGCAGCGCATCAGCTGGAACAGCCCGGCGGCTTTGCTGGAAAAGCTGATCGCCTATGAAGCCGTGCATGCCATCGAAAGCTGGGACGACCTGCGCAACCGCCTCGATGCCGACCGGCGCTGCTATGCCTTCTTCCATCCGCGCATGCCGCTGGAGCCGCTGATCTTCGTCGAGGTCGCGCTGGTCAAGGGCATTACCGGCAATGTGCAGGCGCTGCTCGATCAGGCCACGCCGGTGCTGGACCCGCGCGAAGCCGATACGGCGATCTTCTATTCGATCTCGAATACCCAGGTCGGCCTGCGCGGCATTTCGTTTGGCAACTTCCTGATCAAGCGCGTGGTCGACGACCTGACGCGCGACCTGCCGAACCTGAAGCAGTTCTCGACGCTGTCGCCGATCCCGGGCTTCCGCAAATGGCTGGAAGAGGCGGTGGCCGAAGGCACGCCGGATCTGGTCGAAAGCAAGGCGCGCGAAGAGCTGAGCCATGCCTTGGGGCAGCGCTTCTCCAAGGGCATGCTGCCGGCGCTGCTGAAAGATCATGCCTGGGCCGACAATGCCGCGCTGGTCGAAGCACTGAAGCCGGTGCTGACGCGGCTGGCCGCGCGCTATCTGCTGAGCACCGACAAGGGCAAACCGCTCGATCCGGTGGCGCGGTTTCACCTGAGCAACGGTTCCCAGGTGCATCGCCTGAACTGGATGGGCGACCGCTCGCGCAACGGCATGAAGCAGTCGGCCGGCCTGATGGTAAACTATCTCTACCGCCTGGACGATATCGACCAGAATCACGAACGCCTCGTGCGCGACGGGACGATTGCCGCCTCGGGAGACGTGAAGCGGCTGGCCGGGCTCTAGCCTTCGGCGGCCGCCGCCATCTGTTCAAGCATCTCGCCAGCCAGCGTCAGCGCGTCTTCCACCGTGGCGCTGCGCACGGCGCTGCGGCCGATCTCGCCATAGGTCATGCGCTGGTGCATGGTTTCCTGGCCCTGGCCAGCGACGGCGATATGCACCAGGCCCACCGGCTTTGTGGGCGAACCGCCACCGGGCCCGGCAATGCCGGTGCAGGCAATCGCGATATGGGCATTGCTCTTGCGCAAGGCACCTTCCGCCATGGCGCGTGCCACCGGCTCCGACACGGCGCCATGGCCGGCGATGATCTCGGCCGGTACGCCGATGGCATAGGTCTTGGCTTCGTTGGAATAGGTGACATAGCCGCGCTCGAACACATCCGATGAGCCGGCGATCTCGGTCAGCGTCGCAGCTATAAGCCCGCCGGTGCAGGATTCCGCCGTGGCCAGCATCGCGCCTTTGGCGCGGCAGCGGGCGAGCAGGTCTTCGGCAAGGCGCAACAGCGTATCGTCCATAGCGGTCACCAGACGTAGGAAAGCGCGAACATCACCAGCATGCCATAGAGGCCGGCGAACAGATCGTCGACCAGCACACCCGGCGCACCGTTCAGCGTGCGGTCGGCCCAGGAGGCCGGCCAGATTTTCGTGATGTCGAAAAAGCGGAAGACCAGGAAGCCGACGGCATAATGCCACAGATCGAGCGGCACGAAGGCGAGTGTCAGCCACTGGCCGGCGACTTCATCGATCACGATCTCGCCGGGATCGTCGCCAGGCCAGCGCACAAGAAAGAGCCTGATCGCCCAGAGTGCGACAACAGAAACGGCGACGGCGGCGGCGATCAGTAGCCATGGGCCGCCGAGCATCTGCAGGCCCCAGGCAAAGGGCAGGGCGGCCGCCGAGCCCCAGGTGCCGGCGGCAGGCCGCAGCTTGCCGACGCCGAAGAAGGTGGAAATCATGAAGGGCAGGAAATACAGCATGCGGGATTGTGCGTCCTAGCCCGGCAGCCGGATGGTGGCGATGGCCTGTGCCGCGATGCCTTCGCGCCGCCCGGTGAAGCCGAGTTGCTCTGTTGTCGTCGCCTTCACGCTGACGCGGTCGAGGCCGATGCCGATGATTCTGGCAATACGCTGACGCATCGCTTCGCGATGCGGTCCGATCTTCGGCGCTTCGCAGATGATGGTGATGTCGCAATGGCCGATCATGCCATCGCGTTGTGCCACCAGATCGGCGGCATGTTTCAGGAAGGCGGCGCTGTCGGCATTCTTCCAGCGCGGGTCGGATGGCGGGAAATGCTGGCCGATATCGCCATCGCCCAAAGCGCCGAGGATCGCATCGGTCAGCGCATGCAGCGCCACATCGGCATCGGAATGGCCGGCGAGGCCGCGATCATGCGGCACGACAATGCCGCCGATGGTCAGCTTGCGGTGGGGCTCGTCGCTGAAGGCATGCACGTCGAAGCCGGTGCCGGTACGGATGTCGCTGCGCCGGATCATCAGCTGTCGCTCGGCGCGGGCGAAGTCTTCGGGTTCGGTCACCTTGAAATTCTCCTCGGAACCCTGCACCAGCCGCACGGCGAGGCCGGCCTGCTCGGCCACGGCGGCGTCGTCGGTCAGCGCCAGGCCGGCACTCTGGCGATGGGCGGTCAGGATATCGGGAAAGCGGAAGGCCTGCGGGGTTTGGGCCCGCCAAAGACCCTGGCGCTCAACGCCGCTACGGGCCTTGCCCTGGTCGTCGCGTTTCAAGGTATCGACAACCGGGATGGCAAGAACGGCACCTGGCGCTTGTTTGAGCATTTCCAACAGGGCATCGATGTGTTTGTGCTGTAAAAATGGGCGGGCTGCGTCGTGGATCAGCACGGTAGCGGGTTTTTCGACAGCAAGACCCTCAAGACCCAGGCGTACGCTATCCTGCCGGGCGGCACCGCCGAGGCAGGGCGGGGCTAGCCGCCGCTCATTTTCCAGGCCTTGTATCGCGGCGGCATAAGCGGCGGAATCATCGGGGTGGATCACGGCCACGACCCGTGCTATTGCCCCGTGGCGCAGGAATATCTCGATGCTGTGCCGCAGCAGAGATTTTCCACCAAGCATCTGGTATTGTTTAGGTATTTCTCCGCCGGCGCGGCTGCCGCGACCGGCCGCGACGATCAGCGCGGCGTTTTCCATATCCGGCAACCTACCCGAGGCTGCCGGATCAGGCAAAGGCCGGGCGGCAGAGCCGGATATGATCCGACTGCGGAAGTATGTTGCAGCGCAGTAGGAAAGCCTTTATCGTGACCAACAACTGGGCATCCCAGGGAATTGTGTAAAAAATGAGCATAAACGTCGGTCCCGTCTCTATCGCAGAACCCGTCATCCTGGCTCCCATGTCAGGTGTCACGGACTTGCCATTTCGCCGTCTTGTGAAGCGCAGCGGCGCCGGTCTTGTCGTGTCTGAAATGATCGCCTCGGAAGCCATGGTGCGCAGTTCGCGTCAGTCGCTGAAGATGGCACAGAACCTGCCGGAAGAATTCCCGATGTCGGTGCAGCTTGCCGGCTGCGAGGGCCATGTGATGGCCGAGGCCGCGAAGCTCAATGAAGATGGCGGCGCCGCCCTGATCGATATCAACATGGGCTGCCCGGTGAAGAAGGTGGTCAACGGCCATGCCGGCTCGGCGCTGATGCGCGATCTGGATCATGCGAAGACCCTGCTCACGGCCACCGTGAAGGCTGTCAGGCTGCCCGTCACGCTGAAGATGCGCACCGGCTGGGACGACGCCAATCGCAATGCGCCGGAACTGGCGCGCATCGCCGAGGGTGAAGGCATCAAGATGCTCACCGTCCATGGCCGCACACGCAACCAGCTTTACAATGGCCGTGCCGACTGGGGCTTCGTGCGCAAGGTGAAGGAAGCCGTGTCGCTACCTGTCATAGTGAATGGCGACATCACCACGCTGGATGAAGCGAAGGATGCGCTGGAGCAGTCGGGTGCCGATGGCGTGATGATCGGTCGCGGCGCCTATGGCCGCCCGTGGTTCCTGCGCCAGGTCATCGAATTCCTGAAGACCGGCGTGCGTCTGCCCGATCCGGCACTGGATGAGCAGGAAGCCATCGTGCTGGAACATTATGACGCCATGCTGGAGCATTACGGCGTGCAGACCGGCGTGAAGATCGGCCGCAAGCATGTGGCCTGGTATTCCAAGGGTCTGCCGGGTTCGGCCGAGTTCCGCACGCGCATCATGCAAATCGAGGAGCCGGGCCAGGTGCGCCAGGCCATTCGCGATTTCTATGCGCCGCAGCTCGACCGGATGGCGGCTTGATGCAGCCGGCTGACAATATAGAAATTGAAATGAGCAGCATCGATGCGGCCCAGGTCCTGGGCGCCATTCCCAATCCCATCCTCGTCGTCGGCCGGCAGGGCGATATCGCCTATGTGAATCCGGCGGCCGAACAGTTCTTCGATTCCGGCGCCGCCGTGCTGTGCCGGCAGAATCTGCGCGATCTCGTGCCTTTCGGCAGTCCGGTGCTGCAGCTGTTTGCTCAGGTATTCCGCGAGCGCTACAGCGTGGCGGAATACGATGTCGATCTCGGTTCGCCACGTCTGGGCGAGCGCCTGGTCGACGTACAGGTTTCGCCGGTGCCCGAAGCCGAGGATCATGTGATCGTGCGCTTCGACGAGCGCACCATGGCGGCCAAGATCGACCGCGCCCTGACCCATCGCGGCGCGGTGCGTTCGGTGACCGGCATGGCCGCCATTCTTGCCCATGAAGTGAAAAATCCGCTCAGCGGCATTCGCGGCGCGGCGCAGTTGCTGGAAGCCAATTGCAGTCAGGCCGACCGCGAGCTGACCCGTCTGATCTGCGACGAGACCGACCGCATCTGCGCGCTGGTCGACAGCATGGAAGTCTTTTCCGACAAGCGCATCGACCGCGGACCGGTGAATATTCACCAGGTTCTGGAGCATGTGCGCAAGGTGGCCCAGGCTGGCTTTGCCAAGCATCTGCGCTTCGTCGAGCGCTACGATCCGTCGCTGCCGCCGGTGAATGGCAGCCGCGACCAGCTGGTCCAGATCTTCCTGAATCTGGTGAAGAATGCAGCAGAGGCCATTGGCGACGATCCGGGTGGCGAAATCGTGCTGACCACGGCCTACAGGCATGGCGTGCGACTCGCGGTGCGCGGCTCGCGCGACCGGTTGCATTTGCCGCTGGAAGTGACGGTGCAGGATAACGGTCCCGGCGTGCCCGAGGATATCCGCCTTCATCTGTTCGATCCGTTCGTGACAACCAAGGCCAGCGGCTCTGGCCTCGGTCTTGCATTGGTTGCCAAGATCATTGGCGATCACGGGGGCGTTATCGAGTGTGACAGTCGCCCCCGCCGTACCATCTTTAGTGCCCGCCTGCCGGTCCATACCTCGGCGACGGATGAATCCGGAGAGTTAGAATGAGTAATAAGGGCACCATTCTCGTCGCCGACGACGATCGCTCGATCCGCACCGTGCTGGATCAGGCGCTCGGCCGCGTCGGCTACCAGGTGCGCTCGACCGGCAATGCCGCAACCTTGTGGCGCTGGGCATCGGAAGGCGAGGGTGAACTGATCATCACCGATGTGGTGATGCCCGACGAGAATGGCCTGGATCTGCTGCCGCGCATCAAGCGCATCCGCCCCGAACTGCCGATCATCGTGATGAGCGCGCAGAAGACGCTGCTCACTGCCGTCAAGGCCGCCGAACGCGGTGCCTATGACTACCTGCCCAAGCCGTTTGACCTGAAAGAACTGCTGCGCGTTGTCGAACGTGCACTGAGCCAGCCTAAGGCGATGCCGTCGGAAGCCGAGGAGCAGGCCGCCGACGAGGAAAAGCTGCCGCTGATCGGCCGCTCGCCGGCGATGCAGGAAATCTACCGCGTGATGGCGCGTCTGATGGGTACGGATCTCACCGTGCTGATCTATGGCGAGTCCGGTACCGGCAAGGAACTGGTGGCGCGCGCGCTGCACGATTATGGCAAGCGTCGCAACGGACCGTTCGTGGCGCTGAACATGGCCGCCATTCCGCGCGAACTGATCGAAAGCGAGCTGTTCGGCCATGAGAAGGGCGCCTTCACCGGCGCCGCCAGCCGCTATGCGGGCCGCTTCGAGCAGGCTGAAGGCGGCACACTGTTCCTCGACGAGATCGGCGACATGCCGATCGAGGCGCAGACGCGTCTGTTGCGCGTCCTGCAGCAGGGCGAATACACCACCGTCGGCGGCCGGACGCCGATCCGTACCGATGTGCGGATTGTCGCCGCCACCAATCGCGATCTGCGCCAGGCCGTGAACCAGGGTCTGTTCCGCGAAGATCTGTTCTATCGTCTGAACGTCGTGCCGTTGCGGCTGCCGCCGCTGCGCGAACGCAGCGACGATATCCAGGACCTTGTCCGCCACTTCCTCAACCAGGCCTCCGTGCAGGGCTTGCCGCTCAAGACCGTGTCCTCGGAGGCGATGGACCGTCTGCGCCGCTACCGCTGGCCGGGCAACGTGCGCGAGCTGGAAAACCTGGTGCGCCGCCTGGCGGCCCTGTATGCCGATGACGTCATCGGCGTCGAAGTGATCGACAATGAGCTGGCCGAGCCGCCGCAGGCGCCGCGCAGCGCCGAGCCCAGCGAAGAAGAGACGCTGACCGGCGCCATCGAGCGGCACCTGACCAAGTATTTCTCCGCCCAGGGCGACGACCTGCCGCCGCCCGGCCTGTATGACCGCATGCTGCGCGAGCTGGAAATCCCGCTGATCTCGCTCAGCCTGGCGGCCACGCGCGGCAACCAGATCAAGGCCGCGCATATGCTGGGCCTGAACCGCAACACGCTGCGCAAAAAGATCCGCGACCATAATATCCAGGTCATCCGGGGTCTGAAGTAGACTGCGGCGCGCGGCCGGCCGGCTTTGACCGGCCAATCGGGCGGCCCCCGAGGGGTGCCCCGGAGGGCCGGCTGAGCTATGATCGGCCGATGGCCGGCTCAGCACCGATTCACGCCCCATGACCGACGATACGATCCCGGAAACTCCCGTTGCCCCGGGCGTACGGCTGTGGCGGCGCGCCCAGGACTGGTTCCGGCGCCATAACCTGATCCGGCATCTGGAAATCACCCTGGCGGTCGCCGCCGTGGTGGCCGGCACCCTGACCTATCTGGCGATGACGCCGGGCGCCAACCGCGACCTGACGCCGCGCGAGGTGCAGGTCCTGCTGCTCAGCGACCTGATCGTGCTGCTCAGCCTGACCAGCTTGGTTGCCCGCCGCCTGGTGGTGCTGTGGATGCAGCGCCGGCGTGGCGTCGCCGGCTCGCGGCTGCATGCGCGCATGGTGATGATGTTCGCCGCGGTTACGGCGCTGCCCACCGTAATGATGACGGTGTTTGCCGTGCTGTTCTTCAATCTCGGCCTGCAGACCTGGTTCAGCGAGCGCGTGAACACAGCCGTGACGGCTTCGGTCGCGGTGGCCGAAGCCTACATCCAGGAGCATCGCAAGACCATCCGCGCCGATGTGCTGGCCATGGCGGTCGACCTCAATCGCGAAGCGCCGCGCCTGACCCGCAATCCCTTCGCCTTCCAGCAGGCGGTGCGCCAGCTCTCGCGCCTGCGCGGCCTGGGCGAGGCTATTGTCTTCACCTCCACCGGCGAGCTGCTGGCGCGCAACGAGCTCAGCCTGCTGATGGAGTTCGACCGTATCCCGACGCGGGCGATCCAGGATGCCAATGAAGGCCAGGTGGTCATCATCACGGCCGAGACCGATGACCGGGTGCGCGCCCTGGTGCGGCTGGATGGCTATCTGGATGCCTATCTCTATGTCGGCCGCTTCCTCGATGCGAAGGTGCTGAGCGATCTGGAGCGCGCCCGCAACGCGGCGATCCAGTACAGCCGGCTGGAACAGGCGCGTTCGGCGCTGGAGATCAATTTCGCCATCCTGTTCATGCTGGTGTCGCTGCTGCTGTTGCTGGCCGCGATCTGGTTCGGTCTGCTGATCGCCAACCGCCTGATCGCGCCGATTGGCGAGGTGGTGACGGCGGCCGAGCGCATCCGCAGCGGCGACCTGACCGCGCGCGTCACTGAACGCGCCGATGATGACGAACTGGCGACGCTGGGCCGCACCTTCAACCGCATGACCAGCCAGCTTGCCGCCCAGCAGTCCGAACTGATCGCGGCCAATCGCCAGCTCGATGAACGCCGCCGTTTCACCGAAACCGTGCTGGCGGGCGTTTCGGCCGGCGTGATCGGCGTCGATCCGCAGGGACTGGTGACGCTGCCCAATCCGTCGGCCCAGGCGATGCTGCAGAAGAGCTTCGATGACATGGTGGGCCGTCCCTTTGCTGAGGCCGCGCCCGAGATGGCCGAGTTGTTTCAGCAGTTGAGCGATCGCCCGGCCGAGGCGGTCGAGCGCGGCCAGGTAGTGGTGCAGCGTGCCGATGGCGCCCGCACGCTGCTGGTGCGTATTGCCCGCGAGGTCACCGGCAACGAGCTGCTGGGCTATGTCGTCACCTTCGACGATGTCAGCGAACTGGTCGCGGCGCAGCGCAATGCGGCCTGGGCTGATATCGCCCGCCGCATCGCCCATGAAATCAAGAATCCGCTGACGCCGATCCAGCTGTCGGCCGAGCGGCTCAAGCGCAAATACATGAAGGAAGTGCAGACCGATCCGGAGATCTTTGCCCAGTGCACCGACACCATCATCCGTCAGGTTGGCGATATCGGCCGCATGGTTGATGAGTTCTCCACCTTCGCCCGCATGCCGCGTCCGGTCTATCGCGAGGAAGACCTGGGACAGCTGGTGCGCCAGGGCGTCTTCCTGCAGCAGGTGGCGCGACCCGATATCCGCTTCGAGACCGATCTGCCGGTCACGCCGGTGCGCATCAACTGTGATGCGCGGCAGGTGGCGCAGGTGCTGACCAATATCCTGCAGAATGCCGTCGACGCGATCGATGGCCGCGAACGGCCGGCTGGCGTGACAATGCCGCAGGGCCATATTTCAATCGGTCTGCGGATCAATGAGACGGCGGCCGATATCACGGTGATTGACAATGGCCGCGGCCTGCCCAGCGAAAACCGCGACCGTCTGTTCGAGCCCTATGTCACCACGCGCACCAAGGGCACGGGCCTGGGCCTCGCCATCGTCAAGAAGATCATCGAGGAGCATGGCGGCACCATTTCGCTCAGCGATGCCGCCCTGTTTGATCCGGCGGCCAAAAATGGTAGCTTGGCGCGCATCAGGCTGCCGGGCGTCATTATCGGCGATACCGCAGAGGCCGATGGCGCCGGTCAGAATGGCGGGCCGCTGAAGAGCCAGGAAACGCTACGCAGATTGTTGGGTTCGGATCGTCATGGCGCGTGACATTCTTATTGTTGATGACGAGGCGGATATCCGCAATCTGGTCGGCGGCATCCTGCAGGATGAAGGCTATGAAGTGCGCATGGCCGGCGATTCAGACGGCGCCCTGCGCGAGATCGAGGCACGCCGGCCCAATGCGGTGATCCTGGATATCTGGCTGCAGGGCAGCAAGCTGGACGGCCTGGAGATTCTCGACCGCATCATCCGCGATCACAGCACCGTGCCGGTGGTGATGATTTCCGGCCATGGCAATATCGAAACCGCGGTTTCCGCCATCAAGCGCGGCGCTTACGACTACATCGAGAAGCCGTTCAAGAGCGACCGGCTGCTGCTGCTGGTCGAGCGTGCGCTGGAACAGGCGCGGCTGAAGCGCGAGAATCTGGACCTGCGCCAGCGTTCGGGTACGGCCATCGACCTGATCGGCGCCTCGCCGGCGATTACCGCGCTGCGCCAGGCCGTCGACCGCGTGGCGCCGACCAACAGCCGCGTGCTGATCTCCGGTCCCCCGGGCGCCGGCAAGGAAATGATCGCCCGCCAGCTGCACCAGCGTTCGCGCCGGGCCGGGGCCGCTTTCGTGGTCTTCAATGTTGCCACCGTGACGCCAGACCGCCTGGAGCAGGAGCTGTTCGGCATCGAGGAGCAGGTGAACGGCCAGCGGCAGCACAAGATCGGTGTGCTGGAAGAGGCCCATGGCGGCACGCTGTTCCTGGACGAGGTCGCCGAAATGTCGGGCGAGGCGCAGGCCAAGCTGCTGCGCGTGTTGACCGAACAGAGTTTCGAGCGCGTTGGCGGCCGCACCCGCGTGCAGGTCGATGTGCGTATCGTGTCGGGCACGGCCCATGACCTGACCGCGCGGGTGGGGCAGGGCCAGTTCCGGCAGGATCTGTTCCATCGCCTGAATGTCGTGCCGCTGAAAGTGCCGGCCCTGCGCGACCGCCGCGAGGATATCCCGCTGCTGGTCCGGCATTTCACTCAGGTCGAGGCGCAGCGCCAGGGCGTGCCGCCGCGTGAGCTGGCGGAAGATGCGCTGCTGGCCATGCAGTCGGCGGAATGGCCCGGCAATGTGCGCGAACTGCGCAATGCCGTGGCGCGCCTGCTGATAATGTTGCCGGCCGAGCAGAAGGGCATGATCCATGCCGACATGCTGCCGGCCGATCTGGGCGCCACGCCGCCGGTGGCGCTGCGCCCGGAAACCACCACGGAAGTGATGGCGCTGCCGCTGCGCGAAGCGCGCGAGATGTTCGAGCGCGAATACCTGCTGGCACAGATCACCCGCTTCGGCGGCAATGTCTCGCGCACGGCGAGTTTCATCGGCATGGAGCGTTCGGCGCTGCATCGCAAGCTGAAGGCTCTTGGCGTCGTCAATCTGGATCGCAACGCTAACTGATTTCGAAAGGCAGCAACGGATGTCGCGTGTCGTCTATGTCAATGGCCAGTATGTGCCCTACGGGCAGGCCGCCGTTCATGTGGAAGACCGCGGGTTCCAGTTCGCCGACGGCGTGTATGAAGTGATTGCCGTGATCAACGGCCGTCTGGTCGATCTTGCCGGTCATCTGGATCGGCTCGATCGCAGCCTGGATGAATTGCGCATCGACCGGCCGATGGCGCGCGGCCCGCTGAAGGTGGTGCTGAACGAAACCGTTCGGCGCAATCGCGTGCGCGAGGGCAGCATCTATCTGCAGGTCACCCGCGGTGCGGCGCGGCGCGAATTCAGCTTCCCCGTCGACACCCCGCCCAGCCTGATCGCCATCGGCCGCCACGCCGATATGAAAAAAGCCGGGGAGAAGGCTGCCAGGGGCGTTGCGGCGATCACGCGGCCCGATATCCGCTGGGGCCGCTGCGACATCAAGACGGTCGGGCTGCTGCCGGCGGCTCTGGCCAAGCAGGCCGCGAAAGAGGCCGGCGCCTATGAGGCCTGGTTGGTTGACCGCGACGGCTTTGTCACCGAAGGCAGTTCGTCGAATGCCTGGATCGTGACCAAGGACAATGTGCTGGTCACCCGCAAGCTCGGCACCAACATCCTGGGCGGCATCACCCGCAACGCGGTGATCGAACTGGCGAAGCGCGAGGGGCTGAAATTCGAGGAACGCGCCTTTACGGTGGCCGAGGCTCTGGATGCCAAAGAGGCGTTCGTGTCCTCGACCACGTCCTATGTCATGCCCATCGTGACACTGGACGGCAAGCCGATCGGCAATGGCGGTCCGGGCGTGGTGGCATCGAAGCTGCGCAGCCTTTACGAGGCTCATGCCGAGAGCCATGGCGGCGGCAAGGCCGACTGGGACGCACCCTTCCTGGCCCCCTGAATTCTGCTCCGCAGATTGGCCGTATCAGTGGCGCGCAGCCCATCCATGGCTGGCGTGACCCGATGCCGCAGTGCACGCCATTCTTTTGCCACTTTCGCCGAATAGTGCTTTAATTCCTGCGTGAGGGGCAGCGGCCGCCGCCCCCGCAGGACCGGTTCGGTGCGTATAGGCCGACTGGTAAAAAAATAAAATAAATACAACAACATAAGAAAAGAAAGGTCCATAACAATGGCCGCCGACAAGCCTCAGAACGTCCAGGACGTTTTCCTCAATCACATCCGCAAGACCAAGACCCCGGTGACCGTCTTCCTCGTCAACGGCGTCAAGCTGCAGGGCATCATCAGCTGGTTCGACAACTTCTCGGTGCTGCTGCGCCGCGACGGTCACATGCAGCTGGTCTACAAGCATGCCATCTCGACCGTGATGCCGTCGGGCCCGATCCAGCTCTTCGACCCGGCCGCAGCCGGCGAAAAGACCAGTGCCGGGGAACAGGGCTGACCCACGCGGGTTTTATCCCCCGGGACGGTGCCCCAGCTTAGTGCATTGAGGCCGGTGCATCGTGTAAGTTTGGCTCATGTCTGATCATGACACTCTGGAAGACGAGCGCGCCCGCCGCGCGCTCGTCCTTCATCCATTTCTGAAGTCCGCCCATGCCAAGGCCGTGGCCCCCAGCCAGCGCCGCCGCCCGGAGGCGCGTCTGGACGAGGCCGTTGGCCTGGCCGCCGCCATCAACCTGGATGTTGTGCGCAGCGATGCCGTGCCGCTGTCCAACTGGCGTCCGGGCACCCTGATGGGGCCGGGCAAGGTGGAAGAGCTGGCCGCCTGGATCGTCGAGAACCCGGTCGATGTGGTGATCGTCGATGCAGCGGTTACGCCGGTGCAGCAGCGCAACCTGGAACGCGGCCTGAAGGCCAAGGTGATCGATCGCACCGGGCTGATCCTGGAAATCTTTGGCGCCCGCGCCCGCACCAAGGAAGGCCGCCTGCAGGTCGAACTGGCGCATCTGAATTACCAGCGCTCGCGCCTGGTGCGGTCGTGGACCCACCTTGAACGCCAGCGCGGCGGTTTCGGCTTCCTCGGCGGTCCCGGTGAAAGCCAGCTCGAAATCGACCGTCGCCTGATCGGCGACCGTATCATCCGTATCAAGGAAGACCTGGCGCAGGTGGTGAACACCCGCTCGCTGCACCGACGCGCGCGCCAGAAAATCCCGTATCCGGTGGTGGCGCTGGTCGGCTACACCAATGCCGGCAAGTCGACGCTGTTCAACCGGCTGACGCAATCCGAAGTCTTTGCCAAGGACCTGCTGTTCGCCACCCTGGACCCCACCATGCGCGACCTGCGCCTGCCGTCCGGGCGCAACATCATCCTGAGCGACACAGTCGGTTTCATTTCCGAACTGCCCACCCATCTGGTCGCCGCCTTCCGCGCCACCCTGGAAGAGGTGATCTCGGCCGACGTGGTGCTGCATGTGCGCGACCTGTCGCACCCTGACACGGAGGCCCAGGCCGCCGATGTACAGGATGTGCTGACCTCGCTGGGCATCGGCGAAACCAGCGGCCATCGCCGGCTGGAAGCCTGGAACAAGGCCGATCTGCTGCCGATGGATGAACGCGAGACCCTGCAGAACCAGGCCGACCGCCAGGAGGATGTGGTGCTGATCTCGGCGCTGGACGGGTCTGGCTGCGACACACTGCTGCAACGCATCGATGACATGTTGGGCAGCGACCGGGTCGAACTGGATGTCACGCTGAATGCCGGCGACGGCGCGGCCATCGCCTGGCTGCATCGCCATGGCGAGGTGCTGGACATGCAGGAGGCCGATGGCCATCTAAAGCTCTCGGTCGCCCTGAGCCAGGCGGAAGCGGGCAAATGGCTCAAGCGCCAGGAAGGGAAAGCCGTGTAATGGCTGTACAGATCGACATGGACGCCGTTCGGCTGCTGATGGAAGAGGCGGCGCGCACCACCATCCTGCCGCATTTCCGCAAGCTCAAGGCCGGCGATATCGACCAGAAGGCCGGGCCCCATGACGTGGTGACCGTGGCCGACAAGGCCTCGGAAGCGTTTCTCACGCCGCGCCTGCAGGCCCTGGTGCCCGGATCCACCGTGGTGGGCGAGGAGGCCAGCAGCGCCGACGAGGGCATCATGGATGCCTTGCGGCGCCCTGGATATGCCTGGCTGATCGATCCCATCGACGGCACCGCCAATTTCGCCGTCGGCAGCCAGCTGTTCGCCGTGATGGTGGCGCTGGTGAAGGATGGCGATGCGGTCGCCGCCTGGATCTATGATCCGATCCGCAACATCTGCGCCATGGCCGAGAAGGGCAAGGGCACCGTGATCCGCGAGGCCGATGGCACGCTGCGCAAGATCAGCATGCCGAAACCGCCATCGCTGGCGCATCTCTCGGGCGCGCCCAATCTGCGTTACGGCGACCGCGACTTTGCCGCGCGCATTGCCCATCGCATGGACAAGACCGCCGGCGTGATGATCCTGCGCTGCGCCGGTCAGGAATACCTCGCCATGCTGGACGGCCATTTCCATTACGCGGTCTACAACCGCGCCATGCCCTGGGATCACACCGCCGGCTGCCTGCTGATTTCAGAGGCCGGCGGCATCGCCAAACGGCTCGATGGCAGCCTCTATCGCGCTGCCGACAAGCCCTTCATCAGCCCGCTGGTGGCCGCCTGCGGCGAAGACCAGTGGATGTGGCTGAAAACCGGTATTTTCGACCCCTGATTTTGGGGTCTGAAACAGGCCCCGCGGCATTGCTGCAACGCCCTCCGACATGGTAGTTTTTCCGGCCTGATTCCAGGGCCGAATCCGGCCCGTGCGGGCCGTGTGATTCGCCCGCAAAATCGCCCGCAGCACTCTCATTTCCGGACGCCCGTTTCGTGACCGATCAGACCAAGACGCAGGACATCCAGCCGATCTCCATCGAAGAGGAGATGCAGCGCTCATACCTCGGTTACGCCATGAGCGTGATCGTGTCGCGCGCGCTGCCCGATGCGCGCGATGGCCTGAAACCGGTGCACCGGCGCATCCTGTTCTCGATGCACGAGAACGGCTACACCTCCGACAAGGCCTATCGTAAATCGGCCCGCGTGGTCGGTGACGTGATGGGTAAATATCATCCCCATGGCGACCAGTCGATTTACGACGCCATGGTGCGCATGGCGCAGCCGTTTTCGATGAGTCAGCTGCTGCTCGACGGCCAGGGCAACTTCGGCTCGATGGACGGCGATAAGGCTGCCGCGATGCGTTACACCGAAATCCGTCTGGAAAAGGCGGCGGAAGCGCTGCTGACGGATATCGACAAGGACACCATCGATTACCAGTCGAACTACGACGACAGCACCCGCGAACCCACGGTGTTGCCAGCCCAGTTTCCCAATCTGCTGGTGAATGGCGCCAACGGCATTGCCGTCGGCATGGCCACCAACATCCCGCCCCATAACATGGGCGAGGTGATCGACGCCTGCTGCGCCTATGTCGACAATCCGGAAATCACGCTGGAGCAGCTGCTGGAAATCCTGCCGGCGCCCGATTTCCCCACCGGCGGTATTATTCTGGGCCGGGCCGGCGCCAAGTCGGCCATGTGGACCGGCCGCGGCTCGGTGATCGTGCGCGGCAAGGTACATTTCGAGGAAATCCGCAAGGACCGCGAAGCCATCATCATCACCGAGATCCCGTTCCAGGTGAACAAGGCCTCGATGATCGAGAAGATGGCCGAACTGGTGCGCGCCAAGAAGATCGAAGGCATCTCCGACCTGCGCGACGAGTCCGACCGTGATGGCGTGCGCGTGGTGGTCGAGATCAAGCGCGACGCCATGGCCGACGTGGTGCTGAACCAGCTCTACCGCTTCACCCCGCTGCAGAGCAGCTTCGGCGTCAACATGCTGGCCCTGAATGCCGGCAAGCCGGAACTGCTGAACATCAAGCAGCTGATCGGCGCTTTTGTGAACTTCCGCGAGGAAGTGATCCTGCGTCGTACCCGATTCCTGCTGAACAAAGCGCGCGACCGCGCCCATGTCCTCGTTGGCCTGGCCATTGCGGTGGCCAATATCGACGAGGTGATCAAGACCATCCGCGCCGCGCCCGATCCGCAGACCGCGCGCGAACAGCTGATGACCCGCGAATGGCCGGCCTCCGACGTGGCCGACATGATTAGCCTGATCGACGATCTGAGCCACAAGGTGATCGACGGCAAGTACAAGCTGTCGGAAACCCAGGCCCGCGCCATCCTCGACCTGCGCCTGCAGCGCCTGACGGCGCTCGGCCGCGACGAGATCGTCGACGAGATGAAGACGCTTGCCGTCGAGATCAACGAGTATCTCTCCATTCTCGGCAACCGCGATAAGCTGATGGGCATCCTGCGCGCCGAGCTGGTTTCGGTGCGCGAGCGCTTTGCCGTGCCGCGCCGGACCCAGATCGCCGAGATGGAGTTCGAGCAGGATGACGAAGACCTGATCCAGCGCGAAGACATGGTGCTGACGGTCAGCTTCGGCGGCTATGTCAAACGCACGCCGCTGTCGACCTACCGCCTGCAGAAGCGTGGCGGCAAGGGCCGCACCGGCATGAGCACCAAGGACGAGGATTTCGTCACCCGCGTGCTGGTCGCCAGCACCCATACGCCGGTGCTGTTCTTCTCCAATATCGGCCGCGTCTACAAGCTGAAGGTCTATCGCCTGCCGGAAGGCACGCCGCAGTCGCGCGGCAAGGCCTTTGTGAACCTGCTGCCGCTGGCCGACGGCGAAAAGATCACCCAGGTGCTGCCGCTGCCCGAGGACGAGGCGAAGTGGGGCGAACTGCATGTCATGTTCGCCACCGCCAAGGGTTATGTCCGCCGCAACGACCTGAGCGATTTCGTCTCGATCAATGCCAATGGCAAGATCGCCATGAAGTTCGAGGGCGAGGATGCCGACGACCGTCTGATCGGCGTGCTGCCCTGCACCGAGCAGGACGATATCGTGCTGGCCTCCTATGCCGGCAAATGCGTGCGCTTCCCGGTCGATGATGTCCGCACCTTCCAGAGCCGTGCTTCCACCGGCGTGCGCGGCATGAAGCTGGCCGACGAGGATCATGTGATCTCGATGTCGGTGCTGCGCCATATCGAGACCTCGGCCGAAGAGCGCGAGGCCTATCTCAAATATGCCACGGCCCAGCGCCGTATCCGCGAAGGCGAAACCGGCGTCGAGCTGGCGTCCGACCTGCCCATGCAGCGCATAACCGAATTGCAGGCCGCCGAGCAGTTCATCCTGACCGCCACCGAAAAGGGCTACGGCAAGCGCAGTTCGGCTTACGAATATCGCATCACCAGCCGCGGCGGTTCGGGCATCATCAACATCGAGACCACGCCGAAGAACGGCAATGTTGCCGCCGCCTTCCCGGTGGAGCATGACGACCAGATCATGCTGGTCACCGATGGCGGCCAGGTGATCCGTTGCCCGGTCGACGATATCCGCATTGCCGGCCGCAGCACCCAGGGCGTTATCATCTTCAAGCTGGGCGACGGCGAGAAGGTTGCGTCGGTCGCCCATTTGCCGGAAAGTGGCCCGAATGAAGCCGGCCAGGACGAAGGTCCGGCCGAGGAAACGGGCGACACGGCGGGTGATACGCCGGAGTAATCTGGGGAGAGCGAATGACCAAGCAGCGGATCGGATTGTACCCGGGCACTTTCGATCCGGTTACCAAGGGTCATTACGACATCATCAAGCGCGCGGCCAAGCTGGTCGACAAGCTGGTGGTCGGCGTCGCTGTCAATGTCGGCAAGGGTCCGCTGTTCTCGATGGAAGAGCGCGTCGATATGGTGCGCGAGGAAATCGGCCCGCTGATGCCCGGCGCCACCGAGTTCGAGGTCAAGCCGTTTTCCAACCTGCTGATGCATTTCGCCATGGACCTGGGCGCAGTGATGATCATCCGCGGCCTGCGCGCCGTGTCGGATTTCGAATACGAATTCCAGATGGTCGGCATGAATGCCCGGCTGAATTCCGAGATCGAGACTGTTTTCCTGATGGCCTCTGACAATCATCAGTTCATCGCATCCCGCCTGGTCAAGGAAATCGCCATGCTGGGTGGCGACATCGCGCCGTTCGTATCGCCGCGCGTGGCCGAACGCATGCGGGTGAGCATCGCGGCCCTCAAGGAAAAAGGCGAAGCATGATTTCCAATCGTCTTCTGCGGCGTCAGTTCATCACGCTCGGTCTGGGTCTGGCCGCCGCGCTCTCGTTGCCATTCGCCGCCCGAGCGCAGGGCCGGACCGATCCGGAAAACACCCTGCTTCTCGACCTGCAGTTCGGTCAGGTGGTGATCGCGATGCGCCCCGACCTGGCGCCGAACCACGTGAAGCGCATCAAGGAACTGGTGCGCAAGAATTTCTATGACGGTACGGTCTTCCATCGCGTGATCCGCGGCTTCATGGCGCAGGGCGGCGATCCGACCGGCACCGGTGCCGGCGGTTCCGGCCAGAAGCTGAATGCCGAATTCAGCCGCGAACCGCACAAGCGCGGCACCGTATCGATGGCGCGTTCCAACCAGCCGAACAGCGCCGACAGCCAGTTCTTCATCTGCCTCGACGACGCCCCGCATCTGGACGGCCAGTACACCGTCTGGGGCCGCGTGGTCAGCGGCATGGAATTCGTCGACCGCATCAAGAAGGGCGCGCCGGGCAGCGGCGCCGTCGACGACCCTGACAAGATTGTTCGCCTGCGCGTTGCAGCCGACGCCAAGTAAAAGGACTTCCCATGAGCGACGACCTGGACAACACCCTCTATCTCGAGCTGAAGGACGGTCGCGTCACCATCAAGCTGCGCCCCGATCTGGCGCCGAACCATGTGAAGCGCATCAAGGAGCTGGCGAGCCAGCATTTCTACGATGGCCTCAAGTTCCATCGCGTGATCGAAGGCTTCATGGCGCAGACCGGCGATCCGCGGGGCGATGGCACCGGCGGTTCGGGCGAGAACCTGAAGGCGGAATTCTCCAAGGAGCCGCATGTGCGCGGCACCTGCTCGATGGCGCGCGCCCAGAATCCGAACAGCGCCGACAGCCAGTTCTTCATCTGCTTCGCCGACGCCCGCTTCCTCGATGGCCAGTATACCGTCTGGGGCGAGGTGACCGAGGGTATGGAGCATGTCGACGCCATCAAGCGCGGCAACCAGGCCCGCAATGGCAGCGTGACCGATCCCGACAAGATCATCACGATGCGCGTCGCCACCGACGCCGACTGATCGCGGCCCGCCCCGGATTTCCGGGGGGTGAGGGCAGAGACATGCTGGTTTCCGATTTCGACTTCGACCTGCCGGCGCATCTGATCGCCGAGCGGCCGGCCGTGCCGCGGGAAGCCGCGCGGCTGCTGCATGTGGCTGGCGGCATCGACCCTGCGGCCTATACGGTGGCCGACCTGCCGCGGCTGCTGAAGGCCGGCGACCTGCTGGTCTTCAATGATACCCGGGTAATCCCGGCGCGGCTCTATGGCCGGCGCGAACGCGATCCCGAGGTCCGTCTGGAAGCCCTGCTGCTGAAATCGCTCGGCGACCGCTGCTGGACCGTGATGGCCAAACCGGCCAAGCGCCTGAAGGAGGGTGACCGCGCGCTGTTCGACGGCGGCATCACCGCCGAGATGGTCGAGCGCCGCGACGATCAACTGGTGCTGCGCTTCGACCGCGACGATACGGCGTTGCTGCTGGCCCTGAACGAGTCCGGCGCCATGCCGCTGCCGCCCTATATCGTGGCCCAGCGCAGGGCCGATGCGCAGGACAAGACCGACTACCAGACGGTGTTCGCCGAAAAGACCGGCGCGATTGCCGCGCCCACGGCCGGCCTGCATTTCACGCCCGCCCTGATCGAGACGCTGAAAGCCGCCGACATCGGCTTTGCCCGCGTGACGCTGCATGTCGGCGCCGGCACCTTCCTGCCGGTCAAGGTCGACCGGGTGGAAGACCATAAAATGCATGCCGAATGGGGCGAGGTGACGGCCGAGACCGTGGCGGCCATCGCGGAGACGAAGGCGCGCGGCGGCCGGGTGATCGCCATCGGCACGACGTCGCTGCGGCTGCTGGAAAGCGCCGCCCGTGACGGAGCCTTGAAGCCTTTTGCCGGCGAGACCGATATCTTCATCACGCCGGGCTTCCGGTTCCGGGCGGCGGATGGCCTGATGACCAACTTCCATCTGCCCAAATCCACCCTGCTGATGCTGGTCGCGGCCTTTGTGGGGCAGGGGCTGCAGCGGGCGATCTACCGGGAAGCCGTGGAGAAGGGCTTCCGTTTCTACTCTTACGGCGATACAAGCCTGCTGTTCAGACAGGCCCAGCCCACATGACCCTTCGTTTCTCCGTATCCGCCCGCGATGGCGCCGCCCGCCAGGGCCGGCTCGAAACCGCCCATGGCGCCATCGATACGCCGACCTTCATGCCGGTGGGCACGGCGGCGACCGTGAAGGCGATGACGCCCGAGGCGGTGGCCGAGACCGGCGCGCAGATCATTCTGGGCAATACCTATCACCTGATGCTGCGGCCGACGGCCGAGCGCGTCGCCAAGATGGGCGGCCTGCACAAATTCATGAACTGGGCCGGCCCGATTCTGACCGATTCCGGCGGCTTCCAGGTGATGTCGCTGTCACAGCTCAACAAGGTCACGGAACAGGGCGTCGCCTTCCAGTCGCATATCGACGGTGCGCGCTACGAACTGACGCCGGAACGCTCGATCGAAATCCAGGACCTGCTGGATGCGACCATCACCATGCAGCTCGATGAATGCGTCAAGCTGCCGGCCGACGACAGGCGCGTCTCTGAAGCCATGCAGCTTAGCCTGCGCTGGGCCGAACGCTGCAAGACGGCGTTCCGGCAGCGCGCGGGCTATGGCCTGTTCGGCATCGTGCAGGGCGGCACCAACGGGAGCTTGCGCGAAGAGTCGGCCAAGGGCCTGATCAAAACCGGCTTCGACGGCTATGCCGTCGGCGGCCTGGCGGTGGGCGAGACGCAGGCAGAAATGTTCGGCACGCTGGATGTGACCGTGCCGCATCTGCCGCAGGATCGGCCACGCTACCTGATGGGCGTGGGCAAGCCATCGGATCTCGTGGGCGCGGTGCAGCGCGGCATCGATATGTTCGATTGCGTGATGCCGACGCGCTCCGGCCGCAACGGCCAGGCCTTCACCCGGCGCGGCACGATCAATATCCGCAACGCCCGCCATGCCGAGGATCCGCGGCCGCTGGACGAGCGATGCCGCTGCCCGGCCTGCCGCAGCTACAGCCGCGCCTATCTGCATCATCTGGTCCGCTCGGATGAAATCCTTGGCTCGATGCTGATGACCCAGCATAACCTGACCTATTATCAGGATCTGATGATCGGCATGCGCGCGGCTATTGGCGAACAGCGCCTTGATGCTTTCGCCGCCGATTTCCATGCCGGACAGGCGCAGGGAGATATTTCCATGGGCGATGTTGAAGCGCTGGGTGGTGGGGAGCCGCGGTAGCCATGCTGCTGCGGCATCTGAAGGTCTTCGGTATTGCTGCCTGCTTCGCCGCCGTCGCCTATGGCCTGGCGCATCTGCTCTTTCGCATCATTCACCATTGGTGACAGCGTTCTAGACGCTGCCAATCCTAAACGCTGAAGGCGTCGTCATCCTTGTGCAGGTGCAGGAAGCGGCCGATCTGGACTTTCAGCGTTTCCGGATCGTAGGAGTCGTTGACCTTCAGCGCATGCAGGAACAGTTCGCGCTGCAGCGGCTGCGGCAGGTCGTTCCAGGTCAGTACCACGGCAGCGCCCAGGCATTTCAGGATATTGCTTTCCGAAACCGCGAAGTGATGATCCTCGACCGCGCCGCCTTCGCCTTCCCAGCGCCGCAGCGCACGGGTGAGCTGCACATCGGCCGGGGCCGGTTGCGGAGTCTTGTCGGTGGTCATGCTCAGTCCTCGTCGCCGTAATAGCTGATATTGATCAGTTGCGCGGCCGTGCCGTGACCGCCCACCGTCACCGGCAGGGTAACAGATTCGAAATGCACGAAGCTGCGGTCGATGAAGTAATAGGTGCCGCTGGCCCGCAGCGGTTTCTGCTCGTCGGTGGCCCAGGAGAGGCCGCGATTGAAATCGGCATAGGCCGCGGCATCCATCACCTCGTCAACGAATTTGCCTGTCGGGTTGCGGCCGGACTGCTGGCTGACCAGCGTGCCGTAGAGGCGGATGCGGAAGCGGCGTTCGGGCGGCATGCCCACCACCTCGTAGATCAGCACGCGCGGCAGATACGGGCGCAGCACAAAAGGTGAGAAGTCATTGCGGTCGGGCAGGGCGCGCCCGGCGCGTTGCTGCTGCCACAGCATCACCAGATGGGTCAGCTCGGAACGGACAAAATTCAGGTCCGGATCCAGCCGGAGCCTGGTATCGACAATCTGCCGGTTCAGGGAATTTCTCCGCTTTTGGCGGGATCATATACCGGGAACAACTGGCCGGGGATTTAGTTTCGCATCTGGATCAAGGGAAGTGGTGAGCCCGCCGGGATTCGAACCCGGGACCTCTCGATTAAAAGTCGCTTGCTCTACCAGCTGAGCTACGGGCTCACAGAGGTCATTTTCCGGGCCGCAGCCCCTGAAAATCGCGGCGACCATAGGTCGCGCAGCGGCCCCCGTCAACCAACTGGATATTGTGAAAAAACAGGCTCATAGGGGCCGATCCGGGGCGATGCCACGTTCGAACAGGCGCAGCATCAGGCTGCCCATCTCGATATAGGCGTCCACCGCCGCCATATCGCCGCCGAGCCAGCCATAACCAAAGCGGTGGACCGCGCCGCTGCGCGATTCGTCGGCGGCCTGCACGATGACGTCGGCCGGCAGGCTGCGGCGGAACAGCGGCACCAGCCGGGCGGCGCATTCGACGATCAGCCGCTGGCAGAACGGCTGCACCGCCAGGATGTCGCGCAGGAACCGCATCTGGTCGCCCACCCCCTGTTCGGCGATCACCAGCAGGCCGCCGTTGCGCAGGTCCTGCTGCTGCCAGCGCGGCAGGGTCAGGCCGACGCGCTGCACGGTGTCTGCACCGCCAGGCTGCAGGCGGTATTCATAATCCTGCAGCCCTGGATCCCAGTGGCCCAGGCTGAGCAGCATGGTGGCGCGTGCCATGCGGATGCTGCGGTTCTCCGGCTCCAGCGTCACGGCATGATCCAGCCAGCCGCGCGCCGCCGTGACATCGCCGCTCCGGAAAGCCGCCTCGGCGCCGGCGAGCAGGGCCTGGGGATGATCGGGCGCCAGCGCCAACGCGGCTTTCGCTGCCGCCAGCGCGGCGACAGTCGCGCCGCATTTCAGCAGCAGGTCGGCCAGCCGCGCCTGCGCCTGCGCATCCTGCGGCAGGGCTGCTGCGTGATGGCGCGCCAGCGTCAGCGCGGCGGCGGCAAATCCGGCATCAGCCATGGCGGCCAGCCGCGTATCGGTGAAGCCGGCATCATCGGGCAGCAGGGCAAGGCCGGTTTCGGCTGCCGACCAGCTTTCGGCCCAGCGTCCGGCGCGGTGATACAGCGCGGCAGCAATGCGCAGCAGGCCGATATTGGCGGGGTCTTCGACACGCGCCCGGGCAAAGCGCTGCAGGGCGCCGTCAAGGTCGCCGGTCTGCAGGCTGGCGAGGCCGGCCTGGATCAGGCTCGCGGTGGCGGGAGTCGTCATGCTGGCGCCAGCATGGTCTGCCCCGTAATCTGCTGCAATGCTTGCCGGTTTCCTCCAGGCCGATCCTGCCGCTGTCGCTGTGTCCCGGCAGCGTCTTGCCGCCGTGTCCGCCGGCCGGCCCTGCATCGGCCTGTCATGGCGCAGCCGCAACACCCAATACGGGGCGGAGAAATCGCTGGCCCTGTCCGATCTCGCGCCGCTGCTGCGCCGGCAGGACCTGTTCTGGGTCGATCTGCAATATGGCGATACCGGGGACGAACGGGCGGCCGTGGCCGCCGCCGGCCTGACGCTCTGGCGCGACCCGCAGGTCGATCCGCTGACCGATCTGGAGGCCGCCGCCGGTCAGTATGCCGGCCTCGACCTGGTGATCACCGCCAGCAACACGGCCGCCCATCTGGCCGGCGCACTCGGCCTGCCCACCTGGCTGCTGCTGCCGGCGCCGGGTCTCGGCCTGCTCTGGTACTGGCAGCTCGACCGCGCCGACAGCCCGTTCTATCCGGGCGTCCGCTGCTTCCGGCAGAGCGCCGGCACCGAAGGCTGGTCCGGGCCGGTGGGGCAGGTTGCCGCCGCCCTGGACGCGCGTTTCCCGTTGAAAACGTAGCGTCGGTTACCAACTTACAACCTTTAAGGGGCTACACATCCCTTCGCAGTTGCGGGATAATAGCGGCCCTGATCCGGGCGAACCGGAGGATGAGGATCATGACCCAGTTTTACGTTGAAGGCGGCATTTTCAAGGACTTGGCGGATCCGGCACCGATCGGCGGAACCGAGGAGCGCTACGGCCCGTTCCAGACCGAGAAGGAAGCCGACCAGATCTGGCGCGCCCGCATGGCTGACAAGATCGATATCTGCAATCACCGCCTGCGGGTGATTCAGCGCGACGCATGATGCGCCGCGCCAGCCCGCCGAGGCTGCGCTTTCCCTGTTGCTAACCGGTTCAACTGCCACGATGATTTCGTGGCGGGCCGGCCGATTCGGCTAAGTCATGGCAAAAACCGTGACGGTATGAACGAGGGCAGCGATGTTCGATCCATACGCCGCCGGACGGCTGATCGCCAACCGGGGCGACCTGAAACGCAAGGCGGTAAATTTCAAGCGCGGCCAAGAGGTGCGCCTGAGTGCCGAATTGCGGGGTCAGATCGAGAAGATCATCGTGGAAAACCAGGCCGATTTTGAAACCAGCGCTGTCGATACCCTGCAGACCCTGAAAGAGGCCTGGGGCTCGGCCGCATTCAATTCCATCAGTCGCGCGCGCTATTACGAGTGGATCCACGATCTGGCGCTGGAGCTGAAAGGCCAGGGCGGCCTGTTCAATTATCCGCTGGTCACGCTCTATGCCGACAGCCTGAAAAATCTATGCGCCGGCCTGTCGCAGCCGACGCCGCGCCTGCATGCGATCATCGGCCTCAACATCGACGCGCTGGGCATCATCATCCGTCGCCGCATCACCGGC
Organism: Ferrovibrio sp. GW821-FHT12E11; assembly: GCF_058806975.1. Taxonomy (NCBI): domain Bacteria; kingdom Pseudomonadati; phylum Pseudomonadota; class Alphaproteobacteria; order Rhodospirillales; family Rhodospirillaceae; genus Ferrovibrio; species Ferrovibrio sp. GW821-FHT12E11. Next base: position 3,971,093 of record NZ_JBXAQG010000001.1, read on the forward strand.
CCGGGCAGCGTGCTGGAACGCCGCGTGGCCGAAGCCTTCCGCGAGGCCTATGTGAAAATGCGCCTGCGCCAGCCGTCCGAGATGGCGGTGGAGCATCGTGTCGCCCATGCAGTGCGCGAACTGGATGCCAAGCGCGTCCCGAGCGTGCAGAATCCCGAATTGAAGGAAACCGCGCGCCAGTGGCCCACGGGCACCCGCCGGCCGGCCGGCTGATCGCCTCGCGTCATGGCCTCTTCGGACGATCGCAACAATCCCAATGGCCCGCCGGAGGGCTATAACTGGCGGCCGCAGGCCATCAAGCCGATTGCCGCGGTGGAAGTGATCTCCGACGCGATCAAGGACGCCGACAACAGCTACTTCTTCGAGAATTACACCAAGCAGGCCAATGCGGTGGTCGCCGCGCTGCGCAAGCATGGCTATGTGATCGTGCCGTATTACCCGACCGTCCAGATGGTCAAGGCGGCGATGGACGAGCTGCAATACGGCCAGAACAAGTTCACCAACGTCGTCATGCCGATCTATCTGGCCATGGTGAAGGCGGCGCCCAAGCCCAAGGGCTAGGCCGCTAACGCCGCCTTAACGGCGGGCTGTTATAGCGATTCTATGGTATTGCCGCGGAACTGCGGTAGAATGCCCCTCGGGGTTGGTTTGGAGTAGCAAGGCATGAGCCGGGACAAGCTGGTGGCTTTCCTGCGCGTTGCAGGGAATGAGCGGACGATCGAAATCCTGAAGCGCCTGCCGCCGCAGGAGGCTCAGGCCGTGCGCCAGGCGCTGGAGCAGACCCCCAACGTGGCCGCCTCGCAGGCGGATATGGCCGCCGATGCCGCGGCCACCTTTGTCGCCGCCGTTGCCCATAAACGCTAAGCCGCTGCGCCGCATCGTTGCGGGCGTGATACTGGCGGCCGTGGCGCTGCCGGCCCTCGCGCAGGACGGGCTGGGGCCGGGCCGCCGGCCCAAGCGTCCCGATATCTGTTTCAATGTCGCCGAACTGGAAGCCGAAGCCGTCGTGCGCGGCGGCATGGTGATCCGCGATTTCGCCCGCGCCTGCGCCCGTCGCGGTCTGGATGGCACCATCCTGCCGATCTGGGGCAAATTCGACGAAGAGAATGCCCAGCAGTTCCGCGATGCCGTGACCACGCGCGCGGAAGCCTACAAGCGCAACTGGCCCGGCGATCCCTACGCCGAGCAGCGCGCCAACAATGCTGTTGTCGCCTCGCGCCAGATCGCCGATTTCGCGCCGGAGGAATGCACGGTGCTGGGCGAGCTGGTGGAAAAACTGCAGACGTGGGACGACTATATGCGCCATGTGCGCAGTACCGAACTCGGCCAGGTGAAAAACACCTACAAGACCTGCCCGAAGGGCAAGCGCGGCGCGCGCGGGTTCTGAACGATCGGCTGTCTATATGCGGCTGTTGACCGCGTAGAAGGGCTTGTCGATCAGGCCGTCTTCCCAGCCGGCATACCAGTCCTGCACATAGGGCTTGATCTGCGACAGCAGGTCGGCGCGGGCGCGATGCTCGGGCGTCAGGCCTTTGGCGCAGAAGGCGCGCGTTTCGGCATGCAGCGCCTTGACGTCGATGGATGTCACGACGTGATCTTCGACGCAGACCTTGCCGCCAACCACCACCGTATGCACGTCGACGCCCATGGCGCGCTCGATGAAGGCCTCCACCGGATCGAAGACGGGATCGATCCAGGGATCGTCATTCACCCGTTTCATGTCGACCAGGATCGCATCGCCCTTCCAGCCGGGCAGCAGTGCACCGACCTTGTCGAAACCGCAGGCCTGCGCAGCATTGACCGTGGCGGTCTCCAGCGCCTCATAGGCATCCATTGGTGGCGACTTCAGGTCGAAGGTGCTGAGGCGATGCACCTTGTGCATCATGCGCAGCTCCATCACCGCGTCTTCGTCGTCGTTGATGGTCTTGTCGTCCATGCCCATGGCGATGTTGACGCCGGCGGCCCGCATAGCCATCACCGGCGTGATGCCGTTGCGCATATGGAAATTGCAGCTCGGATGCGTGGTCACCGTCGCGCCTTGTTTGCCCATCAGCGCGATATCTTCCTCGGTCACCCAGATGGCATGGCCAAACGCCGTGCGTTTGCTCATCAGGCCGAGGTCGTGCAGCCACTGCACGGTCGGCTTGTTGTTGCGGCGCAGGCCCCATTCCTTCTGCACCGGGCTCTGCAGCAGATGCATGTGAATCATGGCCTCGCCATGGCTGTCGCTGGCTTCGCGCACGCGGTTGAGGAATTCCTCGCTGGCGCCATGCGCCCAGCAGGGCGCCAGCAGGATGCTGGTGTCGCTGCTGTTGAAGGTGGCATGCAGCTCGTCGAACAGGCTGAAATAGCTGTCCATCAGCGCTTCGCGGTCGAAGGCGACCAGCGCCTGCGCCTTGCCGCGCAGATCGGCGGGCAGGGTCTCCAGGAATTCCGTGCCGCCCATCGCCAGCTTGCTCTCGTCGCGGAAGCCCGGGCTGAAGGCGAGGCGGATGCCGCTGTCGAGATAGGTGCGGATGGCGATGCGGGCGCGGCGCGCGCCCTCCGCGCCGTCATCGTCGAAGCCATTGTGATGCAGCGTCGTGCAGCCGCTGCGCAGATGCCGCCAGGCGCACAGGCCGGAGGTCAGTTCCGGTGGCAGCACCGGCATATAGGCCCAGTCGAACAGCGCGTTTTCCAGGAAGTCGTTGCGCACGCCCTTCTGGATAGGAGACAGGCCGCGGCCATGGCTATGGGCGTCGATCAGGCCGGGCAGCAGCAGTTGCGTGCCATCGCCCAGCACGCGGGCCTGCGGATATTTGGCGGAGAGTGCGGTAAAGACGCCGGTTTCCAGCACCGTGCCGTCCTGGATCGCCACCGCGCCATCGGCGATCAGGCCCCCGGCCTTCAGGCGGGGATCGGTCAGCAGATGCCGTCCGCGCAGGATCAGGATGTCGCTCATGGAAGGACTCCGGGGCAGGATTGTCGCTGAGGCTATCCTTGCCGCCCGGCTTCCCGCTGTCGCGTGCCTTTTTGACCGCCGGCCTTAACCCCGGGTTATGCCCGAACGCCTAGCTGTTCGGCGGCACCACGACGACGCGGTTGTTTTCCAGCAGGACGGAGCCGGCGCGGAAGACCGGCGTGCCATAGGGATCCATCTGGCCGATCACGCGCACGCGGTCGCCGGCCTTCACCTTGGTGAGGTCGCGCCAGGTCGAACCCAGGTTGATCACCTGGCTGGAATTGCCGTCGTTCAGCACGAAGGTGGTGGCCTGCGGCGACAGCACCACGCCCTGGATCATCACCGCCTTGCCACGTGGAATCTCGGCGATCGGCACCAGGTCGGGCAGGGTGAAGGCCATGGTCTGGTTGCGCGGCGGCGGTGTGCTGTTCTTCGCCGCCGGCTTTGTCGCAGCCTTCGGTTTGATCGGCTGGTTTTCCGGCTCGGCCGCCGCGCGCGGATCGGTCATCGTCGGTGTCGGCGGCGTGGTCTGCGCACCCGGCTGCTGGGCTGGCGCGGGTGCCGGAGCCTGCTGGGCGGCCGCCGGCAGGGCCAGCAGCGCGCAGCAGGAGAGCAGGAGCAGGGATTTCAGATACATCTGCCGCCATCGACCTCCATGCAGACACCGGTGATGAAATTCGCCTCGTCGGAGGCGAAGTACAGCGCGGCATTGGCGATATCCTGCGGCGTGGAAAAACGCCCGATCGGAATCGTGCTGACGAATTTCGCCTTCATCTCGTCGGTTTCCGTGCCGCCCATGAATTCCTTCAGCATCGGGGTCAGGCCCGCCACCGGGTTCAGCGCGTTGACCCGGATCTGCTCGGGCGCCAGTTCCACGGCCAGCGCCTTGGTCAGCGTGATCACCGCGCCCTTGGAGCCGTTATACCACACCAGGCCGGGGCGGGGCCGCACGCCGGCAGTGGAGGCGATGTTGATGAAGGCGCCGGCCTTGCGCTTGCGCATTTCGGGCACCGCATGCATCGCCGAGAGATAGATGCTCTTGACGTTGACGGCGAAGATCTTGTCGAACGTGGCTTCGTCAGTCTGCAGCAGCGGCGCGTTGCGCTGCGGCATGCCGGCATTGTTGACCATGATGTCCAGCCCGCCGAAGGTATCCACCGCCTTGGCCACCAGATCCTTCATCTGTACGTTCTGGCTGACATCGGCGGCCACCGGCAGGGCCTTGTGCCCGGCCTTGTTGATCTCGGCCGCCACTTTTTCTGCTGCGGCGAGATTGAGGTCGCCGATCACCACCGCGGCGCCCTCCAGCGCAAACCGCTTGGCGATGCCCTCGCCGAAGCCCGAGCCGCCGCCGGTCACAATCGCCACCTTGCCTGCCAAACGCATAATCCAAGCCTCCCGGAAAATCTGTTAGCCAGCACTCTAGCCGCCCGGCTGGGGCATGCAAGCGCCTGATTCCCCTGCTAGACTGCCCGGATTGTGCGAGCTGGGCAAAGGAGTGAGCCGTGCTGTTCCCGGGATTTGAGCAAAAGCGCGTGGCTGGTGCGGGCGCGGAGATCAACCTGCGTGTCGGCGGCAAGGGGCCGGCGCTGCTGCTGCTGCACGGCTACCCGCAGACCCACGCCATGTGGCACCGGATCGCGCCCCGGCTGGCGGAAGAATTCACGGTCGTCTGCCCCGACCTGCGCGGCTATGGCGACAGTGCCAAGCCGGCCACCGAACCCGACCATGCCAGCTATTCCTTCCGTGCCATGGCCGCCGACATGGCGGCCGTGATGACAGCGCTCGGCCATGAGCAGTTCTTCCTCGCCGGCCATGACCGCGGCGGTCGCGTCTCGCATCGCCTGACGCTGGATCACCAGCCGCGCGTGAAGAAGGTGGCGACGCTCGACATCGTGCCGACCCTGCATCTGTACGAGAATGTGAACCAGCAGGTCGCCACCGGCTATTACCACTGGTTCTGGCTGATCCAGCCGGCGCCGTTCCCCGAGAAGATGATCGGGTCCGATCCGGAATTCTATCTGCGCAAGAAGACCGGTCACTGGTCGGGCGCCAGCTTCAAGTTCGATGAGGAAGCCATGCGGGAATACCTGCGCTGCTTCTCCAACCCCGACACGATCCATGCCTCCTGCGAGGATTACCGTGCGGCGGCCAGCATCGATCTGGTGCATGACCGCGCCGACCGCGCGGCCGGCAAACGGGTGACCTGCCCGGCGCTGATCCTCTGGGGCTCGAAGGGCCTGATGGACAAGGCCTATGACGTGCTGGACACCTGGCGCGACCGGGTGAGCGGGCCGCTCAGCGGTCATCCGGTCAACAGCGGGCATTTCCTGCCCGAGGAAGCGCCGGACGAAACCTATCAGGCGCTGCACAAGTTTTTCACGTCGTGAGCTGAGATGACCAACACGCCATCGCCTGACAACCTGCCGCCGATCATCCCCACCGTGGTGGCCGCTGCGCCACCGCCGCGGCTCAGCCTGTTCACCCGGCTGCGCAACTATTTCCTCGCCGGCATCATCGTCACGGCGCCCATCGGCCTGACCATTTACCTGGTCTTCATCACCATCGAGGCCATCGACCGCAACGTGCGCAGCCTGGTGCCGCAGGGCTACCAGCCGGAACGCTTCATCCCCTACGAGTTGCCCTTCGGCATTCCGGGCCTTGGACTGATTGCCGCCTTTGTGCTGCTGACGCTGATCGGCTTCCTCGCCACCAACCTGATGGGCCGCACCCTGCTGCGCATCGGCGAGGCGCTGGTCAACCGCATGCCGGTGGTGCGCGGCGTGTATTCGGCGCTCAAGCAGATTTTCGAAACCATGTTCAGCCAGTCGGGCAATTCCTTCCGGCAGGTGGCGCTGGTGCCCTGGCCGTCGACCGGCTCCTGGACCATCGCCTTCGTCACCAACTATGTGCAGGGTCCGGAAGTCAGCGCCAATCTGGGCGAGGATCTGGTCACCGTCTATGTGCCGACCACGCCGAACCCGACCGGCGGCTACATGACCTTCTACCGCCGCCGCGACATCCAGATCCTGTCGATGACGGTGGACGAGGCGATGAAGCTGATCATCTCCTGCGGCGTGATCGTGCCGCACAGCATCGCGGCGGCGAAACCCGCTGGTGCGGCAAACGGCACCGCGAAACCCGATAACGGCGACGGCAACTTCACGCCCTGAGCGGTAAACTGCGTTCATGATGAATCAGAAAAAACGTCTCGCCGTCGCTCGCCTCTGGCATGAGGGCAACAGCTTCACCCCGCTGCCCACGGTCGCTGCCGATTTCGAACGCCGCGAATGGTTCGAGGGCGCAGAGCCTATCGCGGGCTATCGCGGCACCGGCACCGAGCTGGGCGCGGTGGCCGCCTTCATCGACACGCATCCGGGCTGGGACGTCACGGTGCTGCGCTGTGCCTCGGCTCCGCCGGGCGGGCCGGTGGAGGACGCGCTGTATGAGCGCATCGTCACCGATATCCTGGATGGCCTGAAAAATCAGGCATGGGACGCCGTCTATCTGTCGCTGCATGGCGCGCTGGTCGCGGTGTCGGAGCCCGAGGCCGATCTGAAGCTGATCTGTCGCGTGCGGGCCGCCATCGGCGCTGCGCCGCTGGGCGTCAGCTTCGACCTGCATGCCAATATTGCGCCGGCGCTGCTGCCGCTGGTGGATTTCGCCTCGGGCTACAAAACCCATCCGCATATCGACATGAAGGAGACGGCGGCCCGCGTGCTGGCCGAGCTTGAGCGGCTGGCGCAGGGTGGTGTGAAGCTGCAGGCTGCGGTGAACAAGCTGCCGGTGCTGCTGCACAGCTTCAACATGCGCACGGCTGCCGGCCCGATGGCGGACACGGTGAACGAGGCGACGGCGCTCACCACCGGCGGCGTGAAGGACATCAGCGTGTTCGGCGGTTTCGTCTGGGGCGACAGTCCCACGGCGGGCGCCTGCGTGCTGGCTTACGCCGAGACGGCCGAGCAGGCCGAGGACGCCGCCGATACCATCGCCGATGCGCTGTATCTGCGGCGCGCCGATTTCCGCACCAGCCTGCCGACGCCGGCCCAGGGCCTGGCCACCGCGCTGGCCACGCCGGGTCTGGTCTGCGTGGTGGAGCCGAGCGACAACCCGCTGTCCGGCGGTATCGGCGACACCACGGCCTTGCTGCGCGCGCTGCTGGAGACCGCGCTGGATGGCGAGGCGGTCTTCGCCTTCCTCTGCGATCCCGGTCTGGTGCAGGCGGCGACGGCCGCCGGCATCGGCGCAACGATAGAAGTGAAACTCGGCGGGCGGATTGCGCCGCATTTCGGCGCGCCGGTACAGACTGCGGCGGAGGTTGTCACGCTGACCGACGGGCAGTTCGTCAACGAAGGCCCGTTCGAGACCGGCATGACGGTGAATCTGGGTCCGACGGCGGTGCTGCGCGTCAACAAGGTGCGGATCATCGTCACCAGCAGCAGCCAGGCCGGCATCGATCCGGCCTATTTCGCCCTGCATGGCATCGACCTGCGCATCACGCGGCTGATCGCCGCCAAGGCCAAGAACCATTTCCGCGCCGCCTTTGCGGATCGCGCCGCCATCATCGTCGATGTCGACACGCCGGGCCCGGCGGCGCTCGATCTGGCCCTGCTGCCGTTCCGGCATCTGCCGTCCGGCATGGAGATGTAAAAAAACGGGGCGCCGGCTTTCGCGGGCACCCCGTTTCCGGTTTCAGACTTCGATCAGCCTCAGTCGATCTTGGCGCCCGAGGCCTTCACGGCCTTGGCCCATTTCTCGATCTCGGTCTTCATCAGGTCGGCCAGCACCTGCGGCGAACCGCCCACGGGCTCGGCGCCCTGCTGGTCGAACTGCGCCTTCATCTCCGGCGTCTTCAGGATCGCGTCGATCTCGGCATTCAGCTTGGCCACGATCGGCGCCGGGGTCTTGGCCGGGGCATACATGGCGAACCAGGCGGTGGCGCTGTAATCCGGCAGGCCCTGTTCGGCGATGGTCGGGATATCCGGCGTCGACGGCCAGCGCTTCGGCGTGGTGACGCCCAGCGCCCGCAGCGCGCCCGAGCGGATATGCGGCAGGGCCGAGGGCAGGTTGTCGAAGGTGAACTGCACATTGCCGCCGAGCAGGTCGGTCAGCATCGGGCCCGAACCGCGATACGGCACATGCACCAGGTCCGTGCCGGTCATGGTCTTGAACAGCTCGGCCGAGAGATGGCCCGACGTGCCGTTGCCCGGCGTGCCGAAGTTGAGCTTGCCCGGCTGCGACTTCGCCAGCGCGATGAACTCCTGCACATTTTTGGCCGGCACGCTCGGATGCACCACCAGCACATTGGCCACCATGGCGATCAGCGACAGCGGCGCGAAATCCTTCACCGGATCGTAGCCCAGCTTGTTGTACAGGCTGATGTTGATCGAATGGGTGCCGATGGTGCCCATCATGATGGTGTAGCCATCGGGATCGGCCTTCGCCACGGATTCGGTGCCGATGTTGCCGCCGGCGCCGGCCTTGTTGTCGATGATGAACTGCTGGCCCAGGCGGTCGCCCAGCTTGGCGGCCACATGGCGGGCCAGGATGTCGGTGGTGCCACCGGCCGGGAAGGGCACGACCACCTTCACCGGTTTGGTGGGATAGGCCTGGGCCAGAGCGCCAGTGGCGGTCAGGGTGGCAGTCAGGGTGGCGGTCAGGGGCAGGGCGGCGGCCAGGAGGCCGGCGGCCAGAAGCCGGGTGAAGCGCATGGAATTCCTCTCGTGTCTTGCCGTTTCTCTACGGACTCGTTCCGTGTCCGGCATATTAGGCCATGGCCGGCCGGACGCCATGGTTACGTTCATACCACTGCTTTTCCCCCCAACCGCCGCAGGTTAAGCTTCCCCCATGAGCAAGATGGCACGCCGCTATTTCGTTTCCGGCCAGGTCCAGGGGGTGGGATTCCGCTACTGGACCTCGGGCCGGGCCAAGCATCTGAACCTGGTCGGCTGGGTGCGCAACCGGCGCGACGGAAGGGTGGAAGTGCTGGCCTATGGCGAGAAGTCCGATCTCGACAGCCTGGAGCAGGAGCTGCATCAGGGCCCGGACGCCGCCCATGTCGAGGCGGTGCAGGATGCCCCGGTGACGCCGGAAGAGGCCGAGCTGGCCGCCGGCGCGACCGGGTTTTCCCAGACCAAGACGCTGTAATCAGAGCGCGTTGATATCCCGCACTTCCAGCACGCGCTTCTCCGGCACAGTCCGCACCACCGCGATCATCGCCTTGCCCACTTGTTCGGTGGTGGTGAGCGATTCCGGCCACAGCTTTTTCACCAGCGGCATAAAGGGCATCAGCAGGATATAGGCCGCGCGGTAGACCCGGCTTTTCGGCTTGATGCCGTGCAGCGGCTCGATGGCGCCGGGACGGAACATGTAAGCGGCCCGGAAGGGCAGGCGCAGCAGGTCATTCTCGGTGCGGCCCTTCACCCGGGCCCACATGATGCTGCCCTGTTCGGAGCTGTCGGTGCCGCGCCCGGTGATATAGGTAAACACCATCTGCGGGTTCAGCCGGGCCAGCGTGGTCGCTGCCACCAGTGTCAGGTCATGGGTCACCCGCGTATAGGCTGCCTCCGTCATGCCGGCGGCCGAGACGCCGAGACAGAAGAAGCAGGCATCGAAGCCGGCCAGCCGGTCCGCAATGGCGCTGTAGTCGTAAAGGTCGCCATGGATCAGGTCTTCCAGCTTGGGATGCATCCGGCCCATCGGCGTGTCGCGCGCCGGGCTGCGGCCGACCGACACCACCCGGGTGACGCCGGGATCGGCCAGGCATTCGCGCAGCACGCCCTGGCCGACCATGCCGGTGGCGCCGAAGATCAGGACGTTCATGGCGGGACTCCATCGCGGATGAAGTCGTCATCCTGACCGGGATCGCGGCGAAAGGACAGGGCGGCCGTCACAGTCCGGTACGGCCGGTCAGCGCGCGCCGTACCAGCCGCGGCTGCGATTGACGATATGCACCACCGACAGCATCACCGGCACCTCGATCAGCACGCCGACCACGGTGGCCAGCGCCGCGCCGGATTGCAGGCCGAAGATGCTGATGGCGGCGGCCACGGCCAGTTCGAAGAAGTTGCTGGCGCCGATCAGGGCGGAAGGGCCGGCGACGCAATGGGCGACGCCGCACTGGCGATTGAGCCAGTAGGCCAGCCCGGAATTGAAATAGACCTGGATCAGGATCGGCACGGCCAGCAGGGCGATGACCAGCGGATGCGCGACGATCTGTTCGCCCTGGAAGGCGAACAGCAGGACCAGCGTGGCCAGCAGCGCCACCAGCGACACCGGGCCGAGCCTGCGCTGGACGCGGGCGAATGTATCGCCGCCGGCGGCCAGCAGTGCCCGGCGCCAGAACTGCGCCACCGCAACCGGGATCACGATATACAGTCCGACCGACAGCAGCAGCGTCTCCCACGGGATGGCGATGGCGGACATGCCGAGCAGCAGCCCCACGAGGGGCGCGAAGGCCACCACCATGATGGCGTCGTTCAGCGCCACCTGGCTCAGCGTGAAATGCGGTTCGCCGTCGACCAGGTTGCTCCACACGAACACCATCGCCGTGCAGGGCGCCGCCGCCAGCAGGATCAGGCCGGCGATGTAGGACTCGATCTGGTCGGCCGGCAGCCAGGGGCGAAACAGCCAGCCGACGAATAGCCAGCCCAACAGCGCCATCGAAAACGGTTTGACGGCCCAGTTGATGAACAGCGTCACGCCGATGCCACGCCAGTGCTGTTTCACCTCGCCCAGCGCGCCGAAGTCGATCTTCAGCAGCATCGGAACGATCATCAGCCAGACCAGCAGCGCCACCGGCAGATTGACGCGGGCGATTTCCAGGGCGGCAACCGCCTGGAAAACACCGGGCATCCAGTGGCCGGCGGCGATGCCGGCGACAATGCACAGGGCGACCCAGAGCGTGAGGTAACGCTCGAAGAAACCGATGGCCGGAGCGGCGGGCGGGGCGGCAGCGGTCGTCACGAGGCCGCGGCCCTGTCCTTGCCAATGTCGCGCAGGCGGCCTTGCAGCGTCAGATCGTCCAGCGCCGCAATCGGCAGGCTGGCGAAGGCGCGGATGCGGTTGGTCAGCATGCGATAGGTGTCGGCGAAGGCCAGCCGCTGCTCCACTTCGTTATCCAGCACGGCAGCCGGATCGGGCAGGCCCCAATGGGCCGTCATCGGCTTGCCGGGCCAGATCGGGCAGACCTCGTTGGCGGCGTTGTCGCAGACGGTGAAGATGAAATCGATCGGCGGCGCATCCGGCCCGGCGAATTCATCCCAGGATTTCGAGCGCAGGCCGCCGATGTCGTGACCGCTTTTCCGCAGCAGGTCGAGCGCCACCGGATGCACCTCGCCCCTGGGAAAACTGCCGGCGCTGAAGGCCTTGAACCGGCCACCGCCAATCTCGTTCATGATCGCTTCGGCGAGGATGCTGCGGGCCGAATTGCCGGTGCAGAGGAAGAGGATGTTGTAGGTCTTGCCGGTATCCATTGTGGGGTCTCAGGCTTTGGCGATGGTTTCGGAGGACGCGGTCGTGCGCAGCAGCATCATGGCGACGAAGCCCATGAGGCAGAGGCCGCTGGAGAACAGCAGGACATAGGCGCCATAACGTTCCAGCAGCACGGCGAACACGAAGGGGGCTGCGGCCTGGCCGAAGCGCGCCGGCGCTACCAGCCAGCCCTGGCGGCGGCCATAGCCCGCCGCACCGAAGATCACCAGCGGCAGCGTGCCCTTGGCAATCGTCATCACGCCGTTGCCGGCGCCATGCAGGATGGTGAAGAGATAAGCGGCGGCCGGGCCGAACAGCAGCACCATGGCGGCCCCCAGCGGATGCGTGATGGCGGAGACGCGGGCGGATAGCAGCGGATGCAGCTTCTGCAGCACGCTGTATTCCAGCAGGCGGGCGGCGACCTGTGCCGGGCCGACCAGCGCGGCCGCGGCAATGGCGACGGTCTTGCTGGCGCCGGCGCTTTCCAGAATGCGCGGCAGATGCGCCGCCATGGCCGTGCTGGTGAACCAGGTGACGGCGAAGGCAAAGGCCAGCAGCAGCATCGGCCGGCTGAACAGATCTTCGGGCGGGGCGGCGGCCTGCGCCTTTGGCGCGGCATGTTCGCCAAGTTCGACCGGGATCAGAAAGCGGTTGATCGGCAGGCCGATCAGCAGATGGGCTGCGGCCCAGACGAAGCAGGTGGTCCGCCAGCCCCATTCGGCATCGACCAGCGCGGAGATGGGCCAGCAGACCGTGCTGGCGAAACCCGCCAGCAGGGTGATGCCGGTGATGGCGCTGCGGGCATCCTTGCCATAGATCGCAGTCAGCGAGGCGAAGGCCGCCTCATAGAGGCCCATGCCCATGCCGGTGCCGATGATCAGCCAGGCCAACACATAGGTTGCCAGGTTTGGGGCGGCGCCCAGCAGGGCAAGTCCTGCGGCAAAGACAAGACTCGATACCGTCAGCATGTTGCGACCGCCGAAACGGTCAATGCGGTGGCCCACGGTGGGACCGATGAAAGCCGTCAGCAGCATGGCGCCGGAGAAGGCGCCGAAAATCCAGCCGGTGGACACGCCGAACGCTTCCGCCATCGGGGTGGCGAGAATGGCTGGCAGGTAATAGGTCGAGCCCCAGGCCAGCGTCTGCGCGGTGCCGAGTGCCAGAACGATGGTGGTGCGGCGGTCTTTAGCGATCGGCATGGGGCTTCAGCAGCAGGTCTTGGCGGCCGTGGCGACGACGGCCGGCTTGGGCGCACCGCAGGACGACGAGGCCGTACTGTAACCTGTTGTCTCTGCTGCCGCCGGTCGGCTGGTGCTGCAAACGCCGGTTTCCGGCAGGTCGAGCTGCACATCGTCGGCCGCCGTCCTGTCGCCGGCGATGGCGGCGACGATGGAGCGCACCTGCTCATAGCCGGTCGCCAGCAGGAAGGTCGGCGCGCGGCCATAGCTCTTGATGCCGGCGATATAGAAACCGGCATCGGGCTGGGCGAGTTCGCGATGCCCATGGGGGCGCACGGTGCCGCAGGAATGCAGGTTGGGATCGATCAGCGGTGCCAGCACGCGCGGGCTCTCGGTGGCGGGATCGAGATCGAGGCGGATTTCCCGCAGCATGTGCAGGTCGGGCCGCTGACCGGTCGCCGCAATGATGCGATCCACCGCCAGCACGGCGGTCTGTCCGTTCGGCTGCGTCAGGCTGACCGTCAGGGATTTGCCGGCGTCGACCCGGCTGATGCTGCTCTGCATATGCAGCGCGATACCACCCGATTGCACCAGCCGTTCCAGCGCCTGCCCGAGGGCGCCGCGGGCGGCCAGCTTGTCATTCTCGCCGCCGCCGAACAGGCGGGCGAGGCTGTCGCCGCGCACGGCCCAGAGAATGGCGGTGTCCGGTGCGCGGTCTTTCAGCCGGGCGAGATCGAGCAGCACATTGGCTGCCGAGTGACCTGCCCCGAGAACCAGCACGCGCTTGCCGGCATAGTGGCTGGCCTGCGCACCGGCGACATCCGGCACGCCATAGGCGATGGCATCGCCCGCGGCCGTCTCGCCCGGCACCGGCAGGCCATTGGTCCCCAGCGGGTTGGGCTGCGTCCAGGTTCCGGAGGTGTCAATGACGGCGGCGCCCAGCAGTTCTCGTTCGCTGCCGTCCTGACCGCGCACGATAACCGAGAAGGGTGCGCTGTCCCGTCCGGCTGATTTCATCTTGTCGAAGCCGAGCCGGCTGACGCCGGTGACGCGGGCATTGCGCTCCAGGATTCTGGCGATCTCCGGCGTGGCGGCCAGCGGCTTCAGGTATTGCTCGTACAGTTCCGCACCCGTCGGATGCGCGCTGCGCTTCGGCGCCTGCCAGCCGGTTTTTTCCAGCAGGGCGCGGGCGGCCTTGTCGATGTTGTAGGACCAGGGCGAGAAAAGCTGGACATGACCCCAGCGTTGCACATTGGTGGCCACGGTCTCGCCGGCTTCGAGCAGCGTCACCGGGATGTCGCGCGCCAGAAGATGGGCGGCCGCCGCCAAGCCGACAGGACCAGCACCGATGACAATGACCGGCAGGGCGGGGCGGTGGATCTGTGTCGTGGCGTTCATCGGCGTTCCTTCGTCATTCGTCGAAATACGAATATCAGGGCAAATTTTTTACAGGTTTCCGATCAGCTGCTGCACGCGGCGGAGCTTCTCGATATCGACGCAGTAGCAGGGACGCTCGCCCTCGATCTCGCCTTTCACCAGCCCAACGTCTTTCAGGATGGTCAGATGCTGGGAGGCGGTGGAGGGGGCGACGGGCAGCAGGTCGGCCAGTCGGCCGAAATAGCAGGCGCCGATCCGCAGCAGGTTGCGCAGGATCAGCACGCGGACCGGATGGCCGATCGCCTTCGCCAGCAGCGCCAGTTCCTCGTCCTCGGCCCGCAGCGGTTCGGCCAGCACCACAGCCTCCACCGCGCCATCCGTGCAGCAGGCGTCGTCGATCTTGGCAATGGTCTCGGATTTGGTTGACATGACACTCTATTCGTTATTCGACGAATAACGTAAAGCGGTCTGCCGGAAAGGTCAAGACCCGTGAGCGGGAGGCCTTGAAGCCGCTAAAGCGTACGCTATATGTTCCTGTGATTGCAACCCGCCGGGGCTGATATCCGTCTAAGCAGAAACGAATGCAAACGAAGCGAAACGAAGGTCAAGGGAAGGCAAACGAAGCCGAGCGAACGACAGCGAAGCCAAAGGAAGCAGATCGAAGCGGAACGAAGATCAGGGAAGCCAGAGGGAAGCCTGGCGAAGCATCCCCAAGCGGGGACAGGCGTGCGGCGGGATGCTACAACACAAACCCGACTTGTACGGGCTCAAGTTCGCATTCTTAATAATATAGTACCGGTAAGATTATGGCAGAGAAAAGAAAACTGGTTATGGGCCTGAAGGATTGGGCGATCTGCTATGCCGGATCGCTCGGCTTTGGCGGCCTCGCCTGGTGGGTGACGCAGAACCAGTGGGTCGGCTTCGGGGTGGTGGTCATCTTCACGGCGGTTTACGTCCTGTTCGTGAAGTCAAAGGCCGCTTCAGAGGCACCGAAAGTGATCTCGACCGAAGGCATGAGCCGACAGCAGCGCCGCGCTCATGAACGCCGGAATAAATAATACTGTTCAGTATTTTATTATATTTACTTAATCAGGTAGCGCAGATTGCGCCCAGGCGATCCAGCAGGGCAGTTTCCAGGGTGTCGCGCAGGGCCAGATCCACATCGGGCAGGGCGGCGGTCAGGCCCAGGTCGACCAGCGAGGTGACGCCGAAGGGTTCGGCCGCCGTGTTCTGGATGCCGCAGGCGATGATGCCCTGGTAGTGCTCCAGCGCCGGGTCGACATTCAGGCTCAGGCCGTGGAAGGTGACCCAGTGCCGGACCCGCACGCCGATGGCGGCGATCTTGTCCTCCCGGCCCGGACCCTGCTCGGCCGAACGGTCGACCCAGACGCCCACCCGGCCGGGACGGATTTCGCCCTTGACGTTGAAGCGGGCGAGCGTGGCGATCACCCAGTCCTCCATCCGGCAGACGAAGGCGCGCACGTCCTTGCCCCGGCGGTTGAGGTCCAGCATCAGGTAAACCACACGCTGGCCGGGGCCATGATAGGTGTATTGCCCGCCGCGGCCTGTGGAATGCACCGGGAAGCGCGGGTCGAGCAGGTCGGCGGCTTTGGCCGAAGTCCCGGCGGTATAGAGCGGCGGATGCTCCAGGAGCCAGACCAGCTCCGGCGCCGTGCCGGCACGGATGGCGGCGACGCGCTCCTCCATGGCGGCCAGGGCGGCCTCATAGGGCACCGGACCGTCGCTGATCGCCCATTCGACCGGGCCGGCGGGGGTGTCGATCAGGCTCAAAGGCGGCGGGAGAACGGACATGAGCTTAACTCTGTGCTAACCTAAGATGCGTTACTTAGCGGCTGTAGTGGCCGGAAGGAAGGTACCCCGTGGCGGTGAATACGGCAGTCAATGACGTCTCGGTCGAGATCTCGGTGGTGCTGGGCAAGGCGACCATGCCGATCCACCAGGTGCTGAAGGTCGGCCGTGGCGCCGTGATCGAGCTGGATGCCAGCGTCGACGACCATGCCTGGATCTTCGCCAACAACAAGCTGATCGCCCGTGGCGAAATCGTCATTTCCGGCGAAAAGGTTGCCGTGTCGATCACCGACACGATGTCTGACGACTAAGCAAGATTGGGTCTGACGACTGATCGGCCATTAACTTCTGGCGCGGCCTTGAATACCCCGGCGGGATTTGCTATTCCCCCGCGTCGCCCGAAAATGCGGTCGTGGCGGAATTGGTAGACGCGCAGCCTTGAGGTGGCTGTGGCCGAAAGGCCGTGAAAGTTCGAGTCTTTTCGACCGCACCATTCGATTGACCCCACCTCAGGGGCATATTCCCAGCCGGCGACGTCCTGTCCCACTTTCATCCGTGATGCGGCTGTTGTAAGCCTGATTGCCCCGGCGGCAATCAGCCTGACCGGCTGCCCCTATCGTTGATCCAACGAGTGATTTGATGAAATCCGACCTCGACCGCGCGGCGCTGGAATATCACCGGCTGCCCAAGCCCGGTAAGCTGGAAATTACCCCCACCAAGCCGCTCGGCACCCAGCGCGACCTGGCGCTGGCCTACAGCCCCGGCGTTGCCGCCGCCTGCAACGCCATTGTCGAGGATCCCGGCCAGGCCGCCGAGCTGACCGCCCGCGGCAACCTGATCGGCGTGATCTCCAACGGCACCGCCGTGCTGGGCCTGGGCAATATCGGCCCGCTCGCCTCCAAGCCCGTCATGGAAGGCAAGGCGGTGCTGTTCAAGAAGTTCGCCGGCATCGACGTCTTCGATATCGAGATCAACGAGACCGACCCGGAGAAGCTGATCGCCATCATCGCGTCGCTGGAGCCCACCTTCGGCGGCATCAACCTGGAAGACATCAAGTCGCCGGAATGCTTCGTGGTCGAGCGCGCGCTGCGCCAGAAGATGAAGATCCCGGTCTTCCACGACGACCAGCATGGCACTGCCATCACGGTGGCGGCCGCCGTGCTGAACGGCCTGCGTGTGGTCGGCAAGAAGATCGAGGACGTGCGCCTGGTCGCAAGCGGCGCCGGCGCCGCCGCGCTGGCCTGCCTGGACCTTCTCGTGGCGCTGGGCGTGAAGTCGGAAAACATCGTCGTCAGCGATATCGTCGGCGTGGTCTATGAGGGCCGCACCGAGCAGATGGACGAGTTCAAGGCGCGCTATGCCCGCCCGACCAACCACCGCACCCTGGGTGACGCCATCGTCGGCGCCGATGTCTTCCTCGGTCTTTCGGCCGCCAATGTGCTGAAGCCGGAGATGGTCGAGAAGATGGGGCCGCAGCCGCTCATCCTGGCGCTGGCCAATCCGTCGCCGGAAATCCTGCCGGAAGAGGCCAAGAAGGTACGCCCGGATGCGATCATCGCCACCGGGCGCTCGGATTACCCGAACCAGGTCAACAACGTCCTCTGTTTCCCCTTCCTGTTCCGCGGCGCGCTGGATGTCGGCGCCACCACGATCAACACGGAGATGGAACTGGCTGCCGTCCGCGCCATCGCCGATCTGGCCATGGCGGAAATCTCCGACGTCGTGGCGCGCGCCTATGGCAATGACGAGGCGCTCAGCTTCGGCCCGGAATACTTCATCCCCAAGCCCTTCGATCCGCGCCTGATCCTGCAGATCGCGCCGGCGGTGGCGCAGGCGGCGATGGACAGCGGCGTGGCGACGCGCCCGATCACCGACATGAAGGCCTATCGCGAAAGCCTGGAGCGGTTCGTCTACCGCACCGGCTTTGTCATGCGGCCGACTTTCGAGCGCGCCAAGCGCCGCCCGCTGCGCCTGATCTATGCCGAGGGCGAGGACGAGCGCGTGCTGCGCGCCGCCCAGATCGTGCTGGACGACAAGGTGGCGCAGCCGATCCTGATCGGCCGCCGCGCCGTGGTCGAACGCCGCATCGAGAAGCTCGGCCTGCGCCTGAAGATCGGCGAGACCGTCGAGCTGATCGACCCGGAGCGCGACGACCGCTATCACGAATACTGGACCGGTTACCTGACGCTGATGAAGCGCAAGGGCGTGGCACCCGACGATGCCCGCACCGTGATCCGTACCAACACCACCGTGATCGCGGCGATGGCCGTGCAGCGCGGTGAGGCCGATGCGATGATCTGCGGCGCCGTGGGCCAGTATGACCAGCATCTGCCGCATATTGTCGATGTGATCGGCCTGCGCTCGGGCGTGCTGGTGCCGGCGGCCATGCAGCTCCTCGTATTGCCCCATGGCATGCTGTTCATCACCGATACCAATGTCAGCCTCGATCCTACGGCGGACGAGGTCGTGGCGATCACGCAGCTTGCGGCCGATGAAGTGCGCCGCTTCGGCGTGGTACCGAAGATCGCGCTGCTGTCGCATTCCAATTTCGGCACGTCGTCGTCGCCCACGGCGCTGAAGATGCGCGAGGCGACCCGCCGCCTGCATCAGCTGATGCCGGATGTGGAGATCGAGGGCGAGATGAAGGCCGATGCCGCCGTCTCGGAAGCGATCCGCGAGAAGCTGATGCCCGACAACAGCCTGAAGGGCAGCGCCAATCTGCTGGTGATGCCCAATCTCGATGCCGCCAATATCTCGTCCAACCTGGTGCGCCAGATGGAGCAGGGCTTCTATGTCGGCCCGATCCTGATGGGGGCGGCGAAGTCGGCGCATATCGTGTCGCGCAATGTCACCGTGCGCGGCCTGGTCAACATGAGCGCGGTCGCCGTGGTTGATGCCCAGGATCACGCCGACGCGGCAGCCGCCAAAGTCTAATGCCCGATGACGGGGTGCCGCGCGGCGGCATCCCAGTCATGGCCGCTGGCGAACTCCCGCAACTGCTGCAGCGCCGCGTCGCTGTCGTCGCGCCAGACCAGGCCGATGCGATGGGCATCGCGCAGCTCTGGCAGGCTGAGCGTGGCGATGCCGTCGCTCGCCAGCCAGTGCGGCAGGATCGCAACTCCGAGGCCGGCTTCCACCAGCGCCAGCAGGCCGGCATCGCTTTCGGCGCGGCCGATGATGCGCGGCCGTACATTCAGCGTGTCGAACAGCTTTTCGGCAGCCGGCATGATCTCGGCCTGCGGGCGGATCACGAAGGGTTGGTCCTGCAGGTCGGCAACCCGCACGCTGGCGCGATGGGCCAGGGCATGATGCAGCGGCACGGCCAGCAGGTAGCGCTGGCGGAACAGGGTCAGGCTGCGGTCGTCGCGGTCGTCGGTCAGCGGCAGGATCGCCGCATCGATGCGGCCCATGTCGGAGCGCTTGCTCAGCGTGGCCGCTGGCGCTTCCAGGGTCTCCAGCGCGATATCGGGATGGGCGGCAACGAAGCTGCCGAGCAGGGCGGTCAGGCGCTGCTGCGGCAGGCCGGGAATATAACCCAGCCGCAGCCGCAGTTTCGCCGGCCGGCCTTCCTGGCGCAGTTCGCGGCGTGCGGCGGTCCATTCCTGCAGCAGCAGGCGCGCGCGCGGCAGAAAGCGGGCCCCGGCCGGGGTGAGCTGGGCGGCGCGGGCGCGGTCGAACAGGCTGGCGCCCAGCGATTCCTCCAGACGCTTGATCCCGGCCGAGAGGGTCGGCTGGGTCACGTTGGCGCGCTCGGCACCCCGGGTGAAGCTGCCGGTCTCGGCCACGGCCATGAAGTAACGGATCTGGGTCAGGTTCATGCCGGATAGAGAAAAACTATCCGAACTATAAATACAATCGATTTTCTCTATTCCGATTTGCGGGGTATCAGGGGAGCCAGAGGAAACCCTGAACGAGGCCCGGCTATGGCCGACCGCTATATCGAAACCCTGCGCCTGATGACCCTGGCCTGGCAGTGCGACCATCTGGGTCATGTGAATGTCAGTTTCTACATGGGCTGGCTGGGCGATGCCGCCTTCGCCATGGGCGCCCTTCATGGCTGGGGCCGCGACCAGATGATGACGGAGCATGCCGGTGTCGCCGCCGTCAGGGCCGAGGTGGATTATCAGGCCGAGCTGCGCGGCGGCGATATGGTGCGGATGGAAAGCACGGTGGAGAGCATCGGCGAACGCAAGATCGTGTTCCGTCACCGGCTGATCCGCATCGGCGACGAACGCCAGGCGATGGCGGCGCGGCTGACCGGCGTCTGCATCGATCTGCAGCAGCGCCGCTCGCGGCCATTTCCGCCGGTCTTCATCGACCGTATTGTTGCCGCATTCGATCTGCAGCCTCCCGAACCGAAGGACGCCGCCGCGTGACCCAGTTTTCACAGCCCCAGTTCAAGCCGCAGGTCGAGGATTACGAATCCCGCGTGCGCGACAGTTTCAACCGCCAGCCGGCGATGCATCTGATCGGCGCGTCGATCGCTGCCGTGACGCCCGGTTTCTGCGAAATCGAGATGGTGCGCAAGCCGGACCTGACACAGCAGCACGGCTTCGTGCATGGCGGCATTGTCGGCATGATTGCCGATTCCGCTGCAGGGTATGCCGCCTTCAGCCTGTTTCCGGCCGATGCCACGGTGCTGACGGTGGAATACAAGATCAACATCATGGCACCGGCCGATGGCAACCGCCTTGTGGCACGCGGGCAGGTCACCCGTCATGGTCGCACCCTGACCATTACGGGCTTCGATGTGTTTGCCGAGAAATCCGGCAAGATAGTGCACTGCGCCACCGGGCTATCGACGCTGATGTGCATTATGGGGCGTCCAGATGGGCCCCGCACGGCTGCATCCTGAGCCGCAATCCGCTACAGTCCCGTCACCCGATTCAGAAGTCTCGTCCGAGAAGGGTATAATCATGATCTCCAACAGCTATCCGACGCTCGATTTCGGGCTCGGTGAGACCGCCGATATGCTGCGCCAGTCCGTGCGTGGCTTTGTCGATAACGAGCTGGCGCCGCGCGCCGATGCCATCGACAAGACCAACGAATTTCCGCGCGACCTGTGGACCAAGCTGGGCGATCTGGGCCTGCATGGCATCACCGCCGAGGAAGAATACGGCGGCGCCGGCCTCGGCTATCTGGAGCATTGCGTGGCGATGGAAGAGGTCAGCCGCGGCTCGGCCTCGGTGGGCCTATCCTATGGCGCCCATTCCAATCTCTGCGTCAACCAGATCAGTCGCAACGGCAGCCCGGAGCAGAAGAAGCGCTACCTGCCCAAGCTGATTTCCGGCGAACACCTGGGCGCGCTTGCCATGAGCGAGCCCAATGCCGGCTCCGATGTCGTGTCGATGAAGCTGCGCGCCGACAAGAAGGGCGACCGTTATATCCTCAACGGCAACAAGATGTGGATCACCAATGGCCCGACCGCCGATGTGCTGGTGGTCTATGCCAAGACCGATCCCGCCGCCGGTCCGCGCGGCATCACGGCGTTTCTGGTGGAGAAGGGCTTCAAGGGATTCTCGACGGCGCAGAAGCTCGACAAGCTGGGCATGCGCGGCTCGGATACCGGCGAGTTGGTCTTCCAGGATTGCGAAGTGCCGGAAGAGAACGTGCTCAATCAGGTCGGCAAGGGCGTCAACGTGCTGATGAGTGGCCTGGATTACGAGCGCGCCGTGCTGGCCGCCGGTCCGCTGGGGATCATGCAGGCGGCAATGGACGTGGTGCTGCCCTATATCCATGAGCGCAAGCAGTTCGGCCAGTCGATCGGCACCTTCCAGCTCATTCAGGGCAAGGTCGCCGATATGTATACCGAGATGAATGCCTCGCGCGCCTATGTCTACACGGTGGCGAAAGCCTGCGATCGTGGCCAGACCACGCGCAAGGATGCCGCCGGCGCGATCCTGTTCGCGGCCGAGAAGGCGACCAAGCTGGCGCTGGATGCCATCCAGATTCTCGGCGGCAACGGCTATATCAACGATTATGCCACCGGCCGCCTGCTGCGCGACGCCAAGCTCTACGAGATCGGCGCCGGCACCTCGGAAATCCGGCGCATGCTGATCGGGCGTGAAATCTTCGAGGAGACCAAGTGAAGGTCGTATCCCGCAGCCTTGCCGCCGTTATCCTGCTGTCTGCCGCCTCGGCGGCGGCTGGAGATTCTGGTGCGCGCTGGGAGCATGTGAAGGCGGCTGACCAGCGGGTGCGCTGGGAGGCCGAGGGCCTGACGGCCGCGCCGCAGATGGCCGAAGCCTTCACCTCGCCGCTGGGTTATCGCATCGACCGCTATCTGTGGAAGGCGCAGAAGCCGGCCGGCAGTTTCGCCATCGCGGTGCTGCGCGACCTCAGTGAGGAAGACCATTACCTGAGCGGCCCGGTCGACCTGATAAAATTCGCCACCACGGTTCTGAAGGGGCTGGAGGCGCCGAAGCCGCAGGCCAGCGAACCGAAGGATGTGAAAATGGCGACCCCGACCCGCCCGTTGCTGACCCGGCGTTTCGATCTGGGCACGCGGCAATGTGTGGCGCTTGGCTTCTACGCCCAGCCGCAGGCCCAGGCCGCAGCGTCAGGCAAGACAGCAGCCGCGAAGGAAGAGCCGCTGGCCGAGGGCAGTCTGCGGCTCGATGGCGTCTACTGCGCCGCTGCCGGCCAGCCGCTGACGCCGCAACAGGTGCTGGCCTATGCCGGCGGTCTCTCGCTCACCCCACGGAAAAACTAGGAACCGACCTGATGAACGACCGCCGCCTGATCTCCACCGGGTCTCCCTTCGAGAAGGCCATGGGCTATTCCCGGGCTGTGGTGGATGGCGACTGGGTCCATGTCTCGGGCACCACCGGCTACGATTACAGCGCCATGACCATCAGCGACGATGTGACCGCGCAGGCCGAACAGATTTTCCAGAACATCATCGCCGCCCTGAAACAGGCCGATGCCACGCTGGATGACGTGGTGCGGGTGCATTACTACCTGACCGACGCCAGCTATTTTCCACTGATCGCACCCGTCTGCGGCAAATACTTCGCCAAAGCGCGGCCGGCGGCCACCGCCCTGGTCTGCCAGTTGATCGATCCCAAGATGAAGCTTGAGATCGAGGTTACCGCCCGCAAGCGCATCTGACGCCGAGGACCAAGCCGATGCTGACGCAAGACCAGCAGATGATCCGCGCCATGGCGCAGGATTTCGCCCGCGACAAGCTGCTGCCCGGGGCCGCTGCGCGCGACCGCAGCGCCGAACCGCCGGTGGATCTGCTGCTCGAGATGGGCGGGCTTGGCCTGCTGGGCATGGGTGTTCCCGAGCAGTGGGATGGCGCCGGCGCCGATTTCGTATCCTATGTGCTGGCACTGGAAGAGATTGCCGCCGCCGATGGCGCGATCAGCACCATCATGTCTGTCAACAATTCGCCGGTTTGTGCGGCACTGTTGCGCTATGGCAGCCCTGAGCAGAAGGAACGCTTCCTCAAGCCGCTGGCGCGCGGCGAGTGGATCGGCGCCTTCTGCCTGACCGAGCCGCAGGCCGGTTCGGACGCTTCTGCGCTCAAGACCCGGGCGCGGCGCGATGGTGACGGCTGGGTGATCAATGGCGTGAAGCAGTTCATCACCTCGGGCTCGATCGCCAGGGTGGCCCTGGTCTTTGCCGTCACCGATCCGGACCAGGGCAAGCGCGGTATGTCCTGCTTCGTCGTGCCCACCGACACGCCGGGCTACACCGTAGCGAGTGTGGAACAGAAGCTGGGCCAGAAATGCTCGGATACCTGCCAGATTGTCTTCGAGGACCTGAAAGTGGGGGCTGACGCCCTGCTGGGCGCCGAGGGCGAGGGCTACCGCATTGCACTCGCCAACCTCGAATCAGGCCGGATCGGCATTGCCGCCCAGGCCACCGGCATGGCCCGGGCGGCTTTCGAGGCGGCGCGCGACTATGCCGGCCAGCGCCAGGCCTTCGGAACCGCGATCATCAACCATCAGGCCGTGGCCTTCCGGCTGGCCGATATGGCGACCCGCATCGAGGCGGCGCGGCAGCTGGTGCTGAATGCGGCGCGGCTGAAGGATGCCGGCGCGCCCTGCCTGAAAGAAGCCAGCATGGCCAAACTGTTTGCTTCTGAAATGGCCGAGCGCGTATGCTCGGATGCCATCCAGATTCACGGCGGCTACGGCTATCTCGCCGATTTCCCGGTCGAGCGCATCTACCGGGACGTGCGCGTCTGTCAGATCTACGAAGGCACCAGCGATGTGCAGCGGCTGGTGATCAGCCGCGCTCTCACCGGAAGCTAGACTCAAACGCCCGCAAGGGCCCTGTAAGGAGCGGTATTGAACCAGGCCAACGAGATCCTTTTCATCGCATCTCTGTTGGTCCTGGTCAGCATCTTTGCCGGCTCGGCCTCCAGCCGCTTCGGCGTGCCCTTCCTGCTGGTCTTCCTCGGGCTTGGCCTGTTTGCCGGCGAAAGCGGGCCGGGCGGCATCGTCTTCCGCGACTACCAGCTCACCTATGCCGTCGGCTCGGCGGCGCTCGGCATCATCCTGTTCGACGGCGGGCTGCGCACGCATTTCTCCACGGTGCGGCTGGTGATCGGCCCGGCCTTCGTGCTCGCCACCATCGGGGTGCTGGTGACGGCGGCGCTGGTCGGCGTGGCGGCGCATTTCGCCTTCGGCCTGAAGCCGCTGGAAGCCTGCCTGGTCGGCGCCATCGTCGGCTCCACCGATGCGGCCGCCGTGTTCTTCCTGCTCAACATGAAGGGGCTGGCGCTGCAAAAACGCGTCAGCGGCACCCTGGAAGTCGAATCCGGCATCAACGATCCGATGGCGATCTTCCTGACGCTGGTGATGGTCGAGATGCTGCGGCTGGGCAAGGTGCCCGACACGCTGAATCTGCTCGGCCTGTTCACGGTACAGATGGCGGGCGGCCTGGTGGTCGGTATCCTCGGCGGCTTTTTGCTGGTCGGCCTGTTCAACCGCGTGGCGGTGGCTGGCGGCCTCTATCCCATCGTGGCCATGGCCGGCGCGCTGCTGATCTTCTCGGGCGCGCATTACGTGCAGGCCTCGGGTTACGTCGCCGTCTATGTCGCCGGCCTGGTGCTGGGCAACCGGCGCCATCGCGGCGCGCAGGTGATCCTGCGCTTCTATGACGGCTTGAGCTGGCTTGGACAGATCGTGATGTTCCTGCTGCTCGGGCTGCTGATGACGCCCGAGGAGATGACGCCCTATGCCGTGGGCGGCGGCATCATCGCCGGTGTGCTGATGCTGGTGGCGCGTCCCGTGGCGGTCATGCTCTGCCTGCTGCCGTTCCGCTACACCATGCGTGAAATCGGCTTCATCTCCTGGGTCGGCCTGCGCGGCGCGGTGCCGATTTTTCTGGCCACCATCCCGGTACTGGCCAAGCTGCCCAATTCCGAACTTTATGTCACCGCCGCCTTTGTCTGTGTGCTCGCCTCGCTGACCCTGCAGGGCTGGACGATTGCACCGGTTGCCCGGCTGTTCGGTCTGGAACTGCCGCCGAAGCCCGAAGCCGCGGCCCGTACTGCCGATATCGACCTCGGCTCGACCCTGGATCGCGATATCGCCAGCTATCGCATCGAGGCCGATGCGCCGGCGCTGGGCTACCGTTTCCCCGAGCTGCCGCTGCCGCGACGCTGCCGTATCATCTCGGTGATCCGCGATGGCACGGTGATGGACCGTACCAAGCTGGAAAATATCGAGCCCGGCGACTACCTGCTGATGCTGGCGCCGCCGGAGCAGTTCTTCGCGCTCGACCGGCTGTTCACCGCGCGCAAGCAGGACAAGGCCAAGCGCAAGCGCGAACGCGGCGAAGAGGTGTTCGGCGAATTCGTGCTGGCCGGTGATACGCTGATGGGCGAGCTGTCGGTGATCTATGGCATTGCCGTCGACGAGAAGGACCGTAAGGAGCCGGCCGGCGCCTTTGTCCGCCGTCGTCTGCGCCATCGTCCCGTGGTCGGCGACCGTATCCGTCTCGGCCCGGTGGAGCTGGTGGTGCGCGAGATCCGCAACGACCGCATCACCTCGATCGGCATTGAGCTGGAACCCGAGGAGCATCCGATCCTGCGCGGCTTCCGCCGTGCTTTTGGTTTCGACTAAACAAAAAAAGACGGAGGATGCAGCATGGCGGCTGCACTGGATTTCTATTTCGATTTCGGCTCGCCCTACGGCTATATCGGCGCCCAGCGTATCGATGAGATCGCGGCGAAGCATGGCCGCAGCGTCAACTGGCATCCGATGCTGCTCGGCGCCGTGTTCAAGTCCGAAGGCACGCAGCCGCTGACGCAGTATCCGATGAAGGGCAAATACTCGACCCATGACTTCAAGCGCAGCGCGCGCGAACATGGCATCCAGTTCAACATGCCGCCGAAATTCCCGGTGGCGACCCAGGCCGCCGGACGCGGCGTCTACTGGCTGCAGCAGGAACAGCCCGACAAGGCGGTCGCCTTCATCAAGGCGGCCTACAAGGCCTATTTCGTCGATGGCGTCGACATTTCCGCGCCGGACGCGGTGGGCGATATCGCCGCCGGGCTTGGCGTCGACCGCAAGGCCTTCATGGCCGGCATCGAAAGCCAGCCGATCAAGGACAAGCTGCGCGCCGTGACCGAGGATGCGATCCAGCATCGCGGCGTCTTCGGTTCGCCTTTCACCATTGTCGACGGCGAGCCCTTCTGGGGCGCCGACCGCCTGGACCAGGTCGACCGCTGGCTGCAGCGCGGCGGTTGGTAACATAAAACATAAAAACCGAGAGGAACGCTGCCATGGCCAACCCGATCATCTTCTACTGGGACTTCACCTCGCCCTACGCCTATATCGGCGCCAACCAGATCGAGGCGGTGGCGAAGAAGCACAACCGCAGCGTCGACTGGCGCGCCGTCTCCATCGGCCATCTGTGGAAGGCGATCCCGGATCGCGCGCCGATCCCGCAGGTGAAGATGGAGCATATGATGCACGACTGGACGCGCTCGGCCAAACTCGCCGGCCTGCCCATCGTCTCCACGCCCGATCCGTTTCCCACCGACGTCAAGCTGCCGCGCCTGCTGTTCTACCGGCTGAAGGAGCGCAATCCGGCCAAGGCGGTGGCGGTGGCCAAGGCGGCGTTCCGGCAATACTGGGGCGAGGGCAAGGACATCGCGCGGCCGGAGCATCTCAAGACCGTGGTGCATGTGGCGGGCGTTCCGGAATCCGAGATCGCCGCGGCGGCCGAAGATGCCGCAGCCCGGCAGGCGGTGCTGGATGCCACCGCCGAGGCCAGCGAGGCCAAGGCCTTCGGCACGCCCACCTTCATTGTCGATGACGAGATGTTCTGGGGGGCCGACCGCATCGATCATATCGACCGCTGGCTCAGCAAGCGCAAATGAGCGTCAAACCTGCCGGCGGCGCGCTGGCCGTCACCGGTCTCATCGTTACGGCGCTGCTCTGGGGCGCCATGATCCCGATGACGCATGTGCTGGCGACCCGGCATATCGATCCGTTTTTCATGTCGGCGATCCGCTACCTGATTCCGGCGCCGTTGCTGATCGGCATGGTGCTGGTATTCGATCGGGCCTCGCCCTTCCGTGCGCCGGTGCCCTGGCCGGTGGTGGCGAAGCTGGGCGTCATCATGGCCTGTTTCTCCATCTTCTACACGGTGGGCATCATGCTGTCCGAGCCGGTGCGGGCGGCCATTGCCATGAGCTGCGGCCCGCTGGTGGCAGCGCTGATGACCAAGCTGATGCTGCGCGCCCCGCTGGCGCGCGGGTTCTGGCCGGCGGCGATCTGTGCCGTGATCGGCGCGGCGCTGGTGGCGCTGGATGCCGTGCGCCCAAAGGCCGGCGGCCCCGGCGAGTTCAGCCTGCTGGGCGAAATCATGCTGGTGGGCGCCATGGCGAGCTGGAGCCTGTATTCCCTGAAGGTGCAGGCCTGGCTCGCGCCGCTGGGCTGGAGCAACATGCGCATCACCTGCCTGACCTCGCTGGCCGGCGGCCTGCTGATCTGCGGCCTGTTCGTGGTATTGGCGATGATCACGCCGGCGCGGTTGCCGTCGGAGGTGCCGTCTGCTGCAGCACTCGGCATGCTGGCCTGGGTCGGCATTGGCGGCGCCGGCCTGGCGATCCTGTTCTGGAATTACGGCGTCAGCCATGTCGGCGTACCGGTGGCGACACTCTATACCAGTCTGGCGCCGGTCTTTGCCGTGCTGGTCTCGGCGCTGTTTTTCGGCAGCGCCATCACCCTGCAGCAGATCGCCGGCGGGATACTGATCCTCGCCGGCGTGGTCCGCATGCAGTGGCTGGGCATGAAGGCGGCCCGGGAAGCCGCCCGTCAGAAGATGGTGTAGGCGCCGTCGATCACGAAGCTGTCGCCGGTGTGATAGCTGCTGGTATCGCTCATCAGGTAGGTGGCGATGCCGCTGAAATCCGAACCCTGTCCCCAGCGCCGCACCGGGATGCGCGGCAGCACGTTGCCGCTGAATTTTGGATCGGCGACGCCGGCCGCCGTCATCTCGGTCTCGATCCAGCCGGGCAGGATGGAATTGGCGGTGATGCCGTAGCGCGCCATCTCGACAGCCAGGGCGCGAATCATCGACAGCATGGCGCCCTTGCTGGCGGCATAGGATTGATTCCGCGCCGCGCCATGCACGCCGGCCGTGCTGGCCATGCCGACGAGGCGACCACCGGCCTTGTCGCCGGCCTTGCTGCGCTCGACCATATGTTTTGCGGCGGCGCGCAGCGTGAAGAAGGCGCCATCGAGATTGACCGAGAGCACCCGGCGCCATTCCGCCGTCGCCAGTTCATGGAAGGCGGCGCGCGCCTGGCTGACACCGGCATTGGCGAAACAGCCATCCACGCGACCCATCTGCTTCAGGGCTTCGGTGAAAGCGGCCTCGACCTGCGCCTCATCCGACACATCCACCTTCTGCACCAGCACGCGATGGCCATGGGCCTTCAGTTTGGTTTCGGCCGCGGCATTCTTGGACGGGTTGCCGCCCCAGATCACCAGGTCGCAGCCGGCCTGCGCCAGACCCTCGGCCATGCCCAGGCCGATGCCGCCGTTGCCACCGGTGACCAGTGCCACCTTGCCGCTGAGATCGAAGCCTTTGCCGGCCATGGTTCCTCCATAGTTTTTATCGATGTTGCCAATAGATAAGGCGAAATTAGCAGCTTGCCGCACGGGCTGCATCCTTTTCCCGCCGCACCCCTTGCAGGCTATCGGGGGCGCTGGCATGGTCGGAACAACCACAGCCCGAGAACGAGAAGCAGAAGCCCTGCCATGAGCGCTCTTACCAGCCAACTCGATACCCGTTCGGCGGCCTTCCGCGACAACGCGGCGCAGATGCAGGCGCTGGTCGACGATCTGAAAGCCAAGGTCCGCCTGATCAAGCAGGGCGGCGGCGACAAGGCCCGCGAGAAGCATCTGTCACGCGGAAAGCTGCTGCCGCGCGACCGCGTGCGCACGCTGCTCGATCCCGGCACGCCCTTCCTCGAACTCAGCCAGTTCGCCGCCTATGACATGTATGGTGGTGATATCCATGCGGCCGGCGTGATCACCGGCATCGGCCGGGTGGCCGGGCGCGAATGCGTCATCATCTGCAACGATGCCACCGTGAAGGGCGGCACATACTTCCCGATGACGGTGAAGAAGCATCTGCGGGCGCAGGAAATCGCCATGCAGAATCGTTTGCCCTGCATCTACATGGTTGATTCCGGTGGTGCCAACCTGCCGACCTGGGACGAGGTGTTTCCCGACAAGGAGCATTTCGGCCGCATCTTCTACAATCAGGCCAATATGTCGGCGGCCGGCATTCCGCAGATCGCCGTGGTCATGGGCTCCTGCACCGCGGGCGGCGCCTATATGCCGGCCATGTCGGATGAATCGATCATCGTGAAGAACCAGGGCACCATCTTCCTGGCCGGCCCGCCGCTGGTGAAGGCGGCGACCGGCGAGGTGGTGTCGGCCGAAGACCTCGGCGGCGCCGATGTCCATGCGCGCACCTCGGGCGTCAGCGACCATTACGCCATGAACGACAATCATGCGCTGGGGCTGGCGCGTCGCATCGTCGGCAATCTCAACAGCGTGAAGCAGGTATCCGGCGATGTGCGTGCACCTTTGCCGCCACGCTATGACGTCTCCGAGCTATACGGCGTGATTCCGAAAGACGGCCGTATTCCCTTCGATGTGCGCGAGATCATCGCGCGGATCGTGGATGATTCCGAATTCGACGAGTTCAAGAAGCTGTACGGCGCCACGCTGGTCTGCGGTTTCGCCCGCATCCATGGCTATCCGGTCGGCATCATCGCCAACAACGGCATCCTGTTCTCGGAAAGCTCGCTGAAAGGCGCGCATTTCATCGAGCTGTGCTGCCAGCGCAACATCCCGCTGGTGTTTCTGCAGAACATCACCGGCTTCATGGTCGGCAAGAAATACGAATCCGGCGGTATCGCCAAGGATGGCGCCAAGCTGGTCACGGCCGTGTCCTGCGCCAGCGTGCCGAAATTCACCGTCATCATCGGCGGCTCCTACGGCGCCGGCAATTACGGCATGTGCGGCCGCGCCTACAGTCCGCGGCTGCTGTTCATGTGGCCGAATGCCCGTATCTCGGTGATGGGCGGCGAGCAGGCGGCCAGCGTGCTGGCCACCGTGAAGCGCGACGGCATCGAGGCCGGCGGCGGCACCTGGTCGAAGGACGAGGAAGAGGCCTTCAAGAACCCGATCCGCGCCCAATATGACCGCCAGGGTCATCCGTATTACGCCTCGGCCCGCCTGTGGGACGATGGCATCATCGATCCGGCCGATACCCGCACGGTTCTGGCACTCGGCCTCAGCACGGCCCATAACGCGCCGCCCGAGCCGACGAAGTTCGGCGTGTTCCGGATGTGAGATGCACCATGTCTGACGAACTCGTCCTGCTTGATATCGACAGCCGCGGCGTCGCCACGGTGACCCTGAACCGGCCGCAGATCCACAACGCCTTCAATGACGATGTGGTGCTGCGCCTGACCGCGATCTGGGACCAGGTCGCCGGCCATACCGATGTGCGCGTGGTGGTGCTGAAAGGCGCGGGCAAGAGTTTCTCGGCCGGTGGCGACCTCGACTGGATGCGCAAGTCGGGTCAGGCGACGCCGGAACAGAACCGCGCCAGCACCATGAACATGGCGCGCATGCTGAAAAAGCTGAACGACCTGCCGCAGGCAACGCTCGCCCTCGTACACGGAAACTGCATGGCCGGCGGCACAGGCCTTGCCTCGGCTGCCGATATGGTGGTCTCGACGGCGGATGCGAAATTCGCGCTGACCGAAGTGCGGCTCGGCCTCACGCCGGCGACGATCTCGCCCTATGTGGTGGCCGCCATCGGCCCGCGCCAGGCGCGCCGCTATTTCCTGACCGCCGAACGGTTCAGCGCCGAGGATGCCTGCCGCATCGGCCTGGTGCATGAGGTTGTTGCTGACGAGGCAGCGCTGGCTGCGCGTGGCGAAGACTATATTGCGGCCCTGCTGCAGGGTGCGCCGGGCGCGATCCGTGACAGCAAGCTGCTGATCGGTCGTGTTGCTCATGTACGTGTCGATGATGAACTGATGCAGTTCACGGCGCAGAATATCGCTGACCGCCGCGCCAGTCCGGAAGGGCAGGAGGGCCTGACAGCCTTCTTCGACAAGCGCAAGCCGAACTGGGCGAAGTAAGGGGAGCGTCAGACCGTGTTCCGCAAGATCCTGATCGCCAATCGCGGTGAAATCGCCTGCCGTGTCATCCGCACGGCAAAAAAGCTCGGCATTGCCACGGTGGCTGTCTATTCCGACGCCGATGCGCAGGCGCGCCATGTCGCCATGGCTGATGAGGCCGTGCATATCGGCGGTGCGGCAGTACGCGAAAGCTACCTGCTGCCCGAGCGGATCATTGCCGCCGCCAAACTGACCGGCGCGCAGGCGATCCATCCGGGCTACGGTTTCCTGTCCGAGAATGCCGCCTTCGCCAAGGCCTGCAAGGCCGCCGATATCGTCTTCATCGGGCCGCCGGCTTCCGCCATCGAGGCCATGGGCCTGAAGGGCGCGGCAAAAGCGCTGATGGAAAAGGCCAAGGTTCCGGTGGTGCCGGGTTATCACGGCGACGACCAAGCCCCCGATCTTCTGGCGAAAGAAGCGGATCGCATCGGCTATCCGGTGCTGATCAAAGCCGTAGCCGGCGGCGGCGGCAAGGGCATGCGTCGTGTCGATTCCGCCAAGGAGTTCGCGACTGCTCTGGCCGGTGCGCAGCGCGAGGGCGCCAATGCCTTCGGCGACGACAAGGTGCTGCTGGAAAAGTATCTGGTGAAGCCGCGCCATATCGAAATCCAGGTCTTTGCCGACAGCCATGGCAATGCCGTGCATCTGTTCGAGCGCGACTGTTCGGTGCAGCGTCGCCACCAGAAGGTGCTGGAGGAAGCGCCGGCGCCCGACATGCCGCCGGCCATGCGCAAGGCGATGGGCGATGCTGCGGTGGCTGCCGCCAAGGCCATCGGCTATGTCGGCGCCGGCACGGTGGAGTTCATCGCCGATGTCTCCGATGGACTTCGGCCTGACCGCTTCTATTTCATGGAGATGAACACGCGGCTTCAGGTCGAGCATCCGGTGACCGAGATGATCACCGGGCAGGATCTGGTGGCCTGGCAGCTCGATGTCGCGGCCGGCGGCACCCTGCCGTTGGCGCAGGACCAGCTCTCGATCAACGGCCACGCCGTGGAAGCGCGTATCTACGCGGAAGACCCGCAGAAGAATTTCCTGCCCTCGGTCGGCACGCTGCATCGCCTGCGGGCGCCAGCCGAGAATGCCCATGTGCGTGTCGATACCGGCGTGCGCGAGGGCGATGCGGTCACGCCCTATTACGATCCGATGATCGCCAAGCTGATCGTCTGGGACACGGACCGCAAGTCGGCCTTGCGCCGCATGAAGCAGGCGCTGGCCGAATACCAGATCGCCGGCGTGCGGACCAACACCGCCTTTCTGATCGCGCTGGCTGGTCATGAGGCTTTCATTGCCGGCGACCTGGACACCGGCTTCATCGAGCGATTCCGCGCCGACCTGATCCCGACGCCGGAGCCGGCCTCGCTCACGGTGCTGGCGCTGGCCGCATTGGCTGTCACCCTGGAGCGGCGTGCGTCCGTCGAGCGGCAGGCCCTGTCGAGCGGCGACCGCTGGTCGCCCTGGGCGCAGGTCAGCGGCTGGCGCCTGAACGACCAGGGCTGGGATGAACTGGTGATCCGCGAACGCGATACCGATGTCAGTTGCCGGATTGAATATCTCGATGGCGGCGCCCTGCGGGTGAACGGTCCGGGCGGCCATGTGACCGTGCAGGGCAGCTTGGATGGCGATGGCGGCCTGGATGCCGTGGTCGATGGTCGCCGCCTGCGTGCGGGCATCGTGCGCCGCAAGGATGCCCAGGGTGACGAGCTGGTGGTGATGCTGCCGGGCGAGACCCATCGTCTGACGGTGGTCGATCCGCGGGCGGTCAGCGATCTGGACGAGGGCGGCAGCGGCCATCTCACCGCACCGATGCCGGGCAAGGTGGTGACGGTGCTGGTGGAAGAGGGCGCGAAGGTCGAGAAGGGCCAGCCGCTGATGATCCTGGAGGCCATGAAGATGGAACACACCATCAGCGCGCCGGCGCGCGGCATTGTCGCCAAGGTGAACTTCCGCGCTGGCGACCAGGTCAGCGAGGGCGCTGTGTTGCTCAATCTGGAAGCCGAGGCCTGATCATGGGCATGCCGTCCAGGATCACCCTGTGGGAAGCCGGACCGCGCGACGGCCTGCAGAACGAACCCGGCGTGGTATCCACCGACGTGAAAGTGGAGCTGATCGACCGTCTGGTCGATTGCGGCCTGAAACACGTGGAAGCCACCAGCTTCGTCTCGCCGAAATGGGTGCCGCAGATGGGTGACCATGAAGCGGTGATGGCGCAGCTGAAGCGCCGGGCCGGCGTGACCTATCAGGTTCTGACGCCGAATATGAAGGGCTACGAAGGTGCGCGCGCCGCCGGCGCCGAAGCCGTGGGCATTTTCGTTGCCGCCAGCGAGAGTTTCTCCAAGAAGAATATCAACTGCACCATCGACGAGAGCATCGAACGCCTGCGCCCGGTGGCGGAAGCGGCCCGGCGCGATGGCGTGAAGCTGCGCGGCTTTGTTTCGGTCGTGGTCGGCTGCCCCTTTGAAGGCGCCATCGCGCCCGAGCAGACGGCGAAAGTAACCAAGCAGCTCTACGATCTCGGCTGCGACGATATTGCCCTGGGCGATACCATCGGTGTTGGCACGCCGGGCAAGGTCAAGGCGATGATCGAGGCCTGCGCGAAGCTGGTGCCGCTCGAAACCATCGGCGCGCATTTTCACGATACCTATGGCCAGGCCCTGGCTAATACGCTCGCCGCGCTCGAATGCGGCATCGCACGGCATGATGCTTCTGTCGCCGGCCTGGGCGGTTGCCCCTATGCGCCGGGCGCCACCGGCAATGTCGCCACCGAGGATGTGGTCTATATGCTGGACGGCATGGGGATCGAGACCGGCGTCGACCTGAAGAAACTGGTGCAGACGGCCTGGTGGATTTCCGACCGTCTTGGCCGTCCGCCGGTCTCCAGCGTGGCAAGGGCGCTGAAATCCAAATGCCTGTGAAGAAGCCTGCTCCGAAGACGTCCATCGTTCCGGTTCATCTGCTGAAGATTGCCGTCGGCATCGACAGCATGGATCACTTCCAGGAACGCATGAAAATGCGCAGGAAGGCCGGCAAGACCTTCACCCATTACACGCGGCATATGCCCAAGCGCGCCGAAGAGGTGCTGGCCGGCGGCTCGCTCTACTGGATCGTCAAGGGCTATATCGCCGTGCGCTGCCCCATCGTGCGGCTGGAAGAGGCGGTGCTGGAAAACAAGGGGCCTCATTGCGGCATCGTGATGAAGACCGAGCTGATCCCGGTGCTGCCGCAGCCGCGCCGCCCGCACCAGGGCTGGCGCTATCTGGAAGACGAAGACGCACCGCCGGACGTCTCCAAGGCTGGCAAGGGCGCTGCCGAAATGCCCCCCGAGCTTCTGGCCGAGTTGCGCGCGCTCGGGCTGCTATAGTTTCAACAGGATCTGTATCCGGAGTTCGCCATGACCGCTCAACAGCGGGCACGCATCATTGTCGTCGGCAACGAGAAGGGCGGCTCGGGCAAGTCGACCACCTCGATGCATATCCTGATCGCGCTGCTGACCGAGGGCGGCCGTGTCGCCGCCATCGATCTGGACGGCAAGCAGCGCACGCTGACCCGCTATCTGGAAAACCGGCAGGCTTTTATCGCCAAACATAACCTGCGCCTGGCGATGCCCGAGCATGTGGTGATCACCGAAAGCGACCAGCCGCATCGTCCGGCAGCCGAGGCCGAGGAAGCGGCGCGTTTCGCCGAGGCCGTCGCCGGTCTTTCCACCCGTCACGATTTCATCCTGGTCGACTGTCCCGGCAGCGATACCAACCTGGCCCGTATCGGTCATTCCCATGCCGATCTGCTGATCACGCCGGTGAATGACAGCTTCATCGACATCGATCTGCTGGCCACAATCGATCCGGACACGCTGAAGGTGATAAAGCCCAGTCGTTATGCCGTCATGGTTTGGGAGCAGCGCAAGCAGCGGCTGGCGCGCGACCGCCAGAGTGTTGACTGGGTTGTGATCCGCAATCGCCTCTCGCATCTGGACGCGCGCAACAAGCGCAATGTCGGTCATGTGCTGGAAGCGCTGGAAAAGCGCATCGGCTTCCGGTTTTTGCCGGGCCTGTCGGAACGCGTGATTTTCCGCGAACTTTTCCTCAGCGGCCTGACACTGATGGACCTCGATCGCACCAGCCTTTCGGGCGGCGCCGGCGGCATCAATATGGCGCAGGCGGCGGCGCGTCAGGAGGTGCGGGCCCTGCTGCTCGGCCTCAACCTCATCACCGAGGACTGATCTGCCTTAAACGGCGGCATTGCTGCACTGCACAAGCGAAATTCCTCCATGGGTTTTGCTTGGAGGGCGCGGCCAAGTTATGCTTTATACAACGGCTATTCGACCGGTCCCGTACAGGTTCCGTGGAATTGTTAAACAGGGAGACGATATGAAAAAGGCTCTTTCGCTGCTCGCTGGCAGCCTGCTGCTTCTGGGCACCGCTGCTCAGGCGCAGGACTATCCGTCCAAGCCGATCACCATCGTGGTGCCGTTCGCTGCCGGTGGCCCGACTGATACGGTCGCCCGTCTTGTGGCCCAGTCGATGGGCACGACGCTGAAGCAGCAGGTCATCATCGAGAACGTTGGCGGCGCCGGCGGCACGCTGGGCGCCGGTCGCGTTGCCCGCGCCGCACCCGATGGCTACACGCTGCTGCTGCATCATATCGGCCACGCGACCAGCGCCTCGCTGTATCGCAAGCTGCCCTACGACACCATCACCGACTTCGAGCCGATCGGCCTGATCACCGACGTGCCGATGACCCTGGTGGCGAAGAAGGACCTGCCGCCGAAGGATATGAAGGAACTCATCGCCTACGTGCAGCAGAACAAGGACAAGGTGTCCTACGGCAATGCCGGTATCGGCGCGGCCTCGCATCTCTGCGGCCTGATGTTCATGAGCGCCATCAAGACCCAGATGACCACCGTTGCCTACAAGGGCACCGGCCCGGCCATGAACGACCTGCTGGGCGGCCAGATCGACCTGATGTGCGACCAGACCACCAACACCACCGGCCAGATCAAGGGCGAGAAGATCAAGGCCTATGCGGTCACCACCAAGACCCGCGTGCCGTCGCTGCCCAACCTGCCGACCATGGACGAGGCGGGCATCAAGGACTTCGACGTCTCGATCTGGCACGGCCTCTATGCACCGAAGGGCACGCCGAAGGCTGCAATCGACAAGCTGGTGCCGGCTCTCCAGGCCGCGCTGAAGGACACCAATGTCGTGACGCGTTTCCGTGAACTCGGCACCGAGCCGGTGGCACAGGATCGTGCAACGCCTGCGGCGCTCGGTCCGTACCTGAAGGCCGAGATCGCCAAGTGGGCGCCGGTGATTAAGGCGGCCGGCGAATACGCTGACTAAACGCAGTATATCTTTGGCGTAAAAGATGGGGCGTCCGGCCTTTTGCAGGCCGGGCGCCCCTTGTACAAAGTCTGCCCCATGGCCAAGGTGGCCGGGGGGCAGCCGGGGATACGGCGCAGGGGGAAAAATGTCCTTTATCCGCAATCCAAAAGACTTTTATTCCGGCCTACTGTTCATCCTGTTTGGCGTTGGCTTCATCTGGCTGGCCCGGGATTACGGTTTCGGTACGGCCCGCCGCATGGGACCGGCATTCTTCCCGATCGTGCTGGCGGCCATTCTGGTCATCATTGGCATTGTGATCGGTGTGCGCGGCATCGCCGTTTCTGAAGAGCCGCCGCGCGGCTTCACCTTCAAGGGCCTGCTGCTGGTCATTGTTTCCACGCTGCTGTTCGCGGTGTTGGTCCGCAATGCCGGCGTTCCCGTCGCCACCGCGATCCTGGTCGCCGTCAGTGCTTTCGCCAGCCAGCGTTTCAAATGGATGCCGACCCTGGTGCTGGCGATCGGCATGGCCGTGTTCTGCGTCATTGTTTTCGTCTATGCCCTGGGGCTGCCGATGCCGGTCCGCGGGCCGTGGCTTGGCGGTTGAGGAGTTAAGTCATGGAACTGCTTTCCAACCTGATGATCGGCATCGAAGTTTCGATGACGCCGCTCAATCTGTTGTACTGCCTCGGCGGTGTGTTTGTCGGTACGCTGATCGGCGTGTTGCCGGGCCTTGGGCCGACGGCGACCATCGCCATGCTGCTGCCGGTGACCTTCGGCCTGCCGCCGGTTTCGGCGCTGATCATGCTCGCAGGCATCTATTACGGCGCCCAGTATGGTGGTTCCACCACAGCCATCCTGATCAACCTGCCGGGTGAGTCATCCTCGGTGGTGACGGCGCTGGATGGCTATCAGATGGCGCGGCAGGGCAGGGCCGGTCTTGCGCTCTCGACGGCTGCGCTCGGCTCGTTCTTCGCCGGTACGGTGGCGACCTTCCTGCTGGCGGTGTTCGCGCCGCCGCTGGCCGAGATCGCGTTGAAATTCGGCCCGGCCGAATACTTTTCGCTGATGGTGATGGGTCTGGTGGCGTCGGTTGTGCTGGCGCATGGGTCGCTGATCAAGGCGATCGCGATGATCTTGCTCGGCCTGCTGCTCGGCCTGGTCGGCACCGATGTGACCTCGGGCACGCCGCGCTTCACCTTCGATGTCCCGGAACTGGCCGACGGCATCAACTTCGTGATCGTCGCCATGGGCATGTTCGGCCTGGGCGAGATTATCCGCAATCTCGAGAGCGAAGAATCGCGCGACGTCTTCACCAAGAAGATCACCGGCCTGCTGCCGACCTGGGCGGATATCAAGACCATCATCCCGCCGGTGCTGCGTGGCACGGCGCTCGGCTCGGCGCTCGGCATTCTGCCGGGCGGCGGCGCCATGCTGGCATCGTTTGCGGCCTACTCGCTGGAAAAGAAGGTCTCGAAGAATTCGAAGAATTTCGGCAAGGGCGCCATCGAAGGCGTGGCCGCGCCGGAATCGGCGAACAACGCCGGCGCGCAGACCTCGTTTATTCCGATGCTGACGCTTGGCATTCCGTCCAATCCGGTGATGGCGCTGATGATCGGTGCCATGATCATCCAGGGCATCCAGCCCGGCCCGCAGGTGATGACCGAACAGCCGGCGCTGTTCTGGGGCATCATCGTTTCGATGTGGATCGGCAACTTCTTCCTGGTGGTGCTGAACCTGCCGATGATCGGTCTGTGGGTCCGCATGCTCACCGTGCCCTACCATCTGCTCTATCCGGCAATTCTGGTGTTCTGCGCCATCGGTGTGTTCTCGCTGAACAACTCCGATTTCGACGTCTACCTGATGGCCCTGTTCGGCCTGCTCGGGTATGTGCTGTCCAAGCTGGATTGCGAACCGGCGCCGCTGCTGCTCGGCTTCATTCTCGGCCCGATGATGGAGGAATACCTGCGGCGCGCCATGGTGCTGTCGCGCGGCGACCCGATGGTCTTCGTCGAGCGCCCGATCAGCGCCATCATGCTGGGCATGGCGGCCATCGGCCTGATCGTCGTGCTGCTGCCGACCATCCGCAAGAAGCGTGAGGAAGCCTTCACCGAGGAAGGCTGACCGGCCTCTCCCGGACGATCCTGCAACGCCGCCGGCTCTGCCGGCGGCGTTTTGCTTTTCCGCCCATTTTGCTTTGTGGCGGCAGCACCTATATCCTTGCTGTATGAGCACGGAAAACCGGACCCCGGTGAAATCCTCGACCCAGCAGGTCGAAGCCTTCCTGCGCCAGGTCGCCCTGAGCCCCAAACCGGCCCCCCAGGCCGATGGCCGCGGCCGGCTGGTCTTTGCCATGGATGCCACCGCCAGCCGGCGGGCGACCTGGGACGAAGCCCAGAGCATCCAGGCCGATATGTTCCGCACCACGGCTGCCCTCGGCGGCCTGGATATCCAGCTGGTGTTCTTCCGTGGCCATGGCGAATGC
Source organism: Ferrovibrio sp. GW821-FHT12E11 (assembly GCF_058806975.1). NCBI lineage: Bacteria > Pseudomonadati > Pseudomonadota > Alphaproteobacteria > Rhodospirillales > Rhodospirillaceae > Ferrovibrio > Ferrovibrio sp. GW821-FHT12E11. The sequence continues at coordinate 4,010,349 of NZ_JBXAQG010000001.1, forward strand.
AAGGCGTCGCCCTGGGTCGGCGAGGCCAATGCAATGCTGCGGCTGATGCGGCAGGTCGAATGCGTTGGCGGCCATACCCAGATCGAGCGGGTGCTCAAGCACACCATCGGCGAAACCCGCGAACGCCGGGTCAATGCCCTGGTTTATGTCGGCGACTGCCTGGAAGAGGCCCATGACGATGTCGCACAGCGCGCCGGCGAGCTGGGCCTGCTGGGCGTGCCGATCTTCGCCTTCCAGGAAGGCGACGAGCCGCTGGCGCGCGCCTGTTTCCAGGATATGGCGAAGCTGACCCGCGGCGCCTATTGCGCCTTCGACAAGTCCAGCGCCGAGACCTTGCGGGCGCTGCTTACTGCCGTTGCCGTCTATGCCACCGGCGGTATGCGGGCCCTGGAAGATTACGGCCGTGGCGCCGGCGGGGATGTGCGGGCCCTGATCGGGCAGATGCGCTGACCATGGCCGCATGGTTTGCCATCGGTGTGGTGATCCTCGTCCTGCTGATGCTGGGCGCACGGGCCTTCGTCAATGCCGATCCGAAACTGCTGGCGCGCGGATTGAAGATCGGCGGCGCGGTGATCTGCGGCGGCCTGGCCATCTTTTTCCTCATCCGCGGCCGCATCGATGTGGCGATGATGTTGGGGGCCGGCGCAGCAGCCTCGCTGGGCTATCTGCCACGCGGCCTGATCCCGTTCAGCGGCCTGTTCCACGGCCGCGGCCTCGGATCCGGATGGCAGCGCGCGCGCACCGGCCATGAAGCGCCGCCGGACGGCATGGCCGGCAGCAGTGGCGGCCCGCAATCCAGCGTCGAGACCGCCTGGCTGCGGATGCACCTGGATCACGGCACCGGCCGCATGGATGGCGATGTGCTGCAGGGCCGCTATGCCGGCAGGCGGCTGTCCAGCCTGCGGTTCGAGGAGCTGATCCTGCTGCTGCGCGACTGCCGCGCTGCGGATAACCAGGGCGCGGCTTTGCTGGAATCCTATCTCGACCGCACGGTGGGCGAGGACTGGCGCGAGCGCGCCGCCAGCGGCGATCCGGGCGAGGCGGCAGATCCGATGTCCGGGGCCGCAAATGGCAGCACCATGACGCGTGAGCAGGCCTGGGATGTGCTGGGACTGAAGCCGGGTGCGCCGGAAGCCGATATCCGCGCCGCCCATCGCCGCCTGATGAAGAAATTCCATCCCGACCAGGGCGGCTCGACCTATCTGGCGGCGCAGATCAACCGCGCCAAGGACCTGCTGCTCGACGCTTGACGCGTCAGTTGCGCAGCAGCTGCAGGCGCCAGTCGGCGGGCAGTTCGATCAGCTGCACCTGGCCATTGGCCTTGCTGTAGCGGCATAGCAGCTGCGCCGAAACCTGCTTCATATGCGGCTGCGGCCACATGCCGGTCACCAGCATCAGCACTTCATCGTTGAAATCGGCGGGCTGGGCGCTGGCCTTGGCTTCCAGCAGGCCGCTGGCGGCCGTGCAGCGCTGTCCGGCCGTGACGAACAGCGCCTGCCAGGCCTCGGGCGTCGAGGCACGGGCCGGCAGGATAGCCAGCGTCAAGGCGACGAGAGGCAGCAGGCGAATCAGCATGGATGACATGCCGCAGCTTATGCCATGCATTGTGGCTTTTTTGGGAGATCCAGCCGGATTGCATCGGCACAATTCCACGATTCCGTTTTGCCGCGGCCTTGCTAGTGTCTGTGCAACACGAATGCAGAGCGGATCATGACTCCTGAAGAGATCGTCGGGCGGCAGCTCGATGCCTATAACGCGAAGGACATCGACGCCTTCATGGCCTGCTGGGCCGCAGACGCGCAGATTTTCGCCCATCCCGATACGCTGCTGGCCAGCGGTGCCGCCGCAATCCGGGCGCGCCATGAGGCGCGCTTCCGGGAACCGAACCTGTTCGGCAAGCTGATCGCGCGGATGGCGGTCGGCAGCACGGTCGTCGATCGCGAGGTCGTGACCCGCACATTTCCCGAAGGGCCGGGCCGGGTGGATGTGATCGCGATCTATGAACTGGCCGGGGAGACCATTGCCCGCGCCTGGTTCGTGATGGGCCAGCCGGTGCTGGATTGACGGAAAATGGTGCCGGATGAGGGGATTGAACCCCCGACCTTCGGTTTACAAAACCGCTGCTCTACCGCTGAGCTAATCCGGCATCTGGGCCTGCAGTGGGCCGTCCGGGCGCCTGTTTACGTGAGCTATCCGCACCCGGCAAGCATAGTCGGGCTGCAAGAATGTCAAAAAGGGTACTTGATAATCACTCGCAAGATCGCTAAAACCGTATCTGAGAATGATTTGCACAGCAGGATTGCGTGTGGCGATGGGCGAGTTCCTCAGGACCGGTATCCGAAGCAGTCAGGACACGAGTGATGGCCAGGGGCAAAGCGCCGCCGGGCAGGGGCAGGCCGTCCAGCCATGGCCGACCAGCGTCCAGGAGCTGACCGAGGGCGAGCGCCTGGTGCTCTGGGCCTTCCGCCGCTGGATCGCCGGCCCCGAACATCTGCCCATGCTGGCCCGCGAATTCGACCGTCAGTTCCGCCGTGTTGAGTCGCGTCCGGCGCTGGTCTCGCTCGACGCGGCGATGGCGGTGCTGACCCGCCATGCCCGTCGCACCATTGTGCATCATCAGGCCTGCTGTCCCTGCCTTGCGGCCGATGAGGTCTGCGTGCTGTCCATTGTTGCCGCCCTGCAGAACGATGCCGGTCGCGCTGCCCAGGCGATGGCTCCCTGGCTGGTGCGCGGCGAGGGCGTTGCCGCCTTCCTCGCGCCTTTGCAGGCGCTGGCCGATTGCCTCGCTGGCAGTGGCCACGACCTGCCTTACCGTACCCGCCCGCGCAGCCCCGTGCAGCATGATGCGATGCTGCAGCCGGTGCCGGCGTCGGCGCAGCGTCTGCACTGAAGGCGGAGGCTGTCATGTATATCTGTCTCTGCCATGGCTTCACCGACGGCGATGTGCGCAACGCGATTGCCGGCGGCTGCAAATCGGTCGCGTCGGTCTACCGCCATCTGGCCGACCGTCCGCAATGCGGCAAATGCGTGCCGGATGTGCGTGGCATGATCAACGCGCATAAGGGCACGCATCAGCATGGCGCCGCCTGCATGATGCCGGGCGCCGCCGTTGCCAGCCTGGAAGGTGCCGATTGAGCCAGGGCAGCACGCTGGAACTGGTGCTCTTCGCGCTGGCGAGTCTTGGCGTCGTGTTCTCGACTCTGGCTGTATTGCGCATGATGCGCAGTCGCGCGGTTATCGCGACTAAGTCGCACAGAAAATGAGTTAAGTCGCGGAAATCTTTGCGACTAACTCGTAATTTCACGCATTTTCCTTGAGGCTTTGAAACGGCGGGCGTAAGCCTCGTGCCAACCAGCGGCGCTAGTGAGTCGCTATTCCCGGCACAAGGAGTCCCGCCATGAAGGGCGACAAGAAAGTCCTGCAGCACCTCAACACCGTTCTGAAGAACGAGCTGACCGCCATCAACCAGTATTTCCTGCATGCACGCATGTGGAAGAGCTGGGGCTTCGAGCGGCTCGGCCATCATGAATACAAAGAGTCGATCGAGGAGATGAAGCACGCCGACAAGATCATCGAGCGTGTGCTGCTGCTGGAGGGCGTACCCAACCTGCAGGATCTCGGCAAGCTGAAGATCGGCGAGACGGTGCCCGAAGGTCTGAGCGCCAATCTCGATCTCGAGCGCAAGGGCCGCATCGACCTGGTCGCCGCCATGGCCCATTGCGAATCCGTGCAGGATTACATCAGCCGCGACATTCTCAAGGGCATCCTCAGCGATACCGAAGAGCATATCGATCATCTGGAGACCCAGCTCGATCTGATCGAGAAGGTTGGCGTGCAGAATTACCTGCAGTCGCAGATGGGCGACGGTTCGCCGTCGTAATCACGATTGCGCTGAAAAGAAAAAGGCCGGAGAAAACTCCGGCCTTTTTTTGTTGGTGCGCTGACCTGTGGCTTCAGCCGCGCACGCATTCGTAAAGCGCGACCGCTGCGGCAGCCGACACATTCAGGCTTTCCACCGCGCCGGTCATCGGCAGCTTCGCCAGGAAATCGCATTTCTCGCGGGTCAGGCGACGCAGGCCTTCGTCTTCCGCACCCAGCACCAGCGCCACGCGGCGGATGTCGGTCACGGCTTCCGCCAGCGTCTTGTCGGTTTCCATTTCCAGGCCGACGCGCCAGAAGCCGTAATCCGCCAGCAGGTCGAGCGCGCGCGACATATTGGTGACGCGGATCAGCGGCACGACTTCCAGACCGCCGGAGGCCGCCTTGGCCAGGGCGCCGGTCGCTTCCGGTGCATGGCGGTCGGTGACGATCACGGCACGGGCGCCGAAGGCCGCTGCCGAACGCAGGATGGCGCCGACATTGCGCGGATCGGTGACGTGATCGAGCAGCAGCACGATCTCGCGCGCGTCTTCGTCCAGCGGGTCTTTCAGCGATTCAACGCCACCGTCTTCCAGCGGATCGACCAGCACGGCAATGCCCTGGTGGACCGCGCCGGGCGGCAGCAGGCTGTCGAGGCGCACGCGGTCGATGATCTCCGGCTGATTGCCGGCGGGCAGGGCCTGTTGCAGGCTGTCCTGGGTCTCGCGCGTCAGCACCAGGCGGCGCACATAGCGCGCGTCATTCTCCAGCGCTGCGATGACCGCATGATGGCCGTAGAGCCAGACCGGCAGGTCGCCGCGGGTATGGCGGCGATCGAAGCTGCGCTGGTCGGGGCGGCGTTCGCCGGTGTCGCCGACATGACGGTCGGGTCCACGGCGGCCAGTCTCGCGATTCTGTTCGGGCGCGGGGCGGGGGCCGCGCGACTCCGGGCGGTCCGGGCGGCGCTCGGGGCGCGGTGCTTCGGGGCGGCGGCCCTGATTCTCTTCCCAGGGGCGGTACTCGCCCGGCTTCGAACGGCCGGTGACGGTTTTGCCGCCGGCTTTACCGCCAGCTTTGCCACCGGGGCCGGGTTTGCCCTTGAAGGGGCGATTCGCGCCGGCGGCGGCCTTGCCGGGACGGCTGTCCGGGCGGCTTTCGCTGCGTTCGCGGCCTTCGGGGGCACGGTTTCGGGGGCCGGAAGCGCCCTTGGAGGGGGCGCGTTTCGGGGCTCGGGTATCTGGCTTGCGTCTGGACATGGGGGCCTTTATAGTGCCGGCCGTCAGAAGCAACAACATTGCCGCCGAACCTCATTTTTGTTCGAGGGGAGGGGGCGATGACGGGGCTTTTGTCGCGTTTTTCCATTGACGGGCAGATATCCCTTCGGTAATCGAGGGGCCCGGTCGGAGGGGTGCCCGAGTGGCTAAAGGGGACGGACTGTAAATCCGTTGGCGTACGCCTACGCTGGTTCGAATCCAGCCCCCTCCACCATCTCCACGCCATCTGAAAGATGCATTGGCATCAATAGGTTGGTGGAAGTTTTTGGAAAGTGACGCGAAGCGGCGGGTGTAGCTCAGTGGTAGAGCCCCAGCCTTCCAAGCTGGTTGCGAGGGTTCGATTCCCTTCACCCGCTCCAGCTTAGTAGGGCGGACATGCCTTGGCATGGTCCGCTCGCGGCATTTGGGTTAGCGAACGGCGCCATCAGGGCGCGGCGCGAATCCGGGTGTCGCACCGTGAACGCAACAGGCGGGTCCGCAAGGGCCCGTCGGACACTGGTCGGATAACAGGAATAGAGCGATGGCCAAGGCAAAGTTTGAGCGTAACAAGCCGCACTGCAACATTGGTACGATTGGTCACGTTGACCATGGCAAGAC
>NZ_JBXAQG010000002.1:0-436230 GCF_058806975.1 Ferrovibrio sp. GW821-FHT12E11
ATGAAGGCCTGCGCTTCGCGATCCGCGAAGGCGGCCGCACCGTCGGCGCCGGCGTCGTCGCCAAGGTCATCGCGTAAGTAACGCCGAGCGAACCAGGATACAGAGATCATGGATAGTCAGAATATCCGCATTCGCCTCAAGGCGTTTGATCATCGCGTGCTCGACCAGAGCACAAGCGAGATCGTCAGCACCGCCAAGCGCACTGGTGCGCGCGTGCGTGGCCCGATCCCGCTGCCGACCCATATCGAGCGGTTCACGGTGAACCGTTCGCCGCACGTCGACAAGAAGTCGCGCGAGCAGTTCGAGATCCGCACCCATAAGCGGCTCCTGGACATCGTCGACCCGACCCCGCAGACGGTGGACGCGCTGATGAAGCTCGACCTCGCCGCCGGCGTGGATGTCGAGATCAAGCTGTAAGGGAACGGAACCCATGCGGACCGGATTGGTTGCACGCAAGCTGGGCATGACCCGGCTGTTCACGGACGACGGCACGCATGTGCCGGTGACCGTGCTGAAGGTGGACAACTGCCAGGTGGTGGCGCAGCGCACCGAGGAAAAGGACGGCTATACGGCCCTCCAGCTCGGTATCGAAGCGGCCAAGCCGAAGAATGTCACCAAGGCCCTGCGCGGCCACTTCGCCAAGGCGAATGTGGAGCCGAAGCGCAAGGTTGTCGAATTCCGCGTCCCGGTCGAAGGCCTGGTCGAGGTCGGCGCCGAGCTGTCGGTCGAGCACTTCCTCGTCGGCCAGTTCGTCGACGTGACGGGCACGACGATCGGTAAGGGCTTTGCCGGTGTCATGAAGCGCCACAATTTCCGCGGCCTGGAAGCCAGCCACGGCGTGTCGGTCAGCCATCGTAGTCATGGTTCGACCGGTCAGCGCCAGGATCCGGGCAAGGTGTTCAAGGGTAAGAAGATGGCCGGCCATATGGGCGACCGTCAGCGCACCCAGCAGAACCTGCAGATCGTGCGTACCGACGCTACCCGCGGCCTGATCATGGTCAAGGGCAGCATTCCCGGTTCTGAGGGCCAGTATGTGGTGATCCGTGACGCGGTGAAGAAGCCGGCCGCCAAGGATCTGCCGATGCCGGCGGCCCTCAAGACCGCTGAGAAGTAAGGGTAGAGAATCATGGCTGAGACAATCGAAGTCGCCGTGACGACGCTGGAGAACAAGGACTCGGGCAAGCTGACGCTGTCCAAGGACGTGTTCGGCCTGCCGCCGCGCGCCGACCTGCTGCAGCGCTACGTGGTCTGGCAGCTTGCCAAGCGTCAGCAGGGCACGCACAAGACCAAGACCTACGGTGAGGTTGCCGGTTCGACCCGCAAGATCATCAAGCAGAAGGGTACCGGTGGCGCTCGCCATGGCGGTATCCGCGCCCCGCAGTTCCGCGGCGGTGGTAAGGCGTTCGGCCCGGTGCCGCGCAGCCATGCCATCGATCTGCCGAAGAAGGTCCGCAAGCTGGCCCTGAAGACCGCGCTGTCGACCAAGCTGGCCGAAGGCAAGCTGAAGATCGTCGACAGTGCCGTGCTGAAGGCCGGCAAGACCAAGGAGCTGGCTGGCAAGTTCAAGGGCCTGGGCCTGGAGAGCGCGCTGGTCATCGACGGCAAGGTGCTGGACGAGAATTTTGCCCGCGCTGTGCGCATGCTGCGTCATGTCGACGTGCTGCCGGAGCAGGGCGCCAACGTGTACGACATCCTGCGTCGCGATACCCTGGTTCTGACCAAGGCCGCGGTCGAGGCTCTGGAGGCTCGCCTGAAATGAGCAACGTGAACCACTACGATGTGATCCTTTCGCCGGTGATCACCGAAAAGGCGACCCGTACTTCCGAGTACAACCAGGTCACCTTCAAGGTGCCGCTGTCGGCCACCAAGCCCGAGATCAAGGCCGCCATCGAGGCGCTGTTCAAGGTCAAGGTGAAGGCCGTCAACACCCTGCGCGTGAAGGGCAAGGTCAAGATGTTCCGTGGCGAACTGGGCCAGCGCTCAGATTGGAAGAAGGCGATGGTCACCCTCGCCGACGGCCACAAGATCGACGTGACGACGGGGATCTAAAGTCATGGCTTTGAAGAATTACAAGCCGGTTACGCCGTCCACCCGCCAGCTGGTCCTGATCGACCGCTCGCAGCTCTTCAAGGGTCGCCCGGTCAAGGAACTGACCGAAGGCCTGAAGAAGACCGGTGGCCGCAATCATTTCGGTCGCATCACGACCCGTCATATCGGTGGTGGCCATAAGCGCCGTTACCGCATGATCGACTTCAAGCGCCGCAAGTTCGATATCGGCGCCACGGTCGAGCGGATCGAGTATGACCCGAACCGCACCGCATTCATCGCGCTGATCAAGTACGACGACGGCGAGCTGAACTACATCATCGCACCGCAGCGCCTGAAGGTCGGCGACCGCGTGGTGGCCGGCGAGAAGGCCGACATCAAGCCGGGCAATGCGATGCCGCTGAAGTCGATCCCGGTCGGCACCATCATCCACAATGTGGAGATGAAGCCGGGCAAGGGCGGCCAGATGGCCCGTTCGGCCGGCAGCTTCGTGCAGCTGGTCGGCAAGGACCAGGGCATGGCGCTCGTGCGTCTGACTTCGGGCGAGCAGCGCCTGGTGCAGGCCGAATGCATGGCCACGATCGGTGCGGTGTCCAACCCGGACAACCAGAACACCAATCTGGGCAAGGCCGGCCGCAAGCGCTGGATGGGCATTCGCCCGACCGTGCGCGGCGTTGCCATGAACCCGATCGACCATCCGCATGGCGGTGGTGAAGGTCGCACCTCGGGCGGTCGCCATCCGGTGACCCCGTGGGGCAAGAACACCAAGGGTAAGCGTACCCGTAACAACAAGCGGACGCAGAAGATGATCCTGCGCCGCCGCCCGTCGGGCAAGCACAGCTGATCGGGCTAGGAGGTAGATCGTGACTCGTTCTGTCTGGAAAGGCCCGTTCGTTGACGGGTATCTGCTGAAGAAGGCCGACAAGGTTCAGTCTTCGGGCCGCAAGGAGGTCATCAAGACCTGGTCGCGCCGCTCGACGATCATGCCGCAGTTCGTCGGCATGACCTTTGGCGTGCATAACGGCAACAAGTTCATCCCGGTGAACGTGACCGAGGAAATGGTCGGGCATAAGTTCGGTGAGTTCTCGCCGACCCGCACCTTCCCGGGCCATACGGCCGGCGACAAGAAGGCGAAGAAGTAACCATGAGCAAGCAGGCACGCGAATCCCGCCTCGGCGAGACCGAGGCCATGGCTATCGGGCGCAACATCCGTGTGAGCCCGCGCAAGCTTGGTGTGGTTGCCGGCCTGATCCGCGGCAAGCGGGTCGAGGCGGCCCTGTCCGAGCTGGCCTTTTCCAAGCGCCGCATCGCCAAGGACGTCAAGAAGGTCCTGCAGTCGGCGATCGCCAATGCCGAGAACAACCACCAGCTCGATGTCGACCGTCTGGTCGTTTCCGAAGCAAGCGTGGGCAAGGGCCTGGTCATGCGTCGGTTCCACGCCCGTGCGCGTGGTCGCGGCGCCGGCATTCAGAAGCCGTTCAGCCACCTGACCATCGTGGTGCGCGAGCGCGAGGAAGAGAAGAAGGCTCCGGCCCAGTCTAAGTCGAAGGGCGCCAAGGCGGCGCCGAAGTCGAAGAAGGCTGAAGCGCAGAGCGGGGAGCAGGCGTAATGGGTCAGAAAGTCAATCCGGTCGGGCTTCGCCTCGGCATCAACCGCACTTGGGATTCCCGCTGGTATTCCAGCGACAAGGAATATGCCGGCCTGCTGCATGAGGATCTGAAGATCCGCAAGTATCTCGAGCAGCGCCTGGCCCAGGCCGGTGTTGCCCGCATCGTCATCGAACGTCCGGCCAAGAAGGCCCGTATCACCATCCATTCGGCCCGTCCGGGCGTGGTGATCGGCAAGAAGGGCGCCGACATCGAGAAGCTGCGCTCCGATCTGGCCAAGATGACCAAGTCGGAAGTGCATCTGAACATCGTCGAAATCCGCAAGCCGGAGCTCGATGCCAAGCTGGTGGCCGAGAATATCGCCCAGCAGCTGGAGCGCCGCGTTGCGTTCCGCCGTGCCATGAAGCGCGCCGTGCAGTCGGCGATGCGTCTGGGCGCCGGCGGCATCCGCATCACCTGCGGCGGCCGTCTTGGTGGCGCTGAAATCGCGCGCGTCGAGTGGTATCGCGAAGGCCGCGTGCCGCTGCATACGCTGCGCGCCGATGTCGACTTTGCCCGTGCCACCGCCAAGACTGCCTATGGCAGCTGCGGCGTGAAGGTCTGGGTGTTTAAGGGCGAGATCATGGCTCATGACCCGATGGCGCAGGACAAGCGCATGGCCGAACAGGTCCAGGGTCATCAGGGCCACCAGGGTCGCCAGGGTTGAGTCGGGAGTAACGAGAAATGTTGCAACCCAAGCGTACTAAATTCCGCAAGGCCTTTAAGGGCCGCATCAAGGGCGTCGCCAAGGGCGGCACCGATCTGAACTTTGGCGCCTTCGGCCTGAAGGCTCTGGAGCCGGCGCGCGTCACCGCTCGCCAGATCGAGGCCTGCCGTCGTGCGATCACCCGTCACATCAAGCGCCAGGGCCGCATGTGGATCCGCGTTTTCCCGGATCTGCCGGTGTCGAAGAAGCCGGCCGAAGTCCGCATGGGCTCGGGCAAGGGCGCGCCTGAATTGTGGGTGTGCCGCGTGAAGCCTGGCCGCATCATGTTTGAACTGGACGGCATCCCGGCGAATCTCGCCAAGGAAGCCTTCCTGCTTGGCGCCGCCAAGCTGCCGATCAAGACCAAGGTCGTCACCCGACTGGGTGAGGGAGCGTAAGCCATGAAGGGTAACGAACTGGTCGGCAAGACCAAGGATGAGCTGGCTACCAAGCTCGTCGATCTGAAGAAGGAGCAGTTCAACCTGCGCTTCCAGAAGGCGACGGGTCAGCTCGAGAACACCGCGCGCGTCACCCAGGTGCGCCGCGATATCGCCCGTGTGCGGACCGCGCTGCATAAGCAGTCGGCCGCCAAGAAGGCGTAAGGAGAGATAAGATGCCGAAGCGCGTATTGCAGGGCGTCGTGGTGAGCAACAAGGGCAACAAGACCATTGTTGTGAAGGTTGAGCGCCGCATCATGGACCCGGTGTATAAGAAGTTCATTCGCCGGTCGAAGAATTACCATGCCCATGACGAGAACAATTCTCGGAAAGAGGGCGAGGTTGTGTCGATTCAGGAATCGAAGCCGATTTCCAAGCTTAAGCGCTGGATCGTCGTCGAAAACGCTTCCTGAACCGCACCAAAATAGTTTAGCGAGGTACAGGTCCAATGATCCAGGTGGAAACCAATCTCGACGTCGCCGACAATTCGGGCGCGCGCCGAGTCCAGTGCATCAAGGTGCTGGGTGGCGCGAAACGTCGGACGGCGCAGGTCGGCGATGTGATCGTCGTCTCCGTGAAAGACGCCATTCCGCGCGGCAAGGTGAAGAAGGGTGACGTGCATCGCGCCGTCATCGTCCGCACCGCCAAGGAAATCCGTCGTGCCGATGGCAGCGCCATCCGCTTCGACCGCAACGCTGCAGTGCTCATCAACAAGCAGGAAGAGCCGATCGGCACCCGTATCTTCGGGCCGGTGACGCGCGAACTGCGTTCGAAGGGCCATATGAAAATCATCTCGCTGGCGCCGGAGGTTCTGTAAGCCATGGCCGAAGCTATGAAGATCAAGAAGGGCGACAAGGTCGTCGTGATCACCGGTCGCTCCAAGGGCGTGACCGGTGAGGTGCTGAGCGTCAGCCGCGACAGTGGTCGCGTGACTGTGGCCGGCGCCAACAAGGTGACCAAGCATGTCAAGCCGAGCCGCGCCGCGGCCGGCGGCATCGAGCAGCGCGAAGCCCCGCTGCATGTTTCCAACGTGATGCTGGCCGATCCGAAAGACGGCAAGCCGACCCGCGTTGGCGTCAAGTTCCTTGATGACGGTCGCAAGGTGCGCGTTGCAAAGCGCTCCGGCGAAGTCATCGATCGCTGATGGAGGCTAAGATGGCCAATCCGCGTATGAAAGACATTTACGAAACCGAGGTCCGCAAGCAGCTGACCGAGAAGTTCGGCTACAAGAACGCCATGGAAGTGCCGAGGATCGACAAGATCGTCGTCAACATGGGCGTGGGCGAAGCCGCGCAGGACTCGAAGAAGCTGACCGCTGCCGCCGCCGAGATGGCCGCCATCACCGGCCAGAAGCCGGTGCTGACCAAGTCCCGCAAGGCGATCGCGAACTTCAAACTCCGCGAAGGCCAGGGCGTTGGCTGCAAGGTCACGCTGCGCCGCGAGCACATGTACGAGTTCTTGGACCGCCTGATCAACATCGCGCTGCCGCGCGTCCGCGATTTCCGCGGCGTGAACGGCAAGAGCTTTGACGGTCGCGGCAACTATGCGCTCGGTCTCAAGGAACAGATCATTTTCCCCGAGATCGATTACGACAAGGTTGCTGACGTCCGCGGCATGGACATCATCATCTGCACCACGGCGAAGACGGATGAGGAAGCCAAGGCCCTGCTGGCCGCCTTCCGCATGCCGTTCCAGAACTGAGCCGAGAAGGGACCCCTGATATGGCAAAGACGAGTTCTGTCGAGAAAAACGAGCGCCGCCGCAAGATGTCGGTTCAGTTCGCCGCCAAGCGCGCGAAGCTGAAGGCTGCGATCAAGAACAAGAATGTCACCCCGGAAGAGCGTTTCGAGGCGGTCCTGAAGCTGGCCGAACTGCCGCGCAATTCCGCGAAGATCCGTGTGCGCAACCGTTGCGAACTGACCGGCCGTCCGCGCGCCGTTTATCGCAAGCTGAAGTTGTCGCGCAACATGCTGCGTGAACTGGCCTCGAGCGGCCAGATCCCCGGCATGACCAAGTCGAGCTGGTAAGGAGAGCAACAGATGGCTCTGACCGATCCCCTGGGCGATATGCTGGCCCGTATCCGTAACGGCCAGCAGGCGGGTAAGGCGGCAATCGCTTCCCCGGCTTCGAAGCTGCGTATGAACGTGCTCGAAGTGCTGAAGAAAGAAGGCTACATCCGCGGCTACGAGCTGCAGGAAGAAGCCAACAAGCGCAACCTCCGTATCGAACTCAAGTATTTTGAGGGCGAGCCGGTGATCAAGACGATCGACCGCGTGTCGAAGCCTGGTCGTCGCGTTTATTCCGGTATTAAGGACCTCACCAAGGTTCGCGGCGGTCTCGGGATTTCGATCCTGTCGACCCCGCGCGGCGTGATGTCCGACGCTGAGGCTCGCGCTGCCAATGTTGGCGGCGAAGTCCTCTGCCGCGTGTTCTAAGGAGTCGATCATGTCGCGTATCGGCAAGCATCCGGTTCCGGTGCCGCAGGGCGTTCAGGTCCAGCTGGCTGGCCAGACCCTGACGGCCAAGGGCCCGAAGGGCGAGCTCAAGCTCACCATCGTCGAGGACCTCGACGTGGCCCTGACTGACGGCAAGATCACCGTCAAGCCGCGCCAGGTCAATCGTCGCTCGCGCTCCATGTGGGGCATGCAGCGCACGCTGGTCAGCAACCTGGTCAAGGGCGTCAAGGACGGCTTCAGCCAGGAACTGGAAATCAACGGCGTCGGTCTGCGTGCGGCGATGCAGGGTAAGAACCTGCAGCTGAACATGGGCTTCAGCCACGAAGTGATTTATCCCATTCCGGCCGGCATCGAGATCAAGGTGGAAAAGCCCACTTCGATCAAGATTTCGGGCGCGGATCGACAGCTCGTAGGCAAGGTCGCAGCGGACATCCGCTCGGTCAAACCGCCGGAGCCCTATAAGGGCAAGGGCATCAAGTATGCCAACGAGACTATCCTCCGCAAGGAAGGCAAGAAGAAGTAAGGATCGCGACGATGAGCAACAAGACTCGCATGAACGATCTGGATGCCCGCCGCAAGGCCCGCAACCGGACTCGTATCGTCAAGGCGGCCCATGGCCGTCCGCGCCTGAGCGTGCATCGCTCGTCGCGTTACATCTACGCCCAGGTCATCGACGACGTGAAGGGCGTGACCGTGGTTTCGGCGTCTTCGCTGGAGTCGAGCCTGCGTGGTTCGCTGAAGACCGGCGCCGATACGGCCGCTGCGTCGGAAGTGGGCAAGTTGATCGCCGAGCGCGCCAAGGCCGCCGGCGTCACCGAGGTGACCTTCGATCGCGGTGCGTACCTCTATCACGGGCGCGTCAAGGCGCTCGCCGAGGCTGCGCGCGAAGCCGGTCTGAGTTTCTAAGAAAGGTTCGGGTATCATGGCTGTTACTCAACGCGAACGAGGCGAGCGTGGCGACCGCGGTGGCGATCGCGACCGCGGCGAAAGCGATATCGTCGACAAGCTGGTCAGCATTAACCGCGTCGCCAAGGTCGTTAAGGGCGGTCGGCGTTTCGGTTTTGCCGCACTCGTCGTTGTCGGCGACCAGAAGGGCCGCGTCGGCTACGGTTCGGGCAAGGCGCGTGAAGTGCCGGAAGCCATCCGCAAGGCCACCGAGCATGCCAAGCGCAACATGATCCGCGTTACGCTGCGCGAAGGCCGCACGCTGCATCACGACATCGAGGGCCGTCATGGCGCCGGTAAGGTCGTGCTGCGCTCGGCTCCTCCGGGCACCGGCATCATCGCCGGCGGTCCGATGCGCGCCGTGTTCGAGACGCTCGGTGTTGCCGACGTGGTGACCAAGTCGCTGGGCAGCTCGAATCCGCATAACATGGTGAAGGCCACGTTCGAGGCCCTGAAGCAGCTCAACGCGCCCCGCCATATTGCGGCCAAGCGCGGCAAGAAGGTGGCTGACATTCTCGGCCGCAAGTCCGAGACTGAGGAGTAAGCCCCATGGCTCCGGCGAAGAAGAAGGCCGCCAAGGCGGCCGGCAAGACGGTGAAGGTGACCTGGATCCGCTCGGCGAACAAGCGGACTGCCGATCAGCAGGGTACGCTGGTCGGTCTGGGCCTGCGCAAGCTGCATCAGTCGCGTGAACTCGAGGATACGCCCTCGGTGCGCGGCATGATTGCCAAGGTGCAGCACCTGCTCCAGGTCGAAGGCTAAGGATTAAGTGGTCGGCTCCACGGGGGCCGACCCGAGCGGAAGGGTTAGAAACATGCGTCTCAATCAGATCGCCGACAATCCGGGCGCCCGCAAGGACCGCATGCGCGTTGGTCGCGGCATCGGCTCCGGCAAGGGCAAGACCTCGGGCCGTGGCGTCAAGGGTCAGAAGGCTCGTACCGGCGTCAGCATCAAGGGCTTCGAAGGCGGCCAGACGCCGATCTATCGTCGTCTGCCGAAGCGCGGCTTCAACCCGCTGAACCCGGTTCACTTCGAGACCGTCAACATCGGCCGCCTGCAGTCGGCCATCGAGAAGAACAAGCTCGATGCCGCGCAGCCGATCGACGAAGCGGTGCTGAAGAAGGCCGGCCTGTGCTCGCGCAAGGCCGGCGGCGTTCGCCTGCTGGGCACCGGCGAGCTGAAGGCCAAGGTCACCATCACCGTGAGCGGCGCTTCGGCGACGGCCAAGGCGGCGGTGGAAAAGGCCGGCGGCAGCATCACGGTGCTGATCGCTCCGAAGGCGGAAGCCGAGCCGAAGGCCGAGAAGAAGGCCAAGGGCAAAGGCAAGAAGAAGTAAGTCAGACCTTTTCAGGTCCGGAGGCGGGGCTCACAGGCCCCGCCGTCCGTCTCAGGTTCACGCGGTCGGATTTTTAGGGCTCGCATATGGCATCGGCAGCGGAACGCATGGCTGGCAGCCTCAATCTTGGGGCGTTCGCCAAAGCGACCGAATTGAAGAAGCGCATCTGGTTCACGATCGGCGCGCTGATCGTCTACCGGCTTGGCACCTATATTCCGCTGCCTGGCATCGATCCGATGATCATGGCGGACATCTTCCGTCAGCAGGCCGGCGGCATCCTCGGGATGTTCAACGTCTTCGCCGGCGGTGCGCTCGAGCGCATGACCATCTTCGCGCTCAACATCATGCCGTATATCTCGGCCTCCATCATCGTGCAGCTGCTGACGGCGGTGACGCCGCAGCTCGAAGCGCTGAAGAAGGAAGGCGAGGCCGGCCGCAAGAAGCTGAACCAATATACCCGTTACGGCACCGTGCTGCTGGCCATCGTGCAGGCTTACGGCATTGCCGTCGGCCTGGAAGGCATGACCGGCAGCCGTGGCGGCGCCGTGATGGAGCCCGGCCTGTTCTTCCGTCTGGTGACCGTGGTGACCCTGACCGGCGGCACGCTCTTCCTGATGTGGCTGGGCGAGCAGATCACCCAGCGCGGCATTGGCCAGGGCACGTCGCTGATCATCTTCGCCGGCATTGTCGCCGAGTTGCCGCGCGCCATGGCGGCGACACTGGAACTCGGCCGTACCGGTGCGCTGAGCACCTTCTTCATTCTGTTCCTGCTCATCCTGATCGTCGTCGTGATCACCGTGATCGTGTTCATGGAACGCGCCCAGCGCCGCATCCTGGTGCAGTACCCCAAGCGCCAGCAGGGCGCCCGCATGTTCGGCGGTGAAAGCTCGCATCTGCCGCTGAAGCTCAACACCTCGGGTGTGATTCCGCCGATCTTTGCCTCCTCGCTGCTGCTGATGCCGGCGACGATTGCACAGTTCACCGCCAGCGCCGGCGCGCCCGGCTGGGTCACCACCATCACCACGCTGCTGGGCCATGGCCAGCCGCTTTATATGGCGACCTACGTCGCCCTGATCGTGTTCTTCTGCTTCTTCTATACTTCTGTCGTATTCAATCCGAACGAGACGGCGGATAACCTGAAGAAGTACGGCGGCTTCGTGCCGGGCATCCGTCCGGGCCAGCGTACGGCCGAGTATTTCGATTACGTGCTGACCCGTCTGACGGTGGTCGGTGCGGCCTATATCTCCGCGGTCTGTCTTCTGCCCGAGTTCCTGATCTCGCAGTATTCGGTGCCGTTCTATTTCGGCGGTACTTCGCTGCTGATCGTGGTCAGCGTGACCATGGATACCGTTGCGCAGATTCAGTCGCACCTGTTGGCACACCAGTATGAGGGCCTCATCAAGAAGGCCAAGCTGAGGGGAGCGCGCAAATGAGGTTGATCCTGCTCGGGCCGCCGGGCGCCGGCAAAGGCACCCAGGCCCAGCGTCTGATGGCCAAGCATGGCCTGGTCCAGCTTTCGACCGGAGACATGCTGCGCGCCGCCGTCAAGTCTGGCTCGGCCATTGGCCTGAAGGCCAAGGCGATCATGGACAGCGGCGCCCTGGTCTCGGACGAGATCGTGGTTGGCATCATTGCCGATCGGATCGACCAGCCGGACTGCCGCAAGGGGTTCATCCTGGATGGCTTCCCGCGCACCACCAAGCAGGCGGAAGCCCTGGACAAGATGCTGGCCGAGCGCAAGCTTAAGCTGGATGCCGTGATCGAAATGAAGGTCGATGATGGCATTCTGGTTGAGAGAATCACCGGCCGATTCACCTGCACCAAGTGTGGCGCGGGCTACCATGACAAATTCCAGCCGACCAAGCAGCCAGGCGTATGCGATCGCTGCGGTTCGACCGAGTTCAGCCGCCGTGCGGATGACAAGGCCGAGACCGTGGTTCCGCGCCTGAAGGCTTACCACGAGCAGACGGCGCCGCTTCTTCCGTACTATGACGGGCGCGGCATCCTGAAGCGGGTGGACGGCATGGCGGAAATAGACGATGTGACGGGTCAGATCGAGGCTGTTTTAGCCGCGCTTTGATCCCACTTAAGTAGTTGACTGAGTAGGAAGAGTTTCTATAATCGCGCCCCTTAGGCAACGGGCGCGAGCAGGATAAGAGGCAGCGGATCCCGACGTAAGTCATTGACTTCGTTGGGTTTGTCTCGTGTCTAAACGGTGCCTAAGGTGAACGTTCCGGCTGTCCGGGGCGTGTGATTCGAGGAGAAAAACGTGGCGCGTATCGCTGGCGTGAACATTCCGACCAACAAGCGGGTCGAGATCGCACTGACCTACATCTACGGTATCGGCCGGGTGAAGGCGAAAGAAATTTGCGAGAAGGTGGGGCTGCCTTCGGAGCGTCGTGTCAATCAGCTGACCGATGCCGAAGTGCTGCAGATCCGTGAAGCGATCGACCGCGACTACAAGGTCGAAGGCGACCTGCGCCGTGAAATCGCCATGGACATCAAGCGCCTGATGGATCTGGGCTGCTACCGCGGCCTGCGTCATCGCAAGGGCCTGCCGGTCCGTGGTCAGCGTACCCATACCAACGCCCGTACCCGCAAGGGCAAGGCGGTCGCCATCGCCGGCAAAAAGAAAGCCGCGCGCTAAACCGTTAGCCCCCGTTTCGAAGGACTGCAGGATCCATGGTCAAGGACAAGACCGCGCGCCCCCGGCGCAAGGAAAAGAAGAACATCACATCCGCTGTTGCGCATGTGAATGCTTCGTTCAACAACACGATGATCACCATCACCGACGCCCAGGGCAACACCATTGCCTGGTCGTCGGCTGGCAGCCAGGGCTTCAAGGGGTCGCGCAAGTCGACGCCGTATGCCGCTCAGGTCGCCGCCGACATCGCTGGCCGTCGCGCTGCCGAGCACGGCGTGCGTACGCTGGAAGTCGAAGTGAAGGGCCCGGGTTCGGGCCGCGAGTCCGCTCTGCGCGCCCTGCAGGCCGTCGGCTTCGTGATCACCAGCATCCGCGACGTG
The DNA here is from genome assembly GCF_058806975.1 of Ferrovibrio sp. GW821-FHT12E11. Taxonomy (NCBI): domain Bacteria; kingdom Pseudomonadati; phylum Pseudomonadota; class Alphaproteobacteria; order Rhodospirillales; family Rhodospirillaceae; genus Ferrovibrio; species Ferrovibrio sp. GW821-FHT12E11. The sequence goes on from NZ_JBXAQG010000002.1 coordinate 12,597, forward strand.
ACGCCGATCCCGCATAACGGCTGCCGTCCGCCGAAGCGTCGCCGCATCTAAACGGTCCGCGTCGGATTTAGGTCCGGCGCAGAAAAGAATAGCGTGGCCGGCCGCCCCCCTCCGACGAGACAGGGGCGGCCGTAGCCGCAACCGAGGTGGTCTAGGCGGTGTGTCCGCGCCCGCCGCAACCGAACGAGGTTACAGGTGATCCAGAAGAATTGGACCGATCTGATTAAGCCGAACAAACTGGTTATCGAGCCTGGCGCCGTGCCGGGCCGTACAGCCACGATTGTCGCCGAGCCGCTGGAGCGTGGTTTTGGCCTGACGCTGGGCAATGCGCTGCGCCGCGTGCTGCTCTCGTCGCTGCAGGGTGCCGCCGTCACGTCGATCAAGATCGACGGCGTGCTGCACGAATTCTCCTCCATCCCCGGCGTGCGTGAAGACGTCACCGACATCGTGCTGAACATCAAGTCGATGGCGCTGAAGATGCACGGCGAAGGCCCGAAGCGCATGCACCTGAACGCCCAGGGTCCGTGCGAAGTCACCGCCAAGATGATCGAGACCGGTCATGACATCGAAGTGATGGATCCGAGCCACGTGCTGTGCACGTTGGATGCTGGCGCCACCATCCGCATGGAACTGACCGTTGAGACCGGCAAGGGCTATGTGCCCGCGTCGGCCAACCGTCCGGAAGATGCGCCGATCGGCCTGATCCCCGTCGATGCGCTCTACAGCCCGGTCCGCAAGGTCTCGTACAAGGTCGAGAATACCCGCGAGGGCCAGATTCTCGACTATGACAAGCTGACCATGCAGATGGAAACCAACGGCGCGATCAAGCCGGATGACGCGCTGGCCTATGCCGCCCGCATCCTGCAGGACCAGCTCCAGCTCTTCATCAACTTCGAAGAGCCCAAGGCTGAGTCGCGCGAGAAGATCACGACCGAGCCGGAGTTCAATCCGAACCTGCTGCGTCGCGTCGATGAGCTCGAGCTGTCGGTCCGTTCGGCCAACTGCCTCAAGAACGACAACATCGTCTACATCGGTGATCTGATCCAGAAGACCGAGGCGGAGATGCTGCGGACGCCGAATTTCGGCCGCAAGTCGCTGAACGAGATCAAGGAAGTTCTGGCTCAGATGGGGCTGCATCTCGGTATGCATGTTCCCAACTGGCCGCCGGAGAATATCGAAGAACTGGCGAAGAAGCTGCAGGATCAATACTGATCCTGCCCGCCTGACGAAGATCGAGGAGAGTAGCTATGCGTCACCGCAATGCCGGCCGCAAACTGAACAAGTCCAGCGCTCATCGCCGTGCGATGTTCGGCAACATGGCCGCGTCGCTGATCAAGCATGAGCAGATCACGACCACGCTGCCGAAGGCCAAAGAGCTGAAGCCGCTGATCGATAAGCTGATCACGCTCGGCAAGCGCGGCGATCTGCATGCCCGTCGCCAGGCGCTGTCCTTCCTGCCGGAGAAGGCTGCGGTGGACAAGCTGTTCTCGACGCTGAACGAGCGCTACGCCTCGCGCAGCGGCGGTTACAGCCGCGTGCTGAAGGCCGGCTTCCGCTATGGCGATGCCGCCCCGCTGGCCGTGGTCGAGCTCGTCGATCGCGACCCGTCGGCCAAGGGCCTGGACTCCGGTCCGGTGCAGGACGTGGCTGAGGCCGAAGCAGCAGCCTGATCGGCTGACGCATATCGTATCTGAAGCGGCGGTCCGGTTTCCGGGCCGCCGTTTTCATTTACATCAGGCCGGATGGGGCAGGGGCGTGAAGACCACGCCGGCCAGCAGCATCTCGACACGCTCATGGCCGAGCGGCAGAATCAGTGAAGTGTGGTCGACATACTGATCGTCGATCAGGCCCTGGCGCCGGATCAGTGCTGGCCCGCCGCTTTCCAGTACCTGGCAATAGGTTTCGCGCGCCATGGCCGCCAGTTCGGGCCAGGGATGCTGCTCCAGGTATTTGCCGGTCATGTCGAAACCCTGGCGGCGTGCGATGTCGCTTCCGAACAGGCGGTAGCGGAAGCGCAGCGGCTCCGGTTCCACATCGACCAGGATCAGGCTGCCGAGAATAAAACGCAGGTCTAGCGGGTCGATCTGATCGCGGGCTGGATAAGTCAGGCTGCCCCGCTTGGCATCCCAGTAGGCGCGCAGTTTCTGTAGGACTGGCTGCTCAAGAATCATGCGCTAACATCGGGCTGGTGGCGTGAATACCGGGTTAATATGACGCAACAGACGCTGGCCCATTGAAAACCTTTTGGAAACATCCTTATTTAACCGGGGCCATGACCATACGCCTTGCTCTCCGCGCCCTGATCCTTTCGCTGCTGACCTTGTTCAGTCTGGCCCCGGCCGGTCATCCGCTGGCGCAGACGGCCCAGCGCCAGGTGCCGGCCAGCCGGGCCGAAATCCAGTTCAGCTTTGCGCCGCTGGTGCAGCGCGCCGCGCCGGCGGTGGTCAACGTCTATACCCGCCGGGTGGAGAAAGTACAGCGTTCGCCCCTGCTGGACGACCCGTTCTTTCGTCGCTTCTTTGGCGACCAGCTGCAGGGCGGCCAGCCGCGTGAGCGTGTGGCGCAGTCGCTCGGGTCCGGCGTCATCGTTGAGGCCGAGGGCATCATCGTCACCAACAACCATGTGATCGATGGCGCCACCGAAATCGTCGTTGCCCTGAGCGACCGTCGTGAATTCGAAGCCAGGGTGATTGCGGCCGATCCGCGCTCGGACCTGGCCGTTCTGCGCATCGAGACGCAGGGCGAGACGCTGCCGTATCTGGAGTTCAGCGATTCCGACGAGTTGCTGGTCGGTGATTTGGTGGTCGCCATCGGCAATCCCTTCGGCGTGGGACAGACGGTGACGCAGGGCATCGTTTCGGCTGTCGGCCGCGCCATCTCGGAAGACCTGAACGCACAGTCCTTCATCCAGACCGATGCGGCGATCAATCCCGGCAATTCCGGAGGCGCGCTGCTGACCCTGGATGGCCGGCTCGCCGGCATCAATACGGCGATCTTCTCGCGCTCGGGCGGTTCGATCGGTATCGGGTTTGCCATCCCCGCCAATTTGGTGTCATCCACGGTTGCCAGCGCCATGGCCGGTAAGGGAATCAAGCGGCCATGGTTCGGTGCGCGCGGCGAAGCCGTGACCAACGAGATCGCGCAGGGGCTCGGCCTGACACGTCCCAATGGCGTGCTGATCGGCGAGGTCTATCGTGATGGTCCCGCCGACCGTGCCGGCCTTCGGGCCGGCGACGTGGTGCTGGCCATCGACGGGCGCGAGGTGAATGACGCACAGGCGCTGCGCTTCCGTATCGCCACCCGCAAGCTGGGCGAGGCGGCGCGCCTGGACGTCCTGCGCCGCGGCCAGCGCCAGAGTCTGCAGATCGCGCTCACCGAGGCGCCGGAACATCCGCCGCGGCAGGTGACGCCGCTTGCCGGCAACCAGCCGCTGGCGGGTGCCACCGTGGCCAACCTGTCGCCGGCCTATGCCGAAGAGATCGGCGTCGATACGCTGGAGCGCGGCGTGATCGTCACCGAGATTGTGGCCGGCTCGCCGGCCAACCGGCTACGCCTGCGCCCCGGCGACATCGTCGTGAAGATCAACAACCAGGATGTCGATGACGTACGCGAGTTGCAGGGCCTGCTGCGCGGCAGTCAGTGGACGATTGTCCTGCGGCGCGGCAAGCAGTTGCTCAGCTTCTCGGTGAAGCTATGACCAAGAAGACCGGCGGCACCGCCGAAACGCTGTTCAGTGCGGCCGGTATGGAGGTTGCACCGGCCGGGCCGCTGGCCGACCGCCTGCGGCCGCAGACGCTGGACGACATCATCGGGCAGGACCATCTGCTGAAGGGTGAGGGGCCGCTGGCCCGCATGGTGCAGGCGAAGAAGCTGGCCAGCCTGATCCTCTGGGGCCCGCCGGGTACCGGCAAGACCTCGATCGCCCGCCTGCTGGCCGATGCCACCGATCTGGAATTCGCGCCGCTCTCGGCAGTGTTCTCCGGCGTCGCCGATCTGCGCAAGGTCTTCGAGGCCGCGCGCGAGCGCCGGGCCCAGGGCAAGCGCACGCTGCTGTTCGTCGACGAGATCCATCGTTTCAACCGGGCCCAGCAGGATGGTTTTCTGCCCTATGTGGAAGATGGCACCGTGGTGCTGGTCGGCGCCACCACCGAAAATCCCAGCTTCGCCCTGAATTCGGCCCTGCTGTCGCGCGCCTCCGTTGTGGTGCTGCATCGCCTCGACGATGCCGCTCTGGAATCGCTGCTGAGCCGCGCCGAAGCCATCGAGAACCGCGTACTGCCGCTGACGGCCGAAGCCCGTGCGGCCCTGCGCGCCATGGCCGATGGCGATGGCCGCTACCTGCTCAATATGACCGAGCAGATCTATACCCTGCCGGTGGAGACCGAACCGCTCGATAATGCCCGTCTCGCCGAGACGCTGCAGAAGCGCGCACCGATCTATGACAAGACCCAGGACGAACACTACAACCTGATCTCGGCCCTGCATAAGTCGCTGCGCGGATCCGATGTCGATGCGGCGCTGTACTGGATGGCGCGCATGCTGGCCGGGGGCGAGGACCCGCTCTACATCACCCGCCGCCTGGTACGCTTCGCTGCCGAGGATATCGGGATGGCCGATCCGCAGGCGCTGGTGCAGGCGCTGGCGGCCAAGGACATGTACGACTTCCTCGGCTCTCCGGAAGGGGAACTCGGTCTGGTGCAGGCGGTGATCTACCTGGCCACGGCGCCGAAGTCGAACGCGGCCTACAAGGCGGAGAAGGCGGCCAAGCGCGCGGCGCGTGAACATGGCTCACTGATGCCGCCGATGCATATCCTGAACGCGCCGACCAAGCTGATGAAGGATCTCGGCTACAATGCCGGCTATGCCTATGATCACGATGCGGAGGATGGCTTCTCGGGCCAGAACTACTTCCCGTCGGATATGGACCGGCAGACCTTCTACCGCCCGGTGGAGCGTGGCTTCGAACGCGACATCCTGAAAAGGCTGGACTACTGGCAAAAGCTGCGGGCGCGCCGGCAGGAGGGCGGGGGCGGATAGCCCCGGAAGCCTGTTAACCAAGCGTGAACCGCTGACCGCTAGGCTGTTTCGGTATATAATGGGCGTATGGCGTCTACATTCAGCAATGTCATGGAGCGATTTTCCGTGCTGCAACGGCTCGGCATCTATGGCGGTTTTGCCCTTGGCCTGCTGGCAGTCGGCGGGTTGGTCAACTATGCCATCAACATGCCGAAGGAAAAGCCGTTCTATACGCCGGGCCAGGTGCCCAGTCGGGAGGACTGCTTCTACAGCAAGCTCGCACAGTTCAAGAATGTGACCCGGCAGATCATCTTCCAGGCCGGGCAGGAATGCGAAATCGAAGTGCAGTCGCTGGAAGTCCACGAGCAGAAGCGTCAGGAATGGGTCGAGCGCCAGGCCGAGAAGGCGCGCCAGCGCGCTGCCGAGCCGGTCGCGCAGACACCGCCGGAAGAACCACAGGAAAAAGATCGCGTGCGCCGCGTCTGGCGCTGAGCGGTCCATCGCCTTTCACACAGAGTATTCCTTCATGTCCCAGGTAATCACCCGCACCGTCGATGACGGCGAAGCCGATCTGCGGCTCGACCGCTGGTTCAAGCGCCACTATCCCTGGCTTGGCCATGCCAAGCTGGAGAAGCTGCTGCGCACCGGCCAGGTTCGCGTCGATGGCGGTCGCGCAAAGGCCGCCACCCGGCTTGAGGCCGGGCAGGCGATCCGCATTCCGCCGCTGGGCGATCCGCCCAAGGATGATGACAGGCCGCGCGAACCCCGGCCGGCCCGCGCCACGCCGGCGCGTATCGCCGAACTCGAAGCCGCCATCCTGCACAAGGACGATGCGGTTCTGGTCATCAACAAGCCGCCCGGTCTGGCGACCCAGGGCGGCACCGGTCTGACCGAACATCTGGATGGCCTGCTCGGGTTTCTGAAATTTGGCGCGCCAGACCGCCCGCGTCTGGTGCATCGCCTGGACAAGGATACTTCCGGCGTCATCCTGCTTGCACGTACGGCTTCGGCCGCGGCCAAGCTCGCCGGTGCGCTGAAGGCGCGCGAGGCGCACAAGCTCTACTGGGCCCTGGTCATGGGTGTACCGGAAATTCGTCAGGGCAAGATCAACATGCCGCTGTCAAAACTGCCGGGCGCTGCCGGCGAGAAGATGGCGGCCGACGAAGACGACGGCAAGAATGCCGTCACGCTCTATCGCACCATCGACACGGCCGGCCGTCGTGCCTCCTGGCTGGCCATGGCGCCGCTGACGGGTCGCACGCACCAGCTGCGTGTTCATGCTGCCCTGATGGGACGGCCGATTGTCGGCGATGGCAAGTATGGTGGCGCCGAAGCGCATCTTACCGGCGGCGTCAGCCGCAAGCTGCATCTGCATGCCCGCGCCATCCGCCTGGCGCATCCCGATGGCGGTTTTCTTGAGGTCAAGGCGCCGCTGTCAGAACACATGCAGGCGACCTGGGACTTTCTCGGTCTGGAGATCGAGAAAAGCGCCGATGCATGGCTGGAATAGACCAGCCCCTTCTGCCTGACGATCTGCGGCAGCGGGCTCACCCGCTGCGCCCGGCTTTGGCCGCCGAGGTCCATGCCCGCCCGCCGTTGCCATTGGCTGCTCCGGCGCGCGTGCTGCATCTCGGCCTGATGCTCAGGCCCGACGATGCCGCGGCCGAACATGCTCATCTGGCTGCGCTGTGCCGGTCCGCCGGCTTGCCGGAACCCGAGACCGGTGCCCGCCATGTGGCCGTGCCGCTGGCTGATGGCGGCCATCTGATTTGGGAAAAACGCACCGAATTTTCCACCTATACACTCTATCTCAGCCGTACGACTGGCGCCCCGCTGCAGCAGCCGGCTGCCGCCTTGCCGCTGCCGTCCAACTGGCTCGGCCATCTGCCGGGCCGGCTCATGATCGCGGCCGATGTCACGGTGCTGTCCGCTGCCGATATCATGCCGGCCCAGACGGCACTGGCGCAGCTGCTCGACGGGCCGACCCTGGCCGCCAGTGAGCTGGCTGAAGGCAAGGCCACGGTATGGACCGACTTCCATCTTGGTGCCGACGATACCGTGCGGTTCATCCTGCAGGATCGCGGCCTGACAGCGGCGCAATGCGGCCGCATCGTCATGCGCCTGCTGGATATTGAAACCTATCGCATGATGGCTCTGCTGGCTTTGCCGCTGGCGCAGCAGGTGGCGCCGCGCATCACGGTGCTGGAGCAGGGCCTGGCAAAGCTCGCGGCCCGCATGGTCGACGAGACTCATGAAAGCGAGCAGACCCTGTTGCGTGAAATCGCCGGCCTGGCCGCCGAGGTGGAGACGCTGGCGGTGGAGACGCCGTATCGTTTCGGTGCGGCGCGCGCCTATCATGCCCTGGTCGAGCGCCGCATAGCCGAGCTGCGCGAGGCCCGGATTGAAGGCCAGCCGACCATCGGCGAATTCATGGAACGGCGGCTCTCGCCCGCCATGCGCACCTGCATCACCATGGCGGAACGCATCGAAGGCCTGTCGCGTCGTGCCACCCGTATGGCCAATCTGCTGCGTACCCGCGTCGACGTGGCGCTGGAGCGGCAGAATGTCGAGCTTCTGGACGCCATGAACCGCCGCTCACGGCTGCAATTGCGGTTGCAGGAAACCGTCGAAGGTCTCTCGGTCGCCGCCATCACCTATTATACGGTTGGTCTCGTCGGCTATGCGGCGCAGGCGCTGCATGCGCTGGGCCTGCCGGTCGACAAGGAGATCGCCATCGGTGCCGCCATCCCGGTGGTGGCGCTAATCGTCTGGTGGGGCCTGCGCCGCTTCCGCCGTTCGCTGCAAAAGGCTGGGCTGCATTAGCTGGCGGATTATCCGGTGGTGCGCAGCGCCGTCTTGATGGTCGCCGACAGGTAATCAGCCACCGCGCGCACCCTGGGTGCCTTGCGCAGGTCGCGGTGCAGCACCAGCCAGAGTTCGCGCGTCACCGGTGGCTTGCCGGGGTCTGCCGTCAGCTCGGGATACTGCCGGCCGATATAGTCGGGCAGCAGCACGGCGCAGGCACCGGCACGGGCGGCGGCCACCAGCGGGATCATGCTGTTGCTGCGGATCGCCTGGCGCAGGCCGGATTTTTTCAGCCACAAGGATTCCGGCAGCTCGTCCAGGCTTTCGTCGAAGGCGGCGACCGTCGTGCGGTCGAGGGCTGCGGCATGGCGATACAGGCGGTACGGCACGGCGCCGAGCCGGCTGGCATAGAGTTCGCCGGTCTTCGGCCGGGCCCAGCGGATGGCGATGTCGGCCTCGCGGCGCGCTAGGCTGAGCGAACGATGATCGACCAGGATTTCCAGTTCCAGCCGCGGCCAGCGCCGGCGCAGCTCGGCCAGGCAGGGCGCGATGGTATGACTGGCGACGCCTTCGGTGGCCGTGATGCGCACCAGGCCTTCCACCGCTTCGCCACGCTGCGCATCGGCCAGCCGGCCAAGACGGAGCAGGGGGGCCTCGATCTGCTCGGCCGCCTGCAGCACCGGCGCGGCCAGCGGCGTCGGGCGGTAGCCGCGCGCCCGTCGCTCGAACAGTGCATAGCCCAGGGTTTCTTCCAGCGCCGCGATGCGCCGGGCCACGGTCGCATGGTTGACCTTCAGCACCCGGGCGGTGGCCGACAGGCTGCCGTGGCGGGCCAGCTCCAGCGCATAGCGCAGGTCGTTCCAGTCAGGCTGGCCCTGGCTTTTTCCCTCTGTGCGTTTTTGCATAGTCATCGCGCAATCTTATGGAATTTGCACAAAGGCCGCCATGGCTTAAATCCGGCATACGGCCATCCGGCCGGACTGCAACATGGAGTAGGCGTCAATGACTCGCCCGAAGACTTTGCTTGAAATGGCCGGCGCTGCCGGCGTGCCGTTCCTGTGGGACAAGGCTGCCCTGGTTGTGGTGGACGCCCAGAATGAATACCTGGCCGATGGCGGACTGCCGCTGACCGGTATCGAGCCGGCCGTGGTCGAGATCGGCAAGCTGCTGGCCGCTGCTCGCGCCCATGGCGCACCGGTGATCCATGTGCGCCATCATGGTCGCCCGGGCGGCGCGCTGTTCAACCCCGAAGGTCCGAAGGCGGATTTCATTTCTGCCGTGCGGCCGCTGGATGGCGAGACCATCGTCACCAAGGGCCTGCCCAACAGCTTCGCCAGGACCAACCTGGACGAGGTGCTGAAGGGGCTGGGGCGCAGCGATCTGATTATCTGCGGTTTCCAGAGCCACATGTGCATCAGCGCCACGGCGCGCAGCGCTCTGGATCATGGCTACCGTGCAGCGGTGGTGGGGTCAGCCTGTGCGGATCGCGACCTGCCGGATCCGGCCGGCACCGAAACGGTGAAGGCCGCGGACCTGCATCGCATCACCATGGCAGCGCTGAACGACCGCTTCGCCATCGTGCTGAAGGATGCAAGCGCTATTTCGGCGCAGGCAGCGGCGTAGCATTCACGCCGCCGCGCGGTGCGGCGTTCATCGACGGTACCGGCTGCACGCCGCCGCCGGTTTCCGATGGGCGGTTTCGGGTGCGCCGGTCAGCCGGCAGGGTGTCCCAGATGCGGTTGGCTTCGGCCAGATTCACTTTCTGGTCGCCCGGCCGGCAGGCGCGGCTGCGATAGAGCAGGCGGCGGTCGGGATAGAAACACCAGGAGGCTTCCGCCAGTTGCGCACGCTGCAGCAGTTCGGCCTCTTCGGTGTTGATCCAGCGGCTGCCCGGCGGGCAGGCCTGCGCCTCGAAAACATGGCCGCTGCCGTCGTTATAGCAGAGCGCATAGATGCCTTCGCCCACGCGCGCCTCGTTGCTGGGATAGGGTGTCACCGCTGCGCCGCCGGGTCCGCCCGGTGGCACGTTGGATTGCGGCACGGTGCCGATGCCGGGTGCCCGCGATGCAGGGGTGAAACTGCGCGACGGGGCCGGTGTGATTTCCGGCGCGCCGCGGCCGGCGACCGGCTCCCGTGTCGATGCAGCCTGATACTGGCGTTCGGCCTGTTCGCTGCCGACCGGGCTGTAGCCCGGTGCGCAGCGTCCGGTCTGGCTCGTGTAGAGCAGGCCGGTATCTGCGCTGAAGCAGGGCGTACCGGCGCTGCTGCTGGTGCTGTCGACCGGTCGCGTGCGCGTTTCGCCACCCAGGCCGCGATACAGGCTGCGGTTCAGGTCGCGCACGCTGTTCTCCATGCCGCTGCATGCGGCCAGTCCGACCGCAAAGACCAGCAGCACGAGACCGCGCGCCAGCATCAATGGCTCAGCCGCGGCCGCGATAGGAGGCGACGCCCTGTTCGGGCAGCCACAGTCCTGTCGGTGGCTTTCCGGTCTGATAAAACACGTCGATCGGCATGCCGCCGCGCGGATACCAGTAGCCACCGATGCGCAGCCATTTCGGCTGCATGGCACTCACCAGGCGCTTGGCGATGCTGACCGTGCAGTCCTCGTGGAAAGCGCCATGGTTGCGGAAGCTGTTGAGGAACAGCTTGAGCGATTTCGATTCAACGATCTGCCGGTTCGGCACATAGTCGATCACCAGATGGGCGAAATCCGGCTGGCCGGTCATCGGGCACAGGCTGGTGAATTCGGGCTGCGTGAAGCGGATCAGATACAGCGTGCCCGGCTGCGGATTGGGTACGGTTTCGAGCACGGCCAGCTCGGGGCTGGCTGGCTGATGCGTCTCATGGCCAAGCTGGGTGAGGCCGGCCACGGAGGTGGCGCGACGGGTGGCGGCGGGACGGGCAGTGGCTTTTTTCGGCTTTGTCATGCTCTCTATCTGCCATAACAACGCCTTGATTGCATCCCCGTGTCGCCACGATCCGCCGGCATCGTGATGCCCGTACCGACCGCAGGCATCCGGGTGGATGTACCGTCGGTGCGCATGCCCCCGAAGGAGGCACCCATGACCAGTCTCAAGATGCTCGCCACGGCCGTCACTTTCGCCAGCGCCCTGTCGCTTGGCGCCGTTTCCGGCGCCTTCGCGCAGGCCCAGCCGGCGACCCCGGCGCAGCCCAGCGTGACGCAGCCGGGCGTGACCCAGCCCGCCACCCCGGCGACGCCGTCGGTCAGGAAGGCCGAGCAGAAAGCGGATGTGCAGAAGGCTGAGAAAAAGGCCGACATCAAGAAGGCCGACGAGCGCAAAGCCGATCTGAAGAAGGACCAGGCCAAGCAGGATCTGGCCAAGCAGGACCAGAAGGCGCGCGACGCCAAGAAGGCGACCAATTAAGTCTGCCGGTTTCTGATCGGAAGAAGGCCTTCGTCTGGTGGCGGAGGCCTTCTTTTTGCCAATTTCCAATAATCTCTGTGTTAAATTCCGGCCCGTGGTTGAGCCCGGAGGCCGGCCATGCGATTTTTGCCGCCATGGAACGCTCTGTCTCTGTTGCTGCCGATTTCACCCCACCGAAGCTGGTGCTGTTCGATTGCGACGGCACGCTGGTCGACAGCCAGCATCATATTGTCAGCGCCATGCACAGCGCCTTTGCCGCCAACAGCCTGGCATTGCCCGAGGCCGACAGCGTCCGTCGCACGGTCGGTCTGCCGCTGGAAGTGGCCATCGAGCGCCTGCTGCTGCCGCTGGGCGGCAGGGCGCTGGCGCCGGTGGTTGAGGCCTACAAGGTCGCGGCCGTGGCCCAGCGTCTGGAGCCCGATCACGAAGAACCGCTGTTCCCCGGCCTGGTACCGGCGCTCGACCGTCTGGAAGCAGCCGGCTTCCTGTTCGGCGTGGCCACCGGCAAGGCCCGTCGCGGTCTCAACTTCACCCTGGCCACCCATAACCTGGCCGATCGTTTCGTCACCCTGCAGACCTGCGATGTGGTGGCGGCCGGCAAGCCGGCGCCCGATATGGTATTGCAGGCGATGGCGGAAACCGGTGCCGTGCCGGGCTCGACAATCGTGGTGGGCGACACAACTTACGACATGGAGATGGCCCGCAATGCCGGCGTGATGGCGATCGGCGTGGCTTGGGGCTATCATGACGAAGAGATTCTGCTTCGTGCCGGAGCAGCAAGGATAATCAAGAACTTCGGGGAACTTCCTGATCTGGTTGTCGAACTGATGGCCTGATCGATTTCAGCTTTGACCGGAGGTGCCAGATGCGCGCGTTGAAATGGATTGCCGTCGTTGTGGTGCTGCTGGTCGTCGCTGTCGTGGTCGCGGCTTTGACCGTCGACGTGAACCGCTTCAAGCCGCAGATCGTGGCCGCCGTCGAGGAAGCCACCGGCCGCAAGCTCGAGATCGCCGAGGATATGAAGCTGAGCCTCTGGCCGCTGGGCATCGGGGTGAAACGGGTCAGCTTCGCCAATGCTGCCTGGGGCAGCCGGCCGCAGATGGCCACCATCGGCGAGTTCACGGCGCAGGTTGACCTGATGGCCCTCATCCGCAGCCAGGTGAAGGTCGACAGCCTGGTGCTGGCCGATGTCGATCTGCTGCTCGAAAAGGATCGCCAGGGCCGGGCGAACTGGGATTTCGCCAGCCAGAAACCGGCCCCGCAGCAGCAGCCCTCCACACCTCTGGCTGCGAAGTCAGGGACTGGCGGCAGCCTGCCGCAGATCGAGAATGTCTCGCTGAAGAATGTGAAGCTGGCCTATCACGATGCCCAGACCGGCGCGAAGACCGATGTGAATCTCAGTGAGTTTTCGATCAAGCAGGCCAGCGGCAACCTGCTGGCCACCAAGCTGGTGGCGGTGGTCAACGGCAACGAGATCAAGGCTGACGGTACGCTCGGCAACCTGGACGACCTGATGGCGCCGAGCCGGCCCTGGCCGGTGAAACTGAATGTCACGGTTCCGGGCGGTAAGATGGCAGTTGATGGCAGCATCGCGCAGCCGATGCAGGCCAAAGGCCTGGCGCTGAAGGTTTCGGCCGAAGCCCCGGATATGGCCAAGCTGGCTGCGGCCTTTGGCGCGGCCGGGATGCCGGCCGTGCCACTGACTTTCCAGGCGGATGTGAAGGATGCCGGACCGCAGCGCTATGCCCTCAGCAACATCGCCGCGAAAATTGCCGACAGCGATCTTGCCGGCACCGCAGAGCTGAATCTCGCCGGCGCCAAGCCGGCGGTGAAAGCCGATCTTGTCTCCAAGTCCATGGATGTGGTCGCGCTGATGCCCAAGGACAATGCGGCAGCCAAACCGGCTGCCGGCGGTGGCACGGCGGCCGGGCCGAAGCCGGCTGCGACCAAATCCGGCGATGGTCGCCTGTTCAGCAATGACCCGTTGCCGCTCGATGGCCTGAATGCCGCCGACGCCCAGGTCAGCTACAAGGCCGACCGTTTCAAGGCCCCGACCATCGATGCCCAGGGCGTGGCGCTGGCGATTGTCCTGAAGGACGGCGTGCTGAATGTGAAGCCCGTCATTGCGGCGCTGGCCCAGGGCAGCCTGAACGGTGACATCACCTTAAATGGCAAGGCCAAGACCTTGAATGCCAAGCTCGATGGCAAGGGTATCGTGCTTAGCGAATACCTGCAGAAGGCCGGCATCACCGACATCGTCCGGCGGGGTGCGCCGACCGATCTGGTGCTGGATGTCAGCAGCCAGGGCGGCAGCATGCGCCAGCTGATGGCCGGCCTGAACGGTAAGGCAATTCTGAAGGTGGGCGAGGGCGAGCTGAAGGAAGAATACATGCGCGACTTCCTGCCGGGTCTGGCCCGGTCGGTCGCAGCCCTGGATCGCGCCACGGCCAAGACCAAGCTGCAATGCGTGGTGGCAGGCCTCGATATCAAGGCTGGCGTGGTGACGCCCAAGGCGATGCTGGCCGAGACCGGCAGCTTCACCATGACCGGCGACGGCACCGTCAATCTGGGCACCGAGCAGCTCAACCTGCGTCTGGTGCCGTCCTCGCGCGATACCGGTCTGGCCGCGGCGCTGCCGCCGGTGATGGTGCGCGGGCCTCTGACCGATCCAGGCTTTACGCCGGATACGGCGGCACTGGCCAAGAACATGCTGGGCACGGCGGCCGGCTATGCGGCGCTCGGGCCGCTGGCGCTGCTGTCGCCGGCGCTGGGTTCGGGTGGCGACGATGCGGCCACCGCCTGTTCCAAGGCGGTCGCGCTGGCGGAAGGGCGTCCGGTGCCGGCCTCGACCGCCAAGCCGGGAGCGACCCAGCCGCAGCAGCCGCAGTCGAACAATCCGGTCGACAATCTGAAGCGCCTGTTCGGCCGGTGACCCGGGCTGGTTGCCGTTGCCTGGCGGCGTCGCTATAAGCCGCGGCCATGAAGCGTTTTTACAAGACGGCGACGGCGCAGGCCGAGCCTGACGGCACGGCCACCATCCGGCTGGACGGCCGGCCCCTGAAAACGCCGGCCAAGGCGGAGATGCGGCTGCCCGTGCCGGCCCTGGCCGCGGCGATCGCCGCCGAGTGGGACGCCCAGCAGACCGAGATTCGGCCCGATGCGATGCCGCTGACCCGGCTGGCCGCCACCGCCATCGACCGTGTGCAGCTCAATCCTGCCATCGCCGCCGAGGAAATCCTGCGGTATGGCCAGACTGATCTGCTGGTCTACCGGGCCACCGAGCCGGTGGAACTGATGGCGCGGCAGGCAGCCGTCTGGCAGCCGCTGCTCGACTGGTTCCGCGAGCGCTACGGCATCGAACTGGCCGTTGCCGGCGGCATCATGGCCGTGGCACAGCCGCCGGCGCTGCAGGCCCGGCTGCGGCAGGCCTGCGATGACTGCGATCCCTTCCGGCTGACCGCCCTGCATGCGGCCACCACCAATACCGGCTCGGTGGTCCTTGGCCTTGCGCTGCTGGAAGGGCGAGTCGATGCAAAAACAGCCTGGGAAGCCAGCCTGCTCGACGAGCTGTATCAGGTCGGACTATGGGGCGAGGATGCCGAGGCGACCCATCGGCGGTCAAATCTGGCCGCCGATCTGCGGGCTACCGAGCAATTTCTAGCTCTGCTACAGGTGACCCCTTAGGCTTATTGCCGAAAGTTGTATGTCACCTCTGGCTGCAACCTTTTCTACTGAACCGGCAAATCGCTTGCTATAGTTGTATCCTGAACAGGGACTCTGATGTCGGCCTTTGGGGGGGCCCGACATAATGGCAGGTAAAGATACACTGCAGCGCCAGCGGCCAAAGGTTGGCTATGGTGAGCTGCTCGCGACCATCGCGGACCATGAAAAGTATCGTCAGCGACTGCCCGGCGGGCGTCGGGCGATCCTGCATTACCGCGACCTGTCGCATCTCACCATGGCCGGCGCCGATCTGGCCGGGGCCGACTTCACCGGCTGCAATCTGCAAGCCGTCAATCTGGCCGATACCAATCTCAGCAGCGCCACGCTGCTCGGTGCCGATCTGCGCGGTGCCAGCATGCAGCATGCGCGGCTGGACCATGCCGATCTCCGCGGCGCATCGCTGCGCGGCGCCGATCTGACCGGCGCGCAACTGCAGGAAGCCGATCTTTGCGACGGTGTTTCCACCGGCCGCGACGCGAATGGCTCGGCACGCATCGCCAAGCCCGAGCATGATGCCGTCGACCTGGGCGGCGCCAAGCTGGTGGCCGCCAATCTCACCGGCGCCAACATGTGCGGCGTCAATGCCGGCCGCACCGATTTCAGCGATGCGGTTCTGATCAACTGCATGCTTGGCCGGGCCAACCTTGCCGCGGCAAAACTCTCCGGCGCGAATCTCTCCGGTGCCGATCTCAGCAATGCCAACCTGCGCGGCGCCCAGCTGCGCGGTGCTATCATGGTTGGCATCCGCATGGATAATGCCCAGCTGGCCGATGCGGATCTGCGCGACGTGCTGGACGATACGCCGCGGGGACGTTCGATCGCCGAGTTGGATGTTTCAATCGACGAGGCCTTCCGGCTCTATCGCCTGTGGGTCGAGACCGATGGCACCAGCGGACGGCTGTTCGATTTCAGCCGCTTCGATCTGCGCAGCATCGGCCCGCGCCCCGGCCTGGTGCTGACCGGCGCCGTGCTGGAAGGGGCGGTGCTGCAGGGACTGAACCTGGAGCGTGCATCGCTGCAGGGTGCCAAACTGGTGGACGCGGATCTGCGCGATTGCAACCTGTTCGCTGCCGATCTGCGCGGCGCCAACCTGACCGGCGCCCAGCTGGTGCGTGCCGATCTGCGCGATGCCGATCTGGGGCCGCTGGTGGTGGGCCAGGTACGATCCTTCCCGGCGAACCTGACGCGCTGTCTGCTGCGCAACGCCGACCTGCGCGGCGCCAGGTTGCGACAGGCCTGGCTGGACGATGCCGACATGGCGCGTGCCCTGCTGGAGGGTGCCGATCTGACCGAGGCCCGGCTGCCGCAGCGGCAGTCCTGACACGCGCTGCGGTCTGATATATCAGACCCGATAAATTCCTTTTATCGCAGGGTTTTCTACTAGACTATTGCACTGCAGCGCCGGCTATTTTGCCGGCTTGCGCGATGTGCTATTGCCGTGTCACGGCCATGTCATAAGGCGCCCCAGCAGTCAGCGCCAATAACGGGGAGTTGCATGCAGGACATCATCCGGCAGTTGGAAGAAAAGCGCGCGCAGGCGCGGCAGGGCGGCGGAGCGAAGCGCATCGAGGCCCAGCACGCCAAGGGCAAGCTGACCGCCCGCGAACGTATCGAACTGCTGCTCGATCCCGGCTCCTTCGAGGAGTGGGACATGTTCGTCGAGCATGACTGCACGGATTTCGGCATGGCCGAGCAGAAGGTGGCCGGCGACGGCGTCGTCACCGGCTACGGCACCATCAACGGTCGCGCCACCTTCGTCTTCAGCCAGGACTTCACCGTGTTCGGCGGCTCGCTCTCGGCCAGCCATGCCGGCAAGATTTGCAAGATCATGGACAGCGCCATGAAGGTTGGCCTGCCGGTGATCGGACTCAACGATTCCGGCGGCGCGCGTATCCAGGAAGGCGTCGACAGCCTCGCCGGCTATGCCGAGGTATTCCAGCGCAATGCACTGGCCTCCGGTGTCGTGCCGCAGATTTCCGTCATCATGGGGCCCTGCGCCGGCGGCGCGGTCTATTCACCGGCGATGACCGACTTCATCTTCATGGTGAAGGACAGCAGCTACATGTTCGTCACCGGCCCTGACGTTGTGAAGACGGTGACGCAGGAAGTGGTGACCCAGGAACAGCTTGGCGGTGCGGTGACGCATACCACCAAGTCCTCGGTGGCCGACAATGCCTATGAGAACGATGTCGAGGCCCTGGCGCAGACGCGCCGCATGTTCGACTTCCTGCCGCTGAACAACCGCGAAAAAGCTCCGGTCCGCGAGACCTGGGATCCGATCAGTCGCCAGGAATCCTCGCTCGACACGCTGGTGCCGCCCAATCCGAACAAGCCCTACGACATGAAGGAGCTGATCGAGAAGGTGGTGGACGAGGGCGACTTCTTCGAGGTACAGCCCGGCTACGCCAAGAATATCATCATCGGTTTCGCCCGCATCGGCGGCCAGACCGTGGGCATCGTCGCCAACCAGCCGATGGTGCTGGCCGGCTGCCTGGATATTGACTCAAGCCGCAAGGGCGCGCGTTTCGTGCGCTTCTGCGACTGCTACGACATTCCGATCGTCACCTTTGTCGACGTGCCCGGCTTCCTGCCCGGCACCAGCCAGGAATACGGCGGCATCATCAAGCATGGCGCCAAGCTGCTGTTCGCCTATGCCGAGGCGACCACGCCGAAGGTCACGGTCATCACGCGCAAGGCCTATGGCGGCGCCTATGACGTGATGTCGTCCAAGCATCTGCGTGGCGACGTCAACTATGCCTGGCCCTCGGCGGAAATTGCGGTGATGGGCCCCAAGGGCGCGGTGGAGATCATCTTTCGCGGCGAGATCGGCGATGCCGAGAAGATCGCCGCGCGTACCGAAGAATACCGCCAGAAATTCGCCAACCCCTTCGTCGCAGGCCATCGTGGCTTCATCGACGATGTGATCATGCCGCACAACACGCGCTACAGGATCGCCCGCTCGCTCGCCATGCTGCGCGAGAAGAAGCTGGAGAATCCCTGGAAGAAGCACGACAACATTCCGTTGTAAGGGTAGCGCGTATCATGGCCGAGACACTGTTCAAGAAAATCCTGATCGCCAATCGCGGCGAAATCGCCTGCCGCGTCATCAAGACCTGCCGCAGGCTGGGCATCAAGACCGTGGCGGTCTATTCCGACGCCGATGACGGCGCGCTGCATATGCGCATGGCCGACGAAGCGGTGCATATCGGTCCGGCGGCGGCGGCCGAAAGCTACCTGGTGATCGAGAAGATCGTTGCGGCCTGCAAGCAGACCGGCGCGCAGGCGGTGCATCCGGGTTACGGCTTCCTGTCGGAGAACCGCAAGTTCGCGGCCGCGCTGAAAGACGCCGGCATCGCCTTCATCGGCCCGAATCCCGAGGCGATCTTCGCCATGGGCGACAAGATCGAGTCCAAGAAACTGGCGCAGAAGGCCGGCGTGTCGACGGTTCCGGGCTATCTGGGCGCCATTGCATCGACAGACGAAGCCGTGAAGATCGCCACCGAGATCGGTTTCCCGGTGATGATCAAGGCCTCGGCCGGCGGTGGCGGCAAGGGCATGCGCATTGCGCGCTCGGCCGACGAAGTGGCGCAGGGCTTTTCCTCGGCCACCAACGAGGCCAAGAACTCCTTCGGCGATGATCGCGTCTTCATAGAAAAATACATCGAGCAGCCGCGCCATATCGAGATCCAGGTGCTGGGCGACAAGCATGGCAATGTGATCTACCTGCATGAGCGCGAATGCTCGATCCAGCGACGCCACCAGAAGGTTGTCGAGGAAGCGCCGAGCCCGTTCCTGGATGAGAAGACCCGCAAGGCGATGGGCGAGCAGGCCGTCGCGCTGTCGAAGACCGTGAATTACGACAGCGCCGGCACGGTGGAATTCATCGTCGGCCCGGATCGCAGCTTCTACTTCCTGGAAATGAACACCCGCCTGCAGGTGGAGCATCCGGTCACCGAACTGATCACCGGCATCGACTTGGTCGAGCAGATGATCCGCGTCGCCGCCGGCGAGAAACTCTCGATCAAGCAGGCTGACGTGAAGCTGAATGGCTGGGCGCTGGAAGTCCGCATCTATGCCGAGGATCCCTTGCGTGGCTTCCTGCCCAGCACCGGGCGCCTCTCGCGCTGGCGCACCGCGCCGGAGTCTGCGGTGATCCGCAACGATACCGGCGTGGTCGAAGGCAGCGAGATCAGCATGTTCTACGATCCGATGATCTCGAAGCTGTGCTCTTACGGCAAAGACCGCGCCGAGGCGATCTCGACCCTGTCGGCGGCGTTGGACGAAACCTGGATCAGCGGTATCGGCCATAACGTCAATTTCCTCTCGGCCGTGCTGGATCATCCGCGCTTTCGTTCGGGCAATATCTCGACCAATTTCATTGCCGAGGAATGGCCCAACGGTTTCGGCGGCACGGTGCTGCCCGAAGACCGCCAGAACGCGGCACTCGCGGTGGCGACCCTGCTGCATATCCGCAACGAACTGCGTGCCCGCCATCTGGGCGGCAAGCTGGGCCTGCCGGAATGGGTGCCTGATGCCGCATGGATCGCGGTGCTGAACAAGACCGAATATCCGCTTACCGTGACCGATGCCGAAGGCGGCTGCGATGTGAAGATCGGCAAAGGCAAAGTGCTGAAGGTGCGCAGCAGTTGGAAGCCGGGCGAGCCGTTCTTCCGCGGCACCGTGAACGGCGAGACGGTTGTTGCCCGCGTTTCGGCGCGGCCGGACGGCGTGCGCGTCGTCCATGGCGGCGCCGAGCTGGACGTGGCGGTTCGTACGCCGCGTGCGGCCGAGCTGGCGCGCCTGATGCCGGAAAAGCTGCCGCCCGACATGTCGAAATACCTGCTCTGCCCGATGCCGGGCCTGGTGGTATCGATTGCCGTTGCCGAAGGCGAGCCGGTCAAGGCCGGCCAGGCGCTGGCCGTGGTGGAAGCCATGAAAATGGAAAACGTGCTGCGCGCTGAGCGCGATGGCACGGTGAAGAAGGTCAATGCCAAGAAGGGCGACAGCTTGGCCGTCGATCAGGTGATCCTGGAATTCGCTTGAGATGGCTCTGAACGAAGCCCGCGTCGACGGTTCGTTGGCGACGCGGTTGCTGGCTCTTCAGGACAGTCTGGGCGACCGTGCGATCCGGCATGGGCGCTGGACGGCCTATGCCTACGAATTTCTGGTTTTTGGCATCAAGCAGGGCTGGGCCTGCCTGTTCGGCGGACTGATGCTGGCGCTGCTGATCGCCACACATTTGTGGTATCCGCGCGACGCCATGCTGGTGCGCTACGATTTCCTGGTGATCGCCAGCCTGATCGTGCAGGCCGGCCTGCTGGCCTTCCGGCTTGAAACCTGGGACGAAGCGAAGGTGATTGCTGGTCAGGCCATCGTCAAGGAGAAGCCCGGCGATTACGCGCCGGGCCTGGAGCTGTCGGCGCAGTGACCTAGTCGGCAGTGTCGCGGCGCCGCTGGCGCGGCGTGTCAGCCTGTGTCTCCGGCTGCTGGCGCCGCGCTTCCTGCTGGCGCTGCTGCTGCACATCCTGCTGACGCTGTTGTACCTCACGCTGCTGCTGGCGTTGTATTTCCTGCTGCTGACGTGCCTGCTGGTCCGCCTGCTGCCGCAGCGTCTCCTGTTGTCGCTGGCTCTGTTGCTGCATCTGCTGACGCTCCTGGTGTTGGCGCTGCATGTCCTGGTGTTGCCTCTGGGCCTGTTCCTGCTGGCGCTGGGCATTCTGACGCTGGTTATCCGGCTGCTGCTGGGGCAGGGGTTCGCTGCGCACCGGCTGGCGCGGCTGGGCCTGCGGCCGTTCGTCAGCGCCGCGTGCGGTATTGCGCTGCTCAGCCGGCCGCTGGGCGCGCTGCCCCTGCTCGAACTGGCGGGCATTGCCGGGCTGCGCGGCCTGTTCGCGCGACATCGGCCGCGGTGCAGGGTCATTGGCCTGCGCGGGCGCGGCGGTCTGGCGACGCGCATCCTGGCGTGACGGCTGGGGCGCTGCCGTTGCCATCGGCTGACTGCGGCTGTCACGGCGCAGGTCCGTCGGGCGCGGATCGGACTGGCGGATCTGCGGGCCCGGGGCATCCGGGCGGCGTGACATATTGCCGTCATCCCGCATGCCCATGCGCTGTGCCGCTTGCGGTGACATCCCGGCCGTGGCCGCGGTCGGCTGGATCTGGGCGCGGCGATCGATGCGGGCATTGTCGACCTGGCGGCGATCCACCGTCTGCACAGCACGCTGCACCGGCTGCGAGCGCCGCATGGCGTCTACCGATACCACCGTGGCGCTGTTGCGGTTCACATACCGGTTCACGGTGACGTTGTTCACGTTCGTCACATTGGTCACCCGCGTGATATTGGTGACATGGGTGACATTGACATTGCGGATGTAGCTGCGGCTGACCCGGTAGGGGGGATAGTAAGGCTCATGCCAGCCCAGCGGGACCCAGCCGACATTACCAGCCGTGATGCTGATCGACAGGCCGCTGCCGGTGCCGAAGAACGCCACCAGCGCCGGCGCATAGACCGGCCGCGGATGGTGATGGTGGTGTCGATGGTGCTTGCCCGGGCTCCAGGCCCAGCGGTCGTGCACCATGACCCAGCGGCCATAGTGGAAGGGTGCGAAGCCCCAAGGTTCGTCGGCCACCCAGGTCCAGCCCCAGGGCTGGATATAGGCCCAGTGGCCATGGCGATAGGGCACCCAGCCGGCCTGCACCGGCGGATACCACACGCTGCCATAATCCGGTGCGGTCGACCATGAGCCATAGGCGGCCATATCCTGCGCGCCGGTCATGCCCTGCACCTGCGCCGGCATGGCGGCCGGTATTGCGGCTGGTGCGCCGGCCTGCCGCGCCGTGGGGGCAACAGCGGGAGCGGGTGCTGCCGCCATCGCCGGTGCGGGGGGCGGCGTCTTTTCCTCGGCCAGCAGGGATTGCGCGAAGCTGTTCGGTCGCATCGGCGCCAGCGCTGCCTTCACCGGTTCGTCGCCATCCAGCGGCCCGCTGAGTGTCGCGGTCTGACCGGCCGGCACCGTCTGGTTCAGGCCGCGACCATTGAGCTGTGCCTTGCCGCCGTCCAGAGCAGTTACGCTGGTCGGCGTGTCGTCATCGCCGGCCGTCATGACATAGCGGCCCGGTTCGGTGAGCTGCACGGTGCCGCGCGGTGTCTGGATCGTGTAACTGTCGCCCGGCGCCACGTCGCTGAGATTGAGATAGGCCGATCCCTGCGGCAGCCCGGCTTCGAAGCCGGTGTCGTTCAGGGTGCTGACATTAAGCTCGGTGCCGCTGTCCATCACCAGGCGGTTGGCACTGCCGATCTGCAGTTCCGCGCGCGCGCCCGGTTCGGTCCACAGCGCGTTGCCGGCGGTGAGCGGGTAGTTCAGCGTCGCCGGTCCCCACTGGTCCTCATCGGCGGTGTGGAACGACACCGTACCGGTCATCTTCGCGATGCGGCCGACCCGGGCCGGGGGATCGTTGGCAGCCTTCTGCGCCGTGATCGGCGGCCCGGGCCAGGCTTTGGTGTCCCCGGTCTGTGCCTGCGCTTGCGGCGCAGTCTGGGCAAAGGCGCTGGCGATCGGCGTCAGTGCCGTACTCGCGATTAGACTTGTGGCGGCACAGGCGACAAGAGCGTGCCGCGCGACCCTGATCGCGACAGTGAACCCTCGATGCGTGGACATGCTGACTCCTGGGAAGCGGCCGGCGACTCCTCGACGACCTGCACCTCTAGTTCACGAACCGCTCATGGCGGCTTTGTGTCCGGATCGGCACCTTTCCACGGCAGGCTGTGATCGTTGCGTGGCTGAAAATTCCCGAAATGGTGAGGTCGCACATGGCAGAATTCGTCCGCAGCCGATGTTTTTTGTTCGTTCTTTACGCTTTTCGCCGGTTGCGGTAAGATTTTACAGCCCTGTGTACTGGGTTGGCTGGGCTGGGTAGCCCAATCAGGGTGACCGGGTGGCGGCGGTTGGGGACAGCATGGTTCGGGGGACGGTTTTACGCATTCTGGGGCTTGCGATCTGCGCCATTGCGATGGCGGGGCTGATATCGCCTGCTTCTGCCGCGACCGAGCGCCGCGTCGCGCTCATCATCGGCAATGGCAGCTACGCGGAAGCGCCGCTGCGCAATCCGGTCAACGATGCCCGCGCGATGGCCGGGGCCCTGCGCGATCTGAATTTCGAAGTCACCCTGCTGGAGAATGCCGACCGGGTGACGATGCAGCGCGCCAGCCTGGATTTCGGCCGCAAGCTGAAGGACGACGTGGTCGGGCTGTTTTACTTCGCCGGGCACGGCATGCAGGTGCGCGGGGTGAATTACCTGATCCCGATTGCGGCCCAGGTCGGCAGCGAGGAAGAGGTGGAAGTCGAGGCGATGGATGTGAACTACATCCTGGCCCGCATGGCCGCTGCCAAGAACCAGTTCAACATCGTCATTCTCGATGCCTGCCGCAACAATCCTTTCGAGCGCGCCTTCCGTTCGCCGACCAGCGGTCTGGCCGCGATCAGCGCGCCGCGTGGCACCCTGATCGCCTATGCCACGGCGCCCGGTTCGGTGGCGGCCGACGGACAGGGCGCCAACGGGCTGTACACCGGCGAACTGGTTTCGGCCCTGCGCACGGCGAACCTGCCACTGGAACAGACCTTCAAGCTGGCGCGTGCCGAAGTAGTGAACAAGTCGAACGGCCGGCAGACACCCTGGGAGTCCTCCTCGGTGATCGGCAATTTTGTGTTCCGCCAGCAGGCGGTGGCGCCGGCGGCGCCAGACAGCGATACCGCGCTGTGGACCGCTGTGAAGGACAGCAGCGATCCGGCCGACTACCGCGGCTATCTGGATGCCCAGCCCCAGGGGGTCTATGCAACCCTGGCCCGGCGCCGCATCGAAGTGCTGGACGCAGCGCGCGACGAACAGATTTCCAAGCCGGCGCGCGACGCGGCCGACAAGGCGGCGAAGGAAGCCCTGGCGCGGACCCAGAAGATCGAGGCCGAAGCCGCCCGCGCGGCTAGCCAGAAGCAGGTCGCGTCACTGTCGCCGGCACCGTTGGCAGTCTACGACGCCGCCAATGCGCAGGAGTATGTCAAGGCCAACTGGAAGGCCATGGAAAAGACCGTCTGGGCGCATTTCAACGATACCGAGAACAACTGGTTCTATTACGGCCAGATCAGGCCGGTTGATGGCGCCCGTCTTTCGCTGGGCAAGGTGTCCTTCTATGACGTCGTGCCATCCAGGACGGGGTCGGTGGACGTGCTGGTGCTGATGCAGGGCAGTTGGCCGATGTCGCGTGCAATCCAGACAAGCGGGGTGCAGCCTTTCTCCGTCTTCATCAAATATGGCTTCGATGGCGCGGATGGCACTTTGACGATCCGGGAATTTTCGCGCGTCTGGAAGGATGAAATCGCTGCCCGCTATCGCCAGGCGCCGACCGGCAATGCCGGCATGAATCCATACTGATGCAGCCGGCCCGCATCGCCGCCCTGATTGCCGTTCTGTGCTTTGGCCTTGCAGTCTGGGGCTCAGCCCATGCCGCAGGCGAGCGCCGGGTGGCGCTGGTCATCGGCAATGGCGCCTATGCGGAATCGCCGCTGCGCAATCCAGTCAACGATGCGCGTGCCATGGCCGCAACCCTGCGGGAACTGAATTTCGACGTTACCCTGTTGGAAAATGCCGACCGCGTGGCGATGCAGCGCGCCAGCCTGGATTTCGGCCGCAAGCTGAAGGATGACGTAGTCGGGCTGTTTTACTTCGCCGGGCACGGCATGCAGGTGCGCGGCAACAACTACCTGATTCCGATCGGCGCGCATGTGGCCGGCGAGGACGAGGTCGAAGTCGAGGCGATGGATGTGAACTACATTCTGGCCCGCATGTCGACGGCGAAGAACCAGTTCAACATCGTCATTCTCGATGCCTGCCGCAATAATCCCTTCGAGCGTGTTTTCCGCTCGCCGAGCAGCGGTCTGGCCGCGATCAGCGCACCGCGCGGCACCCTGATCGCCTATGCCACGGCGCCCGGTTCGGTGGCGGCCGACGGGCAGGGCGCCAATGGACTTTACACCGGCGAACTGGTTTCGGCGCTGCGCACGCCGAATCTGCCGCTGGAACAGACCTTCAAGCTGGCGCGCGCCGAGGTGGTGAACAAGTCGAATGGCCGGCAGACACCGTGGGAATCCTCCTCGGTGATCGGCAATTTCGTGTTCCGCCAGCAGGCCACCCCGGCGACGCCTGCGGCCGAGGATGGCGATACCGCGCTGTGGAATGCGGTGAAGGACAGCAGTGATCCGGCCGATTACCGCACCTATCTGGAAGCGCAGCCGCGCGGCCTGTATGTGGGTCTGGCCAAACGCCGCATCGAAGTGCTGAGCGCGGCGCGCGACGAGCAGATTTCCAAGGCCGCCCGCGATGCGGCCGACAAGGCGGCGAAGGAAGCGCTGGTGCGCACCCAGCAGATTGAGGCGGAAGCTGCGGCGCGCGCCGCCACCCAGACCCAGGTGGCGTCGCTGTCGGCACCGCTCACCGCTTTCGACCGCCGCACCGGCGAGGATTACGTCAAGAGCAACTGGCCCGCTGTCGAGCGCGCGGTGCGCGATCATTTCGGCCATGCCGATAACCGCTGGCTCTACAACAGTGTGGCCAAGGCCCCGGATCCGAGTCAGTTGAAGCTTGACGGCGTGCGCTACTACGATCTGGTCGGTGCTTCCGGCGCCGGCATCGACGTGATGGTGATGCTGCAGAGTTATTATATCTTCTTCCGTTATCATTCCTGGGTGCCGCAGCCGGCTGGCATGTTCGCCAAATATCGTCTGGTGCC
Organism: Ferrovibrio sp. GW821-FHT12E11; assembly: GCF_058806975.1. Classification (NCBI taxonomy): domain Bacteria; kingdom Pseudomonadati; phylum Pseudomonadota; class Alphaproteobacteria; order Rhodospirillales; family Rhodospirillaceae; genus Ferrovibrio; species Ferrovibrio sp. GW821-FHT12E11. Next base: position 38,304 of record NZ_JBXAQG010000002.1, read on the forward strand.
CGATGGCAGCGAAGTGCGGATCACTGAAGTCGAAATCCTGCCGCGTTCGACCGTGATCAAGCCAGCCAGTCCCGGTGGCAATGCCGGCATGAACCCCTACTGACGGCCCACCGGCGTCACAGCCCCGCGAGACCGGCCAGTCCGCCGGCGGCCAGACCGAGCAGCGCCAGCCGCGGCAGCAGGCGCGGCGCATAGGTCAGCAGCAGCACCAAAACCGAGATCGCGGCTGCGCAGAGGCTGAACCAGGCGACGGCGCCGATGCTCCAGCCCTTGGCCGCGGCCGTCGCGCTATAGGCCGCCAGCAGCAGCAGCACCGCGGTGCTGCGCAGGATCAGCACCGTCGGCGGTTGCAGCCGCGCCATCAGCACCTGTCCCTGATGTCGCTCCATCGCCATGCATAACGCTGCGGCTGCGGCGAAGATCAGTCCGGCGGCCAGCAGCATCATGCGATGGCTCTTTTGCGACGATGCAGACGATGCCAGACGAGCAGGAAGCCCAGACCGATTGCGAACAGCGCGGTGTCGAAGGCCGCATCGCGCAGGCCGGCGGTGAGCCAGCCGGTCACCGGCACAGAAACGCTGGTGAGCGCGGTGGTCAGCAGCAGGGCGCGCCAGCTGATCCGCGCCGGACACAGGGCGGCAAACAGCGCGGCCGCCAGCCAGACCATGAAGAAGGCGAGCGCCTCGCGATCGGCACGCCCGGCCATGCCGACCGGCAGCAGGCGGTTGGCGAGCAGGAATCCGGCCATCGCAATCGGCAGGCCGAGGATGACGGCCACATTGAGCCGCTCGACCAGCGCAATGCCAAAGCGCGCGGCGCGGGTTTCGGCGCGCTCGCGCCGCTTCACCACCCACAGCACCAGGCCGGAGCCGACCATGGCGGTGCCCATCAGCCCGCAGAAGAACAGCAGGCCGCGCAGGTCGAGGCCGCCGAAACGGCCCAGATGCAGGCCATACAGCGTCTGGCGGATCTGCGACACCGGCCGGTCATTCTCGAGTTCGGCCACAAAAGCGCCGGTGGCGCCATTGAACTGCAGGGCGCGGCGATGGTGCTGCAGGTCGGTGCCATAGCGACCCAGCTCGACCACGGCATTGGCGTCGCCGGGCAGGAAGACGCCGATCTGCTCGATCGGCATGTCGGGCCAGCGCGCGGCGGCTTCGGCCACCATCGGTGCGGTGGGCGCCAGCGGCACAGCCTGGCGGGCCGGCTTCGGCGGCACCGGCACCGCGAAAATCTCGGCGGTGGCGGTGGGGCGTCCCTCGGGATATAGCGGCGTCATGCCCCAGGGCAGGTAGGTGAACATCAGCGTGATCAGCCCGGTATAGGTGATGATCAGGTGATAGGGCAGGGCCAGCACCGCCAGCGCGTTATGGCCGTCCAGCCAGGAGCGCTGCGCCGCCTTGCGCGGGCGGAAGGTGAAGAAGTCCTTGAAGATGCGGCGATGGGTGATGATGCCGCTGATGATGGTGACGAACATCGTCATGGCCGCGGCACCGGCGAGCCAGCGCCCGAACGGTCGCGGCATATGCAGCTCGAAATGAAAGCGGTAGAAAAACTGCCCGCCATAGGTCTCCCGCGCCGTGATCGGGTCGCCGGTGGCGGGGTCGAGCAGACGGTTCTGGAACCGCGATCCATCCTGCCAGGAGATGCGCAGTTCGTGGTCGCGCTCGTCCGGCAGCGATATGAACCAGCGCGGCGAACCGGGGGCGAGCTGTGTCAATGTGCGCAGGGCATTGTCGGCGGCGACCGTATTCGACACCGTCGGTGCCGACAGTTCGGGCCGCATCCAGTTGGAAATCTCCGGCCGGAAATAGCTGGCCGTGCCGGTCAGGAACATGGCGAACAGCAGCCAGCCAAGAATCAGGCCGGCCCAGGTATGCAACCACGCCATCGATTGCCGGAAACCGTCTTTCACGTCCCTGAACCCCCGTACGCCTTCACATCCATGTCAGCACCGCCAGTGGTGCCGTCGCCAGTGCCAGCCACGTCCACATACGCAGCAGGCCGTTGGCGGCAAAGGCCCAGATCGCCACGCAGGCATGCAGCAAGAAGGCGATCATCACCGCCGTCATCACGGCTTCCGACCGTTCCATCGGCAGGATGCGCGCAAGTCCGATGGAGGCCAGCACAGAAACGCCATAGCCGCCCGGGAGGGCGGCTATCACGCGCTGGATGATATGCAGGGCCGGCGTCAAGGCGCCGTCGTGAACGACAGCGTCGTCACATGACGCAGCTTGGTATAAGCCTTGCCGTTCCAGCTACCGGCGGTGTTGTCCTCGACGATGGCTTCCAGCACATACTGGCCCGGCCACGGCGTCTGGATGCTGACGATACCCTCGGCATCGGTGGTCAGGTGCTTGGTCCAGCGCGGCGGACCGATCACCACCACCTTGCCCTTGGCCACCGGCTGACCATTCAACAGCAGCCGGAAGCTGTTGCCATTGGCGGTCACCGGCACCAGCTCCAGAGCCAGCGCGCCACGGATGTCGCTGCGGCCGGCGCGGGCATGGAACATCGAGGCCGAGCCGCGGTCGGAGACATAGCCGGCGGTCAGGCGGGCATCGCCGCCGGGCGCCACAGGGAAAGTGAAGAAGCCGTCATTCAGCGTGGCCGCACGCGGCGGCGCATTGACGGTGACCGACTGCGGTTCAGCCGCATATTTGGCGAGGAAGTCGCGGCCTTCGCGCAGGTCGTCTTCCCATTCGCCGAAATAGGCTTTGGCTTCCGAACCGCCGGTCCATTCGGCCCAGACCTGATGGGCGTGGGCGGGGAGGCTGAGCAGGGCCGCTATGATCAGGGCCGGCAGTGTTGCGGTTTTCATCATGATCCTTACCATTTCGCTTTGACGGCCAGCATGGCGCTCAGCGGTTCGCCATACATGTTCTGTCGCGTCGTGCCGCTGACCTTCTCGTAATAGACTTCGTCGAACAGGTTGCTGACGGTCAGCGCCACACCCAGATTGGGGGTGAACTGGTATCCGACGCTGGCATTCACGATCGCATACCCTTCCTGGGTCAGGCGAACCGCGCCGCTCTGGGAATAGTAATCGCTCACCGCACGCAGGCCGGCGCCGACATACCAGCCCTTCAGCAGTTCATCCTGGAAGCTGTGCTTGGCCCAGAGGTTCACAGTGTGCTTCGGGGTCAATGTCGCAAAGGGCGTGCCCTGCAACGCTGTCGTGCCGGTGACGTGTTCGGTTATCACGTAGGAATAGCCGGCCAGCAGGTCCCAGCCGGGTGCCGGCGAGCCGCTGATTTCGGTTTCCATGCCCCGGCTTTCCACTTCACCGGCCGCAATGAAGAACGTCGTGTTGGCCGGGTCGGTCATCGCCCGGTTGCTGTCGTTGATCTGGAAGAAGGCGAGATGCGCATTGGTCTTGCCATCGAACAGATCGGTCTTCATGCCGACTTCGTACTGCTCGCCGGTCCGGGGCGGCAGGAACTCGCCGGCCACCGTGGTGTTCGACTGCGGTTTGAAGATTCCGGCATAGGAGCCATACAGCGCCAGATGCTTGTTCAGGTCGAAGATCACGCCGGCATAAGGCGTGATCTCGTCTTTCACGGCATAACCGGCCGTCTGGGCATTGGTCAGCAGGTTGTGGCTCTGCGCATTGAAGCGGCTGACCCGCGCGCCGCCGATCAGGGTCGTCCAGGCGACCGGCTTGATGCGGAGCTGGCTGTAGATGCCATACTGCTCCTGCTCTGCGGTGGTCTGCGAGGTATAGGGTACGCCGATGACCGGAACGTCGTTGACCGGGTTAAAGATGTTGGACGCGATATTTGTCCCTGTCCCGGACAGGCTGGTATCCTTGTTCTGGCGATAGTCGGTGCCCACCGTCAGGTTGTGGGTCAGGCCCCAGGCCTCGAACGGCGTGGTGTAGTTGGCATCGGTCGAAAGGTCTTCACGGCTCAGATCGAATTTCGACGGCTGGATGCTGAAGGCGCCGGTCGTCGCGTTGATGGCGGTATTCGCCCGGTAGCCGTAATACAGCATGCTGCGATCGAAATGATGCATGCTCAGCTTGGCCGTCGCTCCGTTACTGAAGCGATGTTCCAGATCGGCAAACATGTCCCGGGAGTCGGTGTCGAGCTGGTTCCAGCGCGCACCGGTGAAGGTGGAGCGCCTGATATTGGCCAGCCTGCCGTCGGCATAGGCCGGCAGACCCTGGTCGAGAACGGATTCGACTTCCTGGTTGGTGCCGCCGAAGGAAAGCGTGGTGTCTGGCGTAAGGTCCACCTCAATGGTGCCGTAGGCGAACTTCTTGCGCGACGACAGGATGTCGACAAAGGAGTCGCGTTCGTCGTTTGCGGCGACAAGACGGGCGCGCACCCGGCCGGATTCGACCAGCTTGCTGGTGACATCGGCCTCGGCGCGATAGGTCTCCCAGGATCCGACCATGAAGCCGCCGCTCATTGTCAGGTCGGGCAGGGCGCGTTTGCGCACCATGTTGATGACGCCGGACGGTTCGCCCGACCCCTGGAACAGGCCGGCCGGACCGCGCAGCACCTCGATACGATCGTACATCACATTGTCGAGCGCAGTGGCCAGATTGCCGTTGGTGGTCATGTTCACGCCATCCAGCAGCACGGCATCGATATCGAAGCCACGGGCCTGGATGGTGTTGAACTGGCCGGCGCCATCGAAGCGGGTGACGGTCATGCCCGTCGTCTGCTTCATCGCGTCTTGCAGCGTGACGAGATTCTGGTCCTCCATGCGCTGCCGCGTCACCACGGACACCGACTGCGGCACATCGCGGATGGCGGTGGCGCCCTTGCCGCCGACGGTCGCGACATCGGCGGTATAGGACGTGCTGCCTTCGGTGCGGGCGGGATCGGTGGTGCGCGTCCCCTGAATGGCGATGGAGGGCAGCACCGTGGCGCCGCCGGATCGCGGCGCCTCGATCAGGGTCACGGTCGTGGGATCGGAAAAGCGATGCGTCAGTCCGCTGCCGGCCAGCAGCTGTTGCAGGGCCTGGTCGGGCGTGAAGCTGCCGCGCAGACCGCTGGACTGGCGGCTGCCGATAATGGCCGGGTCATAGGCCAGTTGCAGGCGGGCCTGGCGTCCGAGGTTGGCCAGGGCGGTGCCAAGCGGGCCGGCCGGAATATCGAAGGCGATGGCTTGGGTGGCGGACTGGGCCCGGGCCGGCGCCGCGGCAAAGCCCGCCGGCAGGGCGGCGCTCAGCATCAGGGCCAGCAGCCACACGGGAACACCTTGATATTTATTCATAAAATCGCCCCCCAAGGCGTCCGAACAGTACAAAATGGGCGACGCAGGGCTAATTCTGCGACGCATTCGCACTTTCAGGACGGACGAGGGGCGGGATTTTTAACAGCCGCGCCGAAAAAATCAGGCGAGGTCGATCAAGGTCAGCCAGGGCGAGACAGTCCGCAGGCGGCCGCCGAAGGGTTTGAGCATCGCGCGGAGGGCGGCTTCGGGCTGGGTCAGATCGAACACGCCGCTCACCTGACGCTGGCCCAGGGAGTCGTCCAGCATCAGAACGCGGCCGCGATGCCAGCGGGCGATCTCGGCTGTCACGGCGCGCACCGGTCTGTTCTCGACCGTCAGGATGCCATCGCGCCATTGTCCGGCACGCTGCGGGTCGGTATGGCCGTTGTCGATGCGGTCGGTCTGCAGCGCCAGCCACTCGCCGGCGGTCAGGCGTTTGCGCTCCGCACCGAAGTCGATCTCAAGCGTGCCCTGCTGCACAGCGATCGCGCTCGCGTCGTCGTCATGACGCAGTTCAAAGTCGGCTCTGGTGGTGCTCGCGCTCAGGCGACCCGCCTGGATCAGGATGCTGCCATCGCCCAATGGGCGCAGCTCGAGGAAAGCCAGGCCATGCAGCAGTTCGATGCCATGCCGGTTCCGGTCGCCCTTGTCCAGCATGCGCATGGCGCTGCGCGGGCCCAGGGTGATGCGGTTGCCATCGGGCAGATCGATGCGTCGCATTTCTGCTGCGCCGGTGATGCTGTCGCCGCGCAGCCAGTGCGTGGCCTGCGGCAGAACAGCGACGCCGGCAGCACTGGCGGCCAGGGCGAGGCCGCCACCGGCGATCAATTGGCGGCGCGACGGCCGCGTCTGCAGGGCAGGCCTGGGCCGGTTATGGCTGTAGCGGGGCGGCAGGTCGCCAGCCAATGTCCAGACGCGTTCGGCTTCGGCAAAGGCTTTGGCATGGCGCGGATCGGCGTTGCACCAGGCTTCGGCCTGGGCGCGGACCATGACCGTGCCCAGCGGCACGGGTGGCGAGGCCTTCAGCGCCAGCACATACTCCATTGCGGTCTGCCACAGGGCATCGTCGCTGGAAGGATCGGGCGGCTGATACGAGGCGGTCATTGCGTTCGGGCGTGGCCTGGTGGTCTTGATACCTATAAGACGAATGACGCCGTCATTTTTTTACCGGTCGGTCCGATTTATTGGCATCGACCGCGAGGGCCTGTTCGCCGAGGCCATCGCGCAGTCGCGCATAAGCTTCATGGATCATACGCCAGACCAGGGTTGTGGACACGCCCAGTTCGCGCGCGATTTCGGTCTGGCTGCATCCGCCCAGGCGGTGCATTTCAAATGCAATGCGGGTGCGTTCGGGCAGGGTGTCCAGCACAGCCAGCGCTTGCGCCAGCACCTGGCGGTCGCCGACAGCGGTTTCGGCATTCGGGGTCGGATCGGCCAGGATTACCAGCGTGGGATCGGGATCGTCCAGAACCCGCGCCACACGTTCGTGACGGCCGTAATCGCGGGCGAGATTGGCGGCGGTGGTGAACAGCACGGCACGCGGATCGCGCATCTCGCCGGCAGCCGGATGGCGCAGCAGCCGCACAAAAGCTTCCTGCGCCACATCCTCGGCGGCCTGTGCCGTCGACAGGCGGCGGCGCAGGAAGCGCAGCAGGTCGCGGCCGTGGCGGCGGAACAGCAGATCGAAATCGAGGGTGAGCAAACGAGGTGTCCGGGGTTAGGTGGCGCACCTTAGCTGGACTGCGAATAACTCTCAATTACCACTGTATGTCGAACTTGATTTCAGAGAAATGTTTCCTAATTGTTCTTACGAGGCCCAAGGCAGGGTTCGAAACCGGAGGGCGGCGCGTGCAGGGTGGGACAGAGAAGGCTCGAAAAGGTCCGAAATGGCCAGGGATGGTCAAACTTGGCGTGCCGCTGGCTCGAAATGGCAAAGTTTGGTCCGGTTTGGCTCGACATGGCAGGTTTGCCGGCTCCGGCCGCGCATGTGATCTCAATAAAATCATAGGCTTAACCCGACTGGAGGTACTGAATCGCCGCATCCCGTTCGAACAGATACAGCAGGGTGAGCAGCGCCTTGCCGCGCTCGCTCGCCAGTTTCGGGTCGCGCTCCAGGATCAGCCTTGCATCGTCGCGGGCGGCGGCCAGCAGATCGCCATGGGCGGCCAGATCGGCAACGCGGAATTCCGGCAGACCGCTCTGCCGGGTGCCCAGCACTTCGCCGGCGCCGCGCAGCCGCAGGTCTTCCTCGGCGATGCGGAAGCCGTCGTCGGTCTCGCGGATGATCTTCAGCCGCGCTTTCGCTGTCTCGCCCAGTGGTCCCGAATAGACCAGCAGGCAGGCGCCGGGCTTGCCGCCGCGTCCGACCCGGCCGCGCAGCTGATGCAGCTGCGCCAGACCGAAGCGCTCGGCATGCTCGATGATGATGAGCGTCGCCTCGGGCACGTCGACACCGACCTCGATCACCGTGGTGGCGACCAGCAGCTTCGATCGACCGGCAGCAAAGGCCTCCATCGCGGCGTCTTTTTCCGCAGGGTTCATTTTTCCATGAACGAGTCCGATGCTGCCCTCGCCGAGTTCGGGCTCCAGCGCCAGCTTCAAGGCCGAGTGACGCTCGGCGGCGGCGGCGAGGTCGATCTGCTCGTTCTCTTCGACCAGCGGACAGACCCAGTAGACCCGCTCGCCGGCAGCGATCTTGCGCTTCGCAGCAGCGACAACGTCCTGGTAGCGGTCGGCGGCGATGGTGCGTGTGTCCACCGGCGTGCGGCCCGGCGGCTTTTCGGTCAGCAGCGAGATGTCCATGTCGCCATAGGCGGTGAGCGACAGCGTGCGCGGAATCGGTGTCGCCGTCATCACCAGCACATCGACGCCGCCTTTATCTCTCTGCCCTTTGGCGGCGAGGCCGAGCCGCTGGCTGACGCCGAAGCGATGCTGCTCGTCGATCACGGCGAGAGCAAGGTCGTGGAACACCACGTCATCCTGGAACAGCGCATGGGTGCCGATCAGGATATTGATCTCGCCGTTGCCCAGTTTCTCCAGCAAAGCCGCGCGCGGCTTGCCCTTGTCGCGGCCGGTCAGCAGGGCCAGCGTCAAGCCGAGCTGCTCGGCGTAGGGGCGCAGGGTTTCGGCATGCTGGCGGGCGAGGATTTCCGTCGGCGCCATCAGCGTCGCCTGCGCGCCGGCTTCCACCGCCAGCAGCATGGCGTTCAGCGCCACCATGGTCTTGCCGCTGCCGACATCGCCCTGGAGCAGGCGCAGCATGCGTTTTCCCGAGGCCATGTCGCCGGCGATCTCGGCAATGGCCAGGGTCTGCGCGTTGGTCAGCGGCCAGGGCAGCAGCTTCGCCAGCCGGTCGCGCAAGCGCCCGTCGCCCGTCAGCGGCCGGCCCGACAGCCGTTTCAGTCGCCGCCGGATCAGCAGCAGGGCCAGCTGGTTCGACAGCAGCTCGTCGAAGGCCAATCGCTGTCGCGCCTTGGTGAACGGTTCCAGGTCATCGGCATTCTCCGGCCGATGCGCCGTCAGCAGCGCCTCGCGCCAGCCGGGCCAGCCTTCGCGCTTCTGATAGGCGGGATCGAGCCATTCCGGCAGGTCCATCACGCGGGCCAGCGCGCCATCGACGATCTTGCCCAGCACGCGCGGCATCACGCCGGCGGTGAGCGGGTAGATCGGTTCGACGGCGGCAAGCTGCTCGATTTCCTCTTCGGTGCCGATGCGGTCGGGATGCGTCATCTGCGCCTGGCCGTCGAACAGTTCGACCATGCCGCTGACCACGCGGCTCTCGCCTTCGGGCAGGTTGCGCCGGAGGAAGTCTTCGCGGCCGTTGAAGAAGACCAGCGTCAGCCGGCCGCTGCCGTCATGGCCGGTGATCTTGTAGGGCATGCGGGTGTTGCGCGGCGGCAGATGCTTGTCGATGGTCAGCCGGATCGTGGCGATGCGGCCTGGCTCGGCCTCGGCGATGGCCGGGCGGTAGCGGCGGTCGACGATGCCTGAGGGCAGATGCCACCACAGGTCCACGACCCGGCCGCCGCCAACCAGCTTTTCCACCAGCGGGGCGAGCTTGGGTCCGCAGCCTTTCAGGCTGGTGATCGGCGCGAAGGCGGGAAACAGCGATTCCGGGCGCATGACTGAGGGAAAATTCTTGGGAAACCTTGAGAATCCATCGGTTCGCGTACTATATCCTGCCCACGTTCCGGAAACACCCCCAGGGGCAATTTCAGATGGCCGAGGATATCGAGACCCGCCGCAAGCGCCTGCTGCATCGCAGCCTCTATACCGGCATGAAGGAGGTCGACATCCTGCTGGGCAGTTTCGCCCGCCGTCACCTGCAGACCTTCACCGATGTGGAGCTCGATCAGTACGAGGCGCTGCTGGAGAATTACGACGATCCCCAGATTTATGCCTGGGCCATTGGCCGCGATCCGGTGCCGCCGCACCTGGATACCGGCGTGATGAAATTGCTGAAAGCCTACAAGCTCCCCCTGTAACGCCGATTGCCGTGATGACGCCATGAGTTTCGTGCTGCCGGATATCCTGACCCGGTCGGGCCGCTGGGCATTGGCCGGCGCGCCGGAGGGCCAGGACGCGCGCCTGCTGATCGCGCTCGCTGCCCGCCGGAAGGGTCAGGGGGTGCTGCATGTCTGCCGCGACGACGCCCGCATGGCGACGCTGGAAGCGGCACTGAAATTCTTTGCTCCCGATCTGCCGGTGCTGACCCTGCCGGCCTGGGACTGCCAGCCTTATGATCGCGTGTCGCCCAATGCCGAGATCGCGGCACGGCGCATGGACACGCTGAACCGTCTGGCCGGTGAGCGGCCGGATGTGCCGTGGCTGCTGCTGACCACGGTGAACGCGGCGCTGCAGCGCCTGCCGCAGCCGGGTTATCTGGCCACCACCGGCTTCCGCGCCGCCAAGGGCGGCCGGGTCAAACCGGAGACGCTGATCGAGTATCTGAGCCGCAACGGCTACAGCCGCGTTTCCACCGTGAACGAACCCGGCGAATATGCCGTGCGCGGCGGCCTGGTCGATCTGTTTCCACCCGGCACCGAGGCGCCGTACCGTCTGGATTTCTTCGGCGATGAGGTCGAGAACATCCGCCGTTTCGACCCGGCCACCCAGCGCACCATCGATACGGTGACCGAGCTGTCGCTGACAGCCATGAGCGAAGTGCCGCTCGATCCGGATGCCATCGCGCGCTTCCGTGGCGGCTATCGCGAGCTGTTCGGCACCGTTACCAAGGAAGATCCGCTCTACGAAGCCGTCTCCTCCGGCCGCCGCCAGATCGGCATGGAGCACTGGCTGCCGCTGTTCTTCGAACAGTTGGCCACCGTGTTCGATTATGTGCCGCAGGCGGCGGTGATCCTCGATCATCTGGCCGGCGATGCGGTGGACGAGCGCTTCAAGGCGATTGCCGATCACTATGACGCCCGCCGCGCCGCCATGAAGCGCGGGCTGGAAGAGGGCGGAGCGCCCTACAAGCCGCTGCCGCCCGACCGGCTGTATCTGACCGCCGGCGAATGGGCGGCGCGACAGGAACGCCGTGCCGTCGGCATGCTGTATCCATTCGAGGCGGTTGGCGGTCCGGATGTGACCGTGGTCGATCTTGGCGCCCGGCCCGGCCGCGATTTCGCGCCGGAACGCACACAGGCGGCGCAAGCCGCCGAGAAGAAGGCGGCCGTGGTCAGCGTCTACGATGCGCTGGGCGGCCATCTGGCTAAGCAGGTGATGGCCGGCAAGCGCGTGCTGTTCGCAACCTTCTCTGTCGGCGCGCGCGACCGTCTGGCCCTGGTGCTGAAGGATCACGGCCTGCCGATGCCGCAGATCATCGAGGCGGCAAACGACATCGACGCCCTGGCGAAGAGCGTACCGGCGATTGCCGTACTGCCGCTGGAGCATGGCTTCGAGGCGAAGGACCTCTGCGTCGTCGCCGAGCAGGACATTCTCGGTGATCGTCTCGTGCGCCCGCGCCAGAAAAAGCGCCGGGCGGAGAACTTCATCGCCGAGGCCAGCGCGCTGCAGCCCGGCGACTTCGTCGTGCATATCGACCACGGCATCGGCCAGTACAAGGACCTGGTGACGCTGGATGTGGCCGGTGCGCCGCATGACTGCCTGCTGCTGCATTACGATGGCGGCGACCGGCTGTACTTGCCGGTCGAAAATATCGAGATGCTGTCGCGTTACGGCTCGCCCGATGCGGAAGTAACGCTCGACAAGCTCGGCGGTGTCGGCTGGCAAAACCGCAAGGCGCGCATGAAGCAGCGCCTGAAGGACATGGCCGGCGAGTTGATGAAGGTGGCGGCCGAGCGTGAGTTGCGACAGGGCGAACGCGTCACGCCGCCGGACGGCCTGTACGAGGAATTCTGCGCCCGCTTCCCCTATGAGGAAACCGAGGATCAGGACCGCGCCATCAACGAGGTGCTGGACGACCTGGCCAGCGGCAAGCCGATGGATCGGCTGATCTGCGGCGATGTCGGTTTCGGCAAGACCGAGGTAGCGATCCGCGCGGCCTTCGCGGCCGCCATGTCGGGGCAGCAGGTGGCGCTGATCTGCCCGACCACACTGCTCTGCCGCCAGCATTACCGCACTTTCTTCCAGCGTTTCCGGGGTCTGCCGCTACGCATCGAGCAGCTTTCGCGCATGGTGACGGCGAAGTCCGCTGCGGATACCAAGAAGGGCCTGACCGAGGGCACCGTCGACATCGTGATCGGCACGCATGCCCTGCTGTCGAAGAGCATCGATTTCAAACGACTGGGCCTGCTGATCATCGACGAAGAGCAGCATTTCGGCGTCAAGCACAAGGAACGGCTGAAGCAGCTCAAGGCCGAGGTGCATGTGCTGACCATGTCGGCCACGCCGATCCCGCGCACGCTGCAACTGGCGCTGTCGGGCGTGCGCGAGCTCAGCCTGATCGCCACGCCGCCGGTCGACCGCCTGGCCGTGCGCACATTTGTCACGCCCTTCGATCCAGTGGTGATCCGCGAGGCCCTGCTGCGCGAGCATTTCCGTGGCGGCCAGAGCTTCTTCGTCTGTCCGCGCATCGAATTTCTCGATACCGCCATGGCCTTCATCCGCGACCATGTGCCGGAACTGAAGGCCGTGGTGGCGCATGGCCAACTGGCGCCGACCGAGCTGGATGACGTGATGAACGCCTTCTACGACCGGCGCTACGACGTGCTGGTGGCGACCAATATCGTCGAAAGCGGCCTGGATATCCCTTCGGCCAATACGCTGGTGGTGTATCGCGCCGACCTGTTCGGCCTGGCGCAGATGTACCAGCTGCGTGGCCGCGTCGGCCGTTCGAAACTGCGCGCCTATTCCTATTTTACCTATCAGGGCGGACGCCTGCTCAACACCGGGGCGGAACAGCGGCTGCGCGTGCTGCAGAGCCTGGATACGCTCGGCGCCGGCTTCACGCTGGCCTCCCACGATCTCGACCTGCGCGGTGCCGGCAATCTTCTGGGCGAGGAACAATCGGGCCATATCCGCGAGGTTGGCTTCGAGCTGTATCAGGAGATGCTGCAGGAGGCGATTGTCGCTGCCCGGGCGACGGCGCGCGGCGAGAAGGCGGGTTCGGGCGACAAATGGTCGCCGCAAATCCAGATCGGCACGGCGGTTCTCATTCCCGAAAGCTATGTCGCGGACCTCAATCTGCGCATGCAGCTTTATCGCCGCGTCGCCGATCTGGATGGCCGCGCCGATATCGATGCCTTTGCCGCCGAGATGATCGACCGCTTCGGGCCCTTGCCCGAGGAGGTGAACCATCTTCTGGACATTGTGGCGATCAAGAAATTCTGCCTGGAAGCGAATATCCTGAAAATCGAGGCCGGGCCGAAAGGCGCGACGCTCACCTTCCGCGACAACCTGTTTGCCGATCCGGCCGGCCTGGTGATGTTCATCCAGTCGGAACGCGGCGCCAAGCTGCGGCCGGACCATAAAGTGGTGCTGATGCGTGACTGGCCCGAGCCGCATGATCGCCTCAAGGGCGTGCTGCATGCCGCCCTGCGGCTGGCCGAGATCGCGGGCAAGGCGAAAAAGAAAGTCGCCTAGCTGGGGCGGCCTGGCAGTTCGGACTTATAGGGCGGGAAGCTCTGGCCTGCGCCGATATAGGCGACTTCGCCATCGGGGCCGAAGAGCGGCACGGCCACCACTTCCAGCAGCCAGTCCTGCCCCAGTGCCCGGGACTTCACATGGCCGTAGACCGGCATGGCGGCGTGATGGACCATGGTCGCGCCCTTGAGCAGGAAGGGACGCCAGTTGGAATCGGGATGTTCGTCGAGCCATTTTCCGGTCAGTTCATGACCGAGCCGTTCGACGATGTCGGTGCCGACCAGACGATACCGGAAGCGCAGCGGATCGGCATGCACTTCCAGCAGGGACAGAGATCCGAGCAGGAAACGCAGGCGCAGGGGATCGAGGAATTCCTTGCCCGGCATTTCGCCTGCGGCACGCGCGTCGAACCATAGCTGCAGAAACTGCCGCACATTGGAGTCCTGCACGCTTTCGGCGTCCGCAGCAAAACCAAGGTGTGGCATGCCCTGCGGCGTTATGGCGGAGCTCTCGACGTTCATGGTCAGCTTTGAGCGGCCTGTGCCTGTTCACGGGGTTCGGCGGCAACCTTGTCGATCACCTGCAGCAGGGCATCCGCGGGCTGTGCGCCCGAAACGCCATATTTGCGCTCGAAGATGAAGAAGGGGACGCCGGTGATGCCCATCTCGCGTGCCATCATGTCTTCGGACTGGATGACGTCGGCGTCGCGACCTTCATCCAGCAACTGTTTCACCAGAGCGCCATCCATGCCCTCGGCAGCCGCGGCATCGGCCAGCACCTGATGATCGCCGATATCCCGGCCTTCGAGGAAATACAGGCGGAACAGCCGCTCCTTCAATTCGTTCTGCGCACCGGCGGTAAGGGCCCAGCGCAGGACGCTGTGAGCGGCCAGGGTGTTGGGTGTACGCTTGATGCCGTCGAAGTCGAAGGCGATGCCTTCCTTGGCGCCTTCAGCGGAAACCCGGGCATAAATGTCTTTCGCGCGGGCCGGGCCGCCGAACTTGGCTTCTAGGTAGCTTTTGCGGTCGGCCCCCTCGCGCGGCATATCGGGGTTGAGCTGGAACGGTCGCCAGCCGATCTCGAATTCCACATCCGGGCGCTGGGCCAGCGCCTGTTCGAGGCGGCGCTTGCCAATGAAGCACCAGGGACAAATGACGTCAGAAACGATTTCGATGCGCATGCCGCAACGGTAGCGCAGGGTTGCCGGCCAGACCAGCCCCTTGACCGCAGGGGACGAGAAACCGACGATCCGGCTGGCAAAACAGGAGGATTCGATGGGCCAGGGTATCAGTCTGAAGGGCAAGGTGGCGGTGGTGACCGGCGCCAGCAGCGGGTTGGGCGAACGGTTCGCCGGACTGCTGAGCGGGGCCGGGGCCAGCGTGGCGCTGGCGGCGCGCCGCACCGACCGGCTGAGTGCGCTGGCCGAGCGGATCACCGGAGCCGGCGGCACGGCGATCACGGTGAAACTGGACGTCAACGATTACGATAACATTCAGTCGGCCTTTGCCGAGATTGCTGAAAAACTGGGCGGGGTGGATATCCTGGTCAACAATTCCGGGGTCAGCAAGCAGGGCCGCATTGTCGACGTGACGCCGGAAGACTTCGATTTCACCATGAACACCAATGCCAAGGGCGCCTTTTTTGTCGCCCAGGCGGCGGCCAGGGACATGATTGCCAGGAAGGTTGCAGGGCGCATCATCAATATCGCCTCGGTTGCCGGACTGCGGGTGCTGAGCCAGCTGTCGGTCTACTGCATGTCGAAAGCGGCTGTCGTGCATATGACCAAGGCGATGGCGCTGGAATGGGCGCGCTACGGGATCAACACCAATGCGATCTGCCCGGGCTATATCGAAACCGAGATCAACCGCGACTACTGGGCGACACCGGGTGGCCAGAAGCTGATCGAGATTCTGCCGCGCCGGCGGGTGGGCGAGGCCAAGGACCTGGACGGCCTGCTGATGCTGCTGGCCTCCGATGAAGCCCGATTCATCAATGGCGCGATCATTGCCGCCGATGATGGTCTGGCTATAACCTGAGGCCGGAAAGACGAGGGCCGTGTGAGCATAGTGCCGGAAACGGAAAAGCCGAAAATCCTGGTGCTGTTTGCGCATCCCTATCCGCATCTGTCGCGGGTCAACCGCGCCATGGCGGATATGGCCCGCGAGCTGCCGCATGTGACCCTGCACGATCTTTACGAAATCTATCCGGATTTCCATATCGATGTGCGACGCGAGCAGGCGCTGCTGACTGCCCATGATGTTGTGGTGATGCAGCATCCGTTCTACTGGTATTCCTGCCCGTCGCTCCTGAAGGAATGGATGGATGCGGTGCTTGAATATGGCTGGGCCTACGGCACCAGTGGCGAGGCGCTGCGCGGCAAGGAACTGGCCCAGGCGGTTTCCACCGGCGGGCCGGACGACGCCTACAAGACGGATGGCTATAACGGCATCACCATGGCCGAGCTGCTGCGTCCCTTCGAACGCTCGGCAGCGCTTTGCGGCATGACCTATCGCGAACCCTTCCTGCTGCAGGGCGCACGCCTGAAAAAACAGCTTGAGGTCGAGGCGCATGCCGAGGCCTATCGTGCCTGGCTCGACGCTTATCCGCATCCCAAGGCCAGCGCCATCTGCGCCAAGCCGGCGGTGCCGGCGATCGACCGGTAGGCCGCAGCATGGACGGGTTGCTGTTCAATGCCGTGATCTACTTGGCCGCATCGGTGATCGCCGTGCCGATCGCCAAGCGGCTTGGGCTGGGCTCGGTGCTTGGCTATCTGATCGCCGGCGTGATCGTCGGTCCCTGGGTGCTGAAACTCATCACCGATGTCGAGGCGATCCTGCATTTCTCCGAATTCGGCGTGGTGCTGCTGCTCTTCGTCATCGGCCTGGAACTGAATCCGCGGCGTCTGTGGCAGATGCGCTGGCCGATCCTCGGGCTTGGCGGCGGCCAGGTGATTGGCTGCACGCTGTTGCTGACGGCCCTCGGTCTGCTGCTGGGCTGGTCCTGGCAGATGGCGCTGGCAGCCGCCCTCGGCCTGTCGCTGTCGTCTACCGCTATCGCGCTGCAACCCCTGACCGAGCGCAACCTGCTGGGCACGCCGGGCGGCCGTTCGGCTTTTTCGATCCTGCTGTTCCAGGATATCGCCGTCATCCCCATGCTGGCGCTGCTGCCGCTGCTGGCCACGGCACCGGCGGTCACGGGGCAGAGCGAAGGCTGGATCGGCGCCCTGAAGGCGGTGGCTGCGATTGCCATTATTGTCTTTGGCGGCCGCTATCTGACAAGGCCGCTGTTCCGCATCATTGCCGGAACCGGCCTGCGCGAAATTTTCACGGCAACAGCGCTGCTGATCGTCATGGGCATCGGGCTGATGATGCAGCTGGCCGGCCTGTCCATGGCGCTCGGCGCCTTCCTGGCCGGCGTCCTTCTCGCGGAATCGGAATATCGCCACGAGCTGGAGACCGACATCGAGCCCTTCAAGGGATTGCTGCTCGGCCTGTTTTTCACGGCAGTGGGCATGTCGGTCGATTTCGGTCTGTTGGTGAGTCGACCCGGCACGGTGCTGGCGCTGATCGCGGCCCTGCTGGCGATGAAAGGCGCGGTGCTGTTCATCATTGCCCGTGTGGCGAAACTGCCCTGGAGCCAGACGGCGTTGTTCGTTTTCCTGCTGGCGCAGGGCGGTGAATTTGCCTTTGTGCTGTTCGGGGCGGCGTCCGGATTTGGGATCATCGACAGCGAGACGGTCGCCCTGCTGACCGTTGTGGTGGCCCTGTCCATGGCCACGGCACCGTTGCTGGTGGTGATCAACGACAAGCTGATCGAACCGCGCTTCGTGCATATCAATGACCGGCCTCACGACGTGCCGGAAGATGAAGGCAACCCGGTCATCGTGGCTGGTTTCGGCCGCTTCGGCCAGATTGTGGTCCGCCTGCTGTATGCCAACCGCATCGGCGTGACCGTGCTGGATCACGATCCGGAAATCATCGATACGCTGCGACAGTTCGATTTCAAGGTTTTCTACGGCGACGCCACACGGCTGGACCTTCTGGAAGCGGCCGGTGCAGCGAAAGCGAAAGTGCTGGTGGTGGCGGTCGACAGTCAGGAGGCGTCACTGCAACTGGTTGATCTGGCCAAGCAGCATTTCCCAAACCTGAAGATCGTGGCGCGGGCCCGGGATCTGCCGCATGCGATGGAACTGATGAAGCGCGACATTCCGGTGGTGGAACGCGAGACTTTCCGTTCGGCCCTGCATATCGGCGAGCAGACCTTGCGCGCTCTGGGCCAGACAGCCTATGCCGCACGACAGAAGACGCTCACGTTCAAGGAGCATAACGAGCAGCTTCTGCTGCAGCTCTTTGCCCATTGGGACGACGATCTGGACAAGCGGATCACGCTGCAGCGGCAGGCCCGTGCCCGCCTGCAGCAGAATCTGGAAGCCGACGAGAAAGCGCAGGAAAGCGCGCGCGGTCTCGGCTGGGATTGATTACGCGATATCCATGCGACGCAGCATCTGCTGGCTTTCGGTGACCACAGTGCCGGGGCCGAAGGTCATGCGGCCACTGAACATGGATGAGAGCTTGTCCATCAGGGTACTGTAGCGGTTCCAGCTGGCCTGCCGTTCGTTATCCGATTTGGCGGTATTGTATTCCTTGATATAAGCCGCGCCGACCTGCTGCATGGCCAGTTTGTCATTCTGGGTGGCGATGCTGCGATAGGCCTGGGCCAGGGCCGGCGTTTCTTCGAACAGCTTGGTGATCTCGGCGGCCTGCGGATGGTTGCCATCGACGATAACGCGGCCCCCGGCGCCCATGGTCAGTTCCAGCGGGATGTTCGGATCGATGCCGGCATTGGCAAGCTGCCGATGCATCTGGTCGGCAAATTCTGCCGTCTGCTTCTGGGCCTCGGCGGCAAGTTTATCCAGGCGCACGCTCTGGTTTTTGGCGTCATAGGCCGTCCCGAACAGGGTCTTGGCCAGATGATCGGGCGTCGGCGCACGGCTGTTTACGACGGCAACAGACTGGTTCGCCGCCTGCTTTTCTTGAAGGTAATCCGCGAATTTCGTGGCGGCCAGGGTCGCCGGCGTATTGGTGGCGACGGTCTGGTGGGCGGACATGGCATCGCCGAACGGAGTCTTGGCGGCGGCAGCAACGGTACTCATGGCTATCCCCATCGGTTTGGTTCCGATCAGGGAAACTGCAAGCCCGGTGCCACATTATTTCAGGTCAGGGCGCCGCCAGTTTCTTGCGCTGCACCTTGCCATTGGCGGTGCGCGGCAGGGCCGCCACGAAGCGCCATTCGCGCGGGCATTTATAGGCGGCGAGCCGCGCCTCGGCGAAGCGGCCCAGTTCGGCGGGCTCGGCAGCCTGGCCCTCGCGCAGGACGATGAAAGCCGCGACCACTGACACATCCGCCCGAACTTTCAATTCGGTCACCGCTACCTCGGCGATGGCCGGATGGTCGGCGAGGGCGAGTTCCACTTCCACAGGCGAGACGCGATAGCCCATCGCATTCATCACGTCGTCGTTGCGGCCGTGATGCCAGAGATAGCCATCGGCATCCAGGCTGGCGAGATCGCCGCCGCAGAACCAGTCACCGCGATAGACCAGGGCTTCTTCTTCCGGCCGGTGCCAGTATCCCAGCATCAGCGACGGTTCCGAACGATGCACGGCCAGCAGGCCGGTTTCGCCATCGGGCAGCAGCACCGGTTCGTCACTGTCGGGCGACAGGACGGCGACACGACGACCGGCCTGCGGCTTGCCGGGGCTGCCGGCTTTGATCGTCATGCCGGGCCCGGTGGAGATGTAGGTGGAAATCTCCGACATGCCGAGGGCTTCATACAGCGGCTTGCCGGTGCGGCTCTGCCATTCTTCCAGCAATGCCGGCGGCAAGGCCTCGCCGGCCGTCGCCCCATGGCGCAATGCCGAAAGGTCGTGAGCATCGAGATCGCAGTATTTCAGGATCTGGCGATAGAGCGTGGGCACGGCGGCAAAGATGGTGGCGCGATGCCGCGCCAGCAGGTGCGGCCAGACCTGGATGTCGCGCGGCCCGTTATACAGCACGGTGGTGGCGCCAGCCGCCCAGGGATCGACGAGGCCGACGCCCAGTGTATAGGTCCAGTTGAAGGCGCCGGCATGCAGCATCACGTCGCTGTCCTGCAGGCCGAGCCAGCCCTGGTACATCGGCCGTCGCCCCCAGGCGGCACGATGGGCATGCAGCACACCCTTTGGCCGGCCGGTGGTGCCCGAGGTGTAGACCAGATAGGCCGGATCGTCGGCGGCCGTATCGGCATAGTCGGGCAGCGGGTCATGCTGTTTCAGGGTCGCCAGGCGGACCGGGTCGAGCAGGATGACATTGGCCGGCAGCGTCAGGTCGCGCGCAAGCTCGGCACTGGCGGCAACAACCGCGGCGCCGGAATTCTGCAGCAGGTAATCGGCTTCGGCGGCGGTGAGCTGGGCGCTGGAGGGCAGCGCGACATAGCCGGCTGCCATGGTGGCGAAATAGGTCAGCGCGTAATCCGCATCGTTGGCCATGCGGATCATGATGCGGCTGCCGGCTGCGAGGCCCAGCGAGCGCAGGCCGGCAGCAAGCCGGCGCACGGCAAGATCGGCCTCCGCGAAGGTAAGGCGGGTCTCGCCGCTCTCGCCCACCAGGATCATGGCGGTCTTGCCGCCGCGCAGGCGGGCATTTTCAGCCAGGCAGTAGCGCGCGATATTGAAACGGGCGGGAACCGGTTCGCGGGTCATGGCACCAGTCGCAGCGCCGGGATATCGGCAAGGCGCGATTCCACCGCTGCCGCGCCGTTGTTCAGGTGGTTCACCAGATCGGCGGTGGTGGAGCGCCGTGTCAGCATCAGGCAGGTGGCTTCGCGGCCTGAGATTCTGGTCGCATGCCAGGTGCCGGTTCGCATGCAGATGCCCTGGCCCTGCGGAATAAGAAAAGCCCTGACGGTCGCAAGATCGGGTTCGCCGGACGGTGTGCTGGTGGCCACCACCTGCACGACGCTGCCGGTCAGCGGCACCACGGCCTGTTGGGTCCGGTGATGCACCTCAAGGCGTCCGATGACCGGTTCGGCCGAGCGATACGTCACCCACAGTATTTCCGGTTGACCGTCTGTGCCGGCATCGAAGATATGCTCCTGCCAGAAATCGGAAGACGGGCTGCCATAAGCTGCGTCCGTGGGGGCAGAGGCGAGGGGCTTGCCCAGCATCCAGCCATAAGGTGCGGCGGTGACTGCGCTGAGGACTTCAATCCGGATCGGCGTTTCGGCGCGCATCGTCATAGTGTGGCGGTCTGGTGCGGCTTGGCGTCAGGCGTGCGCAGATAGAACAGCAACGCCGACAGCAGGATCACGCCCTGCACACCGAAGATGATACGATAATCGGTCTCGGTCGGCATCTGCCCCTTCGGCGCCAAGCGACCCATCAGAAAACCGGTCAGAATCTGCTGGAAAGCACCGCCGCCCATGGTACCGATATTCAGGGTCGTGATGCCGCGGCCGACAACGGCCGCCGGGAAGACGGAACGGGCATGGGCAAAGATCATGACGATGCAGCCATTCATCACGCCCATGAAGGTGAAGAGGGCGGTGATCAGAAAGACACTGAGCCCCGGAACGATGACGATGATGAAAATGCACAGAAGCTGCGCGCCCAATCCCACGGCGAGCAGCCATTTCCGGGTGTTGAAGACGCGGTCCAGCGGTCCCCAGATGAAATAGCCGGCGGCGGCACCCAGCGCCATGAAGATCAGCACATTGCCGCGCGCCGCCGCATCCATGCCATGCACATCGTGCAGATATGGCCCGCCCCACAGGCCGAGGATGGTGATGAAGGTGGCGTAGGCGCAGAAAATGATGGCGAACAGGTTGGGGAAGGCGGGAAGGCGGATGATGTCAGCCACACCGCGCAGGGCCTGTCCGAGGGTTTCGCCGGCGCCGGGTCGCGCCTTGGCGGGATCGGGATGATCCTGGATCGCCCAGTACGAGAGTCCGATCAGGCAGACTGTGATTCCGGCGGTGAGATAAAAGGCCATGCGCCAGCCATAGGCGGCCGCCAGCCAGGCCAGTGGCGCCGTGGAGGCGACGACACCGAGATTGCCGATTGCGATCAGGATGCCGGACATGGTGGCAAACCGGTCGGGCGGGAACCAGCGGGAGAACAGCACCATCGGGCCGGTCAGGAGGGCCGCACACCCGAAGCCGAGCACGACACGCGCCAGGCTCAGCTCGGTGAGGTTTCGGCCATGGGCAAAGGCAAGGGCGCCAATGAAAGCGATCACCAGCGTCACCAGAATGGTGCGACGCGGGCCCCAGCGGTCGAGCGCAATACCGACCGGCAGCTGACTGACCGAAAAGGTCAGGAAGAAGGCTCCGGTCAGGATGCCCAGATCTTCCGGCGTCAACAGCAGTTCAGTCATCAGGTCAGGCCCGATCACGGCATTGGCCGAGCGGTAGAACTGGCTGATGGTGTAGCTCAGGCAGGCGCAGAGCAGGATGCGCCAGGCGACGGGCATTGCGGCCTCTTGCTTGGAGTCTCGGGCGATAGGCCGCCCGAGTTTAGATCATTTCTGGCTGTATGGCAGGGGCAGGGAAGGTTCTTCGGAGTTTTCCTCGGCCACCACATGGGGGCGGGCGCCCAGCATCGAGGCGATGACCTGGCTTGATACCTCGGCGGCGATCCGCGCTGCCACCTCGCTCGATACCTTTGCGGCCACCTGGGCGGCGATCTGGGCTGGCGAGGGCGGCTGGCCGGGTGTGATGGCGTAGGCTCCGGCCATGGTCTGCTGGGATTGAGCCAGTGTTATGGTCTCCCCGCCCGGGCGTTCTTCCAGGCGGCGGATGAATTCCTGGATGATCCGGCGATACAGGTCATCCTTCAGAACGGCGTCTTCCTCGCCCTGGTTGATCGAGGGGTTGTCGTTGATTTCGATAACCACCACGCCCTTTTCTGTCTGCTTCAGGTCGACGCCGTAGAAGCCATCGCCGATCAGGCTGGCGGCCTTGAGCGCGATGTCGACCACCGGCCGCGGCGCGTCTTCCACGCGCAGGGTGCGAAAACCGCCTTCGGTGAAGCGGCCGCCATCACTGTGCTTCACCACCTGCCAGTGGCCACGGGACATGAAATACTGGCAGGCATAGATCGGCTGCCCACGCAGGATGCCGATCCGCCAGTCGAAATCGGTGTAGAGGTATTCCTGCGCCAGAATGACGTCGGATTCGCGCAGCAGGCGGGTAGCGGCTTCTTCAAGCTGGCCGCGGTTTTCGGCCTTGACGATGCCGCGCGAAAAGGAGCCATCGGGAATTTTCAGGATGATGGGATAGGCGATTTCCTGTTCCACGGCTTCCACGCCGCGATTGTCGAGCACGACGGTCTTGGGTGTTGGAATCTTGTTCGCCTTCAGCAACTCGGCCAGATACACCTTGTTGGTGCAACGCAGGATCGAGGTTGGATCATCGATCACCGCCATACCTTCATTCTCTGCTTTCTTGGCAAAGCGGTAGGTGTGGTGATCGAGCGCGGTCGTTTCCCGGATGAAGAGCGCGTCGTATTCGGCCAGTTCGGCATAGTCTTTCTTTTCGACCAGCTCGACCTCGACGCCCATCTGCTCGCCGATGCGGACGAATTTCTGCAGGGTCCGGCGGTCCGACGGCGGCAGGGCTTCAGCCGGATTGTGCAGGATGGCCAGGCTGTATTTCGCGGCTGGCTTGGCCTTTGGTGTGCGCCAGCTGGAGCGGGTGTAGGATTCCAGCGCGCGCTCGAAGAATTCCTGCTGCTGGGGTTTCAGGTCACTGAGAGCCATCGGCCGGATCGAGGCGATGTGCCAGCCATCTTCCGGTGAGATGCTGAGCTTCAGCAACGGACAGCGGAATTCATCGAAGACCCGGCGCGCAAGATCGGGGAAGCGCAGGTCGTCGCTGCGGCCGAAAAAGACATTCACCGTGAAGGGCGCCGTCGGCAGCATGACGAGCCGTTTCACCTGCTGCTGCAGCAGTTCGTCCAGCTCGGGCAGGGCATGGCTGTAGATGCTGCGCTCGCGCAGATCCAGGATGGTCTTGACCGAGGGGATGACCTTCTGGCTGCGCGCCTCGGCGAGCAGGGAGCAGTAATAACCGTAGCCGAGGTAGGAGTAATCTTTGCTGAGATTGATGATCTTGGCCCGTTTGTCCTGCACCAGATCGGGGCGCGTGATGAACTCGCGGTTGTTCAGGACCAGACAGCCCGGATTGCGGTAGCGGAAATGGGTTTTACGCTCGACGATGATGATATGCATGGCAGCGGGAAGTGGCTCCCGTAAAGCTCAGCGGGGGACTTTGCCTGATCCGGTCTGCAGCGGCTTCTCCAGCCGCAGGGCATCCGAACCGTCTTCATAGTATTGCGCGATGCGGCCTACGATTCCATAGCGGTTTTTACGGTAGAGGTCGATTGCGGCTTTGTTGTGAACGCTGACTTCCAGTCGCACGCAGTGCAGGCCGAGCCCGGTGGCCGCCCGCTCGATGGCCGTGAGCAGGGCCGCACCCAGTCCCTGTCCCTGCATGGCCGGATCGACGGCAATGGAGTAAAGCCGCCCAGCCTCGCTGTCGGCGCGGCGAAACAGCGTGGCAGCTCCCAGGATGGCCTCGCCCTGATCGGCAACCAGCAGTACGGCGCGCGGGTTATGCAGCGCCGCGGCATAACTGCGGCGGGACATGCGATCGCCTTGGAAACAGCGGTTTTCCAGTTCGACCAGGGCATCGAGATCGCCCGGATGAGCAGGACGGATTGCTGGTCTGGCCGGCATTCAGGCCGTCGGCAGGCCGATGGCCGCGCCGGCGTGGGTCACCAGACGCGTCGTGGCGTCGAACTGCATCAGGTCCTCGCCGATCAGCACCGGGCCGGTGTAATCGGCGCGGACTTCGGCCAGCAGCGCCGGACGGTCGAAGACGACCGGCACGAAGTGATTGAGAATCAGGCAGCCGACACCGGCCTGGGCAGCGACCTTGCCGACTTCGGTCGACAGGGTGTGATAGCTGGCGACATTGGCGACGGTCTCCGGATTCCGACCTGGCAGCGCCAGCATCTCCCGGTGCAGGAAACATTCATGCACCAGCGCGTCGGCATCTTTTGCCGCCGTGATCAGCTCCGGACAGAAGGCGGTATCGCCGCTGAAGGCGATACTGTGCCGCCCGTCGGTAAAGACATAACCGAACGCGGCCTTGACCGGCTGGTGCCGCACCGGAATGGCCATGACCCGCAGGTCGCCGTCGCGGATGACGGTACCGGGCTCGACCTCTGTGACTTCGAGCTCCAGCGCTGTGGTGGACGGGCGCTTTTCATGGGCGATGCGCTGATCCAGCTCAGGCTTCCACAGGGCCATCAGCCCTTTCATGTATTGCCTGGTGCCGACGGGGCCGTAGATACGCTGCGGCCGGTCGCGGCCCTGGTGCCAGCTGGAGATGATGAGCTGGAACAGATCAACGATATGGTCGGAATGCAGGTGCGTCAGCAGGATGCCATCCAGCAGCTTGCCGGCGCTGCCGACACCGAGCAGACGCTGGGTCACGCCCGAGCCGCAATCGATCAGGAACTGCCGTTCGCCCCATTGCAGCAGGCTGGCCGGCCCGTAGCGCAAGGTCGAAACCTGCGGACATCCGGTGCCGAGGAGGGTGACGCGCATGATCAGCGCAGGCGCAGGATCTGGACCGGCGCACCTGCCTGCAGTGGCGGGGCCAGCGGCGCGCGCACGATCAGGCAGTCGGCCTCGCTCAGGCGGCGCAGCATGGAGCTGTCCTGCTTGGCGAAGCCGGTCGCGACCAACCGGTTACCATCCTGGCGCAGGGTGGCACGCAGGTAGTCCTCACGCTTGTCGTTTGCGGCGAGGTCCGAGCCGGAGACAGCTATCTCGAAACGAATTTCCCAGTCCAGCCCAAGCATGGCGCGCATGGCCGGCAGCAGGAAATTATAGCCGCAGACGAGAGCCGAGACAGGATTGCCGGGCAGGCCCAGCAGCGGAATGGACTGTCCGTCGCCCAGATCGGCATGGCCGAACATCAGGGGCTTGCCCGGCCGCATGGCGATGTTCCAGAAGTCGATGCTGGTGCCGCCGCCACCGAGGATTTTATGGATCAGGTCATGTTCGCCGACGCTGGCGCCGCCCAGCGTCAGCAGCAGGTCGCAGCCGGCCGCGGCGGCAGCCTTGGCGCGCAGGTCGGTTTCGGTGTCGCGGGCAATGCCGAGGTCAATGGCAACGCCGCCATGGGCATCGATCAGGGCACACAGGGCAATATTGTTGGAACTGACGATCTGGTTCGGACCGATCGGCTCGCCCGGTCGGGCCAGTTCGTCGCCGGTCGCCAGCACGGCAATGCGCGGTTTGCGCCGCACGGCCAGCCAGGGCACGTTCATGGCGGCCGACAGCCCGATATCGGCAGGGCTGAGCCGGATGCCGGCCTTCAGCAGAATTTCGCCCTCGGCGAAATCCAGACCGGCCTTGCGGATCCATTGGCCGGGCCTGGGTGCTTCGCGCACGGTCAGGCGACCGTCGCTGCCCAGATCGGCGTCTTCCTGGATCACGATGGCATCGGCGCCATCGGGGATCGGTGCGCCGGTGAAGATGCGCACGCAGTCGCCCGGTCCGACGCGACCGTCATGGCGACCGCCGGCAGCGGCTGCGCCGACCGGCTTCAGGATGGCGGGAATGGCAGTGAGATCGGCCTGGCGACAGGCCCAGCCATCCATGGCGCTGACATCGAAGGGCGGTTGGGTGCGCCGCGCGGCCACATCCTCGGCCAGCACACGACCAGCAGCAGCGGTCAGCGCCACCGTCTCCGACGGCATCGCCGGCAGGGCGGCAACGATACGGGCGCGGGCTTCGGTGACGGCCAGCATCGCTCAGGCCGCGTTGAAGTCGCCGGACTTGCCGCCGGATTTGTGCAGCAGCTTCACATCGGTGATCTGCATCCCGCGATCTACCGCCTTGGCCATGTCATAGATCGTCAGCGCAGCAACGCTGGCAGCGGTGAGAGCTTCCATCTCGACGCCGGTGCGGCCTTTCAGCTTGCAGGTGGCGACGATATCGATGGCATTGGCCTTGGTGTCGGGCGTCAGCTCGACCGTGACCTGGCTCAGCGCCAGCGGATGACAGAGCGGGATCAGGTCAGACGTCTTCTTCGCCGCCATGATGCCGGCGATGCGCGCGGTGGCCAGCACGTCGCCCTTGGCGGCCTTGCCCGCCAGGATCAGATCCAGGGTGGCCTTCTGCATCAGGACACGGGCGCCGGCACTGGCGACGCGCTCGGTCTCGGCCTTGGTCGAAACATCGACCATATGGGCTTCGCCGGCGGCGTTGAGATGGGTCAGCTTGTCGCTCACGCGGCCAGCTCCTTGCCGGTCAGCAACAGGCGCGTTGCGGATTCCACGTCAGTCTGCCGCATCAGGCTTTCGCCGACCAGGAAGCAGCGCGCACCGCATTTGGCCATGCGATCGAGATCGGCCTTGGTGTAGAGGCCGGATTCAGCCACCAGCATTTTCTCTGCCGGCACGCGGGCGGCCAGTGCCTCGGTATTGGCGATATCGATCTCAAGGGTCTTGAGATTGCGGTTGTTCACGCCAAGCAGCCGGCTTTTCAGCTTCAGTGCGCGATCCAGCTCCTCGCCGTCATGCACTTCGACCAGCACATCCAGACCGTATTCGCCGGCGGCGGCCTCTAGTTCGGCGGCCTGCGCATCGCTCAGCGCGGCCATGATCAGCAGGATGCAGTCCGCGCCCATCGCCCGGGCTTCGATCACCTGGTAGGGATCGAGCATGAAGTCCTTGCGCAGGATCGGCAGGTCGACAACCGCACGCGCGGCGCGGAGATAGTCATCGCTGCCCTGGAAATACGGAACGTCGGTCAGTACCGACAGACAGGTGGCGCCGCCGGCGGCATAGGCGCGGGCCAGCGCCGGCGGATCGAAATCCGGACGGATCAGGCCCTTGGAGGGCGAGGCTTTCTTGATCTCGGCGATCAGCGCATAACGCCCGGAGTCAGCCGTGGTCTTCAGCGCCTGGAAAAAGCCGCGCGGCGCCGGGGTGGCGCGCGCCAGCTGCTCCAGCTTCGCCTGCGGCACGGCGGCTTTGTTGGCGGCGATATGCAGCCGCTTGTCGGCGTTGATCCTGGTGAGAACGTCGCTCATGCTTTTTTCTTGGCCGGCTTGTCGTCCGCTTCCGGTTGCACCGGCGGCGGTTCATGGGTGATTTCGATCAGGCGTGCCAGCGCCGCACGTGCCTTGCCGCTGTCGATGGCTTGCGCCGCGATGCCGGCGCCCTCGCGCAGGTCCTTGGCCTTGCCGGCGATCACCAGCGCGGCTGCGGAATTGATCAGCACGATATCGCGGAAGGCGCCGGGCGCCCCGCTCAGCACCGCGCGCAGGGCCACGGCATTGGCGGTCGGCTCGTCGCCCTTCAGGTCTTCCATGCGGGCACGCGGCAGGCCGGCATCTTCGGGCGTGATCTCGAAATGCCGCAGCTTGCCGCCGGCCATCTCGGACACATAGGTAGGACCGGTGGTGGTGATCTCGTCAAGGCCGTCCGAGCCGTGCACGACCCAGACGACTTCCGCGCCGACCTTGCCCATCACTTCGGCCAGCGGCTGCACCCACTGGCGGTCGAACACGCCGATCAGCTGACGCTTCACCAGCGCCGGATTGCTCAGGGGGCCGAGCAGGTTGAAAATCGTGCGGGTGCCCAGTTCGACGCGGGTGGGGCCGACATGGCGCATGGCGCCGTGATGGCGCGGGGCCATCAGGAAGCCGACGCCGGCTTCGACGATGGCCTTTTCGATCAGGCGGAAATCGCAGTCGATGTTGACGCCCAGCGCCGTCAGCACGTCGGCCGCGCCGGTTTTCGACGACACCGCGCGGTTGCCGTGCTTGGCCACCGGCACGCCGCAGCCGGCGAGTACGAAGGCCGAGCAGGTGGAGACATTCCAGGTGCCCTTGACGTCGCCGCCGGTGCCGACAATGTCGATGGCGTCGGCTGGGGCCTTCACGCCATTGACCTTGGCGCGCATGGTCAGTGCGCCGCCGGTGATCTCGTCCACGCTTTCGCCGCGCACGCGCAGCGCCATCAGGAAAGCGCCCATCTGCGACGGCGTGGCATTGCCCGACATCATCACGTCAAACGCCGTGCGCGCATCGTCGATGCTGAGCCGCGCGCCGCCGGCCACCAGACCGAGCAGCCGTTTGAAATCCGCAATATCCCCGCTCATGCCGCCTGTCCGTGCTCCGCAATCGCCGTCACCGGCAGGCCGCAATAGCGCACAAAATTGGCCAGCATCGCAAGGCCATGCTCGGAGGCAATGCTTTCCGGGTGGAACTGCACGCCATGGATCGGCAGGTCGTGATGGGCGAGGCCCATGATGACGCCGTCTTCCGAGCGTGCGGTCACCTTCAGGCTGTTGGGCAGGCTGGCCGGGTCGACGGCCAGCGAGTGATACCGGGTGGCCTGGAAGTCCTGGGCCAGACCGGCAAACACGCTCTCGCCGGTGTGGTGGATGCGACTGAGCTTGCCATGCAGCGGCTTGGGGGCGCGCACAACCTTGCCGCCGAAGGCCTGGCCGATGGCCTGGTGCCCAAGGCAGACGCCGAACAGCGGCAGGCGGGTCTCGGCAGCCTTGTCGATCATGGCGAGGCAGATGCCGGCGCGGTCGGGATCGCAGGGACCGGGTGACAGCACGACGCCGGCGGGCTTGAGCGCCAGAATGGCCTCCGGTGTCGTTTCATCGTTGCGGAACACACGCATCTCGGCGCCGATCTGGCCAAAATAGTGCACCAGGTTCCAGGTAAAGCTGTCGTAATTGTCGATCAGGACGAGCATGGGGCCAGTTTCCTCAGAGCCGGAAGCCTAGCATCCGGTTGTGCGACGCGCCACGGCCCGACCACCCGTTTTGCTAGTACGTGAAACTGGGTTTTCATTGCATATCATGGGCTTGCCCCAACGGTAAAAACCCAGAACAATCCTCCGGTCTTGAAGAATCGAGAGGGGGGTAGGCTATGGCTGATCTGCAGCCGGTTTCGACGTCGGGCGGGGGGATCCGCCAGCGCCTGTATATCGCGGTGGGCACAATCGCCTCCTTCGCCCTGATCTCGGCTGCCGCCGGCTGGTTTGCCATGTCGCGGCTGGACCGGGCCATCACCACAGTGACGGACGAGGGGGTGACGGCCGTGGTTGCGGCCCTGGCGCTGTCGGAACGGGTTGCCGATCTGGCCGGCGCCGCGCCCGATCTGGTCTCGGCCAGCACCGAGGAAGAAGTCAAGGTCACCGCGGCTGGCATCAAGGAGCGCGAGAACGATATCCGTTCGGTGTTGGATCTGGTTGCAGCACGGGTGAGCGGCGGCCGCCTGGAGGAAATCAAGAAGGAAACCGATGGCCTGCTGGCCAATATCGGCCGGTTGCAGCAGCTGGTCAGCGCCCGTATCCGGACAACCCAGCAGCGTGAGACCGAGACCCAGGAACTGGCCAAGGCGCACACCACCTTCCTGCAATTCGCCAATCCACTGATCGATGACGCGGTGACGGATCTGGCCGGCAGCATGACCTCGGTGACGCGCAGCGGCGACCTCAGCCGTATCGAGCGCTCGCTCACCCGTATGGCCAATAACGACGTCATGCTGGTGCAGGCCACCGCCACGCTGATCGGCGAAGTGAACAACGCGGTTGGTCAGCTGGCCGTGGGTGCCCAGGCCGCTACCCGGGCCGAACTGGAAGCCGCGACAAAACGCTTTGCCACCACGTCTGAACGCGTCACCAAGGCGCTGACGGTGGTGGAGAAAATCAACCCGCATCCTGAGCTGAGCAAGGCGACCAAGACGGTTGTCGGCTACGGCGATGAAGGCACGGGCCTGTTGAGCTTCCGCGAACAGGAACTGGACTCGCTCGAATATGCACGCTCCACCTTGAAGACCAGCCGTGATGCGGCCAAACGCCTGGCGGCGGTGGCGCAGCAGGTGGTCGAGGATGCCAATCTTGATGTTGCTGCAGCAACCAGAGAAGCAAAGAGCAGCAGCAGTACCGGCCGGATGATTCTGGTGATTGTAGCCGCTGCCAGCCTTGTGGCGGCATTCTTGGTCGGATGGCTCTATATCGGCCGCCGCGTCGCCGATCCGCTGGCGGCTCTGACCGGTGTCATGGACCGGCTGGCCAATCGCGAATGGGGCACGGACGTTCCGGACCGGCAGCGTGGCGACGAGATCGGCGCCATGGCTCGTGCCGTGCAGGTGTTCAAGGAGAACGGTCTGCAGAACGAGGAGCTGCAGCAGGAGGTCGAGCGCAATCGCCTGAGCGCGGAAGAACAGCGCAAGGCCCAGGAAGACCTGCTGGATCGCGCTGTCGGCGAAGTGGTCGGTGCGGCCGCGGGCGGTGACTTGTCTGCCCGCATCGATACCAGCAAGCTGGACGGTATGATGGCCCGCCTGGGCGAACGGATGAACGGCATGCTTGGCACGATGGAGACTGTGTTCGGCAATCTGGGCGATGCCCTGGGCGCCATGGCGCGCGGCGACTTCACCCACCGTATCGGAGCAGATTACCAGGGTGTTTATGACCGGTTGAAGCAGGATGCCAACCGGACGGCCCAGCAACTGGCCGAGACGGTGGGCCGGGTCACATCTGCCGCCGCCACTGTGCGCGATGCTGCGACCGAGATTTCAAGCGGCAGCAACGATCTGGCCGGCCGTACCGAACAGCAGGCCGCCAGCCTGGAAGAGACTGCGGCCTCGATGCACCAGATCACGGCAACCGTAAAACAGAATGCCGATAATGCCGAAGCGGCCAACAGCCTGGCGGCGACAGCGCGCAACACGGCCGAGAAGGGCGGCAGTGTCGTCCGCAGTGCCGTCGAAGCGGTCAGTCGTATCGAAGGCAGTGCGCAGAAGATCAGCGATATCGTCGGCCTGATTGACGAGATTGCCTTCCAGACCAATCTGCTGGCCCTGAATGCGTCCGTGGAAGCGGCCCGCGCCGGTGAGGCCGGCAAGGGCTTCGCCGTGGTGGCACAGGAAGTCCGGGCGCTGGCCCAGCGTTCTGCTGACGCTTCGCGTGAAATCAAGGCCCTGATACAGGCCAGCACCGGCGAGGTGCGGGAAGGGGCCCGTCTGGTCAACCTGACCGGTGAAAGCCTGAGCGAGATTGTCTCGGCTGTGAAAAAAGTGGCGGATATCGTTGGGGAGATTTCCTCGGCCAGCCGGGAGCAGGCGGTGGGTCTCGACGAGGTGAACACGGCCGTGGGGCAGATGGACGAGATGACCCAGCGGAACGGCGCCCTGGTCGAGCAGACCACGGCCTCGGCGACCGCCATGGCTCGGCAGGCGCAGGAATTGGCCGATTTAGTGGGACAATTCCGGATCTGACGGTATCAATTTAACTATTGAACCGGGCGGCTGGCGCGTTATACCCATCTCCATCTTTAGGCCCATCTTTTCCACAGGAGGTCGACATGGCCACGGATGCCATTCGGGTCGCGATTTTGGGTGCCAGCGGTTATACGGGGGCGGAGCTGCTCCGCGTCCTGCTGCGTCATCCGCGCGTCCGCGTGGTCGCCCTGACCGCCGACCGGAAAGCGGGCGAGGGGATCGAGACGGTCTTCCCGCAATTCACCGGCCTGAACCTGCCGAAGCTGGTTACCATCAAGGAAGTGGACTGGAGCGGCGTGGATGCCGTCTTCTGCGCCCTGCCGCATGGCACCACCCAGGAGGTGATCGCCGGCCTGCCGACGCATCTGAAGATCATCGACCTGTCGGCTGACTTCCGGCTGCGCAACCTGGACGAATACGCCAAGTGGTATGGCCATGAGCACCGGGCGCCGAAGCTGCAGGACGAAGCGGTCTACGGCCTGACCGAGATGTATCGCGACAAGGTGGCCAAGGCGCGGCTGGTGGCCAATCCCGGCTGCTATCCCACCTCGGCCCAGCTGCCGCTGATGCCGCTGCTGGAAGCCGGCCAGATCGACGCTGACGACATCGTGATCGACGCCAAGTCGGGCGTATCCGGTGCCGGCCGTGCGCTCAAGGAAGGCTCGCTGTATTGCGAAGCCGCCGAGGGCACCCATGCCTACGGGATTGGCTCGCACCGGCATGGCCCCGAGATCGAGCAGATCCTGGCGGATGCTTCGGGTCAGGAGATGGTGGTGAGCTTCACCCCGCATCTGATGCCGATGAACCGCGGCATGCTGTCCAGCATCTATGTGAAGACCAAGCCGGGCGTCAGCGCCGATGACCTGCGCACCACACTGCTCAAGCGGTATGCCGAAGAACCCTTCGTGCAGATTCTGCCGCAGGGCGTGTCGCCGCAGACCCGTCATGTGCGGGGCACCAATTCCTGCCACATCGGCATCTTCGCCGACCGCATCAAGGGGCGGGTGATGATCTTCTCGGCCATCGACAACCTGATGAAGGGTGCGAGCGGCCAGGCGGTGCAGAACTTCAACGTGATGTACGGTATTCCGGAAACCACCGGTCTGGACCAGATCGCCCTGTTCCCGTGAGCCTTGTCCTGCCGTTCGGCGATAAGCATCCGGCCATTGCGCCGGATGCCTTCGTTGCGCCAAACGCAACGGTGATCGGCGATACCGAAATCGGGGCGCGCAGTTCGATCTGGTTTGGCTGCGTCCTGCGCGGAGACGTCAACAGCATCCGTATCGGCAGCGATACCAATATCCAGGATGGCAGCGTGGTGCATGTTACCCGCGCCAAATTCGGCACGACCATCGGTTCAGGTGTCACCATCGGCCATATGGCCCTGATCCATGGCTGCACCCTGCAGGACAACTGCTTCGTCGGCATGCAGGCGACCGTGATGGATGCCTGCGTGATCGAGAGCACCGGCATGCTGGCCGCCGGAGCGTTGCTCACGCCCGGCAAGCGCATTGCTGCCGGTGAACTCTGGGCCGGTCGTCCGGCCAAGCTGATGCGTCGTCTTGATGCGGACGAATTGCGCAATATTACTGAAACAGCGCAGCATTATGCCCGGCTGGGTAGTACATACCGCCTGCAGCTTGCAGCCGTTCGTTAAGACTTTCTTGAAATCCGGTCGCTAGCCTTACACATTTACAGAACAAGCCCGGCATAAGCCGGTTCTGTGGATGGAAACATGACAACCGGTGCTGCCACCAACACGTCCTGGCCCGATGATCTCTACGATCAGATCAAGGCGCATGGGGAGTTTCTGTCCGGCCGACTGGGCAAGCTGACGCGCGGCAAGCAGCTCACCCTGGTCGGCGCCGACCTGACCGGCATCAAGCTGGTTGGCATGAATCTGCAGCGCACGGTTTTTCGCAGCTGCCGTTTTTACTGCGCCGATCTCCGCAATGCCGATTTCAGCCAGGCTGTTCTCACCGGCTGCGATTTCTCCGGCGCCGATCTGACCAATGCGCGGTTCGTCTGGGCCAATCTGCGGGGCGCCGATCTGTCGCGCGCCATCCTGAAGGGCACACGCTTCGAAAATGCCGACATGCGGCCGATGACCGATCCGCCGGTGCCGCCACATGGCAAGGGCGGCGCGGTGTCACTGAGCGACACGACGCTGCACAACACCAATCTGAGCCAGGCCAAGCTGCTGGGCGCGTCTTTCGTCGGCGCCATCCTCGACGGCTGCATTCTCGACAATGCCGATCTGGAAGGCGCGGACTTCTCGTACTCCACGCTGAGCAATGTGCAGTTCAAAAACACCAAGCTGCACGATGCCAATTTCAAGCTGGCGGATTTCCCGCCCGAGATGATGGCCCAGCTTCAGGGCAGTGGCGCGCGGGTGCCGAAGGAGATTCCGGTCGATGTGATCGAACAGGTTCTCCGGGATCACCAGTCCTGGGTCGATACGGAAGGGAAGTCCGGCCGTCGCGCGATCCTGTCAGGCTGGTATCTGTCGCGTGCCCATCTGGTGCATGCCAACCTGAACGGCGCCGATCTGCGCCAGGTCAATCTCTCGAATGCCAACCTGCATGGGGCCCGGCTGATCTGTTCGGATCTGCGGGAGGCCAACCTGATGTATGCCAATCTGACAGATGCCGACCTGCGCGGGTCGTTGATCGAAGGCGTACGCGGTCTGCCGGTTGTGCAGAACGAAAAGAAGAACTGACCCTAGCGCCGGCCTGCGGCGGCCTTGGGATCGTTTGCGGTCAGGTTCTTGACGGCCCGCAGGACGCGGCGCCAGACCAGGATGCCGGCGAAATCATTGCTCTGCGTCATTTCATTCAATTGACGGCTGGCATGCGCTTCCGCACGGCGGGCCCCGTGATCGGCGATCAGATCGCGCGCAGCGCGCCAGATTTCAGCATCGGATGACATGGGCCGCAGACTGGCTGGAAAAGGTTAGCGAAGTGTAACCCCGGCGGCTGGTCTTATGAAGGTTCGCTGACCTTGCCGACGGCTACCCGCAGGTTATCAAGCAGGTCTTTTTGCAGTTTTTCGCTGGTTCCGCGCACGCCCTGGGCCAAAACCACATACATGGCATCGACATGGATGCTGATGACTTCCAGCTGGGCCTCGTTGGGCAGGGCCAGATGGGTGATGAAATCCTTCAGAGACTTCGCCAGATGGCTCAGCAGCGGGTAGCCGAAAATGCCCCCCATGCCTTTGATGTCGAACGCCAGTTCGGCAATGGTGGACAGTATGAAAATCCGTGACAGCGGGTCGCCTTCGGCAGCTTTGACCTGCACGCGCATCTCACGCAGCTTGTCGAGGACCTCGTTGGAGAAGGTGTCTGCCGAGGAGCCGATGGCTTTCTCGATCAGGCCGCGGACTTCGTCGGTCAGGACCAGGTCCATGCCGGTCGTGAAGTTGACCGCACGCTGTCGCAGATCCTGCGGCGCCTTGATGATCTGAACTTTATTGGCCTTGCTCATGCCAGGCAGCCGATCCCCAGAACTGCTGGCTTGCATTGCGTGGCCAGCATACCCGCAAGGCGGGCAGGGCGGTTATATCGCCCTGCCCGTGCTCTGTATACTGCCGCAGATGGTTAAGCGCCGATCAGTCCGCCATCCCGCTTGGTGATGACCACAACCGAAGGGCGGGGCGGCATGTCTGGCTGGAAGTCCGGCCAGCGGGTAGCGGGATCCTCGAAGGTGGAACCCTTGCCGCTCTGGGTGAACTTTTCGCCGCCATCCGTCGCCGGATGCTGGACGGCGACGAAGAAGGTCCGTCCATCCGGCGTGAAGCAGGGGCCGCACATTTCGGCGCCGACCGGGACGCGGAAGAACATCTTCGACAGGCCGCGGTTCGGCCCCTCGGTTTCCACCGCCCAGATGCCATCGGCAGTGCCACTGGCTTTTTCCCAGGCCTCGCCCTGGTCTGTGCTGATCCACAGCCGCCCCTGGTTGTCGAACGTGCAGTTGTCCGGACAGGCGAACCAACCGTTCGGGCTGGTCGCCGGGTGATACTTGCCGGCCACCTTTGCATCGGCCGGATTGCCGGCCTGCAGCAGCAGTGACCAGTTGGCTTTTGTCGCCGCATGGTCGCCATTGATGGGCGTCATTTCCAGCACATGGCCCCATTCGTTTGCGGCCCGTGGATTTGCCGCATCTTTCTGATCGGCGGTGCGACGGTTGTTGTTCGTCAGCATCACATAGACTTTGCCGGTCGCCGGATTGGCATCGATGTCTTCCGGGCGGTCCATCTTGGTCGCGCCAAGCAGATCGCCGGCCCGCCTTGCCTCGATCAGGACATCGGCCTGGCTGGCAAAGCCATTGGCGGCGGTCAGCGGTCCCTGGCCAAAGACCAGCGGCAGCCAGTCGATGGTGCCATCGGCATTGTAACGGGCGACATGCAGCGTGCCCTCGTCGAGAATACCGAAATTGGTCTGGCGGTCAGCAGGATTGTAGCGGCGGCTGGAGACGAATTTGTAGACATACTCGAACCGCTCGTCGTCGCCGGAATAGACCACCACACGGCCATCGCCATTCACTACGACAGCGGCGCCCTCATGCTTGAAGCGGCCGAGTGCCGTCCGCTTGCGCGGCACGAAATTCGGATCGTAGGGGTCGATCTCGACCAGCCAGCCGAAGCGGTTCGCCTCGTTGGGCTCCTTGGCCACATCGAAACGCTCGTGATACTGGCCCCAGTTATACCAGTTGTCCGGAACGCCATAACGCTTGTGATTGCGCTCTTCCGGATGACCGGCATCCAGTTTGCCCCAGAAATATCCGTGGAAATTCTCTTCCGCCGTCAGCACGGTGCCCCAGGGCGTGAGGCCGCCGGCGCAGTTGTTGATCATGCCGGCAACGCGCCGAGCGGTGGGATCTGCCTTGGTGCGCAGGCGCGCATGGCCGGCCGCGGGGCCGGTCAGTTCCATCGGAGTGGATGCATCGATGCGGCGGGCGTAACGGCTGCCGGTGGTGACGCCCCATTTGCCATTCGCCGTCTTCTCGACTTCGATGATGCTGGCGCCGTGCGCCGCCATTTCCACCGCAACCAGCGCCGGCGTCATGTCCTTGAACAGTTTGTCCTTGGCTTCCTGGCGCCCGACGCCGGGGAACATGACCTCTTCATTGGTGTATTCGTGATTGATGAACAGCAGGCCGCGGTCGGAATTCGTGCTGCCCAGCGGCAGCGGCAGGTATCCGATAAAATCGTTGTTGTAGCCAAACTGCCCGGATTGTGCCGCCGCAGTCTGCTGGCGCACATTGAAAGCCGGCGCATCGGGAAGGACGGCATCGCCCCAGCGGATCAGGATGTCGGCGTCGTATCCCGGCGCCACATGATGTGTGCGGTCGACGCCATGGCTGATCTCGGTGAAGGTGAAGCGGCTTGCCGTCTGGGGCTGCGCCATGGCGCCACCCGGGAAAGCGAGGCTTTGGCCGAGCGTCAGGCCGGCGGCACCGGCCATCAGGCCCTTGAGGATGTCACGGCGGCCATAGCGGCGCAGCACCACGTCGTCGATGGTCGTATTGGTGCTGTCGTTGACGCCGACATCCTGCGAACGTTCATAGGCTTCGCTACGGCTGAGGCCGGGGGGGAAATCGTGGGGCATGGTCGTCTCCTGGAATCGGGCCTGGTTCGGCCCGTCCGATGGGGTAGCCTGCATATGTGACCGGCTGATGAACCCCGGGTCGATCACAACTCTGCCGCGTTTGAATCGGCGGAATTCGACTAAAGTCTGGGCCTGACACGCGCAGCGCGGATACGGACGGCTTGCGCATATATCCGCCGATACCGCTAAGATAAACCCAACATAAAATAGAAAAGCATAACAGGCGGGTATGACCGAGGCCCTCAGGGTCCGGCAGGCGGGAGGAAGTATGTTGGGATTAACCAATCTGCCGAGCGGGCTGCGTGCCGGTCTGGTGATTACTCTGCTCGCAGTGGCAGCTTTGGGGTGGGGCTGGGGTGCCAGCCAGTCCAGTGGCGATGCAGTGCCTGTTATTGCCGCCGCCGTGGTCGTTTTTGTGCTTGGCGCG
This sequence comes from Ferrovibrio sp. GW821-FHT12E11, assembly GCF_058806975.1. Lineage (NCBI taxonomy): Bacteria > Pseudomonadati > Pseudomonadota > Alphaproteobacteria > Rhodospirillales > Rhodospirillaceae > Ferrovibrio > Ferrovibrio sp. GW821-FHT12E11. The sequence goes on from NZ_JBXAQG010000002.1 coordinate 75,966, forward strand.
CTGCTGGCTCTGTCCCTGTCCGGCGACAGTTCCAGGCTGGCATTGCTTCTGTCGGCATGGCCTGCCGCGGCGGCCCGGATTGCCGATGCGCCAGCCGGTCTGCGTGAGCCGTTGCAGAATCTGTTGCGCAACGGGGCCGAAGCCACCCAGCATCGTGAGGCGCTGGAACGCCGGATCGCGGATTTACAGGCGGAACTCGATCATCTGCGTCGTGCCGACAATGTTGTGCTGGGCGAGATGGCCGAGTTGTGTGGCGCAATCGGCTCCGGCGTTCTGAGCAAGCGGGTGGCCTCGCACGAAGACGAGGAAGCAGCCCACGCGCTGGCCGAAAAGTTCAATGCCATGGCGCAAACCCTGGATATCGTGGTTACGGACCTGAAGGGGCTGTTCGGTCGTATGGCCGAGGGCGATCTTTCCATCGGTATGGACAATGACTACAGCGGCGATTTCGGCGTCATCAGCCAGGGGTCGGTGCAGGTGGCCGAGCGTTTGGGCGGGGTCATCGGTACCATCGTCCAGGCGGCCAATTCGATCTCCGGGGCCTCCGTGCAGCTCAATCGTGAGGCGAAGGGGCTGGCTGAAAGTGCCGAAGCGCAATCCGACAGCCTGGACCGGACCGCTGCCGATGCGGCGTCTCTGAGCGAAGCCGCGCGCGCCAATGAGGCGGCGGCGAAACGGGCCAATCAGCGCGCCGAACAGGCACGGGCCGCAGCCCAGAATGGCGTCACCGTGGTGCGCCGGTCCATCGATGCCATGAACGAAATGGCGGAGATGTCGCACCGTATTTCTGAAATTACGTCCCTCATCAACGAAATCGCATTCCAGACCAATCTTCTGGCGCTGAATGCCAGCGTTGAAGCGGCCCGTGCCGGCGAGGCCGGCAAGGGCTTTGCGGTGGTGGCGCAGGAGGTGCGGGCCCTGGCCCAGCGCTCGGCCAATGCATCCAAGGATATCGGTGCGATCATCAAGCAATCAGACGACAAGGTGAAGTCGGGCGTCACTCTGGTCAGCGAAACCGGCAAAGTGCTGAACGGTATCGTCGAGGCCATCGACTCGATGGGCGAGCAGCTGGGTGAAATCGAGCAGGCCAGTACCGATCAGTCGTCACGGGTGAATGGCGTGACAGGCGCGATCACCGAGATGAATGCGGCGACGCGGGGATATCTCTCGGTGGTGCAGCGCACGGGCAAGGCGATCCAGGATATCGACCAGCAGGTCGCCAACCTGGCCACCCAGATCGCGTTCGTCACCACCACCGTGGATCGTCCGCTGCTGCTGGCCGCACAGGATGGCGCCGGACGGATCAGCGCGGCCTTCGAAGATGCGATCAGCCGCGGCGAATTGCGGCTGGAAGATTTGTTCGATGAAACCTATGCACCGATCAAGGGCACCAATCCGCAGCAATACATGACCCGCTTCGTGAATTTCACGGATGCAGCCCTGCCGAAGATTCAGGAACAGCTGCTGGAGTCCAATGCGAGCATCACCTTCTGCGTGGCTATCGACCGCAACGGCTTTATTCCCACGCATAACGTCAAATACTGCCAGCCGCAGGGCAGCGATCCTGTCTGGAACACGGCGAACTCGCGCAACCGCCGGCTGTTCAACGATCCGGTCGGCCTGGCCTGCGGCCGCAACACAAAACCGTACCTGCTGCAGTGCTACCGTCGCGACATGGGCGGCGGTGTCTTTGTGCTGATGAAGGATATGTCCGCACCGATCACGGTGCAGGGGCGCCACTGGGGCGGGTTCAGAATCGGCTACAAGACCAATTAGGCGGTTTGCGGCTGACGCAGTTCCAGCATGGTGCCGTGGCTGCGGCGCGCATCGAAGACCATCACAAGCGAACCATCGGGTTCCAGCCTGGGGGTAGGCGGCCCGATGATGCTGGCGCCGAGTGCCTGCAGATAGGTGCGGGCCTGTTCCAGGTCATCGACCTCATAGGCCAGATGGTAAATCCCGCCGCTGGGATTGGCCTGCAGGTATTTACCTGCAGTGCTTTCGGGGTTGAAGGATTCAACGATCTCGATCCGCGTGCCGCCGGTTTCCACATAGGCCAGGCGATAGGGCAGGCCCGGTATCTCGAAGGGTTCGCCGACGGTACTGCCGGCGTCGCGATAGGCGGCGAGTGCTGCATCGAGATTGGGGACCGCCATGCCGATGTGGTGAATCCGTGTCAGCATAGCGGCCTCCGTTTCTCTAGATGCGCTCGATGACCATGGCGATGCCCTGGCCGACACCGATGCACATGGTGCAGAGGGCGTAGCGGCCGCCGGTGCGCTCGAGCTGGTTCAGTGCGGTGGTGATCAGACGCGCGCCGCTCATGCCGAGCGGATGGCCGATGGCAATCGCGCCGCCATTCGGATTCACGTAAGTGGCATCATCGGGCACGTTGAGCTGCCGCAGCACGGCGAGCGCCTGGGCCGCGAAAGCCTCGTTCAGCTCGATTACATCCATATCGCGGATGCTCAGGCCGGCCTTGGCCAGAACCTTCTCGGTTGCGGGTACCGGACCGATGCCCATGACGCGCGGCGGAACGCCGGCGGCAGCGGTCGCAACGATCCGGCCACGCGGCGTCAGGCCGTGGGTCTTGGCGCCGGCTGCCGAAGCCAGGATGAGCGCGGCGGCGCCGTCGTTGACGCCAGACGCATTACCGGCGGTTACCGTGCCACCCTGGCGGAATGGTGTCGGCAGCTTGGCCAGGGCTTCGATCGAGGTATCGCGCGGATGCTCGTCGCGGTCGACCACCACCGGATCGCCCTTGCGGCTTGGGATGGTGACCGAAGTGATCTCGGCCTCGAACAGGCCGAGCTTGATGGCATTCAGCGCGCGCTGCTGGCTGCGCAACGCGAAGGCATCCTGGTCGGCGCGGCTGATCTGATACTGTTCGGCCACGTTCTCGGCTGTTTCCGGCATGGAATCGACGCCGTATTTCTGCTTCATCAGCTTGTTGACGAAGCGCCAGCCGATGGTGGTGTCATGGATATCAGCGGTGCGCGAGAAAGCGCTTTCGGCCTTGCCCATCACGAAGGGCGCGCGGCTCATGCTTTCGACGCCACCGGTGATGATCAGGTCGGCTTCACCGGTCTTGATCGCACGGGCACCGGCGCTGGCGGCTTCCAGGCCCGAACCGCACAGGCGGTTCACGGTTGCGCCCGGCACCTTTTCGGGCAGGCCGGCCAGCAGCAGCGACATGCGGGCGACGTTGCGGTTGTCTTCGCCGGCCTGGTTGGCGCAGCCATAAATCACGTCGTCGATGGCAGCCCAGTCGACGGCGGGATTGCGCTGCATCAGCGCCTTGATCGGTACGGCGCCCAGATCGTCCGCGCGGACGGCGGACAGCGCCCCGCCATAACGGCCAACGGGCGTACGGATTGCGTCACAGATGAATGCCTCGGTCATTTGTCTCTCCCTAAGGTCTCTCGGCCGAGTGGAACTCCGCCACCCGGCCGGATCCTTTCGGGTCAGACCGGCGGCGTGCGGGAGATGATGGCGGAGTAAAGGGCAGAGTCAACATTTCCCCCGGAACAGACAACGACCACCGTGCGGTTAACGCACGAGACCTTGCCGTTCAGCACCGAGGCCAGTGCAGCCGCTCCGCCGGGTTCGACCACCAGCTTGAAATAGGTGAAGGCGGTTGCCATTGCGGTTTCGACTTCTGCATCGGTCGCCGATACAGCGCCTTTCAGATTGGCGCTCATCACGCCGAAGGTGATGTCGCCCGGATGTGGGGCCATCAGCGCATCGCAGAAAGTCTGCCCCTTGTTGGCGTGGCTGGTGATCTTGCCGGCCTTCAGGGAGAGATCGATATCGTCGAACTGGTCCGGCTCGGCACAATAGACATCGGTACCGGGCAGCCGATCCTTGATCGCCAGCGAGATACCGGAGATCAGGCCGCCGCCGGAGGCCGGCGCCAGCACGGCATCGGGTTTGATGTCGCGTTCGGCGCATTGCGCGGCGATCTCCAGGCCAATCGTGCCCTGGCCGCAGATGATGTAGGGATCGTTGAAGGGCGGCACCAGCGTCATGCCGCGCTCGTCGGAATAGCGTTTGCCAATGGCTTCGCGGTCTTCCTTATAGCGATCGTAGAGCACCACTTCGGCACCGTAGGCGCGGGTGTTGTTGATCTTGATCTTGGGGGCATCGCTGGGCATCACGATCACGGCCGGCGTGCCGGTGATCTTGGAAGCCCAGGCGCAGGCCTGCGCATGATTGCCGGAGGAGAAGGCGACGATGCCGCGTTTGCGCTGCTCGGCGTCCAGGCGACTGATGCGATTATAGGCGCCGCGGAACTTGAAGGAGCCGCTGACCTGCAGGGGTTCGGCCTTGATCAGCAGGCGGCCGCCCAGGCGCTCATTGAGATATTGGCTTTCCAGCAGCGGTGTGCGGACGGCGACGCCCCGCAACTGGCGGGCGGCATCCTCGACATCGGCAACGGTGGGCAGGGCAGGCAGCTTGGCAGGGGCGTTCATGGAAGTCTCCGGCGTTCAGACTGAATAGCGCGGCCGGACCCCGAAACCCGACCGCAGGACGGCCGACAGTATAGAGCCGCCGCAGCGCCGGTTACAGGTCTGCCAGAAAACTGTCGATGGCGGTTTCGGCTTCGGGCTCGTCCAGCATGGGGATATGCCCCACCCCGGGAACGGTCACGGCGATCATGCCGGCATGTTCACGCTTCATGCGCACGAAGGTGTCGGCGGTCAGCACATCCGACAGGGCGCCACGCAGGGCCAGCACGGGGATCGTCCGCAGTCCCCGGAACAGCGGCCAGAGGTCTGGCAGTGGGCTTTTTGCCTGCTCCCGCAGGGCAGTCGCGATATTCAGGTCATAGTCCAGGCGCAAACCACCGTTGATCTCGTCTTCGGTAAAGCTGCCGCGCGAAATACGCATCCAGCCTTCATCGCTCAAATTGGGATAGGCCGCGCCATAGACCTGTCGCCAGTTTGTGGCGCCGGCTTCATAGCTCGGCACGCTGACGCCACGCCCGACATAACCGGCAATGCGCTGACGGCCAGCCTCGCTGACATCGGGCCCGATATCGTTGATGATCGCACCGGCCAGCAGGGTCGGAACCGCGACGGTCATCGCCATCGCCAGGATGCCGCCCAGGGACGTGCCGACGACGATCACCTTCTGGATATGTGTGACCGCCAGCAGATGCTGGATATCGTTCAGATAGACTGGCGCCTGATAGTTGCTCGGGTTGGGGTCATAGGCTGATCGGCCGCGGCCCCGGTAATCGGGACAGATCACCCGGCGCGTTGCCGCATGCCGCATGGCGAATTCGTGGAAATCGTTGGCATTGCGGGTCAGACCGCTCAGACAGAGCAGCGGCGTTTTCGGGCTCCGGCGGTCGCCGTAGTCGCGATAGGACAGCCGCAGGCCGTCCTGGGCATGGAAGCTGTGCTGGGCATAATCGGCATTCATGCGGCAATCCCCAGCACGGCGGGCACATCGGCCAGAGTCTGCAGGACCACATCGGGCGGATTGGGCAACCGTTCGGCCGGCTGGCCGCTGCGGTTGATCCAGAGCGCGAAGAATCCGGCGCGTTTGCCGGCATGGATGTCCCAGCCGTTGCTGCTGTGGAAGGCGATGGCCGAAGCCGGCAGGGCGAGCCGGTCGATGGCCAGCTGGTAGATGCGCGGATCGGGCTTGTAGATGCCGACGTCCTCCACGGAGATCAGGTGGTCGATCAGTCCGGCGATGCCGGAGGATGCGCAGGCCGCCTGCAGCATTGCCGGCGCGCCATTCGACAGGATGCCGGTGACGAGGCCAGCATCCTTCAGCCGTTGCAGCATGCCGGGCGCTTCCGGATAGCAGGTCAGATTGCGATAGAGGTCGAGCAGGCGTTCCCGCAAGCCAGGCGGAGAATCAGGCTTATGCGCATCGAGGGCGTAATCCAGCGCATCGGCGGTCACCTGCCAGAAATCTGCATGGGCGCCACCCATCAGGCTGCGTAGCCAGGAGTAGTTCAACTGCTTGGCGCGCCAGGTATCGGCCAGGGCCTGCCATTGCGGGCCGATCTCCTGCGCCAGGGTGCGCGCTGCGGCGCTGACATCGAACAGCGTGCCATAGGCGTCGAAAAGACAGGCCCTGATCGCGCCCGGCCGCGTCATGTTCAGCAGCTCTGTGCGCTGCAGGCCTGCCGCGTTGTGCCACGCAGGTCGGTCTGCATGCGATCGATCGGCGTCGGGCGTCCGCCCAGCAGGACGCGGTAAACCTGCACGCTTTCCAGCACGCGCTGCACATAGTTACGCGTCTCGGTGAAAGGGATCAGCTCGATCCAGTCGATCACATCCACATGCGGCTGGCGCGGATCGCCCCAGTCCTGGATCCATTTTCGCGCCCGGCCTTCGCCAGCATTGTAGCTGGCCAGCGCGAGGACATAGTTGTTGTCCCATTTCTGCAGCAGACCTTTCAGATAGGTCGAGCCAAGCTGCACGTTGTAACCGGCGTCGCGGGTCAGGCGGCCCTGGTCGAAGCCAACCTTGATATCCTTGGCGACATCTTTGGCCGTTGCTGGCATGAGCTGCATCAGGCCGCGTGCGCCGACCGGCGAGACGGCGAACTGGTTGAACTCGCTTTCCTGACGGGACAGGCCCAGGACCAGAGCGGTTTCCGGATCGTTGATGCGCAGCATCGGTTCGACCAGCGGGAAAGCCTCCTGCACCAGGATGATGCCCTGGCGTGCCGATCGCTTGCTGGACATGACCGCCAGATCGACCCGGCGCAGGTTGCGCGCCAGCTGCGCCACCATTTTATGCTCTTCCGGTGAATCGGCGGTGTTGACCAGGCGCAGGATGAAGGGGCGCAGCCGGTCTTCCTGATCGAGTTCGACCAGGATCTGTGCCGCGCGAACCACTTCGCGCCGCTGAAACTGTCGGGTCGCTTCGGGTGAAGGGCGGATCGGGTCCTGCAAATCCAGCGACGCCTTGGGATCGAGTTCGTGCGCGGCGAGCTGCCCGTAGAACGTAGTGCTGTTGCGGGCTGCCTGGACATACCACTGGCGGGCCTGCTCGGCGTCGCCCAGGGCGGCGTGGGTACGGGCGAGCCAGTAGGCGGCGCGCGCCTGGCTGACCGGGAAGCGCACACTGTCCTGCAGCGCAGTGAAATGCTTGAGCGCCGTTCCGGGCTCCTGCAGCAGGCGCAGCGCAATCCAGCCGGCCATCCATTCGGCATCGGCCATGGCGCCGCCGGCCTTCAGCCCATGGCCTGCGGCCAGGCGATAGGCTTCCGAGATGCGTCCTTCGGCCATTGCCTTGCGGGCACGGAAATGCCGCTCGACCCACCATTTCTCGGCGCGACCAAGATCGTCGGGGGCATTATACAGCAGGGCCTCGACGCCATCGTTCATGCCGCGCTTGCGCTGCCAGCGCAGACGGTCGTAATTCAGGCCGCCATCGTCACGCAGATGAGCCGGCAGACCAGCCACGACATTCTCGGCACCGGCAACATTATTGGCGAGGGCTATACGGGCCTCTGCCAGCCGGCGGCCATCGTCATCCAGACGCGGGATCATGCGGCGGGCGGCCTCGATATTGCCATCCCACAGCAGACGGTCGGTCCGGGCGCCGTTATCGGCTGGCGTGAAGCGATGACCGAATTCAGCCCACAGCACTTTTTCATCACGCAGCGACAGATTGCCGTCCACCCAGGCGCGCCGCATCACCGGGAACGCATCCTTGTCACGACCGAGCCGCAGCAGCGTCTCGCCCAGACGCAGCAGGCCGAGACCGGTTTCGGGCGGATGCGCGTCGAACCAGGTCAGGATGCGGCCATCGCCGGTCGAGCCATCTATAGCTTCTTCAGCCCGGCGCAGCAGGGCCTCGCGGGCCGGCCAGTCGGGTTTGGTATCGATGAAGGTGGTGATCTCGTCGAAGCTGGCGCCGCTGTTGGCGGTCTGTAGCCACAGCCAGCGGACCAACTGGGCGAGGAGGGGATTCTTGGCGGTGGCGGCGATCCGGCGGGCGGCATCGAAGCGACCGGCGCCTGCCTCCTGGATCGCCTTGCGGCCGATCTCGCGGTCTTCGGCCGACAGGATCGCATGGTCGGCGGGCAGCTTGGTCTGCTCCGGTCGGGCCGGCGGGGTCCCGCGACGGGGTTTCTCGGAGGGAACGGGTACGGTGCCGGCAGTCGAGGCCAGTTCAGGCGACTTGGCCGGCGGTTTCGCCACAGCAGGCATCAGGCCCAGGCAAGCCGACAGGACGGCCGCGGCGGTAAACCGGCGAACCCAGGCAGAGAGACAATCGATACAATGCTGCGGCACGGCGAATCTTTCGCAAATACAATAACATGATAGCAGGCCGGGGGCCGCGGCAAAAGCACGGCTTGCCCTTGATGAGGCCTGCCGGCGCGGGTATGGTCGCGGCTACTCCGTTTGGTACCGTGCAAAGGTAAAGGAACCATCATGTTCAAGGGCTCGTTCGTCGCACTCATCACCCCGTTCAAGAAGGGGAAGGTGGACGAGAAAGCGTTCGGCGATTTCGTCGAATGGCAGATTGCCCAGGGCACGCATGGCCTGGTGCCGGTCGGCACCACCGGTGAATCGCCGACTCTCAGCCATGACGAACACAAGCGCGTGGTGGAAATCTGCATCGAAGCGGCTCATGGCCGCGTTCCGGTGATGGCTGGTGCCGGCTCGAACTCGACCGACGAGGCGATCGAGCTGACCCGGCATGCCGAGGAAGCCGGTGCCGACGCGGCGCTGATCGTGACGCCGTATTACAACAAGCCGACCCAGGCTGGGCTGTACGCGCATTACAAGGCGATCCACGACGCAACCGACATCCCGATCTTCATCTACAACATCCCGCCGCGCTGCATCATCGACATGTCGGTCGAGACCATGGCGGCGCTGTCGAAGCTGAAGCGCATCGTTGGCGTGAAAGATGCGACCGGCGATCTGGTGCGTCCGCTCAAGCAGCGCATCGCTTCGGGTGCGAAATTCTGCCAGCTGGATGGCGACGACGCGACCGCGCCGGGCTTCAATACCCATGGCGGCAGCGGCTGCATCTCGGTGACTGGCAATATCGCGCCGAAGCTGGTGGCGCAGATGCAGGAAGCCAGCCTCGCCGGCGACCATGCCAAGGCCCTGGCGATCCAGGAAAAGCTGATGCCGCTGCATTCGGTGCTGTTCGCCGAAGCCAGCCCCGGCCCGGTGAAGTATGCCGCCGAACTGCTGGGCATCTGCACGGCGGAAGTGCGTCTGCCGCTGGTGCAGCCCACCAAGGAAACCCAGGCCAAGGTGAAGGCCGTGGTCAAGGCGCTTGGCCTCGTCGGCCCCAAGAGCGGCAAGTCCGCGACCAAGGCCAAGGCCGGCAAGAAAAAGAAGAAGTAAGATTTCATGGTGCAGCAATCGCGCACGGTGGCCGAAAACCGCCGGGCGCGCTTCGACTATCATCTGGACGAAACCTACGATGCCGGCGTGGTCCTGGTCGGCTCGGAGGTGAAAAGCCTGCGCGACGGCCGTGCCAGCATCCAGGATGCTTATGCAGCCGAGCAGGGTGGTGAAATCTGGCTGATCAACTCGCATATTCCCGAGTATCACGGCGCCAACCGCTTCAACCATGAGCCGCGACGCCAGCGCAAGCTGCTGCTGAACCGCAAGGAGATCAGCAAGCTGATTGGCGGCCTGAAGCGCGGCGGCGTCACCATCGTGCCGCTCACTGTGTATTTCAATGAGCGCGGCCGGGCCAAGGTGAAGATCGCACTGGCGCGCGGCAAGAAGCTGCACGACAAGCGCGAGACCGAGAAGAAGCGAGACTGGGATCGCGAGAAGCACAGGCTGCTGCGCACCAAATAAGCCGGGCGCGGCAAAGGAGGCGGCGATGAGTAACGATTACAAGCCCGGCCTGCTCGGCCAGATCAAAGACAAACTGATCGCTTCCAAACAGCAATGGGCCAAGGATGGCCGCCTGCTGACCGGCGAAAGCAGCAGCTCGGAAAAACGTCGCCTGCCGCCGGGCCAGCGCCTGGTGCGCGACTGGCCTGTACTGGATCTCGGCGTGCAGCCGAATATCCAGCTCGATCGCTGGCAGCTCACGGCCGGCGGCCTGGTCGGCAAGCCGCTCAAGCTCAACTGGAACGACTTCCTCGATCTGCCGCAAACCGACACGGTATCCGACATTCATTGCGTCACCGCCTGGTCGCGCTACGACAACCGCTGGAGCGGCGTGCTGGCCAGAGATTTCCTCAAGGCGGTGAAGCCCCATGCCGATGCAAGGCACGTCGTATTTCAGTCCTATGACGGCTATGCCACCAATGTGACCATGGAGATGTTTTCAGCAGCGGATGTTCTGCTGGCGCATTCCTGGGAAGGCCAGCCCCTGACCCGCGAGCATGGCGGCCCGGTTCGTATCGTCATGCCGCAATTCTATTTCTGGAAATCCGCCAAGTGGGTTAAGCATATCGCGTTCCTGGATCAGGATGCGCCGGGCTACTGGGAAGTGCGCGGCTATCACAATACGGGCAATCCCTGGAAAGAAGACCGGTACGGCTGAACAGGCCGGAGTTGGGGGCGGGTATGGATCAGCAGCGCGGATTGATTTACGGCGAGCAGCCTGGCATGCGCTTTGCCCTGATTCTCGATGGCGCCGGCGGTGCCCGCGAGGTTGGCTGGGACGAGGTGCGGCACTGGCGTCCCGTCCAGGGCGTACTCTGGGTCCATCTTGAGCGCGACGATCCGACGGCGGCGCGCTGGCTGCGCCAGGAAAGCGGTCTCGACGCCGTGGTCTGCGATGCGCTGCTGGCCGACGAATCGCGACCACGCATCCAGGAAAGCACCAACGGCCTGATCGCGGTGCTGCGCGGCGTCAACCGCGATCCCAACGAGAATACGCTCGATCTGGTGCCGATCCATCTCTGGGCCGATGAGACCCGGCTGATTTCGCTGCGCGACAAGGATCATTATCTCCATGCGCTGCGCGATATCCGGGAATCGTTTGCGCAGCGCCAGGGTGCGGCCCATGTCGGCCACCTGTTGACCAAAATCGCCCGCCGGGTGGTGAAATATATCGAGCCGGTACTGGAGCAGCTGGAAGATGAGGTCGATGAATTCGACCACCAGATCGAGGACTGCGATGTGCGCGTGGCGCGCGGCGATCTCAGCAATATGCGGCGGCGGGTGATCTCGCTGCGCCGCTACATGGCGCCACAGCGCGAGGCGATGTTCCGCCTGCAGGGTGCCAATGTCGGCTGGATCATGCCGCGTGATCGCCAGCGCCTGCGCGAACTAACCGATAAAGTGCTGCGCAGTGTGGAAACACTTGACGCGTTGCGAGACCGCCTCACCATCCTGCACGAAGATCTAACCACGGTGATGAGTGAGCAGATCGCACAGACGACCAACCGTCTGACCGCACTGACCGCCATCCTGCTGCCGCCAAGCCTGATTGCAGGTCTGCTAGGCACGAATGTTGCCGGCATTCCGTTCGCCGACGAGCCATGGGCTTTCGCTGCAGTCTGTGCTGCGGCTTTTGTGATGATCGGCCTGGAGGTCTGGCTCCTGCGCAAGATGCGCTGGTTCTAGAGCCTTGCCCCTGCGCGGATCGCAGGGTGTGCGAGACCTTCGGCGATCAGGTCATGCGGATGGACCCGGCCGAAATACCGGTTCGGGCTCCAGCTGTCGGTCGCCGGGTCGTAATCGAACCAGGGCGCCAGCCCCACCACAATATGGCAGCGCGACTGTGCGGTTTGCCGCGCTGCGAAGACGCGATGTGGTCTGTACGTATCCCAGGACCAGGCATGGCCTGTCGCCAGATGCCGGCGCAGGACGGTGGTGGATTGTGGAACGTGATGATCGAGCGCTGTCTCGATCTCCAGCAGGAATTCCGGTGCCGTCCAGACCGGGATGTTGATGCGCAGGTTGTGGAAGACGGTTTCATCCCGATGCCAGCCAAAGCGGTCGAGCGTCGGTTCGATACGGTCAGCCGCAATCACGCTGAGACGCGAGCGGATCAATGGCAGGCGAAAGCCGCGCAGCAGGTCGCCCAGCGCCCCGTATTCACCGGCCGGGGTCAGGCGCCGAAAGCAGTAGCTGTCGTGGTAGCCGCCTTTCTGCTGCGGCAGCAGAGCCATCATGTCCGGCGTGGCCAGATAATACTGGTCACCGCGCAGTCTGGGCGATCCCAGGGTGGCGGAATGCGGGTCGGTCCGGGCATCGGGATCGCAGGTCAGCGACAGTGAACCATAGGCCGGGTTGGGGTTATCGTCGCCGGTGTTGCGGAAACCGCGCAGGCCGTAATGGGCAATCACGGTGCGGCAGGCTTCGGCCAGCAGGTCATGGCTGGCAATCGCCAGACGGTAGCGGTGCAGGGCGGTGGTGCGGCCGAGGAACGGCAGCATGGCCTCGTCCAGACCGAACCGCTCGCGCAGATGGTCGTAAATCGTTGTCCGGGCAGGGATATTATTGATCTTTATTTGTTCTGTTTTCATGGCATAACGCACTGATTTATCTAATTATACCACGTCACCATATTGTTGCCAATATGTTCGTTATGGTCGCTCATGGCGGCGACCAGGCGATATCCGGATCCAGCGGATAGATCGGCCGCGGGACCTGGCGCCAGGGCACATTCTTGAGCACCGGGGTGGTCAGGCCGGGCACGTCCACCTCAATGATCCGGTCGTCAGGGAAGAACTGGTCGAAGCCGGCGCGGAAATGACCCCGCGACTTCACCACGAGGCTGCGCAGCCTGGTGATATCGATACCGAAGGTTTCGAAGAACATCGGGTCCAGCGCCTGATGCCGGTTGGTCATCACCACGGCGATGATGCCGCCGACATCGATGGCGGCGGCGGGACCCATGTCCAGCGTGCGTCCAGCCGCCATGCCGCGCCGGCCGACAAACAGTCCCGCACTAAGTGCGACGACGCGGCCTTTGGCGGTGAAGGCGTCGGAGAAGGTGGTGGTCTCGTCGCGGTTGAAGCGGGCCTCGAAGTCGGCGCCCACGCCCAGCTTATGCGCCTCGGCTGCCAGAGCCGGATCGAAGATCGGGCCGATGGCACAACCGGTGACGCCGGCCTTGTGGAAGGCAGACAGGATATAGGTGGTGTTGCCGCGGCCGCCGCCACCGGGATTGTCGGCGACATCGGCGAACAGCAGCGACGGTTTCGCCGCGTCGCGGCTGCAGGCCAGCGCCATGGCCGTGCAGTTCTCCAGACTGGTCAGGTTGGTGGTGAAGCGATGGCGCTGGCTCCAGGCATGCGCCGCGACGTCGCGCGCCACGGTTTGCGCCAGTTTCGGATCGGTCGCGGTGGCGATCACCGACATGCCGTTCTTGGGCGTATCGCCCAGCGAGAAGCCTGACGATACCGAGACGTCGATCACACCGTTCCCGACCTTCTTCTGGCCATAGGCGATCACATCCGCGTAAGGCCCGGCCTTGGTGTTCTGGCTGGTCGAGGGCGGAATGAACGGCAGCTTCACGAAGGCGGCATGGGGCTTCAGCCCGTTCAGCATCGCCATCATATGGCGTGCACAATCGGCACCGCGGTCCGGCATGTCGGTATGCGGGTTCTCGCGATAGGCCACCAGGATGTCGGCGGCCTGTACCATCTCGATACTGACATTGGCATGCAGGTCCAGCGTCGCCAGCACCGGCACGTCGGGGCCGACGATCTCGCGCACGGCGCGGAAGATGGTGCCGTCGGGATCGATATCGACCGTGGCAATGGCGGCGCCATGCTGCGACAGATAGACGGCGTCAACCGGGCCGGCCTCGCGCAGCAACTGGCACAGGCGGGCCACGACCTCTTCGAAGAAGGGTTGGTCGACCGGACCGGAGGCGCCCACGGCGGCCATCACCAGCGGCACACGCTCCCAGTCGGCCAGTTTGTCCATTTCATGGGTGAAGCCGGTCAGGGTGGTGGGGCTGCGCGGATTGGCGCTGGCCAGGTCGGCCAGCAGCGCGTCGCCCTCGATATGGACGCTGGACGCGAACTCTTCCCGGGTCGAGACCGGCGCATGGCCGTTGCTCTCGAGCATGAATCCACCAATTGCAATGCGATACCGGCGCGACATGGGGCTATGTCATCCTGTCTGATTGACACTTCTGTGAAATGCAGTCTGTTATAGATTCAACACGACGCCAAGAACCAGAAGGATAATGGAAATGATCCCAGTCTCACGCCGGCTCTTCATGGGCGGCACGCTCGCGACCCTGGCCGCGGCTGGCATCCATTCTCGCGGTCTGGCGCAGGGCGCGCCGTCTCTGGTGATCGGCACCAAGCTCGAACTGAATACCCTCGATCCGCATTTCTTCAACGGCTTCCCGCAGGGGTCGTCGCACAGCGTGATCTTCGATGCCCTGCTGGCGATGGACAGCGAGCTGCGCCTAGTGCCGGCGCTGGCGACTGCCTGGCGCAATGTTGATCCGCTGACCTGGGAATTCGACCTGCGCCAGGGTGTGAAGTTCCATGATGGTTCGGATTTCACCGCCGATGACGTGATCGCCACGCTGGAGCGCGTGCCAAAGGTGCCGAACAGCCCGAATCCCTTCACCCAGTTCAGCCGCTCGATTGTCTCCAGCCAAAAGCTGAGCGACCACAAGATCCGCTTCAAGACCGAGACCCCGACCCCGACACTGGCCTCCGACCTCGCGCGCGTTTTCATCATCTCGAAGAAGCACGTCGCCGCCAGCACGGCCGACTTCAATAACGGCGCTGCGGGTGCAGCGGTTGGCACCGGCCCCTACAAGGTGGCGGAATGGACGAATGGCCAGCAGCTGGTGCTGAACCGTAATGACGCCTACTGGGGCGAAAAGCAGCCCTGGGCCAAGGTCACCGAACGTGTCATCAAGGGCGATGCCGGCCGTATTGCGGCACTGCTGTCGGGCGATGTGGATGCCATCGACGAAATTCCCACCGTGGATATCCCGCGCATCAAGCAGGACAAGCGCTTTGCCATGTCCAGCGGTGCATCCGCCACCGTGCAGTATATCGCCATGGATGCCGTGCGCGATGTCAGCCCGTTCATTTCGGCCAAGGACGGCCAGCCGGCGCTGCTCGGCAATCCGCTGAAAGACAAGCGCGTGCGCAAGGCGCTGTCGCTGGCCATCAATCGCAAGCTGATTGTCGACAAGATTCTGGATGGTTCTGGGACGCCGGCGTCGCAGTTCCTCCCGTCGCGCTTTGACGGCACCAGCACCAAACTGAAGGTCGATCCCTTCGATCTGGACAAGGCCAAGGCGCTGCTGAAAGACGCCGGCTACGCCAACGGTTTTAAGATCACGCTGCATGCCACCAACGACCGCTATCCGAAGGACAAGGATATCGCCCAGGCCGTCGGTCAGGCCTGGACGCGGCTTGGCCTGCAGGTGAGTGTCGAAGCCATGCCCGGCACGGTGTTCTTCACCCAGGCCACCAAGCAGGAATACTCCGTCTTCATGGCGCAATATGGCACCGAAGATGCCTCGATCGGTCCGCGCGCGCTGGTGCATACGCCCGGTGGTATCTATGGCACTGCCAACCGCACCAAGTTCTCGCATACCGATATCGATGCGGCGATCGAGAAGGCGCAGGGCGAGATGGACCCGGTGAAGCGCAAGCCCCTGGTTCAGGCTTCGATTGAAATCACCATGGAAGAACAGGCGATCATTCCGATCTTCCATCCGAATGCGGAAATGGCCAGCAAGGCGAATATCGCGGTCACGCCGCGGCCGGAACGCCGCTTCAACGCGCTGATGATGAAGCCGAAGGCGTAAAAGCCGGGCTAGCCGGTGACCGTGACGATCTTGTCGAAGACGTCGTGGAACATCCGCTCGGTCAGGCGGCCGGTGTTAGTGTTGTAGCGCGAGCAGTGATAGCTGGAGAGCAGCGTCACACCGCTGGGCAGTCTGTATTGCGCGCCGTGGCCGAAGGGGGCTGCGGCGCGTTTCACTTTCAGGGTGTCCAGCGTGGCGATATGGGCGATCTGGCCAAGCGCAAGAATCGCTTTCAGATTGGTCAACGCCGCGATTTCGCCGGTCAGGAAATTGGCGCGGCAGGTCTTGGTCTCGGCCGGCGTCGGCTTGTTTTCCGGGGGCACGCATTTCACCGCATTGGTGATGTGGCAGCGCACCAGCTGCAGTCCGTCTTTCGGATCGGCCTTGAACACGCCCTTGGCAAAGCCGTATTTGATCAGCGTGCTGTAGAGCAGGTCGCCGGCATAATCGCCCGTGAAGGGTCGGCCGGTACGGTTGGCGCCTTTCAGGCCGGGCGCCAGGCCAACGATCAGCAGGGCGGGCTGCGGATCGCCCCAGGGCGGCACCGGGCCATTGAAGAAAGTCGGATAGGCGACGCGATTGGCGGTGCGGAAGTCGGCCAGGCGCGGGCAGAGCGGGCAGTCATGGCCCGGCAGGGCAGGGGCAGCGGTCATAATCGCGGTGTATAGCGATTATGAGCAGAGATCAACGCAGATGCTTGCGTGGGTCGGCCGTATCGATCTCGTCGAAATCGTCCATCGCCTGAGACGGACTGGACGGTGCCACAGCATTGCCCCCCATCTGATTACCCTGGCCGCTGCGTAGTGTGGCGTGCACGCCGGCGGTGCGCGAATGGTCGCGGGCGGTCTGGTCGCGCATGATCTTGGGCATCAGGTCCTGCAGCTCGATGAAGGTATCGGCCTGGCGGCGCAGTTCGTCGGCCACCATGGGCGGCTGGGTCTTGGTCGAACTGACCACGCTGACACGCACGCCCTTGCGCTGCACGGCTTCCACCAGGCGGCGGAAATCGCCATCGCCGGAGAACAGCACCACATGGTCGATATGCGGCGCCATTTCCATCACGTCGATGGCCAGTTCGATATCCATATTGCCTTTCACCTTCCGGCGGCCCATGGCATCGGTGTATTCCTTGGCCGGCTTGGTCACCATGGTGAAGCCGTTATAGTCGAGCCAGTCGATCAGCGGGCGTAGCGGCGAATATTCCTGGTCCTCGACCAGAGCGGTATAATAGAAGGCGCGCACCAGGTGCGATTCTTTGCGGAAGGACTCCAGCAGACGACGATAGTCGATTTCAAAGCCGAGGCTGCGGGCCGCCGAATACAGGTTCGCACCGTCAATGAAGAGCGCCACACGCTCCTGCGTATAGAACTTCATGGCAATATCCTTTGTTCAATGACTTTCAAGGCAATGGTACTTAATCTTCTATGCCCTTCTTCTTAGTCACTCCGGCCTTCATGGCAAGATAATTCGCAGCATGACCGGCGGTATTTACATAGCCTTGGGCGCCAACCTGCCCAGCCGTTTCGGTGAGCCACGCGTAACGCTGGAAACCGCCATCGGGATGCTCGCGGCCGAGAATATTGCCATCCTGAACCGCTCCTCCTGGTGGCGCTCCGCACCGCTTCCGGCTGGCGACCAGCCCGACTTCATCAATGGCGTGGTCGAAATCGATACCGATCTCGACCCGACTGCGTTGTTGCAGCAGTTACACCGGATTGAAACGATCTGCGGCCGGGTCCGTCAGCAACGCTGGGAAGCGCGGACACTCGATCTTGATCTGCTGGATTACCGCGGCCTGGTCCGGCCGGAAGCAGAGGCTGGGGGATCGCTGATTCTGCCTCATCCGCGCCTGCATGAACGGCTGTTCGTGCTGCTGCCCCTGCAGGATATCGCACCAGACTGGCGCCATCCGGTCAGCGGGCTGGGGTTACCGGACCTGCGGACGGCGGCAGAATCTATTGATATCAATAGGTTATAAGTATTTTCTTGGGCCTTCAGGCGCATTTCTGCTTGAATGAGGCCTTGCATCCCTGCGGAATCGCCCTTAATAAGCGCCCTCCGCCGTATTTCACTGCTTTACCCAAGGGTAGACCATGGCTCGCGTCACCGTCGAAGATTGCGTCCTCAAGATCCCGAACCGCTTCGAGCTGGTTTTGCTGGCGGCCCAGCGTGCCCGCGCCATCGGCACCGGCGCTTCGCTGACCGTGGATCGCGACAACGACAAGAACCCGGTCGTCGCCCTGCGTGAAATCGCCGATGAAACCGTGGATATCGAAGGCCTGCGCCAGCGCATGATCGGCGATATGCAGGACAGCCCGGAAGTCGACGAGCCGGAAGAGGACAACATGGCCAACCTGATGCAGTCTGGCGAATGGGCCGGCGTGCAGCAGGATAACGATGATCTGGCCGAAGGCATGTCCATTGATGACGCCGAAGGTGAGGACGAGGCTGAAGAGGCCGAGGAAGCCGCACCGGCTGCCGAGGCCGACGAAGCCTGAGATCGGAAGGTATGGCCAGCCCGCAGGGCTGGTCTGACCATAAAACCTCCGGTTTGTGACGCGGCGGGCTTGTTCCCGCCGCATTTTCGTTCAAAATTCGTCTTTAGGTTCAACCGTTTGCCAGAGGTGAAACGGACCGAAGACCATGCGCCCGCGAGTCATGCGCCAAGTTGAGCTGGTAGAGAAGGTCCTCGCATACGATGCGGATGCGGACGAGGATTTGCTGAATCGCGCCTATGTGTTCTCCATGAAGGCGCATGGGGCGCAGAAACGGGCCTCGGGCGACCCCTATTTTTCCCATCCGGTAGAGGTTGCCGGCATCCTGGCCGGCATGAAGCTGGACAGCACCGCCATTGCCACCGGCCTGCTGCACGACACCCTCGAAGATACCGTCGCCACGCCGGAAGAGATTGAGCGGAATTTCGGCGGCGATGTGCTGCGCCTGGTCGATGGCGTCACCAAGCTGTCGCGTATCGAACTGCAATCCGACCGCGCCCGCCAGGCCGAGAATTTCCGGAAATTGCTGCTGGCGATGTCGAACGACATCCGCGTGCTGCTGGTCAAGTTGGCCGACCGGCTGCACAACATGCGCACGCTGCATTTCATCAAGACACCGGACAAGCGTCGCCGCATTGCCAAGGAGACCATGGAAATCTTCGTTCCGCTGGCCGATCGCATCGGCATGCAGGAACTGAAGGAGGAACTGGAAGACCTGGCCTTTGCCGAACTGAATGGCGATGCCCGCGCCTCGATCATCGCGCGCCTGGACCAGTTGCGCAGCGAAGGCGGCAGCCTGGTCGACCGCATCGCGGACCGATTGAAGCGCACGCTGGCGGAAAGCGGCGTCGATGCCTGGGTTTCGGGTCGTGAGAAACGGCCTTATGCCATCTGGGAAAAGATGCAGCGCAAGAACATTGCGTTCGAGCAGCTCTCCGACATCATGGCCTTCCGTATCGTCGTGCGCGATGTCGCCGCCTGCTATCACGCGCTCGGCGTGGTGCATCAGACCTGGCCTTCGGTGCCGGGCCGGTTCAAGGATTATCTCTCGACGCCGAAGCAGAATGGCTATCGCAGCCTGCACAGCACGGTGATCGGTCCTGAAAACAAACGTATCGAAATCCAGATCCGTACGCAGGAGATGCACGACATCGCTGATCTCGGCGTGGCCGCGCACTGGCAGTACAAGCAGAACGGCAACAGCAACACGGGTGCGCCGGAATCCGAGGCACGGCAATACCGCTGGCTGCGCGAGCTGCTGGAAATCCTGGAGCAGACCGCCGATCCGGAAGAGTTTCTGGAGCATACCAAGCTCAACATGTTCCAGGATCAGGTCTTCTGCTTCACGCCGAAGGGCGACCTGATTGCATTGCCGCGCGACGCTACGGTGATCGACTTTGCCTATGCGGTGCATTCCGATGTCGGCGACACGGCGGTGGGCGCGAAGGTCAACGGCCGCGTGGTGCCGTTGCGCACGGTGCTGCGCAATGGCGACCAGGTTGACATCCTGCGCTCGAAGGTGCCGTCGCCCAATCCGACCTGGCTGAATTTCGTCAAATCCGGCCGCGCCAAGTCCTGCATCAACCGCTTTATCCGCCAGCAGCAGCGCGGCCAGTACCAGGAGCTGGGCAAGGCGATCCTGGTCAAGAAATTCAAGGAGCAGGACGCATCGGTCAGCGACAAGGTTCTGGAGCCTGTCGTGAAGGTGCTGAAGCTGCGCTCGGCCGATGATGTCTATGCTGGCGTGGGCGAGGGCAACATCACAGCCCGTCAGGTGCTGAACATCGTCTTCCCGGGCCAGAAGGAAGATGAGGCCGACAAGGCGCCGCCGCTGCCGCGGCCGCATAAGCAGAGCGACAAGGCCGGTGGCGGCATCCCGATCCGCGGCCTGATCCCGGGCATGGCGATGCATTTCGCCGGCTGCTGTCATCCGTTGCCGGGCGACCGCATTGTCGGCATCGTCACCACCGGCAAGGGCGTCACCATCCACACCATCGATTGCGACGCCCTGGAGCAGTTTGCCGAACAGCCGGAGCGCTGG
The DNA here is from genome assembly GCF_058806975.1 of Ferrovibrio sp. GW821-FHT12E11. Lineage (NCBI taxonomy): Bacteria > Pseudomonadati > Pseudomonadota > Alphaproteobacteria > Rhodospirillales > Rhodospirillaceae > Ferrovibrio > Ferrovibrio sp. GW821-FHT12E11. Next base: position 96,203 of record NZ_JBXAQG010000002.1, read on the forward strand.
CTCGATCTGGCCTGGGATTCGCCGTCCGATGGTGAAAAGGCCCAAGGCCATATCGGCCGCACCAGCCTGGTGATCAATAACGAACCCGGCGCGCTCAGTGCGGTGACCACCATCATCGCCAAGCACAAGGGCAACATCACCAACCTGAAGATCACCAATCGCAGCCAGGACTTCTTCGAGATGTTCGTGGATATCGAGGTGCGCGACGTGAAGCACCTGACCAACATCATCGCCGCGCTGCGTGCGACGCCGGCGATCAGTTCGGTGGAGCGCGCCAAAGGGTAGGGCGCATACGGAAAAGGCGCTTCCCGGCGGCTTTTGACGTTTTATTCACGCAGTCTCCGCTTGCCCCGACCCAGAGTCGTCCCGCATCGTTCTGCCAGGCACGGTCGCAGAGGGATGCGCATGAAAGTCGGCACCGTTATGGCCATGGGCTTGGCTGCATGGCTGCAGGTGGCTGCGGTCAGCGCCCAGGTGACCCTGCCGACGCTGCCGGTCGAGGGCGAGGAGCCGCCGGCCTTCGTGCCCGCGCCGCATACGGTGGAGGCGATCAAGAACTGGGTGCAGGGCACCCATTACTGGTTCGCGCCGGCCGAGTTCCCCGGCACGGTTCCTGTGCAAGGCCATCCCTATGGTCCGAAGGCTGCGCGCGGTCTGGTGATCTGGAGCGCGGATCACCATGAGGAAAAGATCGCCTTCCTGAAAGTGACGCCGATTGCGCAGTATTTCGCCGAGCAGGGCTGGGATGTCTACAACCTGCGCCGTCACTCCATTCTGGCCGGCAACGAAGGCATGATACAGCCCTGGCTGCCGCCACGGCGCGACAACAAGGTGGTGCGGCTGATCCTGGCCATTGCCGAAGAGGGGCGTGCCATGGGCTATCAGCGTGTGGTGCTGATGGGCACCGGCCGTGGCGCTTATGAAAGCATCCGCGCCGGCCGGTTTCGCGCCAGCGTGCAGGGCATCATCGCGCTGGCGCCGTCGCTCTATAACGATCACCTGAGCACCATGCACTGGCGTCGCAATCACAGCAGCCTGCTGCGGCTCTATAACGAATTCCCGCCGGCCTCGATCCAGCTGGCGACCGCCTTCTTCAAGGGCGACGAATGGTATGAAGGCTACCAGCCGAATGTGCGCGGCCCTGCCGCTGCCGAAGCGCTGACCGCCATGCAGGTGCCGCATTTCGTGATCGACCAGCCGGCCTTAAAGGCAATGGAAGGCCACGAGGCTGGCCTGGGCTGGCCGTTCGCGCGCCGCTACGGGCCCTGTCTGGAGCTGTTTGTCGAGTCCGGCGCGCGTCCTGCCTGCGACGATCGCGATCCTGCCACAGCGGCTGTCTTCGGGATTGCGCCCGGTCCGGCACCGGCGCGGCAGGGCGACTATGTCGGCGTCTGGCAGGGCACCTGGGACTCCGGCCGTTTTGCCGTCCTGGCGGTCAGCCATGTCGAGGGCGATATGGCCGCGGCAACCTACCGCCCGGGACGCGGGGTCGATGGCCAGCTCCCGGAAAGCCGCGCATGGCGCCTGCCCCTTGGCGGCATGCTGGAGGACGGCGACGGGGCCGCTTATGCCTTCGGCCCGGGGCCGGATGGCACCCTGCGGGGCGAGCGCCGGAAAGGCACGGAAATCGAGACAATCCTGATGCACCGGATGCCTTGAACGGCGCGGGTCTTTGTATAGGCTGCGGCCGATAAGCCGACAGCCTGAAAGGACCCCGCCGACCATGACTCGCGACGACGTGCTGCAGCATTACCGGGAGTCCGGCGCCCTTCTGGAAGGCCATTTTCTGCTGACCTCGGGTCTGCACAGCCCCGTCTACATGCAGTCGGCCCGTGTGTTCATGTACCCCGAGCGTGCCGAAGCCCTGTGCAAGGCCCTGGCCGAGCGTATCCGGGCCAAACTCGGACCCAAGCCTGTCGATCTGGTCTGCTCCCCCGCCATGGGCGGTGTGGTTGTCGGCTACGAGCTGGCGCGCCAGCTTGGCGTGCCCGCGATCTTCACCGAACGCGTCGATGGCAAGTTTGCGCTCCGCCGCGGCTTCGATATCCCGAAGGGCGCCCGCGTGCTGATGGCCGAGGATGTGGTCACCACCGGCAAGTCGAGCCGCGAATGCATCGATTGTATTACGGATCACGGCGGTGTCACCGTCGGCGCCTCCTGCATCGTCGACCGTTCTGATGGCGAAGTCGATCTCGGCGTGCCGCTTTTCGCTCTCTGCGGCTACAAGGTGATGGCCTATCGCGAGGACGAACTGCCGCCGGAGCTGCAGAAGATTCCGGCCGTGAAGCCGGGCTCGCGCAATCTGAAATAAGGAGAGGGCGATGTCGCTGCGTCCGTTGCGCCTCGGGGTCAACATCGATCATGTCGCCACTATCCGTAACGCGCGCGGCGGCCGGCATCCCGATCCGCTGCGTGCCGCGAAGATGGCGGCCGGCGCCGGTGCCGATGGCATCACGGCGCATCTGCGTGAAGACCGTCGTCATATTTCCGATGGCGACATCGACCGCCTGATGGCGGAGATCAGCCTGCCACTCAACCTCGAGATGGCGGCGACCGATGAGATGTTGGGGATTGCGTTGCGCCACCGTCCTCACGCGGCCTGCATCGTGCCGGAGAAACGTGAGGAACGCACCACCGAAGGCGGCCTGGACGCAGCCGGCCAGTACAAGCAACTGGAGCCCATGATCCGGCAATTGTCGGCGGCCGGAATACGCGTGTCGCTATTCATCGAGGCTTCCATCAGTCAGCTGGATGCTGCCAAAGCCCTGGGTGCGCCGGTCGTCGAGCTGCATACCGGCCGCTACTGCGAAACGGATGGCGCGGAACAGCAGGCCGAACTGGAGCGTATTCGCAAGGCCGCCGCCCATGCCGAAGCCCTGGGTCTGGAATGCCATGCCGGCCATGGCCTGAATTTCGAAACGGTGGCACCGATTGCGGCGATCTCCAGCATCGTCGAACTCAATATCGGTCACTTCCTGATCGGCGAAGCGATCTTTGGCGGCCTCGACGGCGCTATCCGTCGCATGCGCGCGCTGATGAACGAAGCCCGCGGTCTGAACGCGAAATCGGCATGATCATCGGTCTGGGCTCTGACCTGATCGATATCCGCCGTATCGAGCAGACGGTTGCCCGTTTTGGCGACCGTTTCCTCGAGCGCATTTTCACGCCGATGGAACGGGCCCGGTCCGAGCGCCGGCCGCTGACCCGCATCGAGTCCTACGCCAAGCGTTTTGCTGCCAAGGAGGCCTGCTCCAAGGCCCTGGGGACCGGCCTGCGCAAAGGCGTGTTCTGGCGCGATATGGGCGTCATCAATCTGGCCAGCGGCAAGCCCTCGATGGCCCTGACCGGTGGCGCGCTGGCCCGGTTGCAGAGCCTGCTGCCCGAGGGCTACGAGGCCCAGATCGAGGTCTCATTGACCGACGAACCACCCCTGGCCCAGGCTATTGTTATTATCTCCGCGCGCCCCAGATTACCCGGTTTTCCGGGATCGCCGACGGGACCTTGACTTTGGCGGATCGTTGCCGGCTTGATGCTGCCCCGACCGGGCGGAAATCGGGTCTAAGGGATTGATTTATATGGATCAGGAGCAGGCAGTGGCTAAGACGAAGACGCGTGTGGGCGACATTTGGGAAAGCCTGCGGACGCTCGTCTACGCCGTGCTGATTGCCCTCAGTATCCGCACCGTCGCCTACGAGCCTTTCCATATCCCGTCTGAGTCGATGCTGCCCACCCTGCTGGTCGGCGATTATGTCTTCGTTTCGAAATACGCCTATGGCTACAGCAAGTATTCCCTGCTGTTCAGCCCGCCGATTTTCGAAGGCCGCATCCTCGGCACCCCGCCCAAGCGTGGCGATGTCGTGGTCTTCCGTTGGCCGCGCGATCCCTCGATCGATTACATCAAGCGCCTGGTCGGTTTGCCGGGCGACCGCATCCAGATGCGCGAAGGTGCGCTCTACATCAACGGCGAAGCGGTGAAGCGCCGGCGCGTCGAGGATTTCGAACGCCGCGACCGCTTCGGCAATGTCGTCGACCGCGAGCGCCAGTGGGAGGAAACCCTGCCCAATGGCGTGACCTACCGCACGCTCGACATCAACATGTTCAGCAGCACCGACAATACCGGCACCTATACGGTGCCGGCCGGGCACTATTTCATGATGGGCGACAACCGCGACAACTCGCTCGACAGCCGTATCGGCCTGGAAGCCGGCGGCGTCGGCTTCGTGCCGGCCGATCACCTGATCGGTCGGGCCGATGTGCGCTGGATCTCCATCGACCAGAATGCCACGCTGCTGAAGCCCTGGACCTGGTTCAGTGCGTTGCGTTGGAACCGCATGTTCACCGGTATCGAGTGAGGCGGGCGTGACGGCCGATCAGCGCAAACCGGTGCTGGAGCAGCTGCAGCAGGTTCTCGGCCATAAATTCGCCGATACCAAACTGCTGGAAGAGGCCCTGGTGCATCCTTCGGCCAATCCGCGGCGCAGTCGCGCCAAGTCGGCGCGGCAGAAAACGCCCCCAGCCGACGCACCCGCCATCCAGCGCGACTACAATCGTCTGGAATTCATTGGCGACCGCGTGCTGGGCCTGATCGTGGCGACCCTGCTGGCCGAGCGGTTCCCGCAGGCCGAGGCCGGCGAACTGGCATTGCGCTACAATTCTCTGGTCAAACAGGAAAGCCTGGCGCGCTTCGCCCAGTCGCTCGATCTGGGCGACTTCATCCATCTGTCGCGCTCCGAACGCGATTCCGGCGGCGCCGGCAAGCCGGCCATCCTTGCCGATGCCTGCGAGGCGGTGGTGGCGGCGCTGTATCTGGATGGCGGCCTGCGCGCCGCCGAGCGCTTTGTGCGCCGTTATATGGAACCGATGGTCACCGAGGTGGCCGCCGGCGACAAGGATCCCAAGACTGCGTTGCAGGAATGGGCTGCGGCCCGCGGCATGGCCGCGCCGCGCTATGAGATCGTGAGCCAGGAAGGTCCGCCGCATGAGCCGCGCTTCACCGTGTCGGTGAAGCTGGGCAGCGGCAATCTGGCCAAGGGACAGGGCGGCTCGAAACGGGCCGCGGAACAGGAAGCGGCCGGATTTCTGCTCGGGCAGCTGGTCGTCGGGAAAGCATGAACGAAGAAACTGAAACTGTGCGGGCGAATACCCAATGCGGGTATGTCGCCATCGTCGGCGCGCCGAATGCCGGCAAGTCCACCCTGCTGAACCAGATGGTGGGGGCGAAGGTCTCCATCGTCTCGAAGAAGGTGCAGACCACGCGCGCGCGCATCACGGCCATCGGCATGGAAGGGCAGGCGCAGGTCATCTATCTGGACACGCCCGGCATCTTCAAGCCGAAGCGCCGGCTGGATCGCGCCATGGTCAATGCGGCCTGGAGCGGCATCGATGAAGCGAATGCCGTGCTGCTGCTGGTCGATGCCGAGCGCGGCTTCGACGACGAAAGCCGGGCCATTGTCGAGGCCCTGAAGGACCGCAACCGCAAGGGCGTGCTGCTGGCGCTGAACAAGATCGATGCCGTCCCGCGCGACCGGCTGCTCGGCCTGGCCAAGATCATCAGCGAGGCCTATGACTTTGAGAAGGTCTTCATGATCTCTGCCACCAAGGGCAGCGGCGTCGAGGATGTGCGTCGCGATCTTGCCGCCCGCATGCCGGCCGGCCCGTGGCTTTATCCGGAAGACCAGCTTGCCGATGTGCCGATGCGCTTCCTGGCTGCCGAGATCACGCGCGAGCAGGTCTACCGCTCGCTGCATGACGAGCTGCCTTACGCGATCACGGTCGAGACCGAGAACTGGAAAGACCAGAAGGACGGTTCGGCGCGGATCGACCAGGTGATCTACGTCGAGCGCGACAGCCAGAAGAAGATCGTGCTGGGCGATGGCGGACAGATGGCCAAGCGCATCGGATCCTATGCGCGTAAGGAGATGGAGGAGCAGTTCGAGCGCCGCATCCATCTCTTCCTGTTCGTCAAGGTGCGCGAGGACTGGGGCGACGACCCCGAGCGCTACGAGGCCATGGGGCTCGACTTCCCGAAGAAATAACGGGCCCTATACGCCGGCCAGCAGCAGGAAGACCGGCATGGTGATGAAAGCCATCATCGTGCCGACCGTGACAATGGCGGCGGCCAGGGGTGCATCGCCGCCCATTTGTCTTGCCAGGATGTAACTGGCACTGGCCGTCGGCATGGTGCCCCACAGCACCAGCACCTTGGTCTCCAGCGCGCCGAGGCCCCAGAGCCGGCTCAGGCCGTACAGCACCACGGGATAGACCAGCAGCTTCAGCGCGCAGGACAGCGCCACGGCACGACCGCCGCTGCGGGCGGCCTGCCATTGCAGGCCGGCGCCGACCGTGAGCAGGCCCATCGGTGCGGCCATGCTGCCCAGCATCTTGAACACCGGCAGGATGCCCGGCGGCAGCGTCAGGCCCGAGAGGTTCATGGCGATGCCGATCAGGCAGGCGATGATCAGCGGGTTCTTGATCAGGAACAGCATCTGCGCGCGCAGGCTGGTGCCCTGGCCATGGGCGCCATAGCGCGCCAGCGTCAGCACGCAGAGCACGTTCAGCACGGGAATGGCGAGCGCGATGGCGACCGCGAACAGCGTCAGGCCGGCACCGCCTTCCAGCGCCGCCACGGCGCCAAGGCCGACAAAGGTGTTGAAGCGCACCGCGCCCTGAAACACTGAGGTGAAGCCCGGACCATCGACGCGGGCGAGGGGCCGCAGCACATAGACCAGCACGGCCTGCAGCAGGATGCCGGCTAGCAGCGCACCCAGCATGCCGGTCGGATCCAGTCCGCCCAGTTTGGCGCTGCTCAGGTTTTCGACCAGCAGGGCCGGGAAGAAGATGTAATAGGTGACCTTGTCGGCCAGCGGCCAGAAGGCATCGCCGGGGAAATTGAACCGCTTCATGCCGCCGCCGATCGCGATGAGCAGGAAGATCGGCACGATGGCGAGGATGACGGTAAGCATGATGGACTCGGACAGGCGGCGCTGCGCCGAAGTCTAGCCGATGCCGGCGACCGGCACTAATGCTGGGCGAGGACGATCAGCAGTTCCATCACGCGGTTGGCGAAGCCGAAGCCCAGATACAGCGCCAGGCCGCGCAGGGCGGCATCCTGCAGGCTGAGCGGCTGCCGCAGCCCGGGCGCAGCATAGCGCAGGTTGCCAACCGGCTCGGCAGAGACCGTCACCGCAGGCGGCGGTTCGTAGAGGGCCGGCAGGTTGGCGCTCTCCCGCACCGGTTCGGGCACCATGAACTCGGCCACCCGGGTGCGGTTGGGGCCATAGATGCGGCGCCAGCGGAATGCCTCGGCCTCGGCACGCTCGGCATCGCCATGGGATGCACGCGGAATCCAGCTGTCTGCCAGTCTGGTCAGCACCACGTAACGCGGGATGATGATCTCGGTCTGCACGCCCATGGCGTGAGGATTACAAAGCTTTGTTAAGAAATCTTAAACTCGGGTTAATTTTCATCGGGCGTTACGCAGTTTTCCTTGGAACTCTAAGGAGATAGGCCGGTTTCCCTTATCTGGAGACCGGCTATGACGGCAATAAAACGGATGAAATGGTGGCATTGGGCCCTGGGACTCGTCGGGGTCCTGGTGGTCGCCGTTGTGGCCGGCGCCCTGCTGTTCGACTGGAACTGGCTGCGCAACCCGGCGCAGAGCGCCATCACCGCCGCCACCGGCCGGGCCACCAAGATCAACGGCCGGCTCACCGGCGAGTGGTCGCTGACCCCGCGCTTCGTCATCGAAGATTTCCACATGGCCAATGCCGACTGGGCCGGGCAGCCGGAGCTGATCAGTTTCGAACGGGCCGAAATCGTGATCGACCTGCGCGAACTGCTGCGCGGCCGCACCGTCCTGCCCGAGATCCGGCTGGTGAAGCCCGTGGTGGCACTGGAGCGCCGCGCCGACGGCGAGGGCAACTGGACCTTCGGCATTGCGGTCGCGAAGGATGTGGCCGCACCGGAAGACCGCACCGAAGTCCCGCTGATCGGCCGGCTGATCATCGAGGATGGCCGTTTCCTCTATCAGGATAAAAAAGCCGGAATCGATATCGACGCCAATATCGCCACCATCGTGGGGCGCGAGCGCCGCGACCAGGTGCGCCTGCGCGGTCGCGGCAACATGCATGGCGAGCGGTTCGATCTGCAACTGACCGGCGGCTCGCTCCTGTCGCTGCGCGAGAATGACGAACCCTATCCGCTGACCATCGAACTGACCGTCGGCCAGACCCGTGGCCGCATCTCAGGTACCCTGGCCGAACCGATCAAGTTCGAGGGCCTGGATCTGGAAGTGGCGCTGAGCGGCCCTGACCTGGGCAAGCTGCAGATCATCACCGGCGTGCCGCTGCCGATGACGCCGCCTTACGATCTGAAAGGCAGGTTGCATCGCGACGGTGCGGTCTGGCGCATCGAGAATATGGCCGGCCGCGTCGGCAACAGCGATCTTGGCGGCCTCATCAAGATCGATACCGGCGGCGAGAAGCTGTATCTGGAAGCCGACCTGAAATCGAAGGTGCTGGACTACCGCGATATCGGCCCGCTGATCGGCCTGAAGCCCGAGGAAGAACGCCCGCCGAATACGGCTGCCGCCACCACGAGCGAGAAGCAGGCCGCTGCGGCCAAGGCCAAGGAGCCGGCAAAGCCGGTGGCGAAAGGCCCGCCGCCCAAGGTGCTGCCGGATGCGCCGCTGGCCATCGAACAGATCCGCCAGGTGAATGCCAAGGTGAGGTTCCACGGCGACAAGATCGAGGCGCCGAACACGCCGCTCAGCGGTGTCGACCTCGACCTGCTGCTGCAGGACAGCGTGCTGCATCTGCGGCCGCTGAAGCTCGGTGTTGCTGGCGGTCTGGTTGATGCCGATATCCGCATCGATGCTCGGAACGACGCCGTGCTGACCCAGTATGACGTGAAGCTCAACCGCTTCCGTCTGGAGCGTTTCCTGGAATCCGCCGGCCTGAAGGATACCGGCAGCGGCCAGATCGACGGCCGCATTCGTCTGACCGGCTATGGCGATACGGTGGGCAAGTCGCTGGGCAGCGCCAACGGCGATATACGGCTGACCATGAATGGCGGGCAGCTGTCCAACCTGGCCATGGAACTGATCGGTCTGGATGTGGCCGAGGCGGCAGCCTTCTGGGCCGGCGGCGACAAGACCGTGCCGCTGCGCTGCTTCGTCGCTGATTTCGGCGTCGAACGCGGCCTGATGACACCCCGCGTCTTCGTGCTGGATACCACCGACACCACAGTCACCGGAGAAGGTTCGATCAGCCTGACCGAAGAACTGCTGGGCCTGACGCTGAAGGCGCATCCCAAGGATGTCAGCCTGCTGTCGGCCCGCACGCCGATCACGGTACGCGGCGCCTTCAGTCGTCCGAGCATCGGGCTGGAGGCGGGCACGCTGGCGGCGCGCGGCGCCGGCGCCATCGCGCTGGGCATACTGCTGACTCCGCTGGCCTCGATCCTGGCCTTCATCGAGCCTGGCCTGGAACGCGACAGCGACTGCGTTGCCCTGCTGCAGGGCAGCAAGCCGCAATGAACACCCGGCTTCTGAGCATCGGCCGCCTGCTGTTCGGAGCCGGGCGGGCCATGAACAACAGTCTGTCCTTCGAGATCGCCGGCCATATCGCCTATACCGGACTGCTGGCGATCTTTCCGTTCCTGATCTTTCTCGCCTCGCTGGCCGGTTTCCTCGGCAATGTCAGCGGCAGTCTCGCCTCGGTGCAGACCATGCTGCATCTGCTGCCACCTGATGTCGCCAAGACGCTGGAGCCGGTGATCCATGAAGTTCTGGATACCCGCGATGGCGGCCTGCTGACGCTGGGCCTGCTCGGCGCACTCTGGGTGGCCTCCAGCGGCATCGATGCCCTGCGTATCGCGCTCAACACGGCCTACGACCTGGAAGAGGAGCGGCCCTGGTGGCTGATCAAGCTGGGCAGCATCGGGGCGATCATCGTCGGCGGCTTTGTTTTCCTGATCCTGTCCGTACTGGTGGTGCTCGGGCCGGTGATCTGGAAGGCGCTGCTCTGGGTGTTCCCGCTGGGCGAGGCCGACCGCTGGGCCTTTGGTCTGATCCGCTATGCGCTGGCTGCCCTGGTGCTGCTCGGCGGCCTGCTGGCGCTGCATCGCTGGCTGCCCGGCCGGCGGCTGGATTTTCGCGATCTGCTGCCCGGTGTGGCCGCCACCACGTTGCTGTGGATCACTGCCGCCAGCCTGTTCTCGGTCTATGTGGCCGAACTCGGCAGCTACAGCGCCACCTATGGCAGTCTGGGCGGCGTGATCGTCACCCTGGTGTTTTTTTATGTCTCGGCAGTCCTCTTCATTTTCGGCGCCGAACTGAATGCGGCTTTGCTGCGGCGCAGGGCTAAAAAAGCCGCATCCGCGCCGGCTGAGGCTCTGGCCGAGCGCTGACCCGCTGGCTATGCTCCGGACCCTGTATTTTGCCTCAAGGGACGGACCAGCATCATGGCGACCAAGAAGAAGAAAGCCGCGCCGGCAAAAAACTCGGGCGCGAAGAAGACGGGCGGGAAGGCCAACGCGAAACTCGACAAGGCCAAGCTGCCGAGCCGGCATGTGACGGTCGGCCCCGAGCGCGCGCCGCATCGCAGCTACTATTACGCGATGGGCCTGACCGAGAAGGAAATCGCCCAGCCTTTCGTCGGCGTCGTCACCACCTGGAACGAGGCTGCGCCCTGCAACATCACGCTGGGCCGCCAGGCGCAAGCCGTGAAGAAGGGCGTCAAGGCCAACGGCGGCACGCCGCGCGAATTCACCACCATCACGGTGACTGACGGCATCGCCATGGGCCACCAGGGCATGAAGTCGTCGCTGATCAGCCGCGAGGTGATCGCCGACAGCACCGAACTCACCGTGCGCGGCCATTGTTATGACGCCATCGTCGGCCTGGCCGGCTGCGACAAGTCGCTGCCCGGCCTGATGATGGCCATGGTGCGCCTCAACGTGCCCTCGATCTTCATGTATGGCGGCTCGATCCTGCCGGGCCGTTTCCGCGGCCGCGACGTCACCGTGGTCGACGTCTTCGAAGGCGTCGGCCAGCATGCCGCCGGCAAGATGAGCGACAAGGAACTGCACGAGCTGGAATGCGTGGCCTGTCCCTCGGCCGGCAGCTGTGGCGGCCAGTTCACCGCCAACACCATGGCCTGCGTCTCGGAGGCCATCGGCCTCGCCCTGCCGGGTTCGGCCGGCGCGCCGGCGCCCTATGAGACCCGCGACCAGTATGCAGAAGCCTCGGGCAAGCAGATCGTCGAGCTGATCAAGCTGGGCATCCGTCCGCGCGACATCGTCACCCGCAAGGCGCTGGAGAATGCCGCCCGTGTCGTCGCTGCCACCGGCGGTTCGACCAATGGCGCGCTGCATCTGCCCGCCATCGCCCATGAGGCTGGCATCCGCTTCGATCTCGACGACGTGGCCAAGATCTTCAAGTCGACGCCCTATATCGCCGACCTGAAGCCGGGCGGCCGCTATGTGGCCAAGGACATGTACGAGATCGGCGGCGTGCAGGTGGTGCTGAACGAGTTGATGAAGGGCGGCTATATCCATGGCGACTGCCTGACCGTCACCGGCAAGACCATCGAGCAGAACCTGAAGGGCGTCACCTTCCCGAAGAACCAGGACGTGGTGCGCCCGATCAGCAACCCGATCACGCCGACCGGCGGCGTTGTCGGCCTGAAGGGCAATCTCGCGCCGCGCGGCGCCATCGTGAAGGTGGCGGGCATGAGCCGGCTCAAGCATGTGGGCCCGGCCCGCGTCTTCGACAGTGAAGAACTGGCCTTTGCTGCCGTGCAGGCCAAGAAGTACAAGGACGGCGATGTCATTGTCATCCGCTACGAAGGCCCCAAGGGCGGTCCTGGCATGCGCGAGATGCTGTCCACCACCTCGGCGCTCTATGGCCAGGGCGCGGGCGACAAGGTGGCGCTGATCACTGACGGGCGCTTCTCTGGCGGCACGCGCGGCTTCTGCATCGGCCATGTTGGCCCCGAAGCGGCGGTCGGCGGTCCCATTGGCCTCATCAAGAACGGTGACATCATCACGATTGACGCCGTGAAGGGCATCCTGAGCGTGGATGTCTCGGCCAAGGAATTCGCCGCGCGCAAGAAGAAGTGGAAGCCGCGCAAGACCGACTACCAGTCGGGCACGCTCTGGAAATACGCCCAGACCGTGGGCGACGCCCATGACGGCGCGGTCACCCATCCCGGCGGCGCCAAGGAAGTCTCCGAATACGCCGACATCTGAACAGACTACGGAAGGGCGCCCTCGGGGCGCCCTTCTTCGTTTCAAAGCCCCCAGCAAGAGACAAAAAAACAATGACCTATCGCGTTGCCATTGCCGGCTTCCAGCACGAGACCAACACCTTCGCGCCGACCCGCGCCACGCTCGACCTGTTCATCAAGGGCGAAGGCTGGCCACCGCTGACCGAGGGCAAGGCGATCTTCGATGTCTTCGGCCCGATGAACATTCCCATCGGCGGCTTCATCCATGCCGTGAAGCCGAAGCAGTGGGAGCTGCATCCGATTGTCTGGGCGGCGGCCGCGCCGAGTTCCTATGTCTCCACCGAGGCCTTCGAATATGTGGCGAAGAAAATCCTCGACGGCATCGCGGCACTGAAGGGCCGCATCGACGCGGTCTATCTCGACCTGCATGGCGCCATGGTGACCGAAGGCCATGAAGACGGCGAGGGCGAGTTGCTGCGCCGGGTGCGCGCACTGGTCGGCCCTGACATGCCGATCGGCGTCAGCCTCGACCTGCATGTCAACATCACGCCGGAGATGCTGCAGTATGCCGACGTGATGATCGCCTATCGCACCTATCCGCATCTGGATATGGCGGTGACTGGCGCCCGCGTCGCCCATCACCTGGAAAAGCTGCTGACCGGCGAGCGCAAGAAACAGGCGAAGGCGCTGCGGCAGCTGCCCTTCCTGATCCCGCTGACCGCGCAATGCACCTTCATCGAACCCTGCAAAAGCATCTACGATCATCTGACCGACATGGAGCACAGCGCCGAGTATCGCGGCGTCAGCAGCCTGTCGTTCGGCCCGGGCTTCCATCCGGCCGACATCCACCATTGCGGCCCAGCCGTGATCGCTTATGCCGACACGCAACAGATGGCGGACAAGGCCGCCGACGATCTGGCGCGCCACATCACCGAGCGCGAGGCGGAATTCAAACTGAACCTGCTGACGCCCGAGCAGGCAATCGCCGAGGCGCGGCGGCAGATCCAGGCCGGCGCACGCCGCAGCATCGTGCTGGCCGATGTGCAGGACAATCCCGGCACCGGCGCCACCAGCGACACCACAGGCCTGCTGGCCGCGCTGATTGCCGAGCATGTGCCGGATGCCACGCTCGGCCTGCTGTACGATCCCGAGGTGGCGAAGCTGGCGCACCAGGCCGGCGAGGGCAGCGACATCGAGGTGGCGGTCGGCGGCAAGCTGCTCAATGTCGAAGGCGCGCGGCCCTACCGGAATCGGTTCAAGGTGGCGAAGCTCGGCTCGGGCAAATTCCTCTGCACCGGGCCGTTCTACAAGGGCACGACCATGGCGCTGGGGCCGATGGCGCGCCTGCAGTGCAACGGTGTCGACCTGGTGATCGCCAGCGCCCGCGTGCAGGCGGCCGACAAGGAGATGTACCGGCATCTGGGCATCGAGCCGGGCGAGCGGCAGATCGTGGGCGTGAAAAGCACGGTGCATTTCCGCGGCGACTTCACCGACATCGCCCATGACATCCTGAATGTGGAAAGTCCCGGCGCCTTCATCGAACGAGCGGAAACCCTGCCGTACAAGAAGCTGCGCAAGGGCATGCGGCTGAGCCCGAAGGGCCGTGCCCATGGCGGCTGACCATACGGCAACCCAGACGCGACGTATTTCTGAAAAGCTCGCGCATACCTCTTGATCGCTGCATAAACTTCTTCCTAATCTGGGCCGGGGTTAAACCGCCGGGGGTATCGGCGGTCGTGCGAGGCAGGATCAAGGGGGAGTTGTCACCATGGCAGGTCTTATCGACCGGCGGCCGGCGTATCTGCGCCAGGCGGCCGGACTCTGCGGCCTGATCGCGGCCGTGCTGCTGACCGCCGGCTGCGCCCAGCGCCCGGCCCGCCCGGTGGATACCGCCCAGGCCCATGACGACCTGATGAACTGCCAGCAGCTGCGCAGCGAGCTGTCGGCCACGCGTAGCATGATCGGCAAATACGGCATCGACCATGCGCAGCAGTCCGACCGCAACCGCCAGGCCGTGGTCGGCGCGCTGTTCATGCCGGTGGCCCTGATGAACATGGACACCGGCAATGCCGCCGAGCGCGAGGTCGCCGCCTACAGCGCCCGCGCCAGCCATCTTGAGACCATCGCCAAACAGAAGGCCTGCACCAATGACTGACGCATTCCGCCGCCTGACCCGCGCCACCCTTGCCATCGCCGCCCTGGCCCTGCTGGCCGCCTGCGCCCAGCCGGCCCGCGTGTCGCAGATGACGGCGCCGAATGTGCTCACCCCGGTGGTGGGCGCCAACCCGGACCTGATGAGCAGCGTCACCGTCGCCGGCATCACCGGCGGCTCCACCACCAGCCCGCTCTGGACCTCGCAGGTCGACAACCCGGAATTCAAGGACGCGCTGGAGCGCTCGCTGGAATTCAACGGCGTGCTGGCCAGCGATGCCGCGAAGGCGCGCTACAGCGTCAACGCCACGCTGATCGCCCTGAGCCAGCCGCTGATCGGCTTCGACATGACGGTGACGCCGAAGGTGCGCTATGTCGTCACCGAGCGCGCCACCTCGGCCGAGCTGCTGAACGAGGAACTGGTGACGCCTTTCACCGCCGACTTCTCCAGCTCGCTGATCGGCGTCGAGCGTCTGCGCCTGGCCAACGAGGGTGCGATCCGCGAAAGCATCAAGAAATTCCTGACCCGGCTGGGCGAGGTGTGGACCGCGCGCGGCACCGCCGCCCCGGTGGCGGGCGGCACGACGCCGGCGGCTCCGGCGACAGCAGCGGCCGGCAAGCCGACCTCGTAAGCGGCAGCATCACCGCCGGAAACAACCAGGGGCGGCGCCAACGGACGGACGCGGGGCTGAAACTGCCCGGGCCGGCGTTGATTCGATTGGGAAAAAGCCGTGTCAGGCTGACATGGCGAACCAGATTGCGCCAAAGTTTGCCATCTGGAGCCATCCCTGGCCTTCCGGAGCCAAACCGGACCAAAGTTGACCAAACTCTGCCAGCGCTGGCCGTGGGTCCTGGCGTTGTATGCAGGCTGTCCTGCGCGCGGAACGGGTGCGGTGGCCCGGCCATGACGGCGGGCGGGATACGGGCGTATTAACGATGGGCAACAGCGTTCAGAACATGTAGGGAACGGCGCGGCGGATTCAAGGGGGCATCTACTATCCGTCGCTCCACGCCACGCTCACGAAAAACGGCGCCGGATCGCTCCGGCGCCGTGTGATCGGTTCAGTCTGCGGCTGCGGTCAGAACTTGCCAGACCGCGGCTGCGGTCAGAACTTATACGTGAGGCCGGCGCGCAGGGTGTGCACTTCGAGGTCGACGCTCTGGCGGATCTGGCTGCGGTTGAACGTGCCGGCGGCATTCACCAGGTTGCCGGTCGTCTGCACGTTGCCAAGATCGATGTACATGTACTCGCCCTTGATCGACCAGTTGCTGGTCAACGCGTAGCTGAGCGAGGCGCCGGCGGTCCAGCCGAACTGGGTGTCGTGGGTCGAACTGCGCATGGTGAACGAATTCGTATCGCTGAAGCTCTGCGACAGCGTCACGCGGCTCACCGCCAGGCCGAAGCCGCCATCGAGCAGGAAGCGGTCATAGGCAAAGCCCAGCTTGGGCCGCAGCGTGGCCAGCCAGTCGGTCTCCACCTTGGTGTTCACGCGATGGAAGGCGTTCGGGTCCATGTAGGAGCGGCGGTTGGTGGAGCCGTCCTGGATCTTGAAAACGCCGAAGCCCGCATCGATGCCCGGCACGATGCTGCCCATCTGGTATTTGTAGCCGGCCTCGATGCCGCCGTTCATGCCATAGGGATCGGGTGTGCGGCGCGCGGTGCCGCCGACATAGCGGTCGTCGCCCGAGGCCCAGTAGGCGCCGATGCCGCCGGTGCCGGTGGCTTCCGCCCGCGACAGCGTGTTGCCCAGCGAATAGCCGACATTCACGCCGACATGCGGGCCGGTCCAGTCGACCGGGGCATCGGCGGCATGGGCCTGCCCGGCCATCATGACAGTGGCAGTGGCGGCAATGGAAACAGCAATGACGGCGCCGGCAAGACGGCCGGCCTTCTGGACGCGCATGGAAAACTCCCCCACGGATTTAATCCCCACGGGCATGGAATACCGGCCCGGCAGGCTGATTTCAATGCCAGGGTGAATACTGTCAGAATTGGTCAGAATTTACGGTTGTGCCCGAAGGCCGCGAAGCGGGGCGGCGACGGCCAATCGGGGGGCGGCGCGCGGACCGCCTCCTTGAGGTGTCATGGCCGGGCTTGACCCGGCCATCCACGACTTTTTTCAAAAACGTGGATCCCCGGGACGAGCCCGGGGATGACAGATCATCTTTGGCGCCCGGCCCGGCGGCGCTATCATCCCCCGATAACATGTAGCCCCCTTGAAGGTGGGCCATAGAGGGGGAGGACGTGCATCCATGCAGGCAAGCCAGACCCTGACGCCCCATCGCGCTCCCAATCGTGCCGGCGACCTGTTCACGGCCGACGAGCTGCGGTCCTTGAGCCAGCGCTCGGACCTGATCGGCGCGGCTCTGGTGCTGCATGCCTGGGCGCTGATCCTGGGCAGCATGGCGGTGTTTGCGGCCTTTCCCAATCCGCTCACCTTCATCCTCGCCGTGATGGTGATCGGCGGGCGGCAGCTCGGGCTGGCCATCCTGATGCATGATGCCGCGCACGGTTTGTTATTCAGGACGCGGCGCTGGAATGAATTTGCCGGGCAGTGGCTCTGCGCCTATCCCGTCGTCACCGATCTGCATCTGTATCGGCCCTATCACCTGAAGCATCACCGCCACACGCAGCAGGCGGACGACCCGGACCTGGTGCTCTCGGCGCCATTCCCGATTGCTGCGAAAAGCCTGCGGCGGAAAATCTGGCGCGACATCAGCGGCAGCACGGCGCGCACGCGGCGGCGCGAGCAGATCGTTGCCACCTGGGGCGGGCAGGGGCTCTCATGGGCGGAACGCTGGACGCGGCTGAAAGGCGGCGGACTGGTGGGCGCCGCGATCGTCAACCTCGTGCTGCTGGCTGGCCTCACCGTTGCGGGATACTGGTGGCTCTATCCGGCATTATGGCTGCTGCCGCTCGCCACCTGGTACCAGCTCATCAGCCGCATCCGCAACATCGCCGAACATGCGGTGGTGCCCGACAACGACGATCCCTTGCGCAACACGCGCACCACGCATGCGGGCTGGCTGTTGCGTACCGTGCTGGCGCCCTACTGGGTGAACTATCACCTCGAACATCACCTGGCGCTCAGCGTGCCGTGCTGGAAACTGCCGGCGGCGCATCGCATGCTGATCGCGAAAGGCCTGCGCGACCGGATGGAAGTGCGCGACAGTTATGCCGAGGTGATCAGGATGGCGGCGTCAGCGGCGGTGGATGGGCCGAAAGGCGGGGCCGGTGGGACGAAGGAAGTGCATATCTAAGTATGCGGTGTATTGTGTAGATTATTTAGAATAGCTTTGAGTTAGAAGATGAATTTGGGGGTGTGGCTTGTTCAAGCTACCAAGCAATATATCCGAGTTAGTCCCGGAGCAAATTCTAGACTCAATTAGAAAAGGAGGCGTCGGATCTCCTTTTCTGATCCCAATGCGTCTTAAATATCGAGGGATTGGTGGAGAGGCTGCTATCGCGCAAGCGCTAATTACTTGGGCCTTGTCTCAAGATCGCCCCAGAATATCGACTTACTTTGATCCGAATGACCCGAAGAGGTCGAATGAGTTTTGCCAAAACCTTCACGGAATTATTTCCACCCTAATATCGACGG
This sequence comes from Ferrovibrio sp. GW821-FHT12E11, assembly GCF_058806975.1. NCBI lineage: Bacteria > Pseudomonadati > Pseudomonadota > Alphaproteobacteria > Rhodospirillales > Rhodospirillaceae > Ferrovibrio > Ferrovibrio sp. GW821-FHT12E11. Next base: position 114,183 of record NZ_JBXAQG010000002.1, read on the forward strand.
ATCATGGCGTTTATTTCGCTGGCCGGACACTTTCGAACACCAAATTAACAGAGCGTGGGCTACGACAGTTAGATGTTCTTGATGGTCCAACTCCATTAAACGTGAGGAAGGGTTCTACGGCTTATTTCCTTTGTGCTGACCACATTGGCCGCAGCGCCCCTCGGCTACTTTATACGTCCACAAATCAAACCGACCCATCTGTGCGAAGTGAATCGGATTTCAGACTCTTTACCTCATGGCTGATAAGAAAGACCGTACCTCAAGTACATCAAAAATCTTTCTCGGATAATGATATCAGGGGGATTGGTGCGCTTCTTTATGAGTTGTTCCGCAATACTCATGATCATGCGAGGTATGATTTAGACGAAAAAATTCGACCAATATCTCTTCGTGGAGTTTTTGCAGCTCATTATGCATACAGTAAAGAAGCGTATGAAAAACTTGTTGCAGGCTCAAATTCTCTAAAGGGATACTGGGAGAAAGTTTCCCCCTTGCGCAGTACCCGACAATTCCATTTTTATGAAATTTCTATCTTCGACTCCGGACCTGGGTTCGCTCAACGTTGGTCCGGAAATCCGCTGTCAGAAATGTCCCTCAATGAAGAATATGACGCCGTCAAATCTTGTTTTTTACGGCACATGTCTACCAAGTTACACAAAGGGTTTGGCTTAGGTTTACCTCGTGTCATTGATATAATTAGCGAAAGAAAAGGTTATTTAAAGCTTAGGACTGGTCACCTCTCCTTATTTTCAGCACCTGCTTTCGAAAAGTCCGCAAGCGAACAAGATTCATTTGTTTTACGCGACTCAAATAACCGCACCCAGAGACCGCAGAAGCATGCGGCTGCTGACGGGACATTGGTGACACTGCTTTTGCCTTTGGGGATACGTCATGACTAGCGTGTTCTTGGCTCACTGTCGGGGTACGCGAGGCAAGTCAATAGTTTTGGCTTATGTTATGCCGCAAAGACTGCAACCGGAGGAATTAACTTCCGAACTAAGAAAAAGCATTGAAGAGAATTTATTGCCAGATGAAATTATTATTCTGCTTTCTCAGAAAGAAAGATCACTGCTCATAAATGGCGCCAAAAAGAAGGGCTCACCCGAAAGAGTCTTTATTGACTATTTGCGAAATAGAGTCCGCACATCTGTTTATTCATTCGATTCTTACGGGAATATAAAATTTGAAACATTAATTTCAAATCACATAGAGCGGCCAAAACTAAATCTGGAAAAAATCAAGACTCAGATTGTTACATCTATTTTTCGAGCAAGGCATGGTTTTGTTGAATCTACATCGTCATATCATTTTGAGAATCCATCTGGGCGACATACAGATCGTTTTATAAGGCTTTCAAATATCTTGGTGGATTCTGCTGAGATTTCCATCATAGCGCTCTTTTGTCTAAGATTTATAAATGAAGAAACTCGAATAATTTATACTGACACGCCATCATTGCATTCGTTGGTAGCGGCAATGAATGAACACATCATTCTAAGCGGTCGTATCGATAGACTATTACTTTGTAAGAGCTTCGGATCGTATGGTGGCGTTAAGGGCTATAGTTTCTCACCTTTTGATGATTACGTAGTAATGATATCTGCTTCGACAAGCGGCAGTTTAGCGAAGCATTTAATTTCTGAATGCGGCGTATCTGTCGAAAAAGTTTTTCATGTTTTGGCTTTGGGAAACTGGAATCCAAAAACGGTATCATCCATAGATTTTGACATTCAGAATCCAACAGGGTTTAAAGTTTATCCAAGCAATTTTGTAAAAGGAAACTGTCAATTGTGCCGGCGTGGATCGCTGGCGATTCCTCTGCAGGGCGACCAGTTTCAGATACCGGGCCCCCAACATTCACCGGTAAAAATAGTCAAAGCAGATGCTCCGCCTGCTTTATCGGAACAAATGTCAAGGATCGCGGGAAAACGAGCCCTGCAAGTTGGCTTGGGCAGTCGCAATGAAGTTTCGCCTCGTCAGTTTTATATTGACCTCGCAAAACTGGTGTCGTCCCCCCAGTTTATGACGCGCTTGCGGTATATTTTAGCTCAAGCAGTTCCTTACGATCTCAAATGTATTGTTTGGGCTGATGAGACCGCTGAGCAGGTAATCAGAAAGTTTTATGCAAAAGCCTTAGGTACTAGTAGCAGGAAGCCAAATTCTCTTCTGATATGCTCAAGAAATGATATCACGAGCTTGCCTCAGAGTTCGGATACAGGAGGGGTTCTTATAATTTCATCGGTAGTTGAAAGCGGCCGTACCCTTCAAGATATCAGTAGAGATCTCAGGTCAATATTTCCCAAGGCACCTCAATCATATGTTGTCGGGGTCTTAAAGTATCAGACTGACCAGAAGCTCACTTTTCTAAAAAACTCTTTGGCTATGTCAGATGGTGCGTCGAAGCATCTTGTCCTCTGTGCGGAAGAGATGTTTTTACCAAATTCTTTTCATCATCATGCCTGGCAAGAGGAGGCTAATTTCTTAGCTCAGGCCTTAAGTAAAATGAAAGCGAAAGGCAAGCCTCGTTCTTGGTTCTCGAAGCGCCGCGATCGTCTTGGTGACCACAAAGAAACATTAGTTGATGATTTATTTGTAAGTAATGACTCTACTAAAACCCTGAAAGTTCAGCGAGGCTTTGTCTTTTGGCCTAGTTCTAATGCGAATCTATTTGATGAATCAAGCCAAGCAGATGTGTATTATACTGTTTCTGCAGTACTTCAAAAATTACGTTCAGATGGACAAGGAGATTCGGGAAAAGGAATCGTTAGCGGCTGGCTTCAGCAATCTATTTTAGCGCCCGAAAATTTCGGTAGGTTTAACGATGGCGCAATTCAAGCAAGTATTCTGAGAGCAGCGGCTCCGTACGAGTTAAATTACTCGTCGGATAAATCTTCTAGTCTTGAGCTCAGTAGAATAATCAGACGTATAATTGAGAGTGCTGCGCATCCTCGCGGAGAGGCTGCCGCGGAGTTCATTATAGCTTTGGGCAGCGGTCGGTTGCAGTTGGCGGAAGAACATCTCAAAGATGTCCTGTCTCCATTTCCTGGCATACCGCAAAAAGTTGAATGGCTTCGTTTGGCTGCAAAAAAAGTATTAAAAGTTTAAAGCTAGTTTTCTAAAAAAAGCCCGGGACGCCGATCGCTCGCCCCGGGCCTGTGTCGCAGCCGCCGCCTCCCCGCAACGAAAGGCCGGCGGGCTGCGCTACATCACATCACTCTAACTAAAAGCTACTCCGGCACGGCCTCGCCGCTGCCGCCGAGTTCCACCGGGAAGTCCTTCAGCTTCGGCAGGCCGTCTTTCATCGGCAGCACCGTCTCGGCGTAGTTCACGTGCACGCCGGGTTCGAACTTCAGGCCAGGCAGCGTCGCGGCGAACACATCCGTCAGCCCGAAGGTGGGATGTTTCGTCATCACATGCCCACCGCAGACCGTGCAGAACTGCCGGTCGCTTTTCTCCGTCTTCATGAAGCCGGCGAGCTTGTCCTTGCCTTTGGTCACCGTCACGGCGTCCGGCTTCCACAGGGTGAAAGCATTCACCGGTCCGGCCGACCAGGAGCGGCAGGAGTCGCAGTGGCAATAGCCCATGGCTTCCGGCGCACCGGCGGCTTCGATTTCAACAGCCCCGCAGAAGCAGGCGCCCTTATGTTTTCCCGTCATGACATCTCCGTGTGACTGGGGTGGTGGGCGTTGCGGGGAGGAATGCATGCGCCGGCGCGATCAGGGTTGCGGTCATGATCGTCACAGGTTTTGTCTGAGGCGTGATCATCGACATGATCACAGGCCGAAATTCTGCAGCACGGCTTCGAAGGCCGAGAGCACCACCGCCTTGCGGTCGAGCGCCCAGCCGACGAAACTGCCGCCTTCCAGCGTGCTGAGCAGCAGCAGCGCGATATGGTCGTTGGAAAGCGGACTGGCGAAGCCGGCGCTGGCGCGCGCCTCGGTCAGCATCGCATCCAGCCAGTCGAGATGGATGCGGAAGAAGTCCTCGATCTGCGGATGCATGCGCACGGGCAGCGCTGCGCGTTCGGCCGCCAGCGCGCCGCAATAGGGCAGCATGCCCTTCTCGAAGCCGGCGAGGAAAAGCTGGCCGTAGCGGCGCAGGCGTTGGCCCACGGGGGCGGGATCGCTTTTGATCGCCGCCAGTTCGGCGCGGAAGCGGCAGACGTAATCCTCGGTCAGCGCCACCACCAGGTCTTCCTTGGCCGGGTAGTAATAGTGGATCGCCGCCTTGGTGATGCCGAGCCGCTCCGAGAGATCGGCGTAAGAGAAGGCCGCGTAGCCGCGGGTGCGGATCAGCACTTCGGTTTCCTGCAGGATCAGGTGGCGCGTATGCGAGGTCATGCCGCGTCCTTACTTACTGGTAAGGAGGGCGTCCAGAGCGGCCGTAGCGCGCTCACCGGCTTGTGAAAGAAACAGACCATAAGTCTATGGGAAGTTTATGGAATCCCGGGTTTTCACTAACCCTGTAGGGGTAGGGCGCGGCGATGCAGCAGCTCGGAGCGCATTGCAGGACGGCAGCGGCGCGTTAGATGATGGGCCAGCCAGGAGGCTGCCGCCCGATGAATGCTCCCACCCCGAACGCTCCCGCCCAGAACGCGCCTGTGGTGAAACTGCCCGGCCCCGATCATCCGATCACCGTGACGCCTTTCGCCGGCCGGGTGCAGGTGTTCTATAACGGCCGCGCGGTGGCCGACAGCCGGCGCGCCGTGAAGCTGAAGGAAGCCAGCTATCCGGCGGTGTTCTACATCCCGCGCGAGGATACGGCCTGGGAGGCTTATGAGCCGAGCGCCCATAACAGCTATTGCCCCTACAAGGGCGCGGCGTCGTATTTCTCGCTCGCGGTCGACGGTCGCCGCGCCGAGAATGCCGTCTGGTCCTATGAGGCTGCCTATCCGGCGGTGGCGGCGATTGCCGGGCTGGTCGCCTTCTATCCCGAGCGCGTCGACGGCATCGAAGTGACGGCGAACTGACGCGACGGGGCGAAAGGCCCGCCGCTGGCCCGCGCCATCGCCCTGCGTTAAACAGGGGACAGTCTTCCCCTGGAGTTGCCCGTGCCGGCCTCTTTCACGCTCACCGATGAAATCGCCCTGGCGGCGCTGGCGGCCCTGTGGGTCGGCCTGCTGCTGCTGCGCCGGCGCCTGGTGGTCAGCGACCTGCGGCGCATGGCGCTGTTCGCCGAACTGCTGGTCTTTGCCTCGGCCATCTGGCTGGTGCTGCCGGGCCTGACCGCGGCCGGCAACCTGCCGGTGCTGGCGGTGATCGGCAAGCCGCTGGTGCGCATGGTCGGCGCGGTGTGGTGGATCCTGCTGGCGGCCCTGATGATCGTCACGCTGGAGCGCTTCGTGTGGTCGGCGCTCGCCCATCGCGGCGTGATCGTACCCAAGCTGATGATCGACCTGGCCCGCGCCCTGGTCATCCTGTTCACCGGCCTGGGCATCGTGTCGGCGATCTTCGAGGAGTCGATCGCCGGGCTGCTCGCGGCGTCCGGCGTGTTTGCCGTGGTGATGGGCTTCGCCCTGCAGAGCACGCTGGCCGATGTGTTCTCCGGCGTCGCCATCAACATGCAGCGGCCCTATCGCGTGGGCGACTGGATCCAGGTCGATAACGGCGTGCTCGGCGAAGTGACCGAGATGAACTGGCGCGCCACCCATCTGCTGTCGCCGCGCGGCAACATCATCGTGCTGCCCAACAGCAAGATGGCCGCCGCCCAGATCGTCAACTTCAACCACCCCAACCGCCACCAGCGCCAGTCGCTGACGCTCGCCGTCGACGCACGCATCGCGCCGACGGAGGTGAAGGCGATCCTGGAGGCCGGCGCGCTGAAATGCAGCCGCGTGCTGCCGGTGCCGCCGCCGGAAGCCACCATCCGCGAATTCCGCGACGGCCAGCTCGCCTACGACCTGGCCTACTGGATCGAGGATTTCCCCCATGCCGACCTGCTGCGCCACGAGGTGGCCGCCGGCATCTGGCAGGCGCTCGACACGCTCGGCCTGGCGCCGTGGCACAAGGTCGATCCGGCCGGCAACGACCCGGTGGCGCAGGCCGAACGGCTGCTCGGCCTGGTGCTGCTGTTCGCCGATCTCGACGCTGCGCAGCGCCTGCGTCTGGCCCGGTGCATGCACTCCGAACGCGTGCCGGCCGGCCGCATCGTGGTGGAGCAGGGCGATACCGATGCCAAGCTCTATATCGTCGAGCGCGGCGCGCTGGAGGTCAGCGTGGCGCTGCCCGGCGCCGATCGCGCCGTGCTGGCCCGCCTTGGCGGCGGCGACTGTTTCGGCGAGATGGCGCTGCTGACCAACGAGCCGCGCGCCGCCCGCGTCACCGCGCTGCATGCCAGCACGGTCTGGGTGGTGGAAGCGGAAGACCTAGCACCGCTGCTGCGCGAGCGGCCCGATCTGGCGGAAAGCCTGGGCCGTATTGTCGCCGAACGCCAGGTCGCCAATGCGGCGGCGCTGGCGGCGCTCGGTGCGGCCGACCATGCCGCCGCCGTGCGCAACGGCGCGGCGGAAATCTTCGCCCGCATGCGCAGCTTCTTCGGCTTCTGACGATGGCCCGCCGCTTCACCTATCTGTTCGACCCGCTCTGCGGCTGGTGTTATGGCGCCGCGCCGGCGATCCGCATTCTGCGCGGGCTGCCCGGTGTGACGGTGCGGGCGCTGCCGGTCGGGATGTTCGCCTGGGATCAGGCCGTGCCGCTGGATCGTATGCGCGACCATATCCGGCCCGCCGACAGCCGCATCGCCGCCCTCACCGGGCAGGTGTTCAGCGAGGCGTATTTCAACCGGGTGATCGGCGACCGGGACGGCGTAATCGACAGCGGCCCGGCGACGCTGGCGCTGTTCCTGGCCGAACAGCAGATGCCCGGCCGCAGCCTCGATCTGCTGGCCGATATCCAGAGGGCGCGCTATGTCGATGGTCGCGACGTGACCGATGCGGCGGTGCTCGCCAGCCTTGCCGTTCGTCATGGCATTGACGGCGATATCGCCAATACGGCGGCTTTGCCGGCCGCACAGCAATGGGCGGGCGAGGGCGCGATGCTGCTGGGCCGTGCCGGCGGGCGCGGCGTGCCAACGCTGCTGCAGGACAGCGGCGACGGCTGGACGGTGGTGCCGTCGGAATATCTGTATCAGGCCCGCGAGCAGTTGGGCGATCTGGCGAAGGCTGGCTGACTATTCAGCTGCGGATATTCAGGATGGCGGCGATCTTGCTCTTGAGCTGGTCGACCGAGAAGGGCTTGACCACATAGGCGTTCACATTATGCGTGCGCGCCGCCTTCACCATCTCGATGCCGGCATTGCCGGTCAGCATGAGAAACGGCATCGCCGGATGCTCATCGCGCACCAGGCGCAGCAGATCCAGACCGGTCATGTTCGGCATGTTCCAGTCGGAGATGATCAGGTCGAAGGGCGCCTGGGCGGCCGTGATGGTCTTCAGCGCTTCCAGGCCGTCGCTGACGGTGACGATCTTGGTCACGCCCATGCGGTTGAGCGCCGAGACCGCCAGCTTGCGGGTGAAGGCCTCGTCCTCGGCCAGCAGCACCTGCAGGTCGGCGAAACCGAGCGGCTTCTGGTCAGGCATCCGATATCTCGCAGGTGACCGGCGTGTGGTCGGACGCTTTTTCGCGGCCACGCGGCTCGGGATCGATCTCGCAGGCGACCAGCCGGTCGGCCAGGGCGGGCGAGAGCAGGAAATGGTCGATGCGCAGACCGTTGTTCTTCGGCCAGGCACCGGCCTGGTAATCCCAGAAGCTGTATTCCACCGTGGCCGGATGCAGCGCGCGCCAGGCCTCGGTGAGGCCGAGATTGAGCAGGGCACGCCAGGCGCGACGGCTGTCGATGTAGCAGAGCGCATCCTCGGCCCAGCCGGCCGGATCGTACACATCGGCATCGGCCGGGCAGATGTTGTAATCGCCGGCCATCAGGAAGGGCGTGTCGGCGCCGAGCAGCGCCACAGCGCGCTGGCGCAACCGCGCCATCCAGCGCAGCTTGTAATCATACTTGTCGCCGGGTCGCGGATTGCCGTTGGGCAGATAGAGGCCGCAGATGGTGGTGCCGGCAATATCGGCCTCGATATAGCGGGCCTGCTCGTCGGCATCGTCGCCCATCAACCGGGTACGCACGGCATCGGGTTTGGCCAGGCTCAGCAGCGCGACGCCGTTATAGCTTTTCTGGCCGTGGGTATGGACGTGATAGCCCAGCGCCTCGAATTCCATGCGCGGGAAATCCGGATCCTGGCATTTGATTTCCTGGAACAGCAGCACGTCGGGTTTGTTGGCCGTGGTCCAGGCCAGCACGTTGGGCAGCCGCGCCTTGATCGAATTGACGTTCCAGGTGGTGATTCTCATGGCCGGAGTATCGGCGATGAGGCGCGGGCCGGCCAGCCCCGGCCGGTCAGATCGAGAAGGAGTTACCGCAGCCGCAGCTGCTGGCGGCCAGCGGATTTCGGATCTGGAAGCCGGCGCCGGACAGGTCCTCGACGAAATCGACTTCCGAGCCCTTGATGTAATCCAGCGACACGGTGTCGATCAGCAGGCGGGCGCCGTCGCGGGCGATCACCACGTCATCGGCGGTCGGCGTCTCATCCAGGGTGAAGCTGTACTGGAAACCCGAGCAGCCGCCGCCCGAGACGCTGATGCGCAGGCCGAGCGCCGGGTTGCCCTCGGCTTCGGCCACCTTGAGGATGCGGCGGGCGGCCGATGCGGACAGGCTCACGCCCTCCGGGCTGAGGACAGCCGGGGCGGCGGAAGAAGCGGTCTGGGTTGCGATCTCGGTCATGGTCTCTGGGGGATATTTACGCTTGGTTTACCAATAATTCGCCACATTGTCCCAGTAATTTAGGGGCTTAAGCGCGGAAGTCAATTTCGGCTCCGATTCGCCCGGTCGTGCGTACATTGCGACGCGGCAATCATATGGTTAGTTTCCGCCACGATTCATATGTTTTTGAGAAAAGCCTTGCCGAAATGAATGTTTTTGCCGAATTCCGCCGCGCGGTGATCCAGGCCGTCGAAGGTCTGAACCTGCCGGGTGATCTGCCGCTGAAGGCGGTCGCCGTCGAGCCGCCGCGCGATCCGGCCCATGGCGACCTCGCCACCAACGTAGCCATGGTGATCGCCAAGCCGGCCGGGATGGCGCCGCGCGCGCTCGCCGAAAAGCTGAAGCCGCTGCTGGAAGCCATCGACACCGTCGAGGCGGTCGAGATCGCCGGTCCGGGCTTCATCAACCTGCGGCTCAAGCCGGCCACCTGGCAGGCGCAGATCGGCACCATCCTCAAGCTGGGTCTCGATTACGGCGATTCCAAGCTGGGCGCCGAGACCAAGGTGAATGTCGAATACGTGTCGGCCAACCCGACCGGGCCCATGCATGTGGGCCATTGCCGCGGCGCGGTGTTCGGCGATGCGCTGGCTGCGCTGCTCGACAAGGCCGGCTATGACGTCACCCGCGAATATTACATCAACGACGCCGGCGCCCAGGTGGATGTGCTGGCGCGCTCGACCCATCTGCGCTACCGCGAGGCGCTGGGCGAAAGCATCACCATCCCGGACGGCCTGTATCCCGGCGACTACCTGAAGCCGCTGGGCGAGGCGCTGGCCAGCAAATATGGCGACACCTTCCAGAAGGCCGACGAAGCCGACTGGCTGTCGCTGTTCCGCAAGGAAGCCACCGATGCGATGATGATCATGGTGCGCGAGGATCTCGCCGCGCTGAACATCCATCACGCCGTTTTCACATCGGAGAAGGCGCTGCATGAGAGCGGCGCGGTGCAGACGGCGTTTGATCGCCTGCACCAGCGCGACCTGATCTATACCGGCGTGCTGGAACCGCCCAAGGGCAAACTGCCCGACGATTACGAAGCGCGGCCGCAGGCGCTGTTCAAGGCCTCTGAATTCGGCGACGACACGGATCGTCCGCTGAAGAAGTCCGATGGCAGCTGGACCTATTTCGGCGCCGACATCGCCTATCACGACGACAAGTATCGCCGCGGATTCAGCCAGATGATCGATGTCTGGGGCGCGGACCATGGCGGCTATGTCAAGCGCATGAAGGCGGCCGTCAAGGCGCTCTCGAACAACGAAGCCGAGCTGGACGTCAAGCTGGTGCAGATGGTCAACCTGCTGGACGACGGCCAGCCGGTGCGCATGTCCAAGCGCGCAGGCACCTTCGTCACCCTGCGCGACGTGGTCGATGAAGTGGGCAAGGATGTCGTGCGCTTCATCATGCTGACGCGCAAGAATGACGCGCAGCTGGATTTCGATTTCAAGAAGGTGACCGAGCAGTCGAAAGACAATCCGGTCTTCTATGTGCAGTATGCCCATGCGCGCATCTGCTCGGTGCTGCGCAATGCGAAAACCGAAGTGGCAGAGATCGACACGGCCGATGCCGCGCTCACGGCCGCCGATTTCACCCGTCTGTCGCATCCGGCCGAACTGGCGCTGATCAAGCTGCTGGCCGCCTGGCCGCGCCTGGTGGAGTCTGCGGCCGAAGCCCATGAGCCGCATCGCGTGGCGTTTTTCCTGCAGGAGGTTGCCGCCGGATTCCATGGCCTGTGGAATGTCGGCCGCGACGACACGTCTGTACGGTTCCTGTTGCCCGAGGATATTGCGCTGACCCGCGCGCGGCTGGCGCTTCTGCGCGCCGTCGCCCTGGTGATCGCCTCGGGTCTGTCGGTGATGGGCGTGACGCCCGTCGAAGAGATGAGGTGAGACATGAGCGATTTCCGCGGTGAACGCAGCGCCCGTCCGGTGCCCGGCGAAGACATGCCGGCGCGCAACCCCAAGCGCCTGATCACGGCCGGTATTGCTCTGGGCGCAGTCGTCGCCTTTGGTATCGGCATCTGGTTCGCCTACGATCAGGGCGTGAAGCGTGGCGCCAGCGGTGCGCCGCCGCTGATCCGCGCCGATCAGGGGCCGACGAAAGTCGCGCCGGAAAATCCCGGCGGCCTGCAGGTACCGAACCAGGACAAGCAGATTTACGAACGCCTGCCGGGCGGCAGCCAGACCGCGACCGGCAACCAGACCGAAAAGCTGCTGCCACCACCGGAACGTCCGGCTGCCGCGCCGACACAGCCCGGCAGCGCATCGCCGTCGGTGACCGTACCGACGCGGCCGGCGCCCAGTGCCGTGCCGGGCCAGGCTCCCTCTACCACCACGCCGCCGAACCGTACCGATGCGCCGAGCCCGACGCCGGTGATCCCGCAGGCTACGCCTGGCCAGCCGCAGCCGGTGGCGCCGCGCACGGCTGCTGCGCCGGCAGCACCGGCTCCGGCCGCATCGACGCCAGCCGCGACACCGGCCGCCACGCCAACTGTTACAGCGACACCCGGTGGCTCGGCCCGCATCCAGTTGGCCTCGCTGAAGGACCAGCCGGCGGCGACCGCCACCTGGAATGCGCTGCAGAAGAAATTCCCTGCCGAACTCGGCAGCCTGCAGCCGTCCTACGAGAAGGTGGAGATCGCCGACAAGGGCACCTTCATCCGCTTGCAGGCCGGGCCGCTGAAGGATCGCGCCGCGGCCACCGCCGCCTGTGCAGCGCTGTCGGCCAAGAACCAGGGCTGCATCGTTGTCGGACGCTAAGGATATCGAATGGCGCGCCTATGCCCCGGTGGTGGTCGGCTGCGCCGGCCAGCAGCTGACGGCGGAAGAGCGCGTGCTGTTCGGCGTGCGCAAGCCGCTGGGCCTGATCCTGTTCGCCCGCAACATCGACAACCCGGCGCAGGTGAAAGCGCTGATCAATGATTTCCGCGGCGTGGTCGGCAATGCCTTCGCGCCGGTGCTGATCGACCAGGAAGGCGGCCGCGTCGCACGCCTGAAGGCGCCGCACTGGCCGCTGTTCCCGCGCGGCAGCGTGTTTGGCCAGCTTTACGCCCGCGACAGCCAGGCGGCGGAAGAGGCGGCCTATCTGAACTATCGCTGGATCGGCAGTATCCTGGCCGAGCTGGGCATCGACGTTGACTGCGCGCCGGTCGCCGACCTGCCGATCGAAGGCGCCCATGACGTGATCGGCGATCGCGCCTATGGCCGCGAGGCCAAGACCGTGACAGCCATTGCCGAAGCCGTCATGCGCGGTCTGGCCGATGCCGGCGTGCTGCCGGTGATCAAGCATATTCCCGGCCATGGCCGCTCGCATACCGACAGCCATCTCGATCTGCCGATTGTCGATACCGAACGCACCATCCTTGAGATGAGCGATTTCCAGCCCTTCGTGGCGCTGAAGCACGCGCCCTGGGCGATGACCGCGCATATCGTTTACAGCGCGCTCGATCCCGACCGGCCGGCGACGCTTTCGGCCAAGGTGATCGCCGAGATCATCCGCGGCCAGATCGGCTTCGACGGCGTGCTGATCTCCGACGACCTCACGATGAAGGCGCTGAAGGGCACGCCGGCGGAAACCGGCGTTGCCTCGCTGCAGGCCGGCTGCGACCTGGTGCTGCACTGCTCGGGGAATCTGCCCGAGATGCAGGCGCTGTTCACGGCGCTGCCGGCGATGACCGCACAGGCGGCCGAGCGGGTGCGCAATGCCCGCCTGGCCCTGCCGATGCCTAAGCCGTTCACGGCCGAGGAACGGGCGCGCTACCACAGCCTGATGGAGCAGGCCGGTACGATGGAAGATCGGGTGTGAGCGAGAGTATCGCCGCGATCCTGTACACGGCGTCGGTCTGGATCCTGCCGGCGCTGCTGGCCATCACCCTGCACGAGGCGGCCCATGGCTTCGTCGCGTACCGGCTGGGCGACGATACGGCACAGAAGGCCGGGCGGCTGAGCCTGAACCCGCTGCGCCATGTCGACCCCATGGGCACCGTGGTGGTGCCGGCCATGCTGCTGCTGTTCAAGGCGCCGTTCCTGTTCGGCTGGGCCAAACCGGTGCCGGTCGACTTCTGGGCGCTGCCGTCGCCGCGCCGCGACATGGCGCTGGTGGCGATAGCCGGGCCGGGTGTGAACCTGATCCAGGCCTTTATCGCCATGCTGCTGTTCCATCTGGTGCCGGAGGGCGGCGGCGACGTCAGCGAATGGGTTGCCAATAATCTCAATAATGCCATTCTTATCAATCTGATATTATGTGTATTTAACATGCTGCCTCTACCGCCGCTGGATGGCGGCCGGGTGGCGGTCGGTTTGCTGCCGCTGCCGCTGGCGCGTCCCTTGGCCCGGCTGGAGCGCTATGGCATGGTTCTGCTGCTGATTCTGGTGTTCGTCATACCCTTGGCGGCGCGGGAATTCGGCAGCAACTGGAACCCGTTATCTGAGCTGATCATGCCGATTGTGGTCAGCCTGGGGGACATCCTGCTTGCGTTGTCCGGGCACGGCGGCTAACACCGCGGCCCTGTTTGATTTTTCTGTCCCTGGGGATGCGTGACCGTGACCGAAGCCGCCGATACCCCCGCGCCCGTACAGGATGGTCCTGCCGGCGGGGAGACCTTCGATACCGGGCAGCGTGACGGCCTGGCCGAGGGCCTGCGGCTGGGGGAACAGCTGGTCCTCAGTCTCGACAGTTTCGAAGGTCCGCTGGACGTGCTGCTGGCGCTGGCCCGTGACCAGAAGGTGGACCTGCGCAAGATTTCCATCCTGGCGCTGGCCGAGCAGTATCTGAAATTCATCGCCGAGCTGCGCAAGGTGCGCATCGAGGTTGCCGCCGACTACCTGGTCATGGCGGCCTGGCTGGCCTACCTGAAATCCCGCCTGCTGCTGCCTGAGCCGGAGAAGGAAGGCGAGCCGTCCGGCGCCGACATGGCCGCCCGCCTGGCCTTCCAGTTGCAGAAGCTGGAAGCCATGCGCAAGGCGGTCGAGGACCTGACCAAGCGCGACCAGGTCGGCCTGGCCATGTTCCTGCGCGGCCAGCCCGAAGGCGTGCGCGTGATCCGCAAGTCGGTCTACAACGCCACGCTCTACGAGCTGCTCAAGGCCTATGCCGAGTTCCGCGCCTCCAAGGGTTCGAGCGAAGTGCTGACCATGAAGATGGCACGGCGCCGCATCGTCTCGGTGGAAGAGGCGCTGGCCCGCCTGCGCAGCATGCTGGGCCAGATCCCCGACTGGGCCACGCTGCAGAGCTTCCTGCCGGTCGATTCCGACGATCCGTTCACCGTGAAATCGGCACTGGCCTCCACCTTCAACGCCAGCCTCGAAATGGCCAAGCAGGGCCTGATCGAACTGAAGCAGGTGCAGACCTTCGGTCCCATCTACATCCGTCGCGGCCAGGGCAACATGCCGGCCGCGTCGGCCAATCCGGAAGAGTAAGACGTGATGTCCAATACCGAACTGCCGGCCAACGAGCGGCTGGATGAAGAACCCGAACTGATGGCCGCCGAGGCCGCTGTGGATGCTGCTGTCGAGGACGATGAGGCGGCAGAACAGGCTGCGGCTGCGTCGAAGCCCGACGAAGACGACGAGGATGACGACTTCGACGACGATGATGATTCGGACGACGATGATGATTCGGACGACGATGATGATTCGGACGACGATGATGACGATTCCGACGATGACGATGACGATGATGAGTCGGATGACGAAGACGACGATGATGACGAAGACGAGGAAGAGGAAGAGGGCGGCGACGCCGAAGCTGTCGTAGCACCGAAGCCGGCCCGCACGCGCAAGCCCAAGGCGGCGGCCGTCGAAGGCGAGGAGGGCGAGGACGAAGGCCCGGAGATGACGGACGAGGAGCGTGAAATCGCCTTCGCCACCGCCATTCGGATCGCCGAGGCCCTGCTGTTCGCCGCCGCCGAGCCGCTGGACGAAGCGACCCTGCGCAAGCGTCTGCCCAAGGGCACCCGTGTGCCCGCCGTTCTCGCGGCCCTGCAGGATGTCTACCGCCCGCGCGGCGTGGTGCTGAACAAGGTCGCCGGCCGCTGGTCCTTCATGACCGCGCCCGATCTGCAGCATATGCTGGAAGAGCATCGCCAGGTGCAGCGCAAGCTGTCGCGCGCCGCCATGGAGACTCTGGCGATCATCGCCTATCACCAGCCCTGCACCCGCGCCGAGATCGAAGATATCCGCGGCGTGTCCCTGAGCAAGGGCACGCTGGACCTGCTGATGGAAATCGACTGGGTCAAGGTGCGCGGCCGCCGTCGCGTGCCGGGCCGGCCGGTCACCTATGGCATCACCGACGAGTTCCTGCTGCATTTTGGCCTGGAAAGCGCCGATGCGCTGCCGGGTATCGAAGAACTGCGCGCCTCCGGCCTGCTGGAAGCCCTGCCGGCCTCTGGCGGCATTCCGATGCCGGGCGAAAGCCTGGATGGCGATGCCGGCGAAGATCCGCTGGGCGAAGATGACGATGGCCGCGAATTCCTCGAGCCGCTGATCGACGAGGATGCCGACGCCAAGACAGCCAAGGACAAGGCGGGCGCATCCGACGATGCGTGACGCGCCGCAAGGTGCAGCATCGGCCGGCGGCCTCGATCTGATCGGGGTGAGCCACGATTACGGCGCCCGCCGCGCCGTCAGCGATATCAGTTTCCAGGTGGCGCCGGGCGAAATCCTCGGCCTGCTCGGCCCGTCGGGCTGCGGCAAGTCGACCACGCTGCGCCTTGCAGCGGGTCTGGAAGACCTGCAAAGCGGTGAAGTGCGCATCGGCGCGCGGCGCGTGGCCGGCGCCGGCGTCAGCATCCCGACCGAACAGCGCCATGTCGGCATGGTGTTCCAGGACCACGCGCTGTTTCCACACTTAAGCGTCGCGCAGAATATCGGCTTCGGCCTCGGTCATGTGGAGGCTGCCGAACGCGACAGCCGGATCAGGACCTGGGCCGGCCGGCTCGGCCTGACCCAGCATCTCGACAGCTATCCGCATCGCCTGTCCGGCGGCGAGCAGCAGCGCGTGGCGCTGGCCCGCGCCATGGCGCCGGAGCCCAGCGTGATGCTGCTCGACGAACCGTTTTCCAGCCTGGACAGCCGCCTGCGCGACCAGATTCGTGACGAAACCGTGTCGGTGCTGAAACAGGCCGGCACGGCGACCCTGCTGGTGACGCACGATCCCGAAGAAGCCATGCGTATGGGCGACCGCATCGCCATCATGCAGGACGGCCGCATCGAGCAGCTGGATACCCCGGCCCAGGTTTATGCGACGCCGGCGACGCCGTTTACCGCGCGATTCTTAAGCGAGACCAATGAAATTCCGGTGCGGGTTTCCGGTGCCGCGGTGGAGACGCCCTTCGGTCGGCTGCCGGCCTCCGCGCGCCTGGCCGATGGCAGCGCCGCCATGCTGATGTTCCGGCCCGAGGCGCTGCAGGAACGGACCGATGGCAGCGGGGTTGCCTTCACGGTGGAACGCGCCATGGCGCTGGGCGCCTATCGCCGGCTGGAAATCGGCAACGGGACCGGATTGCGTCTGGCCGCCCGCCTGCCGGCTGGTCCGCTGCCCGGTACCGGCACGGTGCTGCATTTCGGCCTTAATCCGGATTTCTGCTTTGTTTTTCCTGCCGCTTAGGCGGTTGGCGCAGCACAAAGTTGGGGGGCGGAAGATTGCCTTGGCCGCGCCATCTCTGCCATAGTGCAGCGCTGCGGCGTCAGGCCTTCCGGCCGGTTCCGGCGGGTCCCGCGTTGAAGGAGATATGGGTATGGGTAGCTTCAGTTTCTGGCACTGGCTGATCGTCCTGCTGGTGATCCTGATCATCTTCGGCGCCGGCAAGCTGCCGAAGGTCGCCGGCGATCTGGCTTCGGGCATCAAGAATTTCCGCAAGGGGATGAAGGAAGAGGGCGCCCCCGATGAGGCCGCCGCCGGTCAGCCGCCGGTCATCAACCAGCAGACCACGCCGGGCGGTGCGACGCCGCCAAGTGGCGTTCCTGGCGGTACGCCGGCCGACAAGACCGCGCAGCATTAAGCAATGGCGACCGTCTCAAAGACGGGCGCAGCAACAGCACGGATGGCTTAGGCGGCGATGTTCGACATTGCCTGGTCGGAACTGGGTGTAATCGCGGTGGTGGCTCTGGTCGTCATCGGGCCCAAAGACCTGCCCAAAGTGCTGCGCACGGTGGGACAATGGACCGCCAAGGCGCGGTCGATGGCGCGCGAGTTCCAGAGCGGCATCGACGACATGGTGCGCGAGTCCGAGCTGGACGAGCTGCGCAAGGCTGCCAAGTCGGTCACCGATTTCTCCATCGAGTCCGAGGTCAAGAAGACCTTCGATCCGGACGGTTCGCTGGAAAAGCAGTTCCAGGAGCATAACCAGGCGATCATCGATGCCACATCGGATCCCCTGAAAGCCGAGTCCGACACCGTCACCAAGATCGCCGATCCGGGCCCCGAGGCAAAACCGGTTGACCCGGCGCCCGTGGCAGAGACACCGGCCCCCGAGAAGACCGAGACCAAGGCGTGAGCGAGACCACCAAGCCGGAAGACGAGGTTGAGGCCTCCCGCATGCCGCTGCTCGATCACCTGATCGAGCTGCGCAACCGCCTGATGTGGGCGGTCGGCGCCATCTTCATCGCCTTTGCCGTCTGCTATTTCTTCGCGCCGCAGATCTATGCCCTGCTGATGCATCCGCTGATCGAGGCGGCCGGCACCGAGGGGCGGCGCATGATCTTCACGGCGCCGCAGGAAGCCTTCTTCACCTATATCCGGCTGTCCTTCTGGGCGGCGATGCTGGTCAGCTTCCCGGTGATCGCCGCGCAGGTCTGGATTTTCGTGGCGCCCGGCCTCTACAAGAACGAACGAAACGCCTTCATGCCATTTCTCGTTGCCACGCCGGTGCTGTTCGCCATCGGCGGCAGCTTCGTTTACTACTTCATCATGCCGGTGGCGCTGAAGTTCTTCATCGGCTTCGAAAGCCCCGGCGGCGACGGCAGCATCCCGATCCAGCTCGAAACCAAGGTCAGCGAATACCTGTCGCTGGTGATGACCCTGATCTTCGCCTTCGGCATCGCCTTCGAACTGCCGGTGCTGCTCACCCTTCTGGGCAAGGTCGGCATCGCCACTTCGGCGGGACTGGCGGCCAAGCGGCGCTATGCCATCGTCGGCATGTTCGTCTTCTCGGCGATCGTGACGCCGCCGGATGTGATCAGCCAGGTCGGCCTCGCCGTGCCGCTGATCCTGCTCTACGAAATCTCGATCTGGAT
The DNA here is from genome assembly GCF_058806975.1 of Ferrovibrio sp. GW821-FHT12E11. Lineage (NCBI taxonomy): Bacteria > Pseudomonadati > Pseudomonadota > Alphaproteobacteria > Rhodospirillales > Rhodospirillaceae > Ferrovibrio > Ferrovibrio sp. GW821-FHT12E11. The sequence goes on from NZ_JBXAQG010000002.1 coordinate 132,224, forward strand.
GGTGCGCTGGATCGAAAAGGACCGCGCCAAGCGCGAGGCCGCCGAAAAGGCCGAAGCCGAGAAAGACGAAAAGGATGAGCCGGTCACGGATGACGGTATCCGCCCGCCGGCGCCCTGAAGGTAACGCGTCATGCATGACATCAAACTGATCCGGGACAATCCGGAAGCTTTCGACCGCGCGATTGCCCGCCGTGGCGTGGCGCCGCAATCGGCCGCCCTGATCGAGCTGGACCGCAAACGCCGCGCGGCCCAGATGGAATTCGACGAGCTGCAGGGCAAGCGCAACACGCTGTCCAAGGAGATCGGCGCTGCCAAGGGCCGGAAGGACGAGGCCCGCGCGGCCGAACTGATGGCCGAGGTGGCGGCGCTGAAAGACCGTCTGGGCCAGTTGGAAGCCGAGCAGAAGGCCCAGGAAGAGGCGCTGACTGATGCGCTGTCGCGGATTCCGAACCTGCCGGCCGATGACGTGCCCGATGGCCTGGATGAGAAGGCCAATGTCGAGCAGCGCCGCACCGGCGCGCCGCGCAACTACAGCTTCAAGCCGAAGGAGCATTTCGACCTCGGCGAGGCGCTCGGCTATATGGACTTCGCCGCCGGCGTGAAGCTGGCCGGGGCGCGTTTCACCGTGCTGAAGTCGCAGCTGGCAAAGCTGGAGCGGGCCCTTGGCCAGTTCATGCTGGATCTGCACACCACTGAATTCGGCTATAACGAAATGCAGCCGCCGCTGATGGTCAATGACGCCTCGGCCTTTGGCACTGGCCAGTTGCCCAAGTTCGGCGACGACCTGTTCCGCACCACCACCGGCTACTGGCTCATCCCGACCGCGGAAGTGCCGCTGACCAATCTGGCGCGCGACCTGATTATTGACGAGAGCGAACTGCCCTGGCGCTTCACGGCGCTGACCGCCTGTTTCCGCTCGGAAGCCGGTGCGGCCGGCCGCGACACCCGCGGCATGATCCGCCAGCACCAGTTCAACAAGGTGGAACTGGTCAGCATCGTCACGCCGGAGAAGTCGGTCGAAGAGCACGAGCGCATGACCGGCGCTGCCGAGACCGTGCTGAAAAAGCTGGAGCTGCCGTTCCGCACCATGCTGCTCTGCGCCGGTGATATGGGCGGCGGCGCCCGCAAGACCTACGACCTGGAAGTCTGGCTGCCGGGCCAGGACCAGTATCGCGAGATTTCCTCCTGCTCCAACTGCGGCGACTGGCAGGCGCGGCGCATGAATGCGCGCTGCCGTGCGCCGGGCGAGAAACAGACCCGCTTCGTCCATACGCTGAACGGCTCGGGCCTGGCGGTCGGCCGCACCATGATCGCGGTGATGGAGAACTACCAGAACGAGGACGGCAGCATCGCCGTGCCGGACGCACTCAAGCCCTATATGGGCGGCCTGACCAAGATCGAAAAGGTTTCCCCGTAATGCGCATCCTGGTCTCCAACGACGACGGCATTCATGCGCCGGGCCTGAAAATCCTGGAGAAGGTGGCGAAGTCGCTGTCCAAGGATGTCTGGGTGGTCGCCCCGGAATACGAGCAGTCCGGCGCCTCGCATTCGCTGACGCTCACCCTGCCGCTGCGACTGCGCAAGATCAACGCGCGCAAATATGCGGTGCGCGGCACGCCGACCGACTGCGTCATGATGGCCATGCACGAACTGTTCAAGGACAAGAAGCCCGACCTGCTGTTGTCGGGCGTCAACCGCGGCGCCAACCTGGGCGAGGACGTCACCTATTCGGGCACGGTTGCCGTGGCCATGGAAGGTTCGCTGCTCGGGGTGCCGTCGATCGCGCTGAGCCAGTGTTTCCAGCATGGCCATCCGGTGAAATGGGCCACCGCCGAATATCACGCGCCGCGCGTCATCAAGAAGTTGCTGAAATCCGGCTGGCCCAAGGACACGCTGATCAACATCAACTTCCCCGATGTGGTGGCGGAATCGGTCACCGGCGTCGAAGTCGTGAAGCAGGGCAAGCGCGACCTGACCGACCTGCTGCTGGATGCTCGCGTCGATGCGCGCGGCGTGCCGTATTACTGGATCGGTTTCCGCCGCATGAAGAACAAGGCCAAGCGCCAGACCGATCTGGGCGCCACCGAAAATGGCGCGATCTCGGTCACGCCGCTGCAGCTCGACCTGACCCATACCGACAGTATGCGGGCGCTGAAAGCCGCGCTGAAGTAAACCGGTGGACACACGCGTCATCCAGCTGCTGATGGAACTGCGCAAGCAGGGCATCAACGATACCCGTGTGCTGGCCGCACTGGAGCGGGTGCCGCGCGAGCTGTTTGTCGCCGAACAATTCCTCAAGCATGCCTATGACAATATCGCCCTGCCGATCACCCAGGGGCAGACGATCAGCCAGCCCTATGTGGTCGCCTATATGACCGAGGCGCTGCAGATCGGCGACCGCATGAAGGTGCTGGAAATCGGCACCGGCTCTGGCTACCAGACCGCGGTGCTGACCCGGCTGTGTCGGCGCGTCTATACCGTCGAACGCTACCGCTCGCTGCTGACCACGGCGGAAAAGCGCCTGGCCGATCTCAAGATCACCAATGTCACCACGAAGCTGGGCGATGGCAACAAGGGCTGGCCGGAGCAGGCGCCGTTCGACCGCATCCTGGTGACCGCCGCCGCCGACAGCCGTCCGGACGGGCTGATCGCCCAGCTTTCGCCACAGGGCGGCATCATGGTGGCGCCGGTGGCCGTGAACGCCACCGAACAGGACGTGATCCGTTACACCCGCGACGGCGATGTGGTGCGCGAGGAGCGGCTGCTGCCGGTGCGGTTCGTGCCGCTGCTGCCGGGAATCGCTCGGGAAGCCGCCGCGCCGGTTTAAAACCGGCCATTTGCCTGAGATTGTGGCAGAACCGGAAGGGCCTTAGACTCACCGCCGATGATACGGATTCGCGCATTCTGCCTGATCGGACTGCTCGGCCTGCTGACCGCGTGCGGTGTGCAGCAGCCGGCGCCGGTCAGCTTCGGCCATCGCGGCGGCCCGCAGTCCGGCATGGTCAGCAGCGCCGCGCCCGGTGCGCCCTCGACAGCCCAGACGCCATCCGGCAGCCGGCAAGGCGAGACGGTGGTCGTGCAGAATGGCGATACCGTCTACGGGTTGGCGCGGCGGTATAACCGCCCGGTGCGCGCCATCATCGACGATAACGGCCTGCAGCCGCCTTACGGACTGACGCCGGGCCGGACGATCATCCTGCCGACCGGACAGTTCCATACGGTGCAGCGCGGCGAGACGCTGTACAGCATTTCGCGCAGCCATGGCGCCGATGTCTATGCCATGGCGCAGGCCAACGACCTGCAGCCGCCCTATACGATCAGCGTGGGCCAGAGCCTGAGGCTGCCATCGCAGACCGGCTATGCCGCGACCACGGCGGCCGCGCCCGCACCGGAAAGTCCGACCGCACCGCAGACACCGGCGCCACGCGGTTTCCAGGTCGAGACCCTGCCGCCGCCTGGCGCAACGTCGAATCTTCCACCAGTGCCGCAGCAGCCGGCGAGCGAGCCGCAGGCGCCGGCGCCTTTGCCGGAAGCCAATGTTCCCGCGCGTGGCACGGCCGTACCGCCGGCCGAGACTGCGCCGGCACAGGCACCAGTGCCGGCGCCGCAGGTGGCTGCCGCGCCGACTCCGCCGCCGCTGACAGCTCCACCTGTGGCCGACCCACAACAGGATACCGTGCTGCCGCCGCGTGCCGGCCGCACCTTCTCATGGCCGGTGCGCGGTCGTGTGCTGGCCGGTTTCGGCCCGACGCCCGACGGGCTGCATAACGACGGCATCAACATCGCCGCGCGCGCCGGTGCGCCGGTGATCGCGGCCGAGAATGGCGTGGTGGTCTATGCCGGTTCGGAACTGAAGGGCTTCGGCAACCTGCTGCTGGTGCGTCATGCCGATGGCTGGATGACCGCCTATGCCCATCTCGACCGGGCGCTGGTCAAGAAGGGCCAGAAGGTGACCAAGGGCCAGGCCATCGGCACGGTCGGCAGCACCGGCGGCGTCGGCCAGCCGCAGCTGCATTTCGAAATCCGCCGCGGCACCCAGGCGGTCGATCCCGCCAAATTCCTGTCGGTCGCGTAAACCCTACTTCGGGGCTTTCAGCGGCTTGCCGAGACGGCCGGCGAGATCCTGGATGAACTGCCAGGCGACGCGGCCAGACCGCGCACCGCGCGTCATCGACCATTCCACCGCTTCGGCGCGCAGCTGCTTCTGGTCGATCTTCAGGCCATAGGCGGCGCAATAGCCGTCCAGCATGGCGAAGAAATCCTCCTGGCTGCAGGAATGGAAACCGAGCCAGAGGCCGAAGCGATCCGACAGCGACACTTTCTCTTCCACGGCTTCATGCGGATTGATCGCGGTCGACTTCTCGTTCTCCATCATGTCGCGCGGCAGCAGATGGCGGCGGTTCGAGGTCGCATAGAGGATCACGTTATCGGGCCGGCCCTCGATGCCGCCGTCCAGCACGGCTTTCAGCGACTTGTAATGCTGGTCTTCCGCATCGAAAGACAGATCGTCACAGAACAGCACAAAGCGGCGCTTTGACTCGCGCAGCAGGGTCAGCAGCGCGGGCAGGGATGGTATGTCCTCGCGGTGGATTTCCACCAGCGCCAGCGCATGCGCCTTTTCGGCATTGATCGCGCCATGCACGGCCTTGACCAGCGAGGACTTGCCCATGCCGCGCGCGCCCCAGAGCAGGGCGTTGTTGGCCGGCAGGCCCTTAGCGAAGCGCTGGGTGTTGTCGAGCAGGATGTCGCGCACGCGCTCCACGCCCTGCAGCAGACGGATCGGCACGGCGTTGATGCTGGGCACCGGCGCCAGCCAGCCGGGCGCGGGATCCGCATGCCAGACAAAGGCGTCGGCGGTCTTGTCATCGAAGACCGGGGCCTGCGGCGGCGCCAGTCGTTCCAGCGCCGCAGCGATACGCAGCAGGACGGTGGTTTCGCTGTGGTTATCGGCAGCCGGGACTTTGGCAGCCCTGGCGGGCGTTTTTGCGGGCTTCTTGGGCATGCTTGTACTTTGAAAAGACGAGTGATGAGGCGGCCATTCTGGGGATGCCGGAGCCGGGGCGCAACCGGTAGCGGGGCCGTTGTGTTTGCGCCATAATCCGGCCCCGAAATCGACCAAGCTCAGCTTATATTGTGGAGGTCATATGTATCCCGAAGTGCAGCTTTATATCGACGGCGCCTGGGGCAAGGGTGCGAGCGGCAAGAGCCAGCCGGTTCTGAACCCGGCCACCGGCGAAGAGATCGGCAAGGTCGCCCATGCCGACAAGGCCGACCTCGACCGCGCACTGGCCGCTGCCGACAAGGGCTTCAAGGCCTGGAAGAAGGTTTCGCCCTTCGACCGTTACAAGGTGCTGCGCAAGGCCGCCGACATCATCCGCAGCCGCTCCGACGAGATCGGCAAGATCATGTCGATGGAGCAGGGCAAGCCCTTCATCGAAGCCAAGGGCGAGACGATGCTCGCCGGCGACATCATGGACTGGTTCGCCGAGGAAGCCCGCCGCACCTATGGCCGCATCGTGCCGCCGCGCGCCGAAGGCGTGTACCAGCTGGTGATCAAGGAGCCGGTCGGTCCGGTCGCCGCCTTCACGCCGTGGAATTTCCCGATCAACCAGGCGGTGCGCAAATGCTCGGCTGCCCTGGCTGCCGGCTGCTCGATCATCCTGAAGGGCCCGGAAGAGACCCCGGCCGCCTGCGCCGCGCTGGTTCAGGCCTATGTCGATGCCGGCGTGCCGGCCGGCGCGATCCAGCTCGTCTACGGCGTGCCGTCGGAAATCTCGGAATACCTGATCCCGCATCCGGTGATCCGCAAGATCACCTTCACCGGCTCGACCCCGGTGGGCAAGCATCTCGCCATGCTGGCCGGTGCGCATATGAAGCGCATCACCATGGAGCTGGGCGGCCATGCGCCGGCCATCGTCTTTGAAGACGCCGATGTCGATACCGCCATCAAGGTGCTGTCGGCCAACAAGTTCCGCAATGCCGGCCAGGTCTGCGTGTCGCCGACCCGTTTCCTGGTGCATGAGAAGGTCTACGGCCAGTTCGTCGAGGGCTTCACGGCCTTTGCCAAGTCGCTGAAAGTGGGCGACGGCATGGACAAGGACACCCGCATGGGTCCGCTGGCCAATGACCGCCGCGTGCAGGCGATGGAGATGTTTGTCGCCGACGCCGTGTCGAAGGGCGCCAAGGTGGAAACCGGCGGCAAGCGCATCGGCAACAAGGGCAACTTCTTCGAGCCCACCGTGCTGACCAACATGAACAACGACATGCGCATCATGAACGAGGAGCCTTTCGGCCCGCTGGCGCCGATCGTGCCTTTCTCGAACTTCGATGCGGTGGTGGAAGAGGCCAACCGTCTGCCCTTCGGCCTGGCGGCCTATGCCTACACCAAGTCGGCCAAGACGGCGGCTGCCATCGGTGCGGCGTTCGAGTCCGGCATGGTGTCGATCAACCATCATGGCCTGGCCCTGCCGGAAGTGCCGTTCGGCGGCATCAAGGATTCGGGCTACGGTTCGGAAGGCGGCTCGGAAGCCATCGAGTCCTACCTGAACACCAAGTTCATCACGCAGGTCGGCCTCTAAGCCACTGCGCGAGACGAGACGGAAAAGGGGGCTTCGGCCCCCTTTTTTTAGAATGAAATAGAGAGCTGAACGGTAGAGCGAATGAAGTATATCGCTATACCGGCAATAGCGGCCCCACTAAGTAGCCAGCCTAACGCAAGATGAAAGCGGAAGACCGCGACCAGTGCTGCTGCTGACAGCGCTGCCATCCAGGGATCGAGACTGGCAAGCACCGGCAGATCCCAAGTTATGCCAGACCAGGACACCGGCTGCATCTCGCGGAACAGTGTGTGCAGGCTGAACCAGACTGCGAGATTGAGGATCACGCCGACTACGGCCGCCGTGATCGCTGCCAGTGCATGGCTGAAGGCCTGCACATGGCGGATGCGTTCCACATAGGGCGCGCAAAGGAATATCCACAGGAAGCAGGGCACGAAGGTGACCCAGGTGGCGAGCAGGCCGCCGAACAGGCCGCCGAGCAGCGGATCGAGGCCGCCGAAGCGGAAGCCGGCGATATAGCCGACGAAGGTGAGCACCAGGATCAGCGGACCGGGCGTGGTCTCGGCCAGGCCGAGGCCATGCAGCATCTCGTCGGGACCGAGCCAGCCGAAACCTTCCACCGCCTGCTGGCCGACATAGGCGAGCACTGCGTAGGCGCCGCCGAAGGTGACCACCGCCATCTTGCTGAAGAACACACCGACCTGGCTGAAGACGTGATCGGGACCGAAGACGGCGAAGCTGTACAGCACCGGTACGGCCCAGAGCAGCGCGAAGAGGGCGAGGATGCCGATGTTGCGCTGCCAGCTCGGCGCCACGCTGGGCAGCACATCGTCATCATGCTTCATCTGCACGCCGATCCAGTCGGGTCGCGCCTGGCCGATGCGCCAGCCGACCAGGCCGGCGCCGAGCACGACCAGTGGGAAAGGAATCTGCAAGACGAACAGCCCGATGAAAGCGGCCGCACTGAGGCCGAGCAGGAAGCGCGTCTTGATCGCGCGTTTGGCAATGCGCTGCATCGCCTCAAACACAATGGCCAGCACGGCCGCCTGCAGGCCGAAGAACAAGCCGCTGATGACCGGCACCTCGCGCCACAGCACGTAGATGGTGCTCAAGGCGAGGATGACGGCAAGGCCGGGCAGAATGAACAGCAGGCCGGCGGCAAGGCCGCCCTTCCAGCGATGCAGCAGCCAGCCGATATAGGTGGCGGTCTGCTGCGCCTCCGGCCCGGGCAGCAGCATGCAGAAGTTGAGCGCATGCAGGAACTGCGGCTCGCTGACCCACTTTTTCTCGTCGACCACGATGCGATGCATCATGGCGATCTGCCCGGCCGGGCCGCCGAAGCTGAGCAGGCCGATCTTGGCCCAGGTTTTAAAGGCCTCGCCGAAAGAGGGGGCGGTTTTTTGCGGAATCGTATCCATGGTTTTTTCTACCCGCTTACGCCGCCGGCGGCCAGCCGTGTTGTTCGCCTGCGGCACTGGCGCACCAGGCATACAGGGCATCGTAGATCAGCATGCCGCGCTCCAGCATGATGTCATCATCCTGCAACATGACCGAAAGTCCGAGCGAGATGGCCAGCAGGCCAGGCGCCTGCGGCGCCAGTTCCGGATGACCGGTATCGGCCGCCCGCACGATGGTGGCCAGGCGCATCAGAGCCGGATCGCCGCCCAGGACATGCTTCGCGATAAAGGTATCGAAGCTGCAAAGCTCACCATCATGGCTGTAGGCCGCGCCAGGGATGTCATAGGGCGTGGCCTGCCACGCTTCGGCGCGGGCGAAGACCTGGTCGGCCGGCACATAGAGAAAGCGTGCATCGGCATCGATGAAGCGCCGTACCAGCCAGGGGCAGGCGATGCGGTCGATCTTCGGCCGTTCGCGGGTGATCCAGCGGCTGGCCTCCACCGGCGGCTTCGCCTGCAGCGGTCCACCGGCGGCACGCCAGCCCTCGATGCCATCGACCAGATAGCGGGCGCGATAGCCGCGCCGCTGCAGCTCGGTGCAGGCCTCCTGGCTGACCTCATGGCCATGCACGCAAGCCACGACGATCTCCTGATCGCGTGGCAGGGCCTGCGCCCAGAGGCCGATCTGTTCGGGCCGTCGCCGCCGCGCGCCGCGGATGGTATCCGCCGCTTCGGCATAGCGTTCCTCGCGCCGCAGATCGATCAGATACGGGAAACGCCCGGCGGATTGCGCGCGCGCCAGGTCGACAACGGAGATGGAGGGAAGGGTGCTGGTATTCATCTTGCTACTCCTGCCACGCGCGGTTTTTGCGTGACGATCAGGAGCGGCGCTTGGATACCGGAGTATCTCAGTCGGGGAGACCGCATTGTCCCCGTAACCGGAGACCTACCGCCGGGCCGGCGGAAAGGCAAGCGGATTTTTTCAGGCCGACGAGACCTTGCCGCCGGGATGGCGCAGCAGGCTGCCGGCCAGTTCCTTTTCGGTCAGCACCATCTGCACGATGGCCGCGGCCAGGCCGCTGAGCCGGACCAGATCGTCGACCAGCACCGGCGAGGGCGAGAGCAAACGATCAAGTTCGGCATGGGCGCGGCCGAGATCGTCATCGCCAATCGGTGCGACGCGATCCGGCTTTGCTGCAACAGGCAGCGCGCTTTGCTGCGGCGCCACCACGGCCAGGATGTCATCGATGCGCTCGACCAGGGTGGCGCCCTGGCGGATCAGGTCGTTGCTGCCATGGCAGCGCGGATCGAGCGGCGAGCCCGGCACCGCCATCACCTCGCGGCCCTGTTCGGCCGCCATACGCGCGGTGATCAGCGAACCGGATTTCAGCGCCGCCTCGATCACCAGCACGCCCAATGATGCCCCGCTGATCAGGCGGTTGCGGCGCGGGAAATTCTGCGCCAGCGGCGGGGTGCCCGGCGGCATCTCGGCAAAGATCGCACCCTGTGCAGCGATCTGCTCATGCAGCGCGGCATTCTCGGGCGGAAATACCACGTCGATGCCGGTGCCGATAAAGGCTGCCGTCCTGCCGCCGGCCGACAGCGCGCCGTCATGGGCGGCCCGGTCGATGCCGCGCGCGAGACCCGACAGAATGCAGAAGCCGTGGCGGCTGAGGTCGGCGGCGATGTCGCGGGTGAAGCGCTGGCCGATGGCCGAGGCATTCCGTGCGCCGACAATGGCGATGCCGGGCTGCTGCGTGATCAGCGGATCGCCTTTCACTGCCAGCAGCGGCGGTGCGTCTTCCAGCTGCATCAGGCCGACGGGATAGCCGGGCTCGCCCCAGGCCAGCAGGGTGGAGCCGCAGGTCTTCAGCGCCTTCAGTTCCTGCGTGACGGTCTTTTCGTCGGCAAGGGTGATCTTGCGCCGCGCGCCGCCGCGCTGCGCCATCTCGGGCAGCTTCTCGATGGCTTTGGCGGCGCTGCCGTAATACCGGAGTATGTTGTGGAAGGTGATCGGTCCCAGATGCGCGCTGCGGATCAGCCGCAGCCAGTCGCGTTTCTCAGGCTCACTGAGGAGGCGACCCGCTGCCATCGGGTTTCTTCTTGCCGATCTTGGGTTCCTCGCCCTTGAGCAGGCGGGCGATATTCTGATGGTGGCGAATGAAGACGAGGAACGCCATGGCGAACCCCATGACGCCGGCTTCCGGGCTGACATAAATCCAGGCGACGACCGGCGTTGCGACAGCGGTGACCAGCGCCGACAGCGACGACAGCCTGGTGATCAGGGCAACAACCAGCCAGCAGGCGCAGGCGAAGACACCGACCGGCCAGGCGACGCCGAGCATGACGCCAAGATAGGTGGCGACGCCCTTGCCGCCATTGAAGCGCAGCCAGATCGGAAACAGATGACCGATGAAGGCGGCGAAGGCGGCCAGCAGCATGATGTCGGGGCCGTAATACGCGCCCAGCAGCGCAGCGACGGTGCCTTTTCCGCCATCAAGAATCAGCGTGGCGGCCGCCAGATCCTTGCGGCCGGTGCGCAGCACATTGGTGGCGCCGATATTGCCCGAGCCGATGCTGCGGATATCGCCCAGCCCGCTCATCTTCGTCACCACCAGGCCGAAGGGGATCGAGCCGAGCATGTAGCCGAAGACGACGGCAGCAATGTAGTAGGGCAGATCGAAGATCCAGAAGGCCGCATCCATGGCGATCAGCTTTCGCGCTTGCGCTGGAAGACCGTCTCGCCGGCAACCACCGTGCGCAGCGCATGGCCCTGAACGCGGCGGCCGTCATAGGCGGAATTCTTTGCCTTCGAGCGGAATTTCTTTTCATCGACGCGCCAGGGCGTGTCGGGGTCGAAGACCAGCAGGTCGGCCGGTGCGCCGGGCGCGAGACGACCGCTGTCCAGCTTGAGCAGCTTGGCCGGATTGCAGGTGAGGCAGGCCAGCAGCTTCAGCAGCGGCACCGAGCCGTCGTGATACAGACCCAGAGTCAGCGCCAGCAGCGTCTCCAGCCCGATCATGCCGAATTCGGCCTGGGCAAACGGCAGGCGCTTGCTTTCCGGATCCTGCGGCGCATGGGCCGAGGAGATCACATCGATGGTGCCATCCGCGATGGCCTCGACCACGGCCTTGCGGTCGCTCTCGACGCGCAGCGGCGGCTTCACCTTGGCGAAGGTGCGATAGTCGCCGACATCGAATTCGTTGAGCGAGAAGTTATGCGGAGCGGCGCCGGCGGTGATGCGCAGGCCGCGGGCCTTGGCGCGACGCACGGCATCCAGCGAGTCCTGCGTCGAGAGATGCGAGGCGTGCAGGCGGCCGTTGGTCATTTCCAGCAGGCGGATGTCGCGTTCCAGCATGATGGTTTCGGCCATGGCCGGGATGCCGGACAGGCCGAGGCGGGCGGCGATCTCGCCCTCGTTCATTACGCCGCCCTTGGCCAGCGACGGATCTTCGCAATGCTGCATCAGCAGCAGATCGAAGACGGTGGCGTAGGACAGCGCCCGGCGCATCAGGCGCGGCGAGGCGATCGACTTCTCGCCATCGGTGAAGGCAACTGCGCCGGCCTGGGCCAGCAGGCCAAGTTCGGTCAGTTCTTCTCCCCGGGTGCCCTTGGTGATGGCGGCGGCCGGCAGGATCCGCACCACGGCGGTATCCGTGCCGCGGCGGGCGATGAATTCCACCAGCGCCACTTCGTCGATCACCGGATCGGTATTGGGCATCGCCACCATGGTGGTGACGCCGCCGGCGGCTGCGGCGCGAGCGCCGGTGGCAATGGTTTCCTGATGCTCGGCACCCGGCTCGCGCAGCCAGACATGCATGTCGATCAGGCCCGGCGACAGGCAGTGGCCCTGGCAGTCGATCTGCTCGGTATCGCCGGCGAAGTTGCCGCTGGCGAGCTTGGGGCCGAGATCGACGATGCGGTCGCCCTCGGTGAGCAATGCGCCTTTGACATCGAGACCCGAGGCCGGGTCGAGCAGGCGCGCGTTGGTGTAGAGTTTACGACGACGAGGCATGGGTTTTCTTTACGAGCCCGTTTTATCTGCAAGATCCGGCGGCGTGCTGTGACGCCAGTTCGGCAGATGCTGGGCCAGCAGCTCCAGGCAGGCCATGCGGACGGCGACGCCCATCTCGACCTGCTCGTGGATGACGCTGCGGTGAATGTCGTCGGCCACCTCGGTATCGATCTCGATGCCGCGATTCATCGGGCCGGGATGCATGATCAGGGCATCGGGCTTGGCGAAGGCCAGCTTCTCGTGATCGAGGCCGTAAAAGTGGAAGTATTCCCGCGTGGACGGCACGAAGGAGCCGTGAAAGCGCTCCATCTGCAGACGCAGCATCATCACGATGTCGACGTCGGTCAGGCCCTTGCGCATGTCGTGGAAGACTTCGACGCCGAGCCGCTCGGCAAAGGCCGGCAGCAATGTGGGCGGGGCGATCAGGCGCACGCGGGCGCCCATGGTGTTCAGCAGGTGGATGTTCGAGCGCGCCACCCGGCTGTGCAGGATGTCGCCGCAGATGGCGACTGACAGGCCTTCCAGCCGGCCCTTGCGACGGCGGATGGTCAGCGCGTCGAGCAGGGCCTGGGTCGGATGTTCATGGCTGCCGTCGCCGCCGTTGATGACGCTGCAGCCGACCTTCTGGGCCAGCAGGGCGACTGCGCCCGAATCCTGGTGCCGCACGACCAGCAGATCCGGGTGCATGGCATTCAGGGTGATCGCAGTGTCGATCAGGGTCTCGCCCTTTTTCACCGACGAGGTGGCGACCGACATGTTGATGACGTCGCCGCCGAGTCGCTTGCCCGCCAGCTCGAAGGAGGTGCGGGTGCGGGTCGAGTTTTCGAAGAACAGGTTAATGATGGTCCGGCCGCGCAGGCTGGACTGTTTCTTCTCCACCGCCCGGTTCAGATCGACATAGCGGTCGGACTGATCCAGCAGAATCTGGATATCCTGGGCAGAAAGCCCTTCAATTCCAAGGAGATGGCGATGGGGAAAAGAAACCGACGGCCGGAGGCCGGATTCGGCGGATTGGGTGGCGCGACTCATAGACATTAAAAACGCACTCTAGCGAAATCGGCGTTGCAGGGCAATCAAACCATTAACCAATTTATGCTCTGCTGGCGATCATTATGCAGGACTATCGGCAGAATCAGATCGACCTTGCAACCGTGGACTCTGCTGCCAGCCAGGCGGTGCGTCTGCTGCAGGTGCTGAATGGCCGTGCCAACGACGTGGCGGCCATCACCACCAATATGTTCGAAATGGCCACGATGCTGTCGTTCTCGGATTACGCCGACGGCTTCCGTCGCGTGCAGGAGTTCCTGTCCTTCTGCGATGTGATCGAGAGCAAGCTGGAGAATATGCCGCCGGCGACGCGCGAACCGATCGTCTATGAAGTGACCGCGGTGAAAGTGCGCGCCTTCCATGCCCTGCTGAAAGCCATGGGCGCCTATCTGATGCTGCTGGAGCGGCGCGAGATGCTCAACTTCTTTGCCCAGGCCGTATTCCTGATGCAGCAGGATGTGTTGGTCGAGTTCAGCCGCGATGGCCTGTCCGACGTGCCGCAGCAGCTAGTCCCGGATGCCATGCCCGAGCTTTGCCTGGAGGTCCAGGAGCGGCTGAAGCGCCTGCTGGAACGCTGTATCGACGTTCCAGACTTCCGCTTCGAGACATGACCGCCGGAGCAGCGGCCCCGATGGACGCAGCGCTTCTGCAGCAGCTGCAGGCCGGACTGGAAGCACATCGCCAGGGCGACCTGCCGAATGCCGAGCGGTATTATCGCGCCGTGCTGGCCTCTGCACCCGACGCGCTCGATGCCTATAACCTGCTGGGCCGCCTGCTGGTGCAGAGCGGGCGGGCGGGTGAAGCGCCGGTGCTGTTGCGCCATGCGCTCGACCGTGCCCCGAACCAGCTCGGACTCTGGCTGAGCTATACCGAGGCCCTGCTGGCCAGCGGCGACCTGGAGGCGGCCCGTCTGGCTGCCGAAACCGCACGACGGCTGGCGCCGAAGGACGACGACGCGCTGTTTGCCTGGTCGGAAGTGCATCGGCTGGGCGGTCTGTGGGATCTGGCGGCCGGCGGGTATCGCGAGCTGCTGACGCGCAAGCCCGGCCATGCCGGGGCCTGGCTCAATCTGGCCACCTGCCTGCAGGCGATGGGCGATCTGCCCGGCGCCCGCGATGCCGCCGAACGCGCCGTGGGTTTCGCGCCGCAGGCGCCGGAATGCCACAACAACCTGGGCAACCTGCTGGCGCTGTCCGGCGATCATGCCGGAGCCCTGCCGCATTTCGACCGCGCCTTGCAGCTGCGACCCGATTACCCGCCCGCCCTGATCAACAAGGGTGCGGCGCTGCGCGAGCTGGGCCAGACCGAAGCGGCGCTGCCGCTGCTGGAGCGTGCCATCCGTCTCAGCCAGGGACATCCCGATGCCCTGGCCGGCTTCGCCCAGGCCAAACATGCGATGGGCGAACTGGCCGATGCGCTTGCGGCCTACCGAGCCGCGCTGTCACGCCGGCCCAACGATGCCGAAACCCAGTGGAACCATGCGCTCGCCGCACTGGCCGATGGCGATTTCACGGCCGGCTGGCCGGCCTATCGCTGGCGCTGGCGTAAGGCCGAACCGCCGCTGCCGCGCCGCAGTTGGCCCTGGCCGCAGTGGAATGAGGGCGGCGATCCGTCTGGCAAACGTTTGCTGATCTGGGGCGAGCAGGGGTTGGGCGACCGTTTGCTGTTCCTGCAATACCTGCCCGCGCTGCTCGATGCCGGCGCCATTGTCACGCTGGAAACCGATCCGCGCCTGATCCCGTTACTACAGCGACGCTTCCCGCAGATCGAGTTCATGCCGGAAGGCAAAACGGCTGATCCGGCGTTGCTCAAGCGCACCTTCGACGGGCATCTGCCGCTGGGCGATCTGGCACAGGGACCGCCGCCGGGCCTGCGGGTGCTGCAATCCGATGCAGCGCGCATGACCGGCTTCCGACGGAAATATCAGAATGGCAGCACAGATCGCCTGATCGGCCTGTCCTGGCGCAGCGCCAATCCCGCACTCGGCACCGCCAAGTCCATTGCCATTGCCGATCTGGCACCGCTGGCGGCCTTGGCCGGCACGCGGTTCGTCTGCCTGCAATATGATGTCACCGCAGACGAACAGGCCGGCCTGCGCGCCCTGTTCGGCGATCGCTATATCCATGACGCCACAGTGGATGCCCGCAACGACCTTGCAGCCCTGACCGACCAGATCGCCGCGCTGGATGCTACACTGACGGTTTCCAATATCACGGCGCATCTGGCGGGCAGTTTGGGGCACCCGGTGCAGGTGCTGGCGCCCGCCGGCAAGAGCCTGTTTTTCTACCTCATGGCCGGCACGGAGCGGACGCCCTGGTACCCGTCGATGCGGATTTCCCGCATGCAGCGGGGCCAGACGAGCGAAACCGCACTGCTGGATGCCGTCAGAGGGCTGGAATCGCTGGAAAAATAGCGCCTGCGGTGTTAGCAAAAGGCCCGCCGCTGGCATCTGCCGGGGCCAGACCCTACTTTCAAGCCCATGACCCGCAAAAGCTATTACATCACCACGCCGATCTATTACGTCAACGACAAGCCGCATATCGGGCATGCCTACACCTCGCTGGCCTGCGATGTGCTGGCGCGCTTCAAGCGGCTCGATGGCTTTGACGTGATGTTCCTGACCGGCACGGATGAGCATGGCCAGAAGGTGGAGAAGTCGGCCGAAGTCGCCGGCACCGATCCGAAATCCTTCTGCGATACCGTGAGCCAGACCTTCCGCGATCTCGCGAAGGCGATGAATTTCTCCAACGACGACTTCATCCGCACCACCGAGCCGCGGCATGTGACCGCCGTGCAGGCGTTGTGGCAGAAGCTTGTTGCGTCCGGGAATATCTATCTGGGGGATTACGCCGGCTGGTATGCCGTGCGTGACGAGGCCTTCTACCAGGAAGACGAACTCGTCGACGGTCCGAACGGCCAGAAACTGGCGCCGTCGGGCGCGCCGGTGGAGTGGGTGAAGGAGCCGTCGTATTTCTTCAAACTGTCGGCCTGGACCGACCGGCTGCTGAAATTCTACGAGGACAATCCCGGCTTCATCCTGCCGAGCAGCCGCCGCAACGAGGTGATGAGCTTCGTGAAAGGCGGCCTGAAGGATCTCTCAGTCTCGCGCACCACTTTCAAATGGGGCATTCCGGTGCCGGGCGACGAAGCCCATGTGATGTATGTCTGGCTCGACGCCCTGACCAATTACATCACGGCCGCCGGCTATCCGAATACCGAGAGCGAGAAATACAACCGCTACTGGCCGGCCGACCTGCATATGGTCGGCAAGGATATCCTGCGGTTCCACGCCGTCTACTGGCCGGCCTTCCTGATGGCCGCCGATATTCCGGTGCAGAAGCGCGTCTTCGCCCATGGCTGGTGGACCAACGAAGGCCAGAAGATCTCCAAGTCGCTGGGCAACGTCATCGATCCGCTGCAGCTGATCGAGGAATACGGCCTCGACCAGACACGCTATTTCCTGATGCGCGAAGTGCCGTTCGGCAATGATGGCGATTTCCGCCGCGCCGCGATCATGAACCGCATCAATTCCGAACTCGCCAACGGTTTCGGCAACCTGGCGCAGCGCACGCTGTCATTCTGCGCCAAGAACACCAATGCCTCGGTGCCGACACCGGGTCCGTTGAACGACGCCGACGAGGCCCTGCTGGCCCAGGCCGACAGCCTGATCGGGCAGTTGCGCGCGTCGCTGGACGAGCAGGCGATCCATATCGCCATCCAGCAATGGTTCGACCTGGTCGATGCCGCCAACAAGTATATCGATGTCGAAGCGCCCTGGACGCTGCGCAAGACCAATCCCGCGCGCATGCAGACGGTGCTGTGGACCCTGCTGGAGGCGATCCGCCAGCTCGCGATCCTGTCGCAGCCCTTCATGCCGCAGTCGGCGGCGAAAATGCTGGACCAGCTCGGCGTCTCGGAAGCCGCGCGCAGCTTCGCGCATCTGGGCGAACCCGGCCGCCTGCGCGCCGGCACGCCGCTGCCGGTGCCGCAGGGCGTGTTCCCCCGTCATGTGGAAGCAGCGAAAGAAGGCGCCTGAGATGGCGTTGCTGATCGATAGTCACTGCCATCTGGACTTCCCGGATTTCGCCGAGGAGCGCGATGCCATCATCGCGCGGGCGCGCCAGGCCGGTGTCGGCCTGATGCTGACCATCTCGACGCGGCTGGACCAGTTCGACCGCGTGCTGGCGGTGGCGGAAGCCTATCCCGATGTCTACTGCACGGTCGGGATTCACCCGCATGAGGCAGACGACCATGTGGATGTCGCCGCGGCGAAACTGATCGCGCTGACCCAGCATCCGAAGGTCGTCGGCATCGGCGAGACCGGGCTGGACTATTTCTACGAACACAGCGATCGCGAAGCCCAGAAGACCTGCTTCCTGGCTCATATCCAGGCTGCGCGCGAGACCGGACTGCCGGTGGTGATCCATACCCGCGATGCGGATGACGACACCGCCGCAATCCTGGATGCCGAAATGGCCAAGGGCAAATTCAAGGGCCTGCTGCACTGCTTCTCGTCCGGTCAGCCGCTGGCCGAGCAGGCCGTGAAGCATGACATGATGGTGTCCTTCTCCGGCATCCTGACCTTCAACAAGGCCAAGGCCGTGCAGGAGTCCGCGCTGGCGCTGCCGATGCAGAACCTGCTGGTGGAAACCGATGCGCCCTATCTGGCGCCGGTGCCGATGCGCGGCAAGCGCAACGAGCCGTCGTTCGTGGCCCATACGGCCGCCTTCCTCGCCAAGCTGAAGGGCGTCGGCGTGGCCGAGATCACCGATACGACGACGGCGAATTTCCTGCGCCTGTTCGACAAGGTGCCGCGCGATGCGGTCGGCGACCGCCGGGCTGCCTGAGGACTCGATGCGCGCCATTATTCTTGGTTGCGGCACTTCCACCGGCGTTCCGCGCATCGATGGCGCCTGGGGCGACTGCGATCCGGCCGAGCCGAAGAACCGCCGCAGCCGCGGATCCATCGTGGTGGAGCAGGGCAGCACCCGCCTGCTGATCGATACCAGCCCGGATCTGCGCAACCAGTTTCTGGCCAACGGTCTCACCTCGGTGACGGCCGTGGCCTGGACCCACGATCATGCCGACCAGACCCATGGCGCCGACGATCTGCGCATTCTGGCCTATACATCGGGTGAGCGCGTGATCGGCTATGCCGATGATTTCACCCATCAGCGCCTGCGCAAGAAATTCGGCTACTGCTTCGAGGCCATGAGCGATGGCTATCCGCCCATCATCGAGCCGCGCCTGATCGACGGGCCGTTCACCGTCGGCGCGATCACCGTGCAGCCGTTCCGCCAGGATCACGGCAAGATTCATTCGCTGGGCTTCCGGTTTGGCGACCTGGCCTATTCGAACGATGTCGTCGGCCTTGATGACGCAGCGTTCGAGACCCTTGCCGGCGTGAAGGTCTGGATTGTCGATGCGCTGCGCTACAAGCCGCATCCGACCCACAGCCATCTGGAACAGACGCTGGGCTGGATCGACCGTCTCAAACCCGAGCGCGCGATCCTGACCAACCTGAATTTCGAGCTCGATTACAACAGGCTGAAGGCGGAACTGCCGGCCGGCGTCGAACCGGCCTATGACGGCATGGTGATCGAATGCTGAAGTCGATCTGGGCGGTGTCGCAGAAGGGCGCTGTCGGCATGATGAGCCAGGCGCTCGGTCTGGCGGAAGCCCTGTTCAATGGCGGCGGCTTCGCCCTGCCGCAGAGTTTCGAGGTCGAGTATCGCTGGCCTTACACCTGGTCGCCGATGCTGCCGGCGTTTGCCAGCCTCAAGGCGATGACGCCGGAAAGCATGGCGGCCTTTGGCGGCCAGCCCTGGCCCGATGTGCTGATCACCTGCGGGCGCAAGTCGGCGCTCTGGGCACTGGCGGTCAAGCAGGCCAGCGGCGGCCGCACGGTGCTGATCCATATCCAGGATCCGAAATCTTCCCCCACATACTGGGACCTGCTGATCGTGCCCGAGCATGATCGGATACGCGGCCTGAACGTGATGACCTCCAAGGGTGCGCTGCACCGGGTGACGCGGTTCAAGCTCGACAGCGGCGCCGAGGCGATCCGCCAGGAATACGATCATCTGCCCAGGCCGCGCGTCGCAGTGCTGATCGGCGGCAACAACCGCTACTACACGCTCGACGAAGAGTGGATGCAGGGTTTTGTCGCCCAGCTGCGCAACATGGTCGAGCGTTCGGGCTGCGGCCTGCTGACCAGCATCTCGCGGCGCACCGGAGAGGCCGAGACCAATATCCTGCGCGGTGGCCTGGCCAGCCTGCCGGCGGCCTTATGGGACGGGAAGGGGCCGAACCCGTATTTCGGCTTCCTGGCGCTGGCCGATGTCATCGTGGTGACCTGCGATTCCGTGTCGATGATCTCGGAAGCCTGCTCCACCGGCAAGCCCGTCCTGGTGGCCCGTCTGCCCGGACAGTCGAAGCGGTTTGACGCCTTTTTCGAGAGCCTGCTGAGCCAGGGCCTGATCCAGTGGTTCGACGGTCGCCTGATGCAGTGGGAAAACGGCCGCCTGGACGATATGGATCATATCGCCCGCGATGTGCGCCGGCGGTTCGGTTGGGACTGATTTCTGCGTCAATTTGACGCTATAATATAACAATCAGCCTCTAAGCGCTTTATTTTGCGAGCGGTTCTCATTATTAGTTGAGACCGACTCTCAGACGTGCGCCGCCAACGATGCGGCAAAATGGAGTGTTTTCGATGAACCATGACCTCTCCTTCATGGCGCTGGTCCTGCATGCCGATCCGATCGTTCAGGGCGTGATGGGAATCCTGGTGATCAGCTCGGTGGCGTGCTGGGCCATCGTGGCCGAGAAGGTGGTCAGTTTCGGCCGCGCCCGCCGCGCCGCCCGCGCCTTCGAAGCCGCTGTGAAAGCCGATGTGATGCTGGCCAAGCCGGGCGAGGGCATCCAGGGCGCGATCCTCGCTGCTGCGGCGCGCGAGAAGCGCGACGGCATCGACCCCGGTGAAAGCCGCTATGAATTCCGCGTTCGCCTCGAGATGGTGATGCGTCAGGCCATGGCGCAGCAGCTGCGCCAGCTGGAACCCGGTTTGCCATTCCTCGCCACGGTCGGCTCGGCAGCGCCCTTCATCGGTCTGTTCGGCACCGTCTGGGGCATCATGAACAGCTTCACGGCGATCGCCGGCTCCAACGATACCAGCCTGGCCGTCGTCGCGCCCGGCATCGCCGAAGCGCTGTTCGCCACCGCGCTGGGGCTGGTTGCCGCCATTCCCGCCGTCGTGCTCTACAACAAGTTCAGCACCGATCTCGGCCGTCTGGCCGCGCGCTTCAACAATGCCATCAACGAGGCAGCCCGCCAGTTCTCGCGTACGTCTGTCCAGCCTCATGCGGCGCGCCCGCATGCAGAGGCCGGTCAGTAAGGATCACGCATCATGGCAATCTCTCCCATCGGCACCGGCGGCAGCGATTACAGCAATGACGGTTTCGACGGCTACAAGCCGATGTCCGACATCAACGTGACGCCGTTTGTCGACGTCATGCTGGTGCTGCTGATCATCTTCATGGTGGCGGCGCCGCTGATGATGGTCGGCGTGCCGCTGCAGCTGCCCAAGACGACCGCCACCAAGGTGACGCCGCCAAAGGAACCGCTGGTGGTCAGCATCGACAAGGACGGCAAGCTGTTTATCCGCAAGGATCCGGTGGAAGAGGACAGGCTGATTGCCCGCCTGCAGGAGTTGCGCGGCAGCGAGCCGGATACCGTGGTCTATGTGCGCGGCGACAAGACGCTGGAATATGGCAAGATCATGGATCTGATGAGCCTCGTCGGGCAGGCCGGCTTCGGCAAGATTTCGCTTGTTGCCGAAGGCGCCACGCAGAAAACCCAGGCCGTTGCACCGGCACGGTGATGGCAATGCGGGCAAAGATTTCCTCCTGGACGGTATCGATCGGCGCGCATCTGGCCGCGATCGCTCTGCTGTTCTTCGGCCTGCCGCTGTGGCAAAAGCCGATCCAGGCCGAGGAGAAGTTCCAGGGCATTGAAGTGCTGCTGATGGCCAGCGCGCCGCCAGTCGAGGCCATGCCGCAGCCGGTGGTGGAGCATGTGCCCCCACCACCGCCGCCGCCGGAAAAAGAACCCGAGCTGATCACCTCCAACAGCACCGAGCCCGACGTGGAGCCGGTGCCGCCGCCCAAGCCCAAGCCGGTGGTGGTGCAGAAGCCCAAGCCGCAGCCACCGAAACCGGAGCCGCCCAAGCCTGCGGTCGAGACGCCGCCCGCAGCGGCAGCCGAACCGGCCCCGCAGCAGGTGGCTGCCGCACCGGTCGCGCCGCCGGCACCGGCCGTTTCCGCGCCGCGCGTCGCAACCAACCCGGATGCCGAGGCCAATTACTATGCCACCCTGCTGGCCTATCTGGAGCGCAACAAGGAATATCCGCGTCGCGCCCAGCTGCGCCGCATGGAAGGCGTGACACATCTACGCTTCACCATCGATGACCAGGGCCGGGTCGTACGGCACAAGATCGAACGCAGTTCAGGTCACGAGATGCTGGACGAGGCCGTCGAGCGACTGATCGTCAAGGCTTCGCCATTGCCGCCGATCCCGGCCAGCCTCAACAAGTCGAGCCTGGATATCGTGGTGCCGGTACAGTTCTTCTTGAAGTAAGACAAAGACATATAAATTCCGGGGAAGACCGATGAAGCGACTGATCGCGACTATCGCCGTGATGCTGAGCCTGCTGGTTGGCCAGCAGGCCGGCGCACAGGACAAGGCCAAGGCCGCGGCCATCAAGACCTACGGCGATATTGCGCAGGCGATGTATGAAGACTCGCTCAGCACGGCGCGCAACCTGCACAAGGCTGTCGCGGCCCTGGTGGCGAAACCCTCCGAAGCAACCCTGAAGGCCGCCCGTACGGCATGGATTGCCGCCCGTGTGCCCTACCAGCAGTCGGAAGTCTTACGCTTCGGCAACCCGGTTGTCGATGAGTGGGAAGGCAAGGTGAATGCCTGGCCGCTGGACGAAGGCCTCATCGATTATGTCGATGCCGGCAAGTATGGCGCGGAGTCGGATGAGAACCCGCTCTATACCGCCAATGTGATCGCCAACAAGACGCTCAAGTTCGGTGGCAAAACGCTGGATGCGCGTGTCATCGACTGGAAGCTGCTGCGCAAACTGCATGAAGTGGGCGGTGTCGAAGCCAATGTGGCGACCGGCTATCACGCCATCGAATTCCTGCTCTGGGGCCAGGACCTGAATGGCACCGGGCCGGGCGCCGGCAACCGGCCCTGGACCGACTATGCCAAACAGGGCTGCACCAACGGCAACTGCGACCGCCGCGGCCAATATCTGACGGTCGTGACCCAGATGCTGGTCGACGACCTAGCCTTCATCGTGAAGCAGTGGGGCGCCGAGGGTGCCGCACGCAAGGTGCTGACCGCGAAGGGCATGGACAACGGCATCAGCGCCATGCTGACCGGCATCGGCAGCCTGTCCTATGGCGAACTGGCCGGCGAGCGGATGAAGCTCGGCCTGCTGCTGCACGATCCGGAAGAGGAGCATGACTGCTTCTCGGACAACACTCATAACTCGCATTACTACAACGTGGTCGGCATGCTGGCCGTCTATGGCGGTGAGTATACCCGCGTCAATGGCAGCGTGGTCAAAGGTCCGGCGCTGACCCAGCTGGTGCGGACCGCGTCGGCGGATCTCGATACAGAGATGCGCGCCAAGCTCAAGGCGACCTTCGACGCGATGACTGCGATCAAGCAGCGCGCCGAAACCAAGGAGGCCTATGACCAGATGATCGGTGAGGGCAATGCCGAGGGTAATGCCGTGGTGCAGGCCGCCATCGATCGCCTGACCGACCAGACCAAGACGCTGGAGCGCGTGGTTGCGGCGCTGAAGCTGAAGGTGACGTTCGAAGGATCGGACAGCCTCGATGCGCCTGACAAGGTCGGCAAGAAATAGTTTTTCCGTCGCACTGGCGCTGCTGGCAACAGGAGCGCCCGCGCTGGCGGTGGATGAGCCGCCAGGCGGTGCGGCCACCGGCCGGCGGCTGGACGCGACGGCGTTTTCGCAGCCCTCCGGTAATCTGAATTTCGAGCGGCAGCTCGATTTCAAGATCGGCGACGGTATCTTTCGCAAGCTGTGGGTACCGTCGCCCAGCTCGACGAAATCCTCCGACGGCCTCGGGCCGCTCTATAACGCGCGCAGCTGCCAGTCCTGTCATATCCGTGACGGACGCGGCCAGCCGCTGGTATCGGGCGAAGCGGCGCAGTCGATGGTGCTGCGGCTGAGCATCCCGCCGCAAACGGAAGCCGATCATCGCGCGTTGCACGACCTGTTGCGCAACGCCACACCGGAACCGGTCTATGGCTTCCAGTTGCAACCCTTCTCGGTGCAGGGCCTGCTGGCCGAAGGCCGCATGACGGTGCGCTACAGCGCGCTGACCGTTACGCTGGCCGGCGGCGAGACCGTGATCCTGCGCAAGCCGCACTATGGCATCTCCGATCTCAATTACGGTCCGCTGCATCCGCAGGCGATGATGTCGCCCCGGGTGGCGCCGCCGATGATCGGGCTGGGTCTGCTGGAGCTGATCCCGGAAGCCGCAATCCTGAAACAGACCGATCCGGAAGACAGCAACGGCGACGGCATCGCCGGCATTCCCAATCAGGTGTTCAGCCCGTCTGAAGGCCGTGTCATGCTGGGGCGCTTCGGCTGGAAGGCCGGGATGCCGACGGTGGCCGACCAGGTGGCGGAGGCTTTCGCCACCGATCTCGGCCTTTCGACGCATCTGGTGCGCAGCTCCCATGGGGATTGTACGACTGCGCAGAAGGATTGCCGGGCCATGCCGGTCGGCGAGGATGCGCGCGAACAGGTGGAAGTGCCGCGCAAGATGTTCGATCTGGTCGGCTTCTATGCCCGCCATCTCGCGGTGCCGCCGCGCCGTAACGCCGCAGATCCCGCCGTGCTGCGCGGCAGAACGCTGTTCGCTGCGGCCGGCTGCAGCGGTTGCCACACACCGAGCTTCACCACCGGCAGCGATCCGGCCCGCCCGGAACTCTCAGAACAGACCATCCATCCCTATACCGACCTGCTGCTGCACGACATGGGCGAGGGGCTGGCCGACGAACGGCCGGAGGGCAGGGCCAGCGGCCGGCACTGGCGCACACCGCCGCTCTGGGGACTGGGCCTGATCAAAACCGTCAGCGGGCATGACTTCATGCTGCATGACGGCCGCGCCCGCGGTGCCCTTGAGGCGATCCTGTGGCATGGCGGCGAGGCCGAAGCGGCGCGCGCCCGGGTCCAGCGCATGAGCAGCAGCGAACGCGCCGATCTGCTTGCCTTCATCAATTCGCTTTAGTCCGGAGTCACATCATGCGTTTCATTGCCGCCCCGATCTTCGCCCTGCTGTTCGGTTTCATGGCGTCTCCCGGCCATGCCGTCGAGCCCGCGACCTATGCCGCGCTCAACCGCGCGGCGGTCGAGAAGCATATCCTGCCGCGGTATGACGCCCTGGTAACAGCGACCGCCGCACTGGAGACTGCGGCAAAATCCTATTGCGCCGTACCGGCAGCCAAGCCTGTCGCGGAACTGCAGGCCGCCTTCGGCACCACCATGGATGCTTGGCAGGATATCCAGCATGTGCGCTTCGGGCCGGTGGACTGGTTCTTCCGCAGCCAGCGTTTCGCCTTCTGGCCCGATCCCCGCAACACCATCGGCAAACAGATGGCCGAGCTTCTGGCCAGACATGCCGCCGGTTCCGTCGATGTCGACCTGCTGGCCAAGGGCAGTGTTGCCACCCAGGGCCTGCCGGCGCTGGAGCGCCTGATCTTCGGAGAAGACGCCAACAAGCTGAAAGCCGGCACCGATGCCGCCTATCGCTGCCGCTATGTGGAAGCCATCGCCATCAACCTGTCGCGCATGGCGCAGGAAACCCGCAACGCCTGGCGCGAGGGCGGCACAAAGGCCTTTGCCACCGTGATGCTGGATACCAAAGCCGCCGACGCGCCCTATCGCGAAGAACAGGAAGCCACGCTGGAACTGTTCAAGGCCCTGTATCTGGCCGTCGAGCTGGCGTCCGATCACAAGCTGGCCCGGCCGCTCGGCGGATCGCTGAACGATGCGCGGCCACGGCTGGCCGAATCCTGGCGCAGCGAGCGTTCGCTGCGCAACATCCAGCGCGATCTGGAGGCGGCCCGCGACCTCTACCAGACCGGCTTCGCGCCCGCCGTGGCTGACAAGGCGCTCGATGCCGCAATCCGTGAGGCCTTCTCCCGGTCGCTGGCGGCGGCCGCTGCCCTGAAACTGCCGCTGGAAACCGCCGTGCAGGACAAGGCGGCACGACCGCAGGCCGAGAGGCTGGCCGCCGAAACACTGGCGCTGAAAAAACTGCTGGGCGACAAGCTGCCGCCGGCCCTCGATATCCCGGTCGGCTTCAATGCGCTGGATGGCGACTGAGATGAGCATCACCCGGCGCACGGCCTTATCGCTTTTCGGTGCGGTAGCCCTGCTGCCCGTCTCCTTGCGTGCCGCCACACCGGAACGCCTGTATCTGAATGCCTATGGCGAGAAGGGCGGTTTCGGTTTTGCCGCTTTCGATGCCGAGGGCAACATCCGGTATCGCCGGCCGTTGCCGCAGCGCGGTCACAGCTTCGCCCGCAGCCCCGATGGCCGCATTGCCGTCGCCTTCTCGCGCCGGCCGGGCGACTTCGCTTTCGCCTTCGATCCGCTGAGCGGCGAGACCGGACGCATGATCCCATCCGCCGATGATCGCAGTTTCTGTGGCCATGGCGCCTTCACCGGCGATGGCCGGCTGCTGTTCGCCACCGAGGTGATTGCATCGACAGGCGAGGGCGTGCTCGGCATTTATGCGCCACGCGAGAACTGGGCCCGCGTCGGTGAATACCGCACCCATGGCCTCGATCCCCATGAGGTGAAATTGATGCCCGATGGCCGCACCCTGGTGGTCGCCAATGGCGGCATCCTGATGCGGTCCGACATGCCGCGGCTGAAGCTGAACATCGCCGAAATGGATCCGTCGCTGGCCTATATCGACAGCCGCGATGGCAGCCTTGCGGCGCTGATCCGGCCTGAGACGGAATTGCACCAGCTCAGCATCCGCCATATCGCCATCGACCGCCGCGGCCGCGTGGCCATGGCCATGCAGTATGAAGGGCCTGAAGACGACGACGTGCCGCTGGTTGCCCTGCATGATGCGCCGGCAGGTGCCAAGGCTTTGCGCTTTCTGCCGATGCCGGAGGAGCAGCGGACCGCCCTGCAGCAGTATTGCGGATCGGCCACGATGGACAGCAGCGGGCGCTATCTGGCAGTCAGCAGCCCGCGCGGCAACCGCGTGCTGGTTTGGGATATGGAGCGCGAAGCCATGGTGCAGGTGGGCGAGGCGCGTGATGTCTGCGGTATCGCGCCGCAAGTCTCGGCCGGATTCCTGGCCTCCAACGGACTTGGCCGGCTGTATAAACTGCAAACGGGCGGCCCGATCGAGGATCTGGCCGCCCGCAGCAGGCTTCAGTGGGACAACCACATGGTGGTTGCCGCCTAAGGCGTCTTAATCGAGACCGACGGTCGTCAGGTCCTGGAACCAGTGCTGGGCCTGCACGAAGCTCTTCACCTTAGGGTTCATGGCATGCGGATTGGTGTCATGCACGACCCAGAGGTAATGCGCCTCGTCGACATAAATCTCGTGCAGCTTCGCCATGATGGCATCCTGCTTCGAGATGTCGTAGGTGGCGCGCGCTTCCTCGATCAGGGCATCAACCTTGGGGTTGTCGTAATAGCCCCAGTTCACGCCATTGGGCGAGGTATACTTGCTGTGCAGGAAACGCACGAAGGCGTAGAAGGGGTCTGAGGTCACATAAGCCAGGTTGATCGCCGTGATGCCCTGGTTGATGTCCGACTTCACGCCGCTGCGCCAGTGGGTGTACAGCGTTTCCAGTTCGACCACCTTGAATTCAAGCTGGATGCCGATCTCGCCCAGCGCCTGCTGCACATATTCGTTCATCGGCAGCGACAGCATCTGGCCGGTGCCGCCCGTTGCGATCACCACTGTGGCCTTCAGCGGCTTTTCTTTCGAATAGCCGGCTTCGGCCATCAGCTTCTTGGCCGCCGCCTGATCGTACTTGATGTCGAAGGTCGGCTTGCCGAACCACGGGCTGGTCGGATCGACCTGGCCCTTGGCGGGCATGGCCAGGCCGTTCAGCAGCGCGACAACCTCGTCGCGGTTGATCGCCAGATTGGCGGCCTTGCGCACGCGGATATCGGCCCAGGGCGATCCCGGCAGCAGGCTGAAGTGATAGGGCCAGACATGCGGCGTGACATTCTGCACGATCTTCATGTTGGCTTTTTTCAGCTGCGGCACCGCATCGGGCGCCGGCGTCTCGATGATGTCGACCTGGCCCGACAGCAGCGCGGCCGTGCGCGCCGAGGCTTCCGGGATCGGCACCAGCACAATCTTGTCGGCCTTGGCGATGCGGGTCTTGTTCCAGTAGTCGGGGTTTTTGCTCAGTTCAGCCAGTTCGCGCGGCACCAGCCGGCTCAGCTTGAACGGTCCGGTGCCCGAGGGCGTGGCGGCGAACTTGTCCCAGTCCTTGCCAACCTTGTCATACTGGGCCGGGCTGGAGATCAGGAACCATGACAGCTGCCACAGGAACAGCGCATCCGGGGTCTTGGTGGTGATCTCGACGGTGTAGTCGTCGACCTTGCGCCAGCTGGCGACCGACGGAATGCGCGGGCGGACCTGGGATGCCTGCTTGATGTCGTACCAGGGTGACTTGTCGTTCAGCACCTTTTCCAGGTTCCAGACCACGGCATCGGCGGTGAATTCCGAGCCGTCATGGAATTTGACGCCCTTGCGCAGGGTGAACAGCCATTTCTTCGGGTCGGTCGGGTCGACCTTCCAGCTTTCGGCCAGGCCGGGCGTCAGCTTGCCCAGACGGTCGGAGATGTTCAGCTCGACCGCCACCAGGGGGTCATAAATGGTGTGGCCGGTGAACTGGTAGCCGCCGGCGCCATTGTTGGGCTGGCCGGCGGTGAGCGGGATATCGGCCATCGAAATGCCGTACCGGATCACGCTCTGGGCCTGGGCGGTGGTGCCGGAGCTGAGGGCCGTGCCGGCCAGCAGGGTCAGACCGAGGGTCGCCGTGGCGACGGTGCGGATGACCGAACGCCGCCAGGAGGTCTGCGGGAGGGTCTTGGGGAGGCTCATGGGGTTCTCCAGGAAATGGGTCGCGGCGATGAATGCCGCGCGCGACAGCCCTGAAATTGCAAAGAGTGCGCCATGGGCGGAATTCGGCGTATACATCGCTCCAGATGCTGCGGCATGGCCGGACATGCCCAAGCAGAGGGCATGCGGCAGCACGCAAAATGGCGAGAGTGAGCGAACCTATAGCCGAACCAATGCGGCGTGGTTTGAGCGTCCTGGAGCCATTTTCTGCCGAAAACCAATAATCTATATTTTCCATAATATACATTATCCGATTTAAGGGTAACATTATGTGACAACGGACGGATACCTTCCCGGCGGACTTCGTCCCGGGTCCCAGCCAAGCTATGCTGGCTGCATTCCCTTCACATGAGGCCATTTCAATGTCTGGGTCTGCCAGCAGAGCATGTCTCGCCGGTCGGACGGCGTGACGGCCGTCGATCCGCCAGCCGTTCTGGCGATGCCTGCCGCCCGGGCCATACCCACTCTCAAGGCCTTCCTGCGGCTCTCTGCGCCTTACTGGCGCGGCCCCACCGGCTTGCGCGCCTGCAGCCTGACCGGAGCCATCCTGGTCTTTGCCATCCTGCAGGTCCTGCTGGCTGTCCGCCTCAATCTGTGGAGCGCGGATCTGTTCGACGCCCTGGAACGCCGGTCCGGCAAAGGCTTCCTCGCGGAGCTCGGCATCTTCGCCGCCATCGTACTGGGCATAATGCTGGTCAACACGCTGCACCTTCACGTCAAACGCGTCCAGCAACTGGAGTGGCGCCAGTGGCTCACCACCCGGCTGATCGGCGAATGGATGAAAGACGGCAACCAGTTCCGTCTCAATGTGGCCGGCGGCACGCTCACCAACCCCGATGGACGGATCGCCGAGGATATCCGTATTGCTACCGAAGCTGCGGTCGACCTGACCCACTCTCTGTTCTACTGCACTCTATTGCTGTTCAGCTTTGTCGGCATCCTCTGGGGCCTGTCAGGCGTCATCGCCATCCCTTTGAACGGCATCGAGATTGCCGTACCCGGCCATATGGTGTGGCTGGCCTTTCTTTATGCCGGCACCGGCTCCCTGCTGGCCATGTATATCGGCCGCCGGCTGATTTACTCCGCCGAGTGGCGCCAGACCGTGGAGGCTGATTTCCGTTATGCCCTGGTTCACGGCCGCGACAATGCAGAGACCATCGCGCTGGCGCGCAGTGAAGCCGATGAGCGGCGCGCTCTCACCGGACTCTTCGGCCTGGTAGCCGCAGCCTGGCGCAGCCAGACGACCGGACTGCAGCGCCTGATCCTATTCACATCCGCCTACAGCACACTGGCCGTCTTTTTTCCTATACTGATCACAACGCCGCGCTTCCTGGCCGGTGCCATCACGCTCGGTGGACTGATGCAGACGGCACAGGCCTTCCAGCAGGCAACATCTGCATTGTCATGGCCCGTCGATAATTTTGCCCGTCTGGCCGAACTCCGCGCTTCGATGGAACGCGTGCTTGCCCTGCATGCCGGGCTGAAGGCCGTTTCCCAGCCTTCCGCTCTCGCCCCCGCAAGGCGTATCGACGTTACCCGCACGGCTGGCCCCGGATTGACGGCACGCGGGCTGGCGTTGTGCGAGCCGGATGGTCGCCAGATATCCACGCCCTTCGATCTGGATATCGCGCCGGGCGAACGGGTCCTGCTGTCTGGTGACATGCGAACGATCATCGTGCTCAGCAAAGTCATCGCCGGCGTCTGGCCCTGGGGCAGTGGCCGTCTCGAACTCCCGGAGGGCTCGATTTTCGTCTCGCCCGAGTTGCCGTATATTCCACCCGGCAGCCTGCGGCATGTCATCGCCTATCCCGAGGCCAATAATCCGGACCATCATGCTGCGATCGAGCAAAGCCTGATCGATGCCGGCCTCGAGCGCCTGATTCCGCGCCTTGATGAAACAGATGACTGGGGCCAGGCATTGAGCAATGCCGAGCTGCAGCGACTGAGCTTTGCCCGACTGATGTTCCATCAACCCGACTGGATCCTGCTCGACCGTGCGGCATCGACGCTCGACGAACCGGCAGAACAGGAAATCATGCAACGCCTGATCGAGCGGCTGCCCGGTGCGACCATCCTGGCAGCCGATCCAAGGCCGCGCGGTGGCGAGTTCTACACCCGACGGCTGATTGTGGATCGCTCTGCCGACGGGATCATATCCGTGCAGAGCGAAGTCCTGGCCGTCGATACCGAAATCGAAACGGCCCCGCATCCGGTTCAGCAAAGCCGGGTCGATCAGTTGCTCAACTGGATCCGGGCTGGCTATGGCGCAGAATAAGCGCTGGATACGTATCCCGACATGCGTACTTCAAACTGTCACACGCGCGGAAGCCCTGGCACGCTTGTCGCCCTCCTCTGTGCAGGCCATAAAGCACCTCCGACAGTGTCATATATAATGTCGGACACCCCACGATCCCAACCGGTCTGACGCCGTGACGAATACGCAAGCTACCCTTCCTGTCGCTCGGCGCCTCACCGTCCGTGCGCTGCTGCTCGGCGAACGCCTGGATACCTCAGGCCTCGAACGCTCAGACACCATTTCCACCAATCCGTTTGCCTTCCGGGTCGGTGAGAGCGGCCTGGTCGCCTTCTTCCGATATGGCGCCGTGGTGACTGCCGGTCTGTCGCCGGTCGCAGAAGACGATCTTCTGCGCAAGATCGCCCCCCGGGTCAGCGGCGCTTTCCAGCCGGTCGAGGATGAGATCGCCATCATCGCCCTGTCTGTCGAGGCTGACGACACCATCCCGCCTGGCGGCGCCATCCAACTGCGCGAATTGACGCCGGAACGCTTCCTCATTATTGCCGATGCCATGGCCAAGAGCGTGGCGCTGGCCCATAACGAACGTCAGGTCAGCGTTGTGTTCGACGTGATCGACCCGCTGGCGCGCGCCATGGCGGGCAACGGCCGCGTGCCGGGCAACCGCAAACGCCTGCTGCGTCTGATCGGCGAATCCCTGCTGGTCGAGCATCGCATGGCCGGCCGCGTTGCCGTCGAAGACAAGCCGGACGTGCTGTGGGACCGCCCGGAACTGGAGCGCCTTTTCAACCGGCTGCAGGACGAGTATGAACTGACCGAGCGCGCGGCGGCCCTGGCCAACAAGCTTTCGGTGATCCAGGCCACCACCAGCGCCCTCACCGACCTGATCGACGCCCAGCGCAGTCTGCGTCTGGAAATGGCGATTGTGCTCTTGATCGTGTTCGAGATCGTACTCACTTTGGTACACTGGGCTTACGTCTGATGGAGTGCATGTCGGTATGAGTGGCCAGCCAACCTTTGCCGTCGCGGGTGGATTTCTCGGTGTGACCGGTACGGCCGGCAAAGCCGACATCACGATTGCCGGCATTCCCTTCGACATCGCCACCACCAACCGGCCGGGCGCGCGCTTTGGCCCGGAGGCGATCCGTCGCGCCAGCAAGATGCTGGTCGATGGCGATCACCCGACGTTGCGCCGTGATTTGGCCGCCGGCCTTGCCGATGCCGGCGATTTCGCCATCGCGCTTGGCGATGTGCCAGCCAGTCTGGCCCTGATCGAGCAGCAGGCGGGCCAGTTCGAACACCTGATCACTCTGGGCGGCGATCATTCCATCGCCCTGCCGCTGTTGCGAGCGCTGAGCAAACGACAGGGCGGCCCGGTCGGCCTCGTGCATTTCGACGCCCATGTCGACACCTGGCCCGACAGTTTCGGTCAGCCCTATGGCCATGGCTCGTGCTTCTACCACGCCATCAACGAAGGCCTTGTCGACCCGCGGCGCATGATCCAGATCGGCATCCGCTCGCCGGTGCAGAATGACGTGATGGACTGGACCCTGCAGCAGGGCGTCACCGTCGTCAGCGCCCAGGACGTACATGAGCGCGGCGTCGAGGCTGTGGCGACGCAGATCCGCCAGGTAACCGGCACTGCGGCAACCTACCTGACCTTCGACATCGACGCGCTCGATCCCGCCTTCGCGCCGGGCACTGGCACGCCGGAGATCGGCGGCCTGGCAACCTGGCAGGCGCAGGCGCTGCTGCGCCGGCTGCGCGGCGTGAACTTCGTTGGCATGGACATGGTCGAGGTCGCGCCGGCCTACGATCATGCCGAAGTGACGGCGCTCGCAGCGGCCACACTGGTCTACGAATACCTGGCGCTGGTCCGCCGAGAAATATGACATTTTTGCCGTAATCAAAATTACCTCTTGCATCGCGGCGCATTTGCTTTAATTGCATCACTCAAGACGCAGGTCGCACGTGCCCTCGGCCATTCCGGTCAAGCAACGACGCACGCGTCCTTTTCGGAGAGCCAGCCGCGTGGGCTGGTGCCTTGAAGGAGCTGACGATGTTGTTCAGGCACTTACGGAGCTTGGTTTAGCTCACGACCTGTCGGTCTCAGGTGATGACCCGCTTCACCAGCGGTGAGCCAGGCCGGCAGCATTCCACCAAAATTCGCTTTTAACCGCCGCTTTCGAGCGGCGCGTTTTGACGTCTTGGAGGATATGCGGATGACCGCGTCCCGTCTTCGTGTTGCCGTCTCTCCACTGCGCCGCGATCCGTCGCGACGACGCTCTGTTGAAGCCCTGCCCTCGGTCGATGCCGTGGTCGCGAACCTGCGCCCGGAAGAGCCGCTGCACTGCCTGCGTCCGGCGGCGATCACCGCGGCGGCCCGCTCCTTCGTCGAGGCCTTCGACGGCCGCACGCTGTATGCCGTGAAATGCAACCCGGAGCCGCGCGTGCTGTCGGCGCTGTGGCGCGGCGGCGTGACGGCCTTCGACTGCGCGTCCCCGGCCGAAGTCGCGCTGGTGCGCCAGGTGCTGCCCGACGCCACCATCCATTACATGCATCCGGTCAAGGCGCGTTCGGCCATCCGCTCGGCCTGGCAGCAGCATGGCGTACGCGATTTCGCCTTCGACAGCGAAGCCGAGCTGGAAAAGATTCTGGCCGAGATCGGCGCCACCGATGAGCTGGGCCTGATCCTCCGCATCGCCCTGCCGAAGGGCAAGGCGGCGCTCGACCTGTCGGGCAAGTTCGGTGTCACGGCCGACGAAGCGCCGGCCCTCCTGCGTCGCGCCCGGACCGTGGCGCGCCGTATCGGTGTGTCCTTCCATGTCGGCTCCCAGTGCAGCGACCCGGTGATGTGGTCGGCCGCCATCGCGCGCGCCGGCGCCATCGTCGCCGAAGCCGGCGTGAAGCTCGACATCCTGGATATCGGTGGCGGCTTCCCGGTCGCCTATCCGGGCACCGATCTGCCGCCGCTGGCCGCCTTCATGGCCGAGATCGATGCCGGTGTCTTCGCCCTGACCGAGAGTCTGGGCGACAACGCCCCGGACGAGATCTGGGCCGAACCCGGCCGCGCCCTCGTTGCCCAGGGCGCGTCGGTGGTGGTGCAGGTGCAGGCCCGCAAGGGCGATGCGCTCTACATCAACGACGGCGTCTACGGTAGCCTGGCCGATGCCGGCACCCTGGCCTGGCGGTTTCCGCTGCGGCTTCTGCGCGACAGCACGGCGCCGGTCAGGGGCTTCACCCTGTTCGGCCCGACCTGCGACAGCCTGGACCGCATGGATGGCGGCTTTTGCCTGCCGGACGATGTGGCCGAGGGCGACTGGATCGAAATCGGCCAGCTGGGTGCCTATGGTGCCACCCTGCGCACCGCCTTTAACGGTTTCGACCGCGGTCAGCTGGTTGAGGTGGCGGATCCGCCCCTGATGCAGACTCCGGGCTATGCCGTGGCCTGATGCCTGCCCCGGAGGTTAATCCTCCGGGGCGACCATCAAACTGTCACCGCCCTCTGGTAGCCGGGGACAGTATCGGGTAAGTCCTTCCCCAAATTCCGTCCCTTCCCAGGAGCAAACAAGAATGAAGCATGTGGCGTTTTCCGGCCGTCTGGTCATCCTCGGTTTCGGCAGCATCGGCCAGGGCGTCCTGCCCCTGATCCTGCGCCATATCGACATGCCGGCCGACCGGATCAGCATCGTGACAGCGGAAGAACGCGGCCATGACGTCGCCAACGAATACGGCATCCGGTTCGAGAAGATCGCCCTGACCCGCGACAACTACCGCCAGGTGCTGCAGCCCCTGCTCGCCAAGGGCGACTACCTGCTCAATCTGTCGGTCGATGTGTCCTCGGTGGCGCTCATCGAACTGGCACAGGAGCTGGGCGCGCTGTACCTCGATACCTGCATCGAGCCCTGGGCCGGCGGCTATACCGATCCGTCCAAGACCCCGTCGCAGCGTTCCAACTACGCGCTGCGTGATTCCGCTCGTACCCTGATCGAGAAGTATCGCGGCGGCCCGACCGCCGTGCTGACCCATGGCGCCAATCCGGGCCTAGTCTCGCATTTCGTCAAGGAAGCCCTGCTCAACATCGCCAGGGATACCGGCGTCAGCACGGCCGTGCCGAAGGACCGCGCCGGCTGGAGCGCGCTGGCGCAGACGCTCGGCGTCAAAGTGATCCATATCGCCGAGCGTGACACCCAGGTGGCGCAGAACCAGCCCAAGGAACGCGACGAATTCGTCAACACCTGGTCGATCGACGGCTTTGTCGGCGAAGGCTGCCAGCCTGCCGAACTCGGCTGGGGCAGCCATGAGAAGCAACTGCCGGAAGACGGCCGCCGCCACGATTTCGGCTGTGATGCGGCGATCTACCTGCTGCGGCCCGGCGCCGGCACCCGCGTGCGCACCTGGACTCCGCTGGAAGGTCCCTTCCACGGCTTCCTGGTCACGCATAACGAAGCCATCTCGATGGCCGACTACTACACCGTGAAGCAGGGCGACACGGTCGCCTATCGCCCCACCGTGCATTACGCCTATCATCCCAGCGACGACGCCGTGCTCTCGGTACACGAGATCGCCGGCAAGAACTGGGAAATGCAGTCGCGCAAGCGCCTGATGATGGACGAGATCACCAGCGGCATGGACGAGCTCGGCGTGCTGCTGATGGGCCACAAGAAGGGCGCCTACTGGTATGGCTCGCGCCTGACCATCGAGGAAACCCGCAAGCTGGTGCCGCACAACAACGCCACCTCGCTGCAGGTGACTGTCGCCGTGCTGGCCGGCCTGATCTGGGCCATCGAGAACCCGACAGCCGGCCTGGTCGAGGCCGACGAACTCGATCATGCCCGCATCATGGAGATCTGCCTGCCCTATCTGGGCGAGATGGCCGGGGCCTATACCGATTGGACGCCACTGCAGGACCGCGAGACCCTGTTCCCCGAGCCGGTGGACCGCGACGATCCCTGGCAGTTCCAGAATTTCCGCGTCGTCTGAGACGCAGGATTTCAGAGCGGGCCCGTCAGCAATGGCGGGCCCGTTTCGATTCCGGCAGGATGATGCAGTGATTCCCGTGAGGCCTGCATGACCGCATCCCCCGACCTTTCCAGCCTGGCCGAGCTGCTGCGCATCATGGCGCAGCTGCGCAACCCCGAGGGCGGCTGCCCCTGGGACCTGGAGCAGACCTTCGCCACCATCGCGCCTTACACGATCGAGGAAGCCTACGAGGTCGAGGATGCCATCGCCCGCAACGACCTGCCCGGCCTGAAGGACGAACTGGGCGATCTGCTGCTGCAGGTGGTGTTCCATGCCCGCATGGCCGAGGAGGCCGGCCATTTCGCCTTCGCAGATGTCGCTGCCGGGATCAGCGACAAGATGATCCGGCGCCACCCCCATGTCTTCGGCACCGTCGCCGCCGATCATGCCGAGGCGGTCAGCACCAACTGGGAAACCATCAAGGCGGCCGAGCGTGCCGCCAAGACCGAAAGCGCCGTCGAGGCTGGCCTGTCGCCAGTGCTGGCCGGGGTCACCGCCGGGCTGCCGGCCCTGCTCCGCGCCGTGAAGCTGCAGAACCGTGCCGCTCGCGTCGGTTTCGACTGGCCGGACAAACGGCCTGTCATTGCCAAGATCAAGGAAGAACTTCAGGAGCTTGAAGACGAAATCGAAAGCGGTTCGTCAGAAGCGATGGCCGAGGAATTCGGCGACTTCCTGTTCGTGGTGGCCAACCTGGCCCGCCATCTGAAGCTGGATCCGGAAGTCTGCCTGCGTGCCGCAAACCGAAAATTTGAGCGTCGTTTCAGTCAGATGGAATCTGTTTTGAACTCTGAAGGTAAGGAACTGGCCAAGAGTGACCTGGCCACCATGGATGTGGCCTGGAACCAGGTCAAAAAGCGCGAAAAAGCCTGATTTCATAATCACCGACCGGGGCAAACCCTGCCCTGGAATGGCCGCGCCAGCGGCCCGGCTTCGCCACACTCTCCTCCTATTTGTTGCAGTGCGGCAGTAAGTCGAATCAAAGACTTATTGCTGCCTCTGGGCGATTTCCACGCCCCACAGCGGAACTTTAAGGCCGCTGTTCCGGTTTTAACCGGGTCATCTCACCCGCGTCAGGAGGATTACGCCATGCGCAAGATCGCCATCGCCGCCGTTTCTGCCCTCGCCCTGCTCGCCGCCGCGCCGCCGGCAGCCGTCTATGCCGCGTCCACCGCCGGCACCTGGGACCAGATCGAAGGCAACTGGAACCAGTTTGCCGGCAAGGCCAAGCAGCGCTGGGGCAAGCTGACGGAAAACGACATCACCGTGATCAACGGCAAACGCCAGGAGCTGGTCGGCAAGATCCAGGAACGCTACGGCCTCGCCAAGAAGGAAGCCGAGAAGCAGGTCAGCGAGTGGGAAAAGACCCAGGCCGTCCGCAAGTAGGCCGCCCCGCTCATCCCTGCCCTCCATTCTGAAAGGATTGCCATGACCGATACCGTCAAACGCGCCGAGGCCAACCTGAAGGCCGCCTTGCCTTCCTGGGATCGCATCGCCGGCAACTGGAAACAGTATGCCGGCAGGGCCCGGGAACGCTGGGGCGAGCTGACCGATGACGACATGGATGTCATCGCCGGCCAGCGCCAGCAGCTGGTCGGCAAACTTCAGGAGCGTTACGGCATCCTGACCGATCAGGCCGAGCGCCAGATCGCCGACTGGATGAACGACATCTCAAAGACCCAAACCAAACCGTCCCCCAGCAAGCACTAGGAGTATATGTCATGGTAGCTCGTACCCGTCGCCGCGCCGCGACCCCTGAAGGCGACCTCGCCGTCCTGCGCGATCAGGTTTCCGATATCGGCGGCCAGCTCGGCGCCCTGCTGGACCGCGCCAAGAAAGACGGCACGGCTCTGGCCGAGGCCGAAATCGTCGCCCTGCAGGGCCGTCTGCAGGAACTGACAAGCGATCTGAAGGATCGCGGCCGCGAGGCAATCGACAAGATCGAGGAGACCGTTCAGGAGCATCCGGCCGGCAGCCTGCTGGCCGCCTTCGCCGCCGGCGCGCTGATCGCCGTTCTGCTGCGCAAGTAATGGCCTCGCCTCTCGCAGCCCTGCTGCCTGGACTGCTGCTCAGCGGCGTTCAGGCAGCGGCGTCTAAGCGGCAACGACAGCGCATGGCTGTCGTTGCCGGCCTCGGCGTGATTGCCTGTGCCGCGCTGTTTGCCGCCTTCATCCTGTTCGGCTGGTCGCTGTTCCTGGTGTTCGGCCTGAAGCTGTCGCCGCATCTGGCCGCCGCCGCCGCCGGTGCCACCCTGCTTGGCGTAATCGTCGCGCTGGGTATTCTGGCGGCACTGGCCTGGTCCTACTGGCCGCGCCACAGCTTCACCGACGACATCGAGAAAATCCGCGCCGAGATCGAGCCGCTTGCCCGCAAGCATCCGCTCGCGGCTGTCGGCGTTGCCGCCGGCCTTGGCGTGCTGCTCAGTTCGATCCTGCGGAAATAACCGTCACCACGGCTTCATGCTGAACAGCGATATCAGCTTCTGCTTGAGCTGGTTGGCCGAGAAGGGCTTGGCGATATAGGCATCGACCCGGCTCTCGCGCGCCGTGATGACGAATTCGGCGCTGGCATTGCTGGTCAGCATCAGGAAACGCGTGCGCACGCCGGTCTTGCGCACATGCTTGAGCAGATCGAGGCCGGTGATGTTCGGCATGTTCCAGTCCGAGACGATCAGATCGAAATGACCGCGTGTCTCGTTCAGCTTCTCGATGGCGGCCGATCCGTCATTGGCAGTCATCAGATGCTGCACGCCGAACTGCCGCAGCATCATCACGGTCAGACGCTGGGAATAGGCGTCGTCCTCGACCAGCAGCACCGACAAATCCTTGAACTCCGTCATGCTGCCGCCTCCTCGCGGATGAGGCTCAGCCAGACGCAGCCTTCGTTGATTTCACTCTGCATCGCATCGAGCAGGATCGCGGCCGCTGCAATGTCGCCGTTGCCGATAGCCAGCTCGGTGCGCAGCGCCACATGCTGCAGGCGCCGCAGCCCCAGACTCCCGGCCGCGCCGCGCAGGCTGTGGGCCACAATCGCAATCTTGGGCCAGGCCTCGGCCTCCCGTGCCGCTGCAATCGCGGTTTTCTGATTGCCGATCATGGCAAAGAAAGTGTCGATCAGCTCGACCAGACCGCCCTTGCCGAAGGTTTCGGTCAGCTGCTGATGGGCACCGGCATCCATGGCCACGCCCGAAAAGACCTCCACGTCATCGTCCGGTACCACGGCCAGAAGATCGTCGGCGTCATGCTCCAGCCCCAGCACGCGGCGCATGGCCAGATCCAGCGTATCGGGATTGATCGGCTTGCCGACGAAATCGTTCATGCCGGCTTCCAGGCAACTGCGGATACCCACCGCACTCATGGTCGAGGTGACCGCGATGATCTTCACGGCATTGCGCGGCGGCGGCAGGGCCCGGATTGCCCGTGTCGCCGCCAGCCCGTCCATCACCGGCATATGTATATCGCTCAGGATCAGGTCGAAATCCTCGGCAGCGGCGGCCGCCACCTCCGCTGCGCCATCGGAGACGAAGGTGATGCTGTGCCCCGCATTGGCGAGCAGGCCGCCGATGACCTTCTGGTTGATCGGATTGTCTTCGGCGATCAGGATGCGCAGGGCCGGCAGCGGCGGCCGCTCGACTGCTGCTTTCTCCTGCGGCTTCTCGCCGGCCGGCAACGGCAGGATGACCCAGAAGGTGCTGCCCTGCCCCGGCACGCTGTCCACGCCGATCTCACCGCCCATGGCCTGCACCAGGGTGCGGCAGATCGCCAGGCCGAGCCCGGTGCCGCCGAAGCGACGGGTGATCGAGGCATCGGCCTGTACGAAGCTGCCGAACAGTCTGGCAATGCCTTCCGGTGTGATGCCGATGCCGGTGTCGCGAATCTCGAACCGGATCATCGCCGGCTGTGCGCCGGCTGCCGGACTTTCGCAGCGGACTGAGATAGTGACGCTGCCACGCTCGGTGAATTTCACCGCATTGGACACCAGGTTCAGCAGCACCTGCCGCAGCCGGCCCGGATCGCCACGCAAATAGCGCGGCAGATCGGGAGCGATATCCTGCCGGAGGGCGATGCCCTTCTCATCGGCGCGTACGCTCTGCAGCGCTACCGCGGCCGCGATCTGTGCCGGCAGATCGAAATCGATGGTCTCAAGCTCGATGCGCCCGGATTCCAGTTTCGAGAAATCCAGGATGTCGTTCAGGATGGCCAGCAGGGCTTCGCCCGACTGCAGGCTGGTATTGACCAGATCGCGCTGCTCGTCATCCAGTCGTGTCTTCAGCAGCAGTCGCGTCAGGCCCAGCACGCCATTCATCGGCGTGCGGATTTCATGGCTCATCATCGCCAGGAATTCCGATTTGGCCTTTGCCGCCGCCTCGGCCTCGGTCTTGGCCGCCTGCAGCGCCAGCTTGGCCTTGATGCGGGCCGTCAGGGAGGCGATGGCCGAGCGCAGCATCAGCAGCACGGCAAACACCAGGCAAAGGAAATACAGCAGCATCTGTTCGTGCGGCGTGACGTTGAAGGCCGGCACCAGATCGAGCAGATGGCACAACAGCAACACGACATAATTCA
This sequence comes from Ferrovibrio sp. GW821-FHT12E11, assembly GCF_058806975.1. Taxonomy (NCBI): domain Bacteria; kingdom Pseudomonadati; phylum Pseudomonadota; class Alphaproteobacteria; order Rhodospirillales; family Rhodospirillaceae; genus Ferrovibrio; species Ferrovibrio sp. GW821-FHT12E11. Next base: position 172,290 of record NZ_JBXAQG010000002.1, read on the forward strand.
GCGTCGCCATCGCCGCCACCCAGGCGATCACCCGGCCATTGTTGGTCAGCATGGTCAGCGCCAGGCCCAGTACGCTGAACAGGGCGAAGCTGGAGGTCAGTCCGCCGGTCCCCAGCGTCAGCACCGTATTGCCCAGACCGCCGTTCAGCGCCATGAAGCCGATGGCGAGTGCGATATTGCCGGTGAAGCGGATCAGCAGCGCGCCGATCAAAGGCCCGCCGATCATCGACAGGAAGCCGGCCACCTCCCAGGCATTGAGGCTGGAGCGGATGGCGACATAGGGCGGGATCAGCAGCAGCGCGACGCAGACAGACAGGGTCAGTTGCAGGATGCTGCGATAGCGGTGCAGCTTGCGCGGATCGCCGCTGCGCAGCACGGCCGGCGGCACAAAGAAATCCACGGAGCGGGCAAAACCGCGCAACAGGGCGGACTGAGACAGGCGCGCCTCCCCCGGCAGCGTTGGTGTCTATGACACCGACGCTATCAAAGCCGCTGGCGCGAAGCCACCGGTTTACAACCGAAGAGTGCAGTCCGGTTCGAATTCAGGCACAAAAAAGCGCGGCCCTGGGGCCGCGCTTTCCGGTTTCGATGCGGATCGGATCAGAACGGGATTTCGTCGTCCATGTCATCGCGACGGGCCGGGGAACCGCCACCGGACTTGCCGCCGCCGAATCCACCGCCGGAGGAACCGCCGCCGCCACTGCCATAATCATCGCCGCCGCTGCCGAATCCGCCGCCGCCCCCACCACCACCGCCTTCACGGCCGTCCAGCATGGTCAGTTCGCCGCGGAAGCGCTGCAGCACCACCTCGGTGGTGAACTTCTCGGCGCCGTCCTTGTCGGTCCATTTGCGGGTCTGCAGGGAGCCCTCGATATAGAGCTTGGAGCCCTTTTTCAGATAGGATTTGGCCACTTTCACGAGGTTTTCGTTAAAAATGACCACCCGGTGCCATTCGGTGCGCTCCTTGCGCTCACCCGAGGCCTTGTCTTTCCAGGTTTCCGAAGTCGCCACCGAGAGCTGGGCGATCTCTTCGCCCGACTGCATGCTACGGATTTCAGGGTCGCGACCTAGATTACCGACCAGGATCACTTTGTTGACGCTGCCAGCCATTGTTTAACCCCTATCCGTTCCTGAACTGATCCTATAATATAACAGGCGGGTATAGTGAACAACTGTCCCGTAAAGCGCAATAATCGGCACCCCCAGAGACCGGCGTAAATCCATGCAGAAGTTCATTTCCGTCCGCGGCGCCCGCGAGCACAATCTGAAGAATGTCGATGTCGACATCCCCCGTGACAAGCTGGTCGTGCTGACCGGCCTGTCCGGCTCGGGCAAGTCGTCGCTTGCCTTCGACACGATCTATGCCGAGGGCCAGAGGCGCTATGTCGAATCGCTTTCGGCCTATGCGCGCCAGTTCCTGGAGCTGATGCAGAAGCCCGATGTAGATCACATCGACGGCCTCAGCCCCGCGATCTCCATCGAGCAGAAAACCACCTCGAAAAACCCGCGCTCGACCGTCGGCACCGTTACCGAAATCTACGACTATCTGCGCCTGCTCTATGCCCGTATCGGCGTGCCCTACTCGCCCGCCACCGGCCTGCCGATCGAGAGCCAGACCGTGAGCCAGATGGTGGACCGCGTGCTGGCGATGCCGGAAGGCACCCGCCTGCTGCTGCTGGCCCCCATCGTACGCGGCCGCAAGGGCGAGTATCGCAAGGAATTGCAGGACCTGCAGAAGCGCGGCTTCCAGCGCGTCAAGGTCGACGGCAAGCTGTTCGAGATCGGCGAAGTGCCGGCGCTCAACAAGAAGCTGAAACACGATATCGAAGTGGTGGTCGACCGTGTTGTTGTCCGCAGCGACATCAAGACCCGCCTCGCGGATTCCATCGAGACGGCGCTGAATCTCGCCGACGGCATCGCCTTTGCCGAGAATGCCGACAAGGATGAGCGCACGATCTTTTCGGCCAAGTTCGCCTGCCCGGTATCCGGATTCACCATCGAAGAGATCGAGCCGCGGCTGTTCTCGTTCAATAGTCCCCATGGCGCCTGCCCCACCTGCGACGGCCTCGGCTCGAAGATGTATTTCGACGCCGCCATGGTGGTGCCGGAGGAAAGCATATCGCTGCGTGAGGGCGCGATCGTGCCGTGGTCGCGCGCCGCCACGCCCTCGCCCTACTACCTGCAGACCCTGGAAGGTCTGGCGAAATTCTACAAATTCTCGCTGAACACCAAATGGAAGGAGCTGCCGGTCAAGACCCGCAACGCCATCCTGCAGGGTTCGGGCGACGATATCGTGCCGATCTCCTACGACGACGGCATGCGCACCTATACGGTGAAGCGGCCGTTCGAAGGCGTTCTGCCCAATCTCGAACGTCGCTGGCGCGAGACTGAGTCCGACATGATCCGCGAGGAACTGTCGCGCTACCAGTCCGCCACCTCCTGCGAGACCTGCAACGGCTACCGCCTCAAGCCGGAAGCCCTGGCGGTCAAGGTCGGCGGCATGAATATCGGCCAGGTCTGCGAATACTCGATCCTCGATGCGCGCCAGTGGTTTCTCGACCTGACCAAAAAGCTGAAGCCCAAGGAAAAGGATATCGCCGCGCGCATCCTCAAGGAAATCAACGACCGCCTCGGCTTCCTGGTCAATGTCGGCCTCGATTACCTGTCGATGGCCCGTTCATCAGGTACGCTGTCGGGCGGCGAAAGCCAGCGTATCCGTCTGGCCTCGCAGATCGGCTCCGGCCTGACCGGCGTGCTCTACGTGCTGGACGAGCCCTCCATCGGCCTGCATCAGCGCGACAACGCCAAGCTGCTGGAGACGCTGGTCCATCTGCGCGATATCGGCAATTCGGTGCTGGTGGTCGAACATGACGAGGAAGCGATCCGCCAGGCGGATTATGTCATCGACATGGGCCCGGCAGCCGGCGTACATGGCGGCGAAATCATCGCCCAGGGCACGCCCGACGATATCATGCGGTCGAAGAAATCCGTCACCGGCCAGTATCTGACCGGTGCGAAATCGGTCGCCATCCCGAAGCAGCGCCGCAAGCGCGTCGCCAATAAGCAGATCAAGGTGATCGGGGCGAAAGCCAACAACCTGCAGAATATCTCGGTCGACTTTCCGCTCGGCATCTTCACCTGCGTCACCGGCGTGTCCGGCGGCGGCAAGTCGACGCTGACCATCGAGACGCTGTTCAAGGCAATCTCGCGCAAGCTCAACAACAGTCGCGAGATTCCGGGTTCGCATGAGCGGATCGAGGGTCTGGAATGGCTCGACAAGATCGTCGATATCGACCAGTCGCCCATCGGCCGCACGCCGCGCTCCAACCCCGCCACCTATACCGGCGCCTTCGGCCCAATCCGTGACTGGTTCGCCGGCCTGCCGGAAGCCAAGACGCGCGGCTATGCGCCTGGCCGTTTCTCGTTCAACGTCAAGGGCGGCCGCTGCGAAGCCTGCCAGGGCGATGGCCTGATCAAGATCGAGATGCACTTCCTGCCCGACGTCTACGTGCAATGCGACGTCTGTAAAGGCAAGCGCTACAACCGCGAGACGCTGGAAATCCACTATCGCGACAAGTCGATTGCCGATGTGCTCGACATGACGGTGGAGGACGGTGCAGCCTTCTTCAAGGCCGTGCCGACCATCCGCGACAAGCTGGAGACGCTGGAAAAGGTCGGCCTCGGCTATATCAAGATCGGCCAGTCGGCCACCACGCTGTCGGGCGGCGAGGCGCAGCGCGTCAAGCTGGCCAAGGAACTGTCCAAGCGCGCCACCGGGCGCACGCTCTATATCCTCGATGAGCCGACCACCGGCCTGCATTTCGAGGATGTGCGCAAGCTGCTCGAAGTGCTGCACACGCTGGTCGATTCCGGCAACACAATGATCGTGATCGAGCACAATCTCGAAGTGATCAAGACCGCCGACTGGATCGTCGATATGGGCCCCGAAGGCGGCAGCGGTGGTGGCCGTGTGGTCGCCCAGGGCACACCGGAAGACGTGGCCAAGGTCAAGGACAGCTATACAGGCCAGTATCTGAAAGAGTATCTGAAACCGGCGGCGCAGCGTTCGGCTGCGCCGGCCTCGAAAAAAGTCGGCCGCGCCGCGGCGGAATAAAACAAGGAAGCACCTGTCGATGATTACCCGCAAGGCCCTCACCCTGTCCGACGTCCAGGCCATTGCCGCCGGCGCCGAAGCCGAAGCTATGAAGAACAACTGGAAGGTCAGCATCGCCATTGCCGATGACGGCGGCCATCTGCTGCATTTCCAGCGTCTCGACGGCGCGCCGACCCAGTCGACCTATATCAGCCAGGGCAAGGCCAAGGCGGCCGCCTATGCGCGCAAGCCGACCAAGGGCCTGGAAGAGGTGATCGGCAACGGCCGCACCGCCTTCCTGACCGCGGCCGCTGTCAGCGACATGGTGCTGCTGGAAGGCGGCGAACCGATCATCGTGGACGGCATCTGCATCGGCGCCGTCGGCGTGTCGGGCGTGAAGTCCAGCGAAGATTCCCAGATCGCGCTGGCCGGCATCGCCAAGCTGGTGGCCTGAGGCCATCCGTGCCGCCGCGTCCGCGCAAGGTCCCGAAAAAGATCACGCCGGACTATCTGGAAAAGGCCGCCCTGTTCTATCTCGAACGCTACAGCAGTTCGGCGGAGAATCTCCGCCGGGTGCTGGGCCGCAAGGTGCGGCGCTCGATTGCCGAACATGGCGCGCCGACAGCCGAAGAGGCGGTGCAATGGATCGTAGCCCTGCTGGCCAAGCTGCAGCGGCTCAACCTGCTGGACGACCGCAAATATGCCGAAGGCCGGGTGCGGCGGCTCTATGCCGAGGGCAAGTCGCTTGGCCGCATCAAGCAGACGCTGGCCGTCAAAGGCGTGGCGCAGGACGATGTGGCTGCCGCTTTCGAGCGCCTGCAGGATGAAGCGGATGCACCGGTCTCCGACCTGCCGGCGGCCGCCGCCTTCGCCCGCAAACGCAAGCTGGGGCCATATCGGATGGACGCCGAAGAACGCCGGACCATGAAGCAGAAGGATCTCGGCGCGCTGGCGCGTCGCGGCTTCAGCCAGGCCATTGCCATGAAGATACTGAGCGCCGGCAGCGTCGCCGCGCTCGAGGAGATGTTGCATGACGCAGATTAAGCCCATCCACATCATCGGCGGCGGGCTCGCCGGCTCGGAAGCCGCCTGGCAGGTTTCGCGCCTGGGCGTGCCGGTGGTGCTGCACGAGATGCGGCCGATCCGCAAGACCGATGCCCATCACACCGACAACCTGGCCGAGCTGGTCTGCTCAAATTCCTTCCGCTCCGACGATGTGGAAGGCAATGCCGTCGGGCTGCTGCATGAAGAACTGCGGCGTTGCAATTCGCTGATCATGCGGGCCGCTGAAGTGGCGAAAGTGCCGGCCGGTGGCGCCCTCGCCGTCGACCGCGATGTCTTTTCCGGCGAGGTGCACAAGGCCATCGAAGCCGAGCCGCTGATCACGCTGGAACGCGGCGAGATCGCCGGCCTGCCGCCGGCGGACTGGGACAGCGTGATCGTCGCCACCGGGCCGCTCACCTCGCCCGCTTTGGCCGAAGCCGTGGGCCAGCTCACCGGCCTGCAGAGCCTGGCCTTCTTCGATGCCATCGCGCCGATCATCCACAAAGACAGCATCGACATGGACAAAGCCTGGTTCCAGTCGCGCTACGACAAGGTGGGACCCGCCGGTGATGGTGCCGATTACATCAACTGCCCCTTCGAGAAACCCAACTACCTCGAATTCCATGCGGCGCTGCTCGCTGCGGAAAAGACAGAGTTTAAAGAGTGGGAAAAGAACACGCCCTATTTCGAGGGCTGCCTGCCGATCGAGGTGATGGCGGAGCGCGGCCCGCGCACGCTGACCTTCGGTCCGATGAAGCCGGTCGGCCTGACCGATCCGAAAACCGGCCGCAAACCCTATGCGGTCGTGCAGCTGCGCCAGGACAACAAGCTCGGCACGCTCTACAACATGGTCGGCTTCCAGACCAAGATGAAGCATGGCGAGCAGACCCGCATCTTCCGCATGATCCCCGGCCTGGAGAATGCGCAATTCGCCCGGCTCGGCGGCATCCACCGCAACACCTTCCTCAACTCGCCCAAGCTGCTCGACACGCAGCTGCGCCTGAAGGCGATGCCGCGGCTGCGTTTCGCCGGCCAGGTCACCGGCGTAGAGGGCTATGTCGAAAGCACAGCTATAGGCCTGATCGCCGGCCGCATGGCGGCAAGCCAGCGCCTGGGCAGCGAACAGACGCCGCCGCCGCCGACCACGGCGCTCGGCGCGCTGCACAGCCACATCACCGGTGGCGCCGATGCCAAGCACTTCCAGCCGATGAATGTGAATTTCGGCCTGTTCCCGCCGGTCGGCGAGGACGTGCATAAAAGCGAACGCAAGAAAGTCCTGAGCCGTCGCGCGCTGGCCGATCTCGGGAGCTGGCTTGGCGGCGCCGCGGCCGCTGCCGCCTAGATCCGGCCGCGCAACGAGGCCCAGAGCAGTGCCATCTGTTTGCGCAGCGGCGTAACACGCGCCTCGGCCATCATCGGATCGTAGCCGCACTGTTCCAGCGCCTTCAGATGCAGGCCGGCCAGTTTTGCCGGCAGCAGCGCCGGCAAAGCCTGGCGCGATGACGTTCCCTGCCTTGCGGCAGCCAGCAGTCGTTTGGCCTCACCCGCGATCTCGGCGAGCACGGCCGGCAGCTTGGCGCTCACATCGGTCTGGATCACCGCATCGGGCGAAATACCATGGGCGCCGAGCAGACTGGCCGGCAGCAGGATGCGGCGCTGCGCGATCAGATGCGGTGTCGCGCGCAGGATGCCGGTCAGCGCATAGGCCGTGGCCGCCGGCTGCAGGATGCTGTCATCTATCGTTGCGCCGAGCTGCTGTGCCGCCAGCCGCATCAGCGGCACCGAGGTCGCGGCGGCATAGTCCAGCAGCGCCGCCATGTCGGCGAGCGGCGCTTCGTCCATGTCGCGTTCGCGCCCGTCGATCAGCGCCAGCGCCTGTTCCATATCCAAACCACGGCAATGGGCATGCAGCGCCAGTACAACGGGATGCTGCCGCGGCGTGCCGGCGCGGATACCCTCCCAGGCCTCGCGCCACCATTGCAGGCGGATCTGGCCGATCATGGGTTGGGTGACGGTTTCGCGGGCGCGGGCGATCTCGCTGTTGAACGCGTAGAGCGCGAACAGGCCTGCCCGCCGGGCATCCGGTGCGAACAGCGCACTCAGCCAGCGGTCAGGGTCCAGCCGGCGCAACTCGCGGGCGCAATGGTCATCAGGCGATTCGGTCATTCCGGACTAGCGGTTTTGTGATAACTTCAGCGCAGCGAATCAGGGCTGTTGCGCGCAGACATGGGTAATCGATTCGTTCCTTCCCTCGCCCTCGTCCCCGAGGGCCCCGGCTGCGGACCAGCATAACCAGCAACGCCTGAACAAGAACAATAAGGACCCGCATCATGGCAAAGATTCTGGAAAACCTCTACAAGGCGCTCGGCGCCGGCGTCGTCCTGGCGCTGGTGCTGTTCTTCCTTGTCCACCGCAGCTTCGATGCTGCCTTCGTCAGCTTCTTCTTCCGCTGGCTGCATGTCCTCTCGGGCATCCTGTGGATCGGCCTGCTGTGGTACTTCAACTTCGTGCAGATCCCCACCATGCCGAAGATCCCGGCCGAGCTGAAGCCCGCCGTGGGCAAGTTCATCGCCCCCGAGGCGCTGTTCTGGTTCCGCTGGGCGGCGCTCGCCACGGTCATCACCGGCCTGATCCTGGCCTTCCTGAACGGCTACGGCCATCAGGCGCTGGCCCTGCAGGAAGGCAGCCGCACCATCGGTATCGGCATGTGGCTCGGCCTGTTCATGGCCGCCAATGTCTGGTTCGTCATCTGGCCGAACCAGAAGAAGGCGCTGGGCATCGTGCCGACCGACGATGCGTCGAAGGCCAAGGCGGCCCGCATGGCCATGCTGGGCTCGCGCACCAACTTCATGCTGTCGATCCCGATGCTGTACTGCATGGTCGCGCAGCAGAATGGCGGCGCCTGGTAAGGCGACAGCCTTTCAAAACGAACGAGGGCGGCCTTTGCGGGCCGCCCTTTTTCTTTACCTGCGTGAACCCGCCGGTCAGACCGGGATCAGCGCCGCCGCCACCCGGCGGCTCTCGCCCATGAGAAGATTGTAGGTGCGGCAGGCGGCGCCGGTGTCCAGCGTCTCGATCACCGGGCCACGCTTGCGCACCTCGGCGCGCAGCGCCTTGTCGATGAAGACCATGCCCGGACCGCAGCCGAGCAGCAGGATCTCCACCTCGCCGGCGATAGCGAAGACCGGCTCCAGCGAAGCCAGCGTCATCTCTTTGATATCGGTGATGCCCCAGGCCAGCGTCTGGGTCGGGAACACCAGCACGGATTCCGTCCAGTGCTTGCCGGAGATGCGGAAGCCGCCATCGCCATAGGCATTGATGACCTGGCGGTCGCCGGGAATGCGCGGCAGCAGGTCCATGACGCCGCTCGCTCCGCGCGCCCCTTATGGCCGCTGCGCGGCGGCCTTGGCTTCGGCCTGCTCGGCCGGCTGGCCGCGACGCAGGCGGTTCTCGCCCAGGAACAGCAGGATCGGTGCGGCGATGAAGATCGAGGACGAGGTCGCCAGCACGATGCCGAACAGCAGCACCAGCGCGAATTCGCGCACCGCCTCGCCGCCGAACAGGGCCAGCGGGATGGTCGAGAGGAACACGGTCAGCGAGGTGTTGACCGTGCGGTTCAGCGTCTCGTTGATGCTCTTGTCGATAAGTTCGCGTAGCGGCAGCGACTTGTACTTGCGCAGGTTCTCGCGCACGCGGTCATAGACCACCACCTTGTCGTTGACCGAGAAGCCCATCACGGTCAGCACCGCGGCAATGGCCACCAGATTGAACTGGATGTCGGTCACCACGTAGAAGCCGATGGTCTTGGTGACGTCGAGCACCAGAGTGGCGATGGCGCCGATGCCGAACTGCCATTCAAAGCGGAACCAGATGTAGATCAGCATGGCGACCAGCGCCAGACCCATGGCCAGCATGCCATCGCGGAACAGGCCTTCCGACACGGATGCGCCCACCGCTTCCACGCGGCGGATTTCGGTGCCCGGATAGGCCTGCGTCAGCGCAACGCGCACCTTGTCGGCAGCTTGCTGCGCGGCAGAGTCTTCCGTGCCCTGGCGCTCCAGACGGATCAGCACATCGTTCGGCCCGCCGAACTGCTGCAACGCCGAATGACCGAGATTCAGGTTGCCGATCAGGCCGCGCAGCGCCGGGAAATCGGCCGGCTGCTGCAGGCGGGCCTCGATCACGATGCCGCCCTTGAAGTCGATGCCGTAATTCAGGCCCGGATAGAAGAACAGGACGACCGAGATCACCGACAGGAAGGCCGAAACGGCCAGTCCGATGACGCGGCCCTTCATGAAGGGATAGGCGGTGTTGTCCGGGATCAGACGAAGCTTGTACATAACGGTCGCCTCCTTACACCGGCAGCAGCGTCGGACGACGCTGGCGCAGCCAGGTCACCATCATCAGGCGAACGAGGACGGTGGCAGTGAACATCGAGGTGAGAATGCCGATCGAGATGGTGACGGCAAAGCCCTTCACCGTGCCGGAGCCCAGCGAATAGAGCAGCGCCATCTTGATCAGCGTGGTGACGTTGGCATCGAAGATGGTGCTGAAGGCGCGGCTGAAGCCGGCCGACATCGCCGCCATCGGCGACTTGCCCATTTTCACTTCTTCGCGGATGCGCTCGTTGATCAGCACGTTGGCGTCGACCGACATGCCTAGCGTCAGCAGCAGGCCGGCGATGCCGGGCAGCGTCAGGGTCGCCTGCAGCAGCGACATGGCGGCCAGCGTCATCACCAGGTTGACCAGCAGCGCCACATCGGCGAACAGGCCGAACAGGCCATAGGCCAGCACCATGTAGACCACGACCAGCGCGGCAGCGACGGCAATCGAGATCAGGCCGGCACGGATCGAATCCTCGCCCAGGTCGGGACCGACAGTGCGTTCCTCCACCACTTTCAGCGGCGCCGGCAGGGCGCCGGCACGCAGCAGCACGGAAAGATCGTTGGCTTCAGCCACGGTGAAGTTGCCGCTGATCTGACCCGAGCCGCCCAGGATCGGCTCGCGGATCACCGGCGCGCTCAGCACCTTGTTGTCGAGCACAATGGCAAAGGGCTGGCCCACGGATTGCTGGGTGATCTCGGCAAAGCGCTTGCCGCCGGTGGTATCGAAGCGGAAGGAGACGATGGGCTGACCGCCGCGCTGGTCGTAGCCCGGCTGGGCATCCACCAGATTATCGCCGGCAACCTCAACCTTGCGCTTCACGACATAGCGTTCGCCGCGGCCCTTGTCGCCTTCCAGGATTTCCGAGCCCGGCGGCGCCGGCGCATTCGGATCGGCATTGGTGTCGACCATGCGGAAGGTCAGCTTCGCGGTGGTGCCGACCAGCGTCTTGATGCGCTGCGGATCACCCACGCCGGGCAGCTGGACCAGGATGCGGCTGTCGCCCTGACGCTGGATGGTGGGTTCCGACACGCCGGTCTGGTCGATACGGCGGCGGACGATTTCAATGGATTGTGTCACGGCGTTACGGGCGCGCTCGACCAGCGCGGCTTCCGACAGCGTCATGCGGATCTGGCCGTCCGGCGTGGCCGATACCTGCAGATCGGTCTGCGTGGCGCCGAAGCCGAGGCCGGCGGTGCTCTGCACGGGATTGCCCAGCTTGGTCAGCAGCTGGCGCGCCTGCTCGGTCTGGGCCGGATCGCGCAGACGCACAGCCACGCTGTTGCTGCCGGAAACACCCAGCGAGGTATAGCCGATACGTGCGGTGCGCAGTTCATTGCGCGCCCCTTCAACCACGGCTTCCAGGCGCTCGCGCAGCACCACGCTGGTATCCACTTCCAGCAGCAGATGCGCGCCACCGCGCAGATCGAGGCCGAGGCTGATCTGGCGCTTGGGCAGCCAGTTGGGCCAGCTTGCCACGGTTGCGGCCGAGAAGAAGCTCGGGATGCTCAGGATCACGCTGGCCAGGCAGGCCAGAGCGATCAGCGCAATCTTCCAGGGCGCGAAATACATCATGGTCGTTACACCGTCAGAGGCTGCCCGACGAAGCGGGGCAAGCGGTCGTGTCGTTCGGAAATGGCGTGTCGTTCAAGAACGAACGGCGCCGAAACCATCGGCGCCGTTCGCAGTCATTGAAAAATCAGCCGGCCTTGGCTTCGGTCTTCTCTTCGGCGTCGGTGTCGCCGCCCTTGGAGCGGACTTCGCCGATGGTGCCCTTGATGACCTTGACCTTGACGCCTTCGGCGATCTCGATCTGGACCAGGCCGTCTTCCTGAACCTTGATCACCTTGCCGACGATGCCGCCGGCCGTGGTGACCACGTCGCCGCGACGCACGGCCTCAATCATCGCCTTGTGGTCTTTCATCTTCTTCTGCTGCGGACGGATCAGCAGGAAGTAGAAGACAACGAAAATCAGGACCAGCGGCAGCAGCGAGGTCAGCATGTCGGTGGTGCCACCGGCCGCCTGCGCATAGGCCTCGGAAATCAGCATGAAAGGCTCCCTGTCGTATCTGTATCGTGTATGTGCAGCCAGGCGGCAAACCTGCCGCCAGCGAGAGACGCGGACTATAGCCGGGGATGCTTCAAATGCAAGTATCGCGCCCTGTTTCCGCGTGGCTCAGGGCTGCAAAAAAGCAAGGCGGATCAAGCCTCTAATGCTGCACGCTGTGCAGCCAGTCCAGCGCCGTCTGGCGATCGGGAAACATGCAGTGACGCGAGTTCGGGAACATGGCGCTCACTGCCTTCACCACCAGGGCGAAGATCGGATCGCCGCTCACATAGGCGACGCGCGACGGCTCCCTGTTGCCGCGCCCCCAGTCGGCCAGCTTGCTGACCGCCTTGATTGCCGCCCAGTTGATATTGCCGCGGAATGCCGAGACATCCACCAGGGTGGGCATCGAGGTGGTGATCCAGCCACGCGCATAGCCTTCCTGCATGCCGAGATAGATCTGCTCGCCATCCGGTGCGCCCACCAGATCGATCATCAGCATGCCATCCGTGGCACGCAGGGCGACAAAGTCGTCCCGCTCGCCGAGGTGAATGGATGCGTCCTGCACCGTCGTCTGCTGTTCCACCGTCATCCCCATAACTGCCTGAGACCAGTGGAACGTGGTTATGGTTAATTTTTGACTGACGCATAGGTGGTGGTGCGGTTGTATTCCACTGCCTCCGGTATTTTACCTGTGAAACGGCTGTGGCCTTGTGGCATCCGCGAGACATCCCGCAGTGCAGCGGAACGCCCACCCGTCCCGCCCGGTTAGGCTGGTCATGCAACCCCGTCCGTACAGAGAGGGCATCGCCATGATCAGCACCGTTTCTGAGCGCAGGACCGAAAACCGCCATTCTGACCGGCGCACCCGGGATGAAGCCTGGTGGCGCGACGAAGTCGGCATCCTGGTCGAACACGAGGTCTGGCACCTGCCCCAACTCGCCGAAGAGCAGTTGCAGGCCTGACGGATTCGGGTTTTCAGAGATGGAAAGAAATGGTCGGACTGGCGGGATTTGAACCCACGACCCCTTGTCCCCCAGACAAGTGCGCTACCAGACTGCGCTACAGTCCGACCGGGCTTTGCTGCGCGGCCGGGTAAGCAGGCGGCGCGGCGAAGCGGCGCGCACTATAGCCACCGCCCCATGCAGGCGCAACTGCGCCAACCCCTTGGGAATCCAGTGACGGAACGCGCTGTAATTCCGCAGGACATCTTGATTTGCAGAGCGCTGTTCCCATTTCATTCGCAGCCGTTTTTGCTGTCGAACATCGTGAATCCGTATGCCATTCCTGCATCGGGACAGAATGGGACTCAATTGGCCTTCAACTGGACGGACTTGGCCCGAACTGGCTCTGAACTGGACGCAATTGGCTCCGCATCGGATCGAATTGGTCCCGAACAGGACTCAATCGGACCGGCTTTATCTATGACTGGCCCACTAAACTATTGAAATGTATTGGGTTGAATCGCGCTTTCAGCGATTCTGGCGCGCTACGATATCGGCGTGGATCGATTCCAGCTCTTTCAGGCAGGTTTTCAGCGCCTGTTTCATGCTGCCCATATCGTTGAGCAAGTCGAAGGGCATGCCGATCTGGCGCGTATCGGCGACCTTCCTGGCGGGTGCTTCGGTCGCTGGTGTTGCTTTCTTCTCGCCCAGCATCTTCTCGTTCTGGGCCCGCGCCCGCACCGCCTTGGCCAGGCCGCCCTCGCGCAGCAGCTTCTGCACACCCTTGATGGTGTAGCCCTGGTCGTGCAGCAGGGTGCGGATTTCGCTTAAGAGCGCGATATCCTCAACGCGGTAGTAACGGCGGCCGCCATTGCGCTTCACCGGGCGGATCTGGTGGAATTTCTTCTCCCAGAAGCGCAGCACATGCTGCGGCAGGCCCAGCGTCTCGGCCACTTCGCCGATCGTGCGGAAAGCGGACCCCGTCTTGCTCCTGGCGGTCTTGTCCTGGGATTCAGGCTGGTCGGCCATGGCTCACGGCACAGGTGTAATCAGGCGCCGGTCTTGGCCTGCTGCGAGGCGGCATGCATGCCGGCGTTGATCTTTTCCTTCAGCACATGGCTGGCGCGAAACACCAGCACCTTGCGCGGATCAATCGGCACTTCCTGGCCGGTCTTGGGGTTGCGGCCCATGCGGCCGCCCTTGGAGCGGACCTGGAAGGTGCCGAAGGACGAGATCTTGACCATATGGTCGGCGATCAGGCTGTCGATAATCTCGTTCAGCACCGTTTCGACCAGCTGGGCCGACTCACTGCGAGACAGACCCACCTCCTGGTAGATCGCTTCGCTGAGTTGCGCCCGGGTCAGGGTATTATCGCTCATCGCCAACGCCCCTAATTATTAAATTTTATAGCAGGCACGCTAACTTAAGCCCAAGCAGGCGTCAACAAGACCTTGGCCGAAGAGCCGTGTCGAATCGGGGCCTTGGGCCGGGTATTGCTACTTTGAAATGAAATTACCAGCGGACCAGGGCGCTGCCCCAGGTGAAACCGCCGCCCATGGCCTCCAGCAGCAGCACATCGCCGCGCTTGATACGGCCGTCATGGGCGGCTTCAGCCAGGGCCAGCGGCACCGAGGCGGCCGAGGTGTTGCCATGGCGGTCGACCGTCAGCACCACCTTGTCGGTGCTCAGGCCGAGCTTGCGGGCGGTGCCGTCAATGATCCGTTTGTTGGCCTGGTGCGGCACCAGCCAGTCGATCTGCTCGGTCTTCATGTCGACGGCGGCGAGCGTTTCCTTCACCACATCGGCGAGATTGACCACCGCATGACGGAACACTTCCTTGCCCAGCATGCGCAGATGGCCGGTAGTCTGGGTGCTGGACGGGCCGCCATCGACATAGAGCAGGTCATGATGGCGACCGTCGGAATGCAGATGCGTGGTCAGCACGCCGCGATCTTCGTTGGTACCGGCAGACTCTTCCGCTTTCAGCACAAGGGCGCCGGCGCCATCGGCGAACAGCACGCAGGTGGTGCGGTCGGTCCAGTCGATGATGCGCGAAAAGGTTTCAGCACCAATGACGACAGCAGTCTTGGCCTGCCCGGCCTTGATGAAGTTGTCGGCGGTAGCGAGCGCATAAATGAAACCCGAGCAGACCGCCTGCACGTCGAAGGCAAAGCCCTTCGTCATGCCAAGCGCGGCCTGGACACGGCATGCCGTCGCCGGGAAGGTTTCGTCCGGCGTGGCGGTGGCCAGCACGATCAGGTCGACATCCTGCGCCGTGAGGCCGGCATGCTTCAGCGCAGCCTCGGCCGCCTTCAGGGCGAGGTCGGAGGTCTTCTCGCCCTCGGCGGCGATATGGCGCTGTTTGATTCCGGTGCGCTCGACGATCCACTCATCCGTGGTGTCGACCATCTTGGCAAGATCGGCATTGGTCAATATCCGCTCCGGCAGGTAACTGCCAACTCCCGCCACGACAGAGCGAATCATTATATCCCCGCACTCGCCACTTGTTGTTCGTTCTGGGCGGTCTGCGCCGCCAGCGATTCCGCAAAGGCGCCTGAGAAGTCTGCCTTAATGCGATCGATCAGGCGATCCTGCGCCATATCGATGGCAACTTCCAGTGCCGCCGCGAAACCGACATCATCGGTACCGCCGTGGCTTTTGACCGCGATGCCGTTCAGACCGAGCAGCACGCCGCCGTTGTAAAAGCGTGGATCCATGCGGTCGCGCAGCATGGCAAGGCCTGACCGCGCCAGCAGATACCCCAGCTTGGTCAGAAGCGAGCGCTGGAACGCCGCGCGCAGCAGCGTGGCCATCAGCTTTGCGGTGCCTTCTGCGGTCTTGAGCGCGATATTGCCGGTGAAACCGTCGGTGACGATCACATCGGTCTCGCCTTTGGTGATGTCGTCGCCCTCGACGAAGCCGACAAATTCGAACGGCGGATTGGCGACATTGCGCAGCAGCTCGGCGGCGCCGCGCACTTCGTCGTGGCCCTTCAGCTCTTCGACGCCGACATTGAGCAGGCCCACGCGCGGGCGATGCCGGCCAAGTGCTGAGTGTGCAAGGTTGGCGCCCATGACAGCGAACTGCACCAGGTTGCGCGCATCACATTCCACATTGGCGCCGAGGTCGAGCACAACGGTCTCGCCCTTCATGGTCGGCAGGAAAGAGGCAATCGCAGGCCGCTCGATACCGGGCAACATGCGCAGCACGAACTTCGCCATCGCCATCAGCGCACCGGTATTGCCGGCCGATACGATGGCCTGGGCTTCACCGCTTGCCACCGTGTCGATGGCAAGACGCATGCTGGTGTTGCGGCCACGGCGCAGGGCCTGGCTCGGCTTGTCTTCGCTGCCCACCTTCTCGGCGGTATGGCGTAGCTCGCAACGGTCCTTCAGCGCCGGAAATTGGCGCAGCAGAGGTTCTATCCGTGCGGCATCGCCGAACAGAAGGAACTTGACCTGCGGAAATCGCGGCAGAATGGCTGCGGCGCCCTTGATGACCATATCGGGGGCATGATCTCCCCCCATGGCATCGAGCGCGATGGTAAAGGCCGCGGTCACACCGTTGCCCTTAACCGTTCAGCATCAGATTCAGGCAGCGGCCGTCTTGGCCACCACTTCACGGCCATCGTAATGGCCGCAAGCGCCGCAGACGTGATGGGGGCGCTTCAGCTCGCCGCAATTCGAGCACTCCATATGAGTGGTCGGGGCAAGCGCGTGATGCGAACGACCCATGTCGCGCTTCGACTTGGACTTCTTCTTCTTCGGAACAGCCATGATACAGTCTCTCTCAGTAATGCCTGGGCGGCGGTCGCGATCCGCCTGCCCCAAAATCCCCGCCTATATACTCTCGGCGCGCCCGGGGACCAAGCTCTTTCGCCTCAATCCTTTTTCAGCTTTGCCAGGACGGCGAAGGGGCTGACTTTCGCCCCGACATCCGCATCCGGCTTGTACCCTGCCGGCAGATCCGCATCCGATTTACGCGGATAGGGATCCAGTGACAGGGCCAGTTCCTCGGCCACCACCTCGCCAATATCGACCTGACCATCCGTGATCGGATCGGCCGGATCTTCGGCATCGGGGTCCAGCAGCTCCGCTTCGTCATCGGCCAGCGCCGCTGCCGGCTTCAGACTGACCGCCGGAGCAAACAGCCGCTGAAAAGCCTCGCTGATTTGCTGCCGGACCGGCTCCAGCGAGGCGATGCAGGTCTGCTCCACCTCGGCGTCCAGCCGTCCCTTCAGCCGGTAGTGACCCTGCAGTCCCGGCTCGGGCAAAACCCGGAGCTCGGCCTTCAAGGCCAGTACCGCCGGAATCTGCATCCGCTGGGCCAGAGCCCGGCAGGCCGCTTCGTCAGCTTCGAGCCTGACCGGCAGGCCCTGCGGACCTACCCGATCGAGGTCGACGATATGGCTGAATTCCTTGCCAATCCCGTCTTTCGACACGGCAAACCCTCTTCCGACCGGCCCGATTCATGCCCGGCCATCAAGGCGGCGGACCATAAGAGCAAGCGGCCAGTCGGTCAACTGCCCGTTAAGCATTTGCCAAAGCTATATAATTTCTGGAAAAGCCGGCTTTCCGGAGAGAATCTCCGCGTCCGGCTGGGCGGTCAGGGCCCGATCGGCGCGGTAGAGATAATCGGCCATTGCCGCCATTGCGGCGGCCGGGGCCTGGACCGTGCCGTAGAGATTGCGGCCCAGTGCCTCGGCCAGCACCTGCCTGTCCTCGGCCGTGAGGCCGGTTTCATAGGCTTCCACGCGGCCATAGAAGGCCTGCGCCATTTTCTTCACCCGCTTGCCCACGCCCAGGTCGCCGACCCCGATTTCACGGAGGTTGCTGTCCATATCGGCGAACAACAGGTCGAACAGCTGCTGGCTCAACCTCTGGGCGGCCGGATCGGCAATCCGCTTCAGCCGACGCATGGTGAGGAACGCATGCATGACGATCATGTCGAAGCGGCCATCCAGACTGTCGGGAACCGCATGGCGCAGGTAGAAGTCCGGCTGCCGCGCCTGCTGGACGATCTGCCGGTACAGGGCTATGGCCCCATCGCTGGCCGGGCTTTTGTTGAAGAATGAGATAAGTCGATTAAGCATCTGCACGCGCTTTGCAAATCACGGGGTGGGACCGCGGTCGTTTGCGTTTCGGGGCCGGTGAAGATAATATGCGGCCCGCGTTATAGCGAGTCTTCAGCCATGTCGATACGTCTTTACGGAACGGCCTTTGTCGCCCTGCTGCTCCTGGCAATCACGGCCTGCGCGCCGCGACAGGATTATCGCGGCACCGCCATCGACGAAGACAAGCTGAAGCTGGTCGCCGTAGGCACCAGCACGGAAGCGCAGGTTGGCGCCCTGCTCGGCTCGCCGTCCACGATCTCCACATTCCCCGACTGGGGCACCACCTACTATTACATCTCCAGCGAAACCGAGACGGTTGCGTTCCTGGCGCCGGAACTGATCGATCAGCAGGTGCTGGCGATTTCCTTCGACAAGGACAATCGCGTCAAGGAGATCAAGCGCTATGGCCTGAAGGACGGCAAGCAGATCGCCTTCGTCGATCGCGAAACGCCGACCCGCGGCAAGGAGATGACGTTCCTGGAGCAGCTGTTCGGCAATCTTGGCCGCTTCAATTCCAGTACGACAGCGCCGACCTCGGGCGTCGGTCGCTAACGGCGACTGCTGACCTGGGCCTCGGCAAAGGTGGCCATGCCAGCGTGACAGGCAACCGCCGCTTTCAGAACGCCGAGCGCAACAGCCGCGCCCGATCCCTCACCCAACCGCATACCGAGATCGAGCAACGGCACCTGTCCCAGCACATTCAGCAGGCGGCGGTGGCCAGGCTCGGCCGAGACATGGCCGGCAAGGCAATGCGCCAGCCCCGCGTCGGATAAACGCCCCAGAACCGCCGCGGCAGCACCGACGACAAATCCGTCGAGCAGAACGGGTATTCCGCGCAGTCGTGCAGCAAGCAGCGCACCGAACAGGGCCGCCAATTCACGACCACCAACCCGACGCAGCGCTTCCAGCGGGTCTTGCAGCGCTTCACCATGGAATTTCAGCGCGGCATCAACGGCAGCAATCTTGTGCACAAGCGCCGGGCCGGTGACGCCCGTGCCAGGTCCGACCCAGCTTGCCGCATCGCCACCATACAGCGCTGCAGCCAGAGCCGCTGCCACAGTGGTATTGCCGATCCCCATCTCACCGAGAATCAACAGATCGGCTTCGGCAGCAGACGCAGCCTCGACGCCACGGTTGATCGCCCGTAGGCAATCCGCCTCGCTCATCGCCGGCGCTATGGTGAAGTCGGCCGTCGGATTTTCAAGATCCAGGGCCGTCACCGACAGACTCGCGCCATGGAGTTTGGCCAGCTGATTGATCGCCGCGCCGCCGTTTTCGAAATTGGCAACCATCTGCACGGTGACATCGGCGGGATAGGCCGAGACGCCGCGGGCGGCCACCCCATGATTGCCAGCGAAGATCAGAATGCGCACCTGCTCAAGCCGGGGCGTACTGCAACGCTGCCAGCCCGCCAGATGCAGGATGCAGTCCTCCAGCCGCGCCAGCGCGCCGGCAGGCTTGGTCAACTCCGCGTCCCGCTGCCGCGCAACGGATACGGCCGTCGCATCGGGCAACGGCAGGTTCTGCACAACAGCGCGGATGGCCGCAAAGTCCCGGAATGATTCGGTCATGGTTTTGTCAGCCTGGCCCCGCTTCGCGTCCTGTTGCCTGCGTGCTATAAGCCACGAAACTCTTAATCGCAACGAACCATGTCTGATCCAGACCCCGCCGCCCCGTCTCAACAACCCAGCAGCCGCCAGCGCTGGTTCGGCGACCTCAGGCTCGCCCTGATGCTGCTCACCCGGCTGCCCATGCCACGCGGCAGTCAGCCGATGGGGACGGATGTCGCACGCGCGGCCTGGATCTTTCCCCTGGTGGGAGTCCTGGTCGGCCTGGGCGGTGGCGTCATCTTCCTGATCGCCAACCGGCTCAGCCTTGGCATCGCCAGTGCCGCCCTGCTGGCGATCGCCTGGCAGGTGCTGGTCACCGGTGCCCTTCACGAAGATGGCCTGGCCGACACGGCCGACGGTTTCGGCGGCGGCCGCGACCGCAACCATAAACTGGCGATCATGCGCGACAGTCGCATCGGCACTTACGGCGTCGTGGCCCTGCTGCTGGCCTTCGGCCTGCGCTTCACAGCGCTGCAGGAGCTGGCGACCAACCTGCTGTCGGTAACCGACGAGATGGACGAGACCGTCAGCCATACCAGTGCCATTATCATTGCACTGGTTACGGCAGGCGCGGTGTCCCGGGCAGCCATGGCCTTTGTCTGGTATGCACTGCCGGCGGCCCGCAGCGATGGACTGGCTGCAACCAGCGGTACCGTCCCGCTGCCGTCGGTGCTGGTTGCCACGGCGATCTCGGCCGCACTGGCCGTCATCCTGCTGCCGGGTTTTGCCTTCGCCTTCGTGCTGGGCGCCGCCACCCTACTGGCGCTGGGCATCGCCCTACTGGCCTGGCGCCAGATCGGCGGCCATACCGGCGATGTGCTCGGGGCCACGCAACAGGTGACCGAGATCGCAGCCCTGCTGGCGATCAGCGCCGTCGCGATGACGGTCTGACGCGGACAAGAAAAAAGGCCGGGTTGCCCCGGCCTTTCTCCTTACCTGTCCGTTGTTGCGATCAGCTATGCGCCAAGATGGCGAGCAGCAGAAGCGCAACGATGTTGGTGATCTTGATCAGCGGATTGACCGCCGGACCGGCCGTATCCTTGTAGGGGTCGCCGACGGTGTCGCCGGTCACGGCTGCCTTGTGGGCATCCGAACCCTTGCCACCATGATGGCCTTCCTCTATGTACTTCTTGGCATTGTCCCAAGCACCGCCGCCTGCCGTCATCGAGATGGCAACGAAGATACCCGTTACGATCACACCCAGCAGCATGGCACCGACAGCGGCAAAGGCCGCGGCCTGGCCGGCAATCAGGTTGATGATGAAGTACAGCACGATCGGGCTGAGCACCGGCAGCAGGCTGGGTACGATCATTTCCTTGATCGCTGCCTTGGTTAGCAGGTCGACAGCCTTGGAGTAATCAGGCTTCGCCGTGCCTTCCATGATGCCGGGGATTTCCTTGAACTGACGCCGCACTTCCACGACGACCGAACCGGCCGCGCGGCCGACCGCCGTCATGCCCATGGCGCCGAACAGATACGGCAGCAAACCGCCGATCAGCAGGCCAACCACGACATACGGGTTGCTCAGGGAGAAGTCGATTGTCACACCCTTGAAGAAGTATTTCAGATCTTCGGTGTAACAGGCGAACAGCACCAGCGAGCCGAAACCGGCCGAACCGATGGCATAGCCCTTGGTCACGGCCTTGGTGGTGTTGCCGACCGCATCGAGTGCATCGGTGGTCTTGCGGACATCCTTCGGAAGATCCGACATTTCGGCAATGCCACCGGCATTGTCGGTCACCGGACCATAGGCATCCAGAGCCACAACCATACCGGCCAGGGCCAGCATGGTCGTC
This sequence comes from Ferrovibrio sp. GW821-FHT12E11, assembly GCF_058806975.1. NCBI lineage: Bacteria > Pseudomonadati > Pseudomonadota > Alphaproteobacteria > Rhodospirillales > Rhodospirillaceae > Ferrovibrio > Ferrovibrio sp. GW821-FHT12E11. Next base: position 193,320 of record NZ_JBXAQG010000002.1, read on the forward strand.
ACCGCAATGGCAATGCCGAACAGGCCTGCCAGCATATGGGTGGTGATGATGCCGACGACGATGAACAGCGCCGGTGCAGCCGTCGCCTCCATCGAGATGGCCAGACCCTGGATCACGTTGGTGCCGTGACCCGTGGTCGAAGCCTGCGCGACGCTACGCACCGGACGGAACTCCGTACTGGTGTAGTATTCGGTCGCCCAGACGATGGCTGCCGTCACCAGCAAGCCAATGATGCCGCACCAGAACAGGCTCATACCGGTAAAGGTTGCCGTACCCGCCGTCATCGTCGTCTTCATGCCCAGCATGTAATCGGTGATCGGCCAGAGCGCGATCGCCGACAGAACACCGGTGACGATCAGGCCCTTGTACAGCGCGCCCATGATATTCTGGCTGCTGCCGAGGCGGACAAAGTACGTCCCGATCACCGAGGTGATGATGCAGGCGCCTGCGATCACCAGCGGATAGGCCATGACCTTTGCCATCAGGGCGGCATCGGCGGCGAAGTAGATCGACGCGAGCACCATGGTGGCGACGATGGTCACCGCATAGGTCTCGAACAGATCGGCAGCCATGCCGGCGCAGTCGCCGACATTGTCGCCCACGTTGTCGGCGATCACAGCCGGATTGCGCGGGTCATCTTCCGGGATACCGGCCTCGACCTTGCCGACGAGGTCGGCGCCGACATCAGCGCCCTTGGTGAAGATGCCGCCACCCAGGCGGGCAAAGATCGAGATCAGCGACGAGCCGAAGCCGAGCGCCACCAAGGCGTCGACCATCTCACGAACCGGCGCGCCCATCTTCAGCAGCACGACGTAGTAGATCGCGACGCCGAGCAGCGCGAGACCCACCACCAGCATGCCGGTGACGGCGCCGGACTTGAAGGCGATGCTGAGCGCATGCTCCATGCCCTTGCGCGCGCCTTCGGCCGTGCGCACGTTGGCGCGGACCGATACGTTCATGCCGATATAGCCGGCGGCGCCCGACAGCACGGCGCCGATGATAAAGCCGATGGCGACCTTCAGGCCCAGCGTGAAAGCCAAGATGATCGCAACCACGATGCCGACAATGCCAATGGTGCGATACTGCCGATTGAGGTAGGCGGATGCGCCTTCCTGGATCGCCGCAGCAATTTCCTGCATGCGCGCATTGCCTGCAGATTCAGCCAGCACCGACCGTGAGGTCCAGATGCCGTACAACAACGCCAAACCGCCGCAGGCGATGGCGAACCACAACTCCGTCATGAGCGTTTCCCTTCGTTCCTCAGATTATGTAATCGAGACTTACCCGACCGGGCAGTGCGGCCCGACGGGGTACTGCGACTGCTACCATTATTGGCCCCAGACTCGTGACGGGGCAGACCGGATTCGTTATGCCAGAGAAGCGCTTAAGGCGCAATAAGACATATGTTTCCGCAGGTTATGCCGGCAGGCTGGCGCGGCGCTTCTGCAGCATCAGCCAGATGGCGGCCAGGGCGGCCATCAGAACGAACGGCAGGGCCGACAGGGGCACGAAGTCCCAGCCCCAGTGATACAGCAGTTTGCCCGACCCCAAGGAGGCCAGGGCGACCGTACCGAAGACCAGGAAGTCGTTGAGCGCCTGGGTCTTGTTGCGCTCGGCCGGACGGTAGACCTCGGTCAGCAGGGCGGTGCCACCGATATACATGAAATTCCAGCCCACCCCGAGCAGCAGCAGGGCCAGCTGGAAATGCAGGACCTCAATGCCGCTGAGAGCGATGGCGATGCAGATCACATTGAGCACGGCGCCGGCGATGATGATCCGCAGGGCGCCGAAGCGGGCGATCAGATTGCCGGTGAAGAAACTGGGGAAAAACATGCCGAAGACATGCCACTGGATCACGGTGGCCGCCGCGGCGAAGGGATGCGCGCAAATCTGCATGGCCAGCGGTGTTGCGGTCATCAGCAGGTTCATCACGCCATAGCCGAACATGCCGGCCAGGGCCGCCACCACAAAGGTCGGCTGACGTATGATTTCGGCCAGCGGGCGCCCCTCTTCCCGGATCTCGTTCACGGTCGGCGCCGGGATATTCACCGTCGTCAGGATGGCGAGAACGAAGACCGGCAGAATGGCCGCGGCCAGATACGAAGCGAGAAACAGATGTGGCGAGAGCAATTCGCGGGTGTGCTTGGCGATCTCGGGCCCCAGGAATGCCGCCACCAGGCCGCCGACCATGACCCAGGATATCGCCCGGCTTTTCATCGCCTGCGGCGCGATATCGGCGGCGGCGAAACGATACAGCTGCACAAAGGCGCTGGACCCGCCGAAAATAAAGGTGCCCAGGCAGAAGGTCCAAAAATGGGCCGAATAGAGGCCATAGGCTGCGATCAGCGAGCCAATGATGCCGATCAGACAGCCGATCATGAAGCCCTGCCGGCGCCCGATCCGACGCATCAGCAGCGAAGCCGGAATGGTGGCTGCTGCCGTGCCGCCCACCACGAAGGTGACAGGCAGGGTGGCCAGCGCCTTGTCTTCGACCAGCATATGGCCGACCAGCCCGCCCAGCGTGACCTGCAGCGTCACAGCCGAATTGGCCAGAGCCATACAGGCGGCAAGAATGAAGACGTTCCGCTTGGCAGCGGCCGGCGAGAGAGTGTTCATGAGGAGGCGGACGGGCCGATTCTACTTATTTCAGCTGGCCAATAATATTCAGAAGCAGGACCTGCGTCACCACGCCCTTGCCAAAAACTTCTTCTGTCGGCGTGCGCAGGCGGTCGCGGATATCGAACAGGTCCTTGGCCGTGAACCGTGACGGCACCTCGACCGGATCGCCTTTCAGCAGTTCGCGGATATAGCGATCCCGCAGCAGGTGCATCCTGTCATTGACCAGCGGCACATTATCCGGCGGCACCTCCAGATGCAGGATCACCATGATCTCGCGCGGCTTCTGGCCTTCGGGATGCACATAGACGCTGAACGGCTCCAGGGGAATGAAGGCCGGGCGCTTGACCGGCGCCGGTGGCGGCGGATCGTTCGGATCGGCGGTCGCCTCCTGCTGCGGCTTTGGCGCCAGCACCATGAAATAAACGGCCGCGCCGCCGCCAGCCAGAGTCAGCAGCACCACGACGGCAATAACAATCAGAGCAACCTTGCGCAAATGTCGCCTTCCAGTCGAATCCCCGTCTAGTCTACCCCAGTCCCGAAATGCTGGAAGCCGCCTTGAGCGAGCGTCAGCGGCTGCCCATCCGGGCCCAGCACCGTCACCCCTGCCCCGGCCGTCATGGAGCCGATACGGGTAACCGCCAGTCCGGCTGCCCGGGACAGGCTGCGAATCTGATCTGCGCGGGCCGGCGGCGCCGTAAACAGCAATTCATAGTCGTCGCCACCCGTCAGCACCACCGACAGCAGGTCGGGGTCGTCCAGCACCGCCTGCTTCGTCGCCAGCGACAACGGCACCGCAGCGGCCTCAATCACCGCCTGCAGACCGCTGGCCGCGGCAATATGGCCGGTATCCTGCACAAGGCCGTCGGAGACATCCATGGCAGCATGCACCACACCGCGCATGCTCTGGCCGAAAGCGACGCGCGGTGCCGGCAGATGCAGACGGGAATCGAACACCATCATTGCGGCGGATGAAAACAGTCGGTGATTCAGCTTCACTTCCAGGCCGAGCGCGGCATCGCCAATGCTGCCCGTGACATACAGATCATCGCCGGCCTGCGCGCCGCCACGGCGGATCATGCTGCCAGCCGGCAGATGTCCGAAAGCCGTCACGCTCAGCAGGATGCCGCCGGGACTGCGTACGGTGTCGCCGCCATGCAGCACGATGTCGAACATCTTCTGCTCTTGCGCGAGGCCGGCAACGAAGGAGGACAGCCAGGCCTCGTCCACAGCTGGCAGTCCCAGCACCAGCTGATACCCGAGCGGGACAGCTCCCTTGGCGGCCAGATCGGAGAGGTTTACCCGCAGCAGCTTGCGCGCGATCCGTTCGGCCCCGTCCCGGGCCAGAAAATGAATGCCTTCGACCATGGCGTCGCTGGTCACGACCAATTCCGCACCTTTGGGCACGGCGATCGTCGCGGCATCATCTGTCAGGTTGAAGCTACCGGCGGCGCCACGGCTCAGGGGTGCCAGATATCGGGCAATCAGATCGAATTCGCCGAGGCCCGGCCCGGCCATGCTCGCCTCAGGCCGGGAATTCGCCGGGGCGCAGTTTGCGCGCCACGGCATCGATCACGCCGTTGGCCAGCTTGATCTCGCGTGGACCGAAGAAGGCGCGCACGATACCGATATACTCGTCGATCACGGTGGCAGCAGGAACATCGATACGCGCCAGAATTTCATAGGCCGCACAGCGCAGCGCATCGCGCAGAATGGCTTCCATGCGGTCGAGAGCATCGGCGCGCGGCATGGCGTCCTTGATAATGCCATCGATTTCATCGCCGCGCCGCGATACGCCACGCACGATTTCGGAAAACCAGTCGGCATCCGCCTCGCGCATCTGCACGCCTTCGATCTCTTCGGACTGGCGATGCGTTTTGAAGTCGACGATCACCGCTTCCGGATTGCCGCCGCCGAACTCGATCTCGTAGAGGGCCTGCACCGCGAACAGTCGCGCGACCGACCGGCGGCCGGCAGGTCGGTCGTTGCGTGTTCCCCGGCGCTGCCCGCCCTCGCTCATACCGAGAACAGCTGCTTCAGGCCGATCATGGCGACCGCCGCCAGAGCGGCCTGGCCACCCTTGTCCTGACGGTCCTTGCGGGCGCGATCCCAGGCCTGCTCTTCGTTTTCAACCGTGATGATGCCATTGCCGATGCAGAGCTGATGCTCGATGGCGAGCTGCTGCAGGCCCCGGGCGCTTTCATTGACGACCACGTCGAAATGCGCGGTCTCGCCACGGATGACGCAGCCCAGCGCCACGTAACCGTCATAGGCGCGTTCGCCCTTGCGGTTCATGGCGAAGCGGATCGCTGCCGGCAGTTCCAGTGCACCCGGGACATCGATCCGGTCGTATTCGAAATCAGAGGCCTCGATGATTGCCTTGGCGCCCTCGAACAGGGCATCGGCAATATCCTCATAGAAGCGCGCCTCGACGATCAAAACCCGCGGCTTGCGGATTTCAAGCGTCAGGTCCCCCATCATCTGGGTCTTGCTCTTCGAGAAGGTCTGCGTCTTGGCAGACTTCTTCTTCACTGCCTTTTTCGCAGCCGGCTTACGCGCCACCATATTCAGATCTCCCTGCCAGTCTTGATGCGGCGGGTTTCGACAACCGAGAGGCCGTAACCTTCCAGTCCGACAATGGTGCGTTCCGTATTGGATAGAACGATCATGTCTTTCACCCCCAGATCGATCAGGATCTGTGCCCCGATGCCATAATCCCGGAGTTGCGCTGAATTTTCAACTGCTTCCCCCATCTTCTGGCGAACCTTGTCGGACAGAGCCGTCGGCCGGGGTTCGCGGATCAGCACCACCACACCACGATCCGCCTCGCCGATCATCTGCATGGCGCCATGCAGCAGCCCCGAGCGGGCACCATGATCGCCAAGCACGTCTTCCAGCACATTCATGGCATGCATGCGCACGAGGACCGGCTTGCCATCGCTGACATCGCCTTTCACCAGGGCAATATGCTCGGCATATTCCACCCGGTTGCGATAGACCAGCATGCGGAACTTGCCGCCCCAGACGCTGTCGATCTCGCCCTCGACCACCTTCTGGATCAGGTTGTCATGGCGGCGACGATAGGCGATCAGATCGGCGATGGTCCCGATCTTCAGATTGTGGTGCTGGGCGAACGAGACCAGATCCGGCAAGCGCGCCATGGTGCCGTCGTCATTCATGATCTCGCAGATCACGCCCGAGGGATTGAGGCCGGCCAGCCGGGCGATATCGACGCCGGCTTCGGTATGGCCGGCGCGCACCAGCGTACCGCCATCCCGCGCCATCAGCGGGAAGATGTGCCCCGGCACAGCGATATCCTGGGGGCCCTTGCCGGGATCAATGGCAACCGCGATGGTCTGCGCACGGTCAGCCGCCGAGATGCCGGTGGTGACGCCCTCGCGCGCTTCAATAGAAACCGTGAAGGCCGTCTGATGTCGCGAGGCATTGTTCTGCGCCATCAGCGGCAGACCCAGCTGTTCGATGCGCTGGCGGGTCAGAGTCAGGCAGATCAGGCCCCGGCCGTATTTGGCCATGAAGTTGATGGCGGCGGCATCGGCCATTTCTGCGGGGATATAAAGATCGCCTTCGTTCTCGCGATCCTCCTCATCGACCAGGATCACCATGCGGCCCTGGCGGGCCTCTTCAATGATGTCTTCCGAAGAGGTGATATAGCGCTTGATATCGTCCATGCTGTTCACGACGCCTTACCCCATTGCTGCAGTCGCGCCACGTAGCGCGCCAGCACATCGATTTCCAGATTGACCTTGTCGCCGGCTTTCAGCTTGCCAAGCGTGGTGACCTGCTGGGTATGCGGGATCAGGTTCACGCCGAAGACTGCCCCTTCGACGCCATTTACGGTCAGCGAGGCGCCGTCGATGGTGATAGAACCCTTCTCGGCGATGAAGCCGGCCAGGCCATCCGGCGCCCGAAAATCGATGCGCAGGGATTCGCCTTCCGGCCGAACTGACGTGACATCGCCAACACCGTCGATATGGCCCGAAACGATGTGGCCGCCCAGTTCGTCACCGACTTTCAGGCTGCGTTCCAGATTTACCGGCGCACCATCGCGCCAGTTGCCAAGCGTGGTGCGCGACAGGGTTTCGGCCGAGACATCCACGGCGAACCAGTCGGCTGCCTTCTGAACCACGGTCAGGCAGACACCGGCGCAGGCAATCGAGGCCCCGATGGCGATCGTGCCGGTGTCGTAGACGGTGCGGATGCGGAAATGGGTATCGCCGCGGGTTTCGCGGGCGATGACGGTGCCGATATCGGTGATGATGCCAGTAAACATGACCCTGTTTTAGTTGGGGCGGACGAAGGTTTCCAGCAGGTCGTCACCCAGAATATCGGCCCGGACCCGCTGCCAGCGTGGCGCTTCCGCTACGGTATCGATGCCGAAACCGGCAATCGCCGGCAATCCGTCCCCGCCAATCACGCTGGGGGCCCGGAACCAGATCATACGGTCGACCAGATCGGCCCGGATCAGGCTGGCAGCCAGCTTGCCGCCGCCTTCGACCAGGATGCGGGTAATCCCGCGCTCGCCCAGCATGGTCAGGGCCGGCGTCAGATCGGGAAAACCGGCGCTGTCGGCCGGGACGGCCAAGACGTCCACACCGCAATCCTCAAACGCTTCGCGACGGGTCGGATCGGCATCCTCACGGGTCACGATCCAGGTCGGCACCTGCTTTGCCGTCGTCACCACCTTGGCGGTCAGGCTGAGCCGCAACCGGCCATCCAGGATGACACGAATACCAGGGCGCCTGGGCAGGCCCGGCAGCCGGCAGGTCAGATCCGGATCATCCTGCAGGGCGGTATTACTGCCGACCATAATGGCATCGTGCTGCGCCCGCAGCAGATGCGCGCGCATGCGCGCCACCGGACTGGTGATCCATTTGCTGTCGCCGCTATGCGTGCCAATCCGTCCATCCAGACTGACCGCCAGCTTCAGGGTCACGGCCGGCCGGCCGCGCTCGCGATGGATCAGGAAACCGGCATTGAGATCTGACGCGGCCTCGGCAAGACAGCCGAGATCGACCTGGACTCCGGCCTCGCGCAGGGCGGCAATCCCGCGGCCGGCAACGCGACTGTCGGGGTCTTCCAGCGCAGCGACGCAGCGCACAATTCCGGCAGCGGACAATGCATCGGCACAGGGTGGCGTGCGACCATGATGGCTGCAGGGTTCAAGCGTGACGTAAGCGGTGGCACCGCGCGCCGCGTCTCCGGCCTGCAACAGAGCCTGAGTTTCAGCATGAGGTCGGCCGCCAACCTGCGTCCAGCCGCGTCCGACGATGCGGCCATCCTTCACCAAAACACAGCCGACCGCAGGATTGGGCCAGGTATTGCCCAGCCCGCGCGCCGCCAGCCCCAGCGCGATGCGCATGTAGCGCTCGTCGCGGGCGGCGGCAGCCCTGTCAGTCATCGTCGCTGCCCGGTCCGGCGAGCGATCCGATGAATTCCTCGAAATCCTTGGCTTCGCGGAAGTTACGATAGACCGAGGCGAAGCGGACATAGGCGACCTTGTCCAGTGCCGCCAGGCCGTCCATCACCAGCTCGCCGATCATGTCCGACTTGATCTCGGTCTCTCCCGAGCTTTCCAGTCGACGGACAATGCCGTTGATCAAACGCTCGATGCGATCGGGATCGATCGGCCGCTTGCGGGTGGCGATCATGATCGAGCGAGCAAGCTTGTCACGGTCAAACGGCGCCTTCAGGCCGTTCTTCTTGATCACAGTCAGCTCACGCAACTGAATGCGTTCGAATGTCGTGAAACGCGCACCGCAATTCGGGCAGAAGCGACGACGACGGATCGCCGAATTGTCTTCGGTCGGTCGTGAGTCCTTCACCTGGGTGTCGTCATTGCCGCAAAACGGACAACGCATTGTTCGGTTTCCCCCGCCCTAAACTGGCTTGATCAGTAGATCGGGAAGCGGGTGCAGAGCGCCGCCACCTTCTCAGCCACAGCCTTTTCCACATCGGAATTATCATTGGTTTGCTTGGCAAGGCCATCCAGCACATCGGCAATCAGGTTGCCGATCTGGCGAAATTCGGCCACACCGAAGCCACGCGTGGTGCCAGCCGGGCTGCCCACGCGGATACCCGACGTCACCGTCGGCTTCTCGGTGTCGAACGGTACGCCGTTCTTGTTGGTGGTGATCCGGGCGCGCTCCAGACTTTCGACGCAGACATTGCCCTTCAGGCCCTTCGACCGCAGGTCGATCAGCATCAGGTGATTATCGGTGCCGCCGGACACGAGGTCGTAACCGCGCTCCTGCAGCGCCGACGCCATCGCCTTGGCGTTATCGACCACAGCCTGGGCATAGGACTTGAACTCCGGGGTCAGCGCTTCGCCGAAAGCCACGGCCTTGGCGGCGATCACATGCATCAGCGGGCCACCCTGCAGGCCGGGGAAAACGGCCGAGTTGATCTTCTTGGCCAGCGCCTCGTCATTGGTCAGCACCATGCCACCGCGCGGACCACGCAGGGTCTTGTGCGTGGTGGTGGTGGCGAAATGCGCATGCGGGAACGGGTTCGGATGCGTGCCACCCGCGACCAGGCCGGCGAAATGCGCCATGTCGACCATGAACAGCGCGCCGATGCTGTCGGCGATTTCGCGGAAACGGGCAAAGTCCCAGAAGCGCGGATAGGCCGAGCCGCCGGCGATGATCAGCTTCGGCTTGTGCTCCTGCGCCAGCCTGGCCACCTGGTCCATGTCGATGCGCTGGTCTTCCTTGCGCACGGTATAGCTGACCACGTTGAACCACTTGCCGGACTGGTTGGCCGCGGCGCCGTGGGTGAGATGGCCGCCGGCGGCGAGGTCGAGACCCATGAAGGTGTCGCCTGGCTTCAGCACGGCCATGAACACGGCCTGGTTCGCCTGCGCGCCAGAATGCGGCTGCACATTGGCGAAGTTGCAGCCGAACAGCTGCTTGGCACGCTCGATGGCCAAGGTCTCGGCAACATCGACGAATTCGCAGCCGTTGTAATAACGCTTGCCCGGATAACCCTCGGCATACTTGTTGGTCATCACCGAGCCCTGCGCTTCGAGCACCGCACGGCTGACAATGTTCTCCGAGGCAATCAGCTCGATCTGTGTCTGCTGGCGCTCAAGCTCGTCAGTCACCGACTTGTAGAGAGCCGGATCGGCCTCCTGCAGGCTGCGCTGGAAAAAGCCGGCATGGGTGACGGTGGGCTTGGCGGCGGTGCTGGACATCGGCTTACTCCGGATTTCTGGGCGTCTGAATGGGATTAGGCAGCGGTACCGAGCTTGTCGACGCGGCGCTGGTGCCGGCCACCTTCGAAGCCGGTCTCAAGAAACGCTTTCAGGCAATCGCGCGCCGTATCGGGGCCGATGAGGCGGGCGCCGAGCGCCAGAACATTCGCGTCATTGTGCTGGCGCGACAGGCGCGCCATCAGGCTGTCGCTGCACAGGGCCGCACGACAGCCGGGAATACGGTTGGCTGCAATCGAGATGCCGATACCACTGCCACAGACGGCAACCCCGAACTGGGCCTGCCCCCCGGCGACGGTCTCGCCCAGCTTACGGCCGAAATCGGGATAATCGACACTGTCGGAAGAATTGGTGCCGAGGTCGAGCACACTATAACCCTGGGCCTTAAGCTCATCGCGCAGCAGGTTTTTCAATTCAAAACCGGCATGATCGGCGGCAAGAGCGACCGTGGGCTTGGACATGGGCAGCACACCTCGGGGAAGACGGGCCGGACCCTACAATATCCGGTGGCTGGTGCCAACCCTACCACCAAGGGAAATGCTTAAGCTGCCGGCGGGATTAGGTCGGCACAAACAAGAACAAATGCTGAATTTCCGGCAAAAAAGAAGGCCCGGCGCTCGCACGCCGGGCCCTCCTGCCTCTCAAATGAAGAGGCTCAGTTCACGTAGTCGTAGGAGCCGTTCTTCCAAACATAGACCTTGTAGGCCGGCGAGGTGGTGTCGCCCTTGGCGTCAAACGAGATTTCGTTCAGCACGGTGCTGAACTTGCCCGCCCGCATCGCCTTTTCGACGTCAGCCGTCTTCACCGACTTCGCCGTCGTGGACGCCTGGGCCCAGACCTGCACGGCAGCATAGGTGTACAGAGTGTAGCCTTCCGGGTCGTAGCCCTGCGCCTTGAACTTGTCGACCAGCGGCTTGGCCACCGGGTTCTTGCGCGGATCGGCGTCGAAGGTCATCAGCGAGCCCTCACCGGCCGGGCCCGAGATCGCCCAGAACTGCTTGTCGACCAGGGCGTCGCCACCCATGAGCGGGGCATTCAGGCCCTGCTCCTTGGCCTGGCGCACGATCAGGCCGCCTTCCGGATGATAGCCACCGAGATAGATCAGCTCGACGCCGGCCTGCTTCATCTTCGAGATCAGAGCCGAGTAATCCTTTTCGCCGGGCGAGATCGCCTCATACATGGCTTCGGTCACGCCCTTGCTGTTCAGGCGCTTCTTGGTCTCGTCGGCCAGGCCTTTGCCGTAGGCGGTCTTGTCATGGATGATGGCAACCTTCTTGCCCTTGAACTTGTCCATGATGTAGTCGCCAGCGACGATGCCCTGCTGGTCATCGCGGCCGCAGACGCGGAAGACGTTGGTGTACTTGCGCTCGGTGAAGGTCGGGTTGGTCGAGGCCGGTGTGATCTGCAGGATACCCTCTTCCTTGTAGACATCCGAAGCCGGGATCGAAGAACCCGAGCAGAAATGGCCGATCACGACAGCGACCTTTTCCTGCGCCGCGCGGTTCGCAACCGCAACGGCCTGTTTCGGGTCGCACTGGTCATCGCCGATGACCAGCTGAATCTTCTGGCCATTGACGCCACCGGCGGCGTTGAGATCGGCAACCGCCATCTCGGCGCCGCGCTTCATCTGTTCGCCGAAGCTGGCGAGCTGGCCGGTGATCGGGCCATTCAGCGCGATCTTGATCTGGGCCGAGGCGGCGCCGGCAAACATGCCGACCGCAGCAACAACAGCCAAACCAGTCATAAGTTTACGCATGATATCCTCTCCCTGTTTTGAAACGCTGGATGAAAGTCTAGATCAGTCCGGCGGGTCTGGGCAACAACCTAGGGTGTCCCCTGCTTTTCACGCCATCCGAGCAGGCCGGAACGCTCGTAAAGCCATGGATACTGGTGAACCATCAGGTCAACCTGGGTAAGCCGGTATCCCAGGCTTGCCAATGCCCAGACGACGGCCATGCCGACCAGATAGGGAATGACCGCCAGCAACTGCTCCTTGAACAGTGCAAAGGCCAAAAACCGGTTCGCCGCCCCCATGATCAGGCTGTAGGGCAGAATCTGCCAATAAGACCGCCAGGTGCTGGCGATCGCCTGCCCCATCATGAAGGCGCAACCGCCCACCAGGATACCGGTCAGGCCAAAGAAGACTGTGGGACTCTCGCCCAGGATAGCCGCCAGCATCAGTGGCCTCCTTCCAGATAGGCGGCGCGGATCTGTTCGTTGGCCAATAGGTCAGCACCACTGCCACTCATCGTGATGCGGCCATTGACCAGCACATAACCACGGTGTGCCAGCTTCAGCGCGTGATAGGCATTCTGCTCGACCAGCAACACGGTCATGCCGTCGCGATTGACGGCTTCGATAATGTTGAAAATCTGTTTCACCACCAGTGGCGCCAGGCCGAGCGAGGGTTCATCGAGCAACAGCAGTTGCGGCCGGCTCATCAGGGCCCGGCCGATGGCGAGCATCTGCTGTTCGCCACCCGACAGCGTGCCGCCACGTTGTTCGCGGCGCTCCTTCAGGCGCGGGAATAATGCGAAGACGCGCTCGAGATCGCTGTTGAAGTATGTCGGGTCGCAGGCAACGGCACCCATCCGCAGGTTTTCCAGCACGGTCATGCGCGGAAAAATGCGGCGGCCTTCCGGCGCATGCGCCAGACCACGCCGAACCAGCAGATGCGTCGCGATGCCCGTGATGTCTTCGCCGGCCATCAGCACAGAGCCATGCCGGGGCTTCGGGTTGCCACAGAGGCTCATCAGCAAAGTCGACTTGCCGGCACCGTTGGCGCCGATCAGGGCGACGATCTCGCCCTTCCCCACTTCGATATCCACGCCCTTCAGGGCATGCACCGCGCCGTAATAGGTATGCAGGCCAGAGACTTTCAGCATCAGGCCGCTCCCTTGGCCGATGCCGCATCATCTTCCGGTTCGCCCAGATAGGCCCGGATCACGTTCGGATCGTTGCGCACCGCTTCCGGCGAGCCATCCGCGATCTTCTTGCCGTAATCCAGCACCACGACATGATCGGAAATCTGCATCACCACACTCATGTCATGCTCGATCAGCAGCACGCCGCATTTGTGTTCATCGCGGATGAAACGCAACAATGCATTCAGCTCTGCCGACTCCCGCGGGTTCAATCCAGCGGCCGGTTCGTCCAGACAGAGCAGCACCGGTTCCGTACACATCGCCCGGGCAATCTCCAGGCGACGCTGACCGCCATATGGCAGGCTGCCGGCCTCTTCATCCGCCATGGCCGTCAGGTTGGTGCGGTCCAGCCAGTAGTGCGCCTGATCGACGGCTGCTGCTTCGGCCTTCGCATAACCGGGCCAGCCCACAAGCCCGAGCAGCGTGAATCCCGAAGCACGCATCAGCTTGTTGTGCTGGGCGACAATCAGGTTTTCCAGCACCGTCATCTTGGGGAACAGGCGGATATTCTGGAAGGTGCGCGCCACACGCGCCTTGCCGGCAATGTCATTGCCCGGCATGCGTTCCAAGTGAAACGGCGTGCCATTATTGTTCAGCAGCAATCTGCCGATGGTGGGTTTATAGAAACCCGCGATGCAATTGAACACCGTGGTCTTGCCGGCGCCGTTCGGCCCGATGATCGCTGTGATTTCCCCCGGCTTGGCATCGAAAGACACATCGTTGACGGCGATCAGACCGCCAAAGCGCATGGTCAGATGCTCGACCTTCAGGAGCGGCCCGGTCATGACTTTGCCTCCGCCCTGGACAGACGGATGGTCGGTTCACGATGCGACAGCAGGCCCTGCGGTCGCCAGACCATGATCAGCACCATGGCGGCGCCGAAGGCGAGCATGCGGAACAGCGAGAATTCACGGGCGATTTCCGGCAGCAAGGTCAGGAAAGCCGCCGCCAGGACAATGCCCGCCTGACTGCCCATACCACCCAGCACGACAATGGCCAGGATCACGGCAGACTCGATAAAGGTAAAACTTTCCGGGCTGATGAAGCCCTGGCGCGTGGCGAAGAAGCTGCCGGCAAAACCACCGAACATGGCGCCGATGGCAAAGGCGGTCAGTTTGGTATTGGTCGGGTTGATGCCCAGCGCCTTGCAGGCGATCTCATCCTCGCGCAACGCCTCCCAGGCGCGCCCGACCGGCAGTTTGCGGATGCGCATGGTGAACAGGTTGGTGATCAGCGCCAGCACCAGGATCACGTAGTAGAGAAAGATGATGCGGTGGACCGAGGCGAATTCGAGCCCGAATACCTCATGGAAGGCCTTCACGCCTTCGGGCGGGGAATTGGTGAAGGGAATGCCGAAGAAGGACGGGCGCTGAATGCCGCTGATGCCATTCGGGCCGCCGGTGACTGGCTGCCAGTTCAGCAGCACGATGCGGATGATCTCACCAAAGCCCAGCGTGACGATCGCCAGATAATCGCCGCGCAGGCGCAGCACCGGGAATCCAAGCACAACACCGAAGGTGGCGGCAAACAGACCGGCGAGCGGCAGGCTGGTCCAGAAGCTGAAACCGAAATGCTGCGATAGCAAGGCATAGGTATAGGCGCCCACGGCATAGAAGGCGACATAGCCAAGGTCCAGAAGGCCTGCGAGACCGACAACGATGTTCAGGCCCCAGCCCAGCATCACGTAGATCAGCACCACAGTTGCGAGGTCCACCACGGTGCGGCTGGCAAATGGCAGGAACGGGAGGATAACCGCGAAACCGATCAGCACCGGCATCAGCCATTTATCGGCTTTGCGGCCAAGGTCGCTGAGCAGGGACTTGCGGGTGACCGCGTCTGCTGGCGCCAGTTCCTCGCGATAGCGTCGACGCCAGTCAAGTGCATATCGCAACCCGAAACGGCCGATAAACACCGCAATGGCGGCATAGGCAATCCAGTCGAACCGAGTCTTGATGCCGAGCGGGCCGCCGGTATCGACGGTTTCAAAGCCAACCAGGGGCAGCGCGAGCACAGCCGCCACGAAGGCGGCCATCACAGCATCGCGCAGACGATCCACGATGCTCATGTCACACCTTCTCCACTTCCGGCCGGCCCAGAAGGCCGGTGGGACGGAAAATCAGCACCACGACCAGAATGCCAAAGACGGCAACATCCTTGTATTCGATGCTGAAATACGCGGACCAGAAGGCCTCGATCAGGCCGATCAGCAACCCGCCCAGCATGGCACCAGGCAGGCTGCCGATGCCGCCCAGCACGGCGGCGGTAAAGGCTTTCAATCCGGCCAGGAAGCCAATGTAGAAATCGACGACGCCGTAATAGAGCGAGACCATCACGCCGGCGACAGCCGCCAATACAGCGCCCAGTACGAAGGTCAGGGAAATCGTGCGGTCGGTATTGACGCCCAGCAACCCAGCCATGGTGCGATCCTGCTCGCAGGCACGCTGAGCCCGGCCCAGCGGCGTGGCGGCAATCAGCCAGGAGAACCCGGCCATCAGGGCCAGCGTCAGCAGCACGATCATGATCTGCAGATAGCTCAGCGTGACCGAGAAGGTTTCGCCGCGCACCAGTTCGATGCCGCCACGCACCATGGGCTGCAAGGGCTTGATCTTGGCGCCTTGGGCAATCTGCACGTAATTCTGGAGGAAGATCGACATGCCGATCGCAGAGATCAGCGGCGCCAGACGCGACGAGCCGCGCAGTGGCCGGTAGGCGATGCGCTCC
The DNA here is from genome assembly GCF_058806975.1 of Ferrovibrio sp. GW821-FHT12E11. NCBI lineage: Bacteria > Pseudomonadati > Pseudomonadota > Alphaproteobacteria > Rhodospirillales > Rhodospirillaceae > Ferrovibrio > Ferrovibrio sp. GW821-FHT12E11. The sequence goes on from NZ_JBXAQG010000002.1 coordinate 208,809, forward strand.
ACGGTCCAGCCGTAAAGACCGGTAATGGCCATCGAGACAACGAGAACGACAACCAGAGCAAACGGGACCCAGGTAATTCCCACAAGGCCGAGGATCGAGAAGCTGATGACCGCGATGAAAGCACCGATCATATAAATTTCGCCATGAGCGAAATTGATCATGCCGATGATGCCGTAGACCATCGTATAGCCGATGGCAATCAGCGCGTAGACCGCGCCCAGCGTGATACCGTTGATCAGCTGTTGAAGAAAATACTCCATTAGCCCCCGTTGTCGCCCTGCTGTTTGTTCAGCATGTAGCGCAGCTTCTGCGCCGCCAATCGCGCGAGTTCATGCTGCGACAGACGGGGGTCGCCAACCATGGACACTTCCATGCCGGTTGCCGGATCAATCGCAATCACCTGCAGTGCCGCCCCGATGCGACGGAATTCGACGATTACGTCTTCCCCGCCACCGCTCCCTGTCGCGTGTGACATGACTCGTTGTTACCACCGCTTCGCAAGCCGGCTCAAGAGTTATGCAACTTTCATCTGTTCATTCGAATCATGCTGCGTCGCCCTCGGCTTTACGGAAATATAATTTCCTGTCCGTAAAGTCTGCCCTTGCTCGCGCCGGCAATTTATTTTATATATAAAATAAAACCACCGACGCACCGAAGGCGTGGCATGAAGATTCTCAATCCGGCGGAATGGGCCAAGCCCAAAGGTTACGCCAACGGCATCGCCGCTCAGGGCACGACGATTTTTGTCGCCGGTCAGATCGGCTGGACGGCCGACGCCCGGTTCGAGAGCGACGACCTTGTCGATCAGACCCGCCAGGCTCTGCGCAATATCGTTCGTGTACTGGCAGAAGCCGGGGCCCGGCCGGAGCATATCGTCCGTCTGACCTGGTATGTGGTCGATAAGCGCGACTACATGGCCCACAATGCCGAACTGGGCGCCGTCTACCGCGAGATTCTGGGCCGTCATTATCCGGCTATGACACTGGTCCAGGTGGCTGCCCTGCTGGAAGACCGCGCCAAAGTCGAAATCGAAGCCACTGCCGTTCTGCCTGCTACGGGCTGAGTATTCTCACAGTTATATCGCAGGGCCGGCCGGGAACCGCATCTCGGAATTAACGTTTGGTTTACGAATGACCGCCTGACTGACGGACGGTCATCTCCCCGAGGGAGAGAACCATGCGTGAAGCCATCCTGATCCTGTTCGCCGCCTGTATCGCCGCCCTGCCTTTTGTCGCCTTCAACGAATGGTTCCAAACAGCCCCGCGCCATCAGGCCGCAAGTCTCTGGAGCGATGACCTGCGCCAGACCGGTGGCGCCTACAGCATGCCGAAAGCCATGCCGGTCAGTGTGACCGCGGAACGGCGCTGATGCGCTACACCCTCGCCGCCATCGCCGCTCTGCTGATCATTCAGCCGGTTATCGGTCAGGCCCAGCCTGCGCCCAAGCAGGAAGAACCCGCTTCGCGTCAGCCCCGGGCCGCAGTGCCTGGCCCGAATGCCGAACCGGGTATTCCCGCCGGTGAAAAATCCAAGAACTCTGATTTCTCCGCTGAAGAGCATATGCCACGGCTGAGCAGCGATCAGGTCGTTGCCATTGGCACCAGGCTCCGCAACGAAACCGGCGAGACCATCGGCACAGTCGAAAACCTTGTTATCGACCGGGACGGCCGCGTTGTTGCCCTGGTCATCGGCGTCGACAAGCTGCTGGGACTCGCCGAAGACAAGGTTGAGATCGAGTGGAAGCAGGTACGTTTCGAGCGTAAAGACGCTGATGCGTATTTTATTACTGCTCTCAGCAAGAATGAACTTCGCAGCCAGGCGAAATTCACCCCGCCGAAACGGCAGGCAAGCTGATCCCCCCGCTTACCCCAGATCACGGATCATCCGAATAATGCCGGAATAATCGCTGGGGCCGTTTCCGGAATCGACATACTCGGCATACAGCGCCGTGGCTTCGGATCCGAGTGGCGTCTGCACCTTGGCGCTGCGCGCCGCTTCCTGCGACAGTTTCAAATCCTTCAGCATCAGTTCGGCGGCAAAGCCTGGTTTATAGTCCCGATTGGCGGCTGACGTCGGTACCGGTCCCGGTACGGGACAATGGTTCGCCAACGCCCAGCATCCGCCCGACGAACTGGATACGATGTCGAACATGGCCTGCGCCGACAGACCCAGCTTCTCAGCCATCACAAAGGCTTCGGAAATGCCAACCATGGTAATGCCCAGCACCATGTTGTTGCAGATTTTGGCCACCTGACCGTTTCCGGCTCCACCGGCATGAACAATCTTCTTCCCCAAGGCTTCCAGGATCGGCCTGGCCTTGGCGAAGGCGGCATCGGTACCGCCAACCATAAAGGTCAATGCCGCATTTTCGGCGCCGGCGATCCCACCCGAAACCGGCGCATCCAGCATCAGCATGCCTTTCGCTTCAGCAGCGGCAATCGCTTCGCGGGCGGACCTTACGTCGATAGTCGAGCTGTCGATGAACAGGGTGCCGGGCCTGGCGACGGCGAGAATCCCTTTCTCTCCGGTGTAAACACTCAGCACATGCTTGCCAGCCGGCAGCATGCTGACCACGGCATCCACATCGGTGGCGGCGTCCTGTGCACTCGACGCCTTGATGCCGCCGGCCTCGACAACCTTCTGCACCAGTTCCGCCGACAGATCGAAGGCCTTCACCGTATGCCCGGCCTTCAGCAGATTGCGCGCCATCGGCCCGCCCATATTGCCGACGCCGATAAAACCGATACTCGCCATCTGTTCCTCCACTGGATTTTCTATTGTTCAACTAAATTGCAGTTCGCCCTCGGCTACCGGCGCAAAATAGGCATCAATGGCGGCGTCACTGACATCCTCCAGTTTAGCCGGCTGCCATTTCGGGCGGTGATCCTTGTCAATGATGACGGCTCGCACGCCTTCGTAGAAGTCGTGCCCCAGGGCGACATGGTTGCACATGCGCCATTCCAGTTTCATGCAGTCGCGCAGGGATAATGTCCGGCCGCGACGCAACTGCGCAAAGGTCAGCTTCACCGACGTGGGTGACTTGGCACGGATCGTTGCTGCCTGCTCGATGGAGAATGGTGATGCTTCCGTCTCCAGGGCCATCATGACTTCAGCCACGCTATGACCGGCGAACAGTCGGTCAATCTGCGGCTTGATTTCAGCCAGCGGTGAAGCACCCGGATCGCCCGCAAATTGCCCGACGATAGTATCCACGGCAGACGGATCACCCGGGGATGCGGCGATCAGCGCCTGCTCCAGAGCCGCCATTTGCTCGCGTGGTACGAAATGCGTCGCCACCCCTGCCGTAATAATGTCGGCCCCTTTCAAGCGTGCACCTGTCAGACCCAGGTAAAGACCGAGTTCGCCCGGACAGCGCGGCAGGAAATACGTGCCGCCGACATCGGGGAACAGACCGATACCGGTTTCCGGCATGGCGAAATGGGCATGCTCGCTGATGATACGATGGCTGCCATGAACCGAAAGGCCGACACCGCCGCCCATGAAGATGCCGTCGATCAGAGCAATGAACGGTTTCGAATATTCACCAATCAGAGTGTTGCAACGATATTCGTCATGCCAGAACTGCTTGCGGTAAGACGCCCCTTCCGGACCGCGATCAGCCAGCTTGCGAATATCGCCGCCCGCACAAAAGGCGCGATCACCCTCGCCCTTTATGATCACCGCCTTTACCGCAGAATCGCTCGCCCAGGCCCGCAGATGCTGTTCCAGCGGCACGCACATGTCATGGGTCAGGGCATTCAGGGCTTTGGGACGGTTCAGCGTAATGACGGCAACGCCGTTGTGAACCGCAAACAGAATATCCTGTGTCATGGGAGCCTTGAGATTAAAATCAATCGTGGAATGAACCGGAGAGGAGAGCACGGGAAACGATCACACGCATGATCTCGTTTGTGCCTTCCAGAATCTGATGGACGCGGGCATCGCGCAAGTAGCGTTCCACAGGATAATCCTTCAGGTATCCGTAACCTCCATGCATCTGCAATGCCTCATTGCAGATCGCGAATCCTGCATCGGTGGCGAACCGCTTGGCCATAGCGCAATACATGGTCGCTTCCGGGCTTTTTGCATCCAGCAAAGCTGCAGCATGACGAATCATCAGCCTGGCGGCCGCCAGATCGGTGGCCATATCTGCAAGCTTGAACTGCGTCGCCTGAAAGCTGGCAATCGAATGACCGAACTGCTTGCGGTTCACGACATACTCGCGCGCCGTATTCAGACAGGCTTTGGCGGCCCCCAGTGAACATGCGCCAATATTGATACGGCCGCCATCGAGTCCGGCCATGGCGATACGAAATCCCTCGCCTTCGGCACCGATGCGGTTCGACTTCGGAACCCTGCAGTCTTCGAAAATGACCATGGCGGTTGGCTGACTGTTCCAGCCAAGCTTGCGCTCCTGCGCACCGAAAGAGAGGCCCGGCGTGCCATTTTCCACCACCAGGCAGGTGACGCCACGCGCACCTGGCTCGCCGGTGCGGACCATGCAGACATAGATATCCGAACGCCCCCCGCCCGAAATAAAGGCCTTGGTTCCGTTCAACACATAATGATCGCCGGCGTCCACGGCCTTTGTCTGCAGGGCAGCCGCATCCGAGCCGGCATTCGGTTCGGTCAGGCAATAGGACGCAAAAGACTGCATGCTGCAGAGGTCAGGCAGGAACCGCTGCCGCTGTTCATCCCCGCCAAAGCGGTCGATCATCCAGGCCGCCATGTTATGGATCGAGATATAGGCTGCCGTGGATGTACAACCCGCCGCCAGTTCCTCAAAAATCAGCGCGGCATCCAGGCGGCTGAGTCCGGAGCCACCGACATCATCCTGCACATAGATGCCACCGAAGCCGAGGGCTGCCGCTTCGCGCAGTTCTTCGACCGGGAAATGTTTGTTTTCGTCCCATTTCGCGGCATTGGGCAGCATCCGATCCGTGGCAAAGCGGCGTGCGGTATCCTGTATGGCCCGCTGATCCTCGGAAAGCTCGAACAGCATCTGTTTCTCCCTTTTAACGGGTCTTAATCGCCCGCTACACACCAGTCAACGCCTACTCCAAAAGGGTAACGCCACCTCAATAGAGTCGCACGGCCCAGCCCCCCATGCTAGCTTCGCGGCCGTTTCCATTGGCCTTCATGATACTTATCCATGCTGCCGTCCCCTACCGCTGAACCAATGCCGGATGCGAAATCAGGCATCGGCTGGCCCTTGCGCGGTGCTGCCTATGGATTGGCCGGACTGCTGATCGCCATTGCCGCAGTTCTGCTTGGCCTGCCACTCATCGGCGGCATGCCGAACATCGATTGGCTACCAGGGAAACCACCGGCGCATCTCGACATCGCTGTTGGCGCCGCATTGGGTGGATTGTCCCTGTTGACCCGGGATACGGCTGGCGGCCTGTCACGCATGCTGGCACTCGCGATGGGCTGCCTGGCTATTGTCGGTCTGCTGGCATTCCTGCAGCACGCCGATTTACAGTTGGCCACACAAGCCGCCCCTCTGGCCCTGAGCAGTCTGTGGTCCGGCCATATGGGACCGCTGGTTGCCTTCGGCTATCTTCTGACCGCCGCGCGGCTCTATGTGCCCGCGGCCGGTCGGGCAACCCTCACCAACGTGCCGCTGGGCTGGTCCATCGCCATGACCCTGCTGGCCTTGGCGCTGACACTGACCATTGGCGCATTGGACCTGCTGCCCCAGCGGCCGTCATGGACCGCCCATGCTGCGGCGCTGCCAGACGGTGCCTTAATCCTGCTGCTGTTTGGCGCGGCCTGCGCTGCCCGCACCTTCCACCTGTCGCCGCAGATTGCCCCGATCACCCTGCTGATCGGCCAGTCCGTCGTCTTGATTGGCGGCGTCCTGGCATCGTTCATTCTCTGGCAGGCGAATGTCGCCACCGCGTCGCACCCCCTGGTGCCGGCGCTGTCCTTCATGGCCTGTCTTGTCGCCACCTATATGATCGCAGGCCTCATCGCCCTGGCCGTGCGCGTCACCATCCAGCAGCGCGCCATGGAAGCGGCGCGCAGTGCCCTGGAAGCCAGCAACAACCTGTTCATGGCTGCTGCACGCAGCAGTCGCCTGGGCATCTGGAACTGGAACCTGGCAACAGGCGAGTTGCTGATCGTCGCCAACTATCTGCAGGACGGCAACGCCAATGACCTGCTGACATCGCGCATGTCAATCGAGGCCTTCAACACGCTCATTCATCCCGATGACTTCAAGATGGTGGAGCGGCGCGCCAAGGATGCGCAGCGGGGGGCAATCCCTTATGAAATCGAGTTCCGCATCCGCCGTGCCGATGGCCGTTACATCTGGGTGCTGGCCCGTGCCGAGGTCGGCAGAGATGAAACCGGCAAACCTGTCGGCATGATCGGCAGCCTGGAAGACGTCGACCAGATCCGCCGTCAGATGAACGAGCTGGAACTACAGCGCCAGTTGCTGGAAGAACAGTCGGTGAAGCTGGCTGAAACGGCACAGGCGCTGGCACTGGCCAAAGATGCCGCAGAGTCGGCCAACCGCGCGAAATCCAGTTTCCTGGCCATGATGAGCCACGAAATACGCACGCCGATGAACGGCGTGCTCGGTATGCTCAGCCTGATTCATCGCAGTGAGCTGGAACCAGCCCTGAAGCGCTATGCCGAAGTGGCGCATCAGTCGGCGCGCGATCTGCTCGGCCTGATCGACGACATTCTCGATGTGTCGAAACTGGAAGCGGGCAAATTGCAGATCGAGGCGATCGATTTCGACCTTCGCCCAGCCATCGATAATGTTGTCGCACTTCTGACGCCCCGCGCCCGTGACAATAACAACCGCATGACCATCGATCTCGCAGATGGTGTGCCCGAGCATGTGATCGGCGATCCGCTGCGCCTGCGCCAGATCCTGATTAACCTGATCGGCAATGCCATCAAGTTCACCGAGAACGGCCTGGTTACCATAACGATTACCGCCACGCCGCTGCAGAACGGCGACTTCATGCTTCACTGCGCCATCCGTGACACCGGCATCGGCATCGCAGCAGACCAGCAGAACAAGCTCTTTGAACCTTTCACCCAGGCCGACGCCTCCATGACCCGCCGTTATGGCGGCACCGGCCTAGGCCTGACGATCTGCCGGCATCTGGTGCATCTGATGGGCGGCGAGATCGGCATGGTGAGCGCCCTGGGGGAAGGCTCGACATTCTGGTTCACCGTACGGTGCCGCGAGGATATCGAGCTCACCGCCAAGCTGGCCGCCCAGCAGCCCGTCAAACAGCCGGCACCGCCCGCAGCCAACGATGCCGCCACCCTGCTGCCGCCCGAACCGCTGGAGCAAGACGTCGCAGACCTGGTCAGCCAGTTCGATCGTCTGGCAGGCCGCACACCGCGCGGCGGTGGCGGCGTTACGGGACATTAACCAACCAGGCGCATGATTCTCCGCCATCATCATGGCGTGGAGGTCCGATCATGCTACCGATCCATCCTGGAACCCTGCTGGAGCGCGCCATCAGCGCCCGCGGCTCAGACCCCCAGATGTTCCATCGCGAAGCCCGCATGCCACGCCGGCTGCTACAACTGGTGCTATCCGGCCAAAGGCCGATTTCCTTCGGCCTTGCCCTGCGTCTGGGCCGGATTCTGGGTACTTCTCCCTGGGTCTGGATTGCGTTTCAGGAGCGGTTTGATAAAGCTCTGTGAATGAGCAGCCATCCGATTACCCCGCCCCCGCCATTCCCGGTCTCCCGTCCCCGCCGCCTGCGCCAGTCCGACTGGACGCGCCGCTTGGTCGCCGAGAACCGCCTGAGCGTCGATGACCTGATCTGGCCGATTTTCGTCCACGACGGCTCTGCCAATATCGCGATCCCTTCGATGCCGGGAGTCGAACGCCTGAGTATCGATGCGGCAGTCGTTGCTGCGAAGGAAGCCGAAGCCCTTGGCATTCCGGCGATTGCCCTCTTTCCGGCCACCGACCCCAAGCTGAAAAGCGATGACGGTCGCGAAGGTCTCAATCCCGATAATGTGGTCTGCCGCAGTGTCCGCGCTATAAAGGCTGCGACCAAAAATCTGGGCGTGCTGTGCGATGTGGCCCTGGATCCCTATACCAGTCACGGCCACGACGGACTGCTGCGTGATGGTGTGATTCTGAATGACGAAACAGTCGCTTTGCTAGTCCAGCAAGCGATCGTGCAGGCGCAGGCCGGCTGCGATATCATCGCTCCGTCAGACATGATGGATGGCCGCATCGCGGCGATCCGCGGCGCTTTTGAGCGCGACGGCATCCGCCATGTGCAACTGATGGCCTATGCAGCAAAATACGCATCCGCTTTCTATGGCCCATTCCGCGATGCCGTCGGTTCGTCCGTGAATCTCGGCCTGGGCGACAAGCGCACCTATCAGATGAATCCCGCCAATGGCGACGAAGCCCTGCGCGAAGTTGCTCTCGATGTCGCCGAGGGCGCGGATATGGTGATGGTCAAGCCCGGCATGCCGTATCTCGACATCTGCTGGCGGGTGAAACAGGCTTTCCGCCTGCCGACTTTCGCCTACCAGGTCTCCGGTGAATACGCCATGATGGCCGGCGCCGCTGAACGTGGCTGGCTTGATCGCACCAAGGTGGCCTTTGAAAGCTTGCTCGCCTTCAAACGTGCCGGCTGCGACGGCGTGCTGACATACTTTGCGCGTGACGTCGCCCGCATGATGGCCGACGGCAAGCAGCCCTGACGGGCCGCCGCCACCGGCATCACGGATAATCAGAACTTCTTGGCGGTCTTGGTCGCTTCCAGACGCGCGATCAGGCTGGACGTATCCCAGCGATTGCCCCCCATCTGCTGCACTTCGGCGTAGAACTGGTCGACCAGTGCCGCCACCGGCAGACTGGCACCGTTGCGGCGCGCTTCGGCCAGGCAGATGCCGAGGTCCTTGCGCATCCAGTCGACCGCGAAGCCGTAATCGAATTTGCCTTCGATCATCGTCTTGTGGCGGTTGTCCATCTGCCAGGACCCGGCTGCGCCCTTGGAAATCACTTCCACTGCCTTGGTCAGATCGAGCCCCGAGGCGCGACCGAAAGCCAGCGCTTCGGACAGACCCTGCACCAGACCGGCGATACAAATCTGGTTCATCATCTTGGTGAGCTGGCCGCTGCCGGTCGCACCCATCAGGTTCTGCATCTTGGCATAGGCCTGGATCACCGGCTTGACCTTCTCATAGGTCGGCTCATCGCCGCCGCACATGATGGTCAGCTGGCCATTTTCGGCACCAGCCTGGCCACCGGAAACCGGCGCATCGATGAAACCCTGACCATTGGCCTTGGCCTTCTCGCCAATCTCGCGGGCAACATCAGCCGATGCCGTTGTATGGTCAACGAAGACTGCCCCCTTGGCCAGGCCGGCCAGAATCCCTGTCTCGCCATAGACGACAGACCGCAGATCATCGTCATTGCCGACACAGGCCATGACAAATTCAGCGCCGGTGGCAGCCTCCTTAGGGGTTAACCTTTTTTGCCCCTTATGCTGGGCCACCCAGCGGTCTGCCTTATCCGCGGAACGATTCCAGACCGTTACACTATGCCCGGCCTTGGCCAGGTGCCCGGCCATAGGAAAGCCCATAACACCCAGACCGATGAATGCCACCTTCGCCATCTTTTTCTCCAAAAGTCTTTGTTTTTCAATTTATTAGAAGATGCGTTCGATTCACGCCCCCAGTTTGCACCATGGCGCCGGAACGGGCAATTGCCTCAAACGCAACCCACCGCGTTTGATTGTAGGGCACATACAATTTCAACTTGCGGGACAGGGGCAATTATAGTAAACAGAATACAGAGTTACCCAAGTTCTGGCGTGGGAGAAGCCCATCATGCCGCTCGACACCATAGGCAGTTACGCCTCGTCGAGCAGTAGCGGTGTAGTTGCCCGCTCTGCTCGAAGTACAGACACCTCCACAACCGTTAGTTCCGCGGCTCTCTCCGTTCGCTCGGACAACGAAGCTGCTGAAACGAAAGTCTCCTCGACGGGAGGCTTGGCCGTTTTCGTCAGCCCGTTCATCAGGCTCGATGTAGAGACACGCTTGGCGATTGTCGAAATCCGCAACAGCCAGACCGGCGAAGTTCAGCAGCAATATCCAAGTCCACGTGCGGTTCGCGAGTATGCGCAGAACCTGCCCGATGACTCGGATTTGCGCGCCGAAGGCAGCGACAAGCAGAACGATAAGGCCGAACCCCGCATCATTGGCAGCGATTCCGACAAGGCCGCCGAGCCTGCGAAGGCCCAGACGACCAGCACTGCCCAGAGCGACAGCCCCGCTCCTGCTCCTGCTCCTGCAGCCAAACGGGAAGTTGCGATCGCCTGATTGTGGCGGCCAATGCCAGCAGCCGGTGCTGTGGCGTTTTTTGAAACCTGCAAATCACTCGCGAATCTGCTAAGCCAGTTCGTGTCTTTGTCGCGAGCGGGGCGTTATGCGCTGGTTGATTCGGTTGGTTATGGCATTGGTTCTGCTTGCCGGGATCACCGCTGGTAGCATCTATGTCATTGCCCGCCTCTCACTGCCTGCCGTCAATGGCGAGGTAAAGGTCGACCGGGCACTTGCCGGACCGCTTGAAATCCTGCGCGACCGCTACGCCGTCCCCCATATTCGTGCTGCCAGCCGCAACGACAGCGCGTTCGGACTGGGTTATGCCCATGCTCAGGATCGCTTGTGGCAAATGGAAGTACAGCGCCGCATCGCAGCCGGCCGCCTGTCCGAAATTTTTGGCACAGCCACCCTCAATACAGACAGGTTTACACGCACCCTCGGTATCCGCCGCAAGGCTGTCGCCGCATTCGCCTATCTTCAGCCTGACACCCAGGCCTATCTGCAGGCCTATGCCGACGGCATCAATGCCTTCATCACCGATCATCCCGGCCCGTTGCCTCCGGAATTCCTCGTCTTCGACGTATCGCCAGAGCCATGGACACCTGCGGACTCGCTTGGCTGGCTGAAGATGATGGCCTGGGATCTGAGCGGGAACTGGGGCAGTGAGCTGGCGCGCCTCAGTCTGTCGCGCCGCCTCAGCAAGCAGCAGATTGAAGAATTTTTCCCGCCCTATCCAGGCGACGGACCGGTCGCGCTGGCAGATTACAGCAGCCTTTACAGGCAGGTCACGGCCGCAATCAATCTCGACCAGCTGCAGCAGGCCCTGCCCGCCCCGCCACCCGAAGGCATCGGCTCGAACAATTGGGTCGTGCATGGCAAACGCACCGTTACGGGGTTGCCTCTGCTAGCCAACGATCCGCATCTGGGCCTGACGACGCCTGCAATCTGGTATTTCGCCCATCTCACCGTCCAGAACAATGGCATTATCGGCGCAACATTGCCCGGCGTCCCTGGCGTTATCCTGGGTCATAACGGTCGCGTCGCCTGGGGCTTCACCAATACTGGACCGGACACTCAGGATCTCTTCATTGAGAAGATCGACCCGAATGATTCTGGCCGTTACGTAACACCGGATGGCACAGCCGCCTTTGCCACAAGGCAGGAAATCATCAAGCTGCGCGGCGGTGACGACGTTGCACTCACGGTGCGCGAAACGCGCCATGGCCCTGTTATCAGCGATGTCCACGACTCAGCTCAGCGCCTGATCGAACCTGGCTATGTCCTGGCCTTTGCCTGGACGGCATTGCGCGATGAAGACACCACAGCCGATTCATTGCTCGGACTCGAAGCGGTGACGGATTGGAACAGCTTTGTCAGGAATTTCGAACGTTTTGTCTCACCGCAGCAGAATATCGTTTATGCCGATCGCGACGGGAATATCGGCTTTCTGGCGCCGGGTTTAATCCCGGTTCGCCGTCCGGATAACGATCTGAAGGGACTGTCGCCGGCACCGGGATGGGACGCGCGATACGACTGGACCGGCTTCATTCCTTTTAACGAGCTGCCGCGCAGCTACAATCCGGCAAAGGGTATGCTGGTTACCGCCAATCACAAAATTGTGCCCGACAGCTACCCGCATTTCATTACCTCCGAATGGGCAGAACCGTATCGCGCACGCCGGATCGAGCAGCTGCTCCAGGAGCGCGCGGTCCATTCCGTGGAGAGTTTCAAACAGCTCCAGGGCGACACTGTGTCGCTGATGGTTAGCGATATCCTGCCGCTGATGCTGGGCGCGCCGCAAAAAAGCACTCCGCGCAACGCCGAGCTGCCAACCACCCACGCCATGATGTCTGCCTGGGACGGCGCGATGACCGCCAACCGGTCTGAACCACTGATCTTTCAGGCGTGGTATCGCGAGCTGACCCGCCTGGTGCTGGCCGACGAATTGGGAGAGTCGTTTCTGCCACTTTGGCGCTTCCGGCCAGTCCTGATGAAAAACATCCTCGCCAACACAGACGGGCAGGCCCGCTGGTGTGCCAATGTTGCAACCGGTGCGCCAACGTCTTGCCCCACCCTGGTTGCCGAAGCCCTCGACCTGGCCCTGAGCGATCTCAAAAGCCGGTACGGCGGCGATCTCGGCCGGTGGCGCTGGGGCGAGGCGCATTTCGCCAAGGCACCGCACCGGCCATTCAGCACCATCGCGCCGCTCAGGCGGCTGTTCGAGGTCAGCGTCCCGACCCCCGGCGACGCCTTTAGCGTGAATGTCGGCCGCAATGACCTGGGTCAGGAAACCGAGCCCTTTGCCAACCGCCATGCCGCCTCATTGCGGGCCATTTATGACCTGGCCGACCTTAACCGGTCGCAATTTATCCATTCCACCGGCCAGTCGGGACATGTGCTTTCGCCCAATTACCGTGATTTTGCCGCCCCCTGGGCTGGCGTTCAGTACATCCCGATGTCGCTTCGCCCCGGGGATATCGAAGCCGGAGCCCTGGGGCGTCTCAGGCTGAGCCCCCGCCAGCCCCCGTAAACCATTACGTCTTTTCAATATTCTATTTACCTCCCGCATACGATAAATATGGGTTGGGTTGACGCGCCGGGTGGATTCGCCGGGCGCGGGCATGGAGTGTTTAAATGCTGATTATTATCGGCTCGATTGTCGGTATGGGCTGCGTGCTGGGCGGTTATGTCGCCATGGGCGGCAAGCTCGGCGTGCTGTGGCAGCCATTTGAGCTCGTCATCATCGGTGGCGCCGGTGTGGGCGCGCTCATTGTCGGCAACCCCAAACCCGTGCTCAAGGCCACGCTGAACGGCTTCAAGGTCGCCTTCAAAGGGCCGAAATACACCAAGGACGACTATCTGGAATTGCTGTCGATGCTCTACAGCGTGTTCAAGCTCGCCAAGAGCAAAGGCATGCTCGCGCTGGAGCAGCACATCGAGAAACCTGAAGAAAGCAAACTCTTCAGCCAGTTTCCGAAGTTCATGGCCGATCACCACAACATGGACTTCCTCTGCGACTATCTGCGCCTGATGACCCTGGGCAGCGAGAATCCGCACGAGATGGAATCCCTGATGGATATGGAACTGGAAATCCATCACCAGGAAGATCATCTGGCGCAAGGCGGCATGTCGGCCTTCGGCGAAAGCTTCCCGGCGCTCGGCATCGTGGCCGCGGTGCTCGGCGTTATCAAAACCATGGGCTCGATCAGCGAGCCGCCGGAAGTGCTGGGCCGCCTGATCGGCGGCGCGCTCGTCGGCACCTTCCTCGGCATTCTGATCTCTTACGGCATCGTCTCGCCGATCGCGGCAGCCCTGAAGGCGACGCAGGAACATGACAGCAAATACCTGCTGTGCGTCAAAGCCGGCCTGCTGGCCCATCTGCAAGGTTACGCACCCGCCGTGTCGGTGGAATTCGCGCGCAAATCGCTGATGTCGAATGTGCGCCCCAGCTTCTACGAAGTTGAAGAAGCGACCAGCAAAGTGCAGTCGGTCTGACGACTGCGGAGGACTGAGCGATGGCGACCGCCGACGGCGAACGTCCAATCATCGTCAAGAAGATCAAGAAAGGCGCCCATGCTGCCCATGGTGGCGCCTGGAAGGTGGCCTATGCCGACTTCGTGACGGCGATGATGGCCTTCTTCCTGTTGCTGTGGCTTCTGAACGTCACCACAGACGAACAGAAAAAAGGCGTGGCCGATTACTTCTCGCCGGCTTCCGTTAGCCGCAGCTTCTCGGGCGCCGGTGGCGTCATGGGCGGACGCACCATTCTGGAAGACGGCGGCAAGATTTCCAGCTTCGGCCTGCCGACCATGATTGTCGGCCCGTCTTCGGAAAAATCCGATCAGCCCGATCAGCCGCAATACGATCAGAAATACCCGGACTCGCGGCAGCCGCCGCCGGCACCCGGCACACAGGGCGACCGCTTCCAGGATCCCAGCCAGACGGTTCAGCAGGGCGACGGCGACCAGCAGCAACTGGGCGCTGGCGCGGGACAGATCACCGACCTGCAGCAGATTGATGCGCAGGCGGCGCGCGAACGCGTCGCACAGGCGGAAGCCGAAAACTTCCGCGAGGCCGAAGAACAAATTCGCCAAGCGATCCAGAATAACCCGCAGCTCTCGGAACTCTCGAAGCAGATCGTGTTCGACAACACACCGGAGGGTTTCCGGATTCAGCTGGTCGACGAAGAACAGTCCTCGATGTTCCCTTCGGGTGCCGCCAGCATGAACGACAAGGCGCGTCGCCTGATGCAGCAGGTCGCCCAGGCGGTTTCAAAACTGCCGAACAAGCTGGCGATCAGCGGCAACACCGATGCGCAACCCTTCCGTGGCCAGGGTGCCTATTCGAACTGGGAGCTTTCCGCCGATCGCGCCAATGCGGCGCGGCGCGCCATGATCGAGGCCGGTGTTCCGTCCGAGCGCATTCGTCAGGTCACCGGCAATGCCGATCAGGACCCATTGATCAAGGATAACCCGCTTGATCCGCGCAATCGCCGCATCGCCATCCTGCTGCTCAGCGACGTCCCCCGCCCCGGATCCGGCGCCGGCGCCGCCGGAGCAGGGCCGCAGCGAACCGGTCAGCCGTCACGGCCGGGGGCGCTGCGCAATCCGCCGCCGCCGCCGCCATTGCCGCCTGGTCTGAATGGGCCGGGGCAAAACAGCCCTGTCCGCATCCTGCCAACCCGCTGAGGCCGCGTGTCAGAGCAGCCATCCACACAGCCGGTTCCAACAGCCGTCCCCCTGCTCGATCCGTTTGCAGATCCCGGGCGTTTTGAAGGCCTGTTATGGCGTCGTGTTTTCGGATACGCCATCGACGCATGCGTCATTGCGCTGCTTTTGGTATTCTATTACTTCGCCCTGGTGGTGCTATCGGTAGCCACTCTCGGACTGCTGACGCCGCTGCTGGTGCTGCTCGCGTCTCTGATCCCGGCGGCCTATCACACACTGACCATTGGCGGGCCGGCGTCCGGCACATTGGGCATGCGGCTGTTCGGGCTTGAAGTCCGTGCCTGGAATGGCGGCAAACCAGGTTATCTGCAGGCTTTGCTGCACACGGCCGTGTTTTACCTTTCCGTTGGCTTTACCAGCGGCCTGATCCTGCTTTGGCCCTTGTTCAACAACTATCGCCGCTGCCTGCATGACCAGCTCTGCGGCACAGTCGTGATACGCCGGGCGTGATTTTAGCTCAGAATCCCCCCTCCCCAAGCGGGCCAATTACGCTAATCTGGTTTTCGACTGTAATGAGATGGGCTGCGACGTGAAACATCGCCTGCAGATACCTTTACGGCATTTTTTTGCCACCCCGCCCACGCCATGCCCTTACCTTCCAGGGCGGCTGGAGCGGAAAGTCGTGACTTTGCTGGCAGGCGATGATCCTGACGGCCTGCACAACGCCTTGAGCCAGGCCGGCTTCCGCCGCAGCCAGGATCTCGCGTATCGCCCCGCCTGCGAAAACTGCAATGCCTGCGTACCCGTCCGTGTCCCGGTGGCGGAATTCGTTCCGGATGCCCCCCAGCGCAAGGTGCTGCGTCGCAACACCGGTGTATTGGCCCGCCGTCTGCCAGCCTATGCCACACGCGAGCATTATCAGGTCTTCCGCCGTTACGTGACGGCCCGCCATGACGGCGGCGGCATGGCAGATATGGAATTCGCTGATTACCGCGCCATGGTCGAGGACAGTCCGGTCCGCAGCGGCCTGACCGAGTTTCGCAATCCGGATGGCCGCCTGCTTGGCGTCTGCCTGATTGACGACATGAATGACGGGATTTCCCTGGTCTACAGTTACTTCGATCCAGACTTTGAACGGCGCAGCCCGGGAAGCCTGATCATTCTCTGGCACATCCAGAATGCCTACGAATTAGGCCTGCCTTATGTTTACCTCGGCTACTGGATCTCCGAGAGCCACAAGATGGCCTACAAGAGCCGCTTCCGCCCGTTGGAGGCTCTCACCCAGGAAGGCTGGCGCCGCCTGGATCCGGATGCGCCATCGCTCCCGGCACCCCTGACAGCCGCCCCTCTGCTTTGACCTCCGATTCTTGCGCCCCGCTCTTCTGAGGGGTATTTTTCGGCACCGTATGCGGATTCTCCGTGTACTTATGTGTTGCGTCAGCGCTTGTTCGAACGCCGGCCACCAACATCTCTAGGGAGATCACCAAACATGCTTCGTCGTAAATTCCTCTCCGGCGCGGCCGTTGCCGGCGCCGGTGCCGTCGGCGCCGCTGCCAGCTTTCCGGCCCCGGCGATCGCGCAGAGCCTGCCCGAAATCAAGTGGCGCATGCCCACCAGCTTCCCGAAGAGCCTGGACACCATCCATGGCGGCGGCGAGCAGCTGGCCAAGCGCGTCGCTGAACTGACCGACAACAAGTTCCAGATCCGCGTCTTCGCTGCCGGCGAAATCGTCCCCGGTCTGCAGGTGCTCGACGCCGTCCAGGCCGGCACCGTCGAAGCCGGCTACAGCGTCAGCTATTACTATGTCGGCAAGGATCCGACCTTTGCCTTCGACGCCTGCCTGCCCTTCGGCCTCAACGTGCGCCAGCAGAATTCCTGGATGCGCAACGGCGGCGGCCAGGAACTGATGCGCGAGTTCTTCAAGGACTACAACATCGTTCAGTTCCCGGCGGGCAACACCGGCACGCAGATGGGCGGCTGGTTCCGCAAGGAAATCAAGACCGTTGAAGACCTGAAGGGCCTGAAGTTCCGTATCGCCGGCATCGCCGGCCAGATCCTGACCAAGCTGGGCGTCGTGCCGCAGCAGCTCGCTGGCGGCGACATCTATCCGGCGCTGGAAAAGGGCACCATCGACGCCGCCGAGTGGGTCGGTCCGTATGATGATGAGAAGCTCGGCTTCAACAAGGTGGCCAAGTTCTACTACTACCCCGGTTGGTGGGAAGGCGGCCCGCAGGTCTCGCTGTACGTCAACAATGCACAGTGGGACAGCCTCCCGAAGCCGTACCAGGCCGCACTCGAAGCCGCCAGCACCGAAGTCAACAGCTGGATGCTTGGCAAGTACGATGCGCAGAACCCGGTCGCACTGAAGAAACTGGTTGCCAGCGGCACCCAGCTGCGTCCCTTCCCGCGGCCGGTCATGGAAGCCTGCTTCGATGCCGCGAACCAGGTCTATGCCGAAGTCGCTGCCGCCAACCCGAAGTTCAAGAAGGTCTATGATCAGTGGTCGAAGTATCGCGACGACCAGCTGCTCTGGTTCCGCGTTGCTGAAGGCACCTTCGACAGCTTCATGTCGGCGGCCAGCCAGCGCAAGCCTGCTGCGAAGAAGGGTGGCTGACCGGATTTAATCTGTCAGCATACGTATTATGGAAAAGCCCTGCATTTGCGGGGCTTTTCTTTATCTGTCGCTATTCGCACGAATCCCGTAATCTCCCAAGCAATCATTCATTGCAGCGTCAGTCTGCGAGGGTGATCGGTATCGGGCCGCGAGAGTCCGGCCCGCGACCGAAAGGTCAAACAGGGAGATAAAAGAATGGAAAGACGTAAATTCATCAAAGGCGCCGCCCTGGCGGGCGCCGGCACAATCGGTGTTGCCGCAAGCTTCCCGATGCCGGCGCTGGGACAGAGCCAGCCGGAAGTCCGCTGGCGCCTTGCCTCCAGCTTCCCGAAGAGCCTCGACACCATCTTCGGTGCGGCAGACATCGTGGCCAAGCGCGTTGAAGCCTCTACCGGCGGCAAGTTCCAGATTCGCACCTTCGCCTCCGGCGAAATCGTCCCCGGCCTCCAGGTGCTGGATGCGGTTCAGGCCGGCACCGTCGAGATCGGTCATACCGCCAACTATTACTATGTCGGCAAGGACCCGACCTTCGCCTTCGACACGGCGATCCCGTTCGGTCTGAACGGACGCCAGCAGAATGCATGGATGCACCATGGCGGTGGCCTGCAGCTGATGCGCGACTTCTTCAAGGAGTACAATTGCATCAGCTTCCCGGCCGGCAATACCGGTGCGCAGATGGGTGGCTGGTTCCGCAAGGAGATCAAGACCGTCGAGGATCTGAACGGTCTGAAGTTCCGTATCGGTGGATTCGCCGGTCAGGTGCTCACCAAGCTCGGTGTCGTACCGCAGCAGATCGCTGGCGGCGACATCTATCCGGCGCTCGAAAAAGGCACGATTGACGCGGCCGAATGGATTGGCCCGTATGACGACGAGAAGCTCGGCTTCAACAAGGTCGCCAAGTACTACTACTATCCGGGCTGGTGGGAAGGTGGACCGCAGCTGTCGGTCATGGTCAACCTCGACGCCTATAACAAGCTGTCGAAGGAATACCAGTCCATCCTGGAAGCGGCCTGCGCCGAGGCCAATGTCTGGATGGTGGCGAAATACGACGCGGTCAATCCGGCAGCCCTGAAGAAGCTGCTGGCCGGCGGTACGCAGTTGCGGGCCTTCCCGCGGCCGGTGATGGAGGCCAGCTTCAAGGCGGCCACCGAGTTGTATGACGACACCTGCAGCAAGAACCCGAAGTTCAAGAAGGTGTTCGACAACTGGGTGAAGTTCCGCGACGAACAGGTCAGCTGGTTCCGGGTGTCGGAAAACACATTCGACAACTTCATGATCGCAGCGTCGCAGAAAAAACGCACCTGAGCCGTCCAACGGTCAGGTCGGAAAAGGCCCCGGGCAACCGGGGCCTTTTTTCGTTCCGACAGGCCGGAAGGAACATTCCGACAACCGTTACCGTCTCTTAAGCGCTGGGTTAAGCCTTGGGCAACCATTTGCGGTCAAAACTACTGGCGCACCCCGGAGTTGTGCCGCAGTATCACCCGCGGCAGGCAGTAACTCCGACGGATGCCAGAAAGGACCGTCTTTACAACGCCATGTGGCGAAGTGTCGTAAAACGAGCACCGAAAAAGACGGCTGATCCGGATTTGACCCCGACGCCGCGCGATCGCGAACGCGTCGACGGTATTATTAATAAAATCTCGGAAGAAACGCTGCTGGTCTTCGATCTGCTGAAAGACGGCATGGTGAAGGAAGCCTCCTTCAAAACCGTCGAAGAAAGCATCACCCGGCATTGCATCCTGTCCACCTTTGAACAGGTTCGCGTCGATGCCTTCCGCGATGCGGCGGGCCTCGCCTGGCAGCAGGCCCGCCGCTTCTCCGAAGCCGCTCTTGAAATGCCCGAGCCACAGCAGCGTCAGTTCGTGCTCTCCGTCGCACAGGCTTTCGAACGCTTTGCCAAACAGCTCCAGACTATTGAGCAGCGCGCCATCGCGGACAAACAGCGGCGCGATCAGCAGGATTGAATGCTGTTGGCGCCTGCGGGGCTTGCCAAAACTATCGCCGGGAGCAAAACTTCCGTACACACAACCCACAGCATGTAAGCGAGTTTTCGGGGGAAGCATGGTTTTTGGTTCGATGTTCGGCGGCGGTCGGTCTTATGCCTACGAAATCTATGTCATGGTTGATGGCCGCTGGCGCCTCGACAAGCGTCTCGAAGGCGAAGCAAAGATGACCCAGCACGCCAACGAGCAGCTGGAAAAATCCGCCATATCACAGGCCAATGCCCTGCTGAACATGGGCGACTTCTCGGCCGTCAAGGTGGTGCGCTCGCGCGAGCGGTCGGACGGTTTCGGCACCCAGTCGGAAATCTTCAACAAGACAGCGACCGCAAAACCGAAGGTCATGCAGACGCGGCCCTTCAAGGGACCGTTCCCGGTTTGCGAAACCGCTTATGACCTTGCGCGCCGTCCGGCAGCCAAGGGCTTCAGCACCGTCTTCAGAGAGTTCCTCGACAAGCAGAATGCGACATCGATCGAACTGCTGCACTCGCCGCAGCATCAGCGCAAGCTGAGCGACATGAGCAATTTCATGCGTGCAGGCTTCTACGCCTTGGCGGGATCGCAGACGCAGCCCGGGTTGCCGGGCCAGAGCGAGCGCAGCAAGAAGCTCGAAGTGCAATTCGACAAGCTGATCCAGCTGACGCGCGATGCCATGGCCGAAAAAGGCTTGCCCGCACTTGAAGGCAATGACTTTGCCCGACTGTACGAGCGCCTCAGCCAGCGCATGAAAGACGATCAGCTGCGTTTCACGTTCTTTTTCCAGACCGTCAAGGTCACACAGACGCTTTCAAGCTATGCCGGCCGCCTCGATATCTATCTCAATGACATGATCGAGCGACCGATGAACGGCCTGTCGCCGCTGCTGGATGAAGCCGCAGCCTCCTGTCTGGATTCCACCACGCTGATTCAGGATCTGCTGGGCCATCGCGCCGGCCTGTCGGAGGCCCTGATTGCGCTGGCCGACCTCTCCGCCGGCAAGGTGGAAATGCCGGCCAAACCGGACCAGATTCTCGAAAAGCTCAATCGCCTGCTCGGTGAGAACCGTCTGCCCTACTGCTCCGAAACCTTGTGGGAGCGCATTCTGTCCAACCTCAACTCCAAGGCCCTGCTCAGCAAAAGCGAGCCGCGGAAAGAATGGCAGATGACGCGCAATCTGAATCACAAACTGCTGGCAGTTGCGCCGGAAGCATACAAAGAAGCCGTCGATCATGCCGGTCGCATGCGCATGGAACGCGCGCGTAATATGGAATCCTGACACGACGTCGTCGCGCCCTGCGCGACGGCCTTCGTTCCGCCCGGCTGTTAATCCTGCGGCGGCATCTGCGCACCGGTCAGGTCGGCGCCGTTCAGATCCGTATTGACCATTTTCGCATCGGTCAGGTTGGCATTGACCAGCCGCGCCTTGTTCAGCTTGGCATCGATCAGGTTGGCGCCCCTCATCAAGGCGTCCGAGAAGTCGGCCTCAGTGGCATCGCAGGCCGCAAGGCTGGCCGACCAGAAACGGCCGATCGGCTTGCCATCGGGACCGCGCAACGGCACCTGACCCAGCTGTGCGCGCTGCAGAATCGCCTTCTGCAGAATGGCACGCGCCAGATTGACGCCATTGGCCAGCGCGCCGATCAGATTTGCGCCGGTCAAATCGGCTTCGGAAAGATCAGTCATCACCAGCGTGGCATTCTGCAGCTTGGCGCCCGCGAGCTTTGCGCCCTTCAGGTTCGCGCCGCTCAGGTCCTTACCGGTCAGGTCGATGCGTTCCATGTTCAGACCGGCCAGATCGGCGCGCGAACCTTCACGGCCGTCCGTCTTGATCCACTTCTCGTGCTCCTGAAGGATGCCGGCAACGGTATCGCCGAAGCTGGAGACATCGACAAACAGTTCAGCGCCAGTGAAGTTGGCGGAATCCATGTCGACATCTTCCAGGATCGCGCCCTTCAGGTCGGCGCCCTGGAAGTCGGCGCCATCGATCAGGCACATCGTCATATCGACGCCGCGCAGACAGGCGCCCTTGAGATCGGCCCCGGCCAGGTTCGCCTTGCGCAGGGATACCTTGGTCAGGTTGGCGCGCGACAGATTGGCACCGGCCAGATTGACACCATTCATGTTCGAGCCGGTCAGGTTCGAACCGCGGAGATTGGCTTCGGCCAGATCGGCGCCGCCCGTATTCGCCTTAGGCTTCTTGCCGGTGGAATCCGCCGCTCCGAAACCCACGCCGTTATCGGACGCCTGCATCAGGGCGCCGCCACGGAAGTCCACCCCCATCAGGCGGGCGCCGGCAAGGGTGGCGCCGCGCATGGAGGCCCCGCGCAGATCGGCCTTGGTCAGGTCGGCCTTTGACAGGTCAGCCCGCTCCAGATTGGCTGCAAACAGGTCAGCTTCTGACAGATTGGTTTCGACCAGAACGGATCGCGAAAGATTCGCGCCGGACATCTTGGCCGCACGCAAATCGGCGCCGCTGAAATCGTAGCCCTGCAAATCAGCCAGGGAAAGATTCAGGCGTGCCCCACGGGGACGCTTCAGCAGCCACTCGCGGTGGCGTGCCAGCATCCGTTCAACCTCCATGGGGTTCATTCTGCCCCTAGCCCCCTCACAAAGTCACACAAGCGAGCCTATTTCTTCGGCCGCATAAAATCTTCGACAATCTTAATGTTTTTCTCTAGTTCCGCAATCTTCCCAGACAGTTCCGCAATTTTCATGCGCATGGTCTGGGCCCCGGCAATTGCGCCCTGTGCGGCTTCTTTCGCATTCCGCAGGTCCGTCTGCAACTGCTGTGACGGCCCCTTGGCGTTCCGTAATGCGGTCTGGATGTCGAGAATGGCCTTGTCCAGCTCAGGACGCCGCTTGGCCAGGCTGGCCATATTGTCTTCCAGCCGGCCTTTTTCTTCCTGGAATTTGCGGATTTGCTCCCGCATCTGAGTAATTGCGTCGCTCAAAACCATCTCTCCGGGATACGCATACGGGCCCAGCGAGCCTCTGCCGGAGCCAACTTCTTAGACGGGTCCCGGGGTCCCGCCTAGATGTTCTAAAGGCGTAGGCCCCAAAACCGGATGAAACTGCTTGGGGAGGCCCAGCTTCGCCTGGATGATGGCCAGCCCCCTAGCCGCGACCGACAAAGGGCATCTTGGTCGCCATCACCGTCATGAACAGGACATTGGCATCCAGCGGCAGGCTGGCCATATGGACCACGGCATTGGCGACGTGCTCGACGTCCATGCGGGGTTCCACCCGGGTCGAACCATCGGGCTGCAGAACACCGTTTTTCATGCGCTCGGTCATGTCGGTGGCGGCGTTGCCGATATCGATCTGCCCTACGGCGATGTCGTAGGCCCGGCCATCCAGGGAGCTGGCCTTGGTCAGACCGCTGATGGCATGCTTGGTCGAGGTATAGGGCGAGGAAAACGGCCGCGGCGCATAGGCCGAGATCGAACCGTTGTTGATGATACGGCCGCCGCGCGGATCCTGATCCTTCATGATGCGGAAGGCTTCCTGCGTGCACAGGAAGGGGCCGGTCAGATTGACGTCGACGACGGCTTTCCACTGCTCGTAGGACAGGTCTTCCAGAGGCATAGCCGGCGTACCCATGCCTGCGTTGTTGAACAGCACATCCAGCCGGCCGAAAGCCTGCTTGGTCTTGGCGAACAGCGCCTTCACCTGCGCATGGTCACCCACGTCAGTCGCTACAGCCACGGCCCGCACGCCATGCTTCTCTGCTTCGCGCGCCGTGGCGTCTAGAGCCTCAAGACGACGGCCGGCCAGCACGACATTGTAGCCGGCCTTGGCCAGGGCGATCGACGAAGCCTTGCCAATGCCGGTGCCAGCACCAGTGACCAAGGCAACCTTGTTGGATGGCATACCGGGATTCCTCCAGTTATATCGGTTCTTTCAGCGGCAAGAATAGCGGAGGCCGATCCGTCCCGGCAACGCATATGCCGTGATAAAGGTGGGATTGTAAGGCTTTAGCCGGCATCCCTTCCACCAAGCTTCGTATTGAAGCCTGGTGGTTTCTGGGCTGGAAAAGGTCCGGAACGGGTTCTGGACGACCGGCGGATCGCGCCTCAGCGATACCAAAGCGTGGGCAGGTAAAGCGTCAGGATCGGGAACGCCGAAATCAGGACCAGCACCACGAGCAGCGGGATCAGGAATGGCAACACAGCCACCACGGTCCGGTCGAAAGACATGTTGGCCACCCGTGACAGCACGAACAGCACCATCCCGACCGGCGGCGTCAGTAACCCGATCATGAGATTGAGTACCATGATGACCCCAAACTGCACCGGATCGATGCCCACCTTGGTAATGGCCGGCATCAGCACCGGCACCAGGATGGAAATCGCGGCAATCGTTTCCATGAAGCAGCCGACCACCAGCAGGATCAGGTTGATGATCAGCAGCAAGAGTAGCGGATCCGTGGTCACCGCCAACAAGGCCTCCGACACGGTTTCGGTGACCCGTGTCGTGGTCAGTACCCAGCCGAACAGTGAGGCAGCGCCGACGATGATCAGCACGCTGGCCGTGGTTTCGATTGTTTCCAGCGAAATCCGGTAAAACTGCTTCCAGCTCAGCGTGCGATACAGCAGTACCCCGAGAAACAGCGCCCAGGCGCAGGCTGCGATCGCCGCTTCCGTCGGGGTGAAAATACCGGCTGACATACCGCCGATGATGATGGCCGGGGTCAGCAGAGCCGGAATCGCGCGCAAAAACGTGCGACCAAGGACAACCCAGCGGAAGATCTGGTCGCGTCCGATGCCATGCCGGTGGGCATACCAGGCAACGTAAGCCATCATCGCGGCAGCCATTAGAAGGCCTGGAATAAAACCGGCGGCAAACAGCTGACCGATCGAAACATTGGCCATCACGCCGAAAATCACCATCGGCAACGATGGCGGAATGATCGGGCCGATGGTTGAGGATGCCGCAGTGATGCCGACGGCGAATTCATCATTGTAGCCATGATCGCGCATCGCCTTGATCTCGATCGTGCCGAGACCACCGGCATCGGCGACTGCGGTACCCGACATACCGGCGAAAATCACCGAGCCGACGACGTTGACATGGCCAAGGCCGCCGCGCAGCCAGCCGACGCCTGCCGTAGCAAAATCGTAGATGCGATTGGTAATGCCGGCCGTGTTCATCAGGTTGCCGGCCAGAATGAAGAACGGCACCGCGATCAGTGGAAAAGAATCGACACCCCCAACCATGCGATGCAGGGTGCCGAAATCCGGGATGGTGGTGAAGTAATGCGTGAAGGTCAGCGATGCCCCACCCAGGGCGATAAAAATCGGAACCCCGATCAGAAGCAGCAGAAAGAAAACACCGAAAAGTGCGAGCATAGCCCCAGGCCTTTCAATCGATAATCAGGTCAACCTTGTTGGGGTCCGGTTTCCAGTGACGGCGCGCATTCGCCAGAAAAACCCCGAGGCTGCGATACAGCATCAGGAAGCAGCCAACCGCGACGCCGCCATAAACAACGCTCATGGGCACGTCGATCACCATCATCGTCTGGATCTGCATCCGCCCGGTGATCTGCACAGCGAACCAGCACAGCAGCGCGATAAAGCCGACCGTGACGATATCGATGAAGAAGCGTAACGCCCTGACCGGACCCGGCGGCAGGAAATGCAGGAGCACCTCCACACCGATATTCGTGCCGCGCCTCATGGTGATGGCTGCGCCGACAAAGGTGACCCAGATCAAAAGATACCGGGCAATCTCTTCGGTCCAGGCCATGGAATCATTGAGCACGTACCGGGTGAAGAACTGCAGGAAAACCACTCCTGACAGCACCCAGAAAATGACAAAAGCCAGCACGTCCTCGACAAATGGCTGGATTACATAATCTGCATCTTCCGCCACGATCAGTGGCGCTACCGTTTCCGGCTGATTCCGAGCATCCTGTTCCATCACGTCCGGCTCCATAGCTTACGGGTGCGGCATTGCTGCCACACCCGTAATCGCTTCCTGTTACTTCAAAGCCTGCAGAGCATCGTATTCAGCCTTGCTCCAGCCGGCGCCAGCAGCGGCATCGTTATGCAGCGGCACGGCCGCTGCACGGAATGCTGCGCGGTCAACCTCAACCACGATCTTGCCCAACTTGCGGAACTCGTCCGCCAGCTTCATCTCGGATTCTCGAATCTGGTTGCTTGCCCGCGATGCCGCCTCCAGAAGAACGTCCTGGAATATCTTCTTTTCACCATCGTTCAGTTTGTTCCAGACATGGCCACCGACATTGACAACCAGTGATTCCGTGATATGGCCGGTCAGCATGATATGGCTTTGCACTTCGTAGAATTTCTTGGCCATGATGGTTGGCAGCGGATTCTCCTGGCCATCAACCGTCTTCTGCTGCAGCGCCAGATAAACCTCGGCGAAGGCAATCGGCGTGGCATTCGCCCCGACCGACTTGGTAAACATGAGGAACAACGGGGCCGGCGGTACGCGCAGTTTCATGCCCTTCATGTCTTCCGGCTTCTTGATTTCCTTGTTCGCCGTAACATGCCGCTGACCGTAATAGGTCAGGGATACAACCTTGTGACCGGTCTTTTTCTCGTAACCGGATGCAATGTCGCGGAACAGTGAGGAATCGCGGTACGCTTTCCAGTGATCGAAATCGCGCAGGATGAACGGCGCATTGGTGATCGCCACCGACTTGTGAATCGACCCGGCAAAGGCGACGCCGGTATAAATCATGTCGACAGTGCCCAGCCCTAACGCCTCGTTGATCTGGTTCTCATTGCCGAGCTGCGATGCCGCAAACACATCGATCTGGTATTTGTTATTGGTGCGCTTGGCAATCTCGGCCGCCGCCCATACTGCTTCCGTATGGTATGGCTCGGGCGTCTCGTAGACATGGGCCCATTTCAGCTTGGTCTGGGCCACTGCCGGATTGGCGGTCATCATCAGGATTGCCGCGATCGAAGCGGTCATCAGGGTCAGTGTTTTTTTCATGTAAGCCTCCCTAGCTTATGGTTGTGAATTACGTCACGCCTTACTTTTCCTGCGGATGGGGCGTATGGCAGGAAGATCGCCATCGCTTTCGAAAAAATCCGGATTGAGATTGCGGATGTTGGGCAGGCTTTCCTTCAGCCCGTCGAGATGATTGCGCATAGCGGCGATCGCACGATCCGGATTGCGCTTTTCCATGGCGGAAAGCACTGCCGCATGCTCCTTCACCACCCGGCTCATGCGTCCTGACTGCGGCAAGGTGAGGCGCCGGTATCGGTCAACCTGTACTTTTACCTGTTTGACAAGCTGCCAGATTCCCGGATATCCCGCGGCCTCGGCAATCGCAGCATGAAAAGCCTCATCGGCATTGTGAAAAGCTTCCTTGTCTGCTGCCTCGGCCGCTTCACGCTGACGTTCGAGCATGGCCCATAGTGTCGCGAACTGGCTTTTGGTGGCCCGCTCGGCAGCCGTCCGTACGGCAACCTCTTCAAGGGCGCGGCGGATAATGATGGCTTCCATCAACTGCGCGTAGGGAATACGGCTGACTGTCGTCCCTGATTTCGGCACGATCTCGACCAGTCCCTCGTCGGCCAAACGCAGCAAGGCTTCACGCACCGGCGTACGGCTGACTCCGAATGATTGCGCCAGATCATTTTCAGACAATGCTGCGCCGGGCAGGATTCCCAATGCAATGATCTGCGCCCGCAAATGCTTGTAGACCAGGCTTGCCGATGTAGCCGGTGGCGATGCTGCCCGTCGCAACCGGGGTATGGCAGCAACCGTTTGCACCGCAACGGTACGTCGTTGCCGCTTGCCGGCTGCTTTCGGCAATCTTCTCACCGTGGCCACTGCCTGCGTTCCATCCTCGATCATGGCTTGATCGCCATGTTCCATATCTTGCATGCTAGTTAGAGGAGCCATGACGGTGCGGTCAACTTAAAAACACAGCTTTTACTTGTACTGTGCGATGACAAGATATGTGTCATGAAACGCCTTCCCTGTCGGGAAGCGATATGCATCAACGTCGGAATTGGCTGTATGGGGGAGTGGCGTGCCCTGGTGGATTCGAACCACCGACCTGCCGCTTAGAAGGCGGCTGCTCTATCCAACTGAGCTAAGGGCACGCAGGAAACAATGTTCAAACAAAAAAACGGCCGGCGAGGCCGGCCGCATCGGGCACCTCGCCGAACCAGCTTTAGCGGATTCTGGTAAACGCGAAGTTGTCGGCGTAAGCACGGCGGTTCAGCTTGCGCTGCTGCGGCTCCTCGATCTCATAGGCAATGCCGCGTTTGTCGGCATAAGCCACCGCCTCATCGCGGCTGTCGAATTTCAGCGTCAGCTGGCCGAGCGTGCCGGCAGCCCCCGTCCAGCCCATCAGCGGCTCGACGAAACGGCTGTCAGCCGTGTCGTATTCCAGAACCCACTGCCGGGTCTTGGCCTTGCCGGACTGCATCGCGGTCTTGGTGGGCTGGTAAATCCGTGCCTTGGTCGTCATGGGGCCGTCCTTGCTGAACCTGGGGCCATTATGGTCGGGGTGACTGGATTCGAACCAGCGACTTCTTGCTCCCAAAGCAAGCGCTCTACCAGACTGAGCTACACCCCGCCGTCGCGGCGGAAAAGCGAGCGCCTTTTAGCATAAAGCCGGCCAGTCCGGCCAGCCTCCGGGCCGCCCCGGATTGGGTGAGATTGGCGGGTTAACGCTTTGGCGGCATGCCGAAAATGGCGTGTTCGACCCGGTCGCCGGCCTTGATGCCCAGCCGGGATGCCGTGCCGCCGTTCAGCTCCAGAACCGCCCGCACCGGGCCGATCGAGTTGATCCCGGTCTCGTCCTTGGGGATGGCGCGCTGGTGGATGTTGAGAATGGTGCCGTCGGCCTTGATGAACAGCATGTCCAGCGGGATCAGCGTATTGCGCATCCAGAACGACGCCATCTGCTCCTGCTTGAAATCGAACAGCATGCCGGCGTCGGGTGCCATGGTGGTGCGGAACATCATGCCGCGTGCCCGGGTCTGGTCGTTGTCGGCCAGCTCGACCTTGAATTTCTGCGGCCCCTTCTCGGTCCGGATGGCAAGGTCGCTGAGCGGCAGGGTCGGCTGCGGCTGCGCCTGGAGCGGGCTGGCAAGCAAAAGCATGGCAAACAAACCGCCCAGCACTGCACTTAGTTTCACGCCCGCATCCTTTCCTTCACACGCCGGACCAATCCCCGGACATCGTCCCGTACGATCCCGTTGCGCGGGGTATCGGCCAGGGTGGTGAACCAGTGTTCTGGCGGATTACGCCCCGCCGACCGATTCCAGCTCAGATCCCGCAGCAGGCTTTCCGCTGCCGGCGGCAGTCGCTCCGGCTTTTCCAGCCCGTTCAGCTCGGCCCAGATGCCGGTCCAGCACCGCGCCACCGACCAGGGATTATAACCGCCGCCGCCCAGTACCAACAGGCGTGGCGCCAGCGCTTTCAGGGCCGCGACCGCCTGCCACAGGGCGCCGTTCGACAGGGCCTGCCGCCCCAGCGGATCGTCGGCCAGCGCATCGGCACCGCACTGGATCACCAGGGCCTCAGGTCGAAACGCCTCCACCAGCGGCCCAATCGCTTCGCCAACCAGCACCGCCATCTCGTCATCGTTCATCGGTGGCGGCACAGGCAGGTTGAACAGGTTCCCAGCCCCCTCCTCGTCCAGCTGGCCCGAATGCGGCCAGCGGCCGGCCTCATGCACCGAGATCACCAGCACGCGCGGATCATCGGCAAAGGCATCGGCAACACCGTCGCCGTGATGCACGTCGAGATCGACATAGGCCACACGGGAAAGGCCGCCATCCAACAGTGTCAGGATCGCCAGCACCGGATCGTTGAAATAGCAGAACCCCGAGGCCTGCGCCGGGCGGCCATGATGCGTGCCGCCGCCGGGGCTGTAGATGGTGCCGCCCTCAGTCAGCAGCTGCCGGGCTGCAATCAGGCTACCGCCGACGCCGGTGGCCGGCCGACGGAACATCGTGGCGTAAACCGGATTGCCGCCGCGGCCGAGATTGTAGCGCTCGGACTCTTCCGGGCTGATCGTCAGCGTGCGCTCGGCCGCCTGCACGGCGGCGATATAATCCTCACGATGGAAGCGCGACAGCTCCTGCGGCGTTGCAGGCCGGCTTTCGCGGTACCGGCCTGGCAGCAGCCAGTCCAGCGCCTGCACCATATCCAGCACCGTGGAAACGCGCGGAATGGACAACGGGTGTTTGCCGCCCAGCGTGGAGTGGCGGTAAATGTCGTTTCCAATCAGCAGCGGGGCAGCCGGCATAAACAGAATCTAGCGGCCTTGTGGGGCTTAACAAGGCACCCCGACGGCCTATAATGCGGTCTTGCCTCTGAGGGGGAGCCGATGGGCGGCTGAGAGGTCCGGGTGAGCCGGACGACCCCTCGAACCTGATCCGGTTGATACCGGCGTAGGGATCAGCGGCCGTGACTGTACAGACGCCATCCGTCCATTCTCATCCTGCAGCCCAGCCTGTCCTGCAACTGGCCGGGGAAGGCTTTGCCTATGGCAGCCGAGTGGTGTTGGCGCCCTTCAGCCTGGAGATCGCCGCCGGCGAAACCGTTGCCATCCTGGGGCCCAGCGGCTGTGGCAAAAGCACGCTGCTCAAATTGATCGCCGGCCTGCTGCCCGGCGGCACCGCCATGACGGGCCATGTCGCCTGGATGGCCCAGCAGGACCTGCTGCTGCCCTGGGCAACCCTGCGCGAGAATATGCTGCTGGGCGCCCGCCTGCGCGGCGACGTCGCCGATGAAGCGCGTGCCGACCGCCTGCTGCTGCATCTGGGCCTGGCCGAACGGGCCGCAGCCCTGCCCGCGCAACTGTCCGGCGGCATGCGCCAGCGTGCAGCGCTCGCCCGCACCCTGATGGAAAACCGTCCTCTGGTGCTGATGGACGAGCCTTTCTCTGCACTGGATGCCATCACTCGCACCGCCATGCAGGATCTGGCCTGCCACGAACTGGCCGGGCGTGCCGTTCTGCTGGTCACCCACGACGCCGCCGAAGCCTGCCGCATGGCCGACCGCGTCTACATGATGACCGGCAGTCCCGCGCGCCTGCAGCCCGTGATCGATCTGCCACAGCCCAAGCCTCGCGACCCATTGTCGGCCGACCTGCTGCCGGCGCTGCGAGCCATCCATGCTGCGCTTCAGCAAAATGGGGGCACGGCATGACGGCCTGGCTGCGGCCTCTGATAACCGTGCTGGGTCTGCTGCTGCTGTGGCAGGCCGTGGTCTGGCTGTTCGATCTACCGCCCTACATCCTGCCGCCGCCGCACAAGGTGGCTGTGGCCTTCATGCAGCGCGGTGACGTCCTGCTGGGCGAAGCCGGGATCACCATTATCGAAATGCTGCTCGGCCTGTTGTTCGGCGCATTGCTTGGCGCGGCGACGGCGCTCGGTCTGATGATCTCGCCAGTAGCACGGCGCTGGCTGCTGCCGCTGGTCGTCGCCAGCCAGGCCATTCCCGTCTTCGCCATCGCACCGCTGCTGGTGTTGTGGCTCGGCTATGGCATCGCCTCGAAGATCGTGATGGCGATGCTGATCATCTTCTTCCCGGTATCGGCGGCGCTGTATGACGGCCTGCGCCGCACTGAAGCCGGCTGGCTCGATCTGGCGCGCGTGATGACCGGCGATGCGCCGCGGCACCGCTGGCGTATCCTGCTGCGCATCCGCCTGATGGCGGCATTGCCGGCCTTTGCCAGCGGCCTGAAGATCGCGGCGGCCGTCGCCCCGATCGGTGCCGTGATCGGCGAATGGGTCGGCGCCAGCGCCGGCCTCGGTTTCCTGATGCTGCAGGCCAATGCGCGCGTGCAGACCGATCTGATGTTCGCAGCCCTGATCCTGCTCGCGCTCTGCGCCGTGGCGCTCTATGCCGCCGTCGACCGCCTGACCAGACGCCTGCTGCCTTGGCAGGCCGATACTCACGCCCGATCTGACATTCCGACGTCCTGAAGGAGTAAACCGATGACCCGTCTGTTCACCGCCATCGTCTTTGCCGCAGCATTGCTGCCCGGCATGGCATCTGCCCACGACAAGCTGACCGTGCTGCTCGACTGGTTCGTCAACCCGGATCACGCGCCATTGGTGGTAGCCAAGCATACCGGCATCTTCGATCGTCATGAATTGCTGGTCGACCTGATCGCACCGGCCGATCCGAACGATCCACCAAAGCTGGTGGCAGCCGGCAAGGCCGATGTCGCGATCTCGTATCAGCCGCAGCTGCATGTGCAGGTGGCCGCCGGCCTGCCGCTGCGGCGCATCGGCACCGTGGTGGCGACGCCGCTGAATTCACTGGTGGTGCTGCGCGACGGTCCAATCAAGACGGTCGGCGATCTCAAAGGCAAAAAGATCGGCTATTCGGTCGGCGGCTTCGAGGATGCACTGCTGAAAAGCATGCTGGAGCAATACGGTCTCAAGCTGACCGATGTCACGCTGGTCAATGTGAACTTCGCGCTGTCACCTTCAATCTTTGCCGGCAAGGTTGACGCCACCATCGGCGCCTTCCGCAATTTCGAATTGAACCAGATGGACATTGCCGGCCAGCCAGGCCGCGCCTTCTACCCGGAAGATTACGGCGTGCCGCTCTATGACGAACTGATCCTGGTTGCGCATAAAGACAAATTGAATGACGCACGCCTGAAGCGCCTGCTGGATGCGCTGGAGGAGGCCGTTGCCTATCTGCATAACGAGCCGCAGAAAAGCTGGCAGGCCTTCATCAAGGAAAACAAGACACTCGATGACGAACTGAACCGTCGCGCCTGGACCGCCACCCTGCCCCGCTTTGCCCAGTCGCCGCGCGCCCTGGACGGCCATCGCTACACTCGTTTCGCCGACTACCTCGTCAAGCAGGGGCTCATCCCCAAAGCCCTGCCGGTGGACAGCTATGCCGTGGAGCTGCGCTGATCCGGCTGGCATAGTGTCTCGCCAATGTTTGATGCGCCTCACCGCCTCCTATGCTACTGTCGGTTCTACGGCGAGGGGAGGAAGCAGAATGCAGCATCCGAATTACGCCCAATTGCATTCACGTTTTAGTTGGATGCGAGACTACCTTGATCGGATGGCACCGCCAGGCCTCTTACCGGGACGACAGCATATCGACCCCGTTGCCATGCGCGCCATCCTGCCATTCGTCAATCTTGTCGATGTTGAGCGAACTGAAGATGGCATCTTGCGGTTCCGCTATCGCCTGATGGGCACATTGCAGACAACGGCAGCCGGCCGCGAAATCAGCGGAAAATACCTCGAAGAAGCCGTTGTTCCCGCGTTCGTAGACCGTATTCGCGCCAATATGACTGCGGCTGTGATGCATAGCCAGGCCGTCTATGACCGTTTCCCCATGCCTTATGAAGACCGGGATTTTATCGACAGCGAGCGGGTTTATTTTCCGTTGGCCAGGGATGGGGCAACGGTCGATATGCTGTTGATCCTGAACTTCTATCCCGACGACGAGGCGCAACCGCCGGTCAGCAAAGATACAAAACATCAGCATGATACCGATTACGCATCCGAAAACCGGCCGATACACCACGATACATGCTGAAACGGAAAACGCCGGCGCAGAGGGCTGCGCCGGCGTTTCATGCCCCGGATATCGGGGAAATCAATCCATGCGGATTTCGGCAACCTGCGGCCCCTTGGGGCCCTGGCCGACACGGATGCGGACCGACTGGCCCGGCTGCAATTCGTTGATGCCTTCGCGGCGCAGCACTTCCATATGCACGAAGATGTCCTGGTCGCCTTCGCCGCGCGAGACGAAGCCATAGCCCTTCACGGCATTGAACCACTTCACCTTGGCTTCGAAGAAATCACCCTGGGCAACCACCGAGGGGAAACGCGGGCCGCCACGGTCGGCGCCAAAGCCGCCGCGGTCCTGGCCGAAACCGCCGCGGGGGCCGCGGTCACCGAAGCGATCCCCGCCGCCGAACCGGTCGCCACCACCAAAGCCGCCGCGATCATCGCCGAAGCGGGCCGGACGCGGCGGACGCGCACCACGATCGCCAAAGCCACCGCCGGCCGGAGACGGCGCTGCTGTACTGGTGTCGACCGAGAGCACGCGGACTGCCTGCATACCCTTGGGCCGCTTCGCGACTTCCAAGAGCAGGGTCGAGCCTTCTTCGATGCTTTCGTAACCGGCCTGCCGCAGGCAGGAGAGATGCAGAAATACGTCGCCAGCGTTGCCAGAGTTGTCGTCAGGACTGACGAAACCAAAGCCCTTGACTGCGTTGAACCACTTGACCTTGCCAGAAATCTTGACGATTTCGGCGTCGCCGAAGCCCCCTTGATCCACTCTATTAACCCTTCAATAGCCCCACTACGCCAGAAAGCGTAACACCTTTTACGGGCGCTGCCAAAACGATTCTAACAAGGCTTGCGGAGGGTTAGCCCTCAGACCAAGGTCTGATGAAGGGTCAGATTGTGGGGCCTTCCACACGACGTTTCGGACGCCAGCGGGTGACTGAACGGCCATCGGCCGTGAAGCGAACTTCCTGACTGTCCGGCGGTGCGGCGCGCAGGTGATTGGCCGCTTCCTGCACCGAGGCCGTCCGGCCGCCTGCCGGCGCGGCAGGCCCCTTGACCGGCTGGCCCCGCATGGCCTTGGCCAGCGGATGCTGGGCAGCGCCAAAGGAATGCTCGGCGATCTTGGCCTGAACCGCCTCCTCGAAGGGGGGCAGCTCGACGGGCTGTTCGCGCCGACCTGCCGAAGGCATGGACGGGAGCCGTGTCGCAGCAGCCTTGGCGGCGCTGCGGTGGTTCTCCACCGCGATTTCGCTGCCCGGGCCGTTCTCCTGCGCCTTGCGCCAGGCCGGGTCGCCGACCACCAGCTTGTGCAGTGCAACGGCGGGCAGGATACCGAACCGCTTCCAGAACGCATCCAGGAAGGCTTCCGCGGTTTCGCTCAGTGTGGGCGTCCAGGGATTCTCGATGCCGGCCTGGAAAACCAGTTCCAGCGTCGGCTCCAGGGGGCCGTCATCGCCGACCAGGAAGGTCGCGGGCATCAGCTTGGCGCCTTCGCGAGCAATGGCGTAATGCGCCTGTGCCAGATACAGCAACCAGCGCAGTTTCGGCAGGGACATGGTGATGCGTTCCGATGCCGCCCGTTCAAGCAGCCAGAAACTCACATCGATACCGGAGCGTGTCGCGGGGACCATCCCCTTACCTCGATCAGACCTGAACCTAGTTATGCGCAAGCTAGGCGGCTAAGCTTAACAGGTCGTGAATCGATTTGCCCCAGCATATTCTTGTGATTTTGGAGTCCCGTCATGGAACTGACCGGCGAACAACTGATCCCCGCCCCCCGCCAAACCGTCTGGAATGCCCTTTACGACCCCGAGGTGCTGCGCCAGTGCATCACCGGCTGCGAAACCGTCACAAAAACCTCGGACACGGATTTCGAGGCCAGTGTCCAGGTCAAGGTCGGGCCGGTGAAGGCCCGGTTCAAGGGCAAGGTATCCCTCACCGACCTCGACCCGCCGAATAGTTGCACCATCGTGGGCGAAGCCCAGGGTGGCGTGGCGGCCGGCTTCGGCAAGGGTGGCGCCAAGGTGGAACTGACGGATGCCGAACCCGGCGTCACCCGGCTGACCTACAGCGTGAATGCCCAGATCGGCGGCAAGCTGGCCCAGATCGGCGCACGGCTGGTCGATGGCGTGGCAGCCAAGATGGCTGACGAGTTTTTCACCAAGTTCAATCAGCTTGTCGCCGCGCCCGGTGTTGCTGCAGCATCGGAAACCGCGGCTGCTGCCCCTGCAACACCGCCGACACAGTCGGCACCATCTGTTGCACCGCAACCGGATACCGCAGTAACCGGCGGGATACCGAGCTGGATCTGGATCGGCGGCCTGATCGTCGTCGTATGCGCAGCAACAGCTCTGGTCCTGCGAAGCTGATCACCATCGTTTTTGCAACTTGACGCCACTTGCGCGTTGCGCCCAAAGTTATCCGGGTGAAGCGCGCGATATGCCCCAACACTTCTCCGCGCTCCATGGGAGGAAAAATATGACCATCTCCGTGACGATCACCGTCAACGGCCAGCCGGCAACACGCGATATCGAACCCCGTACATTGCTGGTGCAGTTCCTGCGCGAGCATCTTGAACTGACCGGCACGCATGTCGGCTGCGATACCAGCCAGTGCGGGGCCTGCGTCGTCCATGTCGACGGCAAGAGCGTGAAATCCTGCACCATCCTGGCCGCACAAGCGCAGGGCGCCAAGGTCACCACCATCGAGGGGCTGGCCCAGGACGGCAAACTGCATCCGATGCAGGAAGCCTTCCGTGAAAACCATGCCCTGCAATGCGGTTTCTGCACGCCGGGCATGATTATGAGCGCCGTCGATCTGGTTCAGCGCAATCCGAACCCGAGCGAAGAGACTGTGCGACACGAGCTTGAGGGCAACCTCTGCCGCTGCACGGGCTACCACAACATCGTCAAGGCCGTGATGGCCGGGGCACAGGCAATGCGGGGGTAAGCGTCATGACAAACCAGGGTATTGGTCAGTCCGTCCGTCGTAAGGAAGATTTCCGCTTCATCACGGGTCAGGGACATTACACCGACGATATCAACCGCCCTGGTCAGTTATACGCATCCTTTCTGCGTTCGCCGCACGCCTTCGCGAAAATCAAATCCATCGACACAACCACGGCCAAGAAAATGCCCGGCGTCGTGGCGGTCTATACCGGTCAGGATGTGGCGGCCGACAAGGTCGGCGGCCTGATCTGCGGCTGGACAGTCAAGGACAAGAAAGGCGATCCGCACAAGGCGCCGCGCCACGACATCATTGCCATCGAGCATGTCCGCCATGTCGGCGATCAGGTCGCGGTGGTGATCGCCCGCAGCCAGTCGCAGGCGCGCGACGCGGCCGAGATGATCGAGGTCGACTACGACGTTCTAGCGCCGGTGGTCGATGTGGTCAGCGCACTGAAGCCCGGAGCGCCGCAGGTGCATGGCGATGCGCCCGGCAACCTCTGCTACGACTGGGATTTCGGCGACAAGGCCGCCACCGAGGCTGCTTTCGCCAAGGCCGCCCATGTCACCAAGATCGAACTGCTGAACAACCGCCTGTCGCCCAATCCTATGGAGCCACGCAGCGCCATTGGCGAATACGATGCCGGCACCGACAGCACCACGGTCTACACCACCTCGCAGAATCCGCATGTCATCCGGCTGATCCTCTGTGCCTTCGTGCTTGGCCTGCCTGAGCATAAGGTGCGCGTGATCGCCCCCGATGTGGGGGGCGGCTTCGGTTCGAAAATCTTCAACTATGCCGAAGAAACCGTCTGCGTCTGGGCCGCGCGCAAGCTTAAGAAGCCGGTGAAATGGACCTCGGACCGCACCGAGGCCTTCCTCACCGATGCTCATGGCCGCGATCACGTCACCCATGCCGAACTGGCCATGGACAAGGACGGCAAATTCCTCGGCCTCCGCGTCGCCACCATGGCGAATATGGGCGCGTATCTGTCCACCTTCGCCTCGGCCGTGCCGACCTATCTCTACGCCCTGCTGCTCGCCGGCCAGTACACCACGCCGGCGATCTACGCTGAAGTGAAGGCCGTTTTCACCAACACCACGCCGGTCGATGCCTATCGCGGCGCCGGCCGCCCGGAAGCCACCTATGTGGTCGAGCGCATTGTCGAAGCTGCCGCGCGCGAGCTGAAAATGGATCCGGCCGAACTGCGCCGCCGCAACTTTGTCCCCGACGATGCCTTCCCGTATCAGACGCCGGTCGCCTGCGTGTATGACAGCGGCCAGTATGGCAAGGCGCTGGACAAGGCGCTGCAGATGGCCGATCAGGCCGGTTTCGCCAAACGCAAGGCGGAGTCTGTCAAGCAAGGCAAACTGCGTGGCTTCGGACTCTGCGCCTATATCGAGGCCTGCGGCATTGCGCCGTCGGCCGTGGTCGGCTCCCTTGGCGCCGGTGTCGGCCTTTGGGAGTCGGCTCAGATCCGCTTCAACGCCACCGGCAGCGTCTTCGTCTACACCGGCTCGCACAGTCATGGTCAGGGCCACGAGACCACCTTCGCCCAGATCGTCTCCGACAAGCTCGGCGTACCGATGGAGAGCATCGAGGTCGTACACGGCGACACCGCGCTGGTGCCGATGGGCATGGGCACCTATGGTTCGCGTTCGCTGGCTGTTGGCGGTTCCGCCATCATTCGCGCTGTCGACAAGATCGTGGAGAAAGGCAAGAAGATTGCCGCCCATCTGATGGAAGCGTCCGTCGAGGATGTTGCCTATGACAAGGGCGTCTTCTCGGTGAAGGGCACCGACAAGCAGGTGCCGATGGCGCAGGTGGCCTTCACGGCTTACGTGCCGCACAACTATCCGGCCGATCTGGAACCGGGTCTGGAGGCCAGCGCCTTCTACGATCCGGCCAACTTCACCTTCCCGGCCGGCGTGCATATCGCCGAGGTCGAGATCGACAGTGAGACCGGCGTCACCACCATCGCCAACTGGGTCGCAGTCGATGACTTCGGCAATGTCATCAACCCGATGATCGTCGAGGGTCAGGTCCACGGCGGCATCGCGCAGGGTGTCGGTCAGGCCATGTTGGAAGGCGTGGTCTATGACCCGAAGAGCGGCCAGCTGCTCACGGCCTCCTTCAACGACTACTGCATGCCACGCGCCGACAACCTGCCTTCCTACAAGATCGGCATGATCCAGACCCCCTGCCCGCATAATCCCCTGGGCGTGAAGGGTTGTGGCGAAGCCGGTGCGATTGCCGCGCCGGCAGCGCTGATGAATGCCATCACCGATGCGCTCGGCACCGAGGAGATCACGATGCCGGCAACGCCGCTGAAGGTCTGGCAGGTGATCCAGAGCCGCAAACTGGCCGATGCGGCCGAATAAAGCTTAAAGACGGAGAAGCCCCCATGTATGCGTTCAACTATCACCGCCCGACCTCGCTCGCCGATGCTGCCAAGCTGCTCGGTAGCGCCGACGACGGCAAGTTTCTGGCTGGCGGTCAGACCCTGCTGCCGACGCTGAAAAACCGGCTGGCGCAGCCGTCCGATCTGGTCGATCTGACCGGCATCGCCGAACTGGGTGGTATCAGCGTGTCGGGCAACAGCGTCACCATCGGCGCGACCGTCAAGCATGCCGCTGTGGCCGCCTCGGCCGAGGTGAAGAAAGCCATCCCCGCTTTGTCCGCGCTCGCGGCTGGCATCGGCGATCCGCAGGTGCGCAACATGGGCACCATCGGCGGTTCGCTGGCCAACAACGATCCGGCCGCGGATTACCCCGGCGCCGTGCTCGGCCTCGGTGCCACGATCCATACCAGCAAGCGCAAGATCGCGGCCGACGATTACTTCAAGGGCCTGTTCGAGACCGCGCTCGAGGACGGCGAGATCATCACCAAGGTGGAATTCCCGATCCCGAAACGCGCCGGCTATGTGAAATTCCCCAACCCGGCCTCGCGCTATGTCATGGTCGGTGCTTTCGTCGCAGAGACGGCTGGCGGCATCCGCGTCGCCATCAACGGCGCCGGTCCCTGCGTCTTCCGTCACAAGGAGATGGAAGCGGCGCTGGCAAAATCCTTCAGCGCCGATGCCCTGAAGGGCATCAAGACCGATGCTGGCGCGATGAACAGCGACATCCATGCCTCGGCCGCCTATCGCGCCCATCTGGTCGGCGTGATCGCCAAGCGCGCCGTGCAGGCCGCTCTGGGCTGATCGCCCGTCTTTCCAATCCCGCGGCGCGCCATATCGGCGCGCCGTTTCTTTTTGAGGCAGCCATGACCGACCGCCATTCCGCCGCCGCGCTGACCACCTTCGCCATCACAGTCCTGACGAAGGCTGGCCTGGAAACCGATAAAGCGCAGACCACGGCACAGATTCTGGTCGAGGGCGATCTGATGGGCCACAGCACCCATGGACTGCAGCTGCTCGGGCCGTATCTGGCCGAACTCGAAGCCGGCCGCATGACAAAAAGCGGTGCACCGACCGTGATCGCCGAACGCCCGGCGACGCTGACCTGGGATGGTCGCTATCTGCCCGGCCCCTGGCTGGTTCTGCAGGCCATCAATGCCGCTATCACCAAGGCGAAGACTCATGGCACCGGCACGGTGGTGATCAACCATTCGCACCACATCGCCTGCCTCGCCGCTTATCCGCTGCGCGTGATCGAACAGGGCATGGCGCTGCTCATCGCCAGTTCCGATCCGGCCAGTGGCTCGGTCGCGCCCTTCGGTGCCATCGCCGGACGCTACACGCCCAACCCGATCGCCGGCGGCTGGCCGGTAAACGGCGGCGAGCCGGTGATCTTCGACATCAGCGCCTCGACCACCACAAATGGCATGGTGGCGCGGCTGAACCGCCAGGGCAAAGGCGCGAAGCTCGGCGGACCCTGGCTGGTCGACAACCAGGGCAACGCCACCGACGATCCGGCCAGCTTCACCGCTGATCCGCCCGGCGCCGTGCTGCCGCTCGGCGGCATGGACCTCGGCCACAAGGGCTTCGCGCTCGGCCTGCTGGTCGAGATGCTGACCTCAAGCCTTGCTGGCTCTGGTCGTGCCACCGGTTCCAAGCAGTGGGGCGCCCGTGTCTTCGTCCAGGTGATCGACCCGGCAGCCTTCGGCGGCCTCGACGCCTTCACCACCGAGACCACATGGCTGGCCGAGGCCTGCCGCACGGCGCCAGTCAAACCCGGCAACCCGCCGGTGCGCATGCCGGGCGAGCGCGGGCTGAAACTGCGCCGTCAGCAGCAGGCCGATGGCGTGGCCCTGCATCCCGAGATCATGCCGAGCCTCAAGCCCTGGGCCGAAAAGCTGGGCGTGCCGCTGCCCGCCGCGCTCTGACTATTTGCCGGCCCGTTATTTTCCTTTTGGGGCCAGACTGGCGAGATACGCATACATCGCCGCGATCTCGCCATCGTCGAGTTCCTTCAGGGAGTCGAAGGGCATCACCTTGATCGCCGTGCCGTCCGGCCGCAGGCCGCTGCGGATCATCGCTGCAAACATGGGAGCATCCTTGTAACGCTGCATGGCGCCCCCCTTGACCGGCGTGAGATTCGCCGCGGCCGGCCAGTCTGGCGGACCACCGGGAATCTTGCCGCCGGTCAGGTTCACGCCGTGACAGCCCATGCACATCTGCGCCGCATAGGCACCCTGCGCGATGATCTCTCCGGCCGGCGCCGGCTGCGCCGGCGGCAGGCTGTGGTCGATCTTCTCGGCCGCGTCCCTGACGATACCGACGGCATAGGCAAAACGCACCGGCAGCGGCAGGCGCACGTCGCCCGGCACGCCATCCACCGGCGGCAAGCTGCGGAGATAGGCGATCATGGCGCCCATATCGGCATCGCTCAGACGATTGTAATCCTCGCTGGGCATGATCAGCAGCGGACGACCAGCGGGCCCGACACCGTGACGGATGCTGCGTACCCAGTCGATATCGCCATAGCCTGATGCAATGCCGGCCTTACCCGATGTCAGGTTCGGGCCGCGCACCAGCAACGCACCATCGTCGATAAACACTTTACCGGCACCATCGCGGCCATGGCAGTCGGTGCAACCGCGCGAATCAAATAGATACTTGCCGCGCGTCAGCGCCGTGTCGTCCGCAGGAACCGCCACCGGCGCCACGCTGACGGCAATCACACGATTCATCTTGTGCGCGCTGCCGAACTGGGCGAACAGCCCTGCAGCGACCACGACGCCAGCCAGCACACCGCCGGTCCACAGGGCGATCTTGAAAACCTTGCGCATGGCTCAGGCTGCCTTCCAGCCAAACTTGTCAGCCAGGATATCCAGCGCGCCGCGCAACTGCATGCGCAGGCTCGGCTTGTGGCCCCAGTCGCTGGTCCTAGTCTTGATCTCGACCTGATGGGTGGCCGGATCGATCTCGCGCGTGCCGGCGCCGATCTCGTAGTCGAAACCCGACGGCGTCTGCGCATAGAAAGATACCGTGCCATCCGGATCGGGATGTTGGCCAAGACTCAGGCTGATCGCCACGCCGGCTTCCTGTGCCCGTTCCAGCGCCAGGCCGACGTCCTTCAACTGGTTGGCCTGCAGCATGAAATGCAGCAGCCGCTTGCGGCTCGGAACCGCAATCAGCGCCAGCGAATGATGCCGCCGGTTGGCATGGAGGAAGACGCCATCCACCTTGATCGGACCGATCTTCGTGTCGATCCGTTCGGTGACCCGCAGGCCGAAGGCTTCGGTATAG
This sequence comes from Ferrovibrio sp. GW821-FHT12E11, assembly GCF_058806975.1. Classification (NCBI taxonomy): domain Bacteria; kingdom Pseudomonadati; phylum Pseudomonadota; class Alphaproteobacteria; order Rhodospirillales; family Rhodospirillaceae; genus Ferrovibrio; species Ferrovibrio sp. GW821-FHT12E11. The sequence goes on from NZ_JBXAQG010000002.1 coordinate 250,522, forward strand.
AAACGCTCCATCTCTTCGGCCCGACGACCGACCGCCAGCACGGCATGGCCGAGGCCGAGATGGCCGGTCTGAAAACCGCCCGGCATCACCGGCGAGGCATAGGCACTACCAGCCTGCGACAGGTCGGCCACGACTTCGTTGGCCAGTCCCATGGGGTCACGAAAGCGGATGCCGGCTGCGAACGTCTCGACCGCCACGCCATGGCCAGCCAGCCGCGTTGCCAGAGTTTCCATATCAGCGGTTGCCCAGCCGAGTGCAACCAGGTCATCGGCAGGCCCCTGCCGCAGCAGCAGCCGATAGGCCGCACCGTCGATGCGCCAGGCCTCGGCACCATCCACCGTGCCGGCCGGCTGGCAGCCCAGCATCTGCGGCAGGAAACTGCGCCAGCGTGCGAGATCGCGCACCTCGAAAACCAGGTAGGCCAGGGTGAGAGCGACAGATGACATGCTTCCCTCGGAACTGAAGTCGTGCAAAACTTTCAATTGAGACAATTCTCAATTTGAGAGTTGCCTCAATTATGAGGGAAGTCTCAGTTTGTCAACACGTAAAAAACCGGCCGCCGTTACATCCAAGCGCGAACGCACCCGCCGCCTGCTGCTTGGCGCGGCGGTAAAAGTCTTTGCCGCCAAGGGGGTAGAGGCCGCCAGCATCCAGGAAATCGCCTCCGTCGCCGGGGTCGCCAACGGCACCTTCTACAACTACTTCCAGACCAAGGAAGAGATCGTCGAAGCCGGCGCCGTGGCGGTTGGTATCGATTACTGCGAGCGAATCGATACCAGCTACGGCCATATCACCGATGCCGCCGAACGCATGGCGATCGGCGGTCGCCACTACATGATGCTGGCGATCGAACAGCCGGAACTGGCCCGCTTCATGATGTCCATCGCCGTGGCCTCGCCGGTCTGGGACACGCAAATCCGGCCTTACGTCTATGCCGACCTGATGCTTGGCATCAAACAGAAGCGCTTCCATGTGGCCAGCAAGGATGCCGCCATGGACCTGATCACCGGCACCAACTATGCCGCGATCAACAGTATCCTGCGCGGCCAGGCGGGCAAATCCCATGTCTCGGCCACCGCCGCCTCCATTCTGCGCGGCCTGGGTGTGGCGCCAAAGGAAGCCGACGAGGTGGCGAAGCGGCCCCTGCCGCCCCTGCCGCCCGCTAAGGAAGACTGATCGGCTGACCATGCGGCGTGGCTTTCGCCGCGCGGTCCCAGGCCTGAGCCTTTTCATGCAGCGCTGCCGGAGTCGCGGCCCCCTTCTCCACCGTCAGGCGCTCCAGCGCATTCAGCCAGTGGCGGTAATAGGTCACGCCGGTATCGGGATCGCCGGCGGCCTGCGCGCGACGGATTTCTTCGGTCAGCACCGCCGCCCATTCCGGCCAGGTGAACAGGCCCTTCTGGTGCAGCGCCACCGCCATGGCGAAGGCCTGTGCCTCCCAGGGCGCGCGGAAGACCGGTGCGGCGTTATCGTCGCAGGGCAGATCGGGCAACAGCTCCGCCAGGCTGCTCATGCCGGCTCCAGATAACTGTCCCAGGCATCGACAGAGACCGAATGATGCGGGTCGCCGTCCGGCCCCCAGAGTTCGGTGGCGGCGAAGCGCACGGTGTAGAGCCATTGCGGCTGCTCGCCCTCACCCTTCGCATTGCTGTCGGGGAAGACATGCACGCCATGCAGCAGCTCCACCGTGCCGACATGGCCGCGCACATAGCGCGGCAGACGCGTGTGACCCGAAGGATGCATGTTCACGGCCCGCACGCGGTCGCCGACACTGAACCGCGCCGGCTGATCGCTCGGCCGCTCGGTCGGGCCGCCCTTGGCGAGCACCATCGGCACAACATCGGCGGTCAGGATTCGTGGCAGTTGCTTCGGCGGTGCCAGCACGCGGCCGGCCTCGATTTCCTCGGCCGAGAGCATGCCACGCTCGATCATCAGCTTTTCGATGCCGGCCAGCCAGATCTCGTAATAGCTCTTCGCCAGATACTGCGGTGGCGGTAGACTCTCGCGCGCCGACCGCGACATGTCGATATTCCACTGTCCCGTGGCCCCAACCGCCAGAGTCAGCGCCAGCACGCGCTTCTCCCATGCGGCATGGAATTTCGGCTCGTCTTCACCTTCATGGCGCACCGGACCGAAGCCCATGACGCCGCCCATGTCCGCCGCGCCGTTCACGGCGCATATCCTTTGCTTGGACCGTTCATGATGCTGCCTTTGCCAGGCCGGTGCCGATCATGCTGTCGCGCGTCACCAGCGCGGCAAGCTGCTGCTCGTTCCAGCCTTCGGTGCCCTGCGGCCGTTCGGGCAGCACGAGGTAGCGCACCTCCGCCGTGGAGTCCCAGACCTTGATCTGCTTCGTCTCGGGCAGGGTGACGCCGAAATCCTTCAGCACACCGCGCGGATCGATCACCGCACGCGAGCGATAGGGCGCGGATTTGTACCAGACCGGCGGCAGGCCCAGCACCGGCCACGGATAGCAGGAGCAGAGCGTGCAGACGACCATGTTATGGGTCGTCGCCGTATTCTCGACCGCCACCATATGCTCGCCCTGGCGGCCGATATAGCCGAGCGACTGAATCGCCGCCGATGCATCCTTCAGCAGCCAGTCGCGATAGGCCGGATCGCTCCAGGCCTTCGCCACCACATGGGCGCCATTATGGGGGCCGACCTTGGTTTCATAGGTCTCGATCAGCAGATCCAGCGCGGCCGGATCGACATAGCCCTTCTCGACCAGCACGCTTTCCAGCGCACGGACGCGCAGCTCCACATCGCTGAGCACGGTGCCGTGCTCATGGTCGTGGTCGTGATCATGATCGTGGTGATGATGGTGGTCGTGATCCTGTGCCATGGCGCAATCCTATCAAGCCGAAGCCGGCAGTGCCAAGGTGGCATGCAGGCCCGGATTGCCCCCTTCCAATCGCAGTTCGCCGCCATGCAGCCGGGCCACGGCATCGACCAGGCTGAGGCCCAGCCCGACGCCTTCGGCATGGCGGCTGGAATCGCCGCGATAGAAGCGCTGCCGCACCTTGGCCAGATCGCCCGCCGGGATACCTGGGCCGGTATCGGTCACGCGGATCAGAACACCACCATCGGCGGCGGCCATGGCCAGCAACCCGACATGACCGCCGGGTCGCGTGTATTTCACGGCATTGTCGAGCAGGTTGCTGACCGCCTGCGACAGCAGCAGGCGGTCGCCGGTGACGGTCAGGTCCTCGGGGGCGCTGAAGGAAAACTCCAGCGCGCGCGCCTCTGCTGCAGGTGCGTAAAGCTCGGCCGTATCGGTGATCAGCGCGGCCAGGTCGACCGGACCGAAGCCGGCACGGCGCAGGCCGCTGTCGATCTCGGCCAGTCGCAGCAGGGCGTTGAACACGCCGATCAGCCGGTCGATATCGGAAATCGACGCGGCGATGCCATCCAGCATCACTTCCGACCGCCCCGGCCGGCGCAACAGATCCTCAAGACGGGCCCGCGCCTCGGCCAGCGGTGTACGCAGGTCATGGGCGATGGCGTTCGAGACATTGCGCACGCCTTCCACCAGTTGCTGGATCTGGTCGAGCATGCGGTTGATGGTGGCGCTCAGCTGGTCGAATTCGTCATCGCTATGGCGCTGCGGAATCCTTTGCCCGAGATCGCCCTGCACAATGGCCGTGGCTGTGCGGTTGATTCCCTCGATGCGCAGCAGCACGGTACGGCGGATCAGCCAGCCACCAAGCAGCGCGAAGCCCAGCATGGCCAGGCCGGCCCAGGCAAGGTTGCGCAGGAACAGGTTGCGGATATCGACGCGGTCCTGGGCATCGCGGCCGACCAGCAACTGGAAATTGCCGGGCAGCACCACATGCAGCAACCGCGTCATATGCAGGCGGTCGCGATGCACCAGCTCGATCTCGTACCAGCCGGGCGCCGCCCCCACTTTCAGCGGCCAGGCCGCGACATTACCGCCGATGGGCCGCAGCAGCGGGTCGGTCAGCAGGTAGATCGCCTTGCGGTCGGCATCGGCGGCAATACGCTCGTTCATCATCTGCACGGCACCGGGCAGGCCGAAATCGCCGAGGCGGTCGCCGATGGCACGGGTATCGGCGGCGATCACCGCATCGGTTTCGCGATCCAGGTACCCCACCGTGTTCCACCACAGCAGGCCCGCCAGCAGCATCGAAGCGGCGACGAACAGCGCGGCGAAAACCAGGGCCAGCCGCATCGATGTCGAACGGAAGAATTTAAGCATCGCCCAGCCGGTATCCCGCCCCGCGGATCGTCTGCAGCATCGGTTTGTCGAAGCCGGCATCGATGCGCTGGCGCAGGTTGCTGATATGCACATCGATCACATTGGTCTGCGGATCGAAATGATAGTCCCAGACATTCTCCAGCAGCATGGTACGGGTCACCACCTGGCCGGCATGACGCATCAGGTATTCCAGCAGTTTGAACTCGCGCGGTTTGAGCACAATCACCTTGCCGGCACGGGTGACCTTGCGGCTGAGCAGATCGAGGGTCAGATCGCCGACCGTGAGCCCGGTTTCCGCCGCGCTGCCCGAGCGCCGGATCAGCGCCAGTAACCGGGCTTCGAGTTCGCCGAAGGAAAACGGTTTGGTCAGGTAATCATCACCGCCGGCCTTGAGGCCGCGGATGCGCTCGTCCACATCGGCGAGCGCGCTGAGGATGAGGATCGGCACGGCGCTGCCGGTGCGGCGCAGGGCCTCGATGATCCCCAGGCCGTCGATGCCGCCGGGCAGCATGCGGTCGAGGATGATGGCGTCGTAGGTTTCCGTCGTGGCCATGAACAGGCCATCGCGCCCGTTATCGGCGTGGTCGACGGTATGGCCGGCCTCGACCAGTCCCTTGCGGGTGAACTGGGCGACCTGCGGATTGTCTTCGACGAGCAGGATTTTCATGGGGCGTTGCGAATGGCGAAGCCGGAAAGACGAAGCCGGAGCGGTCATCCCGCTCCGGCCTGTCGGCCTTACGCGAGCTGCAGGGCCAGATAATAGGTGGTGCCGTTGCGCATGACCAGCAGGGTCACGGCTTCCCGCTTGTCATGCTGGGCCGACTTGATGGCCTCCACCGCCTGGGCCGGGGTCGCCACCTTGCGGCCGGCCACATCGACGATGATGTCACCGGGCTGCACGCCGCTTTCCTCGGCCTTGCTGTCAGAGGCCACCTCGGCCACCACCACACCCTTGGCACCGGTTTCGATGCCGAGCCGGTTGCGCAGCTCCGGCGTCAGCGGCGCCAGGCTCAGGCCCACCTTGCCCTCCTGGTCGCCTGCGTCGTTGAGGGCCGCGGTCTGGTCGGCCGGCTGAGCGCCGACCGTGACAGACAGCACCTTCTCCTTGCCGTCGCGCCAGACGCTCAGCTTTGCCGTATCCCCGGCCTTGATTCCGGCCACCTGGGTGGCGAGGTCGCGGCCGTCCCGGATCGGCTGGCCATTCAGTGCGGTGACCACGTCGCCCTGTTTCAGGCCGGCCTTGGCCGCCGGCGCATCAGCCTGCACCTCGCTGACCAGTACGCCATCAGTGGTCTTGCGGCCGACCGCCTTGGCCAGCGGTTCGGTCAGCGGCTGCATGCTGACGCCAAGCCAGCCGCGCTCCACCTTGCCGCTGGACTGCAACTGGCCGACGATGGTCTGGGCCAGGTTGGACGGCACACCAAACCCGATGCCAATGCTGCCGCCGTTGGGCGAATAAATCGCGGTCGAGATGCCGATGACGCGGCCGGTCGCATCGAAGATCGGGCCGCCGGAATTGCCCGGATTGATCGGCGCATCGATCTGCAGGAAGTTGTCATAGGGTCCGTTGTTCAGGTTGCGGCCGCGCGCCGACAGGATGCCGGCGGTCACGCTGCCGCCCAGGCCGAAGGGATTGCCCACGGCCACCACCCAGTCGCCGATGCGCGCCTTGTCGCTGTCGCCGAAGGCCACATAGGGCAGCGGCGTCTTGCTCTCGATCTTCAGCAACGCCACGTCGGTCTTGGGGTCGCGCCCCTTCACCACCGCCGCATGCTCGCTGCCGTCCTCCAGGGTCACAACCACCTTGGCGGCGTCTTCGACGACATGGTTGTTGGTGACGATGTAGCCGGTCGGGTCGATGATGAAGCCCGAGCCGAGCGCATGCTGCGGTCCCTTGCGACGCTGCTGCTGCTCCATGAACTGGCGGAAGAACTCTTCCATCGAGCCGGGCTGCATCTGCTGGCGGCCGGCGGCTTTCGCATCGACCTTCTCGGTGGTGGCGATATTCACCACGGCGGGTTTCACCTTCTCGACCAGGTCGGCAAAGCCAGGCCGGGCGGCGGTGACCATCGGCTGTTCGGCCGGGGCAAGCGTGATGGGGGCATCGGCAAAGGCCCGGGCGACGAGATAGCCGCCACCGCCCGACAGGACGGTGCTGGCCAGCAGCACGGCGGCGACAGTGCGTTTGATACGGGTCATTTTCATGATCTGCTCCTTAAGGCAGGGGAAACTCACACCTGCAACATAGGGAGCCGCGGCTTCACTACACCTGAACGGAAGATTAAATCGGCTTAATGTTCGGGGTCAGGCGACCCGGAAATAGCCCATCATGCCGGTATCCTGGTGTTCGATGATGTGACAGTGGAACATCCAGTCGCCCGGCTCGCCGGCCACGAAGGCGATGCGCACGCGCTCTTTCGGCCGCACCATCACCGTATCGGCCCAGTGCGCCGGCAGGTCCCGCTGGCTTGAGCTGAGCACCCTGAACGTGTGACCATGCAGATGCATCGGATGCTGGTGCGGCGTGCCGTTGAACAGCTCGGCCACATAGCTTCTGCCGCTCTTCAGCTCGAACAGCGGCGGCGCTTTCTTCTCATGGGTCGAGCCCGGCCAGGACTGGCGGTTGATCGACCAGAACACCTTCTGGGTCAGGCAGAGATCATCGACGCTCATGCCGGTCTGCTTCGCCCAGGCCGCAATGGCCGGATCGGCATGGCCGGCCAGAAGCTGCACATCCAGCTTGGTCGCATTTTTCAGATCAGGTTGCGGCAGATCCGCGGCCGGCAGGCGCAGGCTGGCTTTCGTGCTGCGCAACGGGCTGCCGGCGGTGATGATCCTGGCCAGCGGTCGCGGCTTGGTGCTGAACACATCCTCCAGCACGATTTCAGTGCCCGCCTTGTCGGAGGCGATGAAGCCGACATCGGCGCGCTGGGCCGGACCGAGGCGCCAGCCGTTGAGCGCGAAAGGCTCGCAGGCATTGCCATCGGTGGCGATCACCTGCGCACCATTGACGCCACGCAGGCTCAGCATCGGGATACGGGTCGGATCGACATTGAGGATGCGCAGCCGCACGCGTGCACCCGGCTGCACGGTCAGCGTCGGCGTCACCTGGCCGTTCACGGTGCGCAGGTCGCCGAAGCTGCCAGCGCGCCCGGCGCCTGCATCGGTGACGAAGTCCTCAAAGCTGCCGTCGTGGCGAACGCGCCAGTCTTTCAGCACCAGCACATGCTCGGCATCGAACAGGCCCTGGTCGCGCGGATCTTCCACGATCAGCACGCCAGCCAAGCCACGGCCCATGGCCTCGGCGGTGTTGCAATGCGGATGGAAGAAGAAGGTGCCGGGATCGGGCGGCGTGAAGGCGTAGTCGAAGCCCTCGCCCGGCTTCACCGGGTCCTGGGTGAAATACGGCACGCCATCCATGTTGTAAGGCACGCGCACGCCATGCCAGTGGATGGTGCTGTGCTCGTTCAGGCGGTTGGTGAACTTGGCCCGGAACGGCTCGCCGCGCTTCGTGCGCAGGATCAGCGGAAAGGCTTCGTTGTAGAGCCAGAGATCGGACGGTCCGACCGCACCCGGCAGGGTCTGCGGCTTCAGCGAAGCCGTGATCTGCACCGGCTCGGCAGCCGCGAAACTGGCGCGCGGCAGCAGGGCCGCGGCCGCGCCGGTCAGCAGCAGCTGGCGGCGCGTCGGTTTCATGACGCAAAGACGAAAAGAGAAATGGCGGAGGGGGCGGGATTCGAACCCGCGGTACGACTTGACATCGTACGGTGATTTAGCAAACCACTGCCTTCAGCCACTCGGCCACCCCTCCGCACGTGAGTGGGTATTAACACAGTGTATGCGGGGGCTGTTCTAAGGGGCCGGGGGTGGGCTGTCAACGCTCAAGTCCTCGCCAGATCGGGAGCGGCGATGCCCCCGGTCCATTCCAGCAACTCCTCATAGGATAACGGGAATACGGCGTAAGGATGGCCGGCGGCGGCATGCAGCAGCGGAAACCGCGCCAAGCTGCCATCCACCGCGATCGGCAACTGCTCGGGATGGCCGAAGGGCGCCACGCCGCCGATGGCGAAACCGGTGGCCCGGCGCACCAGATCGGCATCGGCCCGGCCGGGCGTGGCAGCCAGTCCGAGCGCGCGGCCAAGCTGGGCGACGTCGCACTGGCGGTCGCCGGCGACCAGCGCCATCACCGCATTGCCGTTGTCAGAGAAGACCAGCGACTTGACGATGGCGCCGACCTCGCAGCCGAGCGCCGCGGCCGCTTCCGCCGCCGTGCGTGCCGCGCCATCCAGCGCGATCACCCGTTCGCCGCCACCACGCAGGCGGATCGCCTCGCGCACCCGCTTCACCGAGGCATTCTCCAGAATGCCCGCAGCGTCGGTGGCCATGGTCAGGGCACCTCGAAGCCGCGCTGCACGCCCGGCCGCGCCATCAGCATGTCGAACCAGCGCTTCACATTGGGATAGGTCGCCCAGTCGATGCTGTGCCATTCCCAGCGCGCCGCCCAGGGCAGGATCGCCATATCGGCAATCGTCAGCTCCTTGCCGGCGATGTACTCGTTCTTCGCCAGCTGGCCGTCCATCACCTTGTAGAGCCGCGCGGTCTCGGTGGTGAAGCGCTCGATGGCGTAGGGAATCTTCTCTTTCGCAAAGCGGCCAAAGTGATGCAGCTGGCCCGGCATCGGGCCGAAGCCACCCATCTGCCACATCAGCCACTGCAGCACCTGCATGCGCGCCTTGGCATCAGAGGGCAGGAACTTGCCGCTCTTCTCGGCCAGATAGATCAGGATGGCGCCGGACTCGAACACGCTGACCGGATCCTTGCCGTAAGCCGCCGGCGGCTCGTGATCGACGATGGCCGGAATCTTGTTGTTCGGATTCACCTTGAGGAAATCCGGCGCGAACTGTTCGTCCTTGCTGATGTTGATCGGAAAGGCCTGGTACGTCAGGCCGGTCTCTTCCAGCATGACGGAGATCTTGCGGCCGTTCGGCGTGCCCCAGGTGTAAAGATCGATCACGGTGCAATCCTTTTCAGAAAATGAAACGCAGTAATGGCGAACCGTTCGCGCAGGTAAAACCGATGCGCATCCACGCGCTGGGTACCGCTGTCGAGATCGATGGCCGCGATCCCTTCCCGCTTGGCCAGCGCTTCCAGCCAGGCGATCAGCGCCTTGCCATGGCCGCCCGACCGCGCCCCGGACAGTGTCACCAGATCGTCGACATAGATCACCCTGCCATGCACCAGCCGGGTCTGACGGCGGAAGCCCATGCAGCCGGCCGGCGTGCCGTCGGCGTCCGTGGAATACGCCAGCACATAACCTTCGGGCTGCTGCGCCTTCACGCGGCGCACCAGCTCGGCGGCGTCCTTCAGATGCGGCCGCAACTCATGCAGCACAGGGAAACAGGCGGCAATCTGCTCATCACTTTCGGCGATATGAATCGTTGGCACTCTCAATTCACTCCATTCTTCCATCGTCGTTCCCGCGAAAGCGGGAACCCAGGGCAACAGCCTGAGCCTATGGCTCTGGATCCCCGCTTCCGCGGGGATGACGACTAAAAACTTGCTACCCCTTCACCACGCTGGCGGTCTGGCCGAACAGCACCTTCTTGGCCTCGTCGGTCATCACCGGGATGCCCTGGTTGATCGGCTTGCCCTTTTCGTAGGCGACCTTGGTGGCCGGGCGCGCCCAGATGCTGTCGAACCAGCGCTTCAGGTTGGGGAAATCCTCCAGCTTCTGGCTCTGGCGCTCGTAGGGCACGATCCAGGGATAGCTCATCATGTCGGCAATCGTGTAGGCGTCACCGCAGATGAAGGCGCGGCCTTCCAGCCGCTTGTTCAGCACGCCGTAGAGCCGGTTGGTCTCGTTGACATAGCGGTTGATCGCATAGTCGATTTTCTCGGGCGCGTACTGGCTGAAATGATGGTTCTGGCCGCACATGGGGCCCAGCCCGCCCATCTGCCACATAATCCATTCGGTGCAACTGATGCGGCCGCGCAGGTCCTGCGGGATGAACTTTTTGTACTTGTCGGCGAGGTAGAGCAGGATCGCCCCGCTCTCGAACACGCTGATCGGCTCACCGCCATCGGCGGGCTGGTGATCGACGATCGCCGGCATGCGGTTGTTCGGGCTGATCTTCAGGAACTCGGGCTTGAACTGCTCGCCCTTGCCGATGGCGACCGGCTTGATCGTGTAGTCGATGCCGGCTTCTTCGAGAAACAGGGTGATCTTGTGGCCGTTCGGGGTGGGCCAGTAGTACAGGTCGATCATCGGGTGGGCTCCGCTGGAACTGCTTGGGCGACAGGATGGGACATCGCAACCGGCCGGGCAAGCCGTGGACGGTCGCTGCGCAGCGCGAAATAGAGCCGGAACAGACACTTATCAAGCCAGCCGGGCAACGCGACGGGCCCATTCGATACCCATTCTGGCCGGCACGGAGCCGATGGCGTCCCATTGGGGGCCAATTGCATCCCGTGCGGAGCCGATTGCGTCCCATAGCGAGCCAATTCAGGCCTGATCCGTCCCGACGGCTTTGCGCCGCGACGACGGCAGCCGCGCTACTGCTTCCAGCCATTCGCCCAGATCACGCGTGCCCTCCGGTGCTTCACCCATCCGCAGCCGCTCGGCCAGCCATTGCAGGGTTTTCGGATCAAGCTTATCGGCCCGATGACGCATCTGCAGGGCGGCATGGATACGCAGATCGCGGAAGCGCAGGTCGGCCTGCAGCCGCATGCGCTCGGCGGCCAGGGCGATGCGGTCGCGGAAACGGCGGCTGCGGCGCAGGTTGCGCCAGATCCGCTGGGGCTCGCAGCTATAGGTAGACGCCGTGGTCTCCACCGACTGCCCCCGCGCCAGGGCCTCGGCGATGGCCGGCCAATTGGCCCGCTCGCCAGGCCGGGGCCTGTTATGCTGCCTCGGATAAGGTGCCAGCCCCTCTTCCTCCAGCTTGGCCGGGTGATACGGGTCCAGGCCAGCCAATGGGTCGGGCCGCCCCAAATCTTTCTCCCATGACAGTGGCGTCAGGTCCTTGAACGGATCGTAGCGGCGGCTTGGCATGACCATCTCCTGTATAGGGAAATAGTCATAGTATATGTTCTTTTATTGTTCTTATCAAGAGTGCAAAAATTACCCGATGCAAAGCATCATGTAAGAGCTGTAATATGTTGTTAGAAATTAATTAATTGGCGCTCATGAATTCGCGCAACTTGCGCTCGGCCGTGATCGGCACCGGGTCGACGCCCTTGAGCATGAGGCTGAGGTTAACCCGCGGCACGCCGATCTTGGTGCCCAGCGTATCCAGGGTCAGGCCGCGCGCGGTACACCACTGCAGCACCACGATATCGGTGCCACGGGGGAAAAACCGGACTCCCCCTTTCATCTCGGTCTGCGGCAGGGTCATGGCGCTCTCTGGGGCAGTAAATCAGCTTACGGATGAGTAAAGCCGAGCCTTGCCTCGATTGCAACCGCGACTCGCACAAGACCGAGCAACTCGCGGTTTTGAATATTACGATTGGGATGCCGCATAACTCAGTTGGTAGAGCAGCTGACTCTTCATCAGCGGGTCCCAGGTTCTTCACCCCCTACTTCAGTCCCGCCCTGATCTCGCGCAGGCGCGCCGCCACACACTGGTCGATCATGGTTTCGCCGGCCTGGCGCCGCACGTCGTCGGCGATCATGTCTTCGCACATGGCCCGCGCCCGCCGCTCGTCCGGTGTCAGCCGCGTATCGATCTGCGGCGGCGACTGCTGACCCGCACAGCCGGCCAGGACACCGGCCAGACCCGCAACTGCCATTAGAACTTTCGCCATGGCGCATCCTCCCGACGTCGGCCCGCTGCCTGCCGTTAACTATAACAGCCTGCATATGCACAGCGATTCGCGCCATTAACCGCGAATCGTCTTGTGGGTTGTATTAACATAAGGTAAACGCGGTGCTGCTGCATCAGAACCGGTGCAGCCGGCCACAGGGGGCCGCGGGGGAACAGGGCGTGTTAAGCCTTGGGAGCTAAAAACCATGGTGTCGTCAGTCAACACCAATGCCGGTGCAATGGGGGCTGTTGCCGCCCTGCGCCAGATCGACCACAAGATCACCACCAATTCCAAGCAGCTGGAAACCGGCTATCGGGTCGCCGATGCCTTCGACGACGCCTCCGTCTTCGCGGTGGCCCAGGGCATCCGCAGCAACTTCAAGGCCCATGCCGCCGTGCAGTCGTCGCTGCAGCAGGGTCTTGGCCTGGTGGATGTGACGCTGGCTGCCTTCACCGGCATCAGCAATGTGATCGGTTTGCTGCGCTCGACGCTGGTCAAGGCTTCCGATGGCTCGCTCAATGCGCAGCAGCTGGCAATCTACACCAACGACGCCCAGGCCCTGCACCGGCAGATCGCCGATACCAGCAAGGTGGCGATCTATAACGGCCGCAACCAGACGATCACCGGCTCGACGCCCGTGGATTTCGTCGCCGATGTCACCGGCAATTCCATCACGGTGCCGGCCTTCGACATGGATCCGGAATATACCGATCTCGGCACTGCCATCACCGCCATCACCGATACCGCCACAGCAACCGCCGCCTATGCCCTGCTCGATCCGCTGCAGGCCAAGGTGGATGCCAGCACGGCGGATTTCGCCGCCGCACGCCGCGAGATGGCCACGCAGATGGGCTTCAACGACAGCGTGGTCGATGCCATGAAGAACGGCCTCGGCGCCCTGGTCGACAGCGATGTGAGCGTCAATGCCGCGCTGCTCGCGTCGCTGCAGGTGCAGAAGGACCTCTCGGTCAGCGCGCTCAGCATTTCCAACAGCCGGCCGATCACCCTGCTGCTGCTGTATCGCAGCAGCGCCAACTGATCCAAAGCGCCGGCCGCCGGCACGGATCTCACATCCGCATCAGATCTTCCACCGCATCGATCACCATGCCGGTGCCGACCGCGATCATCAGGATATCGGCGCCAACCCGGACGTAGCGATGGCCCGCCGGCACATGCAGGCGGCCGTAGAGATCGGGCGGCAGATCATAGAACACCACCTCCGGTCCCAGCCGGCGGCCCTTGGCCCATTTCTTGGCCTGGCCCGGCGGCATGCAGCCATTGTGCTTTTTCGCCAGTCCTGGCGGGCAATGACCGCGCGCGGCGATGCCGCCGTAATAATCCCGGATCACCGTGCGGTCGCCGGTGTCGATGCTAATATTGATGCTGACGCTGTCGCCGCCGCGATCGCGGTCATGCTTGCCGCGCCCCTTGCCGGGCTGATCGGCCCAGGCGGAAGACCCCAGCAGAAGGATCGAGATTGCAGCAGCGCTGACGAGCGGGCGGATCATGGCGGACCTCCGGATGAAACCTGTCCAAACGAAGCATGGCTTTGAGCCGGAATTGTGGCGGCGGGACGGCGATGTCAGGCCGGTCGCGCCAGCACCCGCGCTGCCGGCAGATGAACACGGACCGTGGTGCCGATGCCAGGCTGACTTTCCAGGGTCAGCCAGCCGTCATGCAGTTCGGTGAGCTGCTTGGTCAGGGTCAGGCCCAGGCCGGTGCCCTGGCGATTGCGATTACTTTCATTGTCGATCTGGGTGAAGGGCTGCAGCATCAGATGCAGGTCCGGTTCGGCAATGCCGATGCCGGTATCGGCCACCGAAAGCACCAGATCGTCGGCCGGACTGAAGGCGGCAGCAATATGGATGCGTCCGCCGGCCGGGGTGTATTTGATCGCATTGCTGAGCAGGTTCAGCATGATCTGCCGGATGCGCCGCTCGTCGCCCAGGGTGCGGATGCCCGGTGCGACAGCCATGGTCACAGTCAGCGCCGCCTTTTCCGCCTCCAGTGCCAGCATATGCACGGCGAAACCGATCGCCTCGGCCATATCGATGCTGTCTTCGTGCATATCCAGCTGGCCGGCCTCGATCTTGGCATGATCGAGAATATCGTTGATGAGCTGCAGCAGATGCTCGCCGCTGACCTTGATGTCACAGACATAGGACTGGTAGCGCGCATTGCCCAACGGGCCGAACATCTGGCGGTCCATCAGTTCGGAGAATCCGATGATGGCATTCAGCGGGGTGCGCAATTCGTGGCTCATGCCGGACAGGAAATTCGATTTCGCCCGGCTGGCCAGTTCGGCGGCCTCCTTGGCGCGCGCCAGCTGCAGTTCGGAAACCTTGCGGCTGCTGATGTCGCGTGTGCTGCCGATGATTTCATGGGCGCCGCCCCTGCGGTCGCGGATCATGCGGAAAGCGCCTTCCAGCCAGACATAATGGCCATTCTTGTGGCGGCCGCGATAGATCACCGTGGTGCGCTCGGTGCCCTCGTTCAGCACCTTCAGCGCATGCTGCATGATGACACGATCATCCGGGTGAACCACCTTCATCATGTCGCCATCCAGCAATTCGCCCGGCTCATACCCGAGCACATCGCGGCAGGCCGGCGATATGTACAACCGGCGGCCTTCGGGGGTCATGCGGATGATGACATCCGTGGCGGCTTCGGCAATCAGTTCAAACTGGTGCGCCGCTTCCGCCGCCGCGCGTTCGGCCCGGATGCGCCGCTGCAGCAGAACAAGCGATAATATGCCGAACACGATAATGACAAAGGAGGCCGCCAGCGCCACTGTCAGATCGAGGATGACCGAGCTGCGCCAAGTCGCCAGAACATCGGATTCAGCGCGACCGACCGTCATGATCAGCGGGAAATCATCCAGCTTGCGCCAGGCGGCCAGACGAATCTGGCCGTCGTAAATCGAGGGTCCGTGATAACGGCCGGTCGGCTGATTTTTTGTCGCCTCCATGAAGGCCGCCGACAGATCGGTGTCCACGTGCCCTTCAACGAAGGGCCGGCGCACCAGCAGCCGCGCATCGTCGCGATACAGCGCAACATGGCCCTGGGCCCCGACGTTCAGGGTGTCGTAAAACGACTGGAAATATTCGGTGCTGATCGATGCCAGGGCCACGCCGCCGAAACTGCCATCGGGCCGGTCGATGCGCCGGGTCACCAGAATAGTCCATTTGCCAGTGATGCGGCTCAGCAACGGCAGATTGATGCGCAGGCCATCGCCAGGATTGTCGCGATGATGGATGAAATAGTCGCGGTCGCCATTGCTGTGGGTCGGCCGCTGCGGCAGCGAGGACGTACGCCAGTAGCCCTGCTCGTCGAGGATGCCAAGTTCGCGGATAACCCGCGAAGCTTTCACATGATTGACGAGAATATTGTGCAGGCGCTGCAGCGCCGCCGGGCCGGTGCCGTCGTTCTCCACATGCTCGATGGCATCGAGCAGGATCAGGTTGGGCTCGGCGAAGGTGCGCGCTGCATGCTGGCTCAGCGCCAGCACCAGATCCTCGGCCTGGGCGAAACCCTGGGTCAGCGCGGCGGACCGCGATTGCCAGGCATGCCAGGTCACGAAGCCGACCGGAACCAGGCAGGCCAGCAGCAGGAACAGGACAACGGGCAGTGTCAGCGACTGCCGCCGCATCGACGCGCGTTTTACCCTTACCTGCCGGTCCTGCAGTGTCCCCATAACCAGACTCTAGTGCGGGGCTTTTTCCACTGCCAAGGCTTGTTTGGCATACCAAGACATTCGTCGCAGGATCTGTGGGTAACTGGCCACTGACGCCTACTTTCAGGGGAGTATGGTGGCAGATGCGCACTTCATAGGACCGTCAGCTCGGAAGACGGCGTCTGCGATCAGCAATCTGCGAATCAACTGCGCAATCGCGCCCTGCGTCCCATCAGCATACAGAGCAGGCCCGAGAGCTTATTCCGGCGCCACATCCAGCCAGGCGATCACCGGGCAGTTGACCACAAAGCCGGCGGGCTGCAGCGGCTGGCGGCCATCGGCACCGGCGACCCTGCCGGCCGCAGCCAGCCGGTAGATATCGGCCTGGGCGGTCTGCACCGGGCCTGGCTCTGCGGTCCAGCGCATCGGGGTGACGCTCCACAGCGGCGAATAGCCGCGTGCCGTCCTGCCGGTGGGAAACGCCGTCAGGATATTGCGCGGGCTGGCGATCTGCGCCGCTGTCGCCATCGTGGCCTCGGCCGAGGCGTGGCTGTCACGCAGCAGATGCTGCAGGCCCTGGCGCTCGCCCTGCACGAAAACCAGCAGGCCGATATCGGCATTGCCTTCGCCCAGGTCCGGCACATGAATGGCGCGCTCCAGCACGGCGGCGGCGGCGGCCGATGCTTCGGTGCTGATATAGACCACGCGACGGCCTTCGGCGAAGCCGTGGCTGAGCAGCAGTGTCACCGTGCGCTTTTCCGTGTCGATGGCCAGCACGCGGTCGGCGGTATTGCTGTGCGTCGCCACGTCGAACGGACCGTCGCCGGTGGCGATGATTGGCGCATTGAGAATCCCGCTCTCGCCGGCAATGCGGATGAAAGGCGAATAAGCCGCGGGCGCCGTGGCGCCGGGGCTGGCGCTGGCGGGCGGGAAACCGTCCGGCCCGGGTACCAGCCGGCGTACTGGCGCGAAATCGGGCGCCGCGGCAAACACCACATGGTCGCCCTGTCGCCGCACCGCCTGCACATGGCCGGCATGAGCCAGCAGCGGCGCATGGACCACGCCGCGCTGTTTCGCATCCGCCGCATCGGAAGCATCCGTGACGATGTACCAGACCGCACGGCCGCCGGCTTCGCCACGATGCAGTGGCAGCGTGGCGGTATTGGCTTCGGCATCGACGCTGATCGCCGAGGCCAGCACGATCCGGTCTCGCGGCAGCTCTGCGGCCATCGCGCTGCCGCCAAGCAGGACGGCTGCGATAGCCAGCAGACGCATCATCACAGGGCCCGCGTGATCAACCGACCCTGCGCCGCGCCGGTGACGCCCAGGCCGCCGACATAGCTCGACACGCCGTTGACCCAGACTTCCGTGATGCCGGCCGCGGGCTGGATCGGGTTGCTGAAGGTTGCCGTGTCGATCACGGTTTCCGGATCGAACAGCACCAGATCGGCAAAGGCGCCCTCCCGGATGGCGCCGCGATCCTGCATGCCGAAGACGCGGGCGGTGAGCCCGGTCATTTTATGCACGGCCTGCTCCAGCTTGAGCAGCTTGAGATCCCGGCTGTAATGCCCCAGCACGCGCGGGAACGTACCCCAGAGTCGCGGATGCGGCATGTCGTTGCTGGGGATGCCGTCGGAACCGATCATGCTGCGCGGATGCGCGATGATCCGCTGCACGTCTTCCTCGTTCATCATGAAATAGATGGCGGCGGCCGGCAGCAGGCGATGGGCGGCCGTGACGATATCGGTGCCCCATTCCCTGGCAATGTCAGCCAGCATGCGGCCGCGCATTTCCGGATAGGATTCAGACGAGGCGATCTGTACCGCCATGTCGTCGCGCAGGCGATCCGGCAGCAGCGCCGTGGAACTGGCCGCATAAGGATAGACGTCGAAATCGACGGTCTGTTCCTTTGCCGCCCTGTCGATCAGGGCCAGCGTCTCGGTCGAGCGGCCGAAATTCTCCGGATTGGTGCATTTGTGATGGCTGATGACCACGGCCGAGCCGCTGTCGCGGCCGATCTTCAGCGTCTCTTGGATGCTGTCGACGACGCCATCGGCCTCGTCGCGCATATGCGTGACATACAGCCCGCCGCGCGAGCGCAGCCCTTCGGCCACCGCGATCACTTCCGAGGTCGGCGCGGCGCGGCTCGGCGGATACCACAGGCCCGACGACAGGCCCGAGGCGCCCTGGTCGAGCGACTCCACCAGCCGCTGCTGCATCACTGCGGCTTCACGGTCGGTGGCAGCGCGCTGCACATCATGGTCCATCGCCACCACGCGCAACGACATATGGCCGACCAGCGCGTAGACATTGGTGGCCGGCGGCGTCCGGCGCAGCGCTTCCGCATAATCGCCGAAGCTGGGGAAAGCCCAGGCGCTTTCGGTGCCGACCAGATCGAGCGGCGGCGGCGGGCGCTTTGTCATGGTGGCCGGTGCCAGGCTGATGCCGCAATTGCCGACCACGACGCTGGTGACGCCCTGACTCAGTTTACAATGCATGCATTCGGGACCGTGCAGCACGGCACCGTCGTCATGGGTATGGGCATCGATGAAGCCCGGCGCCAGCGCCAGGCCTTTGGCATCGATCTCGCGGTCGGCCGCCGTCGCGCCCAGATCGCCAACCGCGACGATACGGTCGCCACGGACTCCGACATCGCCGGTGATGGCGGCCGCGCCGCTGCCGTCATAGATGCGGGCATTGCGGATGGCGAGATCGTAGCGGCCGGTCATATTACTTGCCCTCCGTCGCGATGCGCCTCGTGTGGGCGAGCGCGGCATTGATGAGATTGTCGCTGGCCTCCGGCGTGCGGAAGGCGGAATGGGCCGAGAGCGTCACATTCTCCAGCGTGGTGAGCGCATGACCGGCCGGCATCGGTTCGATATCGAAGACATCGAGGCCGGCATGGCCGATATGGCCGGACTTCAGCCCCTCGATCATCGCCGCCTCGTCGACCACCGCGCCGCGCGCCGTGTTGATCAGGATGGCGCCGGGCTTCAGTTTCGCCAGATTCTCTTTCGACAGGAAACCGCGAGTCTCGTCGTTGAGCAGCAGATGCACCGAAACCACATCGCTCTGGGCCAGCAACGTATCGAGATCGGTGAAGGTGACGCCGGCCGGCGCATCCTTCTTGCTGCGGTTCCAGGCCAGCACTTTCATGCCGGCGCCGAGGCAGAGCCGCGCCATCTCGGCTGCGATGCCGCCGTAGCCGACCAGGCCGACGGTCTTGCCGGTGAGCTGTTTGCCATCCAGTCGTACCCAGTTGCCGGCCCGCATCTCGCGGTCCATGCGGGCGAAGCCCTTGGACGCCGTCCACATCAGGGCGAAGGCACATTCGGCCACAGCGGTATCGCCATAGCCCTTGATCAGATGCACCTGAATGCCGAGGGCGGCCAGTTCCTCGATATTCATATAGCTGCGCGCGCCGGTGCCGAGGAAGACAACGTGGCGAAGCCCCTTGCACTGTTTCGCGATCTCGGTGGGCAGCGCCGTATGGTCGACCCAGATGACGCCGGCATCGCCGATCACGGCCGGCAGGTCAGCCGGCTTCACATCGGCATTGCGGTTGACGGTGACGGCGGGATCGGTGGGCAGACGCAGGCGCTCGGCCAGATCGCCAAGGGTGGCATTGGCATCGACGAAAACAGCACGCACGGGGGCTCTCGCTTTTTTAGGGACGACGAGCCCGTATTGTGGCGGCGAGCGCAGCCAGTGTCACCCCTGCGGCCACCAGCAGCACCCATATTCCCGGCCGCAGACCCGTATCAATCGACAGATTGGCCTCCAGCACGCGCGGGACCACGGCCGGACCAATCTTCCAGGCGAGATAGCCCGCCTCGCCCGCCATCACGGACAGGGCCGCGAACAGGGTGAGCACCGCGGCAGCCCAGAGCGGCAGAGCCGCACCCTGCGGACGGAACCGCCGCCACAGCCGGTAGCCGAGCAGCCAGGTCAGGAACCCGATCAGCAGCAGCGGCTCGAAAATATCCGCCTTCACCTGCAGGAAGAAATGCCAGGCTCCAAGCATGGCGGCGGGATAGACGAGATAATGCAGCCACTGCCAGCGTCGGCCGCCCAGGCGCCGCAGCATGCCATCGGTGGAGGTGGCCAGCAGCAGCAGCAGCATGACCAGCCCGACCAGGCCGATGATCAGATAATTGGCCTTGGCGATCTCGATGACGATGCGCTCGAGGTCGAAGGACAGGTTGGCCATGAACAGGATGAAATGCGCGAGCAGATAGAAGCCGGCGGCGACGCCGATCATCCGGCGCAGCATGGCCAGCCGGCCCATGCGCAGCAGCTGGCGCAGCGGCGTGACCGCCAGCGACAGCAGCAGGATGCGGATGCCCCAGGTGCCGGTCTGCAGGATCAACTCGGTAAGCGGCCGCGGTCCGAGATCCTGCTGGGCCGTACGCCAGAGCAACCACAGGCCTGGCAGCGCAACCAGAGCCAGCAAGATCGTCTTCAAAACGGAAAAGCGGCCGGCATTATCCTGCCAGGGCCAGATATTCAGGGGGCGCCGGGTGGCCGGGCGGCTGAGAGGCTGGGCGGTATTCATGACGCCGATATATCTCAGGATGCGGCGTCTTGCGGGAAACTTATCGTGAAGCGGCTGCCCTCGCCCATCCGGCTGGAGGCCGCGATGGTGCCGCCCAGCACCTGGCTGACCAGATTATAAACGATATGCAGGCCCAGGCCGGTGCCGCCGGTGCCGCGCCGGGTGGTGAAGAAAGGATCGAAGACGCGCGGCAGGTCTTCGGTGCTGATGCCTTTGCCGTTGTCACGGAAATCGATGACGATGCGCCCCGGTCGCGGCCGGCTGACCTCGATTTCCAGCAGGCCCGGCTGTTCGCGGCCTTCGAAACCGTGCTGCAGGGCGTTCATCACCAGATTGGTGACGATCTGGCCGAGCGCGCCGGGCCGGTTACGGATCAGCAGGGCATCGGGGCAGACGATCTTCACCTTATGCGGCGTGTGACGCAGCGCCGGCTGCAGGCTCAGCATGATCTCCTGCAGATATTCGCCAATGGCGAAGTCACGCAATTCGTCGGTGGTCTGGTCGGCCGAGACCTGCTTGAAGGCCTGGATCAGGCGGGCCGCCCGGGTCAGGTTGCCCTGCATGATGCGGGTTGCCTCGGTGGCCGTTTCGAGGAAATCCTCCATGTCACTGCGCTTCAGCTGCCCCTCGCGGAAGTGGTTGGTCAGTTGCTCCACCTCCTCCGACAGATGCGACGCGGCCGATACGCCGATGCCCAGCGGCGTGGAAATCTCATGGCTCATGCCGGCGACGAGCGAACCCAGCGATGCCATTTTCTCGGCCAGGATCAGGCTGGCCTGGGCGCCGCGCAGATCCGCCAGGGCACGCTCGGCCTCTTCCTTAGCCCGCCGCAACTCGTCTTCGATGCGGCGGCGCGCCGTGATGTTGGTTCGCACCACCACCAGATCGCCCGATGGCGTCAGGCGTTCATGCACCAGGAACCATTCACCGGCGGTGGTGCGGATTTCGATCATGCGTTCCGGGATACTGCGCCGGGAATGGGTGACCCCTGCCGTATTGCCCGGCTCGCGTTCGTCCGGCATGAAAACATTGCGCTCGTAACTACGGGCGATCAGCTCGGCGAAAGATTGGCCAATCGCCTGTTCGGCCGTCAGCCCGTAGAGCGCCGCAAACCGGCTCGAACAGATCGAAATGCGGTCGCTGGCATCGTAGATGGCAAAACCATCGCCGGCGACCTCCACCGCGTGACGCAGCCGCCGGTGCAGCGCATAGCGCTCGGAGGCATCGAAGATGGTGACGGCCACCGAACGGTCGGGCAGCCGGTTGAGGGTGAACTCCAGGACATTGCCGGTCGCTGCATGGCGGATCGCCGCCAGCTTGCCGACGCCACGCAGCAGCCGGTCGATGTGGTAGCGCACATCGCTGATTTCCATATCGCCGAAATCGCGCCGCTCGACCAGAAAGCGGATCAGGGCCTCATGACTGTCGCCAGGATTGATGATCCCGGGTGGCAGAGCCAGCAGTTCGGCGGCGCGGCGGTTGATCGTGTGGATCATGCCGCCAGGGTGGAACAGGATGACGCCGACCTGCAGCGCGTCGAGGGCCCAGGCCTGGTATTCATTGCGGCGCCGACCTTCCTGTCGCGCCAGGGTCAGGGCCTCGGTGACCCGCCGCGCCTCCTCGCTGGACAAATAGTTGCGGCGTCGCTCCAGCTTGAACTGGCGCATGCCAACAAAACCCAGGCCGTTGCCGATGAGAAGAAACAGCGTCAGGACGATAAGGCCGTCGGCCCGCATCTGCAGCCAGGTTGCCCCAATCAGCAGGGTGCCAATCGTCAGCAGCACCGCATTGGCGACGACCAGCTGCGACATCACCGGCATCAGCAGGAAAAAGACCAGAAGGTAGGCAAAGGTCAGCGGGCCGGAATTCAGCGTTGTCGGCGGACTGATCATCCAGGTCATGAAGGTCAGGATCGTCAGCGATGCCATGCCGGCGCCGGCGACAACATCCATCGTCATCACACTGGCGGTCCGCCGGATCACCACCTGGTAAGCAATACCAATGACCAGCCCGGCTATTCGCGTTGCCGCCAGCAGCATGAAGGTGAGTCCGCTGCCCACCATCAGGTAATCGCGCACGATCAGCAGAAAGAAGACAGTGGTCCCGGCCAGGCCACAAGCCATAAGCAGGCTGCGCGCCGGCTCCAGGCGGCTCTCCCGGAAAGCACGCTCAACCCGGCGGTCGCGAAATTCGCCGGTCAGGGCGAACAGGCGTTGTTCGTCCGGATTTTGCAAAAGCGAATTGAATGGTGTGTGCAGCATCAGCGTGGATCGATCCTCGGCATATTATGACCATCACGCCGGCGGCAGGAAAGCCAGCCGGCAAATATTGCCTAGCATCCCCAACCGCGGCCTCGATAATACCCTTTTGTTTTCAGTTGGATAGCCCTGGAGACGGGACGGCATGGGGCTTGCTTATACCGCAGGGAGAGAATTCCACCCGGACCAGGAGTCCATCATGTCATTCTTTGGCGCACTCGGTACTGCCGTGCAGGGCATCAACGCCCAGGCAACCGCCATCGGCCATATCTCCGACAACGTCGCCAATGCGTCGACGGTCGGCTACAAGACGGTCAACACCTATTTTTCCGACTTGGTGAACAACAAGGTGCTGGGCGACAGCCCGGTGATCGACTCCAATCGCCATATGGGCGTGCTGGCCAAGGCCGATTTCGCCAACCGCAAGCAGGGCTCGATCATCCGCGACGCCAGCCCGTCGTCGATCGCGGTCACAGGCCAGGGTTTCATTCCGGTGGCCAAGCCGACTGGCATCGATCCCCTGACCGGCGAACCGACGGCCTTCGAAACCGCCACCTACTTCACCCGGCTGGGTGATTTCCGCATGGATTCATCGAACCGGCTGGTCAATTCTGCCGGCTATTATCTCCGCGCCGCCGAAGCCGGTGGAACGGTGCCTGCGGATTTCATCGTCGACACCGGCGATATTGCCGCCGTTCCCACCAGCACTGTGGATTACACGATCAACCTGCCCGGCTCTGCCCTGCCCGGCAAGACCATCACCACCGGCATCGGCGTGGTGGATGCAAACAGCGAAGAACAGAATTTCCAGGTGATCTGGAACAAGTCGGCGGCAGCCGATACCTGGACCATGAACATCAACACCACGCAGGCCACACCGAATTCCTTCGGCCCGGTCACGGTCACTTTCAACAATGGCACGTTGCAGACCATGACCACGACAGACGCCAATCTGACCGTAACCAACCTCACAGGCGCAGCCACCGTTGCGCTGAGCGTCGACTATGGCGCCGGTCCGCAGGCGATCACTCTCAACCTAGGGGACTTTGGCGCCGCCTTCGATGTCAGCGCCACCAGCAGTCTGACGCAGTACACCAGCAACAACACCGAAGCCTCGAACAATATCATCACCCAGAATGGCCTGCTCGGCGGCACCTTCGATTATCTGACTTTCGAAGACGACGGCAATATCATCTACAATTACAGCAATGGCCGCAGTCAGCTCGGCGGCCAGCTGCTGCTTGGCAACTTCCCCGAACCTGATCGTCTTGACCGCGTGGATGGGACGGCATTTCTGGCCACCGGCCGGAATGTCTCTGGCGCTGTCGTCTACGGCCAGCCGGGCGATCCGCTGGGCACCACCGGCGTCGGCAAGCTAATTGCCGGCGCGCTGGAGCAGTCCACTGTGGATATCGCCGAGCAGATGACCAAGCTGATGGTTGCGCAACAGGCCTATTCGATGAATGGCCAGGTGATCTCGGCCGCGGACTCGATGCTATCGCGCGCCGTCGACATGAAACGCTGATCCCTCCGGCTCAGCCAGGCGAACAGCGCGTCTGTTTGTTCTGAATGGTGTAACGGCAGAGCAGGTCGCGGCCACCGCGCGGCTGCGTCATCTTGAAGATATCGCCTTCCATGCGGCGGACGGCATAGCCGTTGGAAAACTGCAGCCACCCGAAGCTGTCAAAGTAATGCGTCACGCCGTTGGAGAAGACCAGTTCGCGGCGGCGGTTCTTCTTGACCGTGAACCTGGACCCGAATTCCAGCGTGCCGTCCTCAAATTCCTTGATCACCAGATCGTTGCTGCACAGGGCCTGCTTGGGATCGTCGGTCAGGCGGCAACTGAAGCCGGGCGGTTGATTGGGCTGGGGCTGGTCCACGGCCGGCGTGCTGATCAGAATGGCAAAAATGGTCGCTTCCATCAGGTTCATGCGGCACCCCGAGTCTTCGGATGGAGTGTAGCATGGGCGGACGATCCGGCTCAGCCGGCACGGCGACGGCGGGTGGCGGCTGCCTTCTTGGCCGATGCGACCCGGGCGGCCTTGGGGCGCGCCGCTGCGGCCGCCCCGCCCTTCCGGCCGCCCTTGCGCGCACTCGCATGGCTGTCCGGCTTGCCCCGGCCGGAACCGGACTTGTTGCCGCCGCCGGATTCCCGGTTGACCGTCGCCCAGGCCCGACGCTCGGCTTCCGCCTTGCCGACGCCCTGCTTCTCATACCCCTCTTCGATATGCGCGGCCTTGCGCTTCTGCTTGGCCGTATAGCTGGATTTATCCCCGCGCGGCATGGCATCGCTCCGTTGATGATACGAGCGAAAACACGGCGGCAGCGCGGTTTGTTCCATGACAGTGCCGGATTCTGCAGGGGTGCTGTGACCACGGACGGGCCGCAGCCTCGCAACAGGCGATGCGGGTTGCAGGGCTGGAATCCGCCCCCATCTCTGTCCCCGGCGTTTTTTTGCGCCGCAGTCAGAGTGAAATGGATTCAAGGAGGACTATCATGCGTGTGAGCGAAGCCATGAGCCGCGAAGTGCGTATCGCCTCGCCCAACCAGTCGATCGCCGATGCGGCGCAGATCATGGCCGAAATGGATGTCGGCAGTTTGCCGGTGGGCGAGAATGATCGTCTGGTTGGCATGATTACCGACCGTGATATCGCCCTGCGCGGCGTCGGCCGCAGCTGCCCCCCGGATACCAAGGTGAGTGCGGTGATGACCCGGGACCTGAAATACTGCTTCGAGGATGAAGACCTGGCGCATGTGGCGAAAAACATGGGCGATATCCAGGTACGGCGCCTGCCGGTGCTGAGCCGGCAGAAGCGTCTGGTCGGCATCGTATCGCTGGCCGACCTGGCCATCGAGGCCCAGCCGCGCCATACCGTC
Organism: Ferrovibrio sp. GW821-FHT12E11; assembly: GCF_058806975.1. NCBI lineage: Bacteria > Pseudomonadati > Pseudomonadota > Alphaproteobacteria > Rhodospirillales > Rhodospirillaceae > Ferrovibrio > Ferrovibrio sp. GW821-FHT12E11. The sequence goes on from NZ_JBXAQG010000002.1 coordinate 275,907, forward strand.
GAAACCCTGCGCAAGGTGTCGGAGCCCGGCGGCCAGCATGGCCAGAGCCTGGCCGGCATGCGTTGAAACCTCATCCTGCTCGGAACCACATGACCCGGGCAGTCCGAATGGATCGGAGCAGGCGCCCTGCCTAGGGCGCGAAATACGTCTGGATACGCTGGGTGATCGCGGCGTCGCTGCAGCTGTAGCGCGCCGCAATCAGGCCGTCCGCCACCCGCAGCACCTCGGCCTCGGCGGTGAATTCCAGGCTGAGCAGACTGCCGCGGATTTCCACGCCGAGGCGCAGCTTGTCGCCCACAGCGATCTTGGCAAGGATACTGGCCGGGCATGGTCCGAACAGCAGGCCGACCGGGCTCCAGTTCTTCAGCGGGACCCGGAGCGCCTTGATCACAACCGCGTCCCGGGCGGTGCCGACGCCGCGCTGGGCGACACGCTGGCCGCTGGGTTTGACCACATTACCAAGCTGGTTGCGATACAGGTCCAGCAGGCGGCTTTTGCGCGGCTCCGGAATCTCGGCCTGCAGCAGCGCCGTCGAGATGGCAGCCGAAAGCGTGGCGAAATCATCCTTGCCCGATTGCGGGCCGATGAACTTGGTGGTGAATTCGCGATGCTCCATGTAATGACTGATGATGCCCTGCAGTTCAAAGCGGGCATTGCCCTCCTCGATCTCACTGTAGAGGCGCAACAGCGTCAGAAGCTTACGGGCGAATTCCGCATCGCGGCCAATCAGCGGGTTCATCAGGTCCGGTGCGGCAAAGCGCGTAAAGCGCCGCGTCAGCATCGCCGACACCGCTTCATCGACCGCCAACATCGGCAGGGCCATGATCCGCTGCTTCAGGCCGAGCAGCGCCGTAAATTCCTCGTAAGCATCCTGATGATACAGCGGCAGAGTACCGCCCAGCATCTCGGCCAGGCGCCCACGCACGGCCGCCTGGCAGCGCTCCAGACTGCCGCTGGCCAGGCCCTGGCGCAGACGCTCCAGGATCGGCGGGGCTTCGTTTTTCATATTGCCGCCGGCCAGACGCAGACACAGTTCAATCATGCGACGACGATTGGCATCACCGAACAGAGCCGTGGCAGCCGGTTTGAGACGCAGGATTTCCGACAGCGTCTGGTCGGCCATGGCATGGGCTTCGCTGCCGATATCAGCTTCGATCAGGCCCAGGCAGAGGCCGGCACGGGCCTGCCAGTCCGCATCGGCCGACAGCAACCGGGCCATGACCACGCCACCGCGCACCCATTCATCCAGGTTGCTGCCGCTGAACAATCCGGCCTGCAGCGCCTGCGGCAGGGCAATGGCGTCTGGCAGCGCTGTTGCCTGCGCCTCGACACGACGGATGGCGCTTTCGGCCATCGCCGTCAGCTCCTTCATGCGTTCCGAGACCGGCCGCTTGGTATGCTGGCCCTGCAGTAGGGCGACGCGCTGCAGGATTTCCTGGAAACGCGGGCCATCGTTCAGCAGCGCGCGATGCTGCGCCGGGCTGAAGACCAGCTCGGTGGCGGTGATTCCGACACGCTCCAGATAGGCGGTCGCCACCTGGAACAGCAGCTCGCGCGCCGGATCGGCATAAGTCTCAGCTTCGGTCTCACAGAACATCGGAAATGGCGGAATTCAGCCCAAGGTTAAGCTGGCTTAGCCCGCGCTAACCGGGTGCGCAACCCTCCGACAGGATGACAGAACCGAATGCTACTACTGACTGTTTTTGATTAGGTGTAATACGGGTAATGTCGTCAGCGATTGATCCATTCCGTCTTGGCCGGCTCGGGCATGAGATCGTTGCTGCCCCAGGAAAAGAAGATCAACGCGGCCCACTCCTTGCGGTTGGAGAAGCCGTAGACCGGATCGAGCGACTGAACCAGCATGCCGGTCTTGGCGTTGTAGGATGTCGCCGCCACCTTGATCACACCCTGCTGATAGCTGCGCTTGAACAGGGCAATCTCAGGAACCTGCAAGCCCACAATGGGGACCGGGATTGCCGGGATGCCAAACAGGGTGCGGTCGGCATCCACCGAAATGGCGCCGACACGCGGCTCGATCACAATCTCCGCCTCTTCCTTCTTGTCCGTCAGGTCGCCGCCCTTGCGCAGGATGCGGTCACGGATCGAACTCAGCAGATATTTGCTGTCGATGCCTTCGACATAGGCCGCATCGACGAACACTCTGGTGCCGGGCTGCAGATTGAAGGCCAGCTTGTCGGCCGCACGGTCGGCGGCCGTGGAGAACAGCAGCTGCTCGGTGGCCGAACGCGGTGGCTCGGTCTCGCGCCGCGAGGAGCAAGAGGTGAGCACCAGCAACAGGGCGGCAGAAAGCAGGACAGGTCGGATCATCAGGATTCCTCGTCTGGGCGATACCACAACGAAGCAAACCGCAAATAATCCCGCGAAACTGTCAGAAAAAGGCCGGGGTCAAACCACCCCGGCCTTCCATTGCTCTGTATTCACAGCCTGGTCACGGGGATCAGCCCGCCAGCTTGGCCTTCAGCAACTCGTTCACCGCGGCCGGATTGGCCTTGCCGCCCGAGAGCTTCATGGTCTGGCCGACGAAGAAGCCGAACAGCTTGTCCTTACCCGAACGATACTCGGCCACCTTGTCCTGGTTGGCCGCCATCACCTCGTCGATCACCTTCTCGATGGCGCCGGTATCGGTGACCTGGCGCATGCCCTTCTCGTCCACAATGGTCAGCGCATCCTTACCGGTCTCGACCATCAGGGCGAAGACATCCTTGGCCAGACGCGTCGAGATGGTGTTGTCGGCAATCAGGTCGATCAGGCCGCCGAGCTTCTCGGCGGTGATGACGAAATCGGCCATCGACTGACCCGACTTGTTCAACAGGCCGAAATAGTCGCCGATCACCCAGTTGGCGCAGAGCTTGCCGTCGCGGCCCTTGGCCACCTTCTCGTAGAAGTCGGCCGACTCCTTCTCGGCAACCAGTACGGAAGCGTCATAGGGGCTGAGACCCAGCTTCTCTATGAAGCGCGCCTTCTTCTCGTCGGGCAGTTCCGGCAGCGTCGCCTTGATGCCGTCGACCCAGCCCTGCTCGAATTCCAACGGCAGCAGATCGGGATCGGGGAAGTAGCGATAGTCATGCGCTTCTTCCTTCGAACGCATGGAGCGCGTCACGCCCTTGCCGGTATCAAACAGGCGAGTTTCCTGGGCGATCTTGCCGCCGTCTTCCAGCACTTCGATCTGGCGGCGGGCTTCATACTCAATCGCCTGCTGCACGAAACGCACGGAATTGACGTTCTTGATCTCGCAACGCGTACCCAGCGGGCCGCCCGGCTTGCGCACCGAGACATTGACGTCGGCGCGCATCGAGCCTTCGTCCATGTTGCCGTCGCAGGTACCGAGATAACGCACGATAGTGCGCAGCTTCTTCAGGTACAGCCCCGCCTCTTCCGAGTTCCGCATGTCGGGCTCGGAGACGATTTCCATCAGCGCGACACCCGAGCGGTTGAGGTCGATAAAGCTCTCGCGCGGGCTCTGGTCATGCAGGCTCTTGCCGGCATCCTGTTCCAGATGCAGACGTGTGATGCCGATCTCGCGGGTCGAGCCATCGGGCATGTCGAGCAGCAGCTTGCCCGCACCCACAATCGGCTGCAGATACTGGCTGATCTGGTAGCCCTGTGGCAGATCGGCGTAGAAGTAGTTCTTGCGGTCGAACACCGAATGCAGGTTGATCTGCGCCTTGAGGCCAAGACCGGTGCGCACCGCCTGTTCGACGCAGAATCCGTTGATCACCGGCAGCATGCCCGGCATCGCCGCATCCACCAGGCTGACCTGGTGGTTCGGTTCGGCACCGAATGTCGTATCGGCACCGGAGAACAGCTTCGACTTCGACGCGACCTGGGCATGGACTTCCATGCCGATCACGATCTCCCACGGACCCGTGGCGCCCTGGATATAATCCTTCTCAGCCATCTTACGACTCCCACCAATGGAAAGGCTTCGCCGTGTAATTGGCGGCCTTTTCGAGCGTGCGGCCGACGCGCAGCAGCTGCGCCTCCTCAAAGGGTTTGCCGATGAGCTGCAGGCCAAGCGGCAGGCCATCGCTGGCCAGACCGGCCGGCACCGACATGCCGGGCAGACCCGCCAGGCTGGTCGGCACGGTGAACACGTCGTTCAGATACATGGTCACCGGATCGTCGTTCTTCATACCGATCGGGAAAGCCGCATTCGGCGCGGTCGGCGTCAGGATGGCGTCGACTCGCTGGAAGGCCTGCTCGAAATCCTTCTTGATCAGCGTGCGCACCTTCTGCGCCTTGGTGTAATAGGCGTCGTAATAACCGGCCGACAGCACATAGGTGCCGATCATGATGCGACGCTGCACCTCACGGCCAAAACCTTCGCCGCGGGTATTCTCGTACATCTCGGTCAGGTCCTTGCCCGGAACACGCAGGCCGAAGCGTACGCCGTCATAGCGCGCCAGGTTCGAGGAGGCCTCGGCCGGAGCGACGATGTAATAGGTCGCCAGCGCATAATGGGTATGCGGCAGGCTGATATCCATGATCTCGGCGCCGGCATCCTTCAGCCACTGCTTGCCCTGCTCCCACAGCGCCATGATCTCGGGGTTCATGCCGTCCATGCGGTATTCGCGCGGGATGCCGATGCGCATGCCCTTCACGCCGCCTTCCAGATTGGCGGCGTAATCGGGCACCGGCCGATCAACAGACGTGCTGTCTTTCGGGTCGAAGCCGGCCATGGCCTGCAGCATCAGGGCGCTGTCGCGCACCGTGCGGGTCATCGGCCCGGCCTGGTCGAGCGACGAGGCGAAAGCGACGATGCCCCAGCGCGAGACGCGGCCATAGGTCGGCTTGATGCCGGTGATGCCGCAGAGCGAGGCCGGCTGGCGGATCGAGCCGCCGGTATCGGTGCCGGTCGCGCCAAGCGCAAAGCCGGCGGAAACGGCTGCGGCCGAACCGCCCGAGGAGCCGCCGGGGACGAGCTTGGTGCCATCCTTGGCGCGCCAGGGATTGACCACCGGGCCGTAATAGCTGGTCTCGTTCGAAGAGCCCATGGCGAACTCGTCGAGGTTCAGCTTGCCCAGCATGACCGCGCCGGCCTTCCAAAGATTGGCCGTGGCGGTGGACTCATATTCCGGATGGAAGCCATCGAGGATATGGCTGGCCGCCGTGGTCAGCACGCCCTTGGTGGCAAACAGATCCTTGATGGCGAGCGGAATACCCTCCAGCAGGCCGGCCTCACCCTTCGCCCGGCGGGCATCGGCAGCCTTCGCCATCTCCAGCGCCTTGTCCGGCGTTTCAGTAATCATGGCATTCAGCGGCCTAGCCGCCTGCATGCCCTTGATGCTGGCCTGTGTCAGTTCGACCGCGGTGAAGTCTTTCTTCGCCAGGCCTTCGAGGGCGCTGGCAATGGTGAGCTTGTCGGGATCGATGGTCATTACTCAACCACCTTCGGCACAGTGTAGAAATCGCCCTGGCGCTGCGGGGCATTCTTCAGCACGGCTTCCGGCTGGCCGCCGTCGGTCACCGCGTCCTCACGATGGCGCAGCTTCATCGGCGCCACCGAGGTCATCGGGGCCACATTGTCGGTATTCACCGCCTGCAATTCCTCGACGAAAGACAGAATCCGGTTCAGCTCCGAGGCTAGGGCCTCGGCCCGTTCAGGTTCCATCTTGAGGCGGGCCAGCTTGGCGATTTTCGCCACGGCTGCTCTATCCAATGACATGCGCGGTCCGTTCGCTATAGTACCGGGGAGAATCCCCTTGAAATGGCGGCGGAAAGTATCATCCGGCATGTCCACCGGCAACCCTGCACCACCCTCCGAAGCCCCCCCGAAACCGGCCCCGTTCCGCCCTGCCGATGGCCCGATCCGGCTGGAATCCGGCCGCCGTTACCTCGGCTTCGACCTGGGCACCAAAACCATCGGTCTGGCACTGTCGGATCCCGGCCATCATATCGCCAGCCCCTACCTGACGCTGCCCCGCAAGAAATTCACCCAGGATGCCGCCGAACTGGTCAGAATCGCTGCCAGGGAGAATGTCGGTGCCCTGGTGCTTGGCCTGCCGGTCAACATGGACGGCACCGAAGGCCCGCGCTGCCAGGCCACCCGGGCCTTTGCCCGGAACATCGCGCTGCAGATTCCGGTGCCGGTGGCGCTGTGGGATGAGCGCCTTAGCACGGTGGCGGTGCAGCGGATGATGACCGAGGAAGCCGACCTGAGCCGGGCGCGCCGCGCCGAGCTGGTCGACAAGCTGGCCGCCAGCTACATCCTGCAGTCCTATCTGGACTGGGTCCGGCAGCAACCAGCCTAGATCAGACGACGAGATCGCTGAATTCGCGGTGGCGGCGCAGCCAAGCGCTGGCATAGCCACAGAGCGGCAACACCTTCTGGCCTTGTTGTCGCATTTCTTCCATCAGGCCCTGCATGAAGCGGCCAGCGGCACCGGTGCCGCGCAGCTGCACGGGCGCTTCCACATGAGTGAGGGCCAGCACATCGCCCTGGCGGCGGTAATTGCCAAAGACGACCTGGCCGTCGACATCGAGTTCGTATCGGCTGTGGGCGGGATTATCACGGACGGCAGTTTCCATACCCCCAATGTGATACGGCCGTCGGAAAATTCAAGCCGGCCCCAAACTTGAGTGTGGTTTATTCCATGCCCAGCAGGCGATAGATCCGCTTGGTGTAGTCGCCGAAACGCTCTGTGGTCTTCATATCCAGCGTGCGCGGGAACGGCAGGTCGATGGGGAAACAGTCCGCCATCCGGGCCGGGCCGGCCGTCAGCACCGCGCAACGCGAACCCAAGAAGACCGCCTCCTGGATGCTGTGGGTGACGAAGATGATGGTCTTGCGGCTTTCCTGCCAGATGCGCAGCATTTCCAAGTTCATCTTCTCGCGCGTCAGCGCATCCAGCGCGCCGAAAGGCTCGTCCATCAGGATCAGCTTCGGATCATGCACGAGCGCACGGGCGATGGCGGCGCGCTGCTGCATGCCGCCGGAAAGCTCATAAGGATACTTGGCCTCGAAACCAGCCAAGCCAACCATATGCAGCAGGTCGCGGGCGCGCTCCCGGGCGGCCTTGCGCGGCAGGCCGAGGATATCGGCCGGCAGAAGAACGTTGTCGAGGATGGTGCGCCATTTCAGCAGCAGCGCCTGCTGGAACACCATGCCCACATCGCGACCGGGCGTGAACGGCGTACCACCGCCGATCTCGACCGTGCCGCCGTCATCTGCGGTATGCAGGTCCGCGAGTATCTTCAGCACGGTGGTCTTGCCGCAGCCAGAGGGACCGACCAGCGAGACCAGATCGCCCTCTTCCACATCGAAGGTGACGTCGGAGACGGCGATAAAATCCTTGCCGCGTCCGCGATAGGTCTTGCGGACATTCTGCAGGTGGATCAGTGGAGCAGCCGCATTCATGCCAACCACCGCTCCAGGTTGGCCTTGACGAAGGCATCGTCGGAGAGGTCGGCATGTTCGCGGCTGACGCGATCGAGCAGCGCGGCCTGGCCGGGGCTCAGGCCCTCATGCGGATCGAGGCACCAGATGCCCTCCAGCAGGCCTTGGCGGCGCAGGATTTCATGGCAGCCGGCGATGCAACCGTGGAAATCATTAGCAACGTCGAAGAAGGCCGCGTTGCAATCGGTGACGCGCGCATCGAGGCCGAGCAGCTCGGGAGACACGCTGCCGGCAGCGACCGCGGCGTGGGCCTTCTCCAGCAGCCTGACCGCCTGCTGCGTCCAGACCGACCAGTGACCGAGCAGGCCGCCAACGAAGCGCAGGTTCACCGCTTCATCGCCGCGCTTCACCGTGAAGGGAATGGTGAGGTCGAGCACAATATGGTCGTCATTGCCGGTATAGAGAGAAATGCGCTTTTCCGCCCCCGCTGCTGCCACGCCGCGCATCACATCCAGCGTGCGATAGCGATGGAACGGCGCCACCTTAATGGCGATGACATTGTCGATCGAGGCGAAGCGACGCCAGAATTCGGCATCCAGCACCACGCCGCCAACGGCCGGCTGCAGGTAGAATCCGACCAGCGGGATTTCGGCCGCCACCGCCTCGCAATGGGCGATGATGGCATCGACGTCGGCATCCTTCATGGCCGCCAGACTGAGCAGGCCGGCATGGTAGCCGAGCTTTACGGCCGTCTGTGCTTCCTTCACCGCCTGTGCGGTCTTGCCGGCCAGGCCGCCAACCATGACCAGCGGACGATCCGTCCAGGCTTTCGCATCTTCCATGGCGGCCGATAGCACCGGCTCATAGAGGCCGACATCGCGGATGGCAAACTGGGTGGTGTGCACGCCGACGGCCAGGCCGCCGACGCCGGCATCGACATAATAGCGCGTCAGTCCACGCTGGCGCCTGCGGTCGAAATCGCGATTGGCATCCAGCGCCAGCGGATGTGCCGGAATAACGGTGCCTTTACGCAGGCTGCTGAGAACCGCGGCCGGAATCTTGGAATGATGCAAACCCATGCTTGATATCCTCTACCCGAATTCAGGACCGGCGATGACGAAACTGCGCGCCGGATCGCCATTGGCGTTGCTGCTGTTTAAGGCCATGCGGCGGAAACCACGCTGGATGGTGAAGCCGCGCCGCTGGAGTTCGGCCCTCAAGGCTGTCCAGCGGTCAGGGACATCGAGAAAGACCGGGCCTGCGACATGATCCAGGGCCGTCGTGAGCAGATCGAGCGCCTGCGTTTCGCTGCCCGCAACCAGCGGTCCGATCTGAGTGGCGACACGGCCATTGCGCGCCGCGATAAAGGCGTCGTCCTGCTGCAATGCCAGCACTGGGAGCCGCCCGATAAAGCTGTGCAGCAGCGGCGCACGGCGGGCGCCGAACGCCGCCTCGTCAAGGGCCTGGCACGCCTCGACATCCACCGGAACCGCGCTTCTGCCCTGCCCCTGCCCCTGCCCCTGCCAGCGCGTGATGCCGAAGACCGGCTGGAAGCCGAGCGGCAGGTAGACGTTTTCGCCAGCCGGCGTTGCGTCCAGACAGGGTACGCGACCTTCACGCTGCAATTCGCCGATGCAATGGCGCAGCAGCAGACTGCCCATACCCTTCTGCCGCATCGCAGCCGTCACCAGAACCATGCTGATCCAGGCGAAATCGCCATAGGGAAGAATGGCCGCTGTCGCGACGGGCCTGCCATCGCCATCGCGGCAGGCAAAGACGCGGCCCTGGTCGAGGAAAATCCGCCAGTCGTCTTCGGTCTGGTTCCAGCCAGCCTCGGCCGATAGCACCAGCGCCGCCGAAAGGTCGGCGCTGTCAAGACGATCGATATCGAGCGTCTTAATAGGCGCCATCGCGCACCTCGAAATGGGTCGGCTTGCCCAGGCTGCGGCCGCTGCGCGACACCCAGTCGGCCACCCAGTCGAGCATGCTGGCCAGCGGGATGCGCGGATAACCGAACAGCCGCGCCGCCTCGGCGGCGTTATTGAGCCAGGCGTTGGGTGCCTCAGTACCGGTGACGATAGCCTTCTTGCCGAGGCGCGCAGCAAAGCTCTCCGCCAGCCAGCGCACGGCGATGGTCTCAGGCCCGGTGACATTCAGCGGCGTGGTCGGCACTGTCGCGGCTTTCAGGCAGCGCAGCGCCTGCGCATTGGCATCGCCCTGCCAGATCACATTGACATGACCCATGGTGACATCCACCGGCTCGCCCTGCATCACAAGACGCGCGATGTCGTGCAGAACGCCATAGCGCAGGTCGATGGCGTAGTTGAGGCGGAACAGCCGGCCCGGCGTCTTATGGACCTGAGAGAAATGCTCGAACATGCGCTCGCGGCCGATGCAGGACATTGCATATTCGCCCGGTGGGTTGGGCTCCATCTGCTCGGTGGCGCCCTGGCTGTCGACCGGCACAAACGGATAGACGCAGCCGGTCGAGAAGGCGACGATGCGCGAGGCAGCAAAGCTTTCGGCCACCAGCGCCGGCACATGGGCATTCATCGCCCAGGTCAGCGACTGGTTGCCACTGGCGCCGAACTTGCGGCCGGCCATGAAGACCACATTGGCAATGCGCGGCAATCTGGCAATGGCGTCACGATCCATCAGGTCGGTAGCAATGGTCTCGATCCCGTGGCTTTCCAGGCCTTCCTTCAGGCCCTTTTCGCTGAAACGGGCAACACCGATCACGCGCTTGCCTGGCGCGGCGCGCTTGGCCAGCCGCGCCATGGTCGGACCCATCTTGCCGCCGACACCGAGGATCATGATGTCGCCGTCCAGCGCTTCCAGATCGGCCGCCAGGGCGCGGCTCGGGCGCGTCATGAATTCTTCCAGCGCCGCCTCGTCGGCAAAGCCCGTCGGCAGCGCGCTGTCATCCAGCCAGGTTTCGGTCTTGCTCTGGGTCATGACGCAATCCTTGCATCCTTGCGGATCAGCAGATGTTCGAGGATCAGCACCAGCAGGTAGAGCGCGATGCCGAGCAGGGTGATGAGGATCACCGCCATGAACATGGCGGGCGTGTCGAGCGAGGCCTGCACCTGGATCATCAGATAGCCTAGGCCCTTGTCGGACGAAATGAACTCGCCCACCACTGCGCCGGCAACAGCCAGGATCGCGGCGACTTTCATGCCGGAGAAGATATAGGGCAATGAGCCGGGCAACTGGATATAGATGAAGGTTTGCCACCGCGAACCTTTAAGCGACTTCACCAGATCGAGCAGATCGGGTTCCACTTCCTTCAGGCCACGTACGGTGGTGAGCAGGATCGGGAAGAAGCACAGCGACAGCGTGATCATGATGTTGGTGCCGATACCGTAGGAGAACCACACGATAATCAGCGGGCCAAGCGCCACCTTGGGGATCATGTTCAGCGTGATGAACAGCGGAAAGACTAGAAGCGTCAGCAGCCGCGACCAGGTGAACAGCAAGGCCAGCGCCACGCCGGTCACCACCGACAGCAGATAGCCGCCATAGATTTCAGCGGCCGTCACCCCTGTGTTGGAGACCCAGGCATAGTTGGTCTTGGACAGCGTGGCGAAGATCACGCTCGGCGCCGGCAGGATGAAGGCCGGCAGCTTGGTCATGCGGACCAGAATTTCCCACAGGATGACAGCGACCACATGGATGACGGCAATGGTAGCCCAGCGCAGTAGATGGCTGCTTCTGGGTTTTTCGTCCGGCTGCGCAGTCGGCTCGGTCACGGCCATGCTTGCTCCCCTGTCTGACTCGCAGCTTAGCAGCCCCCCCCCATCACAATCAACCAACTAGTTGATTGATTGTTTTACGGCCGTAAAGCCCCCATGGCAAAGGCAATCACATGCCGGCGGCGCTCGGCAACGGCTTTCGGACTGTCCAGCGGACGGCCGAAAATGGCCGATAACGTGCGGTTATTGGAGAAGAAGAAGTAAGACAGGCCGGCAATCGAGATGTAGAGCTGCACCGGCTCAAGGTCGCGGCGGAATGCCCCCTCGGCCGCCCCGCGTTCCAGGGTCTCCTTGAGCAGGCTGACCAGTGGTGAATGCATCTGCTCCAGCCGTTCGGAGCCGCGCACATGACGAGCCTCCTGGCGGTTTTCGTCGTTCAGCAGGGCAAGGAATTCCGGATGCTCAGCCAGGTAGTCGAAGGAGAAACCGATCAGGCGCTCCATCGCCACGCGCGGCGGCAGGTCGGCGAGGTGCAGCGCCTTCTCCCGCTCACGGATCTCTGCATAAACCAGCTCCAGCGCGGCCCGGTAGAGTTCATCCTTGCTGCCGAAGTAGTGATAGACCAACTGCTTGTTGACGCCAGCGCGCTGGGCGATCTCGTCGATCCGGGCCCCGGCCAGACCTTTCGCGGCAAACTCCACCACTGCCGCCTTGAGCAGCGCCGCTTTGGTCGCCACGGGGTCACGGCGGCGCTCGCTGCCGCCCTCGTCCCGGATCGGTGCCGGATTTTCCATACTCATCTCTTATCATCCAACTGGTTGATTAATTATTGAACGGATCGCGGCGTCTGGCTAGAGTTTCTTTCAGCCCGGTCAGCCGGACAGCGAATCACAACGGAGGGGAACCATCATGACACCGCGCAAAATCCTTGGCATGGCGCTGGCAACGGCATTGCTGCCCGTACTGGCGGCCGGAGCGGCCCAAGCCCAGAGCAAGCAGAAGGTCAACCTGCTGCTCAACTGGGTGCCGACCGCCGACCATTCCCCCTACTACTATGCCAAGGCCCAGGGCTGGTACGACCAGGCCGGCATCGATGTCAGCATCGAAACCGGCAAGGGGTCCGGCGTCTCGGCCCAGCGCGTCGGTGCCGCCAACACCGAATTCGCCATCGCCGATATGGCCACCGCCCTGGTCGCCAAGAGCAAGGGCGCCGATCTGGTCTCGGTGATGACCGTCTATGCCAATTCGCCGCAGGGCTTCTACTGGCTCAAGAGTTCGGGGATCACTGGAGCAAAAGACTTCCCCGGCAAGAAGCTGGGCAACCCACCGGGCGATGCTTCGCGCGTGATGTGGCCGGCCTTTGCCAAGCAGGTCGGCATCGCCACTGACAGCGTTACCTTCGTCAACATCACACCGCAGGCCAAGGTCGCCTCGCTGAAGGCCAAGGCGATCGACATCACCAGCGATTTCTACAACGAGCATGATCTGAAAGTGCGCGAGTTCGGCCCTGATCTCGGATTCCTGGCCTGGCGCAATATCGGCCTGAACCTTTATGGCAACTCGATCATCGTGAATGGCGAATACCTCGGCAAGAACAAGGACACAGTGGCCAAGTTCGTGCAGATTTCGCAGAAGGCTTTCGCGGCCTGCGTCACCGACGTCAGTCCCTGCCTGAAGGCGCTGATGGCCAGCGTCAGCGGCCTGGACGAGCCGAACCAGCGCGACCAGTGGAACCGCATCAAGGAACTGATGACCGATCCGACCACCACCGGCGTGGCCCTCGGCGCCTTCAACGCCGATCGCATGAAGTTCGACTACGATCTGGTGAAGACTTATTTCGGCATGGAGAAGGACTTCGACGTTAAGACGGTCTACACCAACGACTTCCTGGACAAGTCCATCAAGATGAAGAACTGAGGCGCAGCCCCGGATCGACTAGGGCCGCAAACAGAGCGCGGGGTGAAACCCCCGCGCTTTTTTTTGCGCCCGCGAAATCGCATAAACGCGAAGTAAACGCACCCATTCCACCGTTTGCCGCATGCGGATTAACTGCTAGGCTGAGCGTCAACCGGCGATACAGCCGGAATTCGCCAGTCCGCTTCGTTCTGCAGGTCCCCATGACCGACATCGCCCTTCCCGGCCAGCCGTCCACCGTTCCGAACCGTGACATCAAGGTGATGGCGCTGATCGGCTTCGCCCATGGCTGCAGCCATTTCTTCCAGCTGGTGCTGCCGCCGCTGTTTCCCTTCCTCAAGGAAGATTTCGCTGTCAGCTACACCGAGCTGGGCCTGGTGATGACGCTGTTCTACGTCACGTCCGGGGTTCTGCAGACGCCGGCCGGATTCCTGGTCGATCGCATCGGCGCGCGCAACGTGCTGATCGGCGGCCTGGCGATCTTCTGCACGGCGGTCCTGCTCTATGGTCTGGCGCCCAGCTACTGGCTGCTGTTGCCGGTGGCAGTTTTGGCCGGCATCGGCAACAGCGTGTTCCATCCGGCCGACTTCTCCATTCTCAATGCATCGGTCGATCAGAAGCGTCTCGGCATGGCCTATGGCACGCACACGCTAGGCGGCAATCTGGGCTGGGGCCTGGCGCCGGTACTGATGGCTGGCGGCGCTGCACTCTTTGGCTGGCGTGCCGCACCAATCATCGCGGCCCTTGTCGGCTATGCGATCCTCGCCGCCCTGCTGCTCAACCGCGACCTGATCAAGGAGGATGCCGGCGCCGCCCGTCGTGCCGCCGCCAAGGCCGGCGAGAAGGCCGAAGCCCTCGGGCCCCTGCTCAGCCTGCCCGTGGTGATGTGCTTCGGCTATTTCCTGCTGCTGTCCTTTGCACTGATCGGCACGCAGAACTTCCTGCCGGCCACACTTGCCGCGCTCTATGATACCCCGCTGACTCTGGCCACTACAGCGCTCACCGGCTTCCTGCTCGGCGCCTCCGGTGGCGTGATGGTTGGCGGCTGGGTCGCCGACAAGGGCGTAAAGCTGGAAGCCATCGTGATCGGCGGCCTGCTTGGTGCGGCTGGCCTGATCCTGCTGGTCGCCAACCTGAATCTGCCGGCTGCGGGTCTGGTGGCGGCGATTGCCGCTGCCGGCTTCCTGCAGGGCTTCACCACGCCGTCACGCGACCTGATCGTGCGCGGCGCCGCGCCCAAGGGCGCATCGGGGCGGGTCTTCGGCTTTGTCTATTCCGGCCTGGATGCCGGCTCGGCCATGGCGCCGCTGGTGCTCGGCCTGCTGCTCGACCACGGCCATGCCGACCGCGTGCTGTGGTTCGTCGCCGCCATGCTGGCGCTGACGACACTGACCGCCGTGGTGATCCGGCAGAAGTCTGTAAAGGCGACGACGGTAGCCAAGGTTCAGTCCTGAACTGAGCGTATCGTCACGCCTTCACGGTTTCGGCCGTGTAGGTCTTGCTGATCACCTGCCAGTGACCATCCAGCTTGATCAGGCTGAGGTAATCCGTAAACAGGCGCGGCAGGATGGCGCAGTTCAGCTTCACCAGGGCAGTTGCCGGGCCGGTGATATCGACCGACAGGATACGGTCATGCTCACGACCCTGGCCGTTGGCTTTGGGCGACGGACGGCTCTCCACCATCTTGCACCAGTCTTCACGCGGCACATTCACCAGCTTGTTGTCGATCGACGCGAACAGGCTGGAGGCGGGATGAAAGGCCTGGCGCAGTTTCGCCGTATCGCCCTCGTACAGCCCGTCCAGATAGACCTGGACGATATCAAGAATCTCGTTCACCTGCGGGTTGCTCATCTGTGCCTCCGGTTTATGGCCGGCAGCAGACCAGTCCGCCTATGGGCCGTCAAGCGATCCATTGCACCGGCACATTTCGCTTCCCTGTCATGACCGCCAGCGCGATGCTGGAGCGACGGGAGGCGGCCATGCGAATCACCTGGAGGGATCTGGCGAGTGAAGCCATCGCCGATGCACTGGACGGTGCCTGGATCGAGATCGATGGCTGGATGGCGCCGGCCGAAGATACAGACCCGCAGTCGCATTTCGCCTTGGTGGCTGAGCCGGTCTGTTGCGCCGGCCATCTGCCGCGCAACCCGCATGCCCGTATCGAAGTGTTCATGGACGAGCCGGTCACTCCGGCCAGCCGCCCGCTGCGGCTGGCTGGTCGCTGGACCTGCCTTGCACAGAACGACGCCGGCTGGCGCTACCAATTGCATGATGCCCGCCTGCTACCGATGCCGGCCAACGGTACCGGCTTCAGCCGCCGCGCCGTGTTGGCCGGCACCGCCACGCTTGGCCTGTCGGCCTGGATGCCCGATGCCACGGCAGCGCCGAACGAGGCTGCCATCGCCGCAGCACGACAGGCGCTGGGCGATGCGATCACCATCGACCTGCACAGCCATGCCGGCTCGATCCTCGGCCTGAAGCGCATCCAGGAGCGCGCCCCCTTCACACCCGTGGCCGAGCCGATGCGCGCCGGCCGCATGGCGGTGATCTGCCTCGCCATGGTGGCGGACACGCCGGCCACTCAGGCTACAGAAGACAAACGCATCCGCCCGTTCCGCGATCCGGCGCCGGGCGAGCTTTACGCCTATGCCCAGCAGGCTTTCGGCCGGCTGCATGACCTGGTGAAAGCACAGAAGCTGGGCGTCATCACCGATGCGGCCAGCCTGAGGGCAGCGCATCCCGACCGGCCTTCGGTCATCGTCTCGGCCGAAGGCGGCGATTTCCTGGAAGGCAAGGCCGAGCGCGTCGATGAAGCCTACGAGAAATGGCAGCTGCGTCACCTCCAGCTCACCCATTACCGCGTCAACGAACTGGGCGACATCCAGACCGAGGCCAAGGTGCATGGCGGCCTGACCGATGCCGGCGTCGCGGTGATTCAGCGCTGTAACGCGCGCGGCATCGTGGTCGATATCGCCCATGGCACCTACGATCTGGTCAAGCGCGCCGTTGATGTCACCACCAAGCCGCTGGTGCTGTCGCATACTTCGCTGACTATGAACAATCGCCCGTTCATCCGACAGATCCTGCCTATCCATGCCAAGCTGGTGGCCAAGACCGGCGGCGTGATCGGGATCTGGCCACCGGCTACGATCTTCCCCAATATCGATGAATATGCCGCCGGCATTGCCCAGATGGTGGATGCCACCAGCATCGATAACGTGGGACTGGGCAGCGACATGCTGGGCCTGCTCAGCCCATCGGCCTTCCCGAGCTATAGGGTCCTGCCAGAACTGGCGGCCGCGCTGATGGCGCGCGGATTCAAGCGTGAGGACATGCTGAAGCTGCTGGGCGGCAATTATCTGCGCGTGGCACTGGCCACGCTGGCCTGAGGCCTGAGGCCTGACGTTACGGTTGGCGGCTTTCCTTTTTGCAGCCTTATGGCTGCCGGTGATACTTCAGCGGCAGCAGATCGGTCGGGTTGTAGGCTTTCAGGCCGCCGTCTTCGCTAGCCAGCAGCACGCGCGCATCCGGCGCGAAATCACGCAGCATCTCGCGGCAGATGCCACAGGGCGCCACCACCTGGATATCCTTGTTCTGCTCGGTCGGACGGGGATGGCGCACCGAGACAATATCGGTGATCGGGTCGTCCGGCCCTGCCCCGTCGGCCATGGCCTGACCGACCGCGACGGCCTCGGCACAGACCGAGGCCCGGCCAACATAGGTATCGAGATGCAGTCCGGTGACGATCTTGCCCGAACGCGTGCGCAGCGCCGCTGCAATGTGATGACGGCCGACAGCGTAGCGCTTGCGGATCAGCGCCGAAGCGGCTTCCAGCAGCGCCCTGTCGTCAGCCACGGTCATGATCAGCCCAGCTGGGTCAAAGCGTCGGCCAGCTTCTCGGCCAGCGACGACTGGGTGGCGCGACGCTCATGCTGCTCGTCCACCACGGCCTGCGGGGCGCGCGACATGAAGGTGGCGTCCGCCAGCTTGGCGTCGATCTTGGTGATTTCCGCCAACGCCTTGTCACGTTCCTTGCCCAGGCGCTGCTTCTCCTTGGCAATGTCGATCACATCGGCCAGCGGCAGCACGTAAGTCGCTTCATCAATCACGAGACGCGCCGAACCCTGCGGTGCAGCAGTATTCTCCGAGACTGTCTCGATGCGGGCCAGGCGCTTGATCGGGTCGGCATGACGGGCCAGCCGCGCGGCCGTCTCGGCCGAGGCGCCATTGACGATCATGGCGATCTTGGCCGCGGCTGGGACATTCAGGGCCGCACGCGCGGCGCGCACGCCATCGATCAGACGAATCAGCCAGTCGATCTCGGCCGACGCCGCCTTGTCCTCGGGGCGAGCGCCATCCTGGGGCCAGCCCCGCAGCATCAGATAACCGCCAGGCGCTCCATACAGCTTGTCCCACAGCTCTTCGGTGATGAAGGGCATGATGGGATGCAGCAGATGGATCAGCTGGCGCAGCACATAGGCACAGGTCGCCTGGGTTTCGGCTTTCAGCGCGGCATCTTCACCAAGCAATGCCGGCTTGATCAGTTCCAGATACCAATCGCAGAAGCTGCCCCAGGTGAAGTGATAGAGCGCACCAGCGGCCTCGTTGAACTTGTAGGCGGCCAGCGCGGCTTCAACGTCACGGGTCGCCTTGCTCAGCTCACCCAGCGCCCATTTGTTGATGGTGCCGTTCACCTTGGCTGGATCGAAATCCGCCGGCAGGGCACAACCGTTCATCTCGGCGAAGCGTGCCGCATTCCATAGCTTGGTGGCGAAGTTGCGATAGCCTTCGACGCGCTGCTCCGACATCTTCACGTCGCGACCCTGGGCGGCGAAGATGGTGAGCGCGAAGCGCAATGCGTCGGCACCGTATTTGGCGATGATGTCGAGGGGATCCAGCACATTCCCCTTGGTCTTCGACATCTTCTGGCCCTTCTCGTCGCGGACCAGGGCATGGATGTAGACCGTGTGGAACGGCGCCTGCTTCGTGAAATGCAGGCCCATCATGATCATGCGGGCGACCCAGAAGAAGATGATATCGAATCCAGTGACCAGCACGTCGGTCGGGTAATGCGATTGCAGCACCGGCGTCTGTTCCGGCCAGCCGAGCGTCGAGAACGGCCAGAGCGCGGAGGAGAACCAGGTGTCGAGCACGTCCTCGTCGCGGCGCAGTTCGACGGCCTTGCCGTAATGCTTCGTGGCCTCGGCCTGCGCCTCGGCTTCGTCATACGCAACAAAAACTTTCTCGTCGGGGCCGTACCAGGCCGGAATCTGATGGCCCCACCAGAGCTGACGCGAGATGCACCAGGGCTGGATGTTGCGCATCCATTCGAAATAGGTCTTTTCCCAATTCTTCGGCACGAACTGGATATCGCCCTTCTCCACCGCCTCGATGGCCGGACGGGCGAGCACTTCGGCATTCACATACCACTGCTCGGTCAGCCAAGGCTCGATGACGACCTGCGAACGGTCGCCATGCGGCACCATATGGGTGTTGGGCTCGATCTTCTCGACCAGGCCAAGCTCTTCCAGATCGGCGACGATCAGCTTGCGCGCCGCGAAACGCTCCATGCCGCGATACTTCTCCGGCACAGCATCGTTCAGCTTCGCATGCTTGTCGAAGATGTTGATCATCTCGAGATTATGGCGCTTGCCGACCTCGAAATCGTTGAAGTCATGCGCGGGCGTCATCTTCACCGCGCCCGAACCCTTCTCCGGATCGGAATATTCGTCAGCAACGATGGGAATGCGGCGACCGACCAGCGGCAGGATGGCGAACTTGCCGACCAGGTCTTTGTAGCGCTCGTCCTCGGGATGCACGGCAATGCCGGTATCGCCCAGCATCGTCTCCGGGCGCGTGGTGGCCACGATAATGTGGGTATCGGTGCCTTCGACCTGATAACGCAGATACCACAGGTGACTCTTCACCTCATGCTGCTCGACCTCCAGGTCGGAGATCGCGGTCAGCAGCTTGGGGTCCCAATTGACCAGGCGCTGGTCCTTGTAGATCAGGCCTTCGCGATAGAGTTCGACGAAGACCTTGCGTACGGCTGCGCTCAGTCCTTCGTCCATGGTGAAGCGCTCGCGGCTCCAGTCGCAACCCTCGCCCAGGCGGCGCTGCTGACCGGTGATCATGCCGCCGGATTCCGCCTTCCACTCCCAGATGCGTTCGACGAATTTCTCGCGGCCCATCTGGTGGCGGTTCTGCTGCTGCGCGGCGAGCTGGCGTTCCACCACCATCTGGGTGGCAATGCCGGCATGGTCGGTGCCCGGCTGCCACAGCGCGTCGCGGCCCAGCATGCGCTGGTAGCGGATCAGGATGTCCTGCAGGGTGTGATTGAGCGCATGGCCCATATGCAGGCTGCCGGTGACGTTCGGCGGTGGCAGGGCAATGGTATAGGGCTTGCCTGTCTTGACGCCGACCTTGAACGCGCCCGCCTCTTCCCAGGCCTTGTACAGGCGGTTCTCGACATCCTGGGGCAGATAGGTCTTGTCCAACATGGGGCAACTCGGGCGGCAAACTGAGGAAAGGGGCGCAAAATAAAGACGATCCGGCCGCGCGCGTCCAGCCCCGGCAGGCCCGGTCGTCAGCGCCAAAAGGCCCGGTTTTAGAGGTGGTCCTGCTCTTCTTCCGCCTGGATGGTCAGGCGGGCGACCTCGCGCTCGACGATACGCTGCACGATGGTGGCCAGATGGGCATCCAGCCATTCCTTCAGCATGGGGCGCAGCAGTTCCTTGACCAGTTCCTCAAGGGTGCGCTGGCTGTTGCCCATGGCCATGGCACGCGACCCGGCCACGGCGCTGGACAGCTGCCCCAGATGGGCGGCAGCGCGCGTGGCGGTCGGCTGCGACACCAGCCCCTCAACCTCGTCGCGGACCACATCGGTCAGTTCAAAAATGTCGTCGCGCGGCGCCTGCATGCGCGGCGGCGGCGGCGGCGGGGCACGCCGCGGCGGCGGCATCGGCGGCGCCTCGAAAGCCGGTTCCGGCTCTGGCTCCGGTTGGTAGGCGGGCGGCTCGGGTTCCGGCT
This sequence comes from Ferrovibrio sp. GW821-FHT12E11, assembly GCF_058806975.1. Taxonomy (NCBI): domain Bacteria; kingdom Pseudomonadati; phylum Pseudomonadota; class Alphaproteobacteria; order Rhodospirillales; family Rhodospirillaceae; genus Ferrovibrio; species Ferrovibrio sp. GW821-FHT12E11. The sequence continues at coordinate 295,899 of NZ_JBXAQG010000002.1, forward strand.
CGGGTTCCGGTTCGTAGGCGGGCGGTTCGGGCTCCGGCTCGGGTTCCGGCTCCGCCATCATCGGTTCAGGTTCGAATGCCGGCGGCTCGGGCTCGGGTTCGGGGGCCGGCGGCGGTGCAGGCTCGGCGGCAGGCGCGGCAGCCTGGTCGGCCCCGTCCTCGGAAATGATCCGGCGGATGGAGGCAAGGATTTCCTCCATTGTCGGTTCATTTTGGCCTGCTTTGGGGTCGCTCATCCGGTGCCCGATACAATCTTTCTGTCACGCACGCAGGCCAATACTGAGGCGGCCCGGGCCGAATCAGTCGGCTCAATGGTATGCGCCGGAAAGATAACCGAACTGTTAACCTGGGTTAAGGGATATTTCCCCAAATTCCCGCCCCGGTTAAGTTTTTTGCCCGATTCGCAGTTTTTTTAACCACGAACCGGGCCGCAAACATCAATCTTCGCCGTTCAGGCCGCCATCGGTGCCGAACCACTTGTCGCGCACCCGTTTGTAGTTGTTCTCCGGATCGTAATATTCGACCGGCAGGCTGAGCTGGCGGGCTCCGAGACGGCCCACGGCCGAGATCAGCACGTAGCCCGCCACGTATTCGTCGCGGCGGGAGCGCACCTCGGCCACGCGGGCATCAAGATATTCCTGCTCGGCGTCCAACACGTCGAGGGTGGTGCGCGAACCGACTTCGGCTTCCTGCTGCACGCCTTCCAGCGCGATGCGCGACGCATCGACCTGGGCCCGGCGGGCCGTGATGTTGGAGCGCGCCGTACCGAGGTTTTCCCAGGCCTGCACCACCGACTGGCGCACGCTGCGACGCTGCTCCTCGACCTGGATGCGGCGCTGGTTATGGATCTGCTTGCGCTGACGGGTCTGGCTGTAGACCGAACCGCCTTCATACAGCGGCATGGTCAGCTGCACCGCAATCTTCGCCGACTCCGTACCCAGATTCCGACGGGTCGTCTCGCTCGCATCGGTCAGGGTCCCGTTCAGGGATATCGTCGGCAGCAGCGCGCCGGACACCGCCCGCACGTCGTTCTTGGCCGCGACTTCACGGAAGCGCGCCCCCAGCAGATCGGGATTTTCGTCATAGGAAATCGACAACGCCTCTTCCTCGCTGACCGGCAGCTGCGGCAGCGGCGGCGGCTGGACCAGCGTGCGCGGCATCTCGCCGATCACGCGGGCCAGGACAGCGCGCGAAGACACCAGGGCGCCTTCAGCCGAAATACGGTCGGCTGTCGCACGAGCCTGACGAGATTCAGACTGCGCCACGTCCGTGCGCGTGATCTCACCGACGCGAAAACGCTCGCGCACCGCTTCCAGCTGGCGGCGCAGCACTTCTTCGTTGTTCCGGTTCAGATCCAGCACCGCCTGGTTCTGGACGACATCCATGTAGGCGGTCACGGCATCCTGCAGCACGCGACGCTCGGTGGCGGCAAGATCCTGGCGACCGGCAAGCACCAGCGCTTCGGCCGAGTCCGTCGAGGCTTCGGTGCGCCCGCCACGATACAGCGGCTGCGACACGGTCAGCGATTTCGTATTCGGAGTGAGAATCTGGTTGGGATTGCTTGCCGACGGCGGCTCATATTCCTGCTTCTGGCGACCATATTCGCTCGAAACACTGACCGTCGGGCGCCAGCCCGAAAGCGCCTGCGGCACGCCTTCATCGGTCGCCCGCAGGGCCGCACGGGCCGCCAGCAGCGTCGGGTTGTTATTGTAGGCCGCGCTAAGCGCTTCGTTCAGCGACTGCGCACTGGCGGTCTGCGCCATCGTCAGGCCGCTTACGGCGATTGCAGTCGCCAGCAGGATTTTCTTGAAGTTCATGACGCGCATCCGTCCTTTATTTTATCCATTGTTCCCACACCAGCGCGCCCCGATCGTGTTCCCCGAACTCTTCATTTTTTATGACCAACGCACTCGAAATTCAGTAAGTCGCCATACCGGGCTGAATCTCCTCTGCCCAGGCATGGATGCCGCCGGCCAGATTGGTCGCCTGCGGAAAGCCGTTCTGCCGCAGCCAGCCCGTCACCTGGCGGCTGCGCCCACCGTGATGGCACATCACCACCAGCGGCTTGTCATGTGGTAATTCGGTAACCCGCTGGGGCACCTGGCGCATCGGGATATGCAGGGCATCCGGCAGCGCCACCGTGGCGATCTCCCAGTCCTCGCGGACATCGAGTACCGTCACATCGCGGCCAGCTTTGCGCCAGCCGGCCAGTTCGGCCACATCGATTTCCAGCGGGGCGTCGGCCATCAGAACACGAAACCGGCCTGACGCTCGAAGCCCGGCAGCGCGGGAGTGCCGGCATCGAACAGCACACGCTGCGGGAACAGCTCGCCGGCGCGCTTGATCATGACGGCATGGCCGATCGGTGCGCCGGCCTTACGCACCACACCGATCAGCCGGCCGCCGTCGGCCAGCTGCTGCAGCAATGCGGCAGGAATTTCCGGCACGGCGCCGGCAATCAGAATCACATCGAAGGGGGTTGACCCCGCAAGACCATCCTTGAGGCTGCCTTCGGTAACCGAGGCATTGGCAATGCCCTGCGCCTGCAGGTTTTGCCTGGCCTGCGCAGCGAGCGCCGCATCGGCTTCCACACCAGCGACCGAAGCTGTCAGACGCGCGAGCACCGCGAGGTCGTATCCGGTGGCGGCTCCCACCACCAGCGCCTTGTCCGTCGGCTGGATTTCAGCTTCCTGCAGCAGGCGGGCCAGAACCATCGGCTCCAGCAGGGCGCGGCCGGCCGCAACCGCCACATCTTCATCCATGTAGGCAACGCCCCGATAGGCCGCCGGCACGAAATCCTCCCGCGGCAGTCCGGCCATGGCAGCGATCAACTGCTCGTCGATCACCTTGTTCGGACGGAGCTGGGTCAGCACCATCTGGCGGCGGGCTTCGGCAAAGAGTTCGACTGATGCCATGGGAGCAATATCCGAGGCTGGAACTGGAGAGAAAGTCAGGCGCCGTTATAATGCTGCGATGCCGTAAAAACAACGGTTCTATTGTGGGTTAGCCGATCCCGCGCCCATCTGCGGTAACCGCCGTCACAAGCTGTGCAACCTGCCCCGCCGGCCGGTAAAGCCTTGACCCCGCCGGGGCGAAACCCTTAGTAAGAGGCCGCGCGCGCGAGGTCCGGTGGCGGAGTGGTGACGCAGCGGACTGCAAATCCGCGTACGCCGGTTCAATTCCGGCCCGGACCTCCATCACTTTCCTAGACAATCTGCCAGTGCTGAGACCGGTTCCACCGGTTAATCGCGCTTCTTTCCCCGCCCCCGGACCACTATCTTGAGGCGAGACACGATTCTCCACGGGAGGTGGCCATGCGCATTCTGGGCTACAGCAAGACCGAGAAGGTCGACCACCTGGTCAGCAAGGACATGCTGGACCGGGAGTCGCAGCGCAAGCTGCAAAAATTCCTTGAGGAAATCGAGATGGCGATCTTCAGCGCCAACCGCGAAGTACTGAAGAAAACCGTGCCGGAACTGACCCGCGACTCCTTCATGGCCTTTGCCGTCCGGGTGGCCGAGGCCCGCGCCCGCTACCTGAAGATCGCCCTGGAGCTCGCGGCCAAGGCCAACCCGACCGCCGAGGATATCGCAAGCCTGAAGGCGGCCCGCGAGGCCAATGACGAACTGGTCCATGCTTTTGAGGCAACCAAGCGCGTCATCGAACGGGGCTATACCTTCCTCTCACGTTAGGCCTCAGTCACCCTCGGCCCAGTTCCGGGCGTGCACCAGCATGGCCGGATCAACACAGTCCTGTCCCGGTTGCCGCAGCAGCGTGGCCAGGTCGTAATAAAAGCGCTCTTCCACGAACAGACCGTCCCGGAACTTCACGAAGACCGTGAAGGGCAACACGAAAGACCGTCCGGTCGGCGCCAGGCCCAGAAACGGCCCGACATGCCGGCCGGTATATTGCGGCTCGGCCACATAGCTTTCATCGTCGATCCAGTGTGCGCCACCGAAGGGCGAGCGCTCGACGACATTGCCAAAGGCCTGCCACCACTGCCGGTAATGGCGTTCGGCGCCACGGCGACCCCGAAAAACCTGACCGGCCGCCAGATCGCGGAATACGCAGTCCTCATGCACGGTGGCCAGGGTGCCGGCCATGTCATGGGCATTCTCTGCAGCCAGGTGGCGCTGCAGCATCAGGCGGTTGGGATGGGGCTGGCCAGCAGGCTGGCCTGATGGTGTATTCACGACGTCCTCCAGGGTTATACAGCCCAGACGCGGCCCGCCCCCGTCTTGTGACAGCCTGCCGAACCGGGCATGATTTCCGTCTCCCTTGCCCTAGATTGTCGTCATGTCCGCATTGCCTGATTCCATTGATGCCACCGAAACCCTGCTGAACCAGGGCGACTATGTCGCCGACCGTTCGCTGGCCACGACCCTGTTTCTCGCCCTCAAGATGGGGCGGCCCCTGTTCCTCGAGGGCGAGGCCGGTGTCGGCAAGACCGAGATCGCCAAGGTGCTGGCCGCCACGCTTGGTCGCCGGCTGGTGCGGTTGCAGTGTTACGAGGGCCTGGACCTCTCCTCTGCCGTCTATGAGTGGAACTACCCGCGGCAGATGCTGGAAATCCGGCTGGCCGAAGCGGCGGGCTCCGGTGACAAGGACAAGCTGGGGCGCGACCTGTTCAGCCCCGATTTCCTGATCGAGCGCCCGCTGCTGCAAGCCCTAAAGCCAGACCCCGCCGGCGCGCCGGTGCTGCTGATCGACGAACTCGACCGCACCGACGAGCCCTTCGAGGCCTATCTGCTGGAAGTGCTGTCGGACTTCCAGATCACCATCCCCGAAATCGGCGCCGTAAAAGCCGTCGAACCGCCGATCGTGATCATCACGTCCAACCGTACCCGCGAAATCCACGACGCCCTGAAGCGACGCTGCCTGTATTACTGGGTCGATTATCCCGACGCCGAACGTGAACTGGCCATCCTCAAGCGCAAAGTGCCGGGCGCACCACAGCGCCTGAGCCGCGAAATCGTTGGTTTCGTGCAACATCTGCGCAACACAGAATTGTTCAAGCTGCCGGGCGTGGCCGAAACCATCGACTGGACCCGCGCCCTCGCTTTTCTCGACAAGGTCAGCCTCGATCCCGACACGATCGACAACACGCTGGGCGTGCTGCTGAAATATCAGGATGACATCGCAAAGATGAAGGGCAGCGAAGCCGCAAATATCCTGCGCCAGGTGCAGCAGGATATGGCGGCGCTGGGTGTCTGATATGAAACGGGACCTCTGACATGACCCTGCTGTCCGATCCGACTTCGGGTGAGCGTCATGACGGCGGCGCCTTTGCCGACAATATCGTGCATTTCGTGCGCCTGCTGCGGGCCTCAGGCCTGCCGCTCGGCCCTGGAAAATCCATCGATGCCGTGCGCGCGGTGGAAACGGCCGGCATTCGGCGACGCGACGACCTTTACTGGACGCTGTTCGCCGTGCTGGTGAACCGCCGCGACCAGCGCGAGCTGTTCGACCAGGCATTCCATATCTTCTGGCGCGATCCGAAAATCCTCGAACGCATGATGAGTCTTTTGCTGCCACAGGCGGAGGGGACGGCCGAGCCGAAGAAAAATCATGTTTCGCAGCGTCTGCGGCAGGCTCTGCTGCCGGGACGCGGCGCAGGCCGGACGCCGCAGGAGCCGAAAGAAGTAGAGATCGACGCCACCCTGACCTTCTCGGCTGATGAATTGCTGCAGCAGAAGGACTTCGCCGAAATGTCGGCCGAAGAGCTGGAGACGGCCAAAGCTGCCTTGCGGCATATCGAATGGCCGTTTCGGCCGGCGAAAACCCGACGCCAGAAACCCGATATCCGCGGCCATCGCATCGATCTGCGCGCCAGCCTGCAGGCGTCCCTGCGCACCGGCGGCGCCATCATCCCGCTGAAACGCAAAAGCCCTGGTGAACGACCGCCGCCGCTGGTCGTGCTGTGCGACATCTCCGGTTCGATGAGCCAGTACAGCCGCATGTTCCTGCATTTCATGCATGCGTTGAGCAACGATCGTACCCGCGTGCACAGCTTCCTGTTTGGCACCCGGCTGACCAATATCAGCCGCCTGCTGCGCCAGCGTGATGTCGACAAGGCTCTGGCTGCCGTGAGCGAAAAGGTGCCCGACTGGTCGGGCGGCACCCGCATCGGCGCAACGCTCGCAGAGTTCAACCGGCTATGGTCGCGCCGCGTGCTGGGCCAGGGCGCGGTTGTGCTGCTGCTGACCGACGGTCTGGATCGTGACGGTGGCGCTGGATTGGCCCGGGAGATCGAGCGACTGCACAAATCCTGCCGCCGGCTGATCTGGCTCAATCCCCTGCTGCGCTGGGAGGGTTTCGAGCCGAAAGCCGCCGGTATCCGGGCACTCCTGCCCCAGGTTGACGATTTCCGTCCGGTTCACAATCTTAGTTCCATTGCCGACCTCGCCGCCGCGCTGAGCCACGCCAGCCAGGAGGGCAACCGGCTCAAACAGAATCTGGGAAGGATGGCGGCATGAGCACCGATCTTTCTGAAGACATCCTCGCCACCGCGCTGGACTGGAAACAGGCGGGCAAAGGCGTTGCACTGGCCACTGTGGTCACCACCTGGGGCTCCGCCCCGCGTCCGGTCGGCAGCCAACTGGCAGTGGACGACGCGGGCCAGTTCATCGGTTCGGTTTCCGGCGGCTGCATCGAGGGTGCCGTGGTCACCGAGGCTCTGGATGCGATTGGCGACGGCAAGCCGCGCCTGCTCGATTTCGGTGTCTCCGATGCACAGGCCTGGGAAGTCGGCCTCGCCTGCGGCGGCAAGATCCAGGTCTATGTCGAACGGCTGGATACATGAAACGCGAAATCCTCGAACAGCTGCAGGCCGATCGCGCCGAACAGCGCCCGGTGGTGCTGGCGACCTTCCTGAAAACCGGCGAGCAGCGCCTGCTCTACCTCGTCGGCAAGAAGGGGCTGAAAGATCTGGACCCCCGCATCGGCGAAGCCGCGCGCGCGGCCTTGCTGGAGGATAAGCCGCGCACCATCGATACCGAGCAGGGCCCCCTCTTCCTCAATGTATTCAATCCGCCGCTGCGCCTGGTTCTGGTGGGCGCCGTGCATATCGCCCAGGCCCTGGTTCCGATGGCCCAGTTCACCGGTTATGCCGTCACCGTGATCGACCCGCGCAGCGCTTTTGGTTCCGTCGAGCGTTTCCCAGGCGTTACGCTGTCGAACGACTGGCCCGACGAAGCCATGGCCCAGCTGAAGCCCGATTTGCGCACCGCCGTGGTGACGCTGACGCATGACCCCAAGATCGATGATCCGGCGCTGATCTCGGCGCTGAAATCCGACGTGTTCTACATCGGCGCACTGGGCAGCAAAAAGACCCATGCCTCGCGCATCGAACGCCTGACAGCGGCAGGATTCGGGCCCGAGGATTTTGCCCGCATCCATGGCCCGGTCGGCCTGAGCATCGGCGCCAAGTCACCAGCCGAGATTGCCATCTCCATCCTGGCCCAGATGACGGCAGCACTACGTCAGCCGACCCAACCCGCCAGCGCCGCGGCCGCCTGAGATGTTTTTCGGTCCCGTGCCGGTGCGAGAGGCAATCGGCGGCATTCTCGGCCACTCCCTGAGCGCAGGCAGCGACCGCTTCCGCAAAGGCCGCATCCTGAGCGAAGCCGACATCGCCGCGCTGGAACTGGCCGGGCATAACAGCATCTATGTCGCCCGCCTTGATGATGGCGACATGCCCGAAGATGAGGCCGCCCGCCGCATCGCCACAGCACTGGCCGGTCCGCAGGCCCGCACGGCTGCCGCCTTTACCGGGCGCGCCAATCTCTATGCCGAAAGCGCCGGCCTCGCCCGCATCGATATCGCCGCCTTGCACGGCCTGAACGAGCTGGACGAAGCCCTGACCGTTGCCACCGTTGCCGATTACGAACCGGTGGAAGCCGGGCAAATGCTGGCGACCGTGAAGATCATTCCCTTTGCCGCCCCGAAAGCGGTGATCGCCGCCGGCGAGGCCTTGTTGCGTGACCAGGGGCCGTTGGTGCAGGTGGCATCGTTCCAGCCGCGCAATTTCGGCCTTGTCATGACCCGTGTCGGCAACACCAAGGACAGTGTCCTGACCAAAACCGAACAGGCGGTGTCGCAGCGGCTGGCCCAGCTCGGCAGCCATATCGGCGATCGACGGGTGGTCGCCCATGACGAGGCTGTCATCGCCGGGGCCATCGCCGAACTGAAAAACCTGGGCTGCGATCCCATTCTGGTTTTCGGCGCTTCGGCCACGGTCGACCGGCTGGACGTGGTCCCGGCCGGTCTGGTGCGCGCCGGGGGTACCGTGCTGCATTTCGGGATGCCCGTTGATCCCGGCAACCTGCTGATGCTCGGCAGTCTTGGAGCCGTCCCGGTGGTCGGCGTGCCGGGCTGTGCCCGTTCGCCCAAACTCAATGGCTTCGACTGGGTTTTGCAGCGCCTGTGCGCCGGACTGACCATCGACCGCCGCGACATCATGCGCATGGGCGCCGGCGGCCTGCTGAAGGAAATCCCCAGCCGCCCGATGCCCCGGGCCCAGGCCGATGCCGGCCAGATGGCGATCCCGGCCCCGCGGCGCCCCAAAATCGCCGCCCTGATCCTGGCAGCCGGCCTGTCGCGCCGGTTCGGCAGTGGCCACAAGCTGCTGGCAGACCTGGATGGCAAGCCGGTGCTGCGCCATGTCGTTGATGCCGTGACGGCGTCTTCCGCCAATCCCGTTCTGCTGGTGACCGGCCACCAGGCCGAAGCGGTGCGCGAGGCTGCCGGTACGGCAGTCCAGACAATCCACAACCCGGCCTATTCGGAAGGGCTGGCCGCGTCGCTGCGCGCGGGTCTGAATGCCCTGCCGGCAGGCCTGGATGGCGTGCTGGTCTGCCTGGGCGACATGCCCGATGTCCACACTGCGACCCTGGAAGCCCTGATCAGCGCTTTTAATCCGGTGGAAGGCCGGGCCATCTGCCTGCCCACCCTGAGCGGCAAGCGCGGCAACCCAACCCTCTGGAGCGTGCAATTTCTCCCTGATCTGCTGCGGCTGGAAGGCGATACCGGTGCCCGCAGCCTGTTCCTGCCGCATGCGGAGTGGATTTGTGAGGTGCCGGTGGATGACCCCGGTATCCTTTTGGATTACGACACCCCCGATGCGCTGGCCGCCCGCGGGGTTACCAACTCTTAACCGCAAGTCATTGGCATTAAGCGAATATTATTCACAGCAGTGGCATTAACTATCTTGTGCGGCTTTTTCCGTAACCGGGAATTTGCCATAGTGGGCATGCTGCGGGGGGCAATAGCATAGCTATATTGGCTGGTTGCCGCCCTCTCCACGACCGTTACCGGAGAAAGCGACCGTTTAATGAGTGAAGCACTTCAGAACCAGGGCTCGTCCGACGACGAGAAGATGTTCACCGATTTTGACCGCCTGGTTCGCGGCAAGATTTTCGGTGGGCGCCTGGCCTCCGTCATCCAATTCGTCAACCCGAAGACGTTTGAGCGCAACCGCGAGAGCTACAACATCGTTGTGCACTCCATCCGCTCGCTCATGTCGAAATACGAAGGCAGCTTCTACACGCTGCACGACTATTCAATCGTGTTGTTTGTGCGCCTGTCCGAGCGTTTCTTCGACCAGACTTTCGAAAAGCTGGTGTTGGAAATCGACGACATTCTCACGCGCAACAACGTTGCCATCGGCCTGACGCCCGAAGAAGCCGAGAATGCGGTCAAGTGGTATCGCTTCGACAGCCAGTTCGAAGACCTGCAGGAGCTGATGGATAACATCCAGCAGCGGTTCCGTGTCTTCTCCGAACGGCGCAAGCGTCTGCTGGCCAAAGCCGGCACCGCCGCCGCGACCGGCGACGGCATGCCGCTGACGCCGGGTGCATTGCAGCAGATCGACGACATCCTGAAAAAGGCCGATGTCTCGACCTTCATGAAGCGGCAGCCGATCGCCCTGTGCTTCGGCAACCAGCCGCCGAAGCCGATCTTCCAGGAAATCTTCGTCGGCGTGAACGAACTGCGCCAGGCCATCGCGCCGAACGTCAACCTGCGCGGTGCCCGCTCGCTGTTCCACCACCTGACGCGCACGCTGGACACCCGTGTGTTCCGCGCCCTGCTGGATGGCTACGTAACCCGCAACAGCGGGCCGTTCAGTCTCAACATGAATGTCAGCACGATCCTGAGCGATACCTTCCGCGATTTTGACAGCCGCATCGGCAACATCATCAAGAAAGAACAGATCATCATCGAGCTGCAGCGCTACGATGTGTTCTGGGATTACAACGAATACCTGCTGGCCGCGGAATTCCTGCATAATTCCGGCTATCGCATGCTGATCGACGGCATCACGCCCGATCTGCTGCAGCTGTTCGGACGCAAGGAACTGAAGGCCGACTTCATCAAGCTGTTCTATTTCAAGGACCGCCATGAAGACTGGATCGACAAGGATCTGGCCAGCAAGATTTCCGAAGCCGACGCCAACCGCGTTATCATGGCCCGCTGCGAGACCGAAGAGGCGCTCAAGGCTGGTCTCGCTGCCGGTATCCGCCTGTTCCAGGGCTGGCATATCGACAATATGATCCGCGCTTCTCGTGAAGTGGTGAACTGACGCCGCCCAGCGGCGTTCAGTCACACAACAGCAGTCAATTTTAAGCAGGGTATTGCATCATGTGGAACCGCTCCGGCTCGCGCCCCAACCAGACCGAGAACCAGGTGACGGAAATCCGCGCAGGCCATGCGCCGAGCAGCACGCCGTCCAAAAAGCCGGTGACCGCCAAGGATAACGAGCGGATCGAGAAGATCCTCGCCAGCATCGCCATCGACACCTCGCAGACCTTCAACGCGATGCTGGATTCGCTGATGGGCGATCGCCCGGTGACGAATTATGAAAGCAACCAGACTCGCGACTTCATCGTCACGATGTTCGACGACATCCGCCAGGAGAGCAATCGCGACGCCGTGATCCTGGCCCGCAAGTTCGCCGACATGTGCATGCGCGCCGCCGACCAGTTGAACGACAATCACCAGCGGACCGTGGCGCGCTGCGTGTCGGAATTGTTCGAGCAGTTTGCCGCCAAACTCGACCATCGCGAGCCGGCCAACACCAATTGATGCAAGCCTGCGGCGGCGTCAGGCCGCCGGCCGGTACTGCTCCAGCTCCCCAAGGAACGAACCTGCGACCCGTGCAGCATCGTCGCCGGTCACACTGCGGTACATCTCTGCATCCGCCGCGCTGAGGCTGACCAGCGGGCGCACCAGGCCGTCGAAGAACAGGAAGAATTCGCGGTCGCCGAAAGGCAGGGCCTGCCCTTCGAAGGGCCGCTCGATATAAACATTCGACGACAGCCCGACCGCCGTGGGATCGTGCTGCATCACTTTCATCACCCAGTCGCGCCGCGTGTCGAACACACGGAAAGCCCGGATCACACGACCGACCACCTTGAAATAAAGCCCCTTGGCCCGCGGATCGGCGTAGAAAGCCGCCCAGTCCAGCGAGCCACCGGATGCTGCGCGCTGCTCCTCGGCAATAGCTGCGGCCTCATCGGCCATCGCTTCGACTTCGTCGCCGAACAACGAGCGCACGAAGAAGAAGAAGTTGCCGATCAGGCGACGATCCAGCCGTTCTTCGGAGAAGACCGGGTCAAGCGGGTGTACCAGCAGACGGCCGAAGGCATTGACGCGGGCGCCGCGATGCTGATCCTCTTCGATCACTTTCATCAGGCCGTCGTAGGACGCCCGGTAAAAGTGATCGTAATCGGGCGCCGTCTTCATCGCATCGACCAGCTGCCGCAGGGTCTCGATACTGAACGGCGCTTTCTGGGCCTGTGCCTCGGCGCCCTGCACCAAGGCGTCAAACAGCTTGTTGGCCATCTGTCGAAGGAAATCCGGACCGCGGATAATCATTGTTGTCAGCCTGCTCTGGCGGCGAATCCATTCGCGTTGGGCGCAGCTTAAAGGGGCAGCGACAGGGATGCGAGCCGATTTTTGCCCCGCCTGCGAATGTCGCTTACACTTTGTTAACCCTGCAGTTGCATCACAGCGGACTGCAACGTTAAAGTCACCCGCTCGAACCTCCCGCCTCTCAAACTGTTCCGTGTCATGAGCCTGATCCTCAAACTGTCCTGCCAAGACCGTCCTGGCATTGTTGCTGCTGTCTCCGGTTTCCTGGCCGGACAGCGTTTCAACATCCGCGATTCAGCCCAGTTCGGCGACAGCGAGACCGGCCTGTTCTTCATGCGCGTCAGTTTCGAGGATCTGGATGGCGGGCGGCCGCTCGACCAGACTCGCGCCGCCTTCGCGCCGGTCGCGGCGCCATTTGACATGACCTGGGACTTGCACGACGACCAGGCCAAATCGCGGGTGCTGATCCTGGTCTCGAAATTCGGTCATTGCCTGAACGACCTGCTGTATCGCTATTCCATCGATGCCCTGCCGGTGGAAATTCCGGCGATCGTCTCCAACCATCGCGACTGGTACCAGCGCGCCGCCAATCATGACATCGCCTATCACCACTGGCCGGTTACACCGAGCAGCAAGGCGCGCCAGGAAAAGATGCTGCGCGAGCTGATCGAGCAGGAACGCATCGATCTGATCGTGCTGGCGCGTTACATGCAGGTTCTGTCACCGGAACTATGCCGGGAGTTCAGTGGCCGCATCATCAACATCCATCATTCGTTCCTGCCCAGCTTCAAAGGCGCCAAACCCTATCATCAGGCGCATGCCCGCGGCGTGAAGCTGATCGGCGCGACGGCACATTACGTGACCGAGCATCTCGATGAAGGTCCGATCATCGAGCAGGAGGTCGGGCGCGTCGAGCATGGCTATACGCCGGACCAGCTGGCGGCTGTCGGCCGTGATATCGAAAGCCTGGTGCTGGCGCGGGCGGTGAAATATCACGTCGAACACCGCATTTTCCTCAACGGTCATCGCACCGTTGTCTTCCGGGGGTGATCGCGCGGGCCGGCATCGACCGGCATTTCCTGCGGTACTGGGTATTCAGTTCAGCCGGGGCTGCTGCTGCTCCAGACGCGGTGTGGCGGCCGGCGGCGCGGCCCGGACACCCAGGGCTTCCAGCATTGCCAGCATTGCAATGTCGTCATACGGCTTGGCCAACGCACGACTGAACCGGCTGCCCAGAAAGCCGGCGGCAATCGACTTTTCGTCATATCCGGTCGCCAGGATGACCGGGAAATGGGGATCGGCCAGGCGGAATTCGCTCGCCACCTGATCACCCCGGATATCGGGCAGTCCCACATCGATGATGGCCGCCGCAAAACGGCCGACCTTCCAGAGCTGACGCGCCTCTTCAGCTGACCCGGCCTCTTCGACAACAAAGCCCACGGCTTCCAGATTGCCGGCCACCACCATGCGCATCAGCGGGTCATCTTCGACCAGCAGCAGCCGCGGCTGGCCGATATCGACTGCGTCGTCCACCGGACGGCCAAGGCTGTCCGCGATGACCAGAACCGAAGTTTCGGTTTCGGCTGTCACCGCAGTTTCGGGAGCCGGGTCTATGGCCGTGAACGTGACCGTGATCGATGTGCCGGTCGGCCCCGATTCAATGGTCAGGCCACCGCCAATCTTCTCCACCATGGCCAGCACGATCTTGCTGCCGATGCCACGCGCCTTGCGCCAGTCGTTTTCGCTGACGCCGATACCGTCATCCTGGACCTGGACCGTAATCAGGTCGTCATTGCGCTCGGCCTTGACCCGGATTGCGCCGCCAGCGCCGGGATAGGCGTGCTTCAGGGCATTGATGACCAGCTCGGTGACGATCAGACCGACCGGAATGGCGAAATCGGTGCCGATCCTGGTCTGGCTGGCCAGGAATTGCAGCGCACTGCCGCCCTGATCGGCGGACTGGCGCAGATCTTCCACCAGACTGCAGAGATAGTCGGCCAGATCGACATATCGCACATCGGCGGTGCGATAGAGACGCTTGTGAACACGGGCAACAGCGGCGACCCGCTTATAGGCATCCAGAAGAATCTGCGCCGAGCGTGTGTCGCTCTGTGCCGCCGACTGCACCTGCAACAGGCTGGCAATCAATTGCAGGCTGTTGGAAACGCGATGATTGACCTCATGGATCAGCACAGCACGCTCGTTGGCCAGGGCCTCGAAACGATCGCGCGATTCCCGCAATTCGGCTTCGGCCTTGGCGCGCAGGCGCTTTTGCTGCCGCACCTCGATGGCAGAGGTGATGGCAGCGCGCAGCAGCAGCAGGAATTCCGGGCCGGCATCCTTGATCACATAATCGGCAGCACCCGCCTTCAGGGCTGCAACAGCCACCCGCCCCTCGGATTCGCCGGTGACATAAACCACCGGCGGCGGATCGGGCAATGCAGCGATTGCAGCCAGCGTTTCCAGGCCGCCTTGTTCAGGCATGTGGTGATCCAGCGCCACGACATCGATATCGGGCGCCGAGCGAATCCGCTCAAGGCCTTCGAGGCCACTCGAAACCGTCTGCACAACATAGCCATTACGCTCGAACTCCTTCTGCACCAGGCGGCACAGACCGGCATCGTCGTCTATGTAGAGGAGGTTGAGTCGAGCGGTTGTCATGTCACGCAGTCTCGGGCACCTGCATCACCATGAAGAACATGCCCAGTTGGCGTATCGCCTGGGCAAAGTTCTCATAGTTTACCGGCTTGGTCACATAAACATTGCAACCCAAATCGTAGCAGCGTTGAATTTCCTGTTTGTCATCGGTCGTCGTCAGCACCACGACCGGCATGCGCCGCAGGCCCTGATGGTCCTTGACCTGCTTGAGAATATCGACGCCCGACATATCGGGCAGATTGAGGTCGAGCAGGACCAGATAGGCACCGCCATGGCTCCCGGTATCGCCGTCACCGACGCTGACAAGATACTCCAGGGCCGGTCCGCCAGAAGCAAAATGCACGATCTCGTTGCTGACGCCGGCGCGGCGGATGTTCTTCTCGATCAGGCGCGCATGCCCGTCGTCATCCTCGATCATGATGATCGTTACCGCTTTCTGCTCACTCATGCGTCGCCCCTGCTCCATCGCTGCCGTGCAGGCATCCCAGACACTCGCCTTTGCACAGATGACTCCTGAACCGCATTCCGTTCTGATCCGGCCTTTCCGGTTGTCGTGTCGGATGCCGAAAGCGCACGATCACGAGCACCCAGGCAATTTCTGAACCCCGGCAAGGCGGAACAGACGTGAGATTATGCGACGACCAAGGCCATTCTACTGCGACGGTTGTCCGCAGCCCGACTTGAAATGCGTTCGATACCGGCCGCAGGACGCCAATCCGATATCCTGTACTATTCGGCATATAATTCAGGATGTTGTCAATTGGATCGGTAACGATTTGTTCTGGGCTTGTACAGCCGATCTCAGAACGGAAAAGTTGAGTGACACCGCCGCGCCATACCACCGGCAAATATGCGCCACAGCGGGTCAGGAGCGGAAATCAGCGGATTACCAATCAAATCCGGACCGGATCAATCAACCGCTTCGCTGCCCAGTCCTTTGGCCATTTTTTTCAGCAGACGATTGAGCGTGCTGCGCTCGGCCGGCGACAGCATGGCGACGATGTTCTTTTCATGCTGCATCACCTTCACCATCAGGTCGTTCAGCAGGGCCTCGCCGGCCGGGCTGAGCGACAGGGCATAGGTGCGGCGGTCGTTGGCGGTGCGATGCCGCAGGACCAGGCCCTTGCGTTCCAGCTGATCGAGCGCCGGTGTCAGCGTGGACTTGTCGACGCCCACCCCGCGGCTCAATTCGGTCTGGTTGATGCCGGGATTGGCGCGCAGCAGCACCAGCAGACTGAAGCGCCCGGGCGTCAGCCCGCCCATGCGCCCGGCCAGTGCCGCGCCGACCACATCGATGAAATTTTCGAAGACCGCGACCTGGGCGATGCGAAGGTTATAGCCATAGAGGCCGGTCAGCGGGCCACGATCCAGCCTGCGCACCGTCGTCTCGCGCTTTGCGACACTGCTTTCCGCGTCAGCCGATGACAAGACCTTGCGCGCCATCAGTTCATCTGACTGGGGAGATAGAGCGCGATGGCGGGGAACAGGACCAGCAGGACCAAGCGAATCAGATCGACGACAACAAACGGCATGACGCCTTTATAAATCTGCCAGAGTGGAATGTCGCGGGCGATGGAGTTGATGACGAACACATTGATGCCGACCGGAGGCATGACCATGCCCAGGGTGGTGACCATCACAATGATGACGCCAAACCAGATCGGATCGAAACCCAGCTGCATCATCACCGGATAGATGATCGGCACCGTGACCAGGATGATGGCCAGTTCATCCATCAGGGCGCCGAGGATCAGATACATGATCAGGATCAGAGTTAGCACGCCATAGGGACCGATCGGCAGGCCGGTGAGGAAATCGCTCACCTTCTGCGGCGTCTGGGTGATGACCAGGAAGTAACCGAACAGGAAAGCGCCGACCACGATGGTGAAGATCGAGCCGCCGGTGCGCACCGCGTCGATCAGGCTTTCCTTGATCTGAATCCAGCCGAGCCGGCGGCGCAGGATACCGATGATCAGCGCACCGCAGGCACCGCAGCCGGCCGCCTCCGTGGCTGTGAAAACGCCGCCATACATGCCACCGACGATGCCGGCGAACAGCAGCACGGTCGCCCAGATATCGCGGAGCGATTCGAATTTCTCGCGCCAGCTGAATTTCGGACCGCGCGGCAGCCAGTCCGGTCGCCACCAGCCCATCACCTGGATCGTGATGATATAGAGCACCACCGCCAGCAGACCGGGCAGGATGCCGGAAATGAACAGCTTGCTGATATCCTGCTCGGTGAGGATGCCGTACAGGGCAAAGATGACCGACGGCGGAATCATGATCCCGAGCGTGCCGCCGGCGGCGATCACCCCGGTGGAAAAACCGGGGTGGTAACCGCTGCGCCGCATTTCCGGCAGCGCCACATTGGTCATCGTGGCCGCCGTGGCGACCGAAGAGCCGTTGATGGCGGCAAAGCCGGCGCAGGCCGCAACCGTGGCCATGGCCAGACCGCCGCGACGATGGCCGAGCCAGGCCTCGCTGGCTCGGAAGAGTTCCCGGCTCATGCCGGCCGCCGTGGCGAAACAGCCCATCAGGATAAACATCGGGATGACCGCCAGATCGTAATCGGTGGCAACCCGGATCGGCGATTGCGCCAGCAGGTTCAGTGCCGGATAGACCGCTGCCAGCGTGCCGAAACCCCCAATGCCGACAATAGCCATGGCAATGCCGACCGGCACCCGCAGCACCATCAGCACAAAAAGAATCACGAAGCCGGCAACGGCAATGACGTCCTGCTCCACGATCAGACTCCCCTGCCGCCGGTCGACGGCGATCCAACCAGCAGCCGGAACAGACGCAAAGCCAGAAGGATGGTGGCCAATGCAATGCCGAGGGCCGCTATCGCATGGAAGGGCCAGACCGGCATGCGCAGATCGAAGGTCTGCTCGTTGCTGGCATAGACGCTCATCACCTTGCTGTTCAACATCCAGGCGAACAGGACCATGAAGATCAGCGTGATGAAGGTGGCAAAAATGTCGATCAGGCGTTTGCCCCAGGCTGGCGCCATTTCCCAGAAACCGTCGACCTGGATATGGCGGTTATGAAAGCCGGCAATGGCAATGCCCCAGAACATGGCCGTGCCCAGCAGCAGGCGGGAGAAGTCGAAGGTATCGGGGATGCTGTAATTGAACAGCCAGCGGACCATGACGGCCACAAAGGTCAGAACGGCAATGGCGCCGAGCAGCAGGCCGGCGATCAGCTCGACCCTGTCAATAAATCGGGACATTCCGGCACCCCCCACCCCGTCAAAAAAACCGGCCGCGGCCCGATCTGCCGCGGCCGGATACTCGTGTCGGCTCAGAACGCGGCTGCGTTGCGCTTCTTCAGTTCGGCCTTCAGTTCGCCGAGCGCCTGCTCGCCGTTGATACCGACCTTCTTGGTATCTTCATACCAGGCCTTGGTCATCTCGTCGCTGATCTTGCCCCAGGCGGCCTTGTCGGCATCGCTCAGCTTCACGCCTTCATGACCCGGCAGCGCCAGCATCTTGGCCTTACCGGCCGCTTCCGCGTCCGACCAGGGGCTATTCAGCTTTTCCGACCATTCCGACGTGCAATGGTCATCGAACGCCTTCTTCTGACCGGCCGAGAACTTGCCATAGGTTGCCTTGTTCATCACCAGCACAAAGTTGCTGATATAGAGCGGCGCGTCGAGATGGTATTTCACCGCCTTGTCGATGCCGAAGATGAACATGCTGTCCCACGGGAAGGTGATGGCATCGGCCAGCCCGCGCTCCAGTGCATCGCGCGATTCCGGCGCCGTCACCTGCACATTGGTGCCGCCGGCCAGTGTGACCAGACGCGCCACCGTGGCATTGCCGGGACGGATCTTGTGGCCCTTCACATCGTCGGGGCCGGCAATCTTGATCTTGCTGTGGAAGGTGCCCGGGTCATGCACGAAAGTCATGCAGACCTTCACATCGCCCATCTCCTTCTCGGCATATTTGCGATACCAGGTGTCGATGGCGGCCGAACCGCTCTTGCCATTGGAAAACAGGAATGGCAGTTCGCTGCCGGCGATCACCGGGAAACGACCCGGCGTGTAGCCCGGATTGACATAGGTCAGGTCAGCGACGCCATCGCGCGCCATGTCGTAATGGTCTTTCGCCTGGCCAAGCTGCTGGGCCGGGAAAATCTGCGTCTTCACCGTGCCGTTGGTCGCTTTCTCCAGAGAGTCGCCCCAGGTCTTGAAGGACGGATGCAAGGGATGCGCCGGCGGCAGCCAGTGCCCCAGACGCAGCGTGACCGCCTTGTCCTGCGCGGCGGCCGGGGTCGCAACCGGCAATGCCGCGATCAGCCCGAGTGCTGCGACCGCACAGGCATAGAAATGCTGTTTTAACGCCATTGTTTGTTTCCTCCGCTTGCAGGCAGCTCTCATTGACGGAGCTGTCCCTTTTTCATCTGCATAAAAAACCTAGCAGTCCGGCCCCGATGCTGTCCACCCGATTTTGTTGGACGCCAAACTAATTCCTTGACGACCGGAATGCTGCGGTGCAGATTTCGCCCAAGTGGGAGGACAACGATGGAACGCTCTTTTGCCAAGGAGATTGAATCCTTACGTCTGGGCGATGGCGACACCTTCCGGGGCGAAGGCATTCTCGCCGTCACCAAGGCTTTGCTGCAGTCCGGCGTGTCCTATGTCGGCGGCTACCAGGGTGCGCCGGTGTCGCATCTGGTCGACGTGCTGGTGCAGGCCCAGGACATCCTCGACGATCTCGGCATCCATCTGGAAACCTGCACCAATGAAGCCTCGGCGGCCGCCCTGCTCGGCGCCTCCATACATTACCCCGCCCGCGGCTGTGTCACCTGGAAATCCATCGTCGGCACCAATGTCGCCTCCGATGCCTTGAGCAACCTCGCCTCGGCCGGCGTCACCGGCGGTGCGCTGATCGTCATCGGCGAGGATTACGGCGAAGGCGCCAGTGTGATCCAGGAGCGCAGCCACGCCTATGCGATGAAGTCCTCCATGTGGCTGCTCGATCCGCGGCCCGATCTGCCGACCATCACCAAAAGCGTGCAGGATGCCTTCGAGCTTTCCGAAATCTCCAATACCCCGGTGATGCTGGAACTGCGCATTCGCGCCTGCCATGTCACCGGCAGTTTCCCGGCCAGGAACAATGTCCCTGCGAAAGTCTCGCGCAACAGCCGCCTGCCGGGACCGTCCACCTTCAATTACGACAAGCTGGCGCATCCCCCCGCCACCTTCATGCAGGAAAAGCTGAAGCTGGAGCAGCGCCTGCCGGCGGCACGCAGGTTCATCCTGGAGCGCGGCCTGAATGAGGTGATGCCGGGCGATCTGTCCGAGATCGGCATCGTCGTGCAGGGCGGCCTGTATAATGGCCTCAACCGTGCGCTGATGAATCTTGGCCTGGCCGATGCCTTCGGCAACAGCCGTGTACCAACCATGGTGCTCAACGTCACCTATCCGTTGGTCCCCGAGCAGCTGACCCAGTTCTGTACCGGCAAGCGCGCCGTTCTGATGATCGAGGAAGGTTCGCCCGAATATATCGAGCAGACGCTGCACACAGTCCTGCGCCGGGCCGACATCAACACACGCGTGCATGGCAAGAACATGCTGCCGGCAGCCGGCGAATACACCATTGAGGTGCTGACCCGTGGCCTGCTCGCCTTCATCAAGGCCGAGCAACCCGCTGTCGATGTTGCCACGCCGGAAACCCGGTTTGAGGCGGCACTGGATAATCGCAAGACCGCCCAGGCCCTGATCGGCCCGAACCTGCCGCTGCGCCCTCCCACCTTCTGCACCGGCTGCCCCGAACGTCCGGTCTTCACCGCGATCAAGCTGGTCGAGCGCCAGATCGGCAAGGTGCATGTCGCCGCCGATATCGGCTGTCATGCGCTCGCCACCTTTGCACCCTTCAGCCTTGGCCATTCGATCCTCGGCTATGGCATGTCGCTGGCCTCGGCGGCCGGCGTCGGCCCGATGATGAACACGCGCTCGCTCGCCATCATGGGCGATGGCGGATTCTGGCATAACGGCGTGCTGTCCGGTGTCGCGTCTGCAATGTTCAATCGTGGCGATGGCGTGCTGGTCATCATGCAGAACGGCTACACATCGGCCACCGGCGTGCAGTATATCCCCTCCTCCGCCGGCAACCGTCTCGACGGCCTGGCCAGCGGTTCGGATATCGAAAGCACACTCAAGGCCCTCGGCGTCAAATGGGTGAAGCGCCTGCGCTCCTATGGCCTGAAGGACATGACGGCCAATCTGAAGGATGCGCTGACCACCGCCGGCAAAGGCCTGAAGGTGATTATCGCCGAGGGCGAATGCCAACTGGCGCGTCAGCGCCGCCTGCGCAGCGACGAGGCAAAGGCGTTGAAGTCCGGCGAGCGCGTGGTACGCACCCGCTTCGGCATCGACGACAGCGTCTGTACCGGCGACCATTCCTGCATCCGGCTCAGTGGCTGCCCGTCGCTCACCATCAAGCCCAATCCCGATCCGTTACGCACCGATCCGGTGGCAAGCGTCATCAGCAGCTGCGTCGGCTGCGGCCATTGCGGTGAGGTCGCCCATGCCGCCGTGCTCTGCCCTTCCTTCTACAAGACCGAGATCATCCATAATCCCGGCTGGTGGGACCGCCTCAGCGACCGCCTGCATCGCAGCGTGATCGGCTGGCTCGGCGGCAAGCCGACTTCAGCACCGCAGATCGCGGCGGGGGAATAGCCATGACCTCCCCCACCCGTCCCATCTGCATCCTGATTGCCGCCATGGGCGGCGAAGGCGGCGGCGTCCTGACCGGCTGGATCACCGACACGGCCGAGAAATTGGGCTATCCGGTGCAGGCCACCTCCATTCCGGGCGTCGCCCAGCGCACCGGCGCCACCACTTATTACATCGAACTCTGGCCAGAACAGACCGACCAGCGCCCGGTCATGTGCCTGAACCCGATGCCGGGCCAGGTGGACGTGATGATCGCCAGCGAGTTTGTCGAGGCCGGCCGCGCCATTGCCAATGGCTATGTCTCGCCCGACCGCACGTTGCTGATCGCCTCCACGCACCGCGTCTTTGCCGTCGCCGAGAAAAGCGCCATGGGCGATGGCCGTTACGACACCGGCAAGCTGCTGCGCGCCGCCAGAGATTTCTCGCAGCAGACCATCCTGTTCGATATGGACCAGGCGGCAAAAGACGCCGGCTCGATCCTGAATGCCGTGCTGCTTGGCGCGCTCGCCGGTTCCGGTGCGCTGCCGATCCCGGCTTTCGCCTTCGAAGAGGGTATCCGCGCCGAAGGCAAGGCGGTGGAGAGCAACCTCTCCGGATTCCGCTTCGGTCTCTCTCATGGCCAGGGCGAACTGGCCGAACGGCAGGCCCGCGCCGCCGCGTTGCCGCAGGTGGCCTCTGCCGGCGCCCTGGCTGACCGCATCGGTCAATTGCCTGATGCTGCACGCCGCTTCGCCACCGAGGGTGTGAAACGCCTGATCGATTATCAGGGCGAGGCCTATGCCGGCCTCTATCTCGACCGTCTGGACAGCATCGCCAAAGCCGGCGATGCCCAGCTCACCGCCGAGACGGCGCGCCATCTGGCGCTGCGCATGAGCTTCGAGGATGTGATCCGCGTCGCCCAGCTTAAAGTGAAACCGGAACGCTTTGCTGCCATTGAGCGCGAAACCCGCGTCAAAATCGGCCAGCCCTATGCGGTGGCCGATTTCGTCAAGCCCGGCATCGAGGAAATCGCTTCGCTGCTGCCGCCGGCACTGGCGAAATGGATCATCGCCCTCAGCATCCGCCGCGGCTGGATCGAGACCGTGCATTTCGGCATGACCGTGCAGTCGAACCGGCTGGGCGGCTATCTGCGCTTCCGCCTGCTGGCCGGCCTGCGCCGCTGGCGTCCGCGCAGCTTCCGCTACCATGAGGAACAGCAGCGTATCGAAAACTGGCTCGACCTGATTGGCCGTGCTGCTGCAAAGGATATGGCGCTGGCGCGCGAGATCGTCGACTGCGCGCGGCTCATCAAGGGCTATGGCGATACTTTCAAGCGCGGCGCCGGCAATTTCGAAAAGATCCGCGACTGTGTGATTGCTCCGGCACTGGAGGGCCGCATCCCGCTGGCGCAGGCCGCCGATGCCGTCGTGCAGGCGCGCACCGCTGCTTTGGCTGATCCCGACGGCAACAGCCTGAACAACACCCTGGCTGATTTCGAGGCGAGCCTCAGATCGTTGCCGCAGGCGGCAGAATAAAAAAAGGGCGCCCTGCGGCGCCCTTTCTCGTGAACCACCCTGCCGGTTACGACGTGGTGTCGTACTTCACCGTGCAGCCGTAGGGTCGCGAGGTGGTGGTGGCCACCGCCTTGCCCTGCGCGATATTGGTCAGCGCCGCATCGACAAAGTTGTTCGCACCCTTGAGGTCATCCACGCGGGCCGACGGCTTGTCGTCGATGCCGCCGGCATAGGCCAGCTTGCCATCAGCCGAGATCACATACATATGCGGCGTCACCTGCGCACCATAGGCGCGGGCGATCTGACTCTTCGGATCGAGCAACACAGCCGAGGGCGACGCGCCGCGATCAGCCGTCAGCTTGTTGGCCTGCGCCGCATCCACATAGCCCTGTTCACCGGCCGGCGAGGAAACGATGGTGAGCCAGACGACATTCTGCGCCGTCCACTTCTTCTGCAGGCCCTGCATGTTGGCACTGCTGTAGTGCTTCTTCACGAAGGGGCATTCGTGGTTGGACCACTCCAGCACCACGGTCTTGCCCTTCAGGTCTGCGAGCGACACCGTCTTGCCGTTTGTATCCTTGGCGCTGAAGGCCGGAGCCGGCTGGCCAACCTGCACGCCGGAGGCCAGGCTGAGCTGCGGCAGGGCGAAGGCGAGAGATGCGGCCCCGACCAGGCCGGCGGAAAGCAGGGTACGTCGAGCAACAGTCATGCGGGGGGTGGTCATGGACGAGCACTCCTTGTCTGGTTGGGAAGAGACGCGGTTTGCAAAGACTGGTCGCGCGAACCGACGCGATCCAGCAGGCTCAGGTGATCCAGCACGATGGCCGGGGTGAGAATCTGCGGCAGCACGACGGTCTGGCCGTTGGCATAGAGCAGGTAGAGCGGCACGCCGCTGCGGCCGTTCTGCTCCAGGATTTTGGTGATCTCGGGATCCTGGTTGGTCCAGTCGCCCTTGAGATACGTGATGCCCTTCGCACGGAAGGCATCCTGCACGCTGTCGCTGCTGAGCGCCGTGCGCTCGTTGACCATGCAGGTGATGCACCAGGCCGCCGTCATGTTGACGAAGACCGGTTTCTTCTGTGCCAGCAGCGCATCCAGTTTCGGCCGGCTGAAGGCTTCGGCGGTCTGGCTGCCACCTTTCTCTGCCGGCTGCGCACCAGCCAGCGCCGGATCGCGCGCCACGCCGACCAGGGCAATCACGGTGGCCAGGATGGTGGCAATGGCCGCACCCGAGGCAATGCGGCCATTCAGGCTGTAGAGCCAGGCGGCAGCGGCCAGCAGCACAAGACCGAGCAAGGCTGCGAGCAGGCCGGTCTGGCCGACCTGCTGGCTCAGCACCCAGATCAGCCAGGCCACAGTCGCATAAAGGGGGAATGCCAGCGCCTGCTTCACGCGTTCCATCCACAGGCCGGGACGCGGCATGCGGTCGGCCAGTTGCGGGATCAGCGTCAGCAGCAGGAAGGGCAGCGCCAGGCCGAAACCGAGCGCCAGGAAAATCGACAGTCCCACCGCAGACGGCTGGGTCAGGGCAAAACCGATGGCGGCGCCCATGAAGGGTGCTGTGCAGGGCGTGGCGACCACAGCGGCCAACACCCCGGTGAAGAACGAACCCTGATAGCCGCCACGCTGCGCCAGGCTGTTGCCGATGCCGGCGAAACGCCCGCCGATATGGAACACGCCTGACAGACTGAGGCCCATGACAAACAGCAGATAGGCGAGCAGCGCCACCACCACCGGCATCTGCAGCTGGAAACCCCAGCCGATCTGCGCACCAGCGCTGCGCAGGCCCAGCAGCAGTCCGGCCAGCAACGCGAAGCTGGCCAGCACGCCGAGCGTATAGGCATAGCCGTGGCGGCGCAGACGCACCCTGCCCTCACCGGCATGACCGACCAGCGCCAGAATCTTGATCGACAGCACCGGAAAGACGCAGGGCATCAGGTTGAGCACAATGCCGCCGAGCAGCGCCAGCAACGCCGCCTGCGTGATGGCAGCCCAGTCCATCGCCATCGGGGCGGCACCACCGGCTGTAATCTCGGTGAGTTCGAACGCCTGACGCTGCTGTGTGCCGCCGGTGTCTTCGGTCAGCACCAGCAGGCCGCCGGTCCTGTCGGGCAATGTCGCAGCCGCATAGGTGCTGCGCTTCAGCCGCAGCGACAGCCCCGCGCTATCGATGGCCAGCGTCTGCGGTGCTGCATGTTCGATCAGGGTTTCGCTGTCGGGCAGAAAAGCGGCGCTGCGAATCCGGTCGGGCTTAAGGCCAGGGACTGCAACGCGCAGGACATACCCTTCGGCAGAGGTTTCGATCCGTGCCGCCCACGGCGATGGCTGTGCAAGCTGCGCACGCGCCGCCTCAAACAGCGCCGCGTTGCCGCCGCCCCCATCCGGCAGCGCCAGCGACAGGCTGGCTTCGCCGGGAATGCATTCCTTCTGGCAGACCAGCCAGTTCACATCGGCCTTCAATGTGACGTCTGCCGGCAGCGTCTTGGGCGGGGTGATCTGCGTGAGCAGCGTGACCTCGCCCTCGTAACCGTAGTTGACCAGATGGGCGATGGGAATCTGTTGCGGCACCGGCCAGACAATCGGCCCGGCCGTGAAGCCCTCGGGCAGGGTCCAGGCGATCTCGGTCGCAAGGCCGCTGTCGCCCGGATTGCGCCAGTAGGTATGCCAGTGCTCGGCCATGCGCAGGCGCACACCGACCCAGAAAGGTTCGCCGCCGCGCAACAGCTTCGGCTCGGCGATCAGACTGGCCTGGACCAGATCACTGCCGCTGAGCGCCCTGGCGGGCGTGCCAACCAGCACCAGTCCGATCAGGACCAGTGCCATGAAAACGGGGGGCGTAAGCAGGCGGAAAAATCCGGAACGACGCATGACATAAAAATCCCGTAAAACGCTGCGTCAGGCAAGCGCTATCGGCTCACAAGGCCGCGAGCCGCACCGGGGTTTTGCCTAGAATTTCACCGACATTGAGAAAGCGCCGAACTGGTCGCTGGCATCCTGGCCGACATATTCGCGCGTGCGCAACACATGGGTATAGGCGAGACGCACACCCTCGATCACCACAGCGAGGCCGAACTGGGCATCGCCGACGAAATTCTCCTTCTCCACACTGCGGCTGTTGGTGAAGGTATTGCCATCCAGGAAGATGTTGCGCGCCACCGCGCGGCCGTCAACGCCGGCGAACAGATACCAGCCGAAACCGCCCGGCGCGCGCTCGAAATAACCAGAGCCCGGCAGGCTGGGCTGCACGCGCGGCGGGCCGAAATCAGTCGGCAGATTCTGGCCGAAGCGCAACATCGCACCGGTATTGGCATAGGTGTAGACGTTGCCCAGTGCGGCACCCGCATGCGGCGTCGCATCGATGGCGAAGTCAGCCGGCAATTTGAATTCCGGCGACTGCCAGCTGCGCTGATAGGTCAGTTGCAGGGTCGGCTCGTTCTTGAGCTGGGTATCCCAGCCCTGCGCTTCAGGAGAGTCGACAATGGAATGGATGAAATCCTGCGTCTCATGGGCGCCGGATGCCGGACCGACCATGCCGATGCTGACCAGCATCTGATCCAGCACGTTGTTGGTGCGCGCCACCAGACCGACCGAGCCGTAAAGCCAGCCGGCATAGGGCCGGTCGCCCTGCGGCGGATTGCGCTGCAGCTTGTCGGTGGCGGTGTACATGTTCTGGCCGATGGCGTATTCGACGCGGATGTCGCTGTGCCAGCCGAACATCGGCACCTGCACTGCGGCCTCGCGCAGCCAGGCCGGCTCCTCGCCTTTCGGCGTCATGTAGCTGGCGCGCACACCGCTGGTGTAGCGCCGGTCGGTTTCATAGAAGAGGTCGTTCTCCACCACCAGGCTGAAGATGCCGGGTTCGGGCGGCTTGGGCTTTTCCGGCTGCACGGCGGGCAGTTCCGGGGCCTGCTGCGCCGAGGGCGGCGGCGGCATCGGCTGCGCCTCCTGCTGCACCGGCGCCTGGGCCATCTCCTGCGCCAGAGCAGCAATGGGCGCAGCACAAACGGCAAGGCCGGCGGCCAGCAGCAGGAAAGGTCGGCGATCTGTCATGGGGAAAACAACGCGGCTGAGTGACTGGGGAAAAGCGGCAGGCCCGCCCCTCTTGCCGGGCGATTATGGCATGAACGCGGCAGGACATGGTTCGTTACCATCAATCGAAGCCCGGTTTGCTGCGCCGCAGGTCCTTGACCGTCGAACGCTTGCCCTTGGATTCCAGCCGGCGCTTCTTCGAGCCGAGCGTCGGCCGGGTCGGCCGCCGCGCCTTCGGCACGATGGCGGCCTCGCGGATCAGGCCGAGCAGCCGGTCGAGCGCATCGGCCCGGTTGCGGTCCTGGCTGCGGTGCTGCTGGGCGATCAGGATCAGCACCCCGTCATTGGTCAGCCGGCTGCCGGCCAGCTTTTCCAGCCGCATACGTACGTCCTCAGGTAGGCCGGGCGAATTGCGCACGTCGAAGCGCAATTGCACGGCGGTCGAGACCTTGTTGACATTTTGGCCGCCGGGACCGGAAGCACGGATGAAGGTGGTCTCGATCTCGCGCGGGTCGAGGCTGATGCGATGGGTGACGCGAATCATGGGCGGCAGGCTAACCGTCCGGCCCGGCCTTGCCCAGCGCAGCGGTCCGTTCGGGTGTGGTTTGCCGGCACGGTTACCAGTGCTTCAGGCAGGCTTATTTCTTCTTATTCGAGTCTTATTCGACCGCTATTGCCTCCTTATTCGAGCTTATTCCGTCTTATTCGGTGTTATCCGGCGCTTATTCCGCCTTATCCGGCCAATTTTATGATTGCTCCACCCTGCATTTTATGAGAACATTATAGCAACAATCGACCGGCCTGACAACTGGCTGCTGCGCTGCCGTGCCGCAGGCTGCAAACCTGCCATCCAGACCGGCTCTGCCGTATGTCAGCGCCATGACGAGTTTCGACCCTCACGACGCCCCGCCGCCCAAGCCGGAGATGGGCTCCGGCCGACCGGATGATTTCGACTTTCACCTGCGCGGGCGCCGCATCCGGCTGCTGGCCGAATGGCTGCGTGACCGCCTGCCCGGCATTGCCGGCATCGACCCGCCGCTGATCGCCAGCCGCATTGCCGAACATGACGATCACCGGCTGGTGCGCGACCTGGTCGATCTGGCCGGACGTGCCGGCGTCGCCGCCAATGAGGTGATGCAGGCTTTCGAGCGCTGCGCCGCCGAGGCGCGCAGGCAGCTGATCGCCGAACGCGGCGACCCCACGCCGCACCGGCTGGCGTAATCCCTAACCCGTCGGTTGCAGCACGTGGCGGCCGAGCAGCGCTGCCACCTGGGCCGACTGGCGGCGGATATCGGTGATCGCCGAGCATTCCAGCAGCACCCCGCGCATGGGCGGCCCGAGCAGGAACAGGCCCGCGACAGCCCGGCCGGCCTGGTCCTGCGCCCGGCCCTGCACATCGGCCGCAAGCCCGATGCCGGTGGAATGCTGTGCCAGCAGGCCCTGCGCCAGCAGCCGGTCGATCAGTTGCGCCTTCCAGTCCCATGGCGTACGGCGCGGCCCGGTGCAGTCAATCACCACATCGGCCTGCAGAGTCTGCTCCATGTTCCGGCCACGCGGCCGCCAGGTCACCGTGTTCCGGACAATACGCAGCGCCCGCCCTTTGTGAAACTGCAGGCGTCCGGCAGCGGCCAGTTGCTGCAGCAGCACCGCCGTACTCGGAGGCATGCGGAAGCGATGTGCATCCCAGAAGGCGCGCAGATGACGTTGGAACCGGCGCTTGGCCACATCGGGCAGCGCGATCCACAGATCGTTGCTGAACGGCCGCAGACCCTCGAACACGCGCTGCCAGTGTTCCGGCGCTTCCGCCGCGATGGCGTCACGCAGACGATGCAGCAGGGCACTGAGCGGCAAGCCGGTGGATCCCGCATCCACGCCGCAAGGCAGGGCCGGCGCTTCGCGGCGGGCTTCCGGCACCAGACCGCGGCGCGACAGCACATGCAGCGGCCCGCGATGACCCAGGTGCTGCAGGGACAGCACGGTATCGGCCATGGTGAGCGCCGAGCCGAGGATCAGCACGGCAGCCTCGGGTGCGATACCGCGCAGGCGATCGAGCTGCCAGGGATCGGCGATCAGCGGCACGCTGGCCAATCCCTCGATGGCCGGCGCCGAAGCCTCGCGCGCCCCGACGGCCAGGATGACGTCATCGAATATCTCGGATGCGCCATCGGCAGACTGCACGACCACATTACTGCGCGGCAACCCGCCGTGCCGGTGTGCAATGCCGGTCACCGCCGTACGACGATGCACGACCGCCACTGAACTGCGCGCCATGACCGCATTGATATGGGCGACGATATAGCGGCCATAGAGACTGCGCGGCAGATAGCTGGCGGCCGTGCAGTCCGCGGTCTCGGGCCAGCCGAGGGCAGGCCCATGCTGCTGCGCCCAGCGCCAGAGATGATCGGGATCGTCTTCCACCAGACTGGCGCGCGAGGCCACGACGTTGAGCAGATGCCAGGGCGCGGCCGCGCCATAGGCGAGGCCCGGACCGATCTCGGCAGCCGGTTCGAAAACAACGACCTCGCAGGCGACGCCGCTTTCCAGCAGCGCGCAGAGCATGGCGCCACCGCTCAATCCTCCGCCGATGATGGCGATGCGGCGGCTGGCTGCTGCATTCGGTTGCGTCGCAATCGTCACTAAATCCTCGCGATAGGAAAAGTAAATTCTCCAACGCCGCGGCGCGGCCTACCGTTCCCGTCTTCACACATCACCCAACGGAGAATTGTCTGTGCTGACGCCCCTGAAAACAAGTCTTTTGGCCACGGCCCTCGTTGCCGTTGCCGCCCTGCCCGCCATGGCCGCGGAAGTTTCCGAAGTGCGGTTCGCCCGCAATCTCGGCCTGGGATATTTGCAGCTTTATGTCATGCAGGAGAAAGGCCTGGTGGAAAAACAGGCAGAGAAGCTCGGCCTGAAGGGATTGAAGACCAGCTACAAAGCCATCGGCAATCCCGGCGCGATCAACGACGCCTTGCTTTCCGGTTCCGTGGATTACGGCGCCGCCGGCGTGACGCCCTTCATCATCCTGTGGGACAAGACGCGCAGCAATGTCCAGGTGAAAGCCGTGGCCGCGCTCAATTCGCAGCCGGCCTTCCTGAACACGATCAATCCCAATTTGAAATCGATCCGCGATTTCACCGAAAGGGACCGCATCGCCCTGCCGACCGTGAAACTGTCGCTGCAGGCCATCCTGCTGCAGATGGCCGCCGAACAGACCTTTGGCCCGGGCCAGCAGAACAAGCTGGACGGCCTGACCGTATCGCTGGCGCATCCCGATGGCACTGCGGCGCTGCTCACCGGCCGCACCGAGATCACCGCGCATTTCACCAGCCCGCCCTTCCAGTATCAGCAGCTGCAGGACTCGAAAGTGCACAAGGTGCTGAGCAGTTACGAGATCACCAACGGACCGGCGTCGTTCAGCGCGATCTGGACCACATCGAAATTCCGCAGCGACAATCCCAAGACCTATCAGGCCGTACTGGCTGCGGTGGAGGAAGCCACGGCTTTCATCAAGGCGAACCGCAGGGAGTCGGCGCAGATCTTCAACAAGCTGGACAATTCCAAACTGTCGGAAGACTTCATCGAAACCATCCTGGCCGACAAGGATATCATCTTCACGACCGCCCCGCAGAATGTGGAGAAGTTTTCCGACTTCATGAACCGTATCGGCAGCATCCAGGCCAAGCCGGTCTGGAAGGACCTGTTCTTCCCGGAAATCCACAGCCAGCCGGGCAGTTGAGCCCCGGTAAAAGCGGCGGACAAAAAGATGGGGCCGGTCTTGCGACCGGCCCCTTTTCGTCTGTCACCCGGGCCGGAGGGTGGGAATACGCCCGGATGACGCGCGAAGGTCTGCGGGATCAGCTGCCCGGCTTGTAGATCTGGTCGAAGACGCCGCCATCGCCGAAATGCGCCTTCTGGGTCTTGGCCCAGCCGCCGAACTGCTGGTCGATGGTGAACAGCGTCAGCTTCGGGAAGGTGTCGGCATACTTGGCCGCCACTTCCGTATTGCGCGGGCGGTAGTAATGCTTGGCCGAAATCTCCTGGCCTTCCCTGGTGTAGAGGAAGTTCAGGTAAGCCTCGGCCACCTTGCGGGTGCCGCGCTTGTCGACCACCTTGTCGACCACCGCCACCGGCGGTTCGGCCAGGATCGAGACGCTGGGCACCACGATGTCGAACTTGTCCTTGCCCAACTCGTTGATCGCCAGGAAGGCCTCATTCTCCCAGGCCAGCAGCACGTCGCCCAGATTGCGCTGCACGAAGGTGATGGTGCTGCCGCGCGCGCCGGTATCCAGCACCGGCACATTCTTGAACAGCGCCTGCACGAACTTCTTGCCCTCTTCCTCGCTGCCGGTCTTGCGGGCGGCATAGCCCCACGCGGCCAGGTAGTTCCAGCGCGCGCCGCCCGAGGTCTTCGGGTTCGGCGTGATCACCTTGACATCGGACTTGATCAGGTCATCCCAGTCCCGGATGTTCTTCGGGTTACCTTTGCGCACCAGGAAGACGATGGTCGAGGTATAGGGCGACGCATTGTCCGGCAGCTTCTTCTGCCAGTCCTTCGACAGCAAGCCGAATTCGGCGATCTCGTCGATATCGGAGGCCAGCGCCAGGGTCACCACATCGGATTCCAGGCCGTCGATCACCGAGCGCGCCTGCTTGCCCGAACCGCCATGGCTGGCGCGGATGTTGAGTTTCTGCTTGTTGTCGGCTTCCCACTTCTTTGAGAAGGCCGCATTCACATCCTGATACAGCTCGCGCGTCGGGTCATACGACACGTTGAGCAATGTCAGGTCCTGGGCCCGCACTGCCTCGGATGTCATCATGGGCAGCACCAGGCTGACGGCCGCTGCCGCCAGGGTGGTTTTCAGAAACTGTCGACGCATAGGATTTCCCCTTTTCTGTTGTCTGATTTAACGAGGCACATCGCCTTTGATGGTGGTGCGGTAGAGCGTGCGGCGCTGGCCCGGCCCGGCGCCGGTGGCCAGATGCACCGTGGCGCGGTTGTCCCAGAACACCATGTCGCCCGGCTGCCACTGGTGGCGATAGACGAAAGCCGGTTGGGTGGAATGGGCGAACAGGAACTTCAGCAGCTTCTCGCTCTCGCCCTCGGACAGGCCTTCGATGGAGCCGGTGAAGCCTTCGCTCACGAACAGCGCCTTGCGGCCGGTTTCCGGATGGGTGCGCACCACCGGATGGATGCTGGGCGGCACCTGGCGCTTCTGCTCGTCGCTCAGCGCGTTACGGGCATTGGATATGGCCCGCAATGCATCGTATTTCAGCGTGTAGGAATGCACCGCCCGGCGCCCGACGATGCGCTGCTTGATCTCCTGTGGCAACGTTTCATAGGCCAGATACATATTGGCGAACAGCGTGTCGCCGCTGCCGTCCTGCGGCAGCTCCTGCGCATGCAGCATGGACCCAAGGCTGGGTTCGGCCACATAGGAGAGATCGGAATGCCAGTAGCGGCCGGCATCGCCCAGACCGATCTTGCGGCCGGTCTCGTCCACCACATTGGAGACCACCAGGATTTCCGGATGGCCGGGCAGATGGAATTCCTTCAGCACATGAATCTGCAGCTCGTTGAAGCGGCGGCTGAAGGCGATCTGCTGTTCCGGCGTCAGGTCCTGCTGGCCGCGGAAGACCAGTACCGTGGCATCGAGGAAGCTGTCGCGCACCGCGCGGAAGGTCTCCTCGCTGAGCGGACGCGACAGGTCAAGGCCGACGATCTCGCCGCCCAGCGGCGCGTCGAAGCGGCGATAGGCGAAGTCGGGTTTGGTTTGCGCGATACCCATGGGTCTCTCCTCCCCGTTAGCGCTGCATGCCCCAGCGGCGCACGGTGATGCGCTCGAGGCTGCGGAAGATGATGCTTTCGACCAGCAGGCCAATTCCAATAACGGTCAGGAGGCCTGCAAAAACATTGGCGATCTCAAGCTGGTTGCGGTTTTCGAAGATGAACCAGCCCAGGCCGCCCGAGCCCGAGCTGACGCCGAAGACCAGTTCGGCGGCGATCAGCGTACGCCAGGCGAAGGCCCAGCCGATTTTCAGGCCAGTGAGGATGGCCGGGAATGCTGCCGGGATCAGAATCTTGAAGGCGTAACGCGGGCCGCGCAGGCCGAAGCTCTGCCCCGCCAGCCGCAGTGTCTCGCTGACGCCCTGGAAGCCGCTATAGGCATTGAGCGCCAGTGGCCACAGCACGGCATGGATCAGCACGAAGATCAGGCTCTTTTCGCCCAGGCCGAACCACAGCAATGCCAGCGGCAGCAGCGCGATGGCCGGCAGCGGATTGAACATAGCGGTGAGCAGGCTGAGCAGATCGGTGCCGATCCGGTTGGAAATCGCCAGCAGAGTCAGCACGGTGGCGACCGCGATGCCGGCGAGATAGCCGGCCAGCAGCAGCTTGATCGAGGTCCAGGCGCGGATCAGCAGCGGCCCGGTGACGAAGCCGTCCCACAGCGCCACGATGGAATCGCGGAAGGTCGGGATGATCAGCGGGTTGTTCAGCCATGCGGCATAGACCTGCCAGATGGCGGCGAGGATCAGCAGCAGCGAGACCTGACGCACCGCATCGATGCGGAAGATACGCTCAGGCACGCTGAGCTTGCGCTCAACCTCGACATCGCCGAAGGCGGCCTCGACCGGACGGATGAATTCCGGCCGCTCAGCCAGAGTCTGATGAGCCGGATGCAGCACGATACCGTCAGCCATGGGCCCGCACCTCTTCGGTATGAACGGGCGTATCGCCGAACAGCAGATGGTGGATGCGGCGGCCGAGCACGGTCTGCGCCTCGCCACCGGCCGGGCCATGGTTCTGCGGCACGTTCAGTTCGGCGCGCACGCGGCCGGGATGCGGTGACAGCAACAGGATGCGGCTGCCGACGATGATGGCTTCCTCGATGGAGTGGGTGACGAACAACAGGGTGAACCGAACGTCTTCCCACAGCCGCAGCAGCTCGTCCTGCATCTTGCGCCGGGTCAGCGCGTCGAGCGCTGCAAACGGCTCGTCCATCAGCAGCACCTTGGGTTCCAGCGCCATGGCGCGGGCAATCGCTACGCGCTGTTTCATGCCGCCCGACAATGTATGCGGATAGGCATCGCGGAATTTGTAGAGCCCGACCTTCTCCAACAGGTGATCGGCCTTCTCGATCGCCTGGTTGCGCGGCACGCGGTTCTCGGTCAGCGGAAAAACCACATTCTCGCGTACGGTCTTCCAGGGCAGCAACTGGTCGAATTCCTGGAACACCATCACGCGGTCCGGGCCAGGCTTGCGCACGGTCTGGCCCTCCAGCAGGATTTCGCCCTCGACCGGCGCCAGGAAACCGGCGATGGACTTGAGCAGCGTTGACTTGCCGCAGCCCGACGGCCCCAGCAGCACGAAGCGGTCGGCTTCATGCACGTCGAAACTGGCCCGCTGAACCGCCGTGACCAGACGGTCGGTGGTTTTGTACTGCAGGGTCACGCCACGCGCCGACAGCAGTGGCGATGGCAGGCGGGCGATGCTGGCCGGGCTCATCCACTCAGCTCCCGGTCTGCGGATGAATCTCGGGGAAGAAGTAGTCCTTCCAGGAGTTGGGCTTGTTCTTGATCGCGCCGGTGCGGTGCAGAAAGTCCGCCACCTTCTGGGTGTTGAGCGGCGCCCAGCTCAGCTTGACCGAGGGGTCCTTCAGAATCTTTTCGATACCGTCGACGGTGTAGCTGCCCTTCTCTTCCTCGACGAAGATGCGCGCGGCTTCCTTCGGATCGCGGTTGATGATGGCGAAGGCTTCCTCGAAGGCGTTGAACACCGCCTGGTAGGTTTTCGGATTCTCCTTGCGGAACTTGCCGGTGGTGTAGAGCAGGTTGACGCTGCTCGGGCCGCCGAGGATGTCCCAGGAGGTCGTCACGCGATGGATCTTCGGATTCTCAAGCTGCAGGAAGTTGAACGGCGGCGTGCCGAAATGGGCGGTGATTTCGGACTTGCCCGAGAGCAGTGCGGCGGTGGCTTCCGGATGCGGCAGCGTCACGGTGAGCGTATCGAGCCTGTTATGCTGGCCCGGGCCCCAGGCCGCCTCGGCGGCGATCTGCAGCCACAGCGACTGAATCGAGGCGCGCACGGCGGCGACGGCAATGCGATCCTTTTCGGTGAAGTCCTTGACGGTCTTCACATTGGGATTGCTGGTGTTGAGGAAGGCCGCCGAGGCATCGAGCGCGCCGACCGCCTGCACATCCAGGTTGCCGCGGGTCTTGTCCCACAGCACCAGCACCGGGGCGATGCCGGCAGCGGCATAGTCCAGGCTGCCCGAGAGCAGCGCATCATTGCTCGCCGCACCACCCGAGAGCCGCGCCCAGGTGACCTTTGCCGCCGGCAGGCCGAGCGCCACGGTGTGTTTCTCGATCAGTTTCTGGTTGCGGACGATGATCTGCGGCAGGTAGCCGATGCCGAACTGCTGCGCGATGCGCACCTCGTTCGTTTCGGCCTGCGCCGGGGCGGTGGAACCAAGAACCGCGGCAAGGCCGAGGGCAAGAGCGAGACGGGACAGGCGCATGTTTTTTCCTTCTGGGCGGACACAGGTCTGACCATGAGAAATAAGGCGCAGCTCCAATTTCACAA
Organism: Ferrovibrio sp. GW821-FHT12E11; assembly: GCF_058806975.1. Classification (NCBI taxonomy): domain Bacteria; kingdom Pseudomonadati; phylum Pseudomonadota; class Alphaproteobacteria; order Rhodospirillales; family Rhodospirillaceae; genus Ferrovibrio; species Ferrovibrio sp. GW821-FHT12E11. The sequence continues at coordinate 331,208 of NZ_JBXAQG010000002.1, forward strand.
ATGCAAACGTTCTTGAATCATGATATACATTTATTTGCGTGATTTTCACACCGGGGCGCGTGAAACTGCAGGCTGACGCTGTTCGCAGGAGGTTTGGCTCATGGTTCTCGATATCCGCCCGCTGGGCGACAGTTTTGGCGCGGAAATCCGCGGCCTTGATCTGGCCCAGCCCAGCGAGCGCCTGCTGGGCCGCGTGGTCGATGCCTGGCGACAGGCCCGCGTGGTGGTCATCCGCGACCAGACGCATGTAAGCGACAGCGACCTGCTGCAGTTCAGCCGCACGCTGGGCCGCCTCGACCCCGCCCCTAATTTCGATACCGAGAAGTCCAGCCTCGACGGCTTCGCCGAAATCGCGGTGGTGTCGAACATCAAACGCGAGGGCAAGCCGCTCGGCGGCCTTGGCGATGGCGAACTCGCCTGGCACAGCGACATGACCTATGTGAGCGATCCGCCGGTGGCCTGCGCGCTCCTCGCCCGCGAACTGCCGCAGGACGGCAGCGGCGATACCTGGTTCCTCGATCTGCTCGGTGCCTATGAGGCGCTGCCGCTCGGCCTGAAAACCACGATTGCGCGCCATCGCATCTTCCACGATGCCGGCTATACCAGCGCCGGCACCGCGCGGACCAACACCAAGGCCGGTGCCGGCACCTGGCATCCCATCGTCAACAGCGATCCGTTAAGCGGCCGGCAGGCCCTGTTCCTCGGTCGCACCCTGAACCGCCAGGTCAGCGACCTCGATACCACGGCGGGCCATGCACTGCTCGACGAGCTGTGGACCCATGCGCGGCAGGAGCGGTTCGTGCTGCGTCATCGCTGGCAGCCCGGCGACCTTCTGCTGTGGAACAACGTCGCCGTCATGCATCGGCGCGACGCCTTCGATCCGGTGGCGCGCCGGCGGCTGCACCGCACGCAGATCCGCGCGCTGCATCCGCACTGGGAGCCCTTTGCTTCAGTCGCGTAAGGCCACTTCGTCGCGCAGCCAGTCGATGAAAGCCGCCACCTTAGGCAGCTTCAGCTTGCGCTGCGGCCCGACGATGTAATAGGCGAAGTCGATCGGCGTCTGATCGCCGAACAGGCGCACCAGGCGGCCGCTCTTGAGATCGGCCTCCGCCAGCGTCGCCTTGGCGAGCGCCACGCCCTTGCCATGTAACGCCGCCTCCAGCACGAGGCTGGATTGCGTGAAGCGCGGGCCGCGATTCCAGTCGACATCGCTGAAACCGGCCGCGCGCAGCCACATCTGCCAGCTCGGGCAGGACTGATCGTCATCAGGACTGTCGTCATGCACCAGGGTCACCTGCTGCAGGTCGGCCGGTGACTTCAGCCGTGCTGCCAGCTCGGGGCTGGCGACCGGGAAGATCGCTTCCGGCAGCAGGCGCTCGACCTCCAGATCGGGATAACGGCCCGAACCGTAACGGATCGCGACATCGACATTGTCATTGGCGAAATTGGCCAGCTGGTTCGAGGCGGCGACCCGCACGTCAACGGTGGGGAATTTCTCCTGGAAACGATCCAGCCGTGGCACCAGCCATTTCACTGCAAAGGATGGCGCGACGCTGACGGTGATCACCCCGCCCTCGCCCAGGGTCTCCAACTGGCTGATCGCATCGCTCAGGCGTTCGAAGCCGTCGCGGATACCCGGCAGGCAGGCCTGCCCGGCATCGGTGAGGATGATGCTGCGGCCGTTGCGGCGGAACAGCGACAGGCCGAGATGAGCTTCCAGCGTGCGGATCTGGTGGCTGACCGCCGCCGGCGTGACGCAGAGCTCGTCGGCTGCCTTGATCAGGCTGAGATGCCGCGCCACCACCTCGAAGGTACGCAGCGACATCAGCGGCGGCAGACGCTTCTTGGCCTGCCGTGGCGACAGGATGGCGGCAGCAGGCGGACGGCTCTTGCCATTCACAGGGAGGACTTGGCGCAGCATGGCGCACTCCGACTCTAATTTCACATTGATACGATATAATCAGATTTATTTTATGAATGTCTATCGTGAAATATTATAATAAACATATATTTAGTGTTTATTATACTTGCGCAAAGATAGCGTGAAAGATCATGTAGTTAACATAATATATTGATTTATATAAATCTTTTTACTGACACTCAGCCTGTTGCAGCACAACCCGTTCGGATCCACTTTTCCGGAAATCGGCAAACACCGCCCGCACCATGCATTTCGAGACAACAGCAAAGCTGCTGCTCTCGCCCACGCTGGTCGCCTTGGCCTCCCAGACACCGACCAGCTTGTTCTCAACGATCGAACGCTTCCAGTCGTAAATCTGGGTGTCCAGGTAACGGGTATAGTGGGTCTTGCTGATCGTGTGGCTGCCAACGACGCCATAGGTCGGCGTGGTATAGGTGGTGCTGGAATAGTTGCCGTAAGCGGAATTGAGGGTGCTGGGGTTATAGGCGTTCGCGGTGCCGTAGGTGGTGCTGGTGCCGCCGCCGGTCTGGCCCCAAACCGGGATTTCTGTATTCACCTGGCGGCCATCGGACTGGCCGTAGGAGAAGGCGACCATGTAATCGGCGGCCCGGATGTCGGTGATACGTCGCCAGCCCTGTTTCTCCAGGTAACCGGCGATCAGGGCGGCATGGTTTTCGTATTCGACACTGCCGCGTTGGCTGTCCAGCGGCATGAAGGCAAAGGTCTTACCGCCCAGATCCTGCGGCAGAGTCGTGGATGGAAAGCGGTTCACATCGGCCTGAAACCGGCAAGCACTGACAACAAGCGCCAGCATTGCCATCACAACACCCCGGACGTAACGCATCGATTCCCCCTCACCCGTCGAGGCAAAAAGGATAGCGCAACCGTTTTTACGCAGCCACAGATTTTAGCATTTGGAATTCCTGCAGTCCTATACGGGAGAAAAGCCGCGGAAAGTTCAGCAGTTCTCGCAGGTCTCTTTCATGTCCTGTACATGCTCGGCCACCGGGCCGGCCGGCGCCGGCGGTTCGCCCGCCTCGGTCTGCACGGAGGCCCCCGCCTCCAGCGTGCGATGTACCGGGCAGCGATCGGCGATTTCCATCAGTTTTGCCTTCTGCTCGGCACTCAGTATTCCTTCAAAGCTGATGCGGCGCGAAAACACATCGGCAGGCTTGCGATCTTTGTCCTTGGCATGGGCAACCGCCACACGCACGCGCCCGAGCGGCAGGCCCTTCAGATCGGCATACATGCGCAGCGTCATCGCCGTGCAGGCCCCCAGGCCGGCCGCGACCAGATCGTAGGGTGACGGGCCGGTGCCCATGCCGCCGGCGGCCACCGGCTCGTCGGCAAAGAAGGTGCTGCCGGGTGCACGCACGGCAACCTGGTATTTACCGGCGCGGGTTTCCTCCACCACCACGCCTTCGCCTGTGTCCGCCGGTGGCGCGTCAGCTGCCACGGCCTGGCCGGTGACATAGCGCGAGGCCCAGGCCGTGATCACTTCGGCCGCGTAATCCGCATCGGCGGGCCGGGTCAGCAGATGATCGGCGCTGTCCAGCGACACGAAGCTTTTCGGATGCCTGGCTGCCGTGAAGATCGAGGTGGCGTTGTTGATGCCGACCACCAGATCCTGCGGCGCGTGCAACACCAGCAGCGCCTTGTGCAATTTTCCGATGCGTGCGGCCTGGTCATGGTTATGCAGGTCATCGATCATCGACTTGCGCACCGTGAAAGGGCGGCCGCCGAGATCGACCCTGGCCTCGCCCTTCTCGATGATTTCCTGCAGCGAAGCACCGAACTGGCCGGTGGCATGTTCCACATCGAACGGTGCGGCGAGCGTGGCCACGGCGACAATACCGGGCATATCCTGCGCGGCCGCCAGCACTGCTGCACCACCCAGGCTGTGACCGATCAGCAGCTGTGGCGGGAATCCGGCTTCGGCCATGATCCGCCCCGCAGCCACGATATCCTGCACATCGGCACTGAAGGTGCTGTCGGCAAAGTCGCCGCCGCTTTCACCCAGTCCGGTGAAGTCGTAGCGCAGTACACCGATCCCGCGCGCCGCCAGTGCCCGCGTGATGCGCACGGCGGCAATGGATTTCTTCGTACAGGTGAAGCAGTGCGCAAACAGCGCATAGGTCTTGACCGGCCCGTCGGGAAGTTCCAGGCGGCCGGACAGTTTCTGCCCCTGGGCGCCGGTGAAATCGAAAGCGCGGCTCTGCATGGTTCAGCCCAGCCTGGTGTGAATGGCGATGCCGGATTTCAGCGTCAGCGTCACCGGCGTGCGTTCGGCAATATCGGCCAGCCGTGCCTTCTGTGCATCGTCCAGGCCGCCTTCGAAGGTGAGTGTGCGCTCAATGCGGGCCTGATCGTTCTCGCGGGTATAGAGCAGCGCCACATGGGCCGCCTGCAGGTCCCATTCCTTACGCTCGGCATACATTTTCAGGGTGATGGCCGTGCAGGCGCCGAGAGCCGCCAGCAGCAGCTCGTAGGGTGCCGGGCCGACATCCATCCCGCCGAGTTTTGGCCCTTCGTCAGCAACCACGGCATGATGGCCGGCCTTGATGCTGACGGCATAACGGGTGGCACCGATGGTGGCTTGGGCGCGGGCCATGGCGATCTCCTTCACACTGCACCGGCCGGAATCCATCCGGCCGCTTGCAGTCTAGAAGCATCGCAGCGATGCGCCAATCCCGGCCGCAGCCGGGTGTGGCCGGATCAGGGCTGCTGCAACAGGCCCAGATAGGACGAGCCGAGCTTGCCGCCGGTGCGGCGGTCATGCTCCAGCAGCAGTTTCAGCACCAGGTCATAGGACTGGTAGCAATCGTGCAGGATGGCCGACATGGCCAGCAGCTGGCGGTCGCTGAGGCGTTCCAGCTTGGTGTAATCGCGCACGAAGATGGCATCGGCCCATACGGTCTGGCTCATGCCGGCATAAATGCTGTTATCGACCATCATCGGCGCCAGCACACGGCTGACGGTGGGGAAGAACCGGTGGAAGACATAGCCCTGGCTGCGCAGGAAGACATCGACATCGCCGAACAGCGGCTGATCGATATAGAGCGGCAGGAATTCGACCTCGGTCTGGATCACCAGTGCATTCGACAGGCGGTGGGTCGCGTTCTTGAACACCATCAGCTCGGCACCCTGCACATCGATCTTAACCAGATCGATGCCCACGGTTTCGGCAATGTCGTCCAGCCGCAGGGTGTCGATCTCGAGGGTCGACATCACCTTCCCCCAGTCGGGGAAGCCGTGGAACATATTCAGCACGGTGGGATTGGGGGTCAGCAGCGAGGTCATGCCCGGCGCCTGGCAGATATGCAGGGTATGCCGGCGGCCGTCGCCCACCGCATGGGGCAGATAGGTCTCGGTCGGGCCCTTTTGTTCGTTCAGCTTGGCCAGAGCCTCAGGATTGGGCTCGAAACCGACAATATCGGCGATGCCGCTATTGAGCAGTTTGGCGTAGGGCGGATCGCCGTCGATCGGGTTGGCGCCGATATCAACGATTTTGACACGCACGTTGGCCCCGGTAAGGGCTCGGAAGGAATCGGTCTGGTTCATGGAGAATCCTTCTGGTCTGGCCGGACGGCGCGCCAAATCTGGTTAAGCGATCTGTCTGAAGGATCAGTTACCAGGCTGGATGATTTTCTTGACGGCTTCGGAGATGCGCAGCCACTCTATGGCCCCGCCCCTGTCGCCATCCTCGGCTAGCTTGGTGGCCCGATTGGCGGCAATCCGCAGCGCGCGCTGACCATGGAAGTTGAACAGCTGGCTGGCCGTTTTCTCAGGATCCAGACCACTACGGCCCTCGACGTCGTTCATCACCCTTCCTCCCTGCCCGGTTCGGCCGTTGCCGGCCCGGGCAGTCCAGCGCCTCAGCGCGCGTATTTCTTTTCCGCGGCCTTGATGGCCTTCGCCGTCCACAGGCGGCGGTCTTCGGGCACCGGCCGGAACTTGTGCCGTGCCGCCAGCTTCTCCTGGTAAAAGCCGTTGAAGTCCTCAATGGCCAGCATTTCGCGGGCTTCATGGTCTTCCTCGACCGCCAGGTCGCGGTAGACATCCATATTGGCCAGATCCGGCTTCGGCATATTGCCGTCCTCGAAATCCTTCATCATCTGGCGATACAGGCCTTCCAGATTCTTCACCAGGCCGTTCATGTCGAACAGCACCGAGGAATCGCGTGTTGCCGCCAGTTTCTCGCGATAGGCCTGCATGGCCTCGCGGTCATTGCCAAGTTCGATCGCCTTCTGCACGAAGGCTTCCGGCGTCTCGACCACCAGCTCCGGCAGGTTGGCAGCGCGCACGAGGCTGCCGCAGACACGCGACGCGAAGCCGCGGCCCGAGAAGGTGAGCACCGGCACGCCCATCCACAGCGCATCCGACGCCGTCGTATGGGCGCCATAGGGGAAGGTATCGAGGAACAGATCGGCCAACGGGTAACGCGCCAGATGCTTCGGGTTCGGCATCTTGCCGGCGAAGATGATGCGCTCCGGTGCGATGCCTTTTTCGGTCGCATAGGCCTTGAGACGATCGTGCACAAGGTCGGACGACCCCAGCAGCCACAGTACACTGCCCGGCACGCCATGCAGGATGCGCAGCCAGCGGTCGAAGGTGAAGCGCGAGAACTTGTGGCTGCCATTGAAGCAACAGAAGACCACGGCATCGTCTGGCAGGCCGAATTCCGCGCGGCTCGGCTTTTCCGGCGCAATGACGCGCTTACGGTCGGTCGGCTGATAGCACGGCAGGCGCAGGACCTTTTCCGTGTAATAGATTTCGTAGTCCTTCGGGATGATCCACTCGTCGGCGATCACATACTGGTGGTACGGGCTGCCCATGGTGCCGGGGAAGCCGAGCCAATTCACGATCACCGGTGCCGGCCGGTGCGTCAGCACCTTGGTGCGGGCGTCGCGCGTATAACCATTCACGTCAACCAGGACATCGATATTGTCGGCGGCGATGCGCTTTGCTGCGCCGAGGTCATCCATCCCGGTGATGTCGACCCAGTGTTCGACGGCGGCCTTGATGCGGATCTTGGTGGGATCTTCGCCCGGGATACCGCAGTAATATGCAAAGACTTCGACATCCTCGCGGTTGTGCAGCTCGAACAGCTCCGACATCAGGAAGCCGATGGCATGCTCACGCAGATCAGACGAGAGATACCCGATGCGCAGACGCTTGGACGGCTGACGCGGCGTGCTCTGCCACAGATAGGCGCTGCCCGCCGGCGGATCGGCGATGGTGCGGTTGTAATTCTGTGCTGCCGAAAGCTGGAAGATCGGATCGTCGGAATAGGCGCCGAGCGACAACGGGCTGAAGCCTTTGAGCAGATCCTTGCGGGTGACCCCTTCCCACGGTTCGACGATCGGCCATTTGCACTGGATCATGCGCAGCGACATATAATGCTGCGCCACATCCACCTGCGACGGATTGAGGCTCAGGCCCTGCTTCAGCACATCCTCGGCGGCAGCGTGCTGCAGGTTCGATTCGAGCACGCGTCCGATCTGCTTGTAGGCGGTCGCCTTGTGCTCGATGCTGGGAGCCGTGATGGTCGCCAGGCGCTGGGTGATGGTGTTCCAGCGGCCGATGGCATCGCCGACACGGCCGAGCCGCTCCAGCACGTTGCCGATATTGATATAGGCCGGATAGAAATCCTGATTGGCGGCGATCGCGTCTTCGAAAGCCGTCAGGGCCCCTGGCAGATCGTTATGATTACTCAGGATGGTGCCGAGATTGAACTGCACCACATAGCGCAGCGGGTCGGTCGGATTGCAGCGCAGCCATAGCTTGTACAGGGTGGCGGCACGGTCGATTTCGCCAGCGGCCTGTAACGCACCGGCCGCACCGACGGCTTCGGTAATAGTAAACGGCTGATTCGCCAGTCGGGCGATCAGACTCTCGAAAGATTCGCTCATTTCAACCCCGTCCCTCTTCCGCCGGCCTTCCAGAGGGCGACTCCGGGCCGATGGTGGGGTGTGCCCCCTGCAGCATCACTACGTGAAGCTGTTCAGGGAGGCAAGACCATCATTGCTGATATCCTGCCTCCCTGAGCGCGCTTCTTAGTCGAGGGCTTCGAGCCAAGCCGAGATCTGGTCCGAACTCAGGACGTTGACCTGGGCCCCGGTGAAGGCATTGGCCTGGGTCGAGCTCAACTCGGTGATGTTGGTCGTCGTCAGGGACTGGATCGCCGTAGTCGAGATCGCCGCGATCTGGGTCGAGGCAAACTCGCTCATATCAGCGGTGTCGAGGCCGCCGATCTGAGTGCTGGTCAACGCCGCGATCTGCGTGCTGGCCAGGCCGGTGAGCTGGGTCGTGCTCAACTGGTTGAAGTTGGTCGTGCTCAGGGCCGCCACCTGCGAGGTGGTCAACTGGCTGACCTGGGTCGAGGACAGTTCCGCGATGAAGGTGGTGCCGGCGCTCGCAACCTGCGTCGTCGACAGCGCCTTGATCTGCAGAACACTCAGGGCAGCCACCTGGGTGGTGTTGAGCTGATCCAGGTTCGTGGTCGTCAGCGCCTTGACCTGCAGAGCCGACAGCTGGCTCACCTGGGTCGAGGAGAAATCACCGACGTCCGTGGTGTCGAGGTTGGCAATCTGGGTCGTGGTCAGTGCCTGGATCTGGGTGTTGGCCAGGGCCTGGAACTGCGTCGTGTCGAACTGAGCCAGATTGTCATCCGTCAGGGCCTGGAGCTGGGTGGTTGCCAGCGCGCCGATCTGGGTCGTGGTCAGGTCGGCCACATCCGTCGTCTCAAGGGCTGCGACCTGCGTGGTGGTCAGAGCCTTGATCTGCGTTGTGGTCAGAGCCTGCGACTGCGTGGTGTCGAGCGCCTTGACCGCCGAAGTGGTCAGAGCTGCAACCTGCGTCGCAACCAGGCCGCCGATGGCGGTCGTGGTCAGGGCCGCAGCCTGATCGGTGCTGAGCTGGGCCACCGAGGCGGTGGTCAGACCCTTGATCGCCGTCGAGCCGATGCCGCTGATGGCGGTCGTGCTCAGGGCGCTGATCAGCGTGGTGCTCAACTGACCCAACTGAGCCGCGGTCAGGCCACTGGCCTGGGTCGAGGTCAGTTCAGACAGCGCCGTGGTGCTCAGACCCGCCGCCTGGGTGGTGGTCAACTGACCCAGCTGCGTGCTGGTGAAGTCGCCGATCTCGGCCGTGGTCAGCGCACCCAACTGGGTGGTGGTCAGACCCTTGATCTGCGTTCCCGTCAGCGCCTGGAACTGCGTGGTGTCGAGCTGAGCCAGGTCGGTGCTTTCCAGGGCGCCGATCTGCGTGCTGGTGAACTGGCTCACCTGCGTCGACGTGAAGTCGTCGATGTCGGTGGTCTCCAGGTTGACGATCTGCGTGGTCGTCAGGGCCTGCAGCTGCAGATTGGTCAGCGCCCGTGCCTGGGTCGAGGTCAACTCGCTCAGGTTGGTACTGGTCAGTGACTTCACCTGCGTGGTCGTCAGGGCGCCGATCTGGGTAGTAGTCAGATCAGCCACGTCGGTGGTCTCAAGGTCGGCGATCTGCGTGGTCGTCAGAGCCTTGATCTGCGTGGTGGTCAGCGCCTGCGACTGCGTGGTGTCGAGGGCGTTGATGCTGCTGGTCGACAGCGACTGGATCTGCGCCGTGGTCAGGCCGGTGATGGCCGTCGTGGTCAACGCAGCAGTCTGGTCAGAGCTGAACTGGCCGATCTGCGTGGCCGTCAGGCCCTTCACCTGCGTCGAGTTGATGCCGCTGATCGCCGTGGTGCTCAGGGCACCGATCAGCGTCGTGGTCAACTGACCCAGCTGCGTGCTGCTCAGGCCGCCCACCTGCGTGGAGGACAGTTCAGCCACCGCCGTGGTGCTCAGGGCATTCAGCTGGGTGCTCGTCAGAGCGCCCACCTGCGTGCTGCTGAAGTCACCGATCTCGGCCGTTTCCAGAGCACCCAGCTGGGTGGTGGTGAGGCCCTTGACCTGCGCCGTCGTCAGCGCCTGGAACTGCGTGGTGCTGAGCTGCGACAGATTGGTGCTGTTCAGCGCGCCGATCTGCGTGGCCGTCAGCTGGCTCACCTGGGTCGATGTGAAGTCATCGACATCGGTGGTGTCCAGACCGGCGATCTGCGTGGTCGTCAGACCCTGCAGCTGCAGGCTGGACAGCGAGTTGACCTGCGTGCTGGTCAGCTGGTTCAGGTTGGTGGTGGTCAGTGCCTTAAGCTGTGTGGTGCTCAGCGCCTGTAGCTGCGTGGTGGTCAGGTCGGCCAGGTCGGTGGTCTCCAGACCCGCAATCTGCGTGGTCGTCAGACCCTTCACCTGCGTGGTCGTCAGACCCTGCGCCTGCGTGGTGTCGAGAGCGTTCAGCGCCGAGGTGGTCAGCGCCGCGACCTGCGTGCTGGCCAGGCCGCCGATGGCGGTCGTGGTCAGAGCCGCAGCCTGATCGGTGCTGATCTGGCCCACCTGGGTGGAGTTCAGCCCCTTGATCGCCGTCGAGCTGATACCGCTGACTGCGGTCGTGCTCAGGGCGCCGATCAGCGTCGTGGTCAGAGCGCCCAGCTGAGCCGCGGTCAGGCCGCTGGCCTGGGTTGAGGTCAGTTCAGACAGAGCCGTGGTGCTCAGACCAGCCGCCTGGGTGGTGGTCAGGGCGCCCAGCTGGGTGCTGGTGAAGTCGGCGATTTCCGCCGTCTCCAGAGAACCGAGCTGGGTGGTGGTGAGCCCCTTCACCTGCGTCGTAGAGAACTGCTGGAACTGCGTGGTGCTCAGCTGGCTCAAGTCCGTGGTGCTTTCCAGCGCGCCGATCTGCGTGGTGGTCAACTGACCGATCTGGGTCGACGAGAAATCCTCGACGTCAGTCGTATCCAGACCCGAAATCTGCGTGGTGCTCAGACCCTGCACCTGCAGGCTGCTCAGCGACTGGACCTGGGTGCTGCTCAGCTGGTTCAGGTTGGTGGTGGTCAGAGCCTTCAGCTGCGTGGTGCTCAGCGCACCCAACTGCGTGGTCGTCAGATCAGCCACGTCGGTGGTCTCAAGGCCAGCGATCTGCGTGGTCGTGAGTGCCTTGATCTGCGTGGTGGTCAGCGCCTGCGACTGCGTGGTGTCGAGGACGTTGATGCTGCTGGTCGACAGACCCGCGATCTGCGTCCCTGTCAGGCCCGTGATCGCCGTGGTGGTCAGCGCAGCGGCCTGGTCGGAGGTCAACTGACCGATCTGTGTGGCCGACAGGCCCTTGATCTGCGTCGAGTTGATGCCGGCAATCGCCGTGGTCGACAGAGCACCCACCGCCGTGGTGGTCAGACCACCAAGCTGCGTGCTGCTCAGGCCGCCCACCTGCGTGGACGACAGTTCCGACACCGCCGTGGTGCTCAACGAGCCCAGCTGCGTCGTGGTCAGGTAACCGATCTGGGTCGAGCTGAAATCACCGATCTCAGCAGTCTCCAGCGCACCGAGCTGTGTCGTGCTCAGGCCCTTGACCTGCGTCGAGGTCAGCGCCTGGAACTGCGTGGTGCTGAGCTGCGACAGATTGGTGCTGTTCAGCGCGCCGATCTGCGTGGCCGTCAGCTGGCCCACCTGGGTCGACGTGAAGTCGTCGATGTCGGTGGTGTCCAGACCGGCGATCTGCGTGGTGCTCAGACCCTGCAGCTGCAGGCTGGACAGCGAGTTGACCTGGGTGCTGGTCAGCTGGTTCAGGTTCGTGGTGGTCAGTGCCTTAAGCTGTGTGGTGCTCAGCGCCTGCAGTTGCGTGGTGGTCAGGTCGGCCACGTCGGTGGTCTCCAGACCCGCAAGCTGCGTGGTCGTGAGTGCCTTAACCTGGGTGGTGGTCAGACCCTGCGACTGCGTGGTGTCGAGAGCGTTCAGCGCCGAGGTGGTCAGCGCCGCGATCTGCGTGGCAACCAGGCCGCCGATGGCGGTCGTGGTCAGGGCCGCAGCCTGATCGGTGCTGAGCTGGCCCACCTGGGTAGTGTTCAGGCCCTTGATCGCCGTCGAGCCGATGCCGCTCACCGCCGTGGTCGACAGAGCGCCGATCAGCGTGGTGGTCAGAGCGCCCAGCTGCGTCGAGGCCAGGCCGCTGGCCTGCGTCGAGCTCAGTTCAGACAGCGCCGTGGTGCTCAGGCCTGCCGTCTGGGCGGTGGTCAGGGCGCCCAGCTGGGTGCTGGTGAAGTCGGCGATCTCGGCCGTCTCCAGCGCACCCAGCTGGGTGGTGGTGAGGCCCTTGACCTGCGTCGTGCTCAGCGCCTGGAACTGCGTGGTGCTCAGCTGGGCCAGGTCGGTGCTCTCCAGAGCGCCGATCTGCGTGGTGGTCAACTGGCTGATCTGGGTCGACGAGAAGTCGTCGATGTCAGTCGTATCCAGGTTCACGATCTGCGTGGTCGTCAGACCCTGCAGCTGTGCGGCACTCAGCGCCTGTGCCTGGGTGGAGGTCAACTGGCTCAGGTTGGTGCTGTTCAGCGAGCGGAGCTGCGTGGTGGTCAGCGCGCCCAACTGCGTGGTGGTCAGATCAGCCACGTCAGTGGTCTCAAGGCCAGCGATCTGCGTGGTCGTGAGTGCCTTGATCTGCGTGGTGGTCAGCGCCTGCGACTGCGTGGTGTCGAGAGCATTGATGCTGCTGGTCGTCAGACCCGCGATCTGCGTCCCTGTCAGGCCCGTGATCGCCGTGGTGGTCAGCGCGGCTGCCTGGTCGGAGGTCAACTGACCGATCTGTGTGGCCGACAGGCCCTTGATCTGCGTCGAGTTGATGCCGGCAATCGCCGTGGTCGACAGAGCACCCACCGCCGTGGTGGTCAGACCACCAAGCTGCGTGCTGCTCAGGCCGCCCACCTGCGTGGACGACAGTTCCGACACCGCCGTGGTGCTCAGCGAGCCCAGCTGCGTCGTGGTCAGGTAACCGATCTGGGTCGAGCTGAAATCACCGATCTCAGCGGTCTCCAGCGCGCCGAGCTGCGTCGTGCTCAGGCCCTTGACCTGCGTCGAGGTCAGCGCCTGGAACTGCGTCGTGCTCAGCTGGCTCAGGTTGGTGCTGTTCAGCGCGCCGATCTGCGTGGCAGACAGCTGGCTCACCTGGGTCGACGAGAAATCATCGATGTCGGTGGTATCCAGACCCGCGATCTGCGTCGTGGTCAGGCTCTGCACCTGCGTGGTGTTGAGCGACTGGAACTGCGTCGAGGTCAGCTGGTTCAGGTTCGTGGTGTTCAGAGCCTTCAGCTGCGTGGTGGTCAGCGCACCGAGCTGCGTGGTGGTCAGGTCGGCCACATCAGTGGTCTCGAGGCCCGCGATCTGAGTCGTGCTCAGGCCCTTGATCTGCGTGGTGGTCAGACCCTGCGCCTGCGTGGTGTCGAAGGCATTCAGCGCCGTCGTGGTCAGGCCGGCAAGCTGCGTGGCGGTCAGGCCGGAGATTGCCGTCGAGGTCAGCGCCGCCGACTGGTCGGAGGTCAGCTGGCCGATCTGCGTGGTGCTCAGGCCCTTGATGGCCGTCGAGCCGATGCCGGCAATCGCCGTGCTGGTGATGGTGCCGATTGCGGTCGTGGTCAGGCCGCCCATCTGCGCGCTGCTCAGGCCGCCCACCTGCGTGGACGACAGTTCAGCCACCGCCGTGGTCGACAGAGCATTCAGCTGCGTCGTGGACAACTGGCCGAGCTGGGTACTGCTAAAGTCGTTGACCTCAGCGGTTTCCAGAGCACCAAGCTGCGTCGTGGTCAGGCTCTTGACCTGCGTCGAGGTCAGCGCCTGGAACTGCGTCGTGCTCAACTGGCTCAGGTTGGTGCTGTTCAGCGCGCCGACCTGTGCCGTGCTCAGCTGGCTTACCTGGGTCGACGTGAAGTCGTCGATGTCGGTGGTGTCCAGACCTGCGATCTGCGTGGTCGTCAGGCCCTGCATCTGCGTGCTGTTAAGCGCCTGGAACTGCGTGCTGGTCAACTGGTTCAGGTTGGTGGTGCTCAGCGACTTCAGCTGTGTGGTGGTCAGCGCACCGAGCTGCGTGGTGGTCAGATCGGCCACATCAGTGGTCTCGAGACCCGCAATCTGCGTGGTCGACAGACCCGCGATCTGCGTGGTGGTCAGACCCTGCGCCTGCGTGGTGTCGAAGGCGTTCAGCGCCGTCGTGGTCAGACCCTTGATCTGGGTGCTGGTAAGGCCGGAGATCGCCGTCGAGGTCAGAGCGGCGGTCTGGTCGGAGGTCAGCTGGCCGATCTGTGTGGTGCTCAGGCCCTTGATGGCCGTCGAACCGATACCGGTGATCGCCGTGGTCGACAGAGCGCCCACCGCCGTGGTGGTCAGACCACCAAGCTGCGCGCTGCTCAGGCCGCCCACCTGCGTGGAGGACAGTTCCGACACTGCCGTGGTGCTCAGCGAAGCGAGCTGCGTCGTGGTCAGGTAACCGAGCTGGGTCGAGCTGAAATCACCGATTTCAGCGGTCTCCAGCGCGCCGAGCTGCGTCGTGCTCAGGCCCTTGACCTGCGTCGAGGTCAGCGCCTGGAACTGCGTGGTGCTCAGCTGGCTCAGATTGGTGCTGTTCAGCGCGCCGATCTGCGTGCCGGTCAGCTGCGACACCTGGGTCGACGAGAAGTCGTCGATATCGGTGGTATCCAGACCCGCGATCTGCGTGGTGGTCAGCCCCTGCACCTGCGTGGTGTCGAGCGACTGGAACTGCGTCGAGGTCAGCTGGTTCAGGTTGGTGGTGTTCAGAGCCTTCAGCTGCGTGCTGGTCACCGCATCGAGCTGCGTGGTGGTCAGATCGGCCACATCGGTGGTCTCAAGACCCGCGATCTGCGTGGTCGTGAGTGCCTTGATCTGCGTGGCGTCCAGCGACTGCGCCTGCGTGGTATCGAGCGCATTCAGCGCCGTCGTGGTCAGGCTGGCAACCTGCGTGGCGACCAGACCGTCAAGTGCGGTGGTGGTCAGCGTGGCCACCTGGTCGGAGCTCAGCTTGGCGACCTGCGCGGTGGTCAGGCCCTTGATGCCGGTCGAAGTGAGGCCGGCAAGCGCCGTGGAAGTCAGGGCGCCGATCTGCGTGGTGCTCAGCGAGCCGAGCGACGTGCTGGTCAGGCCGCCCAGCTGCGTGGACGTCAGTTCCGCCAGCGCCGTGGTCGACAGCGCCTTGACCTGCGTGGTGGTCAGCTGGCCCAGCTGCGTGCTGCTGAAATCATTGATCTCGGCAGTTTCCAGCGCACCGAGCTGCGTCGTGCTCAGGCCCTTGAGCTGCGTCGCAGTCAAAGCCTGGAACTGCGTCGTGCTCATCTGCGACAGATTCGTGCTGTTCAGCGCGCCGATCTGCGTCGAGGTGAACAGGCTGAACTGCGTCGAGGTGAAGTCGTCGATATCGGTGGTGTCGAGACCCGCGATCTGCGTGGTCGTCAGACCCTGCAGCTGCGTGGTGTTGAGGGTCTGGACCTGGGTGCTGTTCAGCTGGTTCAGAGCCGTGGTGCTCAGCCCCTTGAGCTGTGCGGCGGACAGGGCGCCGAGCGCCGTGGTGGTCAGCTCCGCGGCCTGCTCGGTGGAGAGCTGGCCGAGCTGCGTCGAAACCAGGCCCTTGACCTGAGTCGTGGTCAGATTGCCGATCGTGGTGGTGCTGAGGGCGCCGAACTGCGTGGAGGTCAGCGCGCCGAGCTGGGTGGAGGTCAGGCGAGCGGACTGAGTGGTGGTCAGTTCACCCAGCGCCGTGGTGCTGAGCTGCTTGATCTGGCCAACCGTCAGCGCGTTGATCTGCGTGGACGTGAAATCGCCGATCTCGGTGGTGTCGAGCGCCGCCAGTTGCGTGGTGGCCAGGCCCTTGATCTGCGTGGTCGACAGGCCGGCGAACTGGGTGCTGCTCAGCTGGTTCAAGTTGGTGGTGCTGAACGAGCCGATCTGCGTGGCGGTCAGGCCGCCGAGCTGCGTCGAGGAGAATTCCTCGATGTCGGTGGTCTCGAGGTTGCCGATCTGCGTCGTGGTCAGCAGGGCCAGCTGGGTGCCGGCCAGGGCCTGGGTCTGCGTGGTATCGAAGGCCGACAGCTGGGCCGCGGTCAGCGCGCGCAGCTGCGTGGACAGCAGCGCCTTCACCTGGGTGGTGCTGAAGTCGGCCACGTCAGTGGTGTCGAGACCCGAAATCTGGGTGGTGGTCAGCGACTGGATCTGCAGCGTGGTGATCGCCTGAGTCTGCGTGGTGTCGAGGGCGGCGAGGTTGGTGCTGGTGAGCTGGCGGAACTGGGTGGTGTACAGGCCCTTGATCGCGCTGGTGCTGAGCGCCTGCACCTGATCGGTGTCAAGCAGGCCTACCTGCGTGGTGCTGAAGCCCTTCACCTGCGCGGCATTCAGCGCGCTGAAGACAGTGGTGCTCAGGTTCTGCAACTGGGTGGTGGTCGCCGCCTGGAGGTGCGTCGACTGCAGACCGGCGACCTGCGTGGTGTTGAGCTGTTCGAGCTGGTCGGTGGTCAGCGCGCGGAACTGCGTGGTGGTGAGCTGGCCCAGCTGGGTCGAAGTGAATTCGGTGATGTCGCTAGTTTCGAGCGCGCCGATCTGCGTGGTGGTGAGCGCCTTGATCTGGTTCGAACCCAGTGCCTGGATTTGCGTGGTGTCGAGCTTCGAGATGTTCGTGGTGTTCAGCGCCTGCAATTGGGCCGAGCTGAAGACCGCGATCTGCGCGGCGTCGAACACGATCTGGTCGGAGGTGAAGTAGCCGACCTGGGTGGTGGTGAGCGCCTTCACCTGCGTGGTGAGCAGCGCATCGAGCTGTGTCGTGACCAGTTCTTTGATGGCCGTCGAACTGAGGGCCGCAACCTGCGTGCTCTTCAGCGCCTGAATTTCTGTGGTGTTAAATCCCTGGATGTCCGTGGTGTTGAAGTTGGACAGCGCGGTGACAGAGAGCAGAGCAATGCCAGACATGATTTAAGTCCCCCAGATAGCGCTTAGCGCTGAATTGAAATTTGCGTGATGGACGAACGGACCGGCGCGTCGGATGCCAGATGGCAGACGCGGCTCAGGTCCGGGAATGAAGAAGCTGAAGAAAAACGGTACTGATCGCGACTTCTGCTGAAAGGCAGGCGGATTCGACCGGATTTGCCGTCATAGAGCGAATGCGCAGCATGATGCTGCTTCGCGTGGTATCTCATGGCGTCGCTCACTTTCTGTAGCGGTTCGCAATAACATTCTGTACGCGCGAATAGGATTAGTGAGTTTGTTGCGTCAACGCAAGCGAAATCATGCACGCGGGAGTTTATCAGGGTGGCTGGGCTATATTTTTTGTACATCGCCCTCGCCTAAGCCCTGTGGATAACTGCAGTTATCCACAGGGTGATTTGCGGCGCTTTTCGGCCGTAATCGTCTCGTCACAGAGACAAATTAACCTTATTATTCCAAGTTGTTACTGAGGGCTGCCGTTCAGCCCAGACGAGGGCCGCCACCCAACCGTGACGCGAAATGCTGCGCTGCAGCATTTGCAACCAAGCCCGCCCGCTCTTCCGACATCACAACCGGGCGTATCGAGTGCTTTTGGGATGTAAAGCGGCGTAAAAATAAAGGAAAATATCCCTAATGGGCCTGCAGATCACAAAATGCTTCGGAAATACGCGATCGTTTCCTTGAGGCCGTCTTCAAGTGCGACTCGCGGCTCCCAGCCCAGATGCTGCCTGGCTTTGCTGATATCGGGCTGACGCTGCTTCGGATCATCCGAGGGAAGCGGACGGAAGACCAGTTTGGAGGATGAACCGGTGAGGCGCACGACGGCCTCGGCCAGCTCGATCATCGTGAATTCTTTCGGATTGCCGAGATTGATCGGACCGGTGACATCGTCGCCTGTTGCCATCAGACGCACGAAGGCTTCGATCAGATCGTCGACATAGCAGAAGGAGCGGGTCTGCTTGCCTTCCCCATAGATGGTGATGTCGTTGCCCTTCAGCGCCTGCACGATGAAGTTCGACACGACACGCCCATCGTTGGGATGCATGCGCGGCCCATAGGTGTTGAAGATACGCCCCACCTTGATCTTCAGGCCATGCTGGCGATGGTAGTCGAAGAACAGAGTCTCGGCGCAACGCTTGCCTTCGTCGTAGCACGAGCGCAGACCGATCGGATTCACATGGCCCCAGTATTCTTCAGTCTGCGGGTGAATCTGCGGATCGCCGTAGACTTCGGATGTCGATGCCTGGAAGATTTTCGCACGCACGCGCTTGGCCAGACCAAGCATGTTAATCGCGCCATGCACGCTGGTTTTCGTGGTCTGCACCGGATCGTGCTGATAATGGACCGGTGACGCCGGACAGGCGAGATTGTATATTTTGTCGACCTCGACGTAGAGCGGGAACGTCACGTCGTGGCGCATAATTTCAAAGCGCGGATTCTTCAGCAGGCTTTCGACATTGGTGCGACGACCGGTGAAGTAATTATCGACGCACAGCACATCGTTGCCGTCCTTCACCAGACGCTCGCACAGATGCGAGCCAAGGAAACCAGCACCGCCGGTGATAAGTACGCGTCCCGACTCCATCATGCTCGTCCCCTCCGGCGAATCCCCAGTCTTGCAACAACCGTAGCGAGCCACCTATCGGCGCACAAGCGCCATGCATGTCGGGGCAGACATCAACGGATGCCCTGTGCAAAGACCACAGCGCCGGAATGACCGGCGCGGCCATGGCGCCGCACGCGCATGAGCCGGGATGGAAGTGCAGATTGTCGCTGGCTGAGAAGCTGGCGACCCCAACGGGAGTCGAACCCGTGTCTTCACCGTGAAAGGGTGACGTCCTAGGCCTCTAGACGATGGGGTCGGCCTGTTGCACCGGCTGCCCGGCGCGACGCGGTGTGTAACCGCTCCGGCTGCACAAATCAATAGCCGCTGCCCCGCCAGATTCCGCAGACGTTCCAGCCCTTCTGGATGCCGGATTCTGGCATCCGCCGCCCGAGCTAGGCTTTGTACCAATTTTAATATTGGTTCGAATTTTCAGACCGGAATTGCCGGGAAAGGCAGCAAATCGCCTCGAAAATTGGCATTCAGAACAAAGATTTATGGTTGTTGCTCCGAACCATTTTGTTTTAGGTTCGAGAGCATGAACGACATGCTTCTCAAACAACCGCAACGTCGCAATGCCGCCGCCGACACGGTGGGACTGCTGCGCCGTTTGTTGCTGGAGCAGGCCAATGCACCGGAAAGCCCGCTGCCAACCGAGCGCAGTCTGGCCGCGCGCCTGGGCGTCAGCCGCCGCGTGGTGCGTCAGGCGCTGTCCGAACTGGAAGCCGAGGGCAAAATCTGGCGCCGCCAGGGCAAAGGCACCTTTATTGGTCCTGCCCCCTCCTCTTCTGCCCCGACGCTCAGCCGTCTCGCCAGCCGCACGAATTTCTACGAGATCATGGAAGTGCGCCTGCATATCGAGCCCAGCATCGCGCAGCTTGCGGCCCATCGCGCCAGCGCCGAGCAGATCGCCATGATCCGCAAGCTGGCCGAACGCGTCGCCACCGCCAGCATCGATACCGAACCGGCAACGCTGGAACGCTGGGACAGCGCGTTCCATCGCGCGCTGGCCGAAGCGGCCGGCAACCGTCTGTTTCTCGACCTGTTCGAAGTGATCGACAAGATCCGCTACGACGCCTCGTGGCAGAGCACACGTGCCCGCGCACGCACGCCCGATGGCAAGATGCGCTCGGCGCAGCAGCATCTCGAGATCGCCGAAGCCATCGCAGCCCGCGATTCCACGCGCGCCGCGTCGGTCATGCGGCAGCATATCGCATCGCATCAGGAAGCCCTGCTGAAAGCGATGAACAACGACCAGGGCATGACCGTATCGCCACTCGGCCAGCCAGGCAGCCTCAGCATTCCGGATTTAAAAGCACCATGACAAAGATTCCTTTCGCCTTTACCACGCGTCCGGAGATCAAGGGCAATTTCGGCGTCGTCGCCACCACACACTGGATCGCCTCTTCGGTTGCGATGGGCGTGCTCGAGCGCGGTGGCAATGCCTTCGACGCCGCAGTCACTGCAGGTTTCACGCTGCATCTGTGCGAACCGCATCTGAACGGCGCCGGCGGCGACCTGCCGGCGCTGATGTGGAATGCGAAAACCAAACGCATCGACGTGCTCTGCGGCCAGGGTCCCGCGCCGGAGAAGGCCACGATCTCGCATTTCAAATCGCTCGGCCTCGATCTCATCCCCGGCTCCGGCCTCCTTGCGCCCTGTGTGCCCGGCGCCGTCGATGGCTGGCTGCTGATGCTGCGCGACTACGGCACCATCGATATTGCCGATGCACTGGCGCCGGCCATTCATTACGCCAGCCAGGGCTGCCCGCTGGTGCCGCGCGTGATCGACACCATTGCCACCGTGCAGGATCTCTTCCGCAATGAATGGAAAAGTTCAGCGGCTGTCTGGCTCACCAAAGGCGGCGATCTGCCGAAACCTTACACCCTGTTCCGCCAGGAAGCTCTGGCCGAAACCTATCGCAAGCTGGCCAGGATCGGTAGCGAGCGCAGCGGCAGTCGCGAGCAGCGCATCGATGCCGTGCGCAGCGCCTGGCGCGAAGGTTTTATCGCCGAAGCCATCGATGCTTTCAGCACCGGCACCGAAGCCATGGATGCCTCAGGCCGCCGCCATCGTGGCGTGCTGAGCGGCAACGACATGGCGAAGTGGCAGGCCTATGTCGAAAAGCCGCTGACCTACGATTATCACGGCTGGACCGTGGCGAAATGCGGCGCCTGGAGTCAGGGTCCGGCCTTCCTGCAGCAGCTCGCGCTGCTGAAGGGCTTCGATCTCGCCAAGATGGACCCTGCCGGTCCCGACTTCATTCATACGCTCGTCGAAGCCTCGAAGCTGGCCTTCGCCGATCGTGAAGCCTGGTACGGCGATCCCGATCATGTCGATGTGCCGATGGCTGCGCTTCTCTCAGACACCTATAATGCGCAACGCCGCAAACTGATTGGCGATATGGCATCGCTGGAGTTGCGCCCGGGCGATCCCGTAGGCCAGGGCGCGAAGCTGACCAGCATCAAGGCCGGCGAAGCGGGCGGCGTCGGTGTCGGCGAGCCCACGGTTGGCCGCCTGGCCGGCAGCGATGGCGCCGTGAATCGCCGCGGTGCGGCCAGCGGCGACACCTGCCACATCGACGTAATCGACCGCTGGGGCAACATGGTATCGGCCACACCCTCGGGCGGCTGGCTGCAGAGTTCGCCGGTGATCCCCGAACTCGGCTTCGCCCTCGGCACGCGCGCGCAGATGTTCTGGCTCGAAGAAGGCCTGCCCAATTCGCTCAAGCCCGGCAAACGGCCGCGCACCACGCTGTCGCCGTCAATGGCGTTGCGTGACGGCAAGCCGGCACTGGCCTTTGGCACGCCGGGTGGCGACCAGCAGGACCAGTGGTCGCCGCAGATGTTCCTCAAGATCGCGCATCACGGCATGAATCTGCAGGAAGCCATCGACAGTCCAGCCTGGCATAGCGAGCACTTCCCCTCTTCCTTCTATCCGCGTGCCGCCAAGCCCGGCCATCTCGGCCTAGAAGGCCGTTTTGCGAAAGAAACCATTGAGGCGTTGAAGGCACGCGGCCACAAGGTTGAAGTCGGCGGCGACTGGTCCGAAGGGCGGCTCTGTGCCGCTGCCACCGATGAAACACCGGAAGGCACTCTGCTGCGCGCCGGCGCCAATCCGCGCGGTATGCAAGGTTATGCGGTGGGTCGCTGAACCATGACCTGGTCGATTGTCGCCCGCGATCCAGCCACTGGCGCCTTCGGCGTTGCGGTCACGACCAAGTTCTTCGCCGTCGGGGCGCTGTGCCCCCATGCGAAAAGCGGCACCGGCGCTCTCGCCACCCAGGCCCTGATCAATCCCACATACGGGCCGCGCGGCCTGCGCATGCTGGATGACGACATGCCGGCCGCAGACGTGGTCCGTTGGCTGACGTCATCCGATGGCGGCCAGTCTGCACGGCAGCTGCATGTGGTGGATCGGGCGGGCCGCACCGCAGCCCATACCGGCGCCGATTGCATTGGCTGGTGCGGCCACAAGACCGGCGAGGATTTCTCGGTGGCCGGCAACATGCTGGCCGGTGCGGCCGTCGTCGAGGCGACCTTCGCCAGTTTTGCGGCCAGCGCGAAACCCTTTGCCGAACGCCTGCTCGACGCACTGGATGCGGGCCAGGCGGAAGGCGGCGACAAGCGCGGCAAGCAGTCCGCCGCGTTGCTGATCCACACCGCTGAAGACTATCCGGCACTGAGTCTGCGGGTCGACGATCACGACGAGCCGCTGGCCGAGCTGCGCCGGCTCTATGGCGTGTCCCAGGGCCGCTATGCTGCCTTTCTGAAATTCTTCGCCACCCGCGACAACCCGAGCGGCATCTGGGACCGCAGCGTGATCGAGGCCGAGGTCCAGCGCCTGGAACGCCAGCAGACGGGGCAGCCCTGATGGCTCTGCTCGAAGTCGACGACCTGCGAACCTTTTTCTCCTCCGATGGCGGCGAGTTTCGCGCCGTCGATGGCGTCTCCTTCAGCGTCGACAGCGGCAAGACGCTGGGCATTGTGGGTGAGTCGGGCTGCGGCAAGTCGGTCACCTCCTTGACCGTCATGGGCCTGCTGCCCAATCGTGGCGCCCGTATTGCCAGCGGCAGCATCCGCTTCGGTGGCATGGACCTGCGCGAGATCGACAAGGATGCCATGCGCGATCTGCGCGGCAATCGCCTGGCCATGATCTTCCAGGAGCCGATGACCTCGCTCAACCCGGCCTTTACCATTGGCGACCAGATCATGGAAGGCCTGATCCGGCATAAGGGCCTGAACCAGACAGACGCGCGTGAGGCGACCATCGCCATGCTGCGCAAGGTGAACATCCCGGCGCCGGAAAAGCGCGTGGATGATTATCCGCATCAGCTGTCGGGCGGTATGCGCCAGCGCGCCATGATCGCCATGGCGCTGGCCTGCGGGCCCGAGCTGCTGATTGCCGACGAGCCGACCACAGCGCTGGATGTGACGGTGCAGGCACAGATTCTCGATCTGCTGCGCGAACTGCAGCGCGATCTGGGCACGGCAATCATGCTGATCAGCCACGACATGGGCGTGATTGCCGAAATGGCCGATCATGTGGCGGTGATGTATGCCGGCCGCATCGTCGAACAGGCGCCGGTGGAGCAGCTGTTCGATACACCGCAGCACCCCTACACCATCGGCCTGCTCGGCTCGATCCCGCGCCTCGATCACACCAAAGAGCGGCTGGCCGCCATCGAAGGCAGTGTGCCAGACCCGCTCAACCCGCCAGCAGGCTGCCGTTTCAGCCCGCGCTGCCCCTTTGTCGAAGCGCAATGCCGCGCTGAAGCGCCGGAGCTTCGCAATATCGTGGCCGGTCATGCCGTGGCCTGCTGGAAGGCGCCGCTGCTATGAGCAATCTCCTCGAGGTCCGCGGCCTGACCAAGCATTTCACCGCACGAACCAACTGGTTCGGTCGGCCGACCAGCTATGTCAGTGCCGTCGACGATGTCGATTTCACATTGAAGCCGGGCGAGACGCTGAGCCTGGTGGGCGAAAGCGGCTGCGGCAAATCCACCACCGGCCGCCTGGTGCTGCGCCTGATCGATCCGACCGCCGGGCAGATCATGTTCGACGGCCGCGACATCACCAGACTGCAGGGAACAGCGCTCCGGGATCTGCGCCGCGAAATGCAGCTGGTTTTCCAGGACCCCTACGCCTCTCTCAATCCGCGCATGACCGTGGGCGACATTCTCGCCGAGCCGCTGATGCTGCACGGCCTGCTGCCGCCGGCAAAGCGCAAAGCCCGGGTGGAAGAGCTGCTGGAGCTGGTCGGTCTGCGCCCGGCCCATGCCCGGCGCTATCCGCATGAATTTTCCGGCGGCCAGCGCCAGCGCGTCGGCATCGCCCGCGCATTGGCTGTCGAGCCGAATCTGATTGTCGCCGACGAAGCCGTCTCGGCGCTGGATGTCTCTGTGCAGGCCCAGGTGCTGAACCTGATGAAGGATCTGCAAGCGCGGCTGGGCATTGCCATGATCTTTATCGCCCATGACCTGGCGGTGGTCCGGCATATCGCCCAGCGCATTGCCGTGATGTATCTCGGCCGGATTGTCGAGGTGGCGACGACCACAGAACTCTTCACCAATCCGCGACATCCCTATACCCGCGCATTGCTCTCCGCTATTCCGGTGCCGCAGCCCAATGCCGTGCGTCAGCGCGTGATCCTGACCGGCGACGTGCCCAGCCCGATCGACCCTCCGGCCGGCTGCCGTTTCCATACGCGCTGTCCCTTTGCCGTCGATCTGTGCCGCAGCAGCATTCCTTCGATGGAAAATATCGATGGCCATACGGTGGCCTGTCACCGCTGGCGCGAACTGCCGGTTGCCGCCCCGTTGCCCGTGGAAGGTGGCAGCGCCGGCGCCGAGCGACTGGCGCGCCTGCAGGCCCGTTTCGTGACCTCATCTGCAATCTAAGTCATTCACACAGGGGAGATGCCGACCATGTTAAGACAGACCACCTTCGCCATGCTGGCCGCCGCACTTGTCGCGGTTGCCATGCCCGCTGCCGCCCAGACCCTGAAATTCGGCCTCGCCGAAGACCCCGACGCTCTCGATCCAACGCTGGCCCGCACCTTCGTCAGCCGCATCGTCTTCTCGGCGCTGTGCGACAAGCTGGTGGATATCGACCCAGATCTGAAAGTCGTACCGCAGCTCGCCACCGAATGGAGCTGGTCGGCCGATAACAAGGCGCTGACCATGAAGCTGCGTCCCGGCGTGACCTTCCATGACGGCGAGAAGTTCGATGCCGAAGCGGTGAAGTACAACATCGAGCGCCACAAGACCCTGCAGGGTTCGCAGCGCCGTGGCGAACTGTCGGCCGTCACCACTGTCGACGTGGTCGATCCGCTGACCGTGAAGATCAATACCCAGGCGCCGTTTGCACCGCTGCTGGCCACGCTGACCGACCGCGCCGGCATGATGATCTCGCCGAAGGCCGGCAAGGCACTGGGTGACAAGTTCGCCACCGCGCCGGTCTGCGCCGGCCCGTTCAAGTTCGTCGAGCGCGTTGCCCAGGACCGCATCGTGGTCGAGAAATATGACGGCTACTGGAACAAGGCTAATGTGCATCTGTCGCGCATCGAGTTCCGCCCCTTCATCGACGCCACCGTGCGCCTGGCCAACCTGCGGTCGGGCCAGCTCGACCTGATCGAGCGCCTCGCCGGCACCGACTTCAAGGATGTGCAAAAGGACAAGAAGCTGAAGTCGGGCCAGATCACCGAAATCGGCTACTACGGCATCACCATCAATATCGGCAAAAGCGACAAGGCGAAGTCGCCGATCGGTTCGAGCCAGAAAATCCGCGAGGCGCTGGAGCTTTCCATCGACCGCAACGGCATCAACCAGGTGGTGTTCGACGGCCTTTCCACGCCGGGCAACCAGTGGGTTGCACCGACCAACGCCAACTACACCAAGTCGGTGCCGGTGCCCAAGCGCGATGTGGCCAAGGCAAAGCAGCTGCTGAAGGAAGCCGGCAATCCGAACCCCGTGGTCAATCTGGTGACGCCCACCACGACGGACGCCCGCAACATCGCCCAGGTGGTGCAGGCGATGGCGAAGGAGGCCGGCTTCGATGTGCGCATTCAGGCGACTGAATTCGCCACCTCGCTGAACATGGCCGATAAGGGCGACTTCGAGGCTTATATCCTGGCCTGGAGCGGTCGTCCCGATCCGGACGGCAACCTGTACAGCTTCCATGCCTGCAACCAGCCGCTCAACTATTCCGGCCTGTGCAATCCGGCGCTGGACGAAATCCTCAACGATTCACGTCTGACCACCGATATTGCCCAGCGCCGCACGGCCTGGGAGAAAGCCGTGAAGATCGTCAATGCCGAGCGGCCGATCATCTATCTGCTGCATCGCAAGTGGCTCTGGGCCTACGCGCCCAAGCTGACCGGATTCAAGGAATATCCGGACGGCCTGATCCGCTTCACCGGCATGAAGAACGGTTGATCGTAACGGGGCCGCGCCCACCCGGGTGCGGTCCCTTCTTCCCAGCAAGGCCCCATGACCCGCTTCCTGTTCCGGCGTATCGCCATCCTGCTGCCGACACTGCTGTTCGTGTCGATCATCATTTTCGGGCTGCAGCAGTTGCTGCCCGGCGATCCGGCCATTGCCATGGCCGGCGAGGAACGCGATCCGCAGGCGATTGCCGAAGTGCGGGCCAAGTACAATCTCGACAAGCCATTGCCGGTGCAATACTGGCTGTGGATTAGCGGCGTGCTGCAGGGCGATTTTGGCGAATCCATCCGCATCCAGATGCCGGTGAGCCAGCTGCTGGTGGAAAAACTGCCGGTGACCGTGGAGCTTGCCATCCTCGCCATGCTGGTGGCGCTGGCCATCGGCTTGCCCGCCGGTGTCATTTCCGCGCTCCACAATGGCCGCTGGCCCGACTATGTCGCCAATATCGTCGGCCTCTGGGGTCTGTCGACGCCGAATTTCTGGCTCGGCATCATGATGATCTTGTTTTTCTCGGTCGAACTCGGCTGGCTGCCGGCCTCGGGCTATGTCAGTCCCGGTGAAGATCTTGGCGCCAATCTGGTCGCAATGATCATGCCGGCCTTCGTGCTCGGCACCGGCATCGCCGCCGTCTTCATGCGCCATACCCGCAGCGCCATGCTGCAGGTGCTGGCCAGCGACTATATCCGCACCGCCCGCGCCAAGGGCCTGTTCGAGCGCGTGGTGATCGGCAAGCATGCCTTCCGTAATGCCGCGGTGCCGGTGATCACGCTCGGCGCGCTGGAATTCGGCCAGCTGCTTTCGGGGGCGGTACTGACCGAGCAGATTTTCTCCATTCCCGGCTTCGGCAAACTGATCGTCGATGCGGTGTTCAATCGCGACTATGCCGTGGTCCAGGGCGTCGTGCTCTGCACCGCCACCGCCTATATCGTGCTGAACCTGTTGGCCGATGTGGCCTATTTCCTCGTGAATCCGAGGCTGCGCGCATGACCGATATGGCCCTCGCCTCTCCCGCCGCCAAGCCGGCCGTCGAACAAAGCCCGGCACAGCGCGCCTTCCGTCGCCTGTTGCGACGCAGGGGCGCCGTAGTCGGCCTTGTTGTCGTCCTGCTGTTCGTTGCTGGCGCTGTCTTCGCGCCGCTGATCGCGCCTTACGATCCCATCGAGGCCAACTGGGGGGCTGTACGCGGCGCACCGACGCTGGAGAACTGGTTCGGCGGCGACGAACTCGGCCGCGACGTGCTGTCGCGGGTGATCTTCGGCGCCCGGGCCTCGCTGCTGGCCGGCGTACTCTCGGTCGCCATCGCACTGGCCATCGGCATTCCGGTCGGGCTGCTGTCAGGGTATGCCGGCGGTCTCGTGGATGGCGTGCTGATGCGCATCACCGATGCCATGCTGGCTGTGCCCTTCCTGATCCTGGCCATCGCGCTGGCGGCCTTCCTCGGCCCCAGCCTGACCAACGCCATGATCGCTATCGGCATTTCGGCGACACCGATCTTCGTGCGCCTGACCCGTGCGCAGGTGCAGGCGGTGCGCGTGGAGGATTACATCGAGGCGGCGCGCGCCGTGGGCAATTCGCCGCTGCGTATTGCCTTCCGGCATATCCTGCCCAACATCTGGCCGGCCTTGATGGTACAGGCGACCCTTACCATCGCCTCTGCCATCATCGCCGAAGCCAGCCTGTCTTTCCTTGGCCTGGGCCAGCAGCCTCCGGCGCCAAGCTGGGGCAGCATGCTGAACTCGGCCAAGGATTTCCTCACCCAGGCGCCGTGGATGGCAATCTATCCCGGCATCTCGATCTTCGTCGTCGTGCTGTCGTTCAACCTGCTGGGCGACGGCCTGCGCGACGCGCTGGATCCGCGTCACAGAGAATAAACAGCCCGCCTCTTGCCCGGCGTCCGCCAGCCTCCTACCATTCGCCATCAGCAGGAGGACGCCATGGGCCACGATCACCCCCACCACACCGACTGGAAACATGACGGCGTGAAGGTGATCCCGAGCAGCCAGCTCGATCCCAACACGGCGCAGACGCCGGGCATGAACCGCGCCACCGCGATCAACTTCGCCCGCGCCGGCGCCCAGAAGATCTGGGCCGGTACCGTGCATATCCATGCCGATGCCAAGACCGGCGCGCATCACCATGGCGATCTGGAAAGCGTGATCTACGTGGTGAAGGGCAAGGCGCGCATGCGCTGGGGCGAGCATCTGGAATTCACGGCCGAAGCCGGACCGGGTGATTTCATTTTCATCCCGCCCTATGTGCCGCACCAGGAAATCAATGCCAGCACCGACGAGACTCTGGAATGCGTGCTGGTGCGTTCGGGCCAGGACCCGGTGGTGGTCAACCTGGATATCGAGCCGGTGGAAAAGCCGGAAAACGTCTTCTGGGTCGACCCGATCCATGCTCATCCGGACCAGAAGCGCTAGCCCTCCCGTACGGATATCATGTTGTACAATCGGGTATTCGGCTCCGGCAATCGCCGGGGCATCCTATCGTTTTCGCTAGCGATCGTTCTGTTTGTCATCAACGAAGCATTGTGCAAGCTGGTCTATGCCACCGTGCCGGCCAGCCAGATCATGGCCGTGCGCGGCCTTGTCGCCATGGTCCTGATTCTGGGGATCGCCCATGCTGTCGGCGCCACACGCCAGATGGGCAGACTACTCGACCGCCGGGTGTTGATCCGCAGCAGCACCGATCTGGTCGGCAGTTACCTCTACATGTTTGCCCTGTTCCATATGCCTATCGGCAACATGATGGCGATCAACATGGCTTCGCCCCTGATGATGACCGCCGTCGTGGCGTTGATGCTGCATGAATCCGTGGGCTGGCGACGCTGGTGCGCGGTCATTGTCGGCTTCATCGGCGTTCTGCTGGTCGTGCAGCCCAGCGCCGGCAGCTTCAATGGCTATTCCATTCTGGCGATCGCCGCCGTCTGCTGCATTGTGGTCCGCGACCTGGTGACCCGCCGCATCGATGCCGCCATTCCGAACGTGATCATCACCCTGGCCAATGTCAGCATGATGGCTGTCGTGGCATCCCTGCTGGCGCTAGTCGAAGGCTGGGTGGCGATGGGCTGGTACGAAACCCTGTTGCTCAGCATCGCCGCAGTCTTTATCGCGGCCGGCTATCAGCTCGCGGTCGACGCCTTCCGTCACGCCGAAGTTCCGGTGATCGTGCCGCTACGCTATACCGGCCTGCTTTGGGCCCTGCTGATCGGTTATCTGGTCTGGGGCGATGTGCCCAACGAACTGGCCGCTGGCGGCATCCTGCTGATCGTGGCCAGCGGCTTGTATGTGCTGCATCGCGAACGGCTGCGCGGAATTGTTCCGCCGCCGGTCGAGCCGAATCCCTGACGTTTCAGCCAGGCTGCGCCGCATCCTCCAGCACGAACTGCACCCGGCGTTCGCCACGCCAATGATCGGCGCGCAGATGGCCGCCCACATGCAGGGCCGAGCCGGTCTGGCGCGCCTGCAGCAAAGCCGGACCCAGCTCGCCCTCGACGCTGCGGAAGGCTATGGCACGCAGGCGCGGTCCGCTGCCATCGCCCGAAGCCAGCAGGCAGCGCACATGCTTCTCGCCCACCACATCGGCGGTGATGACGCGCGCACCGGCCAGGGCAAAGCGCGGTTCCGGATTGCCCGAGCCATAGGGGCCGAGCTGTTCCAGCTTGTCGTAGAGCTCGGCATTGGCGCCGCCGACGCCCAGAGCCCCATCGAAGCCCATCGACGCCGAGGCGCCGGCCTTCTCCACCGCCGCCGCCAGCCGTTCGTTCAGGAAGGCCTTCAGCTCGTTCAGCTTCGCCGTTTCCACCGTCAGGCCCGCGGCCATGGCATGGCCACCACCGTTGAGCAGTAACCCGGCCTGTCCGGCCGCCACCACGGCAGCGCCGAGATCGACGCCCGGTATCGAACGGCCCGAGCCCTTGCCGATACCATTCTCGTCCAGTGCGATGACAAAGCTCGGACGACCCGAGGCTTCGCGCACACGGGCGGCGACAATGCCGATCACGCCCGGATGCCAGCCCTGCCGCGCCACCAATGCCAGCGCCGCCGTCTCGGGCACATGGTCGAGTTCGTCCATGGCCTCCGTGAGGACACCGGCCTCGATTTCCTGGCGCTCGCGGTTGTAGCGGTCGAGTTCGGCCGCCATCTGCGTAGCGAGCCGCACATCGTCGGTGGAGAGCAGCCGGGTGCCCAGATCGGCCTGACCGACGCGGCCGCCCGCATTGACCCGCGGCCCCAGCAGAAAGCCGAGATGATAAGCGCCCGGCGGCTCGTTGACGCCGGCGACATCGGCAAGCGCCGCCAGGCCGGCATTGCTGCGGCCACGCAGAATCTTCAGTCCCTGCCCGACCAGGGCACGGTTCAAACCAGTGAGCGGCACGACATCGCAGACCGTGCCCAGCGCCACCAGATCGAGCCAGCCGAGCAGATTCGGTTCGGGACGGTCGGTGTTGTAGTAGCCGCGCGCGCGCAGGCGGCGGTTGATCGCCACCATGAACAGGAAGGCGACGCCGACGGCCGCGAGCTGGCCGAAGCCCGGCGCCTCGTCCAGCCTGTTGGGGTTGATGACCGCAACGGCTTTTGGCAGCTCCGGTTCGGCCAGGTGGTGGTCGACCACAATCACGTCAAGGCCGACCGAGGCCGCGTCTTCCAGCGGCGCGAAAGCCAGTGTGCCGCAATCCACCGTGATGACCACGGCGACGCCCTCCTGCCGCAGCTTGCGCAGGGCGGGGGCATTGGGGCCATAGCCCTCTTTCAGGCGATCCGGGATATAGACCTGCAGGTCGCGGCCGATGGCGCGGAAAAAGCGGTTCAGCAAGGCCGTCGATGTCGCGCCATCGACATCGTAATCGCCGAACACCGCCACCTTCTCGCCCTTGATGATCGCATCCGCCAGCCGTTCGGCCGCGACATCCATGTCATGGAAGCGGGAGGGATCGGGCAGCAGGCGACGGAGCGACGGATTGAGATGATCTTCCAGCTCCTCCAGCGCGATGCCGCGCCCGGCCAGCACGCGCCCGAGGATTTCCGGCAGGCCGGCCTGCTGCGCCAGTGCCAGCGCCAGCCGCTCGTCACTGTTGCGCAGGCGCCAGCGGCGGCCCTGCACAGACCGTGCGACGCCCAGAAAAGCCGGCCCGCTGTCAGCCAGCATAGCTCAGGCCGGTGTGAGCGGACGAATGACGGCTTCGATGCGACGAATGGTGCCGGTCTGCGAACGCATGACGATGGAGTTGACCTTGAAGCCGCCCGGGACACGTTTCACGCCATGCAGCATCGAGCCATCGGTGACGCCGGTCGCAGAAAAAATCACATCGCCGGATGCCAGGTCGGTGAGGCTATATTTGCGATCCAGCTTCTCAATCCCCAGACGCCGGGCGCGATTGCGTTCGTCTTCGTTGCGGAAGGTCAGACGGGCCTGCATCTGACCACCAATGCAACGCAGCGCCGCCGCCGCCAGCACGCCCTCCGGCGCGCCACCCGAGCCCATGTAGATATCAATCCCCGTGGCCGGGTCGGTGGTGGCGATGATGCCGGCCACGTCGCCATCAGAAATCAGCGAGACGCGGGCGCCGGTAGCCCGCACCTGCTGGATCAGGTCCATATGACGCGGTCGGTCGAGGATGCAGACGGTCAGTTCGGAAACCGCGATACCCTTGGCATCGGCCAGGCGTTTCAGATTTTCAGCCGGCGTGTAATCGAGATCGACCACACCGTCGGTGAGCCCGCCGCCAACCGCAATCTTGTCCATGTAGACATCGGGCGCATTGAGGAAACAGCCGGCATTGGCAAAGGCAATCACACAGAGCGCATTGCTGCCGCCCTTGGCGGTGATCGACGTGCCTTCAAGCGGATCGAGCGCGATATCGATCCGCGCCCCCTTCCCGGTACCGACCTTCTCGCCGATATACAGCATCGGCGCTTCGTCGCGCTCACCCTCGCCGATCACAATGGTGCCGTCGATATCCAGATCGTTCAGCGCCGTGCGCATGGCATCGACAGCCGCCTGGTCGGCCGCCATCTCATCGCCCAGACCGGTCAGCCGGGCGGCAGCAATAGCGGCAGCTTCGGTCACCCGCACCACTTCAAGCGTGAGATTGCGTTCAACCGAAAGGCTGGCGGCACTTGCGGTCGCCTTGTCCGTTTTGGCCTTGCTTTTCACGCTGCCCGTTTTGGTCGCGGCCATGGCAAATCCCGATGCGTCAGAGCGGTTCGATACGGATCAGCGCCGGCGGCTGCAGCACCGACCGCAGTTTGCCGATTTTCTTCATCGCGCGGGTCATGTCGGCCTCACGCGCTTCGTGGCTGATCAGCATCACGGCGACAGGCTGGTTTTCGGCCTCCGAGCGGCCACGCTGCACCAGGCTCTCGATGGAGATCTTTTCATCCCGCAATACAGCCGACACATCGGCCAGCACACCCGGCTGGTCGCGCACGATCAGGCGAATGTAATAACGACCGACATGATCGGCCATGGCGGCAGGTTTCAGACTCTGCAGCTTGGCTGCCGGCACGCCAAAAGCCGGCGCCGAACGGCCCGCGGCAATATCGGCCAGATCGGCCACGACGGCCGATGCGGTCGGGTTGCTGCCGGCGCCACGACCCTCGAACATCACACGGCCGACATAGTCGCCCTCGGCAGCCACGGCGTTGAACACGCCATCCACATGGGCAATCGGCGTATTGGCCGGCACCATGCAGGGATGCACGCGCTGCTCCACGCCCTTGGTCGTGCGACGGGCAATCGCCAGCAGCTTGATGCGGTAGCCGAATTCCTTGGCAAAGGCGATATCGACAGCCGAGACATTGCGGATGCCTTCCACATGCACGGCCTTGAAATCGACCTTGGTATTGAAGGCCAGCGAGGTCAGCACCGCCAGCTTGTGCGCGGCATCGACGCCATCGACATCGAAACTCGGATCGGCCTCGGCATAGCCCATCTGCTGGGCTTCCTTCAGCACGTCGCGGAAATCGCGCCCGGTTTCGCGCATCTCGGTCAGGATGTAATTGCAGGTGCCATTCAGGATGCCCGTGATGCCCTGCACGCGGTTGCCGATCAGGCCTTCGCGCAGCGCTTTCAGGATCGGGATGCCGCCGGCGACGGCGGCTTCGAAACCCAGTGGCGCGGCTTTGGTCTCGGCCAGCGCCGCGATCCTGTCGCCATACATGGCCAGCATCGCCTTGTTGGCGGTGACCACGCCCTTGCCGGCCTTCAACGCAGCCTCGACCAGGGTGCGGGCGACACCGTCAGCGCCGCCGATCAGTTCGACCACGACATCGACATCGGGATCGCCGGCCAGGTCAATTGCCTTGGCATACCAGCGCCAGTCGCCTTTCGGAATGTCGCGCTTCTTGCGCTTGTCGCGCGCCGAAACCGCCACCACCTTGATCTTGCGGCCGGTGCGGGCTGCCAGCGCATCGCCATGCTGATGCAGCAGGCGCAGCACGCCGGCCCCCACCACACCCAGACCGGCGATGCCGACTTTCAGCGGCGCCGGCGCTGTCTTGTATACTTTAGCCATTCGCCGCCGCCTTCTCATCCGCAAGATTGGACGGCGAACCGAGCAGCCGCTTGATGTTCTTCACCGCCTGGCGGGTGCGATGCTCGTTCTCGACAAAGGCCAGACGCACGAAATTATCGCCATGCTCGCCAAAGCCGATGCCGGGCGCCACCGCCACTTCGGCCTCGCGCAGCAGCAGCTTGGAGAACTCGACTGAGCCCAGATGCGAATAGCGCTCCGGGATCGGTGCCCAGCAGAACATCGACGCATTCGGCAGCGGGATATTCCAGCCGGCAGCATTCAGGCCCTTCACCAGCACATCGCGGCGTGACTTGTAGGTCTGACGGATTTCCTCCACGCAGTCCTGCGGGCCGTTCAGCGCCGCACTGGCCGCCACCTGGATCGGCGTGAAGGCGCCGTAATCGAGGTAGGACTTCACCCGCGCCAGGGCACCGACCAGCGTGGCATTGCCGGCGCCGAAACCGATACGCCAGCCTGGCATGTTGTAGGTCTTTGACAATGAGGTGAATTCGATGGCGACATCGCGCGCGCCCTTCACCTGCAGGATCGAAGGCGGCGGATTGCCGTCGAAGTAGATTTCCGAATAGGCCAGATCGGAAATCACCCACATGTTGCGCTTCTTGGCGAAGTCGACGATCTCCTCATAGAAGCTGAGATCGACGGTCATCGCGGTAGGATTGGCTGGGAAGCTGACGATCAGCGCGATCGGCTTGGGCACGCTGTGCTGATAGGCGCGATCAAGACCGGCGATGAAATCGATACCCGGGCCGATGGCGACCGAGCGCACATTGGCACCGGCAATGACGAAGCCGAAGGCATGCATCGGATAGCTTGGGTTCGGCACCAGCACGGTGTCGCCCGGCGCCGAAATCGCCATGGCGAGATTGGCGAGGCCTTCCTTGGAACCCAGCGTGACGATGGCTTCCTTCTCGGGATCAAGCTCCACCCCGAAACGGCGGCCATAATAATTCGACAGCGCCTTGCGCAGACCCGGCACGCCGCGGCTGGAGGAATAACGATGGGCGCGCGGATTCTGCGCGGCCTCCACCAGCTTGGCCACGATATGCGGGGGCGTGGCGTTATCGGGATTGCCCATGCCGAAGTCGATGATGTCCTCGCCGCGAGCTCGCGCCGCAGCCTTCATACGGTTCACTTCCTCGAACACGTAAGGCGGCAGGCGCTTGATGCGGTAGAACTCGGTATCCATGGTCTTCAGGTCCACTGATGGAAAACTGGTTATGAAAACAGGGCTTCAGTTACACGAAGGCGCGGCAGCTATTCGCCCCGCGCCCCGCCGATCCTTAGCTGAAATCTGTTTAGTTTACGACGTAGATTTCAACCCGGCGGTTCTGGTCGCTAGCTCGCGCCGCGGTTTCGTAATAGGCCGGTGCTGTCGAACCCACCTGGCTGTCGAGCCTGATCTGGGCCGGCGAAATCCCGCGCCGGCGCAGTTCGGCCGCCACCAGTTCGGCGCGGCGCTGCGACAGACCCGACTGCGCCGGGGCCGGCGCGTAACCGACCACCCGCAGCGAACCCTTGCCGCCGACACCCTTGAAATACTCGGCCACTTTGTTGACCAGGGCCTTGTCATCGTTCCCCAGCGCCGTCTCGTTGGCGTTGAAGCGCACAACGGCCAGCAACTGGGTCGAACCGGGCAGCGGGGCCGCCGCATAGGAGGCGCTGTTGCCCTGGGGCTGGGCCAGGCCGGCCGGCAGCGTATTGGAACCGGACTGGGCCAGGCTCTGCGAGAAGCTGTCGGTCACACTGGCGGCACGCGCCGGCGCCTGCTGTGCCGGCATGGCCTGCGACGGGCTGACGCCGCCCTGCGGGCCGGGGACCGTCGGCGCCACCGCACCGCGCGCCTGGGTCGAGGTGCCGGTCGGTAACTGCGTCACCGGAGCTCGCGGGGTCGGCGGCGGCGTGGCGCCGTCCGCCGGACGGGCCCTCAGCTCTTCATCGGTATAGCGGGCATTGTTGCGGTCGGCCGCCAGGTTATCGACGGCCTGCCGGCGCTCGCCGGTCGAACTGACCTCGACGGGCTTGGCTGGAACCCGGGCCAGATTGGGGAAACGGTCGCTGTTGGCCGCCGTGGGCGAGCCGGTCGCCGTGGCCGCACTCGGCGGTGCATCCTCGTCGCTGCCGAACAGCTGAGTCGGATCGGCCCAGGTGCCGCAGGCCGACAGGCCGAGCATGGCGGTCAGCAGTGCAAGCGCAGCTGTGCCGCGCAGGCCCAGCTTGCGCGGATCGTGGGCGCTCCGCGTCGTCTTACCGGCGGAAGCCGTGCCGATCCAAGCCATATCCATACCCCCTGAAGCCCTAAAAAACGCATTCGTCGTCCCGACCGGCGCAGCGGCCTTGCGGGGCGATTCCCTATCCCTTAACCTCAATCCGTGCCGAGAAAATCCGGGCAAACCCGGAATCGTACAGGCGAGGAAACGGGCCCCGAGAATAAGGACTGTCGGATGGCGAAGCAACCGGACAGTGGCAAACCGGACGGCAACAATAAGCCAGACAGTGATATTCCGCTGCCGGACCCGGCGGCATGGGCCAAGACCTGGGCCAAGATGGCCGAGCATGGCCAGAAGCTGATGGCCGATTATGCCGCCCGTCAGCAGGCCGAGGCCGAGGCCGCCCCCTCCGGCAAGCCCCCCGCCCCGGTCAATCCCGATCCCCTGAATCTCGGCGGCGCCTATCTGGAAATCGCCCAGAAGCTGATGGCCGACCCGGCCAAGCTCGCCGAATCCCAGATCAAGTTCTGGCAGGACTACGCCAAGCTGGTGGCCAACACCACCGACCGCTTCATGGGCAAGGAGACCGCCCCGCTGATCCAGCCCGACAAGGGCGACAAGCGGTTCAAGGATCCGGCCTGGCAGGACAGCGCCGTCTTCGACTATTTCAAGCAGGCCTATCTGCTGACCTCGCGCTGGGTGCAGCAGACGGTGACCGGCGTGGAGGGCGTTGACCCCAGGGTCGCCCGCAAGGTGGAGTTCTATACCAAGCAGTTCGTCGACGCGATGTCGCCGTCGAACTTCGCCCTGACCAACCCGGAGGTGGTCCGCGCCACGCTCGACTCCAAGGGCGAGAACCTGGTCAAGGGCATGGAAAACCTGCTGGAGGACCTGGAGCGCGGCCACGGCAAACTGAACGTGAAGATGGTGGATGCCAAAGCCTTCACCGTCGGCGAGACCATCGCGGTGACGCCCGGCAAGGTGGTCTACCAGAACGACCTGATGCAGCTGCTGCAGTTCGAGCCGACCACCAAAGAGGTCTACCAGCGGCCGCTCTACATCGTGCCGCCCTGGATCAACAAATATTACATCCTCGACCTGAAGCCGCAGAATTCCTTCATCAAATGGATGACGGAAAAGGGCTATACCGTCTTCGTCGTGTCATGGAACCAGCCCGACGAAACCATGATCGACAAGACCTTCGAAAGCTACATGCGCGAAGGCATTCTCGACGGCCTCGACGCCGTGAAGAAGGCCACCGGCGAGGACGAGGTCACCGCGATCGGCTATTGCATCGGCGGCACGCTGATGGCCTCGACGCTGGCCTGGATGGCGGCGAAGGGCGACGAGCGCATCAAGGCTGTCACCTTCTTTGCCGCCCAGGTGGATTTCTCGGAAGCCGGCGAACTCAGCGTCTTCACTGACGAGGACACGCTCAGCTATCTGGAAAGCCTGATGTCGGACAAGGGCTATCTCGATGGCGGCGAGATGGCGACCACCTTCAACATGCTGCGCGCCAACGACCTGATCTGGTCGTTTGTGGTGAACAACTATCTGCTGGGGAAAGAGCCCTTCCCCTTCGACCTGCTCTACTGGAATTCCGACTGCACGCGCATGCCGGCCAAGATGCACGGCTTCTATCTGCGCAACATGTACCAGCAGAATCTGCTGTCGCAGCCGGGCCGGCTGGAACTGGCCGGCGAGCGGCTCGACCTGCGTAAGATCAAGATTCCGGTCTACCTGCAGGCCAGCCGCGACGACCATATCGCGCCCTACCGCTCGGTCTACAAGGCGACGCAGCTCTATGGCGGGCCGGTGCGCTTCATGCTGGCGGGCTCGGGCCATATCGCCGGCGTCATCAATCATCCGGCGGCGAAGAAGTATCAGCACTGGCTGAACGACACCAAGACCAACCCGCTGGACGTGGAAGACTGGATCAAGGGCGCGAAGGAATATCCCGGCTCGTGGTGGGATGACTGGGACAAATGGCTCTCGGCGAAGTCCGGCCCCAAAGTGCCGGCGCGCAAGCCGGGCGATGGCAAACTGAAGGTGATCGAGGCCGCGCCGGGCAGCTACGTGAAAAAGCGGATCGTGGACTGACGCCCAACCCGTCATCCCGGGCGTAGCGCAGCGAAGACTCGGGATCCCATTTACGACAGCAAGACAAATGGGATTCCGGCTCGCGCTTCGCTTGGCCGGAATGACGACGACAAAAAAAGGAAAAACGGATGCTGTTCCTGATCGATGTGAAATTCAACTTCACAACTCTTGGCGACAAGGCGCAGCAGCTGGTGCGCGCCGAGTGGGATGAGGAAGAGCGGCTGCTGGCGAAAGGCCAGTTCGTCGGCATCTGGCGCAAGGCCAACGGCATGGGCACCATGTTCATCCTGGACATGCCCACCAACGAGGCGGTCGGCAACCAGGTGCGTGCCATGCCGCTCTATCCCTTCTTCACCGATGTGCAGGTCACGCCGCTGATCGGCCATCCGAACTTCCCGCAATTTGCCCGCGGCGCAAAAGAGCACGAGAAGCCCGACAGCAGGCCCAAGCCGGACAGCAACCTGTTCCTGGTGGATGTGCGCATCGAATACCTGCGCGCCGGCGAGAAATTCCAGGAACTGGTGCAGGCCGAATGGCGCGCCTCGGAAGCCATGCTGGCCAAGCGGCAACTGGTCGGCATCTGGCGCAAGGCCAATGCGCTCGGCACTTACGTCTTGTGGAACCTGCCCGATGGCGAGGCGGTGGCGACCACCTTGCGCGGCATGCCGCTTTATCCCTGCTTCACCAAGACGGATATCATTCCGCTGGTGATGCATCCGAACTTCCCGCAATTCGCGCGGCCGGCCGAGCATCACGAAAAGCCGGCGTGACCGGCATTTCCCGGCCAAGCCATTGATTACGCTGGGCCGTTGCGTCCAGCGGCAGCCCATTCGTGGCCAGTTGCATGCCAGTGGCGTACCAATTCCTGGCCAGTTGGAGCCGGTTGCGGCCAGTTCGATGCCAGTTGTGTCCCGTTGCCGACCGGTTCACGCCGGTTGCCGCCATTCTTATTCACGCTGTCCAACATCTGCGCCTCGCTTACGCAGGGCACGAGAACAATATTGGAACGGTCTGGTGAGAAATCAATCCCGGCCCTCAGCCGCCGAAGCAGTCCTTGCCGATTTTCGCGCTGGCCTCGGTGCCGAGCGTCTGCGGGTTGCCGCTGACCTTGCCCGCCATGGCGAGGTCTTTCACCTGCATGGACACAGCATTGAGAATGCCGGCCTGCCCGGACTGGCACAGCTTGGCGCCATCGGGATGCGCGGCCATGGTGGCGGCCACCACCGCCTCCACCTCGGCCGGGTCTTCGGCAGCCCGCACCCCCAGCGCCACCAGGATCAGGATCAGGGCCGCAAACGGCAGATAGCGTGTCATGGCAGGGCCTCCGGAGCGCGTGTCGGGTTCACACCGCTTTGAGTCATACCAAGGCCGGCCGGCGACCCGCCGGACGCAAAAGGGGTAGCGTCGCGCCCTTGCGGGATAGGTTTGGCGTGTATTCCCGGTCCTTCCCGCGCTGCCACGGGCTGACATCCCCATGCTTTTGCGGTATCCTATGGCGAAACATACTGGATGTTGGGTCGGCATCCGGTTTTGCACGACCGGGGGTAGTAAAACAGCTTTATGGGCCGGATGCTGGAAGGTGCACCGCAGCTGACGCTGGAGACGCTCCAGTCGCTTTACGCCTATTGGGCGGGCAAGCGTGCGGGCCGCCCCATGCCTGACCGCGCCGATATCGATCCCATCGAGATGAAGCCCTGGCTGGGCAATCTGATGCTGGTCGAGCGCAAGGATGACGGCGACTACTTATATCGTCTCTACGGCTCGACCTTCGTGAACCAGTTCAAGGTCGACATGACCGGCAAGCGGGTCAACGAGCTGCCGGAACAGCAGGCCGACCTGCTGCGCACCGAATACGATGCCGTGGTGCATAGCCGGATGCCGATGTCGCGCCGCTACACCGCCACCTTCGATTACACCTCGCGCGACAAACGCTCGCAGTGGCAGGTGGAACGCAGCTGGGAACGCCTGTCCCTGCCGCTGACCGCCGGCAGCGACGAGGTCCGGATGCTGCTGGTCGCCGCCTTCCCGATCGAACCGGCCCCGGAAGACCGCTACTCCTGATTTTCCTCGGAAAACAGCCATATTATATGGCCTCTTACCCCCCTGGATTTGACAAGGGGGATTGCATCGCCCATGTTCCCCGGGCCGCGTCGGGTGCCGTCTCGCCGTCGCTTTGTTGAATTTTTGTTGGAAAACAGCCCCTTATGAAAGTCGTAGTCGTCGAAAGCCCGGCGAAGGCTAAGACCATCGAAAAGTACCTCGGTCCCGGCCACAAGGTCCTGGCCTCCTTCGGCCATGTCCGCGACCTGCCGGCCAAGGAGGGCTCGGTTGAGCCCGACAAGGACTTCGCGATGCACTACGAGATGTCGGGCCGCGGCTCGGAATCGATCCGTGCCATTGCCGGCGCCCTGAAAGAGGCCGACACCCTGATCCTGGCGACCGATCCTGATCGCGAGGGCGAAGCGATTTCCTGGCATGTGCTGGAAGCCCTGAACAACCGCAAGGTCGTCAAGGGCAAGACCGTGCGCCGGGTGGTGTTCAACGAGATCACCAAGACCGCCGTGCTGGGCGCCATGGCGGCGCCGCGCGATATCGACATGGACCTGGTGAATGCCCAGCAGGCGCGCCGCGCGCTGGATTACCTGGTCGGTTTCACCCTCTCACCGGTGCTGTGGCGCAAGCTGCCCTCGGCCAAGTCGGCCGGCCGCGTGCAGTCGGTGGCCCTGCGCCTGATCTGCGAACGCGAGACCGAGATCGAGGCTTTCAAGCCGCGCGAATACTGGACCATCGGCGCCGACTTCCAGACGCCATCGAACCAGAAGATCGTCGCCCGCCTGGTCGAGCTGGCCGGCAAGAAGCTCGACAAGTTCGACATCAACAACGAGGCCGCCGCCAAGGCTGCTGTGGCCAAGCTGGCCGGCCAGACATATGCCGTCAGCGATGTCTCGATCAAGCCGGCCAAGCGCCATCCGGCACCGCCCTTCACCACTTCGACGCTGCAGCAGGAAGCTGCGCGCAAACTGGGCTTCTCGGCGCAGATGACCATGCAGGTGGCGCAGCGGCTGTATGAAGGCTTCGATATCGGCGGCGAGACCGTCGGTCTCATCTCTTATATGCGTACCGATGGCGTCAGCATGGCCGACGAGGCCATCCGCGCCGCCCGCGATGTGATCGCCGAAGATTTCGGCCGCGACGCCGTGCCGGAAAGCTGGCGCGTTTACAAGTCGAAGCAGAAGAATGCCCAGGAAGCCCATGAGGCGATCCGACCGACCGACTTCCGCCGCCGGCCGAAAGCCGTCTCGCGCTATCTCGATGAGGTGCAGCTCAAGCTGTACGAACTGATCTGGGTGCGCGCGCTGGCCAGCCAGATGGAATCCGCCGAGCTGGAACGGACCACCGTGGATATCGCGGCTGCCAACAAGGCCGGCACCTTCCGTGTCACCGGCACCGTCGTGCTGTCGCCCGGCTTCCTCAAGCTTTACGAGGAAGGCGTCGACGACAAGAGCGGCGACGATGAAGAAGGCGCCCGCCTGCCGAAGATGAGTGTCGGCGAGGCGATGAAGGAAGAAGGCGTCACGCCGGAACAGCATTTCACCGAGCCGCCGCCGCGCTATTCGGAAGCCAGCCTGGTGCGCAAGCTGGAAGAGCTGGGCATCGGCCGGCCGTCCACCTATGCCGCCATCCTGGAAGTGCTGAAGGCGCGCTCTTACGTGAAGCTGGAGAACAAGCGCTTCACGCCGGAAGATGCCGGCTGGCTCGCCTATGCCTTCCTGGTCTGCTTCTTCGAGCAGTATTTCGCCTACAGCTTCACCGCCAGCCTGGAAGAAAAGCTGGACGAGATCGCCGAGCACAAGCTCGAGTGGAAGAAGGTGCTGGAAGATTTCTGGCAGGACTTCAGCCTGCATGACGCCAAGGAAAATCCGATCCCCTTCTCGGTGAAGGATGCGGTGACCCGCATCGACGAGAAGATGGGCCGCCGCGGCGAAGTGCTGGACGCCATCAACGCGCTGCTGGAACATCATTTCTTCCCGCCGCGCGAAGACGGCAAGGGCGCCCGCCTCTGCCCGGCCTGCAACAAGGGCCAGCTCGCCATCAAGGCCGGCCGCACCGGCGCCTTCATCGGCTGCTCGGAGTATCCGGGATGCAGCTACACCCGGCCGCTGAGCGCCGGCGGCAACGGCCATGGCGAGATCGCCATTTCCGGACCGCAGGACCTGGGCGCCGATCCGGCCACCGGTCAGATGATCACGCTGCGCCAGGGCCCGTTCGGCCTCTATGTGCAGCTGGGCGAGGCCGAAGGCGAAGGCAAGGCAAAGACCAAGCCCAAGCGCGCCTCACTGCCCAAGGGCGTCGTCATCGAGGACGTCAACCTGGAGATGGCGCTGAAACTGCTGGCGCTGCCGCGCGTGATCGGCCCGCATCCCGATACCGGCAAGGAGATCCTCGCCGGGCTGGGCCGCTTCGGGCCCTACCTGCTGCATGACGGCGCCTATACCAAGCTGAAGGACGCCATGGAGGCGCTGGAGATCGGTATCAATCATGCCGTCCAGAAAATCGCCGATGCCGATGCACGCCGCAAAGGTCCGCGCGAGCGCGCCGAGCTGAAGGTGCTGCGCGAGATCGGCAAGCATCCGGAAGACGGCGAGATCATCAATGTGATCGACGGCCGCTATGGTCCCTACATCAAGCATGGTTCGACCAATGCCCCGATGCCGCGTGGCATCGAGCTGGAGGCCGTGACGATCGAACAGGCCGTGGAAGCCATCGCCGCGCGCGCCGGCCAGGGCAAGGGCAGGAAGAAGAAGGCCGCACCCAAGAAGAGTTCCGGGGCCAAGAAGGCTGCTGCGCCGAAGGCGGCAAAGGCCGAGACGGCTGACGCCAAGCCCAAAGCCGCAAAGCCGAAAGCTGCCAAGGCCAAGAAGGCCGCCCCGAAGAAGAAAGCTGCGGCCAAGAAAGCCGCAGCGGCCTGACGCGCGTGGCCAAGAAGAACGTCCATCCGGGCCTTCCGTCCAAGCAGGACATCCTCAAGTTCATTGCCGAGAATCCCGGCAAAGTGGGCAAGCGCGAAATCGCCAAGGCCTTTGGCGTGGGGCCGGAGCTGCGCGTGCAGCTCAAGGGCCTGCTGCGGGAACTGAAGGCCGAGGGCGATATCAACCAGGGCCATGGCAAGCGCATGGCACCGAAAGATGCCCTGCCGGAAGTGACGCTGGTCGATATCGTGAAGCTCGACCGCGACGGCGACCTGCTGGGCCGCCCGGTGGAATGGACCGGCGACGGCGAATCCCCGCGCATCATCTTTGAGGTCAGCGGCAAGCAGCGCCGTCGCGAGCTGGCCGATGTGGGCGTCGGCGACCGCGTGCTGGCCCGGCTCGAACGCGCTGGCAAGAACCGCTACACCGGCCGCGTGGTCAAGCGGCTGGAACGGGACGAGCAGCCGGTGCTGGGCGTCTTCGCCCTCACCGAAAACAGCGAAGGCCGCCTGCAGCCGACCGACCGCAAGATCCGCCATGAATTCGTGATCGCGCCCGAGCATTACGGTCATGCCAAGCCCGGCGAGATCGTGGTGGCGCAGCCGATGCAGGGCCGCCGCTTCGGCCTGAAGACCGCCAAGGTGATCGAGGTGATCGGCAGCAGCACCGATCCCAGGGCACTCAGCCTGATTGCCATCCACACGCTGGGCATCCCAACCAAGTTCAGCGAAGAAGCCCTGCAGGCCGCCAAGAAGGCCAAGCCGGTGACGCTGGGCAAGCGTGACGACCTGCGCGCCATCCCGCTGATCACCATCGATCCGGAAGATGCCCGCGACCATGACGACGCGGTGTTCGCCGAACCCGACGAGGATCCGAAGAATCCCGGCGGCTGGCATGCCATCGTCGCCATCGCCGATGTGGCGCATTACGTGCGGCCGGGCGAGGCGCTGGACCATGACGCCCGCCAGCGCGGCAACTCCACCTATTTCCCCGACCGCGTGGTGCCGATGCTGCCCGAGGCGCTGTCGGCCGATCTCTGCTCGCTGGTCGAAGGCAAGGACCGCGCCTGCATGGCCGTGCATCTGTGGTTCGACGCCAGCGGCAATAAACTGCGGCACAAATTCGTGCGCGGCCTGATGCGCTGCGCCGCCGGGCTGAATTATGGCCAGGTGCAGCGCGCCATCGACGGCGAGCCGGATGAGGCAGCACAGCCCTTCCTCGAACCAGTGCTCAAGCCCCTCTATGCCTGCCATGCGGCGGTCAACAAGGCCCGCGAGGCGCGTCAGCCGCTAGCCATCAATGCGCCCGAGCGCCGGGTGCTGATCGGCAAGGACGGTCATATCGCTGCCATCAAACCGCGCGAG
Source organism: Ferrovibrio sp. GW821-FHT12E11 (assembly GCF_058806975.1). Taxonomy (NCBI): domain Bacteria; kingdom Pseudomonadati; phylum Pseudomonadota; class Alphaproteobacteria; order Rhodospirillales; family Rhodospirillaceae; genus Ferrovibrio; species Ferrovibrio sp. GW821-FHT12E11. Next base: position 375,179 of record NZ_JBXAQG010000002.1, read on the forward strand.
CATATGCTGAGCCATCAGGTGATCGAGGATTTCATGATCGCGGCCAATGTGGCGGCAGCGGAAGAACTGGAAAAGCGCAAGCAGCCCTGCATGTATCGCGTGCACGAGCAGCCGTCGGACGAGAAGATCGACAGCCTGCGCAAATTCCTCGCCACGCTGGATTACAAGCTGGCCAAGGGCCAGGGCCTGCGGCCGATGCATTTCAATGCCATCCTCGAAGCCGCCAAAGACAGCGAGCATGAGCGGCTGATCAACGAGGTGGTGCTGCGCAGCCAGATGCAGGCGACCTACTCACCCGAGAACCGCGGCCATTTCGGCCTCAACCTGAGCAAATATGCCCATTTCACCTCGCCGATCCGCCGCTATGCCGACGTGCTGGTGCATCGCGCGCTGATCCGCGGCCTGGGCCTGGGCGATGACGGTCTGCCGCCGGCGGACGACGAGAATTTCGAAAGCATCGCCGAGCATATCTCGCTGACCGAGCGCCGCTCGATGCAGGCCGAGCGCGATGCGCTGAACCGCTTCATCACCGCCTTCATGGCCGATCATGTCGGCGCCGAATTCGAGGGCCGTATCACCGGGGTCACCCGCTTCGGCCTGTTCGTCGGACTGGACGAGACCGGCGCCGACGGCTTCGTGCCGATCGCCACGCTGGGCGACGACTATTACGAACATGACGAGGCCCATCGCGCCCTGGTCGGCAAACGCACGCGCAAACGCTTCCGGCTGGGTGATGCGCTCACCGTGCTGCTGGCGGAAGCCACGCCGGTGACCGGCGGCCTGCGCTTCGAGATCGTCGGCATGGGCGGCGGCAAACCGCGCGATACCCGTGGCGGCACGGCACGGCCGGTGGTGAAAAAGGCCACCAACCGCGCCCCCTGGTCGAAACACCGGAGCAAGAAACGAAAATGATCCGCTCAGCCTTCGCCACCACCCTCCTGCTGGCGACGGTTGCCGCGCCGGCCTTCTCATTCGACCTGCAGGGCCATCGCGGCACCCGTGGCCTGGCGCCGGAAAACACCCTGCCCGCCTTTGCCGCCGCGCTGGCTTTGGGTGTCACCACACTGGAATTCGACGTCAACCTGACGCAGGACGGCCATCTGCTGGTCGGCCATGACCCGGTGTTGCTGCCACATCTTGTGCGGCTGGATGGCAAGTGGATCGCCACGCCCGGCCCGGCGATCTGGCAGACGCCGCTGGCCGATCTGCAGCGCTACGATGTCGGCCGCCTCGATCCCGCCAGCCGCTATGGCCAGACCTATCCGGAGCAGAAGCCGGTGGACGGCACCCGCATGCCGCTGCTGGGCGATGTCTTCGCACTGGTCGCCAAAAGCGGCAATACCAGCGTGCGTTTCAACATCGAGACCAAGCTGAGCCCGCTGAAACCTGACGAGAGCGCGCCGCCCGAACGGTTTGCCACCGCGCTGGTGCTCGCCATCCGCAGTGCCGACCTGAGCCAACGCGCCAGCATCCAGTCCTTCGACTGGCGCACGCTGAAGGTGGCCGGCCGCCTCGCCCCTGAAATCCCGCGCGTCCATCTCACCATCGAAGGCGGCAATTCCGACAACGTGCAGCGCGGCCAGCCCGGCGCCAGCCCCTGGCTCGGCGGCCTCGATGCCGATGACTTCTCCTCCACGCCGGCACTCGTGAAAGCGGCAGGCGGCCAGGTCTGGTCGCCCTTCTGGCGCAATGTCACGGCCGAGTTGGTGGCCGAGGCGCACCGGCTGGACCTGCAGGTGATCCCCTGGACCGTCAACGAGCCGGCCGAGATGGACCGCCTGATCGGCCTGAAGGTCGATGGCCTGATCTCGGACTATCCCGACCGCCTGCGCAGCGTCATGCAGGCCCGTGGCCTGGCCCTGCCCGCGCCCACGCCGGTTTTTCCATAAACCCGTCACGCCATAAAACCGCCGCAGAGCTCAGGCAGGATGATCCTGCGGCAAAATCGCCGCAGGTGATTTTCAGGGCTTCCCAGGTCCGGAATCCGGGGCTACAAGGGCGCCGCGCTGCACCGCCGGGGCGGCGCCGGAACCAGGGACGGCCAGCATGATTACTGCCTACCTGCCGCTTGGCGGCCAACTGCAACGCATCGATCTGACCCCTGACGCGGCCCTGCCCGACGGCGCCGTGTGGATCGACCTGCTCGAACCCAGCCAGGCCGAGGAGAAGATCGTCGAACGCCTGCTCGGCATCGAAATGCCGACGCGCGAAGAGATGCAGGAGATCGAGATTTCCAGCCGGCTGTATCGCGAAGGCGATTCCAGCTTCATGACTGCGAACGTGCTGTACCAGGCCGAGACGCCGCAGCCGCAGACCACCGCCGTCACCTTCATGCGCACGCCGCGCGCCACCGTCACGCTGCGCTATGCCGATCCGCTGGCCTTCCGCCAGTTCGTCGCCCGTGCCCAGCGCCAGCCCAATCTGCTCGCCTCGCCCGATGCGGCGCTCTGCGGCATTCTCGATTCCGTGATCGACCGTGCCGCTGACGTGCTGGAAATCGCCGGCAAGGATCTGGATGGCGTGTCGCGCAACATCTTCGGCTATGGCGGCCAGCAGCATGAATCCGCCGACGAGACCGACCTGGAAGAAGCCGTGCGCAAGCTCGGCCATGTCGAGGACCTGAATTCGCGCATCCGCGACAGTCTGGTCTCGCTCACCCGCCTGATCGCCTTCCTGACGCTGACCATGGCCGAGCAGCGCGGCACCAAGGAAAGCCGCACCTGGCTGAAAACCCTGGCGCGCGACGTGCAGTCGCTGAACGAACAGGCGGCCTTCCTCGCGCACAAGGGCAACTTCCTGCTCGATGCGACGCTGGGCCTGATCAACATCCAGCAGACCAAGATCATCAAGATCTTCTCGGTCGCCGCTACCGTGTTCCTGCCGCCGACCCTGATCGCCAGCATCTACGGCATGAATTTCGAGCATATGCCTGAGCTGAGCTGGCAGGTCGGCTATCCGATGGCCATCCTGCTGATGGTCGCTTCGGCGGTGCTGCCCTACTGGTGGTTCAAGCGCAAAGGCTGGCTGTGATGCCACTGTCGCTCGACGATCTGGTCGAGCGCCCGACCGGACAGGCCATGCTGCGCGGCTGGCGCGGGCGCTGTCCGCAATGCGGCACCGGCCGGCTATATGGCCGCTACCTGAAGGTCAACGAGACCTGCGCCTCCTGCGGCCTCGGGCTCGCCGGCCATCGCGCCGACGACGCGCCGCCCTATTTCACCATCCTGATTGTCGCCCATATCATCGTGCCGCTGATGCTGCTGCTGGAGCAGAAGATGCAGCCGCCGGAATGGCTGCATATGGTGCTGTGGCTGCCGCTGACCGTGCTGCTCTGCCTGTGGCTGCTGCCGCAGATCAAGGGCGCGCTGATCGGCCTGCAATGGGCCCGGCGCATGCACGGCTTCGGCAGCGAGCCGCACTGACTTATACTCCAGCGATGGGAACTGCCGACTCAGGGGCGCAGCCGAAACCGCAGCGGATCCGCGACGCTGCCACGCTGGTGCTGTATCGCCGCCGCAATGGCCGCCTGGAAGTGCTGATGGGCGAGCGTCACGGCGCCAGCGCCTTCATGCCCAACCGCTATGTCTTTCCCGGTGGTCGCCTCGACATGGCCGACTACCGCATCCGCCCGGCCGCCGCCCTCAACCCGGTGAGCGCCGCGCGGCTGGCGCGCACCAAAGGCACCGGCCCGCGCAAGGGTCTGGCCCTGGCCCTGGCGGCGATCCGCGAGACCTATGAGGAATCCGGCCTGCGCATTGCCGGGCCGTCGAGCCGCCGGTTGCCGGCCCTGCCGCCCAGCTGGGCGGAGTTCTGCACCGGCGGCCTGGCGCCCGATCCGGCGCCGCTGCTGTATATCTGCCGCGCCATCACCCCGCCGGGCCGGCCGCGCCGCTTCGATGCCCGCTTCTTCGCCGCACCCGCCGAATCGGCCGACGGCGTGCTGCGCCCTTCAGCCGAACTGGACAAGCTGAGCTGGGTCACCCGGGCCGATACCGAGGGCCTGCCGCTGCCCGGCATCACCCAGTATGTGATCGCCCATCTGGAGGCCTGGCTGGACCACCCGGCCGCCGCCGACCCGGCGGCGCAAGTGCCCTTCCACCATATGCGCCGGGGCCAGCGCCAGCTGGACTGGGAATGAGCCGGCCGGTTTCGCCGCAGCCGGCGGCCAGCCTGGTGCTGGTGCGCCAGAGCCATGGCGGGCCCGAGGTGCTGATGGGCCGTCGCGCTGGCCGGCACCGCTTCCTGCCCGATGTCTACGCCTTTCCGGGCGGCCGCCTCGACTCATCCGACAGATCAGAAAATCCAATTAAACCATTATTAGAAAACAATGATTTCACAATACAGGCGCTGGCCATAGCGGCCATCCGAGAAACCTGGGAAGAAACCGGGATTCTCCTCGGCGCGCTGGAAAACGGCCGTCTGCGGCCGGATCTTTCGGGCCTGCGCTACCTCTGCCGGGCGATCACCCCGGCCGAGAGCCCGATCCGCTTCCATGCCCGGTTTTTCCTGCAGGATGTCACCGGCCTGCCGGTGACCCTGGGTGGCTCCGGCGAGCTGCTGGACCTAGCCTTCCGGCCCGTCCAGGCGTCGCTGCGGCTGCCGCTGGCCGACATCACCGAATTCGTGCTGGGCCAGGTGGCGACGCTGGGACCGGACCTGCAGCCGCAACGCACCGCTTTCTGGCGCTACCGCCGGGGTAAACCGATGATCCGCTGGGATAATCCTTAGGCGTTGACATCGGGGTGCGAATCCCTATGCTGCGCCGCCAATCCCAGCCGCACCGCTATTTGTGGAATCCGAGTCATGGCCAAGCCGACTACCCTGAAGATCAAGCTGCTCAGCACCGCCGATACCGGCTTCTTCTATGTGACCAAGAAGAACCCGCGTACCAAGACCGAAAAGCTGTCGTTCAAGAAGTACGACCCGGTGGCGCGCAAGCATGTCGAATTCAAGGAAACCAAGATCAAGTAAGGTTTCCTGCCTGGCGCCCTCGCCTCGCGAGGATGGCGCGCCGGCCTGAAATGAAAAAAGCCCCGCTGGATCAGCGGGGCTTTTCGTTTGTCCGGAGAACTGCTCAGGCCTGCCGGTAGACGATCCGGTTACGGCCGCCGTTCTTCGCCTCGTACAGCGCCTCGTCGGCCCGCTTGAGCAGGGTGTCGGCCGTATCGGCCGCGCTGGACGAGGTGCAGCCGATCGAACAGGTGACGGTCATCTCGCCGGCCCCACGGGTGGCGATGACCTTGCCGCCAATGGCCTGCAGCAGGCGGTTGGCCACCACCTCGGAGGATTCGAGGTCGGTATCGGGCATCAGCACGACGAATTCCTCGCCGCCGAACCGGCAGGCCATGTCGATGCCGCGGATATTGCGCACGATGCGGTTGCCCACCTCGCGCAGCACCTCGTCGCCAACCGGGTGACCGTGGGTGTCGTTGACGGCCTTGAAGTAATCCAGATCGATGATGGCAACAGCCGTGCCATGCTGGCTGGCGCTCTGGCTCAGCAGCGTGGACAGATGCGAGGCCATGTAGCGGCGATTGTAGAGACCGGTCAGCGGATCGGTGACCGCCATCTCCATGCTCTGCTGGTAATGCAGGCGCAGGCGATCCTGGTAGCGCTTGCGGCGCACCTGGGCGCGCAGGCGGGCGATGAATTCGTTGCGGTCGATCGGGCGCACGACATAGTCGGTGACGCCGATCTCCAGGCCTTTCACCAGCTGCTTCTGGTCATCGGGTCCGACCAGCAGCAGGATCGGCACATTGCGGGTTTCCTCGGTAGTGCGGAACTGCGAACACAGGCGCAAACCATCGGGATTCTGCAGACCGAGGCTGATGACAATGGAATCGTATTCCACCTGGCGCGCCCGATGCAGCGCCTCCATGCCGTCGGCGATCATCTCCGTGCGGAACTGGCCTTCGATCATGCGCTGCAGCCGCACCTGGTCGCGCGGATTGTCTTCCACCAGCAGAATCTGCGACGAGGCATAATCCTCATCAAGGCTCGGCACCGGCGGCGAGATCACGCCCAGCGAGGCCGACGTGCGTTCGCGCATGCGCAGCTCGTCCAGCATCAGCTTGACGCGCAGCAGCGAGCGCACGCGCGCGAACATGGCAATGTCATCGACCGGCTTGGTCAGGAAATCGTCGGCGCCGGCGCTGAGGCCCTGCACGCGATCTTCCGGATCGCCCAGCGCGGTCACCATGATCACCGGCACATGGGCGGTATCCGGGTTGGCCTTCAGGCGACGGCAGACTTCGAATCCGTCCATGCCCGGCATCATCACGTCGAGCAGGATGAGGTCCGGTTTCTGCACGACGGCAGCCTCCAGCGCCTCGACACCACTGCCGGCGGTGATCACTTCGTAATATTCGCTGGTCAGCTTCGCTTCCAGCACCTTGATATTGGTGCGGATGTCGTCGACGACCAGAATGCGCGCGGTCATCGGTCTGCTATCTGCCGGAGATCAGGCTTTGGGTTCGAGAAACTGCTTCACCGTCTCGATGAATTTTCCAACCGAGATCGGCTTGGCGATATAGGCGTCGCAGCCACCTTCCCGCATCTTTTCCTCGTCGCCCTTCATGGCGAAGGCGGTGACGGCCACCACGGGGATGGTGCGCAGGTTGTCGTCTTCCTTGATCCACTTGATGACTTCCAGGCCGGAGACTTCTGGCAGCTGGATGTCCATTAGGATCAGGTCGGGGCGGTGCTTGCGCACCATGGCCAGGGCTTCCATGCCATCCTTGGTCTGCAGGGTCTGGTAGCCATGGGCATCCAGCAGGTCGTGGAACAACTTCATGTTGAGTTCGTTGTCCTCGACGATCAATACGGTCTTGCTCATCAGCCCCCATCCCCGGATAGTGTGTACTGCTACGCTCGCCGCGTTTTTCCAGTGTATCCAGTATTTTGTAGCATTCCGGACCGGCCGGGCCAAGCCGTTTGCGATGACATTACGACCTCAGATGAGCCTGAAATCCGATACCCCGCCACAGCTTCCCGCCCCGGTCGCCGAACAGCTGGCCACCCTGTCGCTCAGGGCCGGCCAGCCGCTGCTGATCGTCGATGCCGACGAGGTCCTGTTCTACTTCATGCGCGGCCTGGAAGGCTTCCTGGCCGGCCGCGAGCTTTATTTCGACTGGGCCTCCTACGCCCTGCACGGCAATATCCGCCGCCGCGTCGACGACAGTCCGGTGGATGCGGAAACCCTGCATCCCCTGCTGCAGCGGTTTTTCGCCGAGGCCACCGAAATGATGGACCCGGTGGACGGGGCCGCGGCGGCCCTGGCGGAACTGAACAAAACCGCCCAGATCGTCATTCTGAGCAATGTGCCCATGGCCGCCCGTGCCGCACGCAGCCGCGCGCTTGCCCGGCATGGCATGGATTTTCCCCTGATCGCCAACAGCGGACCGAAAGGTCCGGCCGTCGCCGTCCTGCTGCGCCAGGCCGGAGCCGCCACCGTGTTCATCGACGACATTCCGCACAACCATACCTCGGTTGCGCAGATCGCACCGGCGGCACATCGGTTGCACTACATTGCCGATCCCCGGCTTGCCGCCCTGCTGGGACCGGCGCCGGATTGTCATCACCGCATGGACGACTGGCCGATGATACAGGCCCATGTCGCCGCGCTGCTGACGCAAACGTGATCCCGTGAACGCAGCAGCCATGCGTATCGGTATCGATCTGGGCGGAACAAAAATCGAAGCCGTCGCACTGGCGAATGATGGCAGCATCCGCGCACGACGGCGCGTGCCGGCGCCACGCGGCAACTATGACGCGACGGTCATGGCGCTACGCGATCTGGCGGCTGCCGTCGCCACGGAAGCCGGCGCCAACGGCCCGATCGGCGTCGGCATTCCCGGCACCATCTCGCCGGCCACCGGCCTGATCAAGAATGCCAACTCGGTCTGGCTGATCGGCCATCCGCTCGACCGGGACCTTGCGGCGGCAACCGGCCGGCCGGTGCGGCTGGCCAACGACGCCAACTGCTTTGCCCTGTCGGAAGCCAGCGATGGCGCCGGCGCCGGGCATGGCGTGGTGTTCGGCGCCATCCTCGGCACCGGCTGCGGCTCCGGCATTGTCGTCGATGGCCGCGCCCTCACCGGCCCGAACGCCATTGCCGGCGAATGGGGCCACAATCCCCTGCCCTGGCCACAGCCGGACGAACTACCCGGTCCGCGCTGCTACTGCGGCAAATGGGGCTGCCAAGAAACCTTCCTGTCCGGCACCGGGCTGGAGCTTGATTTCCGCGCCGCGACTGGCCGCGACCTGAAAGGCGCCGATATCGTCGCCGCAGCGGAAGGTGGCGATGCGCAGGCCGAGCAGGCCCTGCAGCGCTATGAGAATCGTCTGGCGCGCGGTCTGGCGACGATCATCAACCTGCTGGACCCCGATATCATCGTGCTCGGCGGCGGCCTGTCGAATCTCGAACGGCTGTATCGCAACGTGCCGCGCCTGTGGGGTGCCTTCGTCTTTTCCGATGTGGTCACCACGCCACTGGTGAAGAACCGTCATGGCGACAGTTCCGGCGTGCGCGGCGCGGCCTGGCTGTGGCCGGCAGACGCAACGCTCTAGATACTCAGCAGGCGTCGCGCGGCTTGAGTTCCAGCAGCTTCAGGCTGGCGCGGATCGCCCAGTCGCCATAATCGAAAACGATGTCATCGGCCACGCCATTCTCGTACAGGCGATAGGCGATCTCGTATTCCGGCGTGTCCGACTGCTTGTCGGACGTGAAATAGGCCAGACGAATGCGCCATGAGCGCTGGCCCTTCAGCGGCGACAGGATCTTCATGTCGCCGGTTTCCACCGGCATCTCGGCACCGACGAAGCCGCCGACCTCGCTGTAGGACTCCGCCGAGGCTCCGTCATACACCGATGTCTGCAACCAATTGCCGCCGTTGCGCGCCAGCGCCAGCAGCCGCACGGTATGGTCGGTGGGAAACATTGTGCCGACCGGCAATGCGAGGTCGGTATCCTCGGGCAGCGTGAAGCGAACCTGACCGCCCGTACGGCTGTTCAGCTTGGCCTCGCCGTTCAGTTCCTGCTCGACGTCGCCATTCACCTCGTCCTTCATCTTGAAGCGGAACCGCTGGCCATCCAGCGACTCCCACGAGTTCAGCACCATGTTGGTGAGCACACTGCCATCTTCGGTGCTGGTCTCGATGACAAACCTCTGGTTCAGCACATAGCCGTCGCAGGCATGGACGAATTCCAGGCTCAGGCCCCCGGCCACGCCATTCCGGTAATTGCGAACGTCAGGCCGGGCAACGGACAGGGTGTAGAGCGCCCGGTGGCTGACCAGGCCTTTGGCAATGGCCTGCAGTTCGGTCGTATCGACGGCCGGAGCGGGTCCGGCCGGCAGGCCCATCAGCCCCAGCAGCAAAAACAGCGAAAACAACGCGCGGCGCATGATCAAAGCCAAGGTCAGGGCTGGGGGTAAATCCAAAAAATCCTGACCTAGAATAGCCTTAGCTGACATGGAAAGAAACATGCCGCTCTGCACACAAAGTACGGCCAATGGGTCGACGGCAGCACCCGCACCGCGGGCGCAGGCCCTGTCTTGGTCCGGAAGGCCTCCCGAAGGCACGCTCTGCCGGCTGTTCCGATTCGGAAAAACCGGCGACAGGCGGCTATCGGCAAAATCTGCCTCGGGTGCTTGGAGAAAATGACTGTTTTTCAATGTTTTCCGCTTGGCACATGGCTTGCTTTGCTAATGGGGCAAAGTGAGATGTGTGATGAAGCCTGCAAATGACAGCGACGTTTTCACCATGGCCGGCCAGACAGCCGCCGACGGCAGCCTGCCGGGCTTTGCCAGCCTGGTCCTGCGCCTGCGGCTGGCCCTGCGCCGCGACCCCGATCCGCGCAAGCATGATCTGGTCGAGCAGATTCTAACCGCCGCAGCCGAAAGCGAGCAGCAGCTGGCCGATCAGGCCCAGCGCATCGCGGAACTGCAGGCGCTGTCCACCACCGACGAACTGACCGGCCTGCCCAACCGCCGCGCCTTCGAGAATTTCATGCAGGCCGAGTTGGCCCGCGCCCGGCGCGAGAACCGCCAGGGCACGCTGGCTTATTTCGACCTCGACCATTTCAAGGCGATCAACGACCGCCACGGCCATGCGGCCGGCGACGCCGTGCTGCGCCAGATGGCCCTGCGCCTGCAGCCTGCCGCCCGCAGCACCGACTGCCTCGCCCGCCTGCATGGCGATGAATTCGTATTGGCGATGCCGGGCGCCAGCCCGGACCAGGCCGAAACCCGGCTGGGGGAACTGGTGACGCGGATCGAGAAACAGCCGCTGCGCCATGGCGACAGCCTGATCCCCACCGGCATCAGTTACGGCCTGTCGCCCTATGATGGCCAGATGGACCTGAAAACCCTGCTGCGCGATTGCGACCGGGCGATGTATGCCCGCAAGCAGGCCCGCCGCCGGCCGCCGGCCCTCGTGACGACACCGGACTGAAATCGCTGGCGCGTTGCCAGCCGCGCGGCATCCGGGCTAGACAGTATTCTGTACTGTCCAACCCCCAGGATATCGCCATGAGCCACGACGCCCGCCTCGCCGCCCTCAAGATCGAACTGCCCGCCCCGGCCACACCGGCTGCCAATTACGTGCCGTTCGTGATCGCCGGCAACCTGCTGTTCGTCGCCGGCCAGATCACCATCTTCAATGGCGAAGTGCGCTATCTCGGCAAGCTGGGCGCCGGCATCGATATCGAAACCGGCAAGCAGGCGGCCCGGCTCTGCGGCCTCAACATCATCGCGCAGGCGCGCGCCGCGCTGGGCGGCAGCCTGGATCGCATCGTGCGCTGCGCCAAGGTCGGTGGCTTCGTCAACTGCACGCCCGACTTCATCGATCATCCGACGGTGGTCAACGGCGCTTCCGACCTGATGGTCGAGGTGTTCGGCGATGCCGGCAAACATGCCCGTTTCGCCGTTGGCGCCGTGTCGCTGCCGCGTGGCGTGGCCGTCGAAGTCGACGCCATCTTCGAGATCGCCTGATCGCATGACAGGCCAGGTCGCGGCCCGCCTGCAGGCCAAGGGTTTGACGCTGCCGCCGGCCCCGCAGCCGGTGGCCACCTATGTCGGCTTCGTCACGGTGGGCAAGCTGGTGCATGTCGCAGGCGTTGGCCCGACCTGGGGACCGGAGATCCGCTATCGCGGCAAAGTCGGCCGCGATCTGAGTTTTGAGGACGGCTATGCCGCTGCCGGTCTGACCGCGCTGAACCTGCTGGCGCATATGCAGGTCGCCTGCGGCGGCGATCTTGACCGTATCGACCGCTGCGTCAAACTGCTCTGCCTGGTGAACACGGTGCCGGATTTCATCGACGCGCAGAAGGTTGCCAATGGCGCCACCGATCTGCTGACCGATCTGTTTGGCGTCGATAATCGGCCGGCGCGGACCACCACGGCGGCGCCGTCCCTGCCGATGGACATCGCCTTCGAGGCCGATGCCGTTTTCCTCTTACGTTGAGAATCCACCATGGCGCGTCCCGATGATCTTCCCAAATGGCTGACCAAGACTCCCGTCGCCCATCGCGGCCTGCATGACATGGCCAAGGGCGTGCCGGAAAATTCGCGGCTCGCCTTCCAGAAGGCCATCGATGGCGGCTTTGCCATCGAAACCGATGTGCGCATCACCGGCGACCGTCAGGTGGTGGTGTTCCACGATCCCGATCTGAAGCGGCTGTGCGGCCAGGAGGGTGTCGTCTGCCAGATGGCACTGGCCGATCTGAAGCCGCTCAAGCTGCTGGGCACCGAAGAAACCGTACCGAGCTTCCGCGACCTGCTGGACCAGGTGCAGGGCGCCGTGCCGCTGGTGGTCGAGATCAAGAAGGACAAGGGCGAGCCGGTCGGTCCGCTGGAGACCAGCGTCGCCCGCATGCTGCAGCATTATCCCGGCCCCTTCGTGGTGCAGTCGTTCAATCCGCGCACCGTGAAGTGGTTCCAGAAGAACGCGCCGCAGATTATCCGCGGCCAGATTTCGACAGACCTTGCCAATATGACCAAGGGCCTTAACTGGTTCACCCGGATGCAATTGAAGCGCGCCCTGATGACCGGTTACGGCAACCCCGACTTCCTGGCCTATGACGTGCGCGACCTGCCGTCCGAGATCACGGCGGCGGCGCGGCGGCGCGGCCTGCCGCTGCTGAGCTGGACCGTGCGCACACCGGCCGAGCGCGCCCGCGCCGCGGCCCATGCCGACAATGTGATCTTCGAGGATCTGTCGACCCAAGCATGAGCATCCTGGCATGAAGGCTGGCGCGGACGGAGCAGAAAGCCCTGTTACCATCCGGGCACTGGCGCGGATCGCCGAGATTCCGGCAACCGCCTGGGATGCCTGCGCGGGCAGCGGCAATCCCTTTGTCATCCATGCCTTCCTCGACGCCCTGGAACAATCGGGCTGCGTGACGCCGCGCAGCGGCTGGCAGCCCACCCATCTGGTGGCCGAGACAGCCGACGGCACCGTGATCGGCGCACTGCCGCTCTACATCAAGGGCCACAGCCAGGGTGAATATATCTTCGACCATGGCTGGGCCGAGGCCTATGCCCGCGCCGGCGGCCAGTATTATCCCAAGCTGCTGTCGGCCGTGCCCTTCTCGCCCGTCACCGGTCCGCGCTTCCTGATCGCGCCGGGACAGGATTTCAGCACGGTTGCCGATGCGCTGCTGCAGGGCGCCCGCGAAGTGATGCGACGCTATCGCCTGTCTTCGCTGCATGTGAATTTCCTCACCGAAGCCGAGGCCGGCTGGGCGTCCCGCGAGGGCGGGATGCTGCTGCGGCTGGGCGAGCAGTTCCACTGGCAGAACAATGGCTATGCGGATTTTGAGGCCTTCCTGACCCAGCTGGCCTCGCGCAAGCGCAAGGCGATCCGCAAGGAACGCCGCGAGGCTGTTGCCGCCGGGATCGAGATCGAAGTCCTGCAGGGCGCGGCTCTGACCGAGGCCCATTGGGATGCCTTCTTCGAATTCTATATGGATACCGGCAGCCGCAAATGGGGTCGGCCCTATCTGAACCGCGACTTCTTCCACCGCCTGCAGACCACCATGCCGGAACAGATCGTGCTGGTGATGGCGCGCCGTGACGGCCGCTGGATCGCCGGCGCCTGGAACATGCTGGGCAGCGACACGCTTTACGGCCGCAACTGGGGCTGCATCGAATACCATCCGGGCCTGCATTTCGAATGCTGCTATTACCAGGCCATCGACTATGCCATCCGCCATGGTCTGGCCCGCGTGGAGGCCGGCGCCCAGGGCGAGCACAAGCTGGCCCGCGGCTACCTGCCGGTGCCGATCCATTCGGTGCATGCGATGGCCGATCCCGGTTTCCAGGACGCGGTCGACCGCTATCTGAAGGAAGAACGCGCCCATATGGCCGGGCTGATCGCCGCCCTGGACGAGCATTCACCGTTTCGTCAGGTGCAGGGCGAGGAAAGCGAATAGCGTCCGCCCCCGCCGCAGGCTAGACTCCCGGCAAAACGCTGGGGAGAACTGTCATGGCCGGACTGCCGCAGGACGCTGGACTGCCAAAGGATGGGGGCTGCATTTTCTGCAAGATCGTCCGGGGCGAGGCTCCAAGCTACAAGCTCCATGAGGACGACCTCACCTACGCTATCATGGACATCAACCCTTTCAACCACGGCCATGCCCTGGTGCTGAGCAAGGGCCATTACGCCAACCTGCTGGACGCCAGCGACGAAAGCATCGCCGCGGTCGCGCGCACCGCGAAGAAGATCGCGGCGGCCGTCACGGATGCGGTGCCCAATGACGGCTTCAACATCGTGCAGGCGAATGGCAAGGGCGCCGCGCAGTCGGTGCAGCATTATCATGTGCATGTCCTGCCCCGGCGGCTGGGCGACAATGCCAAGCTGAACTGGAGCCTGGCACCCGGCGACCAGGAGGCCATCGCCCGGCTAGCGGCGGATATCAAGGCCCGCCTGTGAGTATGTATCTGTGAGTATCCACCAGTGATCCGCTGGCTCAGTGCATTCGCGCTGCTGGTCTCTGCCCTGCCGGCGCAGGCGGAGGACGCGGCCGCGCAGTGCCGCAGCGAAGCCGAGCGTGGCCAGACCGCAGCCTGCGAACGCGCCATCGCCGCCAGTCCGAAAGATGCCGAGCTGCATGCCCTGCTCGGCCAGGCCTATTTCGCCAGCGGCTTTTATCCCGAAGGCCTGCAGGCCCTGAAACAGGCCATCCGCGTCTCCAATGGCGATCCGGCCTATCGCTATCGCTTTGCCGGCTATGCGGCGCTGGTCAACGAATATCCGATGGCGGTAAAAGAACTGGACCTGGCGACGGCCAGCACGCCCGGCGACGTGCGTCTGTGGGTGCTGCTGGCCGACTGCTATCGCTATATGAAAAACACCCAGCTGGCCCTGCAGGCCAGCCATCGCGCCGCAGAGCTGGGTGATCCGGCAGAATCCTATGTGCTCGCCATGCACTATGGCAGCGGCGAAGGCCTGCCGCTGGATTACGCCGCCGAACTGCTGTGGCTGGAACGCGCCGCCAAGGGCGGCCATGTCAGCGCCATGCAGACTCTGGCCCGGCTTTATGCCGACGGCCGTCCCGGCATCCCGCCCGATCCGGCCAAGCGGAAATACTGGGACGCCAAGGCTCGCCGCAACGCGAACTAGCCAGAGCGTTCAGCGCAGCTTGGGATTCAGGGCGTCGCGCAGCCAGTCGCCCAGCACGTTCACCGCCAGCACCAGCAGCACCAGGGTGAGCGCCGGGAAGAAGGTGATCCACCATTCGCCGCTGAACAGATAGCTCTGCCCGACGCGGATGAGTGTGCCGAGCGATGGCTGCGTGGGTGGCACGCCGACCCCAAGGAAGCTGAGCGTCGCCTCCGACAGCACCGCCAGCGCCAGGCCGACCGTAGCCAGCACCAGAACCGGCCCCAGCGTGTTGGGCAGCACATGGCGCAGTACGATCACCCAGGAGGGCTGGCCGATCACGCGGGCGGCGGCGACATAATCCTTGCTGCGTTCCACCAGCGCCGCTGAACGGGCAACACGGGCGAATTGCGGCCAGTCAGCGATTCCAATCGCGAAGATCAGCACGAAGATGGCGATTTCATTATGCAGTTCGCGCGGCAGCGCCGTGCGGGTGACGCCATCGATGGTCAGCGCGATCAGGATGCTTGGAATGGTGAGCTGCACATCGGCTGTGCGCATCACGATCACATCGAGCCAACCGCCGCGATAGCCGCAGAGCACGCCGATCAGCGTGCCGAACACCGCCGCAAAGGCAATCGCGGCAAAGCCGACCAGCAGCGAAATACGACTGCCGTAAAGAATGGTGGAAAAAAGATCGCGTCCCTGATCGTCGGTGCCGAGCAGGTAAGCGGCCTTGCCCTCATCCGTCCAGGATGGCGGCGTGAAGGCATCCATCAGCTTGAGCGCGCCGGGGTCGAACGGGTTGAACGGCGACACCAGCGGCGCCAGCACCGCCGCCAGGATGATAGTCAGCGCCACGATGGCCGAGACCACCACCGACGGCGAGCGCCGGAAACTGTAGGCCAGATCGCTGTCGATCCAGCGGCGCACCATGGCCAGGGGCGTGTTCATCGGAGCGGCGCTCATGTGGCCTTCCCCGCCGCTTTTGCACGATCCACCCGCAGACGCGGATCGATCAGGAAGTAGGTCAGGTCGACCGCCAGGTTGAGTACCACGAACATGACTCCCACCATGACCAGATAGGCCGCCATCACCGGAATATCGGCAAAGCCGACCGCCTGGATGAACAGCAGACCCATGCCCGGCCACTGGAACACGGTTTCGGTGACAATGGAAAAGGCGATCAGGCCGCCGATCTGCAGGCCGATGATGGTGATCACCGGCATCATGGTGTTCTTCAGCGCATGGCGGAAATGTACGATGCGGTTGCTCAGGCCCCGGGCCCGGGCGAATTTTATGTAGTCGGTGCGCAGCACTTCCAGCATCTCGGTGCGCACCAGGCGCAGCACCAGGGTGAGCTGGTAGAGGCTGAGTGTGATCGCCGGCATGACGATGGCAGCCCAGCCCGACTTGGTCAGGAAGCCCGTGCTCCACCAGCCCAGCGAAACCACCTGGCCGCGCCCGAAACTGGGCAGCAGGTCGAACTGCACCGAGAACAGGTAGATCAGGCCGATGCCGATCACGAAGGTGGGCAGCGACACCCCGACCAGACTGGTGGTCAACGCCACGCGGCTGAGCCAGCCGTCGCGGCGCAACGCCGTATAGACGCCGAGCGGAATTCCGACGACGAGCGCCAGCAGAGCCGACAGGAAGACCAGCTCCAGGGTTGCCGGCAGGCGCTCCTGGATCAGCACCGCCACCGGCCGCTTCATGCGGTAGGACAGGCCGAAATTGCCCTGGGCGGCATTCCCGAGGAAACGGCCGAACTGGATGATGGCGGGGTCGTTGAGGCCGAGCTGATCGCGCAGCTCTGCCCGATCCACCGTGGTGGCATCCTGACCGACCATGTTGTTGATCGGATCGCCAACGTAATTGAACAGCATGAAGGCGACCAGGGCGACAGCCAGCATCACTGCGACCGCCTGGGACAGCCGTCCGACAATATAACCGAGCATGGGGCGTGTACTTTAAAAAGAGTGCCGCCCCGGCCAATTCAACTCAATCTTGGCCGGGGCGGCGACAATCTTACTTCATCTTGGCGAAATGGAAACGCGGCACATTGTCGGCAATGATCGGCATGTCCAGCTTTTCGCTCATCGCCCAGTTCAGCACCTGATGGTGCAGCGGCAGGTAGATGATCTCGTCATTGAGGATGGTCCAGGCGTCGTGGATCAGCTTGTCACGCTTGCCCTGGTCCAGCTCGCTCAGCATGCCATTGATCATGCCGTCCAGCTTGGGGTTCGTATAGTTGGTGAAGTTCCAGCTGCCGTTCTTGCCGTCGGGCGTCTGAGCCATATACGAGAAGACATAATGGCTGTCGAAGGTCGGCACGCCCCAGCCGACCAGATAGAAGGAGGTGTCCTTCTTCTGCAGCTTGGGGAAATGCAGGGTCTTCGACTGGGCCGCCAGATCGACCTTGATACCGATCTGCGCCAGCATGCCGACCACGGCCTGGCAGATGCCTTCGTCATTCACGTAGCGGTCGTTCGAGCAGTCCAGCTTGATGCCGAAGCCGTTCGCATAGCCGGCTTCCGTCATCAGCGCCTTGGCCTTGGCAAGGTCGAAGGGCAGACGCTTGTCCAGCGCCTTGTCGTAGCCATGCACGCCCGGCGAGGTGATCATGCCGGCCGCCACGGCGTCGCCGCGCATCACCTTCTGCACGATCGCGTTCATGTCGATGGCGTGATACATGGCCTGGCGCACGCGCTTGTCGGCGAAGGGGTTCTTGCCCTTCACGTCGCCGTACTTCAGTTCCGGGCTGCCAACATCGAGACCCAGGAAGATGGTGCGGATTTCGTTGGTCTTCTTCACCTGCAGGCCGGCCGAGCGCTTGACGCGCTCCACGTCCTGCACCGGCACGTCGAGCACGAAGTCGAGCTGGCCCGAGACCAGTGCGGCGACGCGGGTCGCCGGCGTGGTGATCGGGGTGTAGACGATCTCGTCGATGTTATGCGGGTTGTCCTTCAGACCCCACCAGGTCGCATTCTTGGTGAAGGTGGTGCGCACGTCCTGTTCGCGCAGCTTCATCACGAAGGGACCGGTGCCGTTGGAATTACGGACCGCGAAGGTCTCTTCCTTGTCCTTATAGGACTGCGGATTGACCGCGTTGTTCTTCTCCGCCCAGGCCTTCGACATGATGAAGATGTTGGCGATCTGGTTGGGCAGGATCGGATTGGCGCCATCGGTGATCACATGCACGGTCTGCGCATCGATCTTCTTCACTTCCTTGACGCTGGCGATATAGGTCTTGAAGTCCGAATTCGCATGCTGGGCGCGCTTCACCGAGAACACTACGTCATCGGCGGTGAAGTCGCTGCCGTCATGGAACTTCACGCCCTGGCGCAGCTTGAATTCCCAGGTGGTGGTGTCGACCGCCTTCCACGAAGTGGCGAGCGCCGGGACGAATTTCAGATCGGCGCTGTAGCCGACCAGGCCTTCATAGCTCTGGAAGCTGCCCGTGCGGGTCAGACCTTCATTCTGGCTATGCGGGTCCATGGTCAGGTAATCGCCCTGGCTGGCCCAGCGCAGCACCTTGCCCTGGGCAAGAGCCGGCGCGGCGACCAGCGGCAGAGCGAGGGATAGCGCGCCGGCAAGCAGCGCAGCCTTCAATCGGAATACGGCCATAAACAGCCTCCTGTTGTCGTTTTTTAGGTCCGTGCACAGAACGTGCGGTTTGTCTGGATGCCGGCCGGGGGACCCCGGCCGGCATCACATGACCAACACTGTAATTTTATGGAGAATTTATGTCTACGGACTCGCCGCCTGTGACGTGGCGGCAGGGATCAGTGCGCGTATTCCGGCACCTTGCCGTCCGGCGCCCCATCGGCCGAGCCACCGCCGCCCTTCCCGCCCTTTTCGGCGGTAAACTCGAAGGCCAGCTTGTCCTCGACCACCTTGACCAGCACATGGCCGCCCTTGGCCAACTGCCCGAACAGCAGCTCGTCGGCCAGCGGCTTCTTGATATGCTCCTGGATCACCCGGCTGAGCGGCCGGGCGCCATAGAGCTTGTCATAGCCGCGCTCGGCCAGCCATGCCCGGGCCTCGTCGGTCAGGGCGACCGTCACGTTGCGGTCGGCGAGCTGGCCTTCCAGCTGGGCGACGAACTTGTCGACCACCCGGTTGATGACTTCCGGTGCCAGCGCCGCGAAGGGAATCACCGCGTCCAGACGGTTACGGAATTCCGGCGTGAACAGGCGCTTGATCGCCTCTTCGTCTTCGCCTTCCTTCATGTCGCGGCCGAAACCGATGGCATTCTTCGACATTTCCGACGCACCGGCATTGGTGGTCATGATCAGCACGACATTGCGGAAATCGACATGCTTGCCGTTGTTGTCGGTCAGCTTGCCGTGGTCCATCACCTGCAGCAGGATGTTGAACAGGTCGCCATGGGCCTTCTCGATTTCGTCGAGCAGCAACACGCAATGCGGATGCTGGTCAACCGCATCGGTCAGCAGGCCGCCCTGGTCGAAACCGACATAGCCCGGCGGCGCACCGATCAGGCGGCTGACGCTGTGGCGTTCCATGTATTCCGACATGTCGAAGCGGATCAGCTCGACGCCCATGATGGTGGCGAGCTGGCGCGCGACTTCGGTCTTGCCGACGCCGGTGGGGCCTGAGAACAGGTAGTTGCCGATTGGCTTCTCCGGTTCGCGCAGGCCGGCGCGGGACAGCTTGATGGCGCTGGCCAGCGCATCGATGGCCTGATCCTGGCCATAGACCACGCGCTTCAGGTCGGCATCCAGGCTGCGCAGGGACTCCTTGTCCTCGCGCGAGACCGACTTGGGCGGGATGCGGGCGATCTTGGCGACAATGGCCTCGATCTCCTTCACGCCGATGGTCTTGCGGCGCTTGCTTTCCGGCTTCATCAGCTCGGCCGCACCGACCTCGTCGATCACATCGATCGCCTTGTCGGGCAGCTTGCGGTCGTTGATGTATTTCGACGACAGCTCCACCGCCGCCTTGATGGCATCCTCGGTGTAGCGCACGCCATGGTGCTGTTCGTAATAGCCCTTGATGCCCTTCAGGATCTTGATGGCATCGGCCGGGGTCGGCTCGTTGACGTCGATCTTCTGGAAGCGGCGCAGCAGCGCACGGTCCTTCTCGATATAGGACCGGAACTCCTTATAGGTCGTCGAGCCGATGCAGCGCAGCGCGCCCGAGGCGAGCGCCGGCTTCAGCAGGTTCGACGCATCCATGGCGCCGCCCGAGGTGGCGCCGGCGCCGATCACGGTGTGGATCTCGTCGATGAACAGGATCGAGCCGGGCTGGCTTTCCAGCTCCTGCATCACCTGCTTGAGACGTTCCTCGAAATCACCGCGATAGCGCGTACCGGCCAGCAAGCTGCCCATGTCCAGTGCATAGATCACGGCATCCTTCAGGATGTCGGGGACCTCGGCGCGCACGATGCGGCGCGCCAGCCCTTCGGCGATGGCGGTCTTGCCCACGCCGGGATCGCCCACGTAAAGCGGGTTGTTCTTGGTGCGGCGGCACAGAATCTGGATGGTGCGTTCCAGTTCGGCCTCGCGGCCGATCAGGGCGTCGATCTTGCCCGCCTTGGCCTTCTCGTTGAGGTTGACGCAGTAGGCGCTCAGCGCCTCCTTGTCCTTGTCTTTGGGACCGCCACGGTCGGTCCGCTCACGATCGCGATCCGACCGGTCGGCACGCTCGGCCCGCTGCTCGACATCGCTGTCGGCGCCGCGCACCGGCCGGCGGTCGCCGCGGCCCGGCGACTTGGCGACGCCATGGCTGATATAGCTGACGGCATCCAGGCGGGTCATGTCCTGCTCCTGCAGGAAATGCACGGCATGGCTTTCGCGCTCGGAGAAGATCGCCACCAGCACATTGGCGCCGGTCACTTCCTCGCGGCCGGACGACTGCACATGGAACAGCGCCCGCTGCACAGCGCGCTGGAAGCTGAGCGTCGGCTTGGCATCCTGAGGGGCGCCGACCACCAGGCCGCGCAGATCCTCATCGATAAAGGTGCCGATCCGCTGGCGCAGCTTTTCCACATCGACATTGCAGGCCCGCAGGACGGCAATCGCGTCCTGGTCTTCGGTCAGGGCGAAGAGCAGGTGCTCGAGGGTGGCAAATTCATGTTTCTTGGCACCGGCGAGCGACAGCGCGCGATGCAGGGTCTGTTCCAATGTCCGGGAGAATGAAGCCATACGTCAGACGCCTCCCTCAGTCGCGTTCCATCGTGCACTGCAGCGGATGCTGGTGCTGGCGCGCGAAATCGATCACCTGGGTTACTTTGGTCTCTGCTACTTCGTAGGTAAAGACGCCACAAATCCCGACGCCCTTCTGGTGGACATGCAGCATGATCTGGGTCGCATCCTCGCGCGCCTTGTTGAAAAAGCGCTCGAGGACATGCACGACGAACTCCATCGGCGTGTAATCGTCGTTCAGCAGAAGCACCTTGTACATGGGTGGCTTCTGTGTTTTCGGCCGGGTCTTTGTGACCACGCCGACTTCGGTGCGCCCGCGCCCGTCACGTCCGTCCCGTTCGCTCATGCCTCAATCCAGCAGTACTGCGGCACCGCAACAATGTGGTGCACGGAGGATGATATGGCCCCACAGGTTAAAATTACCAGCACCCTTGGGACAAAAAAAGGCCCGGCTTTGCAGCCGGGCCCGGAAACGCTACTGACGCTGGGGAGGAAATGTGACGGCGATCAAGCCGTCGCAGATCAGGCAGCGAGCGGCTTCACCATCTTCTCGACGGTGGCCTGGACCTGCGCATTGATCGGCGCGAAAGCGTCCTGCGCAACCTTGGTGGCCACTTCGCTCAGCTTGGTGCTGTAAGCGGTATAGGCCTCGAAGGCGCTCTTGGCGTAATCGTTCTGCAGCTCGATGAATTCCTGCAGGGTCTTGGCACCCATCATCGCCTTGGCGGCAGAAATCTGCTCTTCGATGCTGCTCTTGCTGTAGGCGATCACTTCGGCGTTGATGGTCTCAAAGCCCTTGGCGGCGACATTGCCGGCGCTGACGATGGCATCCACCTGCTCCTTGCCGGCCGACATGGCGGTCTCGAGCGCTTCGGTGCTGGCCTTGAGGGCCTTTTCCACCTGCTCCTTCGAGGCGACGATCATCGACTCGTAGGGGGTGCCGTTGAGGGCTTCGGTTTCGATCTTGGTCTTGGCTTTGGTCGACATGGGGTTCTTGTCCTTGCTTGTCCGGGTTTGTAACGGGGCCAGACCCGCCTTCAGCGGGGACTGCAATATGCTGCACTGCACGCCTTGAATTTAGGCATACTTCTGGTACCCGTCAACAGAAAAATGTTGCGCTGCACAAAAATCTTGTGCAACGCAATAGAATCGGCTGAAATCCGGTAAAATCAGTTGAACAGGATGCCTTGGCTGTAGCGCAGCCCGTTCGGACCGACCTGGTAGCGGTGGGGCGTTTCGCCGGTTGAAACCGCGCCGGACTGGCCGCGGTCGTCCAGGAAACTGCTGTAGGGCGGCAGCGGGATTTCGAAGGGCCGCATGGTCGCCACCCCGGTCTTGTCATAGGGGGCGAGCGCTTCGATCAGCGGCACCGCCATGCGGTCGAATTCCGGCGACGGCCAGGCCCAGGCCTGGAAGTGGAACTGCCCGTCCCGGCAGGCGCTGGCGGTCCAGTAGAAGGTATCGCCCCGCAGGAACAGCCCGTTCGGCGCCGGCGCATCGAAGCCGGTGGCTGCCAGGGCCGCCTTGACCTTCTCCATTTCGGCCGGGCTGAGGCGGTACAGGGCCTGGGGGCCCCGCCAGGGGCCGAAGGGATCGGTGATCGACAGCGGGGTCTTCGGATCGTTCAGGTTGCCCCGCCCGATCACCCGGGCCTCCAGCATGGCGCCACCATCGGGCTGGGCCGAAAAGTCGTAGGTCTTCTGCTGGTGATCCTGGCGGCCATTGTAGACCAGCCGGTAGCGGGCCGGCTGGCCAGGCGTGCAACTGCGGGCCAGGTCGTCGCCACCGACATAGCGTTCCCAGGTCAGGCTGCGGCTGAGCGGGTTGTCCGTCGGCCCCTGGGCGGCGCAGGCGGCCAGGCCGGTCGCCAGGGCCATAGCGGCCATCGACCGCGCCAATACTTTCTTAAAGGTCGTCGACATAAGCTTCACATCCTGAGAAGTAGCAGCCGCACGGCTGATTGAATCTGAACAGATTCAATTTGTTAGTGCACAACGCGCTGGACAAGGGGTGCTGTGGTTAATATCCTGCATCCGATTCGCGGCTTGGGGGGCTCCCGGTCGCCGGCCAGTATCAGGGCAACCGAGGAAGGCATAATGAAGGCAAAGTGTGCGGCCAAGGGGCGGATTCTGCCAGGTCTTGTAACAATCTGTTTCACCCTGCTCACCATTGTATTCGCCGGTCAGGTCCAGGCCGCCGGCTATTCGGCCATCGTGGTCGACGCGGATACCGGCCGGGTGCTGCATGCCCATGAAGCCGACACCGCGCGCTACCCGGCATCGCTGACCAAGATGATGACGCTGTACATGGCGTTCGACGCCCTGAAGGACGGCCGCCTGAAACTGGAGCAGCGCATCCCGGTGTCGCCCCATGCCGCCACTCAGGCCCCGTCCGCCATCGGCCTGACCCCCGGTCAGACGCTGTTCGTCAAAGACGCCATCCTGGCTGCCGTCACCAAGTCGGCCAACGATGCCACGGTCGCCCTGGGCGAAGCCATCGCCGGCGGCAACGAAGCCGTCTTCGCCGACATGATGACCCGCCGCGCCCGCCAGCTCGGCATGACCAGCACCACCTTCAAGAACGCGTCGGGCCTGCCCAATCCGGGCCAGAAGACCACCGCCCGCGACATGTCGGTGCTGGCGCTCGCCCTGCTGAAGAACCATCGGAATTACTACGCGTATTTCCAGACCCCGGAATTCGAGTGGAACGACAAGGTCTTCAACAACCATAACCACCTGCTGAAGCGCTACGAAGGCGTCGACGGCATCAAGACCGGCTTCATCCGCGCCTCGGGCTTCAACCTGGTGGCCTCGGCCAAGCGCGACGGCCGCCGGGTGATCGGCGTGGTCTTCGGCGGCTCCAGCGTGGTCGCCCGCGACAACCAGATGATCAAGCTGCTGGATGCTGCCTTCGACAAGATCGAGAACGGCGACACCAACGCGCCGGTCATGGCCGACAGCAGCAAGCCCGATCGCCATTTCGGCCTGATCTCCAGTGCCGAAGCCGCCACCCCGGCCCCCGCACCGGCCAAGGCCAAGAAGGGCAGCAAGAAGCCGGCCGCCGCCGCTTCGGCCAAAAACGGCGAATGGGCCGTGCAGCTGGGCGCCTTCCGCCAGGCTGCCGCCGCCGAAAAGCTGGTCAACAAGGCGCGCGGCAAGCTGCCGGCGGCCGAGCCGCTGGTTGACGCCGTCGATGCAGGCAACAAGATCACGCTGTACCGCGCCCGCCTCACCGGCCTGACCCAGGCCGATGCCCGCCAGGCCTGCGAACAGCTGAAGCGCGAAAAAATGACCTGCTCGGTCGTATCGCCCGACGCCTGATCCACCGGCATAGCCGGACAATCCGGGCCGCGGTGACCGATGTCACCGCGGCCCGTTTCGTTTCCTGCCAGGCTGCGTACCGCCTGCTGACCCATCTCCCCGCCGCTGCGGCTTTTCACGCCGCATCCCAGGTGCCAGACTCCGCCCCATGGACATGACCCATACCCAACGCCGCCGCCAGACCATGCTGGTCATGTTCATGGCGCTGGGCGTCCTGCTGGGGGCCGGCTACGGCACCGCCGTCGGCGTCATCCTGGACAATACCCTTGGCCTTCACACCCTGGTGCACGGCACGCTGCGCGGCGGCTTCACCGGCCTGCTGGTCAGCAGCGCCATCGCCTATTTCGAACTCTATGTCGTGGAAGGCACGAACGGTTTGCGCCGCAAGCCGTTCTGGCAGCTTCTGGCAATCAAGGAGGTCGTCTATATCGGCGCCATCCTGGGCGGCGACTTCATCGGCAGCAGCCTGCTGGGCGCGCCCGGTGATCCGGGCTTCGGCCTGAACCGGATCACCGCCGTCACCTTCGTCTTCTCGGTCGGCTTCGCGCTGCTGATCAACTTCACCATGGAAATGTCGCTGCTGCTGGGCCCGGGCGTGATGGGCAACATGCTGCGCGGGCGCTACCATCGGCCACGGCTGGAACACCGCCTGCTGGTCTTTTTCGACATGCGCGGCTCATCCGCCATCGCCGAGACGATCGGCGACATGGCCTTCCACAGCCTGCTGAACCGTTTCTTCAGCGACCTGACCGAGCCGGTGCTCGCTTGGGGCGGCATCATCCATAAATACGTCGGCGACGAGATGATCGTCACCTGGCCGCTGGAGGGCGGCAAGGATCCTGCCGGGGCCTATGCCGCCGTGATCGCCGCCCGCCAGCGTTTCGCCCAGCTGGCCGACCGCTACCGCGCCGAGTTCGGCGTCGCGCCCGACTTCCGCGCCATCCTGCATGCGGGCCCGGTGGTGGCCGGCGAAATGGGCGAGGTGAAGCGCGAAATCGTCCTGCTGGGTGATACCGTCAACACCACGGCCAAGATAGAAGTGGTGTCGAAGGGCCTGTCCGACAGCATCATCGCCTCGGCCGAGGCGCTGGCCGCGGCCCCCCTGCCTGCCGGCCTGACGGCCAGCGCGCTTGGCAATTTCACCCTGCCGGGCAAGACTGTATCCATCGACCTGTACCGCATCGCCTGAGTACGAAAAAACAAAAAAGAGTTCGAGGAAATGTCCGGTGTATCTGCGCTGACAAACCGGTCAGCCCGTCTTAATATCGCCAACGCCCGAAGCCCTGATTTGCCGTCCCGCATTGCGGATGGCATGGCATCCCGCCCCTTGGTTGCTTCCCTCTGTCTGGTCACCCAGACCGACAGGACGGCACAACCAAACGAGGAGCGAGGGTGATGGCCCTTTCCAATCCGAGTCTGTCCAGTCCCGGCATGGCCTTCGTGGCCGGCCGCGTTTTGCTGCCATTCGCCTGCGGCTATTTCATGTCCTACCTGTTCCGCAGCGTGAATGCCGTGATCGCGCCGAACCTGCAGCGCGACCTGGGGATCGGCGCCGCCGATCTCGGCACGCTGACGGCGGCCTATTTCGTCACCTTCTCCCTCTTCCAGCTGCCGCTCGGCATCCTGCTCGACCGCTTCGGCCCGCGCCGGGTGCAGGCCTGCCTGCTGCTCTCTGCCGCACTCGGCGCCGTGGTCTTCGCGATCGGCAGCGGGCTGACGCATCTCGTCATCGGCCGCGCGCTGGTCGGCTTAGGCGTGGCCGGCGGCCTGATGTCGGCCATGAAGGCGATTGCGCTGTGGCTGCCCAAGGACCGCTGGGCACTGGCCAATGGCGTGTTCATGACCGCCGGCGGGCTGGGCGCGCTGGCTGCCACCCTGCCGGTGGAACTGGCGCTGGAGCATTATCACTGGACGGTGCTGTTCTGGGGCCTGGCGGTGATGACCGTTTTCGCCTCGGCCGCCATCTTCTTCGTGGTACCCGAGCGTGAACGCACCAGCCCGGTTGCGACCAGCAGCCTCGGCACCCAGCTGCGCGAATGCGGCCAGTTCCTGGCCGACCGCCGGTTCTGGCGCATCGCTCCGGTCTCGATGATGGGCATGGCCAGCGGCATGTCGATCCAAGGCCTGTGGGCCGCCCCCTACCTGCGTGATGTCGGCGGGCTGGACCGCGCCGCCACGGCGCAGGTGCTGTTCGTGGTGGCCGCGGCGCTCACCGCCGGCTTCACGCTGACCGGCATCGCCGCCGACCGGCTGCAGCGGCGCGGCATTCCGCTGGGCCGCACCATGGTCTGGGGTGTGGCACTTTATGCCGTGGTGCTGCTGGTCTTATGCGCCGGCTGGTCGCCGACCAACCCGCTGCTGTGGATCGCCTTCGGGATTCTGAGCAACACCACGGCACTCGCCTACCCGATCCTGAGCGGACAGTTCACCCTGGAACAGGCCGGCCGGGTCAACACCCTGCTCAACGGCGTGGTGTTCGGTTTCACCTTCTTCGCCCAGGCCGGCATGGGCTGGCTGATCGGCCTGTGGCCGCGCGGCGCCAATGGCAACTACCCGACCGAGGCCTATCAGTGGGCCTTCGGCCTGGCGCTGGGCCTGCTGCTGCTGGCGCTGGGCTGGTACCTGCTGCCGCGACGGACCGAAGAACGGCCCGCCGGCTGAACCGCCTTACGGCTTGACCGGAGGCCGGCCGACCGAGTGATAGGTGAAGCCGGCCTGCTGCATCTCCGTGGGCTTGTAGACGTTGCGCAGGTCGACCAGCAGCGGCTGCTTCAGCAGGGTCTTCAACCGGACCAGGTCCAGGGCGCGGAACTGGTTCCACTCGGTAATCAGCACCAGCCCATCGGCGCCGGTCGCCACGTCATAGGCGTCCTGGCACCAGGTGATGTCCTTCAGCAGCTTCTGCGCCTCATGCATGCCTTCGGGATCGAAGGCGCGGATGGTGGCGCCGGCAGACTGCAGCGCCGGAACGATATCCAGGCTCGGGCTGTCGCGCATGTCGTCGGTCTCGGGCTTGAAGGTCAGACCCAGTACGCCGATGGTCTTGCCCTTGACGCTGCCGCCGCAGGCCGCGATCACCTTCTCGGCCATGCGGCTTTTGCGCTTGTCGTTGACATCGATCACCGTCTCGATGATGCGCAGCGGCGCGGCATACTTGCGGGCGGTGGCGGCCAGCGCGTTGGTATCCTTCGGGAAGCACGAGCCGCCGTAGCCCGGGCCGGCATGCAGGAACTTGCCGCCGATGCGGCCGTCCAGGCCGATGCCGCGCGCCACGTCCTGGACGTTCACATTCACCTTCTCGCAGAGATCGGCGATCTCGTTGATGAAGGTGATCTTGGTCGCCAGGAAGGCATTGGCGGCGTATTTGATCAGCTCGGCGGTTTCCAGCGCGGTGAACTGGATCGGCGTCTCGTTGATATAGAGCGGCCGGTACAGGGCGCGCAGCAGCTCCCGCGCCCGGTCGCTCTCGGCGCCGCAGACCACGCGGTCGGGCCGCATGAAGTCTTCGATGGCCGCGCCCTCGCGCAGGAATTCCGGATTGGACGCCACTTCGAATTCGGCATCAGGCCGGGTTTCGCGGATGATGCGCTCGACCTCGCGACCGGTGCCGACCGGCACGGTCGACTTGGTCACCACCAGCGTATAATGGGTCAGCGATTCCGCGATTTCCTTGGCGGCGGCGTAGACATAGGACAGGTCGGCCTCGCCATCGCCGCGCCGCGACGGCGTGCCCACCGCGATGAACACCGCATCGGCATTGGCCACCGCGGTCTTGATATCCTGGGTGAAGGACAGCCGGCCGGCCTTGGCATTGCGGGCGACCAGATCGTCCAGGCCCGGCTCGAAGATCGGGCTTTCGCCACGCAGCAGGCTGGCGATGCGGTCGGGGTTCTTGTCGACACAGGTGACGGTATGGCCGAACTCGGAGAAACAGGTCCCCGACACCAGGCCGACATAGCCGGTGCCGATCATCGCTACACGCATAGTCTGTTCCCCCGGCTCAGCCGTCGATTAAAGCGTTTTGTAACCCTGCAGGATTTCGGTGACATCCTTGCGCATGTCCGGACGGTCGAGCGCGAAGGCGATATTGGCATGCAGGAAGCCGATCTTGTCGCCGCAGTCATAGCGCGTGCCGCTGAAGCGCAGGCCGTGGAATGGCACTTCGCCGATCATGCGGGCCAGCGCGTCAGTCAGCTGGATCTCACCACCGGCGCCACGCTGCACCTTGTCGAGATGATCGAAGACCTGGGGCTGCACGATATAGCGGCCGATCACGGCGGTGCGGCTGGGCGCCTTGTCCGGGCTCGGCTTTTCCACCAGGCCCTTCACTTCCACCAGCTTGTCGGCATCCTTGCCCGGCGAAATCACGCCGTAGCGCTTGGTGTGCTCATGCGGCACATCCATGGCGGCAATCATGTTGCCGCCGACCTTGTTATAGGCTTCGACCATCTCGGCCAGACAGCCGCGCTTCGACAGGATCAGGTCGTCGGCCAGCAGCACCGCGAAGGGCTCGTCGCCGACCAGCGACTTGGCGCAGCGCACGGCATGGCCCAGGCCCATCGGTTCCATCTGCCGGGTATACGACACCGCACCCGCCTTGGGCATCCAGCTGTTGATCAGGTCGAGCAGCTCGGTCTTGCTGCGCTCCTTCAGCGTGTCTTCCAGCTCGTAGGAGCGGTCGAAATGATCCTCGATCGCCTGCTTGCCGCGGCCGGTGACGAAAATGAATTCCTCGATGCCGGCGGCCTGCGCCTCTTCCACGGCATACTGGATCAGCGGCTTGTCGACCACCGGCAGCATCTCCTTCGGCATCGCCTTGGTGGCGGGCAGAAAACGGGTGCCGAGGCCACCGACAGGAAACACGGCTTTGCGGATCGGACGGATCATGGGTGCAGGACTTTCTTCTTGGTTGGCGGTCGGTTCGGACCGGACGATTCGAACAGGGCCTACGGCGCGGTTTTACGATGCCCTCGCATGGCACGCAACGGGGCCGCTGCCCGCCCGGCCCCCCTTTCCTGCCCGGGTAATGGGGCGGAAATACGGCTCCTGCAGAGGGGCCAAGCCGGGGCGCGCCGCCTTCCCCGGACGGCCCCGACCACCTATCATAAGGACTCACCCGATCAGGAAACGTTACGGAGAAGGCCCGTGTCCGCCGCGCCCGACCTTGACCAGCAGCCCGCGCCCGTCCTGCGCGACCAGCCCGCCGCCGGCATTGTCCGCCTGACCCTCAACCGCCCGCAGGCCTATAACAGCCTGTCGACCGGCCTGATGGCCGCCCTGCAGGCCGAACTGGACGCCATCAAGGCCGACCGCAGTGTCAAAGCTGTGATCCTGGCCGCCAGCGGCCCGGGCTTCTGCGCCGGACACGACCTGAAGGAAGTCCGCGCCAACCCCGGCCGTCGGCAGTATGAAGCCCTGTTCCGCCAGTGCTCGGTACTGATGCAGTCGATCGTCGCCCTGCCCCAGCCGGTGATCGGCCAGGTGCATGGCGTGGCCTCGGCCGCCGGCTGCCAGCTGGTGGCGAGCTGCGACCTGGCGGTGGCCGCCGACAGCGCCCGCTTCGCCACACCCGGCGTCAATATCGGGCTGTTCTGTTCCACGCCGATGGTGGCGCTGTCGCGCAACGTCTCGCGCAAGCATGCCCTGGAGATGCTGCTGACCGGCGACCTGCTGCCGGCCGCCCGCGCCGCCGAGATCGGCCTGGTCAACCGCGTGGTGCCGGAAGCTGCCTTGGCTGAAGCAGCCCTCGCATTGGCCACACAGATCGCCGCCAAGTCGCCGCTGACGGTGAAGATCGGCAAGGAGGCCTTCTACCGCCAGCTCGAGATGCCGCTGGCCCAGGCCTATGACTATGCCAGCCAGGTGATGACCCAGAACATGCTGGCCCGCGATGCCGAGGAAGGCATCGATGCCTTTATCGAAAAGCGCGACCCGAAATGGGAGGGTCGCTGAGGATGAGTGCCGTTTTGGAAAAGATCGATCACGACCATTACGACGACGAGTATATCCGCCGCATCCTGCGCAAGGTGAATGTCATCGCCATGGTGGGGGCCAGCGCCAACTGGAACCGGCCGTCCTTCTTTGCGATGAAATACCTGCAGCAGAAGGGCTACCGCGTCATCCCGGTGAACCCGCGCGAGGCCGGCAAGGATATCCTGGGCGAGAAGGTCTATGCCGCCCTGACCGAGATTCCGGTGAAGGTCGACATGGTCGACTGCTTCCGCAATTCCGACGCCATCCCGCCGATTGCCGACGAGGCGATCCGGATCGGCGCGAAGGTGCTGTGGCTGCAGCTTGGCGTCCGCAATGACGCGGCGGCAGAGACGGCCGAAGCGGCCGGCCTGGCGGTGGTGATGAACCGCTGCCCCAAGATCGAATACGGACGCCTGAGCCAGGAAATCGGCTGGATGGGTGTGAACACCCGGGTCATCAATTCCAAGCGCAATCGCCGGATTTAAATATTATGGCTGACACCAAGAAGACTGCCGACAACCGCGCGGCAGAGAACACCTCGCCTTATGGCTTCGACACCCTGCAGGTCCATGCCGGCACCGCACCCGACCCGACCACCGGTGCGCGTTCGACGCCGATCTTCCAGACCACGGCTTTTGTGTTCGAGGATGCCGACCAGGCCGCCTCGCTGTTCAACCTGCAGAGCTTCGGCAACATCTATACCCGCCTGACCAACCCGACCACGGCGGTGCTGGAGCAGAAGGTCGCTGCCTTAGAGAACGGCCGCGCCGCCACCGCGGTGGCCACCGGCCATGCCTCGCAGCTCGTCGCCTTCCATATGCTGATGAATCCGGGCGACCATATCGTCGCCTCCAGCAAGCTCTATGGCGGTTCGATCACCCAGCTCGGTGTCAGCTTCCAGCGCTTCGACTGGCACACCACCTTCGTCGATCCCGACGACCTCGTCGGTTTCGAGACAGCGATCACGCCCAGAACCAAGGCCATCTATGCCGAAAGCCTGTCCAATCCGGGCGGCGTGATTGCCGATATTGCGGCGCTGGCCGAGATCGCCCATCGCAACGGCCTCCCGCTGATCATCGACAACACCATGGCCTCGCCCTATCTGTGCCGCCCGATCGAGCATGGCGCCGATATCGTGCTGCATTCGGCCACCAAGTTCCTCGGCGGCCATGGCAATTCGATGGGCGGCGTGATTGTCGATTCCGGCAAGTTCGACTGGGGCCAGAACGACAAGTTCCCCCATCTCTCCAAGCCCTCGCCGGCTTATCACGGCCTCACCTTCTGGGAGACCTTCGGCGACATGGCCTTTGCCGTCGCCTGCCGCGTGATCTCGCTGCGCGACCTCGGGCCCGCCATCTCGCCCTTCAACGCCTTCATGATCCTGACCGGCATGGAGACGCTGTCGCTCCGCATGCGCAAGCATTGCGACAATGCGCTGGCCGTGGCGGAGTTCCTGTCCAAGCATCCGAAGGTCGCCTGGGTGTCTTACGCCGGCCTGAAGGGCGACAAGTATTATAAATTGGCTCAGGCCTACATGCCCAAGGGCGCCGGCTCGGTCTTCACCTTCGGCCTCAAGGGCGGCTATGCAGCCGGCCTGAAATT
The DNA here is from genome assembly GCF_058806975.1 of Ferrovibrio sp. GW821-FHT12E11. Lineage (NCBI taxonomy): Bacteria > Pseudomonadati > Pseudomonadota > Alphaproteobacteria > Rhodospirillales > Rhodospirillaceae > Ferrovibrio > Ferrovibrio sp. GW821-FHT12E11. Next base: position 406,841 of record NZ_JBXAQG010000002.1, read on the forward strand.
CGTCGATACCGTGCAGATCTTTTCGCATCTGGCCAATGTGGGCGACACGCGCAGCCTGGTGATCCACCCGGCCTCCACCACCCATCGCCAGCTCAGCCCTGAGCAGCGCGCCGCGGCAGGCTCCGGCGACGATGTGATCCGGCTGTCCATCGGCATCGAGGATGTGGCCGACCTGATCAAGGACCTCGATAAGGCCCTGAACGCGGTGTGACCTACTCGGCCGCCTGCATGACAGGCGCCGCCGCTTCGGCCTTCTCGCGCGGCAGCAGCAGCGCGAAGATGCCGGCACCGGCAGCGGCGGCGGCCAGCAGCAGGAACAGCGCATCCAGCGTGCCGGTGACGCGGTAGATCACCGGGATCACCGCCACGCCGAGCGACGACACGCCGAGCGTCAGCACGAATTTGGCGCCGAAGGCGCGGCCGCGCCATTGCGGCGGGGTGTATTTCGCCAGCAGCGAATTCTCGGCTGCCTGCCCCGCCACATTGAGGCTGACCATCAGCGCCGCCACCGGCACCAGCGCCGGGTGGATCAGCAGCATGGCGCCAAGGATCACCGGAATCTGCAGCCACTGCACGGCGGCATAGACGCTGCGCAGCGCGTAGCGGTCGGCCAGCTCGCCGCCGACGATCTGCGACAGCGCCGAGGCGGTGTAGACAATGGTGACCATGCCGCCGATGCCGAGCATGCTGTCGTTGAACAGCCCTGAGAGCCGCGTGTCGAACACCTTGGGCAGTGCAAAGGCCGTGGCCTGGAAGATCAGCCCGGTGCAGAGCATGGTGGCCGACATCACCCAGAAGACGCGCCAGATGTCGCTCTTGCCCGGCGGTGCGCTCGGCACCAGATCGTCGCCGCGATCCAGCAGCAGGTTCGACTGCCGCGCCCAGACAAAGAAGATGCCGACGATCAGACAGAGGATGCCAGGAATGATGAAGGCGGCGCGCCAGCCATAGAGATCGGCGAGCAGGCCGGCGACGATGGCGGCGGCCGCCGTGCCGACCGAACCGAAGACGCCGTTGATGCCGAGCGCGCGGCCGCGGTTGACGGCATTGCGCACCAGCCACGGGATGCCGACCGGATGATAGATCGCGGCGAACAGCCCGATGCCGGCCAGTCCCAGGCCGATGGTCAGCGGGCTGTCGGCAAAGCCGGTGAGGATCGAAAAGGCGCCGACGCCGAGGAAGAACAGCGCCATCATGCCAGACGCGCTCCACTTGTCGCCCAGCCAGCCGGCGGGCAGTGCTGCGGCGCCGAACAGCACGCTCATCGGGATCGAGAGCGCGAACAGCGCGTCGTAGCCCAGGCCCCATTCGCGCTCGAGCACCAGCACCACGGTGGCGTAGAGCAGCGTGAACAGATGGGAAAAGGTATGGGCGACGCTGGAGAAGGTCAGCGTCAGGAAACCGGAATAACGGGACATAACGACTCTCCTGGGGATACCGGGAAGACTACGCCCCCGGCCCGCTCAGGCAAGCCCGAAAATGTACCGCAACAATCAGGAGCCGGCCTTCACCAGCACAGGCTTGTCGCGATAAACCGCCGGGAAGAAGCGCTTCAGCTCAGCAATCTTGGGCAGGTCGTTGATGGCGATATAGGGCTGGTTCGGATGCAGGGTCATGTAGTCCTGGTGATAGTCCTCGGCCGGGTAGAAAGCCCGGTCCGGCTCGATGGTGGTCACCACCGGCCTGTCGAAGGCCTTCGCCTGGTTGAGCTGGGCGATATAGGCCCTGGCCACGGTCGCCTGTTCCACATCCTGCGGGAAGATGGTCGAGCGGTAGTGCGGACCGATATCGGGTCCCTGGCGGTTGAGCTGGGTCGGGTTATGGGCGACGGAGAAGTAGATCTGCAGCAACCGGCCGTAAGAGATCTTGCGCGGATCGTAGGTCACCTGCACCGCCTCGGCATGGGCGGTGACGCCGGCGCTGACCTTCTTGTAGTCGGCCGAAGCCTGGTCGCCGCCGGCATAGCCCGAGACGGCGCTGGTGACGCCCTCCACATGCTGGAACACGCCCTGCACGCCCCAGAAGCAGCCGCCGGCAAAGACCGCGACAGCCGAGGGTGCCGCCGGCATGGCCACATCGGTCACAGGCGCAGGGATGGCGCGGCCGGCTTCGAAGGCCGATACGGGCATGGCAACCAGCAGCAGGGCTGCAGTGAAACGCGCGATGGTGGTCAATCTGAACATGGCGGGCCCCGGTGATGGCGCGACAAAGATGTAATCTGCACCTGCGGCTTTGGAAGGCCGCATCACGAAACTGTGGTCAGGCCTTCCTGGTCTCAGCCAACAGCCAGGCGATGTAATCCGGGTTGCCGCCCTGCCCGACGTCCAGCGGCAGGATGCAGGGCACGCTGTAGCTGCCGGCGGCCTTGACTGCGGCGCTCGCGGCCTCCACCAGGTCGGGACGGGTCTTGAGGATCAGCACCGCTTCCTCGCCGCGCGTCAGCTTGCCATCCCACCAGTAGACCGAGCGCATGCCGGGAATGATGTTGGCGCAGGCAGCCAGTCGCTGCGAGACCACGGCCTCGGCGATCACCTCGGCGTCGTCGAGGCTGGGCGCCGTGCAGTAGAGCAGGACAATCTCTGTCATGTGTCAGTCATAGCTGCCGAGCGCGCGGTCATGCCACAGCGCCACGGCGACGGTCAGCACGGCGACGGCGCCGGCCTGGTGCAGAGTGCCGAGCGCCACCGGCACATGCTGCAGCAGCGTGGCGATGCCGAGGCCGACCTGCAGCAACACGATGCCGAGCAGGCCATGACGCAGGCCGGTGGGCGCCCGGCCTTTCAGCGTAATCGAGGTGACCAGCGCCAGCACGAAGACGGTATAGGCCAGCATGCGATGCTGGAACTGCACGGTCATCGCATTCTCGAAAAGGTTGATCCACCAGGGCTCGGCGATCAACAGGCCGTCGGGAATGAAGGCGCCGTCCATCAGCGGCCAGGTGTTATGCGCCAGACCGGCATTCATACCGGCGACCAGACCGCCGGACAGCACCTGCAGGAACACCACGATGGTGAGCAGCGCGGCGATGCCGCCGCCCTTCGCCGACACCATGCGATGGTGACGCACCAGCGACAGCGCGCCCCAGAGCAGATAGGCATAGATCAGGAAGGCCAGGCCGAGATGGGCGGTGAGCCGGTAGTGGCTGACATCGGGATGGTCGACCAGGCCGCTGGCGACCATGAACCAGCCGAGCGCGCCCTGGCTGCCGCCGAGCACGAACATCAGCAGCAGATGCGGTTTCATGCCGGCGGGAATGCGACCGCCGATCCAGAACAGGATCATCGGAATGGCAAAGGCGACGCCGATCAGGCGACCGAGCAAACGATGGATGTATTCCAGCCAGAAGATGCCTTTGAAGCCCTCCAGCGTCATCCCGATATTCACTTTCTGATATTCGGGGAACTGCTTGTACTTCTCGAACTCCGCGGCCCAGGCGGTCTCCGACAGCGGCGGCAGCCAGCCGGTGATCGGTTTCCATTCCACCATCGACAGACCGGATTCAGTGAGGCGTGTCAGTCCGCCGATGACAACCATCAGCGCCACCAGGCCGGCGACGGCAAACAGCCACAGCGCCACGGCGCGGGCATCCTGCTGCCGCCGCTCGCTCACCATTGCCGTAATCGTCGTCGCCATGTCGTGTCCCTCAATCGATCCGGTCCAGAACAAAGACCGGGACCCCGGCCGGGTCAAGGCCGGGGCATACGCGTATAATGTCGCACGGGTCGGCGGTTCAAACCTGCCTCCGCCACCATTCTCCCCGTTTCGTCATGCCGCGCCCCGGGCGTGGCATCCACGTCTTCCTCAGCATATCCCAAGTCGTGGATACCACGGCTTCGCCGTGGCATGACGACTGGATTACCGCTTCTTCCGCGCCCGCAGATCGATAATCCCCGGCCGCTGGCGCGGGTCCTCGCCGGCCTGAAAAATCTGCGTCTTCTGCACCTTCTGGGTGCCGGTGGTGGGCAGGCTGTCAACGAACAGCACCCAGCCCGGCGCCTTGAAATAGGCCAGCCGCTCGAAGCACCAGGCGAACAGCGCCTCGGCCAGCGCGGCATCGCCCGCCTGCCCCGCCCCCTCTCTAGGCTTCATGGGCACGATGCAGGCCATCACTTCCTCTTCGCGGATCTCGTCGGGCGCCGCCAGCACCGCCACCTGCGCCACGTCCGGATGCGCCTGCAGGCAGGCCTCGATCTCGGCGGCGGCGATATTCTCGCCCGAGCGGCGAATGATGTTCTTCTTGCGGTCGACGAAATACAGCATGCCGTCTTCGGCCTGCCGCACCACGTCGCCGGTATGGAACCAGCCGCCCCTCCAGGCCTCTTCGGTGGCTGCGTCATTCTTCAGGTAGCCCGCGAAGAAACCATATCGTGGCGTGGCGGCCGAATGGCGCACCAGCAACTCGCCCTCCTGCCCGCGCGGCAGCTCGGCGCCATCATCGCCGGCCACCATCGCCTGCAGGCCGGGCAGCGGCCGGCCGAAGGCGCGCGTGTCGGTCTGGCGCGGCTCGATGCAATCGCAGAAGACGCGGCCGGTCTCGGTCATGCCCCAGACCTCGCAGAGCGGAAAGCCGAAGCGATCCTCAAACGGCTTGTGCAACTGCGGCTCGACGCCGGCGCCGAAACCGAAGCGCACGCGATGCTGCTTTTCTTCCGCGCTGACCGGCTGGTTGAGCAAGAGCGGCGGTACAACGCCGAGGTAGTGGATGATGGTCGCCCCGGTCTGCACGACCTCCGGCCACCAGCGGGTCGGGCTGAAGCGCTCGGTGAGGATCAGGCAGTGCGCACCGAGGATGGCACAGGCCACCGTGATGGCACCGTGATTCATGTGGAACAGCGGCAGCGGATTGTAGAAGCGCTCCTGCGCCGGTCGCATCACCATGCGGCCGCCCAGCCGGGCATACCAGTCGCCAGCATTCAGCGTGTAGAAGTTGGTCAGCACGCAGCCCTTGGGCCGGCCGGTGGTGCCCGAGGTATAGAGCAGCGCATATTCGGTATCGTGATCCGGGAGGCCGGCACGCGGCTTGGTCTGTGGCGACGGAATGCCGGCCGGCATGTCCAGTCCGTTCAGCACCGGCAGCGGCTTGGCGGTCCGCTCTTTCGCCACAGCCTCCAGATCGGCGATACGGCCCGGCAGCACGATGGCGAGGTCGGCTTCGGAATGCTCCAGCAGATAGAGCATCTCGTCATGGCGGTAGTCGGGATTGACCGGCACGATGCCGCAGCCGAGCCCGTTCAGCGCGAGGTAATGGAAAAAGAATTCCGGCCGCATATCCAGCAGCAGGGCGACGCGGTGGCCGATGCCATAGCCCGCCGCGGCATAACGATCCTTCAGCGCATCGACGATGGCCAGCACCGCGCCGTAGGACAGCTCCAGTCCTTCAGCCAGTCCGGTCCGTGCCGGCACGCAGAGGAAACTGCTCTGCGCGTGCGTCTGCGCGCTCTGCCTAAAGGCCGCGTAGACCGAGGGCGGCAGCCCTTCTCCCTGCATGAACGGTTTCCTCCGGCTTTTCTGTCATTCTTCTAGCGCAGGACCAGAACGGCAAGCATCACGGCGCCGATGACGATACGGTAATACGCAAAAGGCACGAAGCCGTAGCGGTTGATGAAGGCGATCACGCTGCGCACCACCAGCATAGCGCAGAGGAAGGCCGTGATGAATCCGACCGCGATCAGGCCGGCGCCATCCAGCGTCAGGCTCTGCCAGTTCTTGAACAGGTCGTAGGCCGTGGCCGCCACCATGGTGGGCACCGCCAGGAAGAACGAGAATTCCGCAGCCGCCGCGCGCTGCACACCCAGCAGGCGCGCGCCCATGATGGTAGCGCCCGAACGCGACACACCGGGGATCATCGCCAGGCATTGCAGGAAGCCGATCTTCAGGCTGAGCCGGAACTTGAAGTCATCGACGCTTTCCACCTCGCCTTTGCCGGTGAAGCGTTCGATCACCAGGATCAGCAGCCCGCCGACGATCAGCGCCACCGACACGACCCAGGGATTGAACAACACGCTCTTGATGAAGCCATGGGCGAAGAAGCCGATCACCAGCGCCGGCAGGAAGCCGAACAGCACATTGACGGTGAAGCGGTTGGCTTTGTCGTCGCGCCCCAGGCCCGACAGCGTGCCCCAGAGCCTGGGCCAGTAGACCACGCAGATGGCCAGGATGGCGCCAAGCTGGATGGCGATCTCGAACACCTTGCCCGGCGGGCCCTCGAAGCCCAGCAGATCGACCAGCAGGATCAGGTGGCCGGTGGAGGAGACCGGGATGAACTCGGTCAGGCCTTCAACGATGCCAAGGAAGGCGGCCTGCAAATAATCGATCAGCATTTATTGAAATCCTTGGGAAATTCGCTGGCAAACCTGCCAACTCGCGCCAGATTTGACCAAAGTGAGCCAAACCGGACCAGCGCAACGCCATCTTTGGCCATCTCGTGCCATCTGAGACCAAACCGAGCCATCCTGGGCCGTCCTGTTTCTCCGAGACACAAGGCAAATGCATACGATGTCATGCAGCCGGGTTCCCGGATTTCTGGCACAGGACAGCTTAGAACAAATATAGTACATTTTGCCGGAATCGGCAAGATGCCCCTATCTGACAGCCAGAAACCGGCGCCGTGAAGGGGTGGCCCGCGGCTGAAACAAAATGCCGCATCAAGCGTTTATGAGGACGTTACTTTGCAAAGGAGTTTCTCATGCGCGGCCTTTTACTCTGGTTCATTGGCATTCCGATCCCGATCATCATTCTGCTCTATCTGTTTGGCGTTCTCTGAACGCTGCCGTGAATTAAACGTCAAAAGGCCGGGTCCCCGCGACCCGGCCTTTTTTGATTCCGCCCCGCCCGGCATGATGGGCCAAGCCGACTCTGCCGGGTGGACAAGGACGGAGCGGCAACTGGGGGTAAAATATGCAGCCATCCCTGCGCCGGCTGATCCTGGCCGGTCTGATCGCAGCGGTATCTGCGCCAGCCGCGGCGCAGAATTTCGTCGAGGGCCAGCATTACTGGTTCGAGCCGGCGGTGTTTCCGGGCAAGACCATCCCGGCAGCTCATCCCTACGGTCCGGGCAAGGCCAAAGGCGTGGTGGTCTGGAACGACGGTTACTCGCCGGACAAGATTGCGCCCGAGAAAGTGCCGCCGGTGATGCAGGTCTTTGCCGAAGCCGGCTGGGACGTCTTTAACCTGCGCCGTCATTCCCTGATCGGGCTGGGCCGCGGCGGCACCGGCGCCACCGACCTGACCGCCAGCGTCATCCTGATGGGCATCGACAAACTGAAGGCCCGCGGCTACGACAAAATCATCCTGAGCGGCCAGTCGCGCGGCGCCTATGCCAGCATCCAGGCCGGCAGTTACGGCGCCGAGATTTCCGGCATCCTGCCGCTCTCGCCGGCCGGCTTCGGCGACTACACGCGCGGCGGCGACTGGGTGAACAATGACCTCGCCATCCGCACGATGTGGGAGAAATACGCCGGCAAACCGATCCGCGTCTCGGCCGGATTTTTCAGCGGCGACGACTGGTTCGAGACCAAGCAGCCCGGTATCCGCGGTCCCTATGCGAGCAAGAAGCTGGCCGAGCTGGGCGTCGCCAACTTCATCGTCAGCGAACCACCCTATGCCGGCATGAGCGGCCATGGCGGCGGCGGCAGCTGGCAGTTCGCCCGCCGCTATGGTCCCTGCCTGATCCGCTTTTTCGAGGGCGCACAGGCACCGGGCTGCAGCGACGGCGATCCGGCAACACCCGCAACCTTCAACATCGCGCCGCCGGCCATTCCGCCATCGGACGGCAGCGGGTTCACCGGCCAGTGGCAGGGCACGATTGCCACCGGCCGCTTTGCCGTACTGACCGTCCCGCCGCTCAGCCAGGGCCGTGTCGACGCGCCCTACCAGATCGGCGCAGCGGTGAATGGTGACAAGGCGTCCAACACGACCTGGAAGCTGGTACAGCGTGACAGCCGGCTGGTGGCCGAGATCGGAAAATTCGAATTCCGCATCCATCCACCGGCGGATGACCGGCTGCGCATCACCTCGATCAACCACGGCGCCGAGAAGCCCGAGGAAATCGAGTTCGCCGCGCTGGTGCGCGTGACGAAGCGCTAGCCGCGCCGGCGCCCCACCACCGGCGGCGCTTTCGAAACGCCGTCGAAGGCATCGTTGAACTTGCGCAGGAGGCGCAGGAACTCGGCCGCTTCCTGTTTGGTGAAGGGCGCCAGCAGGGTTTCGCGCACGCGGTTTGCATCCGCCATGCAGGCCTGCACCAGCTTCTTCCCGGCCGGCGTCAGCGTCAGCGCGAATTTGCGGCGGTCCTGCGCATTGGCGGTCTTGGCGATCAGTTTCCGTTTCACCAGCAGCTCGACCACCAGCGCGGTGGTCGACCGGTCGAACCCTAAGCTGCGGGCCAGGTCGATCTGGCTGATCGGGCCCCAGCGCAGCACCACCGACAGCGCGCCGAACTGCGGCGGCGTCAGGTCATGGGGTTTGAGATACTGCAAAAAAGTCGAAACCGAATTCTGGTGCGCCCGGCGGATCTGGAATCCGGGGCGGTCGTAGATTTCGGGCACCGGATGCCCGGTCGGTTCGGCTTCTGCGCGTTTCGGTCTGGCCATGATTCATCCCTGCCCTGCCGACATAGCATATTTTCCCGAATTGACACATACAGCGACCCGACATAATAATCAGACGTCTGATGAATATGGCCCAACAGAATTGACGGTGCCCGCCAAGAGGCGCCGCAGGAGGAAACCATGATGCAGTCCCTGACCCGCCGCGCCGCCCTGACGTCAACCGTTCTGGCCGCACTGGCCGCACCCGCCCTCTTCCCACTCCCGGCTGCCGCGCAGTCGCTGATCCAGCGGCCGGTGAAGATCGTGGTGCCCTTCACGCCCGGCACCGGCATGGACATCCTGGCCCGCATCATCGGCGAGCAGATGCGCCAGCGTTCGGGCCAGACCGTGGTGGTGGAAAACCGCGTCGGCGCGTCTGGCAATATCGGCAGCCAGGTGGTGGCGACATCGGCACCCGACGGCTACACGCTGATGGTGACCGCCAATACCTTCACCATGACGCCCTCGCTGTACAAATCCGTGCCCTATGACGTGAGCCGGGATTTCGCGCCGATCGGCAGCATCGCCAACGGCCAGATGGTGCTGGCCGTGCATCCCTCCGTGAAGGCGACCAACCTGAAGGACTTCATCGCGGAAGCCAAAGCCAATCCGGGCAAGATCGACTATGCCTCGCCCGGCAATGGCACGCCGCAGCATCTGGCGATGGAGAGCTTCAAGCAGGCTGCCGGCATCAACCTGAACCACATTCCCTACAAGGGCTCGGGCGGCGCGGTGCAGGACCTGCTGGGCGGCACCGTGGCAGCGATGATCATGCCGGTGCATACGGCGCTGCCCTTCCTGGCCGATAACCGCATCCGCGTGCTGGGCGTGACCAGCGCCGAACGCTCGCCGGTGGCGCCGCAGCTGCCCACCATGGCCGAACAGGGCGTCGCCGGTTTCGATGTCGATCTGTGGTTCGCCATGTATGCCCCGGCGAAGACGCCGCCGGAGATGGTGAAAGGACTGAATGCCGAACTGAACGCCATCCTGTCCGATCCCGCCGTGCGCGAGACGATCCAGAAGCAGGGCCTGGTGGTGAAGACCGGCACGCCGGATGCCCTGGCCAAGCAGACCGCCACCGATACCGCGCGCTGGGCCAAGGTGGTGAGCGAAGCCAAGATCGAGGCCGAGTAAGCCCGCGTAAAAGGACGTCAGTCATGGATGTGATTATTATCGGCGGCGGCATCGGCGGCCTGACCCTGGCGCTGACCCTGCACGACCGCGGCATTCCCTGCCGCGTCTTCGAGGCGGCGCCGGAAATCCGCGCCGTCGGCGTCGGCGTCAACCTGCTGCCACACAGCACGAAAGAGCTGTTCCGCCTCGGGCTGGAAGACCCGCTGACCAAGGCGGCGGTAAGCGCGAAGGAAGCCGCCTTCTTCAACCGCTTCGGCCAGCTCATCCATGCCGAGCCGCTGGGGATTGCCGCCGGTTACGACTGGCCGCAGCTCTCCATCCATCGTGCGGATCTGCAGGCGGCGTTACTGGCAGCCGCAAAAGAGCGCATCGGCGCCGACCGTATCCATCTGGGCTGGCAGTGCATCGGCGTCGAGCAGGATGCGCAGCAGACCCGCGTGCATTTCCGCAATACCGAAACCGGCCTGGCCCTGCCCGACCAGATCGGCGAGGTGGCGATTGCCTGCGACGGCATCCATTCGGTGATCCGCAAGCAGTTCAATCCGGCGGAAGGCCAGCCGCGCTATTCCGGCGTCAACATGTGGCGCGGTATCACCCGCATGAAACCGATCCTGTCGGGCGCCACCATGGTCCGCGCCGGCTGGCTCAGCCACGGCAAGATGGTGATCTATCCGATCCGCGAGAATGTCGATGCCGAGGGCAACCAGATGATGAACTGGGTGGCCGAGATCGAGACGCCCAAGCATATCCAGCGCGACTGGAACCGCAGCGGCAGCCTGGACGACTTCCTGCCGGCCTTTGCCGACTGGCAGTTTGACTGGCTGGATGTGCCGGCGATGATCAAGGCGGCCGACATGGTGCTGGAATTCCCGATGGTGGACCAGGACCCGCTGCCGCGCTGGAGCCAGGGCCGCGTCACGCTGCTGGGCGATGCGGCGCATCCGATGGTGCCGCGCGGCTCCAACGGCGCCGGCCAGTCGATCCTCGATGCCCGTGTGCTGGCCGACCTGTTGGCCGAGGGGAAAGACCCGGTGGAAGCGCTGGCGGCCTATGAGGCCAAGCGCCTGCCCGCCACCACCAATGTGGTGCTGACCAACCGCACCAACCCGCCCGACGCCATCCTGCGCGAGGTGTTCGAGCGCACCGGCGACAGGCCGTTTGCCAGGATCGGCGATGTGATCAGTCCGGCCGAACTGACGGCGATCACCGACAACTATAAAAAAGTGGCCGGTTACGAGAAAGAGAAGCTCAAGGCGGCGGGGTAGCGGTCTTCAGAAAAGCCACGGATAGTTCTGCTCCAAGCCACGTTCGAATACGTCGATTGCATCCAGCAGGCTCGGCGAGTTTCGGTGCGGAAGGCTACGCCCGGCATCCCACAAAAACCATGCCTCTTGCGGATAGAACTGGTGGAAATAGAATCCCCCCACATCCTTATAGGTCCCTGCAAGAAACGGATTCCCCCGTAGTGCCGCAGCAAAATATCCGATCACATCTGCCGTAAAACGGGCCCGATCTGACTCTCGCGCTGTCGACATCTGGTCTTGATAAGCCGAAACGATGTCATTGGCCATAAACAGATCCAAGATATGTCCGTAACGGAGCCCGACGCGAGGAATGCCTCGTAATGTCGCAATAGCCTCTAGATACTGCTTCCTGCCTTCCTGATTTTTGGCCGTCAAGAGAGCCGTGACGGCGGCATCTTGCTGAGTTCGCGCAAATGCATCCTGTACTACGCGGCATGCATCGGACTGGATGCTGCAATCCTCACTCAATGCCAAGGTCATTTCCAACGCCAGAAGCGCTGCATCAAGATTCTGCCCGGCGGCAAGACTTGTCGCGATAGCTTGCCGATAAGAATCTATGTTCGACCTTGGGTTTATCATGCCGCCCGTCAGTGCTTGCGTTACCGGTTGGAGATAGTGCGTACGAAAAGAAAGGGTCAGGCGATCATCCGGCATCGCGACATAATCCTGCGTCAACGGATAATCCATCACCACTTCATCCACCGCCACAAGCGACAACTGATGCTGCTTCCTATCCTGCATCGGCCTCCAAGACGTGAAATGTAAATCCTGCGGCAACCGCCCAGTTTTACGCATTTCAGCAACCATACCCGGATGCAACACTGCGACATGGCGCAGGACCCGATAGAACCCTGCGACCACCTCAACCGGCAAGGCGCGTTCAGCGGGTTTAAAGACGGCAATCTCCTGCCCAGAATATTCGACCGCAATTCCGCTTCCAAACTGCCTGATCGAAGCTCCCGCCATGGCTCCGGGATTCTTGCTGTGAAAAAGATCAGTTTCGATCCAGAAATCATCGACGATGGAAGGTGGAGCCGCCTTCAATACGTCAGGTCCGCCGGCCGCGAGCGCGCCCTTCAACATCTGGCGGTTATGCAATTCGTAATCCGCAAATCCGGCGGCACTGTAGGCAGATCGATTGATGAAGCGTCTACTTCCGGAATCAAGTTCTAGAACTCTCCTGAGGCGAAAGTCGTGGATCGTGACCACAACTCCGCTCTCCGTAACGGCGTAATCCGCCCCGACGGAAACCACAACATCGGCTCCCGCTTCGTTACGGTAGGTAAATCGATGGACGATTGCCGTAGCTGCTGCTCGTGCCGCGCGGAGATCCTGCGCGGTGGCGAACGGGTTACGCTCAACGCCGTCAACTGCCAGCACAGGGCCGGCGACGAATACCAGAAGCAGAAACGCCCAAAGCCGAAGAACAGTCTGCATACTGGTTTCGCTTCCGTTATAGGTCCTAGCTGAACCGGCCGTTCTTGTTGAAGCCGCGGGGCACGATGCGGCCAGCCTGGGCGCGTTCGCCGCGATATTCCTTGAGGTCGGTCTCGGTCTTGGTGCGGCCGGAGGAATCGGTCCAGGTCAGGCCCTGCTTGTAGGTGAAGGTCTTGGCGTCCAACAGGCCGCCATCCTTGTATTTCTGCAGGGTGATGCCGCGACCCTTGGTCATCTCGGGCAGCTCCGCGAGAGGGAACAGCAGCAGCTTGCGGTTCTCGCCCACCACCGCGACGGTGTCGCCCTCGACCTGGGTCAGCACGCAGGCTTCGGCCGGGGTCTGCAGGTTCAGAATCTGCTTGCCCGTGCGGGTGCCGGCCAGCATTTCCTCTTCCGGGCAGATGAAGCCGCGACCGTCGCTGCCGGCGACCAGGAATTTGCGGTCGCCCTGGTATTTGAACAGGGCGACGATGTCCTGGTCGTTGCCGAGATCGACGGTGAGCCGCACCGGCTCGCCATGGCCGCGACCGCGCGGCAGCTTATCGCAGGCGATCGTATAGGCGCGGCCGTTGGTGCCGAACAGCAGCAGCTTGTCGGTGCTTTCGGCATGCAGCCAGAAGCGGCCCTTGTCGCCTTCCTTGAAGGCCGCCGTGCCGTCATCGGCGACATGGCCCTTGATGGCACGGATCCAGCCCTTGGCCGAGCAGATCACGGTGATCGGCTCGCGCTCGACCAGGATATCGAAGGCTTCCTCGGAAATGACCGGCGCATCGCCGACGCTGGTGCGGCGCTTGCCGAGCGCGGTCTTGGGGCCAAACTGCTTCTTGATCTCCTGCACTTCCGCCGCGATGGCCGTCCAGCGCAGAGACTCATCGCCCAGCAGTTTTTTCAGCTCGGCCAGTTCGGTGCTCAGCGCCTTGTGCTCGCCGCGCAGCTCCATTTCTTCCAGCTTGCGCAAACTGCGCAGGCGCATGTTGAGGATGGCTTCGGCCTGCACATCGGTGAGCTTGAACCGCTTCATCATCGCCGGCTTGGGCTCGTCCTCGCGGCGGATGATCTCGATCAGCTCGTCGAGGTTGAGATAGGCGATCAGATAGCCGTCGAGCACTTCCAGGCGATGCTCGATCTTGCCCTGGCGGTATTTGCTCTTGCGTTCCAGCACCTCGTGGCGGTGATCCAGATAGGCCTGCAGCACCTCGCGCAGGTTCATCACCTTGGGCAGCTTGCCGCCGTCCAGCACATTCAGGTTCAGCGGGAAGCGCGTTTCCAGATCGGTGCTGCGGAACAGGCTTTCCATCAGCACGGCCGGGTCGATGGTGCGGTTCTTCGGGATGATGACCAGGCGGATGTCTTCCGCCGATTCATCGCGCACGTCGTCGAGCAACGGCGCCTTCTTGTCGGTGATCAGTTCGGCGATGCGCTCGATCAGCTTCGACTTCTGCACCTGGTAGGGAATCTCGGTGACCACGATCTGCCACATGCCGCGCGGCAGCTCTTCCTTCACCCAGCGGGCGCGATGGCGGAAGCTGCCGCGGCCGGTCTTGTAGGCCTCGATGCGGCTCGACAGCGGCTCGACCATGATGCCGCCGGTAGGGAAATCCGGGCCCTGCACGAATTCCACCAGCTTCTCGATGCTGGCATTCTTATGCTTGATCAGATGCAGCAGCGCATCGCAAAGCTCGGGCAGGTTATGCGGCGGGATCGAGGTGGCCATGCCGACGGCGATGCCGCTGGCGCCATTGGCCAGCAGGTTGGGCAGGCCGGCCGGCAGCACCACCGGCTCGTCATTCTCGCCGTCATAATTGGGGCGGAAATCGACGGTGTCGTCATCCAGGTTGGCCAGCAGGACGTTGGCCACTTCGGTGAGACGGGCTTCGGTGTATCGCATGGCGGCGGCGTTATCGCCGTCGATATTGCCGAAGTTGCCCTGGCCGTCGACCAGCGGATAGCGCTGGGCGAAATCCTGGGCCAGGCGCACCAGCGCGTCATAGACCGACTGGTCGCCATGGGGATGGTATTTACCGATCACGTCGCCGACGACGCGGGCGCATTTCTTGTAGCCGGCACTGGGATCCAATTTCAGCAGCCGCATGGCGAACAGCACACGGCGCTGCACCGGCTTCAGCCCGTCGCGCGCATCGGGCAGCGAGCGCGAGGTGATGGTGCTGAGCGCATAGGCCAGATAGCGCTCGGACAGCGCGTCGGGCAGCGGCACGTTGCGGATATCTTCGGGGACGTCCTTGGGCGGGAGATGCTTGCTCATGGGGCGGTTCTTACAACAAACGGGGTGATTCTTCTACGGATGCAGGCTGCGATGCACCACTTCCAGCAGCCGGGCGCGGGCCTGCGGCACGGCTTTATGCAACTGGGCGAACAGGCGGTTTTCCAGGAAATGCCCGGTCAGCGCGAGGCCCGATTCGACCTCCAGCAGTGGATGATTCGACGCCGCCGCGCCGCTGCGGCCCGGCACCAGGAAGGCCGGCAGGCCGAGCAGCCGGTCGGCATAGGGCGCCGCGGCTTCCGCCGACACCGCCCGGCCGGTGCGCGGCGAGACATGGGTGAGCCCGGTGGTGGCGCCGGTGGCGGCGCAACTGCCCAGATCGATACCGTAGCCCATCTCGGCCAGCAGGCCGACTTCCCAGCGCACATAGAGCGCGCCCCAGTCGCCCGGCTCGGGCATATCCGCCATCAGGGTGAACAGCGATTTGGTGGCATTGAACAGGGCCGGATGCGGCTCGCGCTCGGGCAGCGTGGTGTCGATCAGGGCGCAGACCGCGCTGAGCGCCGCCAGTCGCGCCGGATCGTCCAGCATTAATGCTGCCGGATGGCCGAGCGATTCCAGGCTGAAATAGCCGAGCTGTTCCGACAGCCGGGCCCGCCAGTCGGCGCGCACGATCTGGCCGGGCTGGATGCCGCCGCCGAGCGAGCGGCCCTGCCCCGCGCCAGAGCCGCGCAGCAGGCCGGCATGGCGGCCGTGATGCTCGGTCAGCAGCGCGACGATGCGCGCGCTTTCGCCATGGTGGCGCACACTGAGCACCACACCGTCATCCTGCCATTCCATACAGATGGCTTAGGGTGATTCTCCGGGTCGGGCAAGGCGCAAACAAATCCGCTTTACAGGCCTTCGGGGCTCTCCCACACTTTCGGACGGGCAGACGGAAAACCGGGGGAAACCATGGCGGGCGCCGACCTGACGATCGCGGATGCGCGTCTGCAAAAGCTGCATGACTACTGGCTGGCGAAAAAGGGCGACCGCCCCTTCCCCGCCCGCGCCGATATCGCGCCGGAAGAGCTGCGCGACATCCTGCCCTGGGTGTTCATCATGGAGCTGGTGGACGGCCGCATCCGCTACCGCCTGGTGGGCGAGGCCTTCCGCGAGATCTATGGCGATGCGCTGGCCGGAAAGTTCATGGACGAGATCGACCTCGACCATATCACCGCCGCCTATATCGGCGAGTATGACACCTGCATCAAAACCGCCAGCCCGGTGGCCCGGCAATGGAAGTTCACCAAGCTGAGCGGCCGGCGGCTCGATTACGAGCGCCTGATCCTGCCGCTGACGGTGGACGGCAAGACCATCACCATGTTCCTCGGCGGCGCGGTGGGGTTCGGCTACGGGTAGGATGAACTACTGCAAGTCGCGGGGTTATTGTCGCAATATAGAGTTAGAATCAATTCTCAGTCCTGTGTTTCCTCATTCGAAGAAACTTGAAGTGTCAATCTCGCGTTCAGATCGATCCTCTTCAAAACCACTGTTGGGAGTCGCAACTGGAGCTCGCAATGTCATCTTAAATGGATAATTGTCATTATCGATATATCCTATGTCATTATCTACGTCTGAATCCGACCCGTACTGAAGAACAACTTCTACAGTTCCCTCAATACGATAAGTAATAAATTTTGAATTTAGATCGACGACTTCTATGTCGCCAACATAGACATCATCTACAGATGAATGTGTAGAAAGCTCATCAAGCTCATCGACTGTCTGTTCGATAAATCGGCTAAATGCTTCTTGATCGGCGTGCCCAGAAATAGCTTGAGCAATTTGACCTCTAGCTTCACCAATTGCCTCATAAAGCTCCATGAACGCCCCAAGAGCTCCATTAGAAAAAGACCTAATTTCCTGCTCATCAAGAGCTAGAGTCTCTTTCCTGACATGCGTTCTTTTGTTCAATTCTTCGAATGCTTGAGTGAGGCCGCCGTGCAGTGCACGTATATCTAATCCCAACCCTGTTACGTATTTGTCACTTAATCCACCTTGAGAAGCATAAACTGCGCGCTGCATACGGGTGGGGCCGTTTGTGCCTTTCTCCAACTTATACCAAGAACAGGCTTTTACTTCGTCGTCAGGTGCAAGCTTATGGAGTGTATAACTCAGCGATTCGCGAATTGAAGATGCGAAGTGCTGCACTCTCATGGGATTCTCTGGATCACGCAGTACACGTAATGCGCCCTTTAAAATTAGGCGTGCAAAATCATCAGGCAATGCCTCAGAAAGCTTTAAGGCAAGTTTCTTCTTGTAGTATTTCGGCACGATAGTGCTCACCACATATCAAGGGATATTCTATCGTCGTAGAACTGAACGAGTTAATTTGAGTGTTTATCTTATCTCAGAAAGAAACCTTCGACGCACAAAAAAGGGCGGCCCAGAGGACCGCCCTTTTCTATTCGGTATGAACCGAAAGCTTACTCGGCGGCGTCGCCGACGGCAGCCTGCAGTTCGCTTTCCAGCGCATCGGCGAAGTCGCGATCGCGCTGGGCGGCGAGGCCTTTCATGCGGCTCATGATCGCGCCGGTGCCGACCGGGATCAGGCGGCCGACGATGACGTTCTCCTTGAGGCCGACCAGCCTGTCCACCTTGCCGCCGACGGCAGCTTCGGTGAGCACGCGGGTGGTCTCCTGGAAGGACGCGGCCGAGAAGAACGACCGGGTCTGCAGGCTCGCCTTGGTGATGCCGAGCAGAACCGGCATGCCCTTGGCCGGCTTGCGGCCATCGGCTTCGGTCTTGGCATTCACCTCTTCGAACTCGCTGCGGTCGACCTGCTCGCCGATCAGGAAGGTGGTTTCCGCCGGGTCGGTGATCTCGATCTTCTGCAGCATCTGGCGGCAAATCACCTCGATGTGCTTGTCGTTGATCTTCACGCCCTGCAGACGATAGACCTCCTGAATCTCGTTCACGAGATAGTTGGCCAGCGCCTCGATGCCGAGCACCTTGAGGATGTCGTGCGGTGCCGGGTTGCCATCGAGCAGATGGTCGCCGACACGGACGAAATCGCCTTCCTGAACGGCAATCTGCTTGCCCTTCGGGATCAGGTATTCAACAGCTTCGGCGCCCTCTTCGGCCGGCTTCAGGATCAGGCGGCGCTTGGCCTTGTAATCCTTGCCGAACTCGACGCGGCCGTCGATCTCCGCGATCACCGCATGGTCCTTCGGGCGGCGGGCTTCGAAGAGCTCGGCCACACGCGGCAGACCGCCGGTGATGTCACGGGTCTTGGTGCCTTCCACCGGGATACGCGCCAGCACGTCGCCGGCATGCACCTGCGCACCATCTTCCACCGACAGAATGGCGTCGGCCGAGAGGTAGTAGCGGCCTTCGGCACCGCTGACGAGCATGAGGATCTCGCCCTTGTCGTTGCGCAGCGTAATGCGCGGACGCAGCTCGCTGCCCTTCGGGTTCTGCTTCCAGTCGGAGACGACCTTGTAGGAAATGCCGGTCGACTCGTCGGTCGCTTCGCGCATCGACACGCCCTCGACGAGGTCGCGGTAATGCACGATACCCTCGCGCTCGGTGATGACCGGGCGGGTGTAGGGATCCCAGTCAGCGATGCGCTGGCCCTTCTTCACCTTGCCGCCTTCATCGGCGACCAGACGGGCGCCGTAAGGCACCTTGTGGCGGGCGCGTTCGCGGCCATTCTGGTCAACCAGGATGACTTCGCAATTGCGGCCCATGACCACGAAGCGGCCCTGGCTGTCGGTCACCAGGTTGCGGTTGGCGATCTTGAGGGTCGCGTCATAGGCGGCCTCAAGGCTCGACTGCTCCGCCACCTGGGCGGTGCCGCCGATGTGGAAGGTACGCATGGTCAGCTGGGTACCCGGCTCGCCGATGGACTGCGCGGCAATGACGCCGACAGCTTCACCGATGTTGACCTTGGTACCGCGGGCCAGATCGCGGCCATAGCACTTGCCGCAGACGCCAACCTGGCTGTCGCAGGTCAGCACCGAACGGATCAGCATGGATTCCACGCCGGCCGTCTCGATGCGATCCACGTCGCGCTCTTCCATCAGGTCGCCGGCCTTGACCAGAACCTCGCCGGTGAGCGGATGCTTCACGTCCAGGCTGGGCGTACGGCCCAGGATGCGCTCGCCAAGGGTGGCGATCACTTCGGCGCCCTCGACCACTTCGCGCACGGTGAGGCCGCGCTCGGTGCCGCAATCGTCCTCGGTGATGATGCAATCCTGCGCCACATCGACGAGACGACGGGTCAGGTAGCCCGAGTTGGCGGTCTTCAAGGCGGTGTCGGCCAGACCCTTACGGGCGCCGTGGGTCGAGTTGAAATACTCGAGCACGGTGAGGCCTTCCTTGAAGTTCGAGATGATCGGCGTCTCGATGATCTCGCCCGACGGCTTGGCCATCAGGCCGCGCATGCCGGCGAGCTGCTTCATCTGCGCTGCCGAACCACGGGCGCCCGAATGGGCCATCATCCAGATCGAGTTGATCGGCTTGCGCTCGCCGCTGACCTGATCGATGTCGGTCTGAATGACCTTCATCATCTCGTCGGCGACGCGATCGGTGCACTGGGACCAGGCATCGACCACCTTGTTATACTTCTCGCCCTGGGTGATCAGGCCGTCCTGGTACTGCTGCTCGTATTCGCCGACCAGCTTCTTGGTGTCGTCGATATGCTTTTCCTTGGTCAGCGGCACGACCATGTCGTCCTTGCCGAAGGAAATGCCGGCCTTGAAGGCGCGGGTGAAGCCAAGCGCCATCATGCGATCGCAGAAGATGACGGTCTCTTTCTGGCCGCAATGGCGATACACCACGTCGATGACGTTGGTGATCTCCTTCTTGGTCAGCTGCTGGTTGATCACGCGGAACGGCACGTTCTTGTGCTTGGGCAGGATCTCGCTCAGCAGCATGCGGCCCGGCGTGGTGGTGACGCGGGCAATGATCGGATTGCCATCCGAGTCCACCGTGCTGAGACGGGCCTTGATGCGGTGATGCAGCGTGATCGCCTTGGCATCCAGCGCCTGCTGGATTTCGGCGATCGTGGCGAAGACCGGAGTCCGCTCCACGATGGCGCCAGCCTGCAGCAGACGCTCCAGCTCGGCCTTCACGGCCGTCTTCGGCACTTCCACCTTGGTCTTGGGATCGTAGACGATGACATCGTCTTCGGCCCAGGCCTTCAGCACCGCATTGACGTCCTTGATCTTCAGCACGTCGCCGAGCGGATGGTTACGCTCCATGGTCGTGTAATACAGACCGAGCACGATATCCTGCGACGGCACGATGATCGGCTTGCCGTTCGCCGGGCTGAGGATGTTGTTGGTCGACATCATCAGCACGCGGGCTTCGAGCTGGGCTTCCAGCGACAGCGGCACGTGCACCGCCATCTGGTCACCGTCGAAGTCGGCGTTGAAGGCGGCGCAGACCAGCGGATGCAGCTGGATGGCCTTGCCCTCGATCAGGGTCGGTTCGAAGGCCTGGATGCCCAGACGATGCAGGGTCGGCGCGCGGTTCAGCAGCACCGGATGTTCGCGGATGACCTCTTCGAGGATATCCCAGACTTCCGGACGCTCCTTCTCCACCATCTTCTTCGCCATCTTGACGGTGGCGGCCAGGCCGCGCAGCTCAAGCTTGGAGTAGATGAAGGGCTTGAACAGTTCGAGCGCCATCTTCTTCGGCAGGCCGCACTGATGCAGCTTGAGTTCCGGACCGACGACGATGACCGAACGGCCCGAGTAGTCGACGCGCTTGCCGAGCAGGTTCTGACGGAAACGACCCTGCTTGCCCTTCAGCATGTCGCTGAGCGACTTCAGCGGACGCTTGTTGGCGCCGGTGATGACGCGGCCGCGACGGCCGTTATCGAACAGGGCGTCAACGGCTTCCTGCAGCATGCGCTTTTCGTTACGCACGATGATGTCTGGCGCGCGCAGCTCGATCAGGCGTTTCAGGCGGTTGTTGCGGTTGATGACGCGGCGATACAGATCGTTCAGATCCGAGGTCGCGAAGCGGCCGCCGTCCAGCGGCACCAGCGGACGCAGTTCCGGCGGAATCACCGGCACCACGGTCAGCACCATCCATTCCGGCTTGTTGCCGGAGTCGATGAAGCTTTCCACCAGCTTCAGGCGCTTGACCAGCTTCTTCGGCTTCAGTTCCGAAGTCGTCTCGATCAGCTCCTGGCGGATGTTGTCGCGCTCCTTTTCCAGGTCGAGCGCCACCAGCAGGTCGCGGATGGCTTCCGCGCCGATCTTGGCGACAAAGGCGTCATCGCCATATTCTTCCTGGGCGGTGAACAGCTGCTCTTCCGTCAGCAGGTCGAACTGCTTGAGCGGCGAGAGACCCGGCTCCACGACGACGTAGTTCTCGAAGTACAGGATGCGCTCGAGATCTTTCAGCGTCATGTCGAGCATGAGGCCGATACGCGAAGGCAGCGACTTCAGAAACCAGATATGCGCCACCGGCGAGGCCAGTTCGATATGGCCCATGCGCTCGCGCCGCACCTTGGAGAGCGTGACTTCGACGCCGCACTTCTCGCAGATCACGCCGCGATACTTCATGCGCTTGTACTTGCCGCACAGGCACTCGTAGTCCTTGATCGGGCCAAAGATGCGGGCGCAGAACAGGCCGTCCCGCTCCGGCTTAAAGGTCCGGTAGTTGATGGTCTCAGGCTTCTTGATCTCGCCGTAGGACCACGAGCGGATACGCTCGGGACTGGCGATCGAGATCTGGATCTGGTCGAAGGCCTGGGCGCCCTGGGGCTGGCCGAAAACGTTGCTCAGTTCGTTCATGTCTATCGTCTCCTATCGGAGGAAATGTTTCGTGGCGATCAGTAGGAACGCTGCGACAGCTCGACATTCAGGCCGAGCGACCGCATTTCCTTGACCAGCACGTTGAACGATTCCGGAATGCCGGCTTCGAAGTTGGTGTCGCCGCGCACGATCGACTCGTAAACCTTCGAGCGACCGGCCACGTCGTCCGACTTGACCGTCAGCATTTCCTGCAGCGTGTAGGCGGCGCCGTAAGCCTGGAGTGCCCAGACCTCCATTTCGCCGAAACGCTGACCGCCGAACTGCGCCTTGCCGCCGAGCGGCTGCTGGGTGACCAGCGAGTATGGGCCGATCGAACGGGCGTGGATCTTGTCATCCACCAGGTGATGCAGCTTCAGCATGTAGATGTAGCCAACCGTGACCTTGCGGTCGAAGGCTTCACCGGTGCGGCCGTCGATCAGGGTGACCTGACCCGACTTGTCGAAGTTGGCCTTCTCCAGCATCTCCACGATGTCGGGCTCATGGGCGCCGTCGAAGACCGGAGTGGCCATCGGCACGCCGCGACGCAGATTGGCGCCGAGCTCGAGCAGCTGGTCATCCGACAGATCGTTGATCTTGTCGGCGTATTCCTGCTTGGAATAGATGGTCTTCATGGTCTGGCGCAGATCGGCCGCCTTGGCCGTGTTGCGGTTGACCTTGTCGAGCATCTCGCCGATCTGGCGACCCAGGCCGGCCGAAGCCCAGCCCAGATGGGTTTCCAGAATCTGACCGACGTTCATGCGCGAGGGCACGCCCAGCGGGTTCAGCACGATATCGACCGGCTGACCGTCCTGCAGGTAGGGCATGTCTTCTTCCGGCACGATGCGGGAGATGACGCCCTTGTTGCCGTGGCGGCCGGCCATCTTGTCGCCGGGCTGCAGCTTGCGCTTCACCGCGACGAAGACCTTGACCATCTTCATCACGCCGGGCGGCAGCTCGTCGCCGCGCTGCAGCTTCTCCACCTTGTCCTCGAAGCGCTTCTGGATGCGCGTGGTGGCGGCATCATACTGCTTCTTCAGGGCCTCGATGTCGGCCATCGACTTTTCGTTCTTGACGCTGATCTGCCACCACTGACCGGGGGTCAGTTCGGCCAGGATCTCGTCGGTGATCTTGCCGCCATCCTTGAAGCCCTTCGGACCCTTGTCAGCCTGCTTGCCGTTCAGGAGTTCCTTGAGGCGGCCATAGATGGAGCGCTCGATGATCGCCTTCTCGTCGTCACGGTCCTTGGCCAGACGCTCGATCTCGGCGCGCTCGATCGCCAGGGCGCGTTCGTCCTTTTCCACGCCATGGCGGGAGAAGACGCGCACTTCGACGATGGTGCCCGAGACGCCCGGCGGCACGCGCAGCGAGCTGTCGCGCACGTCGGAAGCCTTTTCGCCGAAGATGGCGCGCAGCAGCTTCTCTTCCGGCGTCATCGGGCTTTCGCCCTTCGGCGTGATCTTGCCGACCATGATGTCGCCCGGATGGACTTCGGCGCCGATGTAGACGATGCCGGCCTCGTCGAGATTCTTGAGGCCTTCCTCGCCCACGTTCGGAATATCGCGGGTGATTTCCTCAGGCCCGAGCTTGGTGTCGCGGGCCATGACCTCGAATTCCTCGATATGGATCGAGGTGAAGACGTCGTCCTTGGCGATACGCTCCGAGATCAGGATCGAATCTTCGAAGTTGTAGCCGTTCCAGGGCATGAAGGCGACGAGCACGTTACGGCCCAGCGCCAGCTCGCCCAGCTCGGTCGAGGGACCGTCGGCGATGATATCGCCGGCGCGCACCTGATCGCCCACCTTCACCAGCGGGCGCTGGGTGATGCAGGTATTCTGGTTCGAGCGCTGGAACTTCAGCAGCTTGTAGATATCGACATTCGACTTCGACATATCGGCTTCGTCCGATACGCGGACGACGATACGGGTACCGTCGATCTGGTCGATCACGCCGGTGCGCTTGGCAACGATGGTGGCGCCGGAATCGCGGGCCACCACCTCTTCCATGCCGGTGCCGACCAGCGGCGCTTCGGCACGGATCAGCGGCACGGCCTGACGCTGCATGTTCGAACCCATCAGCGCGCGGTTGGCGTCATCGTTCTCGAGGAACGGGATCAGCGCCGCGGCGACGGAGACGAGCTGCTTGGGCGACACGTCCATGAAGTCGACGCCCTCGGGGCGGACCATGACGAAATCGCCGTTGCGGCGGCAGGAAACCAGGTCGCCGGCCAGCTTGCCCTTGTCGATCTCCACGTTGGCCTGGGCAATGGTGTACTTGCCCTCTTCCATCGCGGTCAGATAGACGACCTCGTCGGTCACCTTGCCGTCGCGGATGCGGCGGTACGGGCTCTCGATGAAGCCATACTGGTTGACGCGGGCATAGGTCGCCAGCGAGTTGATCAGACCGATATTCGGGCCTTCCGGCGTCTCAATCGGGCAGATGCGGCCGTAATGGGTCGGATGCACGTCGCGCACTTCGAAACCGGCGCGCTCGCGGGTCAGACCGCCCGGGCCAAGCGCCGAGAGGCGACGCTTGTGGGTGATCTCCGACAGCGGGTTGGTCTGATCCATGAACTGCGAGAGCTGGCTGGAGCCGAAGAACTCGCGGACGGCAGCGGCAGCCGGCTTGGCATTGATCAGGTCATGCGGCATGACCGTGTCGATCTCGACCGAGCTCATGCGCTCGCGGATCGCACGCTCCATGCGGACCAGGCCGATGCGGTACTGGTTTTCCATCAGCTCGCCGACCGAACGCACACGGCGGTTGCCGAGATGGTCGATGTCGTCGATTTCGCCGCGGCCATCCTTGAGTTCGACCAGCGTGCGTACGCAGGCCAGGATGTCCTCGGTGCGCAGCACGCGCACGGTGTCTTCGGCTTCCAGGCCGAGACGGGCGTTCATCTTCACGCGGCCGACGGCCGAGAGGTCATAACGCTCGGAATCGAAGAACAGGCCGTGGAACAGGGCTTCCGCCGTGTCCACCGTCGGCGGCTCGCCTGGACGCATGACGCGATAGATTTCGAACAGCGCCTGCTCGCGGCCCTGGTGCTTGTCGGCAACCATGGTGTTGCGGATGTAGGAGCCGATGGTGACGTGATCGACGTCGAGCACGGAGATCTGCTCGATGCCGGCAGCCTCCAGGGTCTCGATCTTCTTGACGTCGAGCTCCTCGCCCGCTTCCAGATAGATCTCGCCAGTCTCTTCGTTGACGATGTCGAGCGAGTTGTACTTGCCAACCATGTCGGCCGGCGACACCAGCAGTTCCTTCAGGCCCTCTTCCGCCAGCTTCTTGGCCAGACGCGGGGTCACCTTGGTGCCGGCCTCGACCATGACCTTGCCGGTCTTGGCGTTGATCAGCTCGCTGTTGAGGCGCACGCCGCGCATGCGCTCGGCATTGTATTCGGTGCGCCAGCCCTTCTTGTCGCGCTTGAAGATCACCTTCTTGTAGAAGGAGTCCAGGATCTCTTCCTGGGTCAGGCCCAGCGCGAAGAACAGCGTGGTGACCGGCAGCTTGCGGCGACGGTCGATGCGGACATGCACGATGTCCTTGGCATCGAACTCGAAATCGAGCCACGAACCGCGATAGGGAATGACGCGGGCGGTGTAGAGATACTTGCCCGAGGAATGGGTCTTGCCCTTGTCGTGGTCGAAGAACACGCCCGGGCTGCGGTGCATCTGCGAAACGATGACGCGCTCGGTGCCATTGATGATGAAGGTGCCCTTGTCGGTCATGAGCGGCATGTCGCCCATGTACACGTCCTGCTCCTTGATGCCCTTGACCGACTTGGCCTGGGTATCGGGATCGACTTCGAAGACGATCAGGCGCAGCGTCACCTTCAGCGGCGCGGCAAAGGTCATGCCGCGCTGCATGCACTCGTCGACATCGTACTTCGGCGCTTCGAACTCATACTTGACGAATTCGAGCGACGAGCTGTCGCTGAAATCCTTGATCGGGAAGACCGACTTGAAGACGCCCTGCAGGCCCGAATCGGGGCGCTGGTCGCCAGCGTCGTTCATCATCAGGAAACTGTCGTAGGAGCTTTTCTGAACCTCGATGAGGTTCGGCATCGAGGCAACGCTGGGGATGCGCCCGAAGCTTTTGCGAACGCGCTTGCGGCCGGTGAACGACAAGGTCATGTCTGTCCCAAATCTATATCTGTGCAGCGAAAGGATCGCGCCGCACGGTTCGGACCAGCGATGAGTTTCGCGGGCCTGTTAATCCCGCCGGGCGATCGCCGCGCCCAAAGATCCGAACCGTATCGATCCGCCGAAATCCGCGGCGGACGGGGTGTGTAACCCTGAAATGAGCCCCTGATATAGGGCAGCTTAGGGGCAGGTCCACACCGGACCCGCCCCCTCGCCGTTACGCGTATTACTTGACTTCGACCTTGGCGCCAGCGGCTTCCAGCTGGGCCTTGATCTTGGCGGCGTCGTCCTTGTTGACGCCTTCCTTGACAGCCTTCGGAGCGCCCTCGACGAGGTCCTTGGCTTCCTTGAGGCCCAGGCCGGTGATGGCGCGGACTTCCTTGATGACGTTGATCTTGTTCGCGCCGGCATCGGCGAGGATCACGTTGAACTCGGTCTTTTCTTCAGCGGCCGGGGCAGCAGCGCCACCGCCAGCGGCGGCAACGGCAACCGGGGCAGCAGCCGAAACGCCCCACTTCTCTTCGAGAAGCTTGGCGAGCTCGGCAGCCTCGAGGACGGTCAGCGTCGACAGTTCGTCAACGATCTTGTTCAAATCAGCCATTTGAGTGACTCCTTAGTGTGTAGGTTCGATACCTGGTTTGACAGTTACGGTTCGGCTTTTCGGCCTTAACCCTTCGTGGCATACGCATTGAGCAGGCGGGCCAACTGGCCAGCCGGCGCCTGCACGACGCCAGCGACCTTGGTCGCAGGCGCGTTGAGCAGGCCGATGATCTTGCCGCGCAGTTCGTCGAGCGACGGCAGGGTCGCCAAGGCTTTGACACCATCAGCATTCAGGACGGTTTCGCCCATGGCGCCGCCAACAACGACGAACTTGTCGTTCTTCTTGGCGAACTCCACGGCGACCTTCGCTGCGGCGACCGGATCATTGGCATAGGCAATGCCGGTCGGCCCCTTGAAGAGGTCCTTCAGGGATGCGTAGGTGGTGCCCTCGAGGGCAAGGCAGACAAGACGGTTTTTCGCGACCTTGAAGCTGGCGCCAGCGGCACGCATCTGACGGCGCAGCTCAGTCACCTGAGCAACGGTCAGACCGTTATTCTGGGTTACCACCACAGCCTCGGCCTCTTTAAAGACCTGGTTGAGCGTGGTCACCATCTCCTGTTTTTGAGCACGATCCACTGTTCGTCTCCTAAACAAGGAATCAGGTTGCCCTGATCCTGGTTGGCACTTGAGCAATCGATCTGGTCGCTCCGGCTTCGCTTCTCAGCTCCACCGTCTGCGGCAAACCGATCACCCGGTTCGCCTGTCCCAGGGCTCGAACCTTCCGGGCCCCGGTCGTAACCGGCGCCCTGAAAATTCTCTTCCCCGTCTATGCAGGTGGCCATTCCCATTAAACCCTTCGGCTAAAAAGCTTCCGGGGGCCTGCAGTCTCGGACAGGTTGCGATGCCCAGGTTGCCCTGAACATCGCTCCGTCAGCCTTCCGAGGAAGGCTGACGAAACTCGTTACTTACGCAGCGGCCTTGTCGCCGCCGCCAATCGCGTCGGTCAGATCGAGACGCACGCCCGGACCCATGGTCGAGCTGATCGCGATCTTCTTGACGTAGTGACCCTTCACGCCGGTCGGCTTGGCCTTCATCACGGCATCGATGAACGCCTTCACATTGGCGAGGATCTGCTCCTCGGTGAAGGACGCCTTGGCGATGCCGGCATGCAGCAGGCCGGCCTTCTCAACGCGGAACTCGACCTGGCCGCCCTTGGCCGCCTTGACGGCGCCAGCGACATCCATGGTGACCGAGCCGAGCTTCGGGTTCGGCATCAGGCCGCGCGGGCCCAGAACCTTACCCAGCTTGCCAACCACGGCCATCATGTCCGGCGTGGCAATGCAGCGATCGAACTCGATCTTGCCGGTGTTGATGATTTCGGCCAGATCGTCGGCGCCGACCAGGTCGGCACCAGCCTTCTTGGCTTCTTCGGCCTTCGCACCCTTGGCGAAGACGGCGACGCGAACGGTCTTGCCGGTGCCCGACGGCATGGTCACAACGCCACGGACCATCTGGTCGGCATGACGCGGATCGACGCCCAGGTTGACGGCGATTTCGATGGTCTCATCGAACTTCGCCTTGGCATTGGCCTTCACCATCTTGACGGCTTCGGTAACGCCGTAGCGGTGATCGGGATTGACCGTCTTCGCGGCGGTCGTGAAACGCTTGCCCTGCTTGCTCATGATTCAGATCTCCCCTTATTCGCCACGAACGTCCAGGCCCATCGAGCGGGCCGAACCAACGATCATGCGGGCTGCCGCATCAACGTCGTGAGCGTTGAGATCCTTCATCTTGGCCTTGGCGATCTCGCGCACCTGGTCCATCGTCACCGAACCGACCTTGTCACCGCGGCCGGTCGTCTTCGAACCGGACTTGATGTTGGCAGCCTTCTTCAGGAAGTAGGTCACCGGCGGGGTCTTGGTGATGAACGTGAACGAACGGTCCGAATACACGGTGATAACCACCGGGATCGGCATGTCCTGCTCAAGGTCCTTGGTCTGCGCGTTGAACGCCTTGCAGAATTCCATGATGTTGACGCCGCGCTGGCCCAGAGCCGGGCCGATCGGCGGCGACGGGTTGGCCTTGCCGGCCGGAACCTGCAGCTTGATATAGCCGTCAATCTTCTTCGCCATACTAACTTCCTTTCCTGCTTGGAGAGCCTTGCTCCCCGCTAGCGGATACGCGGTGCGACAGGGTCGGTCCGGCGAATATGGACCTTAGCTGTCTCCCACGCGGTGAACCCGGCGATATGCGGCCCGGGTACTCAAGCAGTCAGGTCAGAGCTTCTCGACCTGGCTGTATTCCAGCTCCACCGGGGTGGCGCGACCGAAGATCGACACCGCCACCTTGAGGCGGGCGCGCTCTTCGTCCACTTCTTCCACCACGCCGGAGAACGACGTGAACGGGCCGTCGGCCACACGCACCTGCTCGCCCACCTCGAAGGTGACCGAAGGCTTGGGATGCTCCACACCTTCCTTCACCTGATTGGCGATCCGCTGCGCCTCGGCTTCCGTGATCGGCGACGGCTTGCCGCCCGAACTCAGGAAGCCGGTGACCTTCGGCGAATTCTTGACGAGATGGTAGGTCTCGTCGGTCATGGTCATCTTCACCAGCACGTAGCCGGGGAAAAACTTGCGTTCGGCATTGACCTTCTGGCCGCGGCGGACTTCCACCACTTCCTCGGTCGGGACCAGCACCTCTTCGAAGTGCTCGGACATGCCCTTCTGTGCCGCGCCATCGCGGATCGCCTGCGCGACCTTCTTTTCGAAGTTCGCGTAGACATGGACGATGTACCAGCGCGCCGCCATCGTCTTCAGCTCCCCAGGCCGAGGATCGTCTGCACACCGAAGCGCAGGATCGTGTCGACCACAAAAAAGAACAGCGCGGCGACCAGCCCCATCACGAACACCATTGCTGTGGTGATCAGGGTCTCCTTACGGCTCGGCCAGGTAACCTTGACGGTCTCCTGCCGGACCTGCCGGAAAAACTCGATCGGACTGACTTTCGCCATCGCCTTGTTATCCTAAACTCGAAACTCGTTACGTCTGCCACGCTGGCAGGGGCGGAGGGAGTCGAACCCCCAACCCCCGGTTTTGGAGACCGGTGCTCTAGCCAGTTGAGCTACGCCCCTGCATGCGCGTCAGTCGTCGCGTAATGTTACGCGATGACCTTGGCGACGACGCCGGCGCCGACGGTGCGGCCGCCTTCGCGGATCGCGAAGCGCAGGCCTTCAT
>NZ_JBXAQG010000003.1:0-1191 GCF_058806975.1 Ferrovibrio sp. GW821-FHT12E11
TTACGCGATGACCTTGGCGACGACGCCGGCGCCGACGGTGCGGCCGCCTTCGCGGATCGCGAAGCGCAGGCCTTCATCCATCGCGATCGGCGCGATCAGCTCGACATCCATCGACACGTTGTCGCCCGGCATCACCATCTCGACGCCGGCCGGCAGCGCCACAACACCGGTCACGTCGGTGGTGCGGAAGTAGAACTGCGGGCGGTAGTTGGTGAAGAACGGGGTATGACGGCCACCCTCTTCCTTGGTCAGGATGTAGGCTTCGGCCTTGAACTTGGTGTGCGGGGTGATCGAACCCGGCTTGGCCAGAACCTGGCCGCGCTCGACGTCCTCACGCTGCACGCCGCGCAGCAGCGCGCCGATGTTGTCGCCAGCCTCGCCGCTGTCCAGCAGCTTGCGGAACATTTCAACGCCGGTCACGGTGGTCTTCACGGTGGCCTTCAGACCAACGATCTCGACTTCCTCACCGACCTTGACGATGCCGCGCTCGACGCGACCGGTCACAACCGTGCCGCGGCCCGAGATCGAGAACACGTCTTCCACCGGCATCAGGAACGGCTTGTCCTTGGGACGCTCCGGCTGCGGGATGTAGCGGTCGACTTCGGCCATCAGCTTCAGGATGGCGTCGTGGCCCAGGTCCTTGTTGCTGTCCTCAAGGGCAGCCAGCGCCGAACCGCGCACGATCGGGATGTCGTCGCCCGGGAAATCATACTTCGACAGCAGCTCGCGCACTTCCAGCTCGACCAGGTCGAGCAGTTCGGCGTCGTCCACCATGTCGCACTTGTTCATGAACACGACCAGCGACGGCACGCCGACCTGGCGGGCCAGCAGGATGTGCTCGCGCGTCTGCGGCATCGGGCCGTCAGCGGCCGACACAACCAGGATCGCGCCGTCCATCTGGGCGGCACCGGTGATCATGTTCTTCACATAGTCGGCGTGGCCGGGGCAGTCGACATGCGCATAGTGGCGGTTCGCCGTCTCGTACTCGACATGGCTGGTCGAGATCGTGATGCCGCGCGCCTTCTCTTCCGGCGCCTTGTCGATCTGGTCATAGGCCGTGAACGACGCGCCGCCGCTTTCCGCCAGCACCTTCGTGATCGCTGCCGTCAAAGACGTCTTGCCATGGTCAACGTGACCAATCGTACCAATGTTGCAGTGCGGCTTGTTACGCTCAAACTTTGCCTTGGCCAT